>NZ_CBDFKR010000012.1:0-5374 GCF_965248875.1 Sphingomonas sp. | reverse complement strand
CGAATGTAGAGCGGGGAGGGTCGGGGGTGGGGGTATCGCCACGCGACCGGATCTCGGCGATCGACCGGCCCCCACCCCGGGGCCGCGCCTGCGGCGCGTCTGTCCGCGCCCTCCCCGCTCTACATTCGCTTAGCTCACGTGGGGGGAGGGAGGCCCCCGCTAGCCAAAGCGGCGGTGTCCGCCATATCGCGGAGGTGAACAAGCGGATCGGCATGGCGGTGGACGACGCGCCAGGCACCTCCTTCGCGGCGATAGACCTGGGTGACCCGCAGCGTCCAGTCCCGGTCGGCGACGCCGCCGATCTCGCCGCGCTGCCGCTCGATCGTCACCAGCACCACCAGATCGCCCGACGCATAGGACGCGATCACGTCCAACTCCGACACGCCTGACCGGAAACTGCGCGCAACGGCTGGTGCCCGCGCGTTCCAAGCGTCGAATCCGCGGGTCGGCGCGCCGCCGAATGGCCCCATGATCGTGAAATCCTCAGCGTGGCTATTGAGCTCGGCATAGCCCCTGGCGTCGCCGTTCATCCACGCGGCATTGGCGGCGGCGGTGCACCGGACGAGCTCGGTCATTTCGTCCTCGGTCATCCGGCCGCCGTGACCATGCTCTCGGTGGCGACGATCGTCCCGCCGCCCAGCACGCGATCACCCGCGTAGAATACCGCCGCCTGGCCCGGCGACACGCCGTATTCGGGCTGCTCGAACCGGAGCACCCCGTCCGTCAGCCGGGCCGGCACCGGCAGCGCCATCGAGCGGACCTTGACGCTGATCTCGCCCGCCGGCTCGCCGTCGCCGAGCCAGTTGAGGGCGGCCAGCGTCACGCCCGCCACCGCCAGCGCGGCGCGCGGGCCGACGACCAGGCGGCACGCTTCGGGCTCCAGCCTGACGGCGTAAAGCGGCTCGGCGGTGCCGCCCAGCCCGATACCCTTGCGCTGACCGACGGTAAAGTTAATCAGCCCGGCGTGACTACCCAGCACGCGGCCGTCGAGGTCGACGATCTCGCCCGGCTGCACCGCCTCGGGGCGCAACGCGGCGACGACGCTGGCATAGTCCCCGCCGGGAACGAAGCAGATGTCCTGGCTGTCCGGCTTGGCCGCCACCGCCAGCCCCAGCCGCGCCGCGTGCGCGCGCACCGCCGCCTTCGACAACCCGCCGAGCGGAAACCGCAGATAGTCGAGCTGCGCGCGCGTCGTAGCATAAAGAAAGTAGCTCTGGTCCTTGGCCGGATCGATGCCGCGCCACAGCTGCGGGCCGTCACTGCGGCGGACATAATGGCCAGTGGCCAGGCAATCCGCGCCCATGTCCTGCGCGACCGCGAGCAGGTCGCGGAACTTCACCGTGCGGTTGCAGGTCACGCACGGCACCGGCGTCTGCCCCCGCGCATAGCTGTCGGCGAACTCGTCGATGACCGCGTCGCGGAAGGCGCTGGCATAGTCCAGCACATAATGCGCGATGCCGAGCCGGGCGGCGACGGCGCGCGCGTCGCGGATATCCGCGCCGGCGCAGCAGGCTCCCGGCCGCGCCACCTCGCCGCCTTCGTACAGCTGCAGCGTCACGCCGATGGTCTCGCACCCGGCCTCGGCGCACAGCGCGGCGACGACCGAGCTGTCGACGCCGCCTGACATGGCGACGACGACACGGGTGCCCGCGGGGGGCAGGATCGGCAGGGCCTCCATGCCCGTGCACTTGGCCCCGCCGCCGGCATGGTCAACCCCCCTTAACCTCACGGGCACCGGCAAGCCCGGCAAGCTCTTGCCGTTCCTGCAAGCGTAATGTTGCGTCGAGGGAGTGGTGCATGAACGGGGAGCCGACCGTAGCCGGGCCGCTGGGGCCGCTGACGCTGGCGGACCTGCCGCCCGCCGACACCAGGCGGTGGGTGGTGCGGCGCAAGGCGGAAGTGCTGGCAGCGATCCGCGGCGGCCTGATCGAGCGCGCGGAGGCGCGGCGGCGCTGGCAACTCAGCGACGAGGAGCTGGCGTTGTGGGAGCGCGCGCACGACTGCGCCGGTGTGCCCGGGCTGCGCGTCACGCGCGTACAGATTTACAAACCTGTTTTCGCAGCCGTAACGACATAGGCGGAAATACCACTATCGAAAGGCTTTATGTTGTTAACCCTTGTCACCGCTCCCGGCATCGCGTTAACAATGGGTACGGAGTTAGACCCGTCGGCGTTGGAGGGACGCTGCCATTCGTCCCATTTGCCGGGGGTAGTGATGCGTATTCTGATCGTCGAGGACGACCGCCTGATGGCGCGGTCGATTGAGTTGATGCTTGGGGGAGCGGGACTAGAACACGAAACCGCCTTTACCGGCGAGGACGGCATCGAACTGGCCCGTGTTTACGACTATGATGCGATCCTGCTCGACCTCACCTTGCCCGACCTGCACGGCTATGAGGTGCTGCGCCGGTTGCGGGTGGCGCGGATCGCAACGCCGGTGATCATCCTGACCGGCAACGGCGAGACCGAGGCCAAGGTGTCGGGCTTCGGCCTGGGTGCCGACGATTATGTCACCAAGCCGTTCCAGCGCGCCGAACTGCTCGCCCGGGTTCATGCGCTGGTCCGCCGCTCAAAGGGCCATGCCCGCTCGGTCGTGGTCA
Organism: Sphingomonas sp.; assembly: GCF_965248875.1. Taxonomy (GTDB): domain Bacteria; phylum Pseudomonadota; class Alphaproteobacteria; order Sphingomonadales; family Sphingomonadaceae; genus Sphingomonas. Next base: position 2,775 of record NZ_CBDFKR010000012.1, on the reverse strand, counting down.
CCGGGCCGATGGCGGTCGATCTCGCGGCGCGCACCGTCGAGGTCAATGGCCGCCGCGTCCACCTGACCGGTAAGGAGTATGCGATCCTGGAGATGCTGTCGCTGCGCAAGGGCATGACCCTGACCAAGGAAATGTTCCTGACCCACCTCTACGGTGGCCGCGACGAGCCGGAACTGAAGATCATCGACGTGTTCATCTGCAAGCTGCGCAAGAAACTGTCGCAGGCCGGCACGGCCGCCAGCGGCTGCATCGAGACGGTGTGGGGCCGCGGCTATGCGCTACGCGATCCCGAGCCGGCGATCGACGAGGCACGGGTCGCCTGAACCCCGGCGGGGATGGGTTTAGAGCCCCTCCCCGCCGACCCAGTGCGCCTGCGCCAGCCGCCGCGCCACCGTCCATACCTGGGTGCGGATGTCGGGCACCGCGACGATCTCCCAGAACGCGCCGCGCGTCATCGGGCCCAGCGCGAACAGGCGCGGGTGCGGCCGCCCGTCGGCATCGATCAAGCGGGACTGCGCATCGACATCGAGACCCAGCCGGTTGGCGTCGGCGCGGGCATGGCCTCCGGCGATCAGGCCGCGCAGCAGCGGCTCGGTCGAGCGCGCCAGGTCGCCCTGCGGACCGGTGCAGTTGACGATGCGTCGCGCCGTCAGCGTGACGGCCTCGTCCGCATGGCGGGGGCGCCAATCCACCGCGACGTGATCCCCGCGATTGTCGAAGCGGCCCGGCTTGCCGGCGACAATCTCGAGCTGCCCCGATGCTTGCATCTCGGCGATCTTCGCAGCGACCGCGGGCGCGAGGCGGTGTCGGTGGACGTCCCACCACGGCCGCAGGTGACGCATGAAGCGCGCGCGCTCCTCGACGGCCGCCGACAGCCACAGGCTTTGGGTGAACGGCCGCAGCTCGTCGACCGCAGCCCGCCAGCCGATCGCACGCGACCGCTGACGTAGTTCGCGCAGCAGTGCGGAGGCCTGCGACGTCGGCTTCTCGTTGCGGTCGCCGACCGGTCCCGGCGGCACGTGCGGACGCGGCAGCAATCCACGCCGGCTCATCGCGACGATGCGCCCGCCGAAGCCCGCGGCATCCAGCGACAGCGCGACATCGACCATCGTCAGCCCGGTGCCGATCAGCAGCACCGTGTCGGCGGCGGTCAGCCCCTCGACGACGGCGGGATTCCATGGGTCGTGCGCGTACAGGTCGGGCGGGAAGGCGACCGGGTCCAGCCCCGGCGGCGCGTGCGGCGGCAGGTTGCCGACCGCGACGACCAGGGCATCGTAGGTCTCCGCCGGACGCCCGGCGAAGTGCAACGTGACCGCATCGTCGGTGACGGTCGCTTCGCGCACGTCGTCGTTGACCAGGTGCAGGCGCTCGCCGGCGCGCGCGCTCGATCGGTCGAGCAGCTCGCCCAGGTACTCGCCGTAAACCTTGCGCTGCGCGAAGTCGCCGCCGCCGCCCAGCCCCCGCGCGGTGCACCATTCGGCGAAGTGCTGGGGCCGGTCGCTGAGCGCGCTCATGTTGCCGGCGCGGACGTTGAGGAGGTGCGACGGATGCGGCGCGGTGTACGCGGTGCCACGCCCGAACACCGGTCGCCGCTCGATCAGCGTCGCCTGCGGCCCGGCATGGCGCAGGATGTTGATCGCGAGCAGGCTACCGGAAAACCCTGCGCCGACGATGGCGACGGATTTGTAGATCATCGCAGGCCCGTGCGGCGGTGCCGGGCCCCCACCCTAGCCCTCCCCGCTCTCTGACGCTGCGCGTCAGGGGGGGAGGAGACCCGCGTGCGGATCCCCTCCCCCCCCGGCGAAGCCGGAGAGCGAGGGTTAGGGTGGGGGCCGGTCACAGGCTCAACGGCCCATGCGCCAGCCGCGGCAGCACGTGCCGCGCGAACAGGTCCGCCTCGGCCGCATGCGGGTAGCCGGACAGGATGAACGCCTCGATGCCCAGCGCCTGATAGGCCTGCAGTTTGGCCAACACCTGGTCCGGGTCGCCGACGATCGCCGCGCCGGCGCCGGACCGCGCGCGACCGATGCCGGTCCACAGGTGACGCTCGGCATAGCCCTCCCCGTCGGCCCCGTGGCGCAGCGCCTCCTGTCGCGCCGTGCCGACCGCGGTCGCGTGCAGGCCGAGCGACTTGATGCGCTCGCCTTCGGCATCGTCCAGCCGCGATACCAGCCGGGCGGCGGCGGCGCGCGCCGCATCTTCGGTGTCGCGAACGATGACATGGGCGCGGTAGCCAAAGCGCAGGGTGCGGCCGTGGGCGGCAGCGCGCGCCCGCATGTCGGCGATGATCGCGGCGACCTCGGTCTCGACATCGGGCCACATCAGATAGACGTCGGCACCGGCGGCGGCGCACTCGCGCGCGTCCTCGCTCAGCCCACCGAAATAAAACGGCGGCGCGCGTCCCGCCAGCGGGCGTACATCGGGCGGCCCCAGCTTGAGCTGATAATGTTCGCCCTGGTGGTCGATGCCCTCGCCAGCCAGCAGCGCGCGCAGGATCGCGATCGCCTCCGTAGTGCGGCCATAGCGCGGTGCCGACGGCATCGACTGCCCGGGCAGGTCAGACGAGATGATGTTGATGGTCAGCCGCCCGCCCGCGATCCGGTCGATAGTCGCGATCTGGCGGGCCAGTTGCGGCGGCCACATCTCGCCCACCCTGACCGCCATCAGCAGGCGGATCCGGCTGGTTACGGCGGCGATCGCCGCGCCGAACGCCGTCGTCTCGATCCCAGCTGTATAGCCCGACGGCAGCAGCACGTTGTCGAAGCCCAGCGTCTC
>NZ_CBDFKR010000011.1:0-1892364 GCF_965248875.1 Sphingomonas sp. | reverse complement strand
CTGCAAAGGGCTGGCAATGGCCCGGGGCCATCGACTGTGAGCGTGCCATCGAATGCCTTAATGCTTTTTAGTGCATCGAGTGGTGACGATGATGGCGCCCGTTCTGCGGCAATCGCGGCGGCCGGGAATAGCGACCCAGCCTGGGCAGAACGCTGAGGATTGATCTGCGGACGAGGCGGCAGGGCACGTGGGGCCAAGGGCGCAGGCAGCGTTGGGACTGAACCATGCGGCAGGGTGTCGAGGAAACTATGCGGTGCCAAGTTTCCGATAATGGCGCCCAACCCCGCCGCGCCAGCCATCACTTTGCCTAAATCGATCTTTTGCGGAACTCCACCGCAGCTGATGCTCGGTACACGGTGTTCTGACCATTGACGCTGTTGCCGCGATCATCGCTAAGGGCATAGTTGCCGTTAGCGCGGTCGAACGTAACGTGTAAATCGGTCGATACCCCCGTGTGCCTGGTCACGCTGCCATGGCTATTGTTGTTTTTCGGGGTTTCGGGTTTTTGCGGTTGGATGGACTCAACCGGGTCGAATGTGGTCGATTTCGTCATGGTGTTTGCTCCCTGTAGATTGTTTTTACGCAGATCTATGCCTGCCTCATTACTTTACTTGAAAGATATGACAGTTTGATGACGACCAACAAAAAACCCAACCGAATGGCTGGGTTTTTCATTTTCGTGATGCGGAAATAACCTAGGCTTCGGATTCTTCCTCGGCGGTGTTGGCTTCCGGCTCATCGAAACATTTCGGTGTTCGCTTCCGCTTTCGCATCGCCTTTGGCTTCCAGCTCCTGCGCGAGCAGGCCTTCGGCGTTGCGGGCAACCTGTACTTTTACTTTCACGTGAACTTCCGGGTGGAGGTTCAACGTTGCTTCGTATACGCCGAGCGACTTGATCGCGGTGGTAAGGTCGATGAAGCGACGCTCGACCTTGTGGCCGGCTTCCTGAAGCGCAACTTCGACGTCACGTGCAGCAACCGAACCGTAGAGTTTACCATCTTCCGAAGCCTGGCGGATGATGCTGACCGAAAGGTCCTTCATCGTCGCGGCCTGTTTCTCAGCAACCGCTTTGGTCTCCGAGTTCTGTTTTTCCAGCACGGCGCGGCGGCCTTCGAAGACTTGCTTGTTGTCTTCGGTGGCGCGCAGGGCCTTCTTTGCGGCAGGAGGAAGTTACGGGCAAAGCCGTTCTTTACTTTCACCACGTCGCCGACGGAACCGAGGCGGCTGATGCGTTCCAAGAGAATTACATCCATGATCTATACTCCTATGACTGGACGACGTAAGGGAGAAGGGCGAGGTTGCGGGCGCGCTTGATCGCTTGGGACAAGGCACGCTGCTTCTTCGCGGAAACGGCGGTGATACGGCTCGCAGGATTTTGCCACGCTCCGAGATGAAGCGGCCGAGGAGTTTCACGTCCTTGTAATCAACAGTCGGCGCGTTCGGACCGGTGAGGGGGCACGACTTGCGACGGCGGAAGAAGACTTTGCGGCCACCGGCGGCATCGCCTTCGGCACCGGGACGGGCCGGACGGCCTTCACGGTCACCGCCGCCGAAGCTACGGCCTTCACTGCGGCCACCGGCCGGACGGTCGCCACGAGGGGCGCGGGATTGGAAATCGTTCATGGTAGCTCCTTATGCGGCGGAAGTGAGATGGGATTCGTAGCTGTCGCCCGATTTGCTTTGCATCATGACGGTCGGGGTCGTGTCCATCGTGTCGGCACGCACGGTCAAGGTGCGGACGATGTCCTCGTTGATACCCATGTTGCGCTCGAGCTCTTTCAAGGTCGCGGCTTCGCAATCGATGCCGAGCATGGTGTAGTGGCCCTTGCTCATCTTGTTGATCTTGTAGGCGAGCTGGCGCAGGCCCCAGTATTCCGTTTTCACAATCGAGCCTTTACCGTCGGTGACAATCTTGCTCAACGTGTCGGTGAGTTTCTGGACGTCAGCGCGGGAAAAATCCGGACGCGTGACGAAGGTGCATTCGTAAAATGCCATTCTCTATCTCCCATTAACGGCCAGCGCGCTTGTAATTGATTTCCAGGGCCAACTACCCCATGTAGTGGTGTACGGATGACCTATGAATTAAGGTTCCCCCTTCGAGGGAGCCGGGCTTATAGGCGGTGGGAGGAGGATTGGCAAGGGGAAAATGGTAGTAAAAGGGACGTTTTTCTGCCGATTGTCACAAAAACTTCACAAATCTCCCGCGGAACTGTCACGAAACTGTCACATTGGGGTGGTACGTTGGGTGTGTCGACCTACGACACCAAAAAACAACAACATGATGGAGCAAACATATGACTCGACTGAGTACACCTAAACCATTATACTGACCAAGCTGATAGCCACTGCACCTGATTGCCCCTCCTGCCGCATGCAAGCGTGGACCCGTTATACTGCAGCCGCCGCCGCTGTCACGTTATCTTCAATACATTATCGAGCCTGCCGCCCCGGCTAGCTTGCGCTCGCGAGATAACCTAAGCAATGGAGCCAGCGTCCATGGCCACGCTAGCAGCGATAATGCGCCGGGAAGAACGTGGCGACACCCGCGCCAAGACCAATAACCCCGGCCACCTGCCGCGGCGTTTCGACAAGTTCTTTAAGTGCAGGCACTTCTTGCACACATGGTGACCAGTTCCCCGGTGATCCGCAGGGACGGATCACGAAGGATGCGACAAAGACAGGACATCGTGCGGTACGAACCTCTTACGCGCGATCGGCCATCCGCGCGAATGGTATCAATCAGGCGTACGCTGACGCCGTGACCCCAAAAACGGCCTCAAGGCAACATTGACGCTCAGTGAGTAAGCGACCCTCATAGTAAGGGGTATGAGGAGATTACGCGTCAAGAAAGTGCTGAGGCTTCGGGTTTACGTCGTCACCGACGTCACGCGTGAGAAAATCGTGGAGTTTACAAAGCGCAAACCGGCAAATCGCCGCGCAGCTTCCTACGCTGGCTGAACCTAGCGTTTATGATGCCTCCCCGACGGTCAATCCGTGTCATGTTGGCGGCACTGCAACACAGGATGCCTACGCACTGCCCAAGCCTGAAGCAACAGCGACTTAAGAAGCTGCAGTGATTTTGCGGAAGATCCCTGGGCACGTAACTCATTGCATGCTGACTTGCGACAAAATGGCCAGTGGAGCACACGTCCAGAGCTAAATCGGTTACCTCGTAGCGACGGTAGAAGTTAACCAAGCCTCATCTCCTTGACTGAGGAAATTTTTATGACCACCGCACTCGCTATTCAGGGCGTGCCCTGCACATGAGTTCTCAAATAAATCGTTGAACAGCTTAACAGAGCGATCGCCGCTGACGTGATGCTATTCCCCGCTAACCACGGGAAGTCCCCTTGCCCACCATAGTGGACAAATCCGTTGTCGTTCAAACTTTCAGCGCCTCATTGTTAACCGCAATGGGCCGGAAGCGTTTTTGACCGCGTACACAGAATGCGCAACCAGCTGATCATCCCGGGCATCGCTCCCGGCGATCCAGCCGCGTAATGCAGCAGCAACTCTAGGTTAGAGTTTGCTGCAACTGCCGGCATCCCGTGCACGTTGCCCGGGCATTCGACTAGTGCGGAGTATTGCGGCGCTGACGATGCGACGGGTAATATAAGCCGTGCTAAATGCGAAGGAGAAGAAATATGACCACCGCACTTGTATTCCCGAGGCCAAGCAGGTCCCGGTGCCATTGGTATGGGGCAGGGCGGGATGGTCGATACCTTCCCCGAGGCCGCGCGATGGTGTTGGTGAAAGAGATCGTGGACGACGCGCTGCAATTTCAAGCTTTCCGCGCTGATGAAAGATCGAGACCGCGAAGCCATAGCTCGACCGCTACCCAAAACGCCCAACTCGGCGATTATGGCGAAAGCGTCGATTGAGCTGGCATTTGACGTGGCGATGCAAAAGGGCGCGAAGCTGGGCATTGCCGCTCGTTGTCTCCGCTGGGTTCGATCTGCGTCGCCGATGGCACTCACTGCGGCGAAGGTGATGGAAGGCGCATTAACGGGCGCGCAGGTAAAAAATCCGCTAGTGCCGCTCATCGCCAACGTAACGGCGGCACGCCTCCTGGCGCATTCGCGGCAACGCGATGCAAGCACTGCTGGTGCCAGCGGGGCGTGACGGGCATGGTGGCGGTGATTGGCCCGGATAGCATCGAGAAGATGCGAGCGCCATTGTCATCGAAGCGCGTAACCGCGATCGGCCACGGCGAAATTATGCGAGATTGCGGGCTCATCAAGCGCATCGCACCGGAAATACCAGATTGTGACTTTCCGGAAGCGCGCGTGGGACCTGGACGCGTTCGCGATCGAAGGCGGCGAAAGAAAAAGGCCGCCAAGCGGCGGCATTCGCCGCTTGCCGCTTTCCGCATCCGTTTCGATTGCAGCCTGATGGCGCCCAGATCAATCTGCATTGGTGATGCAATGATGGCGGCTAAGCGGTCCTGCATGAACTTAAATCTCCCGCAGTGCCCCTCATTGCGCAACGTGACGCGCCGAGCTGGTTGTTGAGGCGGACCCCGCCTTCATGCAAGGAGCTATTGGTGCAGGCAAGTCGACACTGGCATGGTGCGGCTGGGTGGACAGCGATCGCGCGCATGAAAGGTCATCGGCGTCGGTGCGCAAGTCATGTGAAATCGGCGTTCACGGTTAGTATCGACCGACTTGTCGTGGCTTAATCAAACGCATCGCGCCGTGAGGACGCTTGCCGGCACGGCTGGTGAATATCGGGACGCCGCAGCGGATGCTGCGATGGCAAGTTCAGTAAAGCAGTGGTGAGTCCCCAACCAAGTCATAGCCGGACTTCATGGTACGGCATCCATCTTTTAAGATTCACTGAAGCGAAGACTGGACCTTCGCGCTTGATGAGGCAAGCCGGACAGGTTAGAGAAACGAAAATTGAGAATAGGAGGACATCCAATGAGCACACTTACAGGGAAAAAAGGCACTCATCACCGGCGCATCGGGCGGCATTGGTGGCGCAATCGCCAAGGCGCTAGTCGCTGCAGGGCGCGAGCGTGGCGATTTCCGGCACACGGGTCGAGGCGCTTGAGGCAGTTGAATGTCGGAACTGGGTGGCGTCGCGAAGATCCTGACATGCAACCTGACGGATGCGGTAGCGGTCGATGCGCTGCCGGGGCAGGCGGAAGCGGCGTTGGGCGGGCTGGATATTCTGGTGTGCAATGCAGGCGTGACCAAGGACGGACTTGCGATGCGGATGAAGGATGAGGATTTCGAAAGCGTGATTGCGATCAACCTGACTTCGACATTCCGTTTGAACCGCGCTGTGCTAAAACCGTTCATGAAACAGCGCAGCGGACGCATCATCAATATCAGTTCGGTGGTAGCGGTGATGGGTAATCCGGGCCAAGCGAATTACTGTGCGAGCAAGGCCGGGATGATCGGCATGAGTAAGTCATTGGCGCAGGAAGTAGGCAGCCGCGGCATCACGGTGAACTGTGTCGCGCCGGGTTTCATCAAGACGGCGATGACGGAGAAATTAAACGACGAACAGCAGAAGCGGATCACGGCTAATATTCCTGCCGCACGTTTCGGCTTGCCGGAGGATATCGCGGCGGGGGTGGCCTTCCTCGCGAGCGATGCGGCAAGCTACATTACGGGGCAGACGCTGCATATCAATGGCGGGTTGTTAATGGTCTAGCGTTCGCGCGAGGCTTTACAGAGATTGGGGATGGCATTGACTGGGGCTTGATAGAACCGTGTTCCGTAAAACGCATAACGCAATAAGTTCGAATCTACTTCAAACAAGTTGTACAGCATATGCGCAATTTCCGACTCTTGTGGCTTGCAGATTTTCTCTCCGGCACCATTGATGACAATTGCTGACATATCACCATAACGCACCAACTGATTGCCTTGCTGATCGGTCAAGGTCACAGAATCGGAAGGGATTGCAGACCTGAAGCCTATTCTCGTCAGCAACGAAAAATCAGATTGTTTTGTCAGTATATCTGTACTGTCGGCCATATTTTTATCCAAGTTTGGTATATATATATCTTACCTTCCACAAAACGTGAGTGTGTTAAGCTTTCATGACATTTGCTAATTGGCTGGTTGCAAGCTAGTGACAGGCGCAGGTGGTTGTTATATTCAGTAATATTTTTCTGGCCAAAGCATTCGAGCCTATGGTAAAGCCGCCAGACGTTCCCGAACTGGCCACGATAAACATAAATGCCGCTCGTTCGCTTGATTCACTAAACCATGAGGATTCCATGTCTGATACTGCAGTGCGCGTCAAAAAGATTGTCGTTGAACATCTCGGCGTTGAGGAAGCAAAAGTGACCCCCGAGGCGAACTTCATCGATGATCTGGGCGCTGATTCGCTCGATACGGTGGAACTCGTGATGGCGTTCGAAGAAGAGTTCGGCGTCGAGATCCCGGATGAAGCGGCGGAGAAGATCCAGACCGTAAAGAATGCCATCGATTTCATCGAGCAGAACGCGGCGTAAGCATTACGCTGAGAGATAATTGAAAAGCGCGAGCGAGCGACCTATTTTTAGGAATCTTGCCGCGCTTTTTGTTTTTAAGCCTACTGTTCACAATTATTTGAATTGATCGAAAGCTACCCGCACCGTCATTGGAGCACCTAAGCGAAGCAATCCATCCTGGCCAAATGAAGACAGATGGATCGCCGCGGCCTGAAGGCCTCGCAATGACGGGGTGAGGGTGGAACTAAATAGTCACAGGAGTTTTTATGAACCGTCGCGTCGTCATTACCGGCATGGGCCTCGTCACCCCGCTTGGGCCGAATGTGGACACCACATGGAAGAATTTGATCGCCGGGAAATCGGGTATTACGGCCATCACCAAATTCGACACAAGCGATTTGAAGGCGAAGATCGCTGGCCAAGTGCCGCGCGGCAAGGGCGACGGCGAATTCGATGTCGACCTGCATATCGAGCCGAAGGAACAGAAGAAGATGGACGAATTCATCCATTTCGCGATGGGTGCGGCGGATGAGGCGATCAAGCAATCTGGCATCGACCTGAGCACGGAAGAAAAACGCGTGCGTGCGGGCGTGATGATCGGTTCCGGTATCGGCGGCTTGCAGGCGATCGAGGAAACAGTGCTGATGATGAAGGAACGCGGGCCGAGCCGGGTGTCACCGTTCTTTATTCCGGCCTGCCTAATCAATCTCACGAGCGGCCAGGTGAGCATCAAGCACGGTCTGAAGGGCCCGAACCATTCAGTAGTAACGGCGTGCAGCACAGGGGCGCATGCAATCGGCGATGCGGCAAAAATTATTGCGCGTGGCGATGCGGACGTGATGGTCGCGGGTTCGGCGGAATCGGCGGTATGCCGGATCGGCATCGCGGGGTTCGCGGCGGCGCGGGCGCTCTCGACGAGCTATAACGAGACGCCGGAAAAAGGCTCGCGGCCGTGGGACCAGGGCCGTGACGGCTTCGTGATGGGCGAGGGGGCGGGCATCGTGGTACTTGAGGAATACGAGCATGCAAAAGCGCGCGGCGCGAAGATCTTTGCCGAGTTCGGCGGTTATGGGATGACAGGCGATGCGTATCATATTACCTCACCGAGCGAAGATGGCGATGGCGGTTTCCGCAGCATGCAAATGGCGCTCGCGGATTCCGGTTTGAAGGCGGAGGATATCGGCTACATCAACGCGCACGGTACGAGTACGCCGAAGGGGGACGAGATCGAGGCAGGTTCGGTACGCCGCCTGTTCGGCAATACCACGGTGAGCATGTCGAGCACGAAATCGGCGATTGGGCACCTGCTCGGCGGGGCGGGTTCGGTTGAGGCGATCTTCGCGGTGCTGGCGATGGTGCACGGGGTATTGCCGCCGACGCTGAACCTTGAGAACCCAAGCGAATCGGTCGCGGGCATGGACCTTGTGCCGTTGAAAGCCAAGGAAAAAAAGGTAGAGGCGGTGTTATCGAACAGTTTCGGTTTCGGCGGCACGAATGCAAGCCTGATCTTCAAAAAGGTGGCCTGAATCTTCACGTAACTGTCACATTATCCCCAGGCTTCCCAATATATATTCTCTTAAACCTTTGGAGGATAGCATGAGTGAAGCAATAATGAATACCGAAACAGGGCGGCTGGAAGGCGAGCGTGCTGCAAAGATCGCAAAGCGTTGGAATGAATTAGCGAGCGGCCGTAGGCACAGTCGTCGTCGTTACTGCGATGAAATTCCCGGGGTCGACGCGGACGTTCCGCCGCCAAAATCTTATATTGATGCGATCAGAGCGCATTCGATGAATGATAATGGCGAGCTCACTTACCCGCAGGAAATCGTATTCGCCGCCACGGTGGAAAAGCGTTTGAAGCGCTCGCCGTTGCAAAACCTCTCCGAAGGCGGCATTACGAACGTGGCGTTCGATCCGGATAAACAGGGCGGGATCATGATGTCGATCGAGTATGGCCACAGCAAAAACGACGGTTTCCTGAAAGACCTCGAAATCAAAGAATTCGGCGTTAAGGTCGATGCGTTGATTGCGAAGGCCGGTTCCGGCCAAGTGACGCGTACCGGGAATGCAGTTGCCATCCGTGGCGCGGATATGGAGCAAGTCATGGCGACGACCAATCACCTGATGGAATCCGTGACTCAGAAAAACACATTGAGACCGCAGGATTACCAGATCCGTCCGCAGGATTTCGGAATCAGCGTCGTCCAGCGTTAATACGGTTTACTTTTGACCGCGGATGATTAGCGTGCATGGCATGCCGATCACCTCCCATCACAAGAATATTGCGCTCTACATGGTGAAGTGCGTCGTCGGGTTCGTGGCGATCATGGGCGTAGGGGCCGCGTTTTCGATTCCCGATGTGACGTGGGTCGTCATCTCCATGCTGCTGGTGCTGTCGCCGGATAGTAAGGAGGTGATCCCGCTCACCACGACGCGTATCAAGGCGAACCTGGTGGCGAGTTTCATCAGCGTCGCGTGCGTCTTTCTGGTGCCGAACGTGACACTAGCCATCTGCATCGCCATCATCATCACTATCCTGGCCTGCGAATTGCTGAATTTGATGAGCGCGAGCCGTCCGGCACTGGCGGCGATCGTCATCGTCTCGCTGCATCCGGCGGGTGTGCATTTGTGGAGTACCGCGCTCGAACGCGTAGCGGCGGTGGCAGCGGGATGCATCATGGGGCTGTTGCTCACGTTCATTTTTCACCGGCAACTGCATTTCCGCCAGCGCATCCTTGGTAGCGGGCTGGGCGGCGATGCGTGATCGCAAGCGCGGCGATGATTGGTTTCTGGCCGCCCCCCCGGACAATCCTCGTTTACTTTCTTCACGCGTAACGATAGCTCTCAGGAATGAGAACATTACTCCTCAGCATCATCTTCGTCACTGCGTTGAGCGTACTGGGCTTCACGTTCTACAGTATCTCGGCGTACCGCACGCCGGGGCAGTATACAGCGACGACGGTGATCATTGCGCCGCATACAGGCGTGCGGCAGACCTTGGCGCAATTACATGACGCGGGCGTTATGCCGCCGACGCTGATGACGGCACTGCCGGTCGTTATGTCGCATCAGTATTCAGCATTGAAGGCAGGGGAATATTATTTCATGCCGGGACTCAGCCCGGCACAGGTCATCGGGCAGATCGTCCGTGGCGACATCGTGATCCATAAGGTGACGATCCCCGAAGGCTGGAATGCCTATCAGGTGCGCGCGGCGCTGTTGGGGGAACCTTTGCTCGCGGGCGAGGTGCCGCCAATCATCGAAGGCAGCGTGATGCCAGACACGATGCGTTTTACCCGCGGTGAAGCACGCGCGGTGGTGCTGGCGCGATTGCAGAAGGAACAGGCAGATTACCTGGCAAAGGCGTGGGAAGGTCGCGCGGCGGATTTGCCGGTGCATTCAGCGGAGGAAGCGCTGGTGCTGGCTTCGGTGGTGGAGAAGGAAACGGGCGTGGTGGATGAACGGGCGATGGTGGCAGGTGTGTTCATCAACCGTCTGCGCGCGGGGCAGCTGCTGCAGTCCGACCCGACGGTGGTGTATGGCATCGAGCTGCTGCAAGGCGGCGCCCCGATGGGGCGGCCGCTATCGAAGACGGACCTGGTGACGGATACGCCGTATAATAGCTATACGCGCCCGGGATTGCCGCCGACGCCGATCTGCAACCCCGGCAAGGCCGCGATCGAGGCGGCGCTGCACCCGGCCCAGACGGATGCATTGTATTTCGTGGCGACGGGAACGGGCGGGCATCATTTCGCCGCGACGCTGGCCGACCATGAAAAGAACGTTGCCGCTTACCATGCGGTGCGCGGTGACGAGCTGGTAGTCGTGCCGGTGAAGCCGGTTGCGGTGAAGAACGTAATAGTCAGGAAGGCCAGGAAACGCTGATTACTTGCCGCGGACTTGCGTCTGGGTGGGCAGGTTCGCGCCGGCAAGGGCAGCACGGGCATCCCCCGCGAGGGTGTCGAAATCCGCAGTCGTTACCCGATGCGCACTGGGATCTCGCTGGGCGCGTGCGGCACTGTCTATAACGTCTTTGGCCAGCTTCGCCGCGAGCTCAGGATTATTGACCGTTGCGTGCGCTGGCTGGCCATTCGGACCTTTGGCACTGTAATCATAGACTTCGAGTGTAGGGGCCTGCCCAACTTCCTGCCGCACCCACCTGGCCTCTAAAAAAGCTCGATCACGACGCTCGGCAGTTATGTCTGTGCGCGAGGAAAAGACGAAACCGCCCGTCGGATTTCTGATGGAAATAAATGTCGCAATCGCCGGGCGCAACCGTTGGCCCTTCTGCAAAACCCTGAATAGCCTCAATTTTTTCGGGTTGGCCGAAGGGTGCGTTTTTAGATAAGCGGGTTGCTATGTATATACCGCTTTTACCCTCATCAGGACGCGCTCGTGTAAAATATAGCTCTAGTTCATCCCCGGAGACGCCAGCCGCATAATCAAGGTCATCCTTGGAGTTAATCTCACCCAGTATCTTGGCCGAGTCCGGATCACGCATAAAAGAACCCGTCGCCGTTCTATGGGCAACAACGAGTTCCGAAATATCCATGCTGCCAATAAGAGGCTTATGATTGTCGGTAAAATACAGGGTCTGTCCGTCGCTACTCACTTCGGAGTCCATGTTGAACCAGAAGGTTTTGTGGCGGCTAACGTCGCCTTGCAGGAGATGCACCCCCAAAACCCCAGCCTGTGACCACTTCCCAGTGAATATCGTAGACTTGTCGGCGGCATAGGATCGCGGCGAGGTGAAGAAGAGGTTCCCGCTCTGGTCCATTGTGGGGACACCTTCAAGCGCATCTGTGTTTACGCCGCCGACCCTGCCCAGATACTGAAAGGTCAGTCGATCAAGCTTTGTCGCATAATGAAGGTCGGTATTCTGGGAGTCCTCGTTTAGGTTGTTAAAGAACATAGTCATGCCGTCACGAGTGATGAATGGCTCCATCGCGTCACCTTCATAGCCGCGGATTGTTACCATCACCGGCGGGTCGAACAATGCTGTGCTACTGGAGGATGCGCTTGAGGTCGCGGCGGCTAGTAACGCACACGCGAGAAATCCGCCGGTCGCAAATTTATATATCCGCGGAAACATCATGGATTTAAGCCGGGTGAGTTTGCAGGGAATGGCTTCGGGTTTTTGCGATATACTGGCGGCCCGATTGCTCGATGCCGACACTGACTTGCGTGCTTTTAGGATCCCGATTGAGAGAAACATCGACGTTGTCGCCCGTTGAGTTTTTGCCAAACGCAAGGGCTTCGGTACTCTGCACAGCAGGACTGGTGATGCTGCGACGATCAACGCCGTTCGTACTTACTTGCATCGTGCCGTTGCGGGCGACTCTTGCTACATCCTGATTGTCGGCCATGGGCTTAATCCTTTCAGTTCTTGTTACTGATAGTACTGGAAAAAAGTTTAAGAATCTTTAAATTAAACGTTACGGGATGCTTATTTCATCCGACTCTGGCAATCACGGCCAATAGCACGAATAATTTCTTTTCTTCGCATATTTTTCATTGAGTTAAACATCAACGGTTGGGTCAGCCACAGCTGTGGTAAAGTTGCAACAGGTGGGGGGTCATCGTGGCTTAGCAGGCCCCTTGAAGCACACATTATTTGCATCTTACTGGCGAATCGGCAGATATGATCGCGATGCACTGCTCAAGCGCCCTGCGCGATGTGGTGTAGCGGTTCACTACTTATAACAGCTTAAGGAAATCATCATGAAACTTCTCAAAACATCGACGATTCTGGCAGCCGCAAGCGTACTGGTGATGGCAGCATCGGCAAGCGCAGCGTTTGTCACGAAAGATTACGTTCGCACCGTTGGCGGTAGCCCGGTCATGACAAAATTCGGCGACTGCGTTCTCACGAAATGGGATGCAGCTTCGGGTAAATGCGGCGCTGTTGTCGGCAGCGAAATGCGTACTGTTTACTTCAACTTCAACAGCTCGTCGTTGACGCCGGCTGCGAAGACGAAGCTGAACACGCTGGCTGCTTCATTGCGTTCGAACCATGTATCGGCCGTAAGGATCGTCGGTTATGCTGACATCATCGGCACCGAGAGCTACAACCTGCGCCTGAGCCAGAAACGGGCGAATACCGTTGCAGCGTACCTGCGTGGTAAAGGCATCAAGGTGACCGGTCGTTCGGAAGTACGTGGCCTCGGTGAGACCTCGTCGAAATCCGAGTGCTCGGGCGTCGCCAAGGGCAAAGCCGAACAGGCGTGCCTGTGGCGTGACCGCCGCGTGGAAGTCGAGATCGTCAACTAACGATTTTGATTCCCAGCAAAGAATGAAAGGGCTCCCAAGTGGGAGCCCTTTTTTTTCTGGCTGTCATACCGTTGTCATATGCAGCTGTTATTATCTTACGATGTTAGTGAAATTGAACCGTGAAGAAGGCAAGCCGCCCGAGCTAGAGCGGGTAAATCCGGCGAGCCTGCATTACGAGCCGGGACGTCGCCGCGTGATCCTTTTCCCCGGAGAAGGGGTGAGCGACCAGGCGGGAGCCCGTTTACTGATAGGGTCATTCAAATACATCGAGCAGGCGCTGACGAGCGCCCGCGCGCAGCAAGCAGAGCCGGTCGATATCTTCCTCAATACCTACGAAATACCGTATGAAGATTTCGGCGCGCAGCACGCGCATTACCGGATGGAGCGTCAGCCGCAGTCCCACTACGGGCGTCTCGCCGCCCAGTTCGCGGTATTGCCGATGCTGCTGGGCAAGGGCGAGCGACTCAGCGACCTGACGCCCGAGATGTTGAAACAACGTTTCAGCTCGCTAACCCTGTTCAGCCATAGCTATGGTTCCATCGCCGTGCAGGATACGGCCGACGTACTGGTGTCCGAGCTGAAACGCCTCGGTTGGCAGGATGCGGTGATCGCGGAGACAATGAAGGAACTGGTCGAGATCAGTGTCGCGCCGATCGCCCGCGGCGATTTTCCGGCCCCGAACCTGACCAAATTTTACTTTACCGGCACCAACGATATGACGGCGATCCATCGCATCCGGAGCGTGAATTCAAAGCCCGAGACACTTCTGCCGATTTTGAAAGCCAGCGGCTATGGCACCGCGGCGAGCGTCATAGCCGCGCATGCGGACGTAGTGGCGGACAGGCAATTACTGGCGGAGATAAAGGAAAAAGTGACGCAGCGGCGGAATCCGGATCGCATGCCCCGCCCGACCATCCAGCGGCTACCCGCGGGATATGTGCTGAGCGGCCTGCTGCCCGAGGACGAGATTCGCTGGATCGAAGAGAATTCCAAAGGTGAGCAAGTTAACCGGCATTTGCATGTCAGTGATTATTCCCAGGATAGCATCGTGCATGATCCCCGCACATTCCTGCATAGCGACCATAAGCTCGGCGAATGCCTGATCAATGTGGCGAATAATGCGGTGATGCGTGAGCCGGGCATCGGCGACGCGCATCAGCTTCTGATGACGACGGAACTCACGCGTGGACAGCTGCATACGCGCCTTGAGAATCACAAGCGTGTTGAGCCCTTCATCAGTCAACGTGCCCTAGCCGAGAGGAAAAGCCACCCCATGGATAGCGCACGCGGCCTGTAGGGTGTTGCGCAGCAGGCAGGCGATGGTCATGGGGCCGACCCCGCCAGGCACGGGAGTAATGAATTTCGCGAATTCTGAAGCGGCGGTGAAATCGACATCGCCGACGAGCTTGGTCGTGCCATCCGCTTTGGCGACGCGGTTGATGCCGACATCGATGACGGTAGCGCCGGGCTTGACCCAGTTGCCCTTAACGAATTCCGGCTTACCGATCGCGGCCACGAGAATATCGCCGCGGCGAGTTTCCTGCGACAGGAACTCGGTGCGCGAATGGCAGATGGTGACGGTGCAGGATTCTTTCAGCAGCAACTGCGCCATCGGCTTGCCGACGATGTTGCTGCGCCCGAGGACAACGGCATGTTTACCGGCAAGGCTGCTCCCGAGCTTGTCTTTCAACAGCAGAATGCAGCCTAGGGGCGTACAGGGGACGAGGCCGTCCTGACCGACGGCGAGCTTGCCGGCATTGATTACGTGAAAGCCGTCGACATCCTTTAACGGGTCGATGGCGTTGATGATTGCCTGGGCATCGATATGATCCGGCAAGGGAAGCTGGACGAGGATGCCGTGGACGTTAGTATCGGCGTTGTAGCGCGCGATCTCGATAAGGAGTTCGGCTTGCGTGATGCTGACTGGCAGGATCTTCTCGAAGGAAGCGATGCCTGCCTCCGCGCAGGCTTTGCCTTTGTTGCGGATATAGACCTGGCTGGCCGGATCCTCGCCGACGAGAATGACGGCAAGGCCGGGGGTGACCGATGCTTTGACGGTTTTTACGCCGTGAGCGACCTGTTTGCTTAAATGCGCAGCGAAAGCTTTGCCGTCGATGATCTGGGCCGTCATGTTCTTAACCAAATTGTCATAATTCACATCGTTTAATGTTGTAATAGGGGGCTGAATAGCAATCTAGGCGAAAATTATCTTCATGGCAAAATATCCGTACCGACATACGCTCGATATCAATCGGGACCCGAATTTCGATGCGCGTGGCCGGGCGATCATCAACGCGGCATTCGAGGTGGCGACGCTGGCGCATGCGGGCCAATCGCGCGACAAAATCGACCCGCAGTGGAAATATATTATTCATCCGATCCTCACGTTCGACCTGATGCGGGCGATGGGCGAGAAGGACCCGATTACCCTTGCCGGGGCACTGCTGCATGACAGCCTCGAGCAAGATTCGAAATACCATGGCGATACGCAGGAACTGCGCAAGGCACTGTGGGGGCGTATCCAGAATACGGATAAGCTGGCCAGTTTCGACGATGTCCTGCCAATCCTTTTACTCGTGGGTGAAGTGACGAACCCGGCGGCGTATGGCGAAGGCAAGGAAATGTATCAGGTAGACCGCGCCCGCACCATGAGCCTCGCCGCAAAAAAGGTCAAGATCGCCGACCAGACTGCGTCGCTCATCTGCAACCTGACGATGGAGAACGATCCACAGAAATTCTCCAATGCGAAGGCAGCGAATTTCACGCAGAAGGCGACGAGCCTGGTCAGTGCGATTGTGCGCTCGGCCGAGGATGTGCCGGAGGAAGCTGGGACCATTCGCCCGTATCATCATTTGTTCGGCCGGGTGCTGCGGCGGGCCGTTCCGCTGCTGAAGGAAAATGACCTTGCGAGGCGCAATATATTGCGGGAGCAGTTCAATTATGATCGCACGCTCCAGAGCAGGAGTGAAGTATCGATCCTGCCAGTACAGACGGATGTGGCAGCGCAGCTGAAATTCGAAGGGCCGATGATCGATGGGGTGCGTGGTGGTGTGGCGCGCGTGGATATCGACCAAAAAGGGCGTGTCTGTAGCTTCGTCATGCGGACTGCACCAAGCGGCGGCCCGCAGCATTGGGTGAACCGGATGCAGCAGGATATCGTGCAATTGCTACGTGATCGCTCCAGCATGGCCCATAGCCAGTTGCAATTGGGCGAAGGGCTCGATGAGCCGCTTCCGGATGGAAGCTATGGGCGGATCTACCGCCTCAACGTGCATCCATTCCTGTTCGTTTCAGCGGCGGGGGAAGCGGGCAGCAAACTGGCGGCTGAAATGAAACTTCCGGCCGCGAAGTATGCGGCGATGAGCAGGGAAGGCATGGATACCGTGCGAAACGAATGTAGCCGAATTGAAGCTACAGACGACTCCGATTGGCGTCAAAAAGTTGAAAAGCGGCGACGTATTGCGGATATAGGCAAGTTATGGGAGCGTAGTTTTGACGGCGAAAGACACCGCCGCTAAACTGTTTTTATCCCCTGAGTCGTTGAATATTCGAAGTGATAGGCCTGACCGGGATAAACGATCTCGCGAATGGCTTGCGCCGCATGCGCTGCTTCCGAAAAGCCGCAAAGGATGAGTTTCAGTTTGTGCGCGTAGGTGGCGATATCGCCGATGGCGAAGATGCCGGGTGTGGTAGTCTGCATCGTGCCGTGATCAACGGTGATATGGTTCATATCGAGGTTGAGTCCCCAGTCGGCGATGGGACCCAGCTCCATAGAGAGGCCAAAGAACGCGAGCAGATGGTGCGCGGTGATGGTGCGCTGCGTGTTGTCCATGTTCTTGACGATAACACCGGTGAGTTTTGTGCCGGCACCGTCAAGCGCTTCGAGCTGGTAGGGCACGACCATTTCGATTTTGCCCGAGGCGGCGAGGGCATACATCTTTTCAACCATGTCCGGCGCGGCGCGGAATTTATCGCGGCGGTGGACAACGTAGATTTTTGCGGCAACATCGGCGAGGGAGACGGCCCAGTCGACGGCGCTGTCGCCACCCCCGGCGATGACGATATTCTGGTCGCGAAAGTCTTCACGCTTGGCGACCATGTAGTGGATGCTTTCCCCTTCGTACTGTTCAATGCCGGCCAGCGGCGGACGGTTGGGGCCGAAGGCGCCGCAACCGGCAGCGATGATAATGGCTTTGGCGAGAATGGTTTTGCCCTTGCTGGTGCTCAAGGTGAAGCCACCAGCGGTTTTGCTGCACTGCGTGACCTGCTCGCCGAGGATGTATTCGGGTGCGAAAGGCGCGGCTTGCTTTTCGAGCTGGGCGATGAGTTCGGCGGCAGGAATGTTCGGGAAACCAGGGATGTCGTAAATGGGTTTTTCCGGGTAAAGCGCTGTGCATTGGCCTCCGACCGCGGGCAATGTATCAATCACACAGCTTTTTATCTTCAGCATACCAAGCTCGAACACTGCGAACAGGCCGACCGGCCCGGCGCCGATAATGGCGACATCCGTTTGAATCGGATTGCTGCTTTGCATCATGCTCATTTGACGGATGGACTTAAAACACGCATACTCAGGATACAACAAAAAAACTAGGGCAAGCTGGGAATAGCACGATGGGTTGCCGCGTTGCGGACGCTTCTCGCACTGACGAAAGGTTGTTATGGTGTCCGCATATTCCTATCCCTGGGAAGCCTGCTACCCCAAAGGCTTAAGCTGGCATGAATCCTTCTATGGCCGTCCGCTTTATTATTTGCTGGATGATGCGGTAGCGAAATGGCCCGACAAGAATGCGCTCGATTTCTTCGGCAAGACCTACACCTATAAACGCCTCGGCGAAATGGTGAACCGGGTGGCGACAGGGCTGGCGGCCATCGGTGTCACGAAGAATACGCGCGTGGGTTTGTTCATGCCGAACTGCCCGCAATATGTAATGTGCTATTACGCGATCCTGAAACTCGGCGGGACGGTGGTGAATTTCAACCCGCTCTATTCGCGGCACGAGATCGAGCATCAGCTGAAGGATGCGAAGGTGGAGGTGATGGCGACCGTGAATCTGCGCCAGACCTATGACAAGCTGGTACCGTTCATCAACAGCAGCACGCTGCGCAAGATCGTCGTCTGCAATTTCGGCGAGGCGATGCCGATGGCGAAACGGGCACTTTTTGCCGCAGCTAAAGCGAAGGACATCGCGCACCCGCCGCATGACAGTTTCCATGTAACGCTAAACACATTGCTCGAGTCGGCGGAGCTGAAAGATTCGCCGAACATCATCCCGGATTCGCACGTCGCAGTGCTGCAATATACCGGCGGCACTACGGGCGTGCCGAAAGGGGCGATGCTGACGCATACGAATCTTTACGCGAATACCATGCAATGTACGCGCTGGATGACGGGGTTGAAGGCGGGCGAGGAAACGATGCTCGCGGTGATCCCATTCTTCCATGTGTTCGCGATGACGGTGGCACTGAACCTCGCCATCGCCAACGGGATGACGATCATCATCCATCCGAAGTTCGACCTCAAACATGTGCTGGCAGATATCGATGCGAAGAAGCCGACGCTGATGCCGGGCGTGAGCACGCTCTATGCGACCATCAACAACGCGCGGACGCTCGATAAATACGATCTGTCGAGCATCAAATACTGCATTTCGGGTGGCGGGCCGCTACCGATGGAAGTGAAATTGCAGTTCGAGAAGCTCACCGGCTGCGTGTTAGTGGAAGGGTACGGCTTGACGGAAAGCTCGCCGGTGACACATTGCAATCCGCTGATCGGGGAAAACAAAACGGGCTCGATCGGTTTGCCGATGCCGGGGACGTTGGTGGAAGTCATCGACAAGGATGACCGCAAGACAGTGCTGAAGCAGGGCGAGATCGGCGAAATTTGTATCAGTGGGCCGCAGGTGATGGCGGGGTACCTTAACCGCGCGGATGAATCGGACAATGTGCTGCGCAACGGGCGGCTGCATACGGGCGATGTCGGCTACATGGACGAGGACGGGTATTTCTACATCGTCGACCGCATCAAGGAGATGATCATCGTCGGCGGGTATAATGTGTATCCGCGCAACGTTGAGGAGCAGATTTATTCGAATCCGAAGGTGAAAGAATGCGCGGTAATTGGCCTCGACCATGCGACACGCGGGCAGATGATCAAGGCGTATATCGTGCTGAAGGATGGCTGCACGCTGGATGAGGCGGAATTGAAAGCGTACCTCAAGCCGCGCATTACGGCGTATGCATTGCCGCATGTGGTGGAGTTTCGCGATAGCTTGCCCAAAAGTGCCATCGGCAAGATCATGAAGAAGGAGTTGGTGGCAGAAGAGAAGGCGAAGAAGGCTTGATTGCTTCAAGTGCTCCGCTGACCGACTTTGCGCGCAGTTTCGCTGGCTGATGGTTCGCCCGGCTCGCGTGCGTTTCGATTTTCTAGAACTTGTAATCCATCTTCGCGCCGAGTTGCAGGCGGCTGTTCTTCGGCTCGATAAAGGTACCGGCCGGGATGGTATCCGTGCCCGAATCCTCCATATGGAAGTAGCGCACGAAGGGTCCGAATTCGAGACCGCGGCCCGCATCGTCGAGGTCATTCAGCATGAAGTCGCCGCGGACTTCGTAGCCGCTGCCCTGATGGTTCTCGAGCTGTGAGTAGCCGGGGATGTTCTCAAGGCGCGTGCTGACATTGCCGTAGAGCAGCGGGCCGCCCTCGATGGTGGGCAGGAAGTGGAAGCCGCGGCCCGTCGGGATGTCATACGTCACGCCGACAGGCAGCATGAGCTGGAAGATGCGGCGGTCATACGCATTGAAGCCGAGGCTGGTCACGCCGCCTTTGCCTTCGTCGCGGTAGTAGCGCGCATCGAGGCCGAGATAGGGCTTGATATGGCCGCCATTGCCGGTGGACTGGTCGTAACCGGCGAGCAGGCGGCCGTCGAATTCCCACTGGTCGGTCCCGTCGAGCGAGCCGCTGATGGATTTGTAATCCTCGCGGCCGTAGCCGCCGCGCAGTTCGGTGCGGGAGAACCAGTTGGGGCTGTAGTGGTGCTCCCAACCCAGGTCGAGTGCGCCGTAGCCGGAGTTGCTCTCGAGGCTGGCGATATCCTCGCGGTAACGGTCCCAGTAGCCCTCGACGCCGACGGAATAGCTATTCGCCCGGTAGGCAGGTTGCGACGCATACGTATAAGCAGGGGAGGGCGACCGCGACCGGCGCGGCGGCGGGGACGCGGTTCGCGCTGCTGACGCCGGATACGGCCAGAGCGATCGACCTGCCGTTGGCCAGCCTGGGTGGCGCGGTGCAGCTGATGGCGGCGGGGATCGGTGACGGCGTCGCGCCCGCGGTGCTACGCGTGGCGGTGACGGGCGCGTCGGTGCTGCCGCCCGCGCCGGTGGCGCTCGGCTGGACCGCGACCGAGGAGGGCGGCGCGGCGGTGCGGTGGACGCGGCGCAGCCGCGTGGGCTGGCGCTGGCTAGACCGCGTTGACGCGCCGCTGTGCGAAGAGCGCGAGGAGTATCGCGTCACCGTCGCGGTGGCGGGCGGCCTGCGCGAGGCGGTGACCGCCGCACCCGTGGCCCAGGTCACCGCCGCCGACCGCGTCGCCGGGCCGGTGACCGTGAGCGTGCGTCAGCGCGGCACGTTCGGCGAATCGACACAAACCGAAGTCGTGATCTGAGGAGGGGACTGATGAGCGAGACGGGACGCTGGGCGCTGCCGCTGCTGGACGCGGGGCAGGCGCAAAAGGAGGTGACGCACAACGAGGCGCTGGCGATTCTCGATCTGCTGCAGGGCGCGAGCGCGGTGGCGGTGGGGACCAACACGCCGCCCGCCACCCCGGCGATCGGGCAGTGCTGGGTGCTGGGCGGCGCACCGGTCGGCGGCTGGGCCGGGCATGCCGGTGCGCTGGCGGCGTGGACGTCGGGTGGCTGGCGCTTCGCGGGGCCGCGCGAAGGGCAGGCGGTGTGGAGCCTCGCCGACACCTGTCCCGCGGTCCATTCCGGCGGGCAGTGGCGGGTCGGACGGATCGCCGCGACGGAACTCTTCATCGGCGGGCAGCAGGTGGTCGGCGCGCGGCGACCGGCCGTCACTGCGCCGGCCGGGGGCAGCGTCGCGGACGCCGAGGCGCGGAGCGCGATCGGCGCTATCCTGGCGGCGCTGACCGCGCACGGGCTGATTGCGGGCTGAGGCGCGACAGTCACCGGCCGACCCAAGATCGCAGCCGCCAACATCCTGCCATCGTCAACTCGCGCATTTCCTTGGATTGGTCCGCACACTGTGGCCCATGCGCCACAGATGCCGTGCATTGTTACCTTGCGCAGCAACCATCGCTTGAGTAGTAAGTTTGCGCTGTCCGAAGTGACACTGTGAAAGGGGTTTAAAATGCGGAAGCTTGCCATTGCTCTGGCGCTGGCCTCCACGACCCTCGCTACGCCTGCTCTGGCCCACGACAAGTCGTGGTATGTCGGGGTTGAGGGTGGCGGGGCCATCGTCGAGAACATCAATTTCGACATCACCACCGCGGCCGGGGCGCGCACTGCGCGGGCCGGCGTCGTCAATCACGACTATGGTTGGGATGTCGGCGGCACCATCGGCTATGATTTCGGCGGGTTCCGCGTCGAGTCCGAGGTGAGCTACCGCTCCGCGTCGGTCGACAGCTATCGCTCGTCGCTGACCACGCCGTATACCACGACGTCCGGCACGACCGCCAACGTTCCGTCCGGCATCTACGGCTATGCCGACGGCCGCACCAACGCCTTGTCGTTCATGGTCAACGGCCTGCTCGACTTCGGCAGCGATGACGGGGTGCAGGGCTTTGTGGGCGGCGGCGTCGGCGTCGCGCGCGTTAAGGGCACCTATGGCCTGACCCGTCGCGGCTTCTTCGCCGACGACTCGGATACGGTGTTCGCCTATCAGGGCCTCGCGGGTATCCGCGCGCCGCTGAGCGATCATATCGATGCGACGCTGAAATATCGCTTCTTCACGGCGGACAGCGTCCGGCTGATCGACACGACCAACCGGACCTATGACGGCAAGTTCCGGTCGCACAGCATCATGGGCGGTGTGACGTACAACTTCTTCACCCCGCCGCCGCCCCCGCCGCCGCCGGTAACCCCGCCGCCGCCGCCGCCGGTGGACGTGACCCCGCCGCCGCCGCCGCCGCCGGTCTGTTCGCCGGGACCGTTCATCGTGTTCTTCGAGTGGGACAAGTCGGACATCACGCCCGAGGCGCAGTCGATCCTCGACAACGCCGTTACCCAGTATCAGACTTGCGGCAACGCGCAGGTCATGCTGGCGGGTCACGCGGACCGCTCCGGCGCGCCGGCGTACAATGTCGGGCTGTCGCAGCGTCGCGCCGACAGCGTGAAGGCATATCTGTCGCAGCACGGCATCGCCGATTCGGTGATCACGACGCAGGCGTTCGGTGAGAGCCGCCCGCGCGTCGATACTGCCGATGGTGTCCGCGAAGTGCAGAACCGCCGCGTGGAAGTGACCTATGGCCCGGGTGCGGGTCAGTAAGTCGCTTACGTTCGGATGAATGTGAAGAGGGGGTCGGCCGCAAGGCCGGCCCCTTTCTGCTTTAGGGGCGCTTAATTCTACGGACGCGGCCTGCCTGGGTATTCGGCTACGTCCGAGCTGGAGCATTTCAGCGCGTTAGGCTCAGGTCTCGATCGCTTGCAGATCGAACGTGCAAGGCCGGATATGCCAATGTTGGGCCTTGGCCTGCTGCGGGGCACAGCCACGTTGGTGGCGGCCTGCGAGAAGCAACCCTCGAGTCGGACATCGGCCGTGGTCGCCAACATCGCGCCGGGGCTTCGTCCAAGATGGGATGCGGACAAGGTGCAGGTCACCGTGCGAAGCGCTGGCGGTCTTGTCGCTGTGGAGAACGGCCCGCTTGCACTGCTGACGCGCCATGTCGGCGACACGGTTCCGGCATCAGCCCAAGGACTAACGCTGACATTGAACGAACGGGCATGTGTCCGCTGACCGCGGCCGTCGGCCAGTCACATTGATAGGCGGCCATGTCGCCAACACCGCGCCGGGTGGCAATTGCCGGGCGCTGCGGTAAGGCCGCGGCCAACCTCCTCGGCAACACGGTTCTACTATGCGCATCACCATGATCGGTTCGGGCTATGTCGGCCTGGTTTCCGGCGCCTGCTTCTCCGATTTCGGGCATCAGGTGACCTGCGTTGACAAGGATGCGGGCAAGATCGAGGCGCTCCGGGCGGGCCGCATGCCGATCTACGAGCCGGGGCTGGACGACCTGGTCGCGACTAACGCGGCAGCCGGGCGGCTGCGCTTTGCGACCGAGCTGGCGCCCGCGGTCGCGGATGCCGACGCCATCTTCATCGCGGTCGGCACGCCGTCGCGGCGCGGCGACGGACACGCCGATCTTTCCTATGTCTTCGCCGCGACCGAAGAGATCGCCGCCGCGCTGACGCGGCCGAGCGTGGTCGTCACCAAATCGACGGTGCCGGTGGGCACGGGCGACGAGGTGGAGCGCATCCTGCGCGAGAAGCGGCCCGACACCGCCGCGCCCGTCGTCTCCAATCCCGAGTTCCTGCGCGAGGGCGCCGCGATCGGCGATTTCAAGCGCCCCGACCGCATCGTCGTCGGCACCGACGATCCCCATGCGCGCGCGGTGATGCAGGACGTGTACCGCCCGCTATATCTCGGCGAGAGCCCGATCCTGTTCACCGGCCGGCGCACCAGCGAGCTGATCAAATACGCCGCCAACGCCTTCCTCGCGACCAAGATCACCTTCATCAACGAGATTGCCGATCTGTGCGAGGCGGTAGGCGCCGATGTCCAGGAGGTCAGCCGCGGCATCGGGCTGGACAACCGCATCGGGCGCAAGTTCCTCCACGCGGGACCAGGCTATGGCGGCTCGTGCTTCCCCAAGGACACGCTGGCGCTGCTCAAGACAGCGGAGGATTTCGGCTCGCCGATCCAGATCGTCGAAGCGGTGGTGAAGGTGAACGACAGCCGCAAGCGTGCGATGGGGCGCAAGGTCCTGGCGGCGCTTGGCGCCGGTGCGGAGGGCGGGGAACCGCGAGGCAAGACGGTGGCGCTGCTGGGGCTGACCTTCAAGCCGAATACCGACGACATGCGCGATGCGCCGTCGCTGGCGATCGCCCAGGCGCTGGCCGATGCCGGTGTCGAGGTGCGCGCCTATGATCCCGAGGGCATGGACGCAGCAAGAGCGATGATGCCTGTGCTGACCTGTTGCCGCGATGCCTACGAGGCCGCGACGGGGGCGGACGCGACCGTGATCGTGACCGAATGGGATGCCTTCCGCGCACTCGACTTCGCGCGGCTGAAGGAGGTGGCGGCGGCACCGGTGCTGGTCGACCTGCGCAACATCTATCGGCGCGAGGCGGTGGAGGCGGCGGGGTTCACCTATGTGGCGGTGGGGCGGTAACGGGACCTCGCCCTGCTTGCGCAGGGCGAGGCCGCCGGCTCAGTAGAAGAAGCCGCCGAACACGCGCAGGACGCGGCCCGAGCGGATGTCGACCAGCACGACGTCGTTACCGTAGCGGATATATTGCTGGTTATAGCCCGGCCGCGCCAGCCGGTAGCGGCTCCAGTCATTGACCCAATAGTTTCGGCCGTAATAGCTCGGCGCGAAGCGGAAGCCGACCGTCACCGGGCGATAGCGATAGCCGCGGGGACCGGCATAGGCGGAACCACGATAGATGTCGGCATGGCTGCGGCGGTAATCCCGCCAGTCCTCGCGGGTCTCACGCTGATCGTCGCGCAGGTCGTGGCGATCGTCACGCGCGGCGCGATAATCACCCCTCGCCCGGTCGTCGCGCACGTCGCGGCGGTCGTCACGGACTTCACGGCGGTCGTGGCGGACTTCGCCATAGCTCTGCGCGGACGCCGCCACGGGCACCAGCGCGGCGGCCGCAAGTGCGGCGGTGATGAGAGTACGCATGCAATCAACTCCTTCTGCGATCACCGGGGGTGGGTCCCGGCATGCACAAGGCAGTACGTCCGAGGCGGTGAACCGGTCCCGAACCGGCCGGTCAGGGCCGCGTCAGGGTTGTAACAGCATGTGTCAGGCGAGTGCCGTCGCCAGCCAGCCGGGGATCAGCGCGTCGCCGAGCGCATCGATGCGGCGCTGCTCGACGGTGAGCCCCAGGCCGGGGTACGCAGCGCGGATACGATTGTGGGACGCGCCGAATGGTGTGACGACAAGGCGCCGGTTGACCTTGGCGCGGTGGTGCATGCGGGCGGTGTTCTCCTGGCCGACATAGCAGCCCTTGGCGAAGCTGACCCCGTTCAGTTCGCCCGCATTGCATTCCAGCCAGAGCGTCTCGCCGCTGCCGAGCTCGGCGACGCCCTCGGTGACGCCGAGGCGGAGGCGGCGCTCCAGCCAGCCAATCGCCGGGCCGGCCGGCGGCGCGAGCCAGCGGCGGCCGAGATCGGCAAGGCGCGGGTCGGGAACGCCGTCGCTCCCTGCGGGCGACCAGTGGACCCCGCGCGCGTCGGACACGATGTCGATCCGACGACGCAGGCGATAGATCGTCAGCCGCTTGTTCAGCGCTTCGGCCTGCGCGGCCTCGCAATCGATCAGCACAGCCTCGCCGTCGGCCCACAGGATGAAATCGAACAGCGCCTTGCCCTGCGGCGTCAGCAGCCCGGCCCAGACCGGCCGCTCGGGCGTCAGCGCGCTGACATCGTTGGTGACCAGCCCCTGGAGGAAGCCACGCACATCCTCGCCGGCAAGGCGCAGGACGGATCGGTCAGTGAGGGTGGTTCCAGCCATGCTGCAAAGGTAAGCACGAGCGCATGGCCGACCAAGTGCTCACCATCTC
Organism: Sphingomonas sp.; assembly: GCF_965248875.1. GTDB lineage: Bacteria > Pseudomonadota > Alphaproteobacteria > Sphingomonadales > Sphingomonadaceae > Sphingomonas. The sequence goes on along the minus strand of NZ_CBDFKR010000011.1, from coordinate 1,866,842 downwards.
CTCCTTGACTCTCAGGCGCCCCGACGACTGGCATGTCCATCTGCGCGACGGCGAGATGCTGGCGGCGGTCGCGCCCTATACCGTGCGGCAGTTTGCGCGCGCAATCGTCATGCCCAACCTGTCGCCGCCGGTGACGACCGTGGCGATGGCGCAGGCGTACCGCGCGCGGATTGTCACGGCAGCGGGGCCGGATTTCACGCCGCTGATGACCTGTTACCTGACCGACGGCACCGATCCGGCGGACCTGATCGCCGGGTTCGAAGCGGGCGTGTGGGTCGCGGCGAAGCTATACCCCGCGCACGCGACGACTAACTCCGCGCATGGGGTAAGCGACGTCGCGCGCATCCGCCCGGTGATCGCCGCAATGGAGCGCGCGGGCATGGTGCTGTGCGTGCATGGCGAGGTGACCGACCCGGCGGTCGACATCTTCGATCGCGAGGCGGTGTTCCTGGACCGCGTGCTTGCGCCGCTACTGCGCGACTTCCCGGGGCTCAGGGTGGTGCTGGAGCACATCACCACCGCCGACGCGGCGCAGTTCGTGGCGGACGGGCCGGCGACGCTGGCGGCGACGATCACGCCGCAGCACCTCCACCTCAACCGCAACGCGCTGTTCGCCGACGGGCTCAGGCCGCACGCCTATTGCCTGCCGGTGGTGAAACGCGAGCGGCACCGGCTGGCGGTGCGCGCGGCGGCGGTGTCGGGCAGCCCCAAGTTCTTCCTTGGTACCGACAGCGCGCCTCATGCGGTCGCCGCGAAGGAGAGCGCGTGCGGCTGCGCGGGCATCTTCAACGCGCCCCATGCGCTGGAGAGCTATGCGGCGGTGTTCGAGGCGGAGGGCGCGCTCGACCGGTTCGAGGGCTTCGCGAGCGAGCACGGGGCGCGGTTCTACGGGCGGCCGCTGAACGAGGGGACGGTGACGCTTGTGCGCGAGCCGGTGGACGTGCCGGACCGGGTGGCGGGGATCGTACCGTTCCATGCTGGGGAGCGGTTGGCGTGGCGGGTGGTGGGCTGACGTCCTTAACGGGCCGGTGCTGGCGTGCGGTGCCGCGAGGGCACGGCGCGGCGGTGCTCGAAGGCACAATCCGCGCTGGCCGCTACAATCGGCCCGGCCAGCGGACCCTCTACATGAGCGGATCGCGCGCGGGCGTGGCTGCAGCGATGGCTCGCTACGGCGCGGCGCCACGTACAGTCGCACGCCTGTCGGTCGACGCCGAACGGCTGATCGACCTGCGCGACCCCGCTGCGTGTAACGTTCTCGGCATCGACGCCAGCCGGGTCAAGGAAGACTGGATCGCGGCGCTCGACCGGGGAGACGAGCCGGCGTCGTGGCGCGCATCAGACCGGGCGCGTGCTATCGGTGCGCAGGGACTGATCGACGGCTCGCGGCGACTGCCGGACGCGTGGCACCTGGTGCTCTTCGCGTGGAATAACGAGCGCGGTGCACGGGTTAAGTTCGAAGGGCCGTCACGGGAGTAATCCCGTGACGTCGGACAGGCTCGGCTCTGCCGACCTGCCGGCCGGCCTTGCCCGAATTAGTCGGGCGTGGCCGGCTGCCGGGCTGCGGCTAAAACGGCAGCAGCTTGCTGCGGTGGGTGAACTTCATGTAGCCCACGTTCACCCCCGCGCGCACGCCGACGCCCAGACGGACCGGGATCAGCACGACGTTGCCGCGGCGCAGGTAAGTCGCCGCGAAGCCGCCGACGAAATACAGGCGCCCCTCGCCGCCCGGGAAGCGGTGGTACAGATCCTCCGTGTCGTAGAGGTTGTAGACCAGCACGAAGACCTTGGCCGCGTCGCCGCCGACGTCGAAGCCGACCGATGGCCCGGTCCAATAGACCGGCTGCTGCCCCTCGACCCGGTGGCTCAGCACGCCCGAGCCGTAGCGCAGCCCGACGACGAACGCGCCTGACGCCTCGCGGCCGGCGATATAGGCGTTGGGGCGGCCCTGTTCGCGCAGCGTCCGCTCGATGATCCCCGCCAGCCCCTGCGCGCCGCGTCCGAACACGCCCTCCGCCGCGCCGAGCAGGTCGTCGCGGCTATAGGTGTCGGCGGAGCGGGTGGTCGCGTCGGCGGCGCTCTCGCCGGGCGGCGGCGCGGACGGCACCTGTGGCGGTGGCGTCGTGTCAGCGGCAGGCCGCTCGTCGGCAGGAACCGGCTCGGCCGGAGGCGCCACCGGCACGGGCGGCGGCGTCGTCTGCGGCGCCGCCAGCGCTGTGTTCGGGTCGACCGAGCGCACCTGCGCGGACGCGGCCGCTGCCACAAACAGCGCTGCTCCCGCCATTGCCGTCCAGATCGTCCGCATCCGCCTCGCTCCCGCCATCGCGCGAGGTTAACCACCCGGCGCGTTGCGGCGCAATGAACCGACGCGCCGGACAGAGTCGGGCGCGCGCCGAGCCGTCGCGCGCGCCGGCGCCGGCAAGCCGCCAAGTCCGGTTGATCGTCCTTGCCCCCGCCGCTATAGCCATGTCAGCCATAGCCGGAGACGTGGGTGAGTGGCTGAAACCAACGCTTTGCTAAAGCGTCGTACCGGAAACGGTACCGAGGGTTCGAATCCCTCCGTCTCCGCCACCTAGTATTCAGTTTCGCAGGGCTACAGATAAACAGGGCAAAACGCCCCCGTTTTCGGCCATTGCTGCGCTTGTTCGGTACCGCGGAGGGCCGGCTCCACGCGCCATCGCGCGATCTTTGAGGCATTTTCTCTGCCCCGAGAGGCGCAGTACCGAACCGGAATGTGCGCCAATGATGTGACGAACGGCTGCTTGCGGGCTGTTCATCAGGGAAGAAAAAGAGGGTATAAGCGGGCCAGCGATCCCGCATTTGGCAACCCGGCCGCCCTGTATCCTCCACGGGACGGGGATTGCGGCGTTTCCCTGTTTTCGCTCGAACAGGGAAACGTAGAAAAGGCTGGGCGGCGTAGGCTTTTCCCGATGGGCGTGTTGGATGAAATCGTTCCGCAAGGAGCGTGGGTTCGGTTCTCGCCCGCACCACTTATTCCAACGACTATATTCGGTAAGTCTTGAGGTCAGTTCTGGTCCTGGACTTCGACGACACGCCCGATCTGGTCAGTGAGGGGGAAGCGCAGGGTGCACCGTAATCCGTCGGCCTCAAAGGCGAGGGCGGTCGTTGCTTTCAGCTCATAGGCAACCGTGCGGGTCAGAACTTCGGTTCCAAACCCTTCATGCGAGCCCTTGCCGACGCCGTTCGAGCCAAGTTCCTTCCAGATGATCGTCAAAAGGGGATCAGCCTGCTCTGCTGCAACGTTCCAAGCGATCTCGATCTGGCCGGCGCCAGCGCCAAGGGCGCCGTGTTCGACCGCGTTGACGGCGAGTTCGTGGACCGCCAGCGCAAGGACCTGCCCCGCTCTTGGCTGAAAATGGATTTCCGGGCCAGACAGTGTGACTTGCTCGCCTTCCTGCGCCTGGTATTGGATCAGTTCGTCTACGAACAGGTCGTAAAGCCCGACCGATCCCCGCTCGTCGGCGGCGCCCTGCGCACGCGCCACGGCTGCCACCCGATCTTCGAGGTGGTTGACGTAAGCGTCCAGGTTGCGGTTGGTTTCCGCTGACTTGCGAATGATGACCCGCAGCATCGCCAGCGTACTCTGCAACCGGTGCCGAAGCTCGCCCGGCGCGTCGCGCTGATCGAGGAGTCGGCGCAGCCTCCCATTGTCCGCTTCTAGCTCTGCAAGACGGGTTGTGTTGTCGTTCTCTGCCACAGCCACTTCCTGCTATTACGCAGTTCTAATGCTCGTCGACTCTAGCCGTTCAGCCCGGCGTCTTCTCTTAATTGCCGCAAGGTTGCGATGTGAACAAGCCCCGCTCGGTGCCGCGTGATGCTGGCACAGACGAATATGGGCGGGGCAAGTTCAATAACTCATGTTAGCGAGCGACGTGGATTTCTGGCCTGATATCTTTGCCGATCGATTTTGTCGGTCGCTGGAGCGAACTGGCGCATGTGGCCGAGTTCGATCCTCAGGTCCTGCTGCTGAAACAGCACCCTGAAGGCCTCGCCGCGTAAACTGCCGGGACCTATACAGTCGATCACGCGCCTGATGTGGACGCTGCTCTCCTTGGCATGCGCGCCGCTCCCGCCGCGATCAGCGAAACTTATTGCGCATCATGCCCGGCGTGCAGTGCACGCGTGACGGCCGCAGCGTTCACCGGCTTTTCGCAGCGCATGACGTGCCGCCAAGCCGTTGGCACCGCCGCTTCATCATAGCCGGTCGCGAAGATAAACGGGATTCCGCGCGCGGTGAGCGCGTCGGCGACCGGATAGACCATTTCCCCATTCAGGTTGATGTCGAGTATCGCGCTATTCACGTCGGGCGCACCATCCAGCAGCGACAGCGCCTCCGTCACGGAGGAGACCGGCCCGAGCACCGTCGCGCCCGCGTCCTCCAACGCCTCCAGCATGGCGTCGGCGATGAAATAATCATCTTCGACCAGCAGGATGCGACGGGCGTTTAACAAAGCCTAATTCACGGTGATACCCCGCTACCCGCAATCGGCACGGTGATCGTGCAGCGCACTCCGTCGCGGCCAAGCTCGTATGTGGTCCGAGCGTGGAGCTGGTAGGGGAGCGCGCGTTCGATCAGCTCGCGTCCATAGCCGCCGCCGCGCGCCGGCGCGCCAGCTTCGGGCATGTCGACGTCGCTCTCCTGCCACTCGACATGGAGCTGAGGCGAACCGTCGGACCGCTCGACATGCCAGCGAACGGTGAGCCGTCCGTCCGGGTTGGCTGGCGACAGGGCGCCATATTTGTCGCGTTGGTGGCCAGTTCATGGAGCGCGAGCGCGAAGGTCTGGACCGTGCTTGAGCTAAGCGGCACCCCGGCCGGGCCGTCGAGCGTCACCTTCTCACCCGTGCCGTTCCCGGCGAGCGCGGCCAGTTCGGAGCGTAGCAACTCGTCGAAGCTAATCTTTTCGACCGAGGTGGTGCGTGAGAGCAGTCCTTGCACGCGCGCGAGCGATTCCAGCCGGTGCTGAAAGCGCCCCTTGAAGTTTTCGAGCGAACCCGCACCACGCACCGTCTTGTCGGCGATCGAGCGGACGACCGCGACGAGGTTGCGGGTGCGGTGCTGCAGCTCCGCTACTAGTATTTCCTGACGATCGCCCGCCTCCTTGGCGTCGGTGATGTCCGCACCAACGCCGGCGATCCACTGAACCTTGCCGGCTGCGTCACGCAAGGGGAAGTCGGTATTTTGGACCCAACGCAATGCGCCGTCTGAGGCACGCCGCATGCGGAACTCCATCTCTATCCGCTCCCCGGCGCGCACGCGCCGGAAATTGGCAAAAACGATTTTTCGGCTTTCCGGCTCGATCAACCGGGCCCAACTCAACAGACTTCCATCCCCGCCGCGATCAGGGCCGGGGATACCATAGATCGCGTCGAAGGCGGGGCTTGCGAACGTCATGCGCAGCGACTGCGCGTCCCTGATCCACAGGACATTGGTGGAGGCGTCGGCGAACTGGCGGAAGCGGGTTTGTTCTTCATGCAGCGCCGCCTCGGCGCGCGCGCGCTCGATTGCCGCCCAGATGCGCTCCGCTGCCTCCTCGAGCAGGACGATCTCGCCCGCCGTCCATTGCCTCGGTTCAGTCGACACGGCGCCGATGGCCCAGATAAGCGTCCCACCGCCGCGGCGGATCGGCACCGCGGCGTAGCCCACGGCGCTCAGACCCACGAACGACTGCCGATCCTGCTCGGTCAGGCGGGGGTCGGTACGGACGTCGGTATAGATGATGGGACGCTCCAGAAATTCCTTGAGTGCATTGGGAAAAGCCGAGCTGTCATATGTGCCCAGCATCGGCGGCATGTCCGCGTGATGGACGTCATGGGTGACCTCTATCCGGTCGTCGTCGAGGTTTGCCGTGACGAAGTAGACGCGGTCCAAAACCAGGGCGTCGGCAATCATGCCGGCCCCCAGCCGGCCGACGGCGTCAACGCCCTCCTCGGCGCGCAAGGCATCGCCGAGCTTGAGCAGGAAGGTCTGCCGCTCCTCGCTGTCACGCAGCGCCGTCTCGGCCCGCTTCCGGTCGGTCATGTCCTCGTACAGCAGGATGAGGCGGTCGCCGCCCTGCGGGTAGGCGAAGGCGGAAAACCAGCGGTCGAGCGGGCCGAGGGCGAACTCGAACTGTTCCGGTACGCCGCCGCGCGCGACGCGACCGAACGTCTCGTGCCACCAAGGCTCCATTCCGGGAATGACCTCGCTCGCGAGACGGCCCTTCGCGTGCGCGGCCGGGATGCCGACCAGCCGCTCGAAGGCTGGGTTCAACTCGAAGTAGCGGTGATCGACCGCGCGTCCGTCGGCGTCGCGCACGACCTCGACTTCCCCATACCCCTGGCCCATCGTCTCGAACAGCGAGCGGTGCTTCTTCTCACTCGCGCCGAGAGCGGCCTCGACGCGCGCGCGCTCGACCGCCGCCCAGACGCGTTCGGCGGTGTCGTCGATCATCGCGATCTCGGCGGCGGTCCACTCCCTCGGCCGATCCTGAACCACGCAGAGCGCGGCCTCCACTCGGCCGCGCTTGATGAGAGGGACGTCGACCCAGGCGATGACGTCGACGCTCGCGTAGTGCTCCCGCTCGGGCTCGCTGATATCCGCCGTGGCGTTGTCCTCAACGATCCAGGTGCGGCCCTCGCAGAGCCTGTCGTATGCGGAACGGAAGGTATCGATCGGATATCGCGCGGCAAGGCTGGCCGTTCCGGGCGTCGCGTAGTCGCGTGTGACCTCCCCGTAATCGGCCCCAGCCGGCCACTGAACGTAGTACACCCGGTTGGCGCTAAGCTGTTCGCCGAGCAGCCGGGTCGCCGCCTCGGTGATCTCGCCGGTGTCCGCCAGCGGGCGCAGGGCGTTGCTGAGTTTGAGCAGGAACGCCTGCCCTTCCTCGCGCTCCCGCTCGGCCTCCTCGGCATAGTGGCGCTCGGTCTGCCGGTCGACCTGGTGGATGATGGCGGTGACGTTGCCGTCCGCGCCGAGCAGCGGCGCGTTGGTGGCCAGCCACCAATGCGGCTCGAACCCCTCGGGAGTCGCGAGATCGTAGCGCACGCGCTCCATCGCATCGGTGCTTTCCGTCGCGAGAACCTTATTTAGCGAGATGGCAAGCGCTTCCGACCCGAGCTGACCCGGGCGGCGCGGATCGTCGGTGAAGACGTCGAATAGCCGCCGGCCGACAAGCGTTTCCGGCGTCGTCAGCGTCGCGGCGAAATAAGCTTCGTTCGCCGCGGTGATGATGAAATCCGGCGGGTTCGGGTCCAGCACCATGAACGGTACCGGCGACGCGGCGAACAGCGCTTGGAACCGCGCCTCGCTGTCGCGCAGGCGCTCTACCGCTTCGCGGCGTTCGGTGACGTCGCTGCCGGCACCGAACCATTCTACGATCTCGCCTTGCTCGTCGAGCAGCGGCACCGCGCGCGACCGCACCCAGCCCACACCGCCATCGGCAAGGCGTACGCGATGTTCCAGCTCGAACATCGACTTGGTACGGATCGCTTGGCTGATCGCGTCGCGGACAGCTGGCAAATCGTCCTCGGGAATGTACTTCTCTATCCAGTCTTCATTGGGATTGGCCGTAGCCGCGAGCGTACCGCCGTCGAGCTCGAACATCAGCCGCCAGTCGGGGCTCATCCGATAGATGGAAGCCGCCCCCGTGGTGGCCAGCGCGCGGAAACGCTGCTCGCTGTCGCGTTGCGCCGCCTCGCGACTCCTCCGCTCGGTAGTGTCCGCGGAGACGACACAGACCTGTCGGCGTTCATCGCCTCCGACGCGGGTCGCGAACACATTGTACCAGCGGCCGGTGTGCTGGTGATGAATTTCGAAGCGCTTCGACGTGTTGGTGCGCGCGACCTCGCTGAACGTCTCGATCCAGACGGCGTCGTCGCCGGGGTTGATCTCGCTGCCCAATTTGCCGGTGACGTTCTGGTTGCCGGTCTGCCGCTCGAACGCGTCGTTGACCTCCACGAAGCGAAAGTCCGGCTGCTGGCCATCGGTGTCCGGCAGGAACTCGATCAACGCATAGCCGTCGTCGATCGACTGGAACAACGAACGATATTTGAGTTCGTTTTCGCGCAGCGCATCCGCGGTCCGCTTGGCGTCGTCAATGTCGCTGATGACGCTGGCCTGTGCCGTGACCTGCCCGTTCGTATCGTGGATCGGCACCGATGCGACGCTGGTCCAAACCTCGCGACCGTCGTCAGACGTGTAAAGCATCTCCTGACCGGGCACGACGCGCTCGCCCCGGATGGCGCGCGCGCCGGGAAAGTTCCCGGGTTCGAGCGGACGCCCCTCCGCATCCCAGGCCCGCCATCGATCTAAGACGCCTGGATCACGGGAAGGGAGCGTTCCGTGGGGCAGGAATCGCCTGTATTGCTGGTTGGCCGTCACGACTTTGCCGTCCATGTCGATGACGGCGAGGCCGACCGGCACGCTCTCGAACTCAGCCGCCAGCCGAGCCTCGCTCTCACGCTGCGCGACCTCGGCCTGTTTGCGCGCCGTGATATCGCTCGCCGCGCCGAACCATTCCACGATTTCGCCAGCGGCATCGAGGATCGGAATAGCGCGCGACATTGCCCAGCCAATCTCCCCGTCCTCGCGGCGAACTTTGTGCTCAAGCTCAAACACACCCTTGGTCTCAATTGCTCGACGGATTGCCTCGAGAGTCCGCGCGTGATCTTCGGGCGGGATGTAATCGCGGAGCCAGTCGCGACTTGGGCTGGCGGCATCAGCAATGAAGTCGCCCCCCCGCCAATTCACGCAGTTCGCGCATGTCGGAATGCATGATGTAAAACACGTCCGAACTGGCATGAGCCAAGGCCCGAAGACGTGTGTCGCTTGCCAGTCTGCCCGCCTCGGCGGAATGGAGGGCGAGTGTCATCTGGTATCCCGCCGACGCGAACCGGGCGAGCCCTTGGAGCAGGCGCGCGTCCTCACGGTCGAACTTACGGTCGGCGCTGTGCAGATTGATCCAGAGCGTTCCGACCGGTCTGCCGCTCACATGAAACGGCACCAGGAGTCCTTCGCGGATCAGCGGTTCGACCTGCGCCTCTGCAAAGAATCTTTCCGGGCTTTCGATCAGCAGCAGCTGGTCGCGCCGAACCGCTAATCCGCAGGGGCTGGCGTCGAACGGGATGGTGCTGCCACGCAGCTGGCTCCAGACACCGGCGAGGGCTACCCAACGAAACCGGCGTATTTCCGCCACCTCTTCGATGCTGACACCGGCAGAATCCCCGATACCGAGCTGAACGATCGTATCGGCCAGCTTTTGAAGCAGATTCTCAGGATGCTCCGCCAGCTCCTTCGCCAACGCTTCGAGCGCCCGGCTTTCGGCGGCGTAGTCCCGAGGACGGCTGATCCTTCCGTTCAGCCGGTCGGTGACGATTATGTCGTCGGCGTTCAAGCCTTCTTGTTCGGGATATTCTGGACTCCTGTCGGTATCCGAACGTGTTCCGTGCGAGTGATTTACCCACGACGGCAGCCACCTCAACGCACGGCAAGCGGCAATCGATCATGACACCATCAGAGTGGGCTGCTTGCCACATTCACGAACGCGCGCAGACGCGACATTGCTTGGCGTAGGGCGCGCCATGAACGCTAAAAACCCGTCCAGCCGCGGCCTCGCGTGATCGGCTGGGGTCGCGCCGTTTGATAGACGCCGTTCGCAAGCATGGCGCGGTCGATGTGGATACCCACTGCCTCGCCGGTCACCAACCACTGGTCCAACGCGCGCCGCTGGTGACAATGACCGGCATGCCCGCCGCCGTCCCGCTCGGCGGCATCCACCATATGGCCTTTCGTTGCCGCGACGCCGAACAGACGCGCTGGTTCTACGAGGATGTGCTGGACCTGCCCGCCGCCGCCGGGCTGGTCGTCGAGACCGTACCGGGAACCGACGCCGTCACCTCCGCCATCCGCGGCATCGACGGCGCCGCCCCCGCCCGGCCCACCGCCAGCGCCGCCGCCGCATGCGCGACCGCGAGCGACGGGGCGAGCGGCGTGCCCGCAGCCAGCCCGGCGCATAGATAGCCGCAGAAGCAATCGCCCGCGCCGGTCGTGTCCACCACGCTCGCCGCTACGCCGGGCGACAGCAAAACGCCGCCCCGGTCGACGGTGACCGAGCCCGCCGCACCGCGCGTGACGATGATCCGCTGGCCGGGGCGGGTCAGGAGCGTTCGCGCGAGAGCGGCCACCTGCTCCGGCGACCATGGCGCCGTCTCGCAACCTCCAAACCCGGCCAGCTCGGTTTCGTTGACGATCACCACGTCCGCCGACGCGAGACAGCGCACCGCATCGGGACGGAACGGCGCCGCGTTCAGGACGGTGGTCGCCCCGGGTGGCCGCGCGGCGAAGAAGGTCAGCACAGCCTCCACCGGCGACTCGAGCTGCGCAAGCAGCACCGCCGCGCGCACGGGCGGCGGTGTGCCCACCAGCGCGTTGGCGCCGCTCGCCACGACGATCTGGTTTTCTCCGGCTGCGTCGACCAGAATATAGGCAACACCCGTGGGCGCGTCGACGACCCGCACGTCATCGGCGTCGATTCCCTCGGCCTGCAGCATCCCCATCAGCGCCCGGCCGTCCGCATCGTCGCCGACCGCGCCGATCAGGCGGACGGCCGCACCCGCGCGCGCCGCGGCGACCGCCTGGTTCGCACCCTTGCCGCCGGGATGGCGCGTAACCGCCGCCGCCGAGATCGTCTCGCCGGGTTCGGGGAAGCGTGCCACCGCAACAACCACGTCCATGTTGACGCTGCCCAGCACCGCGACGCTGCCAAGCAACGGATCGTCGTCAGTCATCGGCATCGCTCAGGCCGCGAGCCGCCGCTCCCCGCGCAGCCTGCCATAGATCGTCAGCAGTTCGGCGAAGTGATCGTCCATCGTCCGGACGCGATCCGACCGCACCGGCCGGTTGCGCACCCCGATGCCCGACGCCGCCGCGATCATCACATCGCGCAGCGCCGCGCCGTCGCCAGCGCGGTAGCGGCGGTCGGCCGGCGAGACGGCGTGATCCGCCGCGCCGCCGCGGTCGGGGACGATCAGCGGCAGCCCGCTGGCGCGCGCCTCGGCCGCGACCATGCAGAAGGTCTCCGCCTCGCAGCCATGGACCAGCGCGTCCGCGCTCGCCATCACGCGCGCCATCTCCGCCCGGTCGCGCACCGCCTCGCCGATCACGACATGCGGCGATCCCGCGGCGCGCATGAGCAGGCTGCGCCGCCCACGGCCGTCACCGACCAGCAGCAGGCCCACCGGCCGCTTCGTCCCCGCCGCCACCGCCGCGTCGATCACCATCCCCCAGCGCTTCTCCGGCGAATAGCGCCCGACGCCGAGCAGCAGCACGCCGTCGGGCCCGAGTCCACAACGCCGCAGCAGCGCCGCGCGCAGGGCGGGATCGTGGTGCCGTGCAGAGAAGGCGCCGGGCTCCACCCCCATCGGGATGGTCGTCGCTCCCGCGATGCCCCCGGCACGCAGCCGCGCGGTCAGATTGTCGCTGGCGCTGACGATCAGGTCATAGCCCTCGTCCAGCCGGCGGAGATGCTCCCAATAGCGTGCGAAGCCGCGATCGATCAGGCTGATGCTCGCCAGCCCCCCGAACCAGCGATAGGCATAGGCTGACATCGGATCGGCGTGCATGATCAACGCGCGGGGCACCGACCCCGGCCAGCGCGCCACCATCGACGCGCTCGCCCAGGGAGAGGATGCCTCGACCATGTCGGGCCGCACCGCATCGAGCGCGCGGTGGAGCACGGCCTCGTTGTGAAAATAGCGGTAGCGCCGGTCGAACGGCAGCGCGGGCGAGGCGAGCCAGTGGATGCGCGCGCCGGGAAACCGCTCCTCGACCTGCGTCCGCGCGCCCGGCGCGATCACCGTCACGTCGTGCCCCGCCGCCGCACCCGCGGCGAGCTTGCGGTCGACATAGGTCTTAACCCCGCCGCCGTGGGGCGTGTAGAAGGCGCAGACGTCGACGATCTTCATGGCCGCACGCTCACGACCGGCGGCAACGGGGCAAAAACGGTCACGACGGCTCCGGACAGATGCGCTTCATGGCTGTGACGACACCGGTCGGCCAGAACCGCACCCGTTTCAATTAAACTTTGGTTCAGCATGCTGCGGGTCATGGCGGTCGGCGGCGTCAGGGATACAGATGAGCGTTTCGACCACCCCCGCTGAACCGGCGCTGACCCGGCGGCTGCTGCTGTCGATCCACGACGTCTCGCCGCGGTTCGAGGACGAGACGGCACGCCTGTATGATCTGTTGCAGCAGGCGTCGGCGGGCGCGCCGGTGGCGATGCTGGTCGTGCCCAATCACTGGGGCGCGGCGCCAATCCGGCCGGGTACCGCCTTCGCGCGGCGGCTGCGGGCATGGGCGGAGGCGGGTACGGAGCTGTTCCTCCACGGCTATTTCCATCGCGACGATAGCGCGCACCGCACCGCCTGGGCGCGGTTCAAGGCGAAGCGGATGACCGCGGGCGAGGGCGAGTTCCTGGGACTTGATGCGGCCGAGGCGGGTGCACGGATCGCCGCGGGGCGGACGCTGATCGAGGATCTGAGCGGGCAGCCGGTGGCGGGGTTCGTCGCGCCCGCCTGGCTGTACGGCGCGGGCGCGAAGCAGGCGCTGGCCGGCGCGCGGCTGCCGCTCGCCGAGGATCACGGCAAGGTTTGGCGCCCGGCCGACGGCGCGGTGCTGGCGCGCTCCCCCGTCATCACCTGGGCGACGCGGACCTGCGCGCGCGAACAATCGTCGCTGGCCGTCGCGACGCTGGCACGGTTGCTGCCCGGACCGCGCGTGATGCGCCTCGGCGTCCATCCTGGCGATGCCGGTTCGGCACGTGTCTGCCGCAGCATCGCCGCCACCATCCGGTCGCTGGCGCGCGGGCGGACGGCCTCGCGCTATCGCGACCTCCTCGCCGACCAGCGAGCGCCGTTACCGGCCGCGCACGCCGTTCCGCATCTCCAGCATTGAGTCACGTCCTTTGAGCACCGCCGCCTATACCCTGGTCGGACCCGCCGACCCGCTTCCCGCCGCCACCGGCAACGCCGCACCCGACTGGCGCGAGCGGCTGGCGACCTGGGCGGGGGCGGCGCTGTCGGTCGCGGTGCTGATCGTCGTCGCGCGCCAACTCGGCGGCGGCGGCATCGCGCGGCTGGCGGAGGCGGCGACCGGCTCGCCCGCTTTTTGGGCGGCGTTCGTGCTCACCTATATGGCGACACCCGCGTGCGACTGGCTGATCTTCCGGCGGTTGTGGCGGCTGCCGGGGACCGGCCTGCTCGCGCTATTGCGAAAGGAGGTCTCGAACGAGCTGTTATTCGGCTATGCCGGGGATGCGCAATTCTACCTGTGGGCGCGACGGCATGTCGCGATGAGCGGCTCGCCCTTCGGCGCGGTCAAGGATGTGGCCGTGCTCTCGGCGGTCGCTGGCAACGTCGCGACCCTGGCGATGATGGCGGCGACCGCACCGATGCTGGCGCACTTCGCCGACCGGCCGGGCGCGGAGGCGTTCGTCGGCTCGGTCGCCGTGGTGGTCGCGATCTCGCTCGCGCTGTTCCTGTTCCGCCGGGCGGTGTTCTCGCTGCCCGCGCGCGAGTTGCGCGCGGTGTTCGCGATCCATTGCCTGCGCATCGCACTGCACATCGGCCTGTCGGCGCTCACATGGCATCTGCTGTTGCCTAGCGTGCCGCTGGCGGCGTGGATGGCATTGGCGACCCTGCGCCAGATGGTGACGCGGCTGCCGCTGGTGTCGAACAAGGACATTCTGTTCGCCGGTCTCGCCACCTTCCTGCTTGGCCGGGCGGGCGGCGTCGCCGACGCGATCGCGACCTTGGCGAGCTTGACGGTGGGCGCGCATCTGCTGGTCGGCGCGGTCGCGCATGCGGCGCAGCTGGCGACACGGGAGGAGCGGGCATGAGCCGAGCGATGGATCGGCTGACCCGCCGGGTTGCGATCTGGCGGCCGGGCGCGATCGACCGCTACCTGTTCCGCCTGGTCGGACTGCGCATGCTGAGCGTGATCGGGGTCGTCGTGACGATCATGACGCTGGAGAATGCGCCGCGGCTGACCGCCGACCTGGAGCATGCCGACATGCCCGGTCGGTTGCTGTGGCGGCTCAGCCTCGATCTGGTGCCCGAACATCTCGCGATCGCGATCCCGGTCGCGGTGCTGGTCGCCGTAGCGTTTTCGGTCAGGACGCTGGCGGGGCGCGGCGAGTGGCAGATGCTGGCGGCGGCGGGGATGTCGCCGGCGCGCGCGCTGGCCGCACCGACGCTGCTGGCGGCGCTGGCGGCGGGGGCGCTGCTGGTCAACGGACTGGCGCTGCGGCCGCTCGGCGAGCGCAGCCTGGACGGGCTCTATACCGAGCTGGTCACCGGCAGCCACGGCGTCGCGGTGCCGCTGCGCGAGCCGGTCCCGCTTGACGCCGACACGACGCTGATGGCGGAGGGCGCCGGCCCTGCCCCGGGCGAGCTGACCGGCGTGCTAGTGCGGCGCGGCGCGACGGTGCTGACCGCGGGCAGCGCCCATATCCAGTCGGACGGACGCGGCCATGTCGCGCTGCTGCTGGGCGAGGGCTCCAGCCTGGAGACGCGCGCCGACGGCTCGACCCAGCGGCTCGCCTTCACCGGCATGATGCTCCACGGCCAGCCGCCGATGCTCGACCTGGTGCCCGGCAATTTGCGCCACCGTCTCGACCGGCTGGGCGGCGCGGGGCTGTGGGCGCTGGCGCATGACGGGGCGGCGGACGCGACGCTGCGCGACGGCGCCGCGGCAGCGCTGCTCGCACGGATCGAGGCGGCGCTGTTCTGCCTGCTGCTGCCATGGCTGGCGGCGGCGGTCGGCGTGCCGCCGCGGCGTCGTGCGGGCGGCGCGGCGATGCTGGTCGGCGTCGTCTTGATCGTCCTCCATCTGCAAACCGCGGCAGTGGTCGAGGACGGTTTCGCCGCCGCCGCGCTGGGTGCCACTGCGGCACATGCGGCGCTGTGGGTCGCAATCACGGCCGGGCTGACGCGGTTCGTGCGGGCGCGGGGCGACGGCGCGATCGACGACGCCATCGCGCGCGCGGTTCCCGCTGTCCGGCGCCTGGTCGCCGTGCTGGCGCCCGTCGCGACCCTGCGGGCGATGCTGGGCCGCCTCCGGCCCGCCATGCTGACTCCCGCCACCCGCTGAAAGGCCGGTGATGCCGGGGAATCGCGCGGCACCCTGGCGTGCGCGCGTACCGGCCGGATGGCGATTATTCGTGCTGCTGCTGGTCTGGGCGGTGATGCTGCGCGCGCGCGATTTCGGCAATCCGATCATCCATGTCGATGAGCAATATTATCTGCTCGTCGGGGACCGCATGCGTCACGGGGCGTGGCCCTATCTCGATCTGTGGGACCGCAAGCCGGTCGGGCTGTTCCTGATCTTCGCCGCGATCCGCCTGCTGCCCGGCGACGCGATCTGGGGGTATCAGCTCGCCGCGACGTTGTTCGCCGCCGTCACCGCCTGGCTGATCGCGCACGGTAGCCGCCGGCTTGGGGCGGGTCCGGCGAGCGCGGCGGTGGCGGGGCTCGCTTACATCCTGTGGCTGTCGCTGCTGAGCGGGCGCGGCGGCCAGTCGCCGGTCTTCTACAACCTGTTCATGGGAGGCGCCGGCGTGCTGACGCTGCGCCTTCCTGATCTCGCGGCGCGACGCGCAGGCGGCGCAATTGCCACTAACGGCATCGCGGCATGTCTGCTTGCGGGACTGGCCGTACAGACCAAATACACCCCCGCCGTCGAAGGCGCGTTCTTCGGCCTCGCGCACATGTGGTACGCGCACCGTGCAGGGATGCGCCCGGTAACGCTGGCGGCGGCGGCGCTGCTATGGGCGAGCCTCGGCCTGTTCCCGACCGCGCTCGCCGCTCTGGCCTACACGCTGCACGGTCCCGCCGCGTTCGATGCCTTCTGGTTCGCCAATTTCACCTCCGTGTCGATGCGTCGCGGTTATCCCGCGATGAAGATCGCCGCGCGGCTGGCGGGGACGGGCGCGCAGCTGCTCCCCTTCGTCGTCGCCGCGGTCGCCATGTGGCGACGCACCCCGCGGCCCCCCGCAGTAAATATCGCGTTCGGCTGGCTGCTCGCGGCGGGCATCGCGTTTGCGATGATCGGCGCGTTCTTCGATCATTACGCCATTCCGCTGATGGTGCCGCTGGCGATGATTGCGGGCGCGGCGCTGCGCGGGGAGATCCGATGGGCGGCGGCGCTGCTCGGCTATGGCCTGATCCTGTTCGTCGCGCGGGTGCTGCTGGTGCCGACCGAGGCGTCATCGGCGCGGTCGGTGGCCCAGGTGATGAAGGCGTATGACGGCAGCGAGTGCCCTTATGTCTTCGCCGGCGATGCCGTGTTGTACCTGCTCGCCGACGCCTGCGTCCCTACCGCCTATGCCTTTCCATCGACGCTCGCCTATGATCCGGAGCGCGGCGCGACGGGCGTCGACGAGGCGGCGGAAGTCCGCCGCATTCTCGCCCGGGGACCGCCGGTGATCGTCACGATGGACGAGCCGATGGCACCGTGGAACCCGCAGACGCAGCCGCTGGTCGCGGCGGTGCTGGCGGCGAAGTATCAGCGCGTCCTCACCGCGCCGCGGGAAGACGCGCATCTGCTTGTCTACGTCCGCCGCGATCGTCTGCATCAGCGCTGACATTTCGATGTGCGGGTCGGCGCGGCCCGCGTCGTCTGATGGTTGAGAAAGTGTTAACCGGGACTATTGCCATGCTTCGTGCCGCGCTCGCCGCCCAGCTCTTCGCCGTCGCCCTGATCGCCCTCACCCATGCCTCGCCAGTGCCCGCGCATGTTCTGGACGAGGACGCCGCCGCCTGTCGCAGCGGCCAGGGACCGGCGATCCAGGTCAACGTCTCCGGCCTGCGCGATCGTTCGGGCGAGCTGTGGGCGGAGCTTTATCCCAACAACGAGGCTGATTTCCTCGCCGACGACACCGCGCTTGTCGCGGCGGGAAAGACCTTTCGCCGTGTCCGCACGCATCCTGCCGCCGCCGGCGCCGCGTCGGTCTGTGTCCGCGTGCCGCATCCCGGCCGCTACGCGCTGCTGCTGCGTCACAACCGGACGGGCCGCGACAGCTTCTCGATGTGGAATGACGGCATCGGCTTTGCCGGCCACCGCGCGATCGGCCGTTCGCGACCGCATTTCGACCAGGCGTCGATCGAGGCGGGTAGCGGCGTCACGGTGATCGGCGTCCAGATGCAGTATCTGCACGGCTTGCGCGGTTTTCAGCCGAGCTGATCGCGACGTCCGGGGCACGCAGATGTATCTTGATCCGGATCGCGCGAGCGGCGCGCTTGTCACCGCGGCGCACGGGCGGCCGTGCTGGACAGTCCTTATCCCGTTCTTCAACGAGCAGGATTATCTCGCCGCGACGATCGCCAGCCTCGCGGACCAGACCGAGCGCTTCGAACTGGTGCTGGTCGATAACGGTTCGACCGACGCCAGCCCTGCCGTCGCGCTCGCCGCCGTGCAGGCGCACGGCCTCCCGGTGCGGCTGATCACCGAGCGGCGCCCGGGCAAGGTGTCCGCGCTCGCCGCCGGGCTGGCGGCGGTGGGCACCCGCTACGTGGCGACCTGTGACGCCGACACCATCTATCCTGCGGGTTATCTGCGCGAGGCGGGGCGGCTGCTCGCCCGCGCCGGCTGCGTCGCCGCGGGCGCGTTCTTCGTTGCACCCGGCGCGTCCGCTGCAGCTTGCAGAGTGGAATCGGTGAAGATCGTCGCCGCGGGTGCGCTGCTGCCGCGTCTGTGCCATGCGGGCGGGGCGGGCCAGTGCTTCGACACCGCCGCGCTGCGCGCAGCGGGCGGCTTCGATCCTATGGTCTGGGACTTCATCCTCGAGGATCACGAGGTCTTCCACCGCCTGCTCGCCCGCGGCACGATGCTATACTCGCACGCGTTATGGTGCGTGCCCTCGCCGCGCGATCGTGACCGGCCCCAGACGCGCTGGCAGCCGCTCGAACGCCTGTTCTATGTCGCCGCGGGGCTGGGCGCGGGCGACTGGTTCTTCTACCGCTTCCTCGCCGGGCGGCTGGCGCGGCGGCGGCTGATGAGCAGGGAGTTGCGGGAACGTGGCGGCGAGACCGGAAGCTTCGCGACAGCCGCACCTCATCCTGTGTGCTGATGATTTCGCCCTGTCGCACGGGGTGAGCGAGACGATCGCGGACCTCCTCGGCGCGGGCAAGCTTAACGCGACCAGCTGCATGACGACCATGCCCGGCTGGCCCGCCGATGCCGCCCTGCTGCGCCGGATCGACAGGCCCGCGCAGATCGGGCTCCATCTGACGCTGACCGGCGAGCGGCCGCTGACGGCGACGCCGATGCTGGCGCCCGACGGCGTGCTGCCCCGCATCGATCCGCTGACCTGGGCGGCGATGCGCGGACGGTTGCCGCTGGCGGAAATCGCGGCGGAGGTGGCGGCGCAGTTCGATGCCTTTGCGGCCGCGATGGGCCGCGCGCCCGACTTCGTCGACGGCCACCAGCATGCGCATGCACTGCCCGGTGTGCGTGACATCGTGCTGGCGGAGACGGCGCAGCGTGCACCCGATGCCTGGCTGCGCGATTGCACCGACACCGTGGCGGGCATGCTGGCGCGACCGTTCCGCGGCAAGGCGATTGGCAGCGCCTTCCACTCCCGCGGCTTCGCCCGCGCCGTCGCAGCACATGGTCTACGCTGCAATGACGGCTTTTCCGGGCATTATGATTTCGCCGGCGATTACGGCGCGCTCTTTCCCCGCTTCCTCCGCCGCCCGGGCGCGGTCCACCTCGTCATGTGCCACCCTGGCCGTGATGCGCCGGCGGGAGACGCCATCGCCGCGGCGCGGGTTGTCGAGGCGGAGGCGCTCGGCACGCTGCCGGTCGTGGCGGTCGCGGCGGCGGCGGGGCTGGTCTTCGCCGCGTGACGTCGCCGGAAGAAGGTGCGGGCGGCCTGCGCGCCGTCTTCCTGGCCGAACGCCCGATGCTGTTGCGCCTGCTGGCTGCGCGGCTCGGCAGCCGCGAAGAGGCGGAAGACGCGTATCAGGACCTCTGGCTCAAGCTCGACGGACTGGCCGACCAGCCGATCGCGCAGCCCGCCGCCTTTCTTTACCGCACCGCCGCCAACGCTGCGACCGATCGCCGCATCGCAGCCGCGCGCCGCACCGCGCGCGACACCGGCTGGCTGGAGGTGCAACCCGGCGCCGGCGAGCTGCCCGACGCGGAGCGCATCCTGGTCGCGCGCGACGAAATGCGCAGCGTCCAGGCTGTGATCGACGCCATGCCCGATCGGATGGCGACCGCACTGCGCCTATTCCGCATCGACCGTCGCCCCCAGCGCGAAATTGCCGATGAACTGGGGATCAGCGTCAGCGGCGTTGAAAAACTGCTGCAGCGCGCGATGCGGATAATTCACGATCGGGTGCAGGCACATGCTGCGGATATGCCCGCACCGCGTCGTCAGGATAGCGGAGGGGATCAAAACCCGTGACGACCGATGCGACGATTGTCGACCAGGCGATCGCCTGGCAGCTGCGCCAGGACAGCATGGCTGCGTCCGATTGGCCGGCGTTCATCGCCTGGCTGGAGGATAATGCGCACGCCGCGGCCTTCGATCTGGTGGCGCGGACCGATCGGCTGCTGGCGGAGGTTCGCTTCCCCGCGGTGGAGCCGTTGCTGGTCGCGGCGAATGATGACGCACCGGCGGCGCGCCGCTGGTGGTGGGCGGCGGGCGGGACGGGCATCGCCGCCGCCCTGGCGCTTGCGGTGCTGCCGCTGCCGGTCGCGACCGGCGGCGGCCAGGTCTATGCGACGCGCGACGGTGGACATCGCACGGTCGCCCTCGCCGACGGGTCGGAAATCGCGATGAACGGCGGCACCGCGATCACGGTCGACCGGGGCGGCCGTTCGGCGCAGCTCGATCGCGGTGAGGTGATGCTGCGTGTCGCGCACAACCCCGCCGCCCCGTTCGTGCTGCGCGCGGGCGACCAGACCATCCGCGATCTCGGCACGCGCTTTGACGTGGCGCTGACCGGGCGCACGCTGGTGATAGCGGTCGCCGATGGCTCTGTCGGCCTGCAGGGTACAGACCGGTCGGTGGTGCTGCAGCGTGGCGACGCGCTGACGATCGACCGCCGCACCGGTGCGGCGCTGCGCGCGGCGGTCGCGCCCGCCACCGTCGGCGGTTGGCAGGCGGGCGTGCTCAGTTTTGACGGTGTGCCGCTCGACGACGTCGCCGCCGCGCTGCAACGGCGGCTGGGAACCCAGGTGACAATGGCGGGCGACTTGTCGCTGCGGCCGTTTACCGGCATACTCCGCCTTTCGGGAACAGCCGAGCGCGATGTACCGCATCTGGCCGGGTTGATCGGGGCGACATGGCGGCGTGACGGCAAGCGGTGGGTTCTGTCGGAGGATAATAGGACACCGCGCTGACCTGACCGCGGCCGCGCTGATTGCCATCATGGCGGCAGGGGCGGGCGTGCCCTCGCCCGCGGCCGCGCAGGCTCCCGTCGCCGTCTCGCTGCCCCCGACGACGCTTGATCTCGCGCTGATGACGCTGAGCCGCGCGGCCGGGGTTGACATCATCAGTACCGAACCGGGCTTGCGCCAGGTGCGCACCCGCGCCGTGGCGGGGCGATTGACGGTGCGGGTGGCGCTGGAACGGCTGCTCGCGGGCACCGGATTCCGCGCCGTGTCGGTGCCCGGTATCGGCTTTCGCATCGTGCCGGCGCCGGTCGCGCACGCCCGGCCGCGCGCCGCGCCGCCGCCGCAGGTCGCGACCGGCGACGTTGTCGTCACCGCCAGCAAGCAGCGCATCACGCTCCTCGCCTATCCCGGCACGCTGACGCGGCTGGCGGGAGCCCCGACGCTGCCCGGGGGGGCGGCCGCGGCGCCCAGCGATCTCGCCCGCATCCTGCCGGTGATGCAGAGCACGCAGCTCGGCCCCGGCCGCAACAAGGTGTTCATCCGCGGCGTCGCCGACAGCAGCTTCAACGGCACCACGCTGTCGACGGTCAGCGTCTATCTGGACGACGTCCAGCTCAGCGCGTCGGGTCCCGATCCCGGGCTGCGGCTGTACGACCTGCGCAGCGTCGAGGTGATGGAGGGGCCGCAGGGTACGCTGTACGGCGCCGGCAGCATCGGCGGTGTCGTGCGTCTGAGCTCCAATCCGCCTGATCTCGGGCGCGTCGAGGCATCGATCGATGCCGGGGTGAGCGCCATTCGATCGGGGGAGCCCGGCGGCGACCTGGCAGCGATGCTCAACCTGCCGCTGGCGGACGATCGGCTGGCGGTGCGCGCGGTCGGTTACGTCGTGCATGACGGCGGCTATCTCAACGACGCCAGCCGCCGGGTGCGCCACGTCAACGACAGCGATACGGCGGGCGGACGGGTCAATCTCGCCTGGGCGCCCGGCGACGGCTGGCACATCGAAGCGGGCGGGGCGCTGCAGGCGGTGCGCGCGCGCGACGGTCAATACGCGCAGGCCGGCGTCGGTCCGCTGACCCGGCGCGCCGTCATCGCTCAGCCGTTCGACGGCGACTTTCACTTCGGCCGCGCCGTGATCGAAAAGACCTGGGACAGCGACCTGCACTTCGTCGCGGCGACCGGCGTCTCCGCCTACGATACGTCGGAGGTGTTCGACGCCACGCCGGCCGGGACGTCGCCCACTGTCACGTCGCACGTCGATACCACCAAGCTGCTGCTGTCGCAGGAGCTGCGGCTGTCGCGCTCGACGGCGAGCGGCCGTTCGTGGCTGATCGGTGCGACGCTGATCGACGACCGCTCGGTGCTGTTCCGCTCGGCCGGATCGCTGGGCAGCGAGGCCGACATTATCGGCGTGCGCAACGTCACGCGCGCGGGCTCGGCGTTCGGAGAGGGGACGGTGACGTTCTTCCGCGATCTGTCGGTCACGCTGGGCGCGCGCTACACCATCGCCCGCGTCGACAGCGAGCCGTCGCAGATCCCGCGTGCCGCCCCCTATGTCAAAGGCCAGAAGACCAGCCGTGTCGATCCCACCGTCGCGTTGTCGTGGCGGGTCGCGCCCGGGCTGGCGGTGTTCGCGCGGCATCAGACCGGGTTCCGCACCGGTGGACTGGCGGTCGCCCGCGGGGTCGGCCGTGTCGCCAATTTTGAGGCCGACTCGATCAACGTCAACGAGATCGGGCTGCGCCGCCTGAAGAGTTCGCCGCGCAGTGTCCAGCTGTCGCTCAGCGTGTCGGACGCGCACTGGCGAGACATCCAGGCCGATCTGCTCAGCCGCCGCGGTCAGCCCTATACCGCCAATATCGGCGACGCGATCATCCGCGGCGTTGAGGCCGCGTTCGACTGGCAGCCGATCGCCGGGCTGAGGCTCGCTGGATCGGGGCTCTATACCGCCAACATGGTCACCGGCGCGATCGCCGCGCAGTCGCAGCGGAGCAACCGGCGCCTGCCCGAAACGCCTGCGCTGGCCGGCTATGCGGAGGTCAGCTACGCGCTGCCCGGCGCGCGCCGCTACGCGCCGAGCATGACGGCAACGCTGACCTATGCCGGACCATCGGTGCTCGGCACGGGCGACCTGCTCGACATCCGCCAGGGCGGCTACGTGCTCGCCAGCGCCGCCGCGGGGCTGCGCCGCGGCCGCTATGCGGTGTCGCTGCGCGTCGATAACCTGCTCGACAGCCGCGCCGACCGTTTCGCCTTTGGCAACCCCGCCGGCTTCGCGCTGCGCGACCAGCGCACGCCGCTGCAGCCGCGGACGCTTCGGATGTGCTTTTCCTCTGCCTGGTAGTCTGTTCAGCGCCGCGGCCCGGCGATAGGGCGCGGGGCATGGACTTTGACGACGTCATCCTCGGCCGCCGCAGCATCCGCGGCTACAAGTCCGATCCCGTGCCGCGCGCGCTGATCGAGGAGGTGCTGACGCTGGCGATGCGCGCGCCGTCATCGATGAACACGCAGCCCTATCATTTCTACGTCATCACCGGCGCGGCGCTCGACCGCATCCGCGCGGGCAACACCGAGCGCATGGTTGCGGGCGTGCCGCAGAGCCGCGAGTTCCGCACCGGCACGGCGTTCGCGGGGTCGCATCGTGAGCGCCAGATCGGCGTTGCCAAACAGCTCTTCACCGCGATGGGCATCGCGCGCGACGACGCCGCGGCGCGGCAGGATTGGGTGCTGCGCGGCTTTCGCCAGTTTGACGCGCCGGTCTGTGTCATCATCACCTATGATCGTGACCTCGCGGACAGCGACGACACCGCGTTCGACTGCGGCGCGGTGGCGACCGCGCTGGTCAACGCCGCCTGGTCGCGCGGGCTGGGCGCGGTGATCAACAGCCAGGGCATCATGCAGTCGCCGGTGGTGCGCGAGCATGCCGGCATCGCCGCCGATCAGGTGATAATGAAGAGCATCGCGCTTGGCTGGCCCGACGACGGCTTCGCTGCCAACGCGGTAGTGTCGGAACGCCGGCCGGTCGGCGAGACGGCCGTGTTCGTCGGCTTCGACGGTCAGAGCGGCGAAAGGTCGGCTGCGGCGGCGTCCCATTTGCCCACCAGCCCCGGCACCTCGTCGAGCTGACGCAGCGCGGTGAAGCGTCCGCGTTCCTCCCGATAGCGCACGATCTCATATCCGTGGCCTTTCAGCGCGGGCAGCGCATCGAACTCGGCGGCGGTGGCGGTGTTCACGTCGATCATCGCGGTGCGCTACAACCGCGCGGGCGACAGCACCACCATCTGCGTCGCGTCACCCGGTCGGGTCGCGATCAGCCGCGCCGGCGCGCGCCCCCGCTCGACCCATGCTTCCAGCGCGCGGCGGACGTCATGCTCGGCGTCGTCTGCGCCCGTGGGGGCGGGGAGCGACTGGCCGATTGCGTGCGGCGCGTCGCCGCCCTGGCAGTGCTCCATGCCCGGCACCATGAACAGCCGGTAGAAACCCGCGCGTGCACCGGCCGATCGCGCATCGCTGACTGCAAAGCCGGACGGCAGCACCGGGTCGGCTGTTCCGAAATAGGACAGCACCCGGCCGCCTCTCGCCGCGAACGCGCGCAGCGGTCCAACCGCGAACAGCCGCTCGGCCCAGGCGGGCGGCGTGGCCGCGTCCCATAGTGACGGCGCTTGCGCGACGAACGCCGCCTGTGTGCCGGTTGCCGCGTCGCGGTTGTAGATCCACTGCCCCCACGCTGCGGCGCTGGCGTGGCGCAGCGGGTAGCCTGCGCGCTCGATCGCCGCGACGCCGCCGCGCTGTGCGGGCGTCAGGCCGCTCGTGTCGTGGCGGGCGATTATCGTCGCCAGCTGCGCCGCTTCGATCCATGCTCCCGGGCGCGCCAGTGCTGCATGGATCGCCGCGAACCCCCGCTGCCGCACCGTCCAGCGCGTCGCGGGTGCCCCCGCGATCACCCCGTCCCAGTCGCCGGGCCAGCGCGCCGCCGCCACCAGCGCCTGCCGCCCGCCATAGGAACAGCCCATGAAGTACCGCCGCCGCGCATCTTGCCCGTAATAGGCCCGGGTCAGCACCCGCGCGGCGTCGCTGGTGATCCTAATCGAGCGCCACGCATAGTCCTCCACAAGGTCGCGCCGTCCAATCGCCCAGCCCGCCTCGAACCCATTGCCCGTGTGACCTGTGTCGGTCGCTGCCGCCACGTCGCCGCGCGCCGCCGCCGCGGCGAGCGTCGGGCGATCGACATGGCCCGCAAAACCACCATTGCCCATCTGATAGTAACGCCCGCTCCACCGCGCCGCAGGCGGCAGCCATATCTCGATCCCGATCCGCGCCGCCGGCCGCGGCCGTGCAACCGCGGCAACGCGGCACAGCGTTCCCTCCTGAACGGCCTCGGTGATCGTCAGCGTCGGCGAATGCAGCCGCGCAAGGTCGGCGCACGCCGCCGGCGCGGCATGCAGCAGCAGCGCCGCCTTAAGCAGCCTTGCTCTCCCACGCAAAGGCGAACTGCCCCGCGGTCGGGTCGACGCCCACCAGCATCATCCCCTGGCCGCGGCTGCCATGCCCTTCCTTGAGCGGCGGATCGGCGGGGTCGCGCAGCTGCACCAGCAGCGTGGTCCGCGGCTCCTCCGACACATTCAGCCCCGACCCGTGCGCGAGCAGGTAGGAAAAGAAGATCGCATCCCCCGCCTTTGCCTCGATCGGCAGCGCCCCGCCGAGCGGGAACTCGGCTTCGGACAGATGGTGATCGCTGCCTTCGAACGGCAGCGGCCCACGTTTGTGACTGCCGGGATAAACACGCAGGCAACCCTTCGCGTCCGGCGCGTCGTCGAAATGGAAGATGACCGCGATCATCGAATGATCGCGATGCGGGAAATAGGGAAAGTCCTGATGCATCGGAAAGGGCGAGCCCTTTTCCGGCGGCTTCACGAACATCTTGGTGTGGTGGAGCTGGACGTTCGGGCCGATGATGTCCCGCGCCACCCCGGTCAGCCGGTCGTCGACCAGCAGCCGGGTGAACGCCGCCGATCGGAACTGCACGTCGTGGCAGTGCGTCAGCTGGGTGCCGCCCTTCACGCTCGACCAGGTCGCATCGCGCGCTGCCGTGGTGGCGGCGATGGCATGCACCTCCGTGCGATAGGCCGCCGCCTCGCCGGGCGTCAGAAAGCCGGGCAGGTGGATGAAGCCCTGCTCCCGATAAAAGGCCTGTTGTTCCGCGGTCAGCCGCATCGTGCTTCTCCTTGCCGCTGCCATGCGTCCGCGACGCGGGCCTTGCCACTGCTGGCGGCGATCGCCATGGTACAAAAACGCATATGACTGAAATTATGATCCCCGTCGATCGGTCGCCCGCCGTCCGGCTGGCCGGGCGTTTTGCGCTCGCAGATCGCGGGTTCGAGACGCGCTATCTGGGCGGGGCGCACGCGCTCCACCTCCACGATTACGCGGGGCAAATGCGGCTGGCGGGGGTGGAGATTGCGCTCGCGCCCGGCGACGTGACGCTGAGCCCGGCGGGGCTGGCGACCAGTTACCACCTGCCCGCTGCGGGACGACACTGGGTGGTGCATTTCACGACGTCGGCGCGAGCAGACGGCGCGCTGAAGCTGCCGCTCCACCTCCCTGACGCCGCCGCCGCGCGCGAGCGGTTCGCGGAGGTTGCGTCGCTCCACGCCCGCGCCGATCCGCTCGGTCGCGCACGGGCGGCGGCGGCGTTGCTGCAGCTGCTGCTCTGGCTCGGCGACCGCGACCGCCCCGCCGACGATCCGGCCGAACGCGCCGCGCGCGTCATCGACACGCGCTTCGCCGAGCCGCTGACCGTCGCCGTCATTGCCGACGCCGCGCGGGTCGGACCGGCGCATATGGCGCGCGTGTTCCGCCGCCGCTTTGGCGTGACAGTGCCCCATCGCCTGCTCCAGCGCAGGGTCGAGCATGCCCGCTACCTGCTCGAAGCGACCGACCTGCCGGTATGGCGTGTCGCCGAGCGCGTCGGCATTCCGGATGCCCAGCATTTCAACAAGACGGTGCGGCGGCTGACCGGCATGAGCCCGAGCCAAATCCGCGCCCGGACGGCGGGGGCGCTGGTCGATCCGGATCGGTAGCGCAAAAAAAAACGCCATGCCAAAGCCGCGCCGTTGGTCGGGAGCGTTTCGCTTCCCGCCCGCCGGGCTCGGCGGTCTCGTCCGCAGCTACACTGCGGACCTGTCGCCAGCGACCCAGGCCAGCCAGATCGCCGCCGTCCAGCTGAAGTCGTCCCCGCCGCTGCCGGTGCCGTCGACGGGGCTGAACGCCTCGTAGAAGCCGTTGCGCGCGATCAGGTCCAGCGTGTCGCGCTTCACCCGCGCGGCGGGCTCGGCGTGCCCCGTCTCGGCCAATCCGGTGCCGATCATCCAGTTGACCACCGCCCATACCGGCCCGCGCCAATAGCGGATCATCTGGAAACCAGGGTCGGCGGGGTCGAGGCTGGGCATGAGATACGGCACGCGCGCGCCGATCCGGGCCAGATGCGCCAGCGTCGCCGCGTCCTTCGCCGGATCGCGCAGCCCCGCATAGAAGCTGAGGAACGAGGCGCTCGTCACGAACCCGGAACGCCGCCCGGTCAGCAGGTCGCGCGAGCACCAGCAGCCGTGCGCCTCATCCCACAGCCAGCCGATCCCCGCCTCCGCGCGCGCAATCCATGCGGCGATCGCGCCCGTGTCGCGGCCCAGCATCGCGCCAAGGTCGCGCAGGTCGCGGTTGGCGCGGAGCAGGATCATGCTCATGCCGACATCCGCGACCCTGAACGGATTGCCTGCGGCGATGGCATGATGATCCCAGCCCTGTGCGCGGCCGTACTGCACCAGCGCCAGATAGCGGTCATATTCCAATTTGGTCGGCCGCATCTTGGCGTCGAGATGGCCGGTATCGCGGCGGACATAGTCGCCGACCTTCGAGACGTCGATCGGCTCACCGGGCGCATCCCATTCGGGTGAATTATCGCGCCCCGTCTCCCAAGGATGCATCGCAACCACAACGCCGCGCCCCTCCGGATCGCGGACCTCCGCGAACCAGCGGTGATAGGCGAGCAGCTGATCATACAACCGCTCCACCCGCGACCAAAAGGCATCGCCCTCGCCCGCCGCAAGGGCCGTGTCCCAAAGCCGCCGCACGACCGTCGCCGCGACCGGCGGCTGCGTAATGCCGGAAGTGCGCGGCTCGCGGCCCGTGTCCCACACCGACGGACCGGGAAAATAGCCCGCATCGTCGGCCCAAAAGACGATATGGGGCACAAATCCGTCCTGCCATTGCGCGCTGAACAGCGTCTCCACCTCCTGCCACGCGCGCACCCGATCGAAGGTGTCGAAGCCGAGCGCAACGAATGCGGAATCCCAGTTCCACTGAAAGGGATACACGCGTCCGTTGGGGACAGTGTAGCGGCCGCCCGGCCCCTGGCGGTCGTTGCCCCGCAGGATTGCGCGCGCGGCGTCGGTGAGATCGGTCATGGACGGCCCTGAAAACAAAACAGGCGGGCGCTCCCGCTGGAGGCGCCCGCCCAGGGGAGGAAGGTCGTTCAGAAGTTGAAGCTGACGCGCCCCGTCACCCGGCGCGGCAGCACCGGGCGGCCGACGAAATATGCACCGCCGACGGTCTGGTTGGCGTCCTGCCGTGGCGAGCCTTCGGTAGCGGCGTCCTCGTTGAAG
Organism: Sphingomonas sp.; assembly: GCF_965248875.1. GTDB lineage: Bacteria > Pseudomonadota > Alphaproteobacteria > Sphingomonadales > Sphingomonadaceae > Sphingomonas. The sequence goes on along the minus strand of NZ_CBDFKR010000011.1, from coordinate 1,838,787 downwards.
ACGTTGAAGACGTTGACGCCGACGCGGACATGCCGGTCGCCCATCACGCGCAGCTTCACGCCCGCGTCGAGATTGGCGACGTACCAGCCGTTGAGCCTGATCTGGTTGGTGTTCGCCGTGAAGTTGTCGCCGGTATAATTCGCGAAGAACGACACATCGAACGTGCGATCGTCATAATAGAGCCCGGCATTGTAGAGGAAGTCGGGCTGGCGCTCCAGATCGCGGCCGATCACCGCCGTGTTGGGCGACGGTATGTTGTTCACCAGCGCCTGGCTTTGCGTATAGCGCGCATTCTGCAGCGTCAGATTGCCGTTGAAGTGCAGGTTGCGCATCAGCCGCAGGTCGAATTCGCCCTCCATGCCCCAGCTGCGCGTCGCGACCAGATTGACCGCCTCGGTGAAGCCGCCCAGCCCATTGTTGATGAACAGCACCTGTCGCCGGTTCTTGAGGTTGGTGTAGAAGGCGGAGACGGTGAAGTTGAACCAGGGCTGGTCGACCTTGATGCCGCCTTCGACCTGCTTGATGATCTCGCCGTCATAGCTGGCGGTGCCCGGCGCCACCGTCACCGTCGCCGCCGTGGTGGTGGGCTGGAAACCCACCGCGCGGATTTCCGGAAAGAAATAGCCGCGGCTGCCGTTCACGTAGAGGCTGACGCGATCGGTCAGCTTGTAGAGCGCGCCCGCCGCGACCGCCCATTCGGTGGTGTGGACATTGCCGGTCAGAAAGCCGCCGGTGCCGTAGTTGACGGTGTTGAGCTCGGTCGACTGTCCGGCCAGCACCACCGGGATGGTGGTGGCGTTGCGCTCGCGCCGGATCGAGCCGTTAAGGTGTTCGACCCGTGCGCCGATGTCGAAGTTGAAACGGTCGCCGATCTTCATCTGGTCGGCGAAGTACCCGGCATAGCGCTCCACCTGATGATAGTTGTTGGTGTAGGTGCCGGCCGGGCTTTCGTTCAGCACGCCGCCGCGTGAGATGACCGTGCCGTTCGCGGTCAGGCTGACCAGCCGCGGCTCCTCATTCAGTTCGGCGAGATAGGTCGTCGTCACGTCGAAGTCGCGCGCCCACGCATTGGCGTAGAAGCCGCCCAGTGTCACCGCATGCTCGATCGAGCCGGTGCCGCCGTTCCACGTCAGGTTCAGCTCGCCGGTATAATCGTGGTTTGGCCGGTAGCGGTCGGTGAACCGGTTTGCGAACAGCAGGGCATTAGCAGGCAGCACCGTCGTCGTGCCGGCATAGGTGAAGGTCGAATTCGCGGGTGTCGCCCCGGCCAGCTCGACATAGGCGGCGCGGCGCGTCGTGTTGCTGAGGAACGCAGCCTGCGTCTCGGGCACGTTGACCAGCCCGTCGCCGTCGGACCACAGCCCGAAGCGCGTCGCGTACTGCGAATATTTGCCGCGGCCGTTCAGCCCGAAGCCCGAGTCCCCGAAATGCGTGTCGAAGGCGAGCGCGACCTGCCCACCCTTGGCGGTCACGCCATCGGTGATGTGGGTGGTGAACGTGCCGCCCGGCACCGCATAGCTGATCCCGGCGGCGGCGGGGGTGATGACCTGATAGACCAGGTTGCCGTCGTTGCCGCGGACCCGGCTGCGGTCGGCGCCGTTGAGCGGGATCGGCAGGTAATACTGATCCTTGTCGTCGATCCACTGACCCGACAGCGTGATCGAGTTGCGGCCGCCCCATTCGTATTTGAGGTTGCCGCGGACCTGATAGCCCTTGGTCGGCAGGCCGGTGCGGACCGGGCCGTCATCGTGCCGATACCAGCCCGACACCGCGAAGTAGAAGCCGTTGCCGAGCGGCCCGCTGATCGCGAGATCGCCCCGGTAACGCCCGCGCTCCGCCACCTCGACCTGCGCCGTGCCGCGCAGCTCGTCGCCGCCGGTGCGGCTGATATAGTTGATCAGGCCCGCGACCGAACCGGGTCCGAACAGGTTGGACACGCCGCCGCGGACGAACTCCAGCCGGTCAATACCCAGGTCGTTGCGGTAATAGACGTCATAGGCCGACGAATTGAGGCCGAAGGAGGAGAGAACGGGTATGCCGTCATATTCCAGCGGCGTGAACTGATACTGGCCGCCCGACGGCAACCCGCGGACGAAGACATTGGCCGCGACCTCGCCGCCGCCGCCGTCCGCCTTGATCGTCGGGATGGTGTTGAGGATGTCCGCCTGGTTGATCGCGCTGGTCCGCTGCAACTGCTGCGCATCGAGCGAGGTGACCGCCAGCGGCGTGTCGAGAGCGCGCCGCGCGACGCTGGTCGCGGTGACGATGATGTCAGATTGCGCGCTCTGCGCGGGGGCGTCGTCGGGGGTGCCGACGGGGACCGGCGCGGTGCTGGTCTGGGCCGCGCCCTGCGCCATCTGGGCATAAGCGGGCGGTGCGAACGCCAGGGCCGTGCCCCCCAGCAGCGCGAGGCGCAGCGCGGCGGTGCGATGTGTCATCATGGTTCCTCCCCTTCGCTCGGGCCGCGTTGACACGTGCCTCGATCATGCCGGAAGCGTGATGGCCGGGAGCTTCCACCGGAAGCCCGGTTGCGCGCAACGGACTGTTGCCCGCCTGGCAACGGTGGACTAGCCTGCCCGCTATGCTCGACCTCGGCGACCTGATGGTGTTCACCAAGGTGGTCGAGACCGAAAACCTGACGCGCGCTGGGCAGCAGCTCGGCCTGCCCAAATCAACCGTCAGCCGGCGGCTGTCGCGGCTGGAGGAGCATTTGGGCGTCCAGCTGCTCCACCGCACGACCCGCGCGGTGACGGTGACGCAGGACGGCGCCACCTTTTTCGATTATTGCCTGCGATCGATGGGGGTGCTGCGCGACGGCGAACGCGCGCTCCAGAACCAGCGGGCGACGCCACAAGGCGTAGTCAAGATCGCGGTTCCCTATGTCCTCGGGCAAAGCCTGATCGGACCGTTGCTGGCGCGTTTTCTGCAGCAATTTCCCGACGTCCGCCTGGTTAGCGTGCTCAGCGACGATGCGGTCGGGCTGTTGCGGTCGGGCTTTGACGTGGCACTGGCGGTGGGACCGTTCGCCGACAGCGGGCTGATCGCCGTAAAACTCGGCGCGACCGGCTGCGGCGCGTTCGGCGCGCCGGGCTATTTCGAGCGTGTCGGCATGCCGCAAAGCCATGCCGAGCTGCCGCGCTTTGACCTGCTCGCCGCGGGCACGGTCGACCGCCGCCACCGTTGGAGCCTTCATTCCGCCGACCATGAGGTGCAGGTCGAGTTCACGCCCAGACTGCTCTGCAACGACCTGATCCTGCTGCGCCAGGCAGTGCTGAGCGAGCTTGGCATCGCCAGTCTGCCGGCCTTTCTGTGCAAGCGCGATCTGGCGGAGGGGCGACTGGTCGAGGTGCTGCCAGGCTGGCAGGCGGCGGACATGCAGTTCTTCGCGCTGTTCGCCGATCCGAAGGGCGTGCCGGTGCGGGTCCGGACGCTGATCGACTTTCTGGTCGAGCATCTCCGCCCGACATTGAGCTGGGAGCTTTGATCTCGTTGTCACCCGCCGGCAGGACAAGGTTGCAGGTTCGGCAACAATCCGTTGCGTCCGCCACGGCTATGCCGCCCATCGCCGCCGCGGCAGCCTGTCCAAGGACCCGCGCCACAAGCGGGCAGGGGAGGCTCACGATCAGCACCGCGCCCATACTGGCGGCCGAACGGCCCCGCGCGGACCTGCACGCGCTGTTCGATGCGGCCGTGCGTGCGGTGTCGCCTGCGGTCGCGATGCCGGCACAGCTACCGCTCTCCCCGCACGGCCGTACCGTCGTCATCGCGGTCGGCAAGGGTGCGGCCGAAATGATGCGGGTCGCCCAGAACGCCGCGCATTCGCCGGCGGTGCAGCGGCACAAGGCGCGGCCGCTGGAGGGACTGGTCGTCACCCGCCACGGCCACCTTCCCGCGAGTGGTGCGTCCTGGCCTGGGGTCGAGGTGATCGAGGCGGGGCATCCCTATCCCGATGAGAACAGCGTCCGCGCCGCCCACCGCGCGCTGGCGCTGGCCGGCGAGCTGGAGGCGGGCGACCGTCTCCTCGTCCTCCTGTCGGGCGGCGGCTCGGCGCTGATGGCGGCCCCTGCGCCCGGGCTGACGCTCGCCGACAAGCAGGCAGTGACCCGGGCGCTGCTCCAATCGGGCGCGACGATCGAGGAGATCAACCGGGTCCGCAAGCATCTGAGCCTGATCAAGGGCGGGCGGCTGGCGGTCGCCGCGGGGCATGCGGCGGTGACGACCTGGATCATCTCGGACGTGCCCGGTGACGATCCCAGCTTCGTCAGCTCCGGTCCGACGGTTGCCGACACCAGCAGCCTCGCCCAGGCGCGCGAGATCGTCGCGCGCTACGGCATCGCCACCCCCGCGCCGGTTGACGCCGCGCTCGCCGACCCCGCCAATGAGACCCCCGCGCCCGACAGCCTCGGCCTTGCGGGTGCGGAGACCGCGGTGATCGCGCGCGCCCGCGACGCGTTGCGTGCCGCTTCGGGCGAAGCCGCCGCGCGCGGCTATCAGGTCACCGATCTGGGTGATCAGCTGCAGGCGGAGGCGCGCCACCTGGGCGCCAGCCACGCCGCGCTCTCCCGTCGCCTGGCGCGGGACGGCGGCCGGCGTGCGATCGTGTCGGGCGGTGAAACCACCGTCACCGTCGTCAACAAGGCGGGGCGTGGCGGGCGCAACATGGAATATTGCCTGGGTCTCGCGATCGCCCTGGCGGGCGCGCCCGGCATCTGGGCGCTGGCCTGCGACACCGATGGCATCGACGGGACGGAAGACGCGGCGGGCGCGATCGTCACGCCTGACACGCTCGCGCGCGCCGCCGTCCGCGGGCTCGACCCCGCGAGGTTCCTTGCCGAGAACAACGCCTATCTCTTCTTCCGCGAACTGGGTGACCTCGTCGTGACCGGGCCGACGCTGACCAACGTCAACGATTTCCGCGCCATCCTGATCGATACGGCGGCGGGCGCGTGAGCGCGGCGCTCCTCGATCGCATCCACGGCTGCCTGATCGGTGGCGCGATCGGCGATGCGATGGGCGCGCCGGGCGAGGATTGGCATTACGCCGACATCCGCGCCGCCTTCGGACACATCGACCGCTTTCTGCCGCAGCCCGCGCGCAAGCGCGACGGCGCGCCTGGCCAGATCACCGACGATACGACGCTGCGCCACTATATGTGCCTCGCGATCATCCGGAAGCGCGGGCGGATCACCCCGGACGATTACGCCGCGGTGTGGCTGAGCGACCTCAACCCCGACCGGCTGTTCGTCACCGAGCGGATCGTGCTGGAGAAGCTGCGGCTCGGCATGAACCCGTGGGAGACCGGGCGCGGCCAGCCCGCCGCCGACGCGGCGATCATGGCAGTGGCGCCGATGGGCATCGTCAATGCGGGCGACCCCGCCCAGGCCTATCAGGACGCCGTCGCGATCTCGTCGATCCACCAGGACGGGCTGGAGCGCGATGCGGCGGGCGTCGTCGCCGCCGGGGTGGCGGCGGCGCTGGTGCCCGGCGCGACCACCGACGGCGTGTTGGCAGCGATGACCGCGCACGGCTCGTTCGACACGAAGCGGCTGCTCCGCATCGCGGCCGATCTTGCCGCCGCCACTGGCGACGTCGATGCGTTCACCGAGCAATTCTATCTCCGCCATCTTGACCGCTCCTTCCCGCGCCCGGCGGACGTCAGCTGGGACCAGGACCGCACCGTCAGCCCGACCAGCCGCGAGGTGCTGCCGATCGTCGCCGGGCTGTTCGCGCTGTGCGACGGCGACCCGCGGCAGTGCATCGTCGCGGGCGCGAGCTTCGGCCGCGACGCCGACACGATCGCGACCGTGCTCGGCGGGCTGAGCGGCGCGTTGCGCGGCGCGGGCGTGATCCCGGCGGACTGGGTCGCGGACAGCGAGGCGGCCAATCGCGGCTTCTTTGAGGAGGTCGGCGACGCCGGACCACCCGACTTTCACGCCACCGCGGTGGCGCTTTACGATGTGCTCCACGCCGAGCAGCGTCGCATCGCCGCCCGCGCCGAGGCGCTGGGCGCGCTGCTCGCCGCATGACGCGCGCGCCGTCATCGCGCTATCCGTGGCTGCTGATCGGCCTGCTCTGGGTCGTCGCCTTCCTCAACGCCGCCGACCGCAACATCCTGATCGCGGTTCTGCCGCAGCTCAAGGCCCAGTTCGGGCTCACCGACACGGAGCTGGCGCTGCTCGGCTCCCTGTTCTTCTGGGTCTATGCGATCGGCGCGTTCGTCGCAGGGCGGGTCGGCGACAGCGTCCGGCGCACTCGCGTCATCCTGCTCGGGCTGATCTTCTGGAGCGTCGCGACCGGCGCATCCAGCCTCGCCAACGGCTTTGCGATCCTGCTCGCGATGCGCGGCCTCGTCGCGGTCGGGGAGAGCGCCTATTACCCGACCGCTACCGCACTGATCGGCGACTGGCACGCGCCCGCGATGCGCAGCCGCGCCTTGTCGATCCATCAGACCGCGGTGTTCGCGGGCGCGGGATTGGGCGCGGTCGCGACCGGGTTCATCGCCGACCGGCTGAGCTGGCACGCGCCGTTTGTGCTGTTCGGCGGCATCGGCCTGCTCCACGCGCTAGTCCTGTCGCGCACGCTGCGCGACGCGCCGATCCGCCACACCGCCGCGGATGCGGGCAAGCCCGCCGAGCCGATCGGCATCGTGCTCGGCATCCCGCCGGCGGTAATGCTGTGCTTCGTCTTCGCGCTCGGCACGGGAGCCGCGACCGGCGTCACCTTCTGGGCGCCGTTCTATGTCCACAAGGTGCTGGGCATGAACCTTGCGGGATCGGCGCTGGTCGGGTCGGCGACGATCAACATCGCGGGTTTTCTGTCGGTGCCGCTCGGCGGCCTGCTCGCGGACACGCTGGCGAAGCGGTCGGCGGTCGGTCGGTTCGTAACGCTGGCGATCGGACTGGGGCTCGCCGGGCTGCTGCTGCTGCCGCTCCTCGGCGCGCGAACCGCGGCGCAGATCGGCCTCGTCCTGGTCGCGACCAGCGTCGCCAAGGGACTGTTCGACGGCTGCATCTATGCCGCGATGCAGGACGTTGTCCCTCCGCATGCGCGCGGCACGGCGGTCGGGATGATGACGATGATCGGCTTTTTCGGCGCCGGCATGGCGCCGCTGCTGGTGGCGCGGATCGGCGACGCGGCGGGGATGGGCGCGGGCATCGTCGCGATGGCGGCGTTGTACGCGCTCGGCGTGGTGCTGTTGCTGGCGACGATGGGGTCGAGCCGCCGTGCCGTCCGCGCCAATGAGCAGGCGATTGCATGGCAAGATCACTGATCCTCGAAGCGCCCCGCACGCTCGCCTTCGTCGACACGCCCGACGCGCCGCTCGGGCCGGACGAGGTGCGGATCGCGACGCTCTTCTCCGGCATCAGCGCGGGCACCGAACTGACGCAGTATCGCGGCACCAGTCCGTTCATGGGCAAACGCTGGGACGAGGTGCTGCGCCTGTTCGTGCCCGGCGAGGCGAGCTGGCCCTATCCGGTCGCGAACCTCGGCTATGAGGAGGTCGGCGAAGTCGTCGAGCTGGGGTCCGCGGTCGTGGACCTGGCGATCGGCCAGCGCATCTACGGCACCTGGAACCACCGGACCCATCATGTCGCCGCGGCCGAGTGGGCGCGCGAGCGGCTGTTACCCGACGCCGCCGATCCCCGTATCGGGATCTTCAGCCATATCGGGGCGGTGGCGCTGAACGGCGTCCACGACGCGCGTATCCGGATCGGCGACACCGTCGCGGTGTTCGGGCTGGGCGTCCCCGGCCAGATCGTCGCGCAGGCGGCGCGGGCAAGCGGCGCGACGGTGATCGGCGTCGATCCGGACCCGGCGCGCCGCGCGGTCGCCGACCGGCTGGGCGCGCACCGGACGCTGGACGGCCCCGCCGCCGAGGCGATCAAGGACATGACCGGCGGCCGCGGCGCCGACGTCTGCATCGAGGTGTCGGGCGCGCCGCCCGCGCTTGCCGACGCGATCCGCGCCGTCGCCTATTCGTCGCGCGTGGTCGCCATGGGATTCTTCCAGGGCGAGGTGCCGGGGCTCAGGCTCGGCGAGGAGTTCCACCACAACCGCGTCGAGCTGGTCTGCTCGCAGATCAGCGGCACCGCGCCCGAGGCGATGCACCGCTGGTCGAAGCCGCGGCTGTGGCGCACCGCCATCGAATTACAGCATCGCGGCGTCCTCGACCTGCTGCCGCTCATCACCCACGACGCGGCCTTTGCCGACGCGCCCGTCTTGTTCGACCGGCTCGATCGCGGCGAGGCGGGTCTGTTGCAGGCGATGCTGCGGTTCTGATGCGCATCGCCATTCTCGGTCCCGGCGGGATTGCTGCAAAGCACGCCGCGGCCGCCGATGCGCTGGGGCATGAGCTGGTCGCCGCGATCGGCCGCGACCCGGCGCGCGCCCGCGCCTTCACCGGCAAGCATGGCGGCGAGCCCTTCACCGGCCTCGACGAGGCGATCGACGCCACCGCGCCCGACCTGTTGATCGTCGCGCTGCCGCCCTTCGCGCATGCGGGCGAGGTCGAGCACGCAGCGGCGCGCGGCCTCCACCTCCTCGTCGAAAAGCCCTTGGCGCTGACCGCCGCTGCCGCCGAGCGCATGGTCGCCGCGGTCGAGGCGGCCGGTGTCACCGCCGCCAACGGCTTCATGTACCGCTTCGGCGACGCGGTGCGCGCCTGGCGAGAGGCGGATACGGGCCCGGCCGGGCTCTTTGCCGGCAGCTATCACTGCAACTCGCTTCACGCCCCGTGGTGGCGCGACCGGGCCAGGTCGGGGGGCCAAGTGATCGAGCAGGTCATTCACCAGATCGACCTGATCCGCCACCTGATCGGCGAACCCGACACCGTCTTTGCGCGCCGCGCCAACCTCTTCCACCGCGATGTCGAGGGCTATACCGCCGACGACGTGTCGGCGGTGGTGTTCGGCTGGGACGATGGCCGGATCGCGACGCTCAACGCGGGCAATTTCGCGACCCCCGGCATTTGGGCGAAGGAGTGGCAGGTCTATGCCGAGCGCCTGACCGGCCGGTTCGCCGGCTGGAACGACGCAATGTTCACCGCCACCCAGCCGGGGGCCGTGCCGCAGCAGGTGACCGGCGCCACCGACGTGTTCCAGGCGCAGCTTGCGGATGTGGTCGACGCGATCGAGCAACGCCGCCCACCCGCCGTGACGCTGGCCGACGGCACGCGGAGCCTCAAGCTCGCGCTCGCCGCCGTCCGGTCGGCGCATGAGGGTGGGGAGGTGCGGCTGACATGACGGCGCCGATCTGGTCCAGCCGCGGCGTCCGCATCGAGATCGTCACCCCGCTCCTCGATGGCGGGCCGAACGACACGGTGAAGGTGACCACATCTGACGGCGATCCACACGCCATCGACCTGGCCGCGCCGCCCGGCAGCAGCCCCCAGGCTCTCGGCGTTCGCCTCCGCGTCAGCGGCGCGCGCGCGTATCTTCGCAACGGCTATCAGAGCTGGGACGGCTGTTATTTCGTTGCCGCCGGTACGCCAGCGGGCGAGGTCCCGCCTGCCAAGGCGCCGACACTCGGCTTCGCGATGACCGCGCTGCTTCCCGCAGGGGCCAATGGGGAGGGGGGCGCGGTCGTCCTCGGCTTCAACCGCCACGACCGGTTCCAGACCCGCTTCCGCTTTTCGGGCACCGCCGACACGCTGCTGATCGACGTCGAGACCTTGCTCGACGGGACCGGTGAGACGCGCGCAGAGACGCTTTACCTGTTCGACGGCGATTTGGTCGAGCCGGCGCTGCGCCGCTGGTCGGCGCGGGTCGCGGCAGCCGCGCCGCTGCCGCCGCGGCTCCCCGCGAAGCGGCTGACCGGCTGGTGCAGCTGGTACAATCTCTACGCTGCGATCGACGAGGCCAGCATCCGCGAACATCTCGATGCCGCACGCGCGTTCCGCGACGCGCACCGCATCCCGCTCGACATCTTCCAGATCGACGACGGCTTCACCCCGGAAATGGGCGACTGGCTCGACATCAAGCCGCAGTTCCCGGACGGCATCGCGCCGCTACTCGCCGACGCTGCCGCGGCGGGCTTCGCCCCCGGCCTGTGGATCGCACCGTTCCTGGTTGGCAACCGGTCGAAGCTTGCTGCCGCGCATCCCGACTGGCTCGTCGGCGACCGGCAGACCGGCGAGCCGCTCGTCGCCTTCCATTTCTACGGTGAGTTCCGCTGGCACAAGCGGTCGGAGGAGTATCACGTTCTCGACGTCACCCACCCCGACGCCGCCGCCTACCTCCATCACGTGCTCCGGACGTGGACGCACGACTGGGGGGCGCGGTACATCAAGGCCGACTTTCTCTACCACGGCGCGGAGTATGGGCCGGAACGGGCGCAGTGGCGCGAGCCCGGCCTGTCACGGATCGCGGTGTGGCGGCGCGGCATGGCGCTGATCCGTGATGCGATCGGCCCTGACACGATCTTGTCGGGCTGCGGCTGTCCGCTCTGGGCGGGGGCCGGGCTGGTCGACGCGGTCCGCATCGGCCGCGACATCGGCGTCGAATGGCATGGCGAGTACAGCGCGGAGAGCCTGCTTCGCGACCTCCAGACGCGCAACCACGCGCACGGCGTGCTGTGGCAGGCCGACCCCGACTGCATACTGCTCCGCGACCATTTCCACAGTTTGTCCGACGAGGAGGTCGCCTTCCTCGCGCGCTTCGCCGCCGGTGCGGGCGGCGTCCTGATGACCAGCGATCATCTGGGCGAGCTCCCGCCCGCGCGCGCCGCGCTGTTCGCGAACCTGCTGCGCGAGGGCGCGACCGCGTGTGACTTCCCGCTGCTCGGGCAGGACGGCGGTCTCGTTGTCCAGCGCCGCCGCGCCGGTGACGTGGCAATCGGTGCGACGAAGTTCAATCCCAACGACGCCGCCGTGGCCGCCCTAGACGGCGGTACGCTCGCGCCCCGCGGGGTGCGCGACGCATGACCCCCCACCGTCGCCTCAACCCGCTGACCGGCCGCCACGTCCTCGTCTCGCCGCAACGCGCCGAGCGCCCGTGGCAGGGCGCGGCCGAGGTGGCGGCCGCCCCACGCGGGCCGCGCCACGATTCCAATTGCTACCTCTGCCCCGGCAACCGCCGCGCCAATGGCGAGCGCAACCCGGATTACGGCGGTGTCCATGTGTTCCCCAACGACTTCTCCGCGCTCCTTGCGACATCCGAGCCGCCGGTCGCGGGCTCGATGTTCACCGCCACACCGGCGCGCGGCGAAACGCGGGTCATCTGCTTCTCTCCCGATCACGGCGCGACGCTCGCCGACCTCGACCGGCCCGCGCTCGAAGCGGTGGTGAACGCGTGGGTGGCGCAGGCCGAAGAGCTGGGCCGCCGCTTCGTGTCGGTGCAGCTGTTCGAGAACAAGGGCGCGGCGATGGGTTGTTCCAACCCGCACCCGCACGGACAGGTCTGGGCGACCGACTTCGTACCCGACGAGCTGGCGATCGAGGACGCGCATCAGCGCGCCTGGGCCGACACGCATGGCGCGCCGCTGCTCGCCGAGGTCGCCGCGCGCGAGGCGGACGGCGGACGCTTGGTCGAACAGACCGGGGACTGGCTCGCGATCGTGCCGTTCTGGGCGAGCTGGCCGTTCGAGCTGCTGCTGCTGCCGCGCTTTCCGGTGCAGCGCCTGCCCGCCCTGACACCGCCGCAACGCGCCGACCTTGCGCTGATCCTCGGCCGTATCGCGCGGCGCTATGACGCGTTGTTCCGAGTCAGTTTTCCGTACAGCATGGGCTGGCACGGCGCGCCCTTCGACGGCGGCGACGCCGCGCACTGGCAACTCCACGCCCATTTCTACCCGCCGCTGCTGCGCTCGGCGACGGTCCGCAAGTTCATGGTCGGGTTCGAGATGCTCGCCGAAGCGCAGCGCGACCTGACCCCCGAACAGGCCGCCCAGCGGCTGCGCGAGGCCATGTGAACAGCCGGAACCGCGCCCGCGCCGCGTTCATCGAAAGCTATGGTCGCGGGCCCGTTACGCTGTGGCAGGCCCCGGGGCGCGTCAACATGATCGGCGAGCACACCGACTATAATGACGGTTTCGTCCTCCCCTGCGCGATCGACCGCCGCACCGTTGTCGCGGTCGGGCCGGGGAGCGACGGCGTCCGCGTCGCTGCCGCCGACCTGGGCGAGGGCGACCGCTTCGCACCGACCCTGCCCCTCGCGCACGGCGTGCCCTGGGCCGATTACGTACGGGGGGTTGCACGCGAATTGCTCGCCGCGGGCCATCGCATCCCGCCGCTAGACCTGGCGATCGCGGGCGACGTACCGCTCGGCGCGGGCCTGTCCTCGTCGGCGGCCCTGGAGGTCGCGGTCGCGCTGGCGCTGACCGGCGGCGCGATCGACCCGGTCGACGCCGCGCTGACCGGCCAGCGTGCGGAGAACAACTTCGTCGGCTGCCAGTGCGGCATCATGGACCAGCTCGTCAGTGCCTGCGCGGTCGCCGGCCACGCGCTGCTGATCGACTGCCGCACGCTCGCCCGCCGCCCCGTGCCGCTCCCCGCCGGTGTCGCGATCATCGTGATCGACTCGGGCGTCCGCCACGCCCATGCCGGCGGCGACTACAACCAGCGCCGCGCCGAATGCGACCGCGCCGCCGCGCATTACGGCGTGCCGAAGCTGCGCGATCTCGACCCGGCGGCGCTGGCGGCGGGCAGGGCAGGGCTCGACGACCTCGCGTTCCGCCGCGCGCGCCACGTCGTCACCGAGAACGCCCGCGTCCTCGCCTTTGCGGACGCCATGAGCGCCGACGACCTCGCCGCGATGGGCACGCTGATGGCTGCGAGCCATGCCTCGATGCGCGACGATTTTGCGATTACCATCCCGGCGATCGATCACATCGTCGCGCTTGCGGACGAGGTGCTGGCGGGAGAGGGCGGCTCGCGGATGACCGGCGGCGGCTTCGGCGGCAGCGTCGTGGCGCTGGCTCCAAAAGGCCGCGCCGCCGCGGTCGGCGAACATATCGCCGCACGCTACCGCACCCCCGACGGCGCGCCGCCGACCGTCACCCTCTTCACCGCCGCGCCGGGTGCTGGCCCGCTCGCCTCACGCGCGCTAGACTGACGGCCGCATGGGGCGGGTGACGATCAGCGACGTGGCGGCGGCGGCGGGGGTGTCGATCAAGACCGTCAGCCGCGTCCTCAACAAGGAGCGCTATGTCGGCGACGCCACCCGCGCCCGTGTCGAGGCGGCGGTGGCGGCGCTCGACTTCCGCCCCAGCCTCGCCGCCCGTGCGCTCGCCGGCGGCCGTGCGCATCAGATCGCCTTGCTCTGCGATAACCCGTCGCCTTTCTACATCCATCAGATGCAGCTCGGCGTCCGCGATCGCTGCGCGGAGGCGGGGGTGCGGATGATCGCGCAGCCCTATGATCGCCGCTCGGGCCGTGTGCTGGACGAGGTCGAGGAGCTGGTCGCGACCACGCCGCTCGACGGGCTGATCCTGACCCCGCCGATCGCCGACGGCGATGCGGTGCTGGACCGGCTGCTCGCGCGCGGGCTGCCGTTCGCGCGGGTGTCACCGGGGGTGCGGCTCGACTGCGCGCCGTCGGTCTTCATCGACAATCGCGCGGCGGCGGCGACGGTGACGCGGCACCTGCTCGACCTCGGCCACACCCGGATCGGCCTCGTCGCGGGGGACCCCAGCTTCGCTGCCAGCGCCGTGCGGCGCGCGGGCTACGCGGACGCGCTCGCCGCGGCGGGGGTGGCGTCGGACCCGGCGCTGATCCGCCCGGGCGACTTCTCGTTTGCGGCCGGGCTCGAGGCGGGGCAGGCGTTGCTCGCGCTGCCGCGGCCGCCAACCGCGGTGTTCGCGGCAAACGACGAAATGGCGGCGGGGCTGCTCTCCGCCGCACACCGCCGCGGCGTCGCTGTCCCTGCGCAGCTGTCGGTCGCGGGGTTCGGCGACGATGCGGTGGCGAGCGTCGTATGGCCGCCGCTCACCACCGTCCGCCAGCCGACCCGCGCGCTCGGCCGCACCGCCGCCGACCTGCTGCTGGCGCCCGGCGGCGAGCAGCACCGCGAGCTTCGGTTCGAGCTGGTCGTACGCGCCTCGACCGCGCGCCTAGAGCAATAGCCCTGCCGCGCACCCCGCCAGCGCCAGCGCGGTCAGTGTCGCCGCGCCGATCACCAGCAACGGCCGCGGCCCGGTCTCCAGCAGCTGCGCAAGCGGCGAGCGGATCGCGGTCGCGGTAACCGCCGCCGCCAGCAGCGCCGCCGCCACCTTCTCCGCGCCCCTGGCGACCGCGACGGGGATCACGCCGGTCGAGTTGATCGCCAGCAGCGCGAAGAACCCGACCACGAACCACGGCACGCCTACGCCCTTGCCGCGCTCGTCCCGCGGCAGCGTCGCCGCGACCACCGCCAGCACCGGCGCGAGCAGCGCCACGCGCGTCAGCTTCACGATCGCCGCGATCTGTCCGGCACCGGGCGAGAAGGCATAGCCCGCGCCCAGCGCCTGCGCGACGTCGTGGATCGACGCACCGAGCAGGAACCCCGCCTGCAGGTCGGTATAGCGCAGCGCGTGCGCCAGCAGCGGATAGCTGACCATCGCGCCCGCGCTCATCGCCGAGATGCCGACCAGCACCAGCGTCAGCTGCGCCTGGCTGACGCGCTTCTCGCCCAGCGTCGTCGCCAGCGCCATCGCCGCCGACGCGCCGCAGATCGCGACCGCGCCGCCCGCCAGCGTCCCGAACGCACTGTCCAGCCCCAGCCGCCGCGCCGCCAGCACGCCCATCCCCATCGTCGCCGCGACAATGCCGATGACGCAGACCAGCGCGACCGGCCCCAGCGCCACCACCTGCGCGCCCGTCACCCGCACGCCGACCAGCACGATCCCCCAGCGCAGCAGCGAGCGCGACGCGAACGCGAGGCCCGGGTGCAGCCGCACGTCCGCCGACAGGAAGTTGAGCGCCAGCCCGATCAGCAGCGCCATCAGCGTCGGTGGCGCGCCGTAATGGTCCGAGAGGAACCCCGCTGCCAGCGTCCCCAGCGCGACGATCGTAAGGCCGGGCGCATAGCTGCGCCACCCCCGCCGCGGCGACGCTTCGGCATAGAGCAGGTCGCCGTACAGGTCGGCGGCCATCGCCGCATCGGCGCGCGGCGCGACGGCGCGAGTGCTCATCGTGGCGCTACCGGGACCATGTCCGGCCTGCTATCGCGACAGCGTCGGCCTGACAACGCTATCGGGCTGCCGGGAGAGCGGCGCATGGCCAATCGCAAGTGGATCGTCGCCTTTGTCTTCGTCGCGATCATGCTCAACTATGTCGACCGGCAAATCCTGGCGCTTTTGAAGCCGACGCTGGAAGCGCGGTTCGGCTGGTCGGATCGCGACTACGCCAATCTGGCGACCGTGTTTCAGATCGCCACCGCCTTCGCCTTTCTGGGCACCGGCTGGTTCATCGATCGCGTGGGGCTGCGGCGCGGCTTCGGCATCGGCGTGGCGGTGTGGAGCCTGGCGGCGATGGCGCACGCGGCCGCCGCTACCGTGGGCGCCTTTTTCGGCGCTCGCATCGTGCTCGGTGCAGCGGAATCGATCGGGACGCCTGCGGCGGTGAAGACCGCGGCGACCTATTTCACGGGGCGCGCGCGGCAGGTCGCACTCGGCATCGGCAACACGGCGCCCAATGTCGGCGCGGTCGTCGCGCCTGCGCTGATACCGCCGCTGGCCGTTGCGTTCGGCTGGCAGTCGGCGTTCCTCGTCGCGGGCGGGCTCGGCCTGATCTGGGTCGTGCTGTGGTTTACCCTTCGCGCCGAGGCGGTCGCGCCGCTTGTTGCGGGAGCCGGACCGCTCCGGTGGCGGGAGATCGCCGGACGGCGCGAGACGATCACGATCGCGGCCGCGAAGGTTCTGAGCGACCAGGTGTGGTTCTTCATGCTGTCCTGGCTGCCCGACCTGTTCAACCGCCTGTTCGGGTTGAAACAGGGACAGCTCGGCTGGCCGCTGGTGCTGGTCTATGCGATGGCGGCGGGCGGGGCGCTGACCGGCGGGTGGCTCGCGCCGGCGCTGCTCGCGCGGGGGTGGAGCCCCGATCGCGCGCGCAAGGGGGCGCTGCTGCTGTTCGCGCTGCTGGTGCTGCCCGTTGCCTCCGTCCAGTCACTGCATGGTCCGTGGATCGCGGCCCTGGTGCTCGGGCTGGGACTGTTCGCGCACCAGGGCTTCTCGACCAACATCTTCGGGCTGGCGACCGACATCACCCCGGCGGCGTCGGTCGGCTCGACGATCGGCATGGCGGCGTTCTGCGGCAACCTGTGGTCGGTGGGGCTGATCCAGTTCCAGGCGTTCGCGCTCGCGGCGGGCTGGGGCTACACACCGGCGCTGGCGATCTGCGCGGTCAGCTACCTGACGGCGGTGGGCGTGATCCAGCTCCTGATCCCGCGCATCGTGCCGGTCGAGGACAGGGGCGAGCTACTGGGCGCGCATTGAACTCCTCCCCGGGACGGGGAGCGGGACCATGCGCAGCGACGGTGGACGGGAGGCCACGCGCAATGGCCTCGTGGCCCTCCCCCTTCGTCAGCCGCTGCGCCTGCCACCTCCCCGTAAACGGGGAGGACTTGCCGTCAGAACCCGACCCGCGCCGTCACGCCGTAATAGCGATCCGCATCGCGCGGGATCTGGTACCGGTATGCACCCGCCGGACCGCCATTGACGATCGCGGCGGCGAAGCTCTGGTCGAGCAGGTTGCGCACCTGCGCCGTCACCCGCACCCGATCATTGGCGGTGACGATCCCCGCCGACAGATTGATCAGCCCATAGGCATGGATCGTCCCCAGCTGGCGCTGCACCGGGTCGGGCGCGAACAGCGACAGCTCGCTCGACTGATAGCTCGCCTGCACGCCGCCGAAGAAGTCGACGCTGCCCCCTGTCCGGTAGCGATAGTCGGCGTTGAGATTGCCCTTCCACTTCGGCGCGAAGCCCAGCGGTGTGCCCGCGGGGACGATCGCGGTCGCCGCCGCGCCCGGTGCGGCGAAGAACTGGTCGACATGGGCGTCGGTGTACGCGCCGCCGCCCGAGATGGTGAAGTCGCGCGCCGGCTGCCAGATCAGGTCCAGCTCGCCGCCGCGGGTGGAAATCTCGCCCGCATTGGTGAAGCGCGTCACCACCACGCCCGCGACCAGATCGGGATTGTTCGCCTGGAAATTGTGGTACTTGGCGTAGAAGCCCGCGATGTTGATCACCAGCCGCCCGTTGAGCAGGCTGTTCTTCAGCCCCGCCTCATAGGCGTCGCTCGTCTCCGGCGAGATGCGGTTGGTGCCGGTCGCGGTCAGGTTGAAGAAGATGTTGTATGCCGGTCCCTTGTAGCCGCGCGAATAGGTGGCGTAGAGCGTCGACTGCGGCACGATCTCGAACTGGAAGCCGCCCTTGCCCGACCAGTTGTCGCTGTGCGTCTTGGTGCGGAACGGGATGCCGTTCGATCCCAGCGGCGCCGCCGCCAGCGCCGCCGCGACGGTCGAGCCGCCCGCGACCAGCTGGTTGTAGCGGTCGAACACCCCTTGGTCGAAGGCGGGCTGAATGCCCGGCGCCGCGGTCGGCTGACCCGCGCCGTTGGTCGCCAGCCCCGTCGCGGTGCGGCGGTGGAACACGCCAAGCTCGTCGCTGGTGTAGCGCAGGCCGCCGATCAGCCGGAAGCGGCTGGCAATGTTGATCGTCGCCTGCCCGAAAAACGCCAGGTTCTTGAAGGTCGACCCGAAATCCGCGGTGCCGCTCGGGAAGGTCGAAGGGTTGGCGAGCGTGGACGAGCACGGCGTCAGCGCGGTCGGCGCGGGCGTCACCGCCGAAGTGCAGACCTGGTCGTTGCGCGTGAAGACGCGCTCGCTGAATGCGCGCGAGTAGAAGCCGCCGACGACATAGTCGATCAGCTGATGCCCCGGCGACGACAGCCGCAGTTCCTGGGTAAAGGTGTCGCCGGTCTGCGGCCCGAAATCGTGGAGCTGGTTGAAGCCGATATAAGCGCGGTCCAGCCAGTCGCCGTCGCGGATCTCCGTATTGCGCCAGTTACGGTAGGAGGTGATTGAGGTGACGGTGCCGAGCGTCCCGGTGATGTCGAGCTGGCCCGAAAAGCCGTACCCAGTCTCCACCGTCGAGGTGACCAGATCCTGATTCACTGCGCGCGTCCGGTCGCCGCGCGGCGTCGGCAGCGCGGTGAAGACGGCATTGGTCGTGGTGAACCCGGTCGCCACGTTGTTGACGACCACGGGCGTGCCGGTGCCGATGATGTCGGCGCAGCAGTCGTCGTCGTTATGGTGATAGTCGCCGATCAGCGTCAGCGTCACCGCGGGCGACAGGTCCGCCACCAGCTGCGCGCGCCCGCCATAATGTTCAAAGCCGTTGACGTGCGTGCCGCCATGCGCCGCGTTGGTGACATTGCCGTCCCAATTGTCGTAAAAACCGGTGAAGCGCGTCCGCACGCTGTCGCTGAACGGCACGTTGAGCACCGCGCGGCCGCGATATTCGGCGCGGCTGAAATAGCCGGCTTCGACATAGCCGCCCAGTTCGCGCGTCGGCTGCTTCGAGGTGATGTTGATCACGCCTGCGGAGGCGTTCTTGCCGAACAGCGTCCCCTGCGGCCCGCGCAGCACCTCCATCCGGTCGATGTCGACCAGGTCGCTGAACGCCTCGCCCGCTCGCGAGAAGACGACGCCATCGACCACCGTCGACACCGACGGCTCGCCCGCGATCGAGAAGGTGGCGGTGCCGACCCCGCGCAGGAAGATCGACTGGTTGAGCGTCGTCCCCGATTTCGCGAAGTTCAGCGCCGGGACGAGGTACTGCGCGCCCTCGATCGAGGTGCGGCCCTGGTTGTTGAGCAGGTCGCCGCCGATCACGGTGACCGCGAGCGGCACGTCCTGCAGCCGCTCCGACCGCTTTTGCGCCGTGACGATGATGTCGCCCGGCGCCGCGGCATCGGTGTTCGCCGGCTCGGCCGTCTGCGCGTTCGCCTGGGTGTCCGCCGACGGGGCGTTGACGCCGCGCGTGGTCGTATCCTGCGCGAACGCGGGTGCCGGGGTCAGCGTGGCCAGCGCCACCCCCGCCATCAGAAACTTCTTCATCAGACTTCCCCTCTCACTTGTTCTTCCCGGGCCCGACCGCCCAGGCCCAACCTCACAGGCTCAACCTCACAGGCCCAGTTCGGCCATCTCCACCACGCGATGCTCGCGCGCGCTGATCTCCGCCGCCGTACCGATGGCGACGGCGCGCAGCCCGTCCTCGGCGGTGACCTCTACTGGGCCTTCGCCACGCACCGCGCTCAAGAAATGCTGGTGCTCGTAAAAGGTGGAGCCATGGTGGTGCCCCGCCGCCAGCGCCGCCGGATCGGTCTCGACCACCCGGCGCGTGACCTGTTTGGGGCTGCCCAGCGGCACACGCGGGCTTGTCACCAGCTCGCCCGAGGGGATGGAAACCTCGATCCGCGCGCGGTCGCCGGTCGCTGCGATCTCCTCCTGCTGCTCTGCCCCTTCGGCGAACATCGACAGGTCCAGCATCGCGCGAACCCCGTTGGCGAAGTCGACGGTCGTGTAGCTGTTGTCGATGATGTCGGGCGTTTCATCGCCGTAGCGCTCGTCGAGATGGTTCACGTCCATCGCGCCCGAGCAATAGACGCGCACCGGCTCCGACCGGATGATCAGCCGCATCAGGTCGAAGAAGTGGCAGCATTTCTCCACCATCGTGCCGCCGGTGTTGCGGCTGAAGCGGTTCCAGTCGCCGACCTTGGGCAGGAAGGGGAAGCGGTGCTCGCGGATCGACAGCATCCGCAGACCGCCGATGTCGCCGTCGTGCACCGCGGCGACCAGCGCCGCGACCGGCGGCATGTAGCGATACTCCATCGCCGTCCAGAACACGCCCGGTGAACCGGCGACACGTTGGACGATCCAGCGCGCATCCTCGACCGTCGTCGCGAGCGGCTTCTCGCACAGGATGTGGAGCCCGGCTTCGAACAGCGGCGCCAGCACATCGCGATGCGTGTGGTTTGGCGACGCGACGATCACCGCATCGCACGATCCGCTCGCCGCCAGCGCCGTCGCGCTGTCGAACACCGCCACGCCGTCCGCCCGCGCGCCCAGCGCGCCCTTCGCCCAGCCGAGTGACGCCGACGTTGGATCGGCGAGTGCGGTGACGACCGCGCCGGGGGTGATCGCGAGGTTCTGGAGATGCTCGATCCCCATCATCCCGGTACCCACCAGCCCGTAACGCACTTGCTCTCCCAACCCGGATACCCTTATTATGACAGCGATGTCTGAAATCACCTTATCGCCCGAACCGCGTGCCCTCGGCAAGAGCGGATTGCACATCTCGCCCATCGCCTGGGGCATGTGGCGCTTCGGCAGTGCGACCGTGGCGGAGGGTCGCGCGCTGATCGACGCGGCGTTCGCGGCCGGGGTGACGCTGTTCGACACCGCCGACATTTACGGCTTCCAGTCGGTCGAGAAGGGCTTCGGCGACGCCGAGACGCTGCTGGGCCGGATCTTCGCCGAGGCGCCCGAGCTGCGCGCGCGCATGGTGCTCGCGACCAAGGGCGGCATCACCCCGCCGGTGCCCTACGACTCCAGCCGCGACTATCTGACGGCGGCGCTCGACGCCTCGCTGAAGCGGCTGGGGGTCGATCACGTCGACCTCTACCAGGTCCACCGCCCGGACATCCTGACTCATCCCGAGGAACTGGCGGCGACGCTCGACGCCATGGTGGCGAGCGGCAAGGTGCGCAGCGTCGGCGTCAGCAACATGACGCGCCATCAGACGACCGCGCTCGCGGCGTTCCTCGACACCCCGCTCGCCAGCCTGCAGCCGGAGTTCTCAGCCCTCCATCTCGATCCGATGGTCGACGGGCTGTTCGATCTGGCGATGGAGCGCGACTATGCAGTCCTCGCCTGGTCGCCGCTGGGCGGCGGCCGGCTCGGCGACCCGTCGACGCCGCGCGGCACGGCGGTCGCGGAAGCCCTCGACGCCGCCGCCCGCGCGCATGGCGTCAGCCGCGCGGCGGCGGCGTATAGCTGGATCATGGCGCACCCGGCGCGCGTCATCCCGATCGTCGGCACGCAGCAGCCGTGGCGGATCGCCGAGGCCGCCGACGCCTTCAAGGTGACGTGGACGCGCCAGGCCTGGTACGAGGTGCTGGTCGCCGCGCGCGGGGAGAAGCTGCCGTGAGCATGCCCCCCGCCACCCGAAGCGCTTGCGAGGTCAGCTGGTTCTCGGCGCTGTGCGACGACGACTACGAGTTCCTCGGCGTTCCCGACCCGCTGCTAAAATCCTCCTGGGAGCATTGCCGCGACATCGTGCTGCAGGCGGAGACGGGTGGCTACGACAACATCCTGCTGCCCTCGGGCTATGCGCTCGGCATCGACACCACCGCCTTCGCCGCCGCCATCGCGCCGCTGCTCAGGCGGCTGGCGCTGCTGATGGCGGTCCGCATCGGCGAGACCTGGCCGCCGCAACTCGCGCGCCAGATCGCGACGATCGACCGGCTGCTGGGGGGGCGGCTGACGGTAAACATCATCAGCTCCGACATGCCCGGTGAGACGCTGGCGTCGGCGCCGCGCTACGCCCGCACCGTCGAGGCGATGCACATCCTCAAGACGCTCCTCAACGGCGACGCCCTCGACCATCAGGGCGAGTTCTGGCGGCTCAAGCTCGACCCGCCTGCGGTGCGCACCGTCTCGGGCAAGGCGCCGCTCCTCTATTTCGGCGGCCTGTCGCCCGACGCGCGCGAGGCGGCGGCGAAGGGCTGTGACGTCTTCCTGATGTGGCCCGATCGCGAGGAGACGGTCGCAAGCATCATCGCCGACATGAAGGACCGCGCCGCGAAACACGGCCGCAGCTTGCGCTTCGGCTATCGCGCCCACGTCATCGTCCGCGACACGGAAGCCGAAGCACGCACCTCTGCCGACCGCCTGCTCTCGAAGCTCGACGCCGCGCAGGGTGCGCAGATCAGGGCCAGGTCGCTCGACTCGACCAGCGCCGGGGTGGCGGCGCAGGCTGCGCTACGCGAGACGGCGGCGGATGACGGCTATGCCGAGGCGAACCTGTGGACCGGGGTCGGCCGCGCCCGCTCGGGCTGCGGCGCTGCCATCGTCGGCGATCCGGACCAGGTGCTCGCCAAGCTCAACCGCTACCGCGACATGGGGATCGAGGCGTTCATCCTGTCGGGCTATCCGCATGCCGCCGAAGCCGATCTGTTCGCCCGCCACGTCCTGCCCAGTCTGGACCATGCCCCGCTGGCCCGCTGACCGCGCTCTTCACCCCTCCCCCGCAGGGGAGGGGCTTGCTACGATAAGCCGGTGGAACCGCTAGCTCTTGCTCATACCCGCCGCGCGCTGCTCGCCACCGGTGCGCTCGGCGCGGCGGGGATCGCGGCGGGGCAGGGGATGCCCAGCTTCTCCGACAAGCCCGGTCTCACCGTGCTGCGCGCCCGCCCGCCGCTGCTCGAAACCCCGCTCGCGCTGCTCGGCCGCGACGTGTTCACACCGAACGACCAGTTCTTCGTCCGCTGGCATTGGGCGGACATCCCGACCGCGGTCGACCCCACGCGCTTTGCGCTGCGCCTGACCGGCCATGTCGCGCGCCCGCAGGCGATCGGCCTCGCCGAGCTGCTGCGGATGCCGCGGATCGAATATGCCGCGGTCAACCAGTGTTCGGGCAATTCGCGCTCGCTGTTCAGCCCGCGCGTCCCCGGCGCGCAATGGGGGCATGGCGCGATGGGCAATGCGCGTTGGACGGGTGTGCCGCTGCGGCTCCTGCTCGACCGTGCCGGGGTCCGGCCCGGCGCCGTCCAGGTCCGCTTCGGCGGGCTCGACCGGCCGCTGGTCGCGGGTGCGCCCGATTTCCTGAAGTCGCTCGATCTGGATCATGCGCGCGACGGCGAGGTGATGGTCGCCTTTCAGCAGAATGGCGAGCAGCTGCCGCTCCTCAACGGCTTTCCGCTGCGGCTGATCGTACCTGGCTGGTTTTCGACCTATTGGGTGAAGGCGCTCGACTCGATCGAGGTGCTCGACCGCGCCGACGACAATTTCTGGATGGCGAAGGCGTACCGCGTGCCCACCGCGCCCCACGCCACCGTCGCGCCGGGGGCGAAGGACTTTCCTACCGTGCCGATCAACCGGATGCCGCCGCGATCCTGGGTCACCAGCGTGGGGCCGGGCGACCGCGTCGCGTGGGAACCCCGGCTCGGCATCGGCGGGCTCGCGCTCGGCGGCGCGCACGGCGTCGCGCGGGTCGAGGCGTCCGCCGACGGCCGCCGCTGGGTAGCGGCGCAGCTCGGGCCCGACCATGGCCGCTACTCCTTCCGCCAGTGGCAGGCCGACGTGCCCGCGGGCGCCCGGGGGCCGCAGCGCCTGATGAGCCGCTGCTGGAACACCGCCGGCGAGGTGCAGCCCTTTGCGTCCGTCTGGAACCCCAGCGGTTACGCGCGCAACCAGGTGGAGGTCTCTCCCATTGTCGCGGCGTAACGGTCTTCCCTTCGGCCTAATCGGCTTCGGCGCGGTCGCCGCAGCGGGCGCGCTGCTGCTGATCCTGGGCCAGCCGCGCGACCGCAGCACCCCGCGCGCCGTCCCCGCGCCCGAAGCCCCCGGCGTCACCGTTGGCGGGGTTACATTGACTGCGGTGGCGGCCGACCTGCCCGTCGACGACCGGGCGCTACCTGCCGGACAGCACCTCGACGCCGTCCAGACGAACTGCACCGCCTGCCACTCGCCCGCAATGATCCTCGGCCAGCCGCACCTGACCCGCGAGCAGTGGCAGGCTGAGGTCGAGAAGATGCAAAAGGCGTATCACGCCCCGATCGACGCCGCTGCGACGCCGGCAATCATGGATTACCTGACGAACCTGAGCGGCTCCTGACCCCTCTTGCCTTGTGGGAGGAGG
This sequence comes from Sphingomonas sp., assembly GCF_965248875.1. Classification (GTDB taxonomy): domain Bacteria; phylum Pseudomonadota; class Alphaproteobacteria; order Sphingomonadales; family Sphingomonadaceae; genus Sphingomonas. The sequence goes on along the minus strand of NZ_CBDFKR010000011.1, from coordinate 1,814,952 downwards.
AGGGAGGCCCGCAGGGCCGGACGGGTGAGGCGCGTCGCCGCAACGCGGCCACGCGGGCCCGCGGCTCGCACCCCTCATCCGGCGCTGCGCGCCACCTGCTCCCGCAAAGCGAGAAGGGCCTGACTGCTATCGGCTACGCAACCACCACCGCACCAGCCCCGCCGCCGCGATCACCGCCCAGGCGCTCTCGATCACCGCCGACGACCAGTTGAACGCGCGCGTCAGCGACACCAGCACCGCCACCGCGCCAATCAGGTTGCACACCAGCGCCGCCGGCCGCAGCGGGTCGATCCGCCCGCTCACCGTCAGCGCATAGGCGATCAGCATCAGGACCACGCCCGCCATGCCGATCGCATCCAGGGGGGTAAAGGAAGCCATTGCCCCGCATGACCGCTGCGGCAATCTCGCGCAACGGCCGCGCGATTTCGGACTGTCCTACATGCCCCCGGTCGTGGCATCCGGCGCGCGATGTCGGATCGACCCTTTTCCATCACGCCTGCATCCGGGTCGGCCGGGTCGGAAGGCGATGGCACGTCCGAGGCATGCCTCTCGATCAGCGGCCGGGCGCGACCGGCATTCCGCGAAGAATAACACGCCTATGCCTCTACTTCCCCTCTACTTCCGCGGATGACGCTCCCGGCGGTCCTTGCCGGCTGGCGCGAGGCGCCGCGCGTCAGCCGCCTCGACGATCGAGCGTTGCGCGAACCGGCGCGGTACATCCTCTGCTGGCTGCAACAGGCGTTGCGCGCCGCCGACAATCCGCTGATCGACGCCGCGATTCGCCTCGGGGACGCGATCGGTCTGCCTGTCCTCGTCTATCATGGCCTGCGCGAAGATTACCCCTACGCCTCCGACCGCCTCCATCGCTTCATCCTCGGCGCCAGCCGCGACCTGGAGCGCGACTGCGCCGCGCGCGGCCTCGCCTGTGTCCAGTTCGTCGACCGCGCGGCGAAGCGCGAGAAGGGCCTGGTCTATCGGCTCGCGGCCGATGCCGCCGCCGTGTTCGTCGAGGATCAGCCCGCCTTTGTCGCGCAGTGGCAGACCGGGCGGTTCGCGGCGCGCACCGACGCCGCCGTCTTCGCGGTCAACGCCGCGTGCGTGGTGCCGCCGCTCGCGCTGGACCAGGGGGTGAAGACCACCGCCGCCTTTCGCCGCCGTCACGTCGCCGTGCGCGAGGACTGGTACGACTGGACCGACGAACGATCGGCGCAGCCCGCCTATGCCGGGCCGCTGCCCTTTGAACCGGATCGGCTCGCCGACGCGACCGATGCGGACCTCGATGCTTTGGTCGACGCCTGCGCGATCGACCACACGCTGCCGCCGTCGGCGATGTTCCTGCCGACCCGCGCCGAGGTGGCGCTGCGCCTGCGACGCCTTCAGACGGAGGTGCTGCCCGACTACGCCGAGGCGCGCCGCAACGCGCGGCGGCCCGAGGGGGCGAGCACATTGTCGCCCTATCTCCATTTCGGCGTCGTCGGCCCGCGCGAGATCGTCGCCGCGGTGCAGGCGGCGGACGTTCCGCAGGCGACCCGCGCCAAGTTCCTCGACGAGCTGCTCACCTGGCGCGAATGGTTCCATTACCGCGCCCGGTCGCTGCCGGTGCCCGAGCGCTACGATCGCGTTCCGGCCTGGGCGCAGCGCGAGCTGGCCGAACATGCCGCCGATGCGCGCCCGGAGGCGGAGACGCTCACCGCACTGGTTCTTGGCGAAACCGCGGATGCGCTGTGGAACGCCTGCCAGAAGCAGTATCTGCTCGACGGCTGGATGCACAACAATCTGCGCATGTACTGGTCGAAGCGGCTGATCGCGATGACGTCCTCGCCCGAAGCCGGCTGGGCAACGGCGTGCTACCTCAACGATCGGCTCAGCCTCGACGGTCGCGACCCGTCGACGTACGGCAACCTCGCCTGGGCGTTCGGCGATGCGCAGCCCGGCTATCGCCGCGGTCCGATCTATGGGCTGGTCCCGAGCCGCACCGACACGACGCTGCGGAAGGTGCTCGGCGACGACTGGATCGCGCAGGCCGCCGCGCGTCCGGTGCGCGATCTTGCGATCCCCGACGAGCCGCCGGTCGACCCCTACCTCACGGGCACGCTCCCGCTGCCGCGCGCCGGAGCGTAATCCTACTGCGTCGCCCCCGTCGGCATCCGCGGCGCTGACGGCGCAGGGGCGATCGGCCCCGGCAGATGCGTCTTCGCCCAGTTCGCCTCGTCGATCACATAGGCCCGCACCTGCTCCGCCTGGGCGGCCGTCATCACCCGTGCGAACGACACCATGCCCTGATCCTTTAGCATGCCGTCGATCAGCACTTGCCGCCACACCGCCTGGTCGGCCAGCACGCCGGAGCGTTGCAGGTCGGGCAGCACGCCCGCGCCACCCGCGCTGGCGCCGTGACACACCTGGCAATAACGCCCGAACAGCTGCCGCCCGGCCTCGACGTCAGCAGCCGCCGCCGTCGCGGCCGGCGGGTTGAGCGCCGCGACCTCCACCGGCGCGGCGGCGGGCAGATGCGCCGTCCCGCCCAGCCTGAACACCAGCAGCCTCGGCATGTTCGGCACCGTCCGCGCCCGTCCAATCGCATAGCCGATCGCCAGCGGCAGCGCTCCGCCGCGCCCGGTCATCACCGCCACATATTGCGTATTCCCAACCATATAGGTCGCCGCGCCTGCCATCACACCGGTCTGGGTCGGATAGCTGAACAGCTGCCGCCCGGTATCGGCGGCATAGGCGCGGAACTCACCCAGCGACGTGCCCTGAAACACCAGATTGCCAGCGGTCGCCATCGTGCCGCCGTTCCACGGGGTCGGATAGCTGACCTTCCACCGCGCCCGCCCGGTCGCCGGATCCCAGGCGACGAGCGACCCAGTCGCCCCTGCCGTCGCCGCGGCGATCTGCTGCGCGTTGCGCGGATACATGCCGTCCGCGGTATCGGTCCCGACGTTGAAGCCGATCGCATGCGCCTGCGCATCCTGTGGCCGCGCCGGCGGGATATACGCCATCGCCACCTCCTGCGCCGGCACATAGGCGAGGCCCGTCTGCGGGCTGAACGCCATCGGCTGCCAGTTGTGCGCCGCCAGCGCACTCGGCACCGCCAGGAAGGGCTGGCCGGTGCGATAGAAGCGCGCCGCCGGGTTCTCCACCGGCCGTCCGTCCGCGCCGTAATGGTCCGCCCAGGTCACGTGATCGATGAACTTGCTCGCGTTGATCAGCCGGCCGTTGGTCCGGTCGACCACGAAGAAGAAGCCGTTCTTCGGCGCCTGCATCAATACCTTGCGCGGGCGGCCGCCGATCGGGATCGTCGCCAGTGCGATCGGCTGGGTCGCGGTGAAATCCCACGTCTCGCCCGGCGTCTCCTGATAATGCCACAGATACTCGCCCGTCTCGGGCTTCAGCGCGACGATCGACGACAGGAACAGATTGTCGCCTTGGCCGTTCGAGCGCAGCCCGTGGTTCCAGGGCGATCCGTTGCCAACGCCGAGGTACAGCTGGTCCAACTCGGGGTCGTAGACGATTGCATCCCACACCGTCCCGCCGCCGCCCGACTGGTGCCACTGCCCACCCTGTGCGGACCAGCTGGCGTTGGCCCGGTCGTGGAGCACCCGGTCGCTGACTTCGCCGTCGGGCGAACCGTTGGGGTTCGGCACCGTGTAGAAGCGCCACTTCTTCGCGCCCGTCGCCGCGTCATAGGCGGTGACATAGCCGCGTACCCCGAACTCGGCGCCGCCATTCCCGATCACCACCATGTCCTTCACGACGCGCGGCACGCCGGTGATGGTATACGGCTTGCTGGTATCGGTGGTCTGCACCGACCAGTCGACCGCCCCCGTTCCGGCATTCAACGCGATCAGCCGTCCGTCGAGCGTGCCGAGGTACAGCCGCCCGCGCCACGCCGCGACGCCGCGGTTGACGACGTCGCAGCATGCCTGGGCGCCCTTGGCGCGATCGACGCCGGGGTCGTACTGCCACAGCGGCCGCCCCGTCGCCGCGTCATAGGCGAACACCTTCGACCACGGCCCGGTCACGAACAGCTTGCCGTCGATGACGATCGGCGTCGATTCCTGCCCGCGCGCATCGGGCAGGTTGGCCGACCAGGCGAGGCCGAGCTGCGCGACATTGCCCGCGTTGATCTGGGTCAGCGGGCTGAACCGCTGTTCGAGATAATTGTATCCGGCCGCGGCCCAGTTGCGGCCGTCCCCCGCCGCCGCCAGCATCGCGCCGTCAACGCCGCTGACCGCGTTGCGCGGCACGTCGCGTCCGCATCCGCCCGCCGCCGCCAGCAGCGCCAGCGCCGCCCAGCCTCGCCCGATCGTCCAGCGCCGCATCGATCCTCTCCTCTTTGAGGAGCATGCTGCCGCATTCCGCGCGAGGACGCCAGCGTCGCCGCCGCCGCGCTATTTTACGCGCGCCACGAAGTTGATCGAGAAACTGGAGTTCGCCGCCATCTGGCCGGACGGCGTGATCCGCACGGCCTTGACCCGGTTGTCATAACCGGTGGCGGGCGCATAGGCCCATGTCGCGCCGCCGTCGCTGGAGTAGGCGGGCGAGGTGCTCGTCAGCGTCACCCCGCTGCTCCCCGACACGATCGAGAACGGCGCGCCGGTGCTGGCGTCGAGCGTGGTGTTGCGAAACTCCACCGCCGCGGGCAGCACGTCGGTCAGCACGATGCTGCTCGCGTCGACCGGGCTGCCGCCGTTGTTGGTGACGGTGAGCGTATATGCGATGTCGCTGCCCGGCAGGTTGAACGCGCCATACGTCCCTGCGATCGGCGCGGAAGTCTTGGCGACGGTCACGTCGGGCATCGGGCAGAAGCTGATTCCGGCGAGGCCGATCGCCTGCTGACCGGTCGTGCTTTCGCCCGACGTGTACGGCGCGTTGCCGTAAACGATGGTGACGGTGGTGACCGGCTGCGCAAAGGCGGCGCTGATGATGCCGTCGTCGGAATTGTTGCCCGACGCGCCGGTCCCCACCCCCTCGTTCGCGGCGAGCGTGATCGGCGCGCTCCCTGGTCCGAAGGTGACGCTGGACCCCGACGCCGTGCGAGGCACGCCCGCACCGTTGCCGTTGCCCCAACTGGCGCTCAGTACCGGCGTATAGGTCGTGCCGCCGTTCGCGCCCGTCACCGCCACCCAGTCGCGATACTGGTTGGCCGAGAAGTCGATGTCGTGGAGCGTGGCCGCAAAATCGCGGATCGGCTGAGCAAACGTAAAGGTGACGGTGACGACACGCCCACCGCTGGTCATGCTCGTCGTGCGCCCGGCAAACGTGCCGCCCAAGACAAGATCGCGCTTGCTCGCATCCGCACCGGTGATCAGCGTGCCGATCGCGGGCAGCTGCGTCGTATTGACCTGTGTCGAGGTGAGGCCGTTCTGCGCCACCGCCATCGTGAAACCGCGGGAGGCGCCGCCGCTCGTCGCGGCCGTGTAATTATAGCTGCCGCCATAGGCCAGCGTCGCCGCCGCCTGATTGGCGAAGGCGAAGCTGTAGTTGTTGGCCGCCGGGCATGCCGCAAACGCCGACGCGGGGACGAGAGACAGCGCAAGCGCGATCAGGCGTTTCATCGACGGCCCAGTCCAAGGAACGCGAAGCTGTTGCGGTCTAGCTTCAGCTTCGCCGTCACATACGGCCCCGACCGTGTCGTCCGGGCTGCAGCGAAGTCGCGATCGGCGAAACCGTGCAGGTTCCACCCGGCGGTCACCAGCATGTCGCGCACGGGCCGCACGCCGATCGCGGGGCCGTATTGATAGCTGTACACGCCCCGGCCGAGATCGCCGCGAACCGTCACCGCGCCGCCCAGCTCGACATGCGCGCCGATCGCGATCCGCGCATCGGCGCCGATCATCGTGCTGAAGCCCGTTACGTTCAGGGCATCCACGCGATCGAAGGCATAGCGCAGTCCGACGAACAGCCCAAACTCAGCCCGTTCACGCCCCTGCCGCGTGCGTGACAGGACGTCGGTCGACAGGCTGGCGAGCGCGCGGCGGTTGGTCACGCCGTCGACGCGGGCACCGGCATATTCGATCTTGGCGAGTACCGCGCCTTCGCCTGCGGGCCGCAGCGCAAGCGAACCGGCGAGGTTCGTCGACTCGGCGATGCCGCCGGTCGGCGCCGTCGCGCGGGTCCAGGTGGCGAGCAGGCCCGCGGTCGCCCCGTCCCCCAGCTGGCGCAGCACGCCCAGCGTGGCCGCGGCGCGATCCGCCTGCGCGCCGATGCGGTATTCGCCGCGCCCCGTCACCGCCCACGGCCCGGCGCGCAGCGTCGCGCCCAGCGTCATCGCCGTGAAGTTCTCCGTCACGGTCGCGCCGTCGCCGACATAGCCGCCCGCCGCAACCGGCTGTGTCGGGTTCACGACCCTGGCGGGGTCGATCCCGTGCAGCGTATGGTTGCCGTCCAGCGTCGCGTCCACGGACAGCTGCGGCGTCACCGCCCAGCTCTGCGCCAGTCCATAGGCGGCATAGGTGCGGCGGCCATATTCCGTCACCTCTTGGGTCGCGATTGCCGAGGTCAGCCGCGCGCCCGCCCACGGCTTGATGTCGAAGCCGAGCCGGGCGGTGCGTGCGTCGACCGCGGCCCCCGTCGCGATCTCATAGGTGGCGGTCAGCGCGACGTCGGATGAAACCTGCAGCCGGACACCCAGTCGATGCTGCGCCGCGAAATCGACGCTGCCCGCGCTCCCGAGCGGCACCGATGTGCGGGCGTCGAGCTCCAGCCTGTTGTCGAACAGCCGCCGCGTCGCGCCCGCTTCGAGCAGCATCGAACTCGTGCCGCCGGCGGCGGTGTGATCCGCGGCATAAGTCAGCCCGGCGCGATATTCTGCGCGCTCCGTGCGATACCCCGCCTCGACCTTGGCGGCGCGACGGCTTGCCCGCCCGGTCAGATCGTCGTCGGTCCACAGGCTCGTCGACAGCGAAAGCCGCTCCGACAGCCGCAGCCGCGCATCGACGCCGACCTTTCGCCGCCCGCGCTCGGCGGCGTTCTGCTGCGCGACGCCAAACGCACCGTCGAGCTGGCGCGCATAGGCGAGCAGGTCGAGCCGGGCATCATGATGCTCGAACTCCGTCACCCACGCGGCGGCGAAATGGCCGTCGTCGCGGCTGCCGCCCAGCTCGGCGCGCATTTCGCTGTTCTCGCCCAGCCTCACCCGCGCGTCGACGCCGCCCAGGTCGGTGGAGCCGTCGCCGTCGCGAACCACGGTCGCGCCGAGGCGGATACCGCCGCGCGTCCAGGTCGCGCGCGCGCCGGCGCTGACCCGATCGCCTGCAACGCTATCGACCTCGTAGTCGACGACGATGAACTGTGGGTTGAGCGCGGGATCGCGGCTCAGTACCGGGTCGGCGAACCGGATCGCACCGGTGTCGTAATCAATGTCGTAGTCGACGAAGCGGGTCAACGATCGCTGCTCGACGATCTGCTCCGATCGCAGCCGATCGCGAACCTGTACGGTGATCTGTTCGCTATTGGCGAGGATCGGGCCGGTGCGCAGCCGGTAGCCTGTCGACAGACCGCTGCCCTGGATCTCGTCGCGCCGATGGGTGGACGGGAACTGCGCCGCGAACGCGGACGCGGCGACGGTTGCGCCACGATATTCGGTCTTGAAGCCGGTCCCAGCGCGTTGGTAGCGGGTGAGTTCGGTGTCGGCAAAACCGGTCTGGAAGTCACCCCACAGGGCATAGAACTGCCGTGCTTCCAGCTTGAGGTAGAGTTTACGCGTCGATGCGGCGTCGTAGCGTCGGTCCGACCGGTCGCCATAGACGGTGTAATAGGTGTTGGGATCGATCACGCCGGTCAGTCGCTGGTCCTGTCGCCGCCGGGCGCTGTCATAGGCGAGCGTCAGCAGCCACCGCCCGAGGATGCGGCCCTTGGCGTAAAGCGCGAGCCGGCCGTCCACAATCGACGAACTATCCCGGTTCGGCTCAACGTGGCGACCGAGCCGGCCTTCAGCCAGTCCGACCACGGTCCACGGCCGGTCGCCGGGCGACAGCCATGCGTCGAGCCGTTGGCGGCGGACCTGATCGTGGTCGCGAAAGGTGAAATCGATCTGCACTGCCCCGCTCGCCGTGGTCGGCGCCAGCGCGATATAGGCGACGCCGTCGTCACCCGTGACATGCCAGGTCGGGCTCGCCCGCTCCAGACCGGACAGCGCGCGCGCCTGCTCGGCATCGATCGCCTGGGCAGTCTCATAGGGCGCGCCAAGCTGCAGGTCGCCGACGCTTCCGGCATGGACCGGGTGGCCGCCCGCATCGGTGAAGCGCACGGCGATGAGAGGGCGCTGCAACCCATCGGCGACCAGCCGTGACTGGGCGGGAAGGTAGGTCGCGCGCGCCGCGGCGCTGACGAAGCGGACGTCGCGGGTCAGCACACGGGCGAGCGAGCCGTCTTCATTGCGAACCGTTGCGGTGAAGCGGGTGAGCGCCGCGGTCAGCGGCACACCGCGCCACAGGCTGACGGCGAAACGGTGATCGGGGCTGGTGCGGCTGCCGTCAAAGGCGATCGGATCGACCACTGCACCATTGGCGGCGAGCGCGACCTGCTGACCGGGCAGATGCCGGATCGCGACCCGCACCGCGGGTGCGCGCGGGTTGTGCTCGGGCGCGGGGAACAGCCAGGCAATCATTCCCGCCGCGTCGGTTGGCGCGTCGGCGAACCAGTCGCGCTCGGCGCCCGCGGCAGCGCGATCGGACGGCGCGGCTGGCGTCGCATTGATGTCGGCGGCCGCGGCAACATGCTGCGACAGGTCGGCGGTGAAGTCGGCGATCACCAGCGATCCGCCCCGACCGCTCACGAAACGCGAGCCGGGGTTGCCCGCCGATCGCGTCGAGCGGGCGCAGTCGACCAGTCGTCCGCCCGCGGGCAGCGTCGCCGGATCGGCCTGGGCGACGTGATCGCCCGGTAACAACCCGTCGAAATGATAGCGGCCGTCGCGGTCGGTAACGGCATAGCTGCCGTCCTCCAGCGTGACGCGGACATTGGCGATGCCGTGCCCGTCGGCAGCACAGCCCTCCACGACTCTTCCGATCAACGTCATCCGGCCCGCGATCGTCTCCGCGGTGATCCGCACCGCGGCGCTCGCCAGGCTGCGGTTGCCGGATGGATCGGTCAGTACCGCGTGATTGATCGCCGTGCCCGTACTGGCATCGCCGCGCACCTGAACCGCATAGGTTATCTTGACGGTTGCACCTGGCGTGATGCGGGAGAGGGCGTAGCCCAGCGACCGGCCGTCGCTGCCCAGCGTCAGTCCAGCGGCGGGCACTGCCCCGTCGATCCGTACGGTGCCCGGCCGGAAGCGCAGCATGCCCGGCAGCGTATCGACCAGCTGCAGGCTGCGGCGGACGTGGGTGGCATCCGGATTGCGCACGGATACCGTGTACAGGATCACATCACCCGGCGCAGCCGCCGCGCGCGAGACGGTCTTTGTGATCTCGACGGGCGTGGCAGGCGTATCGAGCGGAATATCGACCCGCAGCTTGTCCACCCCGTCGACGGTGAACACCCGCCCATAGGAGCCGTCGCCGATCGCGAGTCGCTTGCCGTTGCCGCGCGCCAGCGTCGCCAGCGCCGCCGGGGTGGCGGTGGAGGCGAAATGATAGGGCGCGGGGGGCTCGACCTGAAGACGATAGCGCCCCGGGCGGACCCGCGGGAACTGGTACATGCCGGGCGCGGCGCGATAGATCGTGCCGGCGGCATCGGTCGTTACCTGACCGGAGACCACGCTCGATGGGTAAGCGGTAACCAGATCGGACGCAAACACCTGCGCGGGCAGGCCGGTGTCGGCGTCGAACAGCGTTACGCGCGCGCCGCTGACGGGACCGCCGTCGATGCTGTCGAACACCTTGCCCCGCGGATCGACGGGAACGCCGATCGTCTGCGTCGCCAGCGGCGTACCGGTGTCGCCGCCGACCACGGTGACGGTGACGCGATCGCCGTCCTGCAGCCCGAGCGTACAATCGCCCGCGGTCGCGGCCGGGGGGACGGCGGCGGTGGCGAGCACGGCGGCGAAACGGCCGGTGTCTACACCAGTCTCGTGCAGGGTCAGCGTCTCGCGGTCGCCGCTGACCGTCGCGACGACGGTGGCGGTGATCGTGTCGACCCGCGCCACGTCGGTGTTGGCGGCGGGGGCGTCGACCTCGATGACCAGCGTGTCGCCCTGGGTCAGCGTCGTGGCGGACGACACGCCGACGCGGACCACGGCATTGATTGCGCCCGCGGCGGCGGCGCAGGAGCGGCCGTCGAGCGTCTGGAAGTCGGTGGAGCCGGGGTCCATCCGCAGCAGCGTCACGTCGACGCTGCTCGCCGTCACGTCGAGATCGACCTGGTTGGACGAGACACTGCGGGTGACACCGCCGTCGCTCCAGCTCGCCTGCGCGATGTTGCTGACGCGGGTCGCGGCGATCGCCGGACGCACGCCGGCACTCACCAGAACGGTGAGGAAGAGCCAGCAGAGCGCGAGCCGGAGAAGGGACATGGTACATTGGCCGGCGGCGCCCAAAGGGGACAGACGCCGCCGGCCGGGGGGCTCAGTTGATCGTCACGCGGAACAGCATGGTGCGCGCCGCTCCCGCCGCGACCGAGGCAAGCGTGCCGCTCACCGCGCCGCTGGCAAAGGTGCCGCCCGCCGCGCCGTCGGCGTTGCACGCGGCGCCGGTCACCGTGCCGTTCATCAAGATGCCGAAGCTCGACAGATAGGTCGTCGTCGTCGGCAGCACGTCGGTCAGCGCGACATTGTTGGCCGCTGCGCCGCCCGCGGCGTTCGCGACGGTGATGCAGTATTCCACGGTCGCGCCGGGGATCATCTTCGGATTGGTCGTGCCGTTGACCGGATCGCTGATGATCTTCGACACCTTGGTGACGGTCAGCGCCGCTGCCGACACCGTATAGTCGTCCCTGGCGGAGAACGCCGCATCGCGCGCCGCGTCGGTCGCGCCTGCGCCGTCGGCGAAGACGGTGTCCATCGCACTGGTGTTCGCGCCCGCGGTCTGGACCAGTGCCGCACCCATCGCGCCCGCACCGCCGCCTTCGCGGCCCGTCGCCGTCAGCGTCACCACCGCGACGTCGTTGGTCGCACGGCCGAGCGGGATGTCGCTCAGCACGAACACGGTCTTCGTTCCGTCGGCCGCCAGCTCGTCGAGATAGGTGACCAGCGTGTCGCCCGCGTCCCAGACGCCGTTGCCGTTGGTGTCAACGTAGATCTTGGCGTTGGTGGTATCGAAATTGTCGGTGTTGCTGTGTGCGCCGGCGCCGCCCGTCTGCTGCGCCGTCGTCAACGCGAAGTCGAGCGTCGCGTTCGACAGGTTGGTGACCGAATAGGTTAGCACGGCTTGGCTCTGCCCCGGCGACACCACTATTGTGGCATTGCCGACCTCCGCCACCGTGACGTTGATCTTGCGATCGACGGTAAAGGTGTCGGACGCGGTCTGCGCGTTCTGGGCGACGCCGCCGACCTGATAATTGACGGTGACGGTGTTGGTGATCGTCGTGCCGGCTTGGGTGCCGGCGGCGAGCGCGGGGGTGGCGAGGCCGGCGAGCGCAAGGGCGCCCGCCGTCCCCAGCCAGCGGCTGAGGCGGGTCATGTTCGTTACTCCTTGGATGGCGCGCGCTGGGGAGCCGCCCGCGCGCCGGGGGCGGGTGAGCTAGGCCGTCAGCGTACGACGCCGCGGTAGGAGAGCTGGCCGGCGCCGCCGGGTGCGATGGAGGCGAGCGTCCAGCGCAGATGGGTCACGTCGGCCGGGATGGCGGGACGGGCGATGCCGTTCGCGCCGCGGACGCGCAGCGCGGCGAGCGCGCCGAAGGTGCGGCCACCGTCGATCGACGCCTCGACCCCGGTCGAGCCGTCGCCGGTCCAGGCGACGGCGGCGGGAACCGGATTGGTGACGACGAAGCGGGTCGCGGCAGCGGCGCCGGTGTTGCGATAGGTGGTGCGCAGTACCAGCCGATCGCCCGGCAAGACGTGGGCGGCAGGCGCGAGGACGACCTGCTGGCGGCCGTCGACGAGCTGGGTCTTCTCGACCTTGACGTCGCTCGACAGGGCGACCTGCCCGGCGGCGAACGCAGGGGCGGCGATCGAGAACAGGGCGGCGGTGATGAGGAAGCGAATCATGGCAGAGCTCCTGGGGGAAAGGGTATCAGTTGACGATGACGGTGAAGCGAACGGAATGGCTCTGGCCCGCAGCCTGGGTGCCCAGCGCGGCGTCGATCCCGGTCGCCGACGCCGTGCCCGGGTCGCCGTCGGCGGCGTCGGTCAGCGCCGCGCCGTCCAGCGTCAGCGTGCCGGGGCGGTAGCTGGTGCCAACCGGGAAGGTATCGGTGACGTGCAGTCCGGTCGCGCTGCCCGTCCCCGCGACGCTGGCATCGATGCGATAGGTGACCAGGCTGCCGGGGATCGCGCGGGTGCCGCCGAAGGGGTCGAGCACGGTCGCCGACTTGACCAGAGACACCGTCGCGCGCTGGATCGTGAAGCCGCCCTGGCCGACGGCAGTCGCATGGGTCGCGCCGATGATCGCATCGCCGCCGCCCGAGCCCTGGCCCGCGAAGACCGTGCCGGGTGCGCCGCTGCCGGTCAGCGACACCGCCGACAGCGCCACCGCGCCGCGGCCGCCGTCGGGCGCACTGGCGGGGATGGTCGAGATGACGAAGACGGTGACGGCGGCATCGGGCTCCAGCGCGGAGATGCTGCCGTCGGCGGCGACCGCAGCGTCGACGCCCGGCTCGTAGATGCCGTCGCCGTTGCTATCGAGCACCAGCGCGGTGACCGCCGGATCGAACCCGTTGCCGCTGACGGTGCCAGCGCCGGTCAGGCGGAAGGCCTCCGGGCCGTTGCCCGCGTTGGTGACGGTGAAGGTCCGCACCTGGCCGGTCGCCCCCGCCTGCGCCGCCGCGTCACCCGCATCGCGCGCGGCGACGGCGACGTCGATCACCTCGTCGACGCGGAACTCGACGGTGTTGGAGGTGATGGTGACAGCGGTGCCGCTGCCGTTGTCGAAGCTGGCGGTAGCCGTGTTGCGGATCATGGTGCCCGCCTTGACTCCCGTCGCGTGCGCAGGCGAAGACAAGCCGATCAGCGCCAGCGTCGGCGCGAACCACGGCGCCGTGCGGCGGGCATGGGTCAGGAAAGGGCGAGACGACGTGGGCATGGGCAGGCTCAAGCCCCGGCGAGGTTAACGACTTGCTGCGGGGTCGGCGGCCTCATCCCAAAGGACGATGGGGCTTGCGCTTCGCCATCATCCTTTGGGGCGATAGGGTCGCCGGCGGGGTGAAAACAGCCGTCCGATGCCGGGCCGGGGCACGTCGTATTTTTCCGATTCGGAGCAACTTTGGACTGGTGGGGGCGTAAGGGGGGCGATGTTGAAGCGTATTCTGATCGCCGACGATCACCCGCTGATCGTCACCGCGCTCTCGATGGCAGCGCATGCGATCGACCCGGCGATCCTGATCGACAAGGCGGGCACGCTGGCGGAGGCGGAGGCGCATGTCCGGGCGACGCCGCCAGACCTGATCCTGCTCGATCTGGTGCTGCCGGACGTCCAGGGATTTGCCGGACTGGCGTTGATGCGCGCAGTGGCGCCGGGCAGGCCGGTCGCGATCGTGTCGTCGCGCGACGAGGAGGCGGTGATCCGCCAGGCGATCGCGCTCGGCGCGCGCGGCTATCTGTCCAAGGCGTCGCCGCTCAATCAGATGATCGCGGCGATCCGCGTGCTGCTGGCGGGCGGTCAGTGGCTGCCCGACCAGCTGCTCGCCGCGCCGCCGAGCGCCGCCGCCAACGACATTGCGGCGCGGGTGGGTACGCTGTCGGTGGCGCAGCTGCGCGTGCTGCGCGCGATCGCCGACGGCCGCCAGAACAAGCAGATCGCCTATGACCTGCAGCTCGCCGAGCCGACGGTAAAGTCGCACCTGGCGGCGATCTTCCGCAAGCTGGGCGTCGCCAACCGCACCCAGGCGGTATTGGTGCTGCGCGCGCTGGAGCCTGAGGACGAGGCGGCGTAGCTGCCGCCGTCCGGGACGCGATAATCAGGCGGCTGCGGCCACCGGGCCCCGCGTCCATTCCCGCAGCGTGTCGGCCAGCTGCGCCAGTTGCAGCGGCTTCGCCAGATGCCCCTGCATCCCGGCCTTCAGGCACGCCTCGACGTCGTCGCCAAACGCATTCGCGGTAAGCGCCACGATCGGCAGGTCGTCGGCGCCGAATCCCGCCTCGCGGATCAGCCGGGTCGCCGCCAGTCCGTCGATGTTGGGCATCTGCATGTCCATCAGCACCAGCGCGAACGGATCGTCGCCCGCGGCGCGTACCGCCGCCACCGCCTCTGCGCCGTCGGCGGCGATGGTGGCGCGGCAGCCGAGCCGCGCGAGCATTGCACCGGTCAGCATCTGGTTGATCTCGTGATCCTCCGCGAGCAGCACGCGCAGCCCCAACCCGCCGGTCCCCGTTTCCGCAGCCGCCGTGGCGGCGGCAGGCGCATCCAGCTCAGTCGATACCGGCGTCAGCGCCAGGCACAGGAAGAAGCTGGTGCCGGCCCCCGGCTCGCTCTCGACCCGCAACTCGCCCCCGAGCAGCCGCGCCAGCTTGGCGCTGATCGCCAGCCCCAGCCCGGTGCCGCCATATTGCCGCGCGATCGACACGTCGGCCTGGACGAACTGTTCGAAGATGCGCCCCAGCCGCTCGGGCGCGATACCGATGCCGGTGTCGCGCACCTCCACCTCCAGCCGCCCAGCGTCGGTCATCCGCAAATAGACGCCGACCGACCCCTGCGCGGTGAACTTCACCGCATTGCCGAGCAGGTTGAGCAGGATCTGACGGAAGCGCAGATCGTCGCCAAGCACCTGCGCCGGCACCATGTCCTCCAGATACCAGTCCAGCTCCAGTCCCTTGCGCGTCGCCAGCGGCACCATCAGCTGCAGGCAGCCGCGCACCGCGTGCGGCAGGTCCATCGGCTCGGCTGCAACCTTCATGTGCCCCGCGTCGATCTTCGACAGATCGAGGATGTCGTTGAGCAGCCGCATCATCGCGCGTCCGGACTCGGCGATCATGCGCAGGTGGCGGCGCTGTTCGGCCGTCACCTCGCTGCCCAGCAGCAGTTCGGTGAAACCGATCACCCCATTCATCGGCGTCCTGATCTCGTGGCTCATATTGGCGAGGAAGTCGGTCTTGGCCTGCGCCGCGACCTGCGCCTGGTCGCGCGCCGCCGCCAGGTCTATCTCCATCGCCTTGCGGTCCGTGATGTCGCGGATCGAGACGATCACCTCCTGCGGCGCGCCCGCGCCATCGCCGTTCGCGTCGCGGACCAGTCCGCAGTTCGCCTCCAGCCACCGCCAGGTATAGGGCCGGTCCATCGGTTGCGACCGATAGGTCATGACGATGCGGTCCATCTCGCCCGCCGCCAGCTTCGCCCAGGCGCTGCGCACCTGCGCGTCGTCGTCGGGGTGGAAGCGGTCGATCATGTTGAACCCGACCAGCGCGCGCGGATTGATCCCGATCACCTCGCCCACCGACGGGCTGGCATAGCGGCAGATGCCGTCCAGTCCGAGCCGGAACACCGCGTCGGTCGCGTTGGTCGCGAGCAGCTTCAGCTGCGCCTCGCTGTGGGCCAGCCGCTGTTCGGCCAGCTTGCGTTCGGTGATATCGATGTTGATGCCGATATAGCCGGTCACGCCGCCGTCGTCGCCGAGGATGGGCGCACCGCTGGTATGGAGCCAGCGGACGCTGCCGTCGGGCTGACAGAAGCCGAGATCCTGGCTGCCGGGTATCGGATTATTGCCGTTGGCGACGAAGTCGGCGACGACGCGGGCGCGCTCATCGGGCAACAGTGCGTCGACCCAGCCATGGCCCAGCGCGCCAAACGCCGTCAGTCCGGTCAGCGTCAGGAAATGACTGTTCACATAGGTGACGCGCGCGCGCTCATCCATCCGGAACAGCCCTACCGGCGCGTGGTCCGCAAGTGCCTGGAACCGCTTTTCGCTTTCGCGCAGCGCCAGGTCGGCGCGAACCCGATCGGTCACGTCGCGGATGCTGCCGATCGCACCGTCATAGCAGCCATCGTGCGTCAGCACGGCGCGGGCGCTGACCTCCAGATGGCGGCAATCACCGTCGGCGAGCGGGAGGCGGACATTGAGCTGCGCGTCCGGCATCAACCCGGAGCGCAAGCCGGCGATCAGCGCCGCGACGCGGGTCAGGTCGTCGGGATGGACGAGTTTGGAGGCATGCCAGCCGATGCTCTGCGCCGGGGTGAAGCCCGTCAGCCGCTGCCACGCCGGGTTGAGGAAGGTCCAATAGCCTTCGGCGTCGGTGCGAAAAATCACCTCCTGCATGTTCTCCAGCATCGCCTGGCCGAAGTCGCGCCGCCGCTTCAGCTCCGCGCGCGCGCGCCCGAGACCGGCGATAAGCGCGCTGACGGGTAGGCCGGTGGCGAAGCAGGTGAAGAAGAAGAGCTGCAGGATGAGCAGCTTGTTATGGATGTCGGCGGTCCCCAACATGACTGGGCCGCGGCCGACCGCCGTGGCGGCCGTCCCGATCGCGACGATCCCGGCGATCAGGAGTGCGGTGCAGCGTGTGCCGAGCCGGACCGCAGTGAGGACCAGTACGGGACCGATGCAGAAGAGCAGTGGAAAGCTGGTCTGCACGAAGATTGCGGTCGCGATTGCATAGCCCAGCGCGATGATGCCCGCCGCCTCCGCAAAGCGTGCCCACCGCCACGGCGCGCGGTGGGCGGGTGGCCGCGTCGCGTCGATCAGGGCGAGCACCAGCGGAGCGCCGCTGAGCAGGCCGAGCGCGCTGGTCGCGATCCACGGAAACATATCGCCCGTAACGTTCTCGCCTGGCTGTTGTCCCAGCAGCACTGCGGCGATCAGCGCCGACACCACGGGCGCGATGACGCCGGCGATCAGGGTGAAGCGGCCGAGATCGCGCAGCTCGGTAAGGTCGATCGGCCGCGCATGACGGTGGAGCAGCGCCAGCGCGACGCCGACCTCGATCTGATTGAGCAGCGCGAAGGCCAGCCCGCGCGCTAGCGGCACGTCGTGCGCGGCGTTGACGCCCAGATTGGCCAGACAGCAGGCGCCCAGCAGCCACGGCCACCGGCCGGACGGGCTGCGCAGCAGCATGCCGAGCAGGATCGCATTGGGAAGCCACACCGGCGCGATGCGGCTGGGGTCGAGGGCCAGCGCCAGGCCGAGACAGGCGAGCAGCGCGAACAGACCGGCGGTCAGCGCGACCACAGCGGCGTCGTGCAGGCGAGAATGGCGCAGGCGGAAGAACATCGGTCGGAAATCCGGCGGCAAAAGCTGTCCGGTCATCGACGAACAAGGTAAACGAGCCGTTAAGTCCGGCCGGACTTGCCATCGCGATCGCGGCATGTTTGCGCGGTTGCGATGATCCTTGGCGCTCTCCCGATGATCGAGACGCTGCTCGGCCGCGACCAGCGCGACACGCTGTTGCGCATGGGCGTCGCGGCGGGGGAGCGGTCTGGCGCGGTGCTGCAGGAAGCGCTGGCGGCGGGCGATGTCGCGCGGGCGAAGCAGGAGGCGCATTCGCTGCGCGGGGCGGCCGGACCGTTCGGGGCAGAGGAATTGGGCGCGTTGTTGCGGCGGATCGAAACGGGCGAGGCGGTGTCGGCCGCCGCGGTCGCAGCGGGTGTGGACGCCTTTGTCGCCGCCTGCCGCGCGGCGCTGACCGGAATGAGCGACTAGGGCCGCGTGTCGTGCGCCAGCGCTTGCTCCGTTGCGGTAAATCCAGTCTCGCCCGCAACGTCGGTCGCGAAATAGGCGACCCCCGTGCCGCGTGCCGGGTCGATCCACAGGCCGGAGCGCAGGCCATAGGCCTCACCGGCATGGCCGAGCCGCTGCCTGCCGTCGCCGAACGGATCGTCCTGACATCCCGGCGTGGCCAGGTAAGCCACCGCCAGCCCGTAGCGGCAGTAGAAGCCGTCTTCGCTTTCCCCGTTGCCGGGGGCTGCGATCCAGAGCGGCCGTTCGAGCAGGACGAAGGTCGCGGGGCGGAGCAGCCGGACCCCGTCAGCCGTTCCGCGTCCGAGCAGCAGCCGCCCGATGGTGGCAAGCCCCCGCGCCGAGATGCGCAAGCCTCCCTGCGGCGCGAAGATCGCGCCATTGGCGCCCGCCCGCCACTGCGCGAGGTCGCAGGTTCCGTCGCGTGCCGGCGTCACCGGACACGCGGCGATCATTGCCGGCGTGTCCTTGGTCGCGACACCTTCACGATATTGCACGACCGCGCGAGCGCGGGCCGCGGGCGAACAGCTCGCCCATTGGTAGCAGGCGTCGAGCCGCAGCGGCCGGAGCACGAGCCGCGCCATCAGCCGGTCGAAGCGCTCCCCCGTCACCCGCTCCATCACCGCGGCGACGACCGGGAAGTTGAAGTTGGTATAGTGGAACCACGTCCCCGGCGCGTGCGCCGCGTCCCAGGCGCGGGGCTCGGCGAGCACGCTCCGCATGTCGGCGTCGAGCGGCAGGACGTAATCGACCGTGTCGGTCAGGCTGGACCGGTGCGACAGCAGCAGCCTCAGCGTGATCGGCGCGTCGGGAAAGGCTGGGTTGCGCAGCCGCCAGCCGAGCACGGTCGAGACGTCGGCGTCGAGGTCGAGCCGGTGCTGCTCGACCAGCCGCAGCACGGCGATTGCGACGACCAGCTTCGAGACCGACGCGACCCGCACCGGATCGTCGGCGCTGATGCTGCGCCCGGTGTCGTGGTCCGCAAAGCCGTCGGCGCGGACGGAGGTGACGCCGTCGCGATCGAACGCGACGCGGACGGCGGCCATCGGCGCGCGTGGCGGAGGTAAGGAAGCGGCGGCGGCGGCCTGCACGGCGGCCAGGATCAGTCCGATTATCACCGTCGCACCTCCGTCATCCTCACGCAGGCGAGGATCCCGCTTCTGGGGCCCGCCGCGGTAAAGCCGCGTCGCCGGAGGGGCGCGCTGCGCTTCCCGCCGGCCGGGCCGGCGCCTCTCGTACGTAGCGGTGCTACGCGCGTGCGCGCCGCGCCTTACGCTTCCAGTTCAATATCCCAGTACAGCCAGTCGCGCCACGTTTGGTGCAGGTAATTGGGCGGGAAGGACCGGCCATGCTCCTGCAGTTGCCAGCTGGTCGGGCGGATCGGCTCCAGGTGCAGCGGCATCCGCGCCTGACGCGGGGTGCGGCCGCCCTTCTTCAGGTTGCACGGGGCGCACGCGGTGACGACATTCTCCCATGTCGTCCGCCCGCCCTGCGCGCGCGGCACGACATGGTCGAACGTCAGCTCGCGCCCGTGGCCGCAATATTGGCAGGCGAAACGATCGCGCAGAAACAGGTTGAAGCGCGTGAAGGCGGGGAATTGCGACGGCTTCACGAACTGCTTCAGCGCGATGACGCTGGGGAGCTTGAGCGCGACGGTGGAAGAGCGCACCTCGCGCTCGTAGGAGGCGACGACGTCGACGCGCTCCAGGAACATCGCCTTGACCGCGGTCTGCCACGGCCAGAGGCTGAGCGGGTAATAGGAAAGCGGCGTATAGTCGGCGTTGAGGACGAGCGCAGGGCAGCTATCGGGATGGCGGATCAGGTCGGGATGGAACACGGGCCCTCCAGCAACGCTTTCGCGCCCCGGCGCTATCGCCCGCGACCGTGACGCGGGCATGACAGCACAGCCGGTGATTCCGGGTCAAGAGCGTAGCGCCGTGCGGGCTGCGGATGAAGTGTTCACGGCGGCGGTGAGCCGCTTCGCGCCGTCGCCGACCGGCCGGTTGCACCTGGGGCACGCCTGGTCCGCGGTGCTGGCGCATGATCTCGCGGCGGCGCGCGGCGGCCGCTTCCTGCTCCGGATCGAGGACATCGACGGCACGCGATCGCGGCCGGAGCATGTCGCGGCGATCCTGGCCGACCTCGCCTGGCTCGGCCTCGACCACGAAGCGCCGGTGTTCCAGTCGGCGCGGCTCCCGCTCTACGCGGCGGCGCTGGACGACTTGCGGGCAAGGGCGCTGTTGTACCCATGCTTCTGCACTCGCGCCGACATCGCAGCCGCCAGCGCGAGCGCACCGCACGGGGCGGAGGCGGTGTATCCCGGGACCTGCCGGGGGTTACCCGAGTGCGACCTGAGCCGCCCGCATTGCTGGCGGCTGGATGTGGGCGCCGCCCTGACCTCCCTTGATGTCCTACGCTGGCACGACGCCACCGCGGGCTGGGTCGCCGCCGGCCCCACGGCGCAGGGCGACGTCATCCTCGCGCGCAAGGACGCGCCCGCCTCCTACCATCTCGCCGTCACCGTCGACGACGCGGCGCAAGGCGTGACCGACGTGGTCCGCGGCCGCGACCTGTTCCGCGCGACCGACATCCACCGGCTGCTCCAGGCGCTGCTCGGGCTGCCGACGCCGCGCTACCATCATCACCCGCTTCTCACCGGCCCCGACGGCGAGCGGCTGGCCAAGCGCCACGGCGCGCCGGCGCTGGCCGCGATGCGCGAGAGCGGCGTCGACGGGCGCGCGCTGGCATCTACGTTACGTGCCGGCCTCTTGCCCACTGGTTTCATGGTGGCGAACGCCTAGATTGAAGCCATGGGAAACACGATCCTCGTCATCGCGCTCATCGCCGCGATGATCGCTACGGTGACGGCGCTGGTGCGCGGCATCATCGCTTTTCTGCAGGAGAGCCACGCGCAGGTGCGCGACGGCGAGGGGCCGAGCGCCGCATCGCTGAAATCCAACAAGATGATGCAGATGCGCATCTTCTATCAGGCAATCGCAATCGTCATCGTCGTCCTGATCCTGGCGACCGCCACCCGGCACTGATCGGTTGGTCAAGCTCAACCGCATCTACACCCGCACCGGCGACGCCGGCACAACCGGGCTGGTCGACGGCTCGCGCGTCGCCAAGTCGTCGGCGCTGATCGCCGCGATCGGCGATGTCGACGAGGCGAACAGCGCGATCGGCGTCGCGTTGACGACACTGGCTGGCGATCCGCTCGCCGCGCCGCTCCACCGCCTCCAGCACGATCTGTTCGACCTCGGCGCCGATCTCGCGACGCCGCCTGTGATCGACGGCGCGCTGCGCATCGTGCCCGCGCAGGTCGAACGGCTGGAGGCGGAGATCGACGCGATGACCGCGCGGCTGACCCCGCTCACCAGCTTTGTCCTTCCCGGCGGCGCGCCCGCCGCCGCCGCGCTTCACCTCGCCCGCGCGATCACGCGGCGTGCCGAGCGCAGCGCCGTCGCCGTCCAGCCCACCCCGTCCGCACCCGCGCTCGCTTATCTCAATCGCCTGTCGGACTGGCTGTTCTGCGCCGCCCGCCTCGCCAATGACGAGGGCCGGGGCGACGTGCTCTGGCAGCCCGGCGCAACCCGCTGACGGTTGGCCGGTTGGCGCAGGCATGATAGCGAGACGGTCATGCTGAAGCCGGCGGCCGCCGTGTCTACCCTGCTCGACACGTTCCGGCGCGTCCGCGCGCTGACGGCCGACCTTGCCCGGCCGCTGTCCGACGCCGACGCCACCGCGCAGTCGATGGCCGACGCGTCCCCCGCCAAATGGCACCTGGCGCACACGACCTGGTTCTTCGAGACCTTCGTGCTGCGCGATCACGTCCCCGGCTACCGGCTTCACGACGACCGCTGGCCGTTCCTGTTCAACAGCTATTACGAGGCGGAGGGGCAGCGGCAGCGGCGCGACCGGCGCGGGCTGGTGACCCGCCCGTCGCTGGACGAGGTGCGCAGCTATCGAGCGCATGTCGATGCCGCGCTGGCTGCGGCGCTGCCTCGGCTGAGCCCGGAGGCGGCGGCGCTGGTCGAGCTCGGCTGCCACCACGAGCAGCAGCATCAGGAGCTGCTCGTCACCGACCTGCTTCACCTCTTCAGCCTCAACCCGCTCGAACCCGCGCTCTGTCCGCCCGCGCCCAAGCAGCCGGTGCCGATGCCCGGCCTGACCGGCTGGATCGAGCATCCCGGCGGGGTGGTCGAGATCGGCGGTGCGGGGGCGGGCTTCGCCTTCGAT
Source organism: Sphingomonas sp. (assembly GCF_965248875.1). Taxonomy (GTDB): domain Bacteria; phylum Pseudomonadota; class Alphaproteobacteria; order Sphingomonadales; family Sphingomonadaceae; genus Sphingomonas. Next base: position 1,793,010 of record NZ_CBDFKR010000011.1, on the reverse strand, counting down.
TGCGAAGGGCCGCGTCACGCCGCGCTGCTCGTCCCGCACGCGATCGCCGACCGCACCGTCACCAACGCGGAGTGGCAGGTCTTCATCGCCGACGGCGGCTACACGACCGCGGAGCATTGGCTGTCGGACGGCTGGGCCTGGGTGCAGGCCGACGGCGTCGCCGCACCGCTCTATTGGGCGCAGCAGGACGGCGGCTGGACCCGTTTCGGGCTCGACGGCCGCCGCCCGATCGACCCTGCCGCGCCGGTCACGCATATCAGCTTCTACGAGGCCGACGCCTATGCCAGCTGGGCCGGCGAGCGGCTGCCGACCGAGGCCGAATGGGAAGCCTTCGCCGCGCCCCACGATCCCTTGGGCGGCAACCAGCTCGACGCGGCGGGCCCGGTCGAGCCGCGCCCCGCCCGCGGGACCCCCGCGCCGTTCGGCGACGTGTGGCAATGGACCGGCAGCGCCTATCGCCCGTATCCCGGCTTCCGCGCCGCGGCGGGGGCGGTGGGCGAGTATAACGGCAAGTTCATGGCCTCGCAGTTCGTGCTCCGCGGCGGTTCCTGCGCCACCCCGCGCGGCCATCTGCGCGCGAGCTACCGCAACTTCTTCTACCCCCATCAGCGCTGGCAGTTCACCGGCCTGCGGCTCGCGCGCGATCTGTAATGCTCAAGCCCGAGCCTGACGTGGCGCCGCCAGCGACGGCCGACCCGCAGTTCCGCGCCGACGTCCTCGCCGGTCTCGCCCGCCGCCCGCGCGCGATCCCGGCGCGCTGGTTCTACGACCATCGCGGTTCCGAGCTGTTCGAGGCGATCACCGCGCTCCCCGAATATTACCCGGCCCGCGCCGAGACCGCGATCCTGCGGCGGATCGGCCCCGATCTCGCCGCGCTGACCGGCGAGGGCTGCGCGGTCGTGGAGTTCGGCTCCGGCTCGTCGACCAAGACGCCGCTGGTCCTCGCGGCGGTCGCGCCCCGCGCCTATGTCCCGATCGACATCTCCGGCGCCTTCCTGCGCGAGTCCGCCCGCAGCCTTGCCGCCGCCTTCCCGCAGCTGCCCGTCATCCCGCTCGAGGCCGACTTCACCGCGCCGCTGACACTTCCCGCCGCGGTCGCCGCCGCGCCCAAGCTCGGCTTCTTCCCCGGCTCGACGATCGGCAACCTGGCGCCGGCCGCCGCGGTCGATCTGCTCCGCGCGATGCGGACCTCGCTCGGGGCCGATGACCAGAGGGGCGCGCAGCTGCTGATCGGCATGGACCGGATCAAGGACGCCGAGACGCTGATCGCCGCCTATGAGGACGCCGCCGGGGTGACCGCGGCGTTCAACCTCAACCTCCTCGCGCGCATCAACCGCGAGCTGGCCGGAACGGTCCCGCTCGACGCCTTTCAGCACGAGGCGCGGTGGAACGACTCTGCGGCGCGCATCGAGATGCACCTGATGGCGACGCGCGCGGTGAGCTTCGTCGTCGCCGGCCTGCCCTTCACGTTCGCCGAGGGCGAGAGCATTCACACCGAGAACAGCCACAAATACGGCGCGCGCGACGCCCGGCTGCTGCTCCGCGCCGGCGGCTGGACGCCGGTGCGCGAATGGCTGGATGACGAGGGCCGGTTCGCGGTGATCCTCGCCGAAGCGCTGCCGCCGGAGCCCGCTCCCTAGCTGGCGACCGGTTTGCGGCTGTGGCAGGACGGCGGCGATGCAGCCCTACACCGATCGTCTCCGACAGCTTCGCGCCGTCCTTGCCGCCCGCAGCCTCGACGGCTTCGTCGTGCCGCTCACCGACGAGCATATGAGCGAATATGTCGGTGCCTATGCGCAGCGGCTCGCCTGGCTGACCGGCTTCGGCGGCTCGGCGGGGACGGCGGCGGTGCTCGCCGACACCTCCCGGGGCAAGGGGGCGGCGATCTTCACCGACGGCCGCTACACGCTGCAGGTGCGCGAGCAGGTCGACGGCGCCGACTGGGACTATGTCGACGTGCCCGCGACCAGCGTCGCCGACTGGCTGGTCGCGCATGTCGGCGAAGGCGACGTCATCGGCTACGATCCGTGGCTGCACACCCGCGCCTGGGCCGAGGCCACGCACACGCGCCTGCAGGCGGAACGCGCGGCCAGCCTCGTCCCCGTCACCGACAACCCGATCGACGCGGTGTGGACCGACCGGCCCCGCCCCTCCGTCGCGCCGATGACGGTGTACGACGACCCCGCCGCCGGCCGCTCCTCGGCGGAGAAGCGCGCCGACATCGCCGACTGGCTGCAGCAAGAGCGCGCCGACGCGGTGGTCCTGACCGCGCTCGATTCGATCGCGTGGCTGTTGAACGTCCGGGGCGGCGACGTCGCGCATACGCCGGTGACGCGCGGCTATGCGGTGGTCAACGCCGACGGCACCACCGACCTGTTCGTCGCGCCCGAGAAGGTGGACGACCGCCTGCGCCAGCATCTCGGCAACGCGGTACGCGTCCACGGTTACGACGAGCTTCCGACCGGGCTCACCGGGCTGGCGGGCAAGCGCGTTGCGGTCGACCCCGAGCGCGCCGCCGATGCGATCAGCTCGCGGCTCCAGGAGGCGGGCGCGACGATCCTGCCCGCGCGTGACCCAGTCGTCCTCGCCAAGGCGATCAAGCACCCCGCCGAGACTGCCGGCCACCGCGCCGCCAGCATCCGCGACGGCGCGGCGCTGACCCGCTTCCTGCACTGGGCGGAGGCGACGCTGCCGGGCGGCGGCGAGACCGAACTGTCGGCGGCGGCGAAGCTGCTGGCGTTGCGCGAGGAGACGGGGCTGCACCGCGACAGCTCGTTCTCGACGATCAGCGCCACGGGCGCGCACGGCGCCAGCCCGCATTATCATGTCACCGAAGAGTCGAACGCGCCCATCGAACCAGGGCAGCTGTTCCTGATCGACTCCGGTGCGCAATATGTCGACGGCACCACCGACGTCACCCGCGTCGTGCCGATCGGCGAGCCCAGTGCCGAGATGCGCGACCGCTTCACCCGCGTGCTCAAGGGGCATATCGCGATCGCGACCGCGGTGTTCCCCGACGGCGCGTCGGGCGCGCAGATCGACGGCTTCGCGCGGCGGCCGCTGTGGGAGGCCGGCCTCGACTTCGCGCACGGCACCGGGCACGGCATCGGCAGCTTCCTGGCGGTGCACGAAGGGCCGCAGCGGATCGCCCAGCCCAACTATCCCGGCGGCGCCAGCCTGGAGCCGCTGCGCGCGGGCATGATGCTGTCCAACGAGCCCGGCTATTACAAGGCGGGCGAGTACGGCATCCGCATCGAGAACCTGGTGCTGATCGTGCCGCGCGAGATCGCGGGCGGTGACCCGGACCGGCAGATGCTCGGCTTCGAGACGCTGACCTGGGCGCCGATCGAGCGGACGCTGATCGACCCCGCGCTGCTGACCGCGGACGAGCGCGCGTGGCTCGACGCCTATCACGCACAGGTGCTGGCGACGCTCGGCCCGGTGCTCGCCGGCGAGACGCGGGGCTGGCTGGCCGCGAAGTGCGCGCCGGTTTGAGCCGCCGTTTCCGCTGTCCTACAGCAAGGGAGGCGGCGTAGCGTCGCCGCCGGCCCGCTTTGCCGGGTCGATCGGGCGAACCGAGGCCGAGGCGGGGACGGCGAACATGCCTCTACTTCCCCTCTACTTCCGCCACCTGCAGCCGGCGGCGCCGCCTGGTTCAGCCCTCTACTTCGCCTCTACTTCCATCCGCATCCGGCACGGTGCCGGCCGGATCGCCCGACGCCGTGTCGCCCGCCCGCACCCCCGCCTTGCGGCGCTTGAGATTGGCGCGGAGCTGCGCCGCCAGCCGCGCCTCGCGCTCTTGCCGTGCCGTCACTGCCGTCCTCCTTCCTTGACAAGCCCCACCCCGTCCGCTCTAGGGCCCCCTCGCCGACAGGCCGGTTGCTGCCGTAGCTCAGTGGTAGAGCGCATCCTTGGTAAGGCTGAGGTCGTGAGTTCAATCCTCACCGGCAGCACCATCCTGCAGCCTGCACGGCGCTAGCATCGGGACGGGCAAGGACGGCTGGCCTCGGCATTACTCAGGACGACGGGCCGGATCACTCCGGTCCGATCCCCGCCAGCGGCAACCCTCACGCCACCTTGGCCGCGTCGGGATGCTTCGCCAGATACGCCGCCACGAACGCGCATTGCGGCACGACCTTCAGCCCGCGCGCCCGCGCATCCGTCAGCGCCCCCTCGACCAGCCGCGTCCCGATGCCGTGCCCGCCCGCTTCGGGCGGCACGACGGTGTGGAGCATCGTCATCGTGTCGCCGTCCAGCGCATAGACGATCACCGCCGGCCCCGCCTCGGTCGGCAGTTCGTAGCGGTGTTCGGCGCGATTGTCGGTAACGGCCATGTCTGTCCCCTAGCACCGGGCGCGCCTGCCCCGATATAGGGCGGCCGATGGCGCTCGATCCGCTCCCAACGCTTAAGCAGGTGTTCGGCTTCCCCGCCTTTCGCGGGGTGCAGGATCAGGTCGTCGCGCGCGTGCTGGCGGGCGAGCGGACGCTGGCGGTGATGCCGACCGGTGCGGGCAAGTCGCTCTGCTATCAGCTCCCCGCGGTGATGCTCGACGGCACCTGCGTCGTGGTGTCCCCGCTGATCGCGCTGATGCACGACCAGCTCCGCGCCGCGACCGCCGTCGGCATCCGGGCGGCGACGCTGACCAGCGCCGACGAGAACCGGGCGGAGACGCTGGCGCGGCTGCGGGCGGGCGACCTCGACCTGCTCTACGTCGCGCCGGAACGGGCATCGCAAGGTCATTTCCGCGACCTGCTCCGGGAGACGAGGCTTAGTCTCTTCGCGATCGACGAGGCGCATTGCGTCAGCGAATGGGGGCATGACTTTCGCCCCGATTATCGCCTGCTGAAGCCGCTGCTCGATGCCCACCCGACGGTGCCGCGGCTGGCGCTGACCGCCACCGCGGACGCACACACCCGCACCGACGTGGCGGTGCAGCTCGGTATTCCCGCCGACGGCATGATCGTCGCGGGCTTCGACCGCCCCAACATCCGCTACGCGATCAGCCCGCGCGATCAGGTCGCGCGCCAGATCGGCGATCTCGTGCGGGACCAGCCGGGGGCAGGAATTGTCTATGTCCAGAGCCGCGCAGGGACCGAGCGGATGGCCGAGACGCTGGCGCGTACCGGCCGCCCGGTCCGCGCCTACCACGCGGGCCTCGATGCGAGCATCCGGGCGCGCAACCAGGCCGATTTCGTCGCGTCGGAGGACATGGTGATGTGCGCGACGGTCGCGTTCGGGATGGGGATCGACAAGCCCGACGTCCGTTTCGTTGCGCATGCCGGGCTGCCCAAGTCGATCGAGGCCTTCTACCAGGAGACGGGCCGCGCCGGGCGCGACGGTGACCCGGCGGTGGCGCATCTGTTCTGGGGCGCGGAGGACTTCGCCCGCGCCCGGCGGCACCTGAACGAGGTGGAGGAGGCGCGGCTGCCCGGCGAGCGCCAGCGGCTGGAGGCGCTGGGCGCGCTGGTCGAAACGCCGGGGTGCCGCCGCCGCCTGCTGCTCCGTCATTTCGGCGAGGAGCCCGCGGCGGACTGCGGCAATTGCGACAATTGCCTGGGCGGCGGCGCGCCGAGCGTCGACGCGACCGAGCTGGCGCGCAAATATCTCTCCGCGGTGTTCCGCACCGGCCAGCTGTTCGGCGCCGGCTATATCGAGCAGGTGCTCACCGGCCGCTCGGGCGAGCGAACGCTGATGAACGGGCACGAGGCGCTGTCGGTCTGGGGACTGGTCGGTGCGGAGGAGGCGGTGCTGCTCAAGCCGTTGGGCCGCGCGCTGGTGACACGCGACGCGCTGCGGGCGAACGAGCATGGCGGGCTGGAGTTCGGCCCCGGCGCGCGCGCGATCCTGAAGGGCGAGGCGGAGATCGCGCTGCTCGCCCCCGTCAAGCGCGAGCGCGGCCGCCGTCGCGACCGCGCCGCTGCCCCTGCGAATCCCGCCGACACGCCGCTGTTCGAGGCGCTGCGCACGCGCCGCCGCGAGCTGGCGCAGGAGGCGGGGGTGCCGCCCTATGTCATCTTCCACGATTCCGTCCTGCGCGACATGGCCGCGCGCCGCCCGGCCTCGCGCGCCGAGCTGGCGGTGCTGAGCGGCATCGGTGCGCGCAAGCTCGACGCCTATGGCGATGCGTTCCTGGAGGTCGTGCGCAACGCCGCGTGATCCTCTCCCCTTGTGCGGGCGGATTGAGTATGCGCCGTCCGATGCTCGATATCCGCTCCGTGAACGACCGCTTCGCTGTCGCCCCCCAGATCGCGCCCGGCGACCTACCCGCCATTGCCGCGGCGGGTTATGTCGCGGTGATCAACAACCGGCCGGACGACGAGGAAGCCGGCCAACCCGCCAGCGCCGCGATCCGTGTCGCCGCCGAAGCGGCGGGGCTGGGCTATGTCGAGGTGCCGGTGACGCATGCCGGGTTCAGCCACCCGCAGCTCGACGCGATGGCGAACGCGCTGACCGCCGCCGACGGGCCGGTGCTCGCCTTTTGCCGGTCGGGCACACGCTCGTGCAATCTGTGGGCGCTGGCGGCGGCAAAGGCGGGCAGGGCGCCGCATCTGCTGGTCGCGCAGGCCGCCGCCGCCGGGTACGACCTGTCCGGCATCCGCCCCACGCTCGACCTGCTGGTAGGCGGCGACACGGCGTGAACTGGCTGCAGCTCGGCGGCTCGCTAGCCGCCATTCTGGTGCTTGCGGCCATCGCCTGGGCGCTGCGGCTCGGGCGCGACGGCCGGATCGCCAGCCCCGAAGAGGCCGCTGCGGCCGCCGAAGCCGCGCTGGCGGGTTTTTGCGCCGCCGATGCCGTGCTGGGTGCCGACGGGGCAGGGGCGCTTGCCGTCAGTGAAGACGGCCGCCTCGCCGCGATCAAGCGCCACGGCGCGCGCGCCGCGGTGCGCGAGGTGCAATGGGCCGCCGTGCGCACGACGCCCGAAGGGGTGGTGATCGACACCGGCGAACGTCGCTTCGGCCGCGTCACGCTCGCCAAGGTGGACGCGCTCGACCTGCGGCAGCTGGCGGGCCAGATGGTGCTGCCGTTCGACGAAGCGCGGCGTCGCGCCTGAGCGCACCCCCGTAGCCGGATTGCGCCGCGTACCTACACAGATGTAAGTAGCTTCTGAAATGCCGTCGCTGCCCAACCCGGTCGACTTCGCGGTGCCCGCCTTCGTCCTGCTGGTGCTGGCCGAGATGCTCGTCGCCCGGGTCCGCGCCCGGCACCGCTATTGCCCGCGCGACACGCTGACCAGCCTCGCGCTGGGGCTCGGCTCGACAGTGGCGGGGGTGCTGTCGGGCGGGGCGGTGTTCGCGCTGGCGACGGGGCTTTATCGCGTCCGCCTCTTCGACATCGGGTTCGTCTGGTATTGGTGGCCGATCTGCTTCGTCCTCGACGACTTCGCCTATTACCTCTTCCACCGCTCCGCGCATCGGGTCCGCTGGTTTTGGGCGAGCCACGTCATCCACCACTCATCGCAGCACTATAATTTGTCGACCGCGCTCAGGCAGACCTGGACGGGGTTCGTCAGCCTCGCCTTTCTGTTCCGCGTGCCCCTGTTCATCCTCGGCTTCCCGCCGTCGATGGTGTTCTTCGTCGCGGGCGTGAACCTGATCTATCAGTTCTGGATTCACACGGAAGTGGTCGGCCGGCTGCCGCACTGGGTCGAGGCGGTGTGGAACACGCCGTCGCACCACCGCGTCCATCATGCCACCAATCCGCGCTATCTCGACCGCAACTATGCGGGCGTGTTCATCATCTGGGACAAGCTGTTCGGCACCTTCGAGCCTGAGCGCGACGACGACCGTCCGCGCTATGGCCTGGTCAAGGACCTGGGGTCCTTCTCGCTGCTCTGGGCGGCGTTTCACGAATGGTGGGGCATCGGCAAGGACGTCTGGGCAGCACCGTGGCGGCACAAGCTCGGCTATGTCTGGCGGCCCCCCGGCTGGAGCCACGACGGCTCGCGCGAGACCAGCGAGACGATCCGCGCGACATGGGCCGGGCGCAGACAACATCGCGCCGGCGTCGGAAGCTGACGGCACTCTTTGCCCGGCCGGGCGTTAGGGGCCGCTGACAGGCGCAGTTCCGCGCCCTGACAGGAGCAAAGCCATGGCCGACGCCGCCACCGAGACCCACAACGGCAAGACCGCGCTGACCGATGATATCCGGACGCATTTCTCGGGCGACGCGCCGATCGCCGACAAGCTCCGCAGCTTCGCCAAGGCCCGCCCGGGCGCGACCGCCGCGTTGGCTGGCGTGGCGGCGTTGGCGATCCTGAACACGCTGCGCGGGCGGAGCTGAGCGCCGCGTCGGGCCAGGCGGGCCGCCGCGGCGACGTGGCGTCTCCGCCGTCGCAATGGCGATGCCGGCAGGCCTCACGCACCGATGCCGATTACAGACAGAAGGAGGCCCGGTGCATCGCTGCACCGGGCCCAGGTGTGTCCGCAGGAGGAACCGCGGTTGGACGGCGGCGGAGAGGAGTGCCGCCGCCCAATCTCTTCAATAATGATAAGCCCGCTCGCCATGTTCGGCGATGTCGAGGCCGTCATGCTCGACCTCGACGCTGGGGCGCATGCCCCAGGTCTTGTCGATGACGAAGAACAGGATCGCCGCGCCGATGCCGGAGAACAGCAGCGTGACGATAACCGCCTCGGCCTGGATAATCAGCTGGCCGCCCATCGAGTAGGCGCCTGCCACCAATTGGCCCGGCTTGGTCGAGTAGTCGGCGATGCCCTGCCCGCCCAGCGAGGGTGCGACGAGGATACCGGTCGCCAGCGCGCCGGTGATGCCGCCGATGCAGTGGACGCCGAAGACGTCGAGCGAATCGTCGTAGCCGAAGCGCGACTTCACCGTGCTGACGAAGAAGAAGCACAGCGGCGACACCACCAAACCGAGCACCACCGATCCCATCGGCCCGGCGAAACCGCTGGCGGGCGTCACCGCCACCAGCCCCGCGACGACCCCCGAGGCAGCGCCCAGCAGCGATGGCTTGCCTCGGACGACCTGCTCGGTCAGCAGCCAGCTGAGCCCGGCGGCGGCAGTTGCGACGAACGTGTTGATGAAGGCGACCGCGGTGACGCCGTTGGCTTCCAGATTGGACCCCGCGTTGAACCCGAACCAGCCGACCCACAGCAGGCTGGCGCCGATCATCGTCATCGTCAGTGAGTGCGGCGGCATCGGCTCCTTGGGAAAGCCGACGCGCTTGCCGATCAGCAGCGCCAGCACCAGCCCGGTGATGCCGGCGTTGATGTGGACCACGGTGCCCCCGGCGAAGTCGAGCGCGCCCTTCTGGAACAGCCAGCCGGCATCGGCATTCTGCGTCGCCAGCGCCGCCGCGCCCTTCAGCGCGGCATTGGCGACCGCATCGGGGCCGCCCCAGTACCAGACCATGTGCGCGATCGGGAAATAGATCAGCGTCACCCACAGCGCCGTGAACAGCATCAGCGGCGAGAAGCGCACCCGCTCCGCCACCGAGCCGACGAACAGCGCCGGGGTGATGCAGGCAAAGGTCATCTGGAAGCAGATGTAGGCGTATTCGGGGATATAGACGCCGTTCGAGAAGGTCGCGGCCTGGGAGTTCGCGTCGACGCCCATCAGCAGCGCCTTGCCGAACCCGCCGAAGAAGGCGTTGCCCCCGGTGAACGCGATCGAATAGCCATAAGTTACCCAGATCACCGCCACCATGCACACGATCATCAGCACTTGGGTCAGCACGCTGAGCATGTTCTTGGTACGCACCAGGCCACCGTAAAACAGCGCCAGACCGGGCACCGACATCATCAGCACCAGGAGCGACGACACCAGCATCCAGGCGGTGTCGCCCTTGTTTACCGTCGCAGCGGGCACCGCACTCGCGGCGGCCTGCGCCTGCGCCAGCGCGGGGCCGGCCCATGCCCAGGCGCTCAGCGCCACCGCACCAAGCGTCCATTTCTTCACGTTCATGCCAACCCCCCTCACAGCGCCCCCGGTCACAGGGCGTTCGCGTCCGTTTCGCCGGTGCGGATGCGCACCGCCTGGCCGACGTCGAGCACGAAGATCTTGCCGTCGCCGATCGCGCCGGTGTTCGCCGCCTGCTGGACCGCTTCGACCACCCGGTCGGCGACCGCGCTGTCGCACACCACTTCGACCTTGATCTTGGGCACCATGTTGGTCGCGTACTCGGCGCCGCGATAGATTTCGGTCTGGCCCTTCTGCCGCCCAAAGCCCTTGACCTCAGTCACGGTCATCCCCGCCACGCCGAGCGTCGTCAGCGCTTCGCGCACCTCGTCCAGCTTGAACGGCTTGATGATGGCGATGACCAGTTTCATGGCCGCTCCCTTTTGTCCCAGGAGCATGTCTTGCAGGCCGCGTGCCAAGCGCGGATTGGCGTGCGCAGCAATGCTGCGGTGCAACAGAAATGATCAGCGAACGGGCAGCGGCGGAAAGGCGTGCCTAGATTCTAAGCAGGAGCACGGCCACGCCGCCGCGAAATCCCGGACGGCTCATCCCCACACCCTGACCCGCTGATCCGGCGCCAGGTACATCGCGTCGCCCGGCCGCACGTTGAACGCGCGATACCAGGGGTCAAAATTGCGGACGATGCCGTTGACCCGGTATTTGTCCGGCGAATGCGGGTTGCTGAGCAGCTGCGCCCGCAGTGCGCCCTCGCGGGTCTTGCCCTGCCACGCCTGTGCGAAGGCCAGAAAGAAGCGCTGGTCACCCGTATAGCCGTTCAGCACCGGCGGCTCGCCGTGGCGCGATACGTAACGCCGATAGGCCGCATAGGCGGTCTCCAGCCCGCCCAGATCCGCCAGGTTCTCGCCCAGCGTCAGCCGCCCCTTGATGTGGACGCCCGGAATCGGCTCATAGGTGTCGAACTGCGCCGCCAGCCGGTCCGCCTGCACCGTGTAGAGCCGCGCCGTCGCCGGCGTCCACCAGTCGTGGAGCCGCCCGCGCTCGTCGTACAGCCGCCCCTGATCGTCATAGCCATGCCCCATCTCGTGGCCGATCGTGGTTGCGCCGGTCTCCGCATAGTTGACCGCCGGATCGGCGTGCGCATCGAAGAAGGGCGGCTGCAGGATCGCGGCGGGCAGCGTGATCTGGTTCAGCGTCGGGTCGTAATAGGCGTTCACCGTCTGCGGCGTCATCTCCCACAGCCCGCGGTCAACCGGATGCGGGAAGCGCCGCAGCTGCAGCCGCCATTCGAACGCGTCTGCCGCGATGTCGTTCGCCAGCGGATCGGTGCGGCTGACAACGAGGCCGCCATAGTCGATCCACCGTGCCGGATGCCCGACCCGCGGGTCGAAGGTGCCGAGCTTCGCCAGCGCCGCGCGCCGGGTCGCGGCGTCCATCCAGGTCGCGCCCTCGATCTTGTCGCGATAGGCGGCGCGCATATCGCCGACCAGCTCGTCGGCGGCGCGGCTGGTCTCGGGCGTCCAATGCTGGTCGACATAGATGCTGCCGACCGCCTCGCCCAGCGCGCCGTCGATCAGCGCCATCCCGCGCTTCCACCGCGCTCGTTGCTCGGGCACATCGCGCAGCGTGTGCGAATAGAAGTCGAAACTGGCCTGGTCAAAGGCGCGGGGCAGGAACGCGGCGTGGTCGGACAGGAAGCGGATCGTCATCCACTCTTTCCAGGTCGCCAGCGGCACATCGGCCAGCCGCTTGCCCGCCGCGGCGACGGCGGTGGTCTCCGCCACATCGACCCGCGGCGCGGCGCCCAGCCCCATCGCGGCGAGCGTCGGCGTCCAGTTCCATTCGGGCGCCAGCGCGGTCAGCTGCGCGCGCGTCATCGGATTGTGGGTCGCGATCGGATCCCGGCGGCGCTCGGGGGTCCACTGATCCTGGCTGATCCGCGTCTCCAGCGCGATTACGCGATCCGCGCGCGCTGCGGCGTCGGCCATGCCGGCCAGCGTCTGCAGCTGGATGAGATAGGCGCGATACGCCTGCCGGAACGCGACATAGCGCTCGCCCGGCAACAGGTAATAGTCACGCGCCGGCAGCCCCAGCCGCGCCTGCCCCGCCGCCGCGGTGTAGCGGGTCGGATCGTCCTGATCGGCAGAGATGCCGATGCCGACCGGCGACGGGAAGCCCGGCGTCATCATCAGGTCGATCAGCTGCTGGCGCGTCGTCACCGCGTCGATCCGCGCCAGATACGGCCGCACCGGCGCCAGCCCGCGCCCCTCGATCCCGTCGGCATCCATCCACGCGGCGTAGAAGTCGCCGACCTTGCGCTGGGTCGTTGTCGCCGGATGGGCTGCGGCCTGCTCAACGATCGTGCGTACCTGCCCCTCGATCTCGTCGGGCAGGTCGTTGTTGTAGCCGGCGCTCGACTTGTCGGCGGGGATCGGGTGGTTGCGGAGCCACGTCCCCTCAGCATAGGCGAAGAAATCGTCCCCCGGCTTCACCGACGCGTCCATGTCCGCCAGCTCCAGCCCCCAGGGCAGATAGCGCGGCTGGCCTGCCGATTGGGCGAACAGCGGCGCGGTGATGAGGGCGGTGGCGACAAGGAGCGAACGGCGCATGGGAAACTCCGAAGGCAAAGGCTGAGCCTTCGCTATCGCGGGCGCTGCCGCCCGACAAGCGTCTCACCTGCGCCAATCGGCGGCGAGCATCGACGCGGCGGGAGTGCGCGATGCGGCGGTGGCGGGCAGTGGCGGCGATGGGGCTGGTGGGCACGGCTGCGCCGCCTGCCGAGCGGATCGTGACGGGCGACCGGCTGGTCGCGATCACCGTCGGTGGCCTTCCCCTGCGATTCCGGATCGATCCCGGGGTGCCCGGGCTGCCACTGGTCGCCGCCCCCGTCGCCGAGCGGCTGAGCCTGCGCGGCGGCGGTCTGCTGGCGCTCGGCGTCGCTTTTTCCATCGGGCATGAGCGGTTTTACGGCCGGACGCAGGTGGTTCGTCTCGGGTGGAACGGCACAACCGCAGGCAAACGGCGGGTCGGATGGCTGTTCCGCGCCTATCCGCTGGCGGTCGACGGCACGATCGGGCCGGCGGGCGTCCCGGAGCAGGTCGTCCGCTTCGCCTTCCACGCGCCGCGAGCGGGCGAGCGGACGGTGACACTGCCGATGGCGGGCGGCGGCGGGCTGTTCGGCGACTGGTTCGCCCTGGGCGCGGCGATCACGGTTGGCGGCAAGCCGCTGATGATCCGCTTCGACCCCGATCACGCGCTAACGCTGGTCACCGCACCGGCGGGCGTGCGCCTTGCCGCCGCCAATGGCGGGACGCTGACAGCCCAGACGGCGCGGCAGGAGATCGCGTACGGGGTCGAGCGGCCGTTGCGGGTGATGAGGCTCGCCCGGCCGTTGGCGGTGGGCCCGCTGTCGCTGACCAGCCTCGCCGTGCGCATCACGGACGGCGGCGGCGCCAACACAATTCCGGAAGCGGGCGCAGACCCGGCCGAGGTCATGGTCACCGCGCGCGGCCGGCAGCAGCCTGGAGTCATGACGGTCGGCGCGGACCAGCTCGACCGCTGCTCGTCGCTGGTGTTCGACAAGGGCGCGCGTCAGGTGCGGCTGAGCTGCAGCTGATCTGGATCAGACACTGAAGTTAGGGTAATATTGCCCGTATTCGCCGCCAATCGCCCGCTGCAGCATCGGGCATATCGAGATGCTGGCGACCGCGGTGGCGCTCAACCTCGAAAAGGCGCCTGCCTCGCTGCAGGAAGCTGGCGCCGGCGATGGTGTGGTCGCAGCCGTGATGGGCGGCGGCAGCGCCAAGGCGTCGATCGAGGGCCTGATTCACAAGAACCTGCTGTCAGCCGGGCTCGCGGCGATGCCGATGGACTCCGACGGCGTGCCATTCAACATGAGCCACATCTACGCGAGCGGCAACGTCGCGGCCGACATGTACTGCAACGTCGCCGCCGAGAGCACGGGCCGCGTGCTGGCGGTGCGGCTGTTCAACGCCGCCGAAGACGACGGCATGAAGAAGATGCTCCACTACATGATCGCGCGTGACACGATGCACCAGCAGCAGTGGCTGGCCGTGATCGAGGAGTTGGGTGCCGAAGCCGCAAACCTGCCGATTCCCAACTCCTTCCCGCAGGAAAAGGAGGACGGGGAGAACATCTACAACTTCTACGCGACGGCCGTCGATGGCTCTTATCCGGAGGGGCGCTGGACCAGCGGGCCCTCAATCGACGGCAAGGGGACGTTTACGGTGTTCGAGAACAAGCCGCTCGGTCAGGAGCCTGTGCTCGGGCCGGCACGTCCCGACAGCGGCGCGCAGAACCAGCAGATCGGTTGAGCACCGGCCCCCCCCCCGCGACGGCGGGGGAGGGGTTACTCCGCGGCCAGCGCCTCGCCCTCGACCTCCCGCTCGGCCTGCTGCCGGTTCCACATCTCGGCGTAAAGCCCGCCGCGCCGCAGCAGTTCGGCATGAGCGCCGCGCTCCGCCACCCGGCCTTCATCGAGGACGACGATCTGGTCCGCCGAAACCACTGTCGACAGCCGGTGGGCAATGACCAGCGTCGTGCGGCCGCGCTCCACCGCCTCCAGCGTGTCGAGGATCGCCGCTTCGGTGCGGCTGTCGAGCGCGCTTGTCGCCTCGTCGAGGACGAGCACCGGCGGATCCTTCAACAGCGTCCGCGCGATCGCGACGCGCTGCTTCTCGCCGCCCGACAGCTTCAGTCCGCGCTCGCCGACGCGCGTTTCGTAGCCTTCGGGCTGCGCCTCGATGAAGCCGGCGATCGACGCCCCCGCCGCCGCGCGCGCGATCTCGGCCGGGCCGGCATCCTCACGGCCATAGGCAATGTTGTAGCCGATCGTGTCGTTGAACAGCACCGTATCCTGCGGCACGATCCCGATCGCGCCGCGCAGCGATGCCTGCGTCACCCGCGCGATGTCCTGCCCGTCGATCGTGATCCGCCCGCCCGTCAGGTCGTAGAAGCGGAAGAGCAGCCGCGCGATCGTCGACTTGCCCGCGCCCGAGACGCCGACGATGGCGCAGGTGGTGCCCGGCGGCACGTCCAGGTCGATGCCCCGCAGGATTTCGCGCTCCTCATAGGCGAAGCGCACCCCTTCGAACCGCACATGCCCGCGTCCCACCGCCAGCGCCGTCGCACCGGGCGCGTCGACGATCTCGCCCGGCGTGTCGACCAGGTCGAACATCGCGCCCATGTCGAGCACCCCCTGCCGGATGGTGCGGTAGACCATGCCGAGCAGGTCGAGCGGCCGGAACAGCTGGGTCAGCTGCATCTGCACAAAGGCGAGCTGGCCGGTCGAGAACCGGCCATGCGCCCAGCCCCAGACGACAAACGCCAGCCCGCCCGCCAGCATCAGGTTGGTGATGAGGCTCTGGCCGATGTTGAGCCACGCCAGGCTGTTCTCCGATCGCGTCGCCGCGTCGGCATAGGCGCGCATCGCATTCTCGTACCGCCGCCCCTCGCGCTCCTCCGCGCCGAAATACTTCACCGTTTCGAAATTGAGGAGCGAATCGACCGCGTGCGCGACCGCGCCGGTGTCGAGGTCGTTCATCCGCGTCCGCAAGGCCGCGCGCCAGTCGGTGACGATGCGGGTGAACCAGATATAGGCGCCGACCATCACCAGCGTCGCCGCCACCAGCGGCCAGCCGAAATAGGTCAGGAACAGGCCCGTGACGAGCAGCAGCTCGAACACCGTCGGCGCAATATTGAACAGCATGAAATACAGCATCGTGTCGATGCTCTTGGTGCCGCGCTCGACCACCTTGGTCACCGCGCCCGTGCGCCGCTCCAGATGGAAGCGCAGCGACAGCTGGTGGAGATGGCGGAAGACCTGCGCCGCCAGCCGCCGGGTCGCGTCCTGCCCGACCCGCTCGAACACCGCGTTGCGCAGGTTGTCGAACAGCGTAGTCGAGAAGCGGGCGGCGGCATAGCCCAGCACCAGCACGAGGATCAGCGTGGCGGCGGTACGGTTCCCCTTCGCCATGCCGTCGATCGCCCCCTGAAAGGCGAAAGGCGCGCCATAGACCTGGACCAGCTTTGACACGACCACCAGCGTCATCGCGCCGACGATCCGCGTCTTCAGCGCCCTCTCGCCGGCCGGCCACAGATACGGCAGGAAGCGTCGCAGCGTCGGCCATAGCGGGCGTTCCGGACGGGTTTCTACGGGCAGGGCGGGGGGCATTGCCCGCGATATAGGCGCGGTCGATCCCGGCTTAAATGCTCGTCGACGTCACCGTCGCTCGATCCCGTCGCACTGGACAGGGAGCGACCATTTGATCTGATCGCGCAGCAACGCTTCCAGCGCGAGGTCGCCGACCGCATGCGCCGTTGCCCGCTTGCGCAGCAACACCTCAAGCAGCCCGAGCCGCGTCGGCGGCGGCGGCGCGACACGGCCTTTGGCGAGCGCCTTGGTCAGGCGGGCGGACAACATGGTCATGGCGGCTTTATCAGCCAAAAGGATGAGAGGCGGCTTGCCTGCGATGGTTACGCCGGTGGTAATCCTCGCGGCCGCGTCCACAGCGTCGGATCGCGCCCGGCAGGGCGGTAGAGGCGGGCGCGGTTTGCCGCCTGCCAGCCTGCGCGCGCGACATGGCCCAGCTTTGCCGCGCGCGAGGTGGTGACGCGCGCGTCCCACGCCCGCTCGCCGCGCGCTGCGACCTCCCGCCCGATCGCACCGTAGATGCCAGCCGCCGCCAGCACCGCCCAGGCCGAGCGCAACGGCAGCGCCGGTGCGCCAAGGCGCGCGCTCGCCTCGTGCTTCGCCGCCCCGTCCGCCAGCCGCTGCGCCAGCACCGCCAGCCCCGGGCGGTTTCGCGCCGCCATCAGCGCGTCCGGCGACACGTCCAGCTCGGCCAGCCAGTCGCGCGGCAGGTAGCAGCGTCCCGCCGCGGCGTCCTCCGCCACGTCGCGCGCGATGTTCGCCAGCTGAAAGGCGATCCCCAGGTCGCACGCCCGGTCGAGCGTCGCGTCGTCGGCTGCATCCACGCCCATCACGACGGCCATCATGCAGCCCACCACTCCGGCGACATGATAGCAGTAGTGATACAGGTCGCTCTCGGTCTGCGGACGCCAGTCCGCGGCATCGAGCCGGAAGCCGGCGACAAGATCGCGCGGCCACTGCGACGGCATCTTCACCTCCGCCGCGACCAGCCCGAGCGCGTCGAACGCCGGGTCGCCGGTCGCCTCGCCGCGCAGCGCAGCCTCGGTCAGCGCCGCCAGTTCGGCGACCTGCGCTCGAGCGTCGGCGACCGCGCGCATCGTGTGACCGTGATCCTGCCCGTCAGCGATGTCATCGCAGCGGCGGCACCAGGCATAGAGCAGCCATGCCCGCTCGCGGGTCGCCGGATCGAACAGTTTGGACGCCGCGGCGAAGGACTTCGACCCCCGCGCGATCGAGTCCCGTGCGGCGGCGACCAGCTCTGCCCTCGTCATTCCCGCGTTCGTGGGACGACGGAAGCGATCACAGCTCGCTCGCCCTTGTCGCCGTGATCGGCTTCGCGGGCACGAACGCCGCCATCCGCTCCAGCAGCGCATCAAGCGTGGCGGCCACGATCAGCAACTCGCGATGCTGCGCGCGCAGAAACCCGACCGCCGCCATCTTCTCCCAGAACGCGACCATTCCGTCATAATAGCCGAGCGCATTGAGCAACCCGACCGGCTTGGCGTGATAGCCGATCTGCGCCCAGCTCAGCGCCTCCCACAGCTCATCCATCGTTCCCGTCCCGCCGGGCAGCGTCACGAAACCGTCCGCCAGGTCGGTGAACGCCTGCTTGCGCTGGTGCATCGTCTCGACGACGTGCAGCTCGGTCAGCCCGCGATGCGCCACTTCCAGGTCGACCAGCGCCTGTGGGATCACGCCAATCACCTCGCCCCCCGCCGCCAGCGCGCTGTCCGCCACCGCGCCCATCAGCCCGAGCCTGCCGCCGCCATAGACGACGCCGATGCCGCGTTCGGCAAGGATTCGGCCGACGGCCTGCGCCAGCTCTATATAGGCCGGGTCGGCGGGGGTGGCGGAGCCGCAATAGACGGCGAGTCGCCTCACCGCCGCGCTTCCGTTGCCGTCGGCGCGCGCGCATGCGTCAGAAAACGCGCCTCGCACGCGCCGATCGCGCGATAATTGTAGCGTGCGTCGGTCAGGCTCAGCCGATAGTTGGGACCGCCGCGCACCACCGCAGCGTCGGCATCGTCCTGCCCGTCGTCATGCCAAAAGCATACCGGGCAGATCTCGTCGGCCGCGCGCTGCTCCAGCGTCAGGTTTGCGCAGCATGGGCAGGCGATCACCGCCCCTCTTCCAGCATCAGCTTCGCCGTCGCCTTGGCGCTCCCGACTACCCCCGGGATGCCCGCGCCCGGGTGGGTGCCCGCGCCGACGAAATACAGGTTGCCGATCGCGTCGTCGCGGTTGTGAACGCGGAAATAGGCGCTCTGGAGCAGCGTCGGCTCAAGGCTGAAGGCGCTGCCCAGATGCGCATTCAGGTCGCGGCCGAAATCGGGCGGGGCATAGCTGAATTTCGTCGCGATCCGATCGTGGATGCCCGGGATCAGCCGCCGTCCAATCTCGTCGAGGATGCGCTTCTCCAGGATCGGGCCGACCACGCTCCAGTCGACCGGCGCCTTGCCCAGATGCGGCACCGGGGCCAGCGCGTAGAAGGTGGAGCAGCCCGGCGGGGCCATCGACGGGTCGGTGACGGTGGGGTGGTGGAGGTATAGCGAGAAGTCCTCGCTCACCACGCCATGAGTATAGATGTCGTCGAGCAGTCCCTTGTAGCGCGGTCCGAACAGGATCGAATGGTGCGGGATGCCCGGCCACTCGCCCTGTACTCCGAAATGCACGACGAACAGGCTCGGCGAATAGCGCTTGCGCTCCAGCCGCTTGGCGGTCCGCTGCGCCGGGCGGGAGTCGCGCAGCAGCGCCTTGTAGGCGTGCATCACGTCGGCGTTGCAGGCGATCGCGTCCGCCTCGCCGCGCCAGCCGCTCGCGCAGACCACCGCGGTGGCGCGGTCGCCCAGCGTCTCGATCGCCGTCACCGCATCGCCCAGCCGCACGACGCCGCCCAGCCGCTCGAACTGCGCAACCATGCCGGCGACCAGCCGGTTGGTCCCGCCCATCGCGAACCAGACGCCGCCGTCCTTCTCAAGCTTGTGGATCAGCGCATAGATCGCGCTGGTCGTCATCGGATTGCCGCCGACCAGCAGCGTGTGAAACGACAGCGCCTCACGCAGCTTCTCGTTCTGCACATAGCTCGACACGATCGAATAGACCGACCGCCACGCCTGATATTTGACCAGCGCGGGCGCCGCCTTGATCATCGACGCGAAGTCCAGAAACGCGGCGTGGCCCAGCTTTTCATAGCCTTCGTGATAGACGCCCGCCGAATAGCCCAGGAACCGCTGATAGCCGCCGACGTCGGCCGGGTTCAGCCTGGCGATCTCGCGCGTCAGCTGCGCGTCGTCGTTCGAGTAATCGAAATTGGTGCCGTCGGGCCAATTGAGCCGGTAGAAGGGCGACACCGGCACCAGCTCGACATCGGCCGCCATGTCGCGCCCCGACAACGCCCACAGCTCCTGGAGACAGGCGGGATCGGTGATGACGGTCGGCCCGGCATCGAAGACGAACGTGCCGAGTTCGGTTGGACGCTCCCAATAATAGGCGCGCCCGCCCGGCTTGTCGCGGCTTTCGACGATCGTGGTCCGCACGCCCGCGGACTGCAACCGGATCGCGAGCGCCAACCCGCCGAACCCGGCGCCGATCACGATAGCGGTTCGCGGCACAGTCTTCATTGCACACCCTTCACCGCCGCAAGCGCGCGACCCACCGGCACCGGCGGCTTGCCGATGAGGATGCGCGCCTTGTCGCCCAGCGTCGACCGCCCGGCATAGAAGCGCCGCACCACGCCCGGCGACAACCGATAGAACCGTTCGATCACGCGATAACGATCGGGCGGGTCGGCGGCGCGGAACAGCATGGCGTTCAGCATCCGGTAAAAGCGCCGGCCGTGCCATGTCGCGCGCGCATGATCATGCGTCAGCGTGTGCAAGGCCGCGCCCGACAGGTCGCGAGTCCCGGCGATCTTCACCGCCAGGCGCACCGCGTCGGGAAGCGAATAGCCGGTGGCGGGCTGGAACAGCCCGGCGCGCATCCCGGCCTTGGCCACCCCGGCGCCGCCCCCCCGCCAATAGGCCTCGAAATCGCCGCCCAGCGCGATCGGCAGTACGCCCGTCTCCTCGCGTGTCGCCTTGAGCACCTGCCATCCCTGCGCCTCGGCATAATCCTCGATCCGGCGGCGAAGCGTCGGCGCGATCAGCTTGGGCGTGTCGCTGAAATAGGTGTCTTCGGCGAACAGCCGGTCCGCACCGAAGGGCAGCAGGTACATGAAGCGATAGCCGTCGAGCTGCGGCACGCGCGCGTCCATCACGGTCGGCCGCTCGCGCCCGTGCGGCGCCGCCAGCTGCAACGCGCGGCCGAGGAACTTCTGCCAGCCCAGCTCCAGCGTCGACAGGTCGCCGGCGCCGCGCGCGTCGACGACACCGCCCGCCTCGACCCGGTCGCCCGAGTGCAGCGTTACCTCGGTCGCCGATACGGCCAGCACCTTCTCGCCCAGCATCAGCGCCGGTGCGGGCAGCGCCGCCCGGACCGCGGCGTCAAGCGCCTCGCTTTCGATCGAGTAATAAGCCTGCCGCAACGTGCGGGCATGGCCCGGAAAGGCGACGTCATAGCCCGGCCAGGCATGGGTGATGAGCGGCGTCAGCAGCCAGCGGTCGGCATCGGCGATGTCCGTGCCGAAGAACGACCAGACATGATTGCCCCCGACCCGCTCGCTTGCCTCGATCAGCCGCAGGTCCAGCGATGGATGCTTCGCGCGCAGCGCCAGCGCCAGCAACCCGCCCGCCAGCCCGCCGCCGACGATCGCGAGGTCGCACCTGATCGTCGAACTCATGGTGCGCGCCTAGCCGATCGGAGCGGCGGACAACAGCCGCGACGGCAGGGGCGGCGACATGGATTGTCTTCCGCCGGGGCCAAACAAGTTCCGCTGCCGCCTCCAGTGAGCAGGCGCGGTCAGCTGCCGAACACCGCCCGCCACCACGGCCGCCGCGGCGGCGGCGCCGGTGAGGCAATCGCCGGGGCTGCGGTCGCCAAGGCTGCAACCGGCTTGGCCCCGGCGATCGGCGCCGCACCGGTCGGGTGCCCGTCGGGCGGCGCCACCCCCGGCTCGATCCGCGCCAATTCCAGCATCAGACCGGTCAGGTCCTGCCCCAGACTGTCGTGATTGTCGGCGCGATAGGTCGCGCGCAGCGCCCGGCCGAGCGGATACAGCCCGGCGTCCTGACGGTTCTCCAGCTCATCCTCGCCCGGAAACTGCTCATCCGCCACAAACCGACACCCCTGTCGGCACATCCAACGCAAGGCCCGCCCGCTTGGGTCCGCATCGGCTTTGCGGGCACGATTATGCCGCGCCGGTGTGGCGGGTTGGTCACGGTCGCTGGCAAGCCGCTGCCGCAACGGGTAGGGCGGGTGTATGGCCGTCACCCTCGCCATCCTCCTCGCCGCCGGCGCGATGACCGTCATGGTTGGCGGCCGCTACCTGCTCACCAGCGGGGGCTTTGCGTGGGTGACGCGGCTGCGGCATCCCGGACTTTACCGCGGCCTGGATGCGCAGATGTGGCGTGAGATCGGGTGGAGCCTGCTCTCCGCCGCGATCTATGGCGTGCCCGCCGGCGTGGTCGCCTGGGGGTGGGCGGCGCAGGGATGGACACGGATCTATCGCGACGTCTCCCTGTATCCGTCCTGGTATCTGCCGCTGTCGGTGCTGCTCTACATGCTCGCGCACGACGCCTGGTTCTATTGGACGCACCGCTGGATGCACCGGCCGGCGCCGTTCCGGCTGGCGCATGCGGTGCATCATCAAAGCCGTCCGCCGACCGCCTGGGCGGCGATGGCGTTTCATCCGATCGAGGCGGTGACCGGGGCTGTTGCCATTCCGCTACTGGTGTTCGTGATTCCGATCCACGTCGCCGCGCTCGGGCTGGTGCTGCTGGTGATGACGGTTATGGGCGTCACCAACCACATGGGATGGGAGGTTTTCCCCCGGTTCATGTGGCATGGCCCATTGGGGGGCTGGCTGATCACCGCCAGTCATCATCAGCGGCACCACGAGCAATACGGGTGTAACTATGGCCTTTATTTCCGCCACTGGGACAAGCTGTGCGGCACCGACCGCGGCATCGGCGACTTCGCGCGCGCGCATGCTCGTGCTCGCCGGCTTGCCGCTGGCGTGGACCCTGCTGGCGGGGACGGCGCCGGTCTCGCGGCTGGACGTGTCGCTTGACCGGATGCGATCGAGCCGGGGGCTGATCCGCGTCTGCCTGACCGCCGACCCCGCCAATTTCCCGGCCTGCATCGACGATGCCGACGCGGTGACGCTGAGCGTGCCCGCGGCCGATCGTCGCTTCGCCTTTCCGGCGCTGCCGCACGGCGACTATGCGTTGGCGGTGATCCATGACGAGAATGGGAACGGCAAGCTCGACACCTTTGCCGGCATCCCGCGGGAAGGGTTCGGCTTTTCCCGCAACGCGCCGGTTCACTTCGGCCCGCCACGTTTCGCAGCGGCGCAGTTCACCCTGACCGGCGGCAGCGAGGCGCAGCGGATCACGATGCGGTATATCCTTTAGCTCGCAGGCGAGCAGCGCCCGCCGGGTGAGGCTCGGGGATCGGGCGGGCCGGATGGTGAGCCTACCCGTCCCTTTTTGGTCTCTGATGCATTTCTGCCACACCCGCGTGCGTGCGTCGGCAACCCCCGGACCCATTCCCCCCAACCCGCGTTACGAGGCCGAACCAGCTTCATGACGGGGATATCATCTTGCGCCACCTTCTGCTTGCCGGTCTGCCGCTCGCGCTGATCGCCACGCCTGCATTCGCTCAGAGCGCGCCCAGTACCACCCCGCCCGATGCTGCCGGGCTGGCGGAGCAGGCGAGCGGAGACTCGATCACGATCGGCGCGGGCGCGGTCTACCTTCCCGATTACGAGGGCTCGAACGACTACCGCTTCACCCCCGCGCCCGGTGCGATCGGATCGGTCAACGGCTTCAACTTCACGCTGGCGGGCAATCGGCTCTCGGTGGACCTGATCCCGAACCGTCCCGGCCCCGGCTTCGACGTTCAGCTCGGACCGATCGGCGTGGTCAACTTCAACCGCCATAGCATCAAGAGCATCGACGACGTGCGCATCCGCGCGCTGGGCAAGCTCGATACCGCGATCGAGCTTGGCGGCTATGTCGGCGTCGGCAAAACGGGTGTCATCACGTCCGACTATGACCGGCTGAGCTTCTCCGTCTCCTACCGTCACGACGTCGCGGGCGCGCATGACGGTGGCATCTGGCAGCCCTCGATCAATTACCTCACGCCTTTGTCACGCAAGGCGGCGGTCGGGCTGTTCGCCTCCGCCGAGCATGCCGGTGACCGTTACGCACGCTACTATTTCACCGTCAGCGGGCCGCAGGCGGTCGCCTCCGGGCTGCCCGCCTACAGCGCGCGGGGCGGATGGAAGAACTACACGCTGGGTGCGCTCGCCACCGTGTCGTTGACGGGCGATCTGTTTCACGGGCTGAAACTGGTCGGCGGCGGCACCTATGCGCGCCTGCTCAACGATTTCGGCGATAGCCCGGTAACGCGGATCGCGGGCAGCCGCAGCCAGTGGCTGGGCGCGGTCGGGCTGGCCTATACCTTCTAGGCCGGTCGCCGCTGACGGGCCGATGCGCAACAGCCCGCCGATCTGATTGAAACGGCAGGACCATCGGCCGACCGCAGTGCGGTTGCGCCGACACAGCCGTCTGCGCCGGCGGGTTTGACCTGACGCACGTCAATCAGATTTATTTACCCAACCTTGCATCTCTGTCGCATCCTGTCCCGTTACTGCCTCAGTGCCGGATCTCCGCAAAAGGGTGGAGTGACGCGCGCAGGCGTCATGACGCCTTCGTTCGTCCTCATCTCTCCCGCGCAGGCCCGGTTCGCGCCGGCCGACGGCTGAGGAGAGATTACATGGGCGAAGACGTGCAACTGATCGAAGCGTTCGACCGCCGGGTCCAACGCCGCACCGAGCGGCGCGAGATGTTCAAATACGTTCTCGGCGCGGCCGCGGTCGGGGCCGGCGCCTTCGCTTTCGCGTCCTCCGCCGAAGCGCAGACCGTTACCGATGCGGACATCCTGAACTTCGCGCTCAATCTCGAGTATCTCGAGGCGCAGTTCTATTCCTATGCGCTCAACGGCACGGGCATCACCGTGGCGCTGACCGGCACGGGAACCCAGGGTGCGGTGTCGACGACCGGCACGGCACCGCCGCGGGCGGTCGACTTCACCGGTGAGCCGGTGATCCAGCAATATGCCCGAGAGATTGCGGCAGACGAAGCGGCGCACGTCGCTTTCCTCCGCACCGCGCTGGGCAGCGCCGCGGTGGCGCAGCCGGCGATCAACATCTCGGGCGACGCCAACGGCTCGTTCACGGCCGCCGCCCGCGCCGCCGGGATCGCGACCACCACGGGAACGCTGGCGGGAACGCAGAGCGCGACCGGCACCTTCGATCCCTACAGCTCGCCTGATGCGTTTCTCCTCGGCTCGTTCATCTTCGAGGATGTCGGCGTCACGGCCTACAAGGGCGCCTCGCCGCTGATCCAGAGCGCGGTGTTCCTCGACGCCGCGGCGGGCCTGCTGGCCGTCGAGGCGTACCACGCCGCCATCGTCCGCACGGCGCTGTTCGGGCGCGGCGTCGCCACGCCGGCTCTGCGCACCGCCGCCGACAAGATCTCGGATGCGCGCGACGGCGTGGATGGGGCAACCGACCTCGACCAGGGTGTCTCGGCCGTGACGGCGCTGGGTGGCAGCGCGTCGAACATCGTGCCGACAGATACGAACGGGATCGCCTTCAGCCGCAGTGCGGCGCAGGTGCTCAACGTCGTTTATCTGAACAAGGCGGCGGTGACGCTGGGCGGGTTCTTCCCGGCGGGCGTCAACGGCACCATCAAGACCAGCGCGGCCAACTGAGCCGATCTCCTTTCCCGTTTTACCCGAAAGGGAACACCCATGCCGAACGAGCAATCCATTCTCGAAGTCCTCGACGCAGCGGCGAAGCGCCGTCAAGAGCGTCGATCTTTCCTCAAAGTCGCCGGCGCCTCCTCGGCGGCGGCCGGCGGCCTTGCGCTGCTCAGCGCCTGCGGCGGTTCGCAGGGCGGTAGCCTGAGCCAGAGTGGTGGCACCGCCACGCCGACGCCGACCCAGACGCAGTCGACCACCGACATCGACGTGCTCAACTTCGCGTTGAACCTCGAATATCTGGAAGCGCAGTTCTATTCCTACGCCGTCACGGGCGCGGGGCTCAGCGCGTCGCTCCAGACCGGCGCCGGCACGCAGGGCGCCGTCGCCATCGGCACGGGGGCCGGGCAGCCGCGCGCGGTCGATTTCACCGGTGAGACGCTGATCGGGCAATATGCCCGTGAGATCGCGGCGGACGAGATCGCGCACGTCGCATTCCTGCGCAGCGTGCTCGGCACCTTCGCGGTCGCGCAGCCGGCGATAAACATCTCCGGCGACGCGACCGGCGCGTTCACGGCGGCGGCCCGCGCGGCCGGGGTGGTGACGGCGACCGGACTGTTCGACCCTTACTCCTCGCCGGACAACTTCCTGCTCGGCGCGTTCATCTTCGAGGATGTCGGCGTCACGGCGTACAAGGGCGGGGCGCCGTTGCTGACCAACAAGACCTATACCGAAGCCGCTGCGGGCATCCTGGCGGTCGAGGCATATCATGCCGGGCTGATCCGGTCGGTCTTGTACAACCGTGGCCAGACGAACGCGGCGCTGATCACCAATGCGGGCAAGATCTCTGACGCTCGCGACAGCCTGGATGGATCGACCGATCTCGATCAGCCGATCACGACGGGGACGGCGGCGAACAACTATGTCGGCAACGGCAATATCGTTCCGACCGACGCCAATTCGCTGGCGTTCAGCCGGACGCCGTCGCAGGTCCACCACATCGTGTACCTCAACGCGACGGCAGGCGTGTCCTCGGGCGGGTTCTTCCCCGCCGGCACGAACAGCAACTTCCGCGTCGCCAATTAAGACACGGGCGACCCGGACTATCGATCGGAGCCGCGGGCGATACGCCCGCGGCTCTTTTCTTTTGCCCCGGCCCCGCGCGCCTTCTATGCTCGCGCCATCCCCGGGGAGCCGCTGTCTGGCGGCTGAGAGTCGGCCGCGAGCCGAGACCCGCCGAACCTGATCCCGTTAGCGCGGGCGGAGGGAGGGAGCGGCCCGCCACCGCTGCGTCCTCGTTCCGGTACTGGAGCGAGCACGCATGGCCGACTACGAAGCGCCCACTGTCACCACCGGCCCGATCCGCGGCAGCCGCAAGGTCCATGTCGCGACCCCCGGCAACCCCGATGTCCGCGTCGCGATGCGCGAGGTCGTGCTCGACCCCGCCTCGGGCGAGCCGCCGCTACGCGTGTACGACCCCAGCGGCCCGTACACCGATCCCGAGGCGCGCATCGACATCATGGCAGGCCTGTCCCCCGTCCGCCGCCGCTGGATCGAGGCGCGCGGCGATGTCGAGCGCTACGACGCCCGCCAGCTCCGCCCCGAGGACAACGGATGGAAGGCCGGGAGCCAGCTCGGCCCCGACCGCAGCGGCGGGGTGCAGCCCTTCCCCAACGTCGTCCGCCGCCCCCTGCGCGCCAGGCCCGGCGCCAACGTCAGCCAGATGCACTACGCCCGCCGCGGCATCATCACGCCCGAAATGGAGTATGTCGCCACCCGCGAGAATCTCGGCCGCGAGATGGCGCGCAAATACCACCGCGACGGCGAGTCCTTCGGCGCCAGCATTCCCGACTACGTCACGCCCGAGTTCGTCCGCGACGAGGTCGCCCGCGGCCGCGCGATCATCCCCAACAACATCAACCACCCCGAATCCGAGCCGATGGCGATCGGCCGCAACTTCCTGGTCAAGATCAACGCCAACATCGGCAACTCCGCCGTCGCCAGCAACGTGGCGAGCGAGGTCGACAAGCTTGTCTGGGCCACCCGCTGGGGCGCCGATACGGTCATGGACCTGTCGACCGGCCGCAACATCCACGACACCCGCGAATGGATCATCCGCAACTCGCCGGTCCCGATCGGCACCGTCCCGATCTACCAGGCGCTCGAAAAGGTCGGCGGCGTCGCCGAGGAGCTGACCTGGGAGATCTTCCGCGACACGCTGATCGAGCAGGCAGAGCAGGGGGTCGATTACTTCACCATCCACGCCGGCGTCCGCCTGCCCTACGTCCCGCTGACGGCGAAGCGCGTGACGGGGATCGTGTCGCGCGGCGGCTCGATCATGGCCAAATGGTGCCTGTCGCACCACAAGGAGAGCTTCCTCTACGAGCGCTTCGACGAAATCACCGAGATCATGAAGGCGTACGATATCGCCTATTCGCTCGGCGATGGCCTCCGCCCCGGCAGCATCGCCGACGCGAATGACGAGGCGCAGTTCGCCGAACTCTACACGTTGGGCGAGCTGACCCACCGCGCGTGGAAGAGCGACGTCCAGGTGATGATCGAGGGCCCGGGCCATGTGCCGATGCACAAGATCAAGGAGAATATGGACAAGCAGCTGGAGGTCTGCGGCGAGGCGCCCTTCTACACGCTCGGGCCGCTCACCACCGACATCGCGCCCGGCTACGACCACATCACGAGCGGCATCGGCGCGGCGATGATCGGTTGGTACGGCACGGCGATGCTCTGTTACGTCACCCCCAAGGAGCATTTGGGGTTGCCCGACCGCGACGACGTCAAGGTCGGCGTCGTTACCTACAAACTGGCCGCCCACGCCGCGGATTTGGCGAAAGGCCACCCCGCCGCGAAGCTGCGCGACGACGCCCTGTCCCGCGCGAGGTTCGAGTTCCGCTGGCGAGACCAGTTCAACCTCTCCCTCGACCCCGACACCGCCGAGCAATATCACGACCAGACGCTGCCGGCCGAGGGCGCCAAGACCGCCCATTTCTGCTCCATGTGCGGCCCGAAATTCTGCTCGATGAAGATCACGCAGGAAGTTCGGGATTTCGCCGCGAAGCAGAACGCGCCGATGGAGACGTTCGTCGCGGCTGAGGAGGCGGAGGCCGGAATGGCGGGAATGAGCGAGCGGTTTCGGGAGCAGGGTGGGGAGGTGTATCTGCCAGCGGCCTCATAATTTCCGAGTGCAAATCCTGAAAAGTGATTTAGCCTTCTCCTTTCTATAAGGGGAAGGCTATGGCTGGCACGGGCGGTTATCCGCAGTTACCGACTACCGTCTGGCGAGGTGTTTGGAACGCGCTGAACAAAGCGCCATCTCGCAAGCTTGATGAGCGGGTACTCGCTATCGACTTGGGCGTGCAGGAGACGGCCGCCCGTCAATACCTGAAAGAGTTCCGGAAACTTGGCTGATTGACAAGGATGGTCAACCGACGCCGCTTGCTGATCGTTGGCGCCAGGATGGCAACGACGCCGAAGTGATCGCAGGTATTCTGCATGAAGCTTATCCGGAGTCACTGCTGCAGCTTGCACCACCCACTAATCTCGATCGGGACAAGATCACTCGATGGTTTTTAGGCGAGAAGCTGGGCGTGGGCGCAGCGAAGAACAAAGCTGCAACCTACGTCATGCTAGCCCAAGGTATGCCGGAGAATGGAGCCAAGACTAGTTCAAAGCCCGCCACTCCAGCTACGGTCAAACCAGCGAAAACTGCACCGATTGGTAAACGCGCCGCGTCAAGACCAAATCGCCAACAGAAGCGAGTGGAAGAACCTAAGGCGGACAGGCGAACGCCACAGCTAGCTGTGAACGTGCAAATCCACATAGCGGCGGATGCCGGCGCAGAGCAAATTGACGCGATATTCTCGGCCATGCGACGCTACTTCGATGAATCTGAAGCTGATTGAACGCCTGAGAGATATTCAGGCAACGATTAAGAGTGTCGGCTTTGGGGTAGCGCCCCTAGCCCTCCCCGCTCCTAAGGTTTTGCTGTTACCTGCTCCGAACGCCGAGGAGCGGCGGGGCGGCCTGTATGAGGAGCTAGTGACCGAACCTGAGATTGTCGATGTAAGTCGCGACCTCTTCGAATCAGCTTTCTACAATCAGGCTGTGACGGAAGCCTTCAAAGCGGTGGACCTGTTTGTACAAGATAAGGTCAATCGACATGACCTGTCAGGCACGGAATTGATGCAACTAGTCTTCTCGACCGAAAAGCCTATCCTCTCTTAGACGGAGCGAAAGACGCTCTCTGAGCAGAATGAACAAAAGGGATATCAGTTCATTTTCAAAGGGAGCTATATTGGTATCCGCAGCCCTTGCACTCATGCTCGTGATTGGGTGTCCGAGCAGCGGCCAGCGCTTGATTTGATCCTCTTGGCTCAACACCTTTTACGCAAAGCTAAATCTGCGAAGGTGACGAAGCTGAAGGCATAGTGCAACAGGGGGTGAGGTGATACTTTTAGTAATGATATCGACACTGCGCCACCTGCAGTGTCTGCTCCGCCCCGCTCCCCGCGACGCGGTACACCAGCCGGTGCTCGCCGTTGATCCGCCGCGACCACCAGCCTGACAGGTTTCCGCCCAGCGGCTCGGGCTTGCCCGTGCCCTTGAACGCATGCCGCCGGCATTCCTCGATCAGCGTGTGCAGCTTTTCCAGCAGCTTGGGGTCGGTGTCCTGCCAGTGGCGATAGTCCTCCCAGGCCGTCGGCCAGAAGGCGACCTTCACGGCAACGGCACGGCCTGCTCGCCGCCCGCCTCGAACCCGCGCACCGCCTCCAGCAGCCGATCCGCGTTGCGCGGCGATTTGAGCAGGTACAGCGTCTCCTCAATCGACGCCCACTCCTCCTGCGAGATCAGCACGGCGCCGCCGCTGCCGCGCTGGCGGGTGATCGCGATCGGCGCCCGGTCGACATTCACCTTGTCGATCATCGCCTTCAGGTTCTCGCGCGCTTCGGTGTAGCTGACAGTCTGCATAAGCAGCTACTGGACATAAATCTGTCCAGAGTCAACAATGCTCATGTCGGCCGTCAGACCTCCGCACCTACCCCTTCAACGTCACCATCTTCACCGCCTCCCCCTTGGTGCTCGGGTTCGACGCGTTCTGCTTGGGCGGCTTTTCCGCCTTGGGCTTGCGCGCTTCCTTGCTCTTCTTCTGCTGACCCTTGGCCATGACACGATCCGATCGGGCGGGAGGCCCCGCGCGGGCGTACACGCTTCCACCCCCGAAATCGCGTCATTCCGCGCCGCGCGCAAAAACCGCTGTCCTACAGCGCCCCGCCTGTGCCCTACACTCCCCGATGGAGCACGATGACCAGCGCAACCCCGCGCCCGCGTCCACCGACGCCGGCGTTCCCCCCCTTCCGCCGGGCGCCGAAGCCCCGCCGGACTACGACCCCGCCGACTATCGCTGGGTGCCCGTCCGCCGCCGCCCGCGCTATGACGGCTGGGCCGAGGAGAAGCAGCGCCGCTTCATCGAGGTGCTCGCCGACACCGGGCTGGTCAATCGCGCGGCGAAGGCGGTCGGCATGTCGCGCGAGAGCGCCCACCGCCTGGAGCGGTCACCGCACGGCGCCACCTTCGCGCGCGCCTGGGACGCCGCCCGCGCGCATGCCGGCGGGCTGATCTCGAGGACATCGCGTTCGAGCGCGCGATCGAGGGCGTCGAGCACGAGGTGTATAACGACTGTGGCGAGGTGGTCGGAGCGAAGCTGACCTATGACAACCGGCTGCTCCATATCTGCTGCGGCACCTGAACCCCGAACGCTATGGCGGGCCGCGCGACGCGTCCAGCGCTTGCGGGATCGCGCGGCGCCGCTTTAGGAAGGCAGACGCCATGACCGTGACGATCCAGCCCTTCACCGACGTCCTTGCGCCGCACTTCCACACCATTAACGCGGCGTGGATCAGCACGATGTTTGCGCTGGAGCCGCATGACGAGGAGGTGCTGGCGGACCCGCGCGGGTTCATCGTCGACCGCGGCGGCGAGGTGCTGTTCGCGGTCGCACCCGACGGCGGCGTGATCGGCGCGGGCGCGCTGATGCCGACCGCGCCGGGCTGCGTCGAGCTGACCAAGATGGGGGTGCTGGAGGCGGCGCGCGGCACCGGCGCGGGGGGGCTGCTGCTGGCGGCGCTGATCGAGCACGCCCGCGCGATGCCGGGCGTTGACACGCTGTACCTGCTCACCAACCACCGCTGCGCCGCCGCGGTCCATCTGTACGAAAAGGCGGGGTTCCGGCACGATGCCGCGATCATGGCGCGCTTCGGTGGCGACTATGCGCGCTGTGACGTCGCCATGCGCTGTCCGCTGGAGAAGACCGATGCCTGAGCAAACCCCCCGCACCGTCCGCCGCCTCGGCTGGGTGCTCTTGTTCATCGGCCTGTTTCTGGTCGGGCTGATGGGCGCGATCACGTGGAAGATGTATCCGTCGATGAGCCACCCCGGGGTCACCGATGCGAGCGGCACGACCTTCACCGGCACCGCGGCGCAGGCGCATGACGCACTTCAGCTGTTCGCCCTGGTGATCGCGTTCGGGTTCGTGGCGATGGCCAACGGCGTCTGGCAGATTGCGACCGGACGGCGCAATCTGGCCTTCGCAGCGGTGTCGCTGGTGCTCGGCGCGGCGCTGTTCCTGTTCGCGCGCAGCATGGCGGCGGCGTTCTGACCCGCTGCGGCAAGTCCTAGAACAATCCTGGCGTCTCGCGCTGGGCCGTGGTCGGGTCGGCGGGGATCAGCAGCTCGCGCCTGCCGCCGGCCGCCGATTGGCTGGTGGCCTCGCCCGCCGATATGCGGGTGCAGCTCACGCCTTCGAGGAAGTTGAGCGCGGCCCGGGTCGAGCCTTCCTGCGGGTCGCCCAGCGGATGCGCGTAATCGTCCGCCGCCTGACAGCTCGCCTCGACCACGCTCGCCAGCCCGTCGAAATAATTGCCCTGGCGGCTGGCGTTCTGCGTCGCAAAGGCGATCACGCGCAGCCGGTCGTCGCACGCCGCGCGGTCGAGCGCGATCTGGCCGACCGGCTTGCCATAGGTGTTGGTGCCGATCAGCGCGGCATTGGCGTGAAGGTAAGGGATCTGCGCATTGATCGTGAGTTCGCTGGCCGACGCGGTGCCGCCGGTGCCGATGAAGGCGAGCTTCATCGGTGCGATCGATTGGCTCTGCGGCTGAAAATAGCGGGTTGAATTGTTCGCCGCCTTTTCCGGCCGGAAAGTGGTGTAGTCGAGCACGTCCGAGGTGGATCGAGCGGCGCCGAGCAGGTCGCCGATCAGCTCGGAGATCGAGACCAGCCCGCCGCCATTGTACCGCAGGTCGATGACGACGTTGGTCACACCCGCCGCGCGGAACTGCGCAAAGGCGCTGCGCAAGGGCGCCTCGGCGGTGCTGATGAAGGTGCGAAGGTTGAGGTAGCCATAGGGCTTGCCGCCCTCGGTGATGATCCGGGTGCCGTAGCGGCTCGACACCGGCGTCAAGGAATAATCCGCCTTCGTCACGTTGACATCGCGCGAGCCCGCGGCGTCGGTAATACGGAGCAGCCTCGTCGTCCCCGCGGTGCTCGGCCCAAGCGCGTTGGTGACGCCCGCCGTCCCCTCGGCGGCGATGATCGACGACACGGTGCGCAGGTCCGCGGTCGTGGTGCCGATCGCGGTGATCTCCGTGCCGCGGTCGATCCCCGCCGCCAACGCCGGCGCGCCCTCGAACGCCTCGCTGATGAACACGCGCCCCGCTGCCCCGTCGGTGACGACGCGGACACCGAACCCGGCGCTGGCGCCCGAGTTATAATAGGCGTCTTCGGACGCGATCGAGGTCAGATAGGTGAAGTTGCGGTCGCGGCGCTGCGACCGGGCGGTGGCGGTCAGCGCATCGATATAGGACTGGACGTCGGCATAGGGGGTGGGATCGAGGTTGGCGGGCAACGTCTCGGAGAACAGATACCATTGCTGCAGCTGCTGGAACGCCCAGTCCTGCCGGTCGCGCAGCGAGCAGGTGCTCGCCGCGGTCGCGGTGGTCGTGGCCGTGCCGCCGGTCGTGCTCGAACCGGCGGTCGAGCCGCTGCCTCCGCCGCCGCAGCCCGCCAGCGTCGCCGCGATCGCCAGCGCCGATACCCATCGCCTGATCATGGAAGCTTTCCTGTCCACGCAATCACTTAGCGCCGATCTGGGACGTTTCGCCGCCAAAGGCAAGAAGCGTCGCCAGCCATCGCAACCTCCAGCACCCCCGCACGTTTACCGGCGCTGAACCCTTAACCCTAGGAGCACCGACATGGGCCTGTTCACCAAGGACATCGCGACACTGAACGACCTTTACGTCCACACGCTGCAGGACGTGTTCTACGCTGAGAACCAGATCACCAAGGCGCTGCCGACGATGATCGAGAAAGCGACGGACCCGCAGCTCAAGCAGGGTTTCGAAACCCATCTGCGCGAGACCGAAGGACAGATCGAGCGGCTCAAGCGCGTCTTCGCGATCGAGGGGCTGGAGGAGAAGGGCGTGACCTGCCCGGCGATCGACGGCATCATCAAGGAAGCGAACGCGACCGCGGGCGACATCGCCGACAAGGCGGTGCTCGACGCCGCACTGACCGCCAACGCCCAGGCGGTCGAGCATTACGAGATCACCCGCTACGGCACGCTGATCGCCTGGGCGAAACAGCTGGGCCGGACCGCGAGCGCCGAACTGCTCGCCGAAACGCTCGCCGAGGAGAAGGCGACCGACGAAAAGCTGACCGCGATGGCGGAGGCGCGGGTCAATCCGGCAGCGGAACTCGCCGAAGCGTAAGGGCTGGTTCGTCGCCCCGCGGCCTTAATCCCGGGGCGACGGCTACCGAGCCAGCAGCCGCAGCGTCAGCGGGTCCGGCTCGCCGCCAAAGAACCGGTCCAGCACCGCACGAAATGGTGCCGGATCGGTGGCGACCGCGGCAAACAGCGTCGCCGAGGACCGGAGCTTGAGCGCGTCGACCCCGCCCATGATTGCCGTGGCTGTTCCCGGCGCCGCTGCAACCGCCGCCATCGCCTCGCTCAGGCGGGGCCCCAGCACCGGATGCGCGAGATAGGCGCCCGCTTCGTCGGCACCTGCGATCCCGTAATGCTTCGCGGTCGGGCTGAGACCTAGCGTGGCTAGCTGCGGGAATATCCACCACATCCAGTGTCCCGTCTTGCGTCCGCGGCGAAGCTCACCGAGCGCATCGGCGTAACTGCTCGCCTGGGCGGTGATGAAGCGGTCGAGGTTCACTCCTCGCCAAGCGCGGCGCGCGCCTACCGGTTCCCGCGGACCCTACGACGCTCCCCGTCGTTGAGCGGTCAGGGAGAAAGATACATGCTCGAACACGTTCCCGCCTGGCTGGGCCGTGCGCTGGCCAGTGTCCGCGCCGGTGCCGACAAGCTCGTGATCGCCCAGCCCGGCATGGCGGGCGAGGGGCAGCTGTCGCTGACCAGCCCGGCCTTTGCCGACGGTGCACGACTGCCCGAGCGGTTCACCGCCGACGGTGCCAAGAACGGCGGGGGCGTGTCGCCGCCGCTGCTTTGGACAGGCGTGCCCGACGGCGCGACGCTGGCGCTGATCGTCGAGGATCCCGACGCGCCCGCGGTGCAACCGCTGGTTCATTGCATCGTCTGGGGGCTGGATGCCGCGGCGGGCGGGCTAGGCGAGGGTGCGATCACGGCCGAGGGCGAGGCAGGCGATGTCGGGCGCAGTTCCTTGTTCCGTGTCGGCTGGCTGCCACCCGATCCGCCGACCGGGCATGGCGAGCATCGCTATGTCTTTCAGCTTTTCGCGCTGGCCGCCGCCTCGCCTGATCCGAAGGATACGCCCGGCCGATCCGCGCTGGTGGAGGTGATGCGCGACCGGGTGCTGGCGTCTGCGGTCCTGGTGGGCACCTATAGCCGCGGCGAACCGGCGGCAATCGGCCCGGTCGCCGCCGCCGCGCCCGCGTGATGATCAGCCCGCGATGACGCGATCACGGCCATCGGCCTTGGCGGCGTAGAGCAGCTCGTCGGCACGCGCGAGCGCGGCGCCCAGCGTCTCGCCCGGCCGCACCGAGACCACGCCCGCGGAGAGCGTGATCCGCCGCAGCGCCGCGCCGGTCGCCCGGTCGCGAAACTGGCGCGCCGCCAGCGCCTCGCGCGCATCGTTGAGCATGGTGGTGGCGTCGGTCAGCGGCACACCGCCCATCAGCACCGCAAACTCCTCGCCGCCATAGCGGGCGACCAGCTGGCCGGTACAGGCCTGTTCCAGCCCGCGTCCGATCGCGCTCAGCACGCGGTCGCCGACGCCGTGGCCATGCTCGTCGTTGAAGCGCTTGAAATGATCGACGTCGGCGATCGCCAGACAACGCGGCGCCGTCGCATCGACGGGGGCGGCAAAGGCCTCCTCAAAGCTCAGCCGGTTGGCGAGCCCGGTCAGCGGATCACGCCGCGCCTGTGCCTGCGCTTCGCCCAGCTTGGCGCGGAGCGTGTCCGTCTCGGCCGTTGCGCGGGCAAGCCGGACCTCGGCATCGCGGATGCGGGTGACCATTGCGCCGGTGATCCGGGCGATCTCATCGATGCCCGCGATCTGTGGCTGCCGCCCGATCGCCGCCGCGCTCTCCTGCAGGTCACGGCCGAAGCCGCTGGTCTCCTGCCGAATCGAACGCATCAGGTCGGCGAAGCCGTCGACCTGCGCCTGCGTCTCGGCGACCAGCCGCATCGTTTGGTCGTCCGGCGGCGTCGCGACGGTCCGCTGGGTCCGCCGGGGCACGACGCTGCCGCCGAGCTGCTCGATATCGCCGCGGCTCAGCCTCACGCCGTCGTCGGTCAGCCGCGCCACCGCCGACCCGATCGCAGGATCGGTCAGCGCGGCATGGGCGAAGCTGTAATGTGCGGGGCTGGGATCGAGCCCCTGCGCCGCCAGAAACGAGCCGATCTGCGCGAACAGCGCATCCTTCCCGTTGTCCAGCCGCACTGCCGCGCTGCGCATCGCTACCCCGCCAAGCCCCTGTCACCCGCTTAAGCAACAGAGGTTAGCATCGCGTGAAGCGGATCAGCGCCGCGTTCGCAGCGACCTGACAGCCGCCAGTGTCGTGGCGACATGCTCGGCCGGGTTGAGATCGTCGTGGACAAAGGCGATACGACCGTCGCGGCCGATCACATAGCTGGTGCGCCCGCTGACGCTGCGCCCCTGCACCTGCCGCCCGAGCGCCACGTCATAGGCGCGGATGGTCGCGGGGTCGGCGCTGGCGACAGTGAATCGGCCCGCGCACTTCTCCTGGCTGAAGCGCTGCAGAGTCGGCACATCGTCGGCCGACATGCCGATCACCGTCGCACCTGCCGCGCGGAAGTCGTCGACGGCCTCGGCAAAGGCATGCGCCTCCGCGTTGCAGCCGCCGGTGAACGCGGCGGGGAAGAAGTACAGCACCACCGGCCCGCGGCGAAGTTCTTCGCTGAGATGGATCGTGCGTTCGACCCCCGCAGCGGCGCCCTGCGTCGTGAAATCGGGCGCTCTGGCGCCGATCGGCAAGGCGGCGAGCGCGGGCGCGGCGACGAGCGAGCAGGCGGCGAGAAGCAGACGGCGCATGGCGGTGATCTCCGTGACGGGGTGCCGCCACGCTACGCGCATGTGCTAGGCGCGGGCAATGCCCGTGTCCGCTGCCGACCGCCTGCTCGCCGAGCGCCTCGCCGATGTCGCGGGGGAGGCGATCCGTCCCTTCTTCCGCAGCACCTACGCGCAGGAGATAAAGGCCGATCGGTCGCCAGTGACCGAGGCCGACCGCGCCGCCGAGGCCGCGATGCGCCGCCTGCTCGATGCGGAGGCGCCGGGCGACGGCGTGGTGGGGGAGGAATATGGCGAGAAGCCCGGGGTCACCGGCCGTCGCTGGGTACTCGACCCGATCGACGGGACGCGCAGCTTCACCGCGGGCCGCGCGATTTTCGGCACGCTGATCGCGCTGGTGGAGGGCGACTGGCCGGTCATGGGCCTCATCGACCAGCCGGTGCAACGGGAGCGCTGGATCGGCGTCGCAGGACGGCCGACTTTATTCAACGGTGTACCCGCCCGCACCCGCGCCTGCGCTGCGCTGGACGGTGTGCTGCTGGCGACGACCAGCCCGCATCTGTTCCGCGGCGAGGAGGTGGAGGCGTATATGCGCCTCGCGCTGGCGGTCGCTGGCGGCAACCTGCGCCAGGGGCCAGTCTATGGCGGGGACTGCTATAATTACGGCCTGCTCGCGATCGGGACGCTCGACCTGGTGTGCGAGGCTGGACTTCAGCTCTACGACTATGCCGCGCTGGCGCCGGTCGTCGAGGGCGCGGGCGGGCGGTTCTGCGACTGGCAGGGCGATCCCGTCTCGGCGACGGGCAGCGGCCAGGTGCTCGCAATCGGCGACCCGGCCCGGGTGGATGACGTGTTGGCGGCGCTGCACGGTTAGTCCGCTGCGCAGCGCAACAGCGTCAGAAGATGCCCAGGAACCGGTGCCGTTGCTGCCGCCGTTCGCCGGGGGAACGCCGCCCGTTCTCGGCCGTCGCGGTCGTCCCATGGCCGACGTCATCGCGCGGCCGTCCGTGCGTATCGCGCTGCGCTGCCGCCGTCGCGCCCGCCAGTACCGGACCGCACGCGGCCGACTTCGCGTCGCCGACGTCGACGAACGCCAGGATGCCCGCAAGCGGCGTCGCAACCAGCGCCAGGCCCAGACCGGCGCCGGCGCGTTCCAGCAGCTGTGGGCTGATGACGTTGAAGCCCGGCCGCGCGAACACGCCGTTGATCGCGACCGGCGACTGGCCGGAGAAGAGCGAGAAGCGCTTGCCGTCCGCCCGGAACGCGAGGTCGAGCGCCTCCGTCCGGAAGCTGAATCCGCCGCGGCCGAGCATCACATTCTTCTGCGTGTCGATCAGGATCGGGTCCGCCGCGGCGACGCCGTTGCGGACGGTGAAGCCGATCAGGCCACAGTTGATCCGCACCGGTTCCTTCAGCTTCTTCTGGAACATCTTGAAGACAAAGGTGCCGAGATCGAGTTCGGATAGCTGGACGTTGCGCGTCCAGAAGGTGCCGCCGGGCAGGATGAAGGCGATCCGGCCGCTCGCGCTGCTGAGCGATGCATGGATCGTGTCGCCGCGTCCGGCGAGCTGGATGCGGCCCTTGATCGTGCCGCTGGTCCCCGACTCCGCGACGCCATAGCCCGCCAGCAACCGCCCGAGCGGCGTGGGCGACAGGCGGATGTCATAGCTGACCGCGCTGGGCCGCGGCCGCGTGTCGAAGACGAGATCGGACGCGACATGCCCGCGCGCCATGTCGAATGTCAAAGGCGACAGCGTCAGCTTGCCCGCGGTCAGATCGAGCGTCAGGTCGACATTGCTGACCGGCAGGTTGCGCGAGCGCACGGCCGTGACCGTCCAGTGCAGGTCGGCGTCGAACTGCCGCATCGTCTCGACCGGGAAGCGCGCGTCGGGCATGATCCGCTGCGGCGCGGCGCCGGTCGCCGCCGCCGCCGCCACCGCCCCGCGGGTGGCGACGATGTCGGGGTTGTAGCCGATAAGGGGGGCGGCATCGACGATGTCGAGGCTGCGCGTCGTCATCACGCTGTCGAGGTGGAGCCGCGCACCATTGGTGACCGTCAGCCGCCCGGCAAGATCGGTATCGCCCGCGCGGCCGGTGATGTGGGTAAAGCGATACTCCTCCCCATGCTTCACCAGCTGTCCGCGCAAGGCATAGGCCCGGGTTTGAGGCAGCACGACGCCGATGATCTCCAGCAGCTCCGCAATGTTGCGGCCATGCGCCCGCACCTGCAGCGGCACATCCTCCACCTCCGCCAGGCTCGGCAGCGTGCCGTCGACATCGACGACATTGTTCGCCGCCCACAGATGCGCCGCGAGCCTGTTCTCGCCATTGCGCGCGGTCGCATCGGGAGACAGCAGCTGCGCTTCGACCCGGAACGGCGTCGTCCTGAGCGTGCCGCCGCCGTGCAGCCCGACCGCGCGCCCGATCCGCTTGTCGAGCGCGGTGATGTCGTCGACCGCAAGATCGGCAAGAACGCGCAGCTTCGGGTCGCGATAGCGCAGCGTCGTGCCGGTGACGGCCGCGCGGTCGATGCGCGGCAGGTGGAAAGGCTCGCCGCCCTTCTTGTCGCTGAATGTCCAGCTGTTGGTGGTGTGCCCGCCGTTCCATTCCATGTCGAGCGCCGCGCCGCGCAGCTCGATCCAGCGCAGATGCTTCGTTCCGAACAGCAGCGACAGCGGTGCGATCCGCGCCTCGGCATGCGCCGCCTGGAACAGGTTCGGCCGCGTCGTCCAGGCAGGGTTCGAGACCGTCAGGCCGTCGGCCAGGAACTTGATCGTCCACGGCGCGAAATACAGCTGGAAGTCGCCGCGCACCCGCACGTCGCGGTGCAGCATCCTGCCGACCACCGACTGGAACGCCGGTTTGAGGAAGCGCCCCCTGGTGACAAACAGCACCAGCCAGATCACCGCCAGCACCGCAAGGACGGTCAGCGCGATGTTGCGCGCGATACGCCACGGCCGCGTCAGGGCGAAGGGGAGGAGGCGGCGACGCGGCGGCGCCGTGGTCCCGGCGCTGGTCGACGCCTCCTCACGCGAGGTCGTCACATCCATCTCCGCTCAACCGTTGCGCAAGCGATTCGGTTGCAAAGCCGCGGCGATGCCGCTACGGGCCGCCGCTTCACGCAGCGAGGCGTCCACAACGGCCCGGCCATCAGGGCTGCCGCGGCCGTTCCAGTCCCGCTCGAAACGAAAGGACCAAAATGCCCAAGCTCAAGACCAAGAGCGGCGTCAAGAAGCGCTTCAAGCTCACCGCGTCGGGGATGCTGAAGCACGGCGTCGCCGGCAAGCGCCACCGGCTCATCAGCCACAACGGCAAGTACATCCGCCAGAATCGCGGCACCACGGTGCTGTCGAAGGCCGACACCGCGACGGTGAAGGCCTGGGCGCCGTACGGTCTGGGTTGAGGAGCTGAATAGATGGCACGCGTCAAACGGGGTGTAACCACCCGCGCCAAGCACAAGAACATCCTGGAACAGGCCAAGGGCTATCGCGGCCGCCGCAAGAACACGATCCGTGTCGCGCGGCAGGCGGTCGAAAAGGCCGGCCAGTACGCCTATCGCGACCGCAAGGTGAAGAAGCGCACCTTCCGCGGCCTGTGGATCCAGCGCATCAACGCGGGCGTCCGCGCCGCGGGGCTGACCTATTCGCAGTTCATGCACGGGCTGAAGCTGGCGGGCGTCGAGCTCGACCGGAAGGTCTTGGCCGACATCGCGATGCACGAGGAGGCGGCGTTCGGCGCCATCATCGCGCAGGCGAAGGCGGCGCTGCCGCAGCAGCAGGCGGCGGCCTGACTTTCCCTCTCCCATCGGGAGAGGGAGGGGGCGCCGAAGGCGCGGAAGGGTGAGGGCGATCAGGTTCGCCGCTCACCCTCACCTTCCCACTCGCTTCGCGAGCGGGCCCCTTCCTCTCCCAAATGGAGAGGAGTTCAGCCAGGCGTCTGACCTGACCGGCTCGTCACATCCGGCGGACAGGAGCTACCCGCCCACCCCCGCGCGCGCCTGATTGAGCGCGAACAGCCGGGCCAGCACCGCGTCGTCGCTCATGCCGGCGCGCCATTCCTCGCCCCAGCCATAGGCGCCGGCCACTGCCGCATCGAGCGCGGCATGAGCATTGGCGAGCCAGGCCGGGCGCGCGTTGTAGAGATTGGTGAGCGTCCGCCCCTTGAGCAACCGCGCCGCCGCCTCGTCGCGCGGCAGCAGGCGGTCGGGATAGCCCGGCACCACCTCGGCCTTGCGGACGACGAGGTCGGCGGGGTTGAGCCAGTTCTCGCGCAGTTCGTTCAGCCGCGCGGCGGCGGCGGCGATCGCCTGTGCGCGCGGGCCGCCGGCATAGGCGGCGGCGGGGATGTCGGGCGTCAGGCCTTCGGGGAAGGGGAAGGTCTCGAAGGTCGCAGTATGTAGGTATTCGGGATCGTTACCGACACCATGTCTGCCGCCAAACCTGAGCGACCAGAGTTCATGCAGCTTCGAGTGCAGGACACCGGCGAAGGTATCGTCCTCTCTGCGGAACGCGACTAGGCGAGTGTCTGGAACGATTTGCGCCTCAAGCCAGACGAAGAACCGGTGTTTGGACACCCGAGGGGTAGCAAGATACCGAGTCTGCCCTTGCAACGCTGTGAGTAGTCGATTGCGTCGCCTCTGAAGTATCCACCAGCGCGCCGCGCTCTTTGCTTCACCCTTACGGAGCAGTCGTTCGCCTGCCTCCTCGCGGCGAGACTGCGCCTCGGCCCACGCGTCTCGCAGTACAGCAATGGCAGTTCAAATAGAGCAGCGTCATCCAACGCCAGAGTTGATCCGAAATCTATAATCCACCAATCCGCTGGCCGGTCGGTCAGGTCGTCACCGTTGCGCCACGGGCGGACAACCGCGCTATTGCTCTGAAGATTAGGGTTGAGCGGGGCGGCTAGCATCCTGCGTGCAACGGAGGGCGGCACCTCGAAGGGGCCGCCGCTGATTGTTCCTTGGCCCGCAACGTGCAGATTGGTCTGCAATATGTTCG
The DNA here is from genome assembly GCF_965248875.1 of Sphingomonas sp. Taxonomy (GTDB): domain Bacteria; phylum Pseudomonadota; class Alphaproteobacteria; order Sphingomonadales; family Sphingomonadaceae; genus Sphingomonas. Next base: position 1,751,580 of record NZ_CBDFKR010000011.1, on the reverse strand, counting down.
GACGCCTACCATCGCCATCGCTACTTAGGTCCGCTCCGATCCGCGCCACCGATTGCCGGTCGAGAGTGCTGAGGCCAGACCGGTCGCGCCCAAAGCAGATCAGCGAAACGCGGACGTCAGCACCTTCGACAGTCCATTCTTCATCGCTGAGAGCGTAGAATATGCGGCCCTCATCTACGACCGGCTGGAGCACTTTCCGGTTCGTACCACGCCGAATGCTCTGAGTAGAAACTAGTCCGCTGCGCTGTGTCCTTCCCGCCACGATTGCAGCCCACGCCTTGGCGAACCAATAGCATACGAGATCGACGCCGCCCGGCACCTCCGGATAGGTGGCACGCAGCGCGCGCGTATAGTCTTCGCCCAGTTCGGCGATCATCTTCTTGTTGCCGAGGAATGGCGGGTTGCCGATGATGACGTCGGCGGCCGGCCAAGCGGCTCGTCTTGATCCTCCCCCGGAGGGGGAGGGGGACCGCTCGCCGGAGGCGAGTGGTGGAGGGGCGTCCGCCACAAGCCGCTCGCCCGGATCGGCCGCCCCTCCACCATGCTTCGCATGGTCCCCCTCCCCAGCAAGCTGGGGAGGATCAAGCTCACTCAGCACCGCATCCCTGCACTCGATCGTCGTCAGCGGCTTCAGCACCGGGTCGCGCGACGGCTCGAAGCCGTTCTTGCGCATCCACTGGATGTCGCCGATCCACACGCTGGTCCGCGCCAGCTCGGCGGCGAAGGGGTTCAATTCGATGCCCAGCACGTTCGCCGGCCCGACCTCGGGCGTCACCACCGGCACGCCCAGCGCCTCCGCGTCGACATTGACGCGATGCTCGATGTCCTTGAGCAGCTTCAGCGCGACGTAGAGGAAATTGCCCGACCCGCACGCCGGGTCGAGCACGCGGAACGCGCGCAGCTTCGCCATGAAGCCGTCGCGCGCCGCGCGCACCGCCGCCCGCGCCGCCCGCACCCGCGCGGTCGCGGCGCGCACCTCGGCCGCCAGCGCGTCCAGCTCGCGGACCAGCTTGCGGCGCGGCGCGTCGGGGAACAGGTCTGGCTGGCGGCCCCTGGCGAGCGCGCCCTCCAGCTCGCGAACCTCGGCCTTCAGCTCGCCATGCACGCCCGCGCGCTCGCGCAACGCCGCCGCCGTCGTCTCCGCCGCCTCGACCTCGGCGGTGACGCGGTCGCGCAGGCCCACCCACTCCGCCGTCAGCGGCCCGGCGATGGTCGGGTCGACGATCAGCTCGATCTTGGCGCGGTCGGTATAGTGCGCGCCCAGCTGGCTGCGCTTGCCGGGGTCGAGCCCGCGCTCGAACAGCGTGCCCAGGATCGACGGGTCGATCTCCGCCCAATGCTGCTTGCAGGCGTCGTGCAGCAGGTCGAGGTCGACGCGGTTGAGCGGCAGCGCGACGTCGTCGTCGAACAGCCCGCCGTTGAACCAGGCGACGCGCTCCAGCCCCAGCCGCCCGCCGGTGCGCATCAGCCGGAACAGATCGCCCGCCAGCTCGACGAACTCATCGGGGTTGCGGCGGCTTTCGGCGACCAGCCGCTCGAACATCTTGTTCGGCAGCAGCTCGACATCCTCTGCGAACATGCAGAAGGCGCAGCGGACGACGAAATGGGCGACGGCCGTCGCCTCGTGCCCCCGATCGCGCAGCCGCTGCGCCAGGGTCGCGAACTCGCGCGCGACCTGCTCGGTCAGCATCGCGCGGGTCTTGGCGGGGCGGAAGGCGTCGGGATCGATGAACGCCTGTTTCAGCCGCTCGCGCTTGTCGCCGTCGAGCAGATCGTCCAGCGTGAAGAGGTGCACCTCCTCCACCGTGTTGGTGAAATTGGTGTGGACCCGGATCACCGTCATGTCGCTGACGATCAGCAGCGGCGGGTTCTCCAGGCTGCGGGCATAGCGCAGCAGCTGTTGCAGCGCGCGGTCCAGATCCTTGCCGGGTCCCTTATACTCCCACGCGAAGCAATCGCGCCGCCAGACATCGGCCCAGCCCTCTCCGCCGCCGGTCTTGCTCGCGCCCTTCTCGAAGGTGAACCATTCACCCTTCCGGTCCGCCGCCGCCGGGTTGGCTAGGCCGAGCAGCACGCACAGGTCGTTGAAATGGCTCTGCGACCCGCTGCGCTCCTTCAGCTCGGCGCCACGCCATTTGGTCAGGAAATCGTGGGGGGTCACCGCGTCGGCCTCTGCCCTGCCGCCCGGCGCGGGGCAAGCGCGCGTCGCGCCCGCCCTTGGCGCTCCGCCCGCGCGCGGCTATCGCGCCGGCGATGAGCGACATCGACGACCTCCAGACCCACCTCCTGACCGCGATCGACGCCGCGGCCGGGCTCGACGCGCTGGAGACGTGCCGCGTCCATGCGCTCGGCAAGCAGGGCGTGGTGACGCAGCGGCTCAAGACGCTGGGCGCGATGACCCCCGGCCAGCGCCAGGCCGAGGGGCCGCGCATTCATGCGCTGCGCGAGGCGGTGGCGGGTGCGCTGGCGGCGCGCAAGGCGGTGCTGGAGACGGCGGCGCTCGACGCCAGGCTGGCGGGCGAGCGCGTCGACATGACGTTGCCCGTCGATCTCGCCGCGACCGGCTCGATCCATCCGGTCAGCCAGGTGATGGACGAGCTTGCCGAGATCTTCGCCGACCTGGGCTTCGCGGTCGCGACCGGGCCGGAGATCGAGGACGACTGGCACAATTTCACCGCGCTCAACATCCCGGAGACCCATCCCGCGCGCGCGATGCACGACACCTTCTACGTCGAGCGAACGGACGGCCAGGGCGAGCGGCACGTGCTGCGAACCCACACCAGCCCGGTGCAGATCAGGGCCATGCTCGCGCAGAAGCCGCCGCTGCGCATCATCGCGCCGGGGCGCGTCTATCGCTCCGACTGGGACGCGACCCACACGCCGATGTTCCATCAGATCGAGGGGCTGGTGGTCGATCGCGGCATCACGCTCGGGCATCTGAAGTGGACGCTGGAGACGTTCCTCAAGGCGTTCTTCGAGCGCGACGACATCGTGCTCAGGCTGCGTCCCAGCTTCTTCCCCTTCACCGAGCCGTCGGCGGAGGTCGATGTCGGCTGGACGATGCGCAACGGCAAGCGGGCGCTCGGCGGCAGCGAAGGATGGATGGAGCTGCTCGGCTCCGGCATGGTCCACCCGCGCGTCCTCGCCAATGCCGGTGTTGACCCCACCGAGTGGCAGGGCTTCGCGTTCGGGGTGGGCGTCGACCGGCTGGCGATGCTGAAATACGGCATGGATGATCTGCGCCCCTTTTTCGAGGCCGACGGCCGCTGGCTGCGCCATTACGGCTTCTCCGCGCTCGACGTGCCGACGCTCTCGGCGGGGGTTTCCCCATGAAGTTCACCCTGTCCTGGCTGAAACAGCATCTGTTGACCGATGCGACACTGGACGACGTGACCGATGCGCTGACGCGGGTCGGGCTGGAGGTGGAAGGCGTCCACAATCCCGGCGTGGCGCTCGCCCCGTTCCGCATCGCGCGCGTGTTGTCGGCGGAGCGTCACCCGCAGGCCGACAAGCTGCAGGTGTTGCAGGTCGACGCCGGGGACGGACCGCTGCAGGTCGTCTGCGGCGCGCCCAACGCGCGCGCCGGGCTGGTCGGGGTGTTCGGTGCGCCGGGCGCGTACGTCCCGGGGTCCGGCATCACGCTGAAGGTCGCGAGCATTCGCGGCGTCGAATCGAACGGCATGATGTGTTCCGCGCGCGAGCTGGAGATCGGTGAAGGCCATGACGGCATCATCGACCTGCCCGCCGACGCGCCCGTGGGTACGAGCTACGCCGATTATGCCGGGCTGGCCGATCCGATGATCGAGGTCGCGGTGACACCCAACCGGCCCGATTGCATGGGTGTCCGCGGCATCGCGCGCGACCTGGCGGCGGCAGGGCTGGGCAAGCTCAAGCCGCTCGCCGAGGCGTGTCGCGTCGACACGCACCCGGTCGAGGGCGCCGGCCCGGCGCCTGACGTCCGGACCGACGATCCGGACGGCTGCCCCGCCTTCTACGCGCAGGCCGTCGCGGGGGTGCGCAACGGCGACGCGCCGGCGTGGATGCGGCGCTACCTTCAGGCGATCGGGCAGAAGCCGATCTCCGCACTGGTCGACATCACCAACTTCGTGTCGGTCGACCTCGGCCGGCCGCTCCACGTCTATGACCGCGCGAAGCTGACCAGCGCGCTCGTCGCCCGCCGCGCGCGAACGGGTGAAAGCGTCGAGGCGCTCAACGGCCGCACCTATGACCTGGCGCCGGGAATGACGGTGATCGCCGATGACGCGGGCGTCCACGACATCGGCGGCATCATGGGCGGCATGGCGTCCGGCGTGTCGGCGTCGACCACCGACGTGCTGATCGAATGCGCCTATTTCGCGCCCGGTGCGATCGCGCGGACGGGACAGGCGCTGCAGCTGACCAGCGACGCGCGCCAGCGGTTCGAACGCGGCGTCGATCCGGCGTTCCTGGACGAGGGGCTGGCGATCGCGACGCGGCTGGTGCTCGATGCCTGTGGCGGCGCGCCGTCGGCCGTCACCCGCAGCGGCGAGCCGCCGCTCCAGCGGCGCGCGGTGATCTACGACCCGCATCTGGCGCGCGACCTTGGCGGCCTTGCCGTTCCGCCCGGGAGACAGGCGCGTATCCTGCTGTCGCTCGGCTGCACGATGGGCGCGATCGACCATCCCGACGCCTATACCGACGCCCTGTTCGCGACGATCCAGCGGCCCTGGCCCGTTACCGTGCCGAGCTGGCGTCCCGACATCGACGGCCCCGCCGACCTGGTCGAGGAGGTGATCCGCATCGCCGGGATCGACCATGTCCCGTCGATGCCGCTCGACCGCCCGCCCGGCGTCGCGCCGCCCGTCGCCACGCCCGCGCAGAAGCTGGAGCGCCGCGTCCGCCGCGCCGCCGCCGCGCGCGGGCTGGATGAGGCGGTGACCTGGAGCTTCGTCCCGGAAGAACAGGCCGACGCGTTCGGCGGCGCCGCCTGGGTTGTCGCCAACCCGATCAGCGAGGAGCTGAAGGCGATGCGCCCGTCGCTGCTTCCCGGGCTGCTCGCCGCGGCGGCGCGCGATGTCCGGCGCGGCGCGGGCGCGACGCGGCTGTTCGAGATCGGGCGGCGCTATGTGGCGGATGCGGAGCCGCTGACGCTGGGGCTGGTGCTGGCAGGCGACAAGCGCGTGCGCGGGTGGCGTGACGGCAAGGCGGCGGCGTTCGACGCCTTCGACGCTAAGGCGGAGGCGCTGGCGCTGCTCGCCGCGGCGGGTGCGCCCGTCGACAACCTTCAGGTGATGGGTGAGGCGGGCGAGGCGTGGCACCCCGGCCAGTCGGCGACGCTGCGGCTCGGGCCGAAGACGGTGCTGGCGCGCGTCGGTCTTCTCCATCCGGCGACCCTTAAGGCGTTCGATCTCGACGCCCCGGTCGCCGCGGCGGAGCTGTACCTCGACGCGATCCCGGCGCGGCGGGCGGCCGGAACCGCGCGTCTTCCCTATGCGCCGCCCGTTCTACAGCCGGTACGCCGCGACTTCGCATTCACCGTGCCCGCGGACCTGACCGCCGAGGCGCTGGTCCGCGCGGTCCGCGGCGCCGACAAGGCGGCGATCGTCGCGGCCCGCGTGTTCGACGTCTTCGCCCGGGCGAAAGAGGAGGGTGGCGACCAGTCGATGGCGGTTGAGGTGACGCTGCAACCCGGCGACAAGGCATTCGTAGAGGCCGAACTCAAGGCGATCGCTGACCGGATCGTCGCCGCCGCGGCGAAACAGGGCGCGAGCCTGCGCACGTGAAGGGCGCCGACGCCCTGATCGCGCGCCTGCTCAGCGACGCCGCGCCGCTCCTCGCCGACCCCGACCCCGGCGCCGACATGGCGGTGCTGTTCCCGGTCGATATGGACCCGGTCGACCGCCACTATCGCTACGGCGTCGCGATCGACGCGGAGTTGCGGTTGGCAGGCGTAGGCTGCGACGCTGGCGGCGGCATGCTCTATGCCGCGGACGACGAAGCCGACGAGGATGGCGAGCACGAGACCGTATTCACCGTACTGGAGATCGACGCGACCGACGTCGGTGGCGCGCGCGCGCTGATGCGGCTTCATTTGCCCGACCTCGGCTGTCCGGCGGGGACGCTGATCCACTGGGGCGATGACGGCGAGGATAGATGGGACGGCGAGCGCTGGCACCTTGACGTGCCGCGCAGCTTCGAGGTGGAGGATTGATGACCGACGCGTGGGTCACGATCGCGAGCGATTGCCTTACCGCAGCGATCAATCCGTTCGGGGCGGAGCTGTCGTCGCTCCAGGACGCCGCCGGCCGTGAGCTGATGACCGACGCCGACCCCGCTTTCTGGACCGGGCGCGCGCCGATCCTGTTCCCGGTGATCGGCACGACCAATGGCGGTGTCGTGCGGGTTGAAGGGCGCGATTATCCAATGGCGAAGCACGGCTTCGCGCGCCGGTCACGGTTCGCGGTTGCCGCCGCCGAGCCGTCGCGCGCCATCTTCGCGCTGGAGGATAACGCAGAGACCCGCGCCGCCTATCCCTTTGCCTTCAGGCTGGAGCTGAGCTTCGCGCTCGATGGTGCGACGCTGGCGGTCGAGGCGCGGATCGCGAATTGCGGCGCGATCGAGATGCCCGCACAGTTCGGTTTTCACCCCGCGTTTGCCTGGCCGCTTCCCTACGGCCTGCCGCGCGCCGAGCACCGCATTGCCTTTGCGGCGGACGAGGACCAGCAACTGCGACGCGTGCAGCCCGACGGCCTGATCGACCCGGAACCGCGGCCCAGTCCGCTCCACGGCCGCGAGCTGGTCCTGTGCGATGAGCTGTTCACCGACGATGCGCTGGTGTGGGACCCGGTCCGCTCGCAGCAGGTCGGTTACGGCGCCGCGTCCGGCCCGCAGTTGACCGTCGCCTTCCCCGACACCCCCCGGCTGGGCATCTGGACCAAGCCGGGCGCGCACTATGTGTGCATCGAGCCGTGGCACGGCATTGCCGACCCGGCCGGCTTCACCGGCGAGTTGCGCGACAAACCAGGCGTGTTCCTGGTCCCCCCGGGCGGCAGCCAGCGGATCGGCATGCGCGTGACGCTGACGGAATAGCTGTCCTACAGGACCTCGCTGTGCCACAGGCGCCATCGCACCGTCGCCGTGCGGCGCCTGAACCGACGACGCAAATAATCGCATGTGCGGCAACTTAGACAACTTCGGCCACCCGGCTATCAGGGATGACGATGACCTCCTCCCGCCGCACCTTCGCGATCATTTCGCATCCCGACGCGGGCAAGACGACCTTGACCGAGAAGCTGCTTCATGTCGGCGGCGCGATCCATCTCGCCGGCGAGGTCAAGGCGCGGGGGCAGAACCGGCGCGCGCGCTCCGACTGGATGAAGATTGAGCAGCAGCGCGGCATCTCCGTGACCAGCTCGGTGATGACGTTCGAGAAGGACGGCGTCACCTTCAACCTGCTCGACACGCCGGGGCACGAGGATTTCAGCGAGGATACCTACCGCACTCTCACCGCGGTCGACTCCGCCGTGATGGTGATCGATGCGGCGCGGGGCATCGAGGCGCAGACCCGCAAGCTGTTCGAGGTCTGTCGCCTGCGCTCGGTGCCGATCATCACCTTCGTCAACAAGGTTGACCGCGAAGGGCGCGCCCCGTTCGAGCTGCTCGACGAGATCGCCGACGTGCTAGCGCTCGACGTTGCCCCGATGAACTGGCCGATCGGGATGGGGGGCGAGTTCGAAGGCGTGCTCGACCTCGGCTCCGGGCAGGTCGCCCGGCCCGATGGCGAGAGCCGGACGTTTCAGGGACGCACGGATACGGCGCCATTGTCCCACCGCTTCGCCGAGGAGGTCGAGTTGGCGCAGGGCGGCTACGCGCCGTTCGATGCGCAGGCGTACCGGCATGGCGACCTTACGCCGGTGTATTTCGGCTCGGCGCTAAAGGATTTCGGACCCGCCGAACTGATCGCCGCACTCGCCGCCTACGCCCCGCCGCCGCGGCCGCAACCCGCCGAGCCCGCGCCCGTGCCGCCCGATGCCGACGAGGTCACGGGCTTCGTCTTCAAGGTGCAGGCCAATATGGACCCGCAGCATCGTGACCGAATCGCCTTCATGCGCCTGTGCTCGGGGACATTCCGGCGCGGCATGAAGCTGACGCCGTCTGGCACCGGCAAGCCGATCGCGGTCCATTCGCCGATCCTGTTCTTCGCGCAGGACCGCGAGCTTGCCGACCTCGCCTACCCCGGCGACATTATCGGTATCCCCAATCACGGTACGCTGCGCGTCGGCGATACACTCTCGGAGCGCGCCGACGTGCGTTTCACCGGTCTGCCCAATTTCGCGCCGGAGATCCTGCGCCGCGTGCAGCTGAAGGACCCGACCAAGACCAAGCAGCTGCGTAAGGCGCTCGACGATATGGCCGAGGAAGGGGTGACGCAGGTCTTCTATCCCGAGATCGGCTCGAACTGGATCATTGGCGTTGTCGGCCAGCTCCAGCTCGACGTCCTGCTCAGCCGCCTCGATGCCGAGTACAAGGTCGCCGCCGGACTCGAACCCGCGCCGTTCGACACCGCGCGCTGGGTGTCGAGCGACGATGCAGCCGACCTCAAGGCTTTCGCCGACCTCAATCGCACCGCGATGGCAAAGGATCGCGACGGCAATCCGGTGTTCCTCGCCAAGTCGGCCTGGGAGGTCGGCTATGTCCAGGACCGCTACCCAAGGGTGCGTTTCGCCGCGACGCGCGAGCGCTAGGGCGGCATTGACCGCGCCTTCGCTGCGGCGCAGCATCGTGCGATGATTGCGCTACCCCCGATCGCCAACGACCCCGACATCCGGTTTTTGGGCGCAATGCTGGGCGAGGTGATCCGCGGCTATGCGGGCGAGGACACCTATGCGACGATCGAGGCGATCCGCCGCGCCTCGGTCGATCGCCGCCGCGCGGGGGAGGCGGCGATGCCCGACCTGTCCGGGGTGCCGCTCGACCGGACGCTGGAGGTCGTGCGCGGTTTCATGCTCTTCTCGATGCTCGCCAACCTGGCCGAGGATCGGCAGGGCGCGGTAGCCGAGGAAGGCGCGGACCTGGCGAGCGCGCTCGGTCGTTTGCGCGCGGAGGGCGTCGATCCGGGGCTGGTCCGCGATACGCTGGCGAACGCGCTGGTCGCGCCGGTGCTGACCGCGCATCCGACAGAGGTTCGGCGCAAGTCGATGATCGACCACCGCAACCGCATCGCCGCGCTGATGGCGCTGCGCGACGCCGGCACGGCGGAAACGTCCGACGGCGATCTGGTTGACGACGCGATCCGCCGTCAGGTGGCGCTGTTGTGGCAGACCCGCGCGCTTCGCCGCGAGCGGCTGGTAGTAACCGACGAGGTCGAGACGGCGCTCTCTTATCTGCGTGACGTGTTCCTGCCCGCGCTGCCCGCGCTCTATGCGCGCTGGGACCGGGCGCTGGGCGAGCGAATACCCTCGTTCCTCCGCCCCGGAAGCTGGATCGGTGGTGACCGAGACGGCAACCCGTTCGTCACCGCGGACTCACTCCAGACGGCACTCGCCCGTGCGGCGGAGGCGGCGATCGGCCATTACCTCGACGCGGTGCACGCGCTTGGCGCCGAGCTCTCGGTAGCGGCGGCGCAGGCGCCGGTGGACGAGGAAGTGCTGCGGTTGGCGGCACAGAGCGGCGACACCGCCGCGAGCCGCCAGGACGAGCCCTACCGCCGTGCGCTGTCGGGCGTCTATGCGCGGCTCGCGGCGACCCATCTAACGCTGACCGGCAGGGCAGCGCCGCGGCCCGGGTCGCAGACCGGCGCGGCCTATGCCGACCCGCAGTCGTTGCGCGCCGATCTGGTCGCGATCGCCCGCGGGCTGGCCGCGGGCGGCGGCGGCGCACTGGCGAGCGGCGGGGCGCTGGGACGGCTGATCCGCGCCGTCGACCTGTTCGGCTTCCACCTCGCGACGCTCGACCTGCGCCAGAACTCGGCGGTGCTCGAGCGCGTCGCCGCCGAGTTGCTGCGCGAGGCGGGCGTCGAGCCCGACTACCTCGCGCTCGACGAGCCGGCGCGGGTGGCGGCACTTCGCCGCGAGCTGGCGAGCCCGCGGCCGCTCCGTACCCGTTTTGGGAACTACAGCGACGAGACGCTGGGCGAACTCGCCATCGCCGCTGCGGCCGCCGCCGCCCATGCCCGCTATGGGCCAGAGTGCATTCGCCAGCATATCGTCAGCATGACCAAGTCGGTCAGCGACCTGCTGGAGGTGCAACTGCTACTCAAGGAAGCCGGGCTGTACCGGCCTGGCCGGGGCGAGGGGGCGCTACCGACCGCCGCGGTCATGGCGGTGCCGCTGTTCGAGACGATCGAGGACCTGGAAGCCGGTCCGGCGATCATGCGCGCCTGGTTCGCGCTGCCCGAGGTCGCCGCGGTGACCCGCGCCCGCGGCGATCAGGAGGTAATGATCGGCTATTCGGACTCGAACAAGGACGGTGGCTATCTGACATCGACCTGGGCGCTGTCGAAGGCGTCCGCCGCGCTGCTGCCGGTGTTCGAGGCGTCGGGGGTGCGGCTGCAGCTCTTCCACGGCCGTGGCGGCGCGGTGGGGCGCGGCGGCGGCTCGGCCTTCGCCGCAATCCGCGCGCAGCCACGCGGCACGGTCGGCGCGCGCATCCGCATCACCGAACAAGGTGAAGTCATCGCGGGCAAATACGGCACCCGCGCCAGCGCCGAGGCGAACCTGGAGGCGATGGCGTCTGCCACGCTGCTCGCGACGTTGGCGCCGCCGCAGCTCTCGCCCGCCGCGAACGAACGGTTTGCCGCCGCAATGGAGTCGCTGTCGGCCACCGCTTTTGCCGCCTATCGCGACCTGGTCTATGGCGACGACCGGTTCCGCACCTTTTTTCGCCAGATGACCCCGGTTCGCGAGATCGCGGACCTCAACATCGGCAGCCGCCCCGCCAGCCGCACCCGGTCGGACCGGATCGAGGACCTGCGCGCGATCCCCTGGGTGTTCAGCTGGGCGCAGGCGCGGGTGATGCTGCCGGGCTGGTACGGAGTCGGCCAGGCACTGGCGGAATTTGCCGACAAGGGGCTGCTGGCCGAAATGGCGGCGGGCTGGCCGCTGTTCGCGACGACGCTCGCCAATATGGAGCAGGTGCTCGCCAAGTCCGACATCGCCATCGCCGCGCGTTATGCTGCGCTGGTCGAGGATCGAGCGTTCGCCGACCGCACGTTCGGCCAGATCGCCGACCAGCACGCCCGGACGATCGAGGCGCTGCTCGCCGCCACCGGGCAGTCGCGGCTGCTGGAGAAGAGTCCGCGGCTCGATGCGTCGATCCGGCTACGGCTGCCTTATGTCGAGCCGCTGAACCTGCTTCAGGTCGAGCTGTTGCAGCGGCATCGCACGGGGGAGGACGATCCGCGCATCGCCGACGGCATCCTGCTCTCGATCAACGCGATCGCGACCGCGCTCAGGAACTCTGGCTGAGATCGAGGTGCGGCCAGTCCTCCGGCCGTTCCACCGCGACGATTGGGTTGCCCGCAGTCTCGCAGATCGCGGCCTCGATGGGCCGTCCGCTGACGGCATGGCCGACCAGCTCGACCCGTGGGCTGAGCGGGTTTTCCGGCACCTCGCTGATTACCACCGCCAACTGCCCGCGCTGCAGCCGCACCAGCGTGCCCGCCGGAAAGGCGCCGATCAGCGTCCGCAGCGCGCGCAACACTTGCGGGTCGAACTGCCCCACGGCGCGTGTCATCACCTCCAGCACCGCCGCGGCCGGCCGCGCCTCCTTGTACGCCCGGCGCGAGGTCAGCGCGTCATAGACGTCGCAGACCGCGGCGATGCGGGCGTGGATGCTGATCTCGTCCGCCCTGAGCGCATGCGGATAGCCCGAACCATCGAGCCGTTCATGGTGGTGGAGCGCGACGTCGAGCACGATCGGGTCCATCTCCCCCAAGCGGCGCAGGATTGCGGCGCCGCGTTCGGGATGGGTCTTGATCGTGACCCACTCGTCGGACGAGAGCGGGCCGGGCTTGTCGAGGACGCTGACCGGCACTTTCGACTTGCCGATGTCGTGGAGCATGCCCGCCAGCCCCGCGGCGGCGACCTGTTCCTCGGGCAGGCCCAACTCGCGGGCGAGGCCGATCATCAGCGCGCTGACGGCAATCGAGTGGATATAGGTGTATTCGTGGCTGCTGCGCAGGCGGGTAAGGCCGATGACGGCGTGACGGTGGCGGTTGATCGACAGCGCCACGTCGCGGGTCAGGCGCCTGATCGCCGGCAGGTCGATCGGCTGGCCGTCGCGCAGCGCGTCGAACTGCGCGCGCAGAACCTGCTTCGCCTTGTCGATCAGCGCCGCGGCCTTGGCCATCTCGCGCGCCGGCGGCAGCTCCGCCCGCGGCTGAGCCGACCGGGACGGGGCGCCGTCGGGCATGCGCGGCGGCGCCGTCGCGCGGCCCCAATCGGTCGCCACGAAGCCGCTGGGAAGGGAAGTGGCACTCGCCATCCCGGTTCCGTACCGGCAAACCTGCTTGCAAATGGTTATCGGCGGCGGGGTTGTCGACGGTCAGACCAGCATCGGCCCGCCCATTTCGATGCGGGGCGAACGACTGGCGGCGCGAAGCGGAAAGGCCCAGCGGAAGACCGCCAGCGCCATTCCGGCAGCGGCATAGCCGATGATCACGGCGACCGGGTTCCAGAACAGCGCCAGCGCGATCAGCACGCGGGGCAGCAGTGGATTGATCCCGAGCTCTTCGCCCAGCCCCGCGCAGACGCCGAGCAATGTGTCTTCGCGGGTGAAGAGATTGGCGGACTGATCGGTCATGGTGGCGTCCCTTGCTACGGCGAAGCGGTTTGTTCGCGTTCAGAGCAAGCTTTGCAGGGGGCGTGCCAGTTACGATAACCTCGCTCTTACAATAGCATAGCGTGTGCAGAGCAGATGGGTTTCTTCGGGTGTAGGGATAATACGCCATGACATAGTGCTTTACGCCAGAAACGGCGCGGCGAACTCCGGGCGGACGCGGAGCAGGCGGCCGGTCGCGCGATCGAGCAGCGCCCAGGTCGAACGGCCCTCGATGCAAACACGGCCGTCGCTGCCGGTGAAGCGGAAGCAGCGGTCGAAGCGCGCGCCTCTGGGCTCGCCGACCCAGGTCTCGCCCGTTACCGTCTCGCCGATACGGACATTGCCGCGGTAATCGATCTCGTGCCGGGTCACGACCCAGACATGCGCCGCCCGGTGCTCGGGCGGCGCGACCGCCTCCCAATGACTGACCGAGAGGCGTTGCACCCAGACGACCCATACCGCGTTGTTGACATGGCCGAGTTCGTCGATGTCCGCGGGGGCGGCGGTGAAGGCGAGGCGAAAGGGAGCGCTCACTCCCCGATGCCGAGCTGCCACAACACGAAGGCATGTTCCTCCGCCGCCTCGCGCAGGTTCTCGAAACGGCCGGATTTTCCGCCATGGCCTGCGCCCATGTTGGTTTTCAGCAGCAGGATGTGGTCGTCAATCTTCGTCGCGCGCAGCTTGGCGGCCCATTTGGCGGGTTCCCAGTAGGTCACGCGCGGGTCGTTGAGGCCCCCGGAGATGAAGAGCGGGGGATAGCCCTGCGCGCGGACATTCTGGTACGGGTCGTAGCCGCGGATCAGGTCGAACGCGGCCTTGTCCTCGATCGGATTGCCCCATTCTGGCCATTCGCCCGGCGTCAGCGGCAGGTCGGCGTCCATCATCGTGTTCAGCACGTCGACGAACGGTACGTCGGCGATCACCGCGCCCCACAGGTCCGGGTCCGAATTGACAACCGCACCCATCAGCTCGCCACCCGCCGAGCGCCCCGCAATCGCAATGCGCCCGGCGTCGGTCCAGCGGTCGGCGATCAGGCCTTTCGCCGCGTCGACGAAATCGTTGAACGTGTTCTCGCGCTTGTCGAGTTTACCGTCGTGATACCATTGCTGGCCCAGATCGTCGCCGCCGCGGATATGCGCGATGGCAAAGGCGAAGCCGCGGTCGAGCAGGCTGAGCCGTCCTGTCGAAAAGCCCGGCGGGATGGCGTAGCCATAGGCGCCGTAAGCGTAGAGGTAGAGTGGCGCTTCGCCGTTCTTCTCGAACCCGGCGGGATAGACGATCGACACCGGGATCTGCGTTCCGTCGCGCGCAGCGATGTGAAGACGCTCGGTCTGGTATTTCGCGCTGACATAGCCTGACGGGATTTCCTGGACCTTGCGAAGGACGAGTTCCTGCGTTTCGATATCATAGTCATAGACGGTGCCGGGCGTGACCATCGACTCATAGCCGAGCCGCAGCGTGTCGACCGCATATTCGGGATTGTCGCCCAGTCCGGCGGCATAGCTTGCCTCCGGAAAGGCGATCGCCTTTCCTGCGGTGGGCTTGTCGTAGTGATGGACGGCGAGCTGATCGAGGCCGTCGAGGCGGCCTTCGACCACGAAGAAGTCGCGGTAGCATTCGACGCCCGTCATGTAGAAATGCGGGTCGGGCGCGATCAGCTCGGTCCACTCGCCCGGCCGCTCGACCGGCGCGGTGCACAGCCGCCACATCGGATCGGTGTCGTTGGTGTGGATGAACAGCGTGCCGTCATGCTCGTCGACGTCGTATTCACAGCCGGGGAGGCGCGACGCGACCAAGATCGGCGCGGCGAGCGGGTCGTTGGCGGGGAGCAGGCGGATTTCGCTGGTGACATGATCGCCGGTGGCGATGACGATCCAGTTGCGCGCGCTCGTCTCCGCCACCGCGACGCGATAGCCCTCGTCAGCCTCGTGAAAGAGCACCACATCGTCCGCTACCGCTGTTCCGAGCCGGTGGAAGCGGGCGTTGTCGGTCCGCCATTGCTCGTTGGCCAGGCCGTAGAGGAAGCCTGAATCATCGCTGGTCCAGACGATGTCGGAAAGCATGCCGGGGATGACCTCCGGCAGGTGCTCGCCGGTCGCGAGGTCCTTGACCCGCACTTCGAACCGCTCGGCGCCGCTGTCGTCGATCGCATAGGCGAGTTTGCTGCCGTCGTTCGACACCGCGAACGCGCCGAGGCGGAAATACTGCTTGCCCGCGGCAAGCGCGGGTTCGTCGAGCAACAGCTCGTCCGCGCCCCCGGCCACCGGCTTTCGCCACCAGCGGCGATACTGGCCGCCGGTCTCGAAATCGGTCCAGTAGAGCCAGTCGCCGTCCTTCTGCGGCACCGAGGATTCGTCCTCCTTGATGCGCGCTTTCATCTCTTCGTAGAGCCGGTCGACCAGCGGCTGATGCGGCGCCATCACCGCCTCGAAATAGCTGTTCTCGGCCGTCAGATAGGCGAGGATGTCGGGGTCGGTGACGTCGGGATAATCGGGGTCCTTGAGCCACGCATAGGGATCGTCGATCGTTGTTCCGTGCGCGGTGAAGCTGTGCGGGCGGCGTTCGGCAATGGGGGGGGCAACGGGGATGGCGGCGATGGGGGGCGTGGGGTCGATCATGGGTCCGCCCTATCGCGTGAGCGCCCGAAGTCGAGCCGTGCGTCATCGGAAGTAGAGGCTAAGTAGAGGCATGATCGCGCCATTCACGCCGGCGCGGCGGGTGCCGGATGTCGGCGGTGGGCTGAGGAGGGTGCGATGCCGCATCCGCCGTACCAGCCACGGCAGGGGGCGTGTAGGACAGCTGATTCTTTCCACACGGCGCGGTGTGGATCAGTTCTTGCCCGAATCCTGCGATGGCGTGTCGGGTTCGGGCTGGTCCTCGCCGCTACCCGGCGGGGCGGGCGGCTGCCAGCTCCGCGCGACATAGCCGTGGCGCTTCAGGAAGGCGGCGAGCGCGTCGGGATAGCTTTGATATTGTATCTGCCGGTCGGCGGGACACTCGCCGGTGCCGACCGCTACCGAACAGCCGGCCGGTAACTGCCATTCGACCGATGCGTCATAAGCGGAGACCATCTCCTGCCAAGCCCGATCGAGCCGCCCCGCGCGCGCGGCGGCGGCAACATAGGCGGCGCACGCGCCGTTGCGCGTCATGCCGTCGCCGCCGCCACGGCACGTTTCGCCGTTCGCGCGCATCGCGTCGGCGAACAGGCGGCGAAAGGCGGGACGCGCCGACACGTCAACGACGCGGCCGCCGGTGACGTTGAGCACCCTCGGCACACTGGCGCTCATCGCGTAGGGAGCGAATGCGTACAGAAACGACTGGTCGGTCAGCACGAAGTCGGCGACGCCGTCGCCGGATACGTCGTGCGGTGGCGTGACGGAGTCGCCGTCCCAGGCGCCGAGATCGACGGTACGCAGCTGCCCGCCGGAAAGCCCGGCGAGTTGCAGATGCGTGCAGCAGTGTGCGCCGCCGGTGTAGCTCTGCAGCATCACGACGGGCGCCGCGCCCGCACGATTCTGTACCGCGGTGATCCGGTGTTCGGCAGTGGGCGCGCCGGGGTCGCCGGTGAGCCGGACGCTGGCCGTGCCATAGCTGACGTCGACCACGGGCGCGGTGGTCTCCCCACTGCCGGTGGCGGCGATGCGGACCGCCATCGCCCCGACCTCTCGCTCCACCGTGCCGCCAGCGGTGGCGCCGGTCCAGGTCAGCGTCTCGCCGGGGGCCAGCGGCGGCAGCCCGGGGTCGGGGGGCAGCGGTGCGGGAAAGGCGACCGGCGTTGCCGACGCGGCCGGGTGCGGCAGCACACCCGCGGGGCGGGTCGGCGGCAACAGCGCCCACACCATCGCTGCAACCAGCAGGATGGCGGCGACGACCCCGCCGATGATCAGCAGCGGATTGAGCGGGGCGCCGCGGCCGCGTGATGCGCCGCCGGGCGAGAGCGGACGCTGTTGCGGCGGCGACAGGAGCGGGGGGCCATAAGGTGGTGGCGGCGCCGGGTTGCCCGGCGCGCCGATCGACTGGCGACGGTCCAAAAAGGCGGCGCCCGGCTGGCCCCCGATTTGAGCCGGCGTGGGACCGTCGGGCGGCGTTCCCAGCCGCAGCGTCGGCGTGGCGGGCGGCGGGCCGGGCGGCGCGTCCGTCGGCTTGTCACGCGGCGTGAACCCCGCCGGAGCGGCCGCACCGGCCGCCGGGGGAAGCCGGATGGTGGGCGAGACGGCCCCCCCGTCCATCCGCGGCGAAGGTGCGGCGGGCGGATGGGATGGCGTCGGGGCGGCGCGCTCGACCGGCGACGCCGGCGGGGTCACGGGCGCCGCTGTTACCGGCGCACGCGACAGCCCGGTCTGCGCCAGCACCTCCGCCTTGGCGGCGTCGAACTCGGCGTCGGTGATATGCCCCGCCGTCCGCAAGGCGCTCAGCCGTTCGAGGTTCTGGATCCAATCCGCCACGCGCTTCTCTCTACTCCGGAAACGCGGCAGCCTTAGTTGTTGGCGGCGGCGCAAACCAGCGAGAACACCTTGTCGCCGATCGTCTCAGGGACGACCGGCTCATAGCCGGTATCCGCTGCGTAGGCGGGTTCGCTATAGCTGTCCACGTTGCGCCCGTAGCTGTCGTAAGTGGAGCTGGAGATCACTTTCTCCGTCTGCGCGCGGCAATCGAAACTCCATAATTGCATGGCGCGCCGGAAGCTTACCGTGCGGTCTCGCGAGAAATCGATCTGAACCCAGGTCTGCATCCTGTTGCCCACGATTCGTGGCGCACGCGTGGCATCAACGGAATAGGTGCGACCGTCATCGCTGGTTGCGATCCTAACCCATTCGGCGGCGGCCGCTTGGGACAGGCCGCTCACGACCAAAGCAACGCCGATGAATGAGTGCCGCATAATCATCTCCCGGCTGTGGGAGTCGGGCGGCGGAACACGGTGAGCAAGTTACAATGATGAAAGGTTGCGGGATTTACGATGGCGCGGTCGGTCCGCCCGCTGCGATCCACGCCGCGATCTTGCGTTCCAGCACCGGCATCGGCAGCGCGCCAGTGTCGAGCACGGCGGCGTGGAAGGCGCGGGGGTCGAAGCGGGGTCCGAGCGCCGCCATCGCCTGCGCCTTCAGGCGGCTGATGGTGAGCTGACCGACCTTGTAGGCGAGCGCCTGGCCAGGATTGACGATGTAGCGCTCGACTTCGGCGGTCGCGTCCGTCCGGCTCTCGGGCGAGTTGGCCATCAGATAATCGATCGCCTGATCGCGGGTCCAGCCTTGGGCGTGCAGGCCGCTGTCGACGACGAGGCGCATCGCGCGCAGCATCTCGTCGTTGAGGCCGCCCATGCGCGCGTAAGGGTCGGTCTCCATCCCGAGCGGCTGCCACAGGCTCTCGGCGTAGAGCGCCCAGCCCTCCACATACGCCGTGTTGCCGCCGAAGCGCATGAAGGCCGGCAGCGCCGCGTTCTCCTGCGCCAGGCTGATCTGATAATGATGGCCGGGGATCGCCTCGTGCAGATACAGCGTCTCCATCGACCAGGTGAAGCGCGAGGGCAGGTCGTAGGTGTCGTAGTAGAAGATACCGGGCCGCGTGCCGTCCGGCGTGCCCTGCTCGTACGACCCCGACGCGGCGGTGCGCTCGCGGAAAGCGGGGACCTGGCGCAGCTCGAGCGGGGACCGCGGCACCAGCGCGAACTGCTCGCGGACGCGCGCGTCGACGCGCCGCCCGATCGCCTCGAAATCGGTACGGACCTCGGCGGCCGAATGCGGCGCGAAACGCGGGTCGGTGCGCATGAAGTCGAAGAACTGCCGGAGCGTGCCGGTGTAGCCGACGCGGCGCTGCTGCTGCTCCATCTGGCCGCGGATGCGCGCGACCTCGTCCAGTCCCATCTGATGCACCTGTGCGGCGGTCAGCGGCAGCGTCGTCTCCGACTCGATCCGGTAGGCGTAATAGGCCGCGCCGCCGGGCAACGCCGACAGCCCCACCGTGTCGCGGGCGCGGGGCAGGTAGCTATCGTGCAGGAAGTCGCGGACGCGGCGGTGCGCGGGCGTCAGCACGTCACGCACCTGCGCCGCATAAGCCGCGGTGAGGCGGCTGCGCTCGGCGGCGGGTACGGCATCGGGGAACATCGTCACCGGTGCGTAGAAGGTGGAGTGTTCGACGCCCTCCGCGATGAGATTGTCGAACTGCTCGATCATGTTGACGACGGTCAGCCGCGGCAGAAGGATGCCCTGCGCCAAGCCTGTACGCAGCCGCTCGATCACCCGGTCATAGGCGGCGGCATATTGGGCGTTGCGCCGGAGGTTGTTGTCATAGTCGAGCACCGTCCTGAACGGCGCCGCACCCTTGCCGCTGGCGAAGTCGGGATACCAGGTCTGGATGCCGCCGAAATGGTCGATCGGCATGCCGCGCGCGACCCGCAGGTTGGACGGCGTGCGGTAGAACTTCAGCCCGATGTCGAGGCCGTTGCGGAAAACGTCATAGGCGATCTGGTCGACCGCGGTCAGGCGCGCGCGGTCGATGCGCGTCAACGCCGCGAGGTCGGCCCGTGCGTTGCGACGCTCCCGTTCGGTCGCGGCATCGGAGAACAGGTCACCGAGCCGGTCGGCATAGCGCAGGTCACCGCGATAAATGGCGCTGATCGGGTTTTCGCGCAGGTCGCGCTCATCGCTGTCGTAGAACAGCTGCTTGAGCTGCGCGTCGGCCGGGCCGTCGCCCGGCAGCGGCACGGGCGGGGGCAGCGCCTGTGCGCAGGCCGGGCCTGTGCCCGCCAGCAGCGCCGTCGCGATCAGAAGGGCAGCCCGCATCTCATATTCCTCTGGTTGCCGCGAGACGCTAGCGGCGGGAAAAGTCGGGAGCAACGAAGATGGACATGATCGGCGTGATCGGCGCAGGCCAGATGGGGGCAGGCATCGCGCAGGTGTCGGCACAGGCGGGCTTCCGGGTGCGGCTCGCCGACGTCTCGCGCGAGCGGGCGGAGGCGGGCAGGGCGGAGATCGCAAGGGCGCTCGACCGGCAGGTCGGTAAGGACAAGATCGACGAGGGCGCACGTGACGCGGCGCTGGCGCTGATCGAGCCGGTCGACGGGGTGGCGGCGATGGGCGAAGCGCGGCTGGTGATCGAGGCCGCGACCGAGCGCGAGGAGATCAAGCGGCGCATCTTCGCCGACGTGGGCGCGGTGATGGCGGCGGACGCGATCCTGGCGAGCAACACCTCGTCGATCCCGATCACCCGGCTGGCGCAGGCGGCGCCCGACCCGGCTCGGTTTGTCGGCGTCCATTTCTTCAACCCGGTTCCCGTCATGGGGCTGATCGAGCTGATCCGCGGGCTGGCGACCAGCGACGCGACGGTGGCGGCGGTCGAGGCCTATGCGGTGCGGCTGGGCAAGGAGGTGGTCCACGCCAACGACGCCCCCGGCTTCATCGTCAACCGGGTGCTGATGCCGATGCTCAACGAAGCCTGCTTCGCGCTGGGTGAGGGGGTGGCGAGCGTGCGCGACATCGACTTGGCATGCCGGCTTGGGCTGAACCATCCGATGGGGCCGCTGGCGCTCGCGGATTTCATCGGGCTCGACACCTGCCTGGAGATCACGCGCGTGCTGTTTGAGGGGACGGGCGATCCCAAGTTCCGCCCGGCGCCGGTGCTGGTCAAATATGTCGAGGCGGGGTGGTTCGGGCGAAAGGCGGGGCGGGGGTTCTACGACTATACGGGCGCGGAGCCGGTGCCGACGCGATAGTCCCACGGATTGACAAGGTGGACGCCGGTGTCGGCGAAGCCGCGTGTGTTGCGCGTTGCAAGCGTCAGATGGTGAACCAGTGCGGTCGCGGCGATCAGCGCATCGTGCCGTGAGCGTGTGACCGGCACATGCAGCGATGCGCAGGCGAAGGCCACCGCGGTGTCGACCGGCAGAATGGCGTCGGCGAACAGCGGCAATAACTGGCGTTCAAGCCATCGCGAAAGCGTCCGGCCCTGCACCGGATCTTTGCGCTCCTTCAACAACACGCCCGTCCGCAGTTCCAGGATTGTGATTGCGGATAGAAATACCGGCGTGCTCCCGATCGAGACATTCCAGGCGGCAACCGCAGGATTGATCCTGCCCGATGCTATACGTCGTAGCTCCGATACCACGACCGTATCGATAAGGATCAATCGCTGTCGTCCGCAAAGGGGTAGACGAATGGCTCTATGACCCGCGGTGGCAGCTCGAGATCGATGTCCGCCACGTCGGCGTTCGTCAGGAGGTCGGCGAGCGAGAGGCGCGTCGCGGACAGACGCCGGTATTCCTCGATGCTGAGCAAGACGTGTTTGGGCTCCCCGCGATCCGTGATGAACACGGGCTCCTGCAATGCGGCGCGGCGCGCACGCGCCGTCTGCTGATTGAACTCGCGGCTGGAGTATTGAACCGTCATCGCCAATGTGTGGCAACGGCGCTACATTGCGGCAACCATCGCCACGCATTGCTCGATCCGTCGCACTCGCGTAGTCGGCCGCTTCGCTTCCGCCACCGCCTCCACATGCTCGCGTTGGTGGGTATAGGCGAGTGTCGTCCACCGCTCCCAGGCGCCCGCCGCCTCCAGCGCGGCGCGCAGGTCGGACGGCGCCTCAATCGTGCGCGGGGCGATGTCGAGGTTCAGCGTGACGGTCAGCGGCTGCCCCTCGACCACGCCCGCCGCCTCGCGGTGGCTGCGGCGCAAGGGCACGAAGACGCCGTCGCCCATGTTGGCGATCGTGCTGCGGTAGCTATAGCCGCCGATCGTCACCACCACCGGCGCCCGCGCCTTGCCGAACACCGCCTTGGGATCGAAGGGCAGGCGGATTTCGAGCAGTTCGCCCGCGACCGGCACGACCGTGAAGGTCCGGCTCGGCGGTTCAGCCGTCATCCGATCAGCAGCCCCGCGAGCGCAGCGCTCATCAGGTTGGCGAGGCTGCCCGCCGCCAGCGCGCGCAGGCCGAGCTTCGCGATCACCGGCCGCTGGTTGGGCGCGAGCCCGCCCGTCACCGCCATCTGGATCGCGATGGAGGAGAAATTGGCGAAGCCGCAGAGCGCGAACGTGACGACCGCGACGGTGTGCGGCGACAGTGCCGCCTTGGCATCCTTGAGGTAGCCGAATGCGACGAACTCGTTGATGACCACCTTGGTCCCGAACAGGCCGCCCGCCGCGCCTGCTTCGTCCCAGGGCACGTTGAGCAGGTACATGACCGGCTGGAAGACGCGCCCGAGGATCGCCTGGAAGGTCAGGTCCGGATGGCCGAACCAGCCGCCGATACCGCCCAGGATGCCGTTGGCAAGCGCGACCAGCGCCACGAAGGCGAGCACCATCGCGCCGACCGCGACTGCCAGCTTGACGCCGGTCTGCGCACCCTCTGCGGCGGCCATGATGACGTTGGCGGGACGCTCCTCGCCAAACGGGATGTCGCCTTCGACCGCAGGCTCCCGGCCTGCGTCGGCGGGGTCGTCGGGCATCACCAGCTTGGCCATCAGGATGCCGCCCGGCGCCGACATGAAGCTGGCGGCGAGCAGATAGGGCAGCAGGTCGGTGCCGAGCATCGAGGCATAGGCGGCGAGGATGGTGCCGGCGACGCCGGCCATGCCGACGGTCATCACGCAGAAGATCTGCGACGGGGTCAGCTCGGCCAGGTAGGGACGGATGACGAGCGGCGCCTCGCTCTGCCCGACGAAGATGTTGGCCGCGGCGCCGAGCGATTCGACCTTGGAGATCCCGGTGACATACTGGATGCCGCCGCCGATCCATTTGACGACGAACTGCATCACCTTGAGATAGTAGAGGATCGAGATCACCGCCGCGAAGAAGATGATGACCGGCAGCGCCGCCAGCGCAAAGCTGTGGCCGCCCAGCGCCGGCCCGGCGAGCGGGCCGAAGATGAAGTCGATACCCGCCTGCGCATAGCCGAGCAGGTTGGCGACGCCGCGCGCCAGCGCCTCGATCACCAGCTTTCCCGCGGGGACGTAGAGCACCAGCACCGCGATTCCCGCCTGTAGCGCAAAGGCGGCGCCGACGACCCGCAGCCGGATCGCGCGACGGTTCGTCGACAGCAGCACTGCGATACCGAGGATGACGAGAATGCCGGCGAGGCCGATCAGGAGGCGGGTCATGGGCGGCGGTTGTTGCAGGGTTGCGGCGGAAGGGGAAGATGCCCCTGCCCGTGCCGCATGTTGGTGCGTGGAGGCCGGACCGGTACAAGGGTCCCGCAAGGTAACACCAAATGATGACCTCGATCGTCCCGCGGGTGGTGGCCTCGATCGACGATCGTGGCGATCCAGCCACCGGAGAAAGACCAGTCCATGGCGGCACACCGGCACGCCGCAGCACCTGTAGGACAGCTCTTTTCCGCGATGATGGACCGGGCGTGCCGGGTGCGTTAGCAGGCTGCGCATGACCGTCGACACGCCCGCCGCCGACGCCCGCGGCCTCTTCGCGCTCACCGTCTTCTATGGCGGGATGGTGACCCTTGGCGGCGTGCTCGGGGCAAAGCAGGTGGCGCTCGGGCCGCTCGCGGTGGAGGCCGGGATCTTTCCGTTCCTGACGCTGGTCGGCATCTCGTCGGGGGTCGCCGAGCTGTATGGCAAGGCGACCGCCGACCGGCTGGTCCGGTTCGGGTTCGTGCCGCTGCTGTTCGCGATCTTTCTCGTCTGGCTGGTCATCCGGCTGCCGACCGATCCGGGCATGTATGAGCCTGCCAAGGCCGCGTTTCCGATCATCCTGGCGCAAGGCTGGCGGATGATGGCGGCGGGCATCCTCGCCTACGGGATCTCGGTAACGCTCAACATCTGGCTGTTCGCGCGGCTGCGGACGGTGACCGGGCGCTGGGCAGGGCTCGCGGGGTTCATGGCGGCGGCGTTGTCGCAGATCGTCGACACGCTGATCTTCATCACCGCCAGCTTCTATGGCGAGCGGCCGATCCTGACCCTCATGGCTGGCCAGATGCTCGCCAAGGTGGTGCTGTCCGCCGTGCTGGTGCCGCTCATCATCGCGCTGGTGGTGAGGGTGGGACGGCGGCTGGATGGACGCGCGGCCGCGATCTGATCCCAGGTGATTGGCCTGTGCCGGCGCTTGCCCTAGGGCGCCCGGCATGACCGATCACACCCCCGACCCCGCGCTGCTCGCCAAGGCGGAGACGCTGACGGAGGCGCTGCCGTACCTGCAGCGCTATGCCGGCTCGACCTTTGTCGTGAAGTACGGCGGCCACGCGATGGGCGATCCGGAGCGGCAGCGCGACTTCGCCGAGGACATGGTGCTGCTCAAGGCGGTCGGGATCAATCCGGTCGTGGTGCATGGCGGCGGTCCGCAGATCGGCGCGATGCTGAAGCGGCTCGGCGTGGAGTCGCGCTTCGTCGACGGCCTGCGCGTCACCGACAAGCAGACCGCCGACATCGCCGAGATGGTCCTCGCCGGGTCGATCAACAAGGAGATCGTCGGCTGGATCGGTCAGGCGGGGGGACGCGCGGTCGGCATCTCGGGCAAGGATTCGGGGCTGGTCGTCGCCGAGAAGGTCGGCGGGCGGCGCGAAGCAGACCCGCGTCAGGGGATCGAGCGGCATGTCGATCTGGGCTTTGTCGGCGAGCCGGTGGCGGTCGACCGCGCGATCATCGACACGCTGACCGCTGCGGGCGTCATCCCGGTGATCGCGCCGGTCGCGGCGGGGGCGGACGGCCAGACCTACAACATCAACGCCGACACCATGGCGGGCGCGATCGCGGGTGCGCTGGGCGCGGCGCGGTTCTTCCTGCTGACCGATGTGGTGGGGGTCCTCGACAAGGCGGGCGAGCTGTTGACCGACCTCGACCCGGCGCGGATCGCGGCGCTGACCGCGGACGGCACGATCGGCGGCGGGATGATCCCCAAGGTCGAGACCTGCGTCGCCGCGGTCGAGGCGGGGGTGGACGCGGCGGTGATCCTGGACGGGCGGGTGCCGCATGCGATCCTGCTGGAGATCTTCACCCGCCAAGGCGCTGGCACGCTGGTGCGACGGGGCGCGCGCGACTAGGCGAGGTTGTGCCGTCCCGGTGCGACGCCTAGATCGCGGCAATGGTCATTCTTCTCTATCAGCTGCTGCAATATATCCTGACGATCGTCTGGGTAGTGATCTTCGTGCAGGTGATCCTCAGCTGGCTGGTCGCGTTCAACGTCGTGAACCGGCACGGGCCGGTGGTGAGCGGGCTGCTCAACGGGCTCGATCGGCTGACCGAACCGCTCTACCGGCCGATCCGCAACATCCTGCCCGATTTCGGCGCGCTCGATCTGGCCCCGATGGTGGTGCTGTTGATCGTGGTGTTCCTGCAGCGAACTGCGTTGCCGGCGCTGATGGTGGCGGCGTCGCCCGGCATGATGTGACCGCGCTGGCGGGGATAGGCTCCCGCCGCTAAAGCACGCGGCATGAGGGCTGCGATCATCGACGGAAAGGCACGGGCGGCGGCGCTGCGCGTGCGCATCGCCGCGCACGTCGCGCACTTCCGCGCGCAGGCCGGGCGCGCGCCGGGGCTGGCGGTGGTGCTGGTGGGCGACGATCCGGCCTCAGCGGTCTATGTCCGGAACAAGAGCCGGGCCGTGGCCGAGGCGGGGATGGCCGGCTTCGAGCATCGCCTGCCGGCCGACACCGCGCAGGACGCGCTGGAGGCGCTGGTCGACTGCCTCAACGCCGATCCGGCGGTGGATGGCGTGCTGGTCCAGTTCCCGCTGCCCGCCGGGCTGGACGAGCGGCGCATCTTCACCCGCATCGCGCCCGACAAGGACGTCGACGGGCTCAACCCGGAGAATGTCGGACGGCTGGCGGCGGGGCTGCACGGTTTTGCGCCCTGCACCCCGCTGGGCTGCGTCATGCTGTTGCGCGAGACGCTGGGCGATCTTTCCGGGCTGGAGGCGGTGGTGGTCGGGCGATCGAACCTGGTCGGCAAGCCGGTGGCGCAGCTGCTGCTGCGCGAGAACTGCACGGTAACGGTGGCGCATTCGCGCACCCGCGACCTGCCCGCGGTGGTGCGCCGCGCGGACATCGTCGTCGCCGCGGTGGGCGTGCCGAGGATGGTCCGCGGCGACTGGCTGAAGCCGGGTGCGACGGTGATCGACGTGGGGATCAATCGGGGCGATGAGGGGCTGGTCGGCGATGTGGATTTCGCCGAGGCGGCCGAGGTGGCGGGCGCGATTACGCCGGTGCCGGGCGGGGTCGGGCCGATGACGATCGCCTGCCTGTTGCGGAACACGCTGGTGTCCGCCTGCCGGCGCGAGGGCGTGGCGTACGACAAGGAGCTGTAGATGATCGGTCTGGCGCTCGCGCTCACCCTCTCCTCCGTTCGGCCTGAGCCTGTCGAAGGCCGTCCCGCCGCTGTTGATGTGGGCCGCCCTTCGACAAGCTCAGGGCGAAGGGGGAGAGGTCGGGCGGCAGCGCGCGCGCCGCAGACCGCGCTCGACGCCGAACGCGCCTTCGCGGCGGATGCGCAGACGCTGGGCCAATGGGCGGCGTTCCGGAAGTGGGCGGGGGCGGACGCGATCATGTTCGTGCCCCAGCCGACCAACGCGCAGGCATGGCTGCGCGATCGGGTCGAGCCGGCGCATGCCGTCGAGTGGTCGCCGACCGCCAGCTACCAGTCGTGCGACGGCAACGTCGTGGTCAATACCGGCGAGTGGCGGCGCGCGGACGGCAGCGTCGGCTATTTCACGACGGTTTGGCAGCGGCAGGCGGACGGCGGCTGGCGATGGCTGGTCGACAGCGGCGATCAACTGACCATACCGCGTGCGCGCCTGCGTCAACCAGCGATCGTTCGGGCGGTCTGCCCGTCGCCGGGTCAACCGCTTGGTCCGGCGCACATGTTCCACTCGCCGCCGCCGGAAGTGCAGGTCGGAACAGGCGCGTCGCCCGACCAGACGTTGAGCTGGGGATGGCAGTTCTATCAAGGCCGCCATACCCTGAGTGTCGCCTTGAACGGGCGAGGTGACGTCATCAACGACAGCGTTGCCCAGTGATTGAACTCTACGTCTCCTCGCTGATCACCTTCTTCGTCGTCATCGATCCGCCCGGCTGCGCGCCGATCTACGCGGGGCTGTCGGCGGGCGCGTCGCCCGCGCATCGGCGCGCGATGGCGGTGCGGGCGGTGGCCGTGGCGGCGGGCATCCTGCTGGTCTTTGCGCTGTTCGGGGAAGACCTGCTGCACGGCCTCGGCATCAGCCTGGCGAGCTTCCGCATCGCGGGCGGGATCATGCTGTTCCTGATCGCGCTGGAGATGGTGTTCGAGAAACGCACCGAGCGGCGCGAGGATCGCGCCGCCAAGGTCGCCGACGCGCATGTCGAGGATGTCAGCATCTTCCCGATGGCGATGCCGATGATCGCCGGACCCGGGTCGATTGCGTCGGTGATGCTGCTGAGCGCGCGGCAGCACGGATTGCAGGCGCATCTGGTCGTGCTTGCCGCGATGGCGACGATCCTGTTGCTGACGTTGGCGGCGCTGCTCGCCGCCGGGCCGCTGATGCGGTTGCTCGGCGCGCGGATCGAGGCGGTCATCACCCGGATGCTCGGGGTTCTGCTCGCCGCGCTCGCGGTTCAGTTCGTGATCGACGGGCTGCAGATCACGCTACGTTAGGTTGTCGGTCGAGCCTCCGAGCTGGCGGACGATGCTGCTCCACAGCTGGTCGGTATGCGCGATCACGGCGGCGCGCATCGCCGCCGCCTCGTCGTTCGGCGCATGCAGCGCGTTGAGGCCGTCGAGATTCTCGCGCCGCAGACGCTCCGCATGGTTGCGTGCATCGCCGCCGCCCGACAGGAGCAGCGACAGCCACACTCCTTCGGTCGCGGTGCGAAGCGCGACGATCTGGGCCTGAAGGTCGGCGATGGCGTCCATGAAGATGTCCTTAGCTGACGCGGTAGAGGATGTAGGGCGAATTGTGCGGCATGGGCAGACGGGTCAGCCAGGGGAAGGTCTGACCGCGCGCGAGCAGGTCGTAGAAGCCGCCGGGGTTGCGCGACCGGTAGATCGTCGACTCCGCCATGTTGGGGCAGGTCAGCAGAAGGGGCGCGCCGTGCGCCTGGATGATCCGGCGCGCCTCGTCCGGCGAACGGCCGAAGGCGTGCTGGACGTCGAGGATCGCCGCGCCGTTGCGGTGATAGGGGCCGGCGACCGCATCGTGATGGGTGATGGTGATGATGCGCGGACCCAGGTCGACGAAGCTGAAGATCAGCGCCCGGGGATAGCGGTTGAGCGTCAGCAGCCTTGTCGTGCGCATGCAGTCGCCGGTGGCGGCGTTGACCTTGCGCGAGACGGGGGTCGGCTTGTCGACGTGGAACCAGGTGACGGCGTAGCTCGCGAACAGTCCGGCCATGACCACGACCAGCACCGCGACCGGGCCGACGACGCGGATCAGCACCGAGCGATTGGCGCGGAGCAGCGGCAGCAGCAGCCAGCCGAGCGCGGTCGCGCCGGGGACGGCAAGCAGCGCCGCGGCGGGGCCGGCGCGGACCTGCCACATCAGCATCGCGGCGGCGAAGGCGGCGAACAGCGCTGGCGGCCACCATTCGGCCGCGCGCCCGCGGTCACGCGCGACCCGCTCGGCGACCGCCGCGCCGATCAGCCCGATGACCGGCAGCGCGGCGATCGGAAAGCCGATGCGCAGTGGGTGCTGCCAGATCGGCTTGGCCTCCTTGACGTTCGCGAGCCAGTTGCGCGCGAGTTCGTCCGACACCTGCTCGGGGCGGCCGAGGCATTGCGGGAAGGCGAGCGCGAACCCGGCGACGATCACCGCCCCGGCGGCAAGCGCGAGCGCGAGCCGGACTCCGCGCCGTTCCGGGCCGATGGCGGCGAGCAGATAAAGCAACCCGCCCGCGGCGACGGTGACGCTGAGCCACACCGGCGTCAGCGCATCGCAGCGCGCGACCCAGTTGGCGTTCGACGCGAACGCGACGAAGCCAAACGCGCTGCCCCCGCCCAGCGCCACGGCATAGGCGCGCAGCCGGTCGGCGTCGGCGCGATCCCAGACCCAGCGCAGCGCCAGGATGCCGCCCGCCATCGCGCCATAGGGCAGCATCTCCAGCCCGATCGCCAGGCTCGCCGCGGTCGACAGCCCCACGGTGACGCCGCCGCGCCGGGCCTGCGGATCGGTCAGGCCCGCCAGCGTGAGGCTGAGCAAGGCGAGCTGCCAGCCGTGATGGTCAATCCGCTCGGGCGCGAACATCAGCATCGGCACCGTCGCGGTGAGGAAGATCAGCGCCGCCAGCGGCCAGGCGAGCGGGTGGACCAGCCGCCTGACTGTCGCGCCGAGCCCGAGCAGCGCGATCGACAGCGGCAGCAGCGGCGCGATGCCGCAGGCGAGCCGCTCCGCCCAGCTCTCGGTCGTGAACTGGCGGAAGACGAGGATCAGCCCCGCGATCGGCAGGTCGACCAGCCGGCTCCAGTGGATGTCGAACCCGCGCGGCGGGTCCATCCGGTACTGGCGCAGGTCATACCAGCCCTGCCCGTGCAGCCAGGCGCGCACCTGCATCAGCCGCATGTTGTCGTCGGTGTCGCCGAGCGACAGCCACTGGACCAGGTTCCAGCTGTCGATCAGCTGCCACGCGGCATAGGCGGCCCAGATCAACAGCAGCCAGCTCTTCCAGTCGCCGTCGAGGTCGGCGAGCAGCCGCCGCCACCGCGACCCATTCGAAGCTTCCCTCACGCGCGTCCCCGCCCTACACGCCGCCGCTCTAGCTCAGGCGGGATGAAGGGCAAGTGACGGCGATATTGCGTCACGTCGATCGGTGGCGGCGGCACGAGGTGCTGGCGCAGCTCGTGCGCTTCGGCGTCACGGGACTGGCCGTCACCGCCTTCTACTCGGCGGTCTACTGGCCGATCGCCACCTATGGCCACCGGCTGATCCGGCTCGGCGGCACGACCGACCAAGGGGCGGTGTGGCCGCTGATCGCGGTGGTGATCGCGTTCGTGTCGGCGACCGCGGTCGGCAACGTCGCGCACAGCCGGATCAGCTTCCGCGGCCACGGCACGCGCGACGCGCGCACCGCGCACCGCTTCGTCGTGGTGCAGCTGTTCGGGTTCGGGCTCAACGCGCTCTTCACCTGGGTGCTGACCGGGCCGCTGCTGCACGGGCCGACTTGGTGGCCGCTGGTACCCGCGGTGGCGGTGACACCGCTCGCGACCTTTTGGCTGCAGCGCAACTGGGTGTACGCCTGAGCGATGACCAAGCGACATGGATAGGATCGTCTATGACCGGATGGCGGCGCATGACTCCACCCATTGGTGGTATCGGGCGCGGCGCGAGATCCTGGCCGATTACCTGACCCGCTACGGCGCGCTGGCGGCGGATGCGCGCATCCTGGAGATTGGGTGCGGGACGGGGCACAATTTGCCGATGCTGGCGCGGTTCGGCGAGGTCGAGGCGATCGAGATCGACGCAGCGGCGCGCACGATCGCGGCCGAGCGGCTGGGCAAGCCGGTCGGCGACGCCCCGCTGCCCGCGCTGCCGGGGGTGGAGCGCGGCGCCTATGACCTGGTCGCGGTGCTCGATGTAGTCGAGCATATCGAGGACGATGTGGCGGCGCTGGCCGCGATGCGGTCGTTGCTGAAGCCGGGCGGCAAGATTCTGATCGCGGTGCCGGCGCATCAATGGATGTGGTCGGCGCACGACGTCGTCAACCACCACCATCGCCGCTATTCCAGGGCGACGCTGCGCCGCGCGATCGCGGCCGCGGGGCTGAAGCCGACGCGGCTGCGGTGGTTCAATTCGCTGCTGTTCCCGCTCGCCGCGGCGGCGCGGATCGCGGGGCGGATCACGGGCAAGGACGACAGCGACGATTCGCCGCCGCCCGCGCCGGTCAACGCGCTGTTCGAGCGCATCTTCCGGCTGGAGCGTCACCTGGTCGGCAGGGTGCCGATGACGCCGGGCGTGTCGCTGGTGACGTTAGCGGTGCCGGTGTGATCCTCCGCGGCATTGAAGCCTAGCTGCGAGCGGCCTTGCACCGGCCCGGTCACGTCGGCGACGAGATAAAGCGGCCGGCGCTTCACCTCGACATACATCCGCCCCAAATACTCGCCGATCATGCCGAGCACGAACATCTGCACCGCGCCCAGAAACACGACGACGAGCATGGTCGAGGTCCACCCCTGCACCGCCGTCCCCGAGAAGAAGCCGATCGCGACGTAGATGAAAAGCAGGAACGCGACGCCGGTGAGTGCGAGTCCCGCGTGGCTGGCGAAGCGCAGTGGCGCGGTCGAGAAGCCGGTCACCGCATCAAAGGCCAGGCGCAGCATCTTCGCGAAGGGGTAGCTCGTCTCGCCCGCCGCGCGCTCGGCGCGGTCATAGGGGAACGGCACCTGACGAAACCCGACCCACGCCACCATGCCGCGGATGAAGCGCGCCTGTTCGGGAAGCGACAGGAAGGCGTCGAGCGCGCGCCGGCTCATCAGCCGGAAGTCGCCGGTGTCGAGCGGGATCTCCGTATCGGTCAGCCGGTCGAGCAGGCGGTAGAAGATGGCGGCGGTCAGCTTTTTGAACCAGGATTCGCCGTAGCGCTTGCGGCGGACCGCATAGACGACGTCGGCCTGCCGCTCGGTCATCAGGCTGCGCATGTCGGCGAGCAGTTCGGGCGGGTCCTGCAAGTCGGCGTCGATGATGAGGATCTGCTCGCCCGCGCTCAGGTCCAGCCCGGCGGTGAGCGCCAGCTGATGCCCGTGGTTGCGCGACAGGTTGACCGCGACCAGCCGCGGATCGGCGGTGGCGAGCGCCTGCATCACCGTCCAGCTGTCGTCGCGGCTGCCGTCGTTGACCAGGATGATCTCATGATCTTCCCCCACCGCCGCCCGCGCCGCCGCCGCGACCCGCGCATGCAATATCGGCAGGCACGCCGCCTCGTTGTAGCACGGAATCACGACGGACAGGGCCGGTCTTCGGGCGGGACGACGCATCATCGCAGTGTAGCCGCGCTTGCCGGCTGTCGGCAATCTAGCGAAGCAGGTTAGCTAAGGGGGCGCCCAATGGCGACGGTGACGGTTCACGAAGCGAAGACGCAGCTTTCGCGGCTGATCGCCCGCGCGCTGGAAGGCGAGGAGGTCGTGATCGCGCGGGGCAAGGATCCCAAGGTGCGCCTGGTACCCGTCGATCAGCCCGTGCCGGTCAGGCGGCGTGTTCCCGGCAGCATGGACGGGCAGTTCTCGGCGACACCCGACGCCTTTGATCCGCTGACCGACGATGAATTGCGCGAATGGGGCCTGCTATGGGGAGTCGCTGCTGATCGATACCCACCCGCTTCTCTGGTGGTTCAACCGGCACCTGGGCAGCCTCAGCGTAGTGGCCGGCGATGCGATCGCCGAAGCGCAGGCGCCGGTGTTCGTCAGCAGCGTCCGCGCGTTCGAAATCCCCACCAAAAACGCGATCGGCAAACTGCGTGGCGTCGACCTGCTGCTCGCCTCGTTCGAGCACCGGATCGCTGCCGAGGGCTTCCTGCCGCTACCGGTCGAGATGCGCCATGCACTCGCGGTGGCGGCCCTGTCGTTGCACCATCGCGATCCGTTCGACCGGCTGCTGCTCGCCCAGGCGCTGGTCGACGACCTGACGATCGTCTCGATCGACGAACGGTTCGATGCCCATAGCGTACGCCATCTGTGGTGACCTAAGCCGCTGCCCGTGCCCGTTCGGCGGTCACGCGCTCGAGCATCGACAGCGGCATGGCGCCCGCTTCGAGCACGTCGTGGAAGTGTTTCAGGTCGAAGCGTGCGCCGGCGATCCGCTGGGCCTCGGCGCGCGCGCGCCGCCAGGTGGCGTGGCCGATCTTGTATGAACACGCCTGACCCGGCTGACCGCAATAGCGTTCCACCTCGCGCTGCGAGCGCGGGCGGGCGAAGCCGACGGTGTCGACCAGATACTGCGTCGCCCGCTCGCGCGACCAGCCGAGCGTGTGGATGCCGGTGTCGACCACCAGCCGCGCCGCCCGGAACAGGAAGGACTGGAGATACCCCGCGCGTTCCAGCGGCGTCGCATAGCCGCCGAGCTCGTCGGCCAGCTGCTCGGCATACAGCGCCCAGCCTTCGAGATAGGCGTTGAAGAAGGCGATCTTGCGCAGCGGGTGGACGGGCGCACGCTGCGCGGTCGAAATCTGTAGGTGATGCCCCGGCACGCCCTCGTGATAAGTCAGCGAGGGCAGCGAGTATCTCGGCCAGTCGCCGACGCTTTTGAGGTTGATCCAGTAGATCGCGGGGCGCGAGCCGTCGAGCGGCGCGCGGTAGTAATAGCCGTTCGACGCGCCGTCCTGGATTTCGGGCGCGACGCGGCGGATGTCGAGCGGGGCGTTGGGCGGATCGGTGAAGGCCTGACCGAGGCGGGCCTGCATGGCGTGAACCCCCGCGTTCAGGCCTGCGATCAGCTGGGCTCGTCCCACGTCGCTGTCGGGGTAGAGCTGCGCAGGCGCATGGTTGAGCGCCGTCAGCCGTTCTCCGACGGTGCCCGCGGCCATTCCCTGCGTCCGCAGGATCATATCGAGCTGCGCCGTCAGGTCGGCGACCTGCTCCAGCCCCATATGGTGCACGTCGGTGGGCGACAGCGTGGTGGTGGTCGCCTGCGCCAGCGCCGCGGCGTAGATCGCTTCGCCGTCCGGCATCGCGCCGACGCCCGCCGCCGAGCGGGCCTGGCCGCGCAGCGCACGGACGGCGGCGATCTGCCGGTCGAGGGCGGGGTACACCTTCTGCTCGACCAGCCGTGCGGCGCGCCCGGCATAGTCGCCGGTCAGCCGCGCCGCCGCCGAGCGGGTCACCAGCGAGCTCGTCAGCGTGTTCGCGGCCGGCGCCGGTTGGCGCAGCTGCGCCATCTGACCCAGCGCCAGATCAAGGAGGAAACCGGGCGCGAGCCGACCCTTCGCGGCTTCCGACCGCTGCACCTGCGTGTCGTTGTCGAGGACGCGGTCGAACTGAGCGAGCCGGTCGAGATAGGCCTCGGCATCGTCAGCGTTTGCGATGCTGTGCGTGGAGGAGAGGAAATCCGGGATGTCGCCGTAGGCGCCGTCCTGCTGCGTGATCCGATACGGATGCTGGGGCGAGCCGATGCCGAAACGCGCGGGACCGACGATATCACCGTCGAGGTTGTAGAGGATCACCTCGCGGTCGATCCGGGCCTGCGACGACAGAACGGCCGGCGCAACCGCCTCGACCAGCGCCTTGTACCGGCGGGTGCGGGCGAGGTCGTCGGCGACGGCGTTCGGGCCGTTGTCCGACAGACGATGGCGAAGCGCGGCGTTCGCCTCCTTGTCGAGGCCGAGCGACGTGGCGCCTTCGGGATTGTTGCGGACGCCGTCGGCAAAGACGAAGTCAAACGCCGCGGTCAGCGCCGCGTCGCCGGTCTGCTCCGCGCTCACGCCGGCAGGCAATATCGCGACGGTAGCGGCGGCGGCGCCCGCGGCGACGAACTGGCGGCGATCCATGCTGCTTCTCCTACACCCGTTCGACGCTGTGCACCGCGTCCGCCGCGCGCAGCGCGCTCATGACGCGGAGCAGCTGGGCGCGGTCGTGGACCTCGACGTCGATCTGGTTGGTATGGAAGCGGGTGTCGCGCGTGTCGAGGCGCAGCTCGACGATGTTGGCCTTGTGCCGGCCGATGATGGTCGAGACGATGCCGAGCGCGCCGGGCTCGTTCTTGACCATCACCGACAGCCGCGCGACCGCGCCGTCGGCCCCCTCGCCCCAGGCGAGATCGACCCAATCGGTCTCCTCCGCCGAGCGCTCGGCGAGTTCGGCGAGGACGCCGCAGTCGATCGCGTGGACCTCGATCCCCGCGTCCGGCCGCCGCAGCCCGACGATGCGGTCGCCCGGCACCGGATGACAGCATTGTGCGAGGTCGAAGGCGACCCCCGGTGTCAGCCCCTTGATCGAGATCGCCTGTGTCTGGGGCGCGGCCTCGGCGACGTCGGCCCCCGCAGAGCCGGGCATCAACGCCTCCATCACCGCCGCGTCCGACAACGTCCGGCGTGCGACCGCGGCGAGCAGCGCCGGTTCGTCGGCGAGCTTCAGCCGCCTCAGCGCATGCTCGGTCGCGTCGGCGGCGAGCGGGGCGGGCAGGCGTGCGACGATGTCGTCGAGCAGCTTGCGCCCGAGCTGCTGTTGCTCGTCGCGCTCCTTGTGGCGGAGATGGCGGCGGATGCCGGCAAGCGCCTTGCCGGTGATCGCCACGTCCAGCCACGCCGTCTGCGGCTCCTGCGCCTTGGAATGAAGGATCGCGACCTGATCGCCATTGTCGATCACCGTCGACAGCGGCACGACGCGGCCGTTTACCTTCGCGCCCACGGCCTGGTCGCCCAGCTCGGTATGGACGGCGTAGGCGAAATCGATTGGGGTCGCGCCCTTGGGCAGCTGGATCAGCTCGCCCTTCGGCGTGAAGGCGAAGATGCGGTCGGCGTACATCGCCATGCGGGTGTGTTCGAGCAGCTCCTCGGGCGTGGCGGCGGTGTCGAGGATCTCGACCAGATCGCGGATCCAGCTGTGGTCGGCGTCGGCCCCCGGTACCGGGCGCACCTTGCCTTCCTTATAGGCCCAATGCGCGGCGAGCCCGAACTCGGCCTCGGCGTGCATCGCCCGCGACCTGATCTGGATTTCGACGCGGGTGTTCTCGGCGTGGATGACGCTGGTGTGGAGGGAGCGATAGCCGTTGCGCTTGGGAGTCGAGATATAGTCCTTGAACCGCCCCGGCACGAACGGCCAGCGGCGGTGCACCTCGCCCAGCGCGCGGTAGCAATCCTCGTCCTCCGGCACGATCGCGCGGAACGCCATGATGTCGGACAGCTGCTCGAAGCTGATGTGGCGCTCTGCCATCTTGCGCCAGATCGAATAGGGATGCTTCTCGCGCCCCGAGATTTCGGCGTCGATGCCGTGGCGCGCGAGCAGCAGCTTCAGCCCCGACCCGATCTTGGCGATCTTGTCGCCGCCGCCTTCCTTCAGCTGCGCGAGGCGGCGGGTGATCGATTGATAGGCGTCGGGCTCCAGCTGCTCGAAGGCGAGCTCCTGCATCTCGCGCATGAACTCGTACATGCCGACGCGCTCGGCCAGCGGTGCATAGATGTCGATCGTCTCACGCGCGATTCGGCGCCGCTTTTCCTCCGACTTGATGTGGTGAAGGGTGCGCATGTTGTGGAGCCGGTCGGCGAGCTTGACCAGCAGCACCCGGATGTCGTCGGACATGGCGAGAAGGAATTTGCGCAGGTTCTCCGCCGCACGCTCATTGTCCGACTGGGCTTCGATCTTGGAGAGCTTGGTGACGCCGTCGACCAGCCGCGCGACGCTGGGTCCGAACAGCTGCTCGATCTCTTCGGGGGTAGCGACCGTGTCCTCGACGGTATCGTGAAGAATGGCGGTAGCGATAGTCTCGTCGTCGAGATGCAGGTCGGTCAGGATACCCGCCACCTCGATCGGATGGCTGAAATAGGGGTCGCCCGAGGCGCGCTTCTGCGTGCCGTGCTTCTGCATGGAGAAGACGTAGGCGCGGTTGAGGAGCGCCTCGTCGGCGTTCGGGTCATAGTCGAGGACCCGGTCAACCAGCTCATATTGCCGCAGCACGCCGCCCTTTTGACCGGGCGGCGTGCTGCTTTGCAACAAGTTAGTGGCTTAGCGCGCCGTCACGCTGGTCGCCGCGGCCGCACCGCCGCGGGCATGCGCGTTGCAGCGGGCGAGCTGGTCGGCGTCGAACGCGCGGCCGGAAACGCTGAATGACGCGAGCGCGCCGGTCGAGCGGGCCACGGCATCGCACAGCGCGGTGTCACGCTCCGGCGCGCGGGCGGCGACATAGGCGTTACCCTGCAGCGTCCACGGCGTCTCGCGGGTGACGAGCGAGGTGCGCGTCGGCTGGGCGGCGGGGACGGCGACATAGTAACCGCCGGCGGCGCCGATGCTCTGCGCATGCGCGGTGCCCGCGATCATGGTGGTGCCGACCAGGGCGGCGGCGGTGAGGGCGATGAGGTGACCGAAACGACGCATAGGAACCTCCTGTTGAATTGCGTTGCGAATCACTACCTAAGCGATTACGTTTCTAGTTGCAACCGGAAACTTGTTTTATATTTCCGATGTGCGACAGTGGATTGCAGGCCGTAAAGGCCGGAGAGGATTCGAGGATGGGCAAGCTTCGGGAAAAGCTGGACGAATGTTCGCTACCCGCCGCGCTGGACGCGGTCGGCGAGCGCTGGTCGTTCCTGATCCTGCGCGCCGCGTTCAACGGCTTGCACCATTTCGAGGAGTTCCAGTCGGAGCTGGGGATCGCGCGCAACATCCTGGCCAATCGGCTCGCCAAGCTGGTCCAGGTCGGGATCATGCAGCGCGAGCCGATGCCCGACGACCGGCGGAAGATCCAATACACGCTGACCGCCAAGGGCGCCGCACTGCTGCCGACGATGATCGCGATGCGGCAATGGGGCGAACGGTGGGAGACGTGCGTGCCCGCCTATCCCGTGCTGGTCGATTGCATCGATCACCGCCCCGTCCAGCCGATCGCGGTGCTCTCGCATGACGGCCGCGCGCTGGAGCTGGGTGACCTGCTCTGGGCGTTGCCTGCCGACATCGCGCGCGATCCGAACGAGGCGATCGCGGCGGAGTAGCTCAGACCAGCAGCCGCCAGCCGACCACCGCCAGCACCACCGCCAGCACCGGCGTCAGGAACCGTTCGGGCGCGCGGGTCGCGATATAGCTGCCGACCAGCACGCCGGGTATCGACCCGCACAGCAGCGCCAGCAGCAGCCCGGCATTGACCGACCCCATCGCCAGATGCCCCAGCCCAGCGAGCAGCGTCAGCGGCACCGCGTGCGCGATATCGGAGCCGACCAGCCGGGCCAGCGGCGCACGCGGGTAGAGGGCGATCAGCGCCGTCATTCCCAGTGCGCCCGCGCCGACCGAGGTCAGCGTCACCAGTGCGCCGAGCACCACGCCGAGCAGTACGGTCAGCACCGCCATCCGGGCCTCGCTGGCCCCGCCCGTCGACCGCGACAGCCGC
This sequence comes from Sphingomonas sp., assembly GCF_965248875.1. Classification (GTDB taxonomy): domain Bacteria; phylum Pseudomonadota; class Alphaproteobacteria; order Sphingomonadales; family Sphingomonadaceae; genus Sphingomonas. Next base: position 1,713,859 of record NZ_CBDFKR010000011.1, on the reverse strand, counting down.
GCGATCACTGCGGTGCGGAACAGCGTCGCGATCCCGGTCAGGACCAGCACCGCGCCCAGCACCACCGCGATCGTCTCGTTGGTCTTGTCCGACTGGATCCCCGCCGCCCACAGGATCAGTAGCGTGACGGCGCAGGCGGGCAGGCTGCCGCTCGCCAGCCGCCGCACGATCCGCCAATCGACGGTGCCGCGCCAGCCATGCATCCCGGTTCCCGCCAGCTTCGTGGCCGAGGCATAGAGCAGGTCGGTCCCGACCGCTGTGGCGGGATGAAACCCGAAGAACAGCACCAGCACCGGCGTCATCAGCGAGCCGCCGCCGACCCCGGTCAGCCCGACCAGCAGACCCACCAGCACGCCGGCGATTGGATAAAGCGGATTCACGGGCGTGCGCGGCGCGTGGGGCTCAGCCCGTGCCCTGCGCCGGGATGTTGATGCCCATGCCCGCCAGGTAGCGCTTCACGTTGCGGGCCGCCTGGCGCAGCCGCTGCTCGTTCTCGACCAGTGCGATCCGGACGAAGCCTTCGCCGTTCTCACCATAGCCGACACCCGGCGCGACGGCGACTTTGGCCTCGGTCAGGAGCTGTTTGGAAAACTCCAGTGACCCCAGATGCTTGAGCGCCGGCGGCAGCGGTGCCCAGGCGAACATGGACGCGCGGGGACTTGGAATGTCCCACCCGGCGCGCGCGAAGCTTTCGACCAGCACATCGCGGCGCTTGTGGTACAATGCGCGGTTCGTCTCGACGATGTCTTGGGGACCGTTCAGCGCAGCCACGGCTGCGGCCTGGATGGGGGTAAAAGCGCCATAATCCAGGTAGGACTTCACCCGCGTCATCGCCGCAATCAACTTCTTGTTTCCGACCGCGAAGCCGATCCGCCAGCCGGCCATCGAGAAGGTCTTCGACAAGCTGGTGAACTCCACCGCGACGTCCTTCGCGCCCGGCACCTGCAGGATCGAGGGCGTCGGGTTGCCATCGTAATACAGCTCCGAATAGGCGAGGTCGGACAGCACCCAAACCTCGTTCTTTTTCGCCCAGGCGACGAGGCGTTCGTAAAAGGCGAGGTCGACCGCCTCCGCCGTCGGGTTCGACGGATAGTTGACCACCAGCACGCTGGGGCGCGGCACGGTGAAGGCGACGGCGCGGTCCAGGCTCTCCCAATAGGCATCGTCGGGCGTGGTCGGCACCGCACGGATCGTCGCGCCGGCAATGATGAAGCCGAAGGTGTGGATCGGGTAGGACGGGTTGGGCGCCAGCACCACGTCGCCGGGCGCGGTGATCGCGGTGGCGAGGCTGGCCAGCCCCTCCTTCGACCCCATCGTCACGACCACCTCGGACTCGGGATCAAGGTCGACGCCGAAGCGGCGACCGTAATAATTGGCCTGGGCGCGGCGCAGCCCGGGGATGCCCTTGGATTGCGAATAGCCGTGCGCGTCGGGCTTGCGCGCGACCTCGACCAGCTTCTCGATGACATGATCCGGCGGCGGCAGATCGGGATTGCCCATGCCCAGATCGATGATGTCCTCGCCGCCTGCCCGCGCCGCGGCCCGCATCGCGTTCACTTCGGCGATGACATAAGGCGGCAGCCGCTTGATGCGGTAGAAGTCGTCGGACATGGGCGCGACCTTACGCCAATCCTGGCTTGGCGGAAATGGCGCAGCGGCTATGACTGGTGCGTCCACCAGTCTTGAGGGAGTCCAGGCCCGTGCTGCCCTTCCTGCTCGCCGCCGTCGCCGGTCCGATATGCGCGGGCGTGCCGCTCCCCGCCGCGGTGCAACGCTACGCCACGCTGACGCAGGCGCAGGACGTGCCGGCGCTGGCGCGGCTGTTCGGCCGCGACGGCGTGCTGGTCGGTCCCGGCGGCGCACCGCTGACCGGGGCGGGGGAGGTGGCGCGCTTTCTCGGCGGATTTCGCGGCTATCGCGTCGTCGAGGAGCGGATGACCGTCGAGACGGTCGGGCCGGCGGCGGACAGCTGGCAGGTGAGCGGCGGGTTTGCGCAGCGTGGCGCAACGCCGGACGGGGCACCCTATGCCACCCACGGCGTTTACACCATGCGCTGGCGCTGCACCGCCGTCGGATGGCGGGTGCTTCGCGTTGCGACGGAGAGTGCGCCGTGACTGACAACCCCTCGCCCACGCCCAATCCGCCCCCAAATCCATTGGCTTGGCTGCAGACGGTCGGCGCGCAGCAGGAGCAGCTGCTGGAGCGGGCGATCGTCGCGATGAAGGAGGCCGGCGGCACGGTGCCCGGCGTCAATGATCCGGCGACGGTGGAGCGTGTCGGGCAGTTTTGGCGTGACGGGCTGCAACTGTGGCGGCGGTTCCTGGCGCCGGTGGCGGAAGCGCCGGCTGACAAGCGCTTCAAGGACGAGAGCTGGCGGCAGCCGGGGTTCGCCGGGCTGGCGCAGGCCTATGCGCAGGCAAGCGACGCGCTGATGGCGGCGGTCGACCGGCTGGACGGCGTCGGCGACACGCAGCGGGAGCGGCTGCGCTTTTCCGCGCGCGCGTTGACGGAGGCGATGAGCCCATCCAATTTCCCCTGGACCAACCCGCAAGTGCTCCAGCGCACCGCCGAGACCGGCGGGCAGAACCTGGTCAAAGGCATGGGCAACATGCTCGCGGACCTGCAGAAGGGCCAGCTGACGCATACATCTGCCGACGCGTTCGAGGTGGGCCGCAATTTGGCGACGACGCCGGGCAAGGTGGTCAAGCGTACCCCGCTCTACGAGCTGATCCAATACGCGCCGACCACGGACATGGTGCTGGCGACGCCGCTGGTGATCTTCCCGCCTTGGATCAACCGCTTCTACATCCTCGACCTGACGCCGGAGAAGAGCTTCATCCGCTGGGCGGTGGGGCAGGGGCTGACCGTCTTCATGGTGTCGTGGAAGTCGGCGGACGCGAAGATGAAGGACGTCAAGTGGGACGATTATGTCGCCGCGCAGATCGACGCGATCGACACCGTCCGCGAGCTGCTGGACGTGCCCGCCGCGCACGCGATCGGCTATTGCGTGGCTGGGACGACATTAGCGGCGACGCTGGCGGTGCTCGCCGCACGGGGTGAGGCGGACAAGGTGGCGAGCGCCACCTTCTTCACCGCGCAGGTGGATTTCGCCGATCCGGGCGAGCTCAAGCATTTCGTCGATGACGAGCAGATCGCGCTGATCGGCCGGATGGCGACCGATGGCTATGTCGACGGCCGCATCATGGCGGCGACCTTCAACCTGCTGCGCGGGCGCGACTTGATCTGGAACTATGTCACCAACCACTATCTGCTGGGCGAGGAGTATCCGGCGTTCGACCTGCTCCACTGGAACGGCGACACGACCAACCTGCCCGCGGGGTGGCACCAGGATTATCTGAAAGACCTGTATCGCGACAATCTGCTGGTCGAGCCGGGGCGGCTGTCGGTCCTCGGCACGCCGGTCGACCTCGGCCGCGTCGCGACGCCAGCTTATGTCCAGGCGGGGCGCGAGGACCATATCGCGCCGGCCGAAAGCGTGTGGAAGCTGACGCATCATTTCCACGGCCCGTTGCGCTTTGTGCTCGCCGGATCGGGGCATATCGCAGGCGTCGTGAATCCGCCTGCGGCAGGAAAATATCAATATTGGACCAACAGCGCCAAGGTCGCGACGCTGGCCGAGTTCGTTGCCGGCGCGACAGAAACGAAGGGGAGCTGGTGGCCCGACTGGATCGCCTGGCTGCACGGCTTCGGCGCCGATGAGGTCGCGGCCGAGGGCGCGCGGACGCCGGGGGCGGGGAGCCTGGCGGCGCTGGGCGACGCACCCGGAGAGTATGTTCGGGCCCGCTAGCCCGCACCGTGGCAGGATTGCTGCACCGCAACATATTGTTGACACGGCCGCGCAGCGCACTATGTTGCAGTGCAGCAAAGGAGCTTCGCGTGACCGATCAGCCTGTCAACCTGCCGACCCCCGAGTCGTTGGAGACCGAAGTATCGATCCCGGCCGTCCTTGCGGCATCCAAGCCGAGCAAGGCAAAGAAGGTCAAGGCCGACGGCGATCGGTTCGCCGGCGCGCCCGCCACCTTCCCCGGCGACGCTCCTGCCCCGCTAAACCCGACCGCCGCGGCTCCGGCGGAAACATCGTCCGAGGAACCCATCATGGCTACCACTTTCGAGAACGTCGTTGATAACACCACCGAGAAGACGCAGGCGCACGTTGCCGACATGACCACCCGCGCCAAGGACGCGATGGAGAAGGGCGCCAAGTTCTTCGCCGAGCTGAACAGCTTCAACAAGGGCAATGTCGAGGCGCTGGTCGAGTCGGGCAAGATCGTCGTCGCCGGCGCGCAGACGATGGCGCAGGACCAGGCCGCCTATGTCCGCAAGCAGTTCGAGGAGGCCACCGCCGCCGCGCGCACCATGACCGCCGTCAAGTCGCCGGCCGAGTTCGTCAAGCTGCAGGGCGACTATGTCCGCCAGCAGTTCGACGCAATGGTCGCCGAGACCTCGCGCTCGACCGAAGCGATGCTGAAGCTCGCCGGTCAGGTCGTGCAGCCGATCTCCAACCGCGTTGCGGTGGCGGTCGAGCGGATCAAGCTGGCTGCGTGAGCCGCAGTCGGCACGCCCGCAGCGCCGCTGCGGGTGAGACCGACAAGGCCGGCCGGCAGGCGGTGTAGCCGACCTGTCCGACGTCGTGGGATTTGCTCACATGACGGCCACGCCCGGGACAAGGGGCGGCGATCGCAAGATCGTCGCCCCGTTTGGCGTTTGCCACTTGCCTCGACCCCGCTCCTTCCCATATTTTTGAATAATCATGCAGCGCGATCACCCTTCCTGGCCGCCCACCGGGGCCGAGCGCCGGAGCGGCGACATCGACACCGACCGCGACGGGGGTCGGACCGGCACCGGCCTTGCTACCCGCACCCGCGCCAAGACCAAACAGCCGACGCCGTATCGCGTGCTGATGCTCAACGACGACTACACGCCGATGGAATTTGTCGTGCTGTGCCTGCAGCGCTTCTTCCGCATGGACATGGAGGCAGCGACGCGGGTGATGCTCCACGTTCACCAGAAGGGCGTAGGGGTCTGCGGCACCTTTTCCTATGAGGTGGCGGAGACCAAGGTCGGGCAGGTGATCGATTTTGCGCGGCAGAACCAGCACCCGCTGCAGTGTACGTTGGAAAAGGCGTAGCGCAGCCTGCGCGCAAGTAGCGGCGCTGCTTGCGACACGGGCAAGCCCGGCGGGCGGGCCGGCAGCGCCGAACCCGCTCGACGCAGCTTCGCCGTGGCGCGAGCGATCAAGTTTCAGATCGGATTATCGACGGCATCACGCCGCGGCAAACCCCGTTGTCGAAATGAGCCGTTGCGCTTTCCTGCGACCGTGCTCGCGCGTCTCGCGCCTAGCTGCGCTACTCGCCTTACGTGCTTCGCGATAATTGACGTATGCGCGTCGCATCGCCCTTGACGCGCCATCCGCGCTCGCCAACAACAACGAGGCGGAGCAGCCGACACGTCCCCCCCACGGCGTCGGCTGCCCCGCACCCCCTGTTCACCGCAAAGGCGGGTTGCGGCGTGCGCTCCGATCATCGGCGTCTCGACGACCACAGCACGTTCCCTATGTGCGCCCAAAGGTTACCGTCGTATTGGCGAAATCGGCCATTTACCGTCAGGTGCGTCCATGTTTTGCGATCAATCCGCCGGGGGAGGGGCCAGCGCGAAGGACAGGGTCACCCCAGCCTCCATCTGCGCCACCGCGGCCGGGCCCATCAGGTCGCGCGGAGCAGCGAAATAGTCCCGCGCCGACATTCCCATGAAGTCGCGGAAATCGCGGTAGAATTGCGGCAGGTCGTAATAATCCTCGCCGAGCGAAGGCGTGACCGGATTGCCTACCGCGCTGCGCACCAGTCCCAGGGTGCGCAGAAAGCGCTGGCGCCGCAGCAGCCGCTTGGGTGCGAAACCGAACGTCTCCAGGCACAGCCGGTGAAGGCTGCGCTCCGACATCCCCACCCGCTCGGCGAAGATCGCGACATCCGCGGGGGTGCTGCGCAACGCGCGGTCGAGCGCGAGCACGCGCGGATTGCTGAGCGGCCGCAGCGCCGCCAGCGCGGTCAGGATCGCTTCCCACCGGCGCACCGAAGCAACCTCGTCGCCGCCGTCCGCCACCAACTGAGCGTGAAGCGGCGCGGCCGTGGTCCCCAGCGCATTCTCAAGCGGCCGCACCTGGTTCGCCATGCGCGCGGTGTTGCCGCCGATCAGCCGGCTCCACCCGATCGGGGTCAGGCCAAACCCGGCCATCCGGCCCGGGCCCGCGGTAACCAGGCTGCGGCAGTCGGTCGGGCCGAACAGTACCGAAGGTTGCGGGATGGATGAAAAACTCCCGTCGATCGCGACCTGCCAGTCGCCGCTCAGCGCGAACCGGACATTACCCCATTCGGGGTAGAGGAAGTCGCGGATCGGCGCGGTCGCGGTGACGAAATAATAAAAGGTGACATAGGGTTCCAGCGCCGGCGACGGCCGATAGACCGTCACGGTCGCGGGCGCGCGATCGGGAGCGCCGGAAACGGGCTGATCGATCATCGGCGACGCTGCGACCCCAAAGGTTAAGCCCCGGTTTTCTAGGGCGTAATCGCCACCGATCGCGCGCACAAGCCGTCAGCCGTGCCGGCCGCGATGGCGGCTGTGCCAAGGCGGGAAGCCGCTTAGAAGCTGCCGCTGACCCCGAGCGTGAAGATCGGGCCGATCAGCTCGTCGGCATGGAGGCGATAGGACAGCGGCGCAACGGTGCGGCGTCCGGTATAAACGGCGCGATCCAGCCGATGGCGGGCGTTGAGCAGGTCGTCGGCCTGAAGACGCACCGTCAGCCCGCGGACGTTCTTGTGCTCGATGAACAGCGAGTCGAACACCGGTCCTTCACGCGGCCAGTAGACCTCCGACAGCCGGTATTTATGCGCATAGTGCGAGAAGTTGAGTTCGCCGCCCCAGGCGATCGCACTGTGCGGTACGTCGCGACGAAAGCTGATGTCGGCATAGCCGTCGCGGGTACCGCTGATCGGGCGCATCTCACCGGTCAGCGGGTCGCGAACGCGTGTCGCCTCGAAACCGATGGTCCAATCGAGCTTGGCGCCGGCCCAGCCGATCGGCTCCCCCTGCAGCGTTGCGGTGGTCTCCGCGCCGATGCTCGACGCATGCGGCAGATTACCGACGCCTTCGCCGGTGGCGCCGACGGGGATGATGTCGATGATGTCGGTGGTGCGCCGCCCGAACACGCGCAGCCGCGCCTTGCCCCAGCGGCCGAGGTCGTGGCCGCCCTCCGCCTCCACTTCCCAGCTCTGCGGCGGGACAAGCTCGGCATTGCCCGCATTCTGCCGGTCCTGCTGCAGATTGGGCTGGTCCAGGAAGTCGTAGAAGCTGATCTGGCCGACCTTGCGGCTGAGCTTCAGGCTGGCGTCCCAGCCGGCTGCGGGGCGCCAGCCGAGCGAGATGCTGCCCTTGGGCCGGAAGAAGCGGCGCGCCGGGACGTCGCCGTCGACCCGCGCAAGGCGGCTCTGTTCGGCCCCTGCCACGAGCTGCAGATCGAGGCTGGGGGTCAACGGGCGGCTCAATGTGCCGGTCGCCTCATAGCGTGTCTCCTCGACCTGCCCCGAGCCATCGGGGAACGGGGTAGGTACGAAGACGCCCGTGGTGCTGAGCGTTGCCAATGCGCCGCGCTGATCAAGCGCGTTGTAGGCGCGCTCGAGCGACAACTGCCAGGCATTGTGACCGGTGGTCCAGCTATATTCGCCGCGCGCGACCATCTCCTGGATCAGGCTGCGGCGTTCGAAGCGGATGCCCTCCGTGGGCGCGCCGCTGTCGTAGCTGCTGGTCTGGGTTTGGATCACCGGCTCGTGGTCGACGTGGCGGACACCGATCAGCTTGAGGCGGCCCGGCCCCAGTGCTGCTTCGGCATCGGCGTTGATGTCGTAATAGGCGCCGGACAGGTGGTTCTGCGTCAGGCGGAAGCGGTTGTTGCCGTCGGGGCGCAGCCGCCGCTCGCCGTCGTAGCCGCGGTTGCGATAGGGAGTGACCGCCAGCTCCAGATGCGCAAGCGAGGAGCCGGGGCCGTCGATGCCGAACTTGGTGCGCAGCGTGACCATGTCCGACTCGTTGTGGAACCGTTCCTCACGCCGCTCGATCAGCGTGCCGTCGGGGGCGGTGACGATCTCGGGTCCGCCGAAGCCGCCGCGGTTGGCGTCGTCGGTCAACGACACGGTGTATGCGACGGGACCGCGGCGGCCGGTCATGCTGATCGAGCCGCCGAACAGGTCGGGATGCGTGAAGTGGGCGCGGAAGCCGGGGTCCCACGCGAACTGGCCGGTCGCGCCGCGGGCGGGGCGGAGCACGACATTGGCGACCTGGCCCGTCAGCCCCGCGACGCCCAGGCTTGCGGCATCGACGATCTCGATCCGCTCGACCAGCGGGGCCGGCGTCTGACGCAGCGTCGCGGCCGCGCCGCCCGATTTGTTCGCCTCGCGCCGGCCGTTGATCAGGACGTTCTCGGTCGCCTGACCCAGCCCGCGCTGGTCGTCGTCGACCTCCCGGATCGTGAAGCCCGGCACCTGAGCGAGCATGTCATAGGCGGTGCGCGGCGCGAAGCGGGCGAAGTCGGCGGGCAGGAAGGTGCGCGTGGTCGATGCGGCCGCAGTCTCTGGAGCGGGCGCTGGCTGGATGGGTGCCGGGGCGGCGGTCTGGGCCCATGCCGGTGGCGCGAGCAACAGGGCTGCCGTGGTGCCTAACGCAAATCGCCGAACCGTCTTAGTCATATAAGACGGTTTAGCACCTAGCACACCACTGTCAACTACGCTTGTAGTCGACAATCACTGCTGCGGCACTCCCGACTGTTCGCGGATAGACAAGAGGCGGGCAGTTCGCTTGCCCGCCTCGCGCGTCTCAGTGAGCGTCGCCGCCGTCGATCACCGGGAGCGTCTCGAACTGATGATAGGGCGGCGGGCTGGATAGGGTCCATTCCAGCGTCGTCGCGCCCTCGCCCCACGGATTGTCGGGGGCCTTGGGCCCGGCGAACAGCGAGTAGAGGACGTTGGCGAAGAAGATGATCATCGACCCCGCCATGATCTCATAACCGTGGCTGGCGACGGCATTCCACGTCGCGAACTGCTCGTTATAGTCGGGAATGCGGCGCGGCATGCTCTGCAGTCCCAGGAAATGCATGGGGAAGAACAGGATATTGACGCCCGCGAAGAACACCCAGAAGTGCGCGTGGCCGAGCGTCTCGTTTAGCATCCGCCCCGACATCTTCGGAAACCAGTAGGTGAACCCCGCGAACAGCGAGAACACCGCGCCCAGGCTCAGCACATAATGGAAGTGCGCGACAACGTAATAGGTGTCCTGCATGTAATCGTCGACACCGCCATTGGCGAGAACGACGCCGGTCACCCCGCCGACGGTGAACATGAAGATGAAGCCGATCGCCCACACCATCGGCACCTTGAAGCTGATCGATCCACCCCACATCGTTGCGATCCACGAGAAGATCTTGATGCCGGTCGGCACCGCGATCACCATCGTCGCGGCGGTGAAGTACATCTTCGTGTTCACGCTGAGACCGGTCGTGAACATGTGGTGCGCCCACACCACGAAGCCGACCACGCCGATCGCCACCATGGCGTAGGCCATGCCCAGATAGCCGAAGACCGGCTTGCGGCTGAAGGTCGAGATGATCTGGCTGACCATGCCGAACCCCGGCAGGATCATGATGTAGACTTCCGGGTGGCCGAAGAACCAGAACAGATGCTGGTATAGGATCGGGTCGCCGCCGCCGGCGGGATCGAAAAAGGTCGTGCCGAAGTTGCGGTCGGTCAGCAGCATCGTGATCGCCGCCGCCAGCACCGGCAGCGCCAGCAGCAGCAGGAACGCCGTCACCAGCACCGACCAGACGAACAGCGGCATCTTGTGCAGCGTCATGCCGGGCGCGCGCATGTTGAAGATGGTCGTGATGAAGTTGATCGCGCCCAGGATCGACGACGCGCCCGCCAGGTGAAGGGCCAGGATCGCCATGTCGGTCGACGGCCCGGGCTCGCCATAGGTCGACAGCGGCGCGTACAACGTCCAGCCATTGCCCGCACCGCCGAAGAAGGGCGAGGCGAGCAGCAGGCTGAACGACGGCACCAGCAGCCAGAAGCTGATATTGTTCATCCTCGGGAACGCCATGTCGGGCGCGCCGATCATGATCGGCACGAACCAATTGCCGAACCCGCCAATCATCGCGGGCATCACCATGAAGAACACCATAATGAGGCCGTGCGCGGTGATGAGCACGTTCCATAGGTGGAGCGAATGATCGAGCCCCTGCTCGCCGCCCGGCAGATAGCTCGCCCAGGTCTGCAGATACTGAATGCCGGGATGCGCGAGCTCGGCACGCATCAGCCCTGAAATCGCGCCGCCGATGATCCCCGCGGTGATCGCGAAGATCAGATAGAGTGTGCCGATATCCTTGTGGTTCGTAGACATGAACCAGCGCGCGAAGAAGCCCGGCTTGTGATCGGTGTCGTGATGATGCTCGTGCGCGTCGTGCGCGACGAACGCCTGCGTGCCGAAGGACGGGGTGAGGGCGGTATCAGTCATCTTATTGTCCGGGGTTGCCGGCGCCGGCCGGGTTGGCGGTGGCGGGCTGGGTCGCGGGCGCAGGCGCCGCCGCCGTCGGCGGGTTGGGGCCGGCGGGCGGATTGCGGAAGCTGCCGGCGGGCGCCGGCTGGGCGCCCGCGGCGCCCGGCTGCGGGATCACGGCATTCGACGGCGCGGCGGCGGCCGCAGGGGTTTGGAGATGACCGCCCTTGGCGAGCACCCACTGGCGGAACACCGCCGGGGCCACCGCCTCGACCGCAATGGGCATATAGGCGTGACGCGCACCGCACAACTCGGAGCACTGGCCGAAATACAGGCCCGGACGCAGGATGGTGAAGCTGCCCTCGTTCAGGCGGCCCGGCACCGCGTCCAGCTTGAACCAGAAGGCGGGGACCGCCCAGCTGTGGATCACATCGGCGGACGTGGTGATGATCCGGATCGGTACGCCGACCGGCAGCACCACGCGATTGTCCACCGCCAGCAGCCGCGGGCCGTCGGCGTCCGTGCGAACGCGATCGCCCGGTGCGGGGTTCTGATCGCGGTCGCGGAGCAGATTCGACGTGATCTCGAAATCGCCAAGATCGGGGTAGTTGTAGGTCCAGTACCACTGGTTGCCCGTCGCCTTCAGCGTGATCGCGTTGGCCGGCGCGGGCCTGAACTGCGCCTGGAGCAGCCCGATCGACGGCACCGCGATCATCACCAGGATGAGGACGGGCAGCAGCGTCCAGACGATCTCGATCGCGGTGTTGTGGCTGGTCTTGGACGGGATCGGGTTGGCCGCCTTGCGATAGCGGATCACGACCCAGATCAGCAGCCCCAGCACGAACAGCGAAATGGCGGTGATGAGCCAGAACAGGATGGTGTTGTGAAACCAGCTGGCGAACTGGCCGTTGCGCGTGACCTGCACCTGCGGCCCGAACAGCCCATCATTGGGGTGGCCGATGATCGGGTCGACCGCCATCGCCGGCGCGCCGTCCTGCGCCAGCAGCGGCGAGGCGGGGGCGGCGGGCGGCGTCGCGGCGACCGTTGTGGGCGCGGTATTGGCGGCGCCGGCGGGGCGGCTTGCCGCCTGCTGCGCGCTGGCCGCGGATAGCCCGATGCCCAGACCGCCGCCCAGACCGCCGCCCAGACCGCCGAACGCGAGCGCCGCGGCGGCCGTCAGCTTGAACCATCCCCGAGCAGCCATGCGTTCTGTCACCCTTGCCTTGTCGTGCCGCGACCCCCGGTCGAGCCGCTCGGGCGCACGCTTTTACGCCCATTTGCCCGAGGCCTATACGGAAGCCCCGCTCCCGCCTCAAGCGCCCATCGCGGCCACGTTGCTTTGTGTTGTGTCGGCCGGGGCCTGCCGTTGCATGCGCTTTGCCCGGCACCTAGGAGGCGGTGCAGGAGGCTCCGCAATGACCGACGACGAGGTGCTGGCCGAGTTCCGCGCCGCCGACGCGCTGCTGGAGGGGCATTTCATCCTGTCGTCGGGGCTTCACTCGCCGATATTCCTGCAGAAGATGCGCATCTTCGAGGACCCGGCGCGGACGGCGCGGGTGTGCGGCGCGCTGGCCGCCGCTATCCGGGCGGCGTTCGGGCCGGTCGACATGGTGGTGTCGCCGGCGATCGGCGGCATCATCCCCGGCTATGAGACGGCGCGCGCGCTGGGGTGCAAGGCGGTGTTCGTCGAGCGCGCGGAGGGCGAGTTCCAGCTTCGCCGCGGCTTCGTCATCCCCGCGGGCGCGCGCCTGGTGATGGTGGAGGACATCGTCACCACCGGGCTGTCGTCGCGCGAGTGCATCGCGGCGATCCGCCGCCATCCGGGCGAGCTGCTGGGCGCCGCGTGCATCGTCGACCGCTCCAACGGCACGGCCGAGATCGGCGTGCCGTTGCTGGCACTCGCGCGGCTCGATGTGCCCGCTTATCGTGCCGACGCGCTGCCGCCTGCGCTGGCCGCGATCCCCGCGGTCAAGCCGGGGAGTCGGGCAGCATGAAGACGGCCAAGCTGCTTGCCGTCGTCCTCGGACTTTGCGCCGTTCTGGCCGCGCCCGTCGAAGCACAGGCTCCCGCCCGGGCAACGGTGACGCCCTCGACAAGCGCGGGACGAACGGCGGAAGCGCGCCCACGCTCGACCGCGGAGGTGATCGCCGCCGTCGACGCCGTCGCGCGCCGCTACAACCTTGCGGGCGAGGTGCTCGTCGCGCGCGGCAGCCAGGTGCTGCTCGACCGTCCCTATGGCACGGTCCGCCCCGGCGGCGGCGCGCCGCATGTCGCGGGCGAGCGGTGGCGGCTGGCGAGCGTCACCAAGCAGGTGACCGCGGCGCTGATCGTCCGCTCGCTGCCGCTGCCGATGCTGGATACGGCGGCGGCGCCGATGGTGGAGATACGGCGCGATCCGGCGGTATCTCCGGGCGACCCCTATCCCCCTTTCGGGGACGTGACGGTGCGCCAGCTGCTGACCCACCATAGCGGGCTGTTCAACCCGGATACGACGCCCGTCGGCGCGGGCGGTGTGCCGGGCTTTTACGCTGCCGACCCGAACGGCGCGGGCGGAACGCGGCTGTGCTGGAGCAAGACGTCGGTCGCCGCCGCACCATTCTCCTATAATAACTGCGATTACCTGGTCGCAGACGCCTATATGCGGCGGTCGGGACGACCGCTCGCCTGGCCCACCGGTATGGCAATGGCGCGACCGGACGAGATCGGCGTACCCGGCTTCGTCCACGGCGCGCCCGAGCCGCACTTCCAGCTCGCCAGCTGGGGCGCGGCGGGCGGGCTGATGGGGACGGCGCGGGCGGTGTGGGCCTTCGACCGGTCGCTGATGACCGGCCGGCTGCTCCCGCCTGCCGCGCTTGCCGAGCTTTGGCGGCCGGAAGGGCACGGCTCTTATCAAGCGCTGGGGCAGTGGGTGTTCCCCGGCCCGCTCCACGGCTGCGCCGCGCCAAAGCGGATCGTCCAGCGCGACGGCGAGATCTGGGGGGTGCAGGCGCGCAACTTCATCCTGCCCGACGATGGGATCGCAGTGGTCTTCTTCACCAACCGCTCGGCCGACGACTTTACGGTCGGCGAGGTGTGGCAGGGGCGCGGCTTCGCCTACGACCTGCTGAGCGCGGCGGCGTGTTGAGGGCAACCTGCTCCTCCCCGGAACGGGAAGGTGGCGCGCGGCGAAGCCGTGTGACGGAGGGGGCCCGCCACGAGCGGCGCGCTTGTGGCGGGCCCCCTCCACCACCGCCTTCGGCGGCGGTCCCCCTCCCCGTACCGGGGAGGAGTTGAGCGAATGACCCTGCGTCTGGGCGTCAACATCGATCACGTCGCGACCGTGCGGAACGCGCGCGGGACCGACTATCCCGACCCGGTCCGCGCGGCGCTGATCGCCGCCGAGGCGGGCGCGGACGGGATCACCGCGCACCTGCGCGAGGACCGGCGGCACATCACCGATGCCGACATCGAGCGGCTCAGCGCCGAACTGCCGATCCCGCTCAACCTGGAAATGGCGGCGACCGAGGAGATGCTGGCGATCGCGCTCCGCCATCGGCCGCACGCGGCGTGTATCGTGCCGGAGAAGCGGGAGGAACGGACGACGGAGGGTGGCGTCGACGCGGCCGGGCTGCACAATCGGTTGGCGCCGCTGGTGCGTGAATTGGCAGCAGCGCAGATACGCGTGTCGCTGTTCATCGAGCCCGCGCCCGCCCAGATCGAGGCCGCGATCCGCCTGGGCGCGCCCGTCGTCGAGCTCCACACCGGCCGCTATGCCGAGCTGACCGGTGATGCGCAGGCGGCAGAACTGCGCCGCCTTGGCGACGCGGCGGCGCTGGCGGCGAAGAGCGGGATCGAGGTTCATGCCGGCCACGGGCTGACCGTCGCCAACGTCGCCCCGATCGCGGCGATTCCCCAGGTGTTGGAGCTCAACATCGGCCATGCGCTGATCGCCGACGCCCTGTTCGTCGGGTTGGGCGAAGCGGTGCGGGCGATGCGGGCGGCGATGGATGCCGCGCGTGGCTGACATCGCTCCTCCCCGTTCACGGGGAGGGGGACCGCCGTCGCGCAGCGGCGGTGGGGGAGGGGGCTCTCCAGCCTCGTTCCGCCTGTGGCGAACCCCCTCCGTCACGCGGCTGCGCGGCGCGCCACCTCCCCGTGAACGGGGAGGGGCATGGGCATGATTCTCGGCCTCGGCTCCGATCTCTGCTCGATCGAGCGCATCGCGGCGTCGCTCGCGCGGTTCGGCGCCCGCTTCGAGCAGCGCTGTTTCACCGCCGCCGAGATCGCCCGCGCCGACCGGCGGGCCTTCACCCGCGCGGGCACGCTGGCCAAACGCTTCGCCGCCAAGGAGGCATTCTCGAAAGCGGTCGGTACCGGCTTCAAACGCGGCGTCTTCATGCGCGACATCGGCGTCGTCAACGCGCCGTCGGGCCAGCCGACGCTGGCGCTGACCGGCGGTGCCCGCGCGAGGCTTGACGCGATCACGCCTGCGGGCCACGTCGCGCGCGTCCATCTGACCATGACCGACGATCACCCCTGGGCGCAGGCCTTTGTGATCATCGAAGCGGTTCCCGAAAGCACGCCCCGATGACCGACGCCGCCGTTCCAGAAACCTCCGCGGCCGATCCCGCCGTTGGTGAAGAGACGCCGGCCGTCAAGCGCGGCACCGACTGGTGGGGCGAACTCAAGGGCATCTTCTGGCTGCTGCTGGTCGTGCTCGGCTTTCACTCGTTCATCGCCAAGCCCTTCTACATCCCATCCGAATCGATGCTGCCGGGGCTGGAGGTCGGCGACCGGCTGGTGGTGACGAAATATGCCTATGGCTGGTCGTTCGTGTCGCCGACCATCCCCAACCCGGTCGCGATCTTCCGCAGCGTCGTGCTGCGTGAGCCCGAACAGAGCTGGACGGTCGGGCTGCCCTTCATCCACGGCCGCCTGCTGGGCCGTCTGCCCGCGCGCGGCGATGTCGTCATTGTGACGCCACCGGGGACGCAGAACGATTACATCAAGCGCGTCATCGGCCTGCCCGGCGACACGATCGCGGTGCACGACGGCGTCGTGATCCTGAACGGCAGGCCGCTGCAGCGCGGCGCGCTCCACTACGTCGACCTGCCCGAATATGGCGGCGTCCTCGCGCCTGACGGGACCGAGACGTGCGACAGCGGCGGCTACAATCAGGACGTCCGCCGCCGTGCCGCCGACGGCAGCTGGACCTGCCACCTGCCGGTGGTGACGGAGACGCTGCCGGGCGGGCGTCGTTACGACACCGTCGAGCTGGGCCCGAGCCAGGGCGATGAATACGGCCCGGTGACGGTCGCGCCGGACCATGTCTTCCTGATGGGAGACAACCGCGACCGCTCCGCGGACAGTCGCTTTCAGCTGTCGCAGCAGGGACTGGGCGGCGCGGTGCCGTATGAGAATATCGGCGGGCGCGCGGAGTTCATCACTTTCTCGCTCGACGGTTCGACGACATGGAACCCACTGACCTGGTTCACGTCCTTCCGCGGCGGGCGGGCGGGAACGTCACTCCACGCGACGCAGGCAAGATGAGCGAAGCGCAGCGCGTCGAGGCGCCCGCCGCGATCGAGCCCGGCGCCAGCCCCAACGAGATCCGCGATCCCGTCACGCGCGAGGAGCTGAAGAAGGTCCGGGTTTGGTTCGCCGCCGCCGCGGTCGCCGCGCTGGTCGTGCTCCTCATCCAGCAGCTCCTCATCATCGGCGCCGGCATCGTGCTGGCGGTGCTGTTCGACGGCGGCGTGCGACTGCTCGGTCGCCACCTGAAGATCGGGCGCGGGCTGCGCCTCCTTATCGTCGTGGTTGGCGCGATCGCGTTCATCGCGGGCACGTTTTACCTCATGGGGGTAGGCCTGACGCAGCAGGTCGAGCAGTTGCGGTCGCGGCTGGAGGGCCAGACAGAGCGTGTCACCGCTTGGGCGACGCAGCAGGGGATCATGCCCGGAACGTCGGACATCGGCGGCATTGCACGCCAGGCGCTGTCTTCGGTCGGGCGGCTGACCAGCTGGGTCGGCACGGCGGTCGGCGCGCTCACCACCATGTTCTTCATCCTGGTGCTGGGGTTGTTCTTCGCCGCCGAGCCGCGGGTCTATGAGCGCGGGGTGGCGTGGCTGGTGCCGCAGGCGTCGCGGGCCGAATTCGCGCTGACGACCGGCCGGATGGCCTTTACGCTTCGCCGCCTCCTCGCGGGCAAGCTGATGGGGATGGGGGCGGAGGGAGCGCTGACCTGCGTCGCCCTGTGGCTTGGCGGCGTGCCGCTGGCGGCGCTGCTCGGCATCATCACCGGGACCTTGGCGTTCATTCCCAATATCGGCTCGTTCATCTCGGGCGTGCTGATGGTCGCCGTCGGGTTCAGCGCCGGAACCGACAAAGGGCTTTGGGCGATCGGGACCTATCTCGCGGTGCAGGCGTTCGACGGCTACATCCTCAACCCGACCGTCGCGCGCAAGACGGTCGACCTGCCGCCGGCGATGACGCTGGGTGGGCAGATCCTGGCAAGTTCGCTGTTCGGGCTGCTGGGCCTGGCGCTGGCGGATTCGTTCGTCGCGATGGCAAAGGTAGTCTTAGAGCGCCGCGCCGAGCGGCTGGACGGCCGCATGGATTGAGGCATCAGCCCCCGACTAGACCGTCGAACAGCGCCAGATACTTCGCCACCGAGTCGCTTCCCGGCATCGGCACCGGCATGGGCCGTTCCGTTTCCCCTAGCCAGTATCTCAGCGCCGTCACCAGTCCCGGTGCATCGTCGCGCGCCACCACGCTGCCCAGCGACGGATCGGCGACGATCTCGCGCACCGCCGGGCTCGCCTCGGTCGCCACCACCGGCGTGCCCACCGACAGCGCCTCGCGCAGCACCCCCGGCACGCCCTCGTAATCGGAGGTGAGCGCCAGCACCGCCGCCCGCGCCATCGCGCCCAGCGGATCAGCGGCATGGCCGGGCAGGTGCAGCCGCGCCGCCACGCCCAATGCCGCCGCCTGGCGCCCCAGCACCGCGCGTTCGGTGCCTTCGCCCAAAATCACCACCTCGACCTCCGGCAGCAAGGGCATCGCGGCGATCAGCCGGTCCCAGCGCTTCTGCCCCGCCAACCGCCCGACCCCCAGCACGAACCGGCCGGGCGGCAGCGGCGGCGGCGGCGCGCCGAGCGGGACGGGCGGCGGGTTGGGGATGACGCTGGTCCGCCCCGCCATCCTCGTAGCCGCTGCCGCTTCGGTCGCGGTCGCGGGCGTCATCGCAACCAGCCAGTCGAGGAAGCGCCCGTGCAGCCGCAGCCAGACCCGGTGCCCCGCATCGACCATGCGGCCATGATCGCCGCGCCGCGCCGCATTGGACATCTTCGCGACGATCGGCGGACATGCGCGTCCCAAGCGCAGCCGGGTCAGCAGCGCAATGCCGGTATATTGGTTGCCCGCGCAGAAGATCACGTCGGGCCGCCGCGCCCGCACCTCGCGCGGCAGCGCGGCGGTCACCACCCGGAGCGGTCCGCCCAGCTCGACCAGCTCGATGCCCGCCGGCAGCTCGGCGCGCAGCGGTCCTTGCGCCCGCCCGATCACCAGCGTCACCCGCCGCCCCGCCGCCAGCCACCCCCCAGCCAGCCGCAGCATGGCGCGCTCGACCCCGCCGCCGGTCAGGTCGCGGGCGTAGGTAAGGATGTGTGTCGCAGTCACGCCGGACCCGCTACAGGGAACCCGCCATGGCTTCGACCCATTTTGCTTGGTAGGTTCCTCTATCCTCCGCCCGTCAGGTCCACCCCCGTCGCATGACCGCTCTCGCCCCCGACGCCATTCCGGCCGCCGTGCCGCCCGCGCTGCCCGGGCTTGAGCCGCTGACGCCGGTGGTGCGGCGCTGGCCGGCGGTGCTGGCGGGAACACTGACGGTCGCGATGGTTGCGGGGCTGGCGGTGCAGCTCTTCCGTCGCGGGCTCGCCGGGCTGACCGCATCGGTGCCGCACAACCCGCTATTCTATCTGTGCTTCGCGTGTTTCTACCTGGCGCTGCCGGTCGGCGATTACCTCATCTTCCGCAAGCTGTGGGGCATCCCGCCCAGCGGGCTGGTTGCGCTGCTCAAGAAGCGTATCGCAAACGACGTCCTCGTCAATTATTCGGGCGAGGCGTATTTCTACGCCTGGGCGCGGCAGCGGACGCGGCTGGTCGCCGCCCCTTTCGGCGCCGTGAAGGATGTGTCGATCCTGTCGGCAATGGCGGGCAACGCGATCACGCTGGTGCTCGTCGCCGCTGCCCTGCCCTTTGCGCGCGACCTGTTGACGCCGCAGCAATATCATACCGCCTTATGGTCGGCGGTGCTGCTGATCGGCATCTCGCTGCCGTTCGTCATCTTCTCGCGCCGGGTCTTCTCGCTGCCGTCGCGTGCCTTGTGGGACGTGTTCGGCATCCATTGCGCGCGGGTGGTCGCCAGCAACGTCTTCACCGTCCTCGCCTGGCATTTCGCGATGCCCCACATCGCGATCGCGATGTGGCTGATGCTGGCGGCGGCGAAGATGCTGGTTTTCCGCCTGCCGCTGATCCCCAACAAGGAAGTGCTGTTCCCGTTGCTCGCCAACATGCTGATCGGCGGTGCGCTCGTTCAGCATCTGTCCTTCTTCGGCGCGCTAACGTTGGTCGCCAATATCGTGCTGCTCGTGGGCTTCGGCCTGTACGGGCTGATCAGGAAAGACAGACAATGGTGAGAACGCTCGCAGCTTCGGCCCTGCTTCTGGGCGTCGCCGCGCCCGCTGCCCAGGCGCAGGCGAGTGTGCTCGGCGGCGATGCGGCGGCATGCACTGGCGGCGCGGGACCGGCGGTGCTGGCGACGATCATCGGCCTGAAGGACCGCAGCGGCGAGCTCAAGCTGGAGCTATACCCCGCTAACGAGCAGGATTTCCTGCGCGACGATCGCGACCTGATCCGCGAGGGCAAGGTGTTCCGCCGCGTCCGCGCGCCGGCCCCTGCCTCGGGCGCGGTGCAGATGTGCGTCCGCGTGCCGCATCCTGGCCGCTACGCGCTGCTGTTCACGCATAATCGCGACGGCAGAAACAAGTTCTCGATCTGGTCGGACGGCGCGGGCTTCGCGTCCAACGCCCGGCTCGGCCGTTCGCGCCCGCACGTGCAGCAGGCGACGATCGACGTGCCGGCCGGCATCATGCAGGTCAACATCCGCGCGCAGTATCTCCACGGCCTGTCGGGCTTCGGCCCGATGAACGACTGACGCCGAATGCGCATCGTCGACATCAACGAGTTCTACTCGCCCACCGGCGGCGGGATCAGGACCTATGTCGACCGCAAGATCGCGATCTTGGCCGACCGCGGTCACGAACTGATTGTCGTAGCGCCGGGGCGGGAGGATCGCGAGGAGGAGCGGCCCGGCGGGGGGCGCATCATTTACCGCAAGTCGCCGCCGATGCCGTTCGACAGCAACTACGGCCTGTTCTGGCATGCCGAGCCGATCCACGCGCTGCTCGATCGCTTCGATCCCGACGTGGTCGAATGTTGCTCACCCTGGCGTCCCGCCTGGATCGTCGCCGACTGGCAGCCTAGGCATGGGCGGCCGGTGCTGAAATCCTATTTCATGCACGGCGACAATCTGGAGGCGTATCCGAAGACCTATCTCGACCGTTTCGCGAAGCCCGAACGGATCGAACGCGCCTTCGCCTGGTACGACCGCTACCAGAGTCGCTTCCTCGAACGCTTCGACACGGTGGTCACCAACGGCCCGGCGCTTACCAAGCGGATGCAGCGGCGCGGGGTTCGGGTCGATGCGACCATGACGCTGGGGATCGAACGGCATCATTTCTCGCCGAGCCTGCGCGACGAGGAGCTGCGCGTCGGGCTGCTGGCTCAGTGCGGGCTGCCGGCGGACGCGCACCTGCTGCTCGGCATCGGGCGGCATCATCGCGAAAAGCGATGGCCGGTGGTGATCGACGCAGCGGTGCGCGCGGGCGCGAGGCTGCCGGTCGGGCTGGCGCTGGTCGGCCAAGGCATGGCGACCAAGCTGCTGGCGAAGCATGTCGGCGAGGGGCCGCATGTGCGGCTGTTCCGCCCCGTCTATGACCGGCGCCGGCTGGCGCAGCTGATGGCGAGCGCCGATGCGCTGATCCACGGCGCTTCGTCTGAGCCGTTCGGGCTGGTCGCGTACGAGGCGCTGGCGAGCGGTGCGCCGTTGATCGTGCCGGACGAGGGCGGCGCGTTCGAGGCGTCCGATCCGGCCTATGCCGAAACCTATGCGGGCGGCGATCCGGTAGCCTGTGCGGCGGCGATCGAACGCTTCTTCGCGCGCGACCAGCGCGAGGTGCGGGCGGCGGCAGCGCTGGCGGCGCGGCAGGTCCGCTCCGACGAGGACCATGCCGAGGCGCTCGTTGCGCATTATGCGCAGGGTCTGGCGGCGAAGCGGCTTGCCGCCTAGCGGACGTACAGCGTCCAGCGGCCGACGGGAACGCCGCGATAGCCGCGCTGGGTTGCGGCCAGGGCGAGCAGGGCATCGAGGCGCGGATCGCCGCTGGTCCACACGCCCTCGCCGCCCACCAGAACCATGCGCGGCAACGGGACGCAGGGCAGCGCCCGTGCGGAGATGACATGCTGCACCAGTTCGCCGCCGGGCGGCTGGAGCGAGCGGCTGCGGAAATAGAACGGTCCGGTCGCGAACCGAGGGTCGGGCAGGCGGCCGGTTGCGGCGAGGAACTGAGGCGACAGCGTCGCGACCGGCCCCGCGGCACCGGCACGATCCATCGCCGCGCGCACCGCCGCCATCTCCCGCATCGCGGCGAAGACCGAAGGCTGCCCGCTCGCCAGCGCGACGGCAGTCGGCGCGAGCCCGGCGACCGCGAACATTCCCATTAGCGCGCGCACCGCCGCACCAGGCGGCGTCCGCCCCCAGCGGTGCGAGAGCAGCACGAACAGCGGCGGCAGCATCGGTAGCAAATACTGCCGCCACACCGGCGTCGGCAGCATCGCCGCGATCAGGCCGGCCACCGTCAGCAGTACCAGCAGCGCGGGCATCCGCCGCCGCACGACCATCAGCAAGGCGACCAGTGCCGGACCGAGCGCCAGGAACTTGACCGTATCGGCCAGCTTGGCCGCGCGCGACAGCTTCCACGGCCGATCGGCGTAGAAGTCCGCCGGGCCGGCCACCGGAAAGGTGAACACGTCGAAGCCGAACGCCTGCGGGCTCAGCCGCCACATGCAGGCAACGAACAGCCCCACCGGCGCGGCGCCGAGCATCACGAACAGCGGCCGATGGCGCCGGTGCTGCCACAGCGCCCACATACCATAGACCATCGCGGGGAGTGCATAGGATAGCTTCGCCGCCGCCGCCGCGGCGAGCAGCAGCCCGGTCGCGACCGCCTGCCAGCGGCTACCCCGCGCTCGCTCCGCCCGTATCGCGAGCCACAGCGCTCCCGCAAGGCAGGCGGCGGGCAGCGCGTCGTTGCGCGCCGTCCCGGCGGCGAACAGCAGGATGTCGGTGCAGCCGAACAGCGCCGCCGCCGCCAGCGCCGTCCGCCGGCCGGCGATTTCCCGCGCCGCCCCGAACACGCAGCGGATCGCCACCGCCCCGAACAACGAATTGACGATCCTGAGCACCGGCCAGGCGAACCGGCCCGCCGTCCATGTGACCGGCGCCAGCAGAAAGGGCTGCAGCGGCGTCTGCAGATAAGCGAAGTCGCGATAGGGCAGCAGCCCGTGCGCCGCCAGCACGGCGGCGGCGACATACTGGGACTCGTCGTGGTCGATCGGGTGCAGAAGCGCGAGGGCGGCGAGCAGCAGTGCTAGCGCAAACCAACCCAACACCGCCCCGGCACGGGGAGGGGGGCTGCTTCGCGCAGCGGCCTGGTGGGGGGGGCTGGCTGCGAGCTGGACAGCGGGCGGCAAGCCCCCTGCGTCGGCAGCGCGCACGCCACCTCCCCGTGCCGGGGAGGGACTTGCCTCAGCCACGCGCCGCCGTCACGAAATAATCCAGCGCCGTGCTTTCGCTCAGGTGAAACCCACGCCCCGGCGTGAACGCCAACCCCTGTACGTCCACGACCTTCAGCCCCGCCCGCGTGAGCAGCCCGGTTAATTCGTCAGGCGTTAGGAACCTGTTCCAATCGTGCGTCCCACGCGGGATCTGCCCGGTCGCCTCCGCCGCGCCGACCAGCAGCAGCCGCGACAGCGCCGTCCGGTTGGGTGTCGACAGCACCAGCAGGCCGCCCTCCGCCAGCGCCCCCGCCAGCCCCCGCACGAACGCGCCCGTGTCAGCGACGTGCTCGATGACCTCCATCGCGGAAACGAGGTCGAACCGTTCGTCGCCAAGGTCTTCGATAGCGCAGACCCGGTAGTCGATCGGCAGCGTGCCTGCGTGCGCCCGCGCCGCCGCGATCACCTCGGCCGACGCGTCGACGCCCGTCACGGCTGCGCCCAGCCGCGACAACGGCTCCGCCAGCAGCCCGGCGCCGCAACCGACGTCGAGCGCGCGCTTGCCCGCAAGCGGCGTGAAGCCCGCCGCGTCACCGCCCCACTGCGCGTCGATGCGCGCGCGCAGATAGGCCAGCCGCGGTGGGTTGAGCCGGTGGAGCGGCGCGGACGACCCCTTCGGATCCCACCAGTCCGCCGCCATCGCGCCGAAATGCGCCGCCTCGCGCGCGTCCACGGTGGTTGCCTCGGTCATGCGTCGTCCCTAACAGGGCGCCGCCGCCACCCCAAGGGACTTGCCGAACCACCGATGGCCCGGATCGTGATGAAGTTCGGTGGCACCTCGATGGCCGGGATCGAGCGCATCCGCAGCGTTGCCGCGCGCGTGAAGCGCGAAGCCGAATCGGGCAACCAGGTTGCCGTGGTCGTGTCGGCGATGGCGGGCGAGACGGACCGGCTGGTCGGCTTCTGCCGCGAGGCGTCCGCGCTCTACGATCCGCGCGAGTACGACGTCGTCGTCGCCTCGGGGGAACAGGTGACGAGCGGACTGCTGGCCATCGCGTTGCAGGCTGCGGGTGTGCCGGCGCGGAGCTGGCTGGGCAGCCAGGTCGCGATCCGCACCGACGCCGCGCATGCCAAGGCGCGCATCCGGACGGTCGACGCGCACGCGATCGAGGCGGGCTGGGCGGCGGGCGAGGTCGCGGTCATTCCGGGTTTCCAGGGTGTGACGGAAGATGGGGGCGGCCGCGTCACGACGCTGGGCCGCGGCGGCTCCGACACCTCGGCAGTGGCGGTCGCGGCGGCGCTCGGCGCAGACCGCTGCGACATCTACACCGATGTCGACGGCGTCTACACCACCGACCCGCGCATCGTGCCGCGCGCGCGCAAGCTCGCCCGCGTCACCTATGAGGAGATGCTGGAACTCGCCAGCGTCGGCGCCAAGGTGCTGCAGACGCGCTCGGTCGGGCTTGCCATGAAGGAACGCGTCCGCGTGCAGGTGCTGTCGTCCTTCACCGGTCCCGATGCGCCGATGGCCGGCGACCTGCCCGGTACCCTTATCGTCAGTGAAGAGGAACTTGGGGACGTGGAACGCCAGCTCATCACCGGCATCGCGCATGACAAGAACGAGGCCAAGATCACGCTGACCCGCGTGCCCGACAAGCCCGGCGCGGTCGCCGCCATCTTCGCGCCGCTGGCCGACGCCGGGATCAATGTCGACATGATCATCCAAAATGTCGCGCATCAGAGCGGCGGCTCCACCGACGTCACTTTCACCGTGCCGCAGTCGGACCTGCCCCGCTCGCTCGACGCACTGACGCAGGCGCAGGACGCGATCGGCTATGACGAGTTGCTCCACGACACCCGCGTCGCGAAGGTCAGCGTCGTCGGCGTCGGCATGCGCAGCCACGCGGGCGTCGCGTCGACGATGTTCACGACGCTGGGCCAGCGCGGCATCAACGTCCAGGCGATCTCGACCAGCGAGATCAAGGTCTCCGTGCTGATCGACGAGGACGAGACCGAGCTGGCGGTGCGCGTGCTGCACACGGCGTACGGGCTGGATGCGGGGTGAAGCGGTTTGGGTCATCGTGGCATGTCGCGACCGCTGCAGAAGCGACCGTCGCGGCACAGTTCGCCCCATTCTCATGATGTATCGGTCCTATATGGCGCGAATCAACCTGAGTACGATCTAATCGCCGCTCGGGGCGACGACATGCTCAAGCTTTCGGTGAAGGGCAGCCAAGATGGTGGCTGGGGCCTAACCCAATCATATCTGTCGAACGAAATCCGCGCGGACTGTCACGGCGCGGCCGATCGGTGGCTTGCCCGTCACACGTTTCAAACCGCCATTTGCCTCGTGCAATTCGCGGACGTGCCTGACGACGAATTGCCTAGAATGTATCTGGCTTGGCCTGCCGAGGTGGCGGCGCAGCTCCGAAACGCATCCAGGGGGCGAGGCGATACGATCTTGTGGGAAGATCATCTGCACGGACCTCGCGCTTTCGCCGCCGGAACGCGGGACCGACTACCGGATGATTGGCGGCTGACAAGGAGGCGAGCCGAAACCATGGCAGCTAAAGACGGGCGCGACTGAGGCTAACAGATAAGGTCAGCACAGCGTCTCAAACGCCTCCCGGCTCGCCGCGATCAGCACCTTGCCCTCGTCATCGGTCAGGCGCAGCAGGTGGACGCCGCGGGCCCTGGCGGCGGCGACGATCGCGTCAAGACCGCCGTTCTTCTCGACCCAGCGTGGGCCGCGCTGGCTCATCGTCGCGTGGCCGTCCGCGATGTCGGCCAGCCAGCGGTCGAGCCCGTTGTCGGAACTAGTCATGCCGGTCGTCCACGTTGCCGGGGTTGCCCGTGCGGCAAGCGTGCCGCTAGGCCGCGGCGATGACAAGCCTCGCCGCCGCCCACCCCCGCCTTCGCGCCCGCATGGCGCGCGGGGCGCAGTTCCTCGGCTGCGACTATGCCATCATGGCGGGCGCGATGTCCTGGGTCAGCGAGCGCAATCTGGTCGCGGCCATGTCGAACGCGGGCGGGTTCGGGGTGATCGCGTGCGGGGCGATGACGGTCGAGCTGCTCGACCGCGAGATCGCCGCCACCAAGGCGCTGACCGGCCGGCCGTTCGGCGTCAACCTGATCACCATGCATCCCGACCTGACGGCGCTGATCGCCATCTGCGCTAAGCACGGTGTCGGCCATGTCGTGCTCGCCGGCGGGTTGCCGCCCAAGGGGTCGCTGGAGGCGATCAGGACGTTCGCGAAGGTGATCTGCTTCGCGCCGACGCTGGCGCTGGCGAAGAAGCTGATCCGCTCGGGCGTCGATGCGCTGGTGATCGAGGGGATGGAGGCGGGCGGGCATATCGGCCCGGTCTCGACGAGCGTGCTGGCGCAGGAGATGCTGCCCGAGATCGGCGAGACGGTGCCGGTCTTCGTGGCCGGTGGAATCGGCCGCGGCGAGGCGATCGCGGGGTATCTCGACATGGGTGCGGCGGGGGTACAGCTCGGCACACGCTTCGTGTGTGCGACCGAATCTATCGCGCACCCCAATTTCAAGCGTGCCTTCATCCGCGCGTCGGCGCGTGACGCGGTGGCGAGCGTGCAGATCGACCCGCGGCTGCCCGTCATCCCGGTGCGCGCACTGAAGAACGCCGGCGGCGAGTTGTTCACCGCCAAGCAGCGCGAGGTGGCGCAGTCGCTCGACGAGGGCGGCGTCGCGATGGCGGAGGCACAGCTCCAGATCGAGCATTATTGGGCGGGCGCGCTGCGCCGCGCGGTGATCGACGGCGATGTCGAACACGGCTCGGTGATGGCGGGCCAGTCGGTCGGCATGGTCACAAAGGAAGAACCGCTCGCCGAGATCATCGCGCAGCTGATGGCCGAAGCCGTCACGGCGCTTGAACGAAGGGCGGCATAGCCGCTCAGCCGCCCTCGCGTGATCCGACCGCTGGCGCGAAGGCAGCCGATGGCCGGGAGTGGTTACGCACCCTGCAGCCAGCGCGCGACTTCGCGCGCCGGCTCGACATGCTCGCCCGTGCCGTAGCGATGCATGAAGGTGATCCGGTCGAGCCGGAAATGGCGTCGATCGAACCGTTCGTGGCAATAGCCGGACAAATAGCGGTGACCGTTCTGGTCCAGCAATTCGTCGAACGTCACCATGCGCAGGGTAGGCTGCCCGCTCGCATCCATATAGCCGATCACCGCCCGCCGCTCGGCAAAGCGTGAGACGAGCGCCGCTCGGCCCAGGAACTCACCCGGGACAAGTACCGGCCAACGGGTGGCGGGCCTCGGATGCACCGCCAGCCACGTCAGCAGTCTGCGCCAGACGTTCATTGACCCGGCGTAGCACCGCCCGACGGCTGCTCAAATCTCTTCGATCATTCCCGCCAGCACCTCCAGGCACGCGACCCCCAATGCCTTCGACCGCTCGGGCGACCAGCCAAACTCAGCATCGGGATTCGGGTCGTGATCCTTGAACGGCATCTCCAGCGTCACCGCTACCGCCCCGAACCGCTCGGCAAGCTGGTTGGTCGACATTGAAAGGTTGGCATTGCCCGCGCTCGCCTTTTCATAGCCGCGGCCAACCTGGAAGTCGGGCGTGTGCGCCGCCAGCGCGTCGCCAAAGGCGTAGAACTTGGCGCCGTGATCCTCGGTCCAGGATGGAATGCCCTCATAGCCCGCGATGAAATTGGCCGGGATCGCCTCGTCGCCATGGACGTCGATGGCGAAGTCGACGCCCGTTGCGTCCATCGCATCGCGCACGCACAGCACTTCGGGCGAGCGCCCGGCCGACGGCGCGTGCCATTCGCGGTTTAGGTTCACGCCGGCCGCATTGGTGCGCAGGTGCCCGCGCCGCGTGCCGTCGGGGTTCATGTTCGGCACGACATGGACGGTAGCGGCGTCGAGCAGCGGCCGTGCGGGGTCGCTGGTCAGCCAGTCGAGCGCGCCCTCCATCCACCACTCGGCCATCGACTCACCCGGATGCTGGCGCGCGTAAAGCCAGACCTGCTTTTCACCGGAGCCGAGCCGGAAATAGTCGATCGCCTGCCCGTCCAAACTCCGTCCCAGCTCGCGATGCACGATCCCCGGTTTTGCCGCCGTGCGCGCGACCAGCGCCGCGTGCTGCGCCATTGTGTAGGGTGCAAAATAAGCGAACCAGGCAAGCTCGCCGGCGAAGGTCCAGCGCCATTCGAGCACGCCGTCGACATAACTGGTGTCGGTCTGGCGCCAGTGCTCGAGGTCGGTGCTGGCGCGGGTCCGGTACCCCGGCCAGCCGAACGGATAGGCGGATTTGCCCGCGTTGAGCAGCCTGAAGGTAAGCGTCCGCCCCGCCGCGCCCGCGACGCGGAAATAGAACCACTGAAAGAAATCGGAGTCCTTGTCGGTAAGGATCTCGAGGTCGACACGATCGCCTTCGATGCCGGCGACCCGGATATTGCCGCCGTCGAACGCGGTGTTGATGGCCAGGCTCATGCCGCTGTAGATTTGATGTAGGTCATCTCACCGTGATAGTGCGGCCGGACTCGCCGGGGAACCCCGTGAACAGCGCGCGTGCCAGCTTGTCCGCCAGCACCTGCTTGTCGGCGGTCTGCCGGTCGACCGTGCGAGCATGGCCTTCCCACACCGGCGACTGGTCGGCGCGGCGCTTGATCAGGACCGACAATTCGGTGCTGTCGAAGATGACGGTGCGGCCGCGGCCAACCGGCACGTCGACCCCGCCGCCGAGCCCGAAACCGCTGTTGCGCCCGCCGCCGAAGGTCGCGCCCCCCAGGCCGATCGAGAAGGGGGGCGGGCGATGCTCGGCTCGGCTTACCCGGGCGACGGAGACCTCGGCGATGAACTGCACGTCGCCGCCCGGCACCGGCGCAGCATAGCCCGCGCCGCCGAGCGACCGTGACACGGCGTCCGCAAAGGGTTGATACGCCAGCCCATCGCCGCCTGCAGCCGGCTGAACCATCACCGTGCCGCGCGGCAGCGGCTCGCCCAGGTGATAGCGGATGACGTCGGCAGGCGTGCCCGCCCCCGCGCCGCCGGTCGTGGCGCAGGCGGCGAGCGAGGTGGCGGCGAACAGGACGGCGAGCGCGCGCATGATGAGGATGTTCCTTGATTTCATTACCCGGTCGTAACGCGCGAGGTCAGGCGCGGCTCCGTCGCGGTTGACTTTGCGCCCCCCCGTCCATAGGCGGACGCCTTTCCGATTTCCGGCCCGTTCGAGAAGAAGCTTTCCCATGAAGATCCGCAATTCGCTGAAGTCGCTGAAGGACCGCCATCGCGACAACCGCGTGATCCGCCGCCGCGGCCGCACCTATGTCATCAACAAGACCAACCGCCGCTTCAAGGCGCGGCAGGGCTGAGCCCGTCGACTACCGCCGCTGATCGACATCGCGGGCGAAGCCACGGCCGGCAGGCGGCGCCGCCGGCCTGTTCGACGACGCGGCATTTACTTCCGTGTCGTGGCCTCCGCTAGACCGGCATCATGACTCCTCCCACCGCCGTCATCTTCGATGTCGGCCGCGTCCTCTATCGCTGGGACCCCCGCTTCCTTTACGAGCGCCTAATCGCGGAGGAGGCAACGCTGGATGCGTTCCTGCGCGACGTCGTCACCGCGGACTGGCATTTCCAGCACGACGCGGGGCGCGATTTCGCCCACACCTCCGCCGAACTGATCGCGCTGCACCCCGCCCATCGTACATTGATCGAGGCGTGGGCGCCGCGCTTCCTCGACACCATCCCCGGCCCGGTAGAGGGCATGCCCGCGCTGGTCGACGAGCTCCACGCGGCAGGCGTGCCGCTCTACGCGATCACCAATTTCAGTCACGAGTTCTGGCCGCCGTTCCGGACGCGAGAGGCGGCGATGTTCGACCGCTTCTGCGACATCGTCGTGTCGGGTGACGAGAAACTGGTGAAGCCCGACGCCGCGATCTATCGGCTTGCGCTGGACCGGTTCGGCCTGGAGGCGGAGCAAGCCGCGTTCATCGACGACAATGAGGCGAACGTAGCGGGAGCCGCCGCCATGGGGCTGCACGCGCTGCACTTCGTCGACGCACCGACCCTGCGCGTGCAGCTGATGGAACTCGGCCTGCTACAAGGGCTTGGTCGCGCTGAATCGCCAGCCGACCACGCCCCATAGCAGGATCGGCCCGCGCAGCCGCAGCTCGGCGCCCAGCGCGCGCAGCTGACGCGCATAGGTCCGCGCGTGGCGAATATCGAACAGCAGGATCTGCCCGCCCGATCGCGTGACGCGCCACAGCTCGGCGACCGCGCGGTCGCGGTCCGCGGCGGCGGGAATGTTGTGGATCACTGTCATCGACCCGACCACGTCGAAGCTGTCGTCCGCGAACGGCAGCGCGGTCGCGTCGCCGGTCTCCACCGTCACCCGGCCGGCGACGCCCGCGGCGGCAGCGTTGGCGAGAAATGCGGCAGGCGTGTTGCCGCTCAGGTCCGCCGCCTGCCAGCGATCGAGCCCGACGACGCTGCCCTGCGGCACGCGCGCCGCCGCGCCGATCGCGAACAGACCGCGCCCGCAGCCGACGTCCAGCACCCGCTCGTCGCCGCGCCACTGCCGCTCCCGCAGCAGCCGGTCGCGCAGCCGCTGCTTGAGGACCAGGCTGGACACCAGCATCCACGCCGTCATCGCGGTACAGGCGACGGCGGTCCCGGCCAGCGTCGGCACCAGCGGCCTCAGCGGCGCCAGCGGCGCGAGGCCGCGGGTCGCGAGCGCCGCCGCCGCCGCGAAGACCGCCGCCAGCGCCAGGTTCCGGACGGCGGTCGGCGCGTCGATGCCGAACCGGGGCCGGCTCACGCGTCGGCCGCCCGCGCCCGGCCCGCCAGCCGCTCCAGCCCCCATCGCCACAGCGGGATCGTCGCCAGCGCGGTCTGCGCCACCAGCGGCACCACCAGCGCCGCCGTCATCGCGGTCGCCGCGCCCAGGATCACCGCGGTCCCGCGCCGGCGGATGCCCGCGACGGCGGCCGGGGTGACCGCGGGGTCTAGCACCGGCGGCGACGTGACCACGGTCTGCAGCCGCCGGTTCGCTAGCCCGCAGACGAGCAGCCACCCGCAATAGCAGAACACCGGCACCCGCGTGCCGGGGTTGTTGCTGGCAAAGGCGGTGAAGAACGGCACCGCGGCGATCGCCGACAACAGCATCATCGTCGGCGCGGTCAGGTCGGGGGCGAAATGGCTCGCCGCCGCCATCGTCCGGTGGTGCCCGGCCCAGAAGAAGCCGATCACGTAGAAGGATATGAAGAAGCCGGTGAACTGCGGCGCCAGATCGGCGAGCGCGGCCCAATAGGCGCTGTCGGGTGCGCCGTCGCGCAGGTGCGGCACGTGCAGGTCGATGACCAGCAGCGTGATCGCGATCGCGAACACCGCGTCCGAAAAGAACACCAGCCGCTCCAGCCGGTGCTCCGGTCCATGTGCCACCGTGGATTCGTTCATCTGCCGCCCCAACGCTCCCACCGGCAGCATGACGGCCTGTGGGCCTGATGTCGACCTTGCCCCAGATGCGTACATTGCGTACACGATCGGGCAGAGGAGCCGTCAAATGGAAATGTCCGTCCGTGAAGCGCGCGCGCAGTTCGCCGCCGCCATCCAGGCGGCCGAACGCGGCGAGCGGGTGACGATCACCAAGCACGGCAAGGCGGTGGCCGAACTGGGCCCGCCGACACCTGCTCCCCCCAAGCCGAAGTGGGACTGGGACGAGCTCGACCGCCTTCAGGAACGGCTGGGCATCCCGACGCCGTCTCCGGAGGCATCGGAGTGGATCGAGAAGCATTTTGATAGCGAGGAGTTCAATCGGGAGATCTGGGGTGATCTTTACGCGTGAGATTGTTGCTTGACACGCAAATCCTAATCTGGGTGCTTGGGAACCGGCGCAGGCTGTCGTCGCGCGAGGGCATCGCCATCGAAGCGGCGGACGAGTTGCTGGTGTCCGGCCTGTCGCTGATGGAGCTGAGGATCAAGGGACGGGCAGAGCGGCGCCGCGGCAAGCCGCTCTCCGTCCCACCCCCGGAACATGCCATCGCCTTCTGTGCGGCACGTGACATATCGATCCATCCGTTCACGGCGGCGGACACAGCGATCACGCTCGACGTCGACCCGCCCCATGGCGACCCGTTTGACGAAATGCTTCTGGCCCATACACAAGCCCTACAGGCAAGGCTGCTCACGCGCGACGCCAAGCTCCTGCGTCACCCGCTCGCCTATCAGCCGTAACCCTTCAACTCGTCCCCCGTCAGTCGCACGACGTGGAGCACGTTGGTCGAGCCCGGCGTCTTGAACGGTACGCCCGCAAGCACGATGATCCGGTCGCCCGCGCGGGCGATGTTGTGGCGCAGCGCCATGCGTTTGGCCTTGGCGACCATCTCCTCGAAGCTCTCGACGTCGCGGGTGTGGACCGCGTGCGTGCCCCACAGCAGCCCCAGCCGGCGCGCCGTCACCGTCGACGGCGTCAGCACCAGGATCGGCACCGAGGGCCGCTCACGCGCGATCCGCCGCGCGGTCGAACCGCTGGTGGTGTAGCACACGATCGCCGCCACCCCGACGGTGACCGCGATGTTCTTCGCCGCCTCCGCCAGCGCGTCGGCGGTGGTGGGGTCGGGCTTGGTGATGGTGAAGTGGATGCGGTCGCCATGTGCGGGGTCGCGCTCCACCGCGTCGCTGATCGCGTTCATCATTGCGACCGATTCGACCGGCCAGTCGCCGGCCGCGCTCTCCGCTGACAGCATGATCGCGTCGGCGCCGTCATAGACCGCGGTCGCCACGTCCGACACCTCGGCGCGGGTCGGCGACGGCGACTTGATCATCGATTCCAGCATCTGCGTCGCGACGACCACCGGACGCCCCATCCGCCGCGAGACCTCGACGATCCGCTTCTGCAGCGGCGGCACCATCTGCGGCGGCAGCTCGACGCCCAGGTCGCCGCGCGCGACCATCACGCCGTCGCACTGCTCGACGATCTCCTCCAGCCGGTCGATCGCGGCGGGCTTCTCGATCTTCGCCAGCAGCGCCGCACGCCCGCCAATCAGCGAGCGCGCCTCCATCAGGTCCTCGGGCCGCTGGACGAACGACAGCGCGACCCAGTCGACACCCTGCTCCAGCGCGAAGGCGAGGTCGCTGCGGTCTTTCTCGGTCAGCGCCGCCATCGGCACCACCACGTCGGGAACGTTCAGCCCCTTGTTGTTCGACAACGTGCCGCCGACCTCCACCGTCGCATCGATCCGGCCAGCGTCATGGCGGGTGACGCGCAGCACCAGCTTGCCGTCGTCGAGCAGCAGCCGCGCGCCATCCTCGATCCCGTCGAAGATCTCGCGATGCGGCAGCTCGACCCGCGTGCCGTCGCCGTCTGCGGTGTCGCGGTCGAAGGTGAAGCGCGCGCCCTTGACCAGCTCGACCCGGCCGCCGGCGAAGCGCCCGACGCGCAGCTTCGGCCCCTGAAGGTCGGCGAGGATCGTCGTCGATCGGCCATAGCGTTTCTCCAGCGCGCGGATCGCGCCGACCAGCGCCACCTTGGCCGCCTGATCGCCGTGGCTCATGTTGAGGCGAAAGGCGTCGGCCCCTGCCTGGTAGAGCCGCTCGATCATATCGGGCGTGCTCGATGCAGGGCCGAGCGTAGCGAGTATCCGGACCTTGCGCGAACGCGGCGTGATGGCTTTGGTCATCGAGTATCCTTGCGCCCGGCGGCTGCTGTAACGGCTCGCGTCAGGCGATCAAATCAGGAGAATACGAATGGACCCGCTCGACGTCCTCGAAGACGCGCATGCCGCCGCCGCATTTCGCCGCCTGGTCAGGCACCTGCGGCATCGTACCGATGCCGCGAACATAGAGTTGATGGCGCTGGCGGGCTTCTGCCGCAACTGCCTGAGCGAGTGGGTGGAGGATGCCGCGGGCCAACCGCGTGGCGCGGCCCGCGACCTGATCCATGGCGAGCCCTATGCGCAGTGGAAGGCGCGCCAGCCCGCCGCGACGCCCGACCAGCTCGCGCGGATGGAGGCGAGCCTCAAGCGCAACGCCTAGCGCCGCTTGCGGGCGGCGTTGAGCGCGGCGGCGGCGTGCAGCAGCGCGGCGAGCGCCGCCTCGTCAACGGTGTCGCCGTCGCGGAGGTCGATCGCGCGGCGGACATTGCCTTCCAGGCTGGCGTTGAACAGTCCCGCCGGGTCGGGCAGCGCCGCGCCGTGGGCGAAGGTCAGCTTGACCTTGTCCTTGTAGGTTTCGCCCGTGCACAGGATGCCGTCCTGTTCCCAGGTCGGCACGCCGCGCCATTTCCACCCCTCGACGACGCCGGGCAGGGCCTGTTTCACGACCGCGCGGACCTGCGCCAGCGCGGCGCCGCGCCAGTCGCCCAGCGCAGCGATCCGCGCGTCGATCTCGGTCGCGGCGTCGGTCACTTGCCCTCTCCTCGATCGAACAGCCCGTCCTGCGACCCCGCCGGCGGGTGCAGCCCCAGATGCTTCCACCCGCCCGCGTTGAGGCAACGCCCGCGCGCGGTGCGGGCGACCAGGCCGAGCTGGATGAGATAGGGCTCGATCACCTCCTCGATCGTGTCGCGCGGCTCGCTCAGCCCGGCGGCGAGCGTCTCCACCCCGACCGGGCCGCCGCGATAGATGTCGGCGATCATGGTGAGGTAGCGCCGATCCATCGCGTCGAGGCCGAGCCCGTCGACCTCCAGCCGGATCAGCGCCGCGTCGGCGGCTCGCGCGTCGACCAGGTCGTGCCCGGCGGCATGGGCGAAATCGCGTACCCGGCGGAGCAGCCGCCCGGCGATCCGCGGCGTTCCCCGCGCTCGCCGCGCGATCTCGGCCGCCCCGTCGGGCGCGACGGCAAGCCCGAGCAGCCCGGCGGCGCGGGTCACCACGCGCGTCAGTTCCCCGACCGTATAGAATTGCAGCCGCACCGGGATGCCGAACCGGTCGCGCAGCGGCGTCGTCAGCAGGCCCTGCCGCGTCGTGGCGCCGACCAGCGTAAAGCGCGGCAGGTCGATGCGGACGCTGCGCGCGGACGGCCCCTCGCCGATCATGAGGTCGAGCGCGCGGTCCTCCATTGCCGGATAGAGCACCTCCTCGACCGCGGGCTGGAGCCGGTGGATTTCGTCGATGAACAGGACGTCGCCGTCCTCCAGGTTGGTGAGCAGCGCCGCGAGGTCACCCGACTTGGCGATCACCGGCCCGCTGGTGGCGCGGAACCCCACCCCCATCTCGCGTGCGACGATCTGCGCCAGCGTCGTCTTGCCGAGGCCGGGCGGCCCGAAGAACAGGACATGGTCGAGCGCCTCGCCCCGCGCCTTCGCCGCCGCAATGAACACGCGCAGGTTCTCGCGCGCCGCCTGTTGCCCCACGAAGTCGTCGAGCGATCGCGGCCGCAACGCGGCGTCGGCGTCCTCTGGCTTGCGGGCGGCGGTGAGGAGGCGGTCGTCGGTCACGACTTCATGAAATCGGTAAAGTCGCTCCAATGCTCCACCTTGAAGGCCCGGATGTCGCGCACGCAGGCAGGGAACCAGGGCAGCGCCTTGAGCGCGTTCATCGCGAGCGTGACGTTGACCAGGCTCTCGCCTTGCGAAACGTACACGCTGCCTTGCACGCGCTGAAAGCCGTAACGGTTCAGCACCGCGCCGACATCGGCGTAGGCTTGGCTGACGCTCTTCGGGTGGCTCGCTTCAGTTTGATGGACAAGAAGGTCGAAGCCGATCGCGAACATCAATCCTCTTCGGGGTCGGCAAGCAGTTGAGCCAGCGCGTAGTCCGTCTCCTCGCCCGACTCGATCAGCCGGATGCGCATGCGCGCGCCGGTCTCGCCCGCCGCCGCCGGGCCGAGCACCTCATAGGATGGCCCCACCAGGCCGAACCGGCGGATTGAGCCGACCAAGCTTCCCATGTCGACCATGCCTGCCTCCAATAGCCTTCTAAGCCGCCTGCTTATTCCGCGCCAGTCCGGCATGCTAGCGGACGCGCAGCAGTCACCGGCCCGGCGCCGACGGCGATTCCCGGAAGTTGACGTGCCCCGCCGCCGTGCACGCCTGCACCGGTTGCGGCACGTCGGCGGCGAGGTGCGAGGTCCAGCATTCGCCGAGCACCGAACAGTAACAGGCCGTGACGCGCAGGCTGCTGCGCGCGGTGTCGAACGCGTTCCATCTGGCCTGGCTGACCGCGCCGCGCGGATAGGCCCAGGACATGAACTGGCGCGTCTCGCCGGCGGGAAAATAGGTGCCGCCGACCGGGCGGGTCGGCAGGTAATCCTGCTCCTCGGCGCGCGGGGCATAGTCGATCAGGTCGTCGGGGTCGGTCTGCGGGACCCCGTCCTTGGTCACCTCGAACCAGATCACGCGCGCGGTGCCGGTGCCGACATTGGCGACGCTGAGCGAGATCGCACGGCCGGTCGGCTCGACGTTGCCGGTCAGGAACTGCAGCACCGGGGTGGCATTGGCGCGGACCAGCCGGCTGTTCTCCTCGACCAGCTGCTCCATCGTGTGGCCGGTATGCTGCGCGGTCAGCAGCGATGCACCGGACAGCACCAGCACGGCGATCGCCAGCGCCAGGTCGAGCCAGGCGATACCGGACTTGCCGTGCGGGACATGCGGCGCCTCGGGCTCGTCGATCACGGCGGGTTCCTCTTGCTCGGGCGGCTGGGGCGAAGGCGGTCGGTCGGTCATCTGCTATCTGCTCGCCTTGCGGAGCGCCAGCCGGACCAGCGCATCGAGGGTGGCGTCGACGCCCAGATCGTCGGTTGCCGCGGCGACGGCGGCGGCGGCTTCGGCGGGTTTGAAGCCAAGGTTGAGGAGCGCCGACGCCGCGTCGGCCGCTGCACCGACGGGCGTCGTCTGTGCGGCTGCTGCAGGACCGAGGGTGATCCCGCCAACCTTGTCCTTCAACTCACGGACGATGCGTTCGGCGAGTTTGGGCCCGACACCATTGGCGCGCGCGACCGTCGCCTTGTCCTGCGCCGCCACCGCCCGGGTGAGGTCGGCGGGGTCGAGCGCCGACAGGATGGCGAGCGCGACCCGCGCGCCGACCCCCTGCACCCCGGTCAGCAGCCGGAACCAGTCGCGCTCGACGGCAGCGGCGAAGCCGACCAGGCGGATGGAGTCCTCGGCCACCAGCATCTCGGTATGCAGCGTCGCCGCCTCGCCGACCGGGCCGAGCGCAGCGAGCGTGCGGCTGGAGCAGCCGACCAGATAACCGACGCCGCCGACCTCGATCACGGCATGGTCGACGCCGGTCGCCTCCAGCCGGCCTCGGAGCTGCGCGATCACCCGCGCGTCCCGCCAAAGGTCACACCAGGGTCACACCGAAACGACGCGCAGCCCGACCCCGCCGCCGTTGATCCGGAGAACCCTGTTCGCATCGTCGGGTACATGCCCGGACCGCCGCGTTGTAGGAAAGCAAAATCAGCCGCGCGCCCGGGCGCTCGCCAGATGATGGGCGTGGCAGATCGCCACCGCCAGCGCGTCGGCGGCGTCGGCGCCATCGATCGCCACGCCCGGCAGCAGGCGCGCGACCATCGCATGGACCTGCGGCTTTTCCGCCGCGCCGGTGCCGACCACCGCCTTCTTGACCAGCCGCGCAGCATATTCGCCCGGCTCCAGCCCAGCACGCGCGACGGCGAGCAGCACGACGCCACGCGCCTGGCCGAGCTTGAGGGTCGATTGCGGGTTGGCGTTGACAAACACCTCCTCGACGGCGGCGGCGTCTGGCGCGTGATCGGCAAACAGCGCGGCGAGCATGGTATCGAGATCCGCGAGGCGGCGGGCGAGGCTGTCGGCGGTTACCGTGCGGAGCCGGCCGTTGGCCAGGTGGGACAAGCGGTTGCCCTCGGCGCGGATGACGCCCCAGCCGGTGATGGCGAGACCGGGGTCGAGGCCGAGGACGATCATATCCTCCCCGCTAGCGGGGAGGGGGACCGCGACGCGCAGCGGCGTGGTGGATGGGGCGGGCCGCAGGCGGGTCGCTCGTGGCGAGCCCCCTCCACCACTCGGCTCCCGCCGAGCGGTCCCCCTCCCCGTCCCA
Organism: Sphingomonas sp.; assembly: GCF_965248875.1. Lineage (GTDB taxonomy): Bacteria > Pseudomonadota > Alphaproteobacteria > Sphingomonadales > Sphingomonadaceae > Sphingomonas. The sequence continues at coordinate 1,676,437 of NZ_CBDFKR010000011.1, read as the reverse complement.
AGGAGGAGCACTTCACCCCAGCCGCTCCATCACCTCGTCCGACACCTCGTAATTCCCCCACACCTGCTGCACGTCGTCGTCGTCGTCCAGCGTGTCGATCAGCTTGAACAGCGTCGCCGCGTCGCCTTCGCCGACCGCGACGGTGGTCTGCGGCTTCCAGGCGAGCTTGGCGCCCTCGGGCTCGCCGAGCGCGGGCTCCAGCGCCCTGGCGACCTCGTGCAGGTCGCCGACCGCGGTCCAGACCTCGTGGCCTTCCTCAGACGAGGTGACGTCCTCCGCGCCGGCCTCAAGCGCCGCCTCGAACACCGCATCTGCATCGCCCGCCCGCGCGGGGAAGGTGATCAGCCCGACCCGGTCGAAGCCGTGGCTGACGGAGCCCGACGCGCCCAGATTGCCGCCGTTCTTGCTGACCGCGGTGCGCACGTTGGTCGCGGTGCGGTTGCGGTTGTCGGTCAGCGCCTCGATGATCAGCGACACGCCGCCGGGGCCAAAGCCTTCGTAGCGGATTTCCTCGTAATTCTCCGCGTCGCCGCGCGACGCCTTGTCGATCGAGCGCTGGATGTTGTCCTTGGGCACCGACGCCGCCTTGGCAGCGTTGACGGCTGCGCGCAGCCGCGGGTTCATGTCGGGGTCGGGCAGTCCCATTTTCGCCGCGACGGTGATCTCGCGGCTCAGCTTGGAGAACATGCCGGAGCGCTTTTTATCCTGTGCGCCCTTGCGGTGCATGATGTTCTTGAACTTGGAATGGCCGGCCATCGTCCGGGTCTCTCCTCAGTGTAAGCCCAGCGCCTGCCGGTATGTCTCCATCAGCGCGTCCGCCTCGTCGCGGTGATGCTTTTCCATCTTCCGCAGCGCAACGATCTTGCGCATCGTCTTGGTGTCGAAGCCGGTCGACTTGGCCTCGGCATATGTGTCCTTGATGTCGTCGGCGAAGCCGCGCTTTTCCTCCTCCAGCCGCTCGATCCGCTCGATGAACTGGCGGAGCTGCTCGGCGGAAACATTGTCGGTCATGATCGGTCCTGTGAGCAAATAGCTGCCCGGCGCGCGTCCGGCGGCGGCCGGCGGAGGCCTGTAGGCGAAGGCGGGGCGGCGCTCAACCGGCAGTAGCGTTTCCTCAGACCTCCGCGATGCGCCGCTCGTCCTCGGGCGCGGGCGTCGGCTCGCAGCCAGCGGGCGTTTCCTGCAACCGGCAGGCCATCTTCGTGTTGACCTCGTTCTCAGTGCTAACCGACGAGCCAGGCGCCCACCGCCGCCCCGCCGCCGCACAACGCGGTCACGAGCAGCGACAGCAGCCCCGCGACGAACCCGCTGCGCCGCCGCCGGGCAAACGCGGCGCGCGGCGCGGGTTTGGCGAGCGCCACCTCGATCGCCGCCGCGCCGAGCCCGCCCAGCGCCGTCATCGTCAGCGCGACCAGCGCGCCCGCGGGGCTGGACCGGGCGATGACGACCGGCAGCACCAGTGCCAGCGGCGCCGCCATCGCCAGCGCCGCGCCCAGCTTGGCGCGATTGACCCTCGCTTTGGCGATCGGCGCCGCCATCAGCAGCTCGGGGGCGTCTTCCGCCGCCACCGCCAGCCAGGCGAACGAACCCGCCAGCTGGCCGGCGATCAGAACGCTCGCAAACGCCAGCGCGGGCGCGAGCGGCAGGGCGGCGTCGCTGCGGATCACCACCAGCGCCAGCGGCGCCATGTAGATGAGCCGCAGCGCGATCTGGAACGCGAGCGTCGGATCGCGCGCCAGCAGCCGCCACTCCTTGGCAAAGGTGGCGCGGAATAGCGAGGCGTGGAACAGCCGGCCGCTCGCCCGCCCGGTCGGGCGTGCGCGGGTCAGCCGCATGCCCGCATCCTGATAGCCCGACAGGAACAGCCGCTGCATCGCCCAGCCGGTCCCGGCGAACGCCGCAACGCCGATCGCCAGGATCAGCAGCAGCGGTACCGGTTCGCCGAACGCCGCACGGCCGGGCCAGCTGGTCCAGCCGTTGGCGCCCAGCCCGCGCGCCTGCAGCCAGCGGAACACGACCACGAAGGGTGAACGGCGCTGGCCCTGGCCGAGCTGCGTCACCAGGAAGAAGGCGCCGCCCATCAGCGCCGCCGCGATCTGCCCCACCGTCCGCGCCGCGCGCGGCCCCGCCAACCGCGCGATCGTCAGCGTCAGCGCCGAGCCGATCGACGCCGCCAGCAGGGCGCAGGCGAGCAGCACCGCCGCCACCCCGAACAGCCGCGGATGCCCGATCGCCGCCACCGGCAGCACCGCAGGCAATAGCAGCAGCGCGTAGGTGAGCGCGACATTGGCGGCGATGCCGGTCTGCTTGGCGAGCAGCACGCGCCGCGGCGGCACCGGCGCGGTGAGCAGCAGCTCCAGATCGTTGGTGCCGTAAAGCGTCTGCTGGCTGCCGAGCATCGCCTGTGTCGTCATCAGGGTCATCGCCGCGACGCTGCCGGCCGCTACGACGGCATAGGCAAGCCCGCTCGGCGGCAGCGGCACGGTGCGCAACGCCAGGGCGATGGCGATCCCCGCCAGCACCCACACGGCCAGCAGCACCAGCCCGATCGCAGCGGTGGCGCCCCGGCGCGGCCGTCCCCGCCAGGCGAGCCGCAGCTCGTGGCGCACCAGCCACGCGAACGATCCGGGCGCGCTCACAGCCCGCTCGTCAGCCGGATGAAGGTATCCTCCAGCGTCAGCCCCTCGGTCCCCGCCCGCGCGCGCAGCTCGGCCAGTGTTCCTTCCGCCAGCAACCGCCCGCCCGCAATGATGCCGATGCGGTCGGCCATCCGCTCGGCGACCTCCAGGATGTGCGTGGTGACGATCACCGTCTTGCCCGCCGCCACCTGTTCGCGCAGCGCGTCCTTGACGTGGCGCGCCATGCCTGCGTCCAGCCCGGTCAGCGGCTCGTCCAGGATCAACAGCCGGGGATCGTGGATCAGCGCAGCGGCGAGGACGACCTTCTGCTTCATGCCGCGCGAAAATCCCTCGCAGCGGGTGTCGCGCTCTTCCCACAGGTCGAGCCATTTGAGCAGTCGCTCCGCCTCGGCGGCGGCATGGCCCGGCTCCATCCGCCACAGCCCGGCGACAAAGGCGAGATATTCCAGCGGCGACAGCTTGTCGTAGAGCAGCGGCTCGTCGGGCAGCCAGGCGGTGATCGCCTTGGCGCCGAGCGGGTCCTGCGCGACATCGACCCCGAAGATGCGGATGCTGCCCGCATCGGGCCGGGTCAGCCCCGTCACCATCCGCAGCGTCGTCGTCTTGCCCGCGCCGTTGGGCCCGAGCAGCGCGTAGAGCTGGCCTGCCGCGATCTCCAGGTCCAGTCCGGCGATGACGGGCTTGGCAAAGGACTTGTGGAGACCGCGGATCAGAAGGGCTGGTTCGGTCATGGCGGAGCGCTTGTAGCCGCTGCACGCCGCCCGACAACTGTGGGGCGCGGGTGGCGAGGAGGCGTCCGACCTGCTAGCCCGCGGCCATGCCCTCGGCCGCCGCCTCTGCTCGCGAGATCCTCACCCGGCTTCACGACGTCATGGCCGGTCGCACGCCGGCCCAGGCCAAGCTCAATCAGGTCGTCGGCATCATCGGCGAGGGGCTGGAGAGCGAGGTCTGCTCGATCTACCTGCTGCGCGAGGGCGTGCTGGAGCTGTTCGCGACCCGCGGGCTGGCGCAGGAGGCGGTCCATGTCACCAAGCTGGCGCTGGGCGAAGGGCTGGTCGGCACCATCGCCGAGGAGGTCGAGGTGCTCAACCTGGACGAGGCGGCGAGCCATCCAGACTTCGCTTACAAGCCGGAGACAGGCGAGGAGCGGTTCCACTCCTTCGCCGGGGTGCCGATCATCCGGCGCGAGCGGGCGGTCGGGGTCCTCGCGGTCCAGCACCTGGACCCGCGGCGCTACGCCGATGTCGAGATCGAAGCGCTGCAGACGGTGGCGATGGTGCTGTCCGAGCTGATCGCCAATGCCGGGCTGATCGACGCCGCCGCCACCGCGGGGCAGCGCGCCCAGCCGACCGTCGCGACGCGGATCATCGGCCAGAAGCTGGTGGAGGGTATGGCCGCGGGCTATGCCGTCTTCCACCAGCCGCGCGTCGTCGTCGAGCACACCGTCGCCGAGGACACCGACGCCGAGCGCGCGCGCGTCTATGCCGCGTTCGGCAAGATGCGCGAACAGATCGACCGCATCGCCGCGCAGGCCGAGTTCGGGGTCGGCGGCGAGCATGAGGAGGTGCTCGAGACCTACAAGATGTTCGCCTATGACGAGGGCTGGAGCCGTCGCATCAACGAGGCGATCGACAGCGGCCTGACCGCCGAGGCGGCGATCGAGCGGGTGCAGCAGCGCACCCGCCAGCGCATGCGCCAGATCGACGATCCGCTGCTCGCCGACCGCATGCACGACCTGGAGGATTTGTCCAACCGCCTGCTCCGTACCGTGTCGGGGCAGATGGGGACGGCGGCGCAGCTCGGCCTTCGGCAGGACACGATCCTGATCGCGCGCAACCTCGGCCCGGCCGAGCTGCTCGAATATGACCGGCGGCGGCTGAAGGGCGTGGTGCTGGAGGAGGGCAGCCTGACCGCGCACGTCACCATCGTCGCGCGCGCGATGGGGGTGCCGGTGCTCGGCCGCGCCCGCGACATCCGGCGTCAGGTGGGGGAGGGCGACCTGCTGCTGCTCGACGTGATCGAGGGCAGCTGCTTCGCGCGGCCGACGCCCGCAATGGAGGAAGCGTTCGAGGGGCGGCTGCAACTGCGCCAGCGCCGCCGGGCGGCGTTCGCCGCGTCGAAAGACCTGCCGCCGGTCACCGCCGATGGCCATCGCATCGGGCTGATGGTCAACGCCGGGCTGCGCGACGATGTCGCCGCGCTCGATCTGACCGGCGCCGACGGCATCGGGCTGTTCCGCACCGAGTTCCAGTTCCTCGTCTCCGCCACCCTGCCGCAGCGCGAACGCCAGCAGCGGCTGTACAAGGACGTGCTCGACGCCGCGGGGGACCGGCCGGTGGTGTTCCGCACCGTCGATATCGGCGGCGACAAGGCACTGCCGTACCTGAAGGCGCATGGCACCGACGAGGAGAACCCGGCGATGGGCTGGCGCGCGATCCGCCTCAGCCTGGAGCGCGACGGCCTGATGAGGGCGCAGGCGCGCGCGCTGATCGAGGCGGCGGCGGGGCGGACGCTCAACGTCATGTTCCCGATGGTCAGCGAGCCGTGGGAATTCGAGGACGCGCGCGCGTTGTTCGAGACGCAGCGCGCCTGGGTCGAACAGCGCGGGCGGCGGCTGCCCGCGGAGATCCGCTACGGCGCGATGCTGGAGGTGCCCGCGCTCGCCGAGCAGCTCGACATCCTGCTGCCGCAGCTCCACTTCCTGTCGATCGGCACCAACGACCTGACCCAGTTCCTGTTCGCCGCGGATCGCGCCAACCCGAAACTGGCGGAGCGGTATGACTGGCTCAGCGTCTCCATCCTGCGCTTCCTGCGCCGCGTCGTCGAACCCGCGCATGCGGCGGGCGTACCGGTGGCGGTGTGCGGCGAGATGGGCGGCCGGCCGCTGGAAGCCATGGCGCTGATCGCGCTCGGCGTCGACCGGCTGTCGATCACGCCGGCGGCGGTCGGTCCGGTCAAGGCGATGATCCGGTCGCTCGATCGCGGCCGGCTGCAGGCGCAGCTTTCGACCTGGCTCGCGGCCCCGCCGCACGACATGCGCGCGAGCCTGAGCGGCTGGGCGGCGGCGAACCGCGTCGAACTGTCCTGATCGCCGGACCAAATGGCTTCACCGCTCGATTGACACGTATTAGAGCGTCTGAAAGGTACGGCGTATCGTGCGGCCTTCGGAGGATTGATGGACGACATCTCGCCTGGCCCCGACACGCCGCCGCGGCCGGAGCGCCCCGGCGAGACGCTTCGCGCCGCCCGCGAGAAACTGGGCCTGTCGCTGCCGGAGATCGCGTCGCGCACACGGGTGCCGCTCCGCCATCTCGAAGCGATCGAGGCGGAGGATTATACCGGCCTGCCCAGCCACACCTACGCCACCGGTTTCGCCAAGGCCTATGCCCGTGCGGTCGGCGTCGATGAGGTGTCGATCGCCCGGCGCGTCCGCGGCGAAGTGGCGGGCATCACCCGCGTTGTCCCCGAGTTTCAGCCCTATGAGGAGGCCGACCCGGCGCGCGTGCCGTCGCGCGGGCTGACGATCGTGGCGCTCGGGCTTGCGCTGGCGCTGCTGGTGCTGGCGGGGCTGTATTTCGGCACCGGGCTGTTCCGCGGCGACGGCGATGCGCCGCAGGCGGCGGCCGACCCTGCCGCTCCCATCGCCGCGCCCGCGCCGGCTGCCGCTGCGACGATCCCGGCGACAGGCCAGGTGGTGATCACCGCGACCGAAGAGGTGTGGGTGCGGCTGTACGACAAGGACCGTCACACCCTGCACGAAGCGACGATGCAGGCGGGCGACCATGTCGACGTGCCGGCCGACGCGAACGAGCCGATGATCAACGTCGGGCGTCCCGATCATCTGCGCTTCACGATCAACGGGTCGCAGCTTCAGGGGCTGGACCTCGGCCGTGATCCGATCAAGGATGTCCGGGTCAGCGCAGCGGCGCTGGCGGCGCGGGTCAGCGGCAGCCCCGCGGCGATGCCGGCCCCGGCGGCGACCGGCGAGCGGACTGACCGGCGCCCGGAGCGCCGCGCCGAGCGCACCGCGCCGCCGCGTCGCGACGCGCCCGCCGGGCCGAGCGAGACCCAGCGCGCCAATCTGGACGCCGCCCGTCCCGCCGCGACCCAGGGCAACGCCCAGTAACAGCGGCCGCAAAGGGGCTGGCGGTGCGCCCGCAGCGGTCGCTATAGGTTCGTCACCATAGTTTCGGGGATGCCATGCGTAGCCGTCTGATCGCCGCCAGCGCGCTGGCCCTGACCCTCACGCTGTCGGGCACCGCGCCCGCGCAGAACAGCGTCGACGGGCGCGTCACCCGGCTTGAAAGCGAAATGCGCGCGGTGCAGCGCCGGGTCTTTCCGGGCGGTGCGGGCCAGTATCTGCAGCCCGAGGTGGAAGCGCAGGACCCCGCCACGCCGCTGCCCGGCGCGCCCGCCGGCGGCGCGGTCGTCGATCTCACCGCCCGCGTCGGCGCGCTGGAGGGGCAGATGGCGAGCCTGACCGGTCAGGTCGAGCAGGCGGGCTATCGCGCCCGCACGGTGCAGGAGGCGTTCGATACCTATCGCCGCGCCACCGACGCCCGGTTGCATGCGATCGAAGCGGGCGGTGCGCCGCCGCCTGCCGCCGGCGAGCGCCCGCCCGCCGACGATGCGGTCGATACGCCCGCACCGCGACCGGCGCCGCGTGCCACGCCTCGTCCGACGACGGGCGGGCCCGGCATCACCCGTCCGATCGCCGCACCGGCCGATCCGGCGCGCATCCCCGCCGACCCCGCCCGCGCCGGGCGCGTCGCCGCGGTCGAGCGCCCCAGCACCGGCAACGCGACGGAGGACGCCTACACCTATGGCTATCGCCTGTGGCAGGCGCATCTTTACCCCGAAGCCGAGGCGCAGCTGAAGCTCGCCGCCGCCGCCGGACCGGGCAACCGCCGTTACACGTTTGCGCAGAACCTGCTCGGCCGCGCCTATCTCGATGACAACAAGCCTAGCCTGGCGTCGATGGCGTTCTACGATAACTACAAGCGTGCGCCCGACGGTGAGCGCGCGCCCGAGAGCCTTTATTATCTCGCTCAGGCGCTGCAGCGGCTCAACAAGCCGGCCGATGCGTGCAAGGTCTATGACGAGATGGCCGACGTCTACGCCAACCGGCTGACCGCGCGTCAGCGGACGGACATGGCCGCGGGGCGCGTCCAGTCCCGGTGCCCGGCGCCGCGCTGATCGAGGTGCCGGTCGGCCCGGAAGCGGTCGAGCGGTTCCGCGCCGACCTCGAGCGGCTCACCGGCGGATCGCCCCAGCCCGATGCCGCGTTGGGGATCGCGGTTTCGGGGGGCAGCGACAGCCTGGCCCTGTTGCTTCTCGCCCGTGCCGCCTGGCCGGGCCTGGTCGCCGCCGCGACGGTCGATCACGGGCTGCGCGACGAAGCGGCGGCCGAAGCGCGCTATGTCGGGGAAATCTGCGCCGGGCTGGGCATACCGCACGCAACGCTGCGGCTGCCGGAGCCGCGGCCCGCTATCGCCAATGTGCAGGAACGCGCCCGCGTCATCCGCTATCGCTGCCTCGCGTCCTGGGCGCAATCACAGCGCATCGCGTTCGTCGCGACCGCGCACCAGCGCGACGATGTCGCGGAATCCTTCCTGATGCGCGCGGTGCGCGGGGCGGGGGTGAGGAGCCTGGCGTCGATGCCCGACACCCGCCTGCTCGACAACGCCGCCGCCCTGCTTGTCCGCCCGCTGCTCGGCTGGACCCGCGCCGAGCTTGGCGCGATCGTGAAGGTCGCAGGGCTCGACCCCGTTGCCGACCCGTCCAACGCCGACCCGCGGTTCGACCGCGCAAGGATGCGGACGCTGCTGGCCGAAAACCCGAAGCTGCCGCCCGAGCAGCTGGCGCGCGCGGCGACCAACCTGCGCGATGTCGAGGAAGCGATCGAGTGGATGGTGCTGCGCGACCTCGACCGTCTGGAGCAACGCAGCGACGGCACCGTCCTGCTCAACGCCGACGGCCTGCCGTTCGAGCTTAAACGCCGCTTCATCCTCCGTGCCATCGAGACCGTGCGCCGCCGGCAGGGGCTGCTCGACCCCTGGCGCGCTACCGCCGTCGCCGATCTGGGGCGCTCGCTCGATCGCGGCAGCGGCGGCACGGTTGCCGATGTCGAAGCGCGGGTGAGAGGCGATCGCTGGCACTTTCGCCCCGCCCCGCCGCGCCGCCGAACCGCGACCAAGGGCTGACCGCTGCCGGTGCGACGGCCGGGCGGCACGCTGTCGTCCCGTTCCGGCGCGGCGTGGGCGCGGCGCGGCGCATTCCTGGCGGGCCGTTCCATTGCCATTAACATCCGTGCGCTTATCTTGGCACCATGAGCGAGCACGACAAGCAGCCCCCGTCCGGGTCCGGCAACGATAATGGCGGCGGCAATCCGTGGATGAAGAGCCTGGTCGTCTGGGTGGCGATCCTGCTTGGGCTGGCGCTGTTCGTGACCGTGATCGGCAATCGCGGCGCCGCCACGGCGGGGACGCAGATCACCTATTCGCAGTTCCTGGACAAGGTCGACGAGGGCAGCGTCCAGACGGCGAACGTGTCGCAGACCACGGTATCGGGCAAGCTGAAGTCGGGCGAGCAGTTCCACGCCGATCGCGTCCTGCCCGATCCGGCGCTGCTCCAGAAGCTGCGCGACAAGGGCGTCCAGTTCTCCGGCCGCCCCGACGACGGCCCGTCGATCTGGCAATATCTGCTGTTCCAGTCGCTGCCGTTCCTGATCTTTGTCGGCCTCGCCTTTTTCGTGCTGCGCCAGATGCAGAAGGGCGGCGGCGCCAGTGGTGCGATGGGCTTTGGCAAGAGCCGCGCCAAGATGCTGACCGAAAAGCAGGGCAAGGTGACCTTCGATGACGTCGCCGGCATCGACGAGGCGCGCGAGGAGCTGCAGGAGATTGTCGAGTTCCTGAAGGACCCGACCCGCTTCGCGCGGCTGGGCGGCAAGATCCCCAAGGGCGCGCTGCTGGTCGGTTCACCCGGCACCGGCAAGACGCTGCTGGCGCGTGCGATCGCGGGGGAGGCGGGGGTGCCGTTCTTCACCATCTCGGGTTCCGATTTCGTCGAGATGTTCGTCGGCGTTGGCGCCAGCCGCGTGCGCGACATGTTCGAGCAGGCCAAGAAGTCGGCGCCATGCATCGTCTTCATCGACGAGATCGACGCGGTCGGTCGCCATCGCGGCGCCGGGCTGGGCAACGGCAATGACGAGCGCGAGCAGACGCTCAACCAGCTCCTCGTCGAGATGGACGGCTTTGACGCCAACGAGGGCATCATCATCGTCGCGGCGACCAATCGCCCCGACGTGCTCGACCCCGCCCTGCTGCGCCCGGGCCGGTTTGACCGGCGCGTGACGGTGCCGCTGCCCGACATCGAGGGCCGTGTGAAGATCCTCGAAGTCCACATGAAGAAGGTGCCGCTGGCGCCCGACGTCGATGCGCGGGTGATCGCGCGCGGCTGCCCGGGCATGGCCGGCGCGGACCTCGCCAATCTGGTCAACGAGGCGGCGCTGATGGCGGCGCGGCGCGGCAAGCGGCTGGTCGCGATGGAACAGTTCGAGCAGGCCAAGGACCGCGTCATCATGGGCACCGAGTGGAAGTCGCTCGTGATGACCGACGACGAGAAGCGGATGACCGCCTATCACGAGGCCGGTCACGCGCTGATCAACGCGCACGAGATCTCTGCCAATCCGATCCACAAGGCGACGATCATCCCGCGCGGCGGCGCGCTGGGCATGGTCGTGTCGATGCCGGAGCGCGACAACTACTCCTATCACCGCGACAAGATGTTCGCCGACCTGGCGATCGCGATGGGCGGCCGCGTCGCCGAGGAAGTGATCTTCGGCCACGACAAGGTTTCGTCCGGCGCTTCGGGTGATATCAAGCAGGCGACCAAGCTCAGCCGTGCGATGGTGACGCAGTGGGGCATGTCGGACGCGATCGGTCCGGTCGAGCTCGAGGAAAAGCAGGGCGAGACCTTTCTCGGTTATTCGCAGACGCAGCGCCACAACATGTCGAACGAGACGGCGTTGCTGATCGACAACGAGATCAAGCGCTTCGTCGAGGGCGGGCTGCAGCGGGCGCGCGAGGTCATCACCCGACATATCGACCAGCTTCATGCCATCGCCGGCGCGCTGCTCGAGTATGAGACGATCACGGGCGAGGAAATCAAGCGGATCGTCGCGGGCGATGACATCGGCCGCAACGATGACGGGCCCAGGTCCGCGCCCGTTGCCAAGGCGGGAACGTCGATCCCCAAGACACGGCGGCCGTCGGGCCCGTTCGGAACGCCGTCGCCGCTTGGCGCGTGACGCCATGCGCTGCAGCGATCCGACTGTCCTGCAGGGCTGGGTAAGGGCTTGCCGGTAGCTCCCGTCTAGATGCCCCGGCTACCTCGGACGGGGAGGCGGTCGAGAAAGCGTTTTGGCGTTGCCTTGGCTTACCTTTGAAGGCGCAGGTCAGCCACCGTTCAGTCCGCGCGGGGCATAAACAACGGACAAATCGGAGTTTGTCCATGCGCCTCTTGTTCACCGGTCTCGCGACGACGATGCTCCTTGCCGCCGCTCCTGCCGCCGCGGCGATGACGGTCGGCGCCTTCGTCACCAAGGCGAATGCGCTGCGCGCCAATCCGCTGTCCGCCCTCGCCTCGCCCGACTTGCCGCTGCTACGCGCCGAGGCAGCGACCGCGGCGGCGCAGCTCAAGGCGGATCGTGACGCGCGCCGCGCCGCCGGGCGGCCGCCGATCGCCTGCCCGCCCGAGGGCCAGTCGATCGGCATTATGGAGATGCTCGACGGCCTCGCCGCCTTGCCGCCCGCTGCCCAGCGCCTGCCGCTCAAGGAAGGCTATGCCCGGGTGCTCGCCGGCCGCTTCCCCTGCCGTTGAGGCTCAGCCCGATACTTCCAGGATGATGACACCCAGCACGAAGGCGCTGAGCACCCAGGTCGATCCCAGCAGCAGCAACACCGTCCGCCACAGCGCGCTGAACACCGACAGGGTATAGGCGCCGCGCAGCTGCGCGAACATGTGGACCGGCGGTGCGACGATTGCGAGCAGTGCGATCAGCACGCCGGGCAGCGCGGCCGTCACCATCAGCTCCAGCACGATCGCGAGCAGCGACATGAAGCTGATCGAATAGGTCACGAAGGTCGCGTGATCGTATAGCCCGAACCGCCGCCGCCACAGGAACAGCAGCGCCACGAGCGGCGTCGACAGGAAGATCAGCGCCCAGCTGAACTTGTACGCCGCCGACTGGACCTTGTAGATCACCAGCCCGGGGTTCGCCCTGGCGCGCTGCAGTCCCTGATCCAGCCAGTGCCAATTACTCGTCACGTTGATCGTGTCGCCGGTCGCCTTCGACGTGAGGCGGTGGTGAACGGTCGCAATGGCGTTCACGTCGTTTTGCAGCGCCGCGATCCGCTGGTCGGCATCGCGCGTCGGCTGATGCGCTGCGGCCAGGCGCGCCCGCTCGGCGACGGCGTGGGCGAGGTCGGCACTGGCCCTGGTCCGCGCCGCCTCCAGCTGGGTGGACGGCACGCTGTTCCACCCGTCGGCGATGCCGCTGGTGAAGTCGCCCGGCCCGACCGCGCTGTAGACCGCGAACATCAGGAAGACGGTGAACAGGAAAAGGGCGAGCGGCGACACGAACTTGGCCCGCTCGCCATCGATGTAGCGGCGGGTGAGTTTGCCGGGATGAAGCACCAGCATCGGCACCGTGCGCCAGATCTTGCCCTCGAAATGGAAGACGCCGTGGAGCAGATCGTGAACGATAGACACGAGGGTTTTATGCAGGTGGCCGCTCTGGCCGCACGCGTGGCAATAGCGGCCGATCAGCGCGGCGCCGCAATTGAGGCAGGGGCCGTGCGCTACCGCCGGTCCCGCGCCCGCCTGCGGCTCGACGGTGCGCGACCAGGCTGCGCCCGTTGCCGCGTCACCTGCTGCTTCGATCCCTCCGTTCATGCTGGAGCGATAGCATTGCCGGAACCGCTTCGTCACGCTGTCCTACAGGCCTTGGGACTGGCATGGAGGCAACACGGGCTGAGTCGGCGGGTCAACCGCGAGAAGAGCGAACAGCGATGATGCGGACAACATGGACAACATGGCTCACACCGAAGCAGTGACGCCCGAAGCGCTGATCGCGGCCATGGGCGCACGCGCCCGGTCTGCGGCGCGGACGCTGGCGACGCTGGATAGCTCGGTGAAAGCCGCGGGGCTGCGCGCCGCCGCTACGGCGATCCGCCGTGACGCCGCCGCGATCCTCGCCGCCAACGCGCAGGACATGGCCGATGCGACCGCGCTGTCCACGGCGTTGCGCGATCGCCTGCTGCTCGACGAGAAGCGGCTGGAGGGGATGGCGGCCGGTGTCGAGGCGGTGGCGGCGTTGCCGGACCCGGTGGGTCGGGTGATCGACGCGTCCGAGCGGCCCAACGGCCTGCGCCTGTCGCGCGTCCGCGTGCCGATCGGGGTGATCGGCATCGTCTATGAAAGCCGGCCCAACGTTACCGCCGACGCCGCCGCGCTCACCGTGATGAGCGGCAACGCCGCCATCCTGCGGGGCGGCAGCGAGGCGATGAACAGCAACCGCGCCATTCATCGGGCCTTCGCGGCCGGACTGGCCACCGCTGGGCTGCCGGCCGACGCGGTTCAGCTGGTGCCCACGCAGGACCGCGCGGCGGTGGGCGCGATGCTGGCGGCGGACGGCGTGCTCGACCTCGTCATCCCCCGCGGCGGCAAGGGTCTCGTTGCGCGGGTGCAGGCAGACGCGCGCGTGCCGGTGCTGGCGCATCTCGACGGCAACAACCACGTCTATGTGGACGGCTCCGCCAACCCGGCGATGGCGCAAGCGGTCGTGATCGACGCCAAGCTGCGCCGCACCGGCGTCTGCGGCGCGATGGAGACGCTGCTGATCGACCGGGCCTTTGCCCAGCCGGTCGAGCTGGTCCAGGCGTTGCAGGCGGCCGGGTGTGAAGTGCGCGGCGATCCGGTCGAGGCGTCGATCGGCCCCATCGTGGCGTCGGTGAGCGACGCTGACTGGGATACCGAATATCTCGACGCGATAGCCGCGGTGGCGCTAGTTGACGGCGTCGAAGAGGCGCTGGCGCACATCGCCCGGCACGGCTCGCATCACACCGACGCGATCGTGACGGAGGACGCGGTTGTCGCGGAGCGCTTCCTGGCGGAGGTCGACTCGGCGATCGTGCTGTGGAACGCGTCGACGCAGTTCGCCGATGGCGGCGAATTCGGGCTGGGCGCGGAGATCGGCATCGCCACCGGCCGCCTCCACGCTCGCGGCCCGGTCGCGCTGGAGGGGCTGACCACGTATAAATGGATCGGCCGCGGCACGGGGCAGGTGCGGGGTTGATGAGGCTGGCCAGGATTACACTCTCGAGCAGGTGATGGAGATGTCCAGCGTGACGCAGGAGCGTGCAACGCCGCATGACGGACGTCACATGGACGGATGCAGCGAGCGATCTTCTTCACGCCGAGAAGTATCTGTGCCGCTTTCATCCTGATTAGGGGCGTCACTCTGTCGTTCGGGCAATCGCGGCGGCTGAGTTCGTTCTCGAACATGCGGCCACCGGCGCTGGTGTGGGTGAGACGCGCTGGCGAAAGTGTTGGATTATGAGCACGCATCATGTTCTGATCTATCGACCGGTGCAAACTGGTGTGGAGATCGGTCGGATTCGCCACGACCGAAGTTCCTGGGAAAGGGTGCCGGCTTGACCCGCCGCATCGGCCTGCTCGGTGGTTCGTTCAATCCGGCGCACCGGGGGCATCGGCGTATCTCGCTGGCGGCGGTCCGCGCGTTGGGGTTGGATGAGGTATGGTGGCTGGTCTCGCCCGGCAACCCGTTGAAGCCACAGGTGGGCATGACGCCGCTCGCCGCGCGGCTCGGCTCCGCCCGCGCGATGGCCCGGCGCGCGCCGATCCGGGCGGGCGCGATCGAGGCGGAGCTGGGGACCCGCTATACGATCGATACGGTGAGAGCGCTCGTCCGGCGCTATCCGCGCCATCGCTTCATCTGGCTGATGGGCGCCGACAATCTGGCGCAGTTCGACCGCTGGCGCGACTGGCGCGGAATCGCCCGGACGCTGCCGATTGCAGTGATCGCACGCCCGTCCTATAATGGGGCTGCCCGCGCGGGTCACGCGATGGGCTGGCTCCGGCGCTATCAGCGGCGCCCGACCCAAGCGATGCGCTGGACCTTGTGGAGTTTGCCGGCCCTGGTGCTGCTGCGCTTCCGCCCCGACCCCACTTCCGCGACATCGATCCGCGCGGCCGATCCCGATTGGGCCGGCCGCTTCACCACCTAGCCCCGGAGCCTTCTTGGCCGCTTCCTCCGCTGTCCGCGCCGCCGATCCCGTCGAAGCCGATGCGCTGCATCGCCTGGTCCTGCAAAGCCTCGAAGACGATCAGGCGGTCGAGGCCGTCTCGATCCCGCTTGCGGGCAAGACGTCGATCGCCGATCACATGGTCATCGCGTCGGGCCGCTCGACGCGGCAGGTCGCATCGATGGCGACCAAGCTCGCCGAGAAGATCAAGGCGGAGTGCGGCCGCATTCCCCGCATCGAGGGGCTGCCCGCGGCCGACTGGGTGCTGATCGATGCGGGCGACGTGATCGTTCACCTGTTCCGGCCGGAGGTCCGCTCCTTCTACAATCTGGAGCGGATGTGGGCGTTCGGCGATGCGCCGGTTGCGGTGGCGGGCGCCGTCGCCGGGGCGACCCCGGGGCAGGCCTGATCCTCCTCCACATCATCGCCCGCGGCCGGATCGGGCGCGGGCCGGAGGCCGAGCTCGTCGACCGCTATCTGGGCCGGATCGGCTGGCCGACACGGGTGACCGAGCTGGGCGACCGTGGCGGCAAGGCGCCGGCCGGTGACGGGCGCCTCCGCCGCGTGCTGCTCGACGAGAAGGGCGAGGCGCTGCCCTCGCTCGCGCTTGCCGAGCGGCTCGGCGGCTGGCGCGACGACGGCGTGCGCGAGGCGCGCTTCGAGCTCGGCGCGGCGGACGGCTTCGACGACGCCGAGCGGGCGGGGGCCGATCTGCTGCTGTCGTTCGGCCGCGCGACCTGGCCGCACCTTCTCGCGCGGGCGATGCTGGCGGAGCAGCTGTTCCGCGCGACCAGCATCCTCGCCGGCCACCCCTATCATCGCGAGGGTTGAGCGATGCGCCTGACCCTTTCGCTGGCGCTGCTGCTGCTCGGTGCTGCGCCTATCGACGAGCATCGGCGGCTCGCCGACGCGAAACGCGAGGCCGCCGCCGCGACGGCGCGGGCGGATGCGCTGACGCAGGCTGCCACGCGCGAGCGGGATGCGGCGGCGCGGGTGCGGGTGCAGGCGGAGGTGCTCGCCACGCGCGTACAGGCGTCTGCGGCCGGCGTGCGGGCGGCGGAGGCGCGCGTCGCGCTGGTCGAGGAGGCACAGGCGGCGGCACAGGCGCGGCTGGCGGCCGCACAGGCGCCCGCGGCGCGGCTGCTGGCGGCGCTGACAGCGCTGGCGCGGCGGCCGACGATCGCGGCGGTCGCACAGCCGGGGTCGGTCGACGATCTCGTCCACCTGCGCGCGGTGCTCGGTGCGCAGCTGCCGCTGGTGCGTGCGCGCGCGGCGGGGGTTCGGGCGGAGCTGATCGAGGCGCGGTCGCTGCAGGCCAGTGCGGCCTTGGCGGCGATGGCGCTGCGACAGGGGCGGGCGCAGCTGGAGAATGATCGGGTCGCGCTGGCGCGGCAGGCGGCGGAGCACCGGGCGCAGGCGCACGCTCTGGGACAGCGCGCGATCGGTGAATCGGATCGGGCGCTGGCGCTCGGCGAACAGGCTCGCGATCTGGTCGATCATATGATCGAGCAGGAGGACGCCGGTCAGACGCTGGCCGGGCTGGCGCCGCTGTCCGGCCCGTTGCCGCGCCCGCTCGCGCCGGGTGCCGTCGCACCCGTTGCGACGCCGGGCGCTTACCGGCTGCCGGTCAGCGGCAGGCTCGTTACCGGGCTTGGCGAAGTGTCGGCCGCCGGGGTCCGGGCGCGTGGGCTCAGCTTTGCGGTCGCGCCGGGCGCGCTCGTCGTGGCGCCCGCGGGCGGGACGGTGCGCTATGCCCGTCCGTTCCGCGGTTACGGCGTCATCGTCGTGATCGATCATGGCGACGGCTGGACGACGCTTGTCACCGGGCTGGGCCGTGTCGCCGTCGCCGCGGGACGGTTCGTCGCCGCCGGCACATTGCTGGGGCATGCGCCGACCGGTGAGAACCCGCAGATCACCGTCGAGCTGCGTCGACGCGGGCGGCCCGCGGACATCGCCGCGCTGATCGGCTGAAGCGGCCTTTTTTGCGCCCCGCTAACCCGCTACAGACGCACCTCTCACGTCAGGATCATCCGATGCGCCGCTCGCTGTTCACTGCCACCGCGCTGGTCGGCGCGCTCTGCCTGGTACCGCTGGCGACGGAGGCGATGGCGTCGGCCGACACGGCGAACTACCGCCAGTTCGAGCGCTTTCTCGAGGTCTATAATCGCGTCAAGGCCGACTATGTCGACAAGGTCGACGACAGCAAGCTGATCAAGGGTGCGATCGACGGCATGCTCGCCAGCCTCGACCCGCACTCGTCCTATGTCGATGCCGTCGATTTCGACAATATGCGCATCGCCACGGAGGGCAATTACGGCGGTCTCGGCCTGACCGTCTCGATGGAGGACGGCGCGGTCAAGGTCATCGCGCCGCAGGAAGACACGCCGGCGGGACGCGCCGGGATCAAGGCGGGCGACTACATCACCCATATCGACGGCCACCTGCTGTTCGGCCAGACGCTGGACGAGGCGATCACGCAGATGCGCGGCGCGCCGGGGACGCGGATCGCGCTGACGCTGGTGCGTCCGGGCCGTGACGCCCCGATCGAGGTGTCGCTGACCCGCGAGATCATAGTCCAGCGGCCGGTCAAATGGGAGGTCCGCGGCCAGGTCGGCTATATCAACATCAACACCTTTTCCGAGCAGACCGGCGCCGACACACGCGCGGCGATGGTCGCGATCGACCATGCGCTGGGGCATCAGCCGCTCGGCTATGTCGTCGACCTGCGCGACAATGGCGGGGGGCTGCTGAGCCAGGCGATCGAGGTGTCGGACGCCTTTCTGTCGTCGGGCGAGATCGTGTCGCAGCGCGGGCGCGGCCCGACCGACATCGAGCGCTATTATGCGCAGCCCGGCGACGACGCGCACGGGCTGCCGGTGGTGGTGCTGACCAATGCGGGCACCGCGTCGGCCAGCGAGATCGTCGCGGGCGCGCTGCAGGATCATCACCGCGCGCTGGTGATGGGCACGCGCTCGTTCGGCAAAGGGTCGGTGCAGACGCTGATCCCGCTGGGGCCGACGACGCAGCTGCGGCTGACGACTGCGCGCTATTTCACGCCTTCGGGCCGCTCGGTGCAGGAGGGCGGGATCGAACCGGACATCGCGGTGCCGCAACTGTCCGACCCCGATTTCCGTGCGCGCCGCGTGTTTCGCGAGGCCGATCTGGCGCGGCACCTGATCAACGAGATCCGTCCCGACAACCGCGCGGTCGAAGAGGACAGCGCGCCCGACCCGCGCTTCGCCGCCACGCCCGCCACGCTGACGCGGCAGGGCGTTCCGGACTATCAGCTCTGGTATGCGTTGAAGACGGTGGCGCGGCTCGGCGGTCCGGTGCAGGTCGCGGCGGCGACCCGGCCGCGGCCGGTGCCGTCGCCGACACCGGCGCCATGACGGCAACCGGACCAAGCAACATCGCGCGGGCGAACTGGCTGGCGCTGCTACTGCCGGCGGCGCTGCTGGTGGGAGCGTGGGGATCCCAGCTGATCGGCGGGCTGGTGCCATGCGAAATGTGCCACTGGCAGCGCTGGCCGCACTATGCGGCCGTGCCGGTGGCGGCGCTGGCGCTGTTTGCGCCAGGCCGGCTGCGCGTGGCGTTGGTCGTGCTCGCGGCGCTGCTGGTCGCCGTATCGGGGGCGATCGGGGTCGCGCATGCGGGTGTAGAATACCACTGGTGGAACGGCTTCACCGCCTGCACCGCATCGGCGATGCCCGCGAACCTGACCGCGGCGCAGCGGCTCGACTGGTTCATGCACCTGCCGCCGGTGATGTGCGACGTGCCGCAATGGACGCTGTTCGGCGTGTCGCTGGCGGGGTTCAACGCGATCCTGTCGCTCGGCGGCGCGGCGGTGATCGGGTGGTTGTTGATGAGGAGGACGCGATGAGCCGCAGGCCGGGCGACCGCAGCGTCTCCACGGACGCGATGATCCGGGTGGATCAGGCAGGTGAATATGGCGCCACGCGTATCTATGCCGGACAGCTCGCGGTGCTGGGCGACCGGCATCCGGCGGCGCGCGCGATCAGCCACATGGCGCATCAGGAGGAGCGGCATCGCGCGTTCTTCGACAAGCTGATCGCGGAGCGCGGGGTGCGCCCGACGCTGCTCCAGCCCTTCTGGCATGTCGCAGGGTTTGCGCTGGGCGCGGCGACGGCGGCGATCGGCCCCGCGGCGGCGATGGCCTGCACCGCCGCGGTCGAGACCGAGATCGACAGGCATTATCAGCAGCAGCTCGATCAGCTCGGCGACGACGATCCGGCGCTGTCGACGGCGATCGCCGATTTTCAGGCCGAGGAGCTGGAGCACAAGGAGCACGCCATCGCGGCGGGGGCGGAGAGCGCCTTCGGCTACCCCGTTCTGTCCGCGTTCATCCGGCTCGGGTGCAAGGTGGCGATCGCGGCGGCGCAGCGGATCTAGCGGCCGGAGTGGAAGGAGCGGGAGCGATGCGGATCGGCTTGATGATGGTAGTGGCGCTCATGGCGACGCCCGCGATGGCGCAGGTCGCCGGGCCAGGCGTCTCGCGCCCCGCCGCGCCCGCCCCGATCGGCGCGGTGCCGCAGCGTGCGCTGATCAACGGCGTGTTGGTGCTCTACGGCAACGAACGCTGCCCGACCGACCGCGAGGGCAACGAGGTTATCGTCTGCGAGCGGCGGTCGGCGAGCGAACAATATCGCGTTCCCAAGGAGCTGCGCGAGTTCGTTGTCACGCCGGAAAACCAGAGCTGGGCGCGCCATGCGCAGACGACACTGGCCGACGGCACCGGCGCAAACAGCATCGGCAGCTGCTCGGCCGTCGGTCCGGGTGGGCAGACGGGGTGCTTCGAACAGCAGGCGCAGAATAACCGAGCGACCAACCAGGCGCGCACCGCACAACAGCGGCGCGCGCCTTAAGGGTCTTGCCGCCCCGGCGTGCAGCCTCATAACGGCAGCGTGCCGGCGCCTGCCCCTCATCATCGCATAGCGATCGTCATCGGGCTGCTCGTCTGGTTTGCGTGCAGCTGGTTCGGGTCGTGGGAGGGCAACCCAAACAACGCGACGCGCCTTTTCGCGGCCACCAGCCTGGTCGAAGACGGCAGCGCGGCGATCGACCGCTTCGCGCCGCTGACGATCGACAAGGCGCGGTTCGGCAGCCACTATTATCTCGATAAGGCGCCGGGCATGACCCTGATGGCGCTTCCGGCCGTGGCGCTGGCCGATGCGCTGACGGGCAGGCGGGCGAGCGCGGCGCCCGACCTGTGGCGGTTCATGCGGCTCAGGCTGCGGCTGGCGGTGGCGAGCGGACCGGCGCTGCTGACCGGGATCGCGGCCGCGCTGCTGTTCGATCTGGCGCTGGGGCTGACGGGGAGCGCGAGCGGCGCGCTGGTCGCGGCGCTCGGCTTTGCGCTGGGCTCGCCGGTGTGGGGGTGGTCGACGACGGTGTTGGGCCACGGCGCCGTGGCGGCGCTGTACGTCATTGCCTTGTGGGCGCTGTGGCGCGGGGTGGGACGGCCGTGGCTGTATGCGCTGGCCGGGGCGGCGCTCGGCTGGGCGGTGGTGATCGAGTATCAGGCGGTGCTGGCGGGCAGCGTGCTGGCGCTGTTCGGACTGGTGCGTGTCTGGCCGCAGCCGGGACGCCGGCGGATGCTGGGCGCCGCGATCATCGGCGGATTCGTCGCGCTGCTGCCGCTGCTCGCCTATAACATGATGGCGTTCGGGACGCCCTTTCGGCTCGGCTATCAGGGCGTGGTCGGGTTCGAGGGGATGAACCGGGGGCTGTTCGGGCTGAGCTGGCCCGATCCGGCCGTGCTGCTGCAGCTGATCGCTGGGACGCGGCGGGGGCTGTTATGGGTCGCCCCGGTGCTGGTGGTCGCGCCGCTCGGGCTGCTGGACCTGGGCGCGCGCGACCGGCGGCTTGCCTGGGCCGCCGGGGGCGGGGCGCTGGTCGTGCTGCTGGTCAATGCGGGCTATTTCTATTGGGATGGCGGCAACGCGACCGGATCGCGGCATGCGGTTCCGGCGATCGGCCTGCTGGCGATCGGGCTGGCGCCGTTCTGGGCGCAACTGCGGACGCGGGCGGGGCGGATTGCGACCGCCTCGCTGCTCGGCGTCGCGATCGCGATCAACCTGCTGATCGCCGCGTGTGACATATTCGCGCCGCCAAGCGACCCGTGGCCGCTGCGCTGGGTCTGGACGCAGCATCTGGCGCGGGGCGACATCACCTCGGTCGCGAGCGACTGGTTGGGATGGCCGGGTTGGGCGGGGCTGATGGTCTGGGTTGCCATAGCGCTGCCGGTGCTCGGCTGGCTGGTTCGCGCTGTCGCCTTGCACCGGGCGGGGCCCCGGTTTAGCCTGCTGGGGTCCGCGTGACTGGCGCTCGAGTGGCTTGAACCACGGGGAAGCGGGGGCAGACGCGCCGCGCGCCTGGGCATCCTGACGACCAAGGAGCGTGCCATGCGGATCGCCTTTCTGCTTTTCCCCAACGTCACCCAGCTAGACCTGACCGGTCCGGCGCAAGTGCTGTCGCGGCTCGGCGGCGGTGCGAAGCTCGACCTGGTGTGGAAGACCCTCGATCCCGTCCCGACCGATGCCGGGTTCAGCATCGTGCCGACCGCGACCTTCGCCGACATGCTGGCCGCCGACATCCTGTGCGTGCCGGGCGGGATGGGGGTCGCCTCCGTCATCGACGATGCCGATGCGATGGCCTGGGTCGAACAGGTGGGCGGCAGCGCGCAATGGGTGACGAGCGTATGCACCGGCTCGCTCATCCTCGGCGCGGCGGGGCTGCTGCGGGGCTATCGCGCGACGACGCACTGGGCTTGGCACAACCATCTGGCGCTGTTCGGCGCAACGCCGGTGCAGGCGCGGACAGTGGTCGATCGCAACCGGGTGACCGGCGGCGGGGTGACGGCGGGGATCGACTTCGCGCTGACGCTGGCGGCGCTGATCCGGGGGGAGGACACCGCGAGGATGCTTCAGCTGGCGTTCGAATATGATCCCGCCCCGCCTTTCGATGCGGGAACGCCGGAGCGGGCGGGCGAGGCACTGGTCGCGGCGTACCGGCGGCGCGCGGCGCTGCTGGCGCCGAACCGGGAGGAAGAGCTCAAGGCGGCAGCGGCGCGGCGGGGGTTCGGCTAGGGCCGGTGTTCGCGGCTGCGCCTGATGCTGCGCAGGCGATGCCAGACGAACAGGACGAGCGCGACCACGACGAGCGCGACGATTACGGCGTCGAGGCGATGGAACCACGCCTTGACGCGCGGGTCACTGTTCCACCGGTCGCCCAGCTTCATGCCGACCCAGGCCAGCGCGAAGCACCACGGCCAGGAGCCGAGCGTGGTGTAGAGGTGGAAGGTCGCCCGGTTCATCCGCGCCACGCCCGCCGGGAAAGCGATAAAGGTGCGGATCACCGGCAGCAGCCGCCCGATCAGCGCCGCGGGGCCGCCGAACCGCGCGAAGAAGCGGTCGGCCTGGTCCAGATGATGCGCGTCGATGAGCAGCAGGTGGCCCCAGCGCGCGACCAGCGGGCGGCCGCCGCGCTTGCCCGCCTCATACGCGATCGCAGCGCCGATGTTCTCGCCGATCGCAGCCGCCGTCGCCGCGCCGATCAGCGTGAAGCGGCCCTGCGCGACGAGGAACCCGGCAAAGGGCATGATGACCTCTGACGGCAGCGGGATGCATGCCGCTTCGATCGCCATCAGCAGGGTGACGCCGGGATACCCGGCCGCCTGCATCACCGCGATGATGAACGAGGTCAGCGCCGACAGGATGTGTTCGAGCATCGCGCCTTCCTAGCGGCACGGTGGCGGGAGGAAAGCGCCAAAGGTGACGAAGCTGTCACCAGAACGCATCCGTCCCACCCGCTGCGCAGGTGGCGCGACGCGGGGAGCAAAGTTGTCGAACTTGCCGCAGACGGGCAACTGTCGATCAACCGGAGCCGCCCGGAACCTGTGCGCAGCGATCATTCCCGCAGCTGGACCGTCAACCCTGCTGTAGGACAGCAAAAATTGCGTGCCGGACGTCTCCGTCAGCTGTCGCTGCCGCTTCGGCGACTCTTCGTCCGGCCCGGCTGGACGCCCGGTGGCACGCCGGTCAGGATGCAGCATCGTCACGGGAGCCGCATCATGGCCGATCCACCCAAGGTCTTCGACTTCACGCTGCTGATGCCGCGCATTCAGCTCAACCTGTGGACGCTGGCGCTCGACGCAAAGACCGATGCGGTGGCGATCGCATGGAAGCCGGGACAGTTCACGACCGCGCTCAAATATAATTACGGCGGGGCGATCCAGGCGTCGATGGCGGTCAGCGGCCAGAGCCTGTCGCTCAGCCTCGATCCAGCACTGATGCAGCCGACGGCGCAGATGGTGCTCAAGGGCTATGATTTCACTGCCGCGGCGAGTGCCAGCCCGACCGCGCTGGGGCTGACGATCGGCTATGGCGCGGCGCCGCTGCCGACGCCGGCGACGCTGGGGCCGGCGATCAACGGCGCATGGTCTGCGGCGGGGCGGATGTGGGGTGATGCCGGGATGATCCCGCGCGATCCGCTGGGCTATCTCAAGCTACACTCCAACGATCCCAAGGCGTTGGCCGAGGCGTATCAGCAGACCAAGAAGATCGCCGAAGTCGACCCGAACAAGGTTCAGGTCGGCGCGGGCTTTTCATTCACGCGCAAGCCGGGCGGGCCGGACGGCAAGGGGCCGGAGGTCAACACCGTGCTGATCCAGGTGTGGGGCAGCTTCTGACGCGCTGCGCGGTCACGCGGCGATCAGCCCTTTCGCCATCTTGAGATCGGCGACGAAGCGGCCGAACTCGTCCTCGGCCTGCGCCTTGTCCTGGAGGCGCAGCAGGTAGCTGGGGTGGACGGTGACCAGCGCTCCACCGCCGTCGGGGAGCGTCAGCGCCTGTCCGCGCTCGCGGCCGATCGCCAAGACGCGGCCGAACAGCGAGCGGGCGGCGGTGGCGCCCAGCGCGACGCTGATTTCCGGGCGGACCAGCATCTGTTCCTGTTCGATCCACCAGCGGCACGCCTCGATCTCCCCCGCGCCGGGCTTGGCATGGATGCGTCGCTTGCCGCGCAGCTCGTATTTGAAATGCTTGACCGCGTTGGTGACATAGACGCGCGAGCGGTCGATGTCGGCGGTCGCAAGCGCGCGGTTGAAGACCTGGCCGGCGGGACCGACAAAGGGGTGGCCGGCCAGATCCTCCTGATCGCCCGGCTGCTCGCCGACGAACATCAGCTGCGCGTCGACCGGTCCCTCGCCGAACACGGTCTGGGTCGCATGTTTGTAGAGGTGGCAGCGGGTGCAGCTCAGCGCCTCTTCGCGCAGCGCCGCCCATGCGGCCGCGCTGTTGCTCCCGGTATCCGCAGCGCGTGCGGTCTCGATCATGCTCGACTCCCGTGCCTGCGCGGTGGCGATCAACTGCGGCACCAACGCGGTTTCGGGCATGTTTTTCCAATATTTCCGCGGCATCTCCTTCAACATCGCGCCGATCTTGACGCGGGCCGGGTTGAAGATGCTGGCGTAATAGGTCTTCCACACCGCCTCGGTCGGGTCGCCGTCCGGCGCATCCGCCCTGGTCGCGCCCGGGCCTTCCGAGAGTGATTGGCCGTCCCAATGAAGCGACAGCTCGGGCGTCAGGATCGACCAGCGCATCGACGCGAAGCGGTTGACGAAGAAGCTGGCGTTGGCGCGGACGATGTGGTGCTCGGGCTCGAACCAGGCGACGTAGCGCGCACCCTGATCGTCCTCGACCTCACGAAAGCGCAGAAAGGCGCGCATCTTGTGGATGTCGCGGCGGACGTTCTTCGCCAGCGTGTCGAGCCTGCGGACGAGGGGGTCGGCGCGATCCTCGATCAGCCTGGGCTCGGCGCGCAGCCGGGTGAGCAGCGTGTAGAGCAGCGAGAATCGCTCCGGATCGTTCGACGCCACGACGTTGCGGGCGAGATCGATGAACGGGCGGGGGACAGTCAGCCCACCAGTCGCCGACGGGATGGGCGCACGATCGGCAGCATTGCCCGCGAACAGGTCGACGGCATCGTCGCCGACCTGCCAGACCACGTCGCCGGGGGGAACCTCGGCGGCGGCGAGCGGGCGGGCGGCATCGCGCCAGGCGTCGAAATCGTCGGGCGCGGGAAGCGTGACGGTGCGCATCGTCAGCGCGGCGGCGGCGCGCCCGCCGCGATCCATTGGCGGATCAGCGCCACGCCCTCGGCATGGACCACGTTGCGGCCCAGCTCGGGCATGGCGATCCCGGGCTCGACCGACTCCATGCGATAGACCAGGATCGACGCGTCGGGCTGGCCCGGCGCGATGTCGACCAGCCGCCCGCCCGAGCCGCGCCCGGCGGCGACGGGGTGCTTGCCGATGCCGCGCGCGGTCGCATCGAGCTGGCGCCAGTCGAAGAACAGCCCGGAATTGGACGCCGCGCCGCGGGCATTGTGGCAGTGCGCGCAGTTGGTTTCGAGATAGGCCGTGGCCCGATCGCCCAGCGGCGCGGCCGGATCGTCCCAGCGGGCGAGGCGCGGCGCATCGGCGGGCAGGCGATCGAGCAGCCCGGCGGCGGCCCATGCCTGCAGCTGATGCCCGTCATTGAGGTTGCGGACCTTGGGCCCGATCGGGGTGATGCTGCCGGACAGCGCGTGGCAGTCCTTGCACTGGTTCTGGTTGGGCACCTGATAGCTGATGGTGTGCGGTACGCCTGCGGGATCGGTGAAGGTGACCGGCAGGCGCGCCCCCGCGCGGCGCAGCGTCGCGTCGCTTCCGTCGGCGTTCCAGACATAGGGTAGCGCCACCCAGCCGTTGGCGCGGTGAAGCAGGACGCGGGTCTCCAGCGCACGGAAAACGCCGTCGGGGCGGTAGCCGAAGGTCTTGATGAGCGCTGCGCCCACGGGAAGGTCGAGCACCGCGTCGGGATCGTAGCGCGCCTGCGCACCGGCGGGCAGGTAGAGGAAGCGCTGTTTCTCCGCATAATCGGAGAAAAGCGGGGTGTTGAGCGTGTAGGGCGTCACCCGCGCCGCCGGGGTGCGGGCGCGGAGGTCGGCGAAGAAACCGTACTCGCTCAGCGCGGCGGGATAGGCGTCGGCGGTGATCGCCGCGTCATCGACGCCTGCAGCCGATGTGCGCGCCGCCGTGGCGCCGATCACGACGCTGCACGCGGCGATGACCGCGAGCGCGACGCGCGCGAGCTTCACCGCGCCGCCGCCGCCATGCTCGCCGGCAGCACCACCGCGGCGCGCTCGGGCAGCGCTGGCGCGTCGAGTGTGGCGGGGGCGGGGTGCGCGGTCTCGATCGCCGCGCCCGGCGCCAGGCCAAGGCTGAGCACCTGCGCATCGGCGACCCGCAGGCCGAGGTTCGCACCCGCGCCGTCCCACAGCACCGGTGGGATCGCGCCGCCGAACGCCGCGACGAGCTGATCGCCGCCGGGCAGCTGCGGCGCGAAGCCCGCGCGGCCGTGCGTGTTGCCGCTGATCTGCACCCGGCGCGGCAGCGGGTTGTAGCGCGCGTCGGTGAACGCGTTGCGGTAGCTGATGATCATCACATTGGCGGTCGCGTTGCCGCCGAGCGTATTGCCGCGCACCCAGACGCCGTCGTTCGCCATCACCAGCACGCCCGTGCCGCGCCGCACCTGCGCGACGATGTTGCCGGCGGGCGCGAAGTTCGCCTGGTCATTGTCGATCACGCGGTTGGCGAAGACGCGGACGTCGCCGCCATTGCCGCGCGGCAGATTGGGCAGGTCAAAGACCAGGATGCCGCCGGTATTGTGCGTCGCCAGATTGTCGTGGACGTCGGCGTGGCGCGAGTTTTCGATCTCGATGCCTGCGACATTGCCGCGCGCGGTCGAATTGCGGACGACGATATTCTCGCACTGGCCCACATAGATTCCCGCATCGGACGCGCCCTCGACCGTGACGCCGTCGATCAGCACGTCGTGGCTGTCGACCGGATAGACGCCATAGGCGCCGTTGGTCGCCCGCGGGCCGCCGGTCCAGCGAACGGTCAGCGCGCGGTAGACGATGCGGTTCGCGGCCTTCGACTTGATCGCGTCGCCGCGCGCATCCTCGACCGCGAAGTCGCGCAGCGTCACGTCGTCGCTGGTGACGAGCAGCCCCTCGCCCGCGCCCTGCTGATGCGCGAAGGAGAGGATCGTACGACCCTGCCCGGCGCCGCGCACCGTCACCCGGGCGACGTCGAGCGACAGCCCGTCATTGAGCTCGAACCGCCCCGCCGCGATCGCCACCGTATCGCCGGGATGCGCATCGAGCAGCGCCTGTTGCAGCCGTTCCTGCGCGTTCGGCCCTGCCGCCACCGCGATCGTCCGCGCCCCCGCGGGGACTGCCAGCATCATCAAGCCGAACGCCAGTGCCGCCTTCATCGCCCTCTCCCGTCCCTACGCCGCGAACAGCTCCAACTGCTGCTTCTTGGCCGCAACCAGCGGTTTGACATCCGCCCGATCGGAGAGTGCCACGGGACGCCAGTCCTCGGCAACGAGGAAGGGGCGCAGCTTGGCGATCGACACGGTGAGCCGCGCGACATCATCGAGGCGCAGCCGACGCCAGCGGCGGCTGGTCAGGATCGCGTTGACCGCCTTCACGCCGAGCCCCGGTACGCGCAGCAACTCCTCGCGGGGCGCACGATTTACATCGACCGGAAAACGGCCGCGATGCTTGAGCGCCCAGGCGAGTTTCGGGTCGATGTCGAGCGGGAGCATGCCCGTGGCCGGATCGGCGGCGGCGGCGACCTCGTCCGGACGATAGTCGTAGAAGCGCATCAGCCAGTCGGATTGATAAAGGCGGTGCTCGCGCATCAGCGGCGGCCGCTGGAGCGGGAGCACCGCGCTCGCGTCCGGGATCGGGCTGAACGCGGAATAATAGACGCGGCGCAAGGCGAACCGGTCGTACAGCCCCGATGCGCGCGCGATGATGTCGCCGTCGGTGGCGGCGTCGGCGCCGACGATCATCTGCGTCGATTGGCCGGCGGCAAAGCGGGGCGCGGACTTGTAGCGTTTGGTTGCGTCGCGGGCGTCGACGATCGCCGCCTTGACCTTGCCCATCGCGCCCTCGATCCGCTGCGCCGACTTTTCGGGCGCAAGGCGCGTCAGCCCGGCGACGGTGGGCAGTTCGACGTTGATCGAGACTCGATCGGCGTACAGCCCGGCGCGATGGACCAGCTCCGAATCGGCATCGGGGATCGTTTTGAGATGAATGTAACCGCGGAAATGGTGATCCTCGCGGAGCGAGCGCGCGACCTCGACCATCTGCTCCATCGTGTAATCGGACGAGCGGATGATCCCCGACGACAGGAACAGCCCTTCGATATAATTGCGCCGATAGAAGGCGAGGGTGAGCTGGACGACCTCGTCAGTCGTGAACCGCGCGCGGCGGACGTTCGAGCTCTTGCGGTTGATGCAGTAATGACAGTCGAAGATGCAGCTGTTGGTCAGCAGGATCTTGAGCAGCGAGATGCAGCGGCCGTCGGGCGCATAGGCGTGGCAGATACCCATGCCCTCGGTCGATCCCAAGCCCTTACCGTCGCGGCTGTTACGCTTGGCGGTGCCCGACGAAGCGCAGGACGCATCGTATTTCGCGGCGTCGGCAAGGATCGCAAGCTTCTCACGCGTGTCGAGCTGCGCCATGCGCGTTCCATATGCGTTCTGCGACAGGACGACAAGGCAATCACCGTCAGCCAACCATTGTTGATCTAGATTTGTGGTTGAGCTGCGGCTACTTACGGTGCAAACCGCAATGTATGTTATTGCAGAGTGAAGCATGACAAAGGCTGACGTGCTGGTGCGGCTGCACCGGCATCAGGAAAATATCCTGGCGATCATGCGGGGCGCGGAACCGCTGCTCCGTGACTCCGCGTTGCGCGACGTCGCGGCGCTGGCGCGTGCGCGCTGGGCCTTGATGCGCGCGCTGGGTGAGTATCAATTGTTCAAGCATAACGAGATTTTCGATCCGGCGATCGCGCGCGACCTGCTCGGGTCGGCGCTCAAGGCCGAGCGAATGAAACGCGCCTGCATTGCGATGGGCGACGAGTTTCGCGGCTATGTGACGAAATGGAGCGGCCGGGATGTCGCCGGCGACTGGGTCGCATACGAGCCGGCGGCGCTGCAGATCATCGCCCGGCTGCGCGCCCATATCGCGCGCGAGCGGACCGAGGTGGCCGAACTGCTGGATATGGCGGCCTGACGAGCGCTCACGCGGCGGCTAGGATATCGACCGCGCCGCCGAGGTCCACCGACACTAGCCGGCTGACCCCAGGCTCGATCATCGTCACGCCGAACAGCCGGTGCATCCGGCTCATCGTCACCGCATTGTGGGTGACGATCAGGTAGCGGGTGTCGGTGTCCGCGGCCATGCGATCGAGCAGGTCGCAGAAGCGTTCGATATTGGCGTCATCGAGCGGCGCGTCGACCTCGTCGAGGACGCAGATCGGCGCGGGGTTGGTCAGGAACAGCGCAAAGATCAGCGCAACGGCGGTCAGCGCCTGCTCGCCGCCCGACAGCAGGGTCAGCGACTGGAGCCGCTTGCCCGGCGGCTGCGCCATGATCTCCAGCCCCGCCTCGAGCGGATCGTCGGCGTCGACCAGCGCCAGATGCGCCTGGCCGCCATCTCCCTTGGCGTTGAAGAGGGTGGTGAACAGCCGCCGGAAATGCGCGTCGACCTTCTCATAGGCGGCGAGCAGGCGCTGGCGGCCCTCGCGGTTGAGCGCGCCGATCGAGCCGCGCAGGCGGTTGATTGCTTCGCCCAGCTCGGCCCGGTCGGCGGCGTTGGCGCCCGCGCCCGCCTCCAGCTCGACCAGTTCGCGTTCGGCGACGAGGTTGACCGGCCCAAGCCGCTCCCGCTCGGCGACTAACCGGTCATGCGCTGCCGACTCCGCGGTGGGCGTCTCGACCTCGGTGACGGCGAAGCCGAACCGCTCGGGGAGGACGGGGGCGGGGCAGGCGAAGCGCTCGCTCGCCACGCGGCCCATCTCGACGCGGCGCAGCTCCTGCGCCTCGACGCGCGCGAGTGCGCCGGCGCGCGCCTCGCGCGCGACGCCGAGCGCCTGGGCGGCGGCGCGCTGGGTGAGGTCGGCGGCGGCGCGACTCGCGTCGGCCTCGGTCTCGGCCGCCTGCGCCGCGTCGGCGGCGGCGCGGGCGACGCCGTGCGCGGCGTCGGCGGCCGCGATCGCGCCGCGTAGCGCATCGGGCTGATCCGCCAGCGCGGTCTGCGCTGCGGTCAGCGCCGTCTCACGCTTGTCCGCGTCGGCGACCCGCCGCGCCGCCTCGCCCGCCCGGGCGCGCCAGTTGCGCGCGTCGGCGGCGACCCCGGCCAACCGCTCGCGCGCGGCGGCGATGACGGCGTCGAGCCGGATTCGCTCTCCGCGCGCCGAGGCGACCGCCCCGCGCGCCGCATCGGCGTCGCGCGCCCGTGCGGACGCTTCCGCCCGCGTCGCGACCCCGTCGGGGACGGCCGCGGCGGCGGCGTCGGCGCGGGTCAGCTCGGCGGCGGCGTCCGCTTCCTCGGTGGCGATCTGGGTGGCGCGGGCGTCCAGATCGGCGCGCTGGGCGGCGAGGCGTTCGAGCGCCGCGAGCGCGCGATCTTCCGCCCGGGCGGCGTCGCGGGCGTCGGTCTCGGCGCGAGACTGGGCGACGCGGGCGGTGGCGGCGGCCTGCCGCGCGGTCTGCACGGCGCGTTCGGCCCTGGCATGTGCGATGTCCGCGGCGGTCGCGTGCGCCGCCAGGGGGGTGCGGTCGGCCTCCAGCGCCACCAGCCGGTTGAGCCCCTGCAGCTGCGCCGCCGCCGCCGCGCCGCCGCTCGCCGCGCGATACCCGTCCCAGCGCCGCAGCGCGCCGGCGCGGGTGACGAGCCGCTGCCCGACCGCGAGCGGCTGACCCGAGTCCGCGTCGGCGACGAACACCTGCCCCAGCCGCCGCGCCAGCGCCGCGGGGGCGGTGACGCCGTCGGCGAGCGGGACGGCGCCCGACGGCGGCGGCGGGTCGCCTGCGAGCGGCGCGGCACCGCTCC
Organism: Sphingomonas sp.; assembly: GCF_965248875.1. Taxonomy (GTDB): domain Bacteria; phylum Pseudomonadota; class Alphaproteobacteria; order Sphingomonadales; family Sphingomonadaceae; genus Sphingomonas. Next base: position 1,645,497 of record NZ_CBDFKR010000011.1, on the reverse strand, counting down.
ACGCGCCGAGCGGTGTCGCGAGGTCGTCGTCCAGCGCGGCGGCGAGCGCCTGCTCCCAGCCTGGCGCGGCGGCGACGTGGTCGAGCAGCCGGTCGCCGCCCGTCCGCGCCGTCGCCTTGCGCAGCGCCGCAGCTTCCCCCTCGAGCGCCGCCAGCGCCGCCCGCACCGCCGCGCGCGCAGTAGACGCTTCCTCACGAGCGGCCAGGCCGGTCCGCTCGGCGGCGTCCGCCTCGGCCAGTGCGCGGCGCGCCGCCTCGCTGGCCGCTGTCGCCTTGGTCCGGCGTTGGGCGGCGGCAGCGTGCTCGGCGGCGAGCGGTGTCGTGTCGGCGACTGCGGCAAACGCCTGGGCGAGCTGGGACGCCTCTCGCGCCGCACGAGCGGCGCGCGCGTGGGCGGCGGCAAAGTTGGCGGCGGCGACGCGCGCGTCGGCCGCTTCCGCCGCGGCGCGCGCCTGCACCTGCGCCAGCGCGACCTCCGCATCGCGTGCGCCGCGCTCTGCGGTCGCCAGCGTGGCGTCGCTGGCGGGGAGCGCGCCGCTCGCCGCGGCCAGCGCCGCATCGCCCTCCGCCTTGTCGGCGGCGAGCTGCTCCAGCGCCCCGGCGGCGTCGCGCGCCAGCGCCGTTTCGCGCCCGCGCTCCTCGGTCAGCCGTTGCGACGCGTCCGCCAGTTCCGCGACCTGCCGCTCGGCGTCGGCGAGGTCGCGGCGGAGCGTCGCCAGCCGCCTGCGCCGCCTCGCCCGCCCGGTCGCGTGCGGTCAGCGCCGCGCCGCGGGCGTCGAGCAGGCGGCCCGTCGCCATCGCCTGGGCCGCGCCCGCTTCGGTCTCGGCCGCCGTCGCGGTGGCGACCTCGGTGTCGAGCGCCGCCGCCTGCACCTTGGCTGCGTCGGCCGCGGTCGCCGCCTCGCGCCAGCGCGCAAAGACTAGCCGCGCCTCGGCGACCCGGACGCGCTCGGACAGCATGCGGTAGCGCTCGGCGGCACGCGCCTGCCGCCGCAGCTGGCCCGCGCGCGCCTCCTGCTCAGCGATCAGCAGGTCGAGCCGTTCCAGATTGGCCTCCGCCGCGCGCAGCCGCTGCTCGGCCTCGCGGCGGCGGACGTGGAGCCCCGCGATGCCGGCCGCCTCCTCCAGCATCGCGCGGCGGTCGGCGGGCTTGGCGGCGATCACCGCGCCGATCCGGCCCTGGCTGACCAAGGCGGGCGAGTGGGCGCCGGTCGCAGCGTCGGCGAACAGCAGCTGGACGTCGCGGCCGCGCACGTCGCGGCCGTCGAGCCGGTACGCCGACCCTGCGCCGCGCTCGATCCGGCGCACCACTTCGCGTTCCTCCGCGCCGTCGGCGGCGGCGGCTTCGATCAGCAGCGACACCTCGGCGAAGTCGCGCGGCGGCCGGGTCGTGGTGCCGGCGAAGATGACATCGTCCATCCCCGCGCCGCGCAGCGACTTGGCCGAGCCCTCGCCCATCGTCCAGCGCAGCGCCTCCAGAAGGTTCGACTTGCCGCAGCCATTGGGCCCGACGACGCCGGTCAGCCCCCGCTCGATCGGCAGGTCGACGGGGTCGACGAAGCTCTTGAACCCCGCGATCCGCAGGCGCTTGATCTGCATTAGCTGCAGGCTAGCCGATCGGGATAGGCGCGCAACTACTCACCTCCCCCGCAACGCAAGGGAGGCGAAGTTCAGGCCCCCGCCTGCCGCAACGCTGCCTGGAGCTGGCCCCAGCTAATTACGCCCTCCGCGACGCGGCCGTTGATGAGCAGCGTCGGCGTACCGGTGACGGTGCCGTTGCCGGGGCTGGGACCGTTGTCCTGGGTCTGCTTGGCCAGCCGGTCGATCTCCGGCTGATTGCCGAGGCATTGCGCAGCCCTCGCTTCGGGCACGCCGCGCTGCTTGACGAACTCGACCAGCCCCATCGCCTGGCCCATGATCCGGAAGCGGTCGGCGGGCGCCGCGGCCTGGATCTGCTGCTGCACCGCGTCGGGAGCGTGCTGCAGCGCCTGGATGAACTCCTCCTGGTGGTGGAACATGTCCTCCAGCAGCGGGAAGAACGGATCGGTCCCGACACAGGTGCCGAGCAGCGCCGGCGGCATGTCCATCGGCCCGTGGACCAGGAACTCGCGGAACTCGAACGAGACCTTGCCGGTCCGGACATAGCGATCGGTGAGGGGCTGGAACCCCTCATTGGCCAGCGCGCCGCAGGTCGGGCACAGTCGCGAGCCATACTCGACCAGCTTGATCGGCGCATTGGGGTTGCCCATCACGAAGCCCTCTGCGGTCTTCGCCACCGTCTGGGTCCAGTCCTGGCCGGCTGGGGGGGCGACCGCGGCGACGGGCGCATGGGCGGTCGTGTTGCCCACCCCGTCGCTGCTCCCGCACGCGGCAAGGCCGAGCGCGAGGACGCCGGTGGCGAAAGCGAGAAGCGACTTCATGACATACTCCGGACGAAGAGGATCAATGCGCGCCCGCTGCGCGCAGCTGCGGCTCGAGCTGCGTCCAGCCGACATGGGTGATGAGGCGGCCATTGAGGAGGAAAGAGGGCGTGCCGTCGATGCCCGCGGGGATTGCGTTCATGCCCGCGGTCAGCCGGTCAACCTCCGCCTGATCGGCGAAGCAGGCGTCGACCGCGGCGGGCGCCAAGCCCTGCGCCTCGATCGCGGAGGTCAGCCCGCTGCCGTCGACGAGCGCGCGCAGCCGGGCGAGCGGCGGGTACATGTTGAGCCGCTGACCATTGGCCTGCTGAAACAGCTGGGCGCGATCGAGCCAGCTGTCCTGCGTCCGGTAGATGAACGCAGTGGTCGCGAGAAAGCGTCGCGGCCCGGTGCAGCGCGCGAGTACGACGACACCGAGATCGAGGGCGTTGAACAGGAAGTGGCGGACCTCGACACTGGTCGACCCCGACCGGACCATCTGGGCCGCCAGTACTGGCTCGGCCTGCACCGAAAAGGCGGCGCAATGCGAGCAGGTGTAGCTGACATATTCGATCAGCCTGACCGGCGCCCTGGGATTGCCGACGACATAATAACCGGCCGGCGTCTTCGCGGCGACGACGGTCCAGTCGCGCGGCGGCGCGGCGGCGGCGAGCGCGAACAGCGCGGCGAGGGCGGTAAGCAGGCGCATGCCGGTCAGCCGATCCGCGGCAGCCCGGCGCTCGCGGCGACGCCCGCAGCGAGCGATTCGAGGACCGCGCGGAGCTCGGGATCGGCGATCGACTTCAAACCGCCGCTCATCTCGACCGGTGCAGGTTGGGGAGAGGCGGGCGCAGTGCGGGCGGCGACGCGGGCGACGACCTCGCCCTGCCGGATCTGGACGCGCGCGACGGCGGTGTAGCCGAAGAAGCGGTTCACCCGCTCCGCGATCTCGGGCGTGATGTGCTGCATGGTCGGCGCATGGGCGCCCTTCACCACCAGGCTGAGCGTGCCGTCGCGCTTCTCTCCGGGCGGGAAGCGGAGCGATTCGGGTTGGCTGACCGCAGCCCAGCGCTCGCCGACGATATCGGGCCAGCGGCTGACGATCGCGGACTGGACGAAGCCGAACTTGCGAAAGGCGACGCCGCCGATCGCGGGGAGCAGCTCGGCCATCGCGCGCGGGCGGTTCGCGCGCGGCGGCTCCGTCTGGAGAGGGGGCTGGGGCGGGCGGGGGCGCTTGCTCACGGGCGCACCCATGCCATAGCGCGGCCGTGCCCGCCAAGCCCGTGTCCGCCAATCTGCTTACCGTCGCCGACCGGCTGCTGGCCTGGTACGACGTTCACCGCCGCGCGCTGCCGTGGCGGGCGCGGGCGGGAGAGGCGGCGGACCCCTATCGCGTCTGGCTTTCGGAGGTGATGCTCCAGCAGACCACGGTCGCGTCGGTGCGGCCGCGGTTCCTGGACTGGGTGGCGCGCTGGCCCGACCTGGCGAGCCTGGCGGCGGCAGACGGCGCCGAGGTGATGGCCGCCTGGGCTGGGCTGGGCTATTACGCCCGCGCGCGCAACCTGTTGAAGACGGCGCAGGCGGTGGTCGCCGAGCATGGCAGCCGGTTCCCGGCGGACGAGGCGGCGCTCAGGACGCTGCCGGGGCTGGGCGCGTACACCGCGGCCGCGGTGGCGGCGATCGCCTTTGGTCAGCGGGCGGTGGTGGTCGATGCCAACGTCGAACGGGTGGTCGCCCGGCTGCGGGCGATCGCAACGCCTCTGCCGGCGGCGCGTCCGGCTATCCGGGCAGCGGCTGATGCGATTACCCCCACGGCGCGGGCGGGCGACTTCGCGCAGGCGATGATGGACCTGGGCGCGACCGTGTGCACGCCGCGGCGACCGCGCTGCCTGCTGTGTCCGTTGCGGGAGGACTGTGCAGGCTACGCGACCGGTCGCCGCGAGACTTTTCCCGTCAAGGCGGCGAAGCGGGCGAAGCCGCAGCGTTATGGAACGGTATTCGCGCTCCTCAACCATTGCCGTCCGCGTGGTGGTGACGAAATCCTCCTGGTCCGTCGGCCCGCCCGAGGCTTGCTGGGCGGGATGCGGGCGCTGCCGACCGGGCCATGGACCGACGCGCCGCCGGGGCTGGCGGGCGCGCCCGCTGTTGCCGACTGGACGATCCTGCCCGCCACGGTCGCACATGGGTTCACCCATTTCGACCTGCAACTCGCGCTTGCCGTGGCGCGGGGGCAGGGGCATGGCGACGTGCCGGGCGATTGGTGGCCGGTGGCGGATCTCGCCGCGGCCGGGCTGCCCACCGTGTTCGCCAAGGCCGCGCGTCTGCTGGAGCCAGAACCATGATCGTCCGCTTCCTCCTCTGCACCGCCGCCGTGGCCGGGCTCGCCGCTACGGCGTTTGCAGGGCAGCAGCCCCAGTCTCGACCTCAGCCCCGTCCGGCGCCCATGCCGGTGCCCGCTGCGGCCGTCCCGGCGGCATCGCTGCTGCCGGGCACGCAGGCGCTGCTCGACAGCTATGTCCGCGACGGCAAGATGGCGGGCGCGGTTGGCGCGTTTGGGGTCGGCGATCTGCCGACGGTGTTCGTCTCGGCTGGCCGCCTAGCCGACGGCGACGCGCCCGCGGCCAATCCCGAGTCGCTGTGGCGGGTCTATTCGATGACCAAGCCGGTCACCGCATTTGCCGCGATGCTGCTGATCGAGGACGGGCGGCTGCGGCTCGATCAGCCGGTCAGCGACTTCTTCCCCGGCTTCGCGCACATGCGGGTGCTGACCGATCCCGACCACAGCCTCGCCTCGCGTCCGGCCGAGCATCAGATCACGATCCGCAACCTGCTGACCCACACCGCTGGGCTGGGCTACAACATCATCACCAGGGGGCCGCTGCTGCAGGAGTATGAGCGGCAGGGCATCCTGCCCGGTACGCTCAACCGCGCAACGGAAGCGCAGGCCCGGCGCGTCCGCCCGGCGACGCTGCAGCAATTCGCCGAGCGCGTTTCCGGCCTGCCGCTGATCGCGGAGCCGGGGACCAAGTGGAGCTATTCGATCGGGCTCGACGTGATGGGGGCGGTGATCGAGCGGGCGTCGGGCATGCCGTTCGACACCTTTGTCCAGCGGCGGGTGTTCACGCCGCTCGCCATGCGGTCAAGCTTCTGGACGGTGCCGCAGCGCGATGCGGGGCGGCTGGCGACCAACTATGCCTTTGCGGGCGCGACGCGGACGCCGCTCGATCCGGGCGCCACGTCGGTGTGGCTGGAGCCGCCGAGCTTTCCCTATGGCGGCGCCGGGCTCGTGATGTCGGCGCGTGACTATGATAGCTTCCTTCATATGCTGCAGGACGGCGGCAGGCTGAACGGTGTCCGCATCGCCCGCGCGGACACCGTGGCGACGATGATGTCGAACCTGCTGCCCGCGGGCGTCACCTTCGCCGGCATCGGCGGCTCGACCGGGGGCACGCAGGCGCCGAGCCAGGGCTTCGGGGCAGGCGGGGCGGTGTACCTGACGGACGGGCCGGGCGGGTTCCCTGGCCGCGGCACCTATGGCTGGGGCGGCGCGGCCGGCACGATCGCGTTCGTCGATCCGGCCCACCATTTCCGCGCGACGTTCATGGCCAACTATATGCCCGCCGACCGCTACCCCGTCAGGGCCGAGCTCGCCGCCGCGCTGGTGCGTGACGCGGCGCGGCTGCGGCAGTGAACGCCCCAGGATTTACGGGCGGAACCCTCGATCGTGCCGACCGGTTGCGGCATGATCCGGATGCGCTGGCGGCGGCGCTGGATTGGCGGACGCGGCTGCTGGTGCTCGGGCCCGGGTACGAGCCCGAAGTCGATGCCGAGGGGCGGCTCGGCTGGACTTCAATGGGCGACGCGCCTGCAGACGCCGAGTTGGTGCTGCTCGGCCTGGCAGGGGACCGCGCGCATGTCGCGGCGGTGACCTATCAGCCGGGCGGGGCGGCGTTCCGCTCGCCGCGGCTGCTCGCGGCGTTGGCCGACATGGCGCCGGGTGAGGCGGCGACCTGGGCAGCGGCGCGATCGGTGCTCGACTGGCATGCGCGGCACCGCTTCTGCGCCAATTGCGGCGCGGCGACCGCCCTGTTCCGCGCCGGCTGGGGGCGGCAGTGTCCGGCATGCTCGACCGAGCATTTCCCCCGCACCGATCCCGTCGTCATCATGATCGCCGACCATGGCGGCCGTGCGCTGCTGGGCCGGCAGGCGGCGTGGCCGGCGGGACGCTACTCGGCGCTGGCCGGGTTCCTGGAGCCGGGCGAGTCAATCGAGGAGGCGGTGGCGCGCGAGATCGGCGAGGAGGCGGGCGTGCGGGTAAAGGGCGTGCGCTATGTCGCCAGTCAGCCCTGGCCCTTTCCGTCGCAGCTGATGATCGCGTGCATCGCCGAGGCGGAAGACGACGCCCTGACGCTCGATCACAACGAGTTGGAGGACGCGATCTGGGTCCCGCGCGATGCGGTGCGGGTGGTGCTGGCAGGCGGCGAAGGCCCGTTCCTCGCGCCCCCTCCTCACGCGATCGCACATACGCTCTTGTCGCGGTGGGCGGCACTGGAACCTTCTCACCACGCCGGCGCTTAACGGAAGTTGCAGTGCGCAACCCTTGCGCCGCACCGAATGGGGGCACGCCGCATGCCGATCACGATCAACGGCCGCGCGGTCGACCCGCCCGCGGATCCGCGGGTGTCGCTGCTCGACTTCTGCCGCGAGCAACTGGGGCTGACCGGGTCGAAAAAGGGCTGCAACCAGGGCGCGTGCGGGGCATGCACGATGCTCGTCGACGGCGAGCGCATCCTGTCCTGCCTCAGCCTCGCGGTGCAATATGATGGGCGCCAGGTCACGACGATCGAGGGGCTGGCGGCGAACGACGAACAAGGAGGCGGCCTCCATCCGCTGCAGCGCGGCTTCATCGAGCATGACGGCTTCCAGTGCGGCTATTGCACGCCGGGGCAGATCTGTTCGGGCGTTGCGCTCGTGGCCGAGCTGAAGCGCGGGCTGCCGAGCCACGTCACCGCCGATCTCACCGGCGGGGTGACGCCGAGCCGCGAAGAGATACAGGAGCGGATGAGCGGCAATCTGTGCCGCTGCGGCGCGTATAACGGGATCGTCGAGGCGATCAGCGAGTATGTCGCGGCCGAACTGCCCGACCGGCAGGAGGTGGCGGCGTGACCCCGTTCAGCTACGCACGCGCCGCCGACCCGCAAGAAGCGCTGACGCTGGGCGCGCTCGCCGGAGCCAAGTTCCTGGGCGGCGGCACCAACCTGATCGACCTGATGCGCGAGGACATCGAGCGGCCGGCGCGGATCGTCGACGTCACGCGGCTGTCGGATGAGATCGAGGAGACCGCGAAGGGCGGGCTGCTGATCGGTGCCGGAGTGCGCAACACCGTGCTGGCGGAGCACCCCGCGGTGCGGACGCGCTATCCGGTGCTGGCGCGCGCGATCCTGGCGGGCGCATCGACGCAGATCAGGAACATGGCGACGGTCGGCGGCAACCTGCTGCAGCGCACCAGGTGCCCTTATTTCTACGACACCGCCGGTTCGCGGTGCAACAAGCGCGACCCCGGTGAGGGGTGCGACGCGATCGGCGGCTTCAACCGCATCCACGCCATCCTAGGCGCGTCGGCGCAGTGCGTGGCGACGCACCCGTCCGATATGTGCGTCGCCCTGGCGGCGCTGGATGCGACCGTCCACCTGCGCGCCGACGGCGGTGAGAGGACGGTGGCGTTCGGCGACTTGCACCGTCTGCCGGGCGACACGCCCGAGGTGGAGACGGTGCTGCGCCCGGGCGAGCTGATCACCGCGGTCGAGCTGCCCGCGCTGCCGATCGCGGCGACGTCCACCTATCGCAAGGTGCGTGACCGGGCGTCATACGCCTTTGCGCTGGTGTCGGTCGCGGCGGCGCTGACCGTCGAGGGCGGTATGGTGAAGGATGTGCGGCTGGCGTTGGGCGGGGTGGCGCACAAGCCGTGGCGCGCGATGAAGGCCGAGGCGAAGGTGCGCGGCGGTCCGGCGACTCCCGCCGCATTCCGCGCGGCGGCCGAAGCGGAGCTGGCCGACGCGCAGCCACTGCGCGACAACGGGTTCAAGATCGAGCTCGCGACCCGCACGATCGCGGCGGTGCTGGAGGAGCTGGCGGCATGAACCTCGCCGATGAAGCCAAGGTCAAGGCCCAGGCCTTGATGCAGAACGTCATGGGCAAGCTGGTGCCGCTGGCGCCAGACAGCTGGGTTCCGGGCGGCGTTCCCGACCCGCTGATCACGCACAAACACGGGCTGATCGGCAAGCCCGTGTCGCGGCTTGACGGGCCACTGAAGGTCAGGGGCGCGGCGAAGTTCGCGGCCGAGCGGCCGATGCCGGACATGGTCTATGCCGCGCTGGCCTACAGCACGGTGGCGAAGGGCCGGATCGAGACGCTCGACACCGCGGCCGCGGAAGCGGCGACGGGCGTGGTCGCGGTGATGACGTATCGCAACGCACCGCGGATGAATAAGCCGGCGGTGTTCGGCAGCTCGCCGACTGCGGCAGGGCCTTCCGATCTGCCGATCATGCAGGACGCCGAGATCCACTGGAACGGTCAGCCGATCGCGGTGGTGCTCGCCGCAACGCTGGAGCAGGCGGAGCACGCCGCGTCGCTGGTCCGCGCAACTTACCAGCTGGAAGGCGCGACCACGTCGTTCGCCGAGGCGATGATGGAGGGGACTAAGCAGGGCATATTCAACGGTGAAGCGCTGTTGAAAAAGAAGGGTGACGCGGCAGCGGCGCTGGCGGCGGCGGCGCACAAGGTCGACCACCTCTATCGGACGCCGCGCCACAACCACAATGCAATCGAGCTGCACGGCGCGACGATCGGCTGGGAGGGCGACACGCTCGTCATCCACGACGCGACACAGATGGTGACGGCGGAGGCGCAGACGATCGCCGACGTGTTCGACCTGAAGGCGGCGCAGGTTCGCATCACCTCGCCCTATGTCGGCGGCGGGTTTGGCGGGAAGTGCCTATGGGACCATCAGATCCTGGGTGCCGCCGCGGCGAAAATGGTCGGACAGCCGGTGCGGATCGCACTCAGCCGGGAGGGCGTGTACCGGGTTGTCGGCGGGCGCACGCTGACCGAACAGCGCGTCGCGATCGGCGCGGATGCGGACGGACGCTTCACCAGCATCATCCATACCGGCGCCGTCGCGATGACCGCGCACAACAACATGCCCGAGCCGTTCATCGCGGGCACCCAGGCGGCCTATGCGACCGAAACCGCCTATCTGCAGGTCGAGGCGGCGACGATGAACATGCTCGCCAACACCTTCATGCGCGCACCCGGCGAGTCGGTCGGCACGTTCGCGCTCGAATCGGCGGTCGACGAACTGGCGCATGAGCTGGGCATGGACCCGGTTGAGCTGCGGCTGAAGAACGAGCCGAGCGAGGATCCGCTGGACGGGCGGCCCTTTTCGTCCCGCAAGATCGTGGACGCCTGGCGGACGGGGGCGGAACGTTTCGGCTGGCCGAAGCGCAACCCGACGCCTGCACAGACCCGCGATGGCGACTGGCTGGTCGGCCTTGGCTGCGCGACCGGCACCTATCCCTATTACCGCATGCCCGGCAGCGCGGCACGGATCACGCTGACCCGCGACGGGCATGCGACCATCGAGGTCGCGGCGCACGAGATGGGGATGGGCACCGCGACCACTACCGCGATGGTCGCAGCCGAGCGGCTGGGGCTGCCGATGGAAAGGGTGGAGGTGCGCTATGGCGACAGCTCCATCCCCGGCGCGATCCTGGCGGGTGGGTCTCAGCAGACCGCGGCGATCGGCGCGGCGGTGATCGCGGCGTACAACAAGCTGGTCGGCGAGCTGCTGACGCTGGCGGGGAACGACTCGCCGCTGGCAGGGCTCAAGCCCGAGGAGGTCGGGAGCGAGGGCGGCGCGCTAGCGAAGCTGGACGACCCGGCGCGGCGCGAGACCTATGCGTCGATCCTCGACCGTGCGGCGCGCGACGCGGTGACGGTCGAGGCGGAGGCGTCGCAGCCGATGGAGCTGATGCACTGGTCGATGCACTCGCATTCGGCGATGTTCGCGGAGGTGGCGGTCCATGCCGTTACCGCCGAGCTCCGCGTGCGCCGCATCCTGGGTTCGTTCGACTGCGGGCGCATCCTCAACGAAAAGACGGCGCGTTCGCAGTTTCGCGGCGGCATCATCATGGGGCTGGGCCTCGCGCTGATGGAGGAAACCCAATTCGACGAGCGCAACGGCCGAATCATGAACCCGAGCCTCGCCGAGTATCACGTGCCCGTGCACATGGACGTACCCGAGATCGACGTGATCTGGACCGACATCGCCGATCCGCACACCCCCATGGGCGCGCGCGGCATCGGCGAGATCGGCATCACGGGCACGGCGGCGGCGGTCGCGAACGCGGTGTTCAACGCGACCGGCAAGCGCGTGCGCGACTTGCCGATCACGCTGGACAAGCTGCTGTAGCGCCATCCCGCGGATGTGCTTTGGGCCGCCAAGGTAACGCTCGCTCGACAGGCGGCGCCGTGCGGCGCATCGGCGTCGCCACAAAGGAGCCCGCTGCATGACCGATTACGAACCGCCCAAGGTCTGGACTTGGAACACCGCATCGGGCGGCCAGTTCGCCAACATCAATCGGCCGATCGCAGGTGCGACGCACGACAAGGAGCTGCCGGTCGGCAAGCACCCGTTCCAGCTCTACTCGCTTGGCACGCCCAACGGCGTCAAGGTGACGATCCTGTTCGAGGAGCTGCTCGCGGCAGGGCACGCGGACGCCGAGTACGATGCCTGGCTGATCAACATCATGACTGGCGACCAGTTCGGCAGCGGCTTCGTCGACGCCAACCCCAACAGCAAGATCCCGGCGCTGGTCGACCATAGCGGCGCTGCGCCGGTGCGGATATTCGAGTCGGGCGCGATCCTGCTCCATCTGGCGGAGAAGTTCGGCGCGTTCCTGCCGACTTCCGGTCCCGTGCGCGCGGAGGCGTTGAGCTGGCTGTTCTGGCAGGTGGGCAGCGGGCCGTTCGTCGGCGGCGGCTTCGGCCATTTCTATGCCTATGCGCCGGTGAAGATCGAATATGCGATCAACCGCTTTGCGATGGAGGCGAAGCGCCAGCTAGACGTGCTCGACCGGCGACTGGCGGACAATCGCTTCCTGGCGGGGGACGACTACACCATCGCCGACATGGCGGTGTGGCCTTGGTACGGCGCGATCGTCACCAACCAGGCGTACGGGGCGGCCGAGTTCCTGTCGGCGCACGAATACACCCATCTGAGACGCTGGACCGACGAGATCGGCGTGCGGGCGGCGGTGAAGCGCGGGCGGATGGTCAACCGTCGCATGGGCGATCCTGCCGAGCAGCTGTGGGAGCGTCACGACGCCAGCGACTTCGACCTGAAGACGCAGGACAAGGTCGAGCCGGCGGCTTAGCAAGGGGCGGCCGGGCCGGGGGCGATCGGACCGTCCGGCGCCAGTGGCGGGACTCGGGACCGACCGGAAGGGCGGGTTTAGACGATCGCCATTCCCCATGCCAATGTGACAGAGCGGCCCTGCCAAGTCAGGCTCGACTCGTCCCGTCGAACAAACGACACGCCGCAGCGCGTTTGACGACTCGATACCTGTTTCGGCATCGCAACGGGATAGATCAGTCCGGCTGCGCCATGTGATCGGCGCGCACGGGCGAGACGTGGGAACCCCGGCAATCGCCTTCTTCGACAAACGCTTACGCGCTTGTCCGGGTATCTTGCGCCCTTGAGCGTTGTCGATGTACCCCGTTAATAACCTTTCCTTTGTTCTTGCCCTGGCTGCGGCGGTTGCCGTGCCGCCCGCTTTGTCATCCTCGGCAGCCCTTGCCAGCGGGCAGACTGCCCCCGAGCACGTCGCGACCGCAGCGACGGCGGCGGTCGCGGTGGTTGCCGACCAGACGCTGCCGGTCCCGCAACTGGCGCTGCCCGTACAGATCGTCGCGCCGGCGGCCCCTTTGCCCGAAGCACAGGCCGACCCCGCACCCGATGCCAACGAAATCGAGTGCGTCGCCAAGATCATCATGCACGAAGCCGCCTATGAGCCGCGCGCGGGCCGCGTCGCCGTGGCGCAGGTGGTGCGGGCGCGCGTCCGGTCGGGCCGCTTCGCGCCCAGCGCGTGCGGCGTCGCCCGCCAGCGCGGCCAGTTCTTCGACGTCGACGCCTTCCGGCCCGCCCGGTCCTCGGCCGCCTGGAGCGAGGCGGTGGCGATCGCGACACAGACCCTGAGCGAAGCCGATGGCGAGGAGCAGGCGCCGGGCGCCTTGTTCTTCCACGCTGCGTACTCGCCGATGCCCGGCCACACCCGTGTGACCCAGATCGGCGGGCACGTCTTCTACCGCTGACGCGCGGGCGGCTCGGGATTGCATCGGCAATCCTGGCGCTGCCTACTCCCCCGCGTCGGCGGCCCCGCGCTGGCCCGGCTCTTCCTTCTCGAACCGGGCCGCACGCACCTTAGTCCAGACGTCGTGCAGGCGATTGCGAGGCGCGTCGAACCCCGCGCGCGCGGCGCCGCCGGTCCAACCGGTGACAGCAGGCCGGAAGGCCTCGGTCAGCGCGTTCGGGGACAGCTCGTCGAACCACTCGCCCATCGAATGCGCGTTGGCGAAGAGCAGCACGGCGGTCGTGACGGCGATCGTCACTGTCGTCCACCGCCACGGCCGCACCGCGTCGACCGCGTCGGTCTGCAGCAGCACCGGTGAGCCGACATCGGCAAGCGAGCCCTGATCCGCGCTGGTCGTCATGGCCGTCTCCGTCAGAACCGGTAGTAGATGAACGGCGCGATGCCTGCCGGACGCATCGTGTCGATCACCAGGATCAGCACGCCGAGTACGAGGCCGAGCGCCGGCGCGGGCCACGTCCTGACCCGCGACGCCAGCCCCGGCAGCCAGTGCGCCGGCAGGAAGTTGATGCCGATACCCAGCGTCACCAGCCCGAGCGACAGCGGCGTCACCAGCGTGTTGGCGAAGCCGCCGGTGAACAGCGCCCCCAGATAGGTGAGCGCATCACCCAGCGTCGGCGCGCGGAAGAATATCCAGCCAAGCAGGACGACATGAAAGGTGATGACAACCGCCGCCCAGGTGGGGAGCGGCCGCCACCAAGCGGGCGTGCGGTCGCGCCAGACGCGTTCGATGCACTGCACCGCCCCGTGCCACGCGCCCCAGATGATGAAGGTGAAGCTGGCGCCGTGCCACAGCCCGCCCAACAGCATCGTCAGCATCAGGTTGCGGGACGCAAAGGTGAGGCTGCCGCGCCCGCCGCCCAATGGGATGTAGAGGTAATCGCGCAGCCAGCTCGACAGGCTGATATGCCAGCGCCGCCAGAAGTCCTGCAGCGAGCGGGCGCGATAGGGCTGGTCGAAATTGCGCGGGAAGACATAGCCGAGCAGCGCCGCGATCCCGATCGCCATGTCGGTATAGGCCGAGAAGTCGCAGAAGATCTGCACCGCATAGCCATAGGCGGCGATCAGCAGATCGAAACTCGACCGCGAGCCCGGATCGAAGAACGCCGGGTCGACCAGCGCCGTCGCCAGCTCCGATGCGATCACCGCCTTCTTGAACAGCCCCCAGACGATCAGCAGCAGCCCCGCCGCCGCGCGCCCGCGATCGGCGCGCGGCGCCTGCTGGAACTGCGGCAGCAGGTCCGACGCGCGCACGATCGGCCCGGCGACGAGGTGCGGGAAGAAGCTCATCAGCAGCGTGAGGTCGAGCAGCGTGGCGGGCAAGACCCGGCCGCGTCGGACGTCGACCAGATAGCTGATCGCCTGAAAGGTGAAGAAGGAGATGCCGACCGGCAGCAGCGCCTGGAGCAGCGGCACGTCGCGCGCGAGGCCGAACGCGCCGAGCAGCGTCGCCAGCTGTTCGGAGAAGAAGCCGGCATATTTGAACCAGCCGAGCACGCCCAGATTAGCGGTGACGCCCAGTGTCAGCAGCGCGCGCGCCGCCGCGGGACGCGCGACAATGGCGCGGGCCAGCGCCCAGTTGACTACCGCCGACACGATCAGCAACGCGACGAACCGCCCGTCCCAGGCGCCGTAGAAAAACCAGCTGGCGAGCAGCAGCGCGATCTTCCGCCATTCGTTCGACGCCTGCAGGCTCCACGCGATCGCATAGACGACGAGGAAAAACAGCCCGAAGGCGAGCGTCGGGAACAGCATCTAGCGGATGCCGAGGTTCGCGGCCGCCGCGTCGAGGTCCGCCTGGAGCAGGCGCGCGATCTCAACGCCGCCTGCGGTGCTGAAGTGGACGCGGTCAGGGCGCATCAGCGGCGCGGCGCCGAGTGCCCAGCGGGTCGCGGTGCAGCGCCCGCCCATCGCCATGCCCCAGTCCCAGAAGGCGGCACCCGTCGCATGCGCGACGCGGCGCTGGATCGCCTGCACCAGCGGCAGCGCGGCGGTCGGGCGCCAGTCAGCGGCGGCCGGTGCGGCGAGCAGGGGCGGGGGTGCGAATGGCGGCGGCGCGGCGGTGTCGATCACGCAAGGCGCGGAACTGCCCCAGCTGCCCGCCTGCAACGCCGGCAGTTTGGTCGCCGAGTCGGGCGCGCCCAGGATCAGCGTCGGCACTCCCGGCAGCAGCCGCCGGAGCCGCGCGAGGCCACCGCGCAGCCGCGCCTCATATTCGGCGGCCGAGAAGCGCGGGACGTAAGCCTCGTTGGTGCCGAACGCGACGACGAGCAGGTCGGGGCGGTACTGCGCCACCTCGGCCGCGACGAGGCGGTCATCCTCGCGCTCCATGTGCATCATCTGCGCGCCGACGGTGCCGAGGTTTGAAAGCTCGACCCCCGCCGCGCCGACCCGCTCGGTCGCCATCGAGGTAATCGTGACCGGTCCGCCGCCCGCCGTCAGCGACGCGCCATAGGCCGGGCCCTGCGTGTCGACGGCGTGGCAGCGCGGCTCGATCCGGTCGCCGTCGAGCGGCATTGCCTCGCTCGCCGTGCCGATCCGGAGCGTCAGCGTCCCGCCACCGGGCTGCGCCAGTGCGCAGACGGTGAAACGGTCGAACGCCGTCCGGTCCGCGGCGATTGACAAGGTCGCGCCGTCGGCAACGGTGGTCAGGCTGAAGTTGCTGAGCCCTACCGGTGTCGTCCCGGCACTGCTGTAGGTCGCGCCGAAGATGCCGGCGACGCTCCATCCCGGCGACTGCGCGGCGGTAACGTTGCGGGTGAGGTAGCCCTGATAGGGCCGCCCCGGCGCCAGCACGCCGCGCCCCGCATCGCCATAGCGCGTTTGCAACGCCGCCCGCCACGCGCCCGTGACCTGGTCGCCCGCGGTATGGCTGTCGCCGAGCTGAAGGATGCGGACGGTGCGGGCGTCGCGGCGCGCGTGCGCCAGTTTTTCCAAGAAGGGGCGCAGCCGCTCGGCATCGCACAGCGTGCAGGGCGGCGGGGCCGGAGCGGCCGTCATCGCCTGCGCCAGGCCGAGCAGCGCGGCAATCATCGCGCGGCGGCCGTCGACGACGGCGTCGGCGCGGGCCGCCCCGCCGCGCGGCGGGAGCGCTCGGCGTAGCTGCGGATGTTCGCGATCAGCCCTTCGGTGATGTGCTGATAGCCCATGCCGATCATGTGCACCCCGTCGGGCGTGCGGATCAGCATCGGCGCGCCGGTCCGCGCGTTGGGGACATAGGCCGTGTACTGGCCGTGCGCGTCGACAGACGCCGCGCGCGTGGCGACGAAGGGCACGCCCAGCGGCCCCAGCCGCGCGGCGTAGAAGGCGTTGATCTGCTGCACGCCGCGATCGGTATCGGGATCGCGCATCACCGGCAGCCCGACCCACGCCACCGCCGCCCCTGTCGAGCGCACCGCGGCCACGAAGCGGTCGACGCGACCGCCGACGGTCCCCTTCCACTCGTCGGAGAGATAGGGCTGGAGGTGCTTGTTCTCCCAGATCGGCTGGACGTCGTTCAATCCGAAGGAGATGACCGCGACGTCGATCGGGTCGGCCCTCACCTGCGTCAGCGCACGCTGCTCCAGGTCGAGCTGGTGGTAGCGGGTAAAGCCGGTCGCCTCCTTCGAAAAGCGGTAGACATCATAGCCCTCCTCGCGCGGCAGGCGGCGGTACAGTGCGTCGTAGACGCCGTCGCCGAAGCTGTCGCCGAACACGCCGATCCGGATCCGCCCGGTCGACGCGACGCGCTGGACGACGCGGGCGTCGGGCGCGCCGACGAGCGGGACCAGCGCCGCCGCGCCGCCCGCGGCCGGGGCCGAGGCTGCCGCGACCGTGCCGCTGCTCCCGCCGCCGCCCGCCGCCAGGCTGCCGGCGAGGCTATCCTGTCCGCCCCGGTTGAACGACAACCCGACCGCGAACCCCGACGCCAGCCCCAGGAAAAGCACGGCGGTGCGATCGCCGGCGAACCGGAAGGAGGGGCGTAGGGACATGGAAACCCAGCCCTGTCACGCCGCCGCGCGCGATGCAATCGGCGGCTGGCGCGGCGTGACCATGGGGGCGGCGAACGGGTTCAGGGCGAGCCGCCGCCCCTTCACCCCTGCTCCAGATCGCGCAGGTCGAGGCCCCGCGTCTCGCGGCCAAACAGCGCGACGAGCAGGATCGAGGCGACCGTCGGGACCATGATGATCGCCGCCGCGACGCCCATGCTCGGCACCCGCCCGGTGATGCTGAGCGCCTGGGCGAGCAGCCCGCCGCCCTTGGTGCACGCCGCGATCCACCCCGTCGCGCGGCCGCGGACGGCCAGCGGGACGCTCTCAGCAGCATAGGGCAGGAGGATGGCGATGATGCCGTTCGAACCGACGATCAGCAGCGCCACCGGCCACACCGGGCTGCCCGCGCCGCTCGTCTCCAGGCGCAGGACGAGGATGAGGCCGGCCAGCGTGACCGCGGTCATGACGACCAGCGCCGTCTTGCTGCTCCACCGGCTGTAGAGGAGCGCGGCGACGAACACGGTCGGGCATGCGATCAGCGCCGATTCGGCGAGCAGGCGGCTCGACACGCCGACCGAATAGCCTTTCGCGACCAGGTCGGCGGGCAGCCACAGCAGCAGCCCGAAATTGACCAATCCCCAGGCCAGTGCGCAGATGCTGAGCGCGGCGATCTTCGCGGCCAGCCGCCGCCCGGTCAGTGCAGTGTAGCGGGCCCCGGCGAGCCCGGCCTGTTCGCGCGTCGCGGTCCGGACGCGCGCGCCGAAGCGGCGCATCACCGCGTCCGCCTCCGCGGTCCGGCCGCGGGCGAGCAGGAACTTGGCCGATTCCGGGATGAAGCCGCCGAGCAGCACCAGCGTCAGTCCGGTCGGCAGGTTGATGAGCCACAGGATGCGCCAGCCGAACACCGGCTGGAGCAGCGCCGACGCGCCGCTCGCCGCAAAATAGCCGCCGACCGCGCCCAGCCCGCCGACCAGCACCAGCGCCCAGCCGCGGTGCCGGTTGGGCATCATCTCCGCGAGCAGCGCATAGGTCACCGGCAGCATGCCCCCCGCCGCCAGCCCCATCATGAAGCACATGCCGACGTTCCAGGCGAGGCTGGGCATCGCGCCGCAGATCGAGGTGCCGACGAACATCACCGCCGACAGCAGGATCGACGCCTTGCGCCCATAGATGTCGGCGATGACCCCCCAGAGGAACGACCCCGTCACCGTGCCCATCAGCGCGAAGAACGGCACCAGGCTGACCGTCGCCTTGGGCACGCCATACTCGCCGACCATGCCGGGTACGGTGAAGCCGAGCGAGGCGGGCTTCATCACGTCGATGATGAGCGCGACCACCAGCACGATCATCAGCCGCCAATGCTGCCAGCCGAGGCGCGCATCCTCGGGCGCGGCGACGACGATCGCCGCCGCGGCGGCGCGCTGGGCGGCGAGGTCGCGCGGGAGGAGGCCATAGCCCGCAACGACAACGCCGACGACGATCAGGGCCATGCCGGCCAGCATGCCCGCCCCCATCGGCATTCCCGCCAGCCGGTAGTGCATCTCCCGCGCCATCAGGAACATCGGCAGGTGCGCGATGACGCCCGCGGTCACGGCGATGCAGCCGAGCACGAACGCCCACAGCGCCTGCCGTTCCGACAACACACTGGACCTCCCGGACGCGACGGTCGCCAATGACGGGTCTAGTGTACTGCCGGATCGATTGCCGGCGCGGCCGGCCGGCGGGCGTAAAGCCCGAAGGCGGCGATCACCGCATAGCATATCGCCGGCAACAGCAGCGCAGCGGCGAGACTGGACGCGTCGGCGATGCCGCCCGTCACCAAGGGGATCACCGCGCCGCCGAAGATCGCGACGTTGATGATCCCCGATCCGTCCGCCGCCCGCGCGCCCAGGCCCTCGCTCGCCAGCGCGAAGATGGTCGGGAACATGATCGAATTCATCAGCCCGACCGCCAGCAGCGTGTCGGCCGACAGCGCGCCGCCGCTGTTGACCGAGATCAGCATCAGCACGATCGCGCCGGCCGCGACGCCCGCCAGCACCTTGCCAGGGCTGACCGTGCGCAGCACCGCCGAGCCGACGAAGCGTCCGATCATCGCGCCGCCCCAGTAGAATAGCAGCTGTTTGCCCGCCGACTGGCCGGTCAGACATAAGGTGTGACTGGATTTCAGATAATTGACTAAGGTCGAGCCGATCGCGACCTCCGCCCCGACATAGAGGAAGATGCACAGCGCGCCGAACGCGAAGCGCGGCCGGCGCAGCAGCGCGAGACTGGCCGACAGGCTGGTCGCCTCGTGCCGCTCACCCTTCAGTCGATCGCGGAACAGCCAGACCATCGCCGCGATCACCGCCAGCGCGATTGCGAGGCCCAGATAGGCGTGTGCGACCGTCTGCGATTCTGCGATGCGATAGGCCGCGGTCGGTGCGGCGGGCACAGCTTCCGCGCCGCCCCGGCACGCCGGATCAACGACCCGCGTCACGTCCCAGAAGGACTGGGTCGCGCCGCCGCCTGCCGCCGCCAGCGGCGCCAGGATCAGGATCGAGCCGACGAACGGGAAGATGGTGGTGCCGACCGAGTTGAACGCCTGTGCGAAGGTGAGACGGCTGTGCGCCGTGCGCGGCGATCCCAACAGGCTGATCAGCGGGTTGGACACGATCTGGACCAGCACGACCCCCGTCGCCAGCACGAACAGCGCGGACAGGAACAGCCCGTACACCCCGATCCGCGAGGCAGGGATGAACAAGAGGCAGCCGACCATCATCGTCAACAGCCCCGCCACCGCGCCGCGCATATAGCCGAGGCGCTTGACCAGCATCGCGCCGGGAATGCCGACCACGGCATAGGCGGTAAAGAAGCAGAACTGCACCAGCATCGCCTGGGTGTAGTTGAGCGTGAACAGGTCCTTCAGCTTCGGGATGATGACGTCGTTCAGCGACGTGATGCCGCCGAAGATGAAGAACAGCGCCATCACGAACGGGCGCAGCTCCCGCGAACCGCTTTGGCGGTCGCTGTCCGGGCCGAGCGGAACCTCGCTGGCCGCGGGGGGGGGAAGCGGCATGCTATGAACCTCCTGACGGCGTGGGGCGCCGATGCTTGCCCTGTGGCGATCGGGCCGGGATCATAGCCTGATCGCCGTCGACGGCCAGTGCGAAGAACGGAGCCGGCGCGCTGCCGACCCGCGCGCGACGCTCCGCCTGCGACGCGGCGGCCGCGCCGGGCAGGTCTACGAGGCTCACTACGTCGGGGTCGCAGGTCACCCACCAGCAATAAGTCTGGTCGGGCGACGCGGCAGGGTTTGCCGCGACCAAGCCGGCGCCGTCGATGTGCCCCTCGACCCGGCGGGATTGGCTGGAGGCCCGATGGTGCACGCCGTCGGCCGCGACGCTCTTGCGCGGCGACGTCCAGCCGGTCAGCACGGGCGCCCCGTCGCACCAATCCGTCGTCTCGACCAGACGCTGCTCGTAGCTGAACGCCGCGCCGCGCCGCCCCACCTCGGTATAGCAGAGCGTCACCGTCCCGGCGCGGTCCAGCACCGCCGGGCCCGACCCTTCGCGCGTCCCCGGCCCGCAGTCGTCGGGCAGTGCCGGCCTGACAGGCCGGTGAGTGGTCCGCCGAGGTGGAGCAGCGGCAGGCTCGCCTCGTCGGCGCCGAGATCGGAATGGAACGGCGCCATATTGCCCTGCTGCAGCCCGAAGCTGAACTGCAGGCCCAGGAAGTCGGGGTTCATGTCCAGGATACACATGGCGGTTAGCCGGGGCTTGTCGATAGGCACCACCGCACGATACCTGCGCTTGCCGCCCGCGCCAGAGGGGCCGCCGGCCGGCGCGCATGAATACGATTGCGCTTGCTTGCGACGCCCCGGCGCGGCTGGCACATCGGCGGTATTAGGGAGAGGCGTGTGGCCGGGAACCGGGACGAGGCGATCCGAACGCGCGCCCATGCGATCTGGGACGCCGAGGGCGTTCCCGCCGGCCGCACGCGGCGGCATTGGGAACATGCGGCGCGCGACATCGACGAGGCGCAGGCCGAAGCCGCCGTTTCGCGCGAAACCGGCGCGCGATGAAGAACGGGAGTGGTAGCGTTACAGGCGCGATCCTGGCGACGCCGCCCGTGATCGCGCAGGCGACGGCCGCGGCGCGGCTGGTGGTGGAGAATGTCCGCCCGCGCGTCGAGGGCGGCGACTTCGCGGTGAAGATCGTGACCGGCGAGACGGTCGAGGTGCAGGCGACGATCTTCACCGACGGGCATGAGCAGCTCGCGGCCGAGCTGCGCTGGCGCGCGGTCGACGAGACCGAGTGGCGCTGCGTGGCGATGGAACAGCTGCCCAATGACGGCTGGCGCGCCAGCTTCACGCCCGAGCGAATGGGGCGGCACGAGTATGTGGTCGAGGGCTGGCTGGACCGGTTCGGCGGGTTCCGCCGCGACCTCCGCAAGAAGCTTGACGCCGCGGTCGCGCAGCCGGTCGATTTCACCGAGGGCCGGAGCCTAGTCACGGACGCCATCGCTCGCACCCGCGACGCCGCGCTGCGCCGGCTGGCGAAGCGGCTCGACGGCGACGACGCGGCGGCGTTCCTGGCGGATGAACTGGCGGCGCAGATGCGCGTGGCGGACGACCGGCCGTATGCGTTGGCGAGCCCGCGGCAGCTGGTCGATGCAGAGCGGATCGCGGCGCGCTTCTCCAGCTGGTACGAGCTGTTCCCGCGGTCGATCACCGACGACCCCGCCCGGCACGGCACCTTCGACGATGTGATCGGCCGGCTGCCCGCGATTCGCGACATGGGCTTCGACACGCTCTATTTCCCGCCGATCCACCCGATCGGGCAGACCAACCGCAAGGGCAGGAACAACGCGCTGACCGCCGCGCCGTGCGAGCCCGGCAGTCCCTATGCGATCGGCGCCGCGGACGGCGGGCATGATGCGATCCACGCCGAGCTTGGTGGCTTTCCCGCCTTTCGCCGCCTGATCGCCGCGGCGAAGCAGCACGGGCTGGAAATCGCGCTCGACTTCGCGATCCAGTGCTCGCCCGATCATCCGTGGCTGCGCGACCATCCCGGCTGGTTCGCCTGGCGCCCCGACGGCAGCATGAAATATGCGGAGAACCCGCCCAAGAAGTATCAGGACATCGTCAACGTCGATTTTTACGGCCCCGAGGCGGTCCCGGCGCTGTGGACCGCACTGCGCGACATCGTGCTGCTATGGGTGGGCGAGGGGGTGAAGGTGTTCCGGGTCGACAACCCGCACACCAAGCCGCTGCCCTTCTGGGAGTGGCTGATTGCCGACATCCGCGCCGCGCACCCCGACGCGATCTTTCTGGCCGAGGCGTTCACCCGGCCGAACATGATGTACCGGCTGGCGAAGATCGGCTTCTCGCAGTCCTATACCTATTTCACCTGGCGCGACGGCAAGCAGGAGTTGACCGACTATCTGGTCGAGCTGGCGACGACCGCGCCCAGGGATTTCTACCGGCCGCATTTCTTCGTCAACACGCCCGACATCAACCCGATCTTCCTCCAGACGGCCGGGCGCGCCGGGTTCCGCGCCCGGGCGGTACTGGCAGCGACGATGTCGGGGCTGTTCGGGGTCTATTCGGGGTTCGAGCTGTGCGAGGCGGCGCCCGTCGCCGGCAAGGAGGAGTATCTCGACAGCGAGAAGTACGAACTTCGCCCGCGCGACTGGCAGGCGCCGGGCAATATCATCGCCGACATCACGCTGTTGAACCGGCTGCGACGCGATCATCCGGCCCTGCAGACCCATCTCAACACCCGCTTCTACGCCGCCGACGACCCGAATATCCTGTGGTACGGCAAGCCAGCGCCGGACGGTGGCGAGATGATCCTGGTGATGGTCAACCTCGACCCGCATGCCGGGCACGACACCGGCTTCGACGTGCCGCTCTGGGCGTTCGGCCTGCCCGACGACGGCAGCGTCGCGGTCGAGGACCTGGTCGATGGGTGGCGGTTCCGCTGGGCGGGAAAGCGCCAGACGATCCGCCTGGACCCCGACCAGCCCTACAAGATCTGGCGCATCCGGCCGTGAGGGAGGCGACCGGCCGCGCGGCCGATCGGGCCGTGCTGGAACGCGCGCTGCCCGGCTGGCTTGCCGAGCGGCGCTGGTTCGGGGGCAAGGGCGAGGCGGGGCTGCGCGCGCACCTGCTGCGCGCGACGCCGCTGCCGGGCGCGGACGGATTGGTGTTGGGCGCGGTGCGCGCGGAGACGTGCGAGAGCGCGGCCACCTATGCGGTGCCGACCCACGCCGACCGGCTGAGCGACGGCTTCACCGACCCCGGCTTCGTGCGCTGGGTGGTGGCGCGGCTGGCGGAGAATGCCTGCGTGCCGGACGGCGCGGGCGAGCTGCGCTGCGAGCGGTTCGCGGGATTCGACCTCGCGCCCGGCGCGACGGTCCAGCTGCTGTCGGCCGAACAGTCCAACAGTTCGGCGGTGCTGGGCGGCCGCGCGGTGCTGAAGCTGCTACGCAAGCTGGCGCCCGGCGCTCATCCCGAGGTCGAAATGGCCCGCTATCTCACCCAAGCGGGGTTTGACCAGGTCCCGCCGGTGCTCGGCACGGTGACACGGGTCGAGGGCGACGAACGCTGCTTGGTGATGCTGGTCCAGCGCTTCGTGCCGAACCGGGGTGACGGCTGGTCCTGGACGCTCGCGGCGCTGGCGGACGGGCGCGATTACGGGCCGTTTGCGCGGCGGCTGGGCGAGCGGCTGGCGGCGATGCATGCGGTGCTGGCGCAGCACGCGGACGATTCCGCCTTTGAACCCGAGCCGCTCGACGCGGCCGGGGCGGCGGCGCTGGGCGCACGTGTGACGGCGCAGGTGACGCGTGCGCTCGCGGTCCACCCGATGGCGGCGATCGACCGCGACGAGCTGTGCGCGCGCGCCACCGCGATCGCGGCGCGTGCCGAAGGACAGTGCCGTACCCGCATCCATGGCGACCTCCACTTGGGCCAGCTGCTCGTCACTGAGGACGCCGACGTGGTGTTCATCGACTTCGAGGGCGAGCCGACGCGCTCGCTGGCGGAACGGCGCACCAAGGATGTGGCGCTGCGCGATGTAGCGGGCGTGCTGCGCTCGTTCGACTATGCCGAGGCTAAGGCTGGGCGCACCGACAGCGGCTTCCGCGCCCGCGCCGAGGCGGCGTTCCTGGCGGGCTACGGCGTCGCGTCGCACCCGTTGCTGCTCCTCTTCCTTCTGGAAAAGGCCGCCTACGAGGTGACTTATGAAGCGGCGAACCGCCCCGACTGGGTCGATGTCCCCGCCCACGGGCTGCGACGGATCGCCGCGCAGTTGCTGGAAGAGGGATGAGCCTCCCCGGTCCGGCCCCCACCCTCGGCGAGATCGACCTGCACCTCTTCAACGAGGGGCGGCACCGGCGACTCGCGCAGGTGATGGGCGCGCAGCCGCAGGCGGGCGGCGGCGTGCTGTTCTCGGTGTGGGCGCCCAATGCGCGGCAGGTGGCGGTGATCGGCGACTGGAACGGCTGGGACGGCGGCGCGGACCCGATGCGGCCGTGCGGGTCGTCGGGCGTGTGGGAGGCGTTCGTGCCCGCGATCGGCCCCGGCGCGCGCTACAAATACGACCTGCTCGGCGCGGACAGCGTGTGGACGCAGCGCGCCGACCCGCTTTCGCGCCAGACCGAATGTCCGCCCGCCACCGCCTCGATCGTCGCCGCCGCGCCCGGTTTCGCCTGGACCGACGACGCCTGGATGGCGGCGCGCGGCGCCCGCCAGGCGGCGGACGCGCCGGTCAGCATCTATGAGGTCCATACCGGCTCGTGGCGGCAGGGGCTCGACTGGGACGGCCTCGCCGACCGGCTGGTTCCCTATGCCAAGGCACAGGGGTTCACCCATGTCGAGCTGATGCCGATAACGGAGTTTCCGTTCGGCGGGTCGTGGGGTTACCAGCCCTTGTCGCAATTCGCGCCGACCGCGCGGCTCGGCACGCCCGCACAGTTCGCGCGCTTTGTCGACGCGTGCCATCGAGCGGAGCTGGGCGTCATTCTCGACTGGGTGCCCGCGCATTTTCCTGCCGACGCGCACGGCCTCGCCCGGTTCGACGGCACGCCCCTTTATGAACATGCTGACCCGCGCGAGGGCTATCATCAGGACTGGAACACCCTGATCTACAATCTCGGGCGGCGCGAGGTGGCGGGCTTCCTGCTCGCCAGCGCCGTGTGGTGGCTGGAAACGTTCCACCTCGACGGGCTGCGCGTCGATGCGGTCGCGTCGATGCTGTACCGCGACTATAGCCGCAAAGCGGGGGAATGGGTGCCCAACGTCCATGGCGGCCGCGAAAATCTGGAGGCGGTGGCCTTCCTGCGCGACCTCAACCGGCTGATCGCCGAGCGCGCGCCGGGCGCGATCACGATCGCTGAAGAATCGACCGCCTGGCCCGGCGTCACCGCCCCGGTCAACGACGGCGGGCTCGGCTTCGACTACAAGTGGAACATGGGGTGGATGCACGACACGCTCCACTTTGTCGCGCGCGATCCGGTCCACCGCGCCTGGCACCACAACGAGATGACGTTCGGGCTCGTCTATGCCTGGTCGGAACGGTTCGTCTTGCCGCTCAGCCATGACGAGGTGGTGCACGGCAAGGGGTCGCTCATCGGCAAGATGCCCGGCGACGACTGGCGGCGCTTCGCGACGCTGCGCGCCTATCTGGCGTTCATGTGGGCGCATCCGGGCAAGAAGCTGTTGTTCATGGGCGGCGAGCTGGCGCAGCCGACCGAGTGGAACCACGACGCGGAACTGCCTTGGCACCTGCTCGACGAGCCACCCCATGCCGGGGTGCAGGCGCTGGTGCGGGCGCTGAACGGCTTGTACGCGGCCGAGCCGGCGCTGCACCGGCGCGATGCCGACCCGGTGGGGTTCGCCTGGATCGTCGGCGACGACAGCCGCAACAGCGTCTTCGCTTTCGCGCGGTTTGGCGGCGAAGGCGATCCGCCGGTGGTGGCGGTCGTCAACATGACGCCCGAGCCGCATCACGGCTACGCGCTCGGCTTCCCCGCGGCGGGGCGCTGGCGCGAGGTGCTGAACAGCGACGCGGCGGTGTTCGGCGGGTCGGGCGTCGGCAATCTGGGCGGCGTCGAGGCGGCTGGCGCGCCGCTTCACGACCAGCCTGCGCGCGCGGCGATCACGGTACCGCCGCTCGCGACGATCCTGTTCCGCCGGGACGCGTGAGCGACCTTCACGCGCGGGCCCGGGCGGCGGGGCTGCAGATCGACTGGCAGGACGCGGGGGGACAGGCGCGCCGCGTGTCGGACGACGTGTTGCGCGCGGTCGTTGCCTCGCTGGGCGAGCAGGAGGACGATCGCAAGCCGGTTGCGCCCGCCGAAGCGATCTGTGCGAGCGTCGAAGAACGGACGGGCCGGGCGCGCGTCTGGGGAGCGGCGGCGCAGCTCTATGCGCTGCGCGACGGGCGGGCGCGGGCGTATGGCGACTACGGCACGCTTGCGGGCACAGCGGCCGCGCTCGGACGCGCGGGGGCGGACGTCCTCGCAATCAGCCCGACCCACGCGCTCTTCCCCGCCGACGCGTCACGCTACAGCCCCTATGCGCCGTCGAGCCGGCTTCAGCACAACATCCTCTACGCCGACCCGGCGCTGATCGGCGCGCCGGGGCCGGTCGGCGAGGGGTCGGACCTGATCGACTGGGCGGGCGCGATCCCGGCGCGGCTGGCGGCGCTGCGGGCTGCATGGGCGGGGGCGGGCGAGGCAGTGCGCGCGGCGGTGGCGGCATACCGGGCGGCGGAGGGCGAGGGGCTGGAGCGCCACGCCCGGTTCGACGCGCTGCACGCGCACTTCCTCGCACGGTCGGGGGCGACGGGCTGGCAGGGCTGGCCCGCTGCCTGTCACGATCCGGGAGGGGAGGCGGTCGCTGGCTTCGCCGCCGCGCACGCTGACGAGGTTACATTCTACGCGTTCGCGCAGTGGCTGGCCGATTGCGGGCTGGCGGCGGCTCAGGCGGCAGCGCGCGGGGCGGGTATGGCGACCGGGCTGATCGCCGATTTGGCGGTCGGGGTGGATGCGGGCGGCAGCCAGGCATGGGGCGCGCGCGATACGCTGCTGACCGGCCTTTCACTCGGCGCGCCGCCGGACCAGTTCAACCGCGCGGGACAGAATTGGGGGATCACCGGCCTCGCGCCCGCGGCGCTGCGGCGTGAGAACTGCGCGCCGTTCGCGGCTACGCTGCGCTTCGCGCTGCGCCACGCCGGCGGGGTCCGGATTGATCATGCGCTGGGGCTGAGCCGACTGTGGGTGATCCCCGACGGCGCGGACGCGGCCGACGGCGCGTACCTGACGATGCCGCGCGACGCGCTGCTCGGCGTGGTCGCGGCGGAAAGCCGGCGCGCGGGGGCGGTGGTGATCGGTGAGGATTTGGGCACCGTACCGCCCGGGCTGCGCGCGGCGATGGCGGCGCGCGGGTTGCTGGGGATGCGCGTCCTGTTCTTCGAGCGCGACGGGGAGGGGGGTTTCCTTCCCGCCGCAGCCTATCCGCGCGATGCGGCGGCGATGACGGGCACGCATGACCTGCCCACCGTTGCGGGCTGGTGGGAGGGGCGCGACCTCGACTGGGCGGAGCGGCTGGGGCGCGACCCGGGAACGAACCGCGCCGCGCGGGCCGAGGACCGGCGGCGCTTTGCGGCGGAGGCGGGGCCGGTGGCGGATGCGCAGGCCGCGGTCGACGCCGCGGTCGCGCTGGTCGCGGCCACCCCGTCGGCGCTGGCGCTGATCCCGCTGGAGGACCTGGCCGGCGAGGCAGAGCAGCCCAACCTCCCCGGCACCACTGTCGAGCACCCCAATTGGCGCCGCCGCCTGCCGCTGCCGACCGCCGACCTGCTCCGCCTGCCCGCGGTCGCGTCCCGGCTCGGGACGCTCGCCGCGGTGCGTCCGCATACGAATGAAGAGCGACAGCCGCCGCCGCCGTCGATAGGCCCGGCGGCGAACAGCGAAGGCCCCTCTGTGAATCTCCCGCTCCGCCGCGCCGACTTCCCCGCCGCCACGCTGGCCGACGCGATCCTCGACACCATGATCCACCGGATCGGCAAGGACGCGCAGGCCGCGCGTCCGCACGACTGGCTGGCGGCGACGATCCTGACGGTGCGCGACGACATCATCGAACGCTGGATGGCGTCGACCAAGGCCGCCCACGCCGCGGGCGCGAAGCGGGTCTATTATCTCAGCCTGGAGTTCCTGATCGGGCGGCTGCTCCGCGACGCGCTCGCCAACCTGGACCTCACCGGCAAGATCGCCGAGGCGCTCCGCTCGCTTGGCGTCGATCTGGGGGAGATCGAGGAGATCGAGCCTGATGCGGCGCTGGGCAATGGCGGGCTCGGCCGGCTGGCGGCGTGCTTCATGGAGAGTCTGGCGACGCTCGACCTGCCCGCCTATGGCTACGGCATTCGCTATGTGAACGGGATGTTCCGCCAGCGCATCGACGACGGCTGGCAGGTCGAGCTGCCCGAGAACTGGCTCCAGCACGGCAATCCCTGGGAGTTCGAGCGGCGCGAGAGCGCGTATTTCGTCGGCTTCGGGGGCGAAGTGACGCAGGCGACCGGCGGCGCAGTGCACTGGCGGCCGGGCGAGGCGGTGGAGGCCGTCGCGGTCGACACGCCGGTGGTCGGCTGGCGCGGCGCCAGGGTCAACACGCTGCGGCTGTGGACCGCAAAGGCGTTCGACCCGATCCGGCTCGACCGCTTCAATGCGGGCGACCACGCCGGCGCGCTCGCGGGGCAGGTCCGCGCCGAGACGCTGGTGCGCGTGTTGTATCCGGCCGACTCGACCACGGCGGGGCAGGAGCTGCGGCTGCGGCAGGAATATTTCTTTTCGTCCGCATCGATCCAGGACATCATCCGACGGCACGTCCAGTATTTCGGCGACATCCGCACCCTGCCCGACAAGGCGGCGATCCAGCTCAACGACACCCATCCCGCAATTGCGGTCGCGGAGCTGGTGCGGCTATTGGTCGACCAGCACGAGATCGCGTTCGCGGCGGCGTGGGACATCGCCAAGCGGACCTTCGGCTATACCAACCACACGCTGCTGCCCGAGGCGCTGGAGAGCTGGCCGCTGCCGCTGTTCGAACGCGTGCTGCCGCGGCACATGCAGCTGGTTTATCAGATCAACGCCCTGATCCTGCGCGAGGCGCGTGAACTGGGCACGCCCGACGACGCGATCCGCGCGATCAGCCTGATCGACGAGGCCGGCGAGCGTCGCGTGCGAATGGCGAATCTGGCCTTTGCGGGGTCGCACAGCGTCAACGGCGTCGCGGCGCTGCACACCCAGCTGATGAAGCAGACCGTATTCGCCGACCTCCACCGGCTCTATCCGACGCGGATCAACAACAAGACTAACGGCATCACGCCGCGCCGCTGGCTGCTGGAGTGCAACCCGGGCCTGACCGCGCTGATCCGCGAGGCGATCGGCGACCGCTTCCTGAACGACGCCGAGGCGCTGGTCGAGCTGGACCGCTTCGCCGACGACGCCGCGTTCCAGGGGCGGTTCGCCCAGGTCAAGCACGCCAACAAGGTCGCGCTGGCGGCGCATTTTGCCAAGAAGCTGTCGGTGCGGATCGACCCGGGCGCGCTTTTGGACGTCCAGATCAAGCGCATCCATGAATACAAGCGCCAGCTCCTCAACATCATCGAGACGGTGGCGTTGTACAACCGGATGCGCAGCCATCCCGAGCGCAACTGGACGCCGCGGGTCAAGCTTTTCGGCGGCAAGGCGGCGCCCAGCTATGTCGTCGCCAAGCAGGTGATCAAGCTCGCCAACGACGTCGCGCGCCGGATCAACGCCGATCCGGCGGTAAGCGGCCTGCTGCAGGTCGTGTTCGCGCCCAATTACAATGTCAGTCTGGCCGAGCGGATCATCCCCGCCGCCGACCTCAGCGAACAGATCAGCACCGCGGGGATGGAGGCATCGGGGACCGGCAACATGAAGTTCGCGCTGAACGGCGCGCTGACGATCGGGACGCTGGACGGCGCGAACGTCGAGATTCGCGATCGGGTGGGGGCGGACAACATCGTCATCTTCGGGCTGACCGCCGACGAGGTCGCTGCCCGCCGGGCGGACTATCGCCCGCGCGAGGAGATCGAGCGCTCGCCCGAACTGTCGCAGACGCTGATGGCGATCTGTTCCGGCGTGTTCTCGCCCGACGATCCGCACCGTTACCAGACGCTGATCGGCGAGCTGTACGAGGGCGACCGCTATATGCTCGCGGCCGATTTCGACGCCTATGTCGCGGCGCAGGCCGAGGTCGAGCGGCGCTGGGCGGACCAGGCGGCGTGGCGTGCGGCGGCGATCCGCAACGTCGCTCGCGTCGGCTGGTTCTCGTCCGACCGGACGATCCGCGATTATGCCCGCGACATCTGGCGGGTGATGTAGCCCTGCGGCTCGACGACCTGCGGCGCGAGGGGCTGGGCGGGGCGGCGGCGACGTTTCCGCTGGGCGCGACGCCGGCGCCGGGCGGGATGCGGTTCGCGGTGCGCGCGCCGGCGGCGGAGTCGGTCACGTTGTGCCTGTTCGACAGGGACGGCGGCGGCAGTGGCGGGGGCGGCGAACAGCGGCTGCGCTGCCGGCGCGAGGGCGACCTGCACGTCGTCGAAGCGCCCGGCGTCGGGCCCGGCCAGCGCTACGGCTTTCGCGCGGCGGGGCCGTGGGACCCGGCGGCGGGGCTGTGCTTCGATCCCGCCAAGCTGCTGATCGACCCGTATGCGGTCGAGATAGACCGGGCTTATGCCGCCGATCCGCGGCTCGGCGAGCGCGGCGTCGATACCGCGGCGCTGGTGCCGCGCGCGGTCGTGCCCGCTGCACTGCCGTCCGCCGCCGCGCCGCCGCTGTTCCGGCCGGGGGGGCTTATCTATGAGCTGAACGTCCGCGGCTTCACTATGCGTCACCCCGACGTTCCGCGGAACCAGCGCGGCACGCTGGCGGCGCTGACGCAGCCGACGGTGCTGGCGCACCTGCGGCGGCTGCACGTCGCGGCGGTCGAGCTGATGCCGGTCACCGCCTGGATCGATGAGCGCCATCTGCCGCCGCTCGGGCTGCGCAACGCCTGGGGGTACAATCCCGTGACGCCGATGGCGCTCGATCCGCGGCTGGCGCCGGGCGGCGTGGCGGAGTTGCGCGCGACGGTGGCGGCCCTGCAGGGGGCGGGAATCGGGGTGCTCCTGGACCTGGTTTTCAACCACACCGGCGAGAGCGACCGCGCCGGGCCGACGCTGAGCCTGCGCGGGCTCGATCCGGCGGCCTATGCGCATGCCCCCGATGGGACGCTGGTCAACCATACCGGCACGGGCAACATGCTCGACGCGGGGCAGCCGGCGGTGCGGGCGCTGATCTTAGATACGCTGCGGCACTTCGCGGCGTGCGGCGTGGACGGGTTCCGGTTCGACCTGGGAACGGTGATCGCGCGGGGGCCGGACTTCGACTCCCACGCACCGATCTTCGCGGCGATCGCCGCCGATCCGCTGCTCGCCGACCGGGTGCTGATCGCCGAACCCTGGGACACAGGCCCCGGCGGGTACCGCCTCGGCCAGTTTCCCGCGTCCTGGCTGGAATGGAACGACCGCTATCGCGACGACGTGCGCCGCTTCTGGCGCGGCGACGGCTCGGCGGGTGCGCTGGCGGAGCGGCTGACCGGCTCGCGCGACGTGTTCGGCGGCGGCCGCACGCGGTCGGTGAGCTATGTCGCGGCGCATGACGGGTTCACGCTCGCGGATGTGGTCGCCTACGACCAACGCCACAACGAGGCGAACGGCGAAGGCAATCGCGACGGCGACGCGCATGAGGTGAGCTGGAACGAGGGGGTCGAGGGTCCGAGCGACGATGCGGCGGTGATCGCGCGGCGGCAGGCGGACGTCCGCGCATTGCTGGCGACGCTGTTCGCGACTCGCGGCACGATCATGCTGACCGCGGGCGACGAGTTCGGGCGGACGCAGGGCGGCAACAACAACGCCTATGCGCAGGACAACGCGACGAGCTGGCTCGACTGGGAGGCGCGCGACGTCGCGCTCGAAGCGTTCGTCGCCGGACTCGCTGCGTTGCGCGCCGCGCATCCCGCGCTGGCCGACCCGGCCTATCTGTTGACCGCGGACTGGCGAGCGCTCGACGGCGCGGCGATGACGGCGGATCGATGGACGGGGGCGGACGGCTTCGAGGTGCGCTTCGCCGGCATCGCGATCCGTGTCGACCGGGCCGCGCGCGCGGTCACGCTCAGCGCTGTCGCAGCAGATAGCCCCACGGGCTGAGCGTCACCCGCCCGAGCCCGGGCAGCGTCAGCGTCCTTGCCGCATCCGACAGGTTCGCGACGACGATCACGCCATGGCCCTGCTTCACGCGCCGGAACGCGGCGACATGGTCGTCGCCCGTCTCGATCCACGCCACCGGCGCTCCTGCCGCGCCGTTTGCCAGCGCGGGCAGGCGCTTGAGCGCGAGCAGCCGGGTGTAGAATGGCTGCAGCGCATAGCCGCCCCAGCGGATCGGGTCGCGCTCGAAGAACTGCAGCCGGTTGTTCAGCCCCGCTTCCTGGCCGTCATAGACCAACGGCATCCCCGGCAACGTCGCCGCGAGCACCGCGAAGACGGGCAGGTGGTCCCGGTACAGCTCCGCATCCGATCCCTGCCAGCTGTTCTCGTCATGGTCGCTGGTGAACGCCATGCGATAGGCGTCGGCGGGATAGGCGGTCTGCTCCGCCGCCAGCCATTCGCGCAGGCCTTGCGCATCCGCACGGCCCGCCGCGATGTCGACCAGCCGGTGATAGAGCGACCAGTCATAGGTCATGTCGAACGCCCGGTGCAGGTCGGCGCGGTCCGCCTCCGCCAGCCAGAACTGGCCGGGCTTCACCCGCTCCAGCTCGGCGCGGGCGCGCAGCCAGAAGGCGAGCGGCACGCGCCCCGCCACGTCGCAGCGGAACCCGTCGATCCCCGTCTCGACCAACCAGAACCGCATCGCCGCGATTACCGCCGGCGCGACGCCGGGCGCACGGTAATCGAGCCCGATCACGTCCGACCAATGTTCGACATCATGGCCGTTGTCGTACTCGTAGCCATGGATGCTGCCGTCGGCGCCGCGCTGATACCAGTCGGGGTGCTGCGCCACCCAGGGATGATCCCACGCGGTGTGGTTGGCGACCCAGTCGAGGATCACCTTGAGCCCCAGCGCGTGCGCCTGAGCGACGAAGCCGCGGAAGTCGGCGACCGTGCCGAACGCCGGGTTGACTGCATCATAATCGCTGATGGAATAATAGCTGCCCAGCGTCCCCTTGCGCTCACGCACGCCGATCGGCTGGATCGGCATTACCCACACGATCGTCACGCCCATCCGCTTGAGCCGTGGCAACTGGCGCGCCGCGGCGGCGATCGTGCCCTGTGCGCTGAACTGACGGACATTGAGTTCATAGATCGTCGCGTCGCGCGTCCAGGGCTGGTGGACCACCTCCGCCACCGCCGGCACGGCGAGGAATGGGGCGAGCAGCAGGGCGATGAAGGCAAGGAAGCGCGCGATCACCGGCCCTCCTCCCGGACGCGGAGCATTGCCAGCGCGGCCAGGAGCATCACCCCGGCGGCGAACGCCATCGTCCAGATCGGTTCGTGCGGAAAGAAATGCCGGACGATCGTTCCCATCACTGTCGCCACCAGCAGCTGCGGCACGACGATGAAGATATTGAACAAGCCCATATAGATGCCGAGTTTCGCCTGCGGCAGCGCCGAAGCGAGGATCGCGTAGGGCATGGCCAGGATCGACGCCCAGGCGATGCCAATGCCGACCTCCGCCGCCAGCAGGGTCGTCGGCGTGCGCAGGAAGAA
This sequence comes from Sphingomonas sp., assembly GCF_965248875.1. Classification (GTDB taxonomy): domain Bacteria; phylum Pseudomonadota; class Alphaproteobacteria; order Sphingomonadales; family Sphingomonadaceae; genus Sphingomonas. The sequence goes on along the minus strand of NZ_CBDFKR010000011.1, from coordinate 1,611,890 downwards.
GAAGCTGAGATATCCCGCCGCGCCGAGCAGCAGCGCCAGCGTGTGCGTCCGCGCCTTGCCCAGCCGCGCTGACAGCGGGCGGAGCAGGAACGCGGCGGCGAGCGCGGCGACGGCATTGTACGCGGCGAACAGGATGCCGACCCAGTTGCCGCCCTGATTGTAGGCGTCGCTCGCGGGGTCGCTGGAGCCGTAGACGTACTGCGCGACGACCGGCGTCGTGTAGATCCACATGATGAACAGCGCCGACCAAGTAAAGAACTGGACCAGCGCCAGCCGCTTCATTACCGGCGGCATGCCCGAGAAATCGCCGACAATGTTGGTGAGAAGATTGTCCTTGTGGCCGCGGGCGTAGAGCGCGCCCGCGACCAGCCGTGCGATGCCGTAGGCGGCGACCAGCCCGGCGAGTAGGTACAGTTCCTTCTCACCGTCGAACCAGCTGACCAGCAGCGCGATCGCCAGCCCGCCGACGATCCAGGCGAGGCCGCCGATGGTGGAGGCGGGCGGGACCGGCGGCTCGTCATGCTCGCCGACTTCGCGGTCGTCGAACGCCGCAAGTTCCGCGGGCGAATATTCGCGCGTGGTCAGCACCGTCCACATCACCGCCGCGAACAAGACCGTGCCGCCGAGATAGAAGCTGTAGCGCACCGTATCGGGGATGCCGCCCCCCGGATGCGCGTTGGCGACGCCCCACCGATCGAGCAGGAACGGCGTCGCCGAGCCGACCACCGCGCCTGCGCCGATGAACGCGGTCTGGAGCGCATAGCCGGCGGTGTGCTGGTCCTTGCGCAGCATGTCGCCGACGAACGCGCGGAACGGCTCCATCGACACGTTGAGTGACGCGTCGAGCAGCCACAGCAGCATCGCCGCGGCGAGCCAGCCGGGCGCGTTGGGCATCGCCAGCAACGCCACCGTGGCGCACAGTGCGCCCGCGAAGAAATAGGGCCGCCGGCGCCCGAACCGGTTCCAGGTGCGGTCGGAATAATGGCCGATGATCGGCTGGATGACGAGGCCGGTGAGCGGCGCCGCGATCCACAGCACCGCCAGATCGTCCAGCGATTTGCCCAACGTCTGGAAGATCCGGCTCATGTTCGCGTTCTGCAGCGCGAAGCCGACCTGGATGCCGAAGAAGCCGAACGAGATGTTCCACAGCTGCGCGAAGCCCAGCGTCGGCCGGCGATTGCCCGTCATGCGTCCTCCAGCACCGCGGCGGCCCGCGGCTCCGCCATCGCGTCCAGCGCCGCGTCGTGCGCCGGGAAGTTGCTGCCGCACCGGCCAAGGAAGGCGGCGAGCCCGGTCATGTCCGCGGGCGTCGGTGCCAGCCGCTCCGGGAAGAGGCCATAGCCCGCGAACAGGCAGCCCCAAGACAGCGGCGCATAGATGTCGGCGATCCCCTGCTCATGCACCGCGGCGACCAGGTCGCCGCCGGTGAACCAGCAGGTCATCAGCGCCTTGAGCGAGTCCGACAGCTCGTCATGCCCGGCATTGTCGCGCCAATAGACGGTGTCGGTACGGCGGCTGAGCCGGTAGTGCGCGACGATATAATCGCGCACGCCTTCGTAACGGCGTGCGATGCCGGCGTTGAACGCATCGCGGTGCGTGGGGGCGAACCCCCCCGCTTCCCAGGCACGGATGAAGCCCTCCACCGTCGCCTGGACCAGGTGCAGCGCGGTCGCCTCCAGCGGCTCGATGAAGCCCTGGGCGAGCCCGACCGCGAGGCAGTTGCCGGTCCAGCTCGTCTCGACCCGGCCCACCCTCATGCTCAGGTGCCGCGCCGGGACATCGGCGTCGAGCAGCCCCAGCCGCGTGCGCAGCTCGGTCTCCGCCGCGTCGGGCGACAGATAGGCGGACGAAAAGACGTAGCCGTTGCCGGTGCGGTGGGTCAGCGGGATCGACCACGCCCAGCCGTTCGTCAGCGCGGTCGCGGTGGTGTGGACCGGCGTCGCGGCGGCGCGGGGCGTCGGGATCGTAACGGCACGGTCGTTGAACAGATTGGCGGCGAAGGGCAGAAAGCGGACGCCCAGCGCACCCTGCGCGATCGCGGCGCGGAAGCCGCTCGAGTCGACGAACAGGTCGCCCGCGATCCGCTCACCCGCCTCCGTGACGAGGTGCGCGACCTGACCGTCCGCTGCGACGGCGACCTCCTCGACGCGGCGCTGGAGGTGGGTGACGCCGTGGCTGACGGCGTGGTCGCGCAGGACCTGACCGACAAGGTGCGCGTCGAAGTGATAGCCATAGCCCTGTTCGAAGGGGAAGTTCTCGCCCGCCAGCGGCGCGCGGCCGTGGGTCGAGAGCCAGCTGTTGAGGAAGAACGCGTCGGGATGCGCGGGCACGTCGCGGCCCTGCCGCCGGGCGAGCGCATAGGCGTGGAAACCGGGCTCGGTATGGAGGTCGACCGGCCCGGCGAAGGGGTGGACGTAGCGATCGAAGCCCGGCCGGTCCGACCAGCCCTCGAACGCGATCCCCGCTTTGTAGGTCGCGTGCGCGGCGGGCATCCAGTCGGCGTCGGCGATCCCCAGCCGCGCGAAGAAGGCGCGGAGCTGCGGGGTCGAGCCCTCACCCACGCCGACGATGCCGATCTCCGGGCTCTCGACCAGGGTGATGCGGGCGGCGGGCCATGCCTGCGCCATCAGGCACGCCGTCATCCACCCGGCGGTGCCGCCGCCCAAGATGACCACGGCCGGGGCTGGTGTGCTCACCCGAACAGCCAGGCGAAGATGTCGTCCAGCCGCGCCGCCCAGGCGTTCTCCTCATGCGCCGCGCCCGGATAGACGCTGCTCTCGAAGTCGCGGCCCCGCCGCCAGCCGAGTGTGGTCAGGTCGGCGTCGATCGCCTCCTGCCACGGGCCATAATTGGCATCGAGCGTCAGCGTGCCGTGATCCATCCACAGCCGCCGCCCCGCGGGTGCGCCCAAGTGCGCCATCAGATACTGCCCCCATAATCCCAGCACATCGGCGTCGGCGGGCAGCTCGCTGGGCATCGCGAGCAGCCAGTGCGTCGACACGCAGGCGGCGCGGCCGAACACGCGCGGATATTCGACGAAGCCGTAGCAGGAGATCAGCCCGCCCATGCTCGATCCGACGATCGCGGTGTGCGCGGCGTCGGCGCGGGTGCGATAGCTGCGGTCGATCAGCGGCTTCAGGTCGTGGACCAAAAAGGCGAGGTAGGCGTCGCCGGTGATCGGCCCATGCACCTGCGCGTCGAACGCACGGCGCAGCGCGGGGCTGCCCATCTCGTACACCCGCTGCGGGAAATACTGGCGATAGCGCGCCGCGCCGGGATGGTCGATCGCGACGACGATGACCAGCGCGATGCGGTGCGCGGCGATGAGCCGAAGAACTGCCCTGTCCGCAGCCCAGACCTTGTTGAAGCCCGATCGCGCGGGGAAGAACACGTTCTGCCCGTCGTGCATGTACACGACGGGGTAGCGGCTGCGTCCCGCATCATAGCCGGGGGGCAGCCAGACGACGACATGCGGCGGCGCGATCCGCGTCGTCGGGACGGCGGCGATCTCGACGAAGCGGCCGGTGTCCTCGGCCCGCGCAGCGCCGCCCCACGCCAGCGCGAGCAGCAGGGCGAGGAGCCACCTCACCGCAGCCGGCCCGGCGCGACGAAGCGGATAGCTTCGCCACCGCCCGGCGCGAGGGGCAGGTCGAGCGTATCGCCGCGGCGGACGGTCCGCTCCTCGATCGTGATCGCGTGGCGCGCGTCGCTGCGATAGTCCGCGCCCGGTCCGTCGCGATAGATTTGCGCGCGGTACGTCCTGCCCGCATCGAGGAAGTCGAGCCTGACGGTCAGTGTCCGCGCATTCTCGTCGGTCACCGCGCCCAGGTACCAGTCGGCGCTGCGCCGGTCCTTGCGCACCACGGTGACGTAATCGCCCAGCTCACCGTTGAGCACGCGCGTGTCTGACCAGTCCGCCGGCACCGCGCGCAGGAACGGCATCAGCGCCGGATATTGGGCGTAGTGCTCGGGTGTGTCGGCCAGCATCTGCACCGGCGAATAGAGGACGACGTAGAGTGCCAGCTGCTTGGCGACGGTCGACAGAATGTTGCTGTCGTGGCTGCCTTTCAGGCTGACGACGCCGGGCGTGAAGTCCATCGGCCCTTCCAGCATGCGCGTGAAGAACAGGTTCGCCTCATGCTCTGGCGGGTTCTTCCCGTCCCAGCTGTTATATTCCATCCCGCGCGAGCCCTCGCGCGCCAGCCAGTTGGGCCAGGTGCGCCTCAGCCCGGTATCCTTGACCGGCTCGTGGCTGTCGATCCCGACGTGGTAGCGCGCCGCGGTCTGCACCACGCGGAGATAGTGGTTCACCATCCACTGGCCCTCGTGCCACTCGCGATGCTGCGCACCGTCGGGGTCGACGCGCTCGATCTGGCCGGCGTCGGTGACATAGCCGGTCTTCACCACCGGTTCGCCATGCGCGTGCGCAAAGGCAAAGGCGCGGTCGAGCCGGCTGTCGTAATGGCTCGCCGATCCGCCGGTTTCGTTGTGCCCGATCAGGTACACGCCCCGCGCACGGCCATAGGCGGCAAGCGCATCGGCGTCGAAGTCCGGCGTCGGCCGGTCGAACTCCATCGCGTTGCCGTTGCCGAACCAGTCGCCGTCCCACCCGACATTCCACCCCTCGACGAGGACGCCGGGGATGTGGTTGGCGGCGGCGAAGTCGATATAGCGTTCGACATTGGCGGTGGTCGCCCCATGGTTGGGCCCGGTAGCCCAGCTCCAGCGTCCGGTGATCATATTCCACCACACGCCCACGAACTTGCCGGGCTGAAGCCAGCTGGTGTCGGCGAGCCGCGACGGCTCGTTCAGGTTGAGCTCGATGTGCGACATGTACAGGCCGGGGGCGTCGTCGGCGATGATGATCGTTCGCCACGGCGTCGCGAACGGCGCGTCGCGCGTGACCGCCGGCGCGCCCGAGCCAGGGGTCAGCACCGCGCGCAGCCGGTTGCCGTCGGCGCGGCGCAGGTTCATCCCCGCATAGTCGACCAGCGCCGCCTCGTGGATCGCCAGATGCGTGCCGTCGGCGAGCCGCAGCGTGATCGGCGTCGCCGCCGTGCCGACCGCCGCGAACGGCGTCTTGTGGTAGAGATATTCCTCGCGATTCCATTCAAACGCGGGCTTCCACAGCGCCGTGGCATCCCCTTGAGCGGAAACCGGGATCGCGAACTCGGTCAGCTCGTCGGCGATGTGGACGGTGCCCATCGCCGCCTGACGCGGGAGGACATAACGGAAGCCGACGCCATCGTCGAACAGCCGGAACACCAAGTCGATCTCGCGCCGCGCATCGGTCTTCTCGCGCAACCGCACCGTCAGCTCGGTGTGCCGGTCGCGGATCGTCGTCCATTCGCCGAACGGCTGGGTCCAGCTGGCGTCGGCGCTGGCGTGCGCCGTGCCGATCGCCTCCAGCCCGCGGTCGAACTTGCGCGCGTCGGTGAACTGGAAGCCGAGCGCGCTGTCGGCGATCACCGGCGCGCCGCGGCGCGTGATAGCATAGCTCGGGCGGCCGTCATTGTTGAGCGACACGGTAACACGGATCGTGCCGTCGGGCGACGTCGCGGTGGCGACGGGTTCGGCCAGCGCCGGGGTCGCGACCAGCAGCATGAGGAAGGCGAGCAGCAGCCTCATCGCGCGGCGCACACGGCGTAACCGAGGGCGGGGAGCGAGACGGCCACGCTCCCCGGCGCCGCCGCATGGGGCGCGCAGCCGCCGACGAGCGCCTGCCAATCGGCCGAGCGGACCTCCACCGGCACCCGGCCGGTCACCGGCCCCGCCGCAGTGTTGTAGAGCACGAGCACCTCCTTGCCGCTGACGGGATCGAAGCGCGACAGCGCGATTAGCCCGGGCGCCTCGCCCTCCACCCGTATCACGGTGCGCCCGCGCGTCAGCGCCGGCGTGCTCCGGCGGATGCGGGCGAGTGCAGCGATCGCGCGGAACAGGGGATTGTCCTCGCCGAAATGCGCGGTGGCGGTGGTGGTGGCGGTGCCGAGCAGCGGCTGGTCGTTATAGGAAACGACCTGCGAGGCGAACATGTCCTGTCGCGCGTCCTGGTCGTTGCCATGGCCGACGAACCCCTGCTCGTCGCCCGAATAGATCGTCGGCACCCCGCGCAGCGTGAGCAGCATGGCATGGCCCAGCACCGTGCGCGCCAGCAGCTCGCGGTCGTCGATCGTCGGCCGCCGTCGGCGGATGAACAGCGCCAGCCGTCCGACATCGTGGTTGCTGACGAAGGTCGGCAGCCGCCGCGCCGCCGCGGCGCCGCCGTCGTAAAGGATATCGGCCGCGACCAGACGGGTCAGCGCCTCGCCGCCGCGGCCACTGACGGCACCGGTCACCGCGTTCTGGAGCGCATAGTCGAGTACCGCCGGCATCGCGTCGGTCCGCGTGTGTTCGGCGAGCAGCGCGGGATCGAAGTCTTCGGTATAGACCTCGCCGAAGACATGGAAGTTGGGAATGCCCCGCGCCCGCGCCCGCGCCTGCATGGCGGGGACGAACTCCTGCCAGAATTCGGGGTTGACGTGCTTGGCGGTGTCGATGCGGAAGCCGTCGACGCCGAACCGGTCGATCCACCCGCCGAACACCTCGATAAAGCCCGCCACCACGCGCGGGTTTTCGGTCGCGATGTCGTCCAGCCCGGCGAAGTCGCCATGGGTGATGCTCTCGCCATGCCAGTTCGAATCGCCGCGATTATGGTAGTAGCGGATGTCGTTGAGCCAATCGGGCGTCTTGGCGTGCTCCTGCCCGGCGGGGATGTAGGGCTGATAGGCGAAGTTCATGTCGGTTAGCCGTGCGAAGTTGGCGGCGGTGCGCACGCCTTCGCCCGCGAAGCCGGGGTTGATCGGCGCGCCGCCGACGCCGCCGCGCCGCTGGAACGGATAGTCCCCCGTACCGCGATAGGGGCAGTTGCCCGGGCAATCGCGATAGCGGATCACGTCCGCGGTGTGGTTCACGACGATGTCCATATAGACCTTCATGCCGCGCGCGTGCGCCGCATCGACCAGCGCCTTGAAATCGGCGTTGGTGCCCAGGTGCGGATCGATCTGCGTGAAGTCGGTGATCCAATAGCCGTGATAGCCCGCGCTCTCCTGCCCCGGCGGGCCCTGCACGGGATTGTTGCGAAAGATCGGCCCGACCCAGATCGCGGTCGCGCCCAAGTCCTGGATATAGGGCAGGCGGTTGAGCAGGCCCCGCAGGTCGCCGCCATGGTAGAAGCCCTTGGCGGTCGGGTCGAAGCCGGTCTGCAGCCGGTCGCCCGTGAGCCCGCCACGGTCGTTCGACGGGTCGCCATTCTCGAACCGGTCGGGGAGCAGGAAGTAGATGACCTCGTCTTCGGGCAGCCGCGCGCGATAGTCGGACGCCGCCGGGGGATTGGACACGGGCGTCGGCACGACGGGGGTCTGAGCGGGCAGGGCGGCGGCGAGCAGGACGGCGGCGAGCAGCGGCAGACGGATCATGCGGACTTCCTGACGGCGGGTGCGACCAGCGCGTCGACAAAGGCGCGGTGAGCGGGCAGCCCCTCTGCCTTGAGACGGCAGGCGCGCGCCAGCGTGGCGAGATAGGGACCGATCTCGGCGCCGGTGACGTCGTCGGCCAGCGGCGACCAGCCGCGAGGCGTAATGCCCTGGCCGAGCATCACCTGCGCCCAGCTGTCGTCGAGGAACAGCTCGTCGGCCTCGCGCATGAACGCGCCCGACTGGCGGAACAGTGCGATCTTTTCGGCCAGCACCGGAGGCAGGTCCATCGCCCGGCAATGGTCCCAGAACGGCTCACCGACGCGCTCGTTGGCGACGTAATGCAGCACCAGGAAGTCGCGCACCCGCGCCCACTCGATCGCGGACAGCCGGTTGAACGCATCGCGCGCGGTGCCGTTGTCGGCCAGGTCGCCGGACAGCACGTCGAGCAGCCGGCCGATACCCGACTGGACGAGGTGAATGCTGGTCGACTCCAGCGGCTCCATGAATCCCGCCGCGAGCCCGAGCGCGACGCAGTTGTGCGACCAGAACTGCGCGCGATGGCCGGTGGTGAAGCGGATCGGCCGCGGTTCGCCGAGCGCCGCGCCGTCCAGATTGGCAAGGAGCAGCGCCGCCGCCTCGTCGACGCTGGTGAAGGCCGAGCAGAAGACGTAACCGTTGCCCATGCGGTGTTGGAGCGGAATGCGCCACTGCCACCCCGCCGGCCGGGCGGTCGATCGCGTGTAGGGGGTCAGCTCCGGGACCGACGCGCACGGCACCGCCAGCGCGGCGTCGCACGGCAGGTAGCGAGTCCAGTCGGTGAAGGGCACGCCCAGCGCCTCGCCGAGCAGCAGGCTGCGGAAGCCGGTGCAGTCGATGAACAGCCCGCCCTCGACCCGCCGCTCGCCGTCGAGACGCAGCGCCGCGATATCGCCCGTCGCGCCGTTGCGCTCGACTGCGGCGATAATCCCCTCGACCCGTTTGACGCCGCGCGCCTCGGCATAGTCGCGGAGCAGGCCCGCGAACAGCAGCGCGTCAAAATGGTAGGCATAGGCAAGGTCGGGCAACGCGCCGCCCTTCTCGCCACCGCCGATCGCGAACCGCCGTCCCCGCGCCGCGGCGACGTTGACGCTATAGTCGCCGTAATCGCCCGCCACCCCCAGCGCGCGGCCGCGCAGCCAGAGCTGGCGGAAGGGAATTAGGCCGATGCCGCGGCCGACCTGGCCGAAGCTGTGGAGATAGGCGTGCCCCGCCTGCTGCCACCCGTCGAACTCTATTCCCAGCTTGAAGGTGGCGTTGGTGCGGCGGACGAACTCGGCCTGATCCAGTCCCAGACCGACCAGAAGATTGTGGATCTGCGGGATCGTCGCCTCGCCGACCCCGACTGTGCCGATCGCATCGGACTCGACCAGCGTGATCTGAGCATGGCGTCCAAGGAACCGGGCGAACACGGCCGCCGCCATCCACCCCGCGGTGCCGCCGCCGGCGATGACGATGGGGAGCGGGGCGCGATCGGTCATGGCAGTAGAATAGCACCTTGGGGCCCAGCCGGCGCAACCGACTGGGCCCCAAGAACCATCAGAATTTGAACGTGAAGCCGGCGACGACCCGGCGGCCGTAGGTCTGATATTTCAGGATCGCGAGCGGATCGACGTCGCGGTTGTTCGACTGCGCCACCGTCGCCGACCGCTCGTTGGTCAGGTTTTGGCCCTGCACATAGACCGACAGGCCGTGGAGCGCCGACCCGGTCTGGAAGTCGTAGCCGATCTGCGCGTCAAAAACCGTCTCGCCCAGTACCTTCTGCCGGTCGAGTCCGCCGCTGTAGAGCGAGAAGTCGCCCAGATAGTCCGAGCGGTAACGCATGCTGCCGCGCGCGTTAAAGCCGTCACGTTCGTAGAAGATCGTCGCGTTCGCCACCCATTTCGAATAGCCTGGGATCACGCTATTCTGACCATTGAAGTCGCGGACCTTGGTCTCGGTATAGCCGGCGCCGCCGGTGAAGCCAAAGCCGGTCAGTGCTGGGGTGAACACTTCAAACGGCAGCGTCCCGGCGACTTCCGCCCCCAGCAGATGTCCGCCATGCGTGTTGACGTTGCTGAACAGGATGCCGACCGGCGTCGCCGGCGTCTGCTGGTTCGGCGGCTTCGGGAAGCTGGAGTAGTCGAACGTCGTGGTGTAGCCGCTGGCGATGTAGTCGTTGATGTGCTTGTAGAAGAGCTGCAGCGCCAAATATCCACGCGTGCTGAAATACTGTTCGAAGTTGAGATCGACTGCATCGGCGCGGTACGGGCGCAGCGTCGGATTGCCGCCGCTGCCCGAGTAGACGATCGGGCTGCGCGTGGTGTCGACACCGAACGAGATCACGTTGTTGAGATCGGGCAGGCGCGGCCGCATGATCTCTTCCGACCCGGCGAGACGGATCACGAAGCCGCTGTCGAACCGCAGGTTGAGGTTCGCGCTGGGCAGTACCTGCCAATAGCGGTCGGTGACGGCGGGGAACGCCTGCCCGGTCGAGCGGACGCTGGTGTGAACGCCCTGGACGCCGATGTTCCCGGTCAGCGTCGCGCCGGCGAAGTGCCCGTCGAGCGTCGCCATCGCATAGGGCGTCCAGATATTCTCTTCGACGCCATAGCCCTTGGTCGCGCCATAGCTGTTGCCCACATAGGTCAGTACGCCGCTGCTCAGGATCGCGCGCGGATCGTAGGCCACGAGCAGCCCCAGCCCGCGATCGAGCGGCACGGGCGTCAGCCGCAGGTTGGCGGGGATCGCCGCGGTGGTGGCGCCATTGGGCGGGCTGAGGAAGCCCTCGACGGCGTTCAGCGTCTTGGTGTGGTTCACAAAGTCTGCGCCGACCTTCACCGAATGCAGAAAGCCGCCGATCTCGCGTTCCAGCTCTGCGCGTGCCTCGACCAGCTCGTCCTGCGTGTTGCGGACGTTGTCGTATCCGGCCTGGACTGGCGAGCCGCTCCAGCCCTCGACATCGGTCAGCACCAGGGCGGCGTTGTTGCCGTTGTAGTTGCTGGTGAACTGCGGCCCGTGCGAGGTCAGCGTGTACGACACCGTGCCCGTCGCGGTGGGCAGCGCGCGGCCGAGGCCGGCGGTGGTCTGCAGCGACGTGTCGGTGCGGTCGGTGCGCGAATAGCTGAGGTCGCCCAGCGCGCGCCAGCCGTCATGGTTGTTCCACGCCAGGTTGATGCCGCCCGAATACTGGTTCGCGGTGCGGTCGTTGGCGTAGTTCTCGATGATCGGCGTGCCGGTGATCGTTGCCGCCGTCACCAGCCCGTTCGAGTTGCGGGTGATGTTCGAGATCGAGTCGTGGCCGCAGCCGCCGCCGCAATTGAACGGCATCTCGAACCCGCGCTGGTCGATGCGGTCGATGAAATGCGAGTAGAAGCCGTCGAACGTGGCCACCGTGTTGTCGTCGAGCTGTGCCTGCAGCGTGGCGTTGCCGCCGAAGCGGCGCAGCTTGTCGGTCTCCGACCAGGTTTTGATGCCGCCCATGCCCTGGCCGCCGCCAGGATAGCCGCCAAAGCCCCAGGCGTTGAAGTCGCGGGTCTGGTAGGGCTCGTCGGTATAGGCCGCCGACAGTGCGACGCCGACGCGACCGTCCGCGAACCGGTCGACATAGGTGCCGTAGACGCGATAGCCCTTGTTGCTGGCGTTCGGGTCGATGCGCTGGTCGACGACCGTGCCGCGCGCGCCGACCGCCAGGATTCGTTGGCTGACATCCAGCGGGCGAATGGTGCGCAGGTCGATGCTGCCGACCAGACCCTCGGCGGCATGGTCCGCCTGCCCGGTTTTGTAGACGTCGACGCCGGCGAGGATTTCCGACGGATACTGGTCGAACTCCACCGCGCGGCTGTCGTTGGTGGTGGTCTGCTGACGGCCGTTCAGCGTGGTCGACGAGAAATCGGGGCCGAAGCCGCGGATCGAGATGATGTTGGCGCGGCCGTTGTTGCGCTGTGCCGAGATGCCCGGCAGACGCGCGATCGACTCGCCGATGCCGTTGTCGGGCAGCTTGCCGATGTCCTCGGCCGACACCGACTCGATCACCGCCTCCGCGTTGCGCTTCTTGGCGGTGGCGCTGCGCAGCGCGGCGCGAAAGCCGGTGACGACGACGTCACCGGTCGTCGCGTCGGAGGTGGGGGTCGCCGTGTCGCTGACCCCGGCCTGCGCGGGGTCGGTCGGCGTCTGGGGCGCCGCGCCGGCGTTGGCGCTGGGCCCGGGGGTCGTCGTGGTTGGCGTTCCCGGCGCTGGCGCGATCTGGGCCATCGCCGCCGGGGCGAGCAGCAACGAGGCACCAAGCGCGACGGCGCTGACGCTGTGCGTCAGATGCGAACGGCTAAGCGCGCTCTGGCGCGTGACGGTAAACATCAATCCCTCTCCTGACGGCTGCAGCCTTCTGACGGACCACAGGGCGTTTAGACAACCTACCTATCCGGCGGCGCTTCTGCGCGCAGCAATCGACATACGTATTCAACGGTGCGTTGACTGCGCAGACGGGCAGTGTAGCGTTTGTGTCACACGGTTTAGTACTGGCGGAGGTGAGCGTCGCATGACGCGCGGCGGCAAGGCGACCAGTTTCGATATTGCAGAGCTGGCGGGGGTCTCACAGCCGACGGTGAGCCGTGCGCTGCGCGGCGACAGCACGGTCAGCGAGGCGACACGACTGCGCGTGCGGGCGGTAGCGCAACAGCTCCACTACACCGTCGACAAGAACGCGTCGGCGCTCCGGCGCGGGCGATCGAACACGCTGGCGCTGCTGTTCTTCGAAGATCCGCTACCCAACCGCTCGCTCATCAACCCCTTCTTTCTCGCCATGCTGGGGTCGATGCTCCGGACCTGCGCGGAGCGGGGCTACGACCTCCTGACCTCGTTCCAGCGGATGGACAGTGACTGGCAGGCGGAGTGGGAGGACAGCCGCAAGGCCGACGGGCTGATCCTGCTCGGCCATGGTGATTTCGAGCAATATCGCGAGCGGCTGGACGGGCTGGTCCGGCGCGGCACACATTTCGTGCGCTGGGGGTCGCCGGACGCGGCTGCGGACGGCATCACGGTCGGCTGTGACAATCTGGCCGGGGGACGCGCCGCGGGCGAGCGCCTGCTGGCGCTCGGACGGCGACGGCTGGTCTTCCTGGGCGAGGCGTCGGACAGCTATCCCGAGTTCCGCGATCGCGACGCGGGGCTGCGGCAGGCGATCGCGGCCGCACCGGGCGGCGCGATCGTGGCGCGCGCCGACGCGATCTCGACCGAGGAGGCGGGCGAGACCGCGGCGCAGCGGCTGCTCGCCAGCGGCGTGGCGTTCGACGGGCTGTTCGCCGCGTCCGACCTGATTGCGCTCGGCGCGCTGCGAGCGCTCGCCGCCGCGGGGCTGCGCGTGCCCGACGATGTCGCGGTGATCGGCTTCGACGACATTCCCGCCGCCAGCAGCAGCAGCCCGCCGCTCACCACCGTTGCTCAGGATTATGCGCGCGCCGGCGAGGTGCTGGTGGAGACGCTGATCGCGCTGCTCGACGCGCAGCCGACGGCCGACGTGCTGTTGCCGCCGCGGCTGGTGCTGCGCGGCACCGCTTGACAGGCGGACGTCGAGGGCGAAGCGGGGGCCATGCACGCGCTGGATGAGTGCCGCTCGCTGGACGCCGCCGCGTTCGCGGCGATCAGGGAAGCGGGGGAGCCGGTCGTGCTGCGCGGGCTCGTCGCCGACTGGCCGGTAGTCACGGCCGCCGGGCGCGGCGAACTCGGCGGCTATCTGAGCGGGCTGGCGACCGGTGAGCCGGTGCCGATGGTGCGCGCAAAGGCCGACGAGCACGGGCGGCTCCATTATGCGGAGACGATGCAGGGGCCGAACTTCGTGCGCGAGCCCGGGTCGATCGCGGGGTTCTTCGCCGAGATCGCCCATCGCGACGGAGCGGTGGCGGCGGACACGCTGGCGATCCAGGGCCTGCCCGCCGCGCGGCACCTGCCCGGCTTCGCCGCCGCCAACACGATGCCGCTGCTGCCGGCGGCGGTGGAGCCGCGGCTATGGCTCGGCACCGCCGCAATCGTTGCCACACATCATGACACCAACGAGAACATCGCCTGCGTCGCTGCCGGCCGCCGCCGCTTCACGCTGTTCGCGCCCGAGCAGGTCGCGAATCTCTACATGGGCCCGTTCCACGTCACCCCGGCGGGGACGGCGGTCAGCATGGCGCACGTGACCGCGCCCGATCTAGACCGCTTCCCCCGGTTCGCTGCGGCGCTTGCTGAAGCACGCTACGCCGAGCTGGACCCGGGCGACGCACTCTACATCCCATATGGCTGGTATCACCATGTCGAGGCGCTCTCGGCGCTGAACCTGCTGGTCAATTATTGGTGGAACCCGGCGCGCCGCGATGTCGGATCGCCCTGGGACGCGCTGATGCACGGCATGATGGCCTTGCGCCAGCTTTCCCCCGACCAGCGGCGGGCGTGGCGGGCGATGTTCGACCATTATGTCTTCAAGGCGCAGGGCGACCCGGCTGCACACCTGCCCGCGGGAGTGCGCGGTATCTTGGGCGCGGAAACGCCCGCCGACCTGGCGACGCTCCGCCGTGCGATCGTCGCGGCACTGCAACGGCAATAGCGAAACCAAGACGACAGCGGAGCCACGGCTTGGCGGCGCGTTGATGGCGCAGCTGTCTGAGTAATGCGACCCGTGTCTGCACGATGGAGTTCGAGCCGATCCCAAACCGGTCCCGAACAGCGCGCGAGCCAAAGGTTGGAGGCCCCAGCGCCGCCCCGATCGTTTCGGATAGCAGGGCGGCGAGCTTCGCCTTGCCATCACAGAACACCTTCTCTTTATGCCCACGAAATCAGTAGCATCTCACTTCTTCATACTCGCTATCGTACACTCCTTTACTCTGGAGAACCTATAATCAATATGTCCCAACCCAAGGCAAGGCCAATTAGGCACGTCATCGGTTGCGTAGACCCATCCGTTTGTTAATAAATCACGGGGGGGGTGTAATGCATAATCGTTTAAGGACCGGAAGGGCGATCGCTCGCCGTCGCCTGATGGAGCGTATCCGGCTTCTATGTACCTGCGGCGCCGGGCTCGAAGCGATCGCATCGCCGCTTACCCATTCGGTTCGTGATTTGATCGGCGCCGACTCAGAATCGATATTCTGGGTCGATGCCCAGGGATTACCGGCCGGCTTCTATTGCGACACCGCGCCAGCGGATCTGAAAAACCTGTTCATTGTGGGCTTCGCCGAGCTGTTCGACCGCTCCGACGAAGTGAATATGCGGACCTGATAGAGTTCAAAGAAGAGAGCGTCGGCCGAACGGTCGATCCGACCTATCTCGATCACTTTCGGAATGGCAACGTATATCGCTATCTGTGTACTCCGCTCGGCCATCACCATATGCTCGATATGCGGATCAATGGCGACGGGATCGGCCGGTCGGTCGTGTGTTTGTGGAAATGCGGCGAAAGCAAAACCCTTGGCTTTCGCAGTTAGCAAGGTATCGGTAGACGCGGAGTTATATCTATCCGCCTCGGAATAGCCGCGCTTTAAATCGGTAATACCCTGATAGACGAGCTTACCCTTATATCCTGCCGCGCGAATGGCGGCTATTAAGTCGCGCCAATAGTGAATGTCGACCGAAGCCATATAACCAGCGTTCAGGCCAAGCGATATGTAGGTCGATACCTGGCTTGGTCGCAATCGTGGTCTGTTGAAGCACCAACGGCCGGTAGGCGGCGAACCAGGCGTCCCAATAGGCGGTATTTGTCGGAGCGACGGACCAGGGGAGTTCCGCGCTCGGAGCGTTGTAAACCCCGATCTGCATCATGAATTTCAACCCACGTGCCTTTGCTGCATTAGTAAGGATTGTGTATTGCGCCTCTGTCAGTATCGGGATGGCATAGGTGGCGGTCATGGTAAACGTGGTTAGTAGTGGGGTCTGAAGCAGTCAGCCACGCTGGATCTGACGTGACCCCCGCCTTTCATCCAGCGGCGACCAGAGACCGACCGGTGTTGTTGCGCAGTAGCGCAGGTGAAGCAACGGGCGGGGTTAACCCCGCCCGTTGCTGTTCGAGGTCAGCGGCGAACGCCGCCGGGGTGGCGTAGCCGAGCGAGGAGTGCGGGCGCTGGGTGTTGTAGTCGTCGACCCAGCGCGCGAGGATCGAGCGGGCCTGACCGATCGTGAAGAACAGCGTCTCGTTGAGCAGCTCGTCGCGCATGCGACCGTTGAAGCTCTCGACGAACCCGTTCTGGGTCGGCTTGCCCGGCGCGATGTAATGCCACTCGACGCCGGCATCACCGGACCAGGCGAGCACCGCGTTCGAGGTGAGCTCGGTGCCGTTGTCGCTGACGATCATAAGCGGCTTGCCACGCCTGGCGATCAGATCGGCCAGCTCACGCACCACCCGCCGGCCCGAGATCGAGGTGTCGACCACCGCCCCGATGCACTCGCGCGTCACGTCGTCGACGATGTTAAGCACGCGGAACCGCCGGCCGGCGACGAGCTGGTCGTGGACGAAGTCCAGGCTCCATCGCTGGTTGGGAAGCGCCACCACCGGTGCGGGTGCCCGCGCGCCAACGGCGCGCCTGCGCCCCTTCCGGCGGCGCACCGTCAAACCCTCTTCGCGGTAGAGCCGCTGGGTCTTCTTGCGGTTGATCGTGATGCCGTCCCGGCGGAGCAGGATGTGGAGCCGCCGATAGCCGAACCGCCGGCGCTGCTGCGCCAGCTCGCATAGCCGCGACCGCAGGTCGCCGTCATCTGCCCGGCATGAACGATACCGCATGCTCGTGCGATCCGCCCCGACGACCATGCACGCCCGCCGCTCGCTCATCCCCAACGTCGCCTGGAGATGCGCGACCGCTTGCCGCTTCGCGGCGGACGCTACCATTTTTTTGACAGCAGATCCTTCAGACCTGCGTTGTCGAGCATCGTGTCCGCGAGCAGCCGCTTGAGCTTGCCGTTCTCCTCCTCAAGCGCCCGCAGCCCCTTCGCGTCGGATACCTCCAGCCCACCGAACTTGGCCTTCCAGGCGTAGTAAGTCGCGCTCGACATCCCGTGCTTGCGACACAGCTCGGTCACCACCGCGCCCGCCTCGGCTTCCTTCAGGATACCGATGATCTGCTCTTCCGAAAACTGCATCCGCTTCATCTGTCCGTCCCATCAAGGGGCCGGTCTCTAGGTCCAGGTGGATGAAGAAACGGGGGTCACGTCAGTCGGCATCGGCCTTCCGGCTCAGGATTACGGGACGCACTCGCTTCGGCGCACGAAAGCGTCGATCATCTACAAGGCGACTGGCAACCTCCGCGCCGTTCAGATCCTTCTCGGCCATGCCAAGATCGACAGCACGGTGCGCTACTTGGGCGTTGACGTGGAGGACGCTTTGGAACTGGCCGAACGCACTGAGGTCTGAGCGGACCCAAAAGCGGCCATCCAGCGACCCCGCCATGTTCCCACTTTCGGACGCTCCTTCATCTGGACCGTAGCCCTCAGTAACGGAACCGGCATTGAGGCCGGGCGCACGGCTGACTAACCAGCGATGTCGAGCGACCATATTAGTGCCGGTCGCTTGCGACCACAGTGAGTGTGCGGAAGCGATCTCCGCGGGGCTCACGACGACATCCAGATCCAAACGACGCTAGCCAGGAGGAAGTGCTCACCAGGCGCCCGTCATGGCGAAGGGGCAAGCCGGATTTCCCTGCTCAGCAGATTGATCAAGTTGCCGTAAATTAAGGGCTATGCCAGACGGGCGCGGAACCTGGGGGAACGCCGACTTATGACGCGCGACATGCAGCAACCGAGCGCAATGACGGGCGTACCAGGCCTGGATGACATCTTGTGCGGGGGATTGGCGGCGGGACGGGTCTATCTTCTCGAGGGAAGCCCTGGGACAGGCAAGACGACGACCGCAGTGCGCTTTCTGCTCACCGGAGCCGGCGCAGGGGAGCGGGGCCTGTATATCACTCTGTCTGAGACCGAGGAGGAACTGCGGGAAAGTGTCGCGAGCCATGGTCACGAGATCGGCGACCAATTTGAGATCTTCGAACTGGTTCCCCCCGAGACGCTGCTGGATGCCGAGCAGCAGCAGAGCCTGCTCTATTCATCCGATCTCGAACTTGGCGAGACGACACGTAGCATCTTCGACGCGTTCGAGCGGGTGAAGCCGACGCGCGTCGTCATCGACAGCCTGTCCGAGATCCGGCTCCTGGCGCAGAGTTCGCTGCGCTACCGGCGCCAGATTCTCGCACTCAAGCACTATTTTTCGTGCGAGGGTGCCACCGTCCTGATGCTCGACGACCTCACGACCGAGATGCTCGACAAGACGGTGCACAGCGTTGCGCATGGAGTAATCCGCCTCGAGGAGATCGCCCCGTCCTATGGTCCAGAGCGTCGCCGCCTGCGTGTCATCAAGTTTCGCGGCCGGGCGTTTCGCGGCGGCTTTCACGACTTCATCATCGAGACCGGCGGCGTCCGCGCGTTCCCCCGCCTCGTCTCGAGTGAGCACAAGACGAAGTTCGCCCGAGACACGGTGCCGAGCGGGTCCGTTGAATTGAATACGCTGCTTGGTGGCGGCATTGAACGCGGCTCGAGCACGCTTATCCTCGGACCGGCGGGCACGGGAAAGTCGCTGCTCACGTTGACCTTCGCGGTCGCAGCTGCAGAGCGAGGCGAGAAGGCCGCCCTGTTCATATTCGATGAGGAGCGAGGCCTCCTGTTCCAGCGCGCGCGCGGCCTCGGTATCGATCTGCAGGACTTGGTCGACCGCGGCTGTCTGCTGATCCAGCAGGTCGATGCCGCGGAGCTCAGCCCCGGCCAGTTCTCGCATCTGGTGCGGACGCACGTGGAGGACCAGGGTGCCCGCGTCGTCATCATCGACAGCTTGAACGGCTACCAGGCGGCGATGCCCGAGGAGCAGGCCCTGATCCTGCACATGCACGAGTTGCTGCAGTACCTGAACCGGCAGGGCATCATGACCTTCCTGACCGTCGCGCAACATGGACTGGTGGGCGACATGCAGAGTCCCGTCGATGTCACCTATCTGGCCGACACCGTCATCCTCCTTCGCTACTTCGAGGCTTTCGGCCGGGTGCTGCGCGCGATGTCGATCATCAAGAAGCGCACGGGGGCGCACGAGAACACCATCCGCGAGTACAGGATCGGGTCGGACGGTATCAGCCTCGGCGAGCCGCTCGAGGACTTCCACGGCGTTCTCAAGGGCGTGCCCACCTACGTGGGCGGCGGCGGCAATCCCCTGCTGGATCGACCGATTGCCGCAAGCTGAGATCTCGGAACAAGGCCTCATCCTCGCGCCGCTCGGTCGCGACGCGGATGTCGCCGCGCGCATGCTTGCCGAGGCGGGGATGGTATCCCGGATCTGCGCGGACTTGCACACGCTTAGGGTTGAGCTCGACTTGGGCGCTGGGTTTGCCGTGGTCACCGAGGAGGCCTTGCGTCAGGGGGACATTAGCTCGTTGTCGGAGTGGCTCGCTGCGCAGCCCGAGTGGTCCGATTTCCCCTTCGTGCTGCTCACCCACCGCGGCGGCGGCATCGAGCGCAATCCGGCGGCGCTGAGTCACTTGCGCGCGCTGGGTAACGTGACGTTCGTCGAGCGGCCATTTCATCCCACCACCCTCGTGAGTCTGGCGGAGGCGGCGCTACGCGGTCGGCGGCGGCAGTATGAGGCGCGGCATCGACTGATGATGCTGAAGGAGAGCGAACAGCAGTTCCGCACACTGGCCGACTCGATACCAACCCTGTGCTGGAGCGCGGGACCGGATGGCGCGATCACCTGGTACAATCAGCAGTGGTACAGCTACACTGGCACCACGGCCGCCCAGATGGAGGGCTGGGGCTGGCAGTCGGTCCACGACCCCGACGAGCTGCCCAGGGTTCTCGAAGCATGGTCGACGTCGATCGCGACGGGCGAGCTGTTCGAGATGGTGTTCCCGCTTCTCGGACACGACGGCGCCTACCGCCCCTTCCTCACGCGGGTCCAACCGGTCCGCAACGCGCGTGGCGAGATCGTGAGTTGGTTCGGGACGAACACCGACATCTCGACCCAGCAGGAGGCGGAGGACGCGCTGCGGCAGCTGGCGGCGGAGCTTGAGACCCGCGTCGAGCAGCGCACCGCCGAGCGGGAAGAGGCGCAGGACGCGCTGCGGCAGGCCCAGAAGATGGAGGCGATCGGCCAGCTGACCGGCGGTGTCGCGCACGACTTCAACAATCTGCTGACCGTGATCCGCGGCTCGGTGGATCTCCTGCGCCGTCCGGGACTTTCGGAAGAAAAGCTCAATCGCTATATCGATGCGATCGGGACGACCGCGGACCGTGCCGCCAAGCTTACCGGGCAGCTGCTGGCGTTCGCGCGGAGGCAGACGCTGACCCCCGAGCTTTTCGACGTCGGCCAGAGCCTAAGCGACGTGACCGGGATCGTTCGCACGTTGATCGGTTCACGCATCTCGCTCGAGTTCGCCTCCCCCGCCGAACCGATCTTCATCCTCGCCGATCGTGGTCAGTTCGACACCGCCATCGTCAACATGGCGATCAACGCGCGCGACGCGATGAACGGTGCGGGTATCCTGGTCGTCACCACAATCGCAGTGGATGGCATCCCCGCAATACGTGGCCATGCGGCAGCCACCGGCGACTATGTGGCCGTGACGATCCGCGACACTGGATCCGGAATCCCCTCAGATGACATCCAGCGGATCTTCGAACCGTTTTTTACAACCAAGAAAGTGGGCGAAGGGACCGGTCTGGGTCTCAGTCAGGTGATCGGGTTCGCCAAGCAGTCGGGCGGCGACATCAGGGTTGAGAGCGACGTCGGTTCGGGCACCGCGTTCACCTTGTATCTTCCGCGCGCCCAATCCGAGCGCGACGGGCTAATTGCGGACGACAGTCAGACCGACCTCCCAACCGGCGAGGGGATCTGCGTGCTCGTCGTAGAGGATAATGAACAGGTCGGAGCTTTCGCGACGCAGGCGCTGCAGGAACTCGGCTACGATAGCGTCCTCGCGGTCGACGGGAAGAGCGCGCTGGCCGAGTTGAACAACTGCCGCAGCCGCTTCCACATCGTGTTCTCGGACGTCGTGATGCCGGGCATGAGCGGTATCGAATTGGCGGGAGAGGTGCGGCGCCGCTATCCCGACGTGCCGGTCGTGCTGACCAGCGGATACAGCCACGTCCTTTCGCAGGATGCCTCTCACGGGTTCGAGCTCCTGCACAAGCCCTACTCCGTCGAACAGCTGTCGCGCGCACTGATCAAGGCCAACCGCCTTCCACAACGCGAAACAGCGCGCATTGCGGCAGGTGCTGAGCAGACGACGAGCTAGGTAAAGCCAGAGCAGGCGACCGCTATCGGCGTTGGCGGTAGGCGTGGCGACCTACTTAACAACCGTCAGATTGAGGCTCATAGCCGTTGATGCGACGCTGTGTCGCTTGCTTAAGCGACCGCCGCGTCGACGGGCATCCTGAGTTCGATGGGGCAGGAACATGTCGCGCAAGGCCACCAAGGGCAATAACGGCAAGGTTAAGGGCGAGACGCCCATCAAGGCGGCGCCGCTGCCGGTGGGCGCCGATCTGCCGACCAGTTATGCCGAGCAACAGGGCGCGGGTGGCGAGACGCATCAGACGACCGCGGATCCGGCGCTGACGTTGACCAGTCAGCAGGGCATGCCGATCGCTGATGCGCAAAACAGCCTCAAGGTCGGCACTCGCGGGCCGACGCTGCTTGAAGATTTCCAGCTCCGCGAGAAGATCTTCCACTTCGATCATGAACGCATCCCTGAGCGCGTCGTCCACGCCCGTGGCTATGGTGCGCACGGCGTGTTCGAGCTGACCGACTCGCTGTCCGAGTTCACCCGCGCCGACGTTCTCGGCACGGTCGGCCAGCAGACTGAGGTGTTCGTCCGCTTCTCGACGGTCGCCGGCAACAAGGGATCGTCTGATCTCGCTCGCGACGTTCGCGGCTTCTCGGTCAAGATGTACACGAGAGAGGGCAATTGGGACATTGTCGGTAACAACATCCCGGTGTTCTTCATCCAGGACGCGATCAAGTTCCCCGACTTGATCCACGCCGCCAAGCAGGAGCCGGACCGCGCCTTCCCGCAGGCGCAGACTGCCCACGATAATTTTTGGGACTTCATCAGCCTGTCGCCCGAGGCGTGGCACATGATCATGTGGATCATGTCGGACCGCACGATCCCGCGCTCGTTCCGCACCATCGAAGGCTTCGGTGTACACAGCTTCCGACTCGTCAACGCAGCCGGCGAGAGCACGTTCGTCAAGTTCCACTGGAAGCCCAAGCAGGGCCTACAGTCTGTGTTGTGGAACGAGGCGGTCAAGATCAACGGCGCCGACCCCGATTTCCACCGCCGCGACCTGTGGGAAGCGATCGAGAGCGGCGACTTCCCGGTGTGGGAGCTTGGCGTCCAGCTGTTCGACCAGGCGACCGCCGACAGCCTGCCGTTCGACCATCTCGATTCCACCAAGCTGATCCCGGAAGAGACGGTTCCGGTCCGCATCGTCGGCACGCTGACGCTCAACCGGAATGTCGATAACTTCTTCGCTAACACCGAGCAGGTCGCGTTCTGTACGTCGAACATCGTGCCTGGGCTCGACTTTAGCGACGATCCGCTGCTGCACGGACGCAATTTCTCCTACCTCGATACACAGCTCAGGCGGCTCGGCGGTCCCAACTTCACCCACCTGCCGGTAAACGCGCCGCGCTGCCCGGTGATGAACTTCCAGCAGGATGGCCACATGGCGATGCGCAACCCGATCGGTCGCGCCAATTACGAGCCGAACAGCTGGGGCGCCGAGGGCGGTCCGCGCGAGAACCCGGCCAATGGCTTCACCAGCTTCTCGGCGCCGGTCGAAGGCACCAAGCAGCGCGTCCGCTCGGAAACGTTCGCCGACCACTACAGCCAGGCGCGCATGTTCTTCCGAAGCCAGCAGCCGATCGAGCAGAAGCACATCGGCGACGCGCTGGTGTTCGAGCTCAGCAAGGTGCAGCGCGTCGACATTCGTGCGCGGGCGGTCTCGCACCTCGTCAACATCGACGCCGATCTCGCGGCGACCGTCGCGGATGGTCTCGGCATGGATGTGCCCAAGGCCGCGGTCGCGGCAAAGCCGACGCTCGACCTGGCGACGTCCGAGAAGCTCAGCATTCTCGCGAATGGACCCGACAGCTTCAAGGGCCGCAAGATGGGTCTGCTGCTGACCGATGGCTCTCCAGCCGTGCTATTCACGGCACTGACCAAGGCGCTGGATGCCGAGGGCGCGGTGTGGGAGGTTATTGCGCCCAAGATCGGCGGCGTGACGCTGGACGACGGCACCAAGGTCGCTGCGAAACAGAAGATCGATGGCGGGCCGTCGATCCTGTTCGACGCGGTGGCGATCCTGCCTTCGGCGGACGGGGCGGCGATGCTTGCCAGGGATGCCGCGTCGAAGGACTTCGTCTCGGACGCGTTCGGGCATTGCAAGTTCATCGGCTTCAGCGCGGATGCCAAGCCGCTGTTCGACGAGGCGCGCATCCCACCCGAGCTGGATAATGGCTTCGTCGCGCTCGCCGAAGCGAAAGAAGCCAAGGTTTTCGTTGCCACCTGCCGCGCGCTGCGCTTCTGGCCTCGCGAACTGACCGTCGATCTCGATGCCGCGTCGAGCAAGGCGAAGGCATGAAGCCAGCGAGGCTTGGCAAACAGGTGGGACGACAGAAGCGAACAGGCTCGTTTTAAGGATCGAGACGATGGCATCGGGGGACGTCGACTGCGCGAGATAGCGATCTGCATTCCAGCTCGGAACGAGGCGGCCGAACTGCCGTCCTTGTTCGCGGCACTTGAGATGCTCGAGTCGTTCGGCGGCGCAACGGTGTCGGTATGCCTGCTCCTCGATGGCTGTACCGACAGCAGCGTGGCGTTGGTCGCCGCTTACCGCGAGCGATCGCGTCATCGCATAAAGTTCGCTCAGTCCGCGCCGGCGCAGCCAAATGCCGGGCGGGCCCGGCACCGGGCCATGCTCCTGGGACGCCATGCGTTGGCCGAAGCCGGGGGTCTACTGCTGACCACGGATGCCGACAGCGCGCCCGCGGTGGACTGGCTGACCACGATGGTCGCCGCGCTCGATCGCGCCGACGTCGTGACTGGGCGCATCATCCGGCAGGGTCATTCGCCCTGCCCGCTGCAGGAGCGGATCGAAGTCTATTACGACCGGCTGTTCGCCTTGCGGCGCAGGCTCGACCTTGTTCCATGGGAAGCGGATGCAACGCACCACCACACCGGCGGCGCCAATCTCGGGATGCGCGCCGCCGCGTATGAGATTGCCGGCGGCTTCCTGCCCCTCCTGACCGGTGAGGACGCGCGGTTCGTCGACGAAGCCGCGCGCGCCGGCCTGCGCGTCCGGCGCGACGCGGCGTGTGTGGTTCGCACGTCCGACCGCCGGCAGGGTCGCGTCGCGGGTGGCCTGGCGGCAACCTTGCAACGGCTCGACCATACCGCGACAAGTGCCGTTAGCGTCTCTCATCCCGAGGACGCCGCTTGGCAATATGCCATGCACGCCATAGCCCGCAGGGCGTTCATGGAGGATAGCCTCGAGCTGGCGGCAGATGCGCTGGGCCTGACCGGCGATCATGTCCTCGGCGTCGCCCGTGACGCCCCGAACGCCGCAGCATTCGCGATGCGGATCGTGCCGGTTCCGCCGGGAGGCATGCGCGAGGTTCCGCTGCCCGCAGCCGAAATGGCGCTCGACCGCCTGATCACGGCAAGGAGGGCAGCGTGACCGACTTGCGCACCGTTATCTCCGAGCGCAGCGCGGAACTCCCCACGCTGTCCGATCCACCCGATGCGGACACGCTGCTGCGCCTTCTGCGCCTGCTATACCAGACAGGCCGCGAGGATCTTCCGCTCGGCCGCCTGTTCGAGGGCCATGTCGACGCACTGCAGATCGTCTGCCGCTTCGGCACCGCGGACCAGCGTCGCCGGCTGACCGATGTCGTGGCGGGGGGCGGCGCGCTGGGCGTCTGGAACGCCTCTCTCGCTGGTGAGCCACTGCGACTGATGGACTCGCGCCTGCGCGGCGGCAAGAGTTTTGCCTCGGGGGCAGGCATCCTGTCGCATGCGCTGGTCACGGCGGATTGCGACGGAGACAGCCAGCTTGTACTGCTTGACCTCGAACGCACGCCACCGTCGATCGACCGCTCGTTCTGGCAGGTCGTCGGTATGCAGCGGTCGGAAACTCATGTGGTCAGATGGGATGACGCGTCTATCGAGGACGGCGACCTGATCGGCGAACCCGGCGTCTATGCGCGGGAACCTTGGTTCAGCGGCGGCGCGCTGCGTTTCGCCGCCGTCCAGGCGGGAGGCATCGCGGCACTGGTCGACGGCACGCGCGATCATCTCGTCTCGACAAGACGCGCGGCGGACCCGCATCAGGCAGGTCGGCTCGCCGCCCTCTATGGCCTGGCCGAGGCCGCAGCGGGCGCCGTCCGCACCGCGGCGACGGGATGGTTTGTCGATAAGGATGCCCGGCTGCCGTTGGTCGCGGCGGCTCGCGCCGCCGTCTATGATGCCGGCGGCCGGGCGCTGTCGCTCGCGCAGGAGGCGGTCGGCGTGCAGGCGCTGTTCGTCGGACATCCACTCGCGGCGACGATCACCGACCTGGCGGTCTATCTGCGTCAGCCCGGCCCCGACGCGCAGCGCATGATGGTCGGCGCGGCGGTCGCGGCCGGCGACCTGGATCCGTCGCTGTGATGCTGCGGACGGGCACGCCGCGCTGCCTGCTGGTGATCGCGCCGCATCCCGACGACGAGACGATCGGCGCGTTCGGGCTGATGCTGCGACTGCGGCGGCGCGGCATAGCGGTGCGGGTGCTGGTGGTGAGCGACGGCGCGGGCTCGCACGTTGGCAGCCCGACATGGCGGGGTCGCCGCCTAGTTCTCGAACGCCGGCGCGAAACGCGCAGGGCCGTCCGCCGCACGGGAGTGTCCGCAGGCCGGATCGCCTTCCTGAACCTTCCCGACGGCGGTCTCCAAGTCGAAACGGTGCGGACGCGCAGAGTCATCGCCGCCGCCCTGCGCCGCACGCCGAAGCCGGCGCTGGTGGTCGCGCCCGCGGCGGGCGATGACCATCCCGATCACCGGATCGTCGCGGCTGCCGTCGCGGCGGCGCGCATGGCCGGGGTCCGCATGTTGAGCTACCCGGTCTGGCCGGCCGGTGGTCGCTTGCGCGGTGCCCGCCGCCTGCCGCTGTCCGCGCAGCAGCGGCTGGCCAAGCGTCACGCGCTTTGCAGCTACCGGACTCAGACCGGACGGATCACTGACGACCCGGGCGGGTTCACGATGACGCGGAAGCAGATCGCAGCGTTCAGCCGACCGGTTGAAACCTTCGTCGAAGCGCACCTGTGAAGCCGATCGACCTCGCTGGCTTCGACGCTAAGTTCGCGAAGAATGCCGACCCCTGGCGGACGTTCGACAACCGCGACGAGGTGCTGAAGCGACGCGCGATCCTCCATGCAATGGGACCGGGGCCGTGGGGCCGGCTGCTCGAACTGGCTGCCGGTAACGGATCCAACAGTGCGGCCATCGCCCCCAGGGCGTTGCGACTGGACGCGACCGAGGCGACCACGAGCGGCACGGCCTTGGTTGCCAAGGCGATACGAGCACGTCCGGGGCGTGCGCGCGCGATCCGTCTGGCCGTCCCCGCCAGATTGCCCCGCTCCCGCTACGATATCGCGGTCGTGGCAGAGCTGATCTACTATCTGACGCCGTTGGCGATGGCCCGCACCGCCCGCGATGTCGCCGATACTCTGGGGCCCGGCGGCATTCTGGTGTTGGCGCATCACCGGATCGATTTCCCCGACTTCGCCCAGCACGCCGAGCATCTCCAGCGTCGGTTCCTAGCGGCGACCGGACGGTTCTGGCGCGTGCGCGTCGTCCGGCGGACTAGCCACTGGGCAGTGTTGGCGTGCATACATCGCCGAAGTCACCTGTCGATAGCATCATCACTCCCGAACCAGGAAGGAAGACGACATGGCGAAGCGACCAGCATCCAAGCGAGCGAGCACCGAGGCGCAGCCGCAGTACAAGGTCGAGTACCGCGAGATACAGCCCTACGGCACGCTCAAGGACCTGCCGATCGCGCTCGAGGATAATGCCCGCAAGCAAAGCGTGGAAACGCTGAACCAGGTGTTGGTCGACACGATGACGCTGCGTGACATGTACAAGAAGCACCATTGGCAGATGTCCGGCGCCACGTTCTACCAGCTGCACCTCCTGCTCGATAAGCATTACGAAGAGCAGGCGGACTTGGTCGACATGATCGCGGAGCGCATCATGGCGCTCGGCGGCATCAGCATCGCCATGGCCCCCGACGTTGCGGAAATGACCAAGATACCTCGCCCGCCAAAGGGCCGCGAGGACGTTCCGACGCAATTGGCGAGGCTGCTCGAGGCGCATGAGATCATCTTGCGTCAGGCGCATGATGGCGCGGAGGCGGCAGACGAGACCGGCGACGACGGCACCAACGACCTGCTGGTCAGCAACGTCATCCGCACCCACGAGCCCCAGGTGTGGTTCCTCGCCGAGCACCTTGCCGCAACCGATCTCGTCAGGGCGGATCGGTAAGCGGTCACTATCTGTGGCACTTCTAAAAAAATATAGGAACACAGCGGAAATCGATTGCTTCTAATCTGGCACGTTGGTGATCCATCTGTAAATCGAACGGATTGGCGTAGCACAATGGTGCTGCTCGTCGGACATCGCTCGCCGGAATGCTCCAATCAATTGGCTCTCAGGGCGCGAACCATGTTTTTGCACGGCCGCCTTACAATGCGGCAACTATGCCGAATTTCTAATATGGCTCCGCTAGGGACCAAACCCAATCAGAAGGTTGAGGCGGGTGCGGTTTTCTGATTCACCACGGACGCGGGGCGACGGAGGTGAGCATGGCGCTATTCTGGTTGTCGGACGAGGCCTGGACGGCGATCGAGCCCCACCTGCCCAAGAACCAGCCGGGCGCGCGGCGGGTGGACGACCGTCGCGTGATCTGGGGCATCTTCCACATGCTCAAGACTGGCGGTCGCTGGTGCGACTGCCCGGCCGACTACGGGCCGTCCACGACCGTGTACAACCGGTTCGACCGCTGGTCGGCGCGCGGCTTTTGGCTCGGGCTCCTGGAGGCGTTGGTTGATGCGGGCGCGGTTACGAAGAGCACCGCGATCGACAGCACGTACGTGAAGGCGCAGCGTGCCGCATTCGGGGGTAAAAGGGGGCTAAAGCGCAGGCGATCGGCCGCTCGCGCGGTGGCTGGACGACCAAGATCCACGCCCTCACCGACGTCGTGGGCCGTCCCTTTGCGCTGATGCTCACGCCCGGCAACGTCGCCGACGTGACCGTTGCGCCCGAGCTGCTCGCCCGCATGGGTCGCGCCAAATACGTGCTGGGGGATAAGGGCTACGACGCCGACCCGCTCCGGCGCTTGCTCCGCCAGGCGGGCACCGTGCCGGTCATCCCCGGCCGGTCCAACCGCAAGCGCCAAGTCCGCTACGACCGGGAACGCTACCGTGGCCGCCACCTTATCGAGAACGCCTTCTGCCGCCTCAAGGACTTCCGCCGCGTCGCCACCCGCTACGACAAGCTCGCCGCCAACTTCCTGTCAGGCGTGGCTCGCGCAACAGCTCTCGCCTTCTGGCTGTGAATGAGTCCGGAGCCTAGCTTGGGACGTCCATCCATCACCGCGATTACCGCGCTTCGGCAACGTCGTCGACTCTTAGACTAGCGGCCGCTGCTTACGGGCATATTAGCGCGAAGCCAGGGCGGCGCGGCGGCCACTGTCCCAGCGCTGACAGCCTCAGGGTTCGGACATCGTTTCATCTTCAATCGCGGCGAGGATCATGCGTTCCCAGACGGCGGCGTCGCCGACCGCGGCCATATGCGCGCTCGGCTCGCGCAGCGTTTTGAGCACCGCCAGCGCCGCGCCGACATGATCGGGCCAGAGCCCGTCGACCGCTTCGCCGGCTGAGGTCATGTCGCCTTCGCCATTCCGACTCATCTCGTGTCCGGCGAGCACGCGGGCAATGCGCTCGATTAGTGATGTCGTCGCCGTGTCCATGATCAATTCCTCAGATAATTGTCGGCGCGCGCCCAACCCTTCGGCAGCGGGCGGCGGTACGGGATTGAGCCTCAGTCCTTGCCGATCTCGCGCCAGCTCTTCTCAGACAGTTCGACATCGAACTTTTTCGCAGCCGCCTCGATCCGTTTCCAGGCGGCATCCCGTTCGTCGTCGGAGACGTCCATTACCTGGTTAAAGCGCGAAATGGCGTTGCGAACATGACTGGCATTTTCGAGCGGCTCCTTGCGCTGCGTTGGGAAAGCGAAGTCCCTCTTGTCGAGGTCGTTGCGATCGTCAGTGCTGAACTTGGTCATAATCCTCTCCTTACGGCCTAGACTCATGCCGGATTGACTCGTTCCGGCAGACCCGTCGCGGTCGCGGCCTGGCGGGGCGGTAGCGAATGACCGGTTTCCGGCAGCAAGGACCCAGACTCGGACGTTCCTGCCGTGCTTTCGCCTTCCCAAAACCTGACGCTCGTTCATGGACAATCGAATGCCGCGAGAGCTGCCGTCAGCTGACAGACGACTATGGTATCAACTAGCGACGCTTGAACCTCTCGCCCTCGTACGTCCTGACCGGATTGCCACGCTCCAGTTCGTGGTTTCAATCCCACTGCGCTCGTTTGCCTCCGGCTTCGTCCGCCCGGCGCTGATCGTCGAGCAGCATCGCCAATTTCAGGCGAGCGATCTTCTTGTTGGCGAATTGGGAGCGTTGATCCTGCGACAAGTTTGTGAAACCGGTTGGCAGATAGATGGCGCGAACCGCGCTATCGGTCTTGTTAACATGCTGCCCGCCCGGCCCCGAAGCGCGAGGCGTCTGGTAGCGGATGTCCTCATCGCGCAGGTCGGGCGTCTCTGCTCCCGACGGAACCCGCTGCACACCGACTGACGTGACCTCCGCCTCTCATCCAGCGACGACCAGAGAACGGCCGGTGTCATCGCGCATGAGCGCGGGTGAGGCAGTGGGCGGGGTTACCCTGCTCGATTTCCAGCGGGTGGATTTAGTCTGACAGAGCGCGTTGGCGCGCCTGATTGTGATCGCCGTCACGTCTCCGTGATTATTACACAAGCTATCTCGCAG
Source organism: Sphingomonas sp. (assembly GCF_965248875.1). GTDB lineage: Bacteria > Pseudomonadota > Alphaproteobacteria > Sphingomonadales > Sphingomonadaceae > Sphingomonas. The sequence continues at coordinate 1,582,276 of NZ_CBDFKR010000011.1, read as the reverse complement.
GGCGGTGAAGTAGCGTGCGTCCCAGATTGTCCTGCACGGTCGTCTCGCGGCACGGCGACGAACCGAGGTTGCGATCAATGCGCCCGCGTATCGCTTGCTTTCAGAAAGGCGATGAGATCGGCGCGCTGGCGTGAGTCGCCGACGAAGAAGGGATGTGGGGCGCCGCCGCCGCGCCTGGCATCGAACAGGTCTGCGAAGCTCCGCACGCTGTCGTCGTGGAGGAAGGTCGGCTTGCGCGCCAGGTCGAGCAGCAGCGGCATGGCTATCCCCCGCTTTTCCCCGCGCAGGCTGGCGTTCACCACCGCCATCTTGTCATCGAAAAAACTGCTCGGCGTATCAAGAACCGGGTTAAGCGGCGGCATCCGCAGGGCAAGCGTGACCGGGCGGTCGCCCGGAAAGATTTGCGCCATCGGATGGATCGTCGTCGGCACCGCCCGGCGCTGGTCGGCATTGTGGCAGGTCGTGCAGCCCGAAGTCGCGAAAACCGCCCGGCCGCGGGCCACCGCCTGTGGATCGCCGACCTGGCCGGCGGGCGCCTGCAACCGCGAGAGATAGGCGTTCATTGCGAGCAGCCGTGCGTCGTTCACGCGCAAGCCGATGGGCGTGGCCAGCGCGCCGGGGCGCCCGCCGCCGCGCGCGCGCACATAGGGGTAGCCGGTGACACCGGTGTCGCGCAGCACCTTGACATAGTCGTCGATCATCTCGTCGCCGGCTGCGCCCGCGAGCATGTGGATGAACTGGCGGCCGCCCGGAGTCGTCAGCGCGGTCTGATCGAATAGCGTCGTATAGACGAGGTTGCTAAAGTCCTCCAGCCGGGTGAAGGTGCCCTCGCTTCCGTAAGGCACCGCGAGGTCCTGCCGAAACAGCGGCGTGTTGTGCATCGGGTTGCCATTGCCGTCGAACGAGTCGTCGAACATGCCAACCGGATAATTGCGATGGTCGCGGAAATAGGCGTCGACCTCGTCCTCGGTCGAATTTTCGTCGAGCCCGTGTGCGGCACGGCCGAGCGTCTTGCCGTGGTTCGCCGTCAGCTGCAGCTGCGCGACAGTGTAGAGCGCGCGGGTATTAGCGGCGGTCGCGAAAATTTCGCCGAGATGGAGCGAGTGGTTGGCGAGCCCGTCCACCCGATGCCCGATCGAGCCGCCTGCCGGGGAGGTAAAGATCGAGCCGTCGCTCATCGAATGGCACAGTGCGCAGGTCGCGCCGACCTTGCCGGCCTTAGGGGTCATGCCCATCACCGCGTTTGCCATGATGAGCTTGCCGGTCATCGCCGGATCGTTGAGGATGGCCGAACTGCGGCCGGTCGGGTCGGCCGCGAGTTCGGCTGCCAGCCTGGTCTTGGTTTGGGCATCGACCGCGTCGACGTCAACCTGGAGGCCGAGCTCGAGCGCCTGCATAGGGGTGACGCGCGCCGCCATGATCCCCGCGGGCAGGCGCACCGCGTCGGTCCAGAAGCCCTCGTTGCCGAAGGTCTCGTTGCGGAACACGTCGCGGCCCGTCGCCGCGCTGCCCATCCGCTGCGGCAGGCGCGGCCCCTGGTCCGCCGGGCCGTCGCCACTTCGTGCCAGCTGGGCCCCGACGCTGGTGGCGAGGGCCAGAGTGCTGAGGCCCAAGGCGAGCAGGGGACGTGACAGGCGCTTCATGGGCGGGCTCCTCGCGGGCACTTTTGAACTCGGTCGATGAACCCTTCTAATCGCCTTGGCGCGGCCAAGTTGCGGCCGGCGGCGGATTTTCGCAGCATTGCGCACCTGACAGCAGGATTGGACAATCACGTCGTCGCCAAAGCCACGGCCTTCCCAACATCGCTTGCCTTTGCGCCCGGTGGCGTCCGGCGCTCGGGGAGGTACCTTCCAGCACAGCGACGGATGCTGCAGTCACAAGCGAACTCGTCACACCAGGATGGAGTTCGCTTTCTGATAGCGACGCCTAGCTGACTAGCGCCTTCCACTCGGCGCTCGCGGCCGAGTGGCGCTCCCAAAATGTCGGGCCATCAGCTCCATCGCGTGATACGTTGATCTGAGTGAGTTACCACTCTACGCTGTGCATAAGACTTTTCCCCAACTTGTAACAATCGAACCGCAACCTTCGTATCGAGGCCATACGGTTAGCATCCACAAGCTAAGGGGCGAAATGGCACCTGCGATCATTCGATCAACCCCCGCTAAATGGGGAGAAACGCTGAGCGGGTTGCCGATGCTCGATCTGCGGATCGGCGGCGCGATTCCAGTTTACATCCGGCGCTGGCAGGGCATTGCGCCGGATATCGATCAATCTTCGCTCGACGAGCATTATCTGTCGATCCATCTCGGCGGCGCTAAGCGGCTGCATCGGGACGGTGAGGGTCGGAAGCTGACTTGTGACGCGCGTTCGGGCGCGCACAGTTTCGTGCCAGCGGGATCAGCTTATAAATGGATGACTGAAGGTCCGATCGACTTCGCGCATTTTTACTTCCAGCCGAAGATGATCGATAGATTCATCGCCTCCAGTTTTGACCGCGATCCTCGCGGCGCAGTCATGCATGAGTGCCTTGGCGAGAGCGAGCGATTGATTGACTCGCTGGCGGCGACTGTCCTGTTCGAGGTGGCGAGGGGGGACGGCGTACAGCAGGCCTATCTCGACGATGTCATGCATCTGCTGCTGTTCCAGCTTCTTCGCTGCTATTCCGATGCTGCGTCGATCACGATGCCGAGCCAGCTCGCGCTGGCACCCCATCGCCTGCGCGCGGCCCTAGAGTTCATCGAGAGCCATCTCGCCGAGCCGATCGGTGTCTCGGAGATTGCAGGCGCGGCGGGCATGAGCCCCTTCCACTTCAGTCGCGCCTTTCGCGTATCGACCGGCGCACCGCCCTATGCGTATTTGCTGAGAAGGCGCATCGCGGTCGCCAAGGCACGCCTGACAAAACCGGGCGGATCCTTGGCGGCAATCGCAGGCGAATGCGGCTTCACGAGCGCAAGCCAATTCTCACGCATGTTCAAGAACGCGACCGGACTCAATCCAAGCAGCTTTCGCAAACGCCAGTGAGCGTCAGCCGGAGAATGCCATCGTCGACATCAAGGCGAATTGTGCCTGCCGCGAGTCCAGGCGAGTGTGCTGGACCACGATGGGAACGGTCGACGTGATTATCGACGCATAATCGGTATCGCGCGGCACCGGCGCGGGGTCGGTCAGCTCATTAAACCGCTGGTGGAAGGTCCGCCGCGCGGGGACGGTCAAACGATACGGTCCGACAGGCTCGCGATCGACGAAATAGAGCATGATCTCGATCTGGGCGTCAAGTTCGCCGGCGTTGAGGATGCAGGCCGCCTCGTGGCTCAGCAGCGGCCGGTGCGCGCCGGGCACACTTTCGCTCGGAATGAAGCCCTCGGGGATCGCCCATTCGGTCCGACCGATCGTCATTTCTGCACCGGCAGAAGATTGGCGAGCACTTGGCGTGCCGCGCCGACGATCGCACCCGCCCCACAGGAATCGCCCTTCGCCGCGAAGCCGACGAAGCCTCGCGCCTGGTCGAAACCGATGTGCGGCGGCAGTGGCGGCACCTCCGGATCGGCTTTGACCTCGAGCACCACCGGTCGGTCGGCGGCGAGCGCGCGATCCCACGCGCTACCCAGTCCCTCGGGATCATCGACAAAGATGCCGATCAGCCCGATCAGCTCGGCGAACTTGTGGTACGGCACGTCGGGCAGCGACTGGCTGGCATCGTATTTCGGATTGCCCTCCATGATCCGCTGTTCCCAGGTGACCTGGTTCAAATCCTCGTTGTTGAGCACCATCACGATCAAGCGCGGGTCGGCCCAGCCTTGCCAGTATTTAGCTATAGTGACCAGCTCGGCCATGTTGTTCATCTGCATCGCGCCATCGCCCACCACCGCGATGACCGGCCGGGTGGGATGCGCGAACTTGGCGGCAATCGCGTATGGGACGGCGGCGCCCATCGAGGCGAGCCCGCCCGACAGCGACGCCATCATGCCGCGCCTGATCTCTAGGTCGCGCGCATACCAGTTGGCGCAGCTGCCGGAGTCGCTGGTCAGGATGACGTCGTCGGGCAGCCTGGGAGACAATTCGGTAAAGGCGCGCTGCGGGTTGACCGGCGTGGCCTTGGCCATGGCGCGATTCTTCAGCGTCTCGGTCCAGTCGTCCTTCCAGCTCGCGATCCCGTCGCGCCAGGCGGTATCGGCCTTCTGCTTCAGCAACGGCAGCAGCGCGCTGAGCGTCAGTGCCGCATCGCCCTCCAGATTCACTTCGGCCGGATAGCGGATCGAGAGCATTGCCGGATCGATATCTATCTGCACGCCCCGCGCCTGACCCTCCTCGGGGAGGAACTCGGCATAGGGAAAGCCCGAACCGACCATGAGCAAAGTGTCGCACGCCATCATCATCTCATAGCTCGGCCTGGTGCCGAGCATCCCGATCGAGCCGGTCACCCACGGCAGGGCGTCGGGCAGCACCTGCTTGCCGAGCAGCGCCTTGGCGCAGCCGGCGCCGAGCCGGTCGGCAACCGCGATCACCTCATCGACTGCCGCGCGCGCGCCGGCACCGACCAGGATCGCGACCTTCTTGCCTTCGTTGAGGACGGCAGCAGCACGGGCGAGATCGGCCGCGGTCGGGATCGTCTCGGGCGCGGTCCAGCCGACGCCGGAAAATACCGCGCCGTGGGTGCGCGGCGGCGCCTCCATCGGCAGGTCCTGCAGGTCGTTGGGAAAGATCAGCGCGGTCACCCGTTTGCGCGACATCGCGATCCTGACGGCCCGGTCGGTCAGGTGGCGGACCTGCGCGGGGACCATGGCGGTCTGCACGAAGTCGCTTGCGACGTCCTTGAACAGAGCGGCGAGATCGACCTCCTGCTGGTAATGCGCGCCCATCGCGGTGCGCGCCGCCTGCCCGACAACCGCGAGCACCGGCATATGATCGGCCTTCGCGTCGTACAGCCCGGTGACCAGATGCGCCGCGCCCGGCCCCGAGGTCGCCAGGCAGACGCCGAGCTCGCCGGTGAACTTGGAATGCGCCGAGGCCATGAACGCGGCCATTTCCTCGTGGCGGACCTGGATGAATTCAAATCGGTCGCCGGCGCGCTGGAGCGAGCCGAGCAGGCCGTTGATGCCGTCCCCGGGGTAGCCGAAGATGCGGCGGACACCCCATTGGTGAAGTCGGTCCCAGAAGAAGTCGGCGACAGTCTGGCTCATAGCGCCCTCATCGGTTCGAGCAGGTGCGGCCCCAGTTGATCGAGGCGCGAAATGCCCAGCAGGCCCATCGCGTCGCACAGTTCCTTGTGCAGTATCGCCAGCGCGCGCTCGACACCGTCCGCGCCGCCGGCGCACAGCCCGTAGAGCGGGGCGCGACCCGCCATCACCGCGTCGGCGCCGAGCGCAATCGCCTTCAAGACATCGGTGCCGCGGCGAATGCCGCCTGACAGCATCAGCGTCATCCGGTCGCCGACGATGTCACGCGCGCGGGGCAGGATGTCGAGCGGCGCGACCGCCCAGTCCATCTGCCTTCCGCCGTGGCTGCTGAGCACCAGGCCATCGACGCCCGCGGCGAGCGCCAGCTTCACGTCCTCGGGGTTGAGGATGCCCTTCAGCAGGAACTTGCCCGGCCAGCGCGCGCGGACCTTGGCGACGGTGTCCCACGACAGCGACTTTGGCATCTGCTCGCGGATCCAGAACGCGCTCTGGAAGAAACCGTGATGATCCTTCGGCACGAAACCGATGACGTTGACGAAGCTCGGCAGGCCGTGACCGAGCGTCGTGACCAGCCAGCGCGGATGCCCCGCCGCATTCGCGATTGTCGCCAGCGACGGCCGGGTCTCGCTCGCCCGCGTGCGCGCGTCCCATTCGCGATTGCCGAACACCTGCGAATTGCTGGTCAGGACCAGTGCCTCGCACCCCGCGGCCGCAGCGCGATCAACCAGCGCCTGCCAGATATGGTCGGGGCCGAAAACGTAAAGCTGGAACCAGTGACGCAGGCCCGCGACCGCGGCAACCTGCTCGATTGTGTCATTCGACATCGTGCTCTGGACGAACGGCACCCCCGCCCTCGCCGCGCCGATCGCGAGCGCGGTATCGGCCTTTTCCTGGAACACGCCGTTCAGGCCCGTCGGCGCGATGATCACCGGCATCGGCGCGGGTCGGTCGAGGATCGGCCGCGCGGGGGTGCGCTCACTCACGTCGACCAACGTCCGTGGCAGGAAGCGCCATTCGCCGAACGCTTCGCGCTCGCGCGCCAGCGTCGCCTCATCCTCCGACCCGGCTTCCAGATATTCCAGCGCGAAGCGCGGCATTCGCCGATGCGTCCGCGCGCGCAGGTCGTCGATGCCGAGCGCTCGATCGAGTTTGCCGCCCGTGTAGAACCGCCGCGTCGGGCTGCCGGCGAATTGGGCGAGCGGCGGCGGCGGAACAGGACCGGCCATCAGGTCCGCCGGATCAACGCACAGCGAAGATCCTGGTCCGACTGCGAGAAGTACAGCAAAATGCCTTCGTCGGTCTCGACCGCGGAGGCGGCGAAGGCGATGTCGGTGGCGCCATCGCCGACCGTGTCGGGGACGATGAGCGGGTCATCGCTGCGCGCTATCACCTTGGTATAATGCCGGTCGAACGCCGCCCACCCGACCCGCCACTGCGCATCCTGCGTCGCGCCGTTGTAGAACATGACGGGGCGATCGCCGCCGTCGCCAACGACCGGGCCGGCGCTCAGATGCCAGCAGTCCCAGCGGTCGGGCCGCGGAGCGAGCGGCGCATCGGCGGCGTCTTCCCAGTCGCCGTCGAGATCGCCGCTGTCCGACTGGCCGATCAGCGAGGCACCGTCGCGTGCATATTCGAAGTATAGCCGCCAACGATCCTTGCCGAGCGTCACTAGCGTTGCTTCCTTCGGATTGGCATAGCGCGGTGGTCGGGAGTCGATCATCACCCCCGCCTTGGCGAGCCTCGCGACGCCAGGGCCGCGGGCCAGCATCAGCCTGCCGGTCTCCTGCTTCTGGTTGAAACCGGTGTACCAGACGCGGACCAGGCCGTCGCGAACGTCGACGGTCGGATCCTCACATCCGTCGAGATCGGCAAGATCGGGGCCGGGGAAAATCACCGGTGCTTCGGCCATATCGAAGTGCCGACCGTCCCCCGACGTGCCGTACCAGATCTCCGCCATCTTGAGCCGCGGTTCGTCATCGCGGCGAGGAACCGCGCGGATCAGCAGGTGGAAGCCAGCGTCGTCACGCCAGACATAAGGGCTGAGCACATACATGTTGGCGAGCCGGTTGTGGCGCGTCATCGTCATCGGCGCGATCGACTCAACTTCGAACCCGTTCACCCGTCAGGCGCCCTGGCCGAGGTTCATCGACAGCGCGCCGTCGAGCGTGAACGTCGCCCCCGAGGCGTAGCTGCCGGCCGATGCGAGATACAGCGCAAGTTCGGCCACCTCCGTGGGCTCGGCGGCGCGCTTCATCGGAATGCTGGCGACTTGCTCCTTCAGCTTTTCGGGGTCGTCGATCGCCTCTTGGTTCATCGGGGTCAGCACCATGCCGGGCGCGAGATTGTTGACCGTGATGCCCTGCTCGGCGAGCTCGAGAGCGAGGCAGCGGGTCAGGTTCCGCAAGCCGCCCTTCGATGCGCAGTAATCGGCGGCGCCGGCACGCGGGATATCCTCGTGCACCGAGGTAACGTTGATGATCCTGCCCGGCTGATTGGCCGCGGCCAGTCCGCGGACGAACTCGCGGCACAGCAGGAACGGCCCGACGAGGTTGGTCCGCAGGACGTTCTCGAACTGCGAGAGTTCCATGTCTCCGACCGGGATCCCCGCCGCGTCAACGCCGGCCGCATTAACGAGGATCGTCGGTTCGCCAAGCTCACGGCGCGCCGTAGCGAAGGCCTGCTTCACCTCGTCCTCGTTGCGGACGTCTGCGCCGAGCGGCCTGGCGTGTCCGCCGCCGGCGGTGATCTCGTCGACGATCTGCTGCGCATGCTCCACATCGTCGTGGTGGATGATCATCACTGCGGCACCCTCGGCCGCGAACATCCTGGCGATCGCCTCCCCGATGCCGGAGCTAGCCCCGGTTACGAGAGCCACCGTGCCGTCGAGCTTTGCCATTGTTTCAAATCCTTATCAATATTCTTGACGGTCAAGGCCCTATGTAAGGCCCACCAACGATATGGCAGCAACGACCATCGTGTCGTGATTGTGCCACGCTGAACTTGCTCTGACTTGCGCAAAATTGAGCATTCTTGCGATTAAGCAGCAAACAACGCTCACGGCGACTGAAAGTCTGGACCGGATGCTGACCTGTATTGTTTCCGAGGTCACCAACTAGAGCCCGACAAGGAGAAGCATCTTGAGATCGACGACGAGAACGGTGCTGTGGAGTGTTTTGGCACTTGCGACGGTACCAGCGGCCGTCATGGCGGCCGACATCGTGGGAACCGCGAAAGCGGACGGACATTTCACCATGCTGCTGAAAGCCGGAACGGCGGCGGGCGTCGCGCCCTGGCTGCAATCGCCAGGCCCGATCACCGTGTTTGCACCGAACGACGATGCGTTCGCCAAGGTGCCGAAAGCGATGCTCGACGAGCTGATGAGGCCCGCCAACGTGAACAAGCTCAGGCTGACGATGGGCAATCACGCCGTCGCCGGGCTGGTTACCGTAGCCGACATCGATCATGGCCTTGCAATGGCGCCCGCCGTCGCGGTGCCGGCGATGAACGGCAACGCGCTGGTCATCAAGCGCGAGGGCGGCGTGCTGACTGTCAACGGGGCCCGCGTCGTCAAGGGTCCGATGCGGGTGGACAACGGTATGGTGTACGTCATCGATACCGTGCTCGTGCCGCCGATGCCCATCCAGCCGCGTCTTTAAACGGGAGCGCCATCATGACCACCGAAACCCGCACCTTGCGCGCGGAGCGCGCCTATGACCGCTACACCACCCCCTCCGCCGGCGCCCTGCTCGTCACCTATGCGCTCGCGTTGATCTTCGTCTGGTTCGGATGCCTGAAGTTCACGCAATACGAGGCCGGCGGCATCGCCCCGCTGGTGATGAACAGCCCGCTCGTCGCGTGGTGGCACGACCTGTTCGGGATCGCGGGCACGTCACGTATGCTGGGCATCTACGAGATCTTGACCGGCCTGCTGATCGCGACACGCCCCTTCCAGCCCCGCCTCGCGGCGATCGGCGGCGCGATGGCGACGATCTGCTTCCTCGTCACCGTTACCTTTCTGTTCAGCACGCCGACCACGGTGCAGCCGGGCTTCGACACGCCGTTCGCGTTGTCGGCCTTTCCGGGCCAATTCCTGCTCAAGGACGTGGTCTTGTTGGCCGTGTCGATCTGGATCCTATTCGCGGCGCGCGCCGAAGCGCGCGACCGCTAAGAACCCATTGCAATCTGCCGGCCGGCCTCCCTCCCTCTAGCTGGTCGGCAGACCCGCGCTGAAAGTCTCGAGTCATGCCTGTATCCGTCGCTGCATGCCGAACGATCGACACTGACATCCGGGCTGACATTTCCGCCTTCAGCGACGATTGTATCGCTGGGCTGTCGCGCACGCCGAAGTCGTTGCCCTGCATATGGCTGTACGACGACGCCGGTTCACAGTTGTTCGACCGTATCACGGCTCTTGCAGAATATTATCCGAGCCGAACCGAGGAGACGCTGCTCCGCGAAGCATCGCTTCCGGTCGCTCGGGCGCTGGGCGGCCTCAGGTCGCTGGTCGAGTTCGGTAGTGGTGCGAGCCGGAAAACCAGGCTGCTGCTTGCCGCCGCTACTACAATCGAAACCTACGTGCCGATCGATATCAGCGCGACCGAGCTCGACAGAGCGCAGACCTCGCTACGCGCGGACTTTCCTAGGCTCGCCATCGTTCCGATCTGCGCCGACTTCACCGCCCCGGACTCGCTCGATCTGCGCAGCTTGCGCGGGCCGGTGCTGGCCTTCTTTCCCGGCTCGACGCTCGCGAACATGGCGCCGCCGCAGGCGATCGCCTTTCTCGGCGCGCTTCGCCGGAACATCGACCTCGAGACCAGGCTGCTCGTGGGCGTTGACGTGGTCAAGGACGAGAGCGTGTTGTGCGCGGCTTATGACGATGCCGAGGGCGTGACTGCCGCCTTCAACCTCAATCTGCTGACAAGGATGACGCGCGAATTGGGTGCCAGCATCGACGTGACCGCGTTCCGGCATCGCGCGATCTGGAATGCCGAAGAGCACCGCATCGAAATGCATCTGGAAGCGACGTCGCGACAGGAAATCTCGGTCGGCGACGAGCGCTTCGTGATCGAGGCCGGCGAGACCATCCACACGGAGAGTTCCTACAAGTTCTCGGTGGAACGCTGGCAAGGCATATTCGCCGCGGCAGGTTGGCAGATCGAGGCCAAATGGCTCAGTCCGGCTCCGCAGTTCCTGCTGGCGCTGCTGGCTACCGGTGCTGATGAGATCGCGTGAACCGGGAGCAGTGGCCACGCCCAATCGCCTTCACGCAGTGACGGGTAAATCCGGGCGACTGGTTCGTGGACGGTCCGGCACCGAGATCATGCACCACTGCTTTGATGCGTCGTACCGGCATTCGGAGGCGATCGGGGCAGCGGCGCTCGACAAGTGACGGTCGTCTCCAGGCAACACCGGCTTAGGTGTTGAGCAGCGCAAGCAGCTCCGGTAAGGCCCGGATCGTGGTAACGCCATCGGCTGCCGCGGATCGCCCGATCGGATCGTAGCGCACGACGCTCATGCCTGCGGCCAGCGCGGCTGAGATGCCAACGTCGCTGTCCTCGACTACCAAACAAGCGTCGGGCGCGAACCCCATCCGGTCCGCCGCGTGCAGGAACAGACCAGGATCGGGCTTCCAGGAATTGATGTCGTACGAGCTGTAAAGTCGGCCGCCAAAGAACCCGCTAAGGCCGGTCAGCGACAGTGACCGACGAATCTTGGCCATCGGCCCACTGGATGCGATACCTTGCGGCAGCCGCAGCGCCGACAGCATGTCCGCCGCACCGGGCATCTGCTTCAGCTGGGTCGCGAACAGGTCATCGACCCGGCCACGGTAGAGCTCCTCGAAATTCGCGGGCAACGATCGCTTTAGGCGCTGCTCGATATCGGCGAGTACGAAAGCCATCTGGCGGCCGCGATAGCGAGCGACCAATGCGTCCTCATCGTCGTGGAGATCGGGCAGAAGGTCGAGCAATGCGCGGCTGGTCACCGGTTCACTGTCGACGAGCGTGCCGTCGAGGTCGAAGATGACGCAGCGAACTCCCTTCAGATCAATAGCCTCCCGCGGCGCCTTCACCACCGCAGCAGTCGTGGCCCCAGGATCGCGCCTGCGCCGGCCGCGAAACCAATGCCGAGCGTGTACCAGGTGAGCACGAAGATCGCCGACACTTCGGGGCAATGCAGGCAGTAGAGGGTCGCTGCCCAGGCACCCGACGTCAGGCCTGCCGCCGCACCTGCGGCACGTAGCCGGGTTGGTGCCATTCGGCGAAACGACCAGAGCAGGCCGACGAATATCGGGCCCGACAGCGCCAGTACCAACCAAGGACACTTCTTCCACGTCTTGCCGAGCCACATCGCCAGCCAGTCGCCGGCTGGCGTGGACGCCATCTCGACCGCGCCCAGCATCGCGAGCAGTACGAACGGGATCGCCACGGGCCAGAAGCGCCGCAGGCTCACCGGTTCGGGACGCGCAAGACGGGTCACCATCGCGCTGGCGCCGACACCGAGCGAGATCGTGTAGGTCCACTTCATCCAGAACGAGAAGCCGTGCATCGCCTTGCTCAGGTCTGGCCGCAGCCCGAGCGAGAAGGCAACCAACAGCAGCGTGACAACCGCGCCCCCGCCAGCGCCGACGAGCAGCCGGCGTCCTACCGCATTGCGCGGCACAGGCTCCACGCTGGCAGCGAGTGCTTCGATGAGGGTTTCGGTCTTCACCGCCGTTCACCTCGGACCCGTGCCGCCAGCGCCTTCAGCCCGCGATGAACCGATACCTTAAGGTTCGATTCGCCCACCCCTGCGTCCCGCGCCGCTTCCGACGTACTCAACCCGTCGATCTTGGTGCGGCGGATGGCCCGCGCCTGCAGCGGCGGCAATGTGTCCAGCAAGTGCCCAACGTCCATCCGCGCATTACTCGAGTCTTCGAAGCCCTCGACGGCGAGGATCTGGTCCAGTCCCTCCATCGTAACGAAGTGCCGCCCCTTGCGGAAATGATCGATCATCTTGTGCCGCGCGATCGCGAACAGCCAAGCCGTGAAGTGGCGATCCCGATCATATGTAGCTCTGCGGGTGTGAACGGCGATAAGCGTTTCCTGCACGAGGTCCTCGATATCGCTCCCGTCGCCCATGCGACGACCGTAGAAGGCCCGCAGGATAGGCGCGAGCGTGCCCAGCAACGTCGCATGCGCGTCCGCGTCCCCGTCGAGGCCGCCGACCATCCATGCCTTGAGCTGGTCTTCACTCGCCCGCATCATGCTCCACTAGTCATTCGCGCCAGGTGCTGGATCGGTTACGCGACGCTGGTGTAACGACTCCACGGCCGGCGTCGAATGATCGTTCATGGCTTGCGCTCTTCTCCGCCTTTGCCGCCGCAATGTTGGTCTTTGATGACCGTCCCCCGCGCGACGCGGCGAACCCCCCGCACCATCGAGCATGGAAGGCCGGCGCCATGATCGCGCGGGGCGATTGATCCTCCCGCGGGTCTAGCGAGGACCGGATCTTCCTCAGCCGGCCTCAACATGCACCAACGCGACGCCCGCGCGATGCGACCGGGCGTGTCGTTCTCGCGTTTTTGGCAGGAATGCACCCGCTTCAGCAGGATAGGTAGGCGTCGAGATTGGCGGGACCAGGCACGCCGGCGTAGCTAATGTGGGACGGCGGTCCGCAGGCGCGATTTCGTACATCCTCCGTCAGATGTAACCAGATGGCGTTCCGAGCCGAAGAAACTCTGACCTGACCGATAGCGATCGACCCAGCGTCTGCCGAAGGAACCAGTCGATGCCAGACAGACATTTCTTATTAAAATCAGCGTTGATCGGCTGCGCGGTTTCGCTCGCCGGCTGCGGCGCTTCGCAGGCGGCGGAAACCGCGGGCTCGCCTGCACCAGCACCATCTGCTGCGCCGGCGACCAGCGCACATCCGGTCGTCGTGGAGCTGTTTCAAAGTCAGGGCTGCTCGTCATGCCCGCCGGCGAACACTAATGTGAACGCCATCGCCGATCGTCCGGATGTGCTCGCCCTGTCGTTTGCCGTGACGTATTGGGACCAGCTCGGCTGGAAGGACACTTTCGGATCGCCGCGTTGGACCGCGCGACAATGGGACTATGCGCATCATGGCGGGCGTGCGCAGGTATCGACTCCGCAGGTAATCGTGAACGGCAGCACGGCGATCGTCGGCAGCAATCGCCAGCAACTTGATGCCACCATCGCCAGAGCTGGACCGGCGCGCGGTGGACCCGCGCTTGCAAGGGTCGGCACGACCTTGCGGGTCGGTGCAGGAGCCGCCGGTGCCCAGTCCGCGGTGTGGCTGGTTCGGTACGATCCGCGCGTTCGCCAAGTGCCCATCCGCGCCGGCGAGAACGGCGGCCGCACCCTGCCGCACCGCGATATCGTACGGGAGATCGTCAACCTCGGCGCTTGGACCGGGCCTGCCGCGACCTTCGCGATTCCGATCGGCGGGGAGACGGGGCTGGCGTCTGCGGTCCTGGTCCAGCGCGGTATTGGCGGCCCGATCACCGCCGCCCTCAAGCTCTAGCAGATCCAACGCGCCGGTGACGTCACGGCGTGTTGCTTACCCCGATTGACGCCGCACGAAGGAGACGAACCATGCGAATGTTGACCCTGATCGCGATGTCGGCCATGCCGCTCGCCGGCGCCGCACCTGCCTTTGCGCAGGATGCGATGATGAACCATTCGACGCCCGCTGGCTCGATGATGCGCATGTCGGCCGCTGACCAGCGCCGGATGCGGGCGTGCAACGCCATGCCTCATGCCAGGATGATGCGGAACGCGCGCTGCGCGAAGATGATGAAGATGCATCCCGATATGATGCGCCATGGCGCGATGAACTCGGGCGGCTGAGCCGCTGGACGGATGCGGAGCCGTCGCGTTTCGCATCCGCTCTTCCGATCGGTTCGGGCAAGGAGATATGACCATGTCGGTGCTACCCGATCCGCAGGACGATAACGATCTCGTATATCGGCAACGTCGCCCCGTGCGTCTCTGGCACTGGCTGAATGCTTTTGCGGTGGTCGTGATGCTGATGAGCGGGTTGATGATCTTCAACGCGCATCCGCGCCTCTACTGGGGCCAATATGGCGCCAACCGGGAAGCGCCGTGGCTGGAGATTGGCAGTACCGATACCGCCGGCTTCCTCCGCCTCGGGCCGGTGACGATCCCGACAACAGGCGTGCTCGGTCTGTCTGGCGGCGAGGCCCGTGCCTTTCCGGCGCTGGTGACGATCCCGTCGGGCTACGATCTCGCTGCGGCACGGCAATGGCATTTCGCCTTCGCGTGGCTGCTCGTCGTGCCGGGCATCGCATTCTGGCTGTGGGGCTTCGCCGTCCGCCACGTCCAGCGCGACCTCGCGCCGACACGCGCCGAGCTGGCTCCACGCAACCTGTGGCAGGACATCAAAGACCATGCGCGGCTGCGCTTCCACACCGGTGAAGCCGCGCGCCGCTATAATATCCTCCAGAAGCTCAGCTATGTCGGGGTGATCTTCGGCCTGCTTCCGGCGATGGTGCTGACCGGCCTGACGATGTCGCCCGGAATCGACGCCGCGTGGCCGTGGCTGCTCGACCTGTTCGGAGGCCGCCAGTCGGCGCGCTCGATCCATTTTATCTGCGCGAGTGCGCTCGTCGGCTTCATCGTGGTCCACCTCGCCATGGTGCTGCTGGCCGGGCCGCTGAACGAAGTCCGCTCGATCATCACCGGTTGGTACCGCCTGCCGAGAGACGAGGCACCGCGGGTGGAAGAAGCGGCGTGACGATCTTGACCCGCCGCAGACTCATCGCCTCGCTCGGCGCGGGTGCCGGCGGCCTGCTGTTGTCAGGCTGCGACCGTATCGTGGCCTCGCCGAGCGTGAAGCGCGTGCTTGGTGCCGGCGAAGGGCTGACGCGGCGCGCTCAGCGCGTCGTGCTCGACCGCACAGCCTTGGCGCGCGAGTTCGCGGCATCGGACATGTCGCCTCTCTTCCGGACTAACGGGAACACGATGCCGGCGGACGAAGGCTACCAGGCCCATGCGGCGGCGCGCTTCCGGGACTGGCGGCTGACGATCGGAGGGCTGGTCCGGCGACCCCAATCGCTGTCTATGGCGCAGATCCGGGCGATGCCGGCGCGCACGCAGATCACCCGGCACGACTGCGTTGAGGGATGGAGCGCGATTGGCAGGTGGACCGGCCTGCCGCTTAAGCTGGCGCTCGACGCGGCCGGCGTCCTGCCCAGTGCGCGGTACGTGGTGTTCCATTGCGCCGACGATTTTGATGGCGATGCGTATTACGAGAGCATCGACCTGATCGACGCCTATCATCCGCAGACGATCCTCGCCTGGGGCATGAACGATCAACTGCTCAGCATAGGGCATGGCGCTCCGCTACGGCTTCGGGTCGAACGGCAGCTCGGTTATAAGCAGGCGAAATACATCATGCGGATCGAGGTGATCGATGACTTGGCGCGAGTTGGTGGTGGGAGGGGTGGCTATTGGGAAGACACAGCCGATTACCAGTGGTATGCTGGCATTTAGCTTCTCGAAAATAGCTCAGAGCGACCTACCGCTGCGGCGAGCGACATCTTGACCGGCCGCGTGATTCAGTAAAGCTCCCGGCGCGTGAATAGATGGCAGCGACGGGATAGACTTCGACCAATCTGGACGCCACGAGATGACCCTTAGATGCCAAGGACAAGAACCTTCAGTCGTCTTGCTGAAGTCACTGCAAACCACAGAGTGGAACCGCTGTTTTTACCGTCCACAGCTAAACCCAGAAGGCCGAACCTGCTTCAAGGAGGTGAGCTATGGGGCACTCCTCGCTCGATCCAGCTTTCGAAGAATGTCGGCCATGGAACGAGGGGCGTCTACTCGGAGCCAAGCGCGCGCTCAAGCAGCGGCAGGTCTGGGCTATTCGCTTCTGGCTCGACCAGCATAGGCGCCTGCGCGACAGGGCCCTCTTCGACTTTGCAATTGACAGTAAGCTGCGCGGTTGTGACGTGGTTAAGGTGCGGATCGGCGGTGTCGGGTCAGGCGGACGTGTCCGCGATCGCGCCATTGCCGTTCGACAAAGACCAAACGGCCGGTCCAGTTCGAGCTGATGGACACCGGCCCGAAAGACCATGCGTGCATGGCTGGAGCGCAGAGGCGGCACAGTTGGCGACTACGTCTTTCGAGCAGAACGATTACATGGGCCATATGAGTAGCGGCAGTGCGCTCGATTGGTTCACGAGTGGGTGGTCGGCATGGTCTTCAGGGGCAGTAGTACGGAACGCACTCGCTTCGGCGCACCAAAGCGTCCATCATCTACGAGACAACCGGCAACTTGCGCGCCGTCCAGATCCTGCTCGGGCACGTCGAGAGCACCGTTCGGTATTTTGGGCTCTATGTAGAAGATGCCTTGGAGCTGTCGGAGCGCACTGGTGTCTGAGCTGACCCACATCCAGACACTCTGGGCTCGGTTCGCCTACCCCACAACCGGACATCGGTTCATGTATTCTTTCAGCACCTGATTGACTGTCAGCTGCGTACGGAGATGAGGATCGCGCAAATTCCGATCGGGCGTTATCGACGAAGTGGCCCAACGATCGCCTTCCGGCCTAGAAGAAGTAGTTGGCGCACGATTTGAGCTGTTTGGAACGTTTTCTGCGGCCTTGGTTCTGCTTAGGGAGTGGCACCCTCCCGAATGCGCGATGGTTTCACATTAGCTCGCTGAGCTGCACCTTAGCATCGGCCAGCCGCGACCTGGCGACTATCGCGCCAGCCTCTACCAGCTTGCGACCCTGCACGTAGTCCCTAACCGCATTTACGCAGTCGATCGCGATCACGTGGCCGTTGTTCAGGTAGACGATCGAGAAGCTCCGGGTCGCCGGGTCGTGACGAACCACGCTGTCGTCAAACCCAGTCGACAGTCCGACGGTCTGCAGCTTGAGATCGTACTGGTTGCTCCAAAACCATGGCACCGCCTCGTAGCTGGCGGGCAGGCCGGCAATGGTCTTGGCGACAACGGTGGCTTGGTCGTTGGCGTTCTGCACAGACTCGATTCGGACTGCGGCACCAGACGCGAAGCGGTTCGGGTGTAGCGCGCAGTCTCCGATCGCGAAGATGTCGGGCAGGCTGGTGCGTCCCTGCGCGTCGACGGCCACCCCGCCGGGTGGCCCATCCGGACCCTCAGCGCCCGCGGCGCGCAGCGGCGCGACCGCCGGGACGATGCCGATCCCGACCACGACGATGTCTCCCGGCACCACTTCACCATCGTGCAGCCGCACCCCGGTGACGCGGTCTTGGCCCAAGATGCAGTCTACGCTGGTGCCCAGGCGCACATCGACGCCGCGCGCACGGTGCTCGGCTTCGAAGAAGCGCGACAATGGCTCACCGGCTACGCGGGCCAGCACGCGGTCCAGCGCCTCAATCAGCACTACACGCTTCCCGAACTTCGTCAGCACCGCGGCGGCCTCGAGCCCGATGTAGCCGCCGCCGATCACCACCGCCCTTTCGGTGCGGTCCAGCTCGCTCCTCATCCGGTCTACATCAGCACGCGTCCGCACGGTATGCACGCCAACCAGATCGTGCCCCGCGCACGATAATCGTCGTGGCGAGCCGCCGGTCGCCCACACCAGCCGCCCGTAACCCACCGTCGCGCCGCTGTGGGTCTTCACCTCATGCGCAACTGGATCGACCGCATTAACGCGTTCCCCCAGTCGCATCGTTACGTCGCGATCGCGCCAGAACCTCTCGGGTCGGATAAGTATGCGTTCAAACGCCTTGTCGCCCGCCAGGTATTCCTTCGACAGCGGGGGGCGTTCATATGGCAGCTCGGGCTCGTCGCCGATGAGCGCCACGCTTCCCGGGAAGCCAGCCTGGCGCAGTGCGATTGCAACCTGCGCGCCGCCATGTCCGGCGCCCGCGATCACCACGTCATAGCTGCTCATGGCAGGAGTCTCCCCAGAGGCCCGGTCGCGCCGCGCCTGAAGCTTCGGCAGCCCGAGGATGGCTGACGGATCGGCGGTCGCGCTCATCCGCGCTCCACCGGGATAATCGCCATAGTAAGTCGCGAGATGCAGACGAGCTTCTGGAACTCGTCCACAATGCGGATGCTCCAGATCTGGGTAGTGCGCCCTAGCGCCTCCGGAGTTGCCGTGGCGGTAACGAGGCCCTTCCTGACGGGACGCGCATGGTTGGCGTTGATTTCAAGGCCGACGGCGACCTGCCGTGACGGGTCGAGCGTCAGATTGGCTGCCATCGACCCGACCGTCTCCGCCAGTGCGACCGAGGCACCGCCGTGTAGGCGCCCGTGGGGCTGAAGCGTGCGGGAGTCGACCGGCATGGTGGCTCGCAGGAACTCCGGCCCGACTTCCGTCACGGTGATCCCAAGGTGCCCTCCGAGCGACCCTTCCTGCAGAAGGGTCAGGCTCGCCGGATCCAGGTCCGGCCGCCGCCAGATGCTCCCGTCGGACACGCCGTGCCGCTCCACGACGGATCAGACGAACGATGTGAGCACGTCGCCCAACCCGGAGTCGAAACGCGCGATGACCTCGTCGCCGGCCTTCACAGGCATGGCTCGCACGAACGATCCGGTGAGGATGGTATGGCCCGGCTCGAACGTGATCCCAAACTCGCCGAGCTTGTTGGCCAGCCAGGCGACCGACGTGACCGGATTGCCCAGGACCGCCGAGGCGAGCCCCTCCTGTTCGACCTTGCCGTTCACGATCATCTGTCCACGAACCCGGCGCAGGTCGAAATCGGCGAGGCGGCAAGGGTTCGCGCCCAGCACCGCAGCACCACAGGCGGCCAAGTCGGCGACCGTGTCAATGACGGTCATGCCCGGCGCCGGTCCCACCCGGAAGTCGACCACCTCAATGGCCGGCAGCACGAAGTCGGTCGCGCGCAGGACGTCCACCGGCAAGACACCAGGGCCCTTGAGCGTGCTCTTCATCACAAAGGCGATCTCGATCTCGATCAGCGGGCGGAAGAAGCGCTGATGCTCGATCGGCATATCCTCCGGAAGGAAGAGATCGTCGGTCATGGCACTGAAGTCAGGTTCTGTGGAACCCGACATCTCCTGCATGGCCTTCGAGGTCAGCCCGACCTTGTAACCCCGGACGGTCCGACCGTTGGCGACCATGTGGGCCACGAAGGCCTCTTGGATCGCGTAGGCGTCGTCCAACCCAATGCTCGGGTAGGTCTGGGTCAGCAGCGGGAGCGCCTTGCGCGTATTGTAGACGTTGATGAGATCGGCGACCACCTTGTTACGGGTATCCTGGTCAAGCATGGTGGACTCCTTCTGCGATCGCGCTTCTGGCAGACGACAAGCTCGCACCGGCGGCAGCGCCAAGTGCCTGGCTGTCGGTCAGCACAGAGATCATCTGAAAGCCCTGCCGCGCTCGCAACGGGGCCAGCTTGGCGGTCGATAGGACCGCTGTGGCTAAGCCGTTAGCGCGGGCGGCGGCGTTGACCTTCGCTAGCGCTGCGTCGAACTCCGGTTTGCCGTCGTTGTCCCCCGGAGATAGGCCCAGCGAGAAGGACAGGTCGAACGGACCCACGAATAGCGCGTCCACGCCGGGAACGGCGGCGATGTCGTCCACAGCCTCGAGCGCATCAACCGTCTCAATCATCGGGATCACGCTGACGCGGTCGTTGGCACCCGCCACGTATCCCATCCCATCGCGCGCGCCGACCCGGACGGGACCAAGGCTGCGACGCCCCGACGGCGGATACCGGCAAGCCTCGACGAGCCGGCGAGCTTCATCCAGGCCCTGGATCATCGGCGCCACTATCCCCATCGCTCCGGCATCGAGCATCCGGCCGACGATACCGGGCTCGTTCCACGGCACCCGCACGATGGGCGTTATGGCGGCAAGATCGATCGCTCGGATCATCTCGACCGCGGTTTGATAGTCCATGCAGCCGTGCTGCATGTCCACCAGCACCCAGTCGAAACCGCCTTTAGCGAGGATCTCTGCCGTCAGGCTGCTGGGAATCATGCACCAAGCGCCCAGCGTCACCTCACCGCGTTTCCAGCGCAGTTTCAGTGACTCGATCATTTGCCGGCTCCTTCTCTAAGCAGCAGCGACAGCTGTTCGCGGAGCATGCGCATGCACCAGTTGCGGTCGAAGCCGCTGCCCAGCCAGCTGATCAGTGCGAAGTAGTAGAGCGCGAACGCGGATCGCGCGGTCAGGGCGGCATCGCGCTGACTGATCAACGGATCATCTCCGAGGACCGCTGTAAGGCCATCCAGGATCGCGTCCATCAGCTCGGCGATGTCGCTGGTCCGCTCGGGCGAACTCGGGATAACGAGCTCCTTCAGCAGGATGCGCGAAAGGTCGGCATCGGTCGCATGATAGTCGGCCATCCGATCGAACACGGACATCAGTCGTTCGACCGTCGTCGCATGAGGGGAAAGCCCTGCGTATATCGCGCGGACGGTCGCCAACATCTCGTCCTTGAAGACCATGATCAACAGGTCTTCCTTGGAGTGCGCGTAGAGGAACAGCGTCCCCGTGCCGATATCGGCGGTCGCGGCGATCTGCTGGGTCGTCGTCTCCGCGAATCCGTGACGTTGGAACAGATCGCGCGCGGCCATGACAATGCGGGCCCGCTTCTGCAGCTTGTTGCGTTCGCGCCGACCGGGCTCGCCAGCCAGCGACTGTTCTCGGTTCGCTACATCCGGCTCCATAGCCGATCCTCTCCCGTGCGGGGGTCTCCCGCGATTCATAAAAGCATGCTTGACGAGGCTGCGATAGCCATTAAAGTGAGTGCAATCAAGAATGATTGTGGTCGGTTTGACTCGTATTGCGGGCGGCGATTGGGAGAGGATGCATGGCCAGCACCAGTGCTTCGGTTGCCGGAGTAGAAGTGTCGCTCGATCACTGGATCGGCGGTAAACGGGTTTCCTCCTCCGACCGCTTCGACAACGCTTCCCCTGTCGACGGCAGCGATCTCGGTGCTGTCGCCGCTGGCGGAAAGCGCGAGGCCGACATGGCGGTTGAGGCTGCGCGTGAGGCCTTTCCTGCATGGGCAGCGCTCGGTGCCGAAGGACGACTGCCTGTCCTGCGCAAGTTCGCGGAAGGCCTTCTCGCTCGCGGCAAGGACATTGCCGCGGTCGAGACGCTGGACAACGGGTCGCTGCTGACGGGCAACATGCACCGGATGGTGCCGCGCGCGGCGCAGAACATCTCGTTCTTCGCCGAATGGGCTTTGGGCCTTCAGGACCATGCGATCGACCACGCCGAGGTCGTCAACAACGTCCGCTACGATCCCGCGGGGGTGGCGGCGTTGATTACGCCGTGGAACGCGCCGATGATGCTGACGACCTGGAAGGTCGGTCCGGCGCTCGCCGCGGGCAACACGATCGTCATCAAGCCGCCGGAATGGGCGCCGCTGACCTGTTCGCTACTCGCCGACATCGCCCACGAGGCGGGGCTGCCGGCTGGGGTCCTCAATGTCGTTCAAGGCATCGGCGAAGACGCTGGCGACGCACTGGTGAACAATCCCGGTCTGGCGCGGATCAGCTTCACCGGGTCGACCGACACCGCAAAGATCATCGGGCAGGCCGCGGCGCGGTCGATCACCGGCATGAGCTCGGAGCTCGGCGGGAAGTCGCCTTTCATCGTCTGCGCCGACGCCGACCTCGATGCCGCCGCGCAGACCGTGGCGGGGCAGTACATCAATGCCGGCCAGGTGTGCCTCGCGGGGACGCGCATCCTGGTCGAAGCGTCGATCGAGGCCGCGTTTCTCGAGAAGGTACGCGCCGCCGCCGCTCGCATGACGGTCGGCGATCCGCGCGAGGCGGCAACCCGCGTCGGTCCCCTCATCCATCCCGAGCACTTCGCGCGTGTGTCCGGGTTCGTCGAGCGTGCGAAGGCGGCGGGCGCGGAAGTCCTTTGGGGTGGCGCCAGATCCGACGTCGGCGCGCTTTACTTCCAGCCGACGATGTTCGCCGGGGTCCGCGCTCAGGACGAGATCGCGCAGAAGGAGGTCTTCGGGCCGGTCCTCACCTGGCAGACCTTCACCGACGATGGCGAAGCGATCGCGATCGCGAACGGCACCGAATACGGCCTTGCCGGTACACTGTTCTGCGGGAACGAGGAGCGCGCCATGCGGATCGCGTCGGCCGTGGTTGCCGGCACGCTGTGGGTCAACTGCTTCTTCGTGCGCGATCTTGCGGCCCCGTTCGGCGGCAGCCGCACGTCTGGCGTCGGCCGAGAGGGCGGCACGCACAGCTTCGACTTCTACTGCGACATCAAAAACATCGCGGTCCGTAAGGGCTCGTTCGCCTCGAAGGGAAACTGACCATGACCGAAGTCACCGAGCTCGGCTACATCACCGTCGGTGTCAGCGACCTCGCCGCGTGGGACGAGTTCGCCGCGCAGATCCTCGGCCTGGAGGTCGTGCAGGGCGACGACGCGAACGTCCGCTATCTCCGGATGGACTACTGGCACCACCGCATCAAGCTCGTCGAGGACGCGTCCGACGACCTGCTCGCGATCGGGCTGAGGATAGCGGGCACGCTAGAATTCCGCGCGATGGCCAAGCAACTCCAAGACGCCGGCGTCGAGGTCCGCATCGGCTCGAGAGCCGAAGCGGAAGCTCGACAGGTGCTCGAGGTCATGTTCCTGAAGGACCCGAACCACTATCCCATCGAGCTGTTCCACGGACCGCTCGTCCAGTACGACCTGCCGTTCCACCCCGGACGACGGATGCACGGCGTATTCAGCACGCATGCCGGCGGGTTCGGCCACATGATGCTCAACCGGGCGGCAGGGCTCGAGGAGATCCACGCCTTCTACACGCTTCTCGGGCTGCGGGGCGGTGTCGAATACAAGATCCCGATGCCGCACCTGCCCGAGCCGGTGGAGCTGATGTTCCTCCACTGCAACACGCGGCAGCACACGCTGGCGTTCGGCACGCCGGGCGAGAAGCGGATCAACCACGTGATGCTCGAGGTCACCAAGATGCAGGACGTCGGCCTGTCCTATGATCTGGTCAGGCGGGCCAAGATACCGGTCATCATCGAACCCGGCAGCCACGCAAACGACCAGGCCTACTCCTTCTATCTGAAGAACCCGTCGGGCTCGATGATCGAGATCGGCTGGGGTGGGCGGGAGCCAACCGGCCAGTCCGAATACTACCACGGAGACGCCTTCGGCCACACGCCGGTGATGAGCAACATGAAGGGCTTCATGGTCCCCGCTTGACCGGAGACCAGTCGAAACGTTCGGGAGAGAGACAATGTCAGTGCTTGATGGACCGCGCGAGGAATGGCGCCGCATCCTGTTCGAGGGCACCCCGCAATGGGTGCGGCCCGAGGGTGAGCAGCTCAGGTTGGGCGACGGGCGCACCGTCGCCGAGGCTGACGCGCTCTACCTCGCGCCTTGCGATCCGACGAAAATCATCTGCATCCACCTCAACTACGACTCCCGGCGGGTTGAGTTCCGGGCGCCGAACCTCGTCACACCGACCTACTTCCAGAAGCCACTTACGACGCTCAACGCCCATCGCGGCAAACTGTCCCGCCCGGCCGACTGCCAGTATCTGAACTATGAAGGCGAGGTGGGCGTCGTCATCGGCAAGCCGATGCGCAACGTCGGGCGGGACGAGGCGTGGGACTACATCGCCGGGTTCGCGCCGGTGAACGACGTCGGGGCGCAGGATTTCCGCGACACGGACGCCGGTTCCATGCTGCGCGTCAAGGGTCAGGACGGCTTCTGCCCGATCGGTCCCGGCATCGTGCGCGGCGTCGACATCCGCGAATCCGCGCTGCGGACCTACATCAACGGCGAAGTCGTGCAGGACGGCGCGATCGGGGAGATGACCTTCGACATCCCGTACATCCTGGCCGACCTCTGCAGGCACATCACCCTGCTGCCCGGCGACCTGATCCTATCCGGCACGCCGGCCAACAGCCGTCCGATGAACGTCGGCGACGTCGTCGAGGTCGAGGTGACCGGCGTCGGCCGCCTCACGAACACCGTCCAGGAGGTGCCGGCGCCTCGCTACCAGGTCGGTCACGGCCCGACCGCCAGCGACGCCGTGCGAAGGGTCGCGCTCGGTGGGGACTGGTGGAAGGAACAGGAGCGGGCGTGAGCTCGACAGAACAAGAGGAGATCGCCATGCCCGTCGCCCACGCCTCCGAGAACCTGCTGGATGCAAGCCTGTTTCCTTCCGAGCAGGGTCCGCCACATCGTCTCTTCGACAAGTGGCGCCAGACCGACCCGGTACACTGGAACCCTTCGAACCCCGACTATGTGAACCCGATGCCGGGGTCGTCCGGGGTCAGGGGCTTCTGGGTGCTCACCCGCTACAAGGACGTCCTGGACGTCTCGATGGATCAGAACCGCTTCAGCTCGTTCGAAAACAGCATCGTGGTCTGGGACTTCGAAGGCGGGGCGCTGGAGCGTCAGCGGGCGAACTTCATGTCGATGCGGCCGGCCGATCACGCGGCTGTGAAGAAGGTGATCCTGCCGCCGTTCATGCCCAGGGCGCTGGCCGGGATCTCGCCCCAGATCGACCGCCTGGCTGCCGAGATCGTCGACTCCGTCGCGCGCAGGGGCGAATGTGAGTTCGTGTTCGACGTCGCCTCGCGCCTACCCGTCTACACCTTCTGCGAACTGATGGGCATCCCCGAGCACCATCGCGAGCAGGTGGCCGACTACGGCAACGCGCTCGCCGACGTCGAAAGCCGCTCCAGCCATTCCAGCGATCCTACGGTCGGCCTGTTCGTGATAGCGCAGGAGCTCGCCGAAGAGAAGCGCCGCAATCCTGACAGCCACCTCATGAGCGCGATGGTCAACGACCGGACGCTGAACCTGGACGACGACGCCATCAACCAATTCTTCCTCGTCTTTGCGATGGCGGGACACGAGACGACGCGGTCGACTGCGGCGCACTTCGTCAATCTGATGAACCTTTACCCCGACCAGTATGCGATCCTGCGCGAGGACTTCGACAAGCACATCGACAACGCCATCGACGAGGTCCTGCGGTTCACGTCCACCACCACCAACTTTACGCGGACCGCGATGGCCGACACCGAGATTGGCGGATGCGCAGTGAAGAAGGGCGACAAGATCTACCTCTCCTACGCTGCCGCAAACCGGGATCCGACCGTCTTCCCAGATCCGGATCAGTTCGACATCACCAGGGTGAACGCGAAGAGGCATCTGGCGTTCGGCGCAGGCCCGCACATCTGCGTCGGTGCACGCCTGGCAAAGATGCAGCTGCGGGCACTGCTGAAGCAGATCGTTACTCGTATACCCGACATCCACCCCGTGGGAGAGCCGGAATGGCTTCGGTCGATCTGGTTCAATGCCATTATTAAGATGCCGGTCGCGTTCAGCGCAGAACAGTGATGGGTCTGGTCAGTCAAGACAATACGACGCATTCGGTCCGCGCAGTGACGCTGGTTGCACTGAGCAACCTCGGGAGTTTCTGATGGGCAAGCTGATCGTCGTCACGCGCGAAGGCGAAGAACTGACGATCAACGGCGAGTTCGGTCTTTCCGTGATGGAGGTGATCCGCGCCGCCGGGATCGATGAGATCCTCGCGCTCTGTGGTGGCTGCTGCAGCTGCGCGACCTGCCACGTTCATGTCGATCCCACGTTCGCTCCGGCATTGCCGACGATGAGCGAGGACGAAGACGATTTGCTTGACGCCACGAGTGATCGCGACGCTGATTCACGTTTGTCCTGTCAGCTTCCGTTCGAACCGGCGCTGGACGGGATGCGGGTGAGGATCGCCGCAGAGAGCTGATTCGAAACGGCGTTCGCACCATTTTTTCCCCGACGGCGTTTACGCGCGCCTTGGGCGGCGAGACCCAAATCGGTCGGTCAGTGTATCGCGAGTTCATTCCGACTTCGGCCGCCTACCAGATCGGCGGCTTCGCGCCGATCTGGTAGGTACACTCCGCCGTAGGCTGAACCGGGCCGACGGGTTCGACACCCTGTCGCCGCGCCGGGACCAGGCAATCCCGCACTTCCCACGATCGGCCGCTATCACCGCAGCCCGTGCCGGCATCAGGCCGCTGCTGAGCCGGCTCGCAGCGCGTCGACGCTCCAGGCGCCGCCACCGGAGAAGGCAAGATAGAGGAATATGAAGCAGTAAAGGATTGCCTCGCTGCCGCCGTTCACGCCGGGCCAGAAGCCGGACGGCAGGTGCCCTATGAGATAGGCAGCCGCCATCTCGCCCGAGGCTACGAACGCCGCGAGGCGGGTGAACAGCTCAAGCGCGAGCAACGCCCCCAGAACAAGCTCGATCATCGCCGCGACGACAAGCAACGTCGGGAGCGGGTCGGGTACTCCGGGCTGGGCGACCGGGAGATGGAACAGTTTCATCAGCCCATGCTCCATGAACAACAGCGCGGCGACGATGCGCATGAGGCTGAGGATGCGTGGAGACCAGGCGGACATGAGATGCTCCTTGAATGGCGGGAGTTGGAATGCGGCAAACGGGGTCTGGTGGGTGGTATTTGGTGACAGCCGCGTCCGCCGCCGCGCCAGCCGTGCGCGAGACAGGCGTGAACGGCATGCCGTCAGTCGAAGCGGAAGCCGGAAATGGCCGTTTCCATCACCTTCTCGGCATAGACGCGCTCCCCCCTGCCCTCGGCTGCGCCGGCCGCCACCATCAGCGGCAGCAGATGCTCCGCCTGCGGGTGCGACAGTCGGGCGGCAGGGGCCGCTTCCCAGCGAGCGAGCGCCTCGGCCCGCGCCGCGCCAGGCTGTTCGGCGGTCAGGGTCAGCCAGGCGTCGAACGCTTCGCTGGGTTTGGTGAAGCGCGGATCGCCATAACCGCGCATGTTGTGGAAGCTCATGCCAGAGGCGAGGATCAGCACGCCTTCGTCGCGCAACGCCGCCAGGGCGCGCCCGGCCGCGATGTGCAGCGCAGGGTCGAGCGTGCGGTCGACCGACATCTCCACCACCGGGATGTCGGCGTCGGGAAACGCCACTTTGAGCGGCACGAACACGCCGTGGTCGAGCCCTCGCGTCGGATCGACCGCCGCCGCGATGCCCGCCCCCGCGAGGAGCGCCGCCGCTCGCGCCGCGAGCGCGGGGCATCCCGGCGCGTCATAGCGCAACGCATAGGTGTGCGCTGGAAAGCCGTGGTAGTCGTAGATCAGCGAAGGCTCCTCGGCGCCGGTGAAAGCAAAGCCATCGGTCTCCCAATGCCCGGAGACGACCAGCACCGCGCGCGGCCGCTGCGGCAGCATCGCGGGCAGGTCGCGTAGGAAAGCCGCCATGCCGCTCCAGACACCGCACGGATCGGCCATGAAGAAGCAGGGTCCACCGCCGTGGGGTATGAAAAAGCTGGGTTGCCGCATGCCACATCCTCTCTGATGTGGATATGGACCATGTCGTCAGCTGTGATAATCGGCCGTTTTGTGCAATAACCTTATACTAAGGGTATTAAGTGGCGGACCGATTGACCGGGATGGAGGTGTTCGTTCGGGCGATCCAGTTCGGCGGGCTCTCGGCGGCGGGGCGCGCAATGGGCCTGTCGCCGACGATGGCGGCGCGGCACCTCGATGCGCTCGAGGTTCGACTGGGGACCACCCTAGTAAATCGCACCACGCGCCGCCTGGCACTCACCGACGCTGGCATCGCCTATCTCGACCGCGTGGAGCGTGTGCTTGCGGAGATCGCGGAGGCGGACGCGGAGGCATCGGCGCATTCGCGGGCGATCGAGGGACTGATGCGCGTCAGTGTGCCCGCGACGTTTGGCGTGATGCACGTCGTGCCGCTCGCGACCGAGTTCCACCGCCGTCATCCAGCCGTCACGATCGAGTTGGGACTGGACGATCGGCAGGTCGACTTGCTCGAGGAACGTTGGGACCTTGCCATCCGCATCGGCCGGCTGGGCGACAGCAGCCTCGTCGCGCGCCGCCTCGCGGCCGTGCGGCTCGCGATCTGCGCGTCGCCAGCCTATCTGGCCGAACGCGGCACGCCGGCTACGCTCGCCGATCTTAGCGACCATGACTGCCTCGGGTACACGCTGGCGCCCCTCACGGGGACCGCAGTGTGGGGTTTCGGGCGCGACGGCACGCGGAAGGTGCCGGTACGCGGGTCGCTCCATGCGAACAACGGCGAGGCGCTGGTGCTGGCGGCGGCGGCGGGACAGGGGCTGATTTATGGTCCGCGCTTCATCGCGGCGGAGGCGATCCGGCGCGGCGAACTGGTCGAGGTTGCCCTGGACGCGGACTATATGGATCCTGGCGCGGTCCACGTGGTCTTGCACGCGGATCGCCGACCATCGGCACGGGTCAGGGCGTGGATCGACTTTCTTGCAGAGCGCATCCCTCGTCTGGCCGGGGACTGGTGATCAATCTCGACCAGTCGAGCTGCAAGACATCTGTTCCCTATTGCGTTGTTGCGTCGGCTCGGTTGAGCTGCCGCCGCCCTGCGGCAATCGTTTTGGAATAAACAGACGGCAGCTTTAAGAACGCGAACTGAACAGGTGAACGACCAGCAGCAGGCGCGTGCCGACCCTTTGTGAGCTGTATAAACAAATTTCCGTCAATGCCGCCTTAGCGCCTTTAGCGGAATGACCGCTTTCCCCCCAGGCGTTCGAGGTCTCTGCGCCGCTACCTGAACAATCGTCTGTTTGCCGCAGTTGGCATCGAATAACGGACGGGCCGCTCTCCCCCATTTTCGGGCAGGGTTCCAACGCCCTGATCGTTGGCGGCGAGGCTCCTACTCGAGCAGGGAACCCGCACTGATACCTAACGGCGCAGCCAGCTTCTCGATCACCGTGATGGTCGGGTTGCGAGCGCCGCGTTCGATGTCGCTGACGTAGGTGCGGTGGATGCCCGCCTCGTCGGCGTACGCCTCCTGGCTCCAGCCCTTCTCGAGCCGCAGGCGGCGAACGTTGGCGGCAAGGCGGAAGCGGATATCCACGCCACCGCAGTGACGCTGGTGTCGACGAAGCTTCTACAGACGAAGAGTGACATCCCCGTTGACTGACCGGTGCGGTCGAGCAACACGGCTGTCACTGATCGTCGACAGGAATGAGCATGAGTCGGTATCGTTCACAGGTGCGCGAAGTCGTCAACCGCAACGCGCTCGTGACGCTCGCGCTGGAGCACGGATTCAATGCCTTCCTGCCAGTCTATGACGGCGGCGTCGACTTCATCCTCTACCACGAGGGCGACGGCATCGTGCGCAAGGTCCAGCTGAAGGGCCGCTGGTACATCGATCGCAAGTACGAGGGGCGGGACATCTGGATCGCCTTCCATGTGGAGGGCGACTGGTATCTCGCGCCGCACGACGAGCTGGTGACAATGGGGGAGCGCTACGGTTTCACCGCGACCAGCTCGTGGCGAGAGGGAGGGGCCTATAGCTGCCCCAAGCCGTCGCGCGCGATGGCGACGGACCTGGAGCGCTATCGGTTTGGTCAAGTCGAGGCGAAAGCCGCCTAGCGCTGCCGCCGCGCTTTCTGCGGGAACATCGGCAGGATCACGATCATGGGGCCGCGCAGGCGCCGCTTTTCCGCATAGTTCAAGAATTGCGAGATGCTGTCGACCTGATCGTCGTGCTTGCCGGTCGGGAACTGAATCAGCTCGCGTTTCAGTTCGTCGAGCCAGGGCGCTCCCAGCGGCAGGAAGACACGCCCCTGCTCGACGATTGGCGATGCCGCGTGCAGCCGCGTCTGCTTGTCCCTCTCGGGCTTGATCGCGAGTGGTTTGGGCATACGGTTTGGCCGGTATAGCGCGAGCTGTTGGATGATCTGTTGCCCAGCGGCGGCGTCTTCGACCAAAATCGTCTCTACCGGCCAGCGGCTTGCCTGCTCGATCGTGGCCCGGTGCAGCTCGGGAAATGTCAGCTTCTTGCGGAAGATGTCGAGCAGGTAATAGTCACCGCCCCTCACTGCCCAGGTCGTGCAGACGCTGTAGTCGCTATATTCCGTGTTCTTGGAGGCCATGTCCCAGCTTTGAAAATACTCGGTGCCCTCACGATCCGGCGGCTGGTCAAAGGTCTGAAACCAGCGCCAGTCGATGATGCCGCCATTGGCGGGTAGCGGATCCTGCTGGTACTGAGACTGGAAGTCGCGTGACCCCATCTGCAGCTTCTGCTGATCCAACACCTCGATCGGTTCTCGCGAGGGGTCGAGCACCTCGCCTTCTCGACGATCGTGCCAGCTATTGGATCCAATCTGGATCCGCTCATCCTGTACGGCGATTGCGGGGATGGTCAGGACGTTCCACTCGTCCAGTGTCTTCACGTGACCCGAGAGATCGTCCGGGTGCAGGCGCTGCATGACGAGGATGATCCCATCGGTACGCTTGTTGTTGAGGCGCGAGCTGAGGGTGCGGTCGAACCACTCATTGACCGCGGTGCGCTGCGCTTCGGACATCATCTCGTCGGGCTTGCCCGGATCGTCGACGATGATGAGGTCAGCACCTTTACCGGTAATGGTACCGCCAACCGACGTCGCGTCCCTGAAGCCACCAGCCGTCGTCATGAAGTAGCGCTCGGTGTCCTTTTCCGGGTTGATCCGCGTGTGCGGGAAGAGCTTGCGGTACCAGGCGCTTTTCAGCACCTGACGCGTCATGTTGGAGAACCTGACCGCCAGCTCCTGCGAATAGCTCACGCACATGATCTGACGACGGGGATCATGGCCAAGCAGCCACGCCACCAGCGCGACGGACGCACAGATCGACTTGAGCGATCGCGGTGGCACCTCGATGATTTGTCGCCGCCGGCGTCTGTTGCCGGTTTCGGCAAGCGCGAAGCAGAGCGCCTGGATA
The DNA here is from genome assembly GCF_965248875.1 of Sphingomonas sp. Classification (GTDB taxonomy): domain Bacteria; phylum Pseudomonadota; class Alphaproteobacteria; order Sphingomonadales; family Sphingomonadaceae; genus Sphingomonas. The sequence continues at coordinate 1,551,386 of NZ_CBDFKR010000011.1, read as the reverse complement.
TGCCAGGTGTCGGAGAAAGCCTGACCTGGCTGAACCTCGAGAAACACACGGTGTACAAACGTCACGAAGTCTGTGCGCATCAGGGCCTCGGCTGTACGAACGTCGGTCATGCTTCACCTCCCAGTCGCTGAAGAAAGGCGGCGACCACCTCATGATCATTGTCGTCCATCAGCTCCGCCCGTCTTGGGCGATCACTTTCCACCTGTTGCGCCAGCACCAGCACGCGCTCGATCGCGCGCTGATCGCCATCGACCACCGCCTTGTGGACCAGCCGCTTGAGCGTCGCCGCCGCCACGGATACCTTGCGGTTCTTGCCACCTTCCTTCAGCGTCACCTTGGCCTCGAGCGCTTCCTCCACCAGGCTTTTGAACCCACGCGCGCCCCTGGGACGACCGCGCGCATTGCCGGAGTGGCCTGGCTTGAAACGATGCTGCATCGGCGGCTTGCCGTAGCCGATCTCATAATCGCGATTAGACATCGGCGTTCTCCCGCGCCGATGCGACGTCGGCGAAGCTCTCGCCTGTAGCGGCCAGCGTTGCGGTGAGGCCGAGCGCCTGCTCGGCCCGGCGCACGATCACGTCACAGTAGAGCGGGTCAAACTCGATCAACCGCGAGCGCCTCCGCACGGCATCGGCCGCGAGCAGCGTGGTGCCCGAGCCGCCGAAAGGGTCCAGCACGAGGTCGTCGCGATTGCTTGCATCAAGGATAGCATCGCGTACAAGAGCGATCGGCTTGACCGTGGGGTGCATGGCGAGCGTTTCGTCGCGGTGGGCACCGAAGCTGTTCATGCCCGCATACGACCAGATGTTTGATCGGTAGCGACCGTGCTTGCCGAGTTCTACATTGTTGATGTGCGGACTTTTGCCGTGCTTGTAGACCGCGATCAGCTCGTGCTGCGACCTATAAAGGCTGCCCATGCCTCCGTTTGTCTTTGCCCAGACGCAGAGGTTCTTGTATTCGTCATAGGCAATCTGGCCGGCCGCGAGCAGGGTGGGCAGACTCCGCCAGTCCATAAAGATGTAGTGAAGCGCACCGGTCCGACAGTAGCGGGCACATTGGACCATGAACGCGAGCAGGAATTTACGGAATTCCGCCTCGCTCATCTCCCCCGAAGCGGCGACGAACTCGCGATGCTTCTGCTTGCCAAGGCCACTCACATGACCACTGATCGGGACGTTGAACGGGGGGTCTCCAATCATCATCGCCGGGCGCTCACGACCGAGCAGCGCCGCGTAAGTCTCAGCGAGCGTCGCATCGCCGCAGATCACCCGGTGCTCGCCCAACTGCCAGATGTCGCCGAGGCGCGTGACCGCCAACGGCTGAACCGCGGGAACCGGCGGTTCGGCGGCTTCTTGCTTGCTGTCGCGGGTATCGAAAGCTGAGCGCTAGTTCCGGTGCCTCGAACCCGGTCAGGCTAATGTCACTGCTCGCATCCAGCTCCAGGATTGCATCTACCTCGACCCGCAGCAGGTCCATCGACCAGCTTGTGCCCACCTCGGCCAGCCGATTGTCAGCGATACGGTAGGCCCGCTTCTGCGCCTCTGAGAGGTGGCCAAGTTCGATTACCGGCACCTCGGTCAATCCTAGGCTCTTCGCCGCCTCGTAGCGTGCGTGCCCGGCGATGATCTCGCCCGCCTTGTCGGCGAGGATCGGATTGATGAAGCCATGCGCCGCGATCCCCTTTGCTAGCGCGCGAATTTGTTCAGGTTTGTGAAGCTTGGCATTGTTTGCGTAGGGATGGAGCTCATCGAGCTTGCGGCTACGGACCGTCAATGCAAGACTCCGTTCCACGTGACGCTTGTACATAGGTGTTTTCATAACCACGGCCTTCCGGTCGACATCTACTGATGTGCTCGCCGGTCACGACCAAGCCGAAGAACACAGGCTCGCAGTAAGCAAGCAATGGTTTTCTTCAGCAGGGCTCTTGTATAAATGCTGTCGTGAATAGTGTCAAGCACCACTCAAGATCGGTTCGTTAGAGCGATATACGTGCCATTCTTATGCAATTGCGCAGGTCAGCAGGCGATCGTGCTGACCTGAGTTAGGCCAGCGACAGCAATACGGACGGGTGATTCGCTAGGCCTGTGCATCAAGCCAGCGGCGGTGCAGCAGCTCAGCCACCTCGGTCAGGCGCGTGACGTCCTGGGCAGCTTGGCCAACCTGATGCAATCGTGCTTCTATAGGCTGCTCGCTTCGGACGAGCGCCACGGCGGCTGCATCCTCCATGATCATTCCCGCCGCGGTCAGCAGCCGCTCGATCAGATCCGTCGCCTCGTGCATCGACCGCGACCCAGGCTTCGTGAACCCTACAAGTCCAGACCAAGCTTTTCCGCGCGAGGCCTAACCTCAAAAAGCGACACCTCGCACACCCTGATCAGCCGTATTCATTGGAATAGGATAGCCGGCAATTCCCTGTTCCGGTGCTTAGGGAATTCAGGATCAAAAACGGCCGAGATGCGCGGCTTGGGGGGGGCGAAGGGCAGCCCGCACTTGCGTGGACTTGGCCCATTTCCCTATAAATACGCTGATAGACGGGAAAACCCGTTCCGTACTGCATTGGGCTGCGACGGAGAAAGTCGGCGATCAGATCTACGTTAAGCACGCGGCGTTGGCGCTCTGCAGTACGGAGGCAAACCGAAAAGCCGCAATTTCGCGCCATTTCAGGCTGCTTCTAGCGGCTAAGTCACTGTTGCGGCAGGAGAAAAGACTGGTTGGCGGAGCGGGAGGGATTCGAACCCTCGATACGCTTTTGGCGTATACTCACTTTCCAGGCGAGCGCCTTCGACCACTCGGCCACCGCTCCGCATACCGGGAAGGCTGCGGCGCTAGCGGGTCGGGGCGACGCCCGCAAGCGATTGCGCCGCGGCGCGGAGCGGGGCAGCATGCGGCCATGCGCCATTCCCTGCTGAGCCTCGCCCTCCTTGCCGCCTCCACCGCGGCGCAGACCCCGCCACCGCCGACGCCTTCACCCGCCGATCCGATCGAGGCGGACTGGCGGGCGATCCCGGATGACGAGCTGCTGGTGATCGCGCTTGGCGGCGCGGGACATGCGGGCAGGCGCGTCGTGATCCGGCTCGCGCCCGCCGATGCGCCGCAGCATGTCGCCAACATCCGCACGCTGGCGCGGCTGCACTGGTGGGACGCCACCAGTGTCTATCGCGTCCAGGAGAATTGGGTCGCGCAATGGGGCGATCCGACCGAGCACAAGCCGCTGCCGCCGGGAATGACCGAGCAGCCTGCGGCGGAGTTCGAAATCGCCGCTTTCGCGCCCGCGGTGCGGATGGCGAAGGCGGACAGCTATTCCACCGCATCGGGGATCACCGCCGACGGCTGGCCGGTCGCGACCAACGGGGCGCAGGCGTGGCTGACGCATTGCTACGGCATGGTCGGGGTGGCGCGCGATGCGCTGCCGCAGACCGGGTCGGGATCGACGCTGTTCACCCCGATCGGTCAGTCGGCGCGGCGGCTCGATCGCAATTACACGGTGGCCGGGCGGATCGTCGATGGGATGCAGTATTTCTCGGCGCTGCCGAGGAGCGAGGCGGCGATGGGGGTCTATGCCGACCGGGCGCAGGACCTGCCGATCGTCTCGGTGCGCCTCGCCAGCGATCTGCCCACGGCGGAGCGGCCGCATTTCCAGTACCGCGCGGCGGACAATCCGCGCTTCGAGGCGGCGGTGCGGCTGCGCGAGAACCCCCGGGCGCCGACGGTGGGGCTGGGCGGGGCGGCGGTGTGCGATGTGCTGCCCGCGGTACGGCGGGCGCCCTGAGCGTTAAGTGACGATCGAGGGACACTGCGTTGAACCGTCCCCCGCCGCGTGGCGCTGGACGTTGTCCAAGTTGACGCTGAAACGCTCCTTGTCGCTTACGCCGCCACCGCGAAAGTAGAGGCTAAGTAGAGGCTCCAACGCGTCGCTCCACCCTAGCTTCCGCTTCGGCCGGCAGCTCTCCGCCAGTTGTCCGATGCTAAGCGCCACGCGCGCCTGTAGGACAGGAAATTATCGCCCGACCCAGGTCGCGACCTCGGCCGCGACCCGGTTCGCCGCGTCGTTCAGCGCCGTTCCCGCGCTCGCCGCGTCGATCGTGGCGACTGGCACCCGCGCTTCGAAGCGGCGCTTCTCGACCGCGGTCTGGCCGCCGCGGGTCAGCGCCGCCTCATAGGTCACCACCGCTTCACGCGTCGATGCGTCGAAGCCGAACGTCCGCAACTCGCCCGCCAGATTGCCGACCGGGCTGTCGACCGACTGCACCCCGGACAGCACCACTACACCCTGCGCCGTCAGGGTGTCTGCGACCAGCCGCGCGAACAGCCGCGACGGCGGCTCCGACCAGGCGGCGTCCTTGACATAAGCGAGCGTCGTCGGGGTCGCCTGCACGGGGATGCGCACCGTCGCCAGCGCGGCGGGGGTGACGGGGACCTGCACCACCACCGACCGGGCATGGGCGGAGTTCTGTACCGTACCAGGGGCGATCTGCGCCGTGGCGCTGAGCGTCAGCAGCTGTTTGGGCGGCTTCGCGCCGAAGCTGATGCACCCGGCCAGCGGCAGCGCGAGGACGAGCAGGGCAGGGGAAAGGAAGCGCGTCATGGATCAATGTCCCTGATAATCGGGAAGCCGCGACGATCCGACCAGCGCACCGGCGCCGCCGCGGTCGACCTTCTCCGCGACCGACTGCAGCGCGGCCGCGGTCTGACGCAGGTCGTGGACGAGCTGATTGGCCTCGGGCACCGTCTGGCGGGAGAAGGTCTGCAGGCCGGGCCGCGCGTCGCCGATCGTCTGGTTCAGCGTCGCCGCGCTCTGCCGCGCCTGTTCGATGGTGCGGTTGAGGTTGGCGAGCGTCGGGCGAACGTCCTGCGACAGGAGGCCGTTGGTGGTCGCCGCCAGATCGCCGATCTTCTGGCTGGCGTCGCCCGCCTGCTGGATGGCGACGCGGGTCTGGGCCAGCGTCGCCGCAATTTCCGGCCCGCGATCGGCGAGCGCCCCCGACAGCCGGTTGGTGTTGGCGAGGATGCCCTGGATCGAGGTCTGGTTGTTGTCGCCGAGCAGCTTGGTCAGCCGGTCGGTCAGGTTGGAGACGTTCTCCAACAACCGCGGCGCCGATGCGAGCAGCGCGCCGATGCCGCCCGGCTTGGGCGGTATCTCGGCGACGCCGTAGCGGCAGCGCGGACCGGGCGATCCCTGCGCGCAGACGATCGGCGCGGCGTTGCGCCGGGCCCCGTCTAGCGACACCGTGCAGGTGCCGGTGAAGCTGCACGAGGCGGAAGCGGTGGTGCCCTCCAGCACCGGGGTCTCGGGATCGACCGCGATGCGGACGCGGACCAGCCGGGGATCCGGCTTCCACAGCGCGATCTGCTTCACGGTGCCCGACAGCACGCCCGAATAGGTGACCTGGCTGCCCTTGGTCAGCCCGTCGACCGACTGTTCGAAGAAGATGTCGTACTCGTGCTCGGCCTTGCCGCCCAGCCGGGCCAGCCAGACGGTGAACAGCGCCAGCACGGCGAGCAGGATCAGCACCACAGCGCCGACCAGGACGTGGTTGGAGCGGGTTTCCATCTAGCGAGCCCTCATTGTCGCCGACTGTGCGCCGACGTCCTTGTCCTGTTGATCACGTATTTCGGTCGGGTGCGCCGCCGCCCGCTCGGCCGCAGGGGCGGCGTGCGCATGCGTCCCGCGCTGCGCCTCCTGCGTCGCCACCGCCGCGCGGCCGCGGGGCCCACGGAAATATTCCTGGATCCACGGGTGGTCCGTCGCCAGCAACTCGTCGATGGTGCCCACCGCGATCACCTTCTTGTCCGCCAGCACCGCGACGCGGTCGCAGATCGCATAGAGCGTGTCGAGGTCGTGGGTGATGAGGAAGACGGTCAGCCCCAGCGTGCTCTGGAGCGAGGCGATCAGCTGGTCGAAGGCGGCGGCGCCGATCGGGTCGAGGCCAGCGGTCGGCTCGTCGAGGAACAGCAATTCCGGGTCGAGCGCCAGCGCGCGGGCGAGCCCGGCGCGCTTCTTCATGCCGCCCGACAGCTCGGCCGGGAACTTGGGGCCGGCATCAGCCGGCAGCCCGGTCATCACCACCTTATAAGCGGCGATCTCGTCCAACAGCGACTGTTTCAGTTCCGGGTAGAACTCGCGCAACGGCACCTCGACATTTTCGGCTACCGTCAGCGTCGAGAACAGCGCCCCGCCCTGGAACAGCACGCCCCAGCGCTTGCGGATGTCGATCGTCTCCTCGTCCTCGCGGTCGGTCGTCTCCTCACCGAACACGGTGACGTCGCCGGCCAGCGGCAACTGCAGCCCGATGATCGAGCGCATCAGCACGGACTTGCCGGTGCCCGACCCACCGACCACGCCCAGGATCTCGCCGCGCCGGACGTCGAGGTCCAGCCCGTCATGCACGATCTGGTCCCCGAAGCCGCTGCGCAGGCCGCGCACCTGGATGACGACATCATTGCGACGCCCGGCCATCAGACCCATCCGACCCAGGTGAAGAACACCGCGAAGAAGGCATCGATCACGATGACCATGAAGATCGCCTGCACCACCGCGGCGGTGGTGCGGTTGCCGACCTGCTCCGCGTCCGATTCGACGAGCATCCCCTGAAAACAGCCGGCGACGGCAATGATCGCGCCGAACACGGGCGCCTTGATCAACGGGATGTAGAGATCGGTGATCGGCACCACCTCGCGGATACGCTGGATATAGGTCGCGGGCGGAATCCCCTGATCCAGCCACACCAGCACCCCGCCGCCGATCAGCGCGATCATGCACGAGTAAAAGGCGAGCAGCGGCATCATCAGCACCGCCGCCAGCACCCGAGGCAGCACCAGCGCCTCCACCGGCGAGACGCCGATGGTCCGCATCGCGTCGATTTCCTCGGTCAGCTTCATGGTGCCGAGCTGCGCGGCGAAAGCCGATCCCGAGCGGCCCGCGATCATGATCGCGGTCATCAGCACGCCCATCTCGCGGAAGGTGAGGCGGCCGACCAGGTTGATCGTGAACACCTCCGCGCCGAATTGCGCCAGCTGCACCGCGCCCTGCTGCGCGATCACCATGCCGATCAGAAAGCTCATCAGACCGACGATGCCGAGTGCGGAGACGCCGACCACCTCGAAGCGCTGGACGGTGGCGTTGAAGCGGAAGCGGCTGGGGTGGCGGATGACGTTGAGGAAGGCGATCGTGGTCGCGCCGAGGAACCCGAGCAGCCCGTACATGGTCCGCCCCGCCTGGACCGCCGCGGCGCCGACCTCGGCCACGAAGCGGATCAGGCCGTTGGGCCTGGCCGGCGCCTGCGCCACGGGCTGTTCGGCGCCGACGACATGGTCGAACAGCATCTGGCTGTCCTCGTCGAGCCCCTCGACCTGTGCGTTGTGGCGGGCGGCGAAGCGGTGGACGACCCAGGCGCCAACGGTATCGATGCGGCTGACCGCGGACAGGTCGACCCGCGACACCCGCCCGTCGAAGCGATCGAGCTGGTCCGGCAACGACCCCAACCGCGCCAGCGACAGGTCGCCGCGGAAGTGGAGCGTGTCGCGGTCCTGCGCGAAATCGGCGGCGGCGCTCATCGGCTTTCCCCATCGCCTATCCGGCGAACCGGGGCAAGGGCGCGGTGAGGCGCGACGAACGGCGCGGCCCGCTTGCGGTCAGCGGATCGCCGCGCTGCCGCCGGCGCCGGTTGGCATCAGCCGCGAGGGCCAGCCGATCCGGACCAGGAGATTGTCGGGGCCGCCCAGCCCGACCTCGTACATTCCCCATTCGCGGTGACGCAGCACGCCGCCGGGGCGGATGACGAGATCGTCGACCCGGCCGGCAATGGCGTGCACTTCGGGTGTGCGGATGAAGATGCCGAACGGGTTGTGATCCGGCACCCGCCAGGGCCCGTCGCCTGCCTGTGTCAGGTGCACCTCGCAGCCATGACCGGTCATGATGACGTAGCTGTCCTCGCCGCCGGTGCGCGCGAAACCCAGCCGCATCCAGAACGCGGTGGCGGCGGCCAGGTCGTTGCTCGGAGTGATGGCGAACGCGCCGACGGCCACATTCTGCGTCATCCAAGCACCACGTCCACGGTGTGGATGACCAGCCCGACCAGCCCGCCAACCAGCGTGCCGTTGACGCGGATATATTGCAGATCCTTGCCGACCGCGTTCTCCAGCCGCCGGGTGATGGTCGGCGTGTCCCAGCCGCGCACCGTTTCCGACACCAGCCGGACGATGCCGTCGCCATAGTCTGCGGCCAGTCCGACCGCGGCGCGGCGCACGAAGCGGTTGATCGTGGTCGCCAGCCGCCGGTCGGTCGACAGCGTCTCACCAAGCTGGCGGAGCAGCTCGCCCAGCCGCCCGCGCATCGCCCGCTCCGGATCGCGCGCAACCGCGAGCAGACCGCTGCGCGCCTGTTCCCACAGCCCGTCCAGCCAGCGCTGCATCGCCGGGTTGGCGACCAGTTCCGTCTTCAACCGCTCCACCTTGGCGCCCATTTCGGGATCGAAGCGGAGATCCCAGGCGAGGATGTCCAGGGTGTTCTCCGCGCGGATGCGGAGCGGGTGTTCGGGGTTAGTCGCCATCTCCTCCAGCAGGCCGCCGAGGCCGTCGATGAGCTTGTTCGAGATCGTCTCGTCCAGCCCGGTCCAGCGCAGGATCGACCCCGCCTTGTCGTGAACGATCTGGCGGATCAGATGGTCGTTGTCGGTCAGCGCCTTGCCCGCCCAGCGGATCGCGGCGTCGAGCAGCGGCTTGTGCCGGTTCTCCGCCATCGCGGCCTTGAGCAGCTGGCCGGCGACGGGCGCGACCTCGGTCTCCGCCAGCCGGTGCGCGACCGCGGCCTTGACCATCCCGCCCAGCCGCTGCGGATCGAGCGCCTCCAGCATCTGCGCGACCAGCTTCGACGCGCCGGCGCGGAAGCGGCCGCCCGCCGCCTCGGGCGGGTCGGTCAGCCAGCGCGCGACCGCGCCGGCGACGTCCAGCCGCCGCATTCGCCGCGCGATGACGGGGGTGACGAGGAAGTTTTCGCGCAGGAACTGGGCGAGCTGGTCGCCGATCCGGTCCTTGTTCTTGGGCACGATTGCGGTGTGGGGGATGGGCAGGCCGAGCGGGTGGCGAAACAGGGCGGTGACCGCGAACCAGTCGGCCATGCCGCCGACCATGCCAGCCTCCGCAAAGGCGCGGACAAAGCTCCATGCCGGATGGAACGGGACGAGTTGGCGGCTCAGGAAGAACAACCCCGCCATCGCCACCAGCAGCCCGGTCGCGACCGTCCGCATCCGCGTCAGCCCCGGCGGGGGCGCGTCGAAGCCGGGCGCGGTCCTCATCGCGGGGTAATGGCTGAGCGGCCGGGTTGGTTCACCGTCCGTTCGTCTGCCCGGCAGAGGAGCCGTTCACTCCGCCGCCTGCGGCCCGTCCGGGTCGTACCCCAGCCGCCCCGCCGTCCCGCCCAGCGCCGGGCGAGGCGGGCCGCCTTCGATCAGCGGGCCGCCATTCTCGTCACCGGGGCGATAGGTCAGCAGCCGCCGCCCGAGCCGCGCTCCGATCGTGGTTTCAAGACCAAGCGCCAGGCTGAAGCTCGACGGCACGATCAGCAGCGTCAGCACCGTCGACAGGATCAGCCCGCCGATCACCGTCACGCTCATCGGCGCGCGGAAGCTGCCGTCGCCCGTCACCGACAAGGCGGTCGGGATCATGCCCGCGACCATCGCGACGGTCGTCATCACGATCGGCTGCGCGCGCTTGTGGCCGGCGTCGAGGATCGCGTCGAGGCGGCGGACGCCCTTGCTCATCTCCTCCAGCGCGAAATCGACCAGCAGGATCGAGTTCTTGGCGACGATGCCCAATAGCATCAGCAGCCCGATATAGACCGGCATCGACACGGACATCCCGCAGATCGCCAGCGCCACGAACGCGCCCAACGGGGCGAGGAACAGCGAACCCATGTTGACGAAGGGTGGCAGGAAGCGGCGGTAGAGCAGCACCAGCACCGCAAAGAGCAGGAAGAAGCCCGACAACACCGCCACCAGCATGTTGGTGATGAGCTCGTTCTGCGCCTTCGACTGGCCGGTGTTCACGCGCGAGACGCCGATCGGGAGATTGGTGACGGCGGGAAGCGCGTTGATCTCCTTGAGCGCATTGCCCTCGATCACGCCGGGCGCGAGATCGGCGCTGATCGTCAGCTGGCGCTGCTGGCTCAGCCGGTCGATCTGGGTCGGTCCCGCGCCGAAGCGGATGTCCGCCACCGCATGCAGCGGCACGGAGCCGCCGGTCTGCGTCGGCACTGCCAGGTTGCGGATATTGTCGAGCCGCTCGCGCGCGCTCTTCGCAAAGGCGACGCGGATCGGAATCTGCCGGTCGGAGAGCGAGAAGCGCGCGGAGCCCTGGTCGATCTCGCCCAGGGTCGCGACGCGAATCGCATTGGACAGCGTCGACGTCGTGATGCCCAGGTCGGCGGCGAGATCAAGGCGCGGGCGGATGATGATCTCCGGCCGCTGCAGCCCGCCCTCGACCCGCGGCGCCCTGATCGAGTGGAGCCGCGACATCTGGTCGACGATGCGGTCGCCGGTCGCCTGCAGCTGCACCGGATCGTCGCCGCCGAAGGTGATCGACAGGTCGCGGCTGTTGCCGCCCCAGCCGTTCTGGTTCTGGAAATTGACGCGCGCGTCGGGGATCGCGGTCAGCTGCGGCGTCAGCATCCGTTCGAACTGGGTCGAGGACATCGTGCGGTCGTCGGCCAGCGTCACGTTGAGCCTGCCGTTGCCGACGAACGAGCGCTGATAGACCTGGGTGACGGTCGGCGTCTGGGCGCGCATCAGCGTGGCGACACGGCTGACCACCGCCTCCGTCGCTTCCAGCGTCGCTCCCGGCGGCAGCTGCACCGTGATCGAGCTGTGGTCGTGGTCGATCGGCGGCTGGAAGGATTTGGGCAGCAGCGCAAAGGTGATGACGGTCAGCACCAGCGCCATCGTCGCGATCCCCATGACCCAGACGCGATGGTCCAGAATGCGCGCGATGCGACGCCCGATCCAGCTTGCCGCACCCGCCTTCGCCGCGCGGAAGCGGCTGATGTCCACCGTCCAGCGCAGCGTGCGCATATAGGCGCGCATGACGACGCCGTCCGCCTGCGGATCGTGGCCATGGCTTTTCAGAAAATAGGCGGCGACCATCGGCGTGATCAGCCGTGCGACGCCAAGGCTCATCAGCACCGCGGCCACGACGGTGAGGCCGAAATTCTTGAAAAACTGGCCCGAGATGCCGGGCATCACGCTGACCGGCAGGAACACCGCGACGATCGCCATGGTCGTCGCGAGCACCGCCAGCCCGATCTCGTCGGCGGCGTCGATCGACGCCTGATAGGCGGTCTTGCCCATCCGCATGTGCCTGACGATGTTCTCGATCTCGACGATCGCATCGTCGACCAGCACGCCCGCGACCAGGCTGAGCGCCAAGAGCGTCATCTGATTGAGGCTGAAGCCCAGCAGGTCCATGAAGAAGAAGGTCGGGATCGCCGACAGGGGGATGGCCAGCGCCGAGATCGCGGTAGCGCGCCAGTCGCGCAGGAACAGGAACACGACGATGACGGCGAGCACCGCGCCCTCGATCATCGCCTCGATCGCGCCCTTGAACATTGTCTCGGTGTCGGTGACGTTGGTGTCGAGCAGCTGGAAATGAACGCGCGGGTTGCGCGCCTCCAGCGCCTTCAGCCTCGCCTCGGCGGCGCGATAGACGGTGACGTCGGACGAACCCTTCGACCGCTTGAAACTGAACGAGACGACCTGCTGGCCGTTGACCGCCGACAGCGAGACCTGCTCCGCGTTGGAGTCGCGCACATCCGCGATGTCGGCGAGGCGGACGGTGCGGCCCTGGCCGACGCTGATGAGCGTCTGCCCCAGCGCATAGGCGTCCTGTGCGTTGGCAAGGACACGCACCGACTGTTCGGAGCCGGCAATCTGCGCTTTGCCGCCGGTCGCGTTGACGTTGACCTGGCGTAGCTGCGCGTTGACCGCCGGTGCGGTCAGCCCGAACGCCTGAAGCTTGAGCGGGTCGAGCGTCACGCGGATCTCGCGGGTGACGCCGCCGTGGCGCTCGACCCCCGACATGCCGGGGATCGACAGCAGTTCCTTGGTGACGGTGTCGTCGATGTACCAGCTCAGCTGCTCGACGGTCATGTCGCTGGTGGTGGCGGTAAAGTCCGCGATGTCGTTGTCGGTGGTGTCGACGCGGCCGATCTGCGGCTCCAGGATGCCGTCGGGCAGATTGGAGCGGATTTGCGTGATCTTGTCGCGCAGGTCGTTGACCGCGCGGTCGATGTTGGCGCCGATCTTGAGCTGGAGGATGGTGGTCGATTCGCCCTCCTCGACGGTCGAGCGGAGCTCGTCGACGCCTTGGATGCCGCGCGCAGCGGCCTCCACGCGCTTCGTCACCTGTGTCTCCAGCTCGCTGGGCGCGGCCCCCGGCTGGCTGATCGAGACATAGGCGACCGGGAAGTCGATGTCCGGATCGTGGTTTACGTCGAGCCGCATGAAGCTGACGATCCCGGCGATCGTCAGCGCCAGGAACAGCACGATCGGCGGCACCGGATTGCGGATCGCCCAGGCGGAGATGTTGCGAAAGCTCATGGCCAGATACTCCGGGGCGCGGCTCAGCTGGGGGACGACGCGGCGGCGGTCTGCGGCGTCTGCAGCACCGGCTTGACCTTCTGCCCCGGCGACAGGAACGCGCCGGCGGCAACCACGATGTGCTCGGTGCCGTCAAGTCCGGCGACGATCGACACGCCCTGATCGGTGACCTCGCCGACCGTCACGACGCGCTTGGCGGCACGGCTGTCGGGGCCGACAATGTAGACATAATTGCCCGATCGATCGCTCTGCACCGCTGATTCCGGGAGCAGCGGGACGGTGCTCGCGCCGCTGACGATCGCCGCGCTGGCAAAGCCGCCGGGCCGCAGCGCCTGGTCATAGCGGAGCTGGATGCGCGCCGTGCCCTGCCGTGTCGCGGGATCGATCACCGGCGAGATCTGCCACACGACCCCGTCGAACTTCACGGTCGATCCGACCGGGGTCACCTGCGCGCGCGCGCCGACATGCAGGCCCGCCAGATCGCTTTCGGCCAGCGTTGCCCGCATCTCCATCTCGCCGCCTTGCGCGAGGCGGAAGAGCACGCCGCTGCCGGCGCTCACCACCTGCCCCGGCTCGACCTGGCGCGTCAGCACCAGTCCTGCGGCCGGCGCGCGGATGTCGAGGCGGCCATTGGCGGCGCGCTGCTGGCCCAGGGTCGCCTGCGCGACCCGCACGCGCGCCGCAGCGGCGTCACGCGCCGCCGTTTTCGATTCGATGTCGGCGCGGCTGACGAAGCCGTTGGCGACCAACTGCCTGGCGCGATCGAGATTGGCCTGCATCAGCGTTGCATCAGCCTGCGCGACGCGGATCTGCGCTGCGAGGCTGTCGGCGGTCTGCGCCTGCACCGACCGGTCGATGGTGGCGAGCACCTGACCGGCGGCGACCCACTGGCCAGGCTCGACCAGCACCCGCGTCACGCGGCCGCCCTCGCCCGCGACGCCGACCGGCATCTCGCGCTTGGCGGCCAGCGAGCCGTTGGCGGTGAGCACGCGGTCGACCGTCTGCCGTCCCGGTGCGATCACCGACACCGGTGGCGCCTGTTCGGCGGCCGGACCCTTGGGCGGCGCCTTGTGGCCGCGGCCGAAAATCAGGAACAGCGCCAGCAGGATCACCGCGATCCCGGTGACCACCGCGATGCGGCGGCCGCGCCGCCGCGGCGGCGTGTCATCGCCCAGCAGCAGGGGCTGTCCCTCATGCGAAACCGACTCGTAGCTCATGCGACTTCCGTGACCTCTTGCGCGTCCCGTTGTCCGGGCGGCACTGTATTAGAAGAATATAGCACCGCGCTCAACCCCGGCCGACAAGCAAGGACCGGTGCGGCCGTTCAGCCCCCGTTGCGCCCCGACGCGCCAGGGGCGATACCCGAAACCGGGCCTCACGTGAAGGAGTAGCGATGCGACCGACCCTGACCCTAACCGCGCTGGCGCTGATGGCCGCGCCCGCCGCGGCGCAGACCGCCGCGCCGGCCGACGTCGCGGCGGGCACGACGCTGGACATCAGCGCGACCGGCAAGGTCTCGCGCGTGCCCGACGTGGCGACCATCCGTGCGGGCGTGGTCGCGCAGGCGCCGGCCGCGGCGGCGGCGCTGGCCGATCAGGCGGGGCGGATGGCGCGGGTGCTGGCGGCGCTGCGCCGGGCGGGAATCGCGCCGCGCGACATCGCCACCGCGCAGGTCGGGCTGCAGCCGCAATATCGCTATGCCGACAACCAGCCGCCGGCGGTGACCGGCTATCAGGCGACCAACAGCGTCGCGATACGCTTCCACGACATCGCCAGAGCGGGACCGATCCTGGACGCGCTGGTCGCGGCGGGGGCGAACCAGATCGACGGCCCCGACCTGTCGGTCGACCAGCCCGACGCGGCGCTGGACGAAGCGCGGACACAGGCGATGGCGACGGCGCGGGGGCGCGCGGACCTGTATGCGCGCGCGGCGGGCCTGCACGTGCGGCGGATCGTGTCGATCGGCGAGGGCGCGGTCGAGGCCGGTTCGCCAAGGCCGCCGATGATGTTCGCCCGGGCGGCGGCGGCGCAGGACGCGACGCAGGTCGCGGCGGGCGAGAAGGAACTGAGCGTCACCGTCAACGTGCGGTTCCTGCTCGACTAATCACCTCCCGGAGAGCGGGGAAGGCAACACGAAACGGCCCGCGCCGTAGCCGGCGCGGGCCCCTTATCGGTCAGGGAAAAGGCCGCTACCTGACGCTGCCGCGGCGGATCAGGTTCACCACCGCGAGCAGGATGCACGCGCCGACGAACGCGGCGATCAGCGCGGAGATCGAGAAGTCATTGTTGTTGATCTTGCCGAAGCTGCGCAGGACGATGCCGCCGATGAACGAACCGACGATCCCGACGACGATGTTGAGGAACGCGCCCTGCTGCGCATCGGTGCGCATGACGATGCTGGCGAGCCAGCCGATGACGCCGCCGATAATCAGCCAGATGATGAAGTTGATCATGTTCGCCCTCCATTGACCGGCAGAACGCGCCGGCGTTGATACGGGGGCTAGACTCTCGACGGGCGGTCCTTGTTCCGCTTGGGCAACGACCTTGATTTCGCGCAATCAATAACGATGCTGACGGTCGTAAAGGGTGCGGTAATGCTGGATGCGGGTGACGCGCAGCCCCGGCATACCGGAACGATCGATCGCGCGCTGCCAGCCGGCGAACTCCTCCACCGTCAGGTTGTAGCGTTCGCACACCTCGTCGACCGACAGCAGCCCGCCATTGACGGCCGCGACCACCTCCGCCTTGCGGCGCACCACCCAGCGCGTCGTTTCCGGCGGCGGCAGCGACTCGATCGTCAGCGGCTCGCCGAGCGGCCCGATCACCTTGGCGGGGCGGATTTTCTGGTGTTCCATCATACAAGCGACCTTTGCGGCAAAACCTTGCCGGGGGTGTGCGGTAGGGACGGCCGATAGCTGCCGCCGTTGAAGATCGGCTGAAACGGGTAGGTAAATGCGGCCTTCACCTTTGCCCCCCGATCTGTCGCCGCGGCTGGCGCCACTGCGAGACAAGTGCCGCCATCGGCGCGTTGAAGGCGCCGTGGAGCGGGCGGAACAGCAGCGGGTCCGCGCCGAGTCCGTCCGCCGCCGACCACAGCCGCGCCTGCGTCGCCGCCGTCGCGCTTGCCGCCTGCCGCTCCGCGATGCCGACCATCAGCGCGGCGAGGTCGCCGGGCAACTGGGTGACCTCATGCGCGCGGTCGAAGGTGGTGAAGGACAGGTCCAAGGACTTGAGGGCTCGCAGCGGGTGACGGGATCGCCGCGGTAGCCGCATGGCGATGAAGGGCGGGTAAAACCGCGGGCAAGGCTTCGTTGACGATGATTACCGGCGGCGGGTGCAAGGCGTCCGGCTGTGCGTGATGCGCTTTTGTCCGGAGCGAAGGCGGCTTATGTGCCGCTACCCATGACCATCGATTTCCAGCTCGGCCCCGATCCTGCGGGCAGGCGCATCGTCGTCGCGATGTCGGGCGGGGTCGACTCGTCGGTGGTCGCCGCGCTGGCAGTGGAAACGGGCGCGGAGGTGATCGGAATGACGCTCCAGCTCTACGATCATGGCGAGGCGACCGGGCGCGCGGGCGCGTGCTGTGCGGGGCGCGACATCCGCGACGCGCGCGCGGTGTGCGACCGGCTGGGCATCGCGCATTATGTCGTCGATCACGAGACGCAGTTCCGCGAGACGGTGATCGACCGCTTCGCCGACGAATATCTCGCCGGGCGGACCCCGATCCCGTGCGTCCAGTGCAACATGGGGCCGAAGTTCACCGATTTGCTGGGCATGGCGCAGCAGCTTGGGGCGGATTGCCTCGCGACCGGGCATTACGTCCGCCGGGTCGAAGGACCGGACGGCCCCGAACTGCACCGCGGCGCCGATCCGGCGCGCGATCAAAGCTATTTCCTGTTCGCGACCACGCGCGAACAGCTCGGATTTCTGCGCTTTCCGCTGGGCGCGCTGCCCAAGGCGCAGGTGCGGACGCTGGCGGCCGAGCAGAGGCTGCTGGTTGCGGCCAAGCCCGACAGCCAGGACATCTGCTTCGTTCCCGACGGCGATTATGCGCGGCTGGTCCGCCGGCTGCGGCCGGAGGCCGATGAAGGCGGTGCGATCGTCGATCTGGCCGGGCGGCGGCTGGGGGAGCATCGCGGGCTGATCCACTACACGGTCGGCCAGCGCCGCGGCCTCGATCTGGGCGGGGGCGGAGGCGAGCCGCTCTACGTCGTGCGGCTCGATACGGCGGCGCGCGCGGTCGTCGTCGGCCCGCGCGCGGCGCTGGCGGTCGACGCGGCGCGGTTGAGCGGAATCAACCGGCTAGGCGGGTGGGACGGCGAGATCACCGCCAAGGTCCGCTCGCTGGCGAAGCCCGTGCCCGCGCGCTGGGACGACGAAATGCTGGTGTTCGATCGCCCCGAATATGGCGTTGCCCCGGGGCAGGCGGCGGTGCTGTACGCCGGCGACCGCGTGCTCGGCGGCGGCTGGATCGCGGCGACGGTTGCGGCAAGGGTGGCGGCCTGACCATCGCTGTCCGGTCGAGTCCCGGGCGTTCAATCCAGGTGGCAGCCGTCCTTCGCCAGCTGCTCCTTGATCCAGGCCTCCACGTCATAGCCGAATATCTTCAGGCCCTTGATGTTGGCGTTCTCGATCGTCAGCCCCGACAGATTGAAGTTCGTCAGCCTTGCCCCGGCAAGGTTCACGTCATCGAAGACCGCATTGGCGAGCGAGCAGTTCCGGAACTCGATGCCGTCCATCCGCTTGTCCGAGAATTCCATCGAGCCCTCCGTCAATGCACCCGCACGCCCGCGCCGCGATACCGCTCGGGCTGGCATCCGAGCACTGGGTCGAATCGCGCGGTCCGGTGCGCGATCAGTGGCACATAGGCGGTGACGGTGCGCGCGGCGGGATCTTCCTTCAGCCGGATCTGCTCCATCCCGGGCTCGAAATCATGATAGCAGCTCGCCAGCGGCCGATTGCCGAAATAGCGGCAGCCGCACGCGACACGCGCCGCATAGCCGACGCCGAGCTGCAGCTTGGGCGTCAGCGACCGCACGTACAGCCATCCGCCCAGCAGCACCGCCGCCGCGACGACAGCCAAGCCGATTCCGATCCGTCTTGCCCTCATGGTCAGGCAGCCTAAGCTGCGGACCATGCGTCTGCCAAGCCTCCTCCTGCTCGCCGCGCTCGCCGCCACCGGCAGCGCCCAACCGGCGCCGCCTACCGATCCGCTCGCGCCGCTGTTCGCGCCGGCGCTGGGCGACACCCGCGCGGCGCTGCTGCTGCGCGACGGGCGGGTGATCGAGAAGCGGTACGCGCCCGGCTATTCGGATGCGACGCGCTTCATCAGCTGGTCGATGAACAAGACGGCGACGGGGTTGCTCGTGGGCGCGCTGGTCGCCGACGGCCGGCTGGAACTCGACGCCCCCGCGCCGCTCGACGAATGGCGTGGGGCCGACGATCCGCGATCCAAGATCACGCTGCGCCAGCTCCTCAACATGTCCTCGGGCCTGCGCCATGTGGAGGTCGGCGATCCGATCGAGGCGTCCGACACCAACCAGGTGCTGTTCGTCACGGGGACGCAGGCGATGGCCGCCGCCGCGATGGCGCAGCCGCTGGCGACGCCACCGGGGTCGCGGTGGGAATACAGCTCGCTCACCTCCTTGCTGCTCGCCGAGATCGTGACGCGGACGCTGACCCCCAGCCGCGACCCGCATGTCCGCGCCGCCGCTTACACGCAGTTCGCAGAGGAGCGGCTGTTCGGCCCGGCGGGGATCGGGGCGGCGCGGTTCGAGTTCGACGGCGCGGGCACGCAGATCGGCGGCTCGCTGCTCTACATGACGCTCGACGACTGGGGGCGGCTGGGGCAGCTGCTGATCGACGGCAGGGGGCCGGACGGGCGACAGGCCGTCGCGCCCGCCTGGCTGGACTTCATGCGCCGCCCGGCCGCGACGGCGGGGAATTACGGCGGGCAGCTGTGGCTCAACCGTTCCGCACAGCGCGGCCGCCCCGTCATGTTCGCGGGCGCGCCGGAGACCACCATCTCGGCGGAAGGCCATCTCGGCCAGCATGTGACGGTGGTGCCGGAGGCGCGGCTGGTCGTCGTCCGCCTCGGCAACACGCCGGAGGCCGATATCGACGGCAACCATGCTGCGATCGGCCGCATCATCGCCGGCCAGCTGCACCCGTAAGCGCGGGTTACCGCATCCCCCCGATCAGCCCGCCGATCCCCGCCCCCGCCTGCGGCCCGATATTGACACCGCCCCAGGCGAGGATGCCGTTGGAGCTTGCCACGAGGGCGGCGCCGACACCCAGGCCCGCGGTCGCCCCGGCCACCGCCGCAGCAATCGCGGTGCTGGCGCCGAAGAACATGATGTCGACGCTGATCCCGCCGATCAGGCCCGCGCCGCCCTCACAATAGATGCACGCGCCGCGGAAATCGTCGGCGACTAGTTCCTTGGTGCCGAACATGCTCTTGCGATAGACCACGCCATAGCTCTTGAAGTCTGGGGTCGACCCGGCCGCGGCGGCCGACGGCGCCTTCCACCCGGGGAACTTGATCTTGGGAATCTTCGGGATGCGCAGCGACGGGGTGGAGATCGCCGCGCCGATGCCGCCGAAATAGAAGCTGATCGGCGTGCCGCCGGGGTCCTTCAGCCGGACCATGCCGCCCGATGCGACAACGACGCCCAACCCCGCGCCCGCACCTGCAGACGTGTCGAACGTCCATGCTGAATCATGTATCAGGAACATCGTCTTACCCCCACTTCCAAGTCGCCAAACCCGCCAGCAGCATCGCCACGCCCATCGCGCCGAGGAACAGTGCGGGTGTCCAGATCGCGAGGAAGCGGTCCATCACCGCGCTACGCGGACGATCGGCCAGGTAGCGAACCATGACGCGATCGCCTTGCCGCCAGCCCGACACCATCCCGCCCTGCGGGTAGGAGATGCGCTCGCCGCGCGCGGTGGTGAACGCCACCTGCGGGTGGCTGCCGCCGGCGTTGAGATACTCGACGACGCCGGGCGCGACGATGGAACCGCGCAGGAAGGCGCGCGTGTTCAGCGCCACGACGACGGCCGCAATCAGCAGCAGCGCCCCCGCGCCAAAGAACACCACCGCCTTTGCCGTCACTACCGACCCCCGCCCATTTGCCTAGTGCGAGCGCGGAACCACCGGATTGTACGAATGCGCCATCTGCGACGAAGAGTCGTTCAACCGCCGCGGTCCCTCACGGCAGCAGGAACGTCCCTTCGACCACCGTCACGCATCCGCCGCCGAGGATGACGCGGTCGCCGTCGAGCGCGCAGGTCAGCCGGCCGCCACGCGCCGAAGCCTGCAACGCGGTCAGGCGGTCGCGTCCCAGCCGCGCGGCCCAATAGGGTATGCTGACCGCGTGCGCGGAGCCGGTCACCGGGTCTTCGTCGATCCCCGCGCCGGGCGCGAAGACGCGGCTGACGATGTCCGCCGTATCGCCCGGCGCGGTGACGATGGTCAGCACATCGGGCTCGGCGGCGCGATCCGCCTGGGGATCGGCCCCAGACAGCTTGCCGAGGGCACGGAAGTCGGGGTCCAGCGCGCGCACGGCAGCTTCGTTTTCCAGCACGATCAGCGCATAGCGGCGGGGCTGCCACAGCGTCTCTACCGCGGTATCGAGGCCGAGCGCGTTGAGGATGTCGGGAAGGGGCGTCGCGGCCGGTGCCCAGGCCGGCAGCGCCAGCGCATAGCCGCCGTCCTGGCGCGCGACGCTCAGCACCCCCGCCTGCCGGGTGCTGAAGGTGACGCGGTTGCGCGTGTCCTCCGACGACAGCACGAAATGCCCGCTCGCCAGCGTCGCATGGCCGCACAGCGCGACCTCTGCGGTGGGGGTGAACCAGCGCAGCTCGAAATCGGCTTCGCCGGTCTCGTCGGGAATGAGGAACGCCGTCTCCGACAGGTTGTTCTCCGCCGCGATCGCCTGCAGCGTCGCGTCGTCCAGCCACGCCGGCAGCGGCATCACCGCCGCCGGATTGCCCGCGAACGGCCGGTCCGCGAAGGCGTCGATCTGTGCGAAGGGTATTCTCACGTCCGCCATCCTGTCGCGAGCCTGGTCAGAGGCGTTTGCCGAACCAGTGCGGGGTCACGTCGGCTTCGACCAGCTCGTTGTCGGTGTCGACATGCCCCTCCGGATCGAGATGGATCAACACCTCCACCTTGGGGAACGTCCGTTTCAGCGCCGCCTCGACCGTTTCGACGATCTCGTGCGCCCCCGCGACGGTGAGCGACGCATCGACCTCCATATGGAACTGGACAAAGTCGTGCGCCCCGGCGCGGCGGGTGCGGAAATCATGAATGCCCTTGAGCCCGGGCTGGCGGGCCGCGACGTCGAGGAATGCGGCGCGCTGCGCCTCCGGCCATTCCTTGTCCATCAGCTGGTCGATCGCGTTGGTCGACGCGCGGAAGGCATTCCAGGCGAGCCACAAGGCGATTGCGATGCCGAACGCCGGGTCGGCCCAGCGCCAGCCGAAATACTGGTCGAGCGCCAGCGCGACGATCACCGAACCGTTCAGCAGCACGTCGGACTGATAATGGACGTTGTCCGCCAGGATCGCGACCGACCCTGTGCGGCGTATAACGCGGCGTTGATACCAGAGCAGCACGCCCGTCGCCGCCATCGCGACAAGCGACACGCCGATGCCGAATGCTGCATCCCGGGTCGGCGCGTCGGTGCCGAACGAACCGATTGCGCGCCAGCCGATACCAACCGCCGATGCGGTGATCAGCCCGACCTGGAACAGCGCCGCCAGCGCCTCTGCCTTGCCATGTCCGAAGCGATGATCGTGGTCGGCGGGCTCCGCGGCGAGCTTGACGCCGTACAGCGTGACCAGACTGGCGAGCAGGTCCAGCCCGGTGTCCGCGAGCGATCCCAGCATCGCGACGGAGCCGGTATGCCACGCCGCGAACCCCTTGAGCGCAAGCAGCCCCAGCGCCATCGCGACGCTGGCCAGCGCCGCCCGGATCGCGAGCGGAATGACGCGGCGGCGTTCGTCGGTGGTCACGGCCGGATCGTCACGGGTACAGCATGCCCTCGGTCCACGCCTCGCCATCACGGGTGAAGACGCGCCGCTCATGTAGGCGGAAAGCGCGATCCTGCCAAAACTCGATCGTGTCGGGGGTGACGCGATAGCCGCCCCACTGCGGCGGCCGGGGCACCGCCCCGCCCTCGAACCGCGCCTGCATTTGCGCAAACCGCGCCTCGAACGTCGCACGCGCGTCGAGGGGACGCGACTGTTCGCTTGCCCAGGCGCCGAGCTGCGAGTCGCGCGATCGCGACGCGAAATAGGCGTCCGACTCGGCATCGGTCGCGAAGCTTGCCGCGCCCTCGATCCGCACCTGCCGCCGCAGCGACTTCCAGTGGAAGAGCAGCGCTGCCTGCGGATTGACCGACAGTTCCGCCGCCTTGCGCCCCTCGCGATTGGTGTAGAACACGAAGCCGTCCGGTCCATGCCCCTTCAGCAGCACCATCCGCACCGACGACCGCCCGCGCGCGTCCGCGGTCGCCAGCGCCATCGCGTTGGGGTCGTTAGGCTCCGACGCCCGCGCTTCGGCGTACCACGCGTCGAACAGGGCGAAGGGGTCGGTCATCGGCGGCGCGCATAGCACCGCTGGCCGCCGGGCTGAACCCTCGCCCGCTTGCCGGTGGCGCACGGCCGTGACAGGCTCGTACCGAATGGGGACGGGCAATGCGGCGGACGAGTCGGGCTGGTGCACTGGTACTGGCGGCCCTGCTGCTGACGGCGCAAACCGCGTACCGGCCGGAGGACGTTCCGCACCCAGCGCCTGTGGCAGTCGGGCTTGCGGGCGCCGCGGAGCCCGACGCCACCCGCTACCTGCTCGCCCAGGGTGCCCGCGACGCGCAGCTGTCGCCCGATGGAACCCAGCTCCTCTACACTTCCACGATCACGGGCAAGCCGCAGCTGTGGATCGTCGACGCGGCGGGCGGCGCGCCGCGCCAGCTGACCTTTGGATTGGGCGTGGCGGGCGCCGATTGGAGTCCCGATGGCGCCCGCATCGTCTATGGTGCGGATCGCGGCGGGAACGAGCGCTTCGGCTTCTACGCGATCACGCCCGACGGGCGGAACGAGACGGAGCTGGTGCCGCAATCGTCCGCGTTTACGGCGTCGGGCGACTTCGTGAGCGGCGGACGCGCCTTTGCCTACGCCACGGCCGCGCGCGACGGCCGCAGCTTCGACACCTGGGTGGCACCGCTCGCCGGCGGGCTGCCGCGCGAGCTGTTGCGCGGCAGGATGGGGCTGTACCCTGCGCTTGCGAACCCCGGCGGCACCGCGATCGCCATGGTCGAGGCGCGCGGCGAGGACGGACGCGATCTGTCGCTGCTCGACGTCGCGACGGGGCGCGAGCGGGTGCTGCGAAAGCCGGCCGAAGCGGCGCTGAATGCGCCCGTCGCCTGGGCGCCGGACGGGCGTCACCTGTATGTGGACAGCAACGAAGGGCGCGAGTTTTCCCGCCTGGAGCTGCTCGATACCGCCACCGGCCACAGCACGGTCGTCGAGGCGCCGCCCCACGATGTCGTGGGCGCGACGCTGAGCGGCGACGGGCGCTTTCTCGCTTGGAAGGTGGACGAGGGCGGTTTCGAGCGAGTCTATGTCCGCGACCTGCAGACGGGGCGGCCGCTGCGGCTGCCTTCCTTGCCGCCGGGCTTGACGACGATCGCCTTTGCGCGACGCGCGCCGGTGCTCGCGGCGACAGTGGTCGGCCCCGCCACGCCGGGCGAGGTCTGGACGATCGACTGCCGTACGGGGCAGGCGCGCCGCGTCGTCGCGGCCAACCTGGCCGGGGTAGCGCCCGCTGAGCTCAGCCAGCCTCACCTGGTACAGTTCGCCGCGCGGAACGGCGTGCCGCTGTCGGGCCTGCTCTACCTTCCCAGCGCCCGCCGTGACCGGGTGCCGGTGTTCCTGCGCCTGCATGGCGGCCCGTCGAGCCATGCCCGCGCCGACTGGAAGCCCAACGTCCAGTATCTGGTCGCGCGCGGGATTGCCGTCCTCGACTTCAACTATCGTGGCTCGACCGGCGCGGGCAAGGCGCTGGCGCACCTCAACGACCGGCGGCTGCGACCGAACGAAATCGGCGACCTGATCGACGCGGTGGCGTGGATCAGGCGGCAGCCCGCGCTGGACGGCGCCAGGATCGCGGTCGGCGACGCGTCCTACGGCGGCTATCTGACCAACGCCGTGGTCGGCCGCCATCCTGGCGTGTTCGTCGCTGCCGTCAGCGAGGTCGGGGTCGCCGACTGGCCGCGCAACCTGCGCAACGTGTCCCGCGGCTGAAGGCGTCCGACCGGCTGGAATATGGCGACAATCGACGATCCCGCCGATCTGGCCTTCTTCGCCAGCTCTCGCCCATGAACGACGCCGCCCGCGTACGGACGCCGATGCTGGTCCAGTCGGGCGCCAACGATCCGCGCAATGGCGCCGACGAACTCGACGCCTATGTTGCCGCGATCCGCGCGGGCGGCGGGCAGGTGACGTACCGCCGGTACGAGAACGAGGGCCATGTCGTGCACGACCTGGCCGACATCGTCGACTTCAACCGCGCCAAGGCGGCGTTCCTGGAGCAGCATTTCGGGATGCTCCACTGGCGATAGAGCTTCGCGGGAACGACTCCGCCGCCTAAGGATTGAATCGCCCTCGCAACGAAGGGTTCGGGTTAATGGCGGCGCGCGCTTACTGGCAGGGGCAGATACGCCTGGCGCTGGTGTCGATTCCGGTGGAAATCTATTCCGCCACCAAATCCGGCGCGCAGATCAGCTTCAAGCAGATCCACGAGCCTACCGGCAAACCGATCCATTACGAGAAGGTCGTGACCGGGGTCGGTCCGGTCGACGTCGGCGAGATCGTCAAGGGCTATGAGGTGTCGAAGGGCGAGTATGTCCTGCTCGACCAGGACGAGATCGACGCGGTCAAGCTGGAATCCAAGAAGACGCTGGAGCTGACCCAGTTCGTCGACCAGTCCGAGATCGACGTGCTGTATTACGAGAAGCCCTATTTTGTCGTCCCGGCCGACGACCTGGCGGAGGAGGCGTTCATCGTGCTGCGCGAGGCGTTGCGGCGATCGAAGAAGGTCGGCCTGGGCCAGCTGGCGCTGCGCGGCCGCGAATATGTCGTCAGCCTGAAGCCGTGCGGGCGCGGCATGGTGCTGGAGACGCTGCGCTATGCCGACGAGGTCAACAAGGCGCAGAACTACTTTCGCGAAATCCCCGATGACAAGCCCGATCCGGAGCTTCTCGACCTGGCCAGCGCGCTGATCGACCGCAAGACCGCGCCGTTCGACCCGCAGGAGTTTCACGACCGCTATGTCGACGCGCTGAAAGATCTGGTCGAGCGCAAGCGCAAGGCGCATGGCGAGAAGATCATCGAGGACAAGGATAGCGGCGGCGGCCGGTCGGGGAGCAACGTCGTCGATCTGATGGCGGCGCTGAAGAAATCGATGGAGAAGGGCGGTGCGGCCGCGCCGGCCAACGACGACAAGCCCGCGCCCAAAAAGGCGTCGGCGCGTAAACCGGCAGCGAAGAAGGCGGCGCCAGAACCCGCGCCCGTACCCGCGAAAAAGCCCGCCACCCGCAAGCGTGCTTGATCGCCGTGGCCGACGATCCCCTCGCCAGGTACAACGCCAAGCGCGACTTCGCGCAGACCGCCGAGCCGAAGGGCGACTTCGCGCCCGGCAACGGTCACAGCTTCATGGTCCAGAAGCATGACGCGACGCGGCTGCACTGGGACTTTCGCCTCGAACTGGACGGGGTGCTCAAGAGCTGGGCGGTGACGCGCGGACCAAGTCTCGATCCCGGCGAGAAGCGGCTGGCGGTGCGGACCGAGGATCATCCGCTGAGCTACGCCACGTTCGAGGGGACGATTCCCAAGGGGCAATATGGTGGCGGCACGGTGATGCTGTGGGACCGCGGCACCTGGACGCCGCACCCGGGCAAGGACCCGCGCAAGACGCTGGCGGAGGGCCACCTCCACTTCACGCTCGACGGCGAGCGGATGAAGGGCGGGTGGCTGATGATCCGGCTCAAGCCGCGCGGGAAGGAGCGGGGCGAGAATTGGCTGTTGCGCAAGCTCGACGACGGAGAAGCGGGCGGCACCGACGTGCTGACCGAGACGGCGCTGACCAGCGTCGCGACGGGGCGGACGATGGAGGAGATCGCCGCGGGCAAGGTGGCGCAGGCGATGAAGTCATCCCCGGGACGGGGAGGGGGACTGCGCACGAAGCGCGTGGTGGAGGCGGCTAGCCGCGAACGGACCGCCGGTGGAAAGCCCCTTCCGTCAGCCCGCAAGCGCGCAGCCACCTCCCGATCCGGGGGAGGATTGAAACCGCCCCCCTTCACCGACCCCCAGCTCTGCACGCTGGTCGATACCGTCCCCACCGGCGGCGGCTGGCTGCACGAGGTGAAATATGACGGCTACCGCGCGCTCCTCGCGGTCGGCGGGGGAACGGCAAGAGTCTATACCCGCAACGGGATCGACTGGACCGAGAAGTTCGCGGGCGTCGCCGCGGCCGCAGCGGCGTTGCCGGTCCGGTCGGCACTGATCGACGGCGAGATCGTCGCGTTCAAGGACGGTCGCCCCGATTTCTCGACGCTCAAGAACGCGATCTCGTCGGGCGGTGCGATGACCTGTTTCGCCTTCGATCTGCTCAGCCTCGACGGCGAGGACCTGACGGGCCTGCCGACCGTCGAGCGCAAGGAGCGGCTGCGCCCGCTGATCGGCCCAGGTGTCAACGGGGACGAGCGCCTGCAATTCGCTGAGCACATCCTTGGCCCCGGCGAGCCGCTCCTCCGGCGGATGTGCGCGGAGGGGCTGGAGGGGGTCGTCTCCAAGCTCGCGGACGCGCCTTATCGCGGCGGCCGGACCAAGGCGTGGCTCAAGGCGAAATGCACGCGGCGGCAGGAGTTCGTCGTGGTCGGCTGGACCCCGTCGGACAAGAAGCGCGGATTCCGCGCGCTGCTGCTCGGCGTCAACGGTCCCCCAGAGAACGGGGGCGGGCTGGTCTATGCAGGCAAGGTCGGCACCGGCTTCGACCAGGCGCTGATGGACGAGCTGTCGGCGCGGATGAAGACGCTGGAACAGCCGGGGCCGACCGTGCAGGCGCCACGCGCCGCCGTCCGGGGCGCGCGTTGGATCAGGCCCGAGCTGGTGGCGGAGATCGCCTTCACCGAGGTCACGCCCGAAGGCGCGCTGCGCCACCCGAGCTTCCTCGGGCTGCGCGGCGACAAGCCGGCGGCAGAGGTCGTCGCCGAAACGCCCGAACCCGCCCCCGCGGCACCCGCCTCGGCGATCAACGTGTCGAGCCGCGACCGGCTGATCTTCCCCGACAGTGACGTCACCAAGGGCGAACTGGCCGACTATTATGCGCTGGTCGCGCCTGCCATGCTGCCCTGGGCCGGGCACCGCCCGGTCAGCCTGGTCC
This sequence comes from Sphingomonas sp., assembly GCF_965248875.1. Classification (GTDB taxonomy): domain Bacteria; phylum Pseudomonadota; class Alphaproteobacteria; order Sphingomonadales; family Sphingomonadaceae; genus Sphingomonas. The sequence continues at coordinate 1,524,353 of NZ_CBDFKR010000011.1, read as the reverse complement.
GCTGCCCGCAGGGTCGCGGCAAGAAATGCTTCTTCCAGAAGCACGACGCGGGCACCTTCGGCGAATGGGTCCACCATGTGCCCGTCCGCGAAAAGGACGGGCATGACGAGGACTATCTCTACGTCGACAGCGCGAATGGTCTGGTCGCATGCGTCCAGATGGGAACGATCGAGTTCCACGGCTGGGGTAGCCGTGTCGACGCACTGGAGCGGCCCGACCGGCTGGTGTTTGATCTGGACCCCGATGAGGAGCTGGGCTTTGACGAGACGAAGAAGGCAGCCGAGCACCTCAAGAACCAGCTCGCCGAGCTGGGGCTGACCAGCTTTCCGCTACTGTCGGGCGGCAAGGGCGTCCACGTCGTCGTGCCCCTGAAGCCACAGGCCGAATGGCCGGCGGTGCGCGACTTTGCCGAGCGGTTCGCGCGTGCGCTTGCGCAAGCGGAGCCCGACCGCTTCGTCGCGGTGATGACCAAGGCGAAGCGGACGGGGAAGATCTTCATCGACTATCTCCGCAACGGCCGCGGCGCGACCGCGATCATGCCCTATGCGGCGCGGGCCAGGGCGGGCGCGCCGGTGGCGGCGCCGGTAAGCTGGACCGAGCTGCGCGACCTCGACACGGCGGCGCGCTGGGGCGTGCGCGACGGCGCGGCGCTGCTGGCGCGCGCGAACGGCCGCGGGCTGCAGGGATGGGGCGAGGCGGATCAGGTGTTGCCGGACCTCTGACCCCTCACCCAGGGAGAGAGATTGCGTTGCAAGAAGTAGGGCGAGGCCGGAGTGAGCGTCCGAGGCAGCCATGGATGAACGCTCGCCGTGGCGGCCGGGCGTCAATCTGCCCACTCTCGCTGATCTCCCGCAAGCGGGCAGGGAAGGCCGCTGATCTTCGCTTGCCCTCCCGCGCTCTATCGTGTCCCTACGCCCGCAATGGCCACCGCCCCCATCCCGCTATTCGATGCGCAGGACCATGCGCGGCGCTGGCTGGCGGACTATGCGACGCGAGCAGGGCCGGGGGACGTGCTGGGGGCCACCCCCGACACCGCCTGGACCGCGATGCTGGCGGAGCTGGCGGCGGTGGCGTCCGACGACCTCGGCCATGCGCGCGAGCGGGTGCGGCGGCATGCCGCGGATATCGGGATGGGGTTCCGGATTTCGGGCGAGGCGGAGGAACGGCTATGGCCGGTGTCGCCCGTACCGCTCCTGCTCCACGCGCGCGACTGGGCGCCGCTGGCGGCGGGCATCGCGCAGCGTGCCGAGCTGCTAGAGGCCGTCCTTGCCGATCTCTACGGCGCGCAAACGCTGGTCGCCGACGGCCGGCTGCCGGCGGCGCTCGTCGCGGGCAGCCCGCAATTCCTGCGCGCTGCGGTCGGCCTGCCGCCGCCGGGCGGGCGGCACCTCCATTTCGTCGCCTTTGACCTGGCGCGCGGACCCGACGGCGAGTGGCGGGTCCTCGCTGACCACCTCCGCGCGCCCGCGGGCGCCGGGTACGCGCTGGAGAACCGCCTGGCGGTGAGCCGCACACTGGGCGGTTTGCAGGAGCGGCTCAACATCCAGCGCCACGCGCCGTTCTTCGCCGCGCTGCGCGCCGGGCTGGCGGCGCTATGCCGCCGCGCCGATCCCCGGATCGGGCTGCTGACACCCGGGCGCTTCAGCCCCAGCTATGCCGAGCAGGCGCATCTGGCGCGCTATCTCGGGCTGTTGCTGGTCGAGGGCGACGACCTGGCGGCGCTCGACGGCAAGCTCTACGTCCGCACCGTCGCCGGGCTGAAGCGCATCGACGCGCTGTGGCGGCGGATCGACTCGCGGCTGCTCGATCCGCTTGCGTTCGATAGCCATTCGCAGATCGGCGTACCCGGGCTGATCGACGCCTGGGCTGCGGGAAACCTCGTCCTGTCGAATGCGCCGGGGGCGGGGGTGCTGGAGGCGCGCGCGTTCAGCGCCTTTCTCCCGGGGCTGGCGACGGAGCTGATCGGCGCGCCGCTGTCGCTGCCCAATATCGCGACCTGGTGGTGTGGGCAGGACGGCGAACGCGCGGCGGTCCAGCGCGACCTCGACCGGTTGCTGATCGCGCCCGCCTTCGCCGCCGCGCCGCTGGGGCTGCCCGCGGGCCAGCCGGTAGCGGGGGCGGAGCTGAACGGGGCGGCGCGCGACGCGCTGCTCGCCGACCTAGCGCGGCGGCCGCAGGATTATGTCGGACAGGAGCTGGTGCGGCTGTCGACCATGCCAGCGGTTGATGGCGAGGGTCTGGTCCCGCGCCCCTTCACGCTGCGTGTGTTCGCGACGCGCGGGCCCGACGATCGCTGGACGGTGCTGCCGGGCGGCTTTGCCCGCATCGGCGCCGGAGAAGATGGGCGCGCGGACGCGCGCGCGATCGCGGTGGGGGAGGGGATCTGGTCGGCCGACGTCGCGGTCTATGGCCCCGAGCCGCAGGCGCCCGTATCGCTGCTCCCACCGCTCGATTCACTCCATATCCGCCGCAATCCCGGCACGCTGCCGAGCCGGGTGGCGGACAATTTCTTCTGGCTCGGCCGTTATCTGGAGCGGGGCGAGGCGCTGCTCGGCGCAATCCGGCTGTTGCTCGGTCATTCGATCGACGCAGATGGCGGTGCCGCGCTCGCCCCCGCCACCGTCGGACGACTGGTCGGGCTGATCGTCGGCGCGGGCGCGGCGGCGCATCCGCCCAGCCTTGCCCGCGCGCAGCTCACCGCTTTCGCTCGCGCGGCGCTGGAGGACGAAGCGTGGCAGTCGGTGGCCGCGATCAACGGCCATGCCCGCACCATCGGTGCGGGCGCGCGCGACCGGCTCTCGGCCGACATGGTGCGGCTGCTTGAAGCGCCCTTTCCGCAACAGCGCGGGATGCTCGACCGCGCCGGGTCGGTGCAGCGGCGGTACGCCGCACTGTCGGGGCTCGCGGCCGAACATATGGTCCGCACCGATTCATGGCGCTTCCTCGACCTCGGCCGCCGCATCGAGCGCGGCATGGCGATGGCGCGCGCGGCGCGGCTGTTCGGGCTGGGCGGCGCGTCGGGGGACGATCTGTCGACGCTGCTCGACCTCGCCGACAGCCAGATCACCTATCGCCAGCGGTATCCGACCGGGCTCGCGCGGGTGCCAGCGATCGACCTGGTCGCGCTGGACGGCAACAACCCGCGCAGCCTCGCCTATCAGGTCCGCTGCGCCACCGAGCGGCTGCGCGAGCTGCCGGTGCTGAGCGACGACGGCATGGCGGAGCCGCAGCAGACACTGGGCATCGCGCTCGCCGCGACGCTGGCGACCGCAACCGCGGCGACGCTCGACGCGGACGTGCTCGGCGATGTCGAGCGACGGCTGGGGATGCTGTCGGACGCGGTGGCGCGGCGGTATTTCCTGCAGGGGGCGGAGCCGCTGCGGGCGGGCGGGTTGACGTTGGCATGACAAGGCGCCCGCCGATCCTCCCCGGGACGGGGAGGGGGACCGCCGGCCGCAGGCTGGGGGAGGAGGGGGCCCGCCGCGAGCGATGCGCGTGCGGCCGACCCCCTCCGTCACGCGCCGGCGCGCGCGCCACCTCCCCGTTCCGGAGAGGATTTGCATGATCTACGACATCCGCCACGTCACCCGCTTCGACTATGGCGCGCCCGTCAAGTTCGCACGCTGCAACCTCCGGCTGAAGCCGGTCGAATGGCCCGGCCAGCGGCTGCTCGACTATCGGCTGGCGGTGGCGCCCACCGGCCACACCGCACCCGCCCATGCCGAGGCGGGGCTGGCGAACGTCACCCGGCTGGTCGTCGACCAACCGGTGCAGCGCCTGGAGATCGACAGCCGGGCCGCGGTCGCGGTCGACCGGCTTGTGCCGATGCCCGCCGCCGATGATCCGACGCTGGCCGACATCGCCCGGCTGGCGCGCGAGACCCGCGACCTGTCGCCCGTGTCGCCGGCGCAGTATCTCTATCCGTCCCCACGCATCCCGCTGGACGCCGCGATCGCCGCCTGGTGTGCGCCCGACCTCGACCCGGCGCGTGGCGCGCTCGATGCGGGGATCGCGCTGGCGCAGCGCATCCAGCGCGAGTTCGCGTTCGATTCGGCGGCGACGCTGGTCGATACCAGCCCGGCCGAGGCGTTCGCGCAGCGGCGCGGGGTGTGCCAGGACTTCGCGCAGATCATGATCACCGGGTTGCGCGCCGCCGGGCTGCCCGCCGCCTATGCCTCGGGCTATATCCGCACGCTGCCGCCGCCGGGCGAGGCGCGGCTGGTCGGGGCGGATGCGACCCATGCCTGGGTGCTGTTGTGGAGCGGGCCGGCGCAGGGCTGGGTCGGCCTCGATCCCACCAACGGCATCTGGATGGCGGGCGACCACATCGTCGTCGCGGTCGGCCGCGACTATGGCGAGATCGCGCCGGTCGACGGGGTGGTGCTGGGATCGGGGGCGCAGAAGATGGAAGTGAGCGTGGACGTGGCGCCGGTCGATCACCCTCCCGCGCTCGCCGGAGAGGAGAAGGCTCGCAACAACGGGTCAGGGTGAGCGCCGGCGCGATGAGGCTGGCGTCCCGGCTTGGCCTCACCCCGCCGCCTGCGACGGCTGTCCCTCTGCCGCAGGCGGGAGGGGGCGGGTCAGGATTTTCCGGTCACCGCATTGACGTTGCCCACGGCGGCATCGTCTTCGCCCGTGCCCGAATAGTCGATCTGGCTCTGCCCGCCATGGCCCATGAACCCGCCCTGATCCTTGCCATGGCCGGTGTGCGGGTTGGGATAGGCGCCGCCCTCGCTCTCGCCGCCCGCCGTTTTGCCCGGCGCGTTCTCGACGCCGTCCTGCTGTTCCGCCATGATGCTTCTCCTCGGCTCCCGAACGCGCGCGCGGCCGATTGCGTTGCGCCCGTGCGGACCTACATAGCCGGGTAACACACCTGAACGGGGATAGCAGTGGCGGATCCATATCAGACGCTGGGCGTCGCCAAGGGGGCAGCCGAGGCGGAAATCAAAAAGGCTTACCGCAAGCTTGCAAAAGAGCTGCACCCCGACCGCAACAAGGACAACCCCAAGGCTTCCGAACGCTTCAGCCAGGTCACCAATGCCTATGACCTGCTGAGCGACAAGGACAAACGCGCACGATTTGACCGCGGCGAGATCGACGGCGACGGTAACCCCGCCGCGCCATTCGGCTTCGGCGGCGGGTCGCGTCCGGGCGGCCCGGGGGGCGGCTTCCGCAGCCAAGGCTTCGAGTTCGGCGGCGGCCCCAACGGCGAGGCGCCCGACATGAACGACATCTTCGAAGGGCTGTTCGGCGGCGGCCGCGGCGGCGCGCCGGGCGGTGGCTTCGCGTCCGGGTTCAGCCGTCGCTCCGCGGCAAAGGGCGCTAACATCAGCTACAGTCTGCGCGTTCCCTTCGCCGACGCCGCGTCGCTGGCGCCGCAGCGGGTGCAGCTGCCCGACGGCGCGCTCGACCTGAAGCTGCCTGCAGGGGTGGAGACGGGCACGCAGATGCGCCTTGCGGGCAAGGGCGAGGCCGGGCCGGGCGGCGCGGGCGATGCGATCGTCACGATCGAGGTGCAGCCCCACCGCTTCTTTCTGCGCGAGGGCGATGACATCCGCCTCGACCTGCCGATCAGCCTGACCGAGGCGGTGGCGGGCGGGCAGGTCAAGGTGCCGACCGTGGACAAGCCGGTGATGCTGACGCTTGCCAAGGGCTCTTCGTCGGGCAAGGTGCTGCGTCTGAAGGGCAAGGGTTTTCACAAGAAGGGCGGCGGCAGGGGCGATCAGCTCGTCACCGTAATGGTGCAGGTGCCGGCGGGCGACGCCGCGCTGGAGCAATTCGTGGCGGATTGGCCGGGCGGCGCGGGGAACCCGCGTGCGAGCCTGGGCGTCTAGCGCGGCAAGGTGGATGACGCGCTTGCCCTGACGCCGGAGGACCGGGCCAAGCACCCGGGACGGGTTAAGGCGGTGCTGACGCGCAGGCTGGCGAAGGTTCGCCCCGGCAGCTTTGCGTTCGAGGTGGTCAAGCGCGCCGGTCTGGGCGTCTATAACGATGGCTTCATTCACGCGGGCAACCTTGCCTATCTCGCGTTGATGACGCTGTTCCCGTTCTTCATCGTCGCCGCCGCCGTGCTATCACTGGTCGGGCAGAGCGCGGAGACGCAGCGCGCCGTGGCGTCCTTTCTCCACGTGCTGCCGCCCAACGTGTCGGACCTGCTGAAGAAGCCGATTGCCGACGTGCTGGCGGCTCGGACCGGATCGTTGCTGTGGTTCGGCGGGTTGGTCGGATTGTGGACGGTCGGCAGCTTCGTGGAGACGATCCGTGAGATCTTCCGCCGCGCCTATGGCACGCGCAGTACCTCGCCCCTGTGGCGCGCGCGGCTGGGCCTGAGCTTCGCGATCGTGTGTTCGGTCATCCTCGCGCTGATCTCGTTCGTGGTGCAGGGCGTGCTGCTCGCGGCCGAGCAGTTCATCTACAAGCTGCTGCCCTGGGCGCAGGACCTGGCGGGCTGGATCGGCCTGTCGCGGGCGATCCCCGGGCTGGTCATGTTCGGCGCGCTCTACATCCTGTTCTACTCGGTCACCCCGTCCAAATATCGTCATTCCACAAGCCGCAAATGGCCGGGCGCGCTGTTTACCGCGCTGTGGTGGGTGAGCATGACCGCGCTGCTGCCGGTCGCACTGGCGCAGCTCGGCGGGTACGACCTGACCTATGGCAGCCTGGCGGGTGTGGTCGTGATGCTGCTGTTCTTCTACCTGATCGGCCTTGGCCTCGTATTCGGCGCGCATCTGAACGCGGCACTGGCGGAACCGCCCGAACCGGCGCTACAGCAAACGCCCGAGAACGGTCGGGCGGAGGGGTAGCGTGACGGGATTGATGGCAGGCAAGCGCGGCCTCATCATGGGGCTCGCCAATGACAAGAGCCTCGCCTGGGGGATCGCGCAGAAGCTGGGCGGCGCGGGCGCGGAGCTGGCCTTTTCCTACCAGGGTGAGGTGATGGAAAAGCGGGTGCGCCCGCTTGCCGAACAGCTTGGCACCGCGCGCCTGTTCGACTGCGACGTGTCCGACATGGCGGCGCTCGATCGCACCTTCGCGGCGCTGGGCGAGCAATGGCCGCAGATCGACTTTCTCGTCCACGCCATCGGCTTTTCCGACAAGAACGAGCTCCGCGGGCGCTATGTCGACACCAGCCTCGACAATTTCCTGCTGACGATGAACATCAGCGTCTATTCGTTCGTCGCGGTGGCGCAGCGCGCGGCAAAGATGATGAAGCCCGGCGGTGCGTTGCTGACGCTCAGCTATTACGGCGCCGAAAAGGTCATCCCGCACTACAACGTGATGGGCGTCGCCAAGGCGGCGCTGGAGACCAGCGTGCAGTATCTCGCGGTCGATCTCGGCCGCGACGGCGTGAGGGTCAACGCGATCTCGGCCGGCCCGATCAAGACGCTGGCGGCGAGCGGAATCGGCGATTTCCGCCTGATCCTGAAGTGGAACGAACTGAATTCGCCGCTCAAGCGCAACGTGACGATCGAGGATGTCGGCGGCGCGGGGCTGTACCTGCTCAGCGACCTGGCGAGCGGGGTGACGGGCGAAACGCACCATGTCGACGCCGGCTACAACGTCATCGGCATGAAGGCGGAGGACGCCCCGGACATCGCGCTGGCATGATCGGGTTGCTGATCATCGCCGCAGCACAAGCAGCGGCCTCGCCGATGAGGTATCAGCTCTGCGAAGCTCAAGGGCAGACTGTGTCCGAGCTCCGCAACGCCGTGCTCAGGTCTCGGCAGTTCAAAGACGTTTCCAATTCCGGCGAGTGGCATGGCCGCAGGAACGAACGAGATGTCGTGTGGCTGTTTCCGGCAGCCCAGGGTGGTGCGGACATCGCAATCTGCCGTCAAATCTTTACCGACGAACGAGGTACCGTGATGGAGACGAGGCTGATCTGCGATGGGCCGGATGCAGCGTGTGAAGCGGGCCGCGACCGGCTTCTCGACCCCGGCGCCGCAGCCATACCGCGGCAATGAGCTTCAACACCTTCGGCCGCGTCTTTCGCTTCACGACCTGGGGTGAGTCGCATGGGCCGGCGATCGGGGCGGTGGTGGACGGGTGTCCGCCGGGGATCGCACTGAGCGAGACGGACATCCAGCCGTGGCTCGACCGGCGGCGGCCCGGGACGTCGCGCTTCACGACCCAGCGGCGTGAGCCCGACCAGGTCCGCATCTTGTCCGGCACCTTCGAGGGGCGGACGACGGGCACCCCGATCAGCCTGATGATCGACAATGTCGACCAGCGCTCGAAAGATTACAGCGACCTCGCGCAGGCCTATCGGCCCGGCCATGCCGACTATGCCTATGACGCCAAATACGGGTTCCGCGACCATCGCGGCGGCGGGCGCTCGTCGGCGCGCGAGACCGCTAGCCGGGTCGCGGCGGGGGCGGTGGCGCGGCTGGTGATCTCCGGCGTACGCATCCGCGCCTGGGTAGAGGCGATCGGGGGCGACGCGATCGATCCGGCGGCGTTCGACGACGCGCAGATCGACGCGACCCCCTTCTTCTGCCCCGATCCCGCCGCGGCGGCGCGATGGGAGGCGCTGGTCGACGCCGCGCGGAAGGCAGGGTCGTCGCTGGGCGCGGTGGTCGCGTGCGAGGCGATCGGCGTCCCTGCGGGATGGGGCGCGCCGCTTTATGCCAAGCTGGATGCGGAGCTCGCCGCCGCGTGCATGGGGATCAACGCGGTGAAGGGCGTCGAGATCGGCGATGGCTTCGCCGCGGCGGCCAACAGCGGTGAGGGCAACGCCGACGCGATGCGGCCCGGCAACGACGGACCGATCTTCACAACCAACCATGCCGGCGGGATCGCCGGCGGCATCGCCACGGGGCAGCCGATCCGGCTGCGTGTCGCGTTCAAGCCGACCAGTTCGATCCTGACGCCGGTCGAGACGGTGTCGCCCACCGGTGACGCCGCCACGATCGCGACCAAGGGACGGCATGACCCATGCGTCGGCATCCGCGGCGTGCCGGTGGTGGAGGCGATGGTGGCGCTGGTTCTGGCGGACCAGGCGTTGCTCCACCGCGCCCAATGCGGAACGGGCGGCGGAACGGGCGTTGCCCACGGGCGTTGACGCGGCACTACATTTTTCAAGGAGTTACGTGATGAAGAGCATGATCCTGGGCGCAGCCGCCTGCGCCCTGCTGACCGCGGGCGCCGCATCGGCGCAGCTTGGCACCTCGGTCGGGGGCGGCGCGACCGGCACGGTCGGCGGGACCGTCGGCGGCACGACGGGCGCAATGTCGGGCGCGACCGGTCAGGTCGGAGCGACCACCGACACGATGACGAACTCCACCACCACGGCCACACCGCGCACGACGGCGCGTACGACGACGCGCACCCGGGCGGCGACGACGCGCAGTACGGGGCGGTCGATGCATCGCGCCAACACGCGCGCCGGCGCCGGCGTCAGTACCCAGGGCGGCACCGCGACCGACAGCGGCAGCACCACCACCGGTGTCGACGCAAGCGGCTCGATGAGCACCGGCTCGACGGGCACCACCACCGGCAGCACGTCGGGGTCGATGAGCGGAACCACGGGCACGATGGGCGGTGCGACCGGCGCCACCGGCACGATGGGCGGCACGACCGGCACGATGGGCGGCACGACCGGCACGATGGGCGGCGCCACGGGTGGCGTCACGACCGGTACCGGAGCGACCGGCACCGGCGGCGGCACGACGGCCACGGGCACGACGACCACCACGCCGCATTGACCTGCGACGGTACGCGGGTGGCTACGCCGCCCGCGTACCGCTCCGGCCGCCTTCTAGGGCGCGAAGGGGTCCCTGACGAGGATCGTGTCCTCCCGCTCCGGGCTGGTCGACACCAGCGCCACCGGGCAGCGGATCAGCTCCTCGATCCGGCGGATGTATTTGATCGCCTGCGCCGGCAGTTCCGCCCAGCTCCGCGCGCCCGCCGTGGTTTCATGCCAGCCGGGCATCGCCTCGAACACTGGCTCGACCGCCGCCTGGTCAGCGGCATGCGCAGGAAAATAGTCGAGCGTCTCGCCGCGCAGCCGGTAGCCGGTGCAGATCCGCACCTCCGCAAACCCGTCGAGCACGTCGAGCTTGGTCAGCGCGATGCCGGTAATGCCGCTCACCGTCGCCGACTGGCGCACCAGCACCGCGTCGAACCAGCCGCAGCGCCGCTTGCGCCCCGTCACCGTTCCGAACTCGCGCCCGCGCCGGCCTAGCCGCTCGCCCGTCTCGTCGGCGAGTTCGGTCGGGAACGGCCCGGAGCCGACCCGGGTCGTATAGGCCTTGGCGATACCGAGCACGAAGCCGACGCCCGATGGCCCCAGCCCGGACCCCGCCGCCGCCTGTCCCGCCACGGTATTCGACGAGGTGACGTATGGGTAGGTGCCGTGGTCGACGTCGAGCAGCACCCCCTGCGCGCCCTCGAACAGGATGCGTTTGCCCGCCGCATGCGCCGCGGCGAGATCGCGCCACACCGGTTTGGCATAGGGCAGGACGAAGGCGGCGATCTCGCGCAGCCCGGCAATCAGCGCCGCGCGGTCGATCGGCGGCGCGCCGAAACCGGCCCGCAGCGCGTCGTGATGCGCGAGCAGCCGGTCGAGCTGCGGGTCCAGATCGTCCAGATGCGCGAGGTCGCACACCCTGATCGCCCGGCGCCCGACCTTGTCCTCATAGGCTGGGCCGATACCGCGCCGCGTCGTCCCGATCTTGCCCGCGCCCGATGCGTCCTCGCGCAGCCCGTCGAGGTCGGAATGGAGCGGCAGGATCAGCGCGCAATTATCGGCGACGCGCAGCGTGTCGGGCGACACCGCCACCCCCTGTTCGCCCAGCCGCGCCACCTCATCGCGCAGGTGCCAGGGGTCGAGCACGACGCCGTTGCCGATCACCGATGGCGTGCCACGGACGATGCCGGAAGGCAGCAGCGACAGCTTGTAGACCTGATCGCCAACGACCAGCGTGTGGCCGGCGTTGTGGCCGCCCTGAAACCGCACCACCATGTCGGCGCGTTCGGCCAGCCAGTCGACGATCTTGCCCTTGCCCTCGTCGCCCCACTGGGCGCCGATCACTGCGACGTTGGCCATGGGTTATGCAGCTCCCCCTGCCGAAAATGACCCGCGCTTCCTTCGACAGGACTCGATGCGCGGGCAGTGCCGGGGATGTCGGGGCGGCGGGTAGCCGTGTGCAATATGCGCGTCAACGACGGGCTTATGTTGTCCGTGTTGACCCCATTGAATGTGGCGCACCCTGCTTGTGACCCATATATGTTGAGGCTGGAGTTCGACCGTCGCACAAGAAGGTAAGTGAGCCAAAGCGGCGCTTGCGCGTAGAGAGGTAGAGGCAGTGGAGCAGGACAGTCCCGGCATGATGTCGCTCTGACAGGGCATCATTCGTGTAGGACAGGCTTTTCTGCGCCGCGGGACGGAAGGAGTCGGTGGACGTGAGAATCATGTGGACGCCGACCGTCGTCCTCCTGGTCGGCGTCGTGCTGGCCGTGCCGCTCTGGCGCGAGTTTACTGAGCCGGGGCAACCTGCCTGGAGCGTGTTCTTGGCGAGCTTCCTGATCGGAGTCGTCGCCGCCTGGTTGGGCCTGCGCTGCCTGAAGCGGCACCGTATCGAGGTGGGGGAGGCGCGTCTTACGTCGGCTGCCACCGAGCACGACCGCCTCCGATCGTCTCAGCCGAGCGCCTGCGCCTGACCGTTCTCCCAGCAATGCGTGCAGAGCTGCGCCTCGGGCGTATCCGTTGCCTCCAGCGCCGCGACCGTGACCCAGCCCTCCGCCCGCAACCGCGCCCCGTCCCCCGCTGGCGTTCCAAGCGGCAGGAACAGGCGGCGCCGCTCTGGCGTCGCCGCAGTTGCAGCCAGCGCGTCGGCGAATAGCGAGAAGCCGGTCGCGGCTTCTTCCGCGCCGTTCTCGTGCATCACCGTATAGGTGCCGCCGCGGCCGACCTCGGCGCCCCATCGACCTTCGGCGCCCGCGACGAACAGCGAGAAGCCGAGCCAGGATTGATATTCGAACCCGTGCCGCTCGGTCGGGTCGAGCGTCAACTGCGCGCGGTCGCCGACCGCCGCCGCCAGCTTCTCCAGTCCGGCCAGCCGCGACGCCAGCACCCCGCCGCCGTCAAACGCGCGCAGCCGCGCCAGCGCTGCCGCGAACGGCCCGGCCGCCTCGATCAGCGGCAGATAGGCTGGCGCGATCGCGGCGACCGCGCCCGCGTCCTTGGCGTCGAGCCGGTCGGTCAGCGCCGCGACCTGTTCCGGCGCGACCGGCAGCGGCCCCGCGGCCAGCGTATCGACCAGATCGGGCAGCGTCAGGTCGATCGAGAGCCCCGCCGCGCCCGCCGCCACCAGCGCTTCCGTCGCAACGCTCAATACCTCGGCCGCGGCGGCGACCGTATCGAGCCCCACCAGCTCGCAACCGAGCTGACGACGCTCCCGTGCCGGCGCTAGCGCCGGTGCACGCAGCTTAAGCGTGGAGCCGGCATAGGACAACCGCACCGGGCGCGGGTGATGCCCCATGCGCGTCGCCGCGATGCGGGCGATCTGCGCGGTCAGGTCGGGCCGGATCGCCAGCGTCGCGCCCGACCCCGGATCGACGAAGCGCACCGCATCGCGCAAACCTCCGGCCTTGAGCCGCGCGCCCAGCGCGTCGGCGAACTCGACCAGCGGCGGGTCGGCGCGCTCATAGCCATAGGCCGCCGCCACCGCGAGCACCCGCGCCTCCGCCGCCGCCGCTGCGTCCGCGTGGGGGGGCAAGCGGTCGCCGAAGCCAGAAGGGAGGAGGGGGGTCATGGCAACTCCGTCACGCCGGGCTCGACCCGGCATCCAGCGCGCCGCGTGTCCACCGTCGGCCGCACTTGCGGCACGATGGAGCCAGGGACAAGCCCGGGATGCGGGCGGCCTAGAACGACAACCCCATTGCCGTCCTTACCGCAGGCAGCGCCTTGATCCTGGCGAGCAGCGCCGCGTCGACCTGCTCGTCGACGCTCAGCAGCAGCACCGCTTCGCCCCCCGCCGCACGGCGGCCGAGGTGGAACGTGCCGATATTGACGCATGCCTCGCCCAGCAGCGTCCCCAGCCGGCCGATGAAGCCGGGCGCGTCCTCATTGACGACGTACAGCATCGGCCCCGCCAGATCGGCCTCGACAGAGATGCCAAACAGCTCGACCAGCCGCGGATTGGCCGCCCCTACCAGCGTACCCGCCACCGAGCGCTCGCCATCGGCGGTCCTGACCGTGACGCGGAGCAGCGTGTGATAGTCGCCTTCGCGCTCCGTCCTGATCTCGCGCACTTCGAGCCCGCGTTCGCGCGCGATGACGGGGGCGTTGACCATGTTCACCGTCGCGGTCTGCGTGCCGAGGAACCCCGCCAGCACGGCGCTGGTGATCGGCTTGACGTTGAGCTGCGCGGCAGCGCCCTCCGCCTCGACGCTGATGCCGCCGATCGCGCCGGTCGCAAGCTGGCCGACCAGCGCGCCAAGCTTCTCGGCCAGCGCCATGTAGGGCTTCAGCTTGGGCGCCTCCTCCGCCGACAGCGACGGCATGTTGAGTGCGTTCGTGACCCCGCCCGAGACCAGGAAGTCGGCCATCTGCTCGGCGACCTGGATCGCGACGTTGACCTGCGCCTCGGTCGTCGACGCGCCCAGATGCGGCGTCGAGACGAAGCCCGGCGTGCCGAACAGCGGTGAGGCGCTGGCCGGTTCCTCGACGAACACGTCTAGCGCGGCGCCCGCGATATGGCCGCTGTCGAGCCCCGCCTTCAACGCCGCCTCGTCGATCAGCCCGCCGCGCGCGCAGTTGATGATCCGCACGCCCGGCTTGGTCCGGGCGAGGTTCTCCGCCGACAGGATGTTGCGCGTCTGGTCGGTCAGCGGCGTGTGCAGCGTGATGAAGTCGGCGCGCGCCAGCAGCGCGTCCAGGTCGACCTTCTCGACGCCGATTTCGATCGCGCGTTCGGGCGTGAGGAACGGATCGAACGCGATCACCTTCATCTTGAGGCCACGGGCGCGGTCGGCGACGATCGAGCCGATATTGCCCGCGCCGATCAGCCCCAGCGTCTTGGCGGTCAGCTCGACCCCCATGAAGCGGTTCTTCTCCCACTTTCCGGCCTGCGTCGAGGCGTCGGCCTCGGGCAGCTGGCGGGCGAGCGCGAACATCAGCGCGATGGCGTGCTCTGCCGTGGTGATCGAGTTGCCGAAGGGCGTGTTCATCACCACCACGCCGCGCGCCGAGGCGGCTGGGATGTCGACATTGTCGACGCCGATGCCGGCGCGGCCGACAACCTTCAGGTTCGTCGCGGCGTCGAGGATCGCGGCGGTGACCTTGGTCGAGGAGCGGATCGCGAGCCCGTCATAGCCGGCGATGATCGCTTTCAGTTCGTCGGGCGTCTTGCCGGTGATCTCGTCCACCTCGACGCCGCGCTCCCGGAAGATCTGCGCGGCTTTGGGGTCCATCTTGTCGCTGATGAGGACTTTGGGCATCTGAACTCTCCTTGCCCTCTCCCGCGGGCGGGAGAGGGTGGCCGAACGAAATGAGATCGAGTGAGGGCCGGTGCGACTGACAAGCCGTATCGCGCCGACCCTCACCCTGGCGCGTTCCGCGCCTGTCCCTCTCCCGCGAGCGGGAGAGGGCGAAGCGATCAGGCCTTTGCCTCGGCATAGGCCCAGTCGAGCCACGGCCCGAGCGCCTCGATGTCGGCCGTGTCGACCGTCGCACCGCACCAGATGCGCAGGCCCGGCGGGGCGTCCCGATAGCCCGCCACGTCATAGGCGGCGTCCTCCGCCTCCAGCAGCGCGGCCATCTTCTTGATGAGCGCCTCGTCCGCGCCCGCGACGGTCAGGCAGACGCTGGTCTTCGAGCGCGTCGCCGGGTCTTGCGCGAGGTGGCCGAGCCAGTCGCGCGCCGCGACGATCTGGTCGAGCGCGGCGGCGTTGGCGTCGGAGCGTGCTATCAGCCCACCCTCACCCAGTCCCCGCGCCCATTCGAGCGCGAAGATCGCGTCCTCGACCGCCAGCATCGACGGGGTGTTGATCGTCTCGCCCTTGAACACGCCCTCGGCCAGTTTGCCCTTGGCGGTCAGACGGAAGACCTTGGGGAGCGGCCAGGCGGGGGTGTAACTCTCCAGCCGCTCGACCGCGCGGGGCCCCAGGATCAGCACGCCATGCGCGCCCTCGCCGCCCAGCACCTTCTGCCAGGAAAACGTCGCGACGTCGATCTTGTCCCAGGGCAGGTCGTAGGCGAACACGCCGCTGGTCGCGTCGGCGAAGCTCAGCCCTTCGCGATCGGCAGCGATCCAGTCGCCGTCGGGTACGCGTACGCCGCTGGTGGTGCCGTTCCAGGTGAACAGGACGTCGTGCGACCAGTCGACCTGGTCGAGGTCGGGCAACTGGCCGTAGTCGGCGCGGATCACGGCCGGTTCGATCCGGAGCTGCTTGACCGCGTCGGTCACCCAGCCCTCGCCGAAGCTTTCCCAGGCGAGCGCCGTCACCGGGCGGGCGCCCAGCATCGTCCACATCGCCATCTCGAACGCGCCGGTGTCGGAACCGGGGACGATCCCGATGCGGTGGGTGTCGGGCAGCCGCAGCACGTCGCGCATCAGCTGGATGCAATGGGCCAGCCGCACCTTGCCGATCTTGCCGCGATGCGAGCGGCCGAGGCTGTCGGTGGCGAGCTTTGCCGCGGACCAGCCGGGCGGCTTGGCGCATGGACCGGAGGAGAAGAACGGCCGCGCCGGCTTGTGTACAGGCTTGGCAAGAGCGCCCCCAACGGGCGCGAGCAACGTGTCAGTCATCTAACTCTCCTTGCAGAGAGCACGCGCGGCGTTGGGACCGCGTGGCCCATCGGCGGCCCTAATGACGGCGGCCGGCGATGGCAAGCGCCGCGCCGCTGACTTGCGCCGGCAACATCGAATGCGTACCCGGCTGGGATGACAGACACCCGTGTACCGAGCCGCGTCTTTCCGCGCGCGAAGCAGGACGCCGAGAGCGCCGCCGCCGCGATTTCGACGCCGCAGACCGAGCATCCCGCCTATCGCCTCGCCTTCCAGGACCTCGACTTCCTGCTGCGCGAGGATCTGCGCCCCGTGCGCTTCCAACTGGAACTGCTCAAGGCGCAGCTGGTGATGGAGGAGGCGAAGATCGCCTCGACCTTTGTTTTCTACGGCTCAGCGCGCATTCCCGAGCCGGCCAAGGCGCAGGCGATGCTCGACCTCGCCGCCGACGACCATCATCGCAAGATCGCCGAGAGCCTGGTCGCGAAGAGCCGGTATTACGAGGTTGCGCGCGAGCTGGCGCGGATCACCAGCCGGCTGCCGCGCGACGAGCAGGGGCGGCGGCATTTCGTCGTCTGTTCGGGCGGCGGCCCGTCGATCATGGAGGCCGCGAACCGCGGCGCGGCGGACGTCGGTGCGGAGTCGGTCGGGCTCAACATCGTCCTGCCACACGAACAGGCGCCCAACCCCTATGTCACCCCGTCACTGTCGCTCCAGTTCCACTATTTTGCACTCCGGAAGATGCACTTTCTCCTCCACGCGCGCGCGCTGGCGGCGTTTCCGGGCGGGTTCGGGACCTTCGACGAGCTGTTCGAGCTGCTGACGCTGATCCAGACCGGCAAGATCCAGCCGATCCCGGTGCTGCTGTTCGGCCGCGCCTTTTGGGACAAGGTCGTCAACTTCCCGGCGCTGGTCGAGGAAGGCGTGATCTCCGAACGCGACTTGGACATCTTCACCTATGTCGAGACGGCGGAAGAGGCATGGGAAGTGGTGCGGGCGTTTTACGAGGAGCGCGCAAGGGCTGAGCCGTCGCCCCCCGCCTGACCAGGATCATTGCACATGCCGGGGTGACGCGGCGGCCGCGACCGCGGTGTGTAACCTCAGTTCTGACGGTGAAGCTCAGATGGCGTCGCCAGCGCCGCGTGCGAAAACGACCGTGTTTTGACGCCGTAGGGCGTAGCCGAGCGCACCGAACCCCGCTATAAACAACAGCCAGATATTCGGCTCTGGCACGGCTCCAACGATGACACCAGTTCTGATATTGGTGATGTAGTTCGGAATACCGCCAAAAAAGTCGATCCTGCTGATATTCGGCGCCCTGAACTCACCAAATTGTTTATCATAAATGTAACCGACACCTCTGCCTGCGCTGTCGTACGCTTGCGCCGCTTGGGGATAATAGGCCCCTTTTCCTGCAAGAGGAGCATTATAGGCGAAATAGTCAGTATAGCCTCCGCTAAAGGTCAGCGTGAGGACGCCTAAGCCGTCATTGTCGGTGGTAAGGACGGGGCCGCCACCGATCCCCGACAAAAAGCATCGGGTATTCAGACTGAACGAGAAAACCGGATCGTATCCGAAGTTCGGTTGGGTGCAGATCACGCTTTGCGCAGCGGTGGGTGCGGCGGCCAGCATGAACATGCCCGCGGCGGCAGCGGGAAACTACCTCGTCATATAAGCCTCCCTGGGTCGCTAGCGACTACGACAGGGACGATGACACCGTCAGTTACATCGCTGCAACGCAGCAATTTCGCCTAAGATCTTCCACATTGACGTGAAGGGGGGGCGGGTCCATTCCGACCCGGGTGCGTTGCTGTTGGACCGCGATCTCTGAGCGGTTATGACGGTAAGGCATCGGGTGGTGTGGCATTAGCCGTTGCTGTTGGACCGCGATCTCTGAGCGGTTATGACGAGGCAGGCGCGCTGGCGCAGCTGCTCGCAGTTGCTGTTGGACCGCGATCTCTGAGCGGTTACGACGACGGGCGCGAGCGGCATGGGCGCACTTTGTTGCTGTTGGACCGCGATCTCTGAGCGGTTATGACGTCGGTGGGCAGCTTCGCTTGAAGTCGCGGGTTGCTGTTGGACCGCGATCTCTGAGCGGTTATGACGTTCTTCGCGAGCGGCGTATCGTCCTCGCGGTTGCTGTTGGACCGCGATCTCTGAGCGGTTATGACGTTTGGACAAGTCGAGAGCGAGCACACGCAGTTGCTGTTGGACCGCGATCTCTGAGCGGTTATGACACGATGACCGCGCTCTGCACGACCATCCTTGTTGCTGTTGGACCGCGATCTCTGAGCGGTTATGACGTTGAGTATCAAGCCTTGGTCCGGAAGTCAGTTGCTGTTGGACCGCGATCTCTGAGCGGTTATGACGCGGCGTGGGCTGCGGCGGGGGCTCCGGCGGTTGCTGTTGGACCGCGATCTCTGAGCGGTTATGACGTCTCCTCGCTGCGCTGGAGCTTGCGCGCCGTTGCTGTTGGACCGCGATCTCTGAGCGGTTATGACGACGGCCGGGGCGGGCAAGGCCGCTGTTACGTTGCTGTTGGACCGCGATCTCTGAGCGGTTATGACCCGACACGCGGTATCACGCGCCCCGCGCTAAGTTGCTGTTGGACCGCGATCTCTGAGCGGTTATGACGCCGCGCGTGATCTCGGCTACAGGCGCGCTGTTGCTGTTGGACCGCGATCTCTGAGCGGTTATGACATCCATACGAGATCGTTCGGCACCAGCGTCGTTGCTGTTGGACCGCGATCTCTGAGCGGTTATGACCGGCCATTACAACCACCTCTTCTTGGTCTCGTTGCTGTTGGACCGCGATCTCTGAGCGGTTATGACTCATGCGTCTGCCACCTCATTGCGGGCTGCGTTGCTGTTGGACCGCGATCTCTGAGCGGTTATGACCGCGGGTGCGGGCGCTGCGATCACGGCAAAGTTGCTGTTGGACCGCGATCTCTGAGCGGTTATGACCGCGATCACCGCGTTCTTGCGAAGCCCGTGGTTGCTGTTGGACCGCGATCTCTGAGCGGTTATGACTGGACGAGACGCCCACAGCACGCCCGGCCAGTTGCTGTTGGACCGCGATCTCTGAGCGGTTATGACGGGTGCTGGTTCCGGCGAGGGTGATCGCTTGTTGCTGTTGGACCGCGATCTCTGAGCGGTTATGACCGATCGGAACGGCGGTCGGGCGGCACGAAGGTTGCTGTTGGACCGCGATCTCTGAGCGGTTATGACGTCGATCGCCTTCGACACGTCATGCGACTTGTTGCTGTTGGACCGCGATCTCTGAGCGGTTATGACGCGCTCGCTGCTGCACTTCACCGACAGTCAGTTGCTGTTGGACCGCGATCTCTGAGCGGTTATGACTGGTGATCCCGTCGAACGTGGCGGGCGATCGTTGCTGTTGGACCGCGATCTCTGAGCGGTTATGACAACTCCGGAAAACACCACCTGCAAAGGCGCGTTGCTGTTGGACCGCGATCTCTGAGCGGTTATGACCGGACGGAAAGAGCGGTGGGGACGCGGTCAGTTGCTGTTGGACCGCGATCTCTGAGCGGTTATGACGATCAAGCGCGACATGGAGGCCCGGTTCACGTTGCTGTTGGACCGCGATCTCTGAGCGGTTATGACCGGACGGAAAGAGCGGTGGGGACGCGATCAGTTGCTGTTGGACCGCGATCTCTGAGCGGTTATGACCACGCTCTACATTTTCTACGGCGCGGGCAAGTTGCTGTTGGACCGCGATCTCTGAGCGGTTATGACTCGTCCAGCCAGCCCTCGACGTCCGACGTCGTTGCTGTTGGACCGCGATCTCTGAGCGGTTATGACCGAGCGCACACGAGATCCCGACAGCGGCCCGTTGCTGTTGGACCGCGATCTCTGAGCGGTTATGACCGATCAAGCCGTCGGTGATTTCGAGGCGGAGTTGCTGTTGGACCGCGATCTCTGAGCGGTTATGACTGGCGCGCCACGCGGCGAGCCGTTCCTGACGTTGCTGTTGGACCGCGATCTCTGAGCGGTTATGACGGGTGCTGGTTCCGGCGAGGGTGATCGCTTGTTGCTGTTGGACCGCGATCTCTGAGCGGTTATGACCTCCTTCAGCTGCACCGCCTTCATCGCGCGGTTGCTGTTGGACCGCGATCTCTGAGCGGTTATGACCGTAGCCTTGTCGCGATCCCGCGACGGTGAGTTGCTGTTGGACCGCGATCTCTGAGCGGTTATGACGGTCAACTCGCCCGGTGGCGATATGTTCGAGTTGCTGTTGGACCGCGATCTCTGAGCGGTTATGACCGATCGGTCGCTATGTTGCTGAAATGCGGCGACATAGCGGCCGGTCGGCCATCCCGGAACCGGCGGCGACTTCTAGAACAGCGCCAGCTGGTCGGGATTTTTGCGCGGCCTGCGGCGTCGCTGGCCCGCGAATCGGACGATGTTCTCGTACTGCCGGTCGGTGAAGCCGAGGACGTGGATGTCGCCCTTGTCCGGCAGGTTGGCCTCGATGCGCCGGAGATATGCCTCATATTGTTCCTTGCCGCTGCAGAAGCGGGCGTAGATCGAGAACTGGCTCTTCTCAAAGCCTTCGTCGAGCAGATATTCGCGGAACTTGGTCGCCGCGCGCATCTCCGCCTTGGAGCCGACGGGCAGGTCGAACATGACGAAGATCCACATCAGCCGATAGCCCGAGAGCTGTGTCGCGCTCACGCCGGCCCAGGTACCGGATGAGCGCAGGCGAGCGCGTCGAGCGCGGCGAGCGCCAGCGCAGGTGGCGGCTCGGGAAGGATCAGGTCGGCGGCGCGGCCGCTCTGGAAGCTGCGCGCCAGCGTTGCGGCGGCGCGTTCGGCGGCGAGCCAGGCGGTGGTGGTCGCGCCGTCCTCACCCGGCAGGTCGAGCGCGATCAGGCCGGCATAGGCGCGCTTGACGGCAGGCGTCACGTCCGCGTGCCCGGCGGCGCGCAGGCGCACCGTCAGCGTGTCGACCAGCGGGCGGAACGGCTCGATCAGGTCGTCGGCGAGCGCCAGCGGATTGCCGCGATTGGCGTGGTGGATGCCGATCGACGGATGCAGCCCCGCGGCCACCACCGCGCGGGCGCAGGTCGCGCGCATCACGGCATAGCCGTAGTTGAGCATGGCGTTGGCGCCGTCGCCGTCCTTGTCGCGACGGAAGCCCGCACCCATCAGCTCGCCCCAGTAGCGCCGCGCCGCCTGCGCCTCCAGATTGTCGGGGTCGCCCGAGCGGACGCGCCGCGCGAGAAAGAGCAGCGGCTCGGGTTTGCCACCGGCGGCGTCGAGCGCGGCGGCCTGCCACCGGATCTTGGCGATCACCACCTGCCGCCAGAGCTGCTTGGCGAGCGGCCGCCCCGCCTCCCACTGCGCGCGCATCCGGCCGTTCTGCGCATGGTGCCCGGCGATCGGCAGCGTGATCGCGACGGGCGAATGGTTGGCGCCGCACAGCAGCATCACCGCGCCGCGCTCGGCGAGGCGGACGGCGAGGTTGGTCGTCCAGGTACAGCCGTGCGCGTGGACGATCACCGCGCCGACATCGTCGAGCGGGATGCGCCCGACCTCCTCATGCCCTTCGGCGACGATCAGGAAGCCGCGATGCGCGGACAGGTGCCGGCCGTCGGTGCTGATGTCGATGATGCGCTGCACGCGGTGCTCCCCACCCGACGAGGTAGGCGAGCTCGAGCGTCGAGTCAGGCCAGCCGATCGATCAGATTGCTCCCCGATGGAGGTATCCGGCTACTCGGTTGGCGCGCTCTTGGGGCGGGTCCGCCGCACGGCCGAGCGCATCGGAAACCCGGGATCGCGGACGCGTCCGATCTCGTCGACGTCGACCTTGCGCGCGCGCCAGTTCTTCAGCGTGCCGGGCGAGGGGTAGATGTACTTGAACGGATCGCCCTTGTCGGCATCGCGCGCCTTGAGCGACCCGGCCTCTTGAGGCGCCGCTACCGCGAACTGCTTCTCGGAGAACTTCACGATCCGCACCAGCTCGCGTTCGCCGACGGCGCGCTCGATCGCGAGCATGTCGTCGCGGAACAGGCTCATGATCCGCTTGGCGGCCGGATGAGGACGCTCCTGGCCGCCGGGCTGGTGCGCCTCGAACATGGAGACGACCTGCGCGCGCCACTTGCCGTCGGGCATCTCCCAAACATCGTAACGATAGTTGGAGTCTCCCTTGTATGCTTTGTAAGCGCGGCCCTGCCGGTCACGGATGGGGATCACCGACAGCGGTTCCGTCACACGGACGCGGCGTGTTTTTCGGAACTGCTTCGGTCCGAGCGTTGCCACGCTTGGCATCGGCTTGCCCGCCTCGATCGTTCGGTAAAAGGCGGCGCGCAGGTCCGGATCGCGCACGCAGTGGATGTCGACCGGCGTCAGCGCATCCAGCGGTTTGCGGCGGACGACGATCGGCGTGCCTTTGGCGTCGGTCAGCCCAGTCAGGCCGTATGCCGTATCGTTGTGCAGTCGCCCGGCGGTGGACCCGGTACCGTGGTCGGCAGTGCCGTGATCGGCACGATGGCTGACGGTGATCGCGCGGACGGTGGTCGCCACGTCATCGCGGAAGCGTACGCCGTCCAAATCTCCCCAGGGCGGCGGCACCTTGATCCGCTCGCGCCCCTCATCGCCTTGCTGCCCGGAAATGCGCGCGATCTGCTGCAGCATCGAACGGTCGACGATCGCGATCACGATCGCATCGATGGCATGATGGCGGTGGTCGAGGCGGTTCTTCGGCTGATTGGCGCCGCCAGCGAAATTGTGGTCGGGCAGCAGGTCGTTCAGTCCTAGCTTGCGCCGCACCATCTCGGTCAGCTTGCCCGGTGAGACCCAGACGTGGCTGCTTCCCTCGCCTTCGTCAGGGTAGAGCGCGGACAGGTATTCGCGCGCGAGCCGCGCAAGATATTGCGTGTCCACGAGCTGACGGGCGAGGAATCCGCCTTCCTCCTTCGCGCGATCCATCGCGTCGGGCTCGAACCGCCAACGCTTGTTGCGCGGGAGCCGTGACGCCCGCTCGGCGATCGCTTCCCATTCCGATGTCTCGCCCCAGCGTTGGAAGGGCGACATCTTGCGCTTGAAACGGTTCGCCTCGCGAAGGCAGACGATCTTGTTGGCGTTGCTGTCGTCCAGCGTGGCCGCGAAGGGCAGAATGTGATCCATTTCCGCCCGGCCGTCGAACAGCATGGACGGCGAAATGACTTGGCCGGTATAGACGCACTGTCGACCGATGGCGTTGCCGTCCAGCTCCTCCCAAAGCTTGAGAATCGCCCGGTTCGCACCGGTATCGTCCGCCAGCTTGTCGCCTTCGGGCTCGCCGTCACGGTTCAGCCCGAGCAGCTTGCGGGTGCGCTGCTCCGCCGCCAGCCGGTTCTCGTTGTTCTCGCGATTGCGCTTCTTCTTCTCCTCGTCCGTCAGCTTCAGTTCGCGCGCCAGCTCGATCGCGATTTCCCTAGGCGGCCCGTGCCGCGCGATCAGCATGTTCACCGTGCGGCGAAGCTGGTTGAGACCGATGTGGACGGTCGGGTTGGTCAGTCGTCCGACGCGCTTGATCTCATCTATTTCGGATGCATCTCCGCTGCCGGGCATGATGTGCCGGTCGAGGACCTCGCCGTAATAGGGAAGGGCGTCTAGGATTTCGCCCGTGCGGAAGTTGCTGTGATCCAGATCTAGCGCCCTGACGGCTTCGCTGTAAACGATGACCCGACCCGGCTCGATCGGCGCCGCGTCGGCCTTGCGGCCCGTCGGGGTGCGCTCGTGAAGCAAGGTGTCGATTAGGCCGCTAGTCACGCTTAAACCGAACCGGCCAAAGCCCGCTGGCAGCCGCGCGCGCGCAACGGCGGCCGCGCGTTCCGGCGAGAAGCCATAGCGTTCGGCCGCCCAGTCGCAGAAGATCGCCAGCTCGGCGTCGGTCTGCACCGCCTCGAGCTTCTTCACCACCGCCCACTGCTCGTCGGCGTCCATAGCCGCCCAGCGTGAGTCGAAACGGCTCTTGGCGCCCATTATCGCGGCGACCTCGTCACCCTTGAGATCGGTCCGGTTTTCGCTCTCCTTGTTGAAGCGCGCCTCCGGCTCGAGTCTGAGCGCCTTACGCATCGACGCGAAGCTCATCTTGGCGCTGCCCTTCAGCTTCGACAGCAGCAGGTCGCGCTGCTCAGGCGTCAGCCGCTCGGCGACGCGACCGGCGCGCACGACCATGAGCGCGTTCAGTTCTTCGAGTAGACGTCGGCGTTGAAACAGCGGGTGCGCCTTGGGGAGTCGCTGCTCTCCATTGCCGAAGGTGCAGGTGCCGATCTGCGGCTGCTTGAGCGGACGTTGATGAAACACGATCTCGAAGAGGCGCGCGTGTACCGCAGGCGTCAGCACGTCTGGACGGTAAGGAGCTTGAGCCTCCCAGATCGCCTCGAACTCCTCTTCCAGCAACTCACGGCCCGGATAGAAGTCGTAGCCGGTCCCCTTGGCATCGGTGCCCTGCTCGGGCCTGAGCCGCGTGCGGACGGAAAGACCGTCCGGGTGCTCGGGCGTACGATCCGTCCGCCGCTTGTGAAGCCACTCGCCAAAGGTCTCCGCGTCGGCCTCGTCCATCTTGGTCCTGAGCCGACTGACGCCGAGCTTGATCTTGCCGGTGTCGTCGTCGGGCTTGTCGGTCTTGCGGTTCGACTTGAACCCGCGCCGCTGGTTTAGGTGCCAGATCGCACGCCCGAGCTCCGGTAACGTCAGGGGTTCGTGCAGGGCGCGAGCGCGCAGCTCGTACGGGTCGAGCACTTCCAGCCTTTTCCGTTCGGCCGCATCGGCGGGGAACAGCCCGTCGGCGATGAGGTACTTCATCAGCGCGCGCTGGCGCTGCTGGAACCGGTCACGCCGACGCCGCATGGCGCGCGCCTCACGCCGGTCTACCGCGAGCGACGCGCCGGACTTAGGGTCGCGCCCGTCACTGAAGATGCGAGCGCCAGCCGCGATGATGCCGTCGGGTGCCCACCCGTCGCCGCTCCGCACCAGGTGCAGCGCCGCCCACCCGAGCGAGTTCGTTCCCAGGTCGATACCAAGCCGCCAGTCTGCCACGCGCCCTCCCGATCGTCGCAATGAAGCGGGCTAATGGGAACGGGTCAACCGTCCGTCGACCCGCTCCCACCGGATCGGCGCAGGTTGCGCCGACAGGCTCCACCAGCCGAGCATGAGATCGGCAGGCACGTGTTGGCGGCCTGCAACCGGCGAGTCAATGCCTTCTCAAGCCTTATTGTTCTGACTTGCAAATGTGGATAGGGGTGGGATAGGAGCAGCGGCATGCAAGGCTAGAGAGTTGCCGATGGGCCGTCCTCCGGTACCACTTGACCATCCTCTCTGATCAGGTATCTACGCCTTCTCAGAGATCGCGGTCTGGCGGTTAACAAGCGTCAGTACGCACCAGATAAGGGCAGCGCCACGGCGCTGCCCTTTTTCGGTTGGGGAGGGTGGCGGATGATCGCGGACGCTTCTCCGGATGCCGATCCCTCGCTTCGCCGCCGCCACCGGTCGACCCACCTCTACCTCCAGGTCCTCGTCGCGATCGCGCTCGGCGCATTGCTCGGCGCGCTCGCGCCCGGCTGGGGCGAGGCGTTGAAGCCGCTGGGGGACGCCTTCATCAAGCTCGTCCGGATGGTGATCGCGCCCGTGATCTTCCTGACGCTGACGACCGGCATCGCCGGGGTGGCGGAGCTGCGCGGACTGGGGCGGGTGGCGGCCAAGGCGCTCGCCTATTTCCTGTTCTTCTCGACGCTCGCGCTCCTGCTCGGGCTGGTCGTCGGCAACGTCGTGCGGCCCGGCGCGGGGGTGGGCGCGACGCCCGCATCGCTCGATGCCGGCGCGGTGCAGACCTATGTCCAGCAGGCGCACGAGACGGGCGTGGTGCCGTTCCTGCTCGCGATCATTCCCGACAGCCTGGTCGGCGCGTTCACGGGCCAGAACATCCTGCCCGTGCTGCTGATCGCGGGGCTGTTCGGCGTCTCGCTGAGCCTGGTCGGCGCGCCCGCGCGGCCGGTGACCGAGCTGCTCGAAAGCCTCTCGCTGGTAGTGTTCCGCCTGGTGGCGCTGGTGATGCGCGCGGCGCCGCTCGGCGCGTTCGGCGCGATCGCCTTTACCGTCGGCAAGTTCGGGCTCGGCACGCTCGTGCATCTGGGTGGGTTGGTCGCGTGCTTCTACGTCACCGCCGCGCTGTTCGTGCTGGTGGTGCTGGGCGCGGTGGCGCGGGCGGCGGGCTTCTCGATCCTGAAGCTCATCCGCTATCTGCGCACCGAACTGCTGCTGGTGCTCGGCACGTCCTCCTCAGAGGCGGCGCTGCCCGCGCTGATCGGGAAGCTGGAGGCGGCGGGATGCGCCAAGCCCGTCGTCGGGCTGGTGGTGCCGGCCGGCTATTCGTTCAACCTCGACGGCACCAACATCTATATGACGCTCAGCGTTCTGTTCATCGCGCAGGCGACGGGGACGACGCTGAGCTGGGGACAGGAACTGGCGCTGCTCGGCGTCGCGATGCTGTCGTCGAAGGGCGCGGCGGGAGTGACGGGGGCGGGGTTCATCACGCTTGCCGCGACGCTGTCGGTGCTGCCGACGGTGCCGCTTGCGGGCATGGCGCTGATCCTCGGCATCGACCGCTTCATGTCGGAATGCCGCAGCCTGACCAACTTCATCGGCAACGCCGTCGCGACGATCGTCGTGGCGCGGTGGGAGGGGGCGCTCGATCGCGAGCGGCTGGCGGCGGCGCTAGGCTAGTTGCAATCAGCAACCCGATCTGCTTTGCGCTGTGCGTCAGCAGGGTGCGGGGCAGGGGAGACGGCGATGGCGGGCACGGTGTTGGTCACGGGCGGCAGCGGCTATATCGCCGGCTTCACGATCCGCCAGCTGATCGCCGAGGGCTGGACGGTCCGGACCACGATCCGCAGCCTGTCACGCGAGGCGGAGGTGCGCGGCTGGCTGGGCGTCGACAACGACCGGCTGAGCTTCTTCGCCGCCGACCTGATCAGCGATGACGGCTGGGCGGAGGCCTCTACGGGGTGCAGTCATGTCGCGCATCTCGCCTCGCCGCTACCCGCGGGCGCGGTCAAACACGAGGATGACCTGATCGTGCCGGCGCGCGAGGGCGCGCTCCGGGCGCTCCGGTTCGCGCGCGACGCGGCGGTGCAGCGCGTCGTGATGACCTCCTCGGTGGCGGCGATCGCCTATGGCCATCCGCCGGGGCAGACGACTTTCACGGAGGCAGACTGGTCCGATCCCGCCGCCGCGAGCACCGGCGCCTATCCGCGCTCCAAGACGATCGCCGAACGCGCCGCGCGCGACTGGATCGCGGCGGAGGGCGGCGCGCTGGAGATGGTCACGGTCAATCCGTCGCTGGTGCTGGGACCGGTGCTGGCGCCCGATTTCTCGGCCTCGGTCGAGGTGATCAAGAGGCTGCTGTCGGGCAGTCTGCCCGGGCTGCCGCCACTCGGCTTCGGCGTTGTCGACGTGCGCGATGTCGCGGACCTGCACGTCCGCGCGCTGACCGCGCCCGGCATAGCGGGCGAGCGCTTCATCGCGTCCGGCCGGTTCATGACGATGGCCGCGGTCGCGCAGGTGCTACGCGACCGGCTGGGCGACCAGGCGGCGAAGGTGCCGACGCGGCGGCTGCCCGGCTGGGTGCTGCGCGTCGTCGCGCTGTTCGACCCGATGGTGCGCCAGATCACCGGCGAGATCGGCCGCACCCGCGCGACGCCCGCAACACACGCGCACGATGTTCTCGGCTGGACGCCGCGGCCGGCCGAGGAGACGATCGTCGACACCGCCGAAAGCCTGATCGAACGCGGGGTGGTCAAGGTTTGACGCGGCCGCCGTTTCGCTGAAAGGGGCGGGCGAAGGAGCCTGAATGTCCTCGACGATCGCCGAACTGGAACGCCGCCGCGCCGCTGCTCGCCTGGGCGGCGGGCAGAAGCGCATCGACGCGCAGCACGCCAAGGGCAAGCTGACCGCGCGCGAGCGGCTCGACGTGCTGCTCGACGAGGGCTCGTTCGAGGAGCTCGACATGTTCGTCGAGCACAACGCGACCGACTTCGGCATGGCGGACCAGGTTGTGCCGGGCGACGGCGTGGTCACCGGGAGCGGTACGATCAACGGGCGGCTGGTGTTCGTGTTCAGCCAGGACTTCACCGTCTTCGGCGGCTCGCTGTCGGAACGGCATGCGCAGAAGATCTGCAAGATCATGGACATGGCGATGAAGGTCGGCGCGCCGGTGATCGGGCTCAACGATTCGGGCGGCGCGCGCATCCAGGAAGGCGTCGCGTCGCTCGGCGGCTATGCCGAGGTGTTCCAGCGCAACGTGCTGGCGTCAGGCGTCGTGCCGCAGCTCTCCCTTATCATGGGGCCTTGTGCTGGCGGCGCGGTCTATTCGCCGGCGATGACCGACTTCATCTTCATGGTGAAGGACTCCTCCTACATGTTCGTCACCGGCCCCGACGTGGTCAAGACGGTGACCAACGAGGTGGTGACGCAGGAGGCACTGGGCGGCGCGGTGACGCATACGACCAAGACCTCGGTGGCGGACGTCGCGTTCGAGAACGACATCGAGGCGCTGCTTGCCGCACGCGACTTCATCGACTTCCTGCCGCTGTCGAACCGGGAAGGCGTGCCCGAGCGGCCGACCAGCGATCCGTGGGACCGGGTGGAGGACTCGCTCGACACGCTGATCCCGGCCAGCGCCAACCAGCCCTACGACATGCACGAGCTGATCCGGAAGGTGGTGGACGAGGGCGACTTCTTCGAGGTCCAGCCAGCCCACGCCGCCAACATCATCTGCGGTTTCGGGCGCGTCGAGGGCCGCACCGTCGGCATCGTCGCCAACCAGCCGTTCGTTCTGGCGGGCGTGCTCGACATCAACTCGTCGAAGAAGGCGGCGCGTTTCGTGCGCTTCTGCGACGCGTTCGAGATCCCGATCGTGACCTTCGTCGACGTCCCCGGCTTCCTGCCCGGCACCGCCCAGGAGCATAACGGCATCATCAAGCACGGCGCCAAGCTGCTGTTCGCCTATGCCGAGGCGACCGTGCCCAAGATCACGGTGATCACCCGCAAGGCCTATGGCGGCGCCTACGACGTGATGGCGTCGAAGCACCTGCGGGGCGACCTCAACTACGCTTGGCCGACCGCCGAGATCGCGGTGATGGGCGCGAAGGGGGCGGTCGAGATCATCTTCCGCGGCCGCACGCCGGAGGAGATCGCCGAACGCACGGCCGAGTACGAGGCCCGCTTCGCCAACCCGTTCGTCGCGGCCAGCAAGGGCTTCATCGACGAGGTGATCCAGCCGCACTCGACGCGGCGGCGGGTCGCGCTGGGCTTGCGCAAGCTACGAGGCAAGCAGCTTGAGAATCCATGGAAGAAGCACGACAACATCCCGCTCTAGTGGAGAGGCGAGTCGATGAGCAAGCTTCACGGAGATCAACAGGAACTGACCGATCGAGATGCAGCGATCATCAAGGGCATGGTCGGGCGTGGGGACAAGAACGAGACGATTGCTGCCTTTTTCGGTGTCAACCAGCGAGCCGTGTCTCATGTCCGATCGGGTCAGACGTTTGCCAATGTGGTGCCCGCTCGACCCGAGCAACTTCCTCCTCCTGGGCCATACGGTGTCGACCCCATCTATATCAAGTTTTACCAAACTGTGACTCGCGTCAATTGGCTGTGGGATCAGCGGAAATTGCCTCAGGCAAAAGAGCTCTTGGAAAAGGCATTGCGAAACCCGGTTTTTGTCAGCAACTTGGATGAAGGCGACGAGATGTTATGTGAGATCACGCGGGATCAATTTGGCGTATCGCAGCTCTGATTGTGGAGGAAGGGAAAATGTCGTTTGAAACGAAGCCTCTGCCACCAGATTACCCGCACGTTGCTATTTCAAGAGAGACTCTGCTTCGGTGGGCTCACATGAGCAATCCACCCGTAGAACGGATGCAAGCGGCTGCATCATGGCTCACGTCTGACACTCAGGTGCGCGCATACCTAAATGGTTACGTTGAGGGTGATCTCGCAGTCTGGAGGGCAAACTTGCCCTTTGCGGATGTTCGAACGTGACGCTCGGCCGCCTCAACCATGTCGGTGTCGCCACCCCCTCGATCGCCCGCTCGATCGAGACCTATCGCACCCTCCTCGGCGCTACCGCGATCGGTGCGCCGTTCGACCTCCCCGCGCAGGGCGTGCGCGTCTGCTTCATCGACGCGCCCAACACCCAGATCGAACTGATCGAGCCGTATGACGACGCCTCCCCGATCGCCGGCTTCCTGCGCAAGAACCCCGCCGGTGGGCAGCACCACGTCTGCTTCGAAGTGCCCGACATCCATGCCGCGGTCGCCGACCTGAAGGCGAAGGGCGCGACCGTGCTGGGCGAACCCCGGATCGGCGCGCACGGCACGCCGATCGTCTTCGTCCATCCCAAGGACATGGGCGGTGTGTTGGTGGAACTGATGGAAACGCCTAAGGGCAACCACTGACCATCGGGGGAGCGACTGTGCCCGACTACCAGACCATCCTCGCCGAGCGGCGCGACGACGTGCTGCTGCTCACCCTCAACCGGCCCGACCGGCTCAATGCCGCGTCGCTCGACATGGCCGACGAGCTCTCCGCAGCGCTCGACCGGATCGACGGCGCGCGGGCGGTGCTGATCACCGGCACGGGGCGGGCGTTCTGCTCCGGCGCGGACCTGCAGGCGCGGGGCAATGGCTCGGCCCGTGGCGGACAGGCGAGCCATCAGGCGCTGACCAGGCATTATAACCCGCTGATGATGAAGCTGGCCGAGCTGGACGTACCGACCGTCAGCGCCGTCAACGGCCCGGCGGCCGGTGTCGGTTGTTCGATAGCGCTGGCGGCGGACTTCGTGATCGCGGGCGCGTCGGGCTATTTCCTCCAGGCGTTCGTCAATATCGGGCTGGTGCCCGACGGCGGCGCGTCGTGGATGCTGCCGCGTCTCGTCGGCAAGGCGCGCGCGACCGAGATGATGATGCTCGGCGAGAAGATCGGCGCGGACAAGGCGGCCGAGTGGGGGCTGATCCACAAGGCGGTGCCGGACGATCAGCTGATGCCGGAGGCGCTCGCGCTGGCAACGCGGCTGGCGGCGGGACCGACACTGGCCTTGGGGCTGATGCGCCGGAACATCATCCTCGGCATGGATGGTTATGCCGATGCGCTCAATCGCGAGGCCGTCGCGCAGCGCATCGCGGGCGGCTCGGGCGATGCGATGGAGGGCGGCACGGCCTTCTTGCAGAAGCGAAAGCCCGCGTTCAGAGGGGCGTGATGCCGGCATCCGAGCAACCGACCATCGAACAGAATATCGGCGAGGACGCGGGCAGCGCGCCGCCTGCCCGCGAACCGTCGCCGCCAGCCGCGGCGGATCCCGGCGTCGCGGCATGGCAGGCGCTGGCGGCGAAGGAGGTCAAGGGCGCCGACCTGACCTGGCGCACGCCGGAGGGGATCGACGTCAAGCCGCTCTACACCGCCGCGGACGTGGCGGCGGACCCCGGCCTTCCTGGCTTCGCGCCCTTCACCCGCGGCGTGCGTGCATCGATGTATGCCGGCCGGCCCTGGACGATCCGGCAATATGCCGGCTTCTCGACCGCCGAGGCATCGAACGCCTTCTACCGCCGCAACCTTGCCGCGGGGCAGAAGGGGCTGTCGGTCGCCTTCGATCTCGCCACCCATCGCGGTTACGACAGCGACCACCCCCGTGTCGTCGGCGATGTCGGCAAGGCGGGCGTCGCGATCGACAGCGTTGAGGACATGAAGATCCTGTTCGACGGCATTCCGCTCGATCAGATGTCGGTCAGCATGACGATGAACGGCGCGGTGATCCCGATCCTCGCCTTCTTCATCGTCGCCGGCGAAGAGCAGGGCGTGCCGCGCGCCAAGCTGGACGGGACGATCCAGAACGACATCCTGAAGGAGTTCATGGTCCGCAACACGTACATCTATCCGCCCGAACCCTCGATGCGGATCGTGTCGGACATCATCGCCTACACCAGCGCCGAAATGCCCAAGTTCAACAGCATCTCGATCAGCGGCTACCATATCCAGGAAGCCGGGGCGACGATCGTCCAGGAACTCGCCTTCACGCTGGGGGACGGCATCGCCTATGTCCGCGCGGCGCAGGCGGCGGGGCAGGACATCGACGCCTTTGCGGGGCGGCTGTCGTTCTTCTTCAACATGGGGATGAACTTCTTCTTCGAGGTCGCGAAGCTGCGCGCCGCGCGGTTGCTCTGGCATCGCGCGATGACGATGCTCGGCGCCAAGAGCGAGCGGTCGAAGATGCTGCGCACGCATTGCCAGACCAGCGGCGTGAGCTTGCAGGAATCCGACCCCTACAACAACGTGATCCGCACGACCATCGAGGCGATGGCGGCGGCATTGGGCGGCACGCAGTCGCTCCACACCAACGCGCTCGACGAGGCGATCGCGCTGCCGACCGACTTCTCCGCCCGCATCGCCCGCAACACGCAGCTTGTGTTGCAGGAGGAGACGGGGATCACGAAGGTCGTCGATCCGCTCGGCGGCAGCTATTATGTCGAGGCGCTGACCGCCGAGCTTGCCGACAAGGCCTGGGCGCTGATTGAGCGCGCCGAGGCTGAGGGCGGCATGGCCAACGCCGTCGCCGCCGGCTGGCCCAAAGCGATGATCGAGCAGGCGTCCGCCGCCAGGCAGGCGCGCGTCGACCGCGGCGAGGACGTGATCGTCGGGGTCAACAAGTACAGGCCCGCGAACGACGACGCGCTCGACATCCTAGACGTCGACAACCACGCGGTGCGCGAGGCCCAAGTGGCGCGGATCGGCCGGGTCAAAGCGACGCGCGACGAGGCGGCGTGCCGGGCCGCGCTGGACGCGCTACGCGACGGCGCGCGGGGCGACGGCAACTTGCTCGCGCTGGCCGTCGATGCGGCGCGCACCCGCGCGACACTGGGCGAGATCAGCCTGGCGCTGGAGGATGTGTTCGGCCGCTACGGCACACAGCCGACCCCTGTCAGCGGCATCTATGGCGGCGCGTACGACGCCGACGCGCGCTGGACGGCGCTGGAGGACGGCGTTGCCGCCACCCAACGCCGGCTCGGCCGCAGGCCCCGGATGCTCGTCGCCAAGATGGGGCAGGACGGCCACGACCGCGGCGCCAATCTGGTGTCGAGCATGTTCGGCGACCTCGGCTTCGACATCGTGCCGGGTCCGTTGTTCCAGACTCCGCAGGAAGCCGCCGCGCTGGCGATCGAGCGCGCGGTCGATGTGGTCGGCGCGTCCAGCCTCGCGGCAGGGCACAAGACGCTGATCCCCGAGCTGATCGGTCACCTCCGCGATGCCGGCCGCGCCGACATCAAGGTGATCGCCGGCGGCGTCATTCCCGCGCAGGATTACCAGACGCTGCGGGACGCGGGCGTGCAGGCGATCTTCGGTCCCGGCACCAACCTGATCGCCGCCGCCGAAGAGGTGCTGCGCCTGCTCGGCCACAACATGCCGCCCGCCGACGCGGCGGAGTGACCGCGTCGTCCTCCGCCGCCGCCTTTGCGGGGATCGCCGCGCTGATGTTTGCCACCGGGATCGGCATCCCGCTGATGGCGACGCTCAACGCCGGACTCGGCCAGCATCTCGGGAGTCCGGCGGCGGCGACGGCGGCGCTGTTCGCGGGCGGGCTGTTGCTGTCGTGCCTCACGCTCGCCTTCACCGGGCTGCCCCGCGCCGGCAGCGTCGCCGCGACGCCCGCCTATCTTTATGCCGGCGCGGTCTTCGTGGTGTTCTACATCCTGTCGATCACCTGGGCAGCGCCGCGGATCGGCGTCGGCAATGCGGTGTTCTTCGTGCTGCTAGGCCAGCTGATCGCGGCGGCGGCGATCGACCATCTCGGCCTGTTCGGCGCGCTGCGGACGGCGATCACCGCACGCCGGGTGCTCGGCCTGACCGTGATGGCGGTCGGCGTGTATCTGGCGCGCAAACCGCGGTGACGCTCGGCTTCACCGTCGAGGCGCTGGTCGGCGCCGGGCGGGGCGGTGGCGCACTGGCGATGGGGCTGCGGCGGGTGCCGGAGGCCGCGTGGCTGCGGCCGCATCCCGATCGTGCCACGCGTGCTGCGGCGTTCGACGCGCATGCCGACGCCGTCCGGTTGCTGCCCGAGGCGGATGCCGCGGGGGCGGAGACGGCGGCGATGCTCGGCGTCGAAGGCGGTCTAGCCAAGGCGGCGCGGGCGCGCTGGGAGGATCTGTGCCTGCTCCAGCCCGCCGCCGACGGCCAATACCGCCTCACCGCCGGGGCGGTTGCATTCCCGACCGACTGGCGGCTCGCCGACAAGGTCGGCCTGCCGCTCACCGCCGTCCACGCCCCGATCCACGGCTATGCCGAACAGCTGGCGGACGGTGTCGACCATTTCTTCCGCACGCTCCCCGCCGGGCCGGTGTTCGGGCGCGCCAACTGGTTTGTCGTGCCGACCGATGCGTGGCGGTATTTGCCCACCGACGATCCGGCGGCGCGGTTCGCGCACGTCACTACTGCGAATGTGGGCGAAACGCTGTTCGTCCGCTGCGAGCGCCAGACGATCAGGCGGCTGCCGCAGACGGGCGCGCTGCTGTTCACGATCGGCATCGCGGTCGCACCACTCGACGCGCTGAGCAAGGCGGCAGTGCACAAGGTCGCGGCCGGCATCGCCGCGCAGTCCGCGGGCGAACACGAACGCCGCGCCGCGCCCTTTTACGCGGCCGCGCTGGCGGGCTATGCGGCGGGGCGGGGAGAGGAGCCCTCGCCGTCCTGACCAGCGAGCCGCCGAGGATTGGCAAGTCTCGGCGCCGGGTCGGCGAAGCGTAGAGCACGGCGCCGCCTAGTCCGACCCGAAATTCCGGGCCGCCTGCCGTTCGGCGGCGATGATCTGGCGTCGCTTGCGCCAGACGCGGTGCGCAAACATGAGGTGCAGCTTGCGGTAATTGCGGCGGCTGATGGCGTTGCGCTCGGCGATCTGTTGGTCCGGCCATGCCGGACGCGCGACGATGTGCGCCACCCGTTGCTCGACCTCCTGGTAGAAGGGAAACAGGTCCTGCCACGGCTGCAGCGGGCCGTGCCAGGCCTTTATCGATCCCGTGAAGTGCAGGATGGCCGGCTCCACCGCGGAGGCTAGCTTGAGGTCGGCGAAGCCGGTTTGGAAGTTCCAGCGGATCGGCAACGGCGACCGCCGCGAGCCGGCGACGATGTTCAGCGCGCTCTGATCGTAATTCACGCAGTGATCGCTTCGCGTCATATAAACGTCGAGCGCCTCTGCCGCCATCGCCCGCCACGTCGCGACGTCGGCAAGGATGATGCCGGAATTGAAATACCGCTGGTCGGCCGGAATGCCGAGATCATCCAGGTATCGGCGGGCGGCGGTGCCGAGCCGGCCATGATCGAAGCGATTGTAGCTGATGATGTCGTCGGCGGCCCAGATCGTCCCGGGCGAGGCGCGGTGTCGCAGCAGTGCGCTGGGGTCCCGCGCAAAATAGGTGTCGCCATCGACGTACAGCATCCGCCGATGCGTCTTGGCGACGGTCTCGCCGATGAGCAGTCTGCCCAGCGTGGCCACGGAGATGTGACTTTGACGCCAGCGTTCCGCCGTCAGCCGGAAGACGTCGTCGTCAAGGAGCGGCATCAATCGCACTCCCAGCCGGTCGAGATCAGCGTCGAGTTTCGCGAGGTCGCGCTGCGGCTTGCCGGTCAGGAACAGCAGGATCTCCGCCTGTTCGGCCGGAACGAAGCGGCGCAGCGACAATGCCGATGCGAGTGTCGCAAAGAGGAAGTTCTCGTCTGCGACGTAGCAGATGGCGCAGTCCGATGTGTTCGTCACCTCGTTTTCCTCCCAAGGCCTGGATTGCGCCGCGACTTGCCTGGCGGCATCGACACAAAGGCACGAAAGATGGTCCTCCGCTGGATGCGGACGATCGAACAGGGGGCATTGTCACCCGACCGCGGGCGCGACATACGGGCGCCGGCCCCAGTCGTACAGCCGAACGAACCCGAAGAGTCGCGCCCGAGATGTTCAAAAAGCTCCTGGTCGCCAACCGCGGCGAGATTGCGTGCCGGGTGATGCGCACGGCCAAGCGGATGGGGATTGCAACGGTCGCGGTCTATTCCGACGCCGACGCCCGCGCGCCGCATGTGCTGATGGCGGACGAGAGCGTGCGGCTCGGGCCGGCGCCGGCGGCGGAGTCGTACCTCAAGGCGGAGCTTATCCTCGCCGCGGCGCACGCGACGGGGGCCGACTGTATCCACCCCGGCTACGGCTTCCTGTCGGAGCGCGAGAGCTTCGCGCGTGCCTGCGCCGACGCGGGGATAGCGTTTGTCGGTCCGCCGCCCAACGCCATCGCGGCGATGGGGGACAAGATCGAATCGAAGAAGCTCGCCAAGGCGGCGGGGGTCAACGTCGTCCCCGGCTTCCTCGGCGAGATCGACAGCACCGACCATGCGGTCGAGATCGCGTCCGGGATCGGTTACCCGGTGATGATGAAGGCGTCCGCCGGCGGCGGCGGCAAGGGGATGCGGCTGGCGTACAGCGAGCAGGACGTGCGCGAGGGGTTCGAGGCGACCAAGCGTGAGGGGCTCGCCAGCTTCGGCGACGACCGCGTCTTCATCGAGAAGTTCATCGAGTCCCCGCGCCACATCGAGATCCAGGTGCTCGGCGACCAGCACGGCACCGTCCTCTATCTCGGCGAGCGCGAATGCTCGATCCAGCGCCGCCACCAGAAGGTCGTCGAGGAGGCGCCGTCGCCCTTCGTCACGCCGGCGATGCGCAAGGCGATGGGCGAGCAGGCGGTCGCGCTGGCCCAGGCGGTCGGCTACTATTCGGCGGGGACGGTCGAGCTGATTGTTAGCGGCGCGGATACGACCGGCGAAAGCTTCTACTTCCTCGAGATGAACACCCGGCTCCAGGTCGAGCACCCGGTGACGGAGGCGGTGACCGGGCTCGATCTGGTCGAGCAGATGATCCGCGTTGCGGCGGGCGAGAAGCTCGCGTTCGGGCAGGACGACGTGCGGCTGAACGGCTGGGCGATCGAGAACCGGGTGTACGCCGAAGACCCGTATCGCGGCTTTCTGCCCTCAACCGGTCGCCTCGTCCGCTACCAACCGCCGGAGAGTGAGGACACACCCTATGCTCCTCCCCGGGACGGGGAGGTGGCAGCGCAAGGCGCTGACGGAGCGGGCGGGCCGCCAGCGCACCGCGCGCCGCCCGCCCCCTCGACCACCGGCCTGCGGGCGGCGGTCCCCCTCCCCGCGAGCGGGGAGGATCGTGCAGGCTACACCCGCGTCGACGACGGGGTGCGCGAGGGTGGCGAGGTGTCGATCTTCTACGACCCGATGATCGCCAAGCTCGTCACCTGGGCGCCGACCCGCGACGCCGCGATCGACGCGCAGGTCGCCGCGCTGGACCGGTTCGTGGTCGAGGGTGTGGGCAACAACATCGACTTCCTGTCGGCGCTCATGCAGCACCCGCGTTTTCGTGAGGGCGCGCTCACTACCGGCTTCATCGCCGAGGAATATCCTGACGGCTTCCACGGCGCCCCCGCTTCGCCCGATCTGCTCCGCACGCTGGCGGCGGTGGCGGCGTTCGCGGCGACCGCGGAGGCCGACCGCGCGCGGCGCACCGACGGCCAACTGGGCAAGCGCCTGCCGCCGCCGGGCGAATGGGTCGTCCGCATCGGCAGCCAGCAGCATCAGGTGCTGCTCGCCCGCGACACGGTGGTGGTCGACGGCGATGAACTCGACCTCGCGCTCGAATACACGCCGGGCGACCGGCTGGTCCATGTCGAGACCGACGGCACGCCGCTGGCGGTCAGGCTCGCGCGCACCCGCACCGGGTTCCGTCTGACGACCCGCGGCGCGTCGCACTCCGCGCGCGTGCTCCCCGCCTTGGCCGCGGCCTACGCGCACCACCTGATCGACAAGGTCCCCCCCGACCTCAGCCGCTTCCTCCTCGCCCCCATGCCCGGCCTTCTCGTCCGCCTCGACGCAGCCGCGGGCGACAAGGTCGAGGCGGGCCAGCCGCTGGCGGTGGTGGAGGCGATGAAGATGGAGAACATCCTGCGCGCTGGAAAGACAGGCCGGGTCAAGAGCGTCGAGGCCAAGGCGGGCGACAGCCTGGCGGTCGATCAGGTGATCCTGGAGCTGGAGTGAACCGCCGCGGCTGACTGACGGCGCATCGGCGGCTGGCCGCGCTGGTGGCCATGTCGGGTATCACGAAGCGGCGCGTAAAGGCTGCGCGACACTCTGCGACATAATGATACTGGACTGAAACATCCCCGCCGCCCACATGCGCTGGCGATGCGCCGTGCCGTTCGTCCCTGGGCCGCCACCCTTGCGCTCGCCGCGGTGCTGGCTGGCTGTACCGTCGGGCCTGACTACCACCCCCGCACCGCGACGGAACTCGGCGTGCCCGAAGCCTATTCGGTCCCCGCGCTCGCGACGCCGCAGGACCTGACCGCCTGGTGGCGCCGCTTCGACGATCCGGAACTCTCCAGGCTAGTCGAGCAGGCGCGGACGAACAACACCGACCTTGCCCAGGCGGTCGGCCGCCTCCGCCAGGCGCGCGAGGCGCTGGTGCAGAGCCGCGCCACGCTGCTGCCGACGCTCAGCGGCTCGGCCGGGTACAACCGCTCGATCGACATCCGCGGCGGCAGCAGCACGATCACCAACCCGGCCACCGGCACCACGACGACCATCACCCGGTCGGCGGGCGACAGTTTCAGCCTCGGCCTCGATGCGCAGTACCAGGTCGGGCTGTTCGGTGAGGTCCGTCGCACCGTCGAGGCGGGCCGCGCGGAGAACGAGGCGTCGCGGTTCGACTATGCGACCGTGCTCGTCTCCGTCACCAGCGAAGTCGCGCGCAACTATGTGCTCGCGCGCGGCTATCAGGCGCAGATCGCCAACGCGCGTGCGTCGCTCGCCATCCAGGACGACAATCTGGAGATCGCGGGCTTTCGCGTCCAGGCGGGGCTGGTCTCCTCGCTCGACGCCGAACAGGCGCGCAGCCAGCGGGCGCAGACCGCCGCCACCGTGCCGCAGCTGGAGCAGCAATATGAGGCCGCGGTCGCGCGGCTGGGCGTGCTGACCGGCCAGGCGCCCGGCGCGCTCCGCCCCGAGCTGGCGGCGGTGCAGCCGATCCCGGCCGGCGCGCCGGTGGGGGCGGGCATCCCCGCCGACGTGCTGCGCCAGCGCCCCGACGTGCGCGCCGCCGAGCGCACGCTCGCCGCCGCGACCGCGCGGATCGGCGTCGCCAGGGCGCAGCTGTACCCGGCGTTTACCATCACGGGCAACGTCAACACGGACGCCGCCTCGCTCGGCAGCATCGCCAACGTCATCACCGGCGGACTGTTCGCGGGGCTGACCCAGGCGATCTTCAACGGCGGCCGCCTGCGCTCGCAGGTGCGCGGGCAGGAGGCGGCGGCCGACACCGCGTTCGCGGCCTACAAGGGCATTGTGCTGACCGCGCTGGAGGATGTCGAGAACGCGCTGACCGCCTATACCGCGGCGCAAACGCGTGAGCAGCAGTTCGCGATCGCGCTGGAGGCGGCGAACAATTCCGCGATCCTGGGCCGGTCGCAATATCGCACCGGGCTG
Organism: Sphingomonas sp.; assembly: GCF_965248875.1. Classification (GTDB taxonomy): domain Bacteria; phylum Pseudomonadota; class Alphaproteobacteria; order Sphingomonadales; family Sphingomonadaceae; genus Sphingomonas. The sequence goes on along the minus strand of NZ_CBDFKR010000011.1, from coordinate 1,485,049 downwards.
ACCGATTTCACGACGCTGCAGCAGCAGGAACTGTCGCTGCTGTCCGCGCGCAACGGGCTGACCGGCGCGCAGGCGGACCGCGCGACCGCGCTGGTCCAGCTCTACGCGGCACTCGGCGGCGGCTGGGACGCAGCAACCCTTCCCGACGGGCGCACCCCGATCCCCAGCACAGGCACCCGCTGATGGCCGATCAGAACCTCGACGATTTCCTGGGCGTGAAGCCCGCGCCCGCCTGGCGCCGCTGGGCGAAATGGGCGCTGGTCGCGCTCGGCGTCGTGCTCCTCCTGCTGCTGGTCCACCGGATCGTCGTCGGCAGCGGCGCGGTGCAGGATTATGCGACCGTGCCGGTGACGCGCGGCGACCTGACGGTCAGCGTCTCCGCGACGGGCAAGCTCGCGCCGACCAATCAGGTGACGGTCGGCTCGCAGCTGTCGGGGCTGGTCACGCGCGTGGTGGTGGACGTCAACGACCATGTCACCGCCGGCCAGCCGCTGGCGCTGATCGATCCGCAGCAGATCGATGACCAGATCCGCGCCGGCCAGGCGACGCTCGCCGCCAACCAGGCGCAGGTCGCGCAGGCGCAGGCGACCGTCGGCGAGGCGCAGGCGCAGCTTGCGCGGCTGCAGGAGGTGTACCGCCTGTCCAACGGCCGCGTGCCGTCCGCGACCGAGCTGCAGACCGGGCGCGCCAACGCCCAGCGCGCGGTCGCGGCGCTGCGGGTCGCGCAGGCGCAGGTCGCCGCCGCGCGCGCGCAGCTGGGCCAGTCGCAGACGCAGCGCGCCCGCTCGATCATCCGCTCGCCCGTCTCCGGCGTCGTGCTGGCGCGTCAGATCGATCCGGGCGCGACCGTCGCCGCTTCGTTCAACACGCCCACGCTGTTCGTCATCGCCGAGGATCTGACGCGGATGAAGCTGGAGGTCGCGATCGACGAGGCGGACGTCGGCTCGGTCCAGACCGGACAAAAGGCGAGCTTCACCGTCGACGCCTTTCCGGGCCGCACCTTTCCGGCCCAGATCACGCGCGTCGACGTCGGCTCCAACCTGACGGTCAGCTCGGCCAGCTCGACGGCGACCACCACCAGCACCACTGGACAGGTGGTCAGCTACGCCGCCGATCTGTCGGTCGCCAACCCCAACGGACAGCTGCGGCCGGGCATGACCGCAACCGCCGACATCGTCACGGCCGACAAGCACAATGTGCTGCTGGTGCCCAACGCGGCGCTGCGCTTCAAGCCGAGCAGCGGGCAGGCGGCGGCGGGCGGCATCGCCGGGTCGCTGACCTTTCGCGGGCCGGCCCGCGCCGCCCGCACCGCCACCGTGGGCCGTGGCGGCACGCAGACGGTGTACGTCAAGGGCGCAGACGGTACGCCGCAGGCGGTCCGCGTCGTCACCGGCGATACCGACGGCTCGCTGACCGAGGTCACAGGCGGCGACCTCAGGCCCGGGATGCAGGTCATCACCGGTGTGCTGGCGACGGCGAGCACGACCGCGACCCGCGGCAGCGGGGGCGGCGCGAGCGGATCGCGGCGGCAGGGGGCGGCGCAGTGATCTCCCTTGCTTCCGAAGTGGAGGGAGGATGAGCGAACCACTCATCGCGCTGCGCAACGTCACCAAGACCTATGGCGCCGGCGCCACCGCTTTCCAGGCGCTGAAGGGCGTCGATCTCGACATCGCGGCGGGCGATTTTGTCGCGATCATGGGCGCGTCGGGGTCGGGCAAGTCGACGACGATGAATATCCTGGGCTGCCTCGACGTGCCGACCGGGGGCTCGTTCCGGTTCCGCGGCCACCATGTCGAGAGCCTCGACCGCGACCAGCGCGCGCTGCTCCGGCGGCGCTATCTCGGCTTCGTGTTCCAGGGGTTCAACCTGCTCGCGCGCACCACCGCGCTGGAAAATGTCGAGCTGCCGCTGCTCTATCGCGGCGACGAGAAGCGGGCGCGGCGCGACCTTGCGATGGGCGCGCTCGACAAGGTCGGGCTGGCGAATTGGTGGGACCATACCCCCGCCGAGCTGTCCGGCGGGCAGCAGCAACGCGTCGCCATTGCGCGCGCGATCGTGACCCAGCCCGACGTGCTGCTCGCCGATGAGCCGACCGGCAATCTCGACAGCGAACGCTCGGTCGAGATCATGCAGCTGCTGACCTCGCTCAACCGCGACAGCGGCATCACCGTGCTGATGGTGACGCACGAACCCGACATGGCGGCGTTCGCGCGAACGGTGGTGCGTTTCAAGGACGGGCTGGTCGAGCACATCGAAGCGCAGCACCGGCAGGGAGAGAGGGTAGCATGATCCTCCCCGGCACCGGGAGGGGAACCGCGGCCGCAGGCCGTGGTGGAGGGGGCTCGCCGCGAGCAGCCTGCCCGTGGCCTGCCCCCTCCACCATGGTGCGCATGGTCCCCCTCCCCGTGCCGGGGAGGAACTAGAATGCTGGGCACCACCTTGCTCCTCGCGCTGCGTTCGATCGCGCGGCACAAGCTGCGCTCGTTCCTGACCATCCTCGGCATCATCATCGGCGTCGGTGCGGTGGTGACGATGGTGACGCTGGGCAAGGCGACCACCGCCGCGGTGCAGCAGCAGATCAGCGCGCTCGGCACCAACATCCTTCAGGTCCGCCCGGGCCAGGGCTTCGGCCGCGGCGGCGGCGGCCCGCGCCCGCCCGACTTCAAGCCCGAGGACGTGACCGCGATCGCCACCCAGCTGGCGGGCGTCACCGCCGTCGCGCCGCAGGCGTCGGCGACCGCGACCGCGATCTACGAAGGCGCGAACTGGTCGACCACGGTCAATGGCACCACCGGCGCGATCTTTCAGGTTCAGCCCTGGCCGCTGGCGAACGGCCGTTACTGGACCGGCGCGGAGGAAGCGGCGGGCAAGGCGGTCTGCATCATCGGCAACACGGTCAGGAAGAACCTGTTCGCGAATACCGATGCGGTCGGCAAACGCTTCCGCGTCGGCGCGGTGTCGTGCGACATCATCGGCGTGCTGACGACCCGAGGCCAGGCGGGATTCGGCGGCGATCAGGACGATACCGTCATCATGCCGATCAAGGCGGTGCAGCGCCGCTTCACCGGCAGCCGCGACATCCGGCTGATGCTGGTCGGCGTCGACAGCCGCTTCTCGACGGCCTCGGTGCAGGCGTCGATGACCGACCTGCTGCGCGAACGCCGTGGCATCACGCCCGGCAAGGACGACGATTTCAACATCTTCGATACCAAGCAGATCTCCGACACGCTGACCGGGACGACGACGCTGCTGACCTCCATCGTCGCGGTGGTCGCCGCGATCAGCCTGGTGGTGGGCGGCATCGGCATCATGAACATTATGCTGGTCAGCGTCACCGAGCGGACGCGCGAGATCGGCATCCGCCTCGCCATCGGCGCGGTGGCCCGCGAGGTGCTGCTCCAGTTCCTGGTCGAGGCGGTGGCGCTGTCGTGCCTGGGCGGGCTGATCGGGCTGGTCGTGGCGCAGGGCGTGATCGCGCTGATCACGCCGCTGATCCAGGTGCCGTGGCTGTTCGTGCCGTCCATCAACGTGATCGCGTTTGCGATCTCCGCGGTGATCGGGGTGGTGTTCGGCTATTTTCCGGCGCGCCGCGCGGCGGGGCTGAACCCGATCGACGCATTGCGGCACGAGTGACGCGCAGCGCGCACGCGCCCCAGCGGAGCTGGGCGCGAGACGCGCCAGCGCGGCCGGCGTAGCGCAGCTACGATCGACGACGCGGCTTTGCGGCGGCGCGCTTGCGTCACGCCGCTTTCAATCTAGCCTTCCCCCGTGCCGCTCCTCGACCGCATCCTCTTCCCCCGCCCGCGGCTGAGCGACGCCCGCCTCCGCCGCGCGGTCGGTGGCAGGACGGTGCTCCTCACCGGCGCCAGCTTCGGGATCGGCGAGGCACTGGCGCTGCTGCTCGGACGAGCGGGAGCGGCGCTGATTCTGGTCGCGCGGACAGCGGACAAGCTCGACGCGGTGTGCGACGCCGTGGTCGCGGCGGGTGGCCAGGCAATGGCAGTCGCCTGCGACCTGACCGACCCGGCCGCGGTCGAGGCGCTGATCGCCGCACTCCCGCCGGTCGACATCCTGGTCAGCAACGCGGGCAAGTCGATTCGCCGCGGCTTCTGGGCGTCGACCGGCCGGCCGCAGGACGTCGGGCGCACGATCGCACTCAACTACACGGCGCCCGCGCGGCTGGTGTCGGCGCTCGGCCCTGGCCTGCGCGACCGTGGCGGGCAGGTCGTCAGCGTCGCGGCCGCCAACCTGCTGCTGCCGCCGCCGCCCGGCTGGGCCGCGTACCAGGCGTCGAAGGCGGCATTCGACCAGTGGCTGCGCGCGGTGCGGCCCGAGCTGGTCGCGGCGGGGGTGGCGGCCGGCACGGCGTATCTGCCGCTGGTCCGCACCCGCATGATCGCGCCGACCGCCGCTTATGACCGCGTTCCCGCGATGACGCCGGACCATGCGGCGCGGGTGATCGCGCGGCTGCTGGTGACGCGGCGGGCCTATTGGCGGCCATGGTGGCTGTTCGGCGCCGCGGCGGCGTCGGCGGCGATCCGGCCGCTGTGGGAACGGGTGTCGGTCGCCTGGGCGAAGCGGCATGGCTGAATGGGCGGCGCTGTGGCGGGCGGGGCTGTTGTCGCCGCGAACCGCCGCGGCGCTCGGCTTGGGCGCAGCGAGAGAAGGGCCGAACCCCGCGGCGCTGCTCGCGGCGGGGGCATGGCGGTACGGCGATCGGACGGCGCTCGACGACGGCGTGGAGCGGGTCAGCTACATGCAGCTCGCGACGGAGGTGCGCGCGCTGGCGGCGGGGCTGCGACGTGATCACGGGCTTGGCCCCGGCCGGCGCATCGCGCTGCTCGGGAGTGACGGCGTGGCGTTTGTCCGCGCGCTGTTCGCCGCCACCCGGACCGGCGCCGACGTGGTGCTCCTCAACCCGGACTGGACCGCGGCGCAGCTGGCCGCGTTGGTGGCGCGGGTCAGGATCGACCTGCTCCTCCACGACGCGGATCTGGCGACCGGCCTGCCGGTCCCCCGCGCCACGCTGACGGCGCTCACTCCCGGTAGGGCCAGGCTCCCGCGCGCCCGCGGCGGCGGGGTCGCGGTGATGACCGGGGGCACGACCGGGCAGGCGAAGATGGCGCGGCGGCGGCCGTCGCCCGTCGCGTTCGCGCGGAGCTTCGCGGGGCTGGTCGGCGCGCTCGACCTGGGGCGGCACCGGCGCGGGCTCAACGCGACGCCGCTCCATCACGGCTTCGGGCTGGCGGCGCTGTTCGTCGGGCTGGCGCTCGGCCAGACGCTACACCTCCGCCGCCGGGCCGGCGCGGCCGAGGCCAAAGACCTGATCGCGCGCGAGGGGCTGACGATCGTGACGCTGGTGCCGACGCTGCTCGATCGGCTGCTCCGCGCCGGCGCGCTCGACAGGATCGGCTGCGTCGTCTGCGGCGGCGCGCCGTTATCGCCCGCGCTGGCGGCGGCGGTGCTGGATCGTTGCGGCCCGGTGCTCCACAACCTCTACGGGACGTCGGAAGGCGGCGTCGCGACGCTGGCCGGGCCCGCCGATCTGCACGCCGCCCCGGGCAGCGTCGGGCGCGCATTGCCTGGCGTCAGATTGCGCATCGCCGACGCCGAAGGCGCCGCGCTGCCGGTAGGCGAGACGGGCCGCGTCCTCGTCAAGAGTCCGGTCGCGGTGGCGCGCGATTGGCAGGATACCGGCGACCTCGGTCATATCGACGCGGCGGGGCGGCTCACCTTGCGCGGGCGCGCCGACGACATGATCGTGTCGGGCGGGGAGAATGTCTATCCCGACGACGTCGCGGCCGCGCTTCGCAGGCATCCGGCCGTCGCGGCGGCGGCGGCAGTTGGCGTCGGCGACGCGAGCTTCGGCCAGCGGCTGATCGCCTTCGTCGAACCTGCCGCGCCGGTCACGGCCGAGGCGCTGACCGGCTGGCTCGCCGGTGAGGTCGCACGTCACGAGCGCCCGCGCGCGCTCCTGCTGCTCGACGCGCTGCCGCTGACCCCGCTCGGCAAGGTCGACCTAAGGCGCCTCCGCACCCTGGCGGCCAGCAGCTAACCCGTCATCCGCCCCTGCGCCCGGTCGATCGCGGCGCGCGAGTGGATCAGCGCGCGCAGCTTCTCCAGATCGGCGGGGGTGTCGATGTCGACCAGCTCCGCGGTGCTGGCGACGACATGCCGCCCGCCGCGGATCAGCGCGCGTGCGCCCTCGCTGCCCTGCAGCGCGAGCAGTGCATCGAACCGCCCCCGCCCGAACAACACCGGCGGCACGGGATGGTCGCCGTCGCTGGACGCCACCACCGCGTCCGGCCCGGCACTGGCATCGAACAGGCGATAGACGTGCGCCGCCGTCACCCGCGGCATGTCGGCCAGCGCGATCAGCACCGCGTCCGCGCCCTGTGCTTTTGCGCAATCGACGCCCAGATGCAGCGATGAGGCCATGCCCTGTTTGGGATCGGCGTTGGTCATCACGCGATAGCCGTGCTGATCATAAGGCAGCGGATCGGCGTCGACGATCGCGATCCTCTCCTGGAACGGCATATCTTCCAGCGCGACGGCGACGTGCAGCCCCAGGGGGCGGCCGAGAAAATCCTCGTGCAGCTTGGCGGTGTCGCCGAACCGCTGCGACATGCCCGCCGCGAGCAGCACCAGGATGGTCTTTTCGACCGTCAACGGATCACCTGCCATGCCCACCTCCGTGCCAGCGCTCCACCATCGCCGCCGCGATCGACAGCGCGATCTCCGACGGGCCGATCGCGCCGATGTCGAGCCCGACCGGCGCATCGATGCGATCCAGTTCAGCCGCGCCAACGCCCATCGCGGCCAGACGCTCCCGCCGCGCCGCATGGCTCCGCCGCGACCCGAGCGCGCCGACATAGCCGGCCCCGCTCTGCAGCGCGGCGAACAGCGCCGGGTCGTCGATCTTGGTGTCGTGGCTCAACGTCACGACGGCGGTCGCGGGATCGGGCCGGAGCGCCGCCACCGCCTCGTCCGGCCAGCGATCGTCGAGCGTGACGTCCGGAAAGCGTTCGGCCGTCAGGAATCGCCCGCGCGGGTCGATGACGGTGGTCTCCACCCCCAGCGTCGCCGCCAGCTGCGCCAGCGCCTGCGCGATCTGCACCGCGCCGACGATCAGCAGGCGGCGCGGCGGGTCGTAGCGGTTGAGGAACGCCTCGCCCGTCGCCCCTGGCCCGACGCCGCTGCGCCCGGTCGTCAGGTCGGTGGCGACCGTCAGCGCCCGGCCCTCGTCGCGCGCCGCCGCGATGCGGTCGAACAGCGCCGGGTCGAAGCCCTCGGCGCTGACCGGCTGCACCATCACCGCGATCTCGCCGCCGCACGGCAGGCCGACCTCCCAGGCGTCGGCGTCGGCGACCCCGTAACGCCTGACCTGAAACGGCGCGCCCGCGATCACGTCAGCGGCGGTCGCCATGATGTCGTTCTCGACGCAGCCCCCGGAGACCGAGCCCTCGAACCGCCCATCGGCCGCGACCAGCATGTGCGACCCTCGCGGCCGCGGCGCCGAGCCCCAGGTCGACACCACCGTGGCGAGCGCCAGCCGTTCGCCCTGCCACGCGCGGGCGGCGGCGATCACGGAGTCGTTCTCGGCCATGCTTCTTCCTTGCGATCCTGGTGCCGAACCGGTGAACAGCTAGACGTCGGGCAACCCCGCCAGCAGCTTGTCGGGCGTGATCGGCAGGTCATACACCCGGACGCCGCACGCGTTGTAGATCGCATTCATCACCGCCGCGCCGGCGCCCGATATGCCCAGCTCGCCTACGCCTTTCGCCCCGATCGGGTTGGCGTGATCGTCGACCTCGCCGACAAAGGCGATCTCGATCGCGGGCGCGTCCGCCGATACCGCGACATGATACTCGCCGAAGTCGGGGGTGACGAAGGCGCCGGTGCGCGGATCGATCACCGCATGCTCCATCAGCGCATAGCTGATCCCCCAGATCATCCCGCCCAGAATCTGGCTGCGGGCGGTCTTCTCGTTCAGCACGCGGCCGATATCGAAGACCCCGACCATGCGGCGTACCCTGACCTCGCCGGTGACGGCATTCACCGCCACTTCGGCGAACTGCGCGCCGTGGCTCGCCTGCGACGTTGCCCGGCTTGCCTTGCCCGGCCCGGTCTTGCCGTGCGCCGTGATCGGCGCGCCCCGCGTCAATTCGCTGAGCGTCGCCTCCCGGTCGCCTGCGCGAACCCGGCCGTCCTGCAGCACCAGCTCGTCGGGCGCGGCGTTCATCCGCCGCCCCAGCTCGACCAGCAGATCCTCGCACGCCAGCGCCACGGCGCTTGCCGACGACCCCGCGCCGAACGAACCGCCCGATCCCGCGGTCGGCGGCAGGTCGGTATCGCCCAGCCGCACGTCGACCTGTGCGACCGGCAACCCCAGCATCTCGCCCGCGACCTGCGCCAGGATCGTGTAGGTGCCGGTGCCGATGTCGGTCATGTCGCACTCGACCGTTGCGGTGCCGTCGGGTTCGATCCGCACGCGCGCCTGCGCGTTGACGGTGAAATTGCCGCGCAGCGACGCCGCCAGGCCGACCCCGATCAGCCACTCGCCCTCGCGTCGCGAGCCGGGCGCGGGCCGCGCCTCCGGCCAGCCGAACCGCTTCGCGCCTTCCGCGTAGCACGCCATCAGGAACCGCGTGGAAAAGGGCTTGCCCGACAGCGGATCGACCTCGGGCTCGTTGCGGCGGCGCAGCTCCAGCGGGTCGAGCCCGAGCCGCTCCGCCAGCTCGTCCATCGCGCCCTCGACCGCGAAGCTGCCGATCGCTTCGCCGGGCGCACGCACCGCGCCGGTGGGCGGCAGATCGACGCGGACGACATCGGTGCGGAAATGACGTACCTCGCCGCGATACAGCGGCAGCGTGCCGAACGGCACGGGCTCCAGAAACGCCGAATCGTCATTCTGCGCCGCGACGCTCTCATGCGCGATCGCGGTCAGCCGCCCGTCCGCCTCCGCCGCAAGCCGGATGCGCTGCACCGTGTCGGAGCGGTGATGCGCCAGATAAGCGATCTGCGCGCGCGGCACGCTGATCTTGACCGGGCGTCCCAGCTTCTCGGCCGCGATCGCCGCCAGGATCGCCTCGGGCTGGACTCCGGTCTTGCCGCCGAAGCCGCCGCCGACGAACGGCGCCAGCATGCGCACCCGGTCGGGCTCGATGCCCAGCGCCTTGGCCACCGTCGCCCGGCCCGCGCCGATCACCTGGTTGCTGGACCGCAAGGTCAGCTTGTCGCCCTCCCACCAGGCGGTGGTGCCGTGAGGTTCCAGCGCGGCCGGGAAATGGATCGGCGTGCGATAGGTCAGGTCCAGCGTCACCGGCGCGGCGGCGAGCGCGGCGTCGAGGTCGCCCTTGGCGATCGCCGGCAGGAAGCCGATGCCATGGTCCGACACCGGCGTCTCGGCAGCCGCATCGTAGCGGCCGGGCGTCTCGTCGACCGTCACGCTGACCAGCCGCGCCGCCTCGCGCGCGATCTCGGCGGTCTCGGCGACCACCAGCGCCACCGGTTGGCCCAGGTGGAAAATGCGCGTGTCGCCCTGCGCCGACAGCTTCTGCGAGTTCGATCCCCCCGCCGGGATGCGCGGGTCGCCGTGAATGACCGCCACCACGCCCGGCAGCGCCTCCGCGGCGGCCGCGTCGATGCGCACCACCCGGCCGCTCCCCACCGGCGCGCCCACGACGCTGCCATAGACGCAGTTCGCGGGCGGCCGCTCGACTGCGTACTGGGCGTCGCCCGTCACCTTGGCGGGGCCGTCGACGCGGTCGATGCCCAGGCCGAGGACGCCCTGTCCGCCAAACCCCTTCGGCCGGTCGAGCGCCGCCGGGCGGTACGGCGCGTCCATCATCAGCTCAGCCATCGGTCAGCTCCCTCAGCGCCGCGGTCAGGATTCGTCGTGCGAGCGGGATCTTGAAGTCATTGTCGCCCGCCCCCTTCGCCTCGGCCAGCAGCACATCTGCCGCTCTGGCGAACAGCGCGTCGGTCGGCACCTCGCCGATCAGCACCGTCTCCACCGCCGCGTCGCGCCAAGGCATGGTGCCCAACCCGCCGAACGCCAGCGCCGCGTGCGTGATCCGGCCGCGGTGGGTCGCCACCACCGCCGCGACCGACACCAGCGCAAAGGCATAGGACGCGCGGTCGCGCACCTTGCGGTACAGCTGACGCGCCCCGGCTGGGGGCGGCGGTAATTCGACCGCGGTGATCAGCTCGCCCGGCCGCAACACCGTTTCGATCTGCGGCGTCTCGCCGGGCAGGCGGTACAGCGCACCCAGCGGCAGGCGCCGCTCACCGTCCGGCCCGAGCGTCGTCACCGTCGCGTCGAGCGCCCGCATCGCCACCGCCATGTCGCTGGGATGCGTGGCGAAGCAGTGCGGCGATCCGCCCAGCACCGCCAGATTGCGCGTGTAGCCGCCACGCGCCGCGCAGCCGCTGCCCGGATCGCGCCGGTTGCACGCCGTGGCGGGGTCGTAGAAATAATAGCACCGCGTCCGCTGCAGCAGGTTGCCCCCGACCGTGGCCATGTTGCGCAGCTGCCCCGAAGCGCCCGCCAGCAGCGCGCGGGCAAGCACCGGATAATGCACGATGACGGACGGATGCGCCGCCAGATCGCTGTTGGGCATCAACGCGCCGATCGTCAGCCCGCCGTCCACGCGCGCCTCGATCCCGGTCAGCGGCAGGCGGCTGATGTCGACCAGCGTCGCGGGCGCCTCGATCCCCAGCTTCATCAGGTCGAGCAGGTTGGTGCCGCCCGCGATGAAGCGCGCGCCGGCGGTTGCGCCCGCGGCAACGGCCGACGCGGCAGTGTCCATGCGGGCATAGGAGAATGTCTTCACGCCGCGGCTACCTCGGCGATCGCGTCGACGATGTTGGGATACGCCGCACACCGGCACAGATTGCCGCTCATCCGTTCGGCGATTTCCGCCCGCGCCAGTGTCGGTGCGGCCAGCTCGGCCGACGCATGGCTCGGCCACCCCTTCGCCGCCTCGTCCAGCATACCCACCGCCGAACAGATCTGCCCCGGCGTGCAGTAGCCGCACTGATAGCCGTCATGCGCGATGAAGGCGCGCTGCAGCGGGTGCAGCGCGGCCCCGTCCGCGATCCCTTCGATGGTCGTGATGCGATCGTCCTGATGCATCACCGCCAGGCACAGGCACGACAGCACCCGTCGCGCGCCTGCTTCGCTCCCCGCAGGGGCGATCAGCACCGTGCACGCCCCGCACTGACCGTGATCGCAGCCCTTCTTGGCGCCGGTCAGGTCCAGATGCTCACGCAGCAGATCGAGCAGCGTCGTGCGAATATCGGGCTCGGCCGAGCGCCGCGCACCGTTGATCGTCCACTCCATGCCGCTATCCTTGTGCGCGATGCGTTTCGCCCTGCTACCCATCGCCGCGCTTGCATGGCTGGTCAATGCCGGCGCAGGAATACCCGTTGTGGATCGGCCCCCCGCAACGCCCCCCTCGACGCCTATCGTCATCGCTCATCGCGGCGCCAGCGGCTCGCGCCCCGAACACACGCTCGCGGCCTATGAGCTCGCGATCGACCAGGGTGCCGACTTCATCGAGCCCGATCTGGTCCCGACGAAAGACGATGTCCTCGTCGCGCGCCACGAGAACGAGATCAGCGGCACGACCAACGTCGCGCAGCACCCCGAGTTCGCCGCGCGCCGGACGACCCGGACGATCGACGGGCAGCAGGTGACCGGCTGGTTCACCGAGGATTTCACGCTCGCCGAGCTGAAGACGCTCCGCGCCCGCGAACGCCTGCCGCAGCTCCGTCCGGGCAACGCCGCCTATGACGGTCAGTTCGAGATCCCGACGCTGGCCGAGATCATCGCGCTGGCGAAGCGCCGCTCGGCCGGGACGGGGCGGACGATCGGCATCTATCCCGAGACCAAGCACCCGACCTATTTCGCGAGCATCGGCCATCCCACCGACGCGCTGCTCGTCGATCAGCTCCGCGCGGCGGGGTGGGACCGCGCCGACGCACCCGTATTCATCCAGTCGTTCGAGGTCGCGAACCTGCGTCATATCCACACCATGACCCGCATCCGTCTGATCCAGCTGCTCGGCGCGACTGGTGGCCCGGCCGACGGCGCGCAGCCCAGCTACGCGGCAATGATCACGCCGGCCGGGCTCGCGGCGGTCGCGCGCTATGCCTACGGAATCGGGCCGGACAAGGCGATGCTGTGGACCGGCGAGCAGCCGAGCGCGCTCGTCGCCGACGCCCACCGCGCGGGGCTGAAGGTCCACCCCTGGACCTATCGCGCGGAGGAACAGTTCCTGCCCGCGCGCTTCCGCGGCCGGCCCGGGCATGCCGGAGTGCGGGCGGAGATCAGGTCCGCGCTCGACCAGGGCATCGACGGTTTCTTCAGCGATTTTCCCCTAGACGCCGTCCAGGTCCGCGACGGAGCACCGTGATGCACAAGCTTGCCCTTCTCCTGCTTCCGCTGGCGGCGGGCGGCTGTGTCAGCACCGTCGCGTCCGTCGTCACCGCCCCGGTCCGCGCGACCGCGCAGGTGGTCGACTGGACGACAACGAGCCAGTCGGAGGCTGACCGCAACTACGGCAAGCGGATGCGCAAGGCCGAGGAACGCGAAGGCCGCGAACGCCGCGCCTGGGCGCGCCGCTGCGACGGGCATGCCGACCGTGACGGCTGCGATGCGTATCACGGCTTCACCGCGGACAGCGTGCGGCGGCAATAACCCTGCCCGGCGCCGATTCTCCTGTCCTACAAGCGCCCCTTCGTGCCAGCCGGGCGGAGTGCTCTCGCCTCGACGCCCATCGCCTTCAACTGCCCCCCGCCGCAGCGAGGGCATCGCGTTTAGCCTCTACTTAGCCTCTACTTCCGTGCCGCCCCGGCCGGAAACCACCCCATCACGGTCACCGGAAACGGCGCCCACAATCCCACCCGCACCCCCGCCGCCCGCAGCGCCGCGCCGGTCCAGTTGTTGCACGTCCACGCCGCCGAATACCGCCCGCGCGCTTCGTAGAACACGTCGTTGCCGGCATAGCCCGCCCAGTGCCGGCGGCTCGCCAGCGATGCGCGGATGTATGCGGCCAGCCGCCGGTACTCGCCGGGGCGCAGGACAACGCGCCGCTCCTGCGGCCCGTCGGCGGGCGCCGGAATATGCTCGACATGGAGCAGCGTCTCAGTCGAGCCGATCGCCGCGCCCAGCACCACCCGCGGCCGCACGTCCGCCCAGGTCGGCGTGCCGAGGTAGAAGCCGTGCTCGCCCCAGCCGATCGCCAGGTGGTCGTAGGCGGCATAGCGGGGGTCGGCGAGGTCGCCCGCCGGCGCGAACGGCCGCCAGTCCACCCCTGCCGCCACCTTGGGCATGACCAGGCCGGTGTGGATGCCGTTCGACTCGACCCAGATCGTCACCCCCTGTTCCGGCGCCCGCCAGCCGGCGTTGACCGGTATCGAGCCGCCGACCAGCCCCGCCGCGGCATAGGCGAGCAGCAGGAGCAGCAGGAGCAGCAGCGCCTGCGCGGTGCGGGCAACCAGCGTGCGGGGGCGAACGTTTCGCAAGCGCATGGGCAGCATGCTAGGGGATTGGCATGGCAGAGGAAACGCACGTTCTGGACCGGCCGCCACCCGGCGCCGCGGCCGACTGGACGGTTCCACAGGGCTGGCATCGCTACACGGCGGCGGAACATGCGACCTGGGACACGCTCTACGCGCGCCAGTCCCGGCTGCTCCCCGGCCGCGCGTCGGCGGCCTATCTGCGCGGGCTCGACGCGCTCCGGCTGTCCGAGCGCGGCATCCCCGACTTTGAAGAACTTTCGGACCGGCTGGAGGCGCTGACCGGCTGGCGCGTCGTCGCCGTGCCGGGGCTGGTGCCGGACGCGGTGTTCTTCGATCATATGGCCAACCGCCGCTTCGTCGCGGGCAACTTCATCCGCCGCCCCGACCAGCTGGACTATCTGCAGGAGCCCGACGTTTTCCACGACGTGTTCGGCCACGTTCCCATGCTCGCCGACCCGGTATTCGCCGACTATGCCGCCGCCTATGGCCGTGGCGGCCAGCGCGCGATGGGCATGGATGCGCTCAAATATCTGACCCGGCTCTACTGGTACACGGTCGAGTTCGGGCTGATCGAGGAGGCGGGCGGCCTGCGTATCTACGGCTCGGGCATCGTGTCGAGCTTTGCCGAGACGCGGTTCGCGCTCGACGACCCGTCGCCGAACCGCCTGCGCTTCGACCTCGCCCGGGTGATGCGCACCGAGTACCGGATCAACGATTTCCAGCAGAACTACTTCGTCGTACCGGGCTATGACGAGCTGCTGCGCGTCACCGTCGAGACCGACTTCGCGCCGTTGTACGAGCGGCTCAAAGCATCGCCCGACATCCCGGTCGCCGAGATCGTCCCGGAGGACGAGGTGCTGACCCGCGGGACGCAGGCCTATGTGCGCGGCAGGGCGGCGGCCTAGAGGTCGAGCGCCCAGCCGTCGCGGCCCTTGGGATCGGGCGGCGCGCTCGGCATGTAGCGCTCGTCGCCCGCGACCAGGCGCAGGATCGTCCAGTCGCCGCGCCGGTCCGCCTCCTCCAGCCGGCAGCCGCACGCGGCATAGGCGGCGGCGACCGCGTCCGCCTGCGTGTCGAGCAGCCCCGCAAGCACGATCGTCGCCCCCGCCGCGGCGATCGCCGCCAGCTCGGGCGCCATCGATACAAGCGGCCAAGCGAGGACGTTGGCGATGATCAGGTCGTAGGGTGCGCGCCCGGTGATCCGCGCGTCCAGCGCCCCGTCCGCGACGATCAGGTCGATCGCCGGCACGTCGTTGCAGCGGGCATTGCCGGCGGAGACCTCGATCGCGGCAGGATCGATATCCGTGGCCGCAATCGTCGCCCGCGGCCAGAGGTGCCGCGCGGCAAAGGCGAGCAGGCCGGTCCCGGTGCCGACATCGATGACGTTGTCGAAGCCGCACTCGCTCAGGCGGTCCAGCATCGCCAGACATCCTGCGGTGGTCGCATGATGCCCCGTGCCGAACGCCCGCCCGGCGTCGATCAGGAAGGCACGCCCACCAGGCGGTGCCTCCGCCGGCTGGGCGGCGGTGTGGACCACGAACCGCCCCTCGCGGATCGGCTGCAGCCCGGCCTGGCTCAGCGTCACCCAATCCTCGTCGCCCAGCCGCTCGACCACGGGCGCCGACCCACCCGCGCCCGGCAACAGCGCCGTCAGCATGGCCAGCGTCGCCGCGTCGGGCTCCACCTCGAAATACGCGTCGAGCCGCCACGCCGCGCGATCGTCCTCAACCAACTCGGTCGTCATCAGCACCGCGTCGAGCGGCACCTCAGCGGCGTCGATCGCCTCCGCCTCTGCACGCGTGCAGGGCAGGGTGACCTTCCAGCTATCTGACATAGCTTGCCCCATTCACGTCGAGCACGGCGCCCGTCATGGACGCGGGCGCGTCGAGCGCCAGGAACTTGACCGCCGCCGCCACCTCCGCCGGCTCGGCGACGCGGCCCAGCGGGATGTCGGCGAGCAGCTTGTCGCCACCGCGGCTGGCCAGGTAATCCTCCGCCATCCCCGTCATCGTGAACCCCGGACATACCGCAAAGGCGAGGATGCCGTCGCGCGCATACCCCCGCGCGATCGTCTTGGTCATCGCCACCATGCCCGCCTTTGAAGCGGCATACTGCCAGTGCGCGGGCGAATCGCCGCGATAGGCGGCGCGGCTGGCGACGTTGACGATCCGCCCGGACGCGCCGCGAGCCTGCCAGTGCAGTATCGCGAGGCGGCACAGCTCGGCCGACGCGGTCAGGTTGATCCGCATCGTCCGCTCCCACGCCGCCAGCCAGGCGTCGTCCTCGCCGTCGAGCGGGTTCGCCTCGAACACGCCGGCATTGTTGACGATCACGTCGATCGCCCCGCCGGCCGCGTCGAGCGCCCGGTCCCACAGCGCACGCGCGGCGCCGGGCCGGTCGAGGTCGGCGGCGATGCCCGATGTCGTGCCGTGGCCGATCACGGTCGCACCCGCGACGGCGAGCGTCTCGGCGCACGCGGCGCCGATCCCGCGCGAGGAACCGGTGAGGAGGATGGTCGTCATGGGGCCGCTATACGCCGCCCGGCGCGCCGGCCAAGGCGGCGATCGGACCGCCGGCGTCGTCAGCCGGTCGCGGTCACGCCGCGACCAGTGCGACGAACTCGCCTGCGCTCGCCTTCAGATCGGCCAGCCGGGCGTCGAACGTGTCGATGCCGTGACCGACGCTGTCGATTTCACGCGCGACCGATTCGGTGTCGGCACGGATCGCGGCGATCGTGCCCGACATCGAATCCGCGGCGAGCGCGGTTTCGTCGACGGCGGCGGTGATGGCGGTGACGGTCTGCGCCTGTGCTTCCATGGCGAAGCGGATGCGCTCGGCCGATGCCTGGACTTCGGTGACGGTGGTCTTGATCGAGGCATTGGTGTCGACGGTCGAGCGCGTCGCCGACTGGATCGCGGCGATCTTGGCGGCGATGTCGTCGGTGGCGCGCGCCGTTTGGCTCGCGAGGCTCTTGACCTCCTGCGCCACCACCGCAAAGCCCCGGCCCGCATCGCCTGCGCGCGCCGCCTCGATGGTGGCGTTGAGCGCGAGGAGATTGGTCTGGCCGGCGATGTCGCGGATCAGCCCCAGGATGCTCTCGATCGACTTGGCGTGGTCGCTCAGCGCCTCGCTCATCCCCACCGCGGTTCCCGCCTGCGCGCTCGCCCGGGTCGCGATCTCGGCCGCCGCCTCGACCTCGGTCCGCGCATCCTCGATCGCCCGGATCAGCCCGGCCGCGGTCTGCGCCGCCTCGCGCATCGCCACCGCCGACTGCTCCGCCGCCGCCGCGACCTCCGACGCCTTGCCCAGCACGCCGCGCACGGAGGACGAACTCTGCGACGCCTGGGTGCGCAGCGCCGAACCGTCATGGCTGGTCTGCTCGACGGTGGACGCGATCTTGTCACGGAAATCCGCCACCAGCCGGTCGCGCTCGGCGCGCTCGCTGAAGCGGCAGTAGGAGTTGTACAGCGAACAATAGATGTCGCCCTCCAGGCTGCGCATGCGTAGCAGCAGGTCGCGATAGCTGCGCCGCTGGACATCGTCTGAGACGCGGCGGCTGACAATTTCGAATGTCGTGCGGCCCCCTGCGTCGATCATCGCCAGGATCGGGGTGAGCCCGATGTCGAGCGAATAGGATGACGCGACCGTCCGCTCCGCCGATTCGACCCAGGCCTTGCCCGCCAGATCGGTGAACCGGTTTTTCAGATACGCCGTCGCCAGATCGTACATCCGCTCCTGATCGTGCGGCGCCCAATTGCCGCGATCGCCCCAGACGCGCTTGCGCCGGTCCCAATGCGCGATCGCGATCGCTCGCGCCTCGGGCTCGATGGCGACCCACAGCGCGCGGGCCAGGTCGATCTGTTCATCGCCGATGTCGAACACGCGCAGCCGCTCGGCAAGGTCGATCGTCTTGCTGATGCTCTCTGGCGGGGGCATGATGGACGGCAAGGGGCGAAGCTCCGGCAATGATCCTGAGCGCCAGCGTTAGACCCGCTTGGTTAAGAGGGGGTTAGAAGCCCGCGCGGCGACCCGGGCGGCTTGCATCGCGTCCGGTCGCGGCATAGGCGCTGGCGGCACGCTATCCGCCCGTAACAGGACCACCACCCTTGGCCTCCACCACGTCCGCCCGGCCCCACCCGCGGCCACTATCGCCGCACCTGCAGATCTGGCGCTGGGGCCCGCACATGCTGGTCTCGATCGTGCATCGCGCGCTGGGGGTGGGCGTTGCGCTGGTCGGTCTGCCGCTCTTCACTTGGTGGCTGGCGGCGACCGCGGCCGGCGAGGACAGCTATCGCGGCTTCCTTGGCTGGTTCACGACGGAGGGCGGCGGCTTCAACATCGTCGGCTGGGTACTTGCGGTGGGGCTGAGCTGGGCGGTGCTCCAGCACATGATGACGGGCATCCGCCACCTCGTGCTCGACACCGGCGCGGGGTACGAACTCCGGCGCAACAAGCTTGGCGCGTTGGCGACCATGGCCGCCTCGACGCTGCTGACGGCGGCGTTCTGGGCCTTCATCCTGGCGGTGAAGTGATGGGCAGCGGCACCAGCATCGGCCGCGTTCGCGGGCTGGGCTCCGCCAAGGAGGGCGCCCACCACTGGTGGCGGCAGCGGCTGACCGCGGGCGCCAACATCCTGCTGATCGCATGGCTGCTGTTCTCGCTCGCGCGGCTGCACGGATACGGGTTCGCCGACGTGCACGGCTGGGCCGCGCAGCCCTGGGTGGCGCTGCCGCTGCTGTTGCTCGTCGCCAATCTCGTCTATCACATCCGGCTCGGGCTGCAGATCGTGATCGAGGATTACCAACATGACGAGACGCGCGTCGTGCTGATGGTGCTACTCAACCTTTATTGCGTCGCGATCGCTGCTGTTGCGCTGTTTTCGATCCTCAAGCTCGCCTTTACCGGAGCTCCGCACTGATGACGCCAACCTCTTCAGGCGCGTACAAGATCGTCGATCACACCTACGACGCCGTCGTCGTGGGTGCCGGCGGCAGCGGGCTGCGCGCGACAATGGGGATCGCCGAGACGGGACTGAAGACCGCCTGCATCACCAAGGTCTTTCCGACGCGCTCGCACACCGTCGCCGCGCAGGGCGGCATCGCCGCGAGTCTCGGCAACAACTCGCCCGACCATTGGTCGTGGCACATGTACGACACCGTCAAGGGATCGGACTGGCTCGGTGACCAGGACGCGATCGAATATATGGTGCGCGAGGCGCCCGCGGCGGTGATCGAGCTGGAGCATGCCGGCGTCCCGTTCAGCCGCAACGACGATGGCACCATCTATCAGCGCCCGTTCGGCGGCCACATGCAGAATATGGGCGAAGGCCCACCCGTGCAGCGCACCGCCGCCGCCGCCGACCGCACCGGCCACGCGATGCTCCACGCGCTGTATCAGCAGAGCCTGAAGTACGACGCCGACTTCTACGTCGAGTATTTCGCGCTCGATCTGATCATGGAGAACGGCGCGTGCCGCGGCGTGATCGCGCTGTGCATGGAGGACGGCTCGATCCACCGGTTCCGCGCGCATCAGGTGGTGCTGGCCACCGGCGGCTATGGCCGCTGCTATTTCTCGGCGACCAGCGCGCACACCTGCACCGGCGACGGCAATGCGATGGTGCTGCGCGCCGGGCTGCCGCTGCAGGACATGGAGTTCGTCCAGTTCCACCCGACCGGCATCTACGGCGCCGGCGTCCTCATCACCGAGGGCGCACGCGGCGAGGGCGGCTATCTCACCAACAGCGAGGGCGAGCGCTTCATGGAGCGCTATGCGCCCAGCGCCAAGGACCTCGCGTCACGCGACGTCGTCAGCCGGTCGATGGCGATGGAAATGCGCGAGGGGCGCGGCGTCGGGCCGCACAACGACCATATCTTCCTCCACCTCGACCATATCGACCCCAAGGTGCTCGCCGAGCGGCTGCCCGGGATCACCGAGACGGGCAAGATCTTCGCCGGCGTCGACCTGACGCGCCAGCCGCTGCCGGTGACGCCGACCGTCCACTACAACATGGGCGGCATTCCGACCAATTATCACGGTGAGGTCGTCCGCCTGAAGGACGGCGACCCCGATGCGGTGGTGCCCGGTCTGTTCGCGGTCGGCGAGGCGGCGTGCGTGTCGGTCCACGGTGCCAACCGGCTCGGCTCCAACTCGCTCATCGACCTGGTCGTGTTCGGCCGCGCCACGGGCAAGCGCATCGCCGCGATTCAGAAGCCGGGCGAGACCCACGCGCCGCTACCGGCGGGGTCGGAGGAGCTGTCACTCGGCCGCCTCGACAAATTCCGTCACGCCGCGGGCGGCTCCCCGACGGCGAAGGTCCGCGACGAGATGCAGCGGACGATGCAGGCGCATTGCGCCGTGTTCCGCGACGACGCGCTCCTGACCGAGGGGCAGGCAAAGATGCGGAGCGTCTACGCCCGCATGGCCGATGTCGGCATCGCCGACCGCTCGCTGATCTGGAACACCGACCTGGTCGAGACGCTGGAGCTCGACAATCTGCTCGCCCAGGCGGTGGTGACGATGGAAAGCGCCGCCAACCGCAAGGAAAGTCGCGGCGCGCACGTCAACGAGGATTTCCCCGACCGCAACGACGCCGAGTGGATGAAGCACACGCTGATGACGTTCGACGGCTGGGGCGGCGAGGGCGGCGAGACCACGGTCGATTACCGCCCGGTCCACGACTATACGCTGACCGACGACGCCGAGTACATCAAGCCGAAGAAGCGGGTGTATTAAAGGGCGGCACGCTTGCAAGCCGACTATGACATTGTCATGGTCGACACATGGCCACTCGTATCGCGAAGCCCGTCACCGTCACGCTCGGGGCACAGACCGAGCGGGCGCAGCGCCGCGTCGCGACGGGCCAGTATGCCTCGTTGAGTGAGGTTGTTCGTGCCGGATTGCGTGCACTGGATCGCGAAGAGGAGGCGCTCGACGCATCGCTAAAGGCGCGCGTCGAGGCCGCGCTGGCCGACCCTGCGCCTTCCATCCCGCAGGTTGAGGTGTTTGCCGCTCTTCGCGCCCATCACAACGCGCGGAAGTGACGCGCACGATCGTCTGGCGGCCGAAGGCACGCGCCGATCTACTGTATCTGTACGATTGGATCGCCGAGCAGGCGGGCGACAGGACAGCGCTTGATTATACCAGCCGGATCGAAGATCAAACCAGCTCGCTGACGCAATCGCCCGAGCGCGGATCGCCGCGCGACGACCTGGCACCTGGTGCCCGGACAACCGTCTATCGTCGCCGTACCATCATCATCTATCGAGTACTTCCCGGGATCATCGAAATTCTACGCGTCGCCCATCGCGGTCGCGATCTAGGCCGCCTGTTCGTGGAGGAAGAGTGACGGGATGTCGCCCTACCTCACCGTCAAGGCCCTCCACATCCTCTCCGCCACGATGCTGTTCGGCACTGGGCTGGGCATCGCGTTCTTCTTCTGGATGGGCGGGCGTAGCGGGGACGATCGGGCGGCGTATTTCGCAGCGCGGGCGACGGTGATCGCGGACGTCGTCTTCACCACCACCGCGGGCGTTGCGCAGCCGGTCACCGGCGCCTGGCTGATCGCAAACGGCGGGTTTTCCCCCTCCGAGCCGTGGCTGCTCGCGACCTATGCGCTCTATGCGCTGGCGGCGGCGTGCTGGTTGCCGGTGGTATGGCTGCAGCTGCAGATCAGGAACCAGCTGGCGGCCAAGCTTGCGGGCGGACCGTTTGATGCCGTGCGCCATGCCCGCTACCGGCGCGTCTGGTTCGCGCTCGGCTGGCCCGCGTTCCTCGCGTTGATCGTCGTCGTTCACCTGATGGTGGCGAAGCAGCTGTGAACGCGCCGGCTCGTGTCCTTGTCATCGGCGGCTATGGCAATTTCGGCAGCTATGTCGCGCGTGCGCTCGCGACCGATGCGTCGATCCGGCTGCTGATTGGCGGCCGGTCGCAGACGAAGGCCGACGCCTTTGTCGCGACGCTCGCCCCCGCCGTCCCCGCCGAGGCGCATGCGCTCGACATCGACGGCGATATCGCCGCGCGGCTGGCAGCGATCCGGCCGGACTTGGTGATCCACACCACCGGCCCTTTCCAGCATCAGTCCTACGTGGTTGCGGAAGCCGCGATCGCGTGCGGCGCGCACTATCTCGACCTGGCCGACGCCCGCGCGTTCGTTGCCGGCATCGGCGCGCTCGACACCGACGCACAGGCGGCCGGCGTCGCCGTCATCGCCGGCGCGAGTTCGGTACCGTGCCTGTCGTCCGCGATCGTCGATCATTACCTTCCCGACTTCACGCAGATCAAAGCGATCCGCTACGGCATCACCGCCGCGCAGCAGACCAACCGCGGGCTGGCGACGACGACTGCGATCCTGTCCTATGTCGGCAAGCCCTTCGCCGCGTGGCGCAAGGGCAAGCCGTGGCCCGTCCATGGCTGGCAGGGCACGCACGCCGTCCGCTACCCCGACCTCGGCCGCCGCCTGTTCGGCGATTGCGACATCCCCGATCTTGAGCTGTTCCCGCAGCGCTATCCCGGCGTCGAACAGGTCCGCTTTTCGGCAGGGCACGAGATCGCGCTGCTCCATCTGGGCACCTGGGGGCTGAGCTGGCTCGTCCGCCTCGGCCTTATCCGCCATCTCGACCGCCATGCCGAGGCGCTGCTGAAGCTTGCCTTCTGCTTCGATCGACTCGGCCACGCGCGGTCGGGGATGCACATGCGGCTCGACGGCACTGGCCATGACGGGGCGCCGCTCACCCGCCGCTTCTTCCTGGTCGCGCGGTCGGGGCACGGGCCGTACATCCCGTGCATGCCGGCGATCCTGCTTGCAAAGCGGCTCGCCGCGGGCGAGGCGATCGCGCCCGGCGCGCGGCCGTGCCTCGACCTGATCGACCTCGACACCTATCTTGGGGCGCTTGAGGGGCTGGACATCGAGGTTTGGCGATGACGCCCTACAGCTATCGCGACGACCCGGCGGTCCCCGCGTTCGACGACAGCGACGCGCTCTACGTCTTCGACGGCGAATGCGTGCTGTGCTCGCGCGGCGCGGCATGGCTGATGCGCCATGATCCGGCCGGGCGCATCCGGTTCACCTCGGCGCGCGGAACGCTTGGGCAGGCATTGTATGGTCATTACGGGCTGCCGCTGGACGAGACCTATCTGCTGCTCGACCGGGGGAGGCTCTATACCCGCACCGACGGCTTCCTGCAGGTCGCGCGCCTGTTCGGCGGCTGGTGGCGGGCGGGGTTGGCGGGCAGCGTCGTGCCCCGGGCCGTTCGCGACGCCGCCTATGCGGTGCTGGCGCGCAACCGGCTGCGCTGGTTCGGGCGCAGTGATCATTGCGCGCTGCTGACCCCCGATCAGCGCGCCCGGCTGGTCGAGCCGCAATGATCCGCGCCGTGCTGCTCCTGCTGGCGACCGCCATCGCGGCGCCGCCCGCGACGCTGGGCGTCGATCCGTTCTACGCGAAGTATCTCGACGCTGGCGGCATCCCGATCCTGTCCTCTGCCATGGCGCCCGACGAGGCGCTGGCCGCCGCGCATGACATCGTGGCCGACATGCTCGCCGCCCGGCCGGACCTGCACGCATGGCTGGTGCAGCAGCGCTATCGCGTCGCCGTGATGGCGGCGGACGAGACCACCACCGACCTGCCCGAGCAACGCGGCTGGACCCGCCCCGCTGCGACCGACCCCCGGCTGACGCGGTGCGAGCGCCTTCACTATGCCGAGCGGATCGGCCGGCTGACCGACCGGCAGTATTGGGACGCCCGCGCGCGTGGGATGGCGGGGCCGCTGACCAGCGCGGCGGCGGAGAACCTGCTGGCTGGGCCGCGCGACCGCTACCACGGCGAGAACATCTTCGTGCACGAGTTCGCCCATGACGTCCTCGCCGCGATCCGCGCGGCCGACGGGCGGCTCTACGCGCGCGTCGACGCCGCCTACCGCCAGACGCTGGCCGCGCAACGCTGGCAGGGCGAATACGCGTCCACGACCGTCGACGAATATTGGGCGGTGGGCACGCAGTTCTGGTTCAACTCCGGCCGGATCGCGACCTTCGATACCGTGCATGTGCTGAGCGACACCGACCTGACCCGCTACGATCCGGCGCTCGCGGTCACGCTCCGAGCGGCTTATGGCGACCGCCACCACCTCCTCGCCGACCGCTTCTGGGACTCGCCCGATCGCGTGCCGCCGGGACCGCTGCCGCGATACACCGCCGAAGTCTGCTAGACGTCACGCCGCCGCCGCGCGAACAGCAGACCCACCGCCGCCGCGATCACGCCCATGCCGACCGCCGCGGTGGTCTTGGGGTGGAGCACGGCACTGGTGTAGACGCTGTGCCGCAGCCTGCCCGGATGCTCGCCCGACCGTTCCTCGCCCGCAGGCCCCGCGTCGAACAGATTGCCCGGCCGCGGCTGTTTCCTGCTGGGCGAGTAAGCAAGCTTGCCCGCGCGCGGCGCCAGCCACTCGTACAGCGCGGGAAAGTGCTGCGAGAACAGAACCTGCAGCCGCCCGCCGCCGCCGATCGTCACCTCGCGCCGCGGGTGAACGCAGGCGTCGAGGATCGCGTTGGCTACCAGTGCTGGATCGTAGATCGGCGGCGGAATCTGCGCCTCGCCATCCGAGCCGTGGTTGGCGGCATGCTGGCCGATCGGCGTGTCGATACCCGACGGCTTGACCAGCGTGACGGAGATCGGCTCACCCGCCGCCTGCAGCTCAATCCGCATCACCTCGACAAAGGCTTTCGCGGCGTGCTTCGTTGCGGAATAGATGCCCATTGGCGGTGCCGGCATGTCGGACGCGAGGCTGCCGACCGTCACGAGTGCGCCGCCACCCGCCATCCTCAGCCGCGGCACCGCGGCGCGGCAGCCGTGGACGACGCCGAAATAATTGGTGCGGAACAGCCGTTCCTGCTCGTCGACCGGCGTGTCGAGCACCTCGCCGTAGATCGCCGATCCGGCATCGTTGACCCAGCTGTCGATCCGCCCGAACCGCGCCACCGCCTTAGCTGCCGCCGCCTCCACCGCTGCGGCGTCGCCGACGTCGGCAATCGCGAAGTCGGCACGTCCGCCCCCATTGTTGATCTCCCGCGCGACCTCGCCCAGCACCTCGCCCGAGCGCGCGATCAGGAACACTGCCGCCCCCGCCTTCGCAGCGGCCCTGGCGGTGACCAGCCCGATGCCGGAGCTCGCCCCGGTGATGACGATGACCTGCTCGGCTAGCGGCTTCAGCTTCATGGACGACCCCTCCGACGGATATCCAACCGGCGCGGGCAGGGCAGGGTTCCTGCAACTTGACAGCCGTTGTGCCTGCGCGGAACACAGGTTGCCGATGCCTCGTCTCTTTCGCGCCCTCCTCGCCACCGCCGCCTTGCTGCCGCTCGCGGCATCGGGACAGACCCCTGCGGCCCCGCCATACCAGGCGGCGCAGCATCAATATGGCGCGCCGCTGATCGACCGGGCCTCGGCGCAGGAGCTGGCGGTCCTCGCCGACCAGGGCGTGTCGATTGAACACGACCGCCCCCCGGGGCAGGCGCTGGCCGAACATCGCCGCCTCGACACGGCGCTGGCCGCGCTCCAGCCGCAGCGGCACGGCGTCGTCGACGCCTATGTCGTCGCGGTCGCGCTCGACAGCGATCCGGTGTTCGGCCGGGAGGCGCGCGAGGCGGGGCGGGTGCTCGCCCGCCGCTACGGCGCGGCCGGGCACACGATCGTGCTCGCCGGCACCGACGGCAGCCGCGACAGCACGCTGCCAATGGGCTCGCCCGCCAACATCACCGCGGCGCTCGCCCGCGTCGCCGAGCTGATCGACCCCGACGAGGACGTGCTGGTGCTCTACACCACCAGTCACGGCGCGCCGTGGGGCATCGTCTACAATGACGGCGATCAGGGCTTCGGCGCGATTTCGCCGACGCGGTTGTGGACGACGCTGTCGACGCTGGGGATCAGGAACCGGTTGCTGCTCATCTCCGCCTGTTTCTCGGGCGTGTTTGTGCCGCTGCTCCAGTCGGACACCACCGCGATCCTGACCGCCGCCAGCGCCGACCGGACCTCGTTCGGCTGTCAGGCGGACCAGGACTGGACCTTTTTCGGCGACGCGACGATCAACCACGCGCTGCGCAAGCCGCAGCCCTTCTCCGCCGCCGCGGCGGAGGCGCGGGGCCTGATCGGCGGCTGGGAACGGCAGGGGCAGCTGACGCCGTCGCAGCCGCAGCTGTCGATCGGCCCCGGCGCGGCGCGGTGGCTGGCTGCACTGGAGGCGCACCTGCCGCCGGCGACCCCCGGTGTGGGAAGGCCGGCGACGGGCGCACTCGGCGCCGCGTCGGAACACCTGCGAGAGGGCAATCGGACCCGGCAAAAATAACGGTCGTGGTCAGCCGCGATCGCAAGGGAACATCGCGCCCGCCCGTCCGTTGCCGCGCCCCATGACCGACACCGACAGCAACGCCGTCAATTACCCCCTGCTCGCTGCGCCGCAGGTCCAGCTCGCCGGGCCGGTGGACGACCGCATGTACACCAGCTTCAAGCAACAGGTGGCGGCCGCCTATGGCGACGGGCCGCTGGTGGTGGCGATCACCACCCTTGGCGGCGACCCGGAGATGGCGCGCGCGATGGCCGACGACATCCGCCTGATCCGCGATTATACGGGTCGCGAGACGCTGTTCCTCGGCAAGGTCGCGGTCTATTCCGCGGGCGCCACCTTCATGTCGGGCTTTCCGGCCGAGAAGCGCTGGCTGACCCGCGGCTCGCGGCTGATGCTGCACGAGCGGCAGATGACCTCGACGATCAACCTGTCGGGGCCGCTCAACACGCTGCGTTATGCGCTGGAGGCGAAGCTCGCCGAGATCGAGGACTCGATCAGGATCCAGGACGAGGGCTTCCGCGCGTTGGTGGCGGGGTCGAGCGTCACCTTCGACGAGTTGAAGCAGAAGGCGTCATCGGCCTGGTACATCGAGGCGGTCGAGGCACGCGATCGGGGGCTGGTGCTCGATATCATCTAGGCCGCATGCGGCGGCCGTCCGCCTCCTGCACGCCCCCTGCACGGCTTTCCCGCCAAACCAACGCTGGATCGCGCCGCGCCCCCGCGTCAAGCCACGCTCGCCACAGCAGCGAGGTCCCGGCCATGACCAATCACAATCCCGACTATCACGACCCGGCCTATCCCGGCGGACCCTTTCCGCCGCCGCCGCGATTTGCGCCCCCCTCCCGCGGCCGCAGTCCGGGCGCCAAGCTCCTGATCGCACTGGCGCTGGCGGTGCTGCTCTGCATTCCGCTGTTCTCGATCTATCTCCTCAACTGGGATCGCCAGACCCAGGCCGACACCGCACGCACCGCGATCGTCGCGGGCTGGGGCGCGCCGCAGCGGCTGGCGGGGCCGGTGCTCGTCATCCCCTATCAGGCGCAGTCGACCGAGACGGTGACGCAGAACAACCAGGCCACGACCCGCGTCGTCACCGTCCAGCGCGAGCTGACGCTGGCCCCCGACCAGGCGGACCTGCGCACCACGGTCGCGCCCGAGCGGCGGCAGAAGTCCATCTACGAGGCGGTAATCTACACCGCGCAGGCGAGCGGCGACGTGCGCTTCAGCCTGCCCGCCGATCTGGTGCGGTCCGGCGTCACGGCGCAGCAGCTCGACTTGACACGCGCCGAGCTGCGCTTTGGACTGACCGACCCGCGCGGGCTGGTCGGCGCGCCGCCGGCGGTGGTCGCGGCCGGCCGCCGCATTCCGCTACGACCCGGCCGCGGTCCGGCGGAGACCGCGGGTGCGGGCTTCGTCGCGCCGCTCGACGCGAGCGCGCTGACGAGCGGCCCGATTCCGGTCAGCTTCGGCTTCGCATTCCGCGGTAATGGCTGGCTCAGCCTGATGCCGCAGGCGGGCGATACGCAATGGCGCGTCACCTCGCCCTGGGCTAGCCCCGGCTTCACCGGCGGCTTTCTTCCCGTCCGGCGCGACATCAGGGACAGCGGCTTCGACGCGACCTGGCGGGTCGGCAACCTCGCGCTCGGCCGCGCGCTGGTATCGACCAACGAGCCGGCCGACGGCAGCGTCGATCGGGCGGCGCGAACCCCGGAAGCGGCCGCTGCGGCGCCGGGTGACTATGAAGCACGCGTCGACCTGATCTCGCCGGTGGACCTCTATGCGCAGGTCAACCGCTCGGTGAAATACGGCTTCCTGTTCATCGGCTTCACCTTCGCCGCCTTCCTGCTGTTCGACGTGATCGGCGGGGTGCGCGTTGCCGTGCCGGAGTATCTCCTCGTCGGCATTGGCCTGGTGCTGTTCTTCGTCATGCTGCTCGCGTTCGCGGAGGTGATCGGCTTCGCCTACGCATACCTCGTCGCGGCGGGCGCGATCATCGGGCTGCTGGCGAGCTATTCGGCGGCGGTGCTGGGGAGCTGGCGGCGCGGCGGCATCATTGCGGCGCTGCTCGCCGGACTCTACGCGGTGCTGTACGTGCTGCTCAGCCTTGAAGCCTTCTCGCTGCTGATCGGCTCCGTGCTGCTGTTTTTCGCGCTCGCGGGCGTGATGTATGTCACCCGGCGGCTGGACTGGAGCGGGGTACGGACAGCGTAACGCGGGGTTTATCCCGTTGAGCAAGGGGGCGCGGTTCGCTATCGCGCCCCCAAGCTCGTGAGGTTTTTCAGATGGCCGATTTCCTTCTGCCCAAGAACAGCGTCGTCAGAAAGGGCAAGGCGCACGTCCCCGCCGCACCCGCGACGCGCGCGAAGAAGTTCAAGATCTACCGCTACGATCCCGACACGGGCGAAAACCCGCGCTACGACCGTTTCGAGATCGACCTGGACCAGACCGGACCGATGGTCCTCGACGCGCTGATCAAGATCAAGGCGGAGCAGGATTCGACCCTGACCTTCCGCCGGTCCTGCCGCGAGGGCATCTGCGGCTCCTGCTCGATGAACATCGACGGCCGCAACGGGCTCGCCTGCACCACCGCGATCGAGGACGTGAAGGGTGAGGTGAAGATCACGCCGCTGCCGCACATGGACGTCATCAAGGATCTGGTTCCCGACTTCACCCATTTCTACGCGCAATACGCCTCGATCCGGCCATGGCTGCAGACCGTCAGCCCGGCGCCCGCGGGCAAGGAGCGGCTGCAGTCGCCCGAGGAGCGTGCGAAGCTCGACGGGCTGTACGAGTGCATCCTGTGCGCGTGCTGCTCCACCTCATGCCCCAGCTACTGGTGGAACAGCGACAAGTTCCTTGGCCCCGCCATCCTGCTCCAGGCCTATCGCTGGCTCGCCGACAGCCGCGACGAAATGACCGGCGAGCGGCTCGATCAGCTGGAGGACCCGTTCCGGCTCTATCGCTGCCATACGATCATGAACTGCGCCAATGTCTGTCCCAAGGGGCTCAACCCCGCCAAGGCGATCGCCGAGGTCAAGAAGCTGGAAGCCGAGCGGGTGCTGTGAAGCCGGTACGCGGACAGCGAGTTTAGCGGCGAGACCGGCGCAACGGCCACGCCGCTCGTCCCGGGTTCGCCCGTTCGCGGATCATCGCCAACCCCGTCGAGGCGGCGCTTCGCGCGCGCTGATATGGCGGTGATTGCGGCATGATTGCACCATGTCGGCGGTAACCTGCGCTCACCGGGGCGGAGGTGGCGGCGTTGATCGCCCCCCCTACGCGATCGCATCGCCGCACTGGAGGCGGAGCGGGCGGGGGTAGCGGCGGCGGCGTGACGGCGGGGTGACGATCCCGAGCGGTCGCGCTAACGCACGGCATGACCGAACCGCTCTTCACCTACGCCGACGACCCCGCCGAGCCCGGCTGGAAGCGCTGGCAGTTTCGCGATCCGACGCGGTTCAACGCCTTTATCGAGCCGCTGTTCGTCCGCATCGAAGACGAGATCGCGCGCGTCCGCATGCAGCCGCGGCGCGAGCATTCGAACATGCGTGATGCGGTGCACGGCGGCGCGCTGCTCGGCTTCATGGACGTGGCGCTGTTCGCCGCCAGCCGCGGCTTCGGGTCGCTCGGCGCGGGCGGGGCGGTGACGCTGGACCTGTCGGCGCAGTTCATCGGCGCCGGGCGATGGGGCGAGCCGCTGGAAGCGCGGATCGAGCTGCTGCGCGAGACCGGCCGCATGCTCTTCCTGCGCGGGCTGGTGGTGCAGGAAGGGCAGCCGACCATCGCCAGCTTCACAGGCACGTTGAGGAAAATGGGGTGAGGTGCGCGTTCTGTCTCCCTCCCCTTGCGGGAGAGGGAGGAAGCGGACGAAGCCGGGGGAAGGGTGAGGGGGGTCGTCGCGGAGCGGCGACGCGGCGCATAGGTCCGCACCCCTCGTCCGGCGCGGCGCGCCACCTTCTCCGGCAAGGGGAGAAGGAAAAGTGAGGGCCGTTCTCCCCGCCTACGCCGCGCTCGTCGCCGCGGGCGAACTCCGCCCCGACCCGGAGCAGGCAGCCGCCGCCGCGCGCCTCGACGCACTCGCCGCCGCGCTGGAGGCGGTCCCGACCCGCGGCAGCACGCTGTGGCGGCTGATGCGCCGCCGCCCCCCATCCCCGCGCGGCGTCTATCTCTGGGGCACCGTCGGGCGCGGCAAGTCGATGCTGATGGACCTGTTCTTCGCGAACCTGGCGATCGGCCGCAAGCGCCGCGTCCATTTCGCCGAGTTCATGCTGGAGGTCCACGACCGCCTCGCGGTCGAGCGCCGCAAGGAGGCCGGCGATCCGATCCCGCCGGTGGCGGTCGCGATCGCCGAGGAGGTGCGCCTGCTCGCCTTTGACGAGATGATGGTCACCAACAGCCCCGACGCGATGATCCTGTCGCGGCTGTTCACCGCGCTGATCGAGGCGGGGGTGACCGTCGTCGCGACCTCCAACCGCGCGCCCGGCGACCTCTACCGCAACGGCCTCAACCGCGAGCATTTCCTGCCGTTCATCGCGCTGATCGAGGAGCGGCTGGACGTGGTCGCGCTCAACGGCCCGACCGATTATCGCCGCGACCGGCTGGGCGTGCAGGACACCTGGCTGACGCCCAACGGGCCTGCCGCCACCGCGCAGCTGTCGGCCGCCTTCTTCCGCCTTACTGACTATCCGGTCGAGGATGCGGCGCACGTCCCGGCCGAAAACCTGGTCGTTCAGGGCCGGACGCTGCACGTCCCGAAGGTGCTGAAGGGCGTCGCGGTCTTCTCCTTCAAGCGGCTGTGCGCGGAAGCGCGCGGGGCAGCCGACTATCTCGCGATCGCGCGGCGCCATCATACGGTGATCGTAGTCGGCATTCCCGTCCTCGGACCCGAGAACCGCAATGAGGCAGCGCGCTTCGTGTCCCTGATCGACGCGCTCTATGAACACCGCGTCAAGCTGCTCGCCGCCGCCGACGCGCAACCCGATGCGCTCTATCCGGCGGGGGATGGCCGGTTCGAGTTTCAGCGCACCGTCAGCAGGCTGGAAGAGATGCGCTCGGACGCGTATCTGGCACTCGGACATGGGGGGATAGCATGATCGTCACGACCACGGAAAACGTACCCGGCCACCGCGTCGCCTGGGTGTTCGGCACCGCCTTCGGCATCGTCGTGCGCAGCCGCGGCATCGGCGGCAACATCGCCGCCAGCTTCCGCTCGATCGGCGGCGGCGAGATCGTCGAATACACCAAGCTGGTCGACGACACCCGGCGCCAGGCGATGGATCGGCTGATGCAGAACGCCGCGCAGATGGGCGCCAACGCGGTGGTGATGATGCGTTTCGATTCGGGCGAGATCGCGCAGGGGATGAACGAGGTGGTCGCCTATGGAACCGCCGTCGCTGTCGAGCCGCTGCAACAGTAATTGCGACTGCGAACCGTTTGCAATAGGTGGCTTTAACGGTTGCCGCAACGGCAGGATGCGCCTATGCGCGCGCCCAGGCTCTTCCATAGCCAAGGGGATGCACGGGTGGCCCGCAAGAAGATCGCGCTGATCGGTGCCGGCAATATCGGCGGGACGCTCGCGCATTTGGCGGCGCTGAAGGGACTTGGCGATATCGTCCTGTTCGATGTCGTCGAGGGCGTGCCGCAGGGCAAGGCGCTCGATCTGTCGCAGTGCGGCCCGGTCGAGGGGTTCGATGCGACGATCACCGGCTCGAACGACTATGCCGACATCGCGGGTGCCGACGTCATCATCGTTACCGCCGGCGTTGCCCGCAAGCCCGGGATGAGCCGCGACGACCTGCTCGGCATCAACCTAAAGGTGATGAAGGCCGTGGGCGAGGGGATCAAGGCCAACGCCCCCGGCGCCTTCGTGATCTGCATCACCAACCCGCTCGACGCGATGGTGTGGGCGCTGCGCGAGTTCTCCGGGCTCCCGACCCACAAGGTGGTCGGCATGGCGGGCGTGCTCGACTCCGCGCGCTTCAGCCACTTTCTGGCGGATGAGTTCAACGTCTCGGTCAAGGACGTGACGAGCTTCGTGCTCGGCGGCCATGGCGACACGATGGTGCCGGTGATCAGCTACTCGACCGTGTCGGGCATCCCCGTTCCCGACCTGATCAAGATGGGCCGGTCGACGCAGGAGCGCATCGACGCGATCGTCAAGCGCACCCGCGGCGGCGGCGGCGAGATCGTCGCGCTGCTCAAGACCGGCTCGGCTTACTACGCGCCCGCCACCAGCGGCATCGCGATGGCGGAGGCGTACCTCTACGACCAGAAACGTGTCCTGCCCGCGGCGGCCTATGTCGACGGCCAGTACGGGTTGACCGGCCTGTATGTCGGCGTGCCGGTGGTGATCGGCGCGGGCGGTGTCGAGCAGATCGTCGAGATCGCGCTCGACGACGAAGCGAAGGCCAATCTAACGGTCAGCGTCGACGCGGTGAAGGAACTACTGGTCGCCTGCAAGGGCATCGACGGGTCGCTGAACTAACCATCGAACCGGTGATCAGGCGGAAGCGCCGCGCCGGCGTCCTTTCGGGAACGGAGACCCAATGAGCATCCTCGTCGACCGGAACACCAAGGTCATCACCCAGGGCATGACCGGCGAGACCGGCTCGTTCCACACCAAGGCGGCGCTGGACTACGGCACGCAGATGGTCGGCGGCGTCACGCCGGGGAAGGGCGGGACCGAGCATCTGGGTCTGCCCGTCTATGACACCGTCGCCGAGGCGGTGAGCAGAAGCGGCGCGACCGCGTCCGTCATCTACGTGCCGCCGCCCTTCGCCGCGGACTCGATCCTGGAGGCGATCGACGCCCGGGTGCCGCTGATCGTCACGATCACCGAGGGCATTCCGGTGCTCGACATGGTCAAGGTCAAGCGCGCGCTCAGCGGCTCCAGGTCGCGGCTGATCGGTCCCAACTGCCCGGGCGTGCTGACGCCCGGCGAGTGCAAGATCGGCATCATGCCGGGGTCGATCTTCAAGGAGGGTTCGGTCGGCGTCGTGTCGCGTTCGGGCACGCTGACCTACGAGGCGGTATTCCAGACCTCGAACGCGGGGCTCGGCCAGACGACGGCGGTCGGCATCGGCGGCGACCCGGTCAACGGCACCAACTTCATCGACGTGCTGGAACTGTTCCTCGCCGACGAGGCGACCCAGTCGATCATCATGATCGGCGAGATCGGCGGATCGGCGGAAGAGGAGGCCGCGCAGTTCCTCAAGGACGAGGCGAAGCGCGGACGCAAGAAGCCGATGGCGGGGTTCATCGCCGGCCGCACCGCGCCGCCGGG
The DNA here is from genome assembly GCF_965248875.1 of Sphingomonas sp. GTDB lineage: Bacteria > Pseudomonadota > Alphaproteobacteria > Sphingomonadales > Sphingomonadaceae > Sphingomonas. The sequence continues at coordinate 1,451,911 of NZ_CBDFKR010000011.1, read as the reverse complement.
GCGTCGCATGGGCCATGCCGGCGCGATCGTGTCGGGCGGCCAGGGCGGCGCGGAGGACAAGATCGCGGCGATGGAAGCGGCGGGGATCAAGGTCGCGGCGTCGCCGTCCGAACTGGGATCGACGCTGGTGGGCGTGTTGAACGGGTAATCCCTCGTCCTGGCGAGGGCCGGGATCCATCGGGCCGCATGTCCCGGTGGAGAGATGGACCCCGGCTTGCGCCGGGGTGACGGAAGGAACGCCGCATGGGCTACGAGAACAACGACTTCGGCGAGATCGCGGGACAGGTCAGCCCGGCCTTCATCGAGCAGCTCTACGCCCGCTACAAGATCGCGCCCGATGCGGTCGAGCCGGGCTGGCGCGGGATGTTCGAGGGGCTGGAGGGTAGCGAGCGCGGGCCGTCCTGGAGCAATCCCGCCTGGCCGCCGAGCACGACCGACGACCTGACCGCCGCGCTCGACCCGACCCAGATGGAGCCGCCCGCCAAGGCGGCGCGGGCCGCCAAACCCGCCGCCAACGCCGCCCCGGCCGCTGCGTCGCAGGCCGACATCATCAAGGCTGCGTCCGACGCGATCCGCGTCCAACTGCTGATCCGCACCTATCGCGTCCGCGGCCATCTCGCCGCCAATCTCGACCCGCTCGGCCTCGCTGGCATGCGCGAGCTGCCCGCCGACCTCACGACCGATTATTACGGCTTCACCGACGCCGACATCGACCGGCCGGTGTACCTGGGCGGTACGTTGGGCATGGAATGGGCGAGCGTGCGCGAGGTCGTCGACACGCTCAGGGCCAATTACTGCGGCCCGGTCGGCCTGGAGTACATGCACATCGCCGACGTGGACGAACGCCGGTTCCTCCAGGAGCGGATGGAGGGCAAGGACAAGGCGATCGACTTCACCGCGCAGGGCAAGAAGGCGATCCTCAACAAGGTCGTCGAGGCCGAGCAGTGGGAGAAGTTCTGCGGCCGCAAGTTCGTCGGCACCAAGCGGTTCGGGCTCGACGGCGGCGAGAGCATGATCCCGGCGCTGGAGAGCGTGATCAAATATGGCGGCGCGATGGGGGTGCGCGAGATCGTCTTCGGCATGGCGCATCGCGGCCGGCTCAACGTCTTGGCGAACGTGCTCGCCAAGCCGCTGCGCGTCATCTTCCACGAGTTCGCCGGCGGCTCCGCCAACCCTGACGACATCGGTGGATCGGGCGACGTGAAGTACCATCTGGGTACGTCGACCGACCGCGAGTTCGACGGGATCAAGGTCCATATGTCGCTGGTCGCCAACCCCTCGCACCTGGAAGCAGCCGACCCGGTGGTTCTCGGCAAGGTCCGCGCGATTCAGACCATTGCCGAGGACTTGGAGGACCACGCCGCCTCTCTGCCCGTACTGATCCACGGCGACGCGGCGTTCGCGGGGCAGGGCATCGTCTGGGAGTGCCTCGGCTTCTCGGGCATCCGCGGCTACAACACCGGCGGCTGCGTCCACTTCATCATCAACAACCAGATCGGTTTCACGACCAGCCCGCAGTTCGCGCGCTCGTCGCCCTATCCGTCGGACGTCGCAAAAGGCGTCCAGGCCCCCGTCTTCCACGTCAACGGCGACGATCCGGAGGCGGTCACCTTCGCGACCAAGATGGCGATGGAGTTCCGCCAGAAGTTCCACCGCGACGTGGTGATCGACATGTGGTGCTATCGCCGCTTCGGGCATAATGAGGGCGACGAGCCGGGCTTCACTCAGCCGCTGATGTACAAGGCGATCCGCGACCACGCCCCGGTCAGCGAGGTCTATGCCCGTCGCCTCGTCGAGCAGGGCACGATCGACCGCGCCTGGCTCGACGAGAATGTCAGGCAGTACACGACGCTGCTGGACGGCGAGTTCGAGGCGGGGCAGTCGTACAAGCCCAACAAGGCGGACTGGTTCGCGGGCCGCTGGTCGGGGCTGCACGCGCCCGCCGATGCGGAAACCGCTCGGCGTAACGTCGAGACGGGGATCGAGCCAAAGCTGCTGACCGCGCTCGGCCGGACGCTGACCACACCGCCCGCCGACCTGGCGATCCACAGGACGCTGGCGCGCGTCCTCGACGCCAAGCGCGCGATGTTCGACACCGGCGAAGGGGTCGACTGGGCGACGGGTGAGGCGCTCGCGTTCGGGGCGCTGCTGTCGGAGGGCTATGGTGTGCGCCTGTCCGGCCAGGACTCCGGCCGCGGCACGTTCAGCCAGCGCCATGCCGTCTGGGTCGACCAGAATGACGAGCACAAATATATCCCGCTCTGCACCATCCCGCACGGCCGGTTCGAGGTGCTCGACAGCCCCTTGAGCGAATATGGCGTGCTCGGGTTCGAATACGGCTATGCGCTCGCCGATCCCAAGACGCTGGTCCTTTGGGAGGCGCAGTTCGGCGACTTCGCCAACGGCGCGCAGATCATGATCGATCAGTTCATCGCGTCGGGCGAGTCTAAATGGCTGCGCGCCAATGGCCTCGTTCTGCTGCTGCCGCACGGCTATGAAGGGCAGGGGCCGGAGCATTCGTCGGCGCGGCCCGAGCGCTTCCTGCAGCTGTGCGCCGGCGACAACATGCAGGTCGCGAACTGCACCACGCCGGCGAACTATTTCCACCTGCTGCGCCGCCAGATGCACCGGCCGTTCCGCAAGCCGCTGGTCGTGTTCACACCCAAGTCGCTGCTCCGCCACAAGCTGGCGGTCAGCCCGATCGCGGACTTCGGCGGCGACAGCCATTTCCGCCGGCTGCTGTCCGATCCGGGCGGCGCGGCGGATGCGGAGACGCGCCGCGTGGTGCTGTGCACCGGCAAGGTCGCCTATGACCTGCTCGAAGCGCGCGACGCCGCGGGTGACAAGGACACGCAGGTGATCCGGGTCGAACAGCTCTACCCGTTCCCCGGCGAGCCGCTAACCGACCGGCTCATGCGGATGCCGAAGCTCGAAGAGGTCGTGTGGGCGCAGGAGGAGCCGAAGAACCAGGGCTATTGGTTCTTTGTCGAACCCTTCATCGAAGGTGCGCTGGCCGACGCCAAGGACGCGGTGAAGCGGCCCCGCTACGCCGGCCGCGCCGCCAGCGCATCGCCCGCGACCGGGCTGATGAAGCGGCACCAACTGGAACAGGGCGCGCTGGTCGCCGACGCGCTGGGCCATTCGGTCCGCGGCGAAGTCCGCCGCAATCGCGAAACCGATCGCAAGGCGGGCAAGGCCGCCAGCTGAGGATTAGATATGGCAACCGAAGTTCTGGTCCCCACGCTGGGCGAATCGATCACCGAAGCGACACTTGGCGAATGGCTGAAGCAGCCCGGCGACAAGGTGGCGGCGGACGAGCCGATCGCTAGCCTGGAAACCGACAAGGTCTCGGTCGAAGTGCCCTCGCCGGTGGCGGGCACGATGGGCGAGCACGCCGTCAAGGTCGGCGATACCGTATCGGTCGGCGCGATGATCGCGACGATCGACGCGGGCGCCGGGGCTCCGGCGCAGGCCGCGGCGCCGCAGCCCGCGGTTACGCGCGAACCGGACAGCGCGCCTGCCGCCCCGGCTGGCGAAGGCGTCGCCGCCACCGGCGCTGCGGCGCTCTCCCCTTCGGTCCGCCGCGCGGTGCTGGAGACAGGCGTCGACCCGGGGACCGTCACCGGCACCGGCAAGGACGGCCGCCTGACCAAGGATGACGTCCTGGCCGCGGCGCAAAAGCCCGCACCCGCACCCGCGCCCGCGCCCGCGCCCGCGCCCGCTCCGGCGCCCGCCCCTGCGCCACAGACCCCTTCCGTGGCCGCCGCCTCCGGCCGCGCCGAGGAGCGCGTGCGCATGACGCGGCTGCGCCAGACGATCGCGCGCCGGCTCAAGGAAGCGCAGAACACCGCCGCGATGCTGACGACGTTCAACGACGTCGACATGACCGCGGTGATCGAAGCGCGCACCCGCTACAAGGACCTGTTCGAGAAGAAGCACGGCGTCCGCCTCGGCTTCATGGGCTTCTTCGTGAAGGCCGCGTGCATGGCGCTGAAGGACGTGCCGAGCGTCAACGCCTCGATCGACGGCGACGACATCGTCTATCACGATTACGCCGACATCTCGGTCGCGGTGTCGTCGCCCGGCGGGCTGGTCGTCCCCGTCATCCGCGATGCCGACCGGCTGAGCGTTGCGCAGGTCGAAAAGGCGATCGGCGATTATGGCAGGCGCGCCAAGGACGGCACGCTCAAGATGGACGAGATGAAGGGCGGCACCTTCACCATCTCCAACGGCGGCGTGTTCGGCTCGCTGATGTCGACCCCGATCATCAACCCGCCGCAGTCGGCGGTGCTCGGCCTCCACCGCATCGAGGATCGCCCGGTCGTTCGCGACGGCCAGGTCGTGGTCCGCCCGATGATGTATCTTGCGCTAAGCTACGACCATCGCCTGATCGACGGCCGCGAGGCGGTGACGTGGCTGGTGGCGCTGAAGAATGCTATCGAGGATCCGACACGGCTGCTGATTGATCTGTGAGGGCGGTGATGGACTGGCGCGAGCACATCTATTCTAATCCGGGTATTCTCGGCGGCAAGCCTGTGGTGCGGGGCACGCGCATCTCCGTCGAGCTGATCCTGGAATATCTGGCGGAGGGGGGCAGCACCGCCGACATCATCGACGGTTACCCGAGCCTGACCGAGAACAGCATCCGGGCGGCTGTCGCATTCACTCACGATCTGCTCTTGAAGGAGGCGGCGTCGGCTCGTCAGGAAGCCGCCTGACGCGTGCGGATCATTGCCGACCAGAATGTGCATCGGCGCGTCGTCATGCGTCTGCGCGGAGCCGGTTATGACGTTGAGTGGATACAAGAAACAAATGCCGGGTTGGTTGGATGCACAGTTGTTGCAGCGCGCCGATATCGCCGATGCAGTTTTTGTAACCGGCGACAAAGGCTTTGGCGACTGGACCTTCAACAAGGGCCTGCCCCGGCCGCTGGCGATCTTGCTGAGTCGCTTGCCGCACGCGGAATGGGCATTCACTGCCGATCGCCTCATCGCCTGCCTTGAACGAGGCATCGAGCCGGGCCAGATGATCGCTATTACCAAAGGCGGCGAGCGCGCGAAGCCGTTCCCTCCTGGAGCAGATAATGCCTGACACCTACAACTACGACGTCCTTGTCATCGGCGCCGGGCCCGGCGGTTATGTCGCCGCGATCCGTGCGGCGCAGCTGGGGCTGAAGACCGCCTGCGTGGAAGCGCGCGAGACGCTGGGGGGGACGTGCCTCAACGTCGGCTGCATCCCATCCAAGGCGATGCTGCACGCATCCGAATATTTCGACGCCGCGGCCAACGGCGCGATGGCGAAGATGGGGGTGAAGGTCACGCCCGAACTCGATCTCGACACGATGCACGGCCAGCGCCGCGATGCGGTCAAGCAGCTGACCGGCGGCATCGAGTTCCTGTTCAAGAAGAACAAGGTGACCTGGCTCAAGGGACGCGCCAGCTTCACCGATCCGAACACGCTGCAGGTCGGCGATCAGACCGTCACCGCCAAGAACATCGTCATCGCCACCGGCTCGTCGGTGACGCCGCTGCCCGGCGTCGAGGTCGACCAGCAGGTCGTGGTCGACTCGACCGGCGCGCTCGAGCTGGCCAAGGTGCCCGAGCACCTCGTCGTGATCGGCGGCGGCGTGATCGGGCTGGAGCTGGGCAGCGTCTGGCGGCGGCTCGGCGCGAAAGTGACGGTGGTCGAATATCTGGACCAGATCCTCCCGGGCTTTGACGGCGATGTGCGCAAGGAAGCCAATCGCATCTTCAAGAAGCAGGGCATGGAGTATCGCCTCGGCACCAAGGTGACCGGCGTCACCGTGCAGGGCGGCAAGGCCAGCGTCGCTGTGGAACCGGCGAAGGGCGGGGAGGGCGAGACGCTCCAGGCCGACGCCGTGCTTGTCTCGATCGGCCGCCGGCCCAACACCGACGGACTCGGACTCGACAAGATCGGGCTCGCGCCGAACGCACGCGGCCAGATCGAGACCGATCACGACTTCCGCACCGCGGTCGAGGGCGTGTGGGCGATCGGCGACGTCATCCCCGGCCTGATGCTGGCGCACAAGGCCGAGGACGAGGGCATCGCCGTCGCCGAGAACATCGCCGGCCAGCACGGCATCGTGAACCACGATGTCATCCCAAGCGTGGTCTATACCTGGCCTGAGATCGCGGGCGTCGGTCTCACCGAGGAAGCCGCCCGCGAACGCGGCGAGATCAAGGTCGGCAAGTTCCCGATGGCCGGCAACAGTCGCGCGAAGACCAACCACGAGCCCGACGGCTTCGTGAAGATCATCGCCGACGCCACGACTGACCGCGTGCTCGGTGTCTGGGCGATCGCCAGCGTCGCCGGAACGATGATCGCCCAAGCCGCGCAGGCGATGGAGTTCGGCGCGACCAGCGAGGACATCGCCTATACCTGCCATGCGCATCCGACGCATTCGGAAGCGATCAAGGAAGCGGCGATGGCGGTGCGGGGGAAGGCCATTCACGTCTAGCCGCAGCTACCCTGCCGCTAGTATACAGATCGGCACAACTGACCGCGCGACGCTGTGGCGGCGGACCTACTCGGAGCCCCGCCCGCCGTCCAGTTCCGCGATCCGCGCCACGATCTCGGCCTCCAGCTTGTAGATGTCGGTCAGCGCGCTCACCGCGTGTCTGGTCTCCGCCTTGCCTGCGAAGGTCCCGACATAGCGCGTCGTCGGGCTGTTGAAATGAAGCCTCGCCAGGCTTTTGCGATTGTTGTCGTCGAGCAGGATCGCGCAATACGACTTGCTGTCGCGAATGACGACGCGCTTCGGATCGAGGTGGCGGGCGGCGATCGCCTGGACGATGCGAAACCCGCCGATCTCGTCCTCGGTCGTGATCACCCCATCTTCCGCGACCGACATGTCGTCGGAGCCGCCGTCGGGCAGGTCGACCGGTGCGGGGTTGGCGACGTTGAGCGCGCTGGTCAGCCGGTCGTTGACCCGGTCGCGGATCAGCCCGGCGATCGACGCGGACAGCACCGGCGCCAGCTGATCCTTCACCTGGGCCGTGAATCGCAGGCCGGGCTGGATGCGGGTCGCCATCATCCGCACGAACTCGTCTGATGGCAGGGCGAACTCCCGGTCCAGCTCGATGCGCATCTGCGACTCGAGCTTGAGCCGCCCCGCCTCCGCCAGGATGGCGTCGATGTCGAACTGATGCCGGCCGAACCGCTCCAGCGTGACCGGGTCGCTGCGGCGGATGCTGTCCATCGAAAAGACGAAGAACGGTTTTTCGTCCATCTTGTTGGGCTGTTCGATGTCCGAGTAGAATTGATAGGCGACGCCGTTGGTCAGCACGGCGACGCGCGCGTCGGTGGTCGAGAAATAGCGGAACAGCTGGCTGGCGTGCTTCAGGTCGAGGTCGACCGACGACGGCTTGCACTCGACCAGCATCGCGACCTTGCCGTCGATGCAGATCGCATAGTCGACCTTCTCGCCCTTCTTCACCCCGACATCGGCAGTGAATTCGGGGATGACCTCACCCGGATTGAACACGTCATAACCGAGCGCCTGCAGGAACGGCATCACCAGCGCCGTCTTCGCCGCTTCTTCCGTCAGCAACAGCTCGCGATGCTGCGCCGTCCGCTTCTCCAGCTCGATCAGCTTGGTTCCCAGTTCCATCGACGTCTCCCTTCGGACGACGCAGACTAGCCGGTTGCCGCGGAGCGAACAGGCCGCGAACGCAACGTTGCAAATTTGTAACGTAGGCGGCGGTCGACGATTATCTGGCCGCGCGCGCTCGCTGCCACCAGCGTACCGCCAGCCCCGCGCCGAGCACAAAGCCGCCGGGTGCAAGCAGCACGACGGCGGCCAGGCCGATGCGCTGGACGGCTTTAGGACTGAGCTTGGCGATGGCACGGGCCATGCGTCAGCAGTAACATCCGGCGATTAGCATCGGGTTAACCATGCCGGAGGGAACGGCGCGCCGCGGCGCTCGTCGCATCGATAATGGACCGTCTAGCCCTGGAGGCCCGCTGGCTCGAGTTGACCCGCACGACGCTGCCTGCCCTTGCGGCCGCGCGTCGCTGGCCGGTCAGGGCCGACCATTGCTTTCAGCGCATCCTGCTCGATCATGTCTGTGGCGGCTGCTGGTACGATCATCTCGGCGGACGGCCTGCCTATCGGTGCCTCGATGACGAGCAGCTGCGGCGCGCCGTCGCTGCGGCCGAGGCCATTGTTGCGGGCGATGCGGACGTCGACCTGCTCAACCGCCGGTCGCTGGCGTACCGGTCCGCGCGCCGCGCGCGCTAGGCGACGCCATGCCCGCGCAACCAGCGCAGCAGCCGCCCCCAGCCGTCGGCCGCATCCGCGGCGCGATAGCTGTCGCGGTAGTCGGCGTGAAAGCCATGCGGCGCGTCCGGGTAGACGACGATCTCGGCGGTCTTGCCCGCCGCCGCGACGGCCGCGCGCATGGCGGCAATGTCGGTCTGCGGAATGCCCTGATCCAGCGCGCCGTACAGCCCCAGCACCGGCGCGTGCAGCTCGCCCGCCCGCGCCGCCAGCCCGCCGAGCCGCCCATACCACGCGACCCCCGCCTTGATGTCCGGGTCAACCATCGCCGCGCGCCACACCACCGCGCCGCCCCAGCAGAAACCGGTGATGCCGATCGCGTCCGGCTTGGTGAAGGAGCGCGCCTTGAGCCACGCTGAAGTTGCGCGGACGTCGTCATCGACCTGCGCCGCACCCGCCTGCTGCACCACCGGCATGATCTGCGCGAAGTCGGTCAGCGACGGCAGGTCGACGCCCGAGCGGTAGAAGAAGTCGGGTGCGACCGCGACGAAGCCCTCGCGCGCCAGCCTGCGGCACACGTCCTTGATATAGGCGTGGATGCCGAACACCTCGTTGACGACGATCACCGCCGGATGCCGCCCCGGCGTCGCCGGTCGCGCGACATAGGCGGGCAGCGGGCGGGGCGCGCCGTTGGCGATCAGCACCTCTTCAATGGTTAGCCCCGCCGTCGGCGTCGTCACCGGCCGCGCCTCCGCCGACCACCCCGCCAGCGCGTAACCCGCCGCGAACATCGACACCGCCCCGCGCCGCGTGAGGTGAAGGTCCTGCGGCTGCGTGCCGTCGGGGCGGGTGAGGGTGGGCATGGGGGGCTCCGGTTGCTCGGTTGAATATGGTTGATCGCGGAGGCGCTCGGAACGACATCGTTGTCGGGGCCGCTAGTTGGGGATAGCCTGACCGGTTGTTGCGCTGCTGCTAGTACTCGCTGGAAAGTAAAGCGTCCAGTCGATCGCAGTGACAAACGTTCTGAGCCCAGTGAATCCACGACCCGTTGACATACCGATGCACTCTCCAACGATTGTGCGGCAGATGGATCTGGCGTTCGCGATCGACAGGATTGTGCATGCCCATCGGGGCCGATCCTCGTCACTGTTTCGGTCAGCGTCACACGGCGTCCCTCCACAGGTCGGCGCGGCACAGGGCCGTCGCCCTCGAAGCGAAAGCTGTCGATAGTCAAGCGATCCGCTCGCACGTAATTACGGCCAAAGTACTGAAGCAGTAGGTCGGGTGCCGCGTTGCATCCACGCCGTGTCGTGTCCACGATCGCACCATCGTCGTCGTAGCGGATGCAGGAGGTCGCGCGTCCGTTACGCAGCGCGATGACCAGCCGAAAGCCTGAGGGTTGTACGTCGATTGCCGGATTTCCCCACAGCACCGGCAGTAGATAAGAACCCGCAATTGGCTGGCCATGTCCGTCACGCGCCGGCTCGAACTGCGCGCGCTCGCGTACGCGACGACATACGGTCGCATCCAGCACGGGAGACCCTGACGAGCGCGTAATCTCGCAGGACGTAACCTCGCCGCGCGCATCGACGGCGAGCTCGGCCACTGTCCGTCCTTGCACCTGCCGCAGCGCGGGAGGGTCATCAGCGTCGGATATCCAGCTTGCGGGAGACGTTCGCGGCCTCGCTTCGCGCGCAGTATTCTCGATCTGCCCACCTACTGACAATAGCATCGCCAAGCCGATCATGCCGTTTTCGACCTGTCGGTGAGGACCGTACCCCACGTGCCGAAATCGTGCGCCAGCGGCAAAGCTTTGTCGAGTTTACGACTTCCGCGGAAACAGCCGCCCCAGCACCGCCTCCGCGCCGGCGCCGATCGCATCTCCCAGCGCGTCGGGCTTGGCGACGCCCGGGCCGCCCGGGGCTGCGGGCGCGGCGGCGACCGGCTCGGCGGGCTTGGCCGCGCGCTTCGCCGCGGCCGCGCGCGCGACGTTGGCGGCGATGCCGGCGACCGTCGCCGCGCCGCGAATGATGGCGGCGCGGCCGTCCTCGGTCTGCGCCTGTTCTATCAGCCTGGCACCGCCCTTGCGCAGCTCCTTGGGGATTTTCACGCCGCCGATCCGCTTGGGCAGCTTCACCTTCTTCGCCTTCGCCATCCTCACCCTTCCTTCCGGTGTATGAACTCGGCAATACACCAGCCGGGTCCGCCTGTCACGTCCGGCGCTAGTCGGCGGGCGGCTCGTTGCCGTCGGGACTGCCCGCGGCGCGCTTCTGATCGGCGGGTGTCGGCTGGCGCGGCGGGGTAGGGGCAGGCGCGGGAGGCTCGGGCGCGGGCTGCGGCGGCGCGGCGCGCTCCGGCTCCCGGGTCACCTGCTGCGGCTCCGGCGCCGCCGGGGCGGGCCGCTCGGGCGCGCGATAGACCGGCTCGGCCGCCGGCGCCGGGGAACGATCGGCCGGCGCCTCCGCCACGGGCTGCGGCGCGGACGTATAGGCCGGACGCTCGCTTCGACGCTCGTTGCGCTCCGGCGCGGCGCCGCGCGTGTCGGCGGGCGGCGTGTACGCAGCGGCGGGCATGTCGCCGCCTACCGGCGGCTCGGCCGCCTCCGTCGAGCGCCGCCCGCCATAGCCCGGGCCGGCCGGCGTCGTCGCCGCATCGCCGGCCCGCTCTAGCCGTGGCGGCGCACCGTCGTTGCGTGTCGAGCGATCGGGGCCCGGCCGCCGCTGACCGGACCGGTTGCTCGCCCCGCCGTGAAACTGACCGTCCTGCGGCGCGCTCGTCCCCCACCCGTCTTGCGGGGTCCGGCCGTAATGGCCGCTGTTCGCGCGCCGTGCGTCGCGGTCGCCGCGATAGCGATCGTGCGGATCGGGGCCACGGCCGCCATTGCGATCCTGCCGCCACCGCCGCCAGCCGTCATTGTCGCGCCAGCTCCCGAACGAGCCGTGGAAGTTGATCGACCAGCTGGGCCCGCCCCACAGCTGCGCCTGTTGCGGCCGGGACGCCGCATACCAGAGCCGACGCCCCTCGGCGTAGAGCGCGCCGGCGGCGCGGCCGCCCGGCTGCCCGTCGAGCAGCTGTCCGTCGGCGCCGAATACCGCCGCCACCACGCCGTGATCGAAGGCGTAGCTATACTGGCGGTCGCGGACCAGGAACGGCACGGCCGTGTCGGGCGCGAAGAAGAAGAAGCGGGTATCGGCACTGCTGATCGGCGCCGCGATCACCACCGCCCCATCGCTCAGCCGCCAGGCATAGCGCGGCACGCCCGCGTCGACGAAGCGCAGGTCGGGTTCCGTACCGTCAACCGCGCCCATCATCGCATCGGCATCGTCCAGCCAGCGATAGTCAGGGTCGGCCGCGCGCGCCGGTTCGCCATAGGGTGCATAGCCGGGCCGGGGCCCGGGTTGATGATCCGGCACCGCGGCCAGCTTCGGATCGGGCGGCGGGACCGGGGCGGGGACAGCCTCAACCACCGCCGCGACGTGCTTTCCCGCCGCTGCACGCACCGCCACCCGCCGCGCCGTCCGCCGCACCACCCCGCGGTGCGCGTGCTTGGCATGGGTGGTCGTATGGGCCCGCGCTCGCGTCGCTGCCTCCCCCGCGCCTGCCGTTCCCGCCGCCAGCGCCAGCATCGCCGCCGCTGCCAGCCACCGTGCTGTCCTGCTCATCCCCGTTGCTCCCGTTCAATCCGCCCCGGTCTGCCCCCGCCGACCTGAACCGGGCGTGTCGTCACCGTCGCCCGCCGTTCAGCCGCGTGCGCGCCGACTGTCTGGCCGAGCCCGCCCCGCCTCGCAACCGCCCGCTGCCGCCCCTATGTTGCGGGCTAGCCCGGCTCCCGGAACATCAGTAGAACCCGCCCTATGTCCCTCAGCACTATTCCTCAGCATAGGTGTTCCGTATGCTGAACAACATTAGCGTCCGCGGCGCGCGCGAGCACAACCTCAAGGGTGTCGACATCGACATCCCGCGTGACACGCTGACGGTGATCACCGGGCTGTCGGGCTCGGGCAAGTCCTCACTCGCCTTCGACACCATCTACGCCGAGGGTCAGCGCCGCTACGTCGAGTCGCTGTCGGCCTATGCGCGGCAGTTCCTGGAGCTGATGCAGAAGCCCGACGTCGACCATATCGAGGGGCTCTCCCCCGCCATCTCGATCGAGCAGAAGACCACCAGCCGCAATCCGCGCTCGACCGTCGCGACCGTCACCGAAATCTACGATTACATGCGCCTGCTGTGGGCGCGCGTCGGCGTTCCTTACAGCCCCGCCACCGGCCTGCCGATCGCGGCGCAGACGGTCAGCCAGATGGTCGACCGCGTCACCGCCCTGCCCGAAGGCACACGCCTCTACCTGCTCGCCCCCGCCGTCCGCGGGCGCAAGGGCGAATACCGCAAGGAGCTGCTGGAGTGGCAGAAGGCGGGCTTCACCCGCGTCCGCATCGATGGCACGGTGTACGAGATCGACGAGGCGCCCGCGCTCGACAAGAAGCTGAAGCACGATGTCGAGATCGTCGTCGACCGCCTCGTCGTCGGGCCGGACATGGCGACGCGGCTGGCCGAGAGTTTCGAGCAGGCGCTCAAGCTCGCCGACGGGCTCGCCTATGTCGATCTGGTCGACGCGACGGTGCCCGGCCGCGAGGATGAGGCCGCGTCGGGCGGGGCGATGAAGAACGCCGGCATCCCCGCCAACCGCATCGTCTTTTCCGAGAAGTTCGCCTGCCCGGTCAGCGGCTTCACCATCGCCGAGATCGAGCCGCGGCTGTTCTCCTTCAACGCGCCGCAGGGTGCCTGCCCCGCGTGCGACGGGCTGGGCGAAAAGCTGCTGTTCGACGAGGATCTGGTCGTCCCCAACCACGACCTGTCGATCAAGAAGGGCGCGGTCGTGCCCTGGGCCAAGTCGAACCCGCCTAGTCCCTATTACATGCAGGTGCTGGGCAGTCTCGCGCGCGAACTCGGCTTCGCGCTCGACACGCCATGGCGCGACCTGCCCGAGGACATCCGCGCGGCTGTCCTCCACGGCACGCAGGGCAAGCCCGTCACGCTCACCTTCGTCGACGGCAAGAAGAGCTACGACGTCCACAAGCCGTTCGAGGGCGTGATCGGCAACCTCAACCGGCGCTACCTTCAGACCGAGAGCGCGTGGATGCGCGAGGAGCTGGGCAAGTACCAGTCGCCCAAGCCGTGCGAGACCTGCCACGGCGCGCGGCTCAAGCCCGAGGCGCTGGCGGTCAAGGTCGCGCAGCAGGACATCAGCCACGCCACCCACCTGTCGGTGGTCGACGCGCTCGCCTTCTTCCAGGCGATGCCCGCGACGCTCAACGATCAGCAGCGCGCGATCGCCGAGCGCATCCTGAAGGAGATCGTCGAGCGGCTGGGCTTCCTCAACAATGTCGGCCTCGACTACCTCAACCTCGACCGCACCAGCGGCACGCTCAGCGGCGGCGAGAGCCAGCGCATCCGCCTCGCCAGCCAGATCGGCAGCGGCCTGTCGGGCGTCCTCTACGTCCTCGACGAGCCCAGCATCGGCCTCCACCAGCGCGACAACGACATGCTGCTCGCGACGCTCAGGCGGCTGCGCGACCTCGGCAACACCGTGCTCGTCGTCGAGCATGACGAGGACGCGATCCGCACCGCCGACTATGTCATCGACATGGGGCCGGGCGCGGGCGTCCATGGCGGCGAGGTCGTCGCCCACGGCACGCTCGCCGAGCTGCTGGCAAGCAAGACCAGCGTCACCGCCGATTACCTCAACGGCACCCGCGAGGTTCCCGTGCCCGCGAAGCGCCGCAAGGGCACGGGCAAGAAGCTGACGGTCCACAACGCCACCGCCAACAACCTGACCGGCGTCACCGCGTCGATCCCGCTCGGCACCTTCACCTGCGTCACCGGGGTCAGCGGTTCGGGCAAGTCCTCCTTCACCATCGACACGCTCTACGCCGCCGCCGCGCGCCAGCTCAACGGCGCCCGCATCCTCGCCGGCAAGCACGACAAGGTCACCGGCCTCCAGCATCTCGACAAGGTCATCGACATCGACCAGTCGCCGATCGGCCGCACGCCGCGCTCGAACCCCGCGACCTACACCGGCGCGTTCACCTGCATCCGCGACTGGTTCGCCGGCCTGCCCGAGAGCGCCGCGCGCGGTTACAAGCCCGGCCGCTTCTCCTTCAACGTCAAGGGCGGCCGCTGCGAGGCGTGCCAGGGCGACGGCGTCCTCAAGATCGAGATGCACTTCCTCCCCGACGTCTATGTCACCTGCGACGTCTGCCACGGCGCGCGCTACAACCGCGAGACGCTGGAGGTGAAGTTCAAGGGCCTGAGCATCGCCGACGTGCTCGACATGACCGTCGAGGACGCGGTCGCGTTCTTCAAGGCCGTCCCCCCGATCCGCGACAAGATGGCGATGCTGGCCGAGGTGGGCCTCGGCTACGTCAAGGTCGGCCAGCAGGCGACGACGCTCTCGGGCGGCGAGGCGCAGCGGGTGAAGCTGGCGAAGGAACTCGCCCGCCGCGCCACCGGCCAGACGCTGTATATATTGGACGAGCCCACCACCGGGCTCCACTTCGAGGATGTGCGCAAGCTGCTGGAGGTCCTCCACGCGCTGGTCGAACAGGGCAACACCGTGGTGGTGATCGAGCACAACCTCGACGTCATCAAGACCGCCGACTGGGTGCTGGACCTGGGGCCGGAGGGCGGCGTCAAGGGTGGCGAGATCGTCGCGGAGGGGACGCCGGAGGTCGTCGCGGCGGCGCCGGGGAGCTTCACGGGACGGTATCTGGCGCCGTTGCTGCGGGGTAGGGGTGCGGAGCGGGCGGAGGCGGCGGAGTGAGACGCTCCCACTCCGCCTGAACAGTAAGATGCCCTTCTCTAATTGATTGTTCGAAAGGTTAAGTTGAAACGGTTATCCTTCACCTTTGGTCTCTTAGGAACAGAGTGCTGCCAGTAATGTTGCATCTCACCTTGCATGATTAGAAGTGAACCATGCTTTAAGGGAATGGACAATTTCTGTGAATGATCATCATTCTTACGAATTAGGAAATCACGAGTTGCTCCAAAATTTGCCGACGCGATTACCGGATTTTCCCCCAACTCTTTCTCATCATCTGCATGCCAGCTTAGCGAGTCCTGACCATCTCTGTACCAGTTTAGCAACACGCAGTTAAATTGGTGGGCGGCGCACTCCTCAATGCGATTTTTTAGGTGCGAAAGGCCGCTCACCCACGGGTGTGGGTCAGCGTTGATACCTGAGTACTCGTAAGATTTACCAGGATCGCCATACCATGCCGTTAGCCGTGGAAGCGGGATGACTTTGCCGTACAGTTTGAGGTAATCCTGCTGCCATCGAATGTGGCTGAAAGCTAAGCTGTTTAACTCAGCTGCTGACAAGGAGCGCCAGTCTACCTTACGCCAGTCGAACCGGTCATTCTCGAGAAAATACTCTACAGAGCGATCACTCCAGCGAGCATTGAAAAACCTTTCCGAGTAAAAGAAGGTTCCGCTTGGGATTGTGACATGAAAGCCATGCCAACGATCATTCCACGCGGCCTGATAGCCGGGTCTATCGGGTAGATTGAAAGGCAGCTCATTGGACGTTAGTTGGAACAGGTTATCCATCCCTCACCTCCAGTTCGCAATGCCATACGATGGCCGGCTCGCTACGGTTGTCGCACTTGAACTGCTCTAGAGTCGATGAGGCAACGGTAATGCGAGATGCCATTTTTGGATGTTCGACAGCGGTCTTGAGCTTCTGCAGATTAGGTGATCCGCCGTCAAAGTCGCGATCGTTCCCGACCGCTATTATGACGTGTTTACCGGGCGACAATCTGTCCCCAAGTAGCTTCAGGTGATTGTAGCCGTTGATGTCGAGCACGTTTGAGAAGACATGAAGCGTACTCCGTGCCCCCTCACGCTCAAGCTCATCTTTTTCTAAATCACTGAACGACTTTCGGATACCGTCAACCGCGCTGCGTGGTGCGAGAGCTTTGTAGATAGCCTTAGCTCTGCAAAGCGCCATCGCAGAAGGTTCAACTAGGATGACATCTGAAACCTGATTGAACAGTGTGGGGCCAAGTGCCTCATAAAGGAACAGGCCGGCGAGTCCTTGGCCGCACCCATAATCGATCCATCTCGTTGCCGAGTCGATGCTCAGAAGCGACAGGAACTTACTCGCATAAGTCCACTGGCTCTGGACCATTGGTCCGTACGAATACAGGTACTGATTTAGCTGATCTTCTGTTTCAATAACAGTCTTACCGTAGTTCAGTGACTTATATACGTCAGCGCTCTTCTGAACGGCGAAAGATCCGCGCAGCCATGCGAAGCTCGGGACGCGGCCGTCCTTGCCTAGCGCCCGTATGCGTCCAATGGCCGAGTCATCCATCTTACTCATCACCACCTCTATTCTCAACTTACCGCTATGACGAGCTCAATCCAACCCCACCGCCTTCCGCAGCGCCTCGTTGATCCGCCCCTGCCACCCCGGCCCGTCTTCGCGGAACGGCTCCACCACATCCTGGTCGAGCCGCAGCGTCACCTGCCGCTTCGCCCACTTCCGCGGCTGGATTCACCTCTCCCCAAACCCTAACCTCACACCATGTGCAACGAAGCCGCCCGCCGGATCGCGCTCCATCAGCTCCGCCAGGACTGGTCGCAGCTCAAGATCCCGCTCCGCTTCCCCGAGGGGCTGCCCAACCTGGCCCCGCTCGACTCGATCCGGATCACGGACCCGACGCTCATCCTGCGCGCCGACCCCGACGGCGCCGGGGCGGAGGGCGTCATCCGGCGCTGGAGCTGGCCAGGGCCGACCGGCAAGCCCGTCTATAACTTCCGGTCGGAGGGTCGCCGACTGACCAACTTTGCCGATGGCGGCCGCTGCCTGATCCCGATCGACGCCTTTTTTGAGTTCAGCGAGCCGCCGCCCGGCGCAAAACGCAAGAGCAAGTGGCGCTTCACCGCCGCACCCGGCGCGCTCGGCTTTGACTGGTTCTGCGTCGCCGGGCTGTGGCGGCGCGACGCGACCGTCGGCGAGGCCTTCACCATGCTCACCTGCGAACCCGGCCCGGACATCGCTCCCTATCACCGCCGCCAGATCGTCTTGCCCCCGCGCGACGCCTGGGCCGGCTGGCTCGACGGCTCGCTCTCCGCCACCGACATCTGCCGCCCGACGCCGGCTGGCAGCCTGCACGTCGAACAGCTGCGCTGACGGGAGGCCCTACAACCCCACCGCCTTCCGCAGCGCCTCGTTGATCCGCCCCTGCCACCCCGGCCCGCCCGCGCGGAACCGCTCCACCACATCCGGGTCGAGCCGCAGCGTCACCTGCCGCTTCGCCGCACCGCCCAGTGGCGGCCTCCCAGTCCGCATCAACGTCCCGTTCGCCGGGCGTACGACCTTGCCCCCGACCACCAGCTCGGCGCGATCGAGCTGGTCGTCCGTCCATTCCGGCAGATCATCGTCATCCCATGCGGGGCGCGATGCGGCGACGTTCCTTGTCATGACAGTACCTCATCGAGATTACGCGTAAGCCTTCGTCGGTCGGCGTCCACGCCATCAGCACCAGCCGCTCGGCCAGCTAGCCATAGGTCTGATAGCGCGGCTCCGGATAGTCGAACCGGTCATCCTCAGCGTCGTGCCGGCGAACAACGCGCCAGCATCGGCGAAGTCCAGCGCACGCTCGCGCAGCGTCTCCTCACGCTTGGCAGGATCGAAGCTGATCTCCACCGGTTTATGTAGCTACAGAAAAAGCCGCGTCAACCAGCGGCTCCTCGACCAGCCTCCGCGCGCACCCGCACCGGTGACAGAACCCGTCGTCGAACACCGCACCCAGCACCCACGCCTGCCGCGCCACGTCCCACTCCACCAAGCGTCCCGGCTCACCCGATCGCTCCCGCACCAGGGGCACACGATCCGCGTCCGCTCGCCGCGCATGCCCCCGCCCCGACAACGGAACAAATCCGGGTCAAACCCCAAAATAGCCCTGTCCTACAAGCCCCCGCCCCGCATACCTGTCCGGTCCTCTCACCGACTCGAGCGAGGACCTCATGGCAAAGCGCCGTCACCGGCATCGCCCCGCGCCACCGCCCTGCATCCACCCCGTCGCGTCACCGGAAGACATCGACGCTGCGCTCACCGCAGGGCTGAACGGATCAGCGACGCTGACGCCGGAACAGCACCAGGCCGAGTTCCACCAGCTCGTCACCGGGCGGGTCGCGCGCGGCGAGCATGTGCCGGATGCGATGCTTGCCGCCGCGCGGGCCGGCGGCTGGGTCCCGCCCGACCCGACCTCGCTCCAGCTGCTCGCCACCGGCCGGATCGGCGGCCGCGGCTGGACGCCCGCGGTGCAGCGCGCCTTCCTCCTCCACCTGGCGGAAAACGGCGTCGTCGCCGCGGCGTGCCGCCATGTCGGGCTGAGCAAGCAGAGCGCCAATGCGCTGCGCAGCCGTCACCCGGCGTCCGTCTTCGCGATCCTGTGGGATGTCGCCGTCCGCATCGGCCGCCGCCGCCTGCTGGAGGAGGCGACCGAGCGGGCGCTCCATGGCCGTGAGGAGGCGGTGTGGCATCGCGGCGAACAGGTCGGCACGCGCCGCGTGTTCAGCGACCGGCTGCTGATGTGCGTCCTCACGCACGAGCCGCCGCCCGCGCACCCCAATCTGTCGCAGCGCGAGCTGGAGGATCTGTGGTCGACGCTCCTGAACGAGGTCGACGCGGAGTTGCCGCCGTCGGTGCCGCTGCGGCGGATCGCGGAGCTGAAGGAGCCGTCCGGGGACGAGGCGTGAATGCCGTTCTGGCGGACAACATGGACAACATCGCGCCGCCCGCCTTGCCGCCAGCCTCGCCGCCAGCCTTGCCCTTTGCCGGCCGCCGCCCCACATGGCGGTCGCTGAAGTCGCAAATCGACGGTTATCCAGCTTTGCGGCTCGATCCTTCCTTCCCTGCCCCGCAGCACCGCGCGCGCCGGTTGTCGGCCGCGCCGCATGAAAGGAACACCCTCATGGCCACCACCGGCACCGTCAAGTTCTTCAACGCCGACAAGGGCTATGGCTTCATCGCCCCCGAAAATGGCGGCAACGACGCCTTCGTCCACATCTCCGCCGTCGAGCGTGCGGGGCTGGTCACGCTGACGCAGAACCAGCGCGTCAGCTACGATCTCGAAGAGGATCGCCGCGGCAAGATGACCGCCGTGAACCTGCAGGCGGTGTAGGCCGCAGCGCGCACGTGCGTAGCGCCGCTGTGCACGTGCGCGCCTCGACCGCGGCAGGACCGGGGGTATGCCCCGGAGAAAGGAAAACGGTGACGCTGTACGGCCGATCGACACGCGTGGGGGAGCGGCCGGATCAACCGGGTGTCTCGGCAATGCCGCGCTTCGCCCGTATCGCCGCGTTCCGATCCGGGCTACACCCGGTCGCGATCGGAGACTCGCATGCGTGACAGTGACACTTACTCGGCGCACGCCACCCGCTGCCGCCAGGAAGCCGCCGACGCGATCCTCGACAACGTCCGCGACCGGGCGCTGCGTGCGGAGGCCGCCTGGAACGCGATGGCGGCGCGCAGCCTCAAGACGGAGGCGAGCCGCGATGCCCGCGCCGCCAAGGTCGAGCTGGAGGACGTCGCCGCCGCCGGCTGACGCCCGCGTCCCGCGCGCAAGGAACGGCGCGCCCGCCCGCCCGTTGGGCAGGCAAGCCATTCAAGGACGCCATTTCATGTCATCGCGCAAATCGGCGCCGTCGCGCCCCGGGCCAACGACGCTGCTCTTCGGCCTTGCTACCTTTGTCGCCGGCACCGCCGCGCTCACCATCGCCGCCGTTGCGCTTGCAACGCGACGCCGCGACGAAGCGGAGAAGGGGCAATCGGCCCCCGCGCCGCTGCCGCTCCGGCCGGAGCCCGCAGCCAACGGTCCCGCCGCGCGCGATCCCGGCGTGCCGACCGGGTTGGAAGGCCATGGCGCGCCCGACCTGGCGGCGGGCGGGGACCTCGGCCCCGATCACCGCGCACCCGCGGCGTTCCGCCCCGACATCGACGCGCCGATGACTCCCGCCGAACGCGAGGCGCTTCGCCCGGCCACGGGCCCGGCGCCCAGCCTGGTCTCGGCCGAAGGCACCGGTTTTCAGCCCGGCGGCGAGCGCTGATCCGCAGCGCCTGCGTGGCTGCGGCGGATGGCGATGGGTCAGGTCAGAGCAGCGACGACTTGCGCGGGATCGTCTCCTCGCTCTCCTGTCCCTTGTCGAGCAGGTCGCTGGGCCGCCGCGCGTCGCCCTCCTGCTGATGCTCGGTTGACAGGTTCGGGTGGTCCGTTGCCGTTGTCGGCTTGATCGGATCGTCGGTTGCTTCGCGCTCTTCAGCCATTCACCACCTGCCCGCCATTCGGATGCAGTACCTGCCCCGACATATAGCTCGCATCATCGCACGCCAGGAACAGGAAGGCGGGCGCCACCTCGTTCGGCTGCCCCGCCCGGCCCATCGGCGTCTTCTGCCCAAAGGTCGCCAGCTTCTTGGCGCTCGCCCCGCCGCTGGGGTTGAGCGGTGTCCAAATCGGGCCGGGCGCGACCGCATTGACGCGGATGCCCTTGCCGACCAGCTGCTCCGACAGCGACCGGGTAAAGGCGGTGATCGCCCCCTTGGTCGACGAATAGTCGAGCAGCTCGGGCTCACCCGCATACATGGTGACGGAGGTGCAGTTCACGATCGCGGCGCCCTCCTGCAGATGCGGGCGCGCCGCCTGGACCATGAAGAACATCCCGAAGATGTTGGTCTGGAACGTCCGGCGCAGCTGGTCCTCGGTGATGTCCGTGATGTCGCTGTCGGGATGCTGCTCCCCGGCATTGTTGACCAGCACGTGCAGCCCGCCCAGTTCACGCACCACCTGCTCGACCGCGCGGGTGCAGAACGCCTTGTCGCCGACATCGCCCGCGATCGTCAGCGCGCGACGGCCCTCGTCGCGGATCGCCTGCGCCGTCTCCGCGGCATCGTCATGCTCGTTGAGATAGACGATCGCGACGTCCGCGCCCTCGCGCGCGAACAGCACCGCGGTCGCGCGGCCGATGCCGCTGTCGCCCCCGGTGACCACCGCTACCTTGCCGCTCAGCCGCCCCGCGCCGGGAAAGCGCGGCCGCCATTCTGGTTTCGGTTCAAGGGTCGATTCATGACCCGGCAGCCCGTCTTCGTCGATTCGGCCGAACAATGCGCTCATCGCGGAAAACTCCTCTTCCCTGTCCGAACCGCCCGGCGCAGCGGCGGTTCCGACCTCACTAACCTGAGGCAATGCCCGGGAACCCTGCCGTCGCCGGCGCGCTTCTGGTCGTGATTGCAAGGAGATGGACGATGGCGGAAGCCAGAGGCGACGACGGACCCGTCGGCGCCGCCAAGAAGGGTCAGGCTGCCGAGGTCGAGGCGATGTTCGGCGACGGCGCGGGCAGCGAGGTCGTCGGCCGCGCAGTGACGATCAACCGACCGGTGGCGGAGGTCTGGGCGTTCTACCGCGACCTGTCGAACGCCCCGCGCTACATGGACGAAGTTGAGCGGGTCGACACCAGCGATCCGCAGCGCCCGCACTGGGTCGCTCACGGTGCCGGCGGTCGCACTGTCGAATGGGACGCCGCGATCACCGAGGAGGAGCCGGAGTCGCTACTCGCGTGGCAGGCGGTCGACACCAACTATGCCAATGCCGGCCGCACCACCTTCAAGGAAGTGGCCGGGCGCGGCACGGTGGTGACGCTCACGCTCAACTATGATCCGGTCGGCGGTGCAGTCGGCAAGCTGGTGGCGAAGCTGTTCCAGCGCGATCCCGCCATCCAGGCGCGCCGCAACCTCCGCCGCCTGAAGCAGCTGCTCGAAACCGGCGAGATCGCCACCGCCGCGCGCAACAAGGCGCTCGATGCCGAAGGGAAGACCCACGAATGAACGCGCATTCTTGCTTAAGGGAGCGACGCTGATGCGCGCACTGGCCTGGCACGGCAAACACGACGTCCGCGTCGACACCGTCTCCGACCCGGAGATCGTCAACGATCGCGACTGCATCATCAAGGTGACGTCGACCGCGATCTGCGGTTCCGATCTCCATCTCTACGACGGCTACATCCCGACGATGCAGGCGGGCGATGTGCTCGGCCACGAATTCATGGGCGAGGTGGTCGAGGTCGGCGCCAGATCGACGCTCAAAAAGGGGCAGCGGGTGGTGGTGCCGTTCACCATTGCGTGCGGTAGCTGTTATCATTGCGGCAAGCACCAATACTCCGCCTGCGACAACGGCCTGCCTTCGGACAATCAGGACATCGCCCAGACCCTGTACGGCCAGCCGATGAGCGGGCTGTTCGGCTATAGCCACATGACCGGCGGCTATTCGGGCGGGCAGGCGGAATATGTCCGCGTGCCGTTCAGCGATGTCGGCCCGATCGTCATCCCCGACGGTGTGCCTGACGACAAGGTGCTGTTCCTGTCCGACATCCTGCCGACCGGCTGGCAGGCGGCGGAATATGCTGGGATCGAGCCGGGCGATACGGTTGCGGTCTGGGGCTGCGGCCCGGTCGGACTGTTTGCGGTGCAATCGGCCTTCCTGATGGGAGCCGAGCGCGTGATCGCGATTGATCACTTTCCCAAGCGGCTGGAACTGGCGCGACGGTTCGGGGCGGAGGTCATCAACTTCACCGAGACCGGCGTCTACGAGGCGCTGATGGAGATGACCGGCGGGATCGGCCCCGATGCGGTGATCGACGCTGTCGGGCTGGAGGCGCACGGCTTCTTCGTCGACAACGTGGTCGATCAGATCAAGGCGTCCACCTTCCTCGGCACCGATCGCATCCACGCCATCCGTCAGGCGATCCTTGCCTGCCGAAAGGGGGGACGGGTATCGATGCCGGCCGTGTACGGCGGCTTCGTCGACAAGTTCCCGCTCGGCGCCTTCATGGAAAAGGGGCTGACGCTCAAGACCGGGCAGACCCATGTCCAGCACTACATGCCCGCTCTGTTGAACGCGATCATGGAGGGCAAGATCGAGACCGAGTTCCTGATCTCGCACCATATGCCGCTGGAGCAGGCGCCACACGGCTACAAGATGTTCAAGGATCATCAGGACGAATACACGAAGGTCGTGCTCCAGCCATGAGCGGCACGCCGGCTGCGAAGCCGGGGCCGAGACCGCGCCGCCGGCTGGCCTCGGTCGGCCGGGGACGGGCGACGCCGCTTTGCCGCAGCGCATCTGATCACAGGAGAAACAGCAATGTCCAACAAGTTTGCCATCGTCACCGGCGCATCGTCCGGCATCGGCCTTGAGCTCGCCAAACTGGCGGCCCGTGACGGCTACGCCCTGCTGGTCGCGGCCGACACCTCGTTCACCAGCGCCGAGAGCGAACTCCGCGCGGCAGGCGCGTCGGTAGAGACGCTTGAAGTCGACCTGTCGAACTTCGAGGGTGTCGACCGGTTGCTGGACGCTGCGGGCGGCCGGCAGATCGATCTGCTCTGCGCCAATGCGGGCCACGGCCTGGGCCGCGCTTTTCTCGACCAGGATCCGGCCGAGTGGCGCCACGTCGTCAACACCAACGTGACCGGCACAACCTATCTCCTGCAAAAGGTGCTGAAGCAGATGGTCGCGCGCAACGACGGCAAGGTGCTCGTCACCGGTTCGGTGGCGGGCTATATCCCCGGCTCTTTCCAGGCGGTATATAACGGCACCAAGGCGTTCGTGGACAGCTTCGTGGCCGCCATCCAGAACGAGCTGAAGGACGCCGACGGCGTCACCATCACCAACCTGATGCCCGGGCCTACCGACACCGAGTTCTTCGAACGCGGCGACATGATGGACACGCAGGTCGGCACCGATCCCAAGAAGGAAGACCCCGCCGACACCGCCAAGCACGGCTGGGACGCACTGATGGCGGGTAAGGCCGCGGTGGCCTCGGGCTGGAAGAACAAGGTCCAGACGACGATCGCCAACGTGACCCCGAACGCCGTGCTGGCCGAGCAGCACCGCAAAATGGCGGAGCCGGGCACGGCGAAGGAGTAGCCGCTACCGCCGTTACCCCAGCGCAAAGCGGGGATAACGGCGGTCATCCTGCAGCGAGTATCCGCTCCGCCTCCGCGAGGTGGAGCCTCTCCACCATCGCGCCGTCAAACCGGATCGCGCCCTTGTCGGCATTCTCCGGCTGCGCAAACGCCTTCAAGACGCCACTTGCCCACGCGATGTCCGCTGCAGTCGGCGCGAACGCCGCGTTCGCGGCGGCGATCTGGTCGGGGTGGATCAGCGTCTTGCCGTCGAAGCCCAGCATCGCGCCCTGCGCGCATTCCGCCGCAAGCCGGTCCGCATCCCCGAGCGCGTTGCAAACGCCGTCGAGTGTGGCGATCCCCGCCGCCCGCGCCGCGACGACGATCTGCGTCAGCAC
Source organism: Sphingomonas sp. (assembly GCF_965248875.1). Classification (GTDB taxonomy): domain Bacteria; phylum Pseudomonadota; class Alphaproteobacteria; order Sphingomonadales; family Sphingomonadaceae; genus Sphingomonas. The sequence continues at coordinate 1,427,316 of NZ_CBDFKR010000011.1, read as the reverse complement.
CGGCAGCAGCGGCGTCCGCGCCGCATCGGGACGGCTACGCATCTCCTTGGCCAGGTCGTTGGTCCCGGCGACCAGCGCGGTCAGCCCCAGCTCGCCTGCCGCCCCCACCGTCTCGCTCAGCGCGATCACGCCCGCACAGCTCTCCGTCATCGCCCAGAGCGGTACGCCCGCGAGCCGTTCGCGCGCCCAGCGCAGGTCGGCGGGGCCGTCGACCTTGGGCACCAGCACCGCTTCCGCCGCACCGCCCGCCAGCGCCGCCAAGTCGTCGTCGCCCCAGGCCGTGCCGCGGCCGTTGATCCGCACCACCACCGGTTTGCCGAACCCGCCGTCGCGCACCGCCGCCGCCGCCTGCGCCCGCGCCGCTGCCTTCGCATCCGGCGCGACGGCGTCCTCCAGATCAAGGATCACTGCATCGCATGGCAGCTCGCGCGCTTTCGCGACCGCGCGCGGGTTCGAGGCAGGCATGTACAGGACGGAGCGGAGGCGGGTCATGCGGCTCGCTTATCACCGCTCGCGGCGTCGACGAAACGGCGTGACGACAACCTATCTTGGTTTCGATCACGCGCGATTTGCCGCAGGTCATGGTGACGCACCGCACACTACGCTAGGTAGCGCGTGTGCAGCTCGCCCGCCGCCTGCCGCTTCTGCTACCTTTCGCGCTCGTCGCGTGCGCGCCGGGCGTGCTCGAACCGGCCGGGCCGGTCGCGGCGGGGGAGCGGACCATCCTGCTCAACTCGCTGGCGATCATGCTGGCGATCATCGTGCCGACGATCGTCGCGACGCTTGCCTTCGCTTGGTGGTTCCGGGCCGGCAACGCGCGCGCGCAGTATCGCCCGGACTGGGCCTATTCGGGACGGCTGGAATTGCTGGTTTGGTCGGTGCCGCTGCTCGCGGTCATATTCCTCGCCGGGATCGGCTGGGTCGGCAGTCACGCGCTGGAGCCGTCGCGCCCGCTCGCGGCGCGGCAAGCGCCGCTTACGGTTCAGGTCATTTCGCTCGATTGGAAGTGGCTGTTCATCTATCCCGATCAGGGCGTGGCGACGATCAACCACCTGGTCATCCCTGCCGGGCGGCCGATCGCGTTCCGCATCACCTCGGCGACGGTGATGAACAGCTTTTTCGTGCCGCAGCTCGGCAGCCAGATTTACGCGATGAGCGGCATGGACGCGAAGCTTAACCTTCAGGCCGATCGGCCGGGCCACTATCGTGGCCTGTCGGCCCATTATAGCGGCGCGGGCTTTGCAGACATGGGCTTTGCCGTCGACGCAGTCCCATCCGCGGCGTTCGAGGGCTGGGCGGCATCGGCGAGGGCGGCCGGGCCGATGCTCGATGCCCCAACCTTCCTCCGCCTCAACCTGGCCGAGGCCGCGTCGCCGTCGATGACGTTCCGCGCCGTCCAGCCCGGTCTTTACGATGCCGTGGTCCGCAACGGCGGCGCGCCCGTACACGAGCCCGCGCGCCATGCCGGCCGGGAGGATTGAGGCGATGTTCGGCAAGCTCGACTGGTCGGCCATCCCGCTCGACAATCCGATCCCGCTCGTCGCGTTCGGCGTCTTCGGCGGGCTGATCGCGGCGGTGCTGCTGTGGGTCTGGCGCGCCGGGCACTGGCCCTATCTTTGGCGCGAGTGGCTCACGTCTGCCGACCATAAGCGGATCGGCGTCATGTATTGCCTGTTCGCGCTGGTGATGCTGGTCCGCGGCTTTGCCGACGCGCTGATGATGCGTGCGCAGCAGGCGATGGCGATGAACGCGCCCGGCTTTCTGCCGCCGGAACATTATGATCAGGTGTTTTCCGCGCACGGTACGATCATGATCTTCTTCGTCGCCATGCCGTTCATGGTCGGGCTGATGAACTTCGCCGTCCCGCTTCAGCTCGGCATCCGCGACGTGGCATTCCCAACGCTCAACAATGTCAGCTTCTGGCTGACCGCGAGCGGCGCCTTCCTGCTCAATATCAGCCTGGTGGTGGGCGAGTTCGCGAAGACCGGGTGGATTGCCTACCCGCCATTGAGCGAGCTGCGTTTCTCTCCCGGCGTCGGTGTCGACTATTATCTTTGGGCACTGCAGATCAGCGGTGTCGGCACGCTGCTCACCGGCGTCAATCTGGTCACGACGATCCTGAAGATGCGCGCACCGGGCATGGGCTACACGCGGATGCCGATGTTCTGCTGGACGTCACTCGCCACCAACCTGCTGATCGTCGCCGCCTTTCCGCTGCTGACCGCCGTGCTCGCGATGCTGACGCTCGACCGCTATGCGGGTTTTCATTTCTTTACGAACGAACTGGGCGGCAACCAGATGATGTTCGTCAACCTCGTCTGGGCCTGGGGCCATCCCGAGGTGTATATCCTGGTCCTCCCCGCCTTCGGCATCTTCTCCGAGGTGGTGTCGACCTTCTCCGGCAAGCCGCTGTTCGGCTACCGCTCGATGATCGTCGCGACGATGGCGATCTGCCTGTTGAGCTTCATGGTGTGGCTCCATCATTTCTTCACCATGGGCGCGGGCGCCGACGTCAACGGCTTCTTCGGCGTGATGACGATGATCATCGCGGTGCCGACGGGGGTGAAGGTCTTCACCTGGCTGTTCACCATGTACGGCGGCCGGATCAGGTTCACGGTGCCGATGCTCTACGCCATCGGCTTCATGTGCAGTTTCGTGATCGGCGGCATGACCGGCGTCTTGCTGGCGGTGCCGCCCGCGGACTTCCAGCTCCACAACTCGCTGTTCCTGGTCGCGCATTTCCACAACATCGTCATTCCGGCGGTGCTGTTCGGGGCATTCGCCGGCTATACCTACTGGTTCCCCAAGGCATTTGGCTTCCGGTTGCACGAGGGGTGGGGGCGTGCTGCGTTCTGGTTGTGGCTGGTCGGCTTCTATCTCGCCTTCATGCCGCTGTATTTGCTCGGGCTGGAGGGCATGACGCGGCGGCTCCAGCATTATGATGTCCCGCAATGGCAGCCGCCTTTGCTCGTCGCCGGGCTGGGCGCGCTGGTCATTGCGGCGGCGATCGCGTGCATGATCATCCAGCTCTATGTGTCGATCCGTAATCCGGATCGCCTGCGCGACGAGAGCGGCGACCCTTGGGACGGCCGCACGCTGGAATGGTCGACCAGCTCGCCGCCGCCGCCGTTTAATTTTGCTGCGCTTCCCAATGTCGAGGGGGAAGAGGCTTATTGGGGGATGAAGGCGCGCGCGCGGGAGCAGCAGCGGCTGAGCGAGCGGCCGCAGTACGAGGCGTTTCATATGCCGCGCAACTCGCCGACCGGCATCGTCACCGCCTTCTTCACAACGCTAATGGGGTTCGCGCTCGTGTGGCACATCTGGTGGCTGGTGATCGCCGGCTGCTTGGGCGCCTGGGCGACCTTCGTAGTCTTTGCGTGGCGCGACGAAAACGAGGTGCAGGTGTCCGCCGCCGAGGCGGAGCGGCTGGACGATGCGCGGCGTGTTGGCAAGGCTGCGCTCCTGGGGCTTGATCCCGCATGAGCGCCGCAGCCGCCGATCCTCACCATCTGGGGCATGGCGATGTGCCCGTCAGCGAGCGCGGTCCCGCGCCGCAGCGGATCGTGGTCGCTTACGGATTCTGGATCTTCCTCCTTTCGGACTTCATCCTCTTCTCGGGCTTCTTCGCCAGCTATGCTGTCCTGGGTGGCGAGACCGCCGGCGGACCGTCGGGGCGCGACGTCTTCGACCTAGGCCTGGTCGCGTGGGAAACCGCGGCGCTGTTGCTTTCCTCCTTCGCCGCCGGACTGGCGAGCGTCGCAATGCTCGCCCGGCGCGCGCCGCTGTTCCAAATTGGCATGGCGGTGGCGGGGCTGCTCGGCGCGGCGTTCGTGGCGGGCGAGGTCCACGAGTTCCTGCATCTGATCGGCGAAGGTAACGGCCCAGCCCGCAGCGCCTTCCTGTCAAGCTTCTTCGCGCTGGTCGGCTGCCACGGCCTGCATGTAACGTTGGGGCTGCTGTGGTTGATGACGATGATGGCGCAGGTCGGGGCGAAGGGGTTCCGCGACGATGTCATCCGGCGCGTCAACTGCTTCATGCTATTCTGGCACGCGCTCGATATCATCTGGGTGGCGCTGTTCACCACCGTCTATTTGCTGGGGTCGGGGGCATGAGCGAAGGCGGCGATCGCGCGCCTGGCGAGGCGACGGCGGAAGGCCCCGATATCGCGGGTGCGGTGCGCGGCTATCTGATCGGCTTCGCGCTGGCGACGCTGGCGACCATCGCGTCGTTCGCGGTAGCGGCGGGTTATGGCTGGGTGTGGCCGCCGGGCATCCCGATCGCGCTGATCGCGCTGGCGGTCGGCCAGATGGGCGTTCACCTAGTCTTTTTCCTCCACATCACGACGGGACCCGACAACACCAACAACGTGCTTGCGCTCGCCTTCGGCACGTTGATCGCCGGGCTGGTGCTGATCGGCAGCCTGTGGATCATGGCCCATGTCGACCATCACGCGATGAGCCCCGCGGCGATGGCGCGGATGCAGCGCTGACACGATAAGGGCGGCCCTCCCGGCCGGGAGGGCCGCCCTCACTCTACCGCCCGGTGATCAGAAGCGGAACGACGCCCCCGCCCGGAACTGCCGCCCGATCAGCCCGGCATAATGCCACGTCGTCAGGAAGTTGGGTGCGCTGGCATAGGCCGCCGGCGCGACGGGGGCGCGGGCGTTGAGCAGGTTCAGAACGTTGAACGTGAACGTGAAGCGGTCGTTCACGCGGAAGCTCTGGTTCAGATCGACGTTGATGAAGCTGTTGACGTAGCAGAAGGCGTTGTAGTCCGGCGCCGAGGCGGCGACCTTGTACAGATTCGCGGCGCACGAGGTGGACAGGTTACCCTGGTCGGTCGCGACCTCCTTGATCTTGCCGACATAATAGGCCGTCGCGCTGATCGAGTAGCTGCCGAAATCCAGCGTGTTCTGCCAGTTGCCGCGGATGCGGGGCGTGCCGTTGCCCGACGACAGATCATAGGGCCCGAACGTTCCGGCAAAGCGCTGGATGCCCGCCGCCGTGTCGCGGTCGTAGCGAATGATATAGGTGGACTCGATCCGGCTGGTGAAATGCGCGCCCATGATCGACGGCACGCTGACCGTCGCGGAGAAATCCAGTCCCTCCGTCGTGTCGGAGTTCACGTTGACGAACGGCGCATTGACGATGAGGACGCGGGGCAGCGCGTTCGGGAACAGCGGATCGACACCATCGATCAGGTTGCACGAATAGCCAGCACCGACCGCTGCCACCGCGGCGCACCCGGCCGCCGAAGCCGCTGCCGCCGAGGGATAGGCGTTGGCGGCGACTGAATAATAGGCGTTGATCGCTGCGCCCGCGAGTGGACCGTTGGCGATCAGGTTGGTCTTCTTGACGTTGTAATAGTCGACCGTCGCGCTGAACCAGCGCACCGGCTGGAAGATCGCGCCGAGCGTGAACGAGCGCGACCGTTCCGGCTCCAGGTTCGGATTGCCCGCAAAGCCGCGGCCGACCGAATACTGGAAGTTGTACGGATTGCCGCCGTTGGTGCATGCCCCGGTCGCGTTGGCCGCGCCGCCATGCTGCGCGCAGAAGGCGCCCGGCGGCGTGATCGTCACGAAGCCCGCATATTGGCTGCGCGGGCCCGACTCGGCGAAGGTCGGTGCGCGGAAGCCCTGTGAATAGGTGCCGCGGATCGCGAACTCGCGGATCGGCGTGAACTTGACCCCGATCTTGGGCGAGAAACGTCCGAACCCTTCCGAATAATGATCGTACCGGCCCGACAGATTGACGTCGAGCGAGGTCAGGATCGGCGCGTCGAGTTCGGCATAGCCGGCGACCACGGTATGCTGGCCGAAGGCGGAAGAGGTGGTCAGACCATAGGTGTCCAGCGCGGCATTCTGATTGTTGTTCTCCAGCTTCTCGCGCCGCGCCTGGCCCCCGACCGCAAGCTGCAATGGCCCGCCCGGCAACTGGGTCAGCTCGGCGGCGACCGAGGCGTCGAGCGAATACAGTTCCGAGTGCGATGGGGTCGTCTTGTCCGGCGAGAGCTGCGTGCGCACTGCCGCGGTGTTTAGCTGCGGGTTGACGAAGTTATACGCGCCCGTGTTGATGACCGTGCGCAAGGCGGCGATGTTGATCAGCCCGTGCTGCACCAGCGTCAGATTGTCGCGGGCATAGACCCCCTCGACCCGCCAATTCACACCCGCGCCGAAATGGCCGCTGATGCCCGCCGTGCCGCGATACACCTCGTTGGTGCGTTCGCTGCCCGCCGCAATGTCGCTGAACAGATAATAGATGCGGGCAGCCCCCAGGGTCGGCGTGGCGGCATTGGCGGCGGCATACGGGTTGTTGGGATTGAGCTGGCGATCGGCCGCCGTCGCGCAGTTGAGCCCGGCCGAGCAGATATAGACCGGCAGGACGATGCCCGGATTGCTGGTCGCAACCAGCGGCGACCCGCCAAAGGGCTGTGTCTGGCGCACCGCCGATGGAAAGGCGCTGGTGATCGACACGTAGCTGCGGCTGTAGCTGCCGGTGAAATACGCCTCGGTGTCGTCATTGACCTTGATCGAGAGGCGGCCGTTGACCGAGTAACGCTCCTGGAGCGGCTGGATCTGGCGATAGAGGTCGGTCAGGTCATACGGGCAGCCGGTGCCGCGCGCTGCGCCGGTCGTGACGCTGTAGGTCGGCCGCGCACAGTTGTTCAGCCCCAGCGCGGTGTAGGTCGCATAGGTCTGACCCGGATCGTTGGTGACCGCGGTGCCACCCGACAGCGGGTTGTTGAGGTCGGTCTGCGTGGTGCGCACGACATAGGCGGTCGGCGTGTTGACGGTCAGCGACTGATCGGCCGAATTGTTGTCGTTGCCGCCAATCGGGGTCAGATCTTGCGTGTTGTAGGGGAAGCCGCGGCTGCTGTTGGAAACGCGGCCGTCACGCTGATATTCGGCATTGATGTAAGCGTTGAACCCCTGCGTCTCATAGTCGCCGATGCCCGCGGTCAGGTTCGCGCGATAGCGGCTGGCGTCGCCAAGCTCGGCGATGCCCCCTTCGACCTGCCCAGCGACGCCGATGAACCGCTTCTTCAGGATCAGATTGACGACGCCGCCGATCGCGTCCGCGCCGTAGGTCGACGAAGCGCCGTCCTTCAGAACCTCGATCCGGTCGATCAGGCTGAACGGGATGGAATTGAGGTCGACATAGGCGTTGTGACCATCATCGTTGATCGGGAAATTGGTCGAGCGCAGCCCGTCGACCAGCACCAGGGTGGACGATACCCCCAGCCCGCGCAGCGACACGGCCGATCCGCCGGCCGAGAAGCCGGTCTGGAAGCCCGTGCCGATCGAGCCGGCGCTGTCCGCTGAAATCGAGCGGATCGCGTCGGCGGCGGTGGTGATGCCGGCGCGCGCCAGGTTCTCGCTGGTCAGCACGGTGACGGGTGACGGCGTCTCGGTCGAGGTGCGACGCAGCAGCGAGCCGGTGACAACGACATCGCCGCCACCCTGATCCGCCGTAGCCTGATCGCTTTGCCCGGCGGGCGACGTGGGGTTGGCCTGCTGCTCGCGAATGTCCTGCGCTGCGGGCGTCGCGGGCGTACCCGACTGGCCGCTCGCGGCAGTCTGCGCCAGCGCGGGCGTCGCGCCCAGCACAAAGGCGAACGGCGCCGCGGACAGCAGCATGCGATTACGGAACGTTGACATCAGAGTACCCCTTGCGCCCGGCTGTGCCGGGTCGTCCCAGCACGGGTCCCGATCCCGCGCTCCAGCCGCCATTCGTTGCCGCAGCGCAACAAGATGTAAAGCCCGGGCGACGCAATTATGACGGCGCTGTTACCCGAACAACGCACGCGATGCTGACCTAAACAGCATCATATGTGGCGGCAGAGCGGGTTACTGCTTGGTCGCCTGCAGGTCAGGCCGCCTGCCGCTCGCGGTGCCCGGCGCGCAACAGGTCCGCCGCCTTTTCCGCGATCATGATCGTGGGCGCGTTGGTGTTCGAGCTGACCAGGCTCGGCATGACCGATGCATCGATCACGCGCAGTCCGGTCAGCCCGCGCACTCTCAGCGCGCCGTCGACCACCGCCAGCGTGTCGTCCTTTGTCCCCATCTTGCAGGTGCCGACCGGGTGATAGATGGTTTCGGCGGTCGCGCGGACCCAGGCGTCGATCTGCTCGTCGCTGACCACCGCCTCGCCCGGCGCGAGTTCGTCGCCCCGGTAGGGTGACAGCGCGTCCTGCGCGACGACACGGCGTCCTATCCTAACCGATTCGCGCAGCACGCGCCGGTCTTCGGGGGTGGCGAGATAGTTCGCCGCGATCGTCGGATCGGCAAATGCGTCGCCGGAGTGCAGCCCGACGCGTCCGCGGCTCTCCGGACGGAGCTGGCAGAGATGGAGCGAGAAGCCATCCTCGGTCGCTTTGACTTTGCCATGGTCGCGCATCAGCGCGAGTACGCCGTGGATCTGGATATCGGGCCGCGACAATCCTTCGCGCGAAGGTACGAACGCGCCCGATTCCAGGAACTGCTGCCGTCCCGGCCCGGTGCCCCGAAGCATGTAGCGCAGGCCGACGCCGAGCTGTTTCAGCCCGCGCGTCACCGAATAGACGCTGTCCAGGTTCTGCGACCGCCAGTTCATGATGACGTCGAGATGGTCCTGCAGATTCTCGCCGACCCCGGGCAGCGCGTGGGTGACACCCACGCCAGCCGCCTTGAGCCGCGCGGGATCGCCGATTCCCGACAGCTGCAGGATGTGCGGGCTCTGCACCGCGCCCGCGCAGAGCAGCACCTCGCCCGCCGCGTCCGCCGATCGCGGCGTGCGGCGCTTGCCTATGGCATAGTCGACGCCGGTCGCACGGCCGTTCTCCACACGAATGCGCGTGGTGCGCGCGTCGGTGGCGACGGTGAGGTTGGCGCGCGCGAGGGCGGGCTTCAGATAGCCTTCCGCGGTGCTCCAGCGCCGCCCGTTGCTGATCGTCAGGTCGTACGGGCCGAAGCCCTCAAATTGCGCGCCGTTGAAATCGCCGGTGACGGGGAAGCCCGCCTGCCGCCCCGCCTCGATCAACGCGGCATTGAACGGGCTGCTGCTCTCGCCCTTGCTGATGTGGAGCGGGCCTTCACCGCCATGCAAATTGTCCGTCTGATCCTTGGCCCGATGATGCCGCTCCAGCCGTCTGAAATAGGGCAGCACGTCGTCCCAGCCCCAGCCGGTCAGCCCCGTCTGCCGCCACTCGTCATAGTCGAGCGGGTGGCCGCGCATATAGACCATGCCGTTGATCGCCGACGATCCGCCCAGCCCCTTGCCACGCGGCCACCACAGGCGGCGGTCGTCTAGATGCGGCTCCGCCTCGGTCCAGAAGCCCCAGTTCTGCGGCCCCTTGTCCTTGATGAGGTTGCCGACGCCGGCGGGCATCCGCACTACGACGCCGTCGTTCCTGCCGCCCGCTTCGAGCAGCAGTACGCGCGTGGCCGGGTCTTCGGTCAGCCGCGCGGCGAGGGTGCAGCCGGCCGAGCCAGCGCCGATGATGATATAATCGTAGGCTTCCATGACGGCGCTCCTGCTAGGGCTCGATGACCAGTTTGCCGATGTGCTGCGAGGTGGCCATCGCGTCGATCGCCTCGCGCCAGCGGGCGAGCGGGTAGGTGGCGTGGACGCGCGGCCGGATGCGGCCCTCCGCCGCGAGGCGCCATACAGCGTCGGACGCGGCGCGGCCCGCGGCCGGGTTCCGGCGGCCATATTCGCCAGCACGCACGCCGACGACCGAGAAGCCCTTGATCAGCGGGATGTTGGCGGCGACGGTCGGGATGCGGCCGGAAGTGAAGCCGATCACGAGCAGCCGCCCGCCCCAGCCGATGCAGCGGGTCGATGCATCGAAGACGTCGCCACCGACCGGATCGAAGACCAGGTCTGCGCCGCCCCCCCGATCGTTGGCGGTCAGGTCCCTCACTGCCTCACGGAAGCCACTTGCGGGGAGTGTCGCCGCGACCGGATACCCGGCGGCCAGCGTGGCAAGCTTGTCGGGCGAGCGCGAGGTGGCGATCACCCGTGCGCCCAGCGCGAGCGCCAGATCGACCGCGGCCAGCCCAACCCCGCCGGTCGCGCCGTGGACCAGCACCCACTCGCCTGGCTGCGTCCGCCCGAGTGCGACCAGCGCCACATAGGCGGTCAGATACGCGGCCCCGACCGAAGCCGCGGTGGCGAAGTCGAGGCCATCCGGGATGCGTCGCAGCATCGCCGCGTCGACATGCACATAGTCGGCGAAGCTGCCCAGCCTCGTCCCCGCCACTACGCGGTCGCCGATCGCAAAGCCGCTGCCGGACTCGCACTCGACTACCTCACCGGCCATCTCCATGCCGAGAACGAAGGGCAGCGGCGGCTTGAGTTGATAGGCGCCGCGGGTCATCAGGAGGTCGGGAAAGTTCAGCGAGGCGGCCCGCACCCGAACCGTTACATGGTCCGGCTTGCGTTCGGTGAGCAGGCCTTCGACGAGCGTCACGCCCGACAGGTCATCGCTCAGCGTGTCGACGCGCAGCATCCTCATCGCGGCGCACACAGGAGCGCGATCAGCTCCTCCATCAGAGCAGGCGGCGACAGCTGCGCGGCGTGAACCTTGGCGAGGCCGAGCGTCATCAGCGCATAGGCGCGCGCCGCCGCCTCCCCATGGGCGACGCCGTTCGCCTCGACACACGCGGTCAGCCAGCCCAGCATGAGCGCGTCGTGGCGCTCAACGGCCGCCGCGGCGCGCACATCGCTGTCGGCCCAAGCGCGCATCGCGATCGACAGCCGCGACAGCCCGCCGCGCCGCACCACCTGCGCCAGCCGCCGGATGCGTCCGATCGGGTCGGGTTCTGCCCGCGCGATCGCGTCGAGCAGCTCATGGACCTGACCACCCGCCCAGTAATCGGCGAGCCTCCCCTGGTAGGCGTCGAAGTCGGTGAAATGATGGTAGAAGCTGCCCGTCGATACGCCGAGCTCGTCGGCCAGCGGCCGCAGCTTCAGTGCGCGGAGTCCGCCGCGGCGGAGCAGCGCCTGTCCCGCCTCCAGCCAGCTGCGCGGCGTCAGGTCCGGCGCGCGCTCGGCGGTTGCGATGCTTGACACCCGGGGAGCCATAACGAATGTTACGGTGCTTGGAAGCGGCGGTAAAGCCGGTCAGAGGAGAGCCCATGCTGCATCCCGTCCGGCACGCGGCGACGATGCCCGACAAGCCCGCCTACATCATGGCGGGATCGGGGGAGACCGTCACCTATGCGGAGCTGAACGTCCGCGCCGACCGGGGGGCTTGGTTGCTGCGGTCGCTGGGGCTGCGGCGCGGCGACGGCATCGCGGTGTTGATGGACAATTCACCGCGCTATCTCGAGGTGGTCTGGGCGGCGGAGCGGACGGGGGTGTATTGCACCTGCATCTCGTCCAAGCTGACCGCCCGCGAGGCGGAGTATATCGTCCGCGACGGGGACTGCCGGGTGCTGATCGCCAGCGCCGGGGCGGCGGCGACCGCTGCCGCGCTGCTGCCGCTGGTGCCGGGCCTGCAGGCGCTGATGGTCGACGGCGCGGTGGAGGGATTCGATAGCTACGAGGCGGCGCGCGACCGCCAGCCGGCCGGGCCGATCACCGACCCGTCGCCGGGCCAGTTCATGCTGTATTCGTCGGGCACTACCGGCGTGCCTAAGGGCGTTCGCCACCCGCTGCCAGAGGAACCGCTGGGCGAGAATACCTCCACGCTCGTGACGCTGGGCAAGGCGCTGTACGGTTTCGCGTCGGACATGATCTATCTGTCGCCCGCGCCGCTGTATCATGCCGCGCCGCTGCGCTGGTCGATGGCGGTGCAGCAGCTCGGCGGCACGGTGATCGTGATGGAGCGGTTCGACCCCCAGGCCGCGCTCGCCGCGATCGAGCGGTACAAGGTGACGCATGCGCAGTGGGTGCCGACCCATTTCGTGCGCCTGCTCAAGCTGCCGGAGGCGGTGCGCGCACGGTACGACGTGTCCTCTCTCCGCAGCGTCTGGCATGCCGCGGCGCCCTGTCCGGTTCCGGTCAAGCGGGCGATGATCGAGTGGTGGGGGCCGATCATCGGGGAATATTATGCGGGGACGGAGGGCAACGGCTTTACCGCGATCTCGTCGGCGGAGTGGCTCGCCCACCCCGGATCGGTCGGGCGCAATCTGACGGCCACGACCCGCATCTGCGACGAGGAAGGCAACGAGCTGCCGCCGCGGAGCGAGGGCACCGTCTATTTCGATGGCGGGGGGACGTTCACCTATCACAACGACCCCGACAAGACCGCCGCCGCCGCCAACCGGCATGGCTGGACTACGCTGGGCGATGTCGGGTGGCTGGACGAGGAGGGCTATCTCTACCTGACCGATCGCAAGAGCTTCACGATTATCTCGGGCGGGGTGAACATCTATCCGGCCGAGATCGAGAACCTGCTCGTCACGCATCCCGATGTCGCCGACGTGGCGGTGATCGGCGGCCCGCACGACGAAATGGGCGAGGAGGTGATCGCCATCGTCCAGCCGCGCGACATGGCAGACGCCGGCCCGGCGCTGGCGGCGGCGCTGGATGCGTTCGCGCGGGCCAACCTCAGCCACGTCAAGGTACCTCGCCGAATCGACTTCCGCGCGGAACTGCCGCGCCACGACACCGGCAAGCTCTATAAGCGGGTGTTGCGGGACGAGTATTGGGGGAAGTAAACCTCCCCGCTCGCGGGGAGGTGACGCGCGCGCTTGCTCGCGTGACGGAGGGGCTCTCCTCGAAGTCCAGCCTTTGCGGCCAGCCCCACCACCACTCGCCGCACGAACGGTCCCCTGCCCCCGTGAACGGGGAGGATTTACAGCATCCCCCACAGCAGCGTCGCGTTCAGGGCGATGATCACCGCCGCGATTGCCCAGGCGAGCGCCTGAAGCCAGCGCGGCGCGGTGAGGTCGCCCATCAGCCGCCTGCTGCCGGTGAAGACGACCAGCGGCACGACCGCAAACGGCAGCTGCAGGCTCAGCACCACCTGGCTCAGCACCAGCAGCCGGGTCGCGCCCGCATCGCCGGCCGCGCCGACCACCAGCACCGCGGGCACGATCGCGAGCAGCCGGGTGACGAGCCGCCGCAGCCAGATCGGCAGCTTGAGGTCCAGAAAGCCCTCCATCACAATTTGCCCCGCCAGCGTGCCGGTGACTGTCGAGTTCTGCCCCGATGCGAGCAGCGCGACGGCGAACACGACGCTGGCTGCGCCCACTCCCAGCATTGGCGAGAGCAGTCGATAGGCCTTGTCGATCTCCGCCACATCCGTGCGCCCGCCGAGATGGAAGGTCGCCGCCGCCAGCACCAGGATCGCGGCGTTGATGAAGAAGGCGAGCCCCAGCGCCACCGTCGAGTCGACCGTCGCCCAGGTCAGCGCCGCGCGCTTGTCGCAGAACGCACGGGTCTGGACGATCGAGGAATGAAGGTAGAGGTTGTGCGGCATCACCGTCGCGCCGAGGATACCGATCGCGAGGTAGAGCCGCGCCGGATCGGTGACGATCGACGTCGTCGGGATCAGCCCGCCGAGCATGCCCGTGACCGACGGCTGCGCATGGAACAATTCGAACGCGAAGCAGGCGGCGATTACCGCCAGCAGCGCGATGATGACCGCCTCCAGCGTCCGGAACCCGAACCGCTGCAGCGCCAGGATCAGGAACACGTCGAGCGCGGTCAGCACCACGCCCCAGGCGAGCGGCAGTCCGAACAGAAGCTTGAGCGCGATGGCGGTGCCCAGCACCTCCGCCAGATCGCAGGCGACGATGGCGATCTCCGCGAGCATCCACAGCGCCAGCGTCACGGCGCGCGGGTAGCGGGCGCGGCACGCCTGCGCCAGATCCAGCCCCGCGCCGATACCGAGCCGGACCGACAGCGCCTGCAGCATGATCGCCATCAGATTGGACAGGAGAACGACGGACAGCAGCGCGTAGCCGAACGCCGACCCGCCGGCGATGTCGGTTGCCCAGTTGCCGGGGTCCATATAGCCGACCGCGACCAGGAAACCCGGCCCGACGAACGCGCGCAGCTGCCCCAGGCCGGTGCGGCCGGTGGGGACGGCGACGGTGCGATAGCTGTCGGCCAGTGAGCGGCCGAGCGGGGTGGCGGGGGGCATCAGCAACGCCGTGGCATAGGTGCGGGGCGATAGGACAGCGAATTGTCCGGCTCAGATCACCGCCATGTCGCTGTTGTAATGATGCCAGGCGAAGATCGCTGCCGCGCCGCGATGGGGACGCCACGCCTCCGCCAGCGCGCGCACCAGCTTCTCGCTCGGCCGCCCGGCATGACCCAGCAGCCGCCCGACCTCGATCTGCACCGCGAGGTCGCCGGCGGGCCAGATGTCAGGGCGCCCTTCCGCGAAGAGAAGGTAGATTTCCGCCGACCAGCGGCCGATGCCGTTGACCCGCACCAGCGCCGCAATCGCTTCCTCATCGTCTTGCGGTAGCGCCGCGAGCGGCAGCCGCCCGCTCGTCACCTCGTCCGCCAGACTGCGCGCATAGCCCGCCTTTTGCCGCGACAGTCCGGCGGCGCGCAGCTGGTCGTCGGTCGCGGCGGCGACGCGCAGCGGATCGGTCGCGTCACCGATCTCGGCGTCGAGCTTGCGCCACACCGCGTCCGCCGCCTTTACGCTCACCTGCTGACCGACGATGGTGCGCAGCAAGGTCGCGAAGCCGCGGTCGCGGACCCGCTCCGGCGGGTAGCCGACGCGGTCGATCCCGGCGGCAAAGGCGGGCTCGATCGCGGCGAGCGCGTCCATGCCGGCGTGGAGCTGGGCCGCGTTCATGCTTGATCGCGCCCGGTGGGCACGGCAATGGCGGGGTTCGGGGCGCGCGCCCCCACAGCGGAGAAGACCATGCCCAAGCTTATCGTCGTGACGCGCGAGGGGGAAGAACGCGAACTGGACGGCGAGAGCGGACTTAGCGTCATGGAGGTGATCCGCGATGGCGGTATCGACGAAATCCTGGCGCTGTGCGGCGGCAATTGCAGCTGCGCGACCTGCCACGTCCATGTCGATCCGATCGATTTCGCCAAGCTGAAACCGATGAGCGAGGATGAGAACGATCTGCTCGACTCGACCACCGATCGCGACGCGACCTCGCGGCTGTCGTGCCAGATCCTGTTCGGGCCGGAGCTGGACGGTCTGCGTGTGACGGTAGCGGCAGAGGATTGAGCATGACCGTCACGCTGTTCAGCTTCGTCGCCATGTTCGACCAGCAGCTCGCCACGGCGGTGCACCTGCTCGATACGGGCGAGGCCCATGCCGGCGGCCCCGGCTTCCTCGACTGGCGGCTGATCGACGACATGGCGCCGTTGCGCTTCCAGCTGCGGGTGATCGTCAACTTCAGCCGCAGCTGGCCGGCCCGCGTTGCCGGGCTGGAGCCACCGGCGGATATCGCCGACGATCTCGACCTGCCCGGTTTCCGCATCGCCATCGCCGATGCGCGCGCCTATCTGGCATCGCTCACGCCCGCACAGTTCGACGGCCGCGAAGACGCGCCGCTGACGGTGGCGCTGGGCACGAGCATGGAGCCGACGCTGCCGGCGGCGAAATGGCTGACCGGGTTTGCGACCACCAACATCTATTTTCACCTGTCGATCACCTATGCGATCCTCCGCTCGAAAGGCGTGAAGATCGGCAAGACCGACCTGTTCGCGGGCGGGCTTTGACGCGCCGGAAGTAGAGGCGAAGTAGAGGCCCGGTGCGATGCGTGCGCCGCCGCGGGAGGTCACGGAGGTGGCGGCATGGGGTGGCGGGAAACGCCGCAGGAACGACTTCCGATCGACGAACGCTGGCGGGGATGAGGGCCGGACCATCGCTCGATCCGAGCACATCGGGGCCGATGTAGGACAGCGAAATCCTATCGCGCGGCCACCGCATAGAGCGCGACCGCGGCGGCGTTGGAGACGTTGAGGCTTTCGACGCGGGCGCTGATCGGCAGCTTCGCCAGCTCGTCGCAGTGCGCCTGTGTGTTCTGGCGCATCCCTTCGCCTTCCGCGCCGAGCACGATCGCGATCCGCTGCGTCCCCAAGGTCTCGCCCAGCGTGCGTGGGGCGTGGCCGGTCAGGCCGATCCGCCAGAAGCTGGCCTCGGCGATCTCATCAAGCGCGCGCGCAAGATTCACGACGCGGACCCAGGGTACCGTCTCCAGCGCCCCCGACGCGGCGCGCGCGACCGCGCCCGATTCCGGCGGCGCGTGGCGGTCCTGTGTGATGATCCCAAGCGCGTCGAAGGCGGCGGCGGAGCGCAGGATCGCACCGACATTATGCGGATCGGTGACCTGATCCAGCACGACCAGCGGCTGCTGCCCGTCCCGGCCCTGATCCAGCAGGTCGCCGAGCCAGATCTCCTCCAGCGGCTCGACCTCCGCCACCAGCCCCTGATGCGGGGCGTCGGCAGGAACCAGGCGACCGAGATCGGCGACATCAGCAAAGGTGACGGGAAGCACCGGCGGCAGCGACAGGGGCGCCAGCGCTTCACGCGTCCCCCAGACCTTGCGCACCGTCCGCTCCGGATTGGCGAGCGCCGCGGTGACAGCGTGGCGGCCCCAGAAGCGCGGCCGGTCGCGGGTGCCGGTGGAGGGGCGATGGCCGCGGCGGGACATGCTAAAATCCTCCCCGGTACGGGGAGGTGGCGCGCGCGCAGCGCGTGACGGAGGGGGCCCGCCGCATGGTCAGCGCTGGCGGTGGACCCCCTCCATCATTCGCTTCGCGAACGGTCCCCCTCCCCGTGCCGGGGAGGATTTCACCATCACTCATCCTCGCCGCCATACGCGAACGGGTCGGTCACCACCGGCCGCGTCGGCACCGGCGAGCGGGGGAGCGCCTGTGCGGCGTTCGCCGCCTGGAGCAGTACGCTCGCCAGCACGATCGACCCCTGGCGCATGTCGTCGGCTTTCAGATGGTCGAAAGTGTCGATCGACGAATGGTGGATGCGGCTGTCGTAATCGAGTGGATCCTGGATGAACTGGAACCCCGGAATGCCGACCGCCTGCATGAACACGTGGTCGGTGCCGCCCGTCGGCCGCATCACCACCGTTGACGCACCCATCGATGCGAACGGGGCGAGCCAGTCGCGGAAGATCGGCACCACCGCCGGGTTGTTCTCCGCATAAAGCCCGCGCAGGCGGCCGGAGCCGTTGTCGATGTTGAAATAGGCGGCGAGCTGTGCGTGCTCCGGCCGAACGGTGATCGGCCAGCGGTTCGACCAGCCGTAGAAGCGCTGCAAGCCGGTCGCCGTGGCCGCCCCGCCGCGCGTGGCAAGGTGGCTTTCGACATAGGCGAGGCTGCCGAGCAGGCCCTGTTCCTCGCCCGCCCACAGCGCGAAGCGGATGGTGCGGCGCGGGCGCTGGCCGGTGGCGGCGAGGATGCGCGCCGCTTCCATCACCATCGCCGACCCGGCGCCGTTGTCCGCCGCGCCGTCGCCCGCCACCCAGCTGTCGAGATGCGCTCCCGCCATGACATAGCCCGCCGACGGATCGGTACCGCGGATCTCGGCGATGATGTTGTAGGCCTGTGCGTCGCTGTCGTCGAAGCGGACCTGGGTGTCGATTTCGACCGTCGGCGCCTGGCCGATCTTGGCGAGGCGGGCGAGGCGGCGATAATCCTCGGCGGCGATCTGCACGCCTGGCACCACCTGCGTGTCGCCGGCGCCGAACAGATAGCCTTCGCCCGACACCAGCTTGCCGTCGCGGCCCGATTGCGTGGCATAGGCGAGTGCGCCCTCGGCCTTCAGAAAAGCGTCGAGCTTCTTGGCGAAGTCGAGCCGGGCGAGGCGGCGATCGGCGGCCTCGGGGTCGTAACGTGCCGGGGTGAACTGGTCGAGCCGTTGCAGGTCGTCGGCCGCGAGACGGCGGAAGGCCGGCGTACCGGGCTCGTCGCCGGTGCCGGGCAGCGACACCATCACGATCTTGCCCGTGAGCCGCCCGTGCCAGCGCGCGAAGTCGCGCTCGCGCGCGATCGGCGCGACGATCACCGAGCCTGAGACGGGACCGCTAGTGCCCGGCGTCCAGGCGATCGGGATGGCGGTGAGCTGGATCGGGCGCGGGGCGGTCATCCGGACGCTCGACCGCTCGATCGTCCAGCCGCGGCCGAAGGGAAAGCCTTCCCGGTGGACATTGACCAGCCCCCATTCGCGGAACTTGCCCTGCGTCCACTCCTCCGCGCGGCGCATCGCGGGCGAGTTGGTCAGCCGCGGCCCGATCACGTCGTCCATATATTCGGCCGTCACCATCACCTGGCTGTGGTTAGCGCCCTCGTCGATGATGCGGTTGAGCGCGGGGCCGGTGACGGACGAGCGATCCTGCGCCGCGGCGGCAGCGGTAAGGGCGATCGTGGCGGAGGCGGCGAGCAGCAGACGACGCATGGGCAGTGATCCCCTCGGATGTGTGGCCATGCTGCTATGCGGACGGGCAGGGGAGGGCAAGCCTTGCGCGGCGGCGCGCGGGCTGGGCCATCGCGGGGAACTATGGTGGACAGGGCTGGATTCGAACCAGCGTACGGGAGACCCGGGCAGATTTACAGTCTGCTGCCTTTAACCACTCGGCCACCTGTCCGGATAGCCGCTTTGCGAAAGCGAAGCGGCGCTATGGTGGAGGCGGTTAGCGCTGTCAAACCCGCGAAAATCTCCCCACCAGCTCTGGTGTTTGTCGCGGCGTTGCCACAGAGTCGTCACAACCGGGTGCGAGAGGCACCGCCGTCGCGCATGTCCGAAACGGAATGACGCGGGCACATTTTCAAAAAAGGGGACCAACTACATGAACAGCGCCACGCTGATCGCCCTGCTGCTAGCAGGCGTCGCCACGCCCGTCGTCGCGCAGGCCCAGACCGCTCCGGACGCCGTCCCGGCGCAGGCCGCGGTCGCGCCGGCGAGCGCCGACCAGGTCGACGACGCCAACACCGTCGTCGTGACCGCGCAGCGCCGCAGCGAGAACACGCTGGCGGTGCCGGTCGCGGTGTCGGTGATCCGGCCCGAGGCGCTGCACGACTACGACGCGGCGGGCGGCGACACGCTGCTGTCGCTGTCCGGCAAGGTCCCCAGCCTCTATGTCGAGACCTCGACGGGCCGCATCTTCCCGCGCTTCTACATCCGCGGGCTCGGCAACATCGACTTCTATCTCGGCGCGTCCCAGCCGGTCGAGGTGATCCAGGACGATGTCGTCGAGGAGCATGTCGTGCTCAAGTCGAACCCGGTGTTCGACGTCGGCGGGGTTGAGGTGCTGAAGGGGCCGCAGGGCTCGCTGTTCGGCCGCAACACGACCGCGGGCATCGTCAAGTTCGACAGCGCGCAGCCCAGCGAGACCTGGGCCGGGCAGGGCTCGATCAGCTATGGCCGCTTCAACAGCGTCAACGCCGATGCCGGCGTGGGCGGACCGCTGACCAGCGACGGCCGGGTCAGCTTCCGCCTGTCCGGTCTGTACCAGCGCCGCGACAACTGGATCAGCAACACCTATACCGGCCCGACCGACGACGGCACGGTCGGCGGCCGCAACGTGCTGAACGGATTCGAAGAGCGCGACGTCCGGTTGCAGGTTCTGGTCAGGCCGAGCGAGGCGTTCAGCTTGCGGCTGTCGGGGCATGCCCGCGACTATTCGGGCCACGCCTCGATCTTCTATCGCGGCTCGATCCGTCCGGGCACCAATGCGGTGCCGGCGTCGTTCGATCGCACCGTCGTCGCCTATGACGAGGCGCAGAACAACCCGCAGGCATACCGCACGCACGGCGCGTCGCTGAAGGCGGCGTATGATTTCGGCGGCGTGACGCTGACCTCGATTACCGCCTGGGAGCATGCGTCGGGCTATAGCCGCGGCGACACCGACGGTGGCGCGGCGGCCAATTTCGGCGGCGTCGCGCCCAATTACTGCGCGGTCGGCTGCGGCCAGTCGCAGGGGCGGCTGCGCGGGCTGGACCAGTGGACGCAGGAGGTTCGCCTCGCCAGTCCCGGCACCGGCCCATTCACCTGGCAGCTGGGCGGCATCTATTTCGACCAGCGCGACCGGACCGAGTTCGACCAGCGCAGCTTCTTCCTGACCAGCAACGCGCTGGGTACGACCCCCAATCCGAACAACTTCGTGCTGCTGCGCAACGTCAACACGTCATGGGCGGGATTTGCGCAGGCGAGCTATCGGCTGACCGATCAGCTGACGCTGACGGGCGGCGTTCGCGTCACCCGCGACACCAAGAACACCAGCCTGCTGCTCCACCCCAATTTCGCGACGCTGGCGGTGCCGGTGACGGCGCCCGCTTCGTCCTATGCCTGCGGGACGGCGTTCGTCTGCCGGCTGTCGGATACCAAGCCGAGTTTTGACGCCAGCCTGCTGTATCGGTTGAGCCCCGAAGCTAGCGTCTATGCCCGCGTCGCGCGCGGCTTTCGCGGCCCGACCATCCAGGGCCGCTCGGCGGTGTTCGCCACCGCCTACACGACCGCCGATTCAGAGACCAACACCAGCTATGAAGGCGGCGTGAAGACGTCGTTCTGGGACGGCCGCATCCAGTTCAACGCGGCCGGCTTTTATTACGTCGTCGACAACATCCAGCTCAACGGCAACGATGCGAACGGCAACGGCGTCCTGTTCAACGCCCGGCGCGGCAAGGGCTATGGCACCGAGGCAGAGCTGCAGGCGCGTCCCGTCGAGAACTTCCGCATCGGGGTGGGGCTGAGCCTGCTCCATACGGAGATCAACGACACCGGCGTCTATGCGCAGGCCGGGGCCGCGGGCGGCGTGTTGTCGGAGACGGTGCTCAACCCGACCGTCCGGATCGGCAACAACTACTTCGCCCAGATCAACGGCAATCCGTTCCCGAACGCGCCGGACTACAACGTCAACGTCAACGCCCGCTACGACCTGCCGCTGGGCGACAGCAACAGCCGGCTGTTCGCAGCCGCCGACTTCAACATGCAGGGCAAGACCAACTTCGTGCTGTATCGCTCGGTCGAATACTCGGCGGACGGCAATTACGAGCTGGGCGCGAAGGTCGGCTACGCCTTTGGGCGGTACGAGGCCGCCGTGTTCGCGCGCAACATCACCAACACCAAGAACCTGGTCGATGTGATCGACACCTCGAATTACCGCGCCGGTATCTACAACGATCCGCGGGTGTTCGGCTTGATGCTGAGCGGCAGCTTCCGGTAAGGGTAGGCCGCCAGCCGCAGGGGCCGCGACCGCCCTGCTTTGCTGCCGGCTCAGCGTTCGGTGCGCCGCGGCAACGCCGCGTCGTGACGTCGGACGGGAGCGCTGCGCTTCCCGCCGGCCGCGCTGGCCCGTCTTTGCTGTAGCGCCGCTACAGCAATGCGCGTTGCGGCTGGAGCGGGTGAAGGGAACACGCCACAGCCGTAAGTGGCTGGTGGCCGACGCTTAGCGTCTGCTCAGACTCAGGAGCTGACATGCAGCGCCGACCCTGTAGCTGGCAACAGCTGCCGTCCATTCAGATCGCTTATCGATCTTGCGATGCCTATTCGCACCCGCCATAGCGAACGTGCGCGTATAGAAACATGCGGAGGAGGAGCAGCGCTTCAGCTTCGAGTGCGGGAAAGAAACCGCAGAAATACATGATACGCGAGCAGCGCCCAGCCGCTTCCGATGGCCCAGCCAGAGAGAACGTCGCTCGGCCAGTGCACGCCGAGGATTACCCGCGTGGCCCCAATCGAGCAGACCAGCCCCACACAGGCGACGCACAGATAGAGGCGCACGGCCCTAGAAGACGCACGTTCGGCTGCGATCAGCGCGAGGGTGCCGTAAACGACCGCGGAGTTGGTCGCGTGCCCGCTGGGGAAGCTGGGCGGGTGTACGGCCACGAGGTGTGCGACCACGTCCGGCCTGGGTCGCGCAACGACGATCTTGATCGCTGTGGTGACCAGCCCGCCTGAGGCCGCGGTGCCGCAAAGCCGCAGCGCCGTGCCCCGATCTCTGGCCGCGGCGAGATAGCCTGCGGCCAGCGCCGTCACGATCCAGAGCGTCACGTCGTTCCCGAATGAGGTCACGCCGCTCGCCAATGCGATGCCCTGTCCCGCGTCCCCCGTCGACAACCGCAGCGCCAGCAGGATCGCCGGGTCGAACGCGTCGGCGTTGCCGGCGATCAGCAGCGATCCCGCGACGAGCATGGCTAGCAGGACCAGCGCGCCGATGCTCAGTGCGGCAAGGCCACGGCCGACGGTGGTCGTCGGTATCGAGGCCTTGCGGTCCGCCATGCGCGTCAGGAGGGGCGCACGACGAGCACGCGGAACGTGCCGGGCTTCGCCACCGGGCGCCCACCGGCGGTCGCGGGCGGTCCGTAGTCGGCAGTAGGCAGGTAGACCGCGCCGTCCGAAGGATCGAGCGCGCCCGTCCTCGCGCCGATCGCGGTCCGCACCGTCTCGATCCGGCGCACGCCGCCTGGCCCGTCGAGCGCCAGCACCTCCAGCGTCCCCTCGCGCCCGCACGGAACGAAAGCGAGGCGTCGCGCCTCGTCCAGGATCACCGCGTCCGGCCCTCGGCCGATGTCGACCAGCGCCGCCAGCCGACGCCGCCGTGCATCGACGATCGCCGTCTTGCCATTGGCGCACGCGCTGATCAGCCGCGCCGTCCGCCTGTCATACGCGAGGCCGGTCGGCCCCTCGCATCCGGTCAGCGCGATGGGCGTGCCCACCGTGCCGGTGCGCAGGTCGATCACCTCGATCTCGTTCGCGTCCTCGTCGTTGACGAACAGGGCGCCGCCGGGACCGATCGCGGCATATTCGAGCGCCGGCTTGACCGGGATCGTGCGCTCGACCCGGGCGCCGACGACGTCCACCACTGACACGCTGCCGCTCTCCGCGTTCATCACCAGCGCCCGCCGGGTCGCCGGATCCCAGATCGCCGCGTCCGGGTTCTCGCCCACCGTCAGCCTCGCGGTCTCGTGCCCGTCGCGCGTGTCGAGCAGGCGGACGGTGCCGTCGCGCCCGCTCGTCACCAGCAGCGTGCTCGTGCCGGGGATCGGCAGAGCGGCATGGGCGCGGCTGACCGCGCCGATCGAAGAGCTTGCGCCGCCATGCGCGAGGTCGATCACGGTCACCGCGTCGCCATGCGCGACATAGAGGCGACGTGTCGCCGGGTCGAACCGCGCATAGTCCCACCCGGCCCCGTCCGGGCCTGGGATGCTGCTCGCAACCGCATGGGACGGCGCGGGCGCGGCGCCCGGGAGGAATGCTGCCAGAACGATAAGGAGGAGCTGACGGCGCATGATGGGCACTCCGCTTGGGATGGTGCCGATTTCCTGCTGCTTCGTCCCGGCGGACGCCAGTTCTTCGTTCGAGATTGGGAAAAGATAACCTCCCGCCCCTCGCCCCCGCGCCTAGGGCTGGTATCCGGGCAGGGCTTCAGGAGCGTGGCGCGGTCGCATGCATGTGCTGGTTGCCGAGGATGATCACGGAACCGCCGCCTATGTGAAGCGCGGGCTGACCGAACTCGGCCACGCGATCGACGTGGTGCACGCCGGCGGCGCGGCAGTCAGCCGCGGCGTATCGGGGGGCTATGACGTGATCGTGCTCGATCGCATGCTGCCAGAACTGGACGGGATGGAGGTGCTGCGCCGGCTGCGCGCCGCTGCGGTCGCGACGCCGGTACTGATGCTCACCGCGCTGGGCGGCATCGCCGACCGGGTGGAGGGGCTCGAAGCCGGGGCCGACGACTATCTGGTGAAGCCGTTCGCCATGCCCGAGCTCTCCGCGCGACTGAACGCCCTTGCCAGGCGAGCGCCGACTGCGGAGCTGCCCACGCGCTTCGCGGTGGGTGACGTGACGCTCGACCTGCTCCGCCGCGAGGTGTTCCGCGCCGGTCGACCCGTGCTGCTCCAGCCTCGCGAGTTCGCCCTGCTCGAGCAGCTGATGCGCCATGCGGGACGGGTGGTCACGCGCACCATGTTGCTCGAGCTGGTCTGGGGCTTCCGCTTCGACCCGCAAACGAACATCGTCGAGAGCCACTTGAGCAGAGTGCGCGCCAAGCTCCGCGAGGCCGGCGCCGACGATCCGATCGAAACCGTCCGCGGTGCCGGCTATCAGATGCGGCTGCCGTGACGGCATTCACGCGCAGCGCCGCCTATCGCATCGCCTTCGCCTATTCGGCGGCGTTCGCGCTAGCGATCCTGTTGCTCGGCACCGCCGTCTATTTCGCGGCGGACCATGAGTTTCGCCGACAGCGCGATGTGGCGATCTCGGCGGAGACGGGTCGCATGGCGGGTCTCGGCGATCCTGCGGCGATGGCGCGCGATATCGAGCTGCGCAGCCGCACCCACGCACGCGAGGGGTTTCTGTACGCCTTGTTCAATCCGCACGGCCGCCGCGTTGCCGGTGGACTGGACACGCGGGTGCCCGCTCCGGGGCGCGCCGACATCGTCTTTCGTGACGGCGGTGACCCCGCCGACACGGCGCGCGCCGAAACCGTCGCGCTCGCGGCCGGATGGCGTCTAACGGTCGGCGTCGATGCCGAACCGGTCGAACGCATCAACGAGACGATCTTGTTGCTGTTCGGGATCGCGTTTGCCGCGGTGATGGCCGTGGGCGTCATCGGTGCCCTGCTGCTGGGCGGCTACCTTCGGCGACGGCTGTCCTCGATCAGCGACACGGCCGCGGCGATCGTCGGCGGCGAGCTCCACTGGCGCGTGCCGGTGAGCGAGCGCGGGGATGAGTTCGATGCGGTCGGCCTAGCGGTCAACGCAATGCTCGAGCGGATCGGACAATTGATGGACAGCCTGCGTCAGGTGTCGGCCGACGTCGCCCACGATCTGCGCACGCCGCTGGTGCGGTTGCGCGCGCAGCTGGCGCTGGTCGGCGTAGAGGAGGGGGCGGCCGAGCGCGCGCTGGAACAAGGCGATCAGCTGCTCGCAATGTTCGCCGCCGTGCTCCGCATTGCGGAGGTCGAGGGCGGCACCGCGCTCATCAAGGCCCCAGTCGATCTCGGCCGGACGGTGCTCGATGTCGCGGAGGCCTATCAGCCCGCCTTCAGCGACGTCGGCCAGACGCTTCATTGGGCAATCGCGGCCGATGCGGTGGTCAGCGGCGACGAGCAGCTGCTCGCCCAGGCGCTGGTCAACCTGCTCGACAACGCCCGCATCCACACGCCGCTCGGCACGAACGTCAGGATCGAACTCTCAACCGACGCCGAACAGGTCGTGTTGTCCGTCATAGACGACGGACCCGGCGTTCCGGCGGGCGACCAGACGCGCATCCTGGAGCGCTTCGCGCGCAGCGAGGCGAGCCGGACCACGCCGGGTCACGGCCTCGGGCTCAACTTGGTGGCGGCGATCGTGGCCGCACATGGCGGCGAGATGGCGGTGGCGGATGCCGCACCGGGGCTGCGGATCACGATTACGCTGCCGAGGATCTCGTCATGAAACGCGGCACGCTCGCCCCATCGCTCGCGCTGTCCCTAACTCTTGGGGGGTGCGCGACCTACGCTCCCCTCCCGCTGGATCGGCAGGCAGCGGACCGCCCCGTCGATCTCACGGTGGTGCTGCGCGAAGCGGCGGCGGTGCGGCGGCCGTACCTGACACCGGTCACGATTGACCTGTCGCAGCCGCTCGACGGCAACGCGATCGCGACGCTGGCCGTGGTCAACAATCCCGATCTGAAGGCGCAGCGCGCGCGGGCGGGCGTGTCGACGGCGCAGGCGTTCGCCGCGCGCTTGCTGCCCGACCCGACGCTGACGCTGGGCGTCAGCCCGGTGCTGAGCGGGCCGGACCAGTTTCTCGACCTGGTCGCCGGGTTGGGCCTCGATCTCGCCCAGCTGCGCTCGCGTGGCGTGAGGGTGGCGCAGGCGGAGGCGCAGGCGCGGCAGGTCCGGCTCGATCTCGCCTGGGCCGAGTGGCAGACGGCAGGCCAGGCGCGGATCAGGGCAACGCGCATCCAGGGGCTGGGGCGCAGCGCCGCCCTGGCCCAGGCGACGCTGGCGAGCGCTCGGTCGCTGTTCGAGCGCACGCAGCGTGCGGTCGGACGCGGCGACCTGGGCGGTGACACGGCACAGGCGGCACGCACCGCCTTCGCAGACGCCGAGGACAAGGCGCGCGTCGCGACGCGGGATCTGGGTGCTGCGCGGGGCGAGCTGGCCGCGCTGCTCGGCCTCCCGATCATAGCCGTCCAGCTCGCGCCCGCGCCGGTCACCGACTTGCCGCTAGATCCCGACCGGCTGGTCGGCCTCGCGCTCGCGAATCGAACGGACCTCCAAGCGCTGGAAGCCGGCTACGCCGCGCAGGAAGCGGCGGTGAGGAAGGCGATCCTGGACCAGTTCCCCACGCTCGCGCTGAACGTGAACGCGAATCGGGACACGGCGGGCAATCTCATAGTCGGCCCGACCGTCGACTTCACGCTGCCGCTGTGGAACCGTAATCGCGGCGGCATCGCCGTCGAGCGCGCGACGCGTGCGGCGCTGAAGGCGGAGTACGAAGCGCGGCTGGCGCAGACGCGGGCGGAGATCGCGGCGGCCGTTTCCGGTATCGCCGTCGCCCGCCGCCAGCGCGAGGCAGTATTGCGCGATCTGCCGTCGGCAAGACGGTTCGCGCTGGCGAGCAGACGCGCGGCCGACCGCGGCGACCTCGCCCGCTCGGCCGCGGAGACCGCGGGACAGGCGCTACGCGATCGGGAGACGACGCTCGCGCAGGCGGAGCAGGACATCGCCGAGCAGATGATCGCGCTTGAGCTCCTGACAGGCACGCTGAGGGAGGCGTGGACACGATGACGAAGTTCGGAACGTCCATTTGGATGGCCGCGTCGGCGATGCTGCTCGTTGGCTGTTCGGGGTCGACGGAGGAGGAGAAGCCCGCCGACCCGGTTGCGCTGGTGACGCTCGCGCGCGCCGAGGCGGGAGCGGTCGCCGGCACGGTTACCATCTACGGCGCGGCCGAGCCGTCACCCGGATCCAAGCTGGCGCTGGTCGCGCCTGCGGAAGGCGTGGTGCTGTCGATTGATGCGCCTCCGGGCACGGCGGTGCGCGCCGGCCAAGTCGTGGCGCGGCTGGCGCCGTCGCCGACGACGCGCCTCGATCTTTCCAAGGCGTCCAGCGACGCGCGTGTCGCCGACCTTGCGCTGGCACGCGCCCAACGGCTGCGCGCCGATGGCCTGGGCAGCAATGCCGAGGTGGAGAGCGCTCGAGCCGCGGCGCGCAGCGCCGACCTCACGCGGTCCAGCCTCGCCGCGCGCAGTGGGGGATTGCTGATCCGCGCATCGACCGCGGGCGTGGTTGATGCGGTGACGCCGTCGCCCGGCGACGTGGTGCAGCCCGGCGGCGATGTCGCGTCGATCACGCGAGATGGCGCCGTGCGGGCCCGGTTCGGAGCCGATCCGGAACTGGCGCGAACGCTCAGGCCCGGCATGCCGCTGCGTATCAAGGCCAACGCTGGGCGGCCGGCGCTTACCGTGCCGGTCGAATCGATTGCGCCGACCATCGACCCCCAGACGCGGCTCGTCGCGGTGTTCGCGCGCGTGCCGGCCGGGAGCGCCATTGTCGCAGGCGAGGCGCTCGCGGCTGACGCCCCGGCGTCGCGGGGATCCGGCGGCGTCTCCGTCCCTTACGCCGCGCTGCTCGACGATGCTGGTCAGCCCTACGTCTTCGTGGTCGCGAACGGCGTCGCCCACCGGCACGACGTGACGGTCCAGGCGCAGGCGGGCGGCCGGGTGTCGCTGGCAGGCATAGGCGCCGGGGACGCGGTGGTCGTCGAAGGCGGCACTGCGGTCGAGGACGGCATGAAGGTCCGCACCCGGTGACCGCCGCGATGGAACGGCACGCGCGGGCGCTCTGGCTGGCGGCGGTGCTGCTGGTCCTTGGCGGCGTGTTCGCGGCGACGCGACTGCCGGTCAGCCTCTTCCCTCATATCGACTTCCCCCGCGTCGTCGTTTCCATCGATGCGGGCGAGCGCGACCCGGCGCAGATGGCGGCGCAGATTACCCGCCCCATCGAGATCGCGCTCCGCGGCGTGCCGGGCGTCAGCCACCTGCGTTCCACCACCAGCCGGGGCTCGGCCGAGGTCGCGCTCGACTTCCCGTGGAGCCAGGACATGGTCGCGGCGACGCTGGCCACGCAGGCTGCGCTGGCGACGGCGTTGCCGGACCTGCCGCAGGGTACGCGCTTCGACGTCCGCCGGTCGGATCCGACCATCTTCCCGGTGCTCGGCATAGCGCTGACCTCGCGCAGTCTCGATCAGAACGCGCTCAGGCAGATCGCGGAGCTTCAGGTCCGGCCGGCCTTGTCGTCGGTGGACGGCGTCGCCGCGGTGGACGTGCTTGGTGGCTCACCGCGCGAGCTGGCCGTCGACGTCGATCCCGCCAGGGCGCAGGCGGTCGGCCTCTCGCTGGACGCAATCGTCACGGCGCTGGGCAAGGCCAACGACGTCCGCGGCGTCGGCCGGCTTGAGGATCGTCACCGGCTCTACCTCGTGCTCGCCGAGAGCCGGCTGACGAGCGCGGCCGACCTCGCCGCGCTGCCGGTAAAGGCAGGACAGACAGGCGGCGCAGGGCTGGTCACGCTGGGGCAGATCGCGACCGTCCACCCGGCTGTCGAGCCGCAGTTCACGCGAGTGACGTCAGGTGGGCGCGACGCCGTGCTGGTCAACATCCGGCAGGCGCTGACCGGCGACACGGTCACGGTCGTGAGCGACGTCGATGCGCGGCTCCATTCCCTCGGTCTGCCGCCGAGCGTCACCGTCACCCCCTTCTACGATCAATCCGAGCTGGTGACGGGTGCTGCCAATGCCGTCCGGGATGCCATCCTGCTCGGCGCGGTGCTCGCCGGGGTGGTGCTTCTCCTCTTCCTTCGCTCGGTCCGGCTGACGCTGATGACCGCACTGATGCTCCCGGCTGTCCTGGCCTCGACCTGCCTGGTGCTGTTCGCGCTCGGCATGGGCTTCAACATGATGACGCTGGGCGGCATGGCCGCCGCCGTCGGGCTCGTCGTCGACGACGCGGTGGTGATGCTGGAGCACGTCATGCGGCGGCTCCAGGAGGGCAGCCGCGACGTGTCCGTGGCGGCTGCCGAGATGGCGAAGCCGCTCTATGGCTCGACCGCAGCGACCATGATCGTGTTCACGCCGCTCGCCTTCGTCTCCGGCGTGACGGGCGGGTTCTTCAAGGCGTTGGCCCTGACCATGGTCGCGGCCTTGGGCCTCTCGCTCCTGTTCGCGCGCTTTCTGCTGCCGCTGATCGCTGCACGGTTCGTCCGTCCCCGCGACATCGAGGCCGCCGACCGCGCCGGGCCGATGCTGGCCCGACTTGAGCGATGGAACGGGCACGCCTCCGACCGCGCGCTGGCCCGGCCGGCCCTGTTCACCGCGCTGCTGGGCGTCGGACTGGCGCTGATCGGCTACGCGGCGTGGAACCACGTGCCCTCCGGCTTTATGCCGGCAACCGACGAGGGGGGGTTCATCCTCGACTACAAGGCGCAGTCTGGTGCCGCCCTGTCCGACACCGACCGTCTGCTCCGGCAGGTCGAACGGATCATCACCGCGACGCCGGAGGTCGCCAGCTACTCGCGGCGCACGGGCGTCCAGCTGGGCGGCGGGCTCACCGAAGCCGACGAGGGGGACTACTTCATCCGCCTGAAGGGCGGGTCGCGGCGGCCGATCGAGGAGGTGATGGCGGATGTCCGCGGGCAGGTTGAAGCGAAGATTCCCGGGCTGGAGATCGAGACTGCGCAGCTGATGGAGGACCTGATCGGCGACCTCACCGCCGTGCCGCAGCCCATCGAGGTCAAGCTGTTCGGTGACGATCCGGCGGCCCTCGCGGGAGCGGCGAAGCGGGTCGGCGAGGCGATCGGGAAAATCAACGGCGTGGTCGAGGTCGTGGACGGCCTTCGGGTCGCGGGCGACGCGCTGACGGTCAAGGTGAACCCCGCCGCGGCGGTTCAGCAGGGCTTCGACCCCGATGCGGTCGCGACGCAATTGGAGGCGCTGATCGGCGGGGCCCAGGCGACCAGTGTCAGGTTGGGCGAGCAGCTCGTGGCAGTGCGGGTGCGCGCGCCCGCCGACCTGCGTGCCCGCGCAGACGACATCGCGCGCCTGCCGCTGACCGCGCCCGATGGCCACCGGGTGAGCGTCGGCCAGATCGCCACGGTGTCGGTTACCGCGGGCCAGACGCAGCTGACGCGCGAGAACTTGGCGCCCTTCATCGGCGTCACGGCGCGACTAGAGGGTCTAGACCTCGGCTCGGGGGTCCGGGCGGTGCAGCAGACGGTGGCGGGCTTGCACCTGCCACCCTCGATCCGCGTCGACTATGGCGGTCTTTACGCGCAGCAGAAGCAGAGCTTCGCCGACTTGACGGCCGTCTTTGTCGCGGCGCTGCTGCTGCTCGCGCTATTGCTGACGCTGCTGTTCGAGCGGCTGGTCTGGACGATCGCGGCGGTCGCGACGGTGCTGCTGTCGGCGGCGGCTGTCCTGGGCGGCCTGTGGCTGACCCGGATCGAACTGAACATCTCGGCGCTGATGGGCCTGACCATGGTGGTCGGCATGGTCGGCGAGCTGGTGATCTTCTTCCTCGCCGAGCTCCCGGACGAAGGCGCGGTGGACGTGCCCACCCTGCGCGAGGCGGGCGCGAAGCGGCTGCGTCCGATCCTGATGTCGGCGCTGATCGCGATCCTGACGCTCGCACCTTTGGCGCTCGGGTTCAGCCGGGGTGCGGGCCTTCAGCAGCCGCTGGCGACCGCCATCATCTTCGGCCTGACCGCCGCAGTGCCGCTGGTGCTGCTGTTCCTGCCGGCGCTGATCGCGGTGCTCGAGCGTGGGCCGTTTAGGCGGCGTGCGGCTGCTGCTAGAAAAGAGTTTGCCTGATGTCGTTCCGTCCACGGTTATGCGTCGTTGTCCTAGTCATTGGGATCGCGGTCGCTTCATGCGCAACAAGTCGCCCTCAGGCGCGGTCGGCGGCTGCACAGTCTTCCTTGCTGGAGGTCGTGGCCCAAGGACCGCTGCGTGCGGAACTGGCAAAGCCTTTGGCCGTCCAGCGCGCCGACATGGTGGCGCGGATCCGGGCCGACGTGAGGGCGGCGGCTCCCTCGGCTGCTGGGCCTGCGCTGGAGCGCGCGCTGGCCGTCGAGGCCAGGCTGCCGCGCGAGGAGTTCGTACAGCCTGCGGGCCGCAAGCTGGCGTATGTCGACCTGCCGCAGGACATCGGCTTCGGCCAGACGATCTCCGACCCCTACATTGTCGCGATTATGACGGCGGCGCTGGACCTGCCGCCGGATGCGACGGTTCTCGATGTTGGCACTGGCTCGGGCTACCAGGCGGCCGTGCTCTCCCCGCTGGCGCGACAGGTGTGGTCGATCGAGATCGTAGAACCGCTCGCCCGGTCCGCCGCGGCGCGGCTGCGTCGCCTCGGCTACCGCAATGTCGAGGTGAGGAGCGGCGACGGCTACGCCGGCTGGCCCGAGCACGCGCCGTTCGACGCAATCGTCGTTGCTGCGGGGGCGGCCGCCATTCCGACTCCGCTGGTGGATCAGCTGAAGCCGGGCGGACGCCTCGTGATGCCGATCGGACCGTCGTTCGCCAGCGAGCAGATCCTGGTAGTGACCAAGCAGCCTGACGGCTCGACGACCCGCTGTTCGCTGGGGCCTGCCATGTTCGTCGATCTGACCGGTCGTGGGCAGGCGCCGGCAGGAACTCGCGGTCTGCTCGACCGAACGATCCCTCTCTGCCACGGCGCACCGGTCACCTAGGTGGCACGCCCAGCGCAGGTTGGGATCGACAACGAGGTCGCGGGGCTCGGCCGATATATGTGTAAGCTCCACGGGAAGGAGTATCGCCATGAAGGGACTCTTGCTTGTTATCGCGATCACGGCGTTGGCGTCTGTTGAAGCCGAAGCCGCGCTCAAGGGCGCTGCCTTGGCTGGACAGGCGAAGGTCAGTCTGGCGCTTGCCCGCTCAAAGGCCCTGAGGGCGCGACCAGGCCGGATCACCGATCAGGAGCTCGAACGCGAGCGGGGCGGCAGCGGCTTGCGCTACTCCTTCGACATTGCAAGCCGGGGCCGCACCTACGAAGTGGGTGTCGATGCCGTGACCGGGGTGGTGCTGGAGAATGCCCGCGAGGGGGCTCACCCGGACTGACCCGCGGTCGCGTCTGCTATGACATAGCAGGGAGCGCACACTTGAGGTGGCCTGAGTGGAGCTTGGTACCGATGCCCTGTCGTTTTTTGGCCGGGCGAGCCTGTCACAGCGAAGATGGGCCGCGCGCAGTAGTAATCAGCTATGAGCTGCGTAGCTGAAGCGACGGTGCAAGCAGGTTATCAGACAGCCAACTGAAGTTGCGCGGCCGGCGCAGGTCCCGACTTGATGACACCGCCTCGCATCTCGACCAGGTTCGATACCACCGTGGTAATGTGGTGAGTGGTGTTGAGCTGGCGCCACGTCGTGGCGGTGCCAGCACCGCCCACGCCGTTCGCCAGCGCCCAGATCTGGGCGTCCGCCGCCGAGAAGCTGGCGCCAGAAAAGTGGCCGCTGCCCACGATAGCTTGACACACGGCGCTCATAATCGTCTTGTCCGACCTGCCGAGCTTGCGTCCGCGCTGCACGAGCCAGTCCTCGTCACAGGTGTAGCGGAGGTGCCTGATCGCCACTCCGCCCTTGCCGGTCGTCATCTTGGCACAATCAGCCGCGTAGTCACCGAATGTCAGATGGGCGAGCATCGTCGGATCCGTCGCGACCACGTGCTTCCATGCCGCCCACTCAGATCGCCGCACAGTCTGGCAGCCGCCGTCCTCGGCCGGGTTCTTCTCGGGGAACCCAGTCCCCTGGAAGACGATCTTCCGCCACGAGCCAAGTTCCTGCACCAGCTCGACGCCATAGCGAATCACGGGTTCGGCAAATTCCGGGAGCGAGAGGTCGGCATCGCTGAAGTCGATCACAAGCACGCACTCCCCCGCCGTCGTGCCGAGACGGTCGAGGCAATGGCGGATGCGAGGGACGACGGCGATGTCGGCGAGATCCCCGGACGCGAGCAGCAGGGCGAAGGCTGCTCCCACGCTCGAGTCCACGAAGGACTTGAAGGCGTGCAGTTCGGCTTCAGATGGGTCGCTCAACCTTGCCGAAGGGATCAACATCGCGCGCTTTGCGCGCGCGTCACTGATCATGCGCCCAAGCCAGACCGGCATGCGTTCGCGGCCATGCTCGTCCAGAATGTGGGAACAGTCCAACAGGAGCGGGCGGTTACGCCAGTGCGCAGCCAGGCGCGTTCCGACGTCCGTCACGTCGAGTTTCAACGCCGTGATCCGCCCACCGCTTTCGGACGCTAAACTGTCAAGAGCGTCGATCCTTCGAGCAGCGGCGATGACACGCACCCCCTTGCCCGCCAGCGCGAGCGCGACGCCGCGCCCGATGCCCGACGATGCCCCGGTCACGAGTGCGGTTCGCGGTGCCCAGTCTGTCATGCCACAAGTAGCACAACATCGCCGCCAGCGATCAGGACGTCGTCCTTCCCGTCTTCGACCGCAAAGAGCTGCGCGGATGCGAAAAGCTGGCGCTTGCCCTGCTTGGTCACCTCGGCACGGGCAATGAAGCGTTGTCCTTTACCGGGCCGATAACAGTTCACCGAGAAGTGTGAGGCAACGACCGCGCCCACGATGCTGGCGGCGGCAAAGCCACAGGCGGTGTCAATCATCGCGCCCATGACACCGGCATGAAGAACGCCTGCGTGGTTAAGGAGATCGGGCTTGGCGTCGATGGCGAGTTCGCACTTGCCGTCGTCCGCCGCGAGCAGTTCAAAACCAGCCGCGCGATTATAAGCCGACGCGGTGTTGACCGCGCGAAGCTGCTCGATCAGCGTCACGCCGCATCGACTTTCGCACCACGCGGCCACAGCGCGAATGCGGTGACGAGCAGGTAAATCGCGATGGCCGTATGACGCAGCACCGTCCCCGTTGGAGCACCTGCAGCCGAAGTCAGCAACGCATCACCGACCGGCATCACGACCGCACAAGCGCTCAGCAATGCCAGCGCCCTACGCTGCTTTGTTACGAGCAACCCTCCGACGAGCAAGGCGATGAACAACGCGCGCAACGCATAGATGTGGATCAGCGCAGCATCGCCCGGCGCAGCGAGCGGCAGACCGAGATAGGTTGCAAACGCCGATGGATCGTTGAACGCGCGCACGGCGTTCACGGCCATGAGGAGACCGCCAAGCGCGACCATCCAGAAGCCCGGCGATTTGATCGTGAGGCTGGTGTCCTGAGTATTCATCCTGTTCCTTTCGAGGTCGTGCGAAATACGCCGCTCGCCCGCGCTATGACTGCGCCGTCTGCGGTGATGGTGGCGGAAGCGAAGCACAGCGTTCGACCGATGCGGCTGGGTGTCCCGGAAATTTCCAGCCAATGACCTTGCTGACCTGCGCCGAGATAGTCGGTAGTGAGGCTGACCGTCACCATCCCGATGCCACTGCCCGCCGCGTCCGCACAGGCAAGTCCCATCGTATTGTCGGCAAGCGTCGCGATGACCCCGCCGTGCAAATTGCCGCGCGCATTACAATGCGCGGTGGTGACCCAAACGCCGAGCCGAAGGCCGTCGTCATCGCGCTTCACCCACAGCGGCTCCCACGGATCGGTGACAGGGCTGCGGCGAAAGTGCGGCTCGAAACCGGGGGGCGGCGCTTGTTCAGTCACGCGCTGCCACCGTGCGCACAGCATCGTCCAGCCATGCTGCGGGGGCATCATCGAAAGCGTAAAGCCTCGTGTCGATCATCGCCGGGTCGAAATGACCGTGGGTGCACAACGGCAGCAGCGCGTCGGTCTGCGCCCGGACATTCGCGCGCCCAGTCCGGAAGGTAATGCCTTTGTGGTAAAGCTCGATCAACGGCAGACCAGTCAGCGGGCGCAGGTGAATGCTGACGCTCGTGAACAGCCCTTCCGGCTCGGTCGCGCGCAGCGCCTGCACCAGCGTTTCTGCTTGGCCGTCGGCATCGACGACAATTTCGTAGACTTCGGTCAGCTCACAAGGCCGTGCAATCGCATTCGCGCCGTATTTTGCTGCTTCGGCGAGCCGCCGAGGATCGTCATCGACATAATCGACGCGGCCTGCGCCAAGCGCGACCGCGATCCCGGCGGCATAGATTCCGATGACCGAGGCAAGCCCACCCACAACGAGAACCGACGCGCCCGGTCGTTCGCGCAGCTGCGGGCCGACAGCACGCCAAGCATCAAGCGCCATATCGGCGGCACCGATCATCGTAACTGGGTCCGCCCCCGTCGGGAGCGGAACAAGCATGGCATCGGCATAAGGAACGCGGACCAGATCAGCCGCAGCACAGCCGAAGTCTCCGTCGCGGTTCATTCCGTATCCCGCGCCGAACGGCACTGCCTGACAACGTCCGGTAAAGCCCCGTCGGCAGTTGCGGCACGTGCCGCAGGAGATTTGCGAGGGGACGATGACATGCTGGCCCGGAGTCATGGATCGAACGAGGTCGCCGACGTCCACCACTTCGCCGATCATCTCATGTCCAATCGGCTCACCCTCGCGCATGGGTGCAACGCCGCGCACGAAACCGACATCGAGGTCGCAGCGCCCGAGGACGAGCGGGCGCACAAGTGCGTCAAGGCCGGTCTCTATCGTCGCGTCGGCAACATCGCGCCACTCGACAAGACCTTGGCGAACGAAGGTGAGCTGTCGCATCACTTTGCCACGCTGTTATCGACCACGAGCGGCACGTCAAAATAGGTGACGGTCGGCTGAGCGCCATAGGTTGCCACCACGCGTGCGCGCCACGCATCGGTGAACCATGCCTGAGCCGAGGCGCGGTCACGGAACAGATAAAGTCCTCCGAAGTCCGCTTGACCAATTGTGAAATATTTGCGGATCAGGCCGGGAACGGCTGCGTAGGTTGGCACTGATCGTGCCATACCCACTTCGACCGTAGCACGCGGCACACCCGCAGGCGTTGGTATCGACACAGAGACAGCAACTTGGACCGATGGCGCGACTGCCGGAGGTATCTGGGCCATGGAAAGGGTGGGTAGCAGCACAGCGGCTGCGGCGGCGATGATGGCAAAGCGCATAAATGATCTCCTTCATCTTCACTGTTGCTCAGGATCGTGTTGTATGTAAGTCGCTACGGTGCAAAACAGCCTTGCGTTTTGCGGAAAGGTAACAGTGGACTCTTCTGATCTTGAATGGCTTCGTGCTGTGGCCGAACGCGGCTCGCTCAGTGCAGCGGCGAAGGCGCGCGGGGTCTCGGTATCGACCGCCAGCAGACGCCTTGATGCGCTTGAAGCTGTTCTTGGCGTTCGTTTGCTCGAGCGCAGTGCCAGAGGTGTCCGCTTGACCGGCGAGGGGCGACGCATCGCCGCGCTCGCGCAGCCCGCGCTTGACGCGATTGCGGCGATTGGCCGCGCCGCGACCGCGTTGAAGCAGGATGGCGAGCGCAAGACGGTCCGCGTAAGCGCGACCGAGTTCGTCGTATCCGAGGTGCTAGCGCCACATATCGCCGCTCTGCAAGCCACAGCACCCGCCGTTACGCTCGAACTTATTGGCGAGGCTGCCGTCGTCAGCTTGGCCGAACGCGACGCCGATATTGCCGTTCGAATGGCACGTCCACAGGGGAATAGTCTGTTCGCACGAGCTCTACCTTCGATAGAACTGCGGGCGTTTGCTGCGCCAGAGATTGTGGAACGCTTGAAGCGGGACGCGGCACATACGATACCCGTTCTCACTTACGACGACAGCTATGGTCGCCTGCCAGAACACGAATGGATCGATCATATCGGGCGAACGACCGAGATCGTCCTGCGAACGAGCAGCACCCGCGCGCTCATTCAGGCGGCAGTCGCGGGCGTCGGCGTGGCGTTACTGCCGACATCCTTTGCCCGCAGCGCCGGGTTGATCGAGCTTGCAGATATGACAAAGCCGTTCGAACGGACCCCGTGGATCACCGTGCACCAAGATCTTCGCCGATTGCCTCACATTCGTGCGATCATGAATTGGATTGCCGCGTCATTCAGAAGCAGCCTTAACTGAGCCATCTATCACGTTGCCGCAGGCTTTGGCGTGTTACATCTATTATAGGGTCGGAAAACGGCGAGTTTTTTGGCCCCCTATCGACGGCGGCTCCCTAAATTTTTCTACACGAATCCTACACAGGCAAAAAGCGCACAATTTTATCTATTTATATCAATAGATTATTCAAATCCAAAGATTTGGAGCGGGTGAAGGGAATCGAACCCTCGTCATAAGCTTGGAAGGCTTCTGCTCTACCATTGAGCTACACCCGCGCGCAGCCGCCGATATGACGGTCAGACGCGGGAGTAAATCCCGCGTCGGACGGGAGCGCTTCGCTTCCCGGCGTCCGGCTGCCGGTCTCGCGCGCAGCGTCGCGGCGCGCATGCCGACGGCGCCTACCAGATATGCACGCGCTGTTCGGGCGGCAGATACAGCCGGTCGCCGGGACGGATGTTGAACGCGGTGTACCAGGCGTCGACGTTCCTGACGACGCCGTTTACGCGGTAATAGGGCGGGGAATGCGGGTCGGTCAGCAGCTGCGCGCGCAGGCGGCCCTCGCGCAGCTTCGATCGCCACGCCTGCGCGAACGCAAGGAAGAAGCGCTGGTCGCCGGTCAGCCCGCCGATTACCGGCGCCCGGCCGTGGACGGTCTGGTATTTCTGGTAGGCTGCGTAGGCGGCCTCGATCCCGCCCAGATCGCCGATGTTCTCGCCCAGCGTCAGCGCGCCCTGGACGTGGGTGCCGGGGATCGGCTCATAGGCGTCGTACTGGCTGGACAAGGCATGGGTGCGTGCGGTGAAGGCGGCGCGGGCGGCGGGCGTCCACCACTGCTCGACCCGGCCGGTCGGGCCGAACAGGCTGCCCTGATCGTCGAAGCCATGCCCCATCTCGTGCCCGATCACCGCGCCGATCGCGCCGTAGTTGACGGCCGCGTCGGCCTGCGGATCGAACATCGGCGGCTGCAGGATTGCGGCGGGGAAGGTGATCTGATTGGCGAGCGGGTTGTAATAGGCGTTCACCGTCTGCGGCGTCATCTCCCACAGCGCGCGGTCAACCGGGCTGCCGAGCCGCGACAGATCCAACCGGTGCTGGAACTCGCCCGCGCGTACCGCATTGCCGAGTGGATCGCCGCGCACCACCTGAAACGAGCTATAGTCGATATAGCGGACCGGATGCCCGATCCGCGGGTCGAACGCGGCGAGTTTCTCCAGCGCCTTGGCGCGCGTCGGCGCGTCCATCCAGCTGCTCGCGGCGATGCGGTCGTGATAGGCGCCGCGCAGGTTTTCGATCAGCTCGGCCATCTTGGCCTCACTTTCGCGCGGGTAATGGCGCGCGACATAGATGCGGCCGATCGACTCGCCCATCGTGCCGTTGACCATCGCGACGCCGCGCTTCCAGCGCGCGCGCTGCTCCTGCTGGCCCGACATGGTCTTGCCGTAAAAGTCGAAGGTCGCATCATCGAAGGCGCGCGGCAGGACGCCGGCATTGTCGGAAACGAAGCGGAACTTCATCCAGTCCTGCCAGGTCGAGACCGGCGTCGCCGCGAACAGATGACCCAGCTCGGTCAACGCGGTCGAGGTCGACATGATCACCGAACCGCCGTTGAACTGGCCATAGCCGGCCGTGTTCAGCATCGCCGCCCAGTCGAACTCGGGCGCCAGCCGCTGACGCCCAGCGGCGTCGAAGGTCTTGAACATCTGGACCAGGTCGCGCTGCTGCGCTGGGGACCATTGCACCCGCGCCATCGCGGTCTCCAGCGCAACGATACGGTCGGCGCGCGCGCCCGCCTCGGTCACCCCGGCGAGTGTCAGCATCCGTTCGACATAGGCGCGATAGGCGGTGCGGAATGTGTCGTACTTGGCGCCGGGCAGCAGGTAATAGTCACGCCCGCCCATGCCGAGCGATCCCTGCGACGCGCCGATTGTGTAATGGGTCGGCTCGGTCGGATTGGGCAGCTGGCCGACCTCGACCGGCGAGGCGTAGCCGACCGTCGCGAACAGCGTCTGCAGCCCGGCGCGGTCCGTGGCGGCGTCGATCCGCGCGAAATAAGGCCGCAGCGGCGCGGTGCCGGCGCGCTCGATCGCGTCCTGATCGAGGTAGCTCGCATACAGGTCGCCCATCTGCCGCGCGCCCGTGCCGATCGCAGCAGGATCGCGCTGCGCTTCCTCCAGGATGGCGCGAACCTGCTGCTCGGCCTGATCGACGAGCACCACGCCGACCCCCGCCGACGATCGGTCGGCGGCGATCTCGGTGCGCCGGTCCCAGGCGCCGTTGGCGAAGGTCCAGAAATCGTCGCCGGGGCGGACGCTGGGATCTTCAGCGGTCAGGTCCACCCCGAAGCTGCCATACCGGGGGCCGGTCGACTGGGTGAAGGCGGCGGCCGACAGCGTCAGGGCGGTGCCGGTGACGAGAAGGCGGCGGAACTGGCGGAACGTCATGGTGAATCCTCTCCTGCGTCGCCGTGCTAAGCGGCGTCCGGGCGGCGCGCAAGCGAGGTGTCGCGATGCTTCACCGGATGCTTACGATCTCGGCTCTATTCCCGTCGCCGCATGTACCACGACGCAGAGCTTGGCAGGATTGCAGCCGACCCGCGCCCGGTATCCGCCGTCAGCACGGGCGCGGGCGTGGCCGGGCTGATGGGCGTGATCGCGTGGATCGCGGTCGCGCGGTCGGCGGGGATGGATGGACCCTATGCGGCGCTGCTGAACCTGGTCGCCTGCGGGCTGCCGATGATCGCGTGGTCGCTGCTGGTCGACAAGGTGCACCGGCGCGCATCGACGGGGATCGACTGGAAGCGGCGGCGGCCGTGGCGGGAGATGCTGGACGTCAGCCTGGTCAAGCTCGCCGGGCTGTTTGCGACCTTTGCCGGCATCGCGCTGATCTATGCGACCGGGCGCTTTTATTGGCAGGGCAATTTCGCGTTCGCGATGTGGTGCTTCACGCGCGCGGCACCGGTCGTGCTGGTGCTGACCGTGCCCTATGTGCTGTGGCTCGACCGCCATCTGGTCGAGCCGAAGGACGGGGCGTGGCATCTCGGCGCGTGGCTGTGCGGGCAACCGGGGTGGGAAGCCCCGGCGATCCAGGCGCACCTGCGCAGCTGGGCGGTCAAGGGTTTCTTCCTCGCTTTCATGCTGGCGATCGTGCCGCCGGGGTTCGGGGATGTCGTCCGGCGCGACGCGGCGGGCATCTGGCGTGATCCCGTGGCGCTGACCGGGTGGCTGACCACTTTCATGTTCACGGTCGATGTCGCGTTCGCGACGGTCGGGTACATCCTGACCTTCCGGCCGCTCGACAGCCATATCCGCTCCGCAAATCCGTTCGCGGCGGCATGGGCGGCGGCGCTGATCTGCTATCCGCCCTTCATCCTGATGCAGGAAGGGGGCCCGCTCGACTATCATCCGGGGACAAGCGACTGGGTGCACTGGGTGTCGGACCATCCGCTGCTGTGGTGGCCGATGGGGGCGGTGCTGGTCGCGCTGACGGGAGTCTATGCGTGGTCGACGGTGGCGTTCGGCTTGCGCTTCTCCAACCTCACCAACCGCGGGATCGTCACGCATGGGCCGTACGCTTGGTCGCGCCACCCGGCCTATCTGTCGAAGAACCTGTTCTGGTGGCTGTCGACGCTGCCCTTCCTGTCGCTCGGGTCTTGGCTCGACGCGATGCGTGCGACGCTCATCCTGGCGGTGGTCAGCGGCATTTACTACTGGCGCGCGCGGACGGAGGAGCGGCACCTGTTGCTCGATCCGGACTACGGCGCCTACTCGGCATGGATCGCCCGGCACGGCCGGGTACCCCGCCTCCTTGCCCGGCTCCGGTCGTTCGGTCGATCAGCGCCGCATCACCAGCGCTGCGACGAGACAGGCCAGCGCCGCGACCAGGGCCACCCGGGACGCTTGCTCGACATAGCCGTTGGGCGTCTGGATGATCGCCAGCCACTGCAAATAGACGAACGACATGACGCCGCCCGCAGTGAGTAGGCCCGCCGCCACGAAGAACATTCGCCGCACGGTCTAGAAGCTCAGTTCGTCGTAGACCTTCGACACATCGCCGCCCCAATCGCCGTGATAGCGGTCCAGCAGCACCTCCGCGGGCACCTTGCCCGCGCGGACGATCTCGCGCAGCGGGTCGAGGAAGCCGGTCTCGTTGTCGCCCGCGAAATTGCCACGGCCGCGCGCCGCCAGCCCGGCATGGGCGATGTCGAGCACCTCGCCCGCGATATCGCGCAGCTTGCCGCCGCCCGGCAATGGCGCGTCGAGCGCCAGCTCAGGCACGCTGTCGCGCAACAACTGCCGCTCGTCGAGCGACCAGCCCTTGACCAGGTCCCATGCCGCGTCGAGAGCACCCGGGTCATAAAGCAGCCCGACCCACAGCGCCGGCAGCGCGCAGATGCGGTTCCACGGGCCGCCGTCCGCGCCGCGCATCTCCAGGAATGTCTTGAGCCGTACCTCGGGAAAGGCGGTCGACAGATGGTCGTTCCAGTCGTCGAGCGTCGGCTTCTCGCCCGGCAGCACCGACAGCTCGCCGCGCAGGAAGTCGCGGAAGCTCAGCCCCGCCGCGTCGATGTACTGGCCGTCGCGATAGACGAAGTACATCGGCACATCGAGCGCATAGTCGGCATAGCGCTCGTACCCGAACCCCTCCTCGAACACGAAGGGAAGCATGCCGGTGCGCTGCGGATCGGTGTCCGACCAGATGTGCGACCGGAACGAGAGCATGCCGTTGGGCTTGCCTTCGGTGAAGGGCGAGTTGGCAAACAGCGCCGTCGCCAGCGGCTGCAGCGCAAGGCCGACGCGGAACTTCTTCGCCATGTCGGCTTCGGACGCATAGTCGAGGTTGACCTGGATGGTGCAGGTGCGCAGCATCATGTCGAGACCGAGCGAGCCGACGCGCGGCATGTGGCGGCGCATGATCGCGTAGCGGCCCTTGGGCATCACCGGCAGCTCCGCGCGGGTCTTGTCGGGCCACATGCCAAGCCCGAGAAAGCCGAGCCCGAGCCGCTCGCCCACGGCCTTGACCTGATCGAGGTGGCGGCCGGTCTCGGCGCAGGTCTCGTGGAGGTTCTCAAGCGGCGCGCCCGACAGCTCGAATTGGCCGGCGGGCTCCAGGCTGACCGAGCCATCGCCGCCGGACAGCGCGATGACGTTGACGCCGTCGGGGCCCTGCTCCTCGACCGGCTTCCACCCATATTCGGTCAGCGCCATCAGCAGATCGCGGATGCCGCCGGGCTCGTCATAGCTGGGCGCGTGGTGGTCACCCCGCTTGTAGACGAACTTCTCGTGTTCGGTGCCGATACGCCACCGCTCGGCCGGCTTCTCGCCGCACGCGAAGCTGTCGATCAGCTGTTGCCGCGACTCGATCAGCGGTGCGTTCGGTTTCGCAACGGTCTTGGTCGTCATGGCGCGGCGCTTACGCGGGGACGGGGGGCGGCGCTAGCCCGCCCATTGGCGCCGGGGTCAGCGCCAGTCGCCCACCGCCGCCATCCACATGCTGACCGCCGCGGCGGCCGCGGTGTCGGCGCGCAGGATGCGCGGCCCGAGGCTGACGCCGACCGCCTGCGGCAGCGCGCGGATCGCGGCGCGCTCGGCGTCGTCGAACCCGCCCTCCGGCCCGATCAGCACCGCCGCCGGTCCGGGCCGCGCGCGCATCGTCTCAAACGCGGGCGCGCCGCCCTGCTCGTCGGCGAAGAACAGCGCGCGGTCGCTCCCATTTCCCGCCACGGCCCAGTCGCGGAGCAGCGCGGTGAGCTTGACCGGCGCGGCCAGCTGGGGGAGCGCGGTGCGCCCGCATTGCTCCGCCGCCTCGATCAGGTGGGCGCGCAGCCGATCGGTATTGGGCTGGTCAACGACGGTGCGCCGCGTCACCACGGGCACCAGGCGGCCGACGCCCAGCTCGCACGCCTTTTCGGCGAGCCAGTCGCTCCGCCCCTTCTTGAGCGGCGCGGCGCATAGCCACAGGTCGGGCACCGCCTCACGCGGGGCGAGCTGCGCGCCGACGTCCAGCGTCAGCGCGCGCTTGGCCGTCTCGGCCACGGTCGCGAGCCACTCGCCGGTGCGGTCGTCGAACAGGCGCACGGGATCGCCCGGCTTCGCGCGCATCACCTGGAGCAGGTAATGCGCAGGCGGTCCGTCGAGCGCCAGCGGGCCGGGCGCTAGCGGCCGGTCGACGAACAGCCGCGGGGTCGAACGCGGCGGCCAGGCGGGGGTGGCGGCCACCCTAACGCCGTCGTTTGCGCCACCAGCGGCGCAGCAGGATCGCCGTCGTCGCCAGCACGATCGCGCCGGCGAACACCGCAGTCGCGACGGTCCCCGCGACGCGCAGGATCGCCCAGAACAACGCCTCCACGAACCGTGCGACCGCAATCGACAGGCCGATCATGAGTGGGAGATACCGAGCATTACCCTGGCCTAACGCTCGACAGCCGCTTCGTCATCCCGGTCCCCAACTGCCGCCTCTATCTAGCCTCTTGGTAGCGGGAACTGGATCAGAGGCCGGGGTGACGAAACGGGGTGCGGTCCGCTAAGCCCTGCCGGTGCCCAACGCGACCGCCACCCCCGACAGCCAGCATCCCGGCTTGGTCGGCCTGCTCCCCGGCCCCGTCCGCGGGCTGGCGCTGCTCGCGCGGTTCGACCGGCCGATCGGCTGGTGGCTGTTGTTCTGGCCCGGCGGCTG
The DNA here is from genome assembly GCF_965248875.1 of Sphingomonas sp. Taxonomy (GTDB): domain Bacteria; phylum Pseudomonadota; class Alphaproteobacteria; order Sphingomonadales; family Sphingomonadaceae; genus Sphingomonas. Next base: position 1,383,784 of record NZ_CBDFKR010000011.1, on the reverse strand, counting down.
GGGCGTGGCGCTGGCCGGGGGCGTGTTCAGCCGCTGGCCGGTGCTGCTCCTGCTCCTCGTCGGTAGCATCGCGATGCGCGGTGCGGGGTGCGTTTACAACGACATCGTCGACCGCAACCTCGACGCGCAGGTCGAACGCACCCGCGCGCGGCCGATCCCGAGCGGGCTGGTGTCGGTGCGCGCGGCCTGGGTGTGGCTGGTGTGCCTGTCGCTGACCGGCTTGGCCGTGCTGCTCCAGCTCCGCCCGGCGGCGCAGGCGGTTGCGGTCGCCAGTCTGCTGCCGGTCGCCGCCTACCCCTTCATGAAGCGGATCACCTGGTGGCCGCAGGCGTGGCTGGGGCTGGTCTTTTCCTGGGCGGCGCTGGTCGGCTGGATCGAGGTCGACGGGCGGTTTTCGGCGGCGCTGGTCCTGCTCTACGCCGGGTCGATCGCCTGGGCGATCGGCTACGACACGATCTACGCGCTGCAGGATCGCGAGGACGATGCGCTGATCGGGGTGCGGTCATCGGCGCGCCGGCTCGGGCGGCACGTGCGGGGCGGCGTGGCGCTGGCGTATCTGGCGGCGGTGCTGCTGTGGTCGGGGGCGATCTGGGCGGTGCGCGCCGATCCGCTTGCGCCCGTCGCGCTGGTGCCTGCGGCGGGGCACCTCGGGTGGCAGGTGCTGACGCTCAGGCCCGACGACGGCGCAGGGGCGCTGCAGCGGTTCCGGAGCAACTGGTTTGCGGGACTGCTGGTGTTCATGGCTTGCTTGGTGGTCGGGACGGCGGCGTAGCTTCGGGGTAGCGCCGCCCCGCCCGCAGCCCTAAATCGCGGCGATGCTCACCCCAGACCAAGCCCGCGACCGCGCCGCGGACATCGTCGCCCGTGCGATGCGCGGCGGGGCCGATGCCGCCGATGCGGTGTTCGCCGCTGACGCCGCCACCGAAGTCTCCGTGCGTCTCGGCCGGCTGGAGGATGTCGGCCGATCGGAGGGCGAGGAGCTGGGGCTGCGCGTCTTCGTCGGGCGGCGCTCGGCGTCGGTCTCCACCTCCGACCTGTCGTCCGCCAGCCTGGACGGTGCAGTGGAGCGCGCGGTGGCGATGGCGCGTGAGGCGCCCGAGGATCCCTGGGCCGGGCTCGCCGCCGCCGACCGGCTGCTCACCGGCGCAGCGCCGCAGCTCGACCTCGACGACTTGGCGCGGGGGGACGGTCAGGTCGATCCCGCCGGCCTCAAGGCGATGGCGCTGGAGGCGGAGGACGCCGCGCGCGCGGTGCCGGGCGTGACCAATTCCGAAGGCGGCGGCGCGTCGGCGTCGCGCCACGTCTCGGCGCTCGCCACCTCGACGGGGTTCGCGCAGGGCTATGCCGCGACCGGCTATGGCGTGTCCGCGAGCGTGCTCGCCGGGAGCGCCGAGAGCGGCATGGAGCGTGACTATGCTCACCACGCCGCCCGGCTGCGCCGCCATCTCGACGCGCCCGTCGCGATCGGGCGCGAGGCGGGCGAGCGCGCAGTGGCGCGGGTCAATCCCGGCAAGCTGCCGAGCGGGTCGATGCCGGTCGTCTTTGACCCGCGCGTCGGCGCGTCGCTGCTCGGCCACTTCATCGGCGCGATCGGCGGGCAGGCGGTGACGCGCAAGACCAGCTTCCTGCTCGACGCGCTCGGCAAGCAGGTGTTCGCGCCCGGCATCATCATCCAGGACGATCCGCACCGCCCCCACGGGCTGCGCTCGCGGCCGTTCGACGGCGAGGGGCTGCCCGTCACGGCCACCACGATCGTCGCGGACGGGATGCTGGAAACATGGCTGCTCGACAGCGCCTCGGCGCGCCAGCTGGGGCTGGAGCCGACCGGCCATGCCGCGCGCGGGGTCAATGGCGCGCCCGGCGTGTCGACCGCCAATCTCTATATGGCCGCCGGTCTGCTACCGCCTGATACGCTGATCGGCGACGTCGCCGACGGGGTCTATGTCACCGAGCTGATGGGGCAGGGGGTCAACGGCGTCACCGGCGACTACAGCCGCGGCGCGGCGGGGTTCAGGATCGAGCGCGGCGTTTTGGCGGGGCCGGTCGCCGAATTCACGATCGCGGGCAATTTGAAGGAGATGTTTCTCCATCTGACCCCTGGCGACGATCTCCGCTTCCGCCACGGGACAAACGTCCCGACCCTGCGCGTCGACGGGATGACCGTTGCGAGCGGCTGACCTGCTTCCCCACGTCACGGCGATCGCCGCAGAGGCGGGGGCGATGGCGCTAAAGCAATGGCGCGGTGAGTTCCGGCAGTGGCAAAAGGGCGACGCCACGCCGATCTGCGAGGTCGATCTGGCGGTCGATGCCTTTCTGCGCGCGCGGCTGACGGCGCTGCTGCCCGCGGCGGGATGGCTGTCGGAGGAGACGGCCGACGCGCCCGACCGGCTGGCGCGGCACCGCGTCTGGGTGGTCGATCCGATCGACGGGACACGCGATTTCGTGCGCGGACGCGACGGCTGGTGCGTGTCGGTCGCGCTGGTCGAGGGCGGCCGCGCGGTGCTGGGCGTGCTCGACGCCGCCGCGCGCGGTGAGGTATGGCGCGCGGCGGCAGGCGAAGGCGCGTGGCTGAACGACGTGCGGCTGCACACCGGCGACCGGCGGGAGTTGGCGGGCGCGCGCATCCCCGCCGACGCGCTGCCCAAGGCGGACCGGCTCTTCACCTGCGTCGCCAAGCCCAATTCGATTGCGCTCCGGATCGCGATGGTCGCCGCCGATCAGGCGGACCTCGTCGCGACGCTGCGTTGGGGGGCGGAGTGGGACGTCGCCGCCGCCGCGCTGATCGCGGAACAAGCTGGCGCACGGGTGACCGACGCGCTGGGCTTGCCGCTCCATTTTAACAAGCCCAGCCCACGCGCCTTCGGCGTTCTCGCCAGCGCACCCGGGTTGCACCGCGCGGCGGTGGACCACCTCGCCGAGCGGGCAGAGCGGGGCGCGGCGGTGGTGTGACGCTTACGGCGCCTCCAGCGCCAGATAGCGGGCGCCGACCCCGTCCGCCGCGGCACGGTCGTCCGGATTGTAGAGCGCGCACGTCCGCAGGCTGAGGCAGCCGCAGCCGATGCAGCCGTCCAGGCGGTCGCGCACCCGCTGCATCAGCGCGATGCGCCGGTCGAGCGTCTGCGCGAAGCGGGTGCTGATCCGTCGCCAGTCCGCCTGGGTTGGCGTGCGGCCATGGGGTAGCAGCGCCAGTTCACGGCCGATCTCGTCCAGGCCGACCCCGAGCTGCTGTGCGATGCGCAGAAACGACAGCCGCCGGATATCGGAGCGCGGGAAGCGGCGCTGGCCGCCGCCTGTACGCAGCGCCTCGATCAGCCCGCGCGCCTCGTAGAAACGGATCGCCGAGACGCTGAGCCCGGTGCGTCGCGCCAGCTCGCCGATTGTCAGCAGGTCCGTCGCGCGCATCCCACACTCCCCTTGACCTCGACCTAGGTTGAGGTTGCATCAGGGGGCAAGCGCGATTCGGCGCGGAGGACGACGGGAGCTTGCGATGGCGATGTTGGAGCATGTGAACCTGACGGTGCGCGACCCCGAACGCACCGCCGCGCTGATGACCGACCTGTTCGGCTGGCGCGAACGGTGGCGCGGGCCGTCGCAGCTGGGCGGCTGGACGATCCATGTCGGCGACGCGAACGGCTATCTTGCGCTCTACACCCGCCACGGCGCCGACACTCCGGCCGATGCCTTTGCCAAGGGCCGTCCGTTCAACCATGTCGGCGTCGCCGTCGACGATCTCGGCGCGATCGAGGCGAAGGTCGCCGCGGCGGGACTGACGCCGTTCAATCACGGCGACTATGAACCGGGCCGGCGCTTCTATTTCCTCGACGCCGACGGCATCGAATTCGAGGTGGTGAGCTACGCCACGGCGGGCACTGCGCGATGAAGGTCGCGATCCTCGACGACTGGTCGAATACGCTGGCCGGGCTGCCCTGTTTAGCGCGGCTTGCAGACCACGAGGTGATGGTGTGGACCGATCATGTCGAAGAGGTCGATGTGCTCGCCAGGCGGCTGGCGGAGACCGAGGTGCTGGTGCTGATCCGCGAGCGCACGGCGGTGACGGCGGCGCTGCTCGACGGGCTGCCGCGGCTCAGGCTCATCAGTCAGCGCAGCGTCTATCCGCATGTCGACGTCGCCGCCTGCACTCGCAACGGCGTGCTGCTCTGCTCCGACATGCATGCAGAGACGCCGTCCTATGCGGCCGCCGAGCTGACGTGGGCGCTGGTGCTCGCCTCGACGCGGCAGCTGCCGCAGCAGGTCGCGTCGCTCAAGGCGGGGCGCTGGATCGACGGGGTCGGGCGGACGCTGCGCGGGCGGCGGTTCGGTGTCTATGGCTGGGGGCGGATCGGGGCAACGGTCGCCGGCTATGCCCGCGCTTTCGGCATGGAGGTGGCGGTGTGGGCGAGCGAGGCATCGCGTGCCCGTGCAGCCGCCGAGGGCTGGCCGGTCGCCCCTAGCCGTGAAGCTTTCTTCGCCGAAAACGACATCGTGTCGCTTCACCTGCGGCTGATCGCCGCGACGCGCGGGATCGTGACGGCTACCGATCTGGCAGCGATGCAGCCCGATGCGACGCTGGTGAACACCAGCCGCGCCGGGCTGATCGAACCGGACGCACTGGTCGCGGCGCTGCGGGCGGGCCGGCCGGGCTTTGCGGCAGTGGACGTATTCGACCGCGAACCGCTGACCGACCCGGCCGACCCGCTGCTGACGCTGCCAAATGTGCTCGCAACCCCGCACATCGGCTATGTCACCGCCGAGGAGTTCGACCTGCAGTTCGCCGACGTGTTCGACCAGATCAACGCCTTTGCGACGGGGGCGCCGGTCAACATGGTCAACCCGGAGGTATTGAGGCGATGATGTGGAACATGCCTCCTCGCTCGGTTCGCCGCCCCGCCAACGCTCTATTGCCACCGGCAGCCGACGCCGATAGCTTGAGCGCATCTCTGGGGGGAGACATGACAATGAAGAAGATGTGGTTCGCGGCGCTGGCTCTGGGCGGCCTGGCGTCCGCTCCGGCAATGGCGCAGTCCGTGCCGGTCGGCGTGTACGACTGTTTCGGCGATATCGGAAAGTTCTCGGTCGTCGGACCGGGTACGTACATGGCGCGGAACGGCGGCACCGGTCACTTCTCTTTCGACGGTCATACGCTGACCATGACCGACGGCACCAGCGAGGGCCTGAGCTATCGTCTGGTCGGGCCGAACTGGGATTTCGGGCTGCTGCGCGACAACGGCTCGGTATCGAACACCTGCCCGCGCAGCACGACCAAGGACCCGAGAGACCCCGCCCATTGGTAGCGGTCGGCCGCGCCTAGCGCTCGGGGTTTTCGTCCTTGTACCGCATCTCCAGATACCGTCCGCGGGTAGACAGCTGGTCGAGGTCGCCCGCCGCCAGCCGCTGCGTCATGTCGCCGATCTCCTGCTCGATCAGCGTCAGGCCGTCCACCAGCTCGGCATCGGGCGTCCGGCCGTTGCGGTCGACGCCGCGCAGTGTCGGCGGCACGCGGCCGTAATCCTGGATGAACGCAGGAAGCTGCTCGCCGACCAGCTTCTTCACCTCGCGCGCTTCTTCGCTGTCGTCGCCGACGCGGGCGAGCTGCGGGGTCAATGCGTCGAGCCGCTGGCCGATCCGGTCGACCAGGCGCACCGCGGGGGCGGGGAGAGCGGGGCGCTGGGCCTGGAGCCAGCGCCCGGTCTGCGCGGGAAGCGCCTTTACCTCCACCTGCCGCAGCCTCTCCTCGGTCGGCGGCCGCGGCGTCGTCGACGACAGCAGCAGGAACAGGTTGACCGCGCACAGCAGCAGGATGACGGCGAAGAAGCCGAAGAAGCCGATGGGCGCGATGACGAACGAGAACAGGACCACCGCGGCCAGGATCGTCGCGTCGGCAATGGCCACCCGGCGGAAGCGGCGGCCGACTTCACCCGCCGCGCGGCGGACGCGCTGCTGATGCCCGCGCGCGACGCCGGTATAGTCGCCCGCGATCCGTTCCATCGCGGCGCGGGCACGGGCGATCTGGTCGTCGACGTCGGTCATCGGCCTATACGGACTCGAGCTGGAACTGGGCGGCGCTCGGCCCCCTGATCTGCCCTCCGGACTGACCCTGCGCAGCGCCTTCGGCGCGGGCGATGTACCCCTTCGATCGCTCGACCTCCGACCCTAGCGCGGTCACGGTGACCTTCATCGAATCGAGCGCCTTGGCCTTGAACGTGTCGATCGCGTCCATCGTGTCGTAGATGTTCTGGAACGCGCGCTGCAGCGTTTCGAGCGGGATGGTCGAAGAGGCCGCCTGTTCGTGGATGCGGCTGGTGTTGTCCTTCAGCAGCTTGCCGGTCGAATCGATGATGTTCGCCGTCGTCGTGTTGAGCTGGGTGATCGATTCCAGCACCAGCCGCTGATTGGTCAGCGCGCTGGCGACGGTCACCGCGGTACGCAGCGCCGACACGGTAGTGGTCGAGGCGCGGTCGACACCCTTCACCAGCTCGACATTGTTCTTCTTGACCAGGTCGAGCGCCAGATAGCCCTGCACCGTCACCGCCATCTGGGTCAGCAGGTCCTGGGTGCGCTGGCGGGTGTAGAACAGCGCGGTCTCGCGGATCGCCTTGGCCTTGGCCGGATCGGTCGCGTCCAGCTCGTGCGCTTTGTCCTCCAGCCGCGCGTCCATCGTCTTGGACAGGTGGATCATCTGCTCCAGCTTGCCCATCGCGCCCCACAGGTTCGCGCGCTCGGTATCGATCGCGGCGTTGTCCATCAACAGCTCGTCCTTGCCGGACGCAAGGCTCTTCAGGATCGAGCTGATATGCGTCTGACTCGATTTGTAGCCGTCGAAATAGTTGCGCATCTTGTTGCCGAACGGGATGATCCCGAACAGTTTCTGCGGCGCGGTGAGGTTGCCCTTCTTGCCCGGGTCGAGGTCTTCGATGACGCGGCGCAGCTCGGCCAGGTCCTTGCCGACGCCCCCCTCCTGATCCATCGCGCGGACCGGGCGGTCGAGGAAGCGGTTCGACTGGCCGGCGGCGTCGCGGATTTCCTTCGCGCCCATCGCGGTGATCGCATCGACGCGGCGGCCGAAATCGGGCGAGTTGACGTCCTGCGCGACCAGGTCGGTGACGAAGCTGTCGACCCGCTCCTCCAGCTTCGACTTGGCGTCGTCGCCGACGGGCACCAGCCCCGCCGCCTTTTCGGCACGGACAGCGGGCACTGGCGCGGGCGGCGTAAGGATCAGCTCCTGCTCAGGTACGGCCGTCATAGTTTCGGTGCTCGTCGCCATCGCTGACCCCTTCGCGTGTTCTACCAATATAATACAGCCAAGGCGGCTGACAATGTCGGAACAGCGACAGGATAATCGCCGGGGCCGGTCGTCCGCAAGCGACGACGGTGCGACCGCCGCGGGTTGACCGCGCGCGACCGGAGTGGTCGGGTCGGAGCGGTCATAACCGGAGTCGTCGCGATGCCCCTGAGCGCTCAGCTTCGCCGATGGATCGCCGTGTTGCTGATGACGGCGCTGGCGATGGCGGGGGCGTCGGCGGCGCTGGCGCAGCCGCGGATCGCGGGCTTCAAGGCATTCCTCTTCAACAGTCGCAACGGCACGCTGTCGCGCGATGTGCTGACCGACACCGCCCAGCTCGGCAATGTAATGACCGGCGACCTGTCGTCCGTATCGACCTTCGTCGTCGTCACCGTCGCCTTCGGACCGCGCGCATCGGTCCCGGATCATGCTCGCGTCCGTCTTGTCGCCAGAACCGCCGGGCGGCGCGGCCGCGTGCTGCTAGATCGCAGCGCGCGGCTCGGCCCGGTGGATGAGGACGGCACTACCCATGTCGGCTTCTGGCTGGACGACACCGGCTGCGACACGATCGACTTCCGCGCCGTCCTGGTCGGCGGCGGCACGCCCGCGCATGGCGAGGCGACGCTGCCGTTCGCCTGTTACGAGTAGGGGGCAGCTATGCAGGCGATCGGCGGAGCAGTCGGCGAGGGCGCGGCGAACGCGGTCGGCGACGTGGCGCTGGTTCAGGCCATCCTGGTCGTGATCCAGCGCGCGGCGCAACCGCCGCAACCGGCATCGCCCGGCCATCCGGCGGTCCCCGCGCGGGCCGCGGGACCCTATCTGCCAAGCTATAGCGGCACATTCGGACCGGGCACGGCGGCGGCGATCCGCGCCTTCCAGACCGATCACGTGTTTCGCTCGCCGACCGGCGAGACGGCGCCGAACCCGCGCGCGACGGACGGCGCCGTGTCGCCGGGCGATGCGACCTGGGCGCAGCTGGTGGCGCAGGCCCCCGCCGCGTTCAAGGATCTGCGCGTGCTGGCCGGGCGCAGGACGGTCTATCTTGAGGCGACGGCGGCGGAACTGCAGGCGAAGCTGACCGCCGCGGCCGGCAAGACCTTCACCGACGCTTTTCGCGTCAAGGTCAACGCCACCATCCGCCGCATGCACGCCGATCACGGCATCGCGATCGGGGTCGATCCGCGTGGCGACCGGCGCAGCTTCCAGACGCAGTACGACATCCGGCACGATACGCCGCAGAACACCAACGCCGGGCCGGGCGAGAGCAATCATAATTTCGGCGGTGCAGCGGATCTTGGATTCGAGGGCTGGCGCTGGCTTAAGCCGGACGGCACGGTGGTGACCGACGACCCGTGGCTCGCCAAGCTGACACGGGTCAGCGCCGCGGAGGCGACCGCGTTCTGGGATGCGCTGCGTACCGCGGGCACCGCGTTGGGAGCATTTCGCGGGCCGGCCGGCGATCGCCCGCACCTGCAGAACTGGAATGACGCGACCGTGTCGATGCGGGCGCGGCTGGCGGTGCACCTGGCCCGGTCGGGCTCGATGCACTGGGCGGCGGAGCATCGCGGGTACAGTTCCGATCTCGGCTTCGGCGGGGCCAAGGTCGTGGTCGGGACCGCGATGCAGATTTGGAACTACGAGGCGACGATCGATGCGGCGACGATCGCGCGGCTGCGTGCTGCGGCGCCGCGCCGCCAAGGACAGCCCGATCCACCGCAGCCGCCTCATCCCGGTGCGCCACCGGCCCGTCCCGGGGCGCCGCCGGCGCGGCCGGGTGGTCCGCCGGGGATGCCCGGGCTCCCCGTCGACCCGCGGCGCACTGCGGCAGCGGAGGTCGATGCGATGCGCCATGCGCTGCGCCACGAGTTCGATCTCGCCGACAGCAATTGGCGGGCGTGGACCGACCAGTAGCGCCGGGCACCCCCACGCTCCCTTTCCGCAGCGCAGCAATTCGGTTATGGACGCCCGCGACCGGGGCGAACCACGCCCGCTTGTTATCCAGGAAGTATCAATGAACCTGCGCAACGTGGCGATCATCGCCCACGTCGATCACGGCAAGACGACGCTCGTCGATCAGCTCTTCCGTCAGTCCGGCACCTTTCGCGAGAACCAGCGCGTCGAAGAGCGCGCGATGGATTCGAACGACCTGGAGAAGGAGCGCGGAATCACCATCCTCGCCAAGTGCACGTCGGTCGACTGGCATGGTGCGAACGGCGACACGCGGATCAACATCGTCGACACGCCGGGCCACGCCGATTTCGGCGGCGAGGTGGAGCGCATCCTGTCGATGGTCGACGGCGTCATCCTGTTAGTCGACGCCGCTGAGGGCGCGATGCCGCAGACCAAGTTCGTCACCGGCAAGGCGCTGGCGCTGGGCCTTCGCCCGATCGTCGTGGTCAACAAGGTCGACCGGTCCGACGCGCGCATCCAGGAGGTGCTGGACGAGGTGTTCGACCTGTTCGTGACGCTGGAGGCGTCGGACGAGCAGCTCGACTTCCCGGTGCTCTTCGCGAGCGGCCGCAACGGCTATGCCAGCGAAGACCCTGATGCGCGCGAGGGTACGCTGGCGCCGCTGTTCGAGCGGATTGTCGCCCACGTTCCCGCTCCGGCGCTTGACGAGGAAGCGCCCTTCACCTTTCTGGTGACACTGCTCGACCGCGACAATTTCGTCGGCCGCATCCTCACCGGCCGGGTCAATTCGGGCGTGGTCAAGGTCAACCAGCCGATCCATGCGCTGGCCGATGACGGCACGGTGATCGAGACCGGCCGCGCGTCGAAGCTGATGGGCTTTCGCGGGCTGGAACGCGTCGCCATCGACGAGGCCCGCGCGGGCGACATCATCTCGATGGCCGGGCTGGCGGTCGCGACGGTTGCCAACACCATCGCCGACATCAGCGTGACGGAGGCGCTGCACGCGCAGCCGATCGACCCGCCGACGCTGTCGATGCGCTTCGCCGTCAACGATTCGCCGATGGCGGGGCGCGAGGGCAGCAAGGTGACGAGCCGGATGATCCGCGACCGCCTGTTCCGCGAAGCGGAATCGAACGTCGCGATCAAGGTGACCGAAGCGGCCGACAAGGACAGCTTCGAGGTCGCCGGCCGCGGCGAGCTCCAGCTTGGTGTTCTGATCGAGACCATGCGGCGCGAGGGTTTCGAGCTCGGCATCAGCCGCCCGCGCGTGCTGTTCCGCGATGCTGAAGGGTCCGGCCGCGAGGAGCCTTACGAGCAGGTGGTCATCGACGTCGACGACGAGCATTCGGGCACGGTCGTCGACAAGATGAACCAGCGCAAGGCGGAGATGACCGACATGCGCCCGTCGGGCGGCGGCAAGACCCGCATCACCTTCTCGGCCCCCAGCCGCGGCCTGATCGGCTATCATGGCGAGTTCCTGTCCGACACTCGCGGCACCGGCATCATGAACCGCGTCTTCGAACGCTACGGCCCGTACAAGGGCCAGATCGAAGGGCGAAAGAACGGCGTCCTCATCTCCAACGGCTCGGGCGAGGCGAACGCCTATGCGCTCGGCTTTCTCGAAGAGCGCGGCGTGCTGATGGTCGCGCCGGGCGACCCACTGTACGAGGGCATCATCATCGGCGAGAACGCGAAGACCGACGACCTCGAAGTCAATCCGATGAAGGCGAAGCAGCTGACGAACTTCCGCGCGAGCGGCGGCAAGGACGACGCGATCCGCCTGACCCCGCCGCGCAAGCTGACGCTGGAGCAGGCGATCGCGTATATCGACGACGACGAGATGGTCGAGGTAACGCCCAAATCGATCCGGTTGAGAAAGCGCTTCCTCGATCCGCACGAGCGCAAGCGCGCGTCGCGGCAGAAGGAAGCCGCCTGAGGCATGGATCGGCGCATAATCTGATGCGATGGCGCGTGCATCCGGAGAATGGCATAGGCACAACGGTCACGCCTGACGACGATTTGTTGGCAAAGGCGCAAGGCTATACCGGGATCACGGGAAAATCCGCGCTGATCGGTGAAGCCCTTCGCCTGCTCGTATCACGCGAGGCTGCGCGTCGACTGGCGCTGCTCGGCGGCTCCGATCCCGACGCGACGGCGGCGCCTCGTCGGCGGTTCGACTGACCGGTGCTGCTCGCGGATGTTTCGGTCTGGATCGACCATCTGCGTTCGCCGCTGCGCCGCCGGCATTGGCACTGGATGACGATCAGTTGTTGATCCATTCCTTTATTATCGGCGAGATCGCTCTTGGCAGCATCATGGATCGTGCCGCAGTGATCCGTGAGATGGACGATCTGCATCGCACGGAGATTGCCGAGCACGAAGAAGTCATGGGTTTGATCGAGCGCCATGATTTGCACGGACGTGGCATCGGCTATGTCGATGCGCATCTTCTCGCGTCCGCCCTTCTGACGCCCGGCGCTCACCTGTGGACGCGGGAACGTCGACCGCATGCGGCCGCCGAACACCTGAGCGTGGCTGCGCGGGACGAGGAAACCTAGGCTGCAAGCCGCAAGGATGTACTCAGAACGATTACGCTACCGATCAATCCCGCGCCGACGCCCAATCGCCACCGTGCGATTGTCGCTCCGCCAGCAATGTCACCTGCCACGATCACTACCGCGATCAGCGCGCCCAGCTGCGTCCACAAATGATAACGCAGCTCCGACGCGACGCTGAGCACCAGATATCCCAGCCCGTACAGCGCCGACGACGCCGCGATCGGCACGCTCAGTCGTGCGTTCGGCAGCCCCGCGCCGGCGAGCAGCGCCCCCAGCGCGAGCGCGATTGCGACGATCGGCCAGCCGAGCGGGGTGTGCGCGGTGGCCAGCGCCGCGGCGTCGAGCGAGCGCAACAGCGGGTTAGGGGCGACGCGGAAGCCCCAGGGATTGGGCGCATCCTCGTGCGGCACCGGCCGCTCAACCGCGTCCGTCAGCGGCAGGATGCGCGTGTTGATCGCGAAATGGGTCAGCCGGTGCTCGGCATAGGCGATCGGATGCGCTAGCACCGCGCGCGCCCAGAACAGGTAGGGGTGGACTTCCGCCGGATCGACATTGTCGCTCCACGCCGTGAAGCCGAGCGGGCATTCGGGATCGACCCAATCCGAATAGCTGTCCCATTTCGCGGGCCGGTAGCAGCGATGGTTGACCGCGACGGGATCGCCCACCTCGATGTCGTCGGGAAAGACATTGACGCCGGCGTGCTCGGTGATGCCGCCGAGATCGAAGATGACGAGCGACAGCTCGACCGCGCTCGGCTCCGCCCCGATCGCGCGGTTGGCAAGCGGCATTGCGGCGAGCAGGATACCGGCAACGGCGACGCTCGTCAGCGCCAGCCGCGGCACGGTGCAGCGCCACGCCGCGGGCAGCAGCGCGACCGCAAGCGGCAGGCAGGCGGCGAACGCGTTGAAGCGCAGGGTCGCGGCGAACAGCAGGAACAGCAACCCCGCGGCGCGTTGCCAGCCGCGGCCCCGCTCCCTCTGCGTTGCCAGCATCCCGGCAGCGACGAGGATCGCACCGGTCATCAGGCAGTCCTTCAGGATCGCCCCCATCAACGCCATTGCAGGGGGCCACAGCCCGCAGGCGAGCAGCGCCCAGCCGAGCCGGGGGCGGCCGTCCTGCCGCACCCCCAGCGCCAGGATCGCCAACCCCGCCCAGAACAGCCCGAGCTGGAGCACCAGCATCGGCGCGGGGCCGTGCGCGATCGGCAACAGCCGCTGCCACACCCACTGCATCACGGGCGGATGCCAATCGGTGATCGCTCCGCTCAGCGCCTCGCCATATTGCCGCACCGGGTCCCAGGTCATCAGCCCGGGCCAATAAGCGAGCCCGGTCACCGCCGCCGCCAGCGCCGCCGCGATCGGGACCGCGACGTGCGCAGCCGGTATCCGCGCCCCACGCGCGTCGAGGCGGCCGAGCGTCACCCAGCGAGCCGCATCACCGTCGCCCATTCCGCCTCGCCGACCGGCGAAACGCTCAGCCGCGACTGGCGTAGCATCGCCATCCCCGCCAGCGCGGGCTCCGCTTTCATCTGGGCCAGGGTGACGAGACGCGCAAGCGGCCGCAGCGGCTCGACCCGCACCGACACCCAGCGGCCGTCTGCGCCATCGGCTTGCATGGTGCGGGCGACGCGGACGATTCCGACCGCCGCCTTGTCCGGGCCGCTATGATAGAACAGCGCCTCGTCGCCGACCGCCATCGCGCGCAGGTGCCTCGCCGCCGCCGCGTTGCGGATGCCGTCCCATTCGGTGCCACCGTCCGCGACCAGCGCGTCCCAGCCGTAGGAGCTTGCTTCCCCCTTGATCAGCCAGCGCGCCATCCTCGCTCCCATGCTCCCCGGTTAAACAGCGGCTTAACGCCTCATTCCGTGCCCGTTCAGTGCGACTCGGGCAAGAGCGTGAGCAAGGTCGCGGTATGTTCGTTCTTACCCCGGGACCGAGTGTAACGAGTAGGAGGTCTGCCATGACTGGATTGATCGGAAAGACGGTGCTGGGTGCGGCAATGGCCGCCAGCGCCCTGGTGTCGGCGACGCCCGCGAGCGCGCAATATTATCGCGGCTATCGGCACCATGACGGGATCGGCGCGGGCGGTGCGGCCGTGCTCGGGGGCATCCTCGGGCTGGGCGTCGGTGCGGCGATCGCGTCGAGCAACAACAACCGCTATTACGACCGCGATCGTTATTACGACGCGCCCCCGCCACCGCCGCGTCGCTATTACTATGACAACTATCAGCAGCCCTATTACCACAACTATTATGATGAATACCGGCCGCGCTGTTTCGTCGAGCGGCAATGGGACGGATATGGCCGCCCCTACAATGTCCGCGTCTGCCGTTAGGCGACGTTGACCCGAAAGACGGCGCGGCGGCACCGGCTGCCGCGCCGCTTTTTTGTGGGCAGTCCCGGACGCAGCCGCTAAGCGGCCCGGCCATGACCGACACGCCCCCCGACCACCTCTCGATCGATCCCCGCTCGCCCCATTTTGATCGCGAGGTGCTGGAGCGTGGTATCGGCATCCGCTTCAAGGGCGTCGAGCGTAGCGACGTCGAGGAATATTGCCGGTCGGAAAGCTGGATACGCGTCGCGCTTGGCAAAAAGGTTGACCGCCACGGCCGGCCGCTGACGATCAAGCTGACCGGGCCAGTCGAGGCGTGGTTCAAGACGGAAACGGTCGAGGACGAAGCTCACCCCGAGGACTGATCTTCGACCAGCGCTTTCAGCCGGGCGAGCGCCCGCGGGGGCCAGCCAGCGACAGCGCTTGAAGTGTCATCAGCAGGTCGCCCGTCAATGGACGAATCGCGCTACCACATCGCGATAGGAGCGGCTGACTTTCACGCTGCCGCCGGAGTTCAACACGAGGAAGCATTCGCCGTTGGTGTGCGGCTTGACCTGCTTGACCAGGTCGAGGTTGACGATGGTCGAGCGGTGGACGCGCTGGAAGCGGCGGGGGTCGAGGCGCTTCTCCAGATCCTTCATCGTCTCGCGCAGGACCAGCGAATTGTCGCCGGTCTTGATGACCATATAGTCGCCCGCCGCCTCGATCAGCTCGATCGTGTCGACGTCGACGCGGAAGATCTGACCCTGGTCCTTGATGTTGATGAGCTTCTCGAACCGCCCAGACGCCATCTCACCGCCGCCAGCGCCACCGTCCGCGCTCAGTTCCGCCGCTGCTTCGGGCGCGTGCTCGGCGAGCGCATCCTTGAACATCGCGGCCTCGCCGACGCTCTGCTTTTCGCTGAGCCGTTGACGGACGCGCTCGATTGTATCTGCCAATCGCGCCTCGTCGACCGGCTTCATCAGGTAATCGACCGCCTGCGCCTCGAACGCGCGCAGCGCGTGATCGCCATAGGCGGTGACGAACACGAACAGCGGCGGGTCGACCTCCATCAACCCCTGCACCACGGAAAAGCCGTCGAACCCCGGCATCTGGATGTCGAGAAAGACCAGATCGGGTTTGTGGGTCTTGATCGCGCGGATCGCCTCGCGGCCATTGATGCACTTGTCGATGATCTCGACATCGTCGAACTGCTGCAGCCGCAGCTCCAGTCCTTGGGTCGCAAGCGGCTCGTCATCGACGAGGATGGTGCGGATGCTCATGCAGCCCCTTTCGTGGCGGCGTCGGGTAAACCGGCAAGGCTGGCGCCGGTACCCTTGCGGACCTGAATGGAAGATTGCGTCGGCGTCATGCGGCTTCCCTCAAATCCTCGAGCTGGAACGGGATCTCGATCGCCACCGAAAATCCGCCCTCCGCGGTCGAGCGCGTGACCAGCTGCTGGTCCGCGCCATAGGCCTGAACCAGCCGCTCGCGGATGTTGGCGAGCCCGACCCCGGTAGACAGGCTGGGCGGTTGCACGCCGTCCTGCAAGCCGGGACCGCTGTCGGACACGGTAATGTGCACCTGTTCTCCGGCGAGCCGTACCTCAATGCAGATATCGGCGCCGTCCTCCTGCGGGGTGACGGCATATTTGATCGCGTTCTCCACCAGCGGCTGGAGCAACAGGGAGGGCAGGCGGGCGCGCTCGGCGGCTGGGTCGATGTCGAACTTGGGGCGCAGCCGCTGTTCGAAACGCATCTTCTCGATCTCGAGATAGAGCTTCAGCGTCTCCACCTCCTGCGCCACCGTGACATGCGCGGTCGGCTCGTTGGCGAGCGTGTAGCGGAGGAACGACGACAGGCGGCTGAGCATCGCATTGGCGCGATCGGTCTGCTTCAACAGCACCAGCGTCGAGATCGAGTTGAGCGTGTTGAACAGGAAATGCGGGTTGAGCTGGTAGCGCAGCATCGCCAGCTGCGCCGACGACGCCTGCGCCTCCAGGTCGCGCATCTGGTCGATCTGCTCCTCGACCAGGATGTAGAAGTTGATCCCGAAATACAGCGCCGACCAGCCCGCCAACACGGTGAAGCAGATGTAAAAGGCGCTAAGAAAGGAGGCGAGGCTGACATGGGGGGACAGCGTCTTGAGGCTGATGAACGAAAACAGGAAGGCGACCAGGAACGCGTACAGCAGGGTGAAGCCGAGCAGCGTCGCGACCGTGAGGACGACGCCCGGCACGCGCGGCAGACGGCGGTAATAGCCGTATAACGTCGACAGCAGCAGCGTCAGGCAATAGCCGATGATCGCCTCGACCAGCACCGGGATGACGACGTCGATCGTCGGGCCGCCGGAAATCGACGCCGCCTCGCGCACGATCAGGTAGCCGCCCCAGCCGACCGCCTGCAGCGTCCAGAAGGCGCGGCCCTTGTCCTCGAAGAACGGACGGACGTTGAGCGCCGGCCGTCGCGGCGAAGGAGAGCGGGTGGGGGCGAGCGAGGCCACGAGGCGGCTTTATCGCGATGTGCCCCGCGGCGGAAGGGCGGCGCGCTGCCGGGCATGAACGGAAAGGCCGCCGTCCCGGGGGAACGACGGCCTTTCCTAAAGTCTCTGCATGGCCGCCGCCGCCGCGGCGAAGCGGCGTCGTCGGACGGGAGCAGTGCTCCCGCCGGCTGCGCCTTACAGCCCGACGTTCAGCGAGACGATGAACGCGCGCGGGCTGCCGATCTGAACGAACGGCTGGTTGAAGACCGTGGTGGCGCCGCCCGAGAAGCCGCCGACATAATATTGGTTGAAGGCGTTGACGACGTTCAGCTGCAGGTAGGTCTTGGTGTTGCCGATCCCGGTCCAGTCGAGCCCGACGCGCGCATCAAAATCGACCACGGTATAGCCCGACGCGACCGGCCCGTAGGTCTGATACTGGAAGCCGCGCGTGCCGGTAAAGGTTGCCGTGGTGTTGGCGGCCGTCGGGCAGAGCGTGTTCACCAGCGGCGCGGCGGTGCAGGCGAAGCTCGCCAGGTTCTGATCGTTGACATAGCGGCGGCCGGTGCGCTTGATCTGACCACCGAGCTCGATCGGCCCGAGCGTCGCCTGGACGCGGCCGCCGACCGTATAGACGGGCGCCGCCGACTCACGCATCCCCGCCGTCAGGGCATAGATCGGTTGTCCCACCGTCGCGCAGTTGACGGTGGTCGTCGTCGAACAGACGCCGATCTGGACGTTGTTCTTGATCTCCGACTTCAGATACGAGCCGTAGACGTAGAACAGCACCTCGCGGATCGGCCGGTACGCGATGCTCGCGTCGACGCCGTATTTGTTCACCCGGCCCAGATTGCGATAGATCGTCTGCTGCGTGTCATTGTCGAAGGCACCCGCCAGCCGGTTCTGGAAGCGGGTATACCATGGTCCGACCGACGCCTGGATGCGGCTGCTGGTATAACGCAGGCCCAGATCAAAGTTGTCGGTCGTTTCCGGAACGGGGTTCGCGGGGGTGGTGTTCTGGGGATAGAAGAACGCCTGGTACAGATTGTCCGTGCCGGGAACCTGAATACCCTTCGAGTAATTGCCGAAGACCGTCAGCCGGTCCGCGACGTTGAAGGTCAGGCCCGCCGCGGGCAGCAGCCGGTGATAGCGATAGACCCGGTTCTGCGGCACCGCATAGCCGGTGATCGTCGGCGCCTGCGTCGTCCCGCCGACAGTGTACGGATTGGCCGTGGCATAGGCGGCGTTGACCGTCGGATCGCGGCCGAGACAGTCGACATTGCCGTTGGCCGCCGTGACGAAGCAGTAGTTGGTCAGGTCGCGGGTGAACCACTTGCCGGTCAGCGACGCTTCGACGCGCAGCCGGTTGTCGAGGAAATTGCCGACATATTGCGCGAAACCCTGGTTCAGGATCGCCTTCGAGAAGCGGTTGCGCTTCTCGACTACCGAGCCGTTCACCGCCGTCAGCGGATTGTTGACCGGGAAGACGTCGACCGGGAAGCCGTTCGCCTGCAACGTGCCGACCTCGCCCGTCTGGCGATGGCGGCCATAATCCAGCGTGTAGCCGGCGCGCAGGCTCTGGTCCGGGGTGAAGTCCCAGCGCAGCGACGAGATCACGCCGTAGCGGCGCGTCTGCGTCTGGCTCGGCGCGAGCAGGATCACCTGATCGAGCGCATCGCCGTCGCCGTTGACGTCACGGCCGAAATAATAGGACCCGCCGATGAAGCCATATTGCGGCGTCGTGATCGGCACGCCTGTAGTCCGGGTGAAGCCGCCCTCGCGGCCCGTAACGGTGCCGCCGCCGTTCGCCTTGGTGTACTGATAGCTGCCGTCGAGGAACAGCGTCAGCCCTTCGGCCAGCGTGAAGCGTGAGTTGAGCCGGACATTGCCGGTGTTCGACGGATTGTAGCGCTCGTCGAAACTGGACCCGCAGGCGACGCCGTTGTTCGACGCGCCCGGCGCACTGACATTGGCGACGGTGTTCGCGACGCCGGTGGTCGGGGTGGCGATCAGGCAGCGTGCAACCAGGTAAGGCAGTTCATCGCGGCCGCGCGGGAAGCGATTGCCCGAGTTCGTTCCGGGCGTCCGTGCCGCGCCGGTCACAAAGGTCGGGTTCAGCGCCGACCCCGGCGCAGCCGTGCTCTGTGAGAACACATTGTTGTCGTCGCGCAGCGGCGCCGAGCCGAAGAAGTTGTTGCGGTTCTGATTGTAGTGGCCCGAGATCGCGATGAAGTCGCGGCCCGATCCGATCGGCTGATAGATCTTGGCGTTGTACTGCTGCTTTTCGATCTTGCCGAAGTTGTTGAACACCACATCGTTGCGGGCATTGCTGGCGGAGAGCCAGGCGCGGGTGCCGAACGAGGTCAGGTTTCCGGTATTGACCAGCCCGAAGACGCGGAAGAAATTATAGTCGCCGACCGAGCCGACCAGACGCGCGCCGAAATCCTCCGATGGGTTGATCGTGCGGTAGTTGACGGTCGAACCCGACGCCGAGGCGGTGGGCGAATCGGGATCGGTCGAGCCGAGGTTCACGTTGACCTGCTCGATCAGCTCGGGGTCGAGCTGCTGGTTCGAATAGATTGCATAGTTGCCGGTGTCGTTGAGCGGGATGCCGTCGAACGTCTGGCTGATGCGGCTGCCGTCGAAGCCGCGGATGGTCAGCGTGCCGCCGGCCGAGCCGAACGGGTCGTTGTTCTGGAAGCTGACGCCCGGGAGCTGGTTGATGATGTCGTCGACCGACTGGCCTGGGGTCTGGCGGGCGATGAACTCTTGGGTCAGCACCGAGCGGTTCTTGGGGGTGTCAGGCTGCTGGACGCCGCCGACCGACGCCTCGCGCGTACCGGTGACCACGACGTCGGTGGTGGAGACGTTGTCGGTTTCGGCCGAGCCGGTCGACTGCGCGAACGCGGCCGAGGGAATCGCGAGCGCGACGACAGCCGCACCCAGAAGCAGTTGATATCGCATGGATCTACACCCCTTAGGATCGATTCGGCGGCGCTTGCTTGGCTCACCGGTCTGCAGCGCCCGTGCGCCCCTTTTATTGCGCTTCCGTGACAGCGGGAAGGCGGGGGCGGGATGGTTGCCGACTCATTTATGTTGCGTTGCAAAAATGGCGCACTGCGCAGCGCGCACGCGAGCAGCATAGATGCGCGCGAGACGCGCCAGCACGGCCGGCGGGAAGCGCAGCGCTCCCGTCCGACGACGCGGCTTTGCCGCGGCGTGATAAACATCCGAGGCCGCTGCACCGCAGTATCCCGCCATCAGCTACCCCGCCGCCGCGACGATCGCCGCCCACCCCGCTTCATCCACCACCCGTACCCCTAGTTCGGCGGCCTTGTTGAGCTTCGACCCCGCGCCCGGCCCGGCCACCACCAGCCCGGTCTTCGCCGACACCGAGCCTGCCACCCGCGCGCCGAGCGCCTCCGCCTGCGCCTTGGCCTCGTCGCGCGACAGCGTTTGGAGCGAGCCGGTGAACACCACGATCTGACCGTTAACCTCCGACGCGCGCGTCTCCACCGCAAAGGGCGGCGGCGACACCTCGGCGAGCAGGTCGTCCCAGACCTGCCGGTTGTGCTGCTCGTGGAAAAAGTCGCCCAGCGCGGCGACGACGCTCGGGCCGACGCCATCGATCGCAGTCAGCTGCGCCAGCGCCTCCGGGTCGCCCGCGCGTGCGCCTTCCGCCGCCGCGCGCAACGCAGGCAACGCGCCGAACGCCTTGAGCAGGTCACGCGCGGTGACGCTACCGATATGGCGGATGCCGAGCGCGAACAGCAGCCGCGCGGCGTCGGGCGCACGCTTCGCCTCGATCGCGGCGAGCAGCGCATCGACCGACTTCGCCTGCCACCCCTCGCGCGCCAGCAGCACGTCGCGATGCGGGGCCAGCCTGAACAGATCGGCGGGCTCCGTCACCCAGCCGAGCTCGATCAACTCGACCAGCGTCTTCTCGCCCAGCCCGTCGATGTCGAGCGCGCCGCGGCTGACAAAATGTCTGAGCCGCTCCAGCCGCTGCGCCGGGCAGATCAGCCCGCCGGTGCAGCGCACGTCGACCTCGCCCGCCTCCGCCACCGCCTCGCTGCCGCACGCCGGGCAATGGTCGGGGAAGACGAATGCCGGACGCTCGTCGGCCGCGGACAGGTTCTCGACGATCTGCGGGATCACGTCGCCGGCGCGCTGCAGGACGATGCGGTCGCCCGGCCGCACGCCCAGCCGCGCGATCTCGTCCTTGTTGTGAAGGGTCGCGTTGGTGACGACGACGCCGCCGACGGTGACCGGCGCCAGCCGCGCGACGGGGGTCAGCTTGCCGGTGCGCCCGACCTGGATGTCGATCGCGCTGAGCGTGGTCTGCGCGCGCTCGGCCGGGAACTTGTGCGCGAGCGCCCAGCGCGGGGCGCGGCCGACGCTGCCGAGCCGCGCTTGCCAGTCGAGCCGGTCGACCTTGTAGACGACACCGTCGATGTCGAAAGCGAGGTCAGCGCGCCGCGCCTCGATCGCGCGATACTGCGCCAGCGCCGCGTGAAGATCGGCGCAGCGGCGGAAATTGGCGGCGATCGGGAAGCCCCAGCGGCGAAGCGCCGCGATCAGCTCCGCCTGGGTGTCACCCGGCAGCGCACTCGTTTCCCCCCAACCATGCGCGAAGAAGCGCAGCGGCCGCAACGCGGTGACGCCTGCGTCCTTCTGCCGAAGCGACCCCGCCGCGGCATTGCGCGGGTTGGCAAACTGCCGCGCTTCCTTGCCCGCCGACATCGCTTCGGCCGCGAGGCGGGCGTTGAGCGCGGTGAAGGCGGCCTTCTCCATATAGACCTCGCCGCGCACCTCGAACAGCGCGGGCGCATCGCGGGGCAAGGTCTGGGGAATGTCTTCCACCGTGGCGACATTGGCGGTCACATCCTCACCCACCGCCCCGTCGCCCCGTGTCAGCGCCTGGACCAGCCGGCCGCCCTCGTAGCGCAGCGAGCAGGACAGCCCGTCGATCTTTGGTTCGGCGGTGACCGATACCGGCTCCGCCCCGTCTGCGCCGTCGGGGTCGAGCCGCAGGAACCGCCGTACGCGGCCGAGCCATTCAGTGACGTCTGCATCCGCAAAGCCGTTGTCGAGGCTCAGCATCGGCCGCGCGTACGCGACCTTGGCCAGGTGCCCGGCGGGCGCGGCGCCGACCTGCCGGCTGGGCGAGTCGGCGCGAATGAGATGCGGGAAAGCCGTCTCCAGCACCCGGTTGCGCGCGACCAGCACGTCGTAGTCCGCGTCGCTGATCTCGGGCGCATCGTCGGTATGGTAACGCCGGTTGTGGTGCGCGATCGCCTCGGCCAAGCGCTCCAGCTCGGCGGCGCCCTCGGCGTCGGTCGGCGGCAGGTCTGTCATTGCGCTGCTCTATCAATCCGCTGTCGCTTGCGGGAGAGGTGGCGGATCACGCCGTCTCCAGCAGCCGCTCCGCCTGCGCCCGCGCCTCGTCGGTCACCTGCGCGCCGGACAGCATCCGGGCGATCTCTTCGCGGCGCTCCCCTTCGTCCAGCGCCTTGACGCCGGTGCGGGTCACCGTGCCGTCGTGGCTCTTCGCGATCAGCAGGTGCTGCGCGCCCCGCGCCGCGACCTGGGGCGAGTGGGTGACGACCAGCAGCTGCGTTCCCGCCGCCAGCCGCTGCAGCCGCTCGCCGATCGCGCTCGCGACCGCACCGCCGACGCCACGGTCGACCTCGTCGAACACCATCGTCCGCGCGCCCCCGCGCTCGGCCAGCGCGACCTTGAGCGCGAGGATGAAGCGCGACAGCTCGCCGCCGGACGCGATCTTCGCCAGCGGCGCGAACGGCGCGCCGGGGTTGGTCGCGATCTCGAATTCGACGCGATCCTGCCCTGCCGCGGACCAGCCCGCCGCGCCGAGCGGCGCGACCGCGGTGCGGAACTTCGCCGCATCGAGCTTGAGCGGCGTCAGCTCCCGCGCCACCGCCGTATCGAGCCGCGCCGCTGCCGCCGTCCGTGCCGCGGTCAGCGCATCCGCTGCCGCGCGATAGGCCGCCTGCGCGTGGGTCAGGGCGGCGTCGAGCGCGCCCAGGCCTTCCTCCCCCGCCTCCAGCCGGTCGAGCCGCCCGCGCAGCTCGCCCGCCAGCACCGCCAGCTCGTCGGGCTGCACCCGGTGCTTGCGCGCCATCGCGCGGAGGTCGAACAGCCGCGCCTCGTCCTCCTCCTGCGCGCGTGCGTCGAAGGTGAGCGCGTGCGCCGCCTCGCGCAGCCGGTCCTCCGCCGCCGCGCCCTCGATCACCGCGCGGTCGACCGCGGCCAGCGCCTCGCCCAGCGCGGGGTGGTCGCCCGCGATCCGCTCCAGCACCCGCGCCGCCTGGCGGAGCTTGGACAGGCCGCCATCGGCGCCTTCCAGCTGCGCCTCGACCGTGGCGAGGTCGGCCGCGATCTTCTCGGCGCGCTGCATGGTGCGGCGGCGGTCCGCCAGCGCTTCCTCCTCCCCCGGCTCGGGCGCGAGGCTTTCCAGCTCGGCGGCGGCGTGCGCCAGCCAGTCGCGATCGGCCTGCGCCGTCGCGATCTCGCCCTTTGCCGCTGCCAGTGCCCCCTCGGCGGCGCGAAGCCGGTCCCAGGCCGTCGCGGCGGCGGCGGTGTCGATCCGGCCGAAGTTGTCCAGCAGCGCCCGGTGCCCGGCGGGCGCGAGCAACCCGCGATCGTCATGCTGGCCGTGGATCTCGACCAGATGTTCGGCAAGCTGGCGGAGCAGCGCCGCCGATGCGGGCTGGTCGTTGACGAAGCCGCGGCTGCCGCCATCGGCCTTGACCAGCCGCCGCACGATCAGCGGTTCGCCGGGTTCGACGTCCAGCCCCTGATCGGCCAGCATCGCCAGCGCGGCGGCGGGCGGCTCGAAGCTCGCGGTCACCACCGCCTGCGCCGCGCCGTGCCGGACCAGCCCCGCCTCGCCCCGCGCGCCGAGCGCCAGCCCCAGCGCGTCGAGCAGGATCGATTTGCCCGCGCCCGTTTCGCCCGTCAGCACGCCCAGCCCCGCGTCGAAGTGCAGGTCGAGCGCCTCAATCAGCACCACGTCGCGGATCGAAAGCGCGGTCAGCATCGGCCGCATATAGAGCGGGGTAAGCTCCGCGGGGAGAGGCGACCATGCCCGTTGCCCGTCATGCGGAGCTGGTTCGAGCGTCCACGCCAGCCGCTCGCCAATCGCCCGCTGTCACGGTCGCGTTTTGATCCTGAAACAAGCTCAGGATGACGGTGTCTTGCCCGGCCGCGGTCCGCCCTATGTTCCCGGTCGCCCGCTGGTCGAGCCCGCAGGCGTACCGGCTGCGCCGCCCTCACTGCCCGTTGTTGCGGGGGTCGGCATGGTGCTGCCGCCTGCGGGCGGCGTCGGTGGAGTTCCGCCACTCCCGGGGGCGGGCGTCGGCGACCCCGGCCGTGCCGTGCCCGCGTCCCCCGGCAACGACTGCGCCCGCGCGCCCGGTGTGCCCGGCGGCACTGCCTGGACACCTCGGCCGACCGCCGGCAGATCGCTTGCCGGATGCTGCCCCATCAGCCGGAATGCCTGGCGATACCATTGCGTGCCGGGGTAATTGCGTCCGAGCACCGCCGCCGATCGCTGCGCTTCCATCGGCACGCCCAGGTTGAGGTAGCATTCGGTCAGCCGCATCAGCGCTTCGGGCGTGTGCGTCGTCGTCTGATAGGTGTCGATCACCGCGCGGAACCGCATCGACGCCGCCAGCCACTGGCCGCGCCGTTCGTAGAAGCGCCCGACCTCCATCTCCTTGCCCGCGAGGTGGTCGTTGACCAGGTCGATCTTCAGCCGCGCATCGGCGGCGTAGCGGCTGGTCGGATAGCGGCGCGTCAGCTCGCCCAGCGCGTCTAACGCCTGGCGGGTGATCTTCTGGTCGCGCGTCACGTCCTGGATCTGCTCGTAATAGCCGAGCGAGACGAGATAATAGGCATAGGGCGCGTCGCGATTGCCGGGATGGACCGACAGGAAACGCTGCGCCGACTGGATCGAGTTCGTGTAGTCGTGGTCGAGATAATAGGAAAACGCGCTCATCAGCTGCGCGCGGCGCGCCCACACCGAATAGGGATGCTGGCGCTCGACCTCGTCGAACAGCTGCGCGGCTTCCTTGTAGCGCCCCTGATCCAGCCGCGCGCGCGCCGCCGAATAGAGCGTGCCGACGTCGCGCGCCACATAAGGGAGATCCCCGCGGGTGCGGTGCCGGGCACAGGCGGTAACAGGCAGGGCGATGGCGGCCAGGAGCGCCAGGCTCAGCGCGCGGGACTGGGTGATACGCATGGACGGGCCCTGTAGCGCGGGAACAAGGCTAAACCTAGACCCGCCATCTTCCTCTCACCGCCATGCCGGGAAAGGCGGGAGCGCCCGGCGTGGTTCTGCGTTACGGAGGCGAACCGATGATGAGGACCGCCCATGCCCGCCACCCTGCTCCACACCCATCGCGTCGAGAAGCCCTGGGGCCGGCACGATCTGTGGCCCGGCTTCGACGATCAGCCGCAGGACCAGCCCGCGATCGGCGAGATTTGGTTTCAGGAGCCGGGCGACACCAGGCCCGACCTGCTGATCAAATACCTGTTCACCTCGCAGCCGCTGTCGGTTCAGGTCCATCCCAACGACGAGCAGGCGCACGAACGGGGCCTGCCGCGGGGCAAGGACGAATGCTGGAACATCCTCGCCGCCAGGCCAGACTCCACCATCGCGCTCGGCACGCACGAGCCGGTCTCCAAGGAGCGGCTGAAACAGGGCGCCGAGGACGGCTCGATCGAGCAGCTGCTCGACTGGAAGCCGGTAAAGGCGGGCGACTTCCTCTATTGTAAATCCGACACCATCCACGCAATCGGCGGTGGGCTGACGGTGATCGAGATCCAGCAGAACTCGGAGACCACCTATCGCCTCTACGATTACGGCTCGGACCGCGAGCTGCACCTGACCGACGGCATCGCGGTAGCCGACCCGGTGCCTTACGTGCCGATCACCTCGCCGGGCGACGCGGGCGACGGGCGCTATGTCCAGGTCGAGGGACCGAAGTTCGTCCTCGAGCGCTGGCGCGGCGGCACGCACCAGGTGGCGCTGCCGGCCGGTGTGACGGGCTGGCTGGTGCCGATCAAGGGTGCGGGGGAGGTCGCGGGCGTCGCGTGGTCGGCCGGGCAGTGCATCACGGTGACCGGCACCGAGACAGTCACGGCCAGCAACGACGCCGACCTGTTGTTCGCCTATCCGGGTACGGCGCGCATGGCACTCTGACCGGACTGACCGGACCCCCCTGTGTGGAGCGTGACGCTTCCGCCGCGCCACGCTAGAGGCGCTGCATGGCCCACCCCGGCGCCCCCACGCCGCGTGCCGGCTTCGCTCCCGCGACGTGGCGCGACGAACTGGCGGCGCTGGTGCGGCTTGCCGGGCCGCTGGTGGGCGCCAACCTGCTCCAGATGGCGGTGTATGCCGTCGACGTGATGTTCGTGTCGCGGCTGGGGCCGGTGCCGCTCGCCGCGTCGACCTTGGGCGTGTTCCTGCTCAGCCTGGTCATGTGGGCGCTGATCGGCTTCACCGGCGCGTGCGCGCCCGTCATTGCTGCCGAGCTCGGCCGCCGCAGCCACGCCGTGAGGGAAGTGCGGCGCTCGTTCCGGATGGCGATGTGGATGGCCGTCGGGGTCAGCCTCTTCTTCATGGTGGTGTTGAGCCACGGCGAGCGGCTCCTGCTCCTGCTCGGCCAGAACCCAGTTGTCGCCGCGCGGTCGGGGGCGTTCCTCGACATCCTGCTCTGGGTCGTTCTTCCCAATGTCTGCGCCGCGGTGATGCGGACCGTCGCGGCGGCAGTGGGGCGGCAGGGCTGGGCAGTGGCCGTCACCGTGCTGGCGCTGCTGGTCAACATTCTCGGCAACTGGCTGCTGGTCTTTGGCCATGCCGGTTTTTCGGCGCGGGGGCTGGAGGGGTCGGCGATCGCCAGCTGCGGCACGGCGGCGGCGATGCTGATCGCCTGGGTCGCGATCCTCTGCTTCGATCCGGTGCTGCGCCGCTATCGGCTGTTCGGGCGCTGGTGGCGGCCGGAATGGCGGCGGATGGGGGAGATTGCGCGGCTGGGCTTGCCGATCGCGCTCACCTTCACGCTGGAGGGCGCGCTGTTCGGCGGGGCGGCGTTCCTGATGGGCCTGATCAGCGTCGAGGCAGTCGACGCGCACGCGGTGGCGCTCAACATCGCCGCCATCGCCTTTCAGGTGCCGTTCGGCTTGGCGCAGGCGGCGACGATCCGCGTCGGCCTCGCCTATGGCGCACGCGACATTCGCTGGATCGGGCAGGCGGGGTGGGCGGCGATCGCGCTCGGCACCGGCTTCATGCTGACCACCGCCGTCGCAATCTGGCTGACGCCGCGTCTGTTCATCGCCGCCTATCTCGACACCGCGGATCCGGCGCACGCGGCGGTGGTCGCGCTGGCGACGCAGTTCCTGGCGCTGGCCGCGATGTTCCAGCTGTTCGACGGCGCACAGGCGGTGGCGGCCGGTGCGCTGCGCGGGGTGCAGGACACGCGCGTGCCGATGGTGATCGCCGGGTTCGGCTATTGGGTGGCGGGATTCGGCACCGCGATCTGGCTGGGGTTCTATGCCGGCTGGGGTGGGGTGGGCATCTGGACGGGCCTGCTGGTCGGGCTGTTCGTCGTCTCGGGGCTGCTGGTGTTGCGCTGGTCGATGCGGGCGCGGCTGGGGCTGCTGCCCATTTGATGGCCTGTCCGGAATCGGCGCGCACCGCCGTTTAGCGTCACGGTTCGTCCATCCGGGGGGAATGGGCGGGCCAATTCCGGGGGCTTCGAAGGGCGGGCGGCGGTCATGGGGATGGCGCGTCGTCCGCCTGAGCCTCGCGCCTGTCACCGTGTGTCGAAAAAAAAGGCCGGACGCGCCCGTTGACCGGCTGCGGTCGAAGGCACATATCGCGGCTGTTGGCACTCACCCTGGGTGAGTGCCAAGGATTTTTATATCAGTAAAGGGACAGTGCACATGAACTTTCGTCCGTTGCACGACCGTGTTCTCGTTCGCCGCGTCGAAGCGGAAGAGAAGACGGCCGGCGGGATCATCATCCCCGACACCGCCAAGGAGAAGCCGCAGGAGGGCGAGGTCGTCGCCGCCGGCGCCGGCATTAAGAGCGAGAAGGACGGCACGCTGACCCCGCTGGACGTCAAGGCCGGCGACAAGATCCTGTTCGGCAAATGGTCCGGCACCGAGGTCAAGCTCGACGGCGAGGATCTGCTGATCATGAAGGAAAGCGATATCCTCGGGATCGTCGGCTGACCTGACGTTCGCGCGGTCGCGAAGCATCGCGACGGTGTGACCCTAGTGTGATTTTTCAACTCATTCCGAAAGGGTAGCCATCATGGCAGCCAAGGACGTAAAATTCAGCCGCGACGCGCGTGAGCGCATCCTGCGCGGCGTTGATATCCTCGCCGATGCGGTCAAGGTCACGCTGGGGCCGAAGGGTCGCAACGTCGTGATCGACAAGAGCTTCGGCGCGCCACGCATCACCAAGGACGGCGTCACCGTCGCCAAGGAGATCGAGCTCAAGGACAAGTTCGAGAACATGGGCGCGCAGATGCTGCGCGAGGTGGCGTCGAAGACCAACGACAACGCCGGTGACGGCACCACCACCGCGACCGTGCTCGCTCAGGCGATCGTGCGCGAGGGCATGAAGTCGGTCGCGGCCGGCATGAACCCGATGGACCTGAAGCGCGGCATTGATCTGGCCGTCATCACGGTCGTCGACGACCTCAAGGCGCGCTCGAAGCCTGTCTCTGGCTCGTCCGAGATCGCGCAGGTCGGCATCATCTCGGCCAACGGCGACACCGTGGTCGGCGAGAAGATCGCCGAGGCGATGGAGAAGGTCGGCAAGGAAGGCGTGATCACCGTCGAGGAGGCCAAGGGTCTCGATTTCGAGCTCGACGTCGTCGAGGGCATGCAGTTCGACCGCGGCTATCTGTCGCCCTACTTCATCACCAACCCGGAGAAGATGACGGTCGAGCTGACCGATCCTTTCATCCTGATCCACGAGAAGAAGCTGTCGAACCTGCAGGCGATGCTGCCGATCCTGGAAGCGGTCGTTCAGTCGGGTCGTCCGCTGCTGATCATCGCCGAGGACATCGAGGGTGAGGCGCTGGCCACGCTGGTGGTCAACAAGCTGCGCGGTGGCCTGAAAGTCGCCGCCGTCAAGGCGCCGGGCTTCGGCGATCGCCGCAAGGCGATGCTGGAGGACATCGCGATCCTGACCAAGGGCGAGATGATCTCCGAGGATCTCGGCATCAAGCTGGAGAGCGTCACGACCGCGATGCTGGGTTCGGCCAAGCGCGTCACGATCGACAAGGACAACACCACCATCATCGACGGTGCGGGTGAAGCCGACGCGATCAAGGGCCGCACCGAGGCGATCCGCCAGCAGATCGAGAACACCACCAGCGACTATGACAAGGAGAAGCTCCAGGAGCGTCTCGCGAAGCTTGCCGGCGGCGTTGCGGTGATCAAGGTCGGCGGCGCGTCCGAGGTCGAGGTCAAGGAGCGCAAGGATCGCGTCGACGACGCGCTGCACGCCACGCGCGCGGCCGTCGAAGAAGGCATCGTGCCGGGCGGCGGTACCGCGCTCCTCTACGCGACCAAGGCGTTGGAGGGCACGAGCGGTGCCAATGACGACCAGACTCGCGGCATCGATATCGTCCGCAAGTCGCTGACGACGCTCGTCCGCCAGATCGCGCAGAACGCTGGTCATGACGGCGCGGTGGTCTCGGGCAAGCTGCTCGAGGGCAACGATCCGACGATGGGCTTCAACGCCCAGACCGACAAGTATGAGAACTTGGTGTCGGCCGGCGTGATCGACCCGACCAAGGTCGTCCGCACCGCGCTGCAGAACGCGGCCTCGGTCGCGGGCCTGCTGATCACCACCGAGGCGGCGGTCAGCGAGATGCCCGAGGACAAGCCGGCGATGCCGATGGGCGGCGGCGGCGGCATGGGCGGCATGGGCGGCATGGACTTCTGAGCCGAGTTGGGCCTGGGCCAGCGATGCTGGTCCAGGACTCGAACCGGTTCGGCCGACGGGTTGCGGCCCCCGGCCCCGGTCCAGTCCGACGTTGCGCCACGGCTTCGCCGGGGCGCGCCCGATGCGAGAGCCAAGGGCCGGAAGCAGCCAGCTTCCGGCCCTTCTTTTGCCGGATCGAAGGGCGTACATCGGGCGCATGGCCAGCCTGCTCGCCCTGTCTTGGCCTCGACTGCTGACGGTCGAGGAGTTCCTGCAGATCGACCTCGGTCCGGAGCTGAAGGCCGACCTGGCGGACGGATACATCCGCATGATGGCGGGCGGCAGCCCCGCGCATGCCCGCGTGCGGATGAACCTGTACCGCTTTCTTTGAAGCGTTCCGCGCGGCTCGGGATGTCGCCCCTATGGATCGGACATGGGTGCGCGTATCAGAAGCTCGCGCTCCGCTATCCGGACGTGTCGGTGGATTGTGGGCGTCCCGGCGACGCACCGTTGCATGGTGCACGGTTGCGGCCGCCGCAGCTGGGCCTAGGTGCAGTGTCGCGCGCCGCGCTGCTGGCGTGGTGCAAGTTCGGAGGACAGCGATGAAGCTTTACTATTCGCCCGGCGCCTGCAGCCTGGCCGATCACGTCGCCCTGCATGAGGCGGGGTTCGGCTTCGAGATCGAGCGGGTCGACCTGAAGACCAAGCTTACCGAGCACGGTGCTGACTATCGCGCCGTCAACTCCAAAGGCTACGTTCCCGCGCTGACGCTCGATTCCGGGGAGCACCTGTCCGAGAATGTCGCGATCCTCGACTGGATCGCCGACCAGCGCCCGGCGCTCCGCCCCACCGGTCCGCTCGGCCGGACGCGGCTGCTGGAGATGATGAGCTACATCTCAGGCGAGCTACACAAGGCTTACGGCCCGCTGTTCCGCGGTGCGTCGGACGAGGACAAGGCGGCGGCGAAGGCGCAGGTCGCGGCCAAGCTCGCCTTTGTCGCGAGCCAGCTCAAAGGCGCGTATCTGTTCGGCAGCGAGCCGGGCGTTGCAGACTTCTTCCTCTTCCCGATGATCCGCTGGGCGGCGGCGATGGGGATCGACACGCCGCCTGCCCTGACGGCGCTGCAGGCGCGGCTGGCGGCGCGGCCCGCCGTGCAGCAGGCGATGGCGGAGGAGGGGCTTTCCTGATCCGTTAACCATCACGGGCGCAAGGGCAGGGCGATGCGCCACACCGTTCCGACCTCCGCCGTCCTGCTCCTCGGCGCGCTGGTTTTCTGCGCCTGGATGCACCCGCTGGTGCTGTGGCCGACCAATTTCGGCTGGCTGCTGACCGGAGAGGATCGCGGCCAGGCGGCGATCGGGCTGCTCGCCTATCTCCGGGCTGGCGGGCCGGGGCTGCGCGAGCCGCTGCTGTCGGCGCCCGAAGGAACGGCGCTGCTGTTCACGGACAGCATCCCGCTGCTCGGCATCCTCTTCCGGCCCCTCGCGGCGTGGCTGCCGCGAGCCGTCCAGTTCATCGGAGCGTGGTATCTCGCCTGCTGTCTGCTGCAGGCCGGGTTCGCCGCGCTGCTGGTCCGCCGCGTCACGCGTGAGCCGGTCGCCTGGTGGTGCGGCGCGGCGCTGCTGACGCTATTCCCGGTGCTGCTCAACCGCTACGGCCATGCGAGCCTCTGCGCCCAGTGGCTGCTGCTCTGGGCGCTGTGGGTGTTCGTCGAGCCGCGCCGCGCGGTACGGCCGCTGTGGTGGGCGGCGGTGCTGGGCATCGCGGCGGCGGTGCACAGCTACCTGCTGCTGATGGTCGCCGCCTTCTGGGGCAGCGCGCTTCTGGAACAGCTGTGGCGTGGCGAGCGACGGGGCCGGGCATTGGCGCACGCCGTGCTGGCGCTCCTGCCCGCCGCCGTGCTGCTGTGGCTACATGGCGCCTTCGCGGGCGGCTATGCCTCGACTGGTACTTACGGCGCGTTTCCGGCAGCGCTCGACGCGTGGTGGAATCCCGCCAACCCCGGCTACACGGCGCTGCCGATCTCGTCCCGCGCGATGCCGCAGGGGCGCGGTTTCGAGGGGTTCAACTATCTCGGCGCGGGGCTGATCCTGCTGGCGGCGGTCGCGGCGTGGCGGCTAGCAACGGGCACGGTCGACGAGAACTTTCGGGATCTACGCCGGCGGCTGTGTTGGCTGCTGCCCGCGCTGGTCGTGCTTGCGATGCTGGCCATCGGCCCAGCGCCCGTGTGGCGCGGACAGGTGCTGTACGCCCTGTCACTGCCGCCGCGGATCACCGATACACTCGACGCCGTCCGCGCTTCAGGCCGGCTGCTCTGGCCCGCGAGTTACCTGCTCGCCTATGCCGCGATCGCCTGCGTCGCCCGCGGTCGCAACGCGACGCTGCTGCTCGCCGCCGCGCTGGCGTTGCAGGTGGTGGACCTCGCGCCGATGGTCGCCGCAATCCGCGCGACCAGCGTCCGGGCGGCCGACCGAACCGTGTACACGCTCACCCGCGATCCGCGCTGGGCCGCGCTGGTCGCGCAGGCGGGCGACGTCGAGTTCGAGCCCGCGCGGCCGTTCCTCGACATGGCGCTGGCGGAGGAGATCGGCTGGCGGGCGGTGCAGCACTGCCGCCCGCTGCGCTGGTCCTACGCATCGCGCGACACGCTGGCGACGCGGACCCGGGTCGCCGCCGACGCGCAGGCGTTCGCAGCGGGGCGGCTCGTATCGACGCGGCTCTATGTGCTGATCGGCCGCGACTCCACACCGCCTTCGGTCGCCGCGCGCGTGCAGGTAATCGACGGCGTCCGCATCATTCCGCCGAGCCGGCCAGCGCCGCGCGTCAGCTGTTCTTGAGCGCCTCGGTCAGCCGCTTGACCTCCTGACTGCGCCCACGCGGCAGGATCAGCACGTCGGTGCCCGACGCGACCACGATCAGGTCCTCGACGCCGAGCAGCGCGACGCGCACTCCGTCCGCCCGAACCAGACAATTGCGCGTGTCGATCGCGATGACGTCTCCCCCGTGCACGTTGCCAGCTTCATCCTGTTTGCTGATCGCGTGCAGCGCGTCCCAGCTGCCGACATCGCTCCAACCCATCGCGACGGGCACCACCGCGACCCGTTCCGCCTTTTCCATTACCGCATAGTCGATCGACTCGTCGGGCGAGGCGGCGAAGGCGGCGGCACTCGGCCGCACCCGCACGCCTTCGCGCGAGGCGGCGCACATTGCATCCTCGGCGGCGGTCAGGATCGCCGGGGCATGCTGGCCGAGCGCCTGCAGGTAAAGATCGGCGCGGAACAGGAAGATACCGCCGTTCCAGTCATGGTCGCCGGCCGCCAGCATTGCCTCCGCCCGGTCGAGCGGCGGCTTTTCGACGAAACGCTGAACGCGGAACACCCCGTCCGTCAGCGCCGCGCCGCGCTGAATCCAGCCATAGCCCGTCTCGGGCGTGTCCGGCGTGATGCCGAACGTGACCAGCCAGCCGTCGGCGACCAGCGGCAGCGCCCGCGCCACCGCGGCGTGGAAGGCCGGAACGTCGGCAATGACGTGATCCGACGGCATCACCAGCAGCGCTTCCTCGCCGCCGCCCGCCGCCAACGCCGCCAGCGCGATCGCGGGCGCGGTGTTACGCCCGACCGGCTCCAGCACCACCACCTGCGGCATGATGCCGATCGCGGCGAGCTGCGCGTCGATCATGTCGGCATGACGATCATTGGCGACGACGATGGGCGCGCCGAATGCCTCACCCGCGACGCGCTGGGCGGTCAGCTGCAGCATGGTGTCGTCACCGGTCAGCGCGAGCAGCTGTTTGGGCCGCTCCGCACGCGACATCGGCCACAGCCGCGTGCCCGAACCGCCGGAAAGGATGACGGGGATCACCAGTCGATGAGTCATGCTTTCCGCCTTAGCCGCACCCGTGCCCGGCTTCCAAGCTTCACGCTTCCTTTGCCATTGCCGCCATAAGACCGACAGGGGTGTCGGCCGGCTTGACACCGTTCGGACCTGATTTGCGATGGTAAGGCTGTTCAAGCACTACATCCCGCACACCGTGCTCATGCTCGGGATGGTCGATCTCGCCCTGTTGTTGTTCTCGGCCGAGGCGGGCTGGGTGATGCGGGCGCGGCAGATCGGGATGGCGGTGACGCCGCTCGCGACGCGCGTGCCGCAGCTCCTGTCGTTTGCTGCCGCGCTGCAGGTCTCGCTGGTCGCGGTGGGGGCATACGGAGTAGGATCGTTCCTGTCGCTGCGCTTTGCCGCCGCTCGGCTCGCAGTGGCGGTCGCGCTGGGCGTGTTGTTCCTGTCGGTGCTCTACTTCATGGTTCCAACGATCGGGTACTGGCGATCGAACCTGCTCTACTCGATGGGGATCGCCTGTGTGTTGCTGGTCGGCGTGCGGGCGCTGCTCGGCCGGACGTTGGGCGGCGAGACGTTCAAGCGGCGCATCGTGGTGCTCGGCGCGGGAAGCAGGGCGGCGCGCATCCGCGAACTGTCGGCGCAGCCCGGGGTCAACTTCACGGCCACGGCGTTCGTCGCGATGGGCGAGGCGGCGCCGGCCGTCGGCGATGCGGTGCCGCGCGACACGATCGCCAATCTGGCCGCGTTCGTCACCGACCTCGGCGCGAGCGAGGTGGTGCTGGCGCTGGAGGAGCGGCGCAACGCCCTGCCGCTCGCCGACCTGCTCCGCGTCAAGACGACCGGGGTGCAGGTCTATGAGCTGTCCGCCTTCCTCGAGCGCGAGACGGGGCGAATCGATCTCGGCAGCGTCAACCCGTCCTGGCTGATCTTCTCCGACGGCTTCGCGGCGGGGCGGATGATCTCGTCTACCGTCAAGCGCGCGTTCGACATCGTCGCCAGCCTGCTGCTGCTGATCGTCACCCTGCCCGTCATGATCATCGCCGCCGTGGCGGTAAAGCTCGAGTCGCGCGGACCTGCCTTCTATCGCCAGCGCCGGGTCGGGCTGTACAATGAGGGCTTCGACATCGTGAAGCTGCGCTCGATGCGGGTCGACGCCGAAGTGCCCGGGAAGGCGCAGTGGGCGGCGGAGAACGATCCGCGCATCACCCGGGTCGGGCGATTCATCCGCAAAGTCCGCATCGACGAGCTTCCGCAGACCTGGACGGTGTTGAAGGGCGAGATGAGCTTCGTCGGTCCGCGGCCGGAGCGCCCCCAGTTCGTGGGCGAGCTGGAGCAGCAGCTGCCCTTCTACGCCGAGCGGCATATGGTGAAGCCCGGCATCACCGGCTGGGCGCAGATCAATTATCCTTATGGCGCATCGGTCGAGGATGCGCGGCACAAGCTGGAATATGATCTCTACTACGCCAAGAATTATTCGCCGTTCCTCGACCTATTGATCCTGATCCAAACGCTGCGCGTGGTGCTGTGGCCCAGCGGCGCGCGCTGAAGGCATGATGGCCCAGCTGATCCTGTGGGCGCATGCGCTGGCGGCGCTGCTCTTCGCCGCCGGCGCGCTGGCCGCGTGGCGGCGCGCGGGGATGGCGCGGGTGCTGTTCACCGTCGCCTCGGCGCTGACGGCGCTGTGGGCCTTGGCCGTGGCGGGGATCGGGGCGGGCGACCTCGGCACACGGACGGTGGAGGCGGCGCGTGATCTCGGCTGGCTGGCCTTCGCCTTTGCCCTCGTGCGCGGCGACCGGACGGGCCGGTGGATGGTTGCGGCGGTGTATCTGGTTGTCTCCAGCGTCGCCATCGCGGGGGCAGTCCTGGCCGCCGGCGAGGCGATCGCGCGGACACCGGCCGCCGCGGCGGAGCTGAGCGCGGCGCGGCTGGTGTTTCGGATGATGGCCGCGGCGGGCGGGCTGGTGCTCGCGCGCCACCTTCATGCCATGTCGGCACAGCGCGGGCCGGTAAGGCTGATCGCGACGGCCTTGGCGCTGTTGTGGGGATCGGGGCTGGCGCTTGCGATCGTCACCTATACGCGGCCGGACTGGGAGGAGGGCGCGACCGCGCTGCGCGGTTTGGCTGCGGTGACGGTGGCGGCGCTGCTGGGGCTGGCGGCGCAGCGGCGCGACGCCTGGGTCCTGGCGTTGTCGCGGCCGGCCGCGACGCGCGCGCTGATCGCGGTGGCGCTGGCGACCTATATCGGCTTCGCGGCCGCGCTGTCGGCGATCGCCGCGCACTGGGGCGGGCGGCCGCTTCAGGCGGCGGTGGTGGTCGGCGCCGCAACCGCGTTGCTGACCCTCGCCTCGACCTCGTGGCTGGGCGCATGGGCCAAGGTCAAACTGGCGAAGCATCTGTTCCGGCACCGCTATGATTACCGCGTCGAATGGCAACGCTTCACCGACACGCTCAGCCAGGCGGGCGAACCGCTGGAGGCACGGGTGGTCGCGGCGGTCGCGCGGCTGCTCGACGCGCCTGGCGGCGTGCTGCTCGCCGCTGATGGAGACCGGCTGGTGAGTGCGACGGCGTGGCGGTGGGATGCCGCGGTGGAAGCCGACGCGGCGCTGACCGCGGTACTGGCGACCGGGCGGATCGTCGAGCTCGATCCGGCACGCAGCGGCGCGGGCGAGAAGGTTCCGGCGGCGATGCTGTCCGTGACGGACGCCTGGGCTTTGGTGCCGCTGCTGCAGGGCGAGGCGCTGATCGGGGCCGTGGTGCTGGCGCGGCCGCCGGTGCCGCGCGCGCTCGACTGGGAGGATTTCGACCTGCTCCGCGTCGCGGGACGGCAGGCGGCGAGCTACCTGGCAGAGGACCGCGCGGGGCGGGCGCTGGCGGAGGCGCGGCGGTTCGAGGAGTTCAACCGTCGCTTCGCCTTCATCCTGCACGACATCAAGAACCTCGTCAGCCAGCAGCTCCTCGTCGCGCGCAACGCCGAACGGCATGCAGCCAACCCCGCGTTCCGCGCCGACATGGTCGCGACGTTGAAGGAGTCGGCCGACCGGATGACCGCGCTGCTCGCCAAGCTGGCGCATCAGGACCGCGGCGCGGCCGAGGCTTGCGCCCCCGTCGACGCCGCCGCGCTCATCGAGCGAGTCGCACGCACATGGCGGGCGCAGCATCCGATCGAGTGTGTCGCCGTACCGCTATGCGTCGAAGCGCAGGCCGGACGGCTGGAACAGGTGCTGGCGCACCTCGTCCAGAACGCTGTCGAGGCGAGCGCCGACGACAGCCCGGTGATGCTGACCGTCGCGGTCGCGGGCGACCGGGTCGCGATCGAGGTCGCCGACCGCGGCGGCGGGATGAGCGCCGCCTTCGTGCGCGACGAGCTGTTCCGGCCGTTCGCCTCGACCAAGGCAGGCGGCTTCGGGATCGGCGCGTTCGAGGCGCGGCAGCTGGTGACGGCGATGGGCGGGACGCTGACCGTCGACAGCCGCGAGGGCAAGGGGACGTGCTTTCGCATCCTGCTCCCCGCGGCGGCGAACATGGAGAAGGCCGCGTGACAAAGCCCGTCCTGCTGGTGGTAGAGGACGATCCCGGGCTGCAGCGGCAACTGCGCTGGGCCTATGACGGCTATGAGGTGGTCGTTGCCGGCGACCGGGCCGAGGCGCTGGCTGCAGTGCGCGAACATGCACCGGCGGTGGTGACGCTCGACCTCGGCCTGCCGCCTGACCCTGACGGCGTCGTGGAAGGCTTCGCGACAATGGCGGCGATTCAGGCCCTCAGCCCCGACGCCAAGATCATCGTCGCCAGCGGCCATGGCGAGCGCGCCAGCGCGCTCCAGGCGATCGCGGACGGGGCTTGGGACTTCTACGCCAAGCCGATCGACATCGATCAGCTGGGGCTGATCGTTGCGCGCGCCTTTCATGTTCATGCGCTGGAGGCTGAGAACCGGCGGCTGCACGCGGGTGGCGCTGCACCCGGGTTCGGAGGAATGGTCTATGCCTCGCCAGAGATGGCGGGGGTGGTACGGACGCTGGAGCGGGTCGCGCCCGCCGACGTGTCGGTGATGCTGTTGGGCGCGAGCGGCACAGGCAAGGAGCTGCTCGCCCGTGGCCTGCATGCCGCCTCGCGCCGCGGCGACGGGCCGTTCGTTGCGATCAACTGCGCCGCCATTCCCGAGGCGCTGCTGGAGAGCGAGCTGTTCGGGCATGAGCGCGGCGCCTTCACCGGTGCGGTGCGGACGGTGATCGGCAAGGTCGAACAGGCAGCGGGCGGCACGCTGTTCCTCGACGAGATCGGCGACGTGCCGCAGCCGCTCCAGGTCAAGCTGCTCCGCTTCCTGCAGGAGCGGGTGATCGAGCGGGTCGGCGGACGCAAGCCGATTGCGGTCGACACCCGCGTCGTCTGCGCGACGCACCAGGACGTCGACGCGATGGTCGCCGATGGCCGCTTTCGCGAGGACCTTTATTACCGCCTTGCCGAGATCGTGGTCCGTATCCCAGCGCTGGCAGAGCGGAGCGGCGACGCGGCGCTGCTCGCCCAGGCATTCGTCACCCGCTACGCCCATACGCTCAACCCGGCGGTGACGGGCCTTGCGCCCGATGCACGCGGCGCGGTCGACGCGTGGCGCTGGCCGGGCAACGTCCGCGAGCTGGAGAACCGCGTCAAGCGCGCGGTCATCCTCGCGGAGGGCAAGCGCGTTACCGCCGCGGACCTGGACCTGGCGCCCGCCGACCGCGGCGAACCGATCGAACTGCGCACCGTCCGCGAGGCGGCGGACCGCAAGGCGATCACGCGCGCGCTGGCACGCGCCGACGGCAACATCTCGGGCGCGTCGCGGCTGCTCGGGGTGAGCCGGCCGACGCTGTACGACCTGCTCAAGAGCTACGACCTCCATGCCTGACGTCAGCGCCTATCCGATGCTCGCCCGCCGGGTGAAGCGCCGCCGGGGGTGGCGGCTGCCGTCTGCCGGTCCGCGGATGGTGCGGCTGGCGGCGGTGTTGGTGCTGGCGCTGGCGCTGCTCGCCGGGATCGCCTGGGCGGCGCGGCCCGCGCGACCGGGCGCGGCGCAGTTGCTGGCGGATGCGCAGATGACATTGCGGGCGGGGAACTATCATGCCGCCCGCCGCAACGCCGAGCGCGCGGTGATCGCCGCGCCGAGGTCTGCCGCCGCGCATCAGGTGCTGGCACGGGCGCTGTTGGAGCTGGGCGAGGGGCTGGCGGCGGAAGCGGAAGTCGGCCGCGCCGCGGCCGCGGGCGCGCCGGCGGCGCGGCTCCATGTGCTGATTGCCCAAGCGCGGCTGTTGCAGGGCGATGCGACCGGCGCGCTGGCCGAGGCCGACCGGGCCGTCCCCGCCGATGCCGCGCGGGTGCGGGCGGGTGCGCTGATTTTGCAGGGGCAGGGCCAGGCCGCGCAGCAGTTGCTGGAGCTGACCGTCGCCGCAGCGCCGCGCGATGCGCAGGCGTGGACTGCGCTGGGCCGCTTGCGGCTTGACGCAGACGAGATGGGCGGCGCGGCCGATGCTGCCGCCACCGCCGTGCGGCTCGCGCCTGGCGAACCCGCGGCGCTGACGCTGCAGGGCGAGGTAGTGCGGGCGCGGTTCGGGCTGATGGCGGCGCTGCCCTGGTTCGAGGCGGCGCTGAATCGTGATGCCTACTATGTGCCCGCGCTGGTCGAGCAAGCGGCGACGCTGGGCGATGCCGGTCGCTATGCCGAGGCGCTGGCGGCCACCCGCAAGGCGCTCGTCGCCCGCCCGGGAAGCGCGCCAGCCTTTTACCTCCAGGCAGTGATCGCCATGCGTGGCGGCAAACCGGACCTGGCGCGGCGTCTGCTCGCCGCGGGCGGTGGCGCGCTCGACGCCATGCCGGGCGCGCTGTTGCTGGGCGGCGCGGCGAATGCGGCGACCGGACGGTGGGAAGAAGCAGTGACAAACTGGCGGCGGCTGGTCGTGGCGCAACCGATGAACGTCGCGGCACGGCGGCTGCTCGCAACCGCGCTGGTTCGTGCGCACGATCCGCGTGGCGCGCTCGACGTGCTGCGGCCGGTGGCGTTGCGGGGCGACGCCGACAGCTACACGCTGATGCTGGCGGCGCGGAGCTGGACGGCGGCGAGCGATCCGCGTGCGGCGGCGGGCCTGCTCGACCGGGCCGCGGCGGAGCCTCGCGGCGGCGCCCTGCTGTTCGCCAGCGATGAGGCGCCTGCGGTGCTGACCGTGGCGGCGGCAGGCGCGCCGGGCGATCCGACCTATGCGTTGGGCGTGATCCGCGCGTTGGCGAGCGCGGACGATCGAGTGCGCGCGCTGGCGCAGGCGCGGACCCTTGCGGCGGCAATGCCGCGCGACCCGGCGGCGCAGCTCGTCTGGGGCGACCTGCTGGCGGCGGCGGGGCGCGACGGCGAGGCGGCGGTGGCTTACACCCGTGCCGCGGACCTGCGGTTCGACGAGCCGACCGCCCTCCGGCTGGTCGACGCGCTGGGGCGTGCGGGTAAACCGCAGGACGCGGCGGCGACGCTGGCGCTGTATCTGAGCCAGAACCCGCAAAGCCTGACGGCGCGACGGTTGCTTGGGCATTGGCAGGTGGCTGCGGGCGCGTGGAGCCCGGCGATCGAGGCGCTGGAGGATGTCCGCGCGCGCACCGGCGATCGCGATGCAGCGCTGCTCGCCGACCTGGCGCTGGCTTATGCGGGCGACGGCGACGGGTCGACTGCGCGCAGCTATGCGCGGGCGGCGTACCGGCTCCAGCCGATGAGCGCGGGGGTCGCCGACGCCTATGGCGTCGCGCTTGCCGCGGCGGGTGAGGCCAGCGCGGCGCGGCAGCTGTTCGACAAGGCCGTTGCGCTGGCGCCGGACGTACCCGTCTATGCGGCGCACCGGCGGCAGCTGGGGTGAGGGCCGCGCGGAAGTTGTCGAAGTCGCGGCAAAACCCATACAGTTTCGCCGGTCGCTTTGTCGGCCGCTGAGTCGATGCCGTAATTGACGCGGCTGTATTCAGTCATGCTGCACCGGCAGGCGGGGTGTAGGACAGCGGTTTCTTTGCGAGCATTTAGCGGGCGTTACTGCGAAGCCCGGCTGCGGCTCGACTTTGCGGCGGGTGGGCAGGATAGAGCGCCGGTGTCCGATCCGCTGCATCGCATCGCCGCCGCGCTGGAGCGGCTTTCCCCCGTGCCGCCGGTCGCCGCCGATCCGCTGGCGCACCCGGCCTATGCGTGGCGTGAGGGGCGGCTGGCCGCTATCGACCTTGCGGCGTTGCCGCTCGACCGGCTGTATGGTGTCGACCCTCAGCGCGACATGCTGGTCGCCAATCTCGAGCGGCTCGCGCGAGGGTATGCCGCGCACGACGTTCTGCTGTGGGGTGCACGGGGCAGCGGCAAATCGGCGCTGGCGAAGAGCGCGGTAGCGGCGGTGCAGGCGGCGACGCCGGCGCTGGGGCTGGCGGTGGCGGGCGACCTGGCGAGCCTGCCGGGGCTGTTCGGGGCGTTGCGGGCGGTCGACCGGCCGTTCGCGATCTTCCTCGACGATATCGGGGTCGAGGCGGCGGCGGACGCCCGGGCGCTGCGCTCGCTGCTGGAGGGCGGAGCGGAGCCGCGGCCGGACACGGTGCGGCTGATCGTCACCGCCAACCGCCGCCATCTGCTGCCGCGGGCGATGGAGGACAATGCGGTCAACCCGCGCGATGCGGCCGACGATCAGCTGGCGTTGGCGGACCGCTTCGGATTGAGCCTCGGCTTTCACGCGCTTGATCAGGAAGAGTATCTGGCGATCGTGGCCGGACATGCGGCGGCCTTGAAACTGGCGGTCGACCGCGCGGCGGCGCTGGCATGGGCGCAGCGGCGCGGCAGCCGGTCAGGGCGGGTGGCATGGCAGTTCGTCGTAGAGGCGGCGGGCCGCGCCGGTCGGGCGCTGGGCTAGGCATTCACCCCAGCGCCTCCACCTGTTCGGCCAGTTCCAGCCAGCGGAGTTCTGCGGCCTCCTTGTCGGCGCGGGCGCGATCGATCGCGGCGGTCAGCGTCGAAAATGCCGACGGGTCGCGCGTGTAGAGGTCGGGATCGGTCAGCCTCGCTTCGTCGCGGGCGATGGCGGCGTCGTAGCCGTCGATCTTGGCCGGCAGCAGGTCGTAGTCGCGCTGGTCATTGTAGGTCAGCTTGCGCGCAACGGTGGCCGGCGGCACCGGTGGCGCAGCGGGCTTGGCGGACGGTCGTTTCGCCACCGCGCGGGGGAGGCGCTTGCGCTCCCAATCCTCATAGCCGCCCGCGACGATGTCGACCTTGCCCGACCCGTCGAGGCCGACCGTCACCGTCACCGTGCGGTCGAGGAAGTCGCGATCGTGGCTGACGATCAGGACGGTGCCGTCATAGTCGGCGATCACCTCCTGCAGCAGGTCGAGCGTCTCCAGGTCGAGGTCGTTGGTCGGCTCGTCGAGGACGAGGAGGTTGGAGCGCCGCGCGAACTCGCGCGCGAGCAGCAGCCGCGAGCGTTCGCCCCCCGACAGCGAGCCGATCTTCGCGTCGATCAGCGCAGGTTCGAACAGGAAATCCTTGAGATAACCGTGGACGTGCTTGCGGACGCCCAGCACGTCGATCCATTCGCCGCCATCGGCGAGCACGTCGCGCACCGTCTTGTCGGGCGCCATCAGCGCGCGCTGCTGGTCGATGATCACGCCGTCGAGCGTCTTGGCCAGCTTCACCTCGCCGGCATCCGGCGTGATCTCTCCGGTCAGCAGCTTCAGCAGCGTCGTCTTGCCGGTGCCGTTGGCGCCGACGATGCCGATGCGGTCGCCCCGGGTGACGCGCAGGGTCAGGTCGCGGATGATGGTGCGGTCGCCGAATATCTTCGACACTTGTTTGGCGTCGATCACCGTCTTCGTCCGCACATCGTCGCTGCTGATCGCGAGGTTCGCCG
This sequence comes from Sphingomonas sp., assembly GCF_965248875.1. Lineage (GTDB taxonomy): Bacteria > Pseudomonadota > Alphaproteobacteria > Sphingomonadales > Sphingomonadaceae > Sphingomonas. The sequence continues at coordinate 1,341,568 of NZ_CBDFKR010000011.1, read as the reverse complement.
CCCCCTGCGGTCCCAGCATCGCGGCGCGTTCGGCGCGCATCTCCCTGAGCTTGGCGAGCCGCCCCTGGTTGCGGCGGCGGCGGCCGGTGACGCCGCGCTGCAGCCAATGCTCCTCCAGTTTAAGCTTGGCGTCCAGCCGGTCGGCGTTGCGCGCCTCCTCGGCGAAGACCGCGTCGGTCCACGCCTCGAACCCGCCAAACCCGACTTCGTTGCGCCGCAGTGAGCCACGGTCGAGCCACAGCGTCTGGCGCGTGAGGCGGGTGAGGAAGGTGCGGTCGTGGCTGATGACCACGAAGGCACCGGTGAAGCGGCCCAGCCATTGCTCCAGCCACTCAATCGCGGCGAGATCAAGATGATTGGTCGGTTCGTCGAGCAGCAGCACGTCGGGGTCGAGCGCCAGGGCGCGGACGATCGCGGCGCGGCGGCGCTCTCCCCCCGACGCGGTGGCGGCATCGCGCGCGAGATCGATGCCGAGTTGACTGGCGATCGCTTCGGCCTCGTGCGGGGCGGGTGCTTCGCCGCCGTGGAGAACATAGTCGAGCAAGGTCGCATGCCCCGCGAGGCTGGGCTCCTGCTCCAGCAGCACAACGCGGGTGCCCGGCACGATCGTGCGGCGGCCCTCGTCGGCGTCGGTCTGATCGGCGATCAACCGCAGCAGCGTCGACTTGCCCGCTCCATTGCGCCCGATCAGTGCAAGCCGGTCGCGCGGCTGCAGGTGCAGGTCGAGGTGGCGGAACAGCCACCCTGAGCCTTGGATCAGGCCGAGGTCTTCGTAGGAGAGGATGGGAGCCGCCATGTCGGCCGCGCATGTACGGCGGCAGCCCGCTCCCGTCACCCCGGCCCCGGGCCGGATGGCAAAGTGCTTGCCGCCACCTTTCCGCCCTATTCACAGGCGGTTCAACGCCGGGCATGTAAGCGCCACTTATGGTCCTCCTCGTCCTGTTCCTGCTCACTCCCGGCATCGGCCTGCAGGTGGCTCATCACCGCACCGATCAGTGGCGCGTGTTCGAGCAGCGGCGCGAGGGGCGCATCCTGCCGCTGCGCGAAATCGAGGGGCGAGTGGTGCCCACGATGCGCGGCGCCGACTATCTCGGCTTCGAGTTCGACGGATCGACCGGTGTTTACACGCTGAAGTTCCTGCGCGATGGCGCGGTGATCTGGGTCGAGGTCGACGGCCGGTCCGGCCAGGTCATCGGCCGCACCGGGGGCTGAAAGGGCTTATCGCATGCGCGTACTGATCGTCGAGGACGAGCCGACGCTCGGCAACCAGCTCAAGAACACGCTGGAGGGCGCGGGCTACGCGATCGACCTCGCCACCGACGGCGAGGAGGGGCTCTTCCTCGGTCAGACCGAAAGCTACGACGCGGTGGTGCTCGATCTGGGGCTGCCGGAGATCGACGGGCTGACGGTGCTCGACCGCTGGCGGAAGGATGGCAAGGTGATGCCCGTCCTGGTGCTGACCGCGCGCGACAGCTGGTCCGACAAGGTCGCGGGACTGGACGCGGGCGCGGACGACTATGTCGCCAAGCCGTTCCAGACCGAGGAGCTGATCGCCCGCCTGCGCGCGCTGATCCGCCGTGCGTCGGGCAATGCGTCGAGCGAACTGACCGCCGGCGACGTCCGCCTCGACACCCGCTCTGGCAAGGTCACCAAGGCGGGCGAGGCGGTGAAGCTGACCGCGCAGGAATACAAGCTGCTCAGCTACCTGCTGCATCACAAGGGCAAGGTGGTCAGCCGCACCGAGTTGATCGAGCATATCTACGACCAGGATTTCGACCGCGATTCGAATACGATCGAGGTGTTCGTGACGCGGATCAGGAAGAAGTTGGGGCAGGACGTCATCACCACGATTCGCGGGTTGGGGTACAGCCTGGAAGACCCTGACGCGTGACGTCCGCTGAGGTCACGCAAGCAGCTTCCTCGCCCGTGACCGTCGCCGCGCCGATCACGACGCGGCACACCGGCTCGCTCCAGCGCCGGATGATCCTGATCGCGGCGGCATGGATCACGTTGTTGCTGACCGGCGGCGGCTTCGCGCTTGACCGGGTGCTGACCACCGCCGTCACGCGCAATTTCGACGACCAGCTCGCCTACGTCCTGACCTCGCTGATCGTGTCGGCGGAGATCGGGCCGGAGGGCGAGGTGATGAACACTCGTGAGCCCGCCGACCAGCGCTTCCTTGAACCGGGCTCGGGCCTTTACTGGCAGGTATCGAGCAAGGGGCAGGAGCCCTATCCGTCGCGGTCGCTGTGGGACCGGCGGCTCGCCTACGGCTCCGACCATAACGACCGCGAGGTCCATAGCTATGATTCCCCCCAGTTCGGCGACGAGAAGCTGCGCATCGTCGAGCGCGATGTGACGCTGCCGGGTTCGCGACTGCACTGGCGGTTCCAGGTCGCGGAGAATCGTGAGGGGCTGGACGGGCAGATCTCGGCGTTGCGGCGGACGTTGCTGCGTTCGTTCGCGCTGCTGGCGCTGGGGCTGATCCTGTTGGCGGCGCTGCAGACGGTGTACGGGCTGCGGCCGCTGCGGCGGGTGCGCGAGGAGATTGCGCGGATGCGGGCGGGCAAGACCAACCGGGTGTCGCAGGCCATGCCGGTGGAGGTCGCGCCGATGGTCGAGGAGCTGAACGCGCTGATCGCGCATAACGAGCGGCAGGCGGAGGAGGCGCGGCGGCATGCGGGCAACCTCGCCCACGCGCTCAAGACGCCGCTGACCGTGATTATGAACGCCGCGACCGCCCAGGCGGACGACCTTGCCGAGACGGTCGTGCGCGAGGCGCGGACGATGCGGCGACAGGTCGATCACCACCTCGCGCGCGCGCGCGCCGTCGGCCGGCGCGGCTCGGCGCACAGCCGGGCCGAGGTGTGGCCGTCGGTCGAGTCGGTCGAGCGCGCGGTCAGCCGCCTCTACCGCCACGTCCGGATCGACGCGGAAGGGCAGAAGACCTGCCAGGTTCATGTCGAGCGCCAGGACCTGGACGAGATGCTCGGCAACCTGGTCGAGAACGCCGCGAAATATGGTGGCGGCAGCGTCTTCGTGACGGTGGCTGCGCAGGCGGGATTTGTCGAAATCCTGGTCGAGGATGACGGCGCGGGCATCCCGGAAGAGGAACGCGTCCGCATCTTCGATCGCGGGGTGCGGCTCGACACCGGCAAACCGGGCACCGGGCTGGGGCTGGCGATCGTGCGCGACGTGGCGGAAATCTACGAAGGCACGGTGACGCTGGAGGAGAGCGAGGATCTGGGCGGGCTGCTGGTGCGGCTGCGGCTGCCCGCGGCGGGCTAGGCGGGCGGCATCCGGCTTACGCCGCGAGCTTCAGTTCCCGCACCGCGGCCGCGGTCAGCGTCAGGCTGCGCTTCCTCGCATCGTGGTCGAAGATGCTGCTCGCGACCATGACCTCGTCGACGCCGGTGCGCTCGACGAAACGCGCGATGCCTTGGGCGACCGTCGCTGGCGTGCCAACGACGGAGCATTGCAGGACGTGATCCAGGATCGCGGCGCTCTGCGGGCCGAGCTGTTCGCGATAGCCGGCGACCGGCGGGGGCAGCTGGCGCGGGTTGCCGGTACGTAGCGCCACAAAGGCCTGCATTTGCGACGAGGCCAGTAGCTCGGCCGCTTCCGCGGAATCGGCGGCGAAGATGTTGAAGCCCGCCATGCAATAGGGTCGGTCGAGCGCCGCCGACGGCCGGAATTCGCGGCGGTAGATCGCGAGCGCGCTGTCGAGCGCGTCCGGAGCGAAATGCGACGCGAAGGCGAACGGCAGGCCCAGCATGGCGGCGAGCTGCGCGCCGAACAGACTGGAGCCGAGGACCCACAGCTCGGGCCGCGCCCCCGCGCCGGGGGTGGCCGTGATGCCGGTGCGGCCGTCATCGGCGAAATAGCTCTGCAGCTCGATCACATCGCGCGGAAAATCGTTGGGGTCGCTGGTCAGCGTGCGCCGCAGCGCATGCGCCACCCGACCGTCGGACCCCGGCGCGCGGCCGAGCCCGAGATCGATGCGGCCAGGGAACAGCGCATCCAGCGTCCCGAACTGTTCGGCGATGACCAGCGGCGCATGATTGGGGAGCATGATGCCGCCGGAGCCGATGCGGATGGTGCTGGTCGCCGCTCCGACATGCGCCAGCACGACCGCCGTGGCGGCGCTGGCGATGCCGCGCATGCCGTGATGTTCGGCGGCCCAGTAGCGGCTGAACCCCTCCGCCTCGGCGTGCCGGGCGAGGTCGGCGGCGTTGGCCAGCGCCTGGGCGACGATGCCGCCTTCGACGATGGGGACGAGATCGAGCAGGGAGAGGCGCGGCATGACGGGCAGATGGGGAGCCGCGCCGCCGAGCGCTAGAACCCCCGCGACCACCGCACGGCCGCCCCGCGGTCTGCCGCCAGCGCTGCGACGTTGCCCGGATCGCGCCGCCAGTAGAGGTTCGCCTGCAGCGCTCCGCCACCGACCGGGACGAGATACGCCGCCTCCATGTCGAGCTCGCGGCCGCGCGGAGCAAGCGCCAGCTGCTGCGGTGTCCAGGCGGAGACCGCGCCGGTCGCATAGTCCCATCCGGTCGGCAGCGTCAGGTCGAGGCTGCCGCTCGCCACGCGCAGCGGCAGCGCGACGCGGAACGACAGGCGGTCGCCGCCGAACGGCCCCGCCCGGCCGACATCGGCCGACCAGGCGCCGCTGACCAGCCGACCGCCGCCGTCGATGCCGTGGAGCAGCGGCGTCGTCCGCCCGCGCCGCCAATCGGCGCCCAGCGACCAGGCGCCGCTCGTCAGCCGTGCGCCCGCGTCCGTGAACCAGCTCGTTGCGCCCGGCGTGCCCAACGCCGCGCCGAAATGCGCGCCGAGCACCGTCGCCTCCTCGTGCAGCCGGGTGACCGCCCCGGTCAGCTGGACGGGGCCGATCGTACGGTCGACACCCAGCCCGGCGCGATCGTACGGCATCCGCTCCCAATAGCGGGTGCCGGGGAGGAGGCGGTCGCGTCGGGTCAGCACTGCGCCCGACTCCGCCGATGCGATCAGCCCCCAGCTGCCCAGCATGCGCCGCACCGCCAGCGACGACGCGGGCGCGGTGTCGAAGCCGCCGTTCGACCCCGCAACGAGGAAGGCGGGCTCGCTCGATCCGGTCAGCTGCGCCGATAGGCTTTGCGCGCCCTGGTTGAAGCCGACCGCGAAGCTGGTCCGTCGCCCCAGCCGCTGCGTAATCGAGCCGGCGATCGCGCGCGCCGCCTCGGCCTGCCCCGCCGACAGGGTGGTGCGGTCGAGGATCAGCGCGGTGCGGGTCGGGGCCAGCGTCATCGCGACGCTGGTGCCGCCGGCCGTCAGGCTGGTCACATGCGTGCCGCCACGCAGCGCGTTGCCGAGCGGACGCGACCCGCCAGCGCGCTGCAGCCCGTGCGCCAGGTCGATCGCAAAGGCGCGGCTGTAGCCGTCGAGGATCACCGCGCCGACACCGGACGGTGTGGCATCGCCCATCGCGGCGCTGAGCTCGCCATTGCCGGTCAGCGACACCGTCGCGGCGTTCGCGCCGGCCAGCGTGGCGGTGCCCTGCGGCTGGAACGCCCTGGTCAGGTCGAGGATGCCGCGGCCATAGATGGGATCGGTGCCGACCGCGCCCGCGTCGCGTGCGGTCGTCAAGAGCAGGTTGACGATCTGCGCGCCGGTCAGATTGGGAAAGGCCTGCGCCAACAGGGCCACCGCGCCCGAAATCTGCGGCGCGGCGAAGGACGTGCCGGACCAATAATAGGGCACGTTGTTCTGGTCGGGTGCCCGGACACGCTCCCCGACCGCGGTCAGATAGCTGTTGGCGCTGGCGCCGGCCTTGTCGCTGAAGGTCGAGAGCGCATTGTTGGTCGACTTGATCGAGCCGGCGATGATGACGGCGTTGTTCGCATTGCCGGTGTTGGCGACTGCGGTGAAGGGGTCGGGGTCGTCGGTGCCGTCATTGCCCGCCGCGATCACGACAACAATGCCGGCCGCGGTGGCGCGCCCGACCGCCGCCTGAAGCGAGGCGGGCATCGCCGAGCCGCCCAGGCTCATGTTGATGACCCGCGCGCCCGCGACGCGGGCAGCATCGACGCCCTGTGCGATCGCATCGCTGGGAAACTTGCAACCGGCATCGGTATCGTCGGATGCGGTGGCGCAGGTGCCGGGCCGGTCGGCGCGCATCGCGATCACCGTCGCGCCGAAGGCGACGCCGTGCGTGCCCGCGCCGTTGCGCCGCCCCGCCGCGGTAAAGGCGACGGCGGTGCCGTGGCCGCCTTCGTCATCGACGCTGGTGTTGCCCGCGAACGCCTGGCTCGCCGCGGAAATGCGGTTGTCGAACTCGGCAGATTGCAGGTCGATCCCCGAATCGATGATCGCGATGCCGACACCCGCGCCGGTCGCGCCGGCGTTGTAGGCGGCCAGCGCGTTCATGTTCACTGCGCCGACCGTCGCCCTATATTCGACATTGTCGTTGCTGCTGCTGGTGGTGGGCGTCGGAGTCGGCGTTGCCACGGGAGTGGGAGTGGGGGTCGGCGTGGGCGTGGGCGTTGGTGTCGGGGTGATCGCGGCGGTGGGCGTGGGGGTGCTGTTGACCCCACCGCCGCCGCTGCCGCCGCATGCGGCAAGCGTCGCCACCACCCCCACACTGACGCCGCGCAATGCCCAAGCCCTTGTCGCCATTGCCGTTCGTCCTGCCGAGAAGACCTAAATCGCTAGGATTGAATGACTTTACCACGCCTTAATATGCATTGCACGAGGCGGTTGCCGGGTCCTTTCCGCGTCCCTACACCGCGGCGCGTGCCGCCCGCGCTTCGCCACATCGATACGTGGATCTTCGATCTCGACAACACGCTGTACCCGGCGAGCGCCGACCTGTTTGCGCAGATCGACCGGCGCATGACCGCCTTTGTCGCCGCGCGGCTCGGGCTGGCTCACGACGCGGCATTCCGGGTGCAGAAGGGCTATTTCCATGCTCATGGCACCACGCTTGCCGGGCTGATGGCGGAGCATGGCGTCGAGCCGCACGCGTTTCTGGCGGACGTGCATGCGGTGGAGATGGACGTGCTGGAGCATGACGCGCCCCTGGTCGCCGCGATCGCGCGGCTGCCGGGACGCAAGCTGGTCTTCACCAACGGCGACGCACCCTATGCGACGCGCGTGCTCGACCGGCTGGGGCTGGCGGCGAGCTTCGAGGCGATCCACGACATCCATGCGATGCAGCTGCGCCCCAAGCCTGCCGCGTCGGCCTATCAGGGGCTGTGCGACGCGCGCCGGATCGAGCCGACGCGGGCGCTGTTCGCCGACGACATGATCCGCAATCTTGCACCCGCCAAAGCGATCGGCATGACGACGCTGTGGATCGACAACGGGTCTGAACAGGGCCCCGAACCCGATCGCGGTGGCATCGATTATACCGCGACGGCGCTGACGCCGTGGCTGCACCGGCTTTTGGAGGATCAATGAGCGACGACCTTGCCGCCGAGATCGACGCCGCCTGGGAGGACCGTGCCAGCCTCGGTCTCGACACGCGCAATCCGGTGCGCGCGGCGGTCGACGCGGCGCTGGCGATGCTCGATCACGGCACGGCGCGGGTCGCGGCGCCCGACGAGGCGGGCGGCTGGCGGGTCAATCAATGGCTGAAGAAGGCGGTGCTGCTCAGCTTCCGGCTCAACGACAATGCAGTCATGCCGGGCGGACATTTCGACAAGGTGCCGCTCAAATTCGCGGGCTGGGACCAAGCGCAGTTCCGTGCCGCCGGTTTTCGCACGGTTCCGGGCGCAGTGGTGCGGCGCGGCGCCTTCATCGGCAAGGGCGCGGTACTGATGCCTAGCTTCGTCAACATCGGCGCCTATGTCGGTGAAGGGACGATGGTCGATACCTGGGCGACCGTCGGTTCGTGCGCGCAGATCGGGCGCAACGTGCACATCAGCGGTGGCGCCGGGATCGGCGGGGTGCTGGAGCCGTTGCAGGCGGACCCGGTCATCATCGGCGATGGTGCGTTCATCGGCGCGCGGTCGGAGGTCGCGGAGGGCGTGCGCGTCGGCGAGGGCGCGGTGCTGTCGATGGGCGTCTATCTCGGCGCATCGACCAAGATCATCGACCGGGCCACCGGCGAGGTCCATTGCGGCGAGGTGCCGCCCTATGCGGTCGTCGTGCCGGGGTCAACCGGCGGCAACCCCGGCCTTTACTGCGCCGTGATCGTCAAGCGCGTCGATGCGCAGACGCGGAGCAAGACCAGCATCAACGAGCTGCTGCGCGACTGAAGACGCAGGCACTGACGTCTGCGGATACGGCTTACGACCGCTTAACCATTCACCCCTAAGCCGACCCGTCGAAGTTCGTCGCGCGGCGCCCATGCGTCCTGTGATCCAGCGAACTGGGGGCAGTGATGATGGTTGATGTGGCGCGAGAGCCTTGCGGAAAGCTTAACGATCGGCGGCCGGGGCTGTTGATGTCCTGTTCCAGCCTGGCGATGTTCGCGTCGGCGACCGCGCTGTCGATCGGGATCCCGTCACCGGCCGCGGCACAGTGCGTCCAGTGCGGCGGCGGCAGCGCGGCGAGCAACAGTACCGCGACGGGCGACGGCGCTACCGCCTCGGGCGGGCAGAGCACCGCCACGGGGCAGTCCTCGCAGGCAAGCGGCAATTATGCGACGGCGACCGGCCAGAGCAGCAATGCCTCGTCGGACTACGCCACCGCGACCGGACAAGGCGCGAACGCCAACGGCTACGCGAGTACGGCGACGGGGGCGAGCTCCTACGCAAGCGGCAACAGCAGCACGGCGACGGGCTATGGCGCCAATGCGTCCGACACCGGCACCGCGACCGGCGCGAACGCCACCGCCTACTATTATGGCACGGCGACGGGTCAGGGCGCGACGACAAGCAGCTATTTCGGTACCGCGACCGGTCAGGGCGCCAACGCATATGGCTATTACGCCACCGCGAACGGATCGGGCGCGCAGGCAGGCGAGTATGCGACGGCGATTGGCGCCCAGTCAAACGCGAGCGGTTACTATTCGTTCGCCGCCGGTTACGGCACCAGTGCAAACGGCTATTTTTCTTTCGCCGCCGGCTACGGTGCCAACGCAACAGATTATGCAATGGCGAACGGTACGTACGCGAACGCCGGACAATTCGGTGCCACAGCGAGCGGCTATGGCGCCAACGCGCAAGGCTATCTCAGCACTGCCACCGGCTTCGGCGCCGGCGCTTACGGCTATTACTCAACGGCAACGGGCTCCAGCGCCAATGCATCCAGCGACGGCGGGACGGCGACCGGTTACTCCGCCAATGCAACGCAGTACGCGACGGCGACGGGCTATGGCGCCTATGCGGGGGGCTATGGCAGCACGGCCACCGGCTACGGCGCCTATGCCAGCAACAGCTATGCCACCGCGATCGGCCAAGGCGCACAGGCGTATGGCGCAAATAGCACTGCGACGGGTCAGGGCGCGCGCGCGAACGGCGACTATGCCACGGCCAACGGCACGAGCGCCGCGGCGCTCGGCACCCGCGGCATCGCGTTCGGCGCGAATGCGTCGGCGGGAGCGAACTACGCCACCGCACTCGGTTCGGGCGCGTCGGCATCGGGGGTGGGCGCGATCGCGCTGGGCGGCAACACCACCGCCTCGGCCGCCGCGAGCGGCGTCAACGCAATCGCCATCGGCGGCCAATCGGTCGCGTCCTATGATGGCGCGGTCGCAATGGGGCTGCAGGCGCAGGCGCGTCAGGGTCGCGCGGTCGCGATCGGCGCGGGGAACACGGCGAGCGGCGATGGCGCGGTCGGGCTGGGTACGGGGGCCGTCAGCACCGGCCGCGGTTCGGTCGCGCTCGGTTATGGCGCGCTCGCCAACAGCGCGGGTGCTGCGAGCGATGTCGGGGCGGTCGCGATCGGCGACGGCGCGACGGCCAGCTATCAGCGCGGCGTCGCGATTGGCGCGGGCAGCGTCACGCGGGCAACACTCACCGATCTGGTAGCGCTGACGGCGTACAATCCGGGTCCGACGGTGCTGCCGAGCGCCAACCCGGTCGGCGAAGTGTCGATCGGCGCGACCGGTGCGACCCGGCGGCTGACCAATCTTGCGGCCGGCTCCGCGCCCACCGATGCGGTCAATGTCGCACAGCTGTCGAGTCTGGCCGATCGCGCCACCAACGATGAGGCGACCTATACCAACCTCATCACCAAGACCAATCTGGAGCTGGGCGGCCTGTCGGGCAGCGTCACCACGCTGAGCACGCAGGTGGCGGCGAACACCGCCTCCAACACGGCGCTGGCGACGCAGATCGGCACGATCGATGCGCGCACCGCGGCGACCGCGGGCAGCCTGAGCGGGCTGGCCGGGCAGGTCGGGGCGCTCGACGTGCGGACCACGGCCAATGACGCGGCGACCACCGCGCTGGCGACCAGTGTCGGCACGCTCGGCTCGCAGGTCACGCATACCAGCGGCGCACTTGCCACGACCAACGCGCAGGTCACCGCCAATACCGATCTGATCGCGCGGCATGGCAGCCAGATTTCCGGGCTGACCAGCGGCATGACCGCGCTCGACGCGCGCACCACGGCGACCGAAACGACAACCGCCACGCTCGGCAGCAATCTCGGCACGCTGACGACGCAGGTCAATCAGGCCGGCGCGCAGCTCACGGCCACAACGGCGCAGGTGATGGCGAACACCGCGACGATCGCGCAGCAGGCGGGCCAGCTTACCGCAGTCTCGACACAGGCGGCACAGACCACGGCCCAGCTCGCGACGACGAACACGCAAGTCGGCGCCAACACCGCCATGATCGCGCAGCAGGGCAGCCAGATTGCGGGACTGACCAACAGCGTCACCGGGCTCGACACGCGCATCACGGCCAACGCCGCGAGCATCGCGGCGGTGTCCGGCCAGGTGGGTGCCCTCGATGCGCGCACCACGGCGACGGAAGCGGCGACGGCGGGGCTGGCGACGAGCGTCGGCACGCTGACGTCGCAGGTCAACCAGACCAGCGCGCAGCTCACCGCCACGACCGCGCAGACGACGGCGAACGCCGCCGCGATCGGCCAGCAGGCGGGTCAGATCGCGACGCTGGGCTCGCAGGCGGCGCAGACCACCGCCCAGCTCACGGCGACGACGGCGCAGGCGACCGCCAACGCCGCGGCGATCGCCCAGCATGGTGGCCAGCTGGTGACGTTGAGCAACAGCGTCGACCTGCTCGACACGCAGGTGACGGTGCACGGTCAGATGATCGCCGATACCGCCAGCCACGTCGCGCAGATCGACGCGCACGCAGCGGCGGTTGACGCCTATATGAGCGACACGACCGTGGTCGTCGCCGGGCTGTCGAGCGACGTCCGCGGCATGCAGGGCCAGGTCGGAACGCTGGGCAGCCGCGTCGACACCGCGATGACGATGGCGACGGCGGCGCAGGCCGCCGCACAGCAGGTCAGCGGCGATGCTGCTGCAGCGCGTGCCGCGGCGACCGAAGCGGTCGCCAACGGTGCCTATTTCCGCACCAACACCACCGGTGCAGCGCCGCTGGCGACCGGCACAAACGCCGTCGCGGCCGGTGCCGGCGCGATCGCCGACACCGACTCGGCCGTTGCGATCGGCGACGGCGCGCGGGCGACCGGCGGCAAGTCGGTCTCGGTCGGTTACGCCAACGTCGCGTCGGGCAATGGCGCGGTGGCGATCGGCGATCCCAACCTTGCGACCGGCACCGGGGCGGTGGCGGTCGGCGCCAACAACACCGCAACCGGTCAGGGCGCGGTGGCGATCGGCAACCAGTCGCAGGCGATCGGGCAATCGTCAGTCGCACTCGGCAACCTTGCCAGTGCGGGTCAAGCGGGCGCGGTCGCGATCGGCGACGGCGTGCAGACCGTCCGGGCCGGTCAGATCGCGCTCGGCGGCGCAGGATCGACGGTGACGCTCGCCGGCCTGGTGTCGGCGCAGAGCCGTGCCGCTCAGTCGGGCGCGCTCAGCCTGGTGACCACCGACGGCCTCGGCAATCTCTCAACATCGGCGCTCAATGTCGGCGAACTGGGCGGCTTGAGCGCCCGGACCTCGGCGCTGGAGGGCCGCGTCAGCCTGCTGGAGAACCAGTTCAACTCCTATGATGACCAGTTTCGTCAGGCCGCGGCGGGCGTGGCGGCGGCGATGGCGCTCGGCGGCACGGTGTTCCCGCCCGACTCCCGGCTGGCCGTCTCCTTCAACCTGGCCACTTATCGCAGCGAGCAGGGCTTTGCCGGCTCCGCCGTCGCGCGGGTCGTCGACCGGGTCTACCTGTCGGGCGGCATCGCCGGCTCGACCCGGCGCGGGTCTACCGGGGGCCGAGTAGGGGTGACGGTCGGATGGTAGGACGTCTCAGCACTGCGGCGCGGATCGGCGTCCGAACCGCGGGCGATGTGCTTAGTTAATTTTCTTTAACTTGCCGGCCCCGGTCGACCATGTTGTTCTATGCCTGACCGGTTGTCAGACTTGGGCAAGTGTGGAGCCGATCAGGGGGAATGATCGTGCGCGCTCCACGTTTCTGGGACTGGCTTGGTGCGGCCGCGGCTGTGCTGCCTTCCACGCCGGCGATGGCCCAGGCATCGACGTCCGTGCCGGCGGCCTCGACGGGGTGCACACCCCGACCAACGGCGGCCGGACTGTCGCCCGCCGAAATCTGCATGGCGCATCCGCCGGCGGGCGGCGACGAGAACGATGCCTATTACTTGGTCGACGCCGTGGTGGTGGCCGAGAGCGGGTTCGGGTCGAGCACGACCATCGAGGCGCGCTCGGCTGCCGGGCGGGCGCTGGACGGCATCATGAGCACCCTGCTCGGCCACCGTCGCGTGTCCACCCTCGATCTTTCGCTGGTCGTGCAGCAGGACACCACGACATATCCGGCGGTGCCGTTGATCCATTTCGAGCGCACCGATCGCGATCATTGGCAATCGTCGGTCAACGCTGGCTCTCGTACCCTGCTTCACCTCCTGCGGCCCGACGACACCTTTCACGCGACCGTGAGTTACGCGTTCAGCGTCACCGCCCATACCGATCCGGGCTCAGGCGTGCTGGGTCCGCTGGCAAGAAAACTGGTGACACCCGGGATCACGCCCATCCTGACGGCCGCCGCCGCCGCGGCGGACGTCGCGCTTCACCTGCCCAATGCAGACGTGCATGCAGGCTATAATACGCCGCTGGGGCCGTCCCGAAACGATCCGAGCCGGGTGCAGCTCGTCCTGACCAGCCCGTCCGGCATCCGGATCGCCACCATCACGCTGACGTTGCTCGGTACGCGCAGCTTGACCCGCCCGGCCGGCGATCTCGCCGCGCTAGACGACACGCGGCCCGCAGGCCGCGTCGACCTGGATACGATCGCCAGGGCCGTGCCGCTGAATGATGGCGGCAGCGGCCCCTTGCTCGGCACCGTCTTGGGATCGTCGACCACCTTATCTGCGGTGTTGGGCAGGCAGATGACGCCGGAAGCGCTGCACGACTTCTGTTTCAGCCTGAGCAAAGGAGCCACGGGCACCGTACCGTTCACGACATTCGACAGCCTGATGATCCGCGCCCGGCTGGTACAGATCGTCGCGGACGGCTTGCGGCCAAAGGTGAACCCGTATGTGCGGTGTTTCGGTCAACCCGAACGGGCGCTTATCGCCACGGGTCTGGGCATCAGCAACATCGAAGCCGCAGAGCCGGCGGCGGCCACGAGCCCTCCACCTGCGTCCGTTACGCCGCTGCCGCCTGAAAAGCAGTCACCGCCGTCGTAAGCGGCAGGACAGGTACAGTGCCGCATGCGGCCGAATGACGCACGCGCGGCCATCCGATCTGAACCTTCTGGTAGAGAGGCAGGCCATGATTTGGGGGCGTCCGGCGACAAAATGGCTTCCGCTCATCATGCTGATCCTGTTCGCACTGCCCGCAGCCGCGCGGGCCGATCAGGCGACGCATGTGCTGGCGATCAAGGCATCCGACATACCGTCGATGGGCGGCGAGGGAGCGCGATGTGCGTTGCGGGGCTGGCTGATCACCCTGCGACCGACATCGCCGGAGATCAGCATCATCTTTTCGTTGGGCAGTACTAACGACGCCGCGCAAGCGTCGCTGAGTTTCCATCGTGTCAGAGTGGGTGACCCCCCTTCGTCGGACACGGAGCTGGCAGGGCGGTGCGGCGGCGTGCCGATCCGGCGTGTCCGGATCTTCTGTCCCGAGCAAGGCTCCTTGTCCAACTCCTCCGCCTGCCGCGATTTTACCAAGGTCCGGGTGTTGGCGGTACCGCGTATCGCGCTGCGGCAGATCGACGGGCGAGGCCGGCACCGCCAACACTCCGCTGGCCGTCGTGGCGCGGCCGGTCCGCCGCCGCCCGACTGCGCGGGCGGCGCGCAGGCGCGTGCAGCGGCGCAGTCGCGCGCGGCAACACTCGACGTGGTGCCGTCGGGACTGCTCGGCGCGGCGCTGGACCGGCTGGCGGCGCTAGGCTGTCCGTTGCATGGTCACAGCACGATCGCAGTGGTCGACTTCTCGCGGCCCAGCGGTGTCCGGCGGTTGTGGCTGATCGATCTCGCCGATCCTGCGGCGATGCCGCTCGCGCTTTACGTCGCCCACGGCCGCTATAGCGACCCCGGCAACGAAGGCAGTGCCGATTATTTCAGCAACATTGACGGGTCGTACATGTCCTCGCTCGGCGCCTTCTCCGTAGAAAGCCGCGGTCACGATCCCGGGCATGACGCATTTCTGGCCATGCGCGGCTTTGACCCGAGCAACGACATCGCGCGTTCGCGCAAAATCTGGGTCCATACTACGCCGGACCTTCACGGCTATGTCAGTCCGTGGTTCCTTGCCCGGTACGGCCGGCTGGGCCGCAGCCGAGGCTGTTTCGTCGTCATGGTCAGGGATTTCGAGCGGGTAGCCCGGGCGCTGCGCGGCGGTGGTTTCCTGTTTGCGGGTCGCTCCGCTGATCTGTAGGAGACGGCGACCGGGGCTGGCCAGCTCCGCAGCAATTCCGGAGCTCGCCAGGCATGACTGTACCCACCACCGGCGCCAGCCAGGTGCTCGACCGCGTGCTCGTGCTGGAGATGGTGCGGGTGACGGAGGCGGCGGCGGTGGCGGCGTCGACCTTGGTTGGGCGGGGCGACGAAAAGGCGGCTGATGCGGCGGCGGTGGAGGCAATGCGCGCCGCGCTCAACGAGCTGGAGATCGACGGCACGGTCGTGATCGGCGAAGGCGAACGCGACGAGGCGCCGATGCTGTATATCGGTGAAAAGGTCGGCGCGGCGCAGGACGGCGGGCCGAAGATCGACATCGCGCTCGACCCGCTGGAGGGCACCACGATCTGCGCCAAAGCGGGGCCGAACAGCCTTGCGGTGCTGGCGATCGCCGAGGCGGGAGGACTGCTCAACGCACCCGACGTGTACATGGACAAGCTGGCGGTCGGACCGGGCTATCCCGAGGGCGTGATCGACCTCGACAAGTCACCGTCGGACAATGTCCGTGCCGTCGCCGCCGCCAAGGGCTGTACGCCGGGCGAGATCATCGCCTGCGTCCTGGACCGGCCGCGCCACGAGGCGCTGATCGCCGAGCTGCGCGCGCTGGGCTGCGGCATCATGCTGATCCCCGACGGCGACGTCGCCGGCGTGATCGCGACGACCAACCCCGATACCACCGTCGACATCTATATGGGGTCGGGCGGCGCGCCGGAGGGGGTGCTCGCCGCAGCGGCGCTGCGCTGCGTCGGGGGTCAGTTCAAGGGACGGCTGCTGTTCCGCAACGACGACGAGCGCGCACGCGCGGCCAAATGGGGTGTGACCGATCTCGACCGGCAATATGATCTGACCGACCTGGCGAAGGGCGACTGCATCTTCGCGGCCACCGGGGTGACCGACGGGTCGCTGCTCGACGGCGTCAAGCGCAAGGGCGGGCGGATGACCACCGAAAGCGTCGTGATGCGCGCCTCGTCGGGCACGGTGCGCTGGGTCGGGGGCGAACACCGGATTGGGTGAGCGGCTGCTCGCGGCGGGGCTTTTGCTCGTCGCGCTGGCGCCGCTCGCGTGGATGCTGTTCGGCCCCCGACGAAGCGCGCCTGCCGACCGTGGCCGCTATCCGATGGTGCTGGCGGCAAGCTGGCTGCGTTTCGGGCTGACCACGATCGTGGTGCTGGGCGTGATGGGGCGATGGTCCGCACTGGTGCTGCTGCCGCCCGAGTTCGCACCGGTGCAGGTACTGCTGGGTGTTCAGGAACTCGGCGCCGGGGAACGGCTGTACCTCGCGGGCGCGGGCGGGGTGGGGGTCGCGATCGGCGTCGCCGCCGGCCTGGTGTTGAGCGCCTGCCGTGCCTGGCGCGGGAAGCCCGAGGGCACGCTGTTCGGCGACGCGAGCGCGATACGGCCGGGCGAGCCGGGCGATCTCGGCTGGGCGGCGGCGGTGGCGGTCACGGCCGGGCTGACCGAGGAGGCGTATTTCCGCCTGCTGCTGCCGCTGCTGATGGTGCAGGTCGCGGGCGATGCTGTGGTCGCGTTCGGCGTCGCGGCGTTGCTGTTCGGTGCCGCGCATCGCTATCAGGGCTGGCGCGGGATGGCGGCGACGGCGGTGGTCGCGCTGGGCTTGACGTCCTTCTACCTGACAACGGGAAGCCTGTGGGCCGCGATGGCCGTGCATGCGGCGGGCGATCTGGGGCATCTCGTGCTGCGGCCCGCAGTGCGGATGTCGATCCAGCGGCGGTGAGGTGAGCCGGCATTGTAGCGTTCGCCGCTTCGGCTAAGCTGACGCGATCCACCGGAGCCATGTCCATGCGCCTTGTCGCCGCTCTCCTCGCCGCCATCGCGCCACTCGCGCTGGGCGCCCAGACTCTGCCCCCCCCCGCCGCCCCAGCCGCCGTCCCCGCCGCGGCCGAGTCGCCCTTCACCTTCGAGGAAGTGATGATCCCGATGCGCGACGGCGTGCGGCTGCAGACGGTGATCTTCCGGCCCAGGAACACGACCGCGCCGCTGCCGATCCTGTTCCAGCGCACGCCCTATGGCGTCCCCGCCGCCGCGCCGACGCCGGCGCAGGCGGCGCGCTACGGATCGCTGATGACCGACGGCTATATCCTCGTCTTTCAGTCGATGCGCGGGCGATTCCGGTCGGAGGGCGTTTTCACGCTGTCGACGGCAATCCATGTGGATAGCACCGGCAGGGGCGACCGTCACGCGACCGACGAGTCGACCGACGCCTATGACTCGATCGACTGGCTGGTGAAGAACGTTCGGCCGAACAATGGCCGGGTCGGGATGTGGGGCGTGTCCTATCCCGGTTTCGCCGCGGCGATCGCGCTGGTCCACCCGCATCCGGCGTTAAAGGCGGTCAGCCCGCAGGCGGCGTGGATCGATTACTGGCAGTCGGACGACCTGCACCGCAACGGCGCGCTGCGGCTGACCTATGCGACGGACTGGGTGTCGTCGCTGCAGATGGCGAAGGACAATTGGACCTTCACTTATCCGACCACCGACACCTACGACTTCTTCCTGCAGCAGGGAAACGCGGAGGCGATTGATCGCAACTACCTCCACGGCGGCTCGGCGATGTTCACCGCGCTGCTCGACCATCCCAATCACGACGCATTCTACTCCGGCCAGCGCTGGTCGGACGCCCTGGGCCGGACGACGGTGCCGACGCTCAACGTCGCCGGCTTCTGGGACCAGGAAGACCCGTGGGGATCGTGGCGCATTTACGAGCGGCAGGCGCAGAACGACCCCGATCACCTGGCGCAGATGGTTGCGGGCCCGTGGAATCATGGCGGCTGGCAGGGCAGGGGCGACACCGTCGGTGGCGGCCGCGTGCCGATCGGCGCGGCGTCGGGCGAGGAATTCAAGGAGCAGATTCAGGCCCCGTTCTTCCGCTATTGGCTGCACGGCACGGCACGGGACCGCGGCCCGACTGGCGGGTCAAGATGTTCGAGTCAGGGTCGAACCAGTGGCGGACCTATGCCGCCTGGCCGCCCGCAGGCGCTACAGCGACGGCGCTGTACTTGCGCGCCGACGGCTCGCTATCCTTCACCGCGCCTGCGGCGGGGGAGGCGTGCCGCAGCTATGTCAGCGACCCCGTCAATCCCGTGCCGTTCCGCCTGCGGCCGATGTCGGGCACCTATCTGTCCCCCGACTGGCGGACCTGGGAGTCGGACGACCAGCGCTTTGTCGATCATCGGCCGGACGTGCTGAGCTGGGTATCAACGCCGCTCGATCACGATCTGGTCGTGACCGGCAGGCTGGCGGCGACGCTGATGGCGTCGACCAGCGGCACCGACAGCGATTTTGTCGTCAAGCTGATCGACGTGCTGCCCGGTGATGCCGAGCCCTATGACGCGCAGCACGGCCGGCCGGGCGACTATGCGCGTCAGCTCAACGGCTATCAGCTGCCGGTCGCGATGGAGGTGCGGCGCGGCCGGTTCCTCGCGAGCGACACCGCACCGCAGGCGCTGACGCCGAACCGCGTCATGGCCTGGGACGTGCCGCTGCGCGACCACGACCATGTCTTCAAGGCGGGGCACCGGATCATGGTGCAGGTCCAGTCGAGCTGGTTCCCGATGATCGACCGCAACCCGCAGACCTTCGTTCCCAACATCGCCCGGGCGCAGCCGGGGGATTACCGCCCGGCGGAACAGCGCATCTGCGCGGGGTCGAAGGTGACGCTGCCGGTGATGCGCTAGTTACTCGATCAGGTCGCGATCGAGTTCGAGCAGCTTGACGATCAGCCCGTCGGGACTGCGCAGCTGGAGCATGCGTCCGAACGCCTCATCGGCGACGCCGCGCTCGATCCGCTCGGGCGCCGTAGCGCGGAGCTGCGCCTCGATCCGGTCGAGCGGCGTGCGGCTGGTGAACTGCAGCTCCACCACACCCTCGCCGTTCGGCCCGGGCGGATGCGCGAGCAGGCTCAGCGTCCCGGTCCCGAAGCGCAGCAGCGCCCAGTCGCCGTCGCGGCTGCCGAACAGCCGCCGCCCGCCCAGCGCCTCGTAGAAGTCGAGCGCCGGCCCCATCGCCTCGACATGCACCATCGGCTGCACCGCGAGGTCGAACCCGGCAAGCGGATCAGGGTCGGTCATCGGCGGCTCCTCCGGCGAGATGATCCTCCAGCACGCGCTGGACGAGATCGGACAAGGACAGCTGGTCGTCGAGCGCGCGGCGCTTGATGCGGCGCACCAGATTGGGCGGCAGGTAGACGTTGAACTGCTGCTTGCGGCCGTCAGTCATATGCTAGCTTGCTAGCATACTAGCAAAGAATGACAAGGCGGCGACAAGATTTTCCAGCTCCGCCGCGGCAAAGCCGCGTCGTCGGTCATCGCTTGCGCGCCGCCGGCCGGGCTCGCCGCCGAGGCGCAAAATAGCGGCGCTATTTCGCTGCGGCGAGCCTAGTTCTTCAACCGCCACCCCGTCTTGAAGACCCATGCGATCACCGCGAGGCACAGCAGCAGGAACGCTGCGGTCGCCGCCAGGCTGAAGACGATCGGCACGTCGCCGCGGCCGAAGAAGCTCCAGCGGAAGCCGCTGACCAGATACACGACCGGGTTGAACAGGCTCACCGTCCGCCACGGCTGCGGCAGCATGGTGATCGAGTAAAAGGCGCCGCCCAGGAAGGTCAGCGGCGTGATCAGCAGCGCGGGGACGAAGTTCAGCTGCTCGAAACCCTTCGCCCACACCCCGATGATGAAGCCGAACAGCGAGAAGGCGAGGCTGGTCAGCAGCAGAAACAGGATCGCGACGACCGGGTGCGCGACCGGCAGCGGCACGAAACAGGCGGCGGTGGCGAGGATGATCAGCCCCAGCACCACCGACTTGGTCGCCGCCGCGCCGACATAGCCGATCACCAGCTCAAACGCGGAGACCGGCGCCGACAGGATCTCGAAGATCGTGCCGGTGAACTTCGGGAAATAGATGCCGATGGACGCGTTGCTGATTGACTGCGTCAGGAGAGAGAGCATGACGAGCCCTGGCACGATGAAGCTGCCATAGCCGATGCCGTCGACGCTCGACATCCGGCTCCCGATCGCGCCGCCGAAGACGATGAAATACAGCGACGTGGTCAGCACCGGCGTGACGAGCGACTGCCACAGCGTGCGAAGCGCGCGCGCCATCTCGAAACGATAAATCGCCCAGATCGAGTGGAGATTCACGCCCGCTCCCCCACCAAATCGACGAAGATATCCTCCAGGCTGGACTTCGACGTCTCCAGGTCCCTGAACCCGATCCCCTGCTCGCGCAGCGCAGTCAGCAGCGAGGGGATGCCGGTCCGCTCCTCACGCGCGTCGAAGGTGTAGCGGAGCGTGCGGCCGTCATGCTCGATCGTCGGCGCCCAGCGTTCCAGCGCGGCGGGAACGGCGGTCAGCGGCTCGGCCAGCGTCAGGTCGAGCCGGCGTTTGCCCAGCTTCGCCATCAGCGCCGCCTTGTCATCGACGAGCAGCAGCCGTCCCTTGTCGATCACGCCCACCCGGTCGGCCATCTCCTCGGCCTCCTCGATGTAATGCGTGGTGAGGATAACGGTGGTGCCCTGCGCGCGCAGGCGGTGGACCAGCGCCCACATGTCGCGGCGCAGCGCCACGTCGACGCCCGCGGTCGGCTCGTCTAGGAACAGGATCGCCGGTTCGTGCGCCAGCGCCTTGGCGATGAGGACGCGGCGCTTCATGCCGCCCGACAGCTCCATGATCTTGGCGTCGCGTTTGTCCCACAGCGACAGGTCGCGCAGCACCTGTTCGATATGGGCATCGTGCGCGGCGAGGCCGAACAGACGCCGGCTAAACCTGACGGTCGCGAGCACCGTCTCGAACATGTCGACCGACAGCTCCTGCGGCACCAGCCCGATGGTGCGCCGCGCGGACTTGTAGTCGCGCTGCGCGTCGTGTCCGGCGACGGTGACGGTTCCCGCCGACGGCGTGACAATGCCGCAGATGATCGAGATCAGCGTCGTCTTGCCCGCGCCATTGGGCCCGAGCAGCGCGAAAATCTCGCCCTTGCGGATCGCGAGATCGGTCGCGTGCAGCGCGACGACACCGCTCGCATAGGTCTTGGCGACATCGGCGACGGCGAGGATGGTTTCGGTCACGTCACGGATGTAGGCGCGTGCGGCCCGGCCCGCCAGTGCGCCGCCGGCAGCCTAGCGGCGGCGCGCGGCGCGGATCGCGTCCTCCAGTACTTCGACCGGCTGCGCGCCCGCCAGCACCCGGTCACCGATCACCCAGCTGGGCGTGCCGTTGAGATTGAGGAGGCTCGCCAGCTGCAGGTTGCGCGCAATCTCGGCGTCGGCATCCCCCGGGACGCGCGCCGGATCGACGCCCGCGTCCTTCGCGGCGGCCTTGATGGTGGCGGCGCTGACCGGGCCGGCGGCATAGAGCGCGGCGTGGAAGCGGCGGTACTGTGCAGGGCCGGTCGCCGCCGCCGCCAGGCTGACCCGGGCGGCGGTGCGGCTTTCGTCGGACAGGATCGGCAGCTCGCGATACACCAGCCGGACGCCGGGATTGCGGGCGAGCATCTGCTGCAGCGCGGGCAGGCTGGCGCGGCAGAACCCGCAATTATAGTCGAAATACTCGACCACGGTGACATCGCCCCGCGCGTTGCCGGCCCAGCCACCGGCATAGGGGCGCACGATCGCGTCGCGATGCGCGGCGATGAGTTTGCTCGACTCGCGATCCTGCAGCGCCTGCATCGCCTCGGTAATGACCTCGGGATGCGCGAGCAGATAGGCGCGGACCTGCGGCCCGACTATGCCGCCGGGCTGCGCCTGGTCGAGCGCATAGACCGTGCCCGCCCCGGCCAGCGCGCCGACCAGCGCGACGGCGGACAGTACCCAGCTTTTCAGCGGCATTGGCGCAGGCGCCGGTTCGCCGCGCACTGCGCGTTCTGGGAAGCCATTGCGATGTCCTGCGCCCTGATCCAGTCCGGCGTGTTGGCGGGCAGGTTTGCCATCGCATAACGCGCGCTAGCCTGTGCGGTGCGCTGGTCGTTGGTCATGCTCGCGCGCTCGGCCGTCGCCAGCGCCGCCCGCGCGGTGTCACCGGTCAGCTCGTAAACCGTGCCGAGCTGCAGCCAGGCGAACGGGTTGTCGTCGTCACGCCCGACCGCGGTGCGCAGCACTCGCGTCGCCTCGGCATAGTTCGCGCGGTCTTCCGTTGCGATCAGTGCATGGCCGTAGGTGGTGGCGATCAGCGGATTATAGCGCGAATGCTCGGTCGCCAGCCGCAGCGGCGCGAGCGCGTCGCGCGGTCGCCCGGCTTCGAGCAGGATCTGGCCCTGCACTTCGAGGAAGTATGGATCGTCGGGCTGCGCGCGGACCAGGGCTGCGGCTTCGGCGTCAGCGCGGTCGGGCACGCCTTGCTTGTGATAGGCATAAGCGCGCGCGTAATGGGCATAAAGCGACTGGTCGGTGTCGGGATAGTCGCGCAGCGTGCGCTCGACCGGCATCGCATAGCCTTCCAGCTTCGCCTTGATGCGGCGGAACTGCTCGTCGAGCGCAGCGTCGGGGCGGGTGTTGTACGCGGGCGCGCGCTGCACGTCGCCGGTCAGGGTTTGGATACGGTCGCCGGACAGCGGGTGGGTTTGCATGAAGGGATCGATGTTGGCGATGCCGTAGCGATATTCCTGCTGCTGGAGCTTCTTGAAGAAGGACAGCATGCCGCGCCCGGTGATCCCCGCGGTGGTCAGGAAACGCAGGCCGGTCGCGTCGGCGGTCGCCTCCTGCACGCGGCTGAACGCGAGATAGCGACCCAGCGCCGCCTGCTGCCCCGCGGCGATGATCCCCGCCCCCGCCTCGCCGCCGCCCGCCGCCATCGTCGCAACGCCCAGCAGCATCGACAGCAGCGAGATGCCCATCGACGGCCGCGCGCCTGCATCGGCGAGGATGACGTGCCCGTCGGCGACGTGACCGAGCTCATGCGCCAGCACGCCCTGCACCTCATTGGCGTTGTCGGCGGCGAAGATCAGGCCCGAATTGACGTAGATCGTCTGGCCGCCCGCGGTGAAGGCGTTGATCTCCTCGTCCTGGATCAGCACCACCTTGACGTCACGCGGATCGAGACCGGCCGCGCGCGCGAGCGGGTCCATCATCGCCGCAAACCAGGCTTCGGTCTCCGCGTCGCGCAGGATCGATTGTTGCGCGGCGGCAGGCTGCGCCCAGAGTAGCGAGCAGGCCGTGAGCGCCGCAAGAGCGCGCTTCGCCTGTCGCAGGGGCGCACGGAGGAAGCGTCGGATCACGGACGTCGGCCTAGCAGGTTGCGCTGCGACAGGACAGCCGCGCAGTTGAACTGCAGGTGAAGGACCGCGCTGCCGGTGCGGCGCGGGACCGGTCAGCCGCCGCCGATCAGGACACCCGCGGCGACCACCAGCGCGCCGCCCAGCATCACCTTGGCGGCGGCGGACAGGGGTGGGGTGTCCATGTAGCGGAACTGGATCCAGGCAATGACGCCCAACTCGACCACCGCCACCAGCGCGGCGACGATGGTGGCGGTCCAGAAATCGCCGAGCAGGAAGGGCAGGGTATGCCCGACGCCGCCGGCGGTCGTCATCGCACCGCACACGAGACCGCGCAGCAACGGGGCCCCGCGCCCAGACAGCTTACCATCGTCGGCCAGCGCCTCGGCAAAGCCCATCGAGATGCCCGCGCCGATCGACGCCGCCATGCCGACCAGGAACGCATCATGGGGGTGGCGCGTCGCAAAGGCGGCGGCGAAGACCGGGGCAAGCGTGGAGACAGAGCCGTCCATCAGCCCGATCAGCCCCGGCTGAACGATCTGCAGCACGAAACGGCGGCGTGCCGCCTCGTCTTCGGCGACACGGCTGTCGCCCGGCAGGCGCCGGGCCTCGATCCCCGCGGCGGTCTTTAGATGGTCCTGTTCGGCAGCGGCGAGATCGCCGAGCAGCTTGCGGACCGCGGCATCGGCGGTGCGTTCGGCCGCCTGGCGATAGAACAGCCCGGCGGCGCGCTCCATCCGCTGTGCTTCGTCGCGGATCGCATCGATCCCGCGCCGGATGGTGGCGCGGGGCGATGCGGGCGCGTAGGCGCCGCGCAGGTCGCGGCGCGTGACATAGGGCATGTGTCGCCCGAACCGGCCGACATAGAGGTCGATCAGCGCACGCCGGTGCTCGTCCTCCTCGGCGGCCATGTCATCGAACAGGGCGGCGCTGTCGGGATAATGGCCGCGCAGATGTTCCGCGAAGTCGGCATAGATACGCCCGTCCTCCTCCTCGTTGGCGATGGCGACGGCCAGCACCTCGCGTTCGGAGAGTTCGTCGAAACGGCGCATGCGCAGCTACTAGCCGCGGCAGCGCCGCCGCACCAGTTTTTGGTCAAGTACCCCCCGCCAAGGCCTGGCGGGGGATTTCCTTACGCCCCGAAGGTGCGCTGCCACCAGCCGCGTCGCGGGGGGGCGGCAGCTTCGGCATCGGCTGACGCACCGTCTTCGAGCGTGCCGTCCTGGCCGGTCGCAAGTGTCGCATCGGCAGGGTCGTCAGCGTCGTTCGCCGCCTCCGGCGGCGGCGGCGCGTCGACGGCTTCGGCCATAGGCTGCTCCACCACCTCGGCCGGGGCCGCTTCGCCCGTCGCCGTGACCGCCTTGCGGCGTGAGCGGCGCTTGGGCGCCGGTGCCTCGTCTTCTGCCGGACCGGCGTCCGCCGGAACAGCTTCCGCCGCGGTTTCGGCTTCAGCCGCCACCGGCTTGCGGCGCGCGCGGCGGGGCTTCGCGGGGGCTTCCCCGACGAACTCGGCAGCCGGTGCCGCGCTCGCCTCCCTCGACACTTCAATGTCGGCGGTCGGCGCCGCGGCGTCGCTCGTCACCTCAGCCTCGGCGACAACGGTACGAGCGCGGCGACGGCGCGGCCGGGAGCGTGCTTCGTCCTCCACCGATGCAGGTGCGGTCGGCGGCAGGTCGAGCGGGCTAACGACATGGCCTGCGTCGGCCGCTTCGATCGTCTCGGGCTCGGCCTCGTCAGACGGTGCGGCGCCCTCGTCACCATGGTCGCCAGTCGCGCCGGTCTCGCGGCCCTCGCCGCGACGTCCTCCCCGGCGACCCCGACGACCGCGGCGGCGACGGCTATCCTCACCGCCCTGCTCGGCAGCGCGATCATCGCCGCGATCGCCGCCCTCCTGCGGTTCGCCGATGCCGGCCGGCTGCTCGCCGGCGAACTCGGCCTGTTCTTCCGACCCTTCGAGCTCGTCCGACGGATCGAGCGCCTCACCGGCCTCGCCCGGCTGGTCGCCGCCGTCGCGACGGCCGCCGCGTCGCCGGCGGCGGCGGCGCTTGCGTCCGCCTTCGCCGTCTCCCTCGCCAGCCCGCTCTTCACGAGGGCGTGGCTGCTCGGTGCGCTCCTCGTCCGCTTCCTCGATCTCGTCCTCTTCGACCTCGTCGAGAACGTCGTCATCTTCCTCGACGACCAGCGCCTCGATCCGGGGTGCATGAGCGGGGGGCGGGCCGGAGACCTCGACGGCCATCCGCGCGCCTTCTTCCTCGCGGTCGGGGAGGATTTCGACCTGGACGCCGTAACGGTCCTCGATCTCGGCGATGTCCGCACGCTTGCGGTTGAGGACGTAGACGGCGGCTTCCTGCGAAGCGCGCAGCGTGATGCACGAGCCGCGGCCGCGGGCGGCCTCGTCCTCGATCAGCCGCAGCGCCGACAGCCCCGCCGACGCTGCGGTACGGACCAGCCCGGTGCCTTCGCAATGCGGGCAGCCGCGGGTCGACGCCTCCAGCACCCCCGTGCGCAGCCGCTGGCGGCTCATTTCCATCAGCCCGAACGAGCTGATCCGGCCGACCTGGATACGGGCGCGGTCGTCCTTCAGCGCCTCTTTCATCGCCTTCTCGACCTTCCGGACGTTGGATCCCATGTCCATGTCGATGAAGTCGATGACGACGAGGCCCGCCATGTCGCGCAGGCGGAGCTGGCGCGCGATCTCCTGCGCGGCTTCCAGGTTAGTTGCGGTCGCGGTCTGCTCGATATTGTGCTCGCGCGTCGAGCGGCCCGAGTTGATGTCGATCGACACCAAAGCCTCGGTAGGGTTGATGACGAGATAGCCGCCCGACTTCAGCTGGACGACGGGGTTGTACATCGCGGCCAGCTGATCCTCGACACCCGCACGTTGGTAGAGCGGTACCGCGTCGGCATATTGCTTCACGCGACGCGCATGCGACGGCATCAGCAGCTTCATGAAGTCCTTGGCGTGGCGATAGCCGTCCTCGCCCTCGACGATCACCTCGTCGATGTCCTTGTTGTAGATGTCGCGGATCGCGCGCTTGACCAGGTCGCTGTCGCCATAGACCAGCGCCGGGGCGGAAGATTTGAGCGTGTTCTCGCGAATCTCGTCCCACAGCCGGGCGAGATAGTCGAAGTCGCGCTTGATCTCGACGCGGGTGCGCTGCAGCCCCGCGGTGCGCACGATGCAGCCCATCGAGGGCGGCAGCTGCAGGTCGGCCATGATCGACTTGAGCCGCTTGCGATCGCCCGCATTGCTGATCTTGCGGCTGATGCCGCCGCCGTGCGACGTGTTGGGCATCAGCACGCAGTACCGCCCGGCCAGCGACAGATAGGTCGTCAGCGCCGCTCCCTTGTTGCCGCGCTCTTCCTTGACGACCTGAACCAGCAGCACCTGGCGGCGGTGAATGACGTCCTGGATCTTGTAGCGGCGGCGCAGGTTCATGCGGCGCTGACGCAGCGCCTCGACCTGATCGTCACCATTGCGCCCGCCGGCGCGCGGACGCTCGGCGGCGTCTTCCTCCGCAGCGTCATGGTCTTCGTGATGGTCGGCATCGTCGTCGCCGGCCGAGCCTACCTCGTCGGCGGGGTCGTCCTCGTCGTCGCCGTCCGCATCGTCATCCTCGGCGTCCTGCCGCGCCCGCAGCTCCGCTTCCTCGGCGGCGTGCTCGGCCTCTTCGCGGAGCAGTGCTTCGCGATCCTCTTTGGGGATCTGGTAGTAGTCGGGATGGATTTCGCTGAAGGCAAGGAAGCCGTGGCGGTTGCCCCCATAATCAATGAACGCCGCCTGCAGCGACGGCTCGACCCGAGTTACTTTGGCGAGATAGATGTTGCCCTTGAGCTGCTTGCGCTCGGCGCTCTCGAAATCAAACTCCTCGATCCGGTTTCCCTTGACGACCGCCACGCGGGTTTCTTCCCGGTGGCGCGCGTCGATCAGCATGCGTGTGGTCATGTAAAGTTCTCCACGCACGCGCCAGCAAGGGGTGGCGCGCGCGCCAGTCAGGGGCGGCGGAAAGGCCGGCGGTGAGCCGGTTCCGCGCGCGATGGTGGGCAACTGCATCCGCTCGAGACGCATGCGCGGGTCGCAATGCCCTGCGCGCCCCGCAGCGCGAACGCCCGCCGGCCGGAGCCGGAAGGGTCGCGGGGCGGGATGGATATGTCATTCGAGCGTCAACCTGGTTGACCGCGTCAGAACGACGCGGCCGTTTTTGCGCCGACGAAAACGGTCGTTCCGCAACGGGAACGCACGGGCGCTGACCATCAGGTAGCATCGCCCTTTGCGTATCGCAACTGCGCGGCTTCGGCGATCAACACCGCGTTCCGGCGGCGCCTCATCGTGCATTAACCTTGCCTCGTTAATGATCGGTGGCGCGGTAGGACATCGTCCGGCGGGACCGTACCGGCGAGCATGCGAGGAGGGCGGTTTCAGGTCGGTGCCCTGCAACCGGCAAAGGCGACAGGGGTAAGCGTAGATGGAGTGGGGCTGGACGCAGACGGCACGATCGCGGCAGGGCCGGGCGATGCTGGCGTTGCTCGCGCTGTTGATCGGATGCTGGCCGGGCGGCGCACTCGCGGCCGCCGTCCAGAGTGTGCGCGTCGCGGACGGGCGCGTGATCGTTCGCTTCGATGCGCCGGTCGCCGATGCCGCCAGTCTGGTCGCGGCGGACACGCGACAAATCCTGATCCAGGTGACGGGCGCGACACCCGGGAGCGGCGGCCGCGCAGCGGGCGTTGTCGGCCGCATCCGTCAGCGCCGCTCGTCCGGCGGCGCACGCATCGCGCTCGACCTGCTGCGGCCGGCGGTGGTCGGTGATGCCGGGTTCGAGGCCGGCGGGCGGGAGCTGCGCCTCGAGCTGCAGCCCGCGTCGGCGGCGACCTTCACCGCGGCGGGCGAGGCGGGGTGGTCGCGCTATTTCCGCTTCTCGTTCGGGCGCCGCTCGACCTATCGCGTGGTCCAGAACGTGCCGCCGGCGAGCCCGCCGCCGCCGTTGCCGCGGGTCCGCGGTGACGGCGACCGGCCGCTGGTCGTGATCGACGCCGGGCATGGCGGGGTCGACCCGGGCGCGATCAACCCGGTGACCGGGTTGCGCGAGAAGGATGTGACCCTGCGCATCGCCAAGGCGATCCGCGACACGCTGCTCGCCAGCGGCCGGGTACGCGTGGCGCTGACCCGCGACGACGACCGCTATCTGGTGCTGCGCGAGCGGTTCGGCATTGCGCGCCGCCTTCACGCCGACCTGTTCATCTCGATCCACTGCGACAGCACCGCGGGCGAGGATGCGAGCGGCGCGTCGGTCTATACGCTGTCGGAGGTCGCGTCCGACAAGGAAGCCGCGCGGCTGGCGGCGCGGGAGAACCGGGCGGACGTGATCGGCGGTCTCGATCTCGGCGGCGAGGGCGCGGATGTCCGTTCGATCCTGATCGACCTGACGCAGCGCGACACGATGAACCAGTCCGCCGCCTTTGCCCAGCTGCTCGGCCGCGAGGCGCGCCCGCTGATCGCGACCAGACCCGTGTTTCATCGCATGGCGTCGCTGATGGTGCTGAAGGCGCCGGATCTGCCGAGCATCCTGTTCGAGACGGGCTATATCTCCAATCCGGCGGAGGCGGGGTTCCTCAACTCGGCTGAGGGGCGTAATCGTATTGCGGAAAGCGTCACCCGTGCGGTCGAGGTGCACTTCGCTCGACGGATGGCGGCACGGTAGCCGGGGTGACGCGCAGCGGGCGGGCTGCTAACGCCCGGCGCTGTCATGGCGTCCGCTGCTCCTTCTGCCGGTCTTGAGTCCGCACCCAAGCCGGCGGGAAGGCGGTGGCTGCGCCGGCTGGGGAGAGTGGCAGCGGTGGCGGCGCTGCTGTTCGGGCTTCTCATCCTCGCCGGCTGGTTCCTGTTCGCGCGCGACCTGCCGTCGGTCGACCGCCTGCGCACCTATGAGCCGCCATTGCCGACCAACATACGCGGCGCGGATGGCACGCCGATCCAGTCCTATGCGCGCGAGCGGCGGGTGGAGCTGTCGTTCGACGAATATCCCAGGCTGCTGATCGCCGCTTTCCTGTCGGCCGAGGACAAGACCTTCTTCTCGCACCACGGCGTCGACTATCCCGGCATCGCCTCGGCGCTTTGGGACAATCTCACCTCCGACCGGCGCGCGCGGGGCGCGTCGACGATCACGCAGCAGGTCGCCAAGAACCTGCTGGTCGGCAACGAGCGCAGCTACGCGCGCAAGGTGCGCGAAGCGATCCTGGCGTACCGGATCGAGGGCACCCTGACCAAGCAGCAGATCCTGGAGCTGTACCTCAACCAGATCGCGCTCGGGCGCAATGCGTTCGGGGTGGAGGCGGCGAGCCATGCTTATTTCGACAAGGAGCTGAACCAGCTCAGCCTCGCGCAGATGGCGTATCTGGCGATCTTGCCCAAGGGGCCCTCCAACTACGATCCGCTGCGCCACGCCGACCGGGCGCTCGAACGGCGGAATTACGTGCTGCGTGAGATGCTCAAGAACGGGTACATCAACGACGCCCAGTTCGCGCAGGCCAACACCGAGCCGCTCGGCACCGCGCCGCGCCAGCCGCCACGCAACGAGCGCGCAGGAAGCTATTTCACTGAGGAAGTCCGCCGCCAGCTGATCGCAAAGTTCGGCGAAACCGACCATGACGGGCCGTACAGCGTCTATGCCGGCGGGCTGTGGGTGCGCACGTCGCTTGACGGACGGTTGCAGGATCTGGCGCAGGAGGCATTGCGCGACGGACTGTTGCGCTATGCGTCGGGACGCGGCTGGTCCGGGCCGTTGGCGCACAAGGACATCACGCCCGATGACTGGCGGCAGGTGCTGCTCAACACCAATATCGCGCTCGACTACCAGAATTGGCGCGCGGCGATCGCGATCGCGCATGACGGCGACGGCTGGCGGCTGGGCTTTGCCGACGGGCAGGAGGCAGCGCTGCCCGACGCGCTCGCCGCGATGCCGCTGGTCGGGGTCGGCGGCAATGCCTGGCGCTCGATCCAGGCGGGCGACATCCTGGCGGTTGCGCCGATCGGCCAGCAGTTCGCGCTGCGCTCGGTGCCGCGCGTGTCGGGCGGGTTCGTGGTCGAGGAGCCGGGGACCGGCCGCGTCCTCGCCATGCAGGGCGGGTTCGACGCGCGGCTGCAGGCGTTCAACCGTGCGACGCAGGCGCTCCGCCAGCCCGGCTCGACGATCAAGCCGATCGTCTATTCGGCGGCGCTCGAAAACGGTATGACGCCCGCGTCGATCATCGTCGACGCGCCGTTCTGCGTCTATCAGGGCGCCCATCTGGGGCAGAAATGCTTCCGTAACTTCGGCAA
The DNA here is from genome assembly GCF_965248875.1 of Sphingomonas sp. Classification (GTDB taxonomy): domain Bacteria; phylum Pseudomonadota; class Alphaproteobacteria; order Sphingomonadales; family Sphingomonadaceae; genus Sphingomonas. The sequence continues at coordinate 1,311,102 of NZ_CBDFKR010000011.1, read as the reverse complement.
TCAGCCAGGCACCGGCCCGCACACGATGCGCTGGGGGATCGAGCAGAGCCGCAACCTGATGACAGTGCGCACCGCCGCCACGGTCGGCATGGGCCATGTCGTCGACACCATCAAGCGGATGGGGATCGGCAGCTATCAGCCTTATCTCGCGTTCGCGCTGGGCGCGGGCGACACCACCGTGCTGCGCATGGTCAACGCTTATGCGACGCTGGCGAACCAGGGGCGGATGCACACGCCGACGGTGATCGACTTCGTCCAGGACCGGCACGGCCGCGTGATCTGGCCCGACGCCTGGCGGCCCTGCGACGGCTGCAATGCGCCGGACTGGAACGGCAGGCCGATGCCGCGCCCCGCCGGCCGAACGCGCCAGGTGATCGATCCGCTGACCGCGTTCCAGATGGTCCACATCACCGAAGGCGTGATTCAGCGTGGCACCGCCACCGTGCTGCGCGATCTGAACCGGCCGATGTTCGGCAAGACCGGAACCACTACCGGGCCGACCAACGTCTGGTTCATCGGCGGGACGCCGCAATTCATCGGCGGGCTCTACATCGGTTACGATCAGCCCCGAAACCTGGGCGGCATCCAGGGGGGCACGTTCGCGGCGCCAATCTTCCGGCAGTTCGCCGTTCACGCCTATGACGGATTGGACAAGCTGCCGTTCCGTGCGCCCGCGGGCATCCGCATGGTGCGGATCGACCGCGCCAGCGGCCAGCCCGTCTATGGCGCATGGCCGACGCCGGACCCGCAGGCCTCGGTCATCTGGGAAGCGTTCAAGCCAGAAAGCGAACCGCGACGCGTGGCGCGGCATGGCGAGGCGATTCCAACCGCTGCGGCGACGGCGGCGCCGGTCCGACGGCGCCCGACGCCGTCCGATGGCGACTTCCTGCAGCGGCAGGGGGGTATCTACTAGCCGCGATCCCTGTATCGGCGGATGACCGGTCTTGAGCCGGGCTCCCGCTCCCTCTACCCCGCATCCTAGGAAGCGGGATCGCGGCGGTCGGGCCGCGACGTCCGCAGCAAGGAAATCACGATGCGCGCCGAAGCGCAGGCTCATGTCGACCAGATCAACGATGCGCTTCAGTTGCTGCGCCGCTTCCTGGACTGGGACCGCGCGCTGCGCCGCCTCGACGAACTCAACGCGCGGGTCGAGGACCAGGCACTGTGGAACGATCCGAAGGCGGCGCAGGAGGTGATGCGCGAGCGGCGGCGGCTGGATGAGGCGATCGCCGCCACGCTGGCGATCGAGCATGAGCAGGCCGACACGGTCGAGCTGATGGAGATGGCCGAAGCCGAGGGCGACGATGCGATGGTCGACGAGGGCGTCGCGGCACTGGCGGCACTGGCCGAGCGCGCCGAAGCGGACAAGGTCAAGGCGCTGCTGTCGGGCGAGGCGGACGCCAACGACACTTATGTCGAGATCAACTCGGGCGCGGGCGGCACGGAGTCACAGGACTGGGCCGAGATGCTGCAGCGCATGTACACGCGCTGGGCCGAGCGGCATGGCTACAAGGTCGAGATGATCGACTATCACGCGGGCGAGCAGGCGGGGATCAAGTCGGCGACGCTGCTGCTGAAGGGCGAGAACGCCTATGGCTATGCCAAGACCGAAAGCGGGGTCCATCGGCTGGTGCGGATCAGCCCCTATGACTCGTCGGCGCGACGGCACACCAGCTTTTCGAGCGTGTGGGTCTATCCGGTGATCGATGAGAATATCGAGGTCGACTATAGCGAGAGCGATCTGCGCATCGACACCTATCGCGCGAGCGGCGCGGGCGGGCAGCACATCAACACGACCGACTCCGCGGTGCGGATCACGCACATCCCGACCGGCATCGTCGTCCAGTGCCAAAACCAGCGCAGCCAGCACAAGAACAAGGCCGAGGCGTATAACCAGCTGCGCGCGCGGCTCTACGAGCGCGAACTGGCGATCCGCGAACAGGCCGCCAGCGCGGAGAACGCGTCGAAGACCGATATCGGCTGGGGCCATCAGATCCGGTCCTATGTGCTGCAGCCGTACCAGCTGGTGAAGGACCTGCGCACCGGTGTCGTATCGACCGCGCCCGGCGACGTGCTGGACGGCGCGCTCGACCCGTTCATGGCGGCGGCGCTGTCGCAGCGGGTGACGGGGGAGAAGGTCGCGGTGGAGGACGTCGAATAGTGGCGGACGGGCGTGCAATCGCGGGGGCCCTGCTCCTCCTCGCCGCTTGCGACGGGTCAAAACCGCTGGTCCCCGAGCGTCCGGCGCATGGCCCGGTCTTTCCCGCCCCCGACCGGCCGGTGGCGCACATCGTCTCGCCGCGCTGGTCGACCGAGGAGGCGCGCGACCGCGTCAACGAAGCGGGCGCGGTGATGAACCAGGCGGGGCTCGCGCCCGGCATGACGGTCGCCGACATCGGTGCGGGCGAGGGATATTACACGATTCGCGCGGCGGCGCGGGTCGGGCATAACGGGCGGGTGCTGGCGGAGGACATCATTCCTGCCACCCGCGACGCGCTCGCGGAACGGGTGACGCGCGAGCGGCTGGAGAATGTCAGCGTCCGGCTGGGCCTGCCCGCCGACCCGCGGCTGCCCGTGGCGAGCTTCGACCGGGTGTTGATGATCCACATGTATCACGAGATCGAGCAGCCTTTCGAGTTCCTGTGGCGGATGCGGCCGTCGCTTAAGCCCGGCGGGCTGGTCGTGGTGGTCGACGCCAACCGGCCGACCGGCGAGCACGGCACGCCGCCGGCGCTGCTCCAGTGCGAGTTCGCGGCGGTGGGGTATAGGCAGGTCTCGCGGCAGGAGATGCCGTCGGCGGGAGGGTATCTGGCGACCTTCCGCGCGGTGGGCTCGCGGCCGGAGCCCGGCATGATCAGGGCGTGCAGAGTTAGGTGATGATCCTCGATATCCACAGGGCTGGAAAACTGAACACGCTGCCGGTCGGTCGATGAACGCTAGCCGACCGACATGAGGCAGTATCTCGACCTGATGCAGCGCGTGCTAGACACCGGGACGCAGCAAGCAGACCGCACCGGCACGGGAACGCTGTCCGTTTTCGGCCACCAGATGCGATTCGACCTTCGCGCCGGATTTCCGGTTTTGACGACCAAGCGTCTGCACCTGAAGTCCATTTTCGTCGAACTGCTCTGGTTCCTGCGTGGCGACACCAACGTGCGTTGGCTGCAGGAGCGTGGCGTAAGCATCTGGAATGAGTGGTGTGATGCCGACGGCGAGTTGGGTCCGGTGTATGGGAAGCAGTGGCGCGATTGGATCGCCGCTGACGGGCGGCACATCGACCAGATTGAAGAACTCAGCCGGCAGATCAGGACCGAGCCGCATTCACGCCGCCAGATCGTCACCGCATGGAACCCGGGCGACCTGCACGCGATGGCCCTCGCGCCGTGCCATTGCCTGTTCCAGACCTATGTAGCCGACGGCCGGCTGTCGCTCCAGCTGTATCAGCGGTCGGCGGATGTATTCCTGGGCGTCCCGTTCAACATCGCCTCCTACGCCTTGCTGACGCACCTGCTCGCCGACCAGGCGGGGCTGGCGGTCGGCGACTTCATCTGGACGGGGGGCGATTGCCACCTCTACCTCAATCATCTGGAGCAGGCGCGGCAGCAGCTCGGGCGCGAACCGGGCGCGCTGCCGCGGCTCGAGATCAGGCGCACGCCGCCGTCGATCGGCGGGTACGAGTATGAGGACTTTGTCATCCATGACTATTCCGCCCAGCCGCACATCAAGGCGCCGGTGGCGGTCTAGCCTGCTGCTCGCGGCGCTGGCGTCCGGGATGCTCCTGTCGGTCGGGGCCTCGCCGGGGCTGGTCGAGCGCACCGTCGTGCCGTCGGCCGCTGACGCGGGCGTCCGCGAGTTCAACGACCCCAGCCTCGCGGTCAGCCGCCCCGGCCTGGCCGCGGACGCGCCGCTGGCGGTGTTCCTGCCCGGCACCGGCGGGCGGCCGGAGAACACGCGCGTGCTGCTCGGCGTGATCGCGGGCCAGGGCTATCGCGCGCTGGGCCTCGAATATGACGACATGCCCGCGGTGGTGCAGGTCTGTCCGCAGAACCCGGACCCCTCCTGCGCCGCCAGGTTTCGCGTGATGCGGATCGACGGCGCCGGCAGCGGCGCGCCGGTAAGCAACCCGGCGGCGGAGGCGATCGTGCCGCGGCTGGTCGCGGCAATCCGGGCGCTGGACCGCGACGCGCCGGGCGAGGCCTGGGGCGGCTATCTGAACGGCGGCCAGCCGCGCTGGGACCGGATCGTCGTCTCCGGCCTGTCGCAGGGTGCGGGCATGGCCGCCTTCATCGCCAAGCAGCACCCGGTGCGCCGTGTCGTGCTGTTCTCCAGCCCGTGGGACTTCACGCTGCCCGGGCGGCGACTGGCGCCGTGGATCGCCGGGCCGAGCGCGACGCCGGCGGACCGCTGGTGGGCGGAATACAACATTCGTGAGAACACCGCCGACCTGCTGCAACAGGCGTACCGCACGCTCGGCGTCCCCGCCGATCACGTGCTGGCGTTCCGCCGCGACCTGCCGCCGGGCTCTGGCGGCGGGCCCAACCCGTATCACGGCGTCACCGTGCGCGATCCCGGCTATGCGCCGCAATGGCGCACGCTGTATGGCGCACCCTGAGGAGATCGCATGGACATCACCCACCTCATCCTCGACGAACACGCGCAGCAGCGGCAGCTGTTCGCACTGATCGACGAGATCGACCCGTCCGACACCCCCGCGCTGACGGCGATCTGGGGGCGGCTGCGCGCGCTGCTCGACGCGCATGCGGAGGCCGAGGAGCGGTTCTTCTACCCGCGGCTGATGCAGGTCGGCACCGGCGGCAACGACGCGCCGTCGGCGGCGGAGGAGACCGAGGACGCGATCGAGGATCATAACGAGATCCGCGACGCGGCGACGGCCGTCGAGAAGGAGGCGGTCGGGTCGGACGCCTGGTTCGCGGCGGTGGGCAAGGCCAACAAGGCGAACGGCGACCACATGGCGGAGGAGGAGCGGCAGGGGCTGACCGACTTCCGCAAGCATGCCTCGGTCGAGGAGCGCCACGCGCTCGGCATCCGCTTTGCCGCGTTCGAGGCGCAGCACCTGATGGGGGTCGAGCCGGTCGACAAGGATCCGAAGCAGTGGGTGAAGGAACACAAACCGCGTTGATTACCCTGGTGCTGGCGCGCGCCGCGAATGGGGTTATCGGCCGCAACGGCGGGCTGCCGTGGCACATCCCCGCTGACCTGAAGCGCTTCAAGGCGCTGACGCTGGGCAAGCCGATGGTGATGGGGCGCAAGACCTTCGAAAGCTTCCCGGCGCCGTTGGCGGGGCGGCGCCATATCGTGCTGACCCGCGACCCGGCGTGGCGCGCCGCGGGGGCGGAGGTGGCGCATTCGGTCGCGGCGGCGCTGGCGCTGGCGGGGGATGACGTCAGCGTGATCGGGGGGGCGGCGGTGTTCGCGCTGTTCGTGCCGCTCGCGGACCGGGTCGAGCTGACCGAGGTCCATGCCGCGCCGGAGGGCAACGTCGTCGTGCCGCCGTTTGCGGGCTGGCGTGAGGTGGCGCGGGAGGATCATGCCGCCGAGGGGGAGCGGCCAGGATATTCCTTCGTAACGCTTGCGCGAGCTTAGCTCCTCCCCGCTTGCGGGGAGGTGGCAGCCGGTTTGCCGGCTGACGGAGGGGGCGCTCCTCCAGCACAGCCCTCGCGGGCCGCCCCCGCCACCACTCGCTTTGCGAGTGGTCCCCCTCCCCGTCCCGGGGAGGAGCGGGTAGCGCCGCTCGAACGGGCTCCGTATAGCGGCCGCCATGCAGCGGCTGGACGGCGATGCTCTGGCTCCGGCCGACCTGCGCGGCGGCGTGGTCGCGCTGGGCAATTTCGATGGATTCCACCTGGGGCATCAGGCCGTTGTTGGCCGCGCCGTCGAGCGGGCGCGGGCCGAGGGACGGCCGGCGCTGGTGGCGACGTTCGACCCGCATCCGGTACGCTACTTTCGTCCCGATGCGCCGCCGTTCCGGCTCACGACGCTCGACCAGCGCGAGCGGCTGTTCGCGGCGGGGGGGGCGGATGCGATGGTGGTGTTTCGCTTCGACGCGACGCTGGCGGCGCTGACCGCCGAGCAGTTTGTGGCGGAGCGGCTGGTCCACGGGCTCGGTGTCGCGGGCGTGGTGACGGGCGAGGACTTCACTTTCGGGCGGGCCAAGGGCGGCAACACCGCGGTGCTGGCGACGCTTGGCCACGCACAGGGCTTCAGGGCGGAGACAGTCGGGCCGGTGGCGCGCGACGGCGAGCCGGTGTCGTCGTCGCGGATCAGGGCGATGCTACAGGCGGGCGACCCGCTCGGTGCGGCGCGGCTGCTGACGCGGCCGTTCGCGATCGAGGGGGTGGTACAGCATGGCGACAAGGTGGGGCGGACGATCGGCTATCCCACAGCGAACCTGGAGTTGGGGCCGTATCTGCGCCCGGCCTATGGCATCTATGCGGTGCGGGGGCGATTGCCCGATGGCCGCGTGCTGGACGGCGCGGCCAATCTGGGGGTGCGGCCGACCTTCGATCCGCCCAAGGAGCTGTTGGAGCCGTATTTCTTCGACTTTGCCGAGGACCTGTACGGGCAGCGGATCGAGGTTGAGCTGGTTGACTATCTGCGTCCGGAGGCGAAGTTCGACAGTCTGGCGGCGCTGACGGCGCAGATGGAGCGCGACTGCGCGCGGGCGCGGGCGGTGATGACGGTCGGAAGTAGAGGCTAAGTAGAGGGTCGAACGCTTTATGCGGCGGGCGGCCGGCGCGTGGAAGTAGAGGCTAAGTAGAGGCTCGCGCGTCGCGATCGTGCGGGCCGTGGCGGGCGGAAGTTTAAGCGAATTGCGCTGCTTGCCTCGCTGCGCGATGCGGTGGTCCAGTGGTGTCAAAGAGCGCGGCCCAGGTAGCGCCAATGCCCCTTGTAGGACAGCGGTTTGTGTCGGCCGACACCTGCGGCTAAGGCCGCGCGCACCGATGACCGATGCCTCTGCACAGCCTGCGCGCGACGCTCAGCGCGACTACCGCGACACCGTCTTCCTGCCGAAGACCGATTTTCCGATGAAGGCGGGGCTGGCCGCCAAGGAGCCGGGCATCCTCGCGCGGTGGCAGGCGATCGGGTTGTACGATCGCCTCCGCCGTGAGCGCGCCGGACGCGAGCGGTTCATCCTGCACGACGGCCCGCCCTATGCGAACGGCAACATCCACATGGGCCATGCGATGATGAAGGTCCTGAAGGACTTCATCGTGCGCAGCCAGTCGCTGCTGGGCAAGGACGCGCCGTTCATTCCGGGGTGGGATTGTCACGGCCTGCCGATCGAGTGGAAGGTCGAGGAGCAGTATCGCGCGAAGAAGCTGTCGAAGGACGATGTCCCGGTGGCGCAGTTCCGCGCCGAGTGCCGGGCCTATGCGCAGAGCTGGATCGACGTGCAGCGCGCGCAGTTCCAGCGGCTGGGCGTGATCGGCGACTGGGCCGACCCGTATGTCACGATGAGCTATGACGCCGAGGCGGCGATCGCGGGGGAGCTGCTGAAGTTCGCCGAGACGGGGCAACTCTACCGCGGCGCCAAGCCGGTGATGTGGTCGCCGGTCGAGCAGACCGCGCTGGCCGAGGCCGAGGTCGAATATGAGGACGTCGTATCGACGCAGATCGACGTGGCGTTCGAGATCGTCGAGGCGCCGAACGCGCCGGAACTGGTCGGCGCGCACGCGGTGATCTGGACGACGACGCCGTGGACGATCCCGGTGAACCAGGCGCTCGCCTATGGGCCGGAGGTTGAGTACGTTCTACTCTCCGTCACTGCTGATACGATCGGCGTAGGCACGAAAGGCGACAAGCGCGTCAATGATGTGCTGGCGGCAGCCAAATTGCCATTTCACACTAACCGTATTTCTAAGTTTCTCGTGGCAAAAGACTTGGCAACTTCCTTCGCTGATCGTCTTAATAAGGTAGTCAAGGCGCTCGACTTCGGCGAAGTCGGTGCACCTTCTTTGCAAGAGTACATAGATCCATACTCAGAACGAGATGCGTCGATCAAAGGCGCCGACCTCGCCGGCGCCGTCGCCCGCCACCCGATGCACCAACTCGGCGGCTTCTTCGCCAAGCCCCGCCCGCTGCTGCCGGGCGACTTCGTCACGACCGATGCGGGCACGGGGCTGGTCCATATGGCGCCGGATCATGGCGAGGACGACTTCCTGCTGTGCAAGCAGTACGGCATCGACCCGGTGTTCGCGGTGGACGGCGCCGGGATGTACCGGGCGGACTGGGCGTGGCTGGGCGGGCAGGGGTCGGTCATCAACAAGAAGTTCGTGTCTGCCGAGGGACCGATCTGCGCGGATCTGCGCGCGGCGGGGGCGTTGCTGGCGGCTTCGGACGATTACCGGCACAGCTATCCGCATTCGTGGCGGTCGAAGGCCAAGGTGATCCAGCGGGCGACGCCGCAATGGTTCGTGGCGATGGATAAACCCCTCTCCCTCCGGGAGAGGGGGGAGCCTGCGCAGCAGGCGGGGGGCGAGGGTGACGAGAGTGCGTCGCGCTCACCCTCACCCCGCGCGGCTGCGCCGCTTGCCCCTCTCCCGGAGGGAGAGGAGACTTCCACCCTCCGCTCCACCGCGCTCGACGCGATCGCCGCGACGCGGTGGGTGCCAGCTCGGGCGGAGAACCGCATCCGTGCGATGTTGGAGGGGCGGCCGGATTGGGTCCTGAGCCGCCAGCGCGCGTGGGGGGTGCCGATCGCGCTTTATGTCCACCGGCAGTCGGGCGAGTATCTGCGCGACCCAGCCGTCAATGCGCGCATCCTGGCCGCATTCCGCGAGGGCGGAGCGGACGCCTGGTTCACCGCCGACCACGCCGCGCTGCTCGGGCCGGGGTACGACCTTGCCGATTGGCAGCCGCAGCGCGACATCCTCGACGTGTGGTTCGACAGCGGCTCGACGCACGTCTTCACGATCGAGGCGCGGTACGGCGCGGGCGTGCGTGCGGACCTGTATTGCGAAGGGTCGGACCAGCATCGCGGGTGGTTCCAGTCGTCGCTGCTGGAGAGCTGCGGGACGCGCGGCGAGGCGCCGTACAAGGCGGTGCTGACCCACGGCTTCGTGCTCGACGAGAAGGGCCGCAAGATGTCGAAATCGGTCGGCAACGTCGTCGACCCGATGAGGATCGTCGACGAGAGCGGCGCCGACATCGTCCGGCTGTGGGTGGCGCAGGCCGATTACTTCGACGACCTGAAGATCGGCCCGAAGGCGATCGCGACGGCGAGCGACACCTATCGCAAGCTCCGCAATACCTTCCGCTATCTGCTCGGTGCGCTCGACGGGTTCGAGGAGGGTGAGCGGGTCGCACCGGACGCGATGCCGGAGCTGGAGAGGTATATCCTGCATCGGCTGGCGATGCTCGACGCCGAACTGCGCGAGGCGGTCGGCGGGTTCGATTTCACCCGCTACCTCCGGCTGCTCGCCGACTTCGCACAGGACGAGCTGTCGGCCTTCTTCTTCGACGTGCGCAAGGACTCGCTCTACTGCGATGCGCCGGCTGACCCGAAGCGGCGGGCGTACCGGAGCGTGCTCGACACGCTGTTCCATGCGCTGGTGCGCTGGGCAGCGCCGATCCTGGTCTTCACCGCCGAAGAGGTGTGGCAGGAACGGTTCCCGAGCGAGGATGAGTCGGTGCATCTGCTCGAATGGCCCGAGCTGCCGGTGACCGACCCCGACCCGGCGCTCGCCGCCAAGTGGCGCGACGTGCTGGCGCTCCGGGCGCAGGTGACGGAGGCGATCGAGCCGCTGCGGCGCGAGAAGACGGTGCGCTCGTCGCTGGAAGCCGAGGTGCACGTGCCCGCGATGCCAATGACCGCGGGCGATCTGGCCGAGGCGTTCATCGTCGCGCGGGTCGAGGAGGGCGAGCTGGGGGTGATGCGGACGGAGTACGACAAGTGCGGGCGCTGCTGGCGGCATCTGCCCGAGGTCGAGGATGGCGGTTTGTGCGACCGCTGTGCGACGGTAACGGCATGAGCCGCTTTCCGCGCAACGCGCTGCTCATCGCTGCGCTGATCTTCGCGGTCGATCAGGCGCTGAAATACTGGATCACGGTCGGGCTCGACCTCGATTACCTGAGCGCGACGCGCGAGATCACGTCCTTCTTCCGCCTGACCTTCGTGGCGAACTGCGGCATCTCGCTGGGGCTGCTGCAGGCGCATACCGGCAGCCAGGCGGTGCGCTGGGGCGTGACGCTGGTGACCAGCGCAATCGCGGGCGCGGTGCTGTTCTGGCTGTGGCGGGAGAAGAACCCGGTGGATCGGCTGGCGCTGGGCTGCGTGTTCGGTGGCGCGCTGGGCAACATCGCCGATCGGCTGCTCCCGGAGGGCGTGCTGGGCAAGGTGACGGGGGACCGGGTGCATTATCCGGGCTGCGTGATCGACTTCGCCGATCTTCATTTCGGGGACTGGCGTCCGTTTTTGGTCTTCAATGTCGCGGATGCGGCGATTACGATAGGCGTGCTCGTGCTGCTCGTGCGCGCCCTGCTCGGGCGTGAGAAGCGCGCCCCGATGGAGAGTATCAATGCGTAAGATAATTCTGCTCGTCCCGGGCGCGATGTGTGTGGCGATGCTGTCCGGATGCGGCGGGCGGGCGTTGGGGCGCAGCGGACCGGACGAGTTCACCGTCGCGCGGCAGGCGCCGCTGGTGATTCCGCCCGATTATTCGCTGGTGCCGCCGCAGCCGGGCGCAGCACGGGCGGGCGACAACAACCCGTCGCAGCAGGCGCTGGACGCGCTGTTCGGCGGGACGGCGGCGCGCAGTGCGGTGGAGAGCAATGTGGTCGGCGCGGCGGGCGGGCAGACGGCGGAGGCCGGCATCCGGACCAGCGTCGATCCCGGCACGACGGTGACCGACCGTGGCTCGACCACGCGCGACATCGTCGCCGCGCCCGAGGGCGACGGCCAGGATGCGCGTGCCGCTGCGGGGGCGGCCGCTACGACGACAACGACGACTGCTCGCCATCCGTAGGCAGCCCCGCCGCCGGCGGCGGTATCGCCCGGACAGCCTGCGCCGTCCGGGGGCGCCCGCTCCCTAAAAACTCACGCCCACCGAGGCGACGACGCCCGACGAGCTGATGTTGCGCTGTCGCGTACCGGCCGGATTGTAGATGCCACCCGCGCTCACCGGGATGTAGGAGTCCTTGTCGGTATCGACATAGCTGACGCCGACGGTGATGTGGTTGAAGGTGGCCGATGCGCCCAGGTTCCAGTCGGTATAGCCGTCGCCGATCGACAGATAGCTGGGGCCGAAGGTGTGACCCAGATGGCCGCTGACGCTGAGCGGCGTGTGCGGGATGCCCGCGGACAGGTCACCGGCGAGATAGAGATTGTCCTCGGTCGGCCGCACGCCGGTGCTGAGCGCGCGCGCCTTTGGTGCATAGTTGGCGGTCAGCTTGCCCGTCACCGGACCGTATGTCGCCGAGATGTCGACATAGGGCTCGACGAAGTCGGTGTTGGCATGGCCGCCGCCCGGATAGTAATAATAGAGCACGCCGCCGTCGAGCTTCACCCCGTTGTGGAAGGTGTGCGAATAGCCGGCGATCAGGTCGAGCTCCTGGTCGCTGCCGTTGGCAATATAGTCGTCGATCGTTGAGCCCCAGAACGACGCATAGACGCCCGATCGATGGGTCACGGTGGCCGTCGCCTGCACGGCGACCTTGCGATTGGTCTGGGAAATGCCGCGGAAGCGATAGTCGGATACGATCGTCGCGCCGCCGGTGACGGTGAACGTGGATGGCGGCGCGGTCTCCTGCGCGGCGGCGGGGGTGGCGACGACGGCGAACGGCGCGAGCAGCAGGCCGGCGGCCAGCGCACGGATCGGGATTGGGGTGAAGCGCATCGAATTACCCTTTACGTGGCGTGGAGGTCGATGTCCCCGCCTGCTCGTCAAGCGCCGCCTCTGTCGAAGCTGGGCAGCGTCATATGACGGTGACGTTGCATGTCAGGGCGGGGGAGGCGGCACAAGTAACTTCTGTGCGGCGGCGAAACGCTTTGCGACCGGTTGTTGCTAAAATGCCGCAGCGCAGCATCATGGTCCGGCGGCATGCCAGGCGACGAAGGCGCGGTCGAGGTCGGCGATGAGGTCGTCGGCATCCTCCAGCCCGATCTGCAGCCGGACCATCGGCCCGGCGCGGTCGCGATGGGTGACGGTGCGGTGGCGTTCGGGATCCACCGGGATCGCCAGACTTTCGAACCCGCCCCAGCTGTAGCCGATACCGAATAGCTTGAGCGCATCGATGAACGCGACGCGTTGCGCGTCGCTGCCGCCCGCGAACACGAAGGCGAACAGCCCGCTGGCGCCCCTGAAGTCGCGGACGAACTGCGCGTGGCCGGGGCACGACGGCAGTGCGGGGTGGAGCACGTCCGCGACCTCCGGCCGTGCGGCGAGCCAGTGCGCGATCGCCAGTGCGGCGCGGCCATGCTGTGCCAGGCGCACCGCCATCGTGCGCAGACCGCGGCTGCCGAGCCAGCTGTCGTCCGGGGAGGCGACCTGGCCGAGCTGGAACGATGTGTCGCGCAGCCGCGGCCATAGCGCGGGCGTGGCGGTTACGCTGCCGAGCATCGCGTCCGAATGGCCGACGACATATTTGGTGCAGGCGAGGATCGACAGGTCGATGCCGTGCGCCAGCGCCGGAAACAGCAGCGGCGTCGCCCAAGTGTTGTCGAGCAGCGTCACGACCCCGCGCGCGCGCGCCGCCGCGGTGATTGCGGGGACGTCTTGGACCTCGAAGCTGAGCGAGCCGGGGCTTTCGAGCAGGATAGCGCGGGTCTGCTCGCCGATCAGCGCGGCGATGCCGGCGCCGACCAGCGGATCGTAGTAGCGCGTCGTGATCCCCAGCCGCGCCAGCAGCCCGTCGGCGAGGTTGCGGGTCGGGTCGTAGGCGGTGTCGACGCAGAGCAGCTCGTCGCCGGGCGACAGCACAGCCACCAGCGCGGCGGCGATCGCGGCGACGCCGGACGGGTAGAGGAAGGTTGCCGCCGCCCCTGGCTCCAGTTCGGTCAGTGCATCGGCGAGCGCCCATTGCGTCGGCAGGCCGCGGCGGCCGTAGAAGAGGTTGTGGTGCGTGTCTTTCACCCGCGCGCGCAGGTCGGCGACATTGTCGTAGAGGATGGTCGACGCGCGCCAGACCGGCGGGTTGACGATCCCCTGCGTCCATTCCGGGCGGCGACCGGCCGTGACGACCTGTGTGGCCGGACCCGGCCGTTCCTCGCCGCCGCTCACGGCTGAGTCGCGCTACCGCGGAAGTTGTCAAAGTTGTGGCAAGACGCGCCTGTTTTCGGAGTCGCCGGCTCTTCGCAATGCGGAGGAGCATCGGCGGGGGCGTCGAGCGGGCACGGCATGATTTGCCTAATGACCAACCGGCGCGAAGTAGGACAGCATTTCTTTTGGCCGTTACACCTCGCCCATTGCCTTGGCGGTGGCCGGGCTCGCGCCCCATTCGGACCAGCTGCCGTCGTACAGCGCCGAATCGCGCCCGAGCAGGTGCAGCCCGAACGACAGCACCGCGGCGGTGATGCCCGAGCCGCAGGTGGTGATGATGCGCCGGTTGAGGTCGACCCCCGCCGCGGCGAACGCCTGCGCCAGCGCGTCGCCGGTCTTCCACGTGCCGTCAGGGTTGAAGAGGTCGCCGGACGGCAGGTTCTTCGCGCCCGGCATGTGCCCGGGTGCGACGCCGGGACGGGGATCGGGCTCGTCGCCGGTGAAGCGCGCGGCGGAACGGGCGTCGAGCAGCTGCGCGTCGGCGAGGCGCAACGCCTGCTGGACCTCGTCGAGCGTGCGCACGTCCTCCGGCTCGGTCCGCCCGTCGAACTTCGCGCGGCGCGGCCGTTCGTCGCCGCCGACAAGCAGACGCCCCTCCGCCTTCCATTTGGCGAGCCCGCCGTCGAGCAGCGCGACCGAGCGCGCGCCGAACTGGCGGAGCATGAACCACGCCCGCGCCGAAGTCCGCCACGGCGAATCGTCGTAGAGGACGATGCGATCGCGGTCGCCGATCCCGAGCGCCTGCATCCGCCCTGCGAACTTCATCCGAGACGGCATCATCATCGGCCGCGGATCGGCGATGTTGCGCAGCTCGCCGAGATCGAGGAACACCGCGCCGGGAATATGCGCCGCCGCATATTCAGCGGCCGGATCGCGGCCCGTGGCGGCGTCGACATAGGTGGCGTCGACGACGCGGAGGTCGGCGGCGTGCGGTTGCGCCGCCAGCCAGTCGGTCGAGACCAGATCGTCCATGACCGCGTTCAATATCCGTCGGGACCACCGTCGTCGAGAGACGCCAGAAAGGCCGCCGCCTGCGCCCGGATCAGCACCTGATGTTCAGGCGCGAAGCGATCCCAGGTTCGATATGGTCCGCGCAGCCGCGGGTTGCTGCGCAGCTTGTCCTCGTGACGGGCGTGAAAGTCCCAGTAGAGGGCGTTGAAAGGGCAGGCATCGGGGCCGAGCCGCTGCTTGGGGTCATAGCGGCAATGCCCGCAATAGTCGGACATGCGGTCGATATAGGCGGCCGACGAGACATAGGGCTTGGTGCCGAGCAGGCCGCCGTCGCCGAACTGGCTCATGCCCAGCGTGTTTGGCAGCTCGACCCACTCATAAGCGTCGAGATACACCTCAAGATACCAGCGATGGACCTGCGCCGGGTCGGCGCCGATCAGGAGGGCGAAGCTGCCCGTCACCATCAGCCGCTGGATATGGTGCGCGTGCGCGGTCGCGAGCGTCTGGCCGATGCTCTCGCGCAGGCAGAACAGGTCGGTGACGCCCGTCCAGTACCAGCCGGGCAGGTTGCGGGTGTGGCCGAGAAAGTTGCGGGCCACGTAGTTCGGGCCCTCGCGCCAGTAGATGCCGCGCATATATTCGCGCCAGCCCAGAATCTGGCGGACATAGCCTTCGACCGAGTTGAGCGGGGCGCGGCCGGCGCGGTATTCGGCCTCGGCGCGGCGGCAGAGATCGAGCGGATCGAGCAGCCCCGAATTGATGTAGGGCGACAGGATCGAATGCCACAGGTGGCGCTCGCCGGTCAGCATCGCATCCTCGTATGCGCCGAACTGCGGCAGCGCGTGGGCAAAGAAATACGCCGCCTGCGCTTGCGCATCGGCGGCGGTGACGGCCCAGTCGAACCCGTCGAGCGAGCCCGGGTTGCCGGAGAAGCGTGCGGCGACAAGGTCGATCACCTCGCGCGTGATCGCATCGGGGGCAAAGGCGAGCGGCCGCGGCATCAGCAGGTCGGCCTGGGCGGGCTTGCGATTCTCCTTGTCGAAGTTCCACCGGTCGCCGACCGGCTTCGCGCCCGCCATCAGCAGGCCGTAGCGGACCCGCATCTCGCGGTAGAAGCCCTCCATGACGAGGCGGCCCGGCTGTCGTTCGGCCCATTCGGCGAAGTCGGCATGGCTGGCGAGAAAGCGGGTGTCGGGCCGGATGTCGACGGGGAGACCGAACAGCGTCTGCCATTGGTCGAGCATCGCGGCGACGCGCCACTCGCCGGCTTCGGTGACGACGATGCGCGTGGGGGAATGGCGCTGGACGGCGCGGGCGATCTCGCCGGTGAAGCTGCCGCTGTTGCCGTGATCGTCGAGACGGACATGGTCGACCCGCCACCCCGCCGCGCGCAGCGCGTCCGCATGGTGGCGCATCGCCGACAGGATGTAGGCAAGCTTCGCCTGGTGGTGGCGGACATAGGTCGTCTCGTCGGCGGCCTCCATCAACAGGACGATCGTCGCCGCGGGGTCCGCGCCGTCGAGCGCGCTGATCGAGAGGGAGAGCTGGTCGCCGAGGATAGGGACGAGGACGGTCATGCGTTCGCTTTTTATTCCGTGCTGCAGGCGCTAGATAGGCCGGGCATGACGGACTCCAACCAGCTCCTCCATCTCGGTCAACCGAGCCGTTTACCTGCATCACCGGACGCGGCGGTGCTCGATTACGTGGCCAACCCCCGCCCGGGCCGGACCTATCTGGTGCGCTTCGCGGTGCCGGAGTTCACGTCGCTATGTCCGGTCACCGGCCAGCCCGATTTCGCGCATCTGGTGATCGATTATGTGCCGGGCGCGACGATCGTCGAGTCGAAGTCACTCAAGCTGTTCCTGAGCAGCTTCCGCAATCATGCCGCCTTTCACGAGGATTGCACGGTCGGCATCGGCGAGCGGCTTTCCGCCGAGATGCAGCCGCAATGGCTGCGGATCGGTGGCTACTGGTATCCGCGCGGCGGCATCCCGATCGACGTCTTCTGGCAGTCGGGGCCACCGCCGGCCGATCTATGGCTGCCCGATCAGGGCGTGGCGCCGTATCGCGGCAGGGGCTGACGCGCCCCTGCGCCAGGCTGCTTCGCACGTGCGGCAGAAAGCATGTTGCAATGCAGCATCAATGCAACCATCTTAACCCTTGAAGGTTCATCCGGGAGCAAGGTGAGCACCAACGAGGCGCGAACGCATGGCGACGGGAAAGAAGCTGTCTGAGATCAAGAAGTTGGCGCTGATCGGCAACTTCCTGCCGCGCCAGTGCGGGATCGCGACCTTCACGACCGACGTCTATGAGGCGATGCGCGAACGCGTTCCCGAGGTGGCGGTCGACGTCTATGCGATGGACGATTATCCGGGCCGCTACGCCTACCCCTCTGCGGTGACGGCGACGATCCCGGAGCAGGAGCTAGCCGCCTATATCGACACCGCACGCCGGATCGAGGCGAGCGGGGCGGAAGCGATCTGGCTCCAGCATGAATATGGCATTTTCGGCGGACCTGCCGGCGAGCATATCCTGGCGCTGCTCGATCGCACGACGCTGCCGCTGGTGGTGACGCTGCACACCGTCCTGGAACAGCCCAATGCCGATCAGCGCCGGGTCATGGAAGGGCTGCTGCGCCGCGCTGCGCGCGTCGTGGTGATGGCGGAGCGGGCGCGTGAGATCCTGACGCGGGTGTACGGCGCCAGCCCGAAGCAGATCGTGATGATCCCGCACGGCGTCCCCGACCGCGCGCTGGCCGATCCCGACCAGCTGAAGCCGCGCTTCGGCTGGGAAGGGCGCGACGTCGTCCTGACTTTTGGCCTGCTGTCGCCGGGCAAGGGCATCGAGACGGTGATCGAAGGACTGCCGGCGGTGGTCGCCAACCACCCGAACCTGCTCTATGTCGTCCTGGGCGCCACCCACCCCAATCTGGTGGCGCATGAGGGCGAGGCGTATCGCGATCGCCTGAAGGCGCAGGCGGCGGCGCTGGGGGTCGGCGATCACGTCCAGTTTGTCGACGAGTTCGTGGTCTATGACCGGCTGCTCGACTATCTGCAGGCCGCGGACATCTATTGCACGCCGTACAAGAACCCGCAGCAGATCACGAGCGGGACGCTGTCCTATGCCGTTGGGGTCGGCCGGCCGGTGGTGTCGACGCCCTATGTCCACGCGACCGAGATCCTCGCCGACGGGCACGGCGTGCTGGTGCCGTTCGACGATGTGGCGGGCTTCGCGCGCGAGATCGATCGGCTGCTGGGTGATGACGCCGCGCGGCGGGCGCTGTCGGCGAGCGCTTACGCGCGCGGGCGGACGATGATCTGGCCGCGGCTGGCCGAGGCGATGCTGGCCGCTACCGTCGACAGCATCGCGGCGCGGCCGCTGCGGCTCGGCAGCAAGATGCGGGTGCCGTCGCCGCTCGCCCCCGATCTTTCGGCGGTGGTGCGGATGAGCGATGCCACCGGCATGCTCCAGCATTCGATCTATTCGGTGCCCGACCGCCGCCACGGCTATTGCATCGACGACAATGCTCGCGCGCTGATGTTGATGAGCGCGATCCCCGATCTCGATCCGGTCGAGCGCGACAGATGGACGACGATCTATGCGTCGTTCGTGCAATATGCCTGGAACCCGGAGGCGCGGCGCTACCGTAATTTCATGCGTTTCGACCGGACCTGGTGCGAGGATGTGGGGTCGGAGGACTCGAACGGCCGCGCGTTGTGGGCGCTGGGCGTGACCGCTCGTGACGCGCGTGACGCGAAGCACCGTGACTGGGCGACGGTGCTGTTCGACGAGACCGCCAGCCTGGCGCTGGAGCTGGGCTCGCTGCGGGCGCAGGCGTTCGCGATGCTGGGCGCCGCGGCGATGCTGGAGGCGCGGCCGGGGCATGAGCTGTCGCTCTCCATCCTGCGCCGTTTCCCCGACACGCATCTGGCGCTGCTCGCCGAAGCGCGGCGGCCGGAATGGCAGTGGTTCGAGATCGTGCTCGCCTATGACAATGCCCGGCTGCCGCAGGCGCTGATCGCCGCCGGGCGCGCGCTGCGGCGGCCGGACCTGATCGAGTGCGGGTTGGCGACGCTCAGCTGGATCGTCGGCAAGCAGACCTCGCCCGCGGGCCGCTTCCGTGCGGTCGGGACCGAGAGTTTCCACCGGCCCTATGCCGAGCCGATCCAGTTCGATCAGCAGCCGCTGGAGGCGCAGGCGACGGTGGATGCCTGTGTCGAAGCGTACCGGGCGACCGGCGACGCGCGGTGGGTGGCGGAGGCCGAGCGGGCCTATGGATGGTTTCTGGGCGCCAACGATCTGGACCTGCCGCTCGTCTCGCCCGACGATGGCGGCTGTTTCGATGGGCTGATGCCGACCGGATTGAACCGGAACCAGGGTGCGGAGTCGATTTTGGCACTGCAACTGGCGTCCTGCGTCATTTCCGGGCTTGGCCAGGCGCAGGCTGGCGTGCCAGAACCGGACCGCGCCGCCGCGTAGCCTCGCTCGCGTCCGGCCATTGATGGTGGTTGAGGCGGGGCTTACACACGCATGGATCTTCTGAACCACAGCCTGCGGCTGCACGCCGATCCGTCGCGCGTGGTGGTCCGGCCGTTTCATATCGCCTGGGGCGGTCCGAATGGGCGGACGGAGCGGCTGGTTGCCGAGGTGCTGGCCATGACGCCCGCCGAGGCCCGGCTTCAGCTGGAAGTGGTGCTGAAGGATTTCGAGGCGCGTCACTGGCAGACCCGGCGGGTGTTCATGACCCGCTATGACCAGATCGAGGAGCTGCTCGACCTCAAGGGTGCCGAGATCGGCGACGAGAAGCGGCAGCTGATCGGCGCCTATTTCTGCCACGAATACAGCTATGCCGCCGCGGCGCTGATGAACCCCAGCGCCGTGCCGCATTTCGACCAGTCAGGGATGCCCGCAGGTTCGATGCGCATCCTGATGTCGCTGCGCGCGGTGGGGGAGGGGCACATCTCCTCCGTCGCATTTCGCGAAGGCATCATCACCGAGGGGCAGGAGCTGAAGCTGGCGCCCGAGCCGCCCTTCGCCACCGCGGCGGACGCGAGCGAATGGGGCGAGGACGAGATGCCGGCGGGCGAGGTGACGGTGCATCGGCATCGCGATTCGACGCTGTCGGGCACCGTGATCTTCCCGATCACGCAGGCGCAATCGAAGGGGCTGGAAGACCTGCGCCTCGTCCAGTTCACGCACGACGACGGCTCGACCGAATGGATCGGCACCTACACCGCGTATAACGGTTCGGTGATCCAGTCGGAGCTGATGCGTACCCGCGATTTCCGCGCGTTCGACCTGGTGCCGATTACCGGACCGGCCGCGCGCAACAAGGGCATGGCGCTGTTCCCGCGCAAGATCGACGGACAGTATCTGATGATCGGGCGTTCAGACGGCGAGAACCTGTTCCTGCTCAAGTCCGACAGTCTGGAGCATTGGGAGGATGGCGCGAAGATCCTGACGCCCAAGTTCGGCTGGGAGCTGGTCCAGATCGGCAATTGCGGGCCGCCGATCGAGCTGGACGAGGGCTGGCTGCTCCTGACCCATGGGGTGGGGGCGATGCGGAAATATTCGATCGGCGCGGCGCTGCTCGACAAACGTGACCCTTCCAAGGTGCTGGGCCGAACCCCGGAGCCGCTGCTCGCCGCGAAGGATCAGGACCGCGAGGGCTATGTTCCCAACGTCGTCTACTCATGCGGGGCGATCAAGCATGGCGACCAGCTGTTCCTGCCCTATGGCATCGCGGACAGCTCGATCGGATTCGCGTTCGCGCCGATCTCGGAGCTGCTGAAGGCGATGCGCTAGCGATAGGTGGCTTCGTCGCCGGCGGGCGTCTCCGGTCCTGCGACGGGCGGGGTGCTGATCACGGCGGTGCGGGTCCAGCGATAGACCAGCGCGAGCAGCGCGAAGAACAGGCCGGGCGCCAGCCATAGGGCGGGCGTTGCGAAGCTGTCGCCCAACACTGCCAGCGGGGCGTCGTTGGGCGGCGTCGGGCTGTGGCGGTTGGCCCAGGCGAGCACGCCGGCAAAGGCAACGCCGAAAAGCGATTCGCCGACGATGAGACCGGTCGCGGCGAGCACGCCCATGCGTTCGGCGAATTCGGCATTGGCGCGACGCTTCGCCCACTCGTTGTAGAAGTGCCCGATCACCGCGCCGACCGGGATCAGCAGCGTCAGGTCCATCGGCAGATAAATGCCCATGCCGACCGCCAGCGGGGGCAGGCGCATCCGGCCGCTGCGGCCGAGGGCCTCATCGAGGGCGATCATCGCGACGCCGATCCCAGCCCCCAGGCCAATCAGACCCCAATCGAGATCGCCGCCAAGCACGCCCTTCGCGATCGAGGAGATCAGCGCCGCCTGTGGCGCGGACAGCGCGTTCGGGCCCGCGCCCGGCATGCCGACAAAGCCGAGCGTATCTTTGAGCAGATCGAGGACGACCGGGATGGCGAGGCTGCCGAATACGACGCCGAGCACCAGCGCCACCTGCTGCTTCCACGGCGTCGCGCCGACCAGCTGACCGGTCTTCAGGTCCTGCAGATTGTCGTTGGAGATCGTCGCCACCGAGAAGATGATCGCGGTCACGAACAGCGCATAGGCGACCAGCGCATTGACCCCGCCCGCGTCGCCGCGATGGCCGAAGATGGCGAGGAGGAGCAGCGACGCGCCCAGCGCGGCGAGGATGCCGACCCCCGACACCGGCGAGTTGGAGGCGCCGATCAGCCCGGCCATGTATCCGCAGATCGCCGCGATCAGCACGCCCGCGATCAGGATGTAGCCGAGCGAGCCCGCGATCACCGCCACCGGGTGGTCATGGACGGGCCCGCCGGTCGAGAAGCTCCACAGCAACGCGGCGATCGGCGCAAGCGTCAGCAGCACGACGCCGCCGACCACCCCGATCGGCAGATCGCGCTCGGTCAGTTCGAGCGCGGCGCCGCCGGCGCGGGCGCGCGAGGCGGCTAGCGCAGACCGCAACCCGGCGACGATCGGACCGATGATGCGCAACAGCGACCATAAGGCGGCGACCGCGATCGTGCCTGCGCCGATGAAGCGGACCTGGCCGCGGAAGGTGTGGCTGACCAGCGCGTCGACGCCGGCGCTGAGGTCGCCGCCGCTTGCAAAGGCGGGCACCAGAACACCCCAGGCGATCAGCATGCCGACGAACATCGCCGCGCCGACCGATAGCCCGACCAGATGCCCGACCCCGATCAGCAGCATCGACCAGCTGGTCGAGAAGCCGGTCGCGGTGCCGCCGATCGCCACGTTCTTCGCGGCGCCCTCTGCGACGACGCGCATCTTGCTGAGCAGCGCGAACCCGGCGGAGGCAAGCGTGCCGACAACGAGGAGCCGAAGGCCGTGGGCGTTCTCCTCTGCCCCCCCGCCATTGCCCTCTGGCGCGCCGGTGCCGACCTTGAGCACTTCCGCCGCGGCGACGCCTTCGGGATAGGGCAGGTCAGACCCGGTGACGAGCGCGCGGCGCAGCGGCACCGAGAACATGACCCCGAGCACGCCGCCGGTGACGCACACCGCGACCGTGGTCCAATAAGGGAAACCGGTCCACCAGCCGATCATGATCAGCCCCGGCAGCACGAAAACGATCGCGGCGAGCGTGCCTGCGGCGCTGGCGATCGTCTGGACGATGTTGTTTTCCAGGATGCCGCCCTTGACCGAGCGGAGCAGCGCCATCGACACCACCGCGGCGGGGATCGAGGTGGCGAAGGTGAGCCCGACCTTCAGCCCCGCATACACGTTGGCGGCGGTGAACAGCAGCGTGATGACCGCGCCGAGCAGGATGCCGCGCAGCGTAAGTTCCGGGGCAGGCCGGGCAGCGGCGGCGTTGGCGGCGGGGATCGGATCGGTACGCATGGCGTCAGCATGGCGGACTCTGCGGGTTCGGGACAGCCCAATCAGGCTTCGTCAACACGCTGCCTGGAGCGGACAGGAAGAAGCGCGACATCGCGGCTCGACTTGGGCCGGGCGGAACGGCAGGGAGCGGGGCGAAAACGGAGGGTCGCCTGTGGCGGAAACATTGCGGGTCGCGCTGGCTGGGCTGGGGACCGTGGGCGGCGGCGTCGTCAAGCTGCTCGACGCCAACCGCGACCTGATCGCGCGCCGCGCGGGACGCGCGATCGAGGTGGTGGCGGTGTCCGCGCGCGACCGGGCGAAGAATCGCGGCGTCGATCTGTCCCGCTTCCGCTGGGTCGACGACACGTGGGCGCTGGCGGCGGCGGACGACGTCGACGCGGTGGTCGAGCTGATCGGCGGCGCCGACGGACCGGCGCTGACGCTGGCGCGCGCGACCATTGGTGGCGGGCGGCATCTGGTCACCGCCAACAAGGCGATGCTGGCGCATCACGGGTTGACGCTGGCGGTGGCGGCCGAGGCGAGCGGCGTCGCGCTAAAGTTCGAGGCGGCGGTCGCGGGCGGGGTGCCGGTGATCAAGGGGCTGCGGGAAGGCGCGGCGGCCAATGTGCTGACGCGCGTCTACGGCATCCTCAACGGCACCTGCAACTTCATCCTGTCGGAAATGGAAGCGAGCGTCTCGGCAGGAACCGGGCGCGACTTCGCCGAGGTGCTGGCGGAGGCGCAGGCGCGCGGCTTTGCCGAAGCCGATCCGAGCTTTGACATCGATGGCGTCGACGCCGCGCACAAATTGTCGATCCTGGCGTCGATCGCGTTCGGGACGCAACCCGCGTTCGCGGCAGTGGAGGCGCACGGTATCCGGCAGATCCTCGCGGCCGACATCGCGGAAGCAGCGGCGCTGGGGCACCGCATCCGGCTGATCGGATTGGCGGAGGAGGGTGCGGGTGGGCTGTTCCAGCGCGTGCACCCGCATCTGGTGCCGCTCGATCATCCGCTGGCGCACGTCGCCGGTTCGCTCAACGCGGTGGTGGCGGAGGGCAATTATGTCGGGCGGCTGCTGTTCCAGGGCGCCGGCGCGGGCGCGGGACCGACCGCGAGCGCCGTCGTCGCCGACCTGATCGACATCGCGCGCGGCGAGTGGGGTCCGCCCTATGCCATGCCCGCGGCGGCGCTGACCGCGGCGGCGGCGGTCGACAGCGGCGCGCGGCGGGGACGGGCCTATCTGCGCTTCACCGTCGCCGATCGCGTCGGGGTGCTGGCCGAGATCGCGGCGGCGATGCGCGATGCCGGGGTGTCGATCGCCAGCCTGATCCAGCGCGGCACGTCGGCCGACGGAACGGTGCTGGTCGCGATCGTGACGCATGAAGGGCCGGAGCGCAGCGTCGCGGCGGCGCTGGAACGGCTGCGCGGGAGCGCCAGCCTGGCGGGGACGCCGTTGTGGATGCCGCTCCTGGCCTGATTCTCCCTTGTGAGCGGGTAGCGAGCGGCGGCGCTACGGCTCCAGATGCCCAGCCGGACCGGTCGCGTTGAGGTCGATCGGACGTCGGCGGTCGCCGTCGGCGGCGCGGGCGCGCGCCTCGCGCCGATTCGCGCTCGCGTTGCGGATGCCGTTTACGGCGGCCGCGATCATCGGGACCAGCGGCGGCCCTACGCCGACCTGGCAACCACTCATCAGCGCGGCGCACGGCGTCCCCTCCGCCGCCAACGCGCCACGGCCATTGACCAGCGGGTTCGACGGAACGGGGCCGTCGGGCACGATCTCGTCGCGGTAGGGCAGCCGCTGTGTCGTCGCGGTGCTCTCACCGCAGACGACGACGTCATGTCCGTCCTGCTGTACGGGCGCGCATCGGTCGGCGAGGATCGAGAAGCGCGACGGCGGCGCGGCGCTGACCGACGTCACCGGCGTCACCGGCGTCGTGGCAGCGGGCGTGGCCTGAAGCAGGAGCGCGAGCAGCATCTACGGTGCCGGCGGCCGTGCGCCGCGGATCGTCGGCCGGCCCGCCCCCGCGGGCCCGAAGGCAACGCCGGTGGTGACGCCGACATGGCCGCCGCCGACCAGGAAGGGGCTGAGCTGTTCGAGCGGCGTGACGCGGTGGACCAGCGACTCGCGTTCGGCACGGGCGCTGTCGAGCGCCGCCCCGCCGGCCACGCGCTCCGTCTGAAGCGGCAGCCGGTAACGGTCGGCAAGGCGGCGGCCGCAGACGGTGATGTCGGTCGCGCCGCTGTCGTACCGGCAACGCGGGCCGCCCACCTGCTCGCGGGCGACGTCGATCATGGTCCCGGCGTCGATCTGCGTGAGGACAAGGAAGAACGGCACCACGACCCGCGCCGTGGCGCGCGATTGCGGCGCTTTTCAGGCCGTCGCGGCGGCCGGGCCATTGCCGGGAGCGGAGTCGCTCAGCGGCCGAAGCCGGTGGTGTAGACGATACGCTCACGGTGCGGGCAGATGGTCGGACCCATCAGCGGGCACGGCCGGCCGGTTGCGTCGAGCGCCTGCGCCTTCAGCGTGGTGGCGTCGGTGATCTGCGGATCGAGCCGGTAGCGCGAACGCTGCGGCGCATCGCAGGCCACGCTCTCACACCGGGCGGCGACCGCCATCCGGAGCGGCAAGCCCTCCGGCATCGGAACGGCGGCGGCGGCGGCGGCGAGAAGGACAAGCGGCATGGCAACACCCCTGTTCATGGGGTCGGCCGGATGCCCCATCACCCCGCCAACACCTCGCCGCTCAAAAGGTTGCGAGATGGTTACTGCGCAACCGGGGCGAGGCGCAGACGGGAGATTTCGATCAGCGGGCAACGGTCCATCACCACCTTCAGTCCGGCCGCCTCGGCACGGGCGGCGGCGGCGTGGTTGATGACGCCGAGCTGCAGCCACACCGCCTTGGCGCCGGTCGCGATCGCCTCGTCGACCGCCTCCCCCGCGGCCTCCGGGCGGCGGAAGATGTCGACGATGTCGATCGGGTCGCCGAGCTGGTCGAGGTCGCGGAAGACGAACTCGCCATGAACGTGTTCGCCGGTGATCTGCGGGTTGACGGGGATGACGCGATAGCCGTGCGCCTGCAGCCCCGCCATGACGCGGTAGCTCGGCCGGTCGGGCCGGTCGGACGCGCCGATCATCGCGAGGGTGCGGGCGTTGGCGAGCAGGGCGGCGATGTCGGCATCGGCGGTCAGGGGCATGGCAGTCTCCGTCGATCAGAACGCTGGCACGGCTAGTTCTTTCCGCCGGCGTCCGCGATCAGAGCGAAGCCAGCCAATCGGCCACCTGCGCCGCGATGGGGGCGAACACCCCGTCGTCCGCAGCCAGCGCCGGCGGCTGACCGGCATCGCTGGCGGTGCGGATCGCGATCGTCAGCGGGACGCGGCCGAGGAACGGAATGCCGAGCGCCGCCGCCGCGGCCTCGGCCCCACCGCGGCCGAAGGGGTCGCTGACCGTGCCGCACTGCGGACAGGCATAGCCCGCCATGTTCTCGACCAGCCCGACGATCGGCACGTTTGCGGTGCGGAACAGGTCGATCGCGCGGCGCGCATCGATCAGCGCCAGATCCTGCGGCGTGGACACGATCACCGCGCCCGCCGGACGGTGCTTCTGGATCATCGTGATCTGGACGTCGCCGGTGCCGGGCGGCAGGTCGAGGATCAGCGTGTCGGCGGCGCCCCAGTCGGCGTCGACCAGCTGGCTGAGCGCTCCCGCCGCCATCGGGCCCCGCCAGGCGAGCGCCTTTCCCGCCTCGACCAGCTGCCCCATCGACAGCAGCGGCACGCCCGCGGGCGTCGGCACCGGATCGAGGCGCTTGTCCTGTGCGGTCGGACGGATGCCCTCGACGTTCATCAGCCGCGGCTGCGAGGGGCCGTAGATGTCCGCGTCGACCAGTCCGACGCGGCGGCCGCCTTTCGCGAGCGCAATCGCAAGATTGGCGGCGAGCGTCGATTTGCCGACCCCGCCCTTGCCGCTGGCGATCGCGATCAGTCGGCGCGGGCTGCGCTCCGCGGTGACGATGATCCGGGTTTCCGTGACGCCGGGCAGCGCGGCGGCGGTACGAACGCTGGCCTCAAGCGCATCGCGCGACGACGGCGTCAAGCCGGTGCCGTCGAGCACTACTCCGATGCGGCCGTTGCCGTCGCTGCGCACACTTGCCCGATCGCCCGCGACCGCGACGATCGCAGCCCTGACGTCAGCGAGTTGTGCCATGTCGGGCGCATAGGCGCGCGGGCCGCGGGCTTGCCACTGTTTTTCGCGGACGCTCGCTCTATATCGCAGGCCATGAGCTTGTTCACGCGCTGGTGGCCGCGGCCGCGCATCCTGTCGATCGAGACCCCCAAGGGGCCGTGGAACGGTGACGACCAAGGCGGCGGGGGCGGCAGCGGCCCGCGCAATCCCTGGTCGGTGCCGCCCGGCGGGCGCAAGCAGCCGCCGCGGGCGACCGCGCTCGACGACTTCCTGCGCAAGGCGCGCGGCGGCGGCGGGGGCAATCCGTTCAGCGGGCTGCCGACCGGGCCGAACGCGCGGTCGCTGTGGCTGCTCGGCGTCGGCATCCTGCTGGCGTTGTGGGTCCTCTTCACCTCCTTTCATGCCATCGGCCAGGGTCAGCGCGGCGTGGTGACGTTTTTCGGCCGCTATTCGCGGACGCTGGACCCGGGCTACAGCTTGACGCTGCCCGCGCCGATCGAACAGGTCGCGACGGTCGACGTGCAGAACAACCGGACGGAAAACTTCCCGGACGGCGGCGGCGAGAACCTGGTGCTCACCGGCGACAAGAACATCGTCGACCTGAGCTATTCGGTGCGCTGGACGATCGCCAGTCCCGAGGATTATCTGTTCCAGATCGAAGACCCGAAGGCCACGGTGCGTGCCACGGCAGAAGCGGCGATGCGCGAGGTCGTGGCGAACGTCACGCTGGATCAGGCCCTGACCAGCGGCCGCTCGCCGATCGAGATCAACGTGCAGCGGCGGATGCAGGAAATCCTGGACGGGTACCGCTCGGGTATCCGCATCCAGGGTGTCGCGCTGAGCAAGGTCGCACCCCCCAATCGCGTGATCGACGCCTTCAAGGGCGTAACCGCGGCGGCGCAGGATGCACAGGCCGCGCGCAACCAGGCGCAGAGCTACGCCCAGCAGAAGCTGGCGCGGGCACAGGGCGAGGCGACCGAGTTCGACCGCATCTATGACCAATACCGGCTCGCGCCCGACGTGACCCGGCGGCGGCTTTATTACGAGACGATGGAGCAGGTGCTGGCGCGCTCGGACAAGACGGTGGTCGAGGCGCCCGGCGTGATGCCGTACCTGCCGCTGGATCGCGCCCGGCGGGCGCCCGAGCCGCCGGCCCAGCCCGATATCCAGGCGGGAGGGGCGCAATGAGCGTGTGGTCGGGCAGCGCGCTGCTGCGTCATCCGATCGCGGCGGGTTTCGCGGCGTTGCTGCTCGCGATCCTCGCGGCATCCACCTTTGCGATCGTGCCGGAAACCGAGCAGGCGGTCATCCTGCGCTTCGAACAACCGGTCGGCCAGCCGATCAACCAGTATCGCCGCGGCGAGCAGTTCGGGCGGACGGGCGCGGGCCTGATCGCGCGCATTCCGTTCGTCGACCGGCTGGTCTGGGTGTCCAAGACGATCCAGGATGTCGAATCCGACGACCAGCAGGTGATCTCCGAGGATCAGCTGCCGCTGCAGGTCGACGCCTATGCCCGGTTCCGGATCGTCGACCCGCTGAGGGCGGTGACGGCGACCGGCAGCACGGGGTCGACCGAGTCGCGGGTGACGGAGGCGCTGCGGACGCTGCTGGGCACGTCGATCCGCAACGAACTGGGCAACCAGTCTTTCCAGACCCTGCTGACCCCCGAACGCGATCGGGTGATGGACAATATCCAGGCGCGGTTGCAGCGGCTGGCGTCGCAATATGGGGTCGAGATCGTCGATGTCCGGATCAAGCACGCCGACCTGCCGCAGGGGGCGCCGCTCGATCGGGCGCTCAACCGGATGATGACCGCGCGGCAGCAGCAGGCGGATACCCTGCGCGCGCAGGGACAGCGCGACGCGCAGATCATCCGCGCCAATGCGGATGCGCAGGCGGCGCAGATCTATGCGACCAGCTTCAGCAAGGACCCGGAGTTCTACGATTTCTATCGCGCGATGCAGTCGTACCGGACGACGTTCCTGTCGCAGGGCACGCCGCAGAACCCGGTGGGCGGGACGAGCATCATCCTGTCGCCCGGGAACAGCTATCTGCGCCAGTTCGAGGGGCGTGCGCCAAGCGGCCGGTAGGCGCACGGAGGCGACCCATTGCAAGCCCGTGCCAGGCCGCCATATTCAACCGCGGTTCAGCCGGACGACTTGATTACACCTGTGGTCCACGGACTCCATCGAGAGGACATCTCCCCAGTGCGCTACGCCTTCGCCATCACTTCCGCGCTGCTGCTCGGCGGCGCCACCGCGACCCTGGCGCTGCAGCCTGGCGCGGCCCAGAATGCGCTGGGGCAGAGCGCCCCCGGCGTCGCGCAGAACGAGCCCGGTGCAATCCAGGCGACGACGCCGCGGCCGGGCGCGCCGATGAGCTTCGCCGACATGGTGCAGCGGCTGCAGCCCGCGGTGGTCAACATCTCCACGCGCCAGACGATCGTCCGCCAGCAGCAGGCCAATCCGTTCCAGGGCACGCCGTTCGAGGGGCTGTTCGGGCAGCAGCAGGGCGGCAATGGCGGACCGCAGCGGCAGGAGGGGCAGTCGCTGGGCTCCGGCTTCATCATCTCGGCCGATGGCTATGTCGTCACCAACAACCATGTCGTGGCGCCCGGCGCGCGCGGCGCGACGGTGGACTCGATCACCGTCATCCTGCCCGACCGGCACGAATATACCGCGCGGCTGGTGGGACGCGACGCCGACTCCGACCTGGCGCTGCTCAAGATCGACGCGCCCGCGCCGCTGCCGTTCGTGCGTTTCGGCGACTCGACGCGGGCGCGGGTCGGCGATTGGGTGGTCGCGATCGGCAATCCCTTCGGGCTGGGCGGCACCGTGACCGCAGGCATCGTCTCGGCGCTGCACCGCTCGACCGGGCTCGGCGCCTATGACCAGTTCATCCAGACCGACGCCGCGATCAACCAGGGTAATTCGGGCGGCCCGATGTTCAACCTGAACGGCGATGTGATCGGGATCAATTCGCAGATCCTGGGCAGCCAGGCGGGCGGCAATATCGGCATCGGTTTCGCGATTCCGGCGGAACAGGCCAAGCCGATCATCGATCAGCTGATGCGCGGCCAGCGGGTGATGCGCGGCTATATCGGCGTGACGCTGAACGGCACGATTGATGACGAGCGGGCGGACGCGCTGGGCATTCCCAAGAACCGCGGCGAGCTGGTCAGCCATGTCGAGCCGACCGGCCCGGCGGCGCGCGCCGGCGTGCGCGTCGGCGACGTCGTGACCGCGGTCAATGGGCAAGAGGTCAATCCCGACACGTCGCTGTCACGCCTGGTCGCGGCGGTGCCGCCGGGGCAGACCGCGCGGCTTGACGTGGTCCGCGGCGGGCGCACGCAGACGCTCTCGGTGACCGTCGCGGCGCGGCCCTCGGCCGAGCAGCTGGCGGCGCTGACCGGGCAGGGCGGCGACGACGACTTCTCGACCGACGGCAGTGACGACAATGGCGGCAGCGCCGGGGCCGGGAAGGGGCCGGGCGCCGCAGCGGCGCCGGCCAACGCGCTGGGCGTCAACGTGCTGCCGCTGACGCCTACGATCGCGCGGCAGGTGAACGTCGACTCGACGGTGCAGGGCGTGGTGATCGCCTCGGTCGACCAGGCGAGCGACGCCGGGCAGAAGCTCCGTCGGGGCGACGTCGTGCAGCAGGTCAACGGCTCGCCGGTGCGGACCGCTGCCGAGTTCACCTCGGCGGTGAATGCGGCGAAGACGGCGGGACGGCCGTCGGTGCTGCTGCTGGTGACGCGGGGCCGGGCGCAGAACGTGTTCGTCGCGGTGCGGCTGGCGCGGGGCTGACGCGCCGCGCTGGCGACGACCCGCACTCGTCCGGCCGCCCGGTCGCGCATGTGAGCCCGTGCAACGCGGGCGCAGGCGGCCAGACGTTGCCCTCCACCCTGTCTCCGCGCTAATCCTGTCGCACAACGGAGGGCGACAATGGCGGGCATCTTCATCGGCGCGGACGCGGGCGGCGCAAACCGGCAGGCGCTGGAGCTGACGCGCGCCAACCGGCACGGGCTGATCGCGGGTGCGACCGGCACCGGCAAGACAGTAACGCTGCAGGGGATCGTCGAGGGCTTTTCCAAGAACGGCGTCGCCTGTTTCGTCGCCGACGTGAAGGGCGACCTGTCGGGGCTGGCGATGGCCGGGTCGCCACAGTCGAAGCTCCACGCCGCCTTCGCCGCCCGCGCGCAGGAGATCGGCGACACCGACTGGACCTATGCCGACACGCCCGTCCAGTTCTGGGACCTGTATGGCGAGCAGGGGCACCCGATCCGCACCACGATCAGCGAGATGGGGCCGCTGCTGCTGGCGCGACTGTTAGACCTGAACGAGGTGCAGGAGGGGGTGCTCTCGATCGCCTTTCATGTCGCCGACGAGGAGAAGCTGCTGCTGATCGACCTGGACGACCTGCAGGCGATGCTGGCCAATGTCGCCGAGCGCGCGGACGAGCTGACCGTCACCTATGGCAACGTTTCCAAACAGTCGGTCGGCACGATCCAGCGGTCGCTGCTGCAGCTGCGCAGCCAGGGCGCCGAGCATTTCTTCGGCGAGCCGGCGCTGGAGCTGACCGATTTCATCGGCTTCGACGACAAGGGCCGCGGCATCGTCAACGTGCTTGCGGCCGACAAGCTGATGCAGTCGCCCAAGCTCTATTCGACTTTCCTGCTGTGGCTGTTGAGCGAACTTTTCGAGCATCTTCCCGAGGTCGGCGATCCCGACAAGCCCAAGCTGTGCTTCTTCTTCGACGAAGCGCATCTGCTGTTCGACGACACGCCCAAGGCACTGATGGACAAGATCGAGCAGGTGGTGCGGCTGATCCGGTCGAAGGGGGTCGGCGTCTATTTCATCACCCAGAATCCGATCGACATTCCCGACACCGTCGCAGGTCAGCTCAATAATCGCGTGCAGCACAAGCTCAACGCCTTCACACCGCGCGACCAGAAGGCGGTGTCGGCGGCGGCGGACACGTTCCGGCCGAACCCCGCAATCGACGTCGGGGCGGCGATCACCGAGCTGAAGGTCGGCGAGGCGCTGGTGTCGCTGCTGCAGCCCGACGGCGCGCCGGAGCCGGTGCAGCGCGTGCTGATCGCGCCGCCAGGCAGCCGCGTCGGCCCGGTGACGCCCGACGAGCGCAAACAGCTGCTCCAATACGATGCGATCGGCGCGAAATACGACGTGGTGGTCGATCGCGAGTCGGCGGAGGAGATGCTGGCGGCGAAGACGCAACAGGCGGCCGCCACCGCGCAGGCGGCGCAGGCGCAGACCGCCACCGACAAGGCGGCTGCGGCGCAGGCCAAGGCGGATGCGGCCGCGGCGCGTCAGGCGGCGCAGGTCCAGGCGGCGCAGGCGCGCGCGGCGACCGCGCAGACCCGCGCCGATACGGCGGCGGCGGCGCAGGCCGCCCGCGCGCAGGCGAACAGCCCCTGGGCGAAGATGGCGACCTCTGCGATGCGCTCGGCAAGCTCGTCGGTCGGGCGTCAGGTAGCGACCCAGATCGGGCGCGAAGTGTTCGGCGGCGGCGGCCGCGGCAGATCGGGCGGCGGCATGGTCGGCGGCCTGCTGCGCGGGGTGCTGGGCGGGCTGTTGCGGGGATGACAAGGGGCGTAGAGGGCGGTGACGGAGTAGCGCCATGACCCTCGACCTCGACGACCGCACGACCGACTGGACCAGCCTGGGCAAGGGGACGCTCGACGACGTCGTCGCGCTGCGGCGCGCGATCCATGCCGATCCCGAGGTCGGGCTGCACTGCCCGCGCACCACCGAAAAGGCGAAGGCGGCGCTGGCGGGGCTGCCGTTGGAGATCATCGACTCGACCTCGACCACCGGCTTTGTCGCGGTGCTGCGCGGCGGCGGGGCGGCCAATGCTTTTGGGCGTGCCGGATCTAACGGGCGTACCGTGCTGCTGCGCGGCGACATGGACGCGCTGCCGATGGAGGAGGAGACGGGGCTCGCCTTCGCCAGCCGCAACGCGGGTGCGATGCACGCCTGTGGCCATGACGCGCACACCGCGATGCTGGTCGGGGCGGCGAAGGTGCTGTGCGCGCGGCGAGACGAGCTGCCCGGCACGATTGTCTTCATGTTCCAGCCCGGCGAGGAGGGGCATCACGGCGCCAAGTTCATGATCGAGGATGGGCTGCTGGCGCGGACCGCGCCGGAGGCCGCGTTCGCGCTCCACATCTCGCCCAACATGACCGCGGGCACGGTGGTGAGCCGCCCGGGCGCGCTGCTCGCGAGCGCCGAGACGGTCCACGCGCGGATCACGGGCAAGGGCGGCCACGCCGCGATGCCGCACGACAATATCGACCCGCTGCCGATCGCGTGCGAGATCGTGCTGGCGATCCAGAGCTTCATCGCGCGTCGCATCCCCGTGCAGGACCCGGCGGTGCTGACGATCACCACGGTGAAGGCGGGGACGGGTGCGCACAACATCATCGGCGACACCGCCGAGCTGCTCGGCACGCTGCGCACCCTGTCGGAGGCGACGCGCGCGACGATGCACGCGGCGTTCGCGCGGCTGGTGACCGGGATCGCCGCGGCGCACGGGGCGACCGCGGAGGCGTGGATCGACCCGGGCTATCCGGTGACGCAGAACGACGCGCGCGCGGTGTCGCTGTTTCAGGAGAGCGCGGCGGCGGTCGGTTCGGATTATGTGACGATGCCCGCGCCGATGATGGGCGGCGAGGACTTCGCCTATGTGCTGCGCGAGGTGCCGGGCGCGATGGCGTTCCTGGGCGTCGCGCCCGAAGGCAGCGACTGGCGAACCAATCCGCCGCTCCACAACACGCGGATGACGATCGAGGAAGCCGCGATGGCGAAGGGCGTCGCGCTGCACTGCGCGGTGGCGGAGCGGTTTTTGGCGCGGGGGTTTGGGTGAGCGGCAGACACTTACCTACGGCCAGATAGGCACGTTTCTCGATCCGTTCAGAGCTTGCCACGATATCTCAGCCACTGAGTGGACGCAGCAGAGACCGAGCAGAACAACAGCCAAGATGATGAGCGCATGGACCGACGCCGACGCTCGGTGGCCCTTCTTCAGCCCGATGTCTAAGACACTGTAACCCACAAGCGCGATGCCACCGAACACGGCTGCTGCTAACAATGCTGAGGCGATCAAGAGACCGAGCAAATCGAGCAGGTAGGCGAGGACCGGCAGCAGGCCTGCAGTTGCAAGCGTAAACGCTGCCCATAGCGGTAGCAATCGCATCGGCAGCGTCACCGGTTCACCTCTTCACCAGCCCGATCTCCACCAGCCGTTCGTGCAGGTAATCATGCGCGGTGATCGGCGTTTCGTGGCGGTTCGGGTTGTCCGCCGTGATCGTCCCCGGCAGCGTCTCGATCACGAAATCGGGTGCGGGGTGGAGGAAGAAGGGCATGGAGTAGCGCGAATGGCCGCGGCGTTCGGGGGGCGGGTTGACGACCCGGTGGGTGGTGGACGGCAGGACGTGGTTGGTCAGCCGCTGGAGCATGTCGCCGACATTGACGACCATCGCGCCCTCGGGCGGCTTGATCGCGAGCCAGCGGCCGGTGTTCTTGTCGAGTAACTCCAGCCCCGCCTCCTCCGCGCCCAGCAGCAGGGTGATGAGGTTGATGTCCTCGTGCGCGCCCGCCCGCACCCCTTCGGCATCCGCCGGGATCGGCGGGTAGTGGAGGAGGCGCAGGACCGAGTTGCCGTCCTGCACCGCCGCGTCGAACCAATGCGCGTCGAGGCCGAGGTCGAGCGCGATCGCCGACAGCAGCCTGTCACCCGCGCGATCGAAGGCGGCGAACAGCTCGACGAAGGTCTCGCGGAACCCCTCAGGCCGGGCGGGCCAGATGTTAGCGGCCATGCTGTCGGCGAAGCGGTGGCCGGACGGCAGCTCGCGGCCGACATGCCAGAACTCCTTGAGGTCGACGGCGCTCGCGCCCTTGGCGATCTCCGTCTTGAACGGCGTGTAGCCGCGAGCACCGCCGCCGCCCGGCACATGATATTGCCGCTTCTCCTCGTCGGGGAGGGCGAACAGGCTGGCGGTTTCCGCCCAGGCCCGCTCGATCAGGTCGGCGGGGATGCCGTGATCGGCGACGATCGCAAAGCCGAAGCGGCGAAATGAACCGCCCAGATCGGCGGCGAAACGGTGCGGATCGCGGGCCTGGCCGGCGAGCGACAGCGCCGGCACGGCGGCGGTGGCGGAGGGGGTATCGAGCATGGGCCAGCGTATAAGCCCCGTCCGGCCGCACTTCCACCCCGCCGGGTGGAACCCGCGGGTACGCCCCGCCGTTCGCGCCCCGGACCATTCGAACAGGAGCATCATCATGGGCGGCCAGCAGATCACGGGCGCGGGCACGGGCGACGACGGCTATGACGAGGAGGGCTATGACGAGAGCCAGCGCGCCGAGATCCTGGAGGCGACGCGCGATGGACCGAGCGACGGCAACCTCCTGACCGACATCAACCCCGACCTGGGCGGCGACGCCGAGGAAGAGCCGCTCGACGAGCTCGACATGGAGGATGGCGAGGTCGCCGACACCGATCCCAATGCGGTGATGACCGAGACGGATATGGACGAGGACGACGCGCAGGACGCCTTCGATGCGGGCGACGAGGAGGACGACGACGAGCTGGACGATGCCGATGACGCGGCGCTGAGGCCGTAGGGCGGGCGACCTGACATGGCGTAAGCTATGTCAGGTCGCGCCACGGCGGGCGGCGGGAGCGGCGCCCGCGCGTGACTGTCACGGCTTAGGTCGCGCCGTCGATCATGGATCTGTCCCTCATTCCGAACGCCGCTTGCGCCATGCCACAGTGATGTTACGATGTAACATTATTGTTGGAGAGGAAAGCAGCCATGGCCAGGACCGTCACCCGCCCCGCCGCCCTGTCGTTCGAACCCGTCGCGCAGCTCAACATCACGCCGCTGATTGACGTGCTGCTGGTGCTGATCGTCATGCTGATCCTGACGCTGCCGGTGGCGACGCACGAGGTACCGGTCGCATTGCCCGGCGCGCCGCGGGGCACGCCCGATCCGCGTGCGGCCGACCGGCTGACGATCGAGCCGTCCGGCGCGGTGTGGTGGAACGGGGCGGCGGTGGACGCGGACGGACTCGCCGCGCGGCTGCGGGGATCGGCCGCCACCGGCAAGCCGCTAATGCTCGCGCCGGCCGCTACCGCACCCTATGGTCAGGTCGACCGGACGTTGGCGACGGTGAAGCGCGCCGGGGTGACCCGGCTCGGCTTTGAGGGGAACGAGCGGTTCGCGGCGTTCTGAGCCACTATTGCACGACGCTGTTCGCCAGCGCCGCCAGGTCGGCGGCGTCGACCGCCTGCCCGGTCGCGTCGGTCGCGGCCGGCTTGCCCGCGGCTGTCGCGTGGGGCGCGGTGGCGGTGAAGTCGTAGGCGAACCAGACGATCCCCGCCGCCCAGAGCAGCGCCGCCCAGCGGCTGCGGAAGAGGCGGGGACCGGGCATAGGCGCTGTGTAGCCCGGCGACGGTTGCCGCAAGACTGACGGATCGGGTTAACGCGGCGGCGGTGCGGCGTGGCGCCGAGTGGCGGCAGGCGCAGCACGGCCGCGCCACCACTCAACCCTTCTTGGCCTTGCCGCCCTTCTTGCCCAGCTCCGCCTGCGCCGCCGAACTGGTGCGCGGGTTCTTCTTGCCCTCACCCGCCGCCTTGGCGTTGGCGCGCTGGGCGGCGGCGCTGCCGTGGCCCTTCTTCTCGCTCATACCGTTCTCCTGTCGATGGTGGGGGCAACGCCGAGGGCGCCGGGGCGTTCCCCGGTCGCGGCCGCACGGCCCCCCGATCAGTCCTCAAGATAGAGCTTGCGGCCGATCCCGAAGACGACGATCGGGCAGCCACCGCCGGAACCGCCTCGGAGCCGCGGCAACAGCTTGCCCATGTGCGTGGTCGAGTTGCCGAAGCTGGGGCCGCGGCCGAGCGCGTTGAAGACCTTCTGCAGCTCGGAAGAGCGGGTGATGATGACGCCGACGTCGATCACCTGCACGTCGAATAACAGGCGAAAGTTGTTGAGGTCACGGTCGTGGAAGGGATCCTTGTTGTTCCACTCGACCTCCAGCGCGACATGGAAAAGCTTGCCCTATTTCGCCCTGGTCACTGCCATCCACGACCCTCACTCCGCCGCAACCCCCGCCCGCGCGAACATGTCCTCGCCCTCGACATCCTCGTTCGCCGCGGGCTTGCCCAGCTTCGCCTTCTGCCGCTTGTCGAACGAGTCCCATACCTCGCCCCACTGACCGCGCGTTGCGGCCTTGGAATATTCCGTCGCGCGCGTTTCGAAGAAGTTGGCGTGCTCGACGCCGTTCAGCATCGGCGCCAGCCACGGCAGCGGGTGCTCGTCGATCATGTAGATCGGCTTCAATCCCAGCTGCCCCAACCGCCAGTCGGCGATGTAACGGATGTACTTCTTGATCTCCTTGGCGGTCATGCCGTTGACCGGTCCCATCTCGAAGGCGAGGTCGATGAAATTGTCCTCCAGCCGGATCGTCGTCTGGCAGACGTCGGCGATGTCGTCCTTCACCGCCTTGGTCAGACAGTTCCGTTCGCGCGTGAAGGCGTGGAACAGCTTGATGATGCCCTCGCAATGCAGGCTCTCGTCGCGGATCGACCAGGTGACGATCTGGCCCATGCCCTTCATCTTGTTGAAGCGCGGAAAGTTCATCAGCATCGCGAAGCTGGCGAACAGCTGCACGCCTTCGGTGAAGCCGCCGAACATGGCGAGGGTGCGGGCGATGTCCTCGTCGGTGTCGACCCCGAAGTTCTGCAGATAGTCGTGCTTGTCCTTGAGCTCGCTATATTCCAGGAACGCGCCGTATTCGCTTTCGGGCATGCCGATCGTGTCGAGCAGGTGGCTGTATGCCGCGATGTGCACGGTCTCCATGTTGCTGAACGCGGTCAGCATCATCTTGATCTCGGTCGGCTTGAACACGCGGCCGTATTTCTCGTGATAGCAGTCCTGCACCTCGACATCGGCCTGGGTGAAGAAGCGGAAGATCTGCGTCAGCAGGTTGCGCTCATGCTCGCTGAGCTTCTGCGCCCAGTCGCGGCAGTCCTCGCCCAGCGGGACCTCCTCAGGGAGCCAGTGGAGCTGCTGCTGACGCTTCCAGAAGTCGAACGCCCAAGGGTATTCGAACGGCTTGTACTGCTTGGAGGCTTGGAGAAGGGACATGGGGGTTACTCCGCGTGTCGGGTGAATATGGGGGGTCGGGGACGGACCGTCATCGGTGCGCTGCTGTGGAAGGTGGGGGCGGTTCGCTGCTCCAGCGCTGCATCGACCAGGCGCTGAAGGCGAGGACGGCGCCAGCGGCGAGCGCCATTACCCCCACCATGCGGAACACATAGATTTTGGCCGGACCGCTGGGCTGCGCGAGCGCCAGCAGCAGGCCCGCGCCGGCTAGGCAGAGCGCGGCGGCGACCGCATACATGGCGAGCACCTGCCAGGTCACGCAACCAACCCTAGACCCGCTCGTTGCGCTCCCGAACCATTCGGAGGAGTCGAACGATGCACGACCACAGCAACATCAAGGAGCATATGGCGGTGATCGGCGCCGACGGCGTCCATGTCGGCACCGTCGACCATGTCGACGGCGAGCGGATCAAGCTGACCAAGAACGACAGTCCGTCGACGCAGGACGGGCAGGGGGCGAAGCACCACTACCTCCCCGCCGGGCTGGTTGCGGAAATCGAGGGCGACACGGTGCGGCTCTCCGCCACTGCGGCGAACGCGGCCGAGATGTTCGAGGAGGCTGAATAGCCTCAAAACTCCTCTCCCCTTGGGAGAGAGGCAAGCCGCATAGCGGCGCGCGGTGAGGGTGATCGGCTCGATGGAAGGTCGCCCTCACCCTTGCGCTTGCCTGCGGCAAGCTGTTCCCTCTCCCGGAGGGAGAGGGAGATTTGCGCTAACACACCTTCCAGATTGTGCATCACGTCGGCGTTGGCGAAGCGGATCACCCGGTAGCCCTGGCGTTCGATAAAGCCGGTGCGGTGGGCGTCGAACCTCTCGGTCGTGCATGAGTGTCGCCATCCACCTCGATCACCAGCTTTCCGCTGAAGCAGAGAATATCTACGCGGTAGGGGCCAACCGGTGACCAGTGGCGCCACTTTAAATAAGGAAATGCCTCGCGCAGTCTGCGAAGCAGGCGAAGTTCGGGCGCGGGCGCTTCGTGGCGCATCCGGCGAAGGTCGTCGATCGTGCCCGAGGGCTGGTGTTCATAACTGCGCATGTCACCCTCACCCTTCCGGCGCGTTCCGCGCCTCCCTCCCTCTCCCGATGGGAGAGGGAACAGCCGCCGCAGGCGGCGAAAGGGTGAGGGTGAGACCTCGCCCCTTTTGTTGACGCCAATGCCTATTGGCAGGCCAGACACTCGTCGTAATCCCGTGTCTCGCCCAGCGAGAAGACGGGCGTCTCGATGGTGTTGTCCGCTTCGACCCCGCCCGAGCCCTCGCCGCCCGCGAAGCCGGCGCGCTGCACGCTCTTGCTGCGGAGGTAATAGAGCGACTTGATGCCCAGCTCCCAGGCGCGGAAGTGGAGCATCAGCAGGTCCCACTTCTCGACGTCCGCCGGAATGAACAGGTTCAGCGACTGCGACTGGTCGATATAGGGCGTGCGGTCGGCGGCGAGCTCCAGCAGCCAGCGCTGATCGATCTCGAAGCTGGTCTTGAAGACGTCCTTCTCCTCGGCGCTCAGGAAATCGAGATGCTGGACGCTGCCGCCCTGCTCCAGGATCGTGTTCCACACCGCGTCGGTGTTCTTCGCCTTCTCGTTGAGCAGCTTCTCCAGATACGGGTTCTTGATCGAGAAGGAGCCCGAGAGCGTCTTGTGGGTGTAGATGTTGGCCGGGATCGGCTCGATGCACGCGCTGGTGCCGCCGGTGATGATCGAGATCGACGCGGTCGGCGCGATCGCCATCTTGCAGCTGAAGCGCTCCATCACGCCCATGTCGTGGGCGTCGGGGCAGGGGCCGCGCTCGACCGCGAGCTGGATCGACGCCTCGTCCGCCTGCGCCTTGATGTGCTTGAAGATGCGCAGGTTCCACGACTTCGCCATCGCGCCCTCGAAGGGCAGGCCGCGCGCCTGGAGGAAGGAGTGGAAGCCCATCACGCCGAGCCCGACGGAGCGCTCGCGCCCGGCGCTGTACGCGGCGCGCTCCATCCCCGGCTCGTGGCGGTCGATGTAATCCTGCAGCACGTTGTCGAGGAAGCGCATCACGTCCTCGATGAAGCGGCGGTCGTCCTTCCACTGGTCCCAGGTCTCGAGGTTGAGGCTCGACAAGCAGCACACCGCGGTGCGGTCTTGCCCCAGATGGTCGCGGCCGGTCGGCAGCGTAATCTCCGAACACAGGTTCGAGGTCGACACTTTGAGGCCGAGGTCGCGATGATGCTTGGGCATCGTCGAGTTCACATGGTCGGCGAAGACGATGTAGGGCTCGCCGGTCTGGAGCCGGGTCTCGACCAGCTTCTGGAACAGCGAGCGCGCGTCAACGGTGGCGCGTGGGCTCTGGTCCTTGGGGCTGCGCAGCACCCACTCGGCGCCGTCGCGCACCGCGGCCATGAAGGCGTCGGTGACGAGCACCCCGTGATGGAGGTTGAGCGCCTTGCGGTTGAAGTCGCCCGAGGGTTTGCGGATCTCGAGGAACTCCTCGATCTCGGGGTGGCTGATGTCGAGATAGCAGGCGGCCGAGCCGCGGCGCAGCGAGCCCTGGCTGATCGCGAGCGTGAGGCTGTCCATCACCCGCACGAACGGGATGATGCCGCTGGTCTTGCCGTTCAGCCCGACCGGCTCGCCGATGCCGCGCACATTGCCCCAATAGGTGCCGATCCCGCCGCCGCGCGACGCCAGCCAGACATTCTCGTTCCAGGTGTCGACGATGCCGTTGAGGCTGTCAGGAACCGAGTTGAGGTAGCAGGAGATCGGGAGGCCGCGGCCGGTGCCGCCGTTCGACAGGACGGGGGTGGCGGGCATGAACCACAGCCGCGAGATATAGTCGTACAGCCGCTGCGCATGCGCAGCGTCATCGGCATAGGCGCTGGCGACGCGGACGAACAGGTCCTGAATGCCTTCGCCGGGCAGCAGGTAGCGGTCCTTCAGCGTCTCCTTGCCGAAATCGGTCAGCAGCGCGTCGCGGCCGTGATCGACCTCCAGGGCGAATGGCCGGGCGTCGACACGGCGGCTGTCTTCGAGGGACACCGCAACGCTGCTCGTCGGGCTCGCCTCGATGGTGGTCACGTCACTCGTCTCGACCATCACGCCCATATCCCTGAAATCCATGTCGCCGGCCCTTTGTGTTCGTCGCCTGTCGACTCGGGCAGTGGACCAGCATACACCTGTCGGCGAAGAACAAAACAGGGACGTCGCAGTTGTGATGGGACGCGACAATCCTGCGCCGACCACAGCCAACGTCACCGTTCTTTACCAGCAGTTGGGTCCACCCCCGGGCTCAACCGCAACAGATTGTGCCAACCAGCCGAGGGAAGCAAGTGGCTAACGGTGTCATAACTTCTGCAGTTCGTCGCTTGTGAGAGTCGGTTCGTCGTCCCGTCGAGAGACCGATTGTCGGCGACGCGCCGATTTCCGCCGCTTCCAGGAAGCACAAGAGAACGAAATGAAAACGAAAATAAATTGCTGTTGGCGAGCGATCAGCCCGCGGTCGCGGCGGCCTCCATCTGGGCCGCGAGATCGTCGAGGCCGGTGGCGTGCCAGTCCCACTCCTGGACGTGATGCACATCGGGGGCGGGGGCGCCACCATATTCCTGCGGACGGGCGATGAACGCGGTGAGCAGGCCACAGCCACGCGCGGCGGCGAGGTCGCTATGATGCGCGGCGACGAGGCACAGGTCGCCGGGCGCTACCCCTAGCGCGGCGGCAGTCCCCAGATAAGCCGCCGGATCAGGTTTGTAGGCGCGAGCCAGTTCGGCGCCGAGCACCGCGTCCCAGTGCAGTCCCGCACGCCGTGCCATCGCGACGATCAGCGCGACATTGCCGTTGGAGAGCGTGACCACTGGCGCCAGCGCGCGCAGGCGATCGAGGCCCGCGACGCTGTCGGGCCAGGGGTCGAGCCGGTGCCACGCGCGCGTCCAGTCCGCCAGCCGCGCCTCGCCGACCGCGGCCAGGTCGATGACGTGGGCGGCGAGCGTCGCCTCCAGCATCTCGCGATGGAGCGTGTCGAGCACAACCCAGTCGCGGCGGCCGTCCCGCACCGTGGCCATCGCCGGCTGATAGCGGGCGCGCCAGGCGTCGGCGAAGCGGTGGGGATCGACATCGGCGCGGCCGAGTGCGGCGAGGTGCGGCACGGACTCGCGCGCGACGGAGCTGCGCCAGTCAACGACGGTGCCGAATACGTCAAAGGCAAAGGCGAGCGGAAGCATCGCGCGGCTATGTGGGCGAGAGCGGGGTTCGGGCAAGCCTTCAGGGACAGGCGGGAGAGGAGGCGACACCAACCTGTCATCCAACCGTGATTCGCCCGTCACATATTGCGGGTAACGGCGGCCAAACGGGCAGGGAGACGATCATGCCGCCACTCGCCACCGCCGGCACCGGCCCCGCCGGCACACCGCGCCGCCGCTACCGCACGATCTGGATCAGCGACATCCATCTGGGGACCCGGGGATGCAACGCGGCGATGTTGGTCGACTTCCTCGACCGGGTCGACAGCGACATGCTGTACCTCGTCGGCGATATCGTCGACGGGTGGCGGCTCAAGAAGCGGTTTTTTTGGCCGGCGCCGCACAACGAAGTGATCCGGCGGCTGCTCGCCCGCGCGCGGCGGGGTACGCAGGTGACCTACATCCCCGGCAATCACGACGAGATGTTCCGCCAGTTCGCGGGGCTCGACTTCGGCGGCATCGCGATCCGGCGCAAGGCGATCCACGAGACCGCCGACGGGCGGCGGCTGCTGGTGCTCCACGGCGACGAGTTCGACGCGGTGACGCTGGCGCATCGCTGGCTCGCGCATGTCGGCGACGCCGCCTACACGTTCCTGATGGGGGTGAACCGCTGGTTCAATGTCGCCCGCCGGCTGCTCGGGCTGCCCTATTGGTCGTTGTCGAAGCACGCCAAGGCGCGGGTCAAGAACGCGGTCGCCTTTGTCTCGCATTTCGAGGAGGTGGTGGCCCACGCCGCGACAATGCGTGGGGTCGACGGGGTGGTGTGCGGGCACATCCACACCGCGGAGATCCGCGAGATCGGCGGCGTCGCCTATTACAATGACGGTGACTGGGTGGAGAGCTGCACCGCGCTGGTTGAGCATGGCGACGGGCGGATGGAGCTGATCAACTGGGCGGACGAGATGGCGGCGCGCGGCAGGCCGCTGGCGCTGGCGGCGTGACCGCGATGCGGATCGCGCCATGAAGATCGTTATCGTCAGCGACGCCTGGACGCCGCAGGTCAACGGCGTCGTCCGCACGCTGCAGGCGACGGCCCGCGAGCTGACCGCGATGGGGCATGCAATCAACGTGATCGGGCCCGACCGCTACCGCTCAGTGCCGTGCCCGACCTATCCCGACATTCGGCTGGCGCTGGCGACCTCCACCCCCGTCGGGCGCGCGATTGCGGCGTTCGAAGCGGACGCGGTGCACATCGCCACCGAAGGCCCGCTGGGGCTGGCGGCGCGGCGCTGGTGCCTGAAGCGCGGGCTGCCGTTCACCACCGCCTATCACACCCAGTTCCCCGATTATGTGGCGCTGCGGACGGGGCTCGATCCCAAGCATGTGTGGCGATTCATCCGCTGGTTCCACGCGCCCTCGACCGCGGTCCTGGCGGCGACGCCGCGGGTGGAGGCGGCGCTGGCGGCGCACGGCATCGCGCATGCGCGGCGCTGGGGGCGCGGCGTCGACCTGACGCTGTTCCGCCCCGACGGCCCGCGCGACACGGTGATGGCGGCGCTGCCGGGGCCGGTGCAGCTGTTCGTCGGCCGCGTCGCGGTTGAGAAGAACCTGCCCGCCTTCCTCGCCGCGCCGGGGCCAGGCAGCAAGGTGGTGGTCGGCAGCGGCCCGGCGGAGGCCGTGCTGCGCCGCGCCTATCCGCACGCGCATTTCCTGGGCGCGCTGACCGGCGAGGCGCTGGCGGCGGCATACCGGGCGGCGGACGTGTTCGTGTTCCCCAGTCTGACCGACACGTTCGGGCTGGTGATGGCGGAGGCGGCGGCGTGCGGCACGCCGGTCGCGGCATTCCCCGTCGCGGGCCCACTCGACGTGCTGACGCCGGAGATGGGCGCAATGGCGGCCGCCCTGCCCGCGGCGATCGCTGCGGCGGCCGCCGTGCCGCGCGACCGCTGCGCGGCGGCGGCGCAGCGGTTCAGCTGGCGGACGAGCGCCGAACAGTTCCTGGCAGCGCTGACGCCGCTGCCGGTTGCGCTCGCCGCCTGACGGCCCCGGCGCGTTCTGTCATGATCGGCGGCGATGACGCCGGCGCACGGCATCGTGGTCGGGCAGCGGGTCGGTCCAGCGGACGGGTGACCGTCAGCCCGCGATCCGTCTGATCCGCGCGCTTGCCTGGTTGAGGCGTTCCAGATTGAAGTTTTCGGCAAACTCCAGCCCCGCGCGGCCGTCACGCGCCCAGCGCACGCGGGCGGCGAACATCTGATCCTCCAGCAACTCGATCAGCACGTCGAGCCCGGCGGCTTCGCCCTGGATCTCAAGCCCGTCGATCATTGCGCCGGTCGATGAGATGTTGCGGATGCGGACGTCGCCTTCGGTGCCGCCGATCGCGACGCGGGCGGTGCGCAGCATCGAGCTGCGCGGCGAGCGGCTGACGCGATAGCCGTCGGGCACCGCCTTGCCCTCGCTGCCGCTCAGCTGGCGCATCACGTCCTCGGCGAGTGCGGGCTTGCCGTAGATATAGCCCTGAATGTGGCTGCAGCCGAGGCGGCGGACCAGTTCGATCTCGTCCTCGATCTCGACCCCCTCCGCCGTGGTCTCCATGTCGAGCGTGTCGGCGAGCGTGACGATCGCCTTGATGATCGCGGCGTTGCGATTGCCGGTCTGGGCCGCGCCCTTGACGAAGCTCTGGTCGATCTTGATCTTGTCGAACGGCGCGTTGCGAAGGTAGCCGAGCGACGAATAACCGGTGCCGAAATCGTCGAGCGCCAGGCGGACGCCGATCCGCTTCAACGCCTTGAACATCGCGTCGGACGATTGCGTCTCGTCGAGGAAGACGCCTTCCGTGATCTCCAGTTCGAGCCGCGCGGGGGCCAGTCCCGACCGCGCGAGCGCGTTGGTGACGAGCGCGGGCAGTTGGGGGTCGGCGAACTGGATCGGCGAGACGTTGACCGCGACCCGAATCGCGCCTCCTTTTCCCTCGGGCCAGCGCGCCGCTTCCAGGCAGGCGGTGCGCAGCACCCATTCGCCGATCGCGCCGATCAGCCCGCTTTCCTCCGCCACCGGGATGAAGTCGGACGGCGACACCGCGCCGCGGGTCGGGTGATTCCAGCGGATCAGCGCCTCATAGCCGACAATGAGCGCGTCTGCGGTCGACACCACCGGCTGGTAGGCAAGATGGAAGCCGCCGGTCGCGATCGCAACGCGCAGGTCATCCTCCAGCTGCTGCCGCGTCTGCGCGCCCGCCAGCATTTCGGCCGCATAGAAGCGGTGGACGCCGCGGCCGTCGCCCTTCGCGGCATAGAGCGCCAGATCGGCGTTGC
Source organism: Sphingomonas sp. (assembly GCF_965248875.1). Lineage (GTDB taxonomy): Bacteria > Pseudomonadota > Alphaproteobacteria > Sphingomonadales > Sphingomonadaceae > Sphingomonas. The sequence continues at coordinate 1,266,212 of NZ_CBDFKR010000011.1, read as the reverse complement.
GGGTCAGCGTCTCGGCATCGTCGCCGGGCTTCAGCGCCAGCGCGACGCCGATCGATCCGCCGATCGAGATCGATGCGCCGTGGATGAAATAGGGCTGCGAAATCGCCTTGATCAGGTCGCGCGCCAGGATCGCCAGGCTGTCGCGATTGTCGATCCCGGGCAGCAGCACCTGGAACTCGTCGCCCCCGAGCCGTCCTACCATGCCCGCGTCGCCGACGCCGCGCTGAAGCCGCTGCGCCACCTGCTTGAGCAGCACGTCGCCGGCCTGATGACCCAGTGTGTCGTTGACCTGCTTGAAGCGATCGAGGTCGAGCAGGAACAGCGCGACCGGGCGAAAGGCGCCCGGCGTCTGCGCCAGCGTCTTGTCCAGGCTGGATCGCATGTGCGCCCGGTTGGCGAGGCCGGTCAGCCCGTCGAACATGGCGAGGCGCGTGATCTCCGCCTCCGACCGGCGGCGCTCGGTCAGGTCCGCTCCCGAACCGATAAAGCCCGCGAACCGCTCGGTCTCGTCGAGCAGCGGCCGGCCGGAGATCGACCACCAGCGGTCGCAATTGCCCTCGCCCGCGGCGCAGACCGGATAATCACTGAAGGAGGTGCGCGACGACAGGTGAAAGGCGAGCGTGCGCTCGGTGGCCGGCGTGTCGCCGTCCATCCGGAACAGGTCGGTCAGCATGCGCCCGACCGGAGGAATGCCGGCGACGCGCTCAAGCTCGCCCGCCACCGCCGGCGACAGATAGGTGACGCGGCCGTAACGGTCGGCTTCCCAGAACCAGCCGGTGCCCTGCCCCTCGAACTCCGCGATCATCTTGGCGGCGAGGCGGCCTTCGCTGGCCTCCGCGGCGTACGCGATTGCGGCGTCGACATCGTAGCGCGCGAGCCGCCGCGCGCTGGCGCCGAGACAGCCGAGAAATGCCGCCGACACGCCGAGCGCCAGGCCTGCGCCCGACAGCGCGAACAACGCCACCACCAGCCCTGCGCCAAAGCCGAGCGAGGCGGCGCGCACCGGTTGCAGGGCGATGGCGGTGATGCCGACCGCGCCCGCGGCGGCGACGAAGCTGCCGAGCTGCGCCGGGCCGGCCGGCATGCGCGCGGCGGCCCAGAGCAGCAGGAGCAAGCCGCCGGCGATGATCGACGCCAGCGTCATCAGCACGCGATTGAGCGTGTGGACCGGCCAGACCCTGGCCCCCGGCAAGGCGAGCGACGCCCAGATCATGCCCGCCATCGCGGTGACGATGCCGATACCGATGAACGACAAGGGGGTCGGGTGCGCGAAGCCCTGTAGCCACGGCATGCCGACCAGCACCGCAGCGCCGACCCCCTGTGCCGCCATCGCGATCGGCCATACCGCCTTCACCTGCGCAAGCTTCATCGCACCCGCATCGGCGAGCGGCGCACGCTCGTCCTCGGCGAGGCCGAGCAGCACGGCGGCCGGGACGCGGTCGCGAGGTTCGAGGGCAAGGCGCAGCATCGTGACCCGGCGACCTAGGGCAACACGGTTGCCGAATTGCCGTGCGGGGATGGTTGACGTGGCGTTTACCGGCCGGGATGCAGGCGTCTGGACCTGCAGACGATTGATCCCGCGACCGGCGTCACGTCAGCACCTGAAGATCGCCGCCAGGGAGAGCTGCAGGATCGCGGCAAGCCGGTCGGCATCAGGGGGATCGCCGCCGAACAGCAGCGGCGTGTAAAGGAGGCCGTACAACAGCGCGAGCGCGGTGTCGCGGTGTCTTCCATCACCGGTAGACCGTCGCCTTGCCAACGCCGGCGCGGGCGGCGACCCCCTCCATCGACATGGCGTCGAACCCGCGCTCGCTCATCAGGCTGAATGCGGCTTCGAGGACGGCATCGCGCGCGTCCGTGCTTCGGAGCCGACCCCGCGGGACTATTGACCCGGCCAAGTCAGGGGCAACTGGCGGCCAGCGCGTGAACCCGCAGTTCGAATGCGCCGATCCGGCCGCCGTGGACGCGTTCCACGCAAAGCTGATCGCGCTCGGTGCGGGCGCCTGCAAGGCGCCGTGGGACAGTTTCTGGGGCAGCGCTTTGGTCGCGTCACCGATCCCGACGACAATGTGGTCAGTATCTTCGCCTCGCTTAAGTGAAGCCGGCCGCGCGCGGGGCGGCCGGTTTCCCTTCCGCCGCCGCCGCGCTAATTGTCGCCCATGCCGACCGTCATCCGCGAAACCGACCTGATCGAGAGCGTCGCCGACGCGCTGCAGTTCATCAGCTACTATCACCCGATGGATTATATCCGCGCGCTGGGCGACGCCTATGCCGCGGAGCAGAGCCCGGCCGCGAAGGACGCGATCGCGCAGATCCTGACCAACAGCCGGATGTGCGCGGAGGGGCACCGGCCGATCTGCCAGGATACGGGCATCGTCACGGTGTTCGTGCGCTGGGGCCAGGACTGCCGGCTGGAGCCGGGAGACCGCAGCCTGCAGGAGGTCGTGGACGAGGGCGTGCGGCGCGCCTACCTCCATCCCGAGAACAAGCTGCGCGCTTCCATCCTGGCAGACCCGGCGTTCACGCGGCGCAACACCAAGGACAACACGCCTAGCGTGCTCCATGTCGAGATGGTGCCGGGCGCGACCGTGTCGATCGATGTCGCGGCCAAAGGCGGGGGCTCGGAGAACAAGTCCAAGTTCAAGATGATGAACCCGTCGGACTCGATCGTCGACTGGGTGGTGGAAACGGTGCCGCAGATGGGCGCGGGCTGGTGTCCGCCCGGCATGCTGGGTATCGGTATCGGCGGAACGGCGGAAAAGGCGATGCTGCTCGCCAAGCAATCGCTGATGGGCGCGATCGACATGGGCCAGCTGAAGGCGCGTGGGCCGAAGAACGACATCGAGGCGCTGCGTATCGAGCTGTTCGACAAGGTGAACGCGCTCGGCATCGGCGCGCAGGGTCTGGGCGGACTGTCGACGATCCTCGACGTCAAGATCCTCGACTGGCCGACCCATGCGGCGTCGAAGCCGGTGGCGATGATCCCCAACTGCGCGGCGACGCGGCACGCGCATCTGGTGCTCGACGGCAGCGGCCCCGCCTATCTGGAGCCGCCGAAGCTGAGCGAGTGGCCCGACGTGCGGTGGACGCCGGACAAGGCGGCGAAGCGCGTCGACCTCGACCAGCTGACGCCTGCGGAGGTGCAGTCGTGGAAGCAGGGCGACCGCCTGCTCCTCAACGGCCGCATGCTGACCGGCCGCGACGCGGCGCACAAGCGGATCAAGGACATGCTCGACCGCGGCGAGAAGCTGCCGGTGAGCTTCGCGGGGCGCGTCATCTACTATGTCGGCCCGGTCGATCCCGTAGGCGAGGAGGTGGTCGGCCCCGCAGGCCCGACGACGGCGACGCGGATGGACAAATTCACCCGGATGATGCTCGACCAGGGGCTGCTGGCGATGGTCGGCAAGGCGGAGCGCGGGCCGGCCGCGACCGAGGCGATCCGCGAGGCGCGGTCGGCGTACCTGATGGCGGTCGGCGGTGCGGCGTACCTGGTCGCGCGCGCGATCAAGGGGGCGAAGGTGGTCGGGTTCGAGGACCTGGGCATGGAGGCGATCTACGAGTTCGAGGTGGCCGACTTCCCGGTAACGGTCGCTGTCGATGCCGAGGGGCAGAACGTCCACCAGCTGGCACCGCTGGGGTGGCGGGAGCGGATCGCGCGGGAACGGTTGCTGGAGCGCGTGTGAACGGCCGTTTGTGGTGGGAAGCGGCCTGGCCGCTTTCGGGGATGACCATAGCCAAAGCCGTTATTCCGCTACAGCCTTCTGCAACAGATAACGTCTCAATAAAAAGGCCGGCATCATTGCGTTGCAGACGGGGCCTTTGCCACAGCGTAGCAAAGCTGTGATTTTCTAGATTCTTCACAACGGCCTCACTACCGCCTTGACGTGCGTAACCTTGACGTTACATGTCACCTCGACGTTACATGGAGGTAGGCATGAACCGCGGCATCAAATCACCCGAGCAAGTTTCATCCCGGCGTGCAGCGCTGACGCTGATGAACGCGTCTGCTGCCGCAGCCTTCTCGACAGTAGCAATTTTGGGTGCTGGTGAGCATCGAGATCGCGACCCGTTCTACTTTTTTCTGTGGCTCGTTTGGATGGCATTGACGATCGGCTGGGTTTTCGGAGTTCCTGGTTACCTGCGATGGTCCGCAGCTGAACGTGCAATCATCAACGACGAACTTGTACAGTCGCATCAGGCAAAAGCCGCAAAAGCCGGCCTTGTTGTGGCGCTAGCTGGGCTTGGCATGCTGTCCATTTCTGGCTCTTTCCAGCGTTACGTCCCAGCCTGGTCACCGGCCGCGCTGATCAGTTTAACAGTCGTTTCCACTGCCATTGTCTTTGCCTGGCTGGAACGTCGAGATGGCTGAGCTGGTTAGCTTTCTCAAGGCTATTAGGACAGGGGCAGGCCTAACGCAGCAGGAGTTGGCGACGCTTGTCCAAGTGTCCCGGAAAACGGTCAATACGGTGGAGAACGGGGTTTTTATTCCCTCAACAATCTTGTCACTGAAGTTGGCGCGGGCCCTAAACGTCAGCGTCGAACAGCTTTTCCAGCTACCGAATGAAATATAGCGTCCTCCAACTTTGGCATGTGCTCCGTATAGACCTTTGTGGAAAAAATGCTTTTTGCAATGTCAATAATGACCGCTTTCAGGCATGATGAACCTTACAGCAAACGGCGAGAACTGGGGCGTAAGCGGACATCGACGCGCTCTCCCGTTCCGACGCTGACTGTGCGACGGGCAGGCGATGGCAGCCATCCAACTCTTCGATGCCATCGTCCTCGGCGCGGGCGGCGCGGGGTTGATGTGTGCCGCTACCGCCGGCCAGCGGGGGCGGCGGGTGGTGGTGCTGGACCATTCCCCCGAACCCGGGCGCAAGATCGTCATTTCCGGCGGCGGGCGGTGCAACTTCACCAACCTTCATACCGCGCCCGACCGCTACCTCAGCGCCAACCCGCATTTCGCGAAGTCGGCGCTAGGGCGGTACACGCCCGCCGACTTCCTGGCGCTGGTCGAGCGGCACGGGATCGCGTGGCACGAGAAGACGCTGGGGCAGCTGTTCTGCGACGGCTCGGCGCGGCAGATCGTGGCGATGCTGCTCGACGAGTGCGCGGCGGGCGGGGTGATGCAGTCGCTCGGCGCGCCGATCACCGATGTTGAGCATGGCGACGGCTTCCGGGTGACACAGGGCGGGCGGGTGTTCGCCGCACCGGCGCTGGTGGTCGCGACCGGCGGGCCGTCGATCCCCAAGCTCGGCGCGACGGGCTTCGCCTACGAGCTGGCGCGGCGGTTCGGGCTGAAGGTGGTCGAGCCGCGCCCGGCGCTGGTGCCGTTGACGCTGCCGGGCGACGAGGCGCTGTTCCGCGACCTGGCCGGGGTAGCGGCGCCGGTGGTGGCACGGGCGGGGAAAGCGAGCTTTGCAGAGGCGGCGCTGTTCACCCATCGCGGGCTGTCCGGGCCGGCGATCCTGCAGGTGTCGAGCTATTGGCGGCACGGCGAGGCGATCGGGGTCGATTTTCTGCCCGACGCGGCGCCGGGCTGGCTGCTGGCGGCCAAGCGGGCGCGGCCGCGCGCCAGTCTGCGCACGGTGCTGGGCGGGGCGCTGCCGGAGCGGCTGGCGGTGGTGCTGGCCGAGCGGCTCGCGATCGGCGAGCTGGCGGGGGCGAAGGACGCGGCGCTGACCGCGGCGGCGCAGGCGCTGGCGGACTGGCGCTTCCTGCCCAACGGGACGGAGGGCTTCGCGAAGGCGGAGGTAACGGTCGGCGGCATCGCCACCGCTGGGCTGTCGTCGCAGACGATGGCCGCGCGGCATCTGCCCGGGCTGTACGCGATCGGCGAGGCGGTGGACGTGACCGGCTGGCTCGGCGGATACAATTTCCAATGGGCCTGGGCGAGCGGTTGGGCGGCGGGCGGCGCGATCGGCCGCGGCGGCTAACGGGCGGGCAGCGTTTCGAGTTCGCCGCGATTGAGCGCGCGGGTATTTTCGGCGTCGGCGATCAGCGCCAGTCGCTGTGCCTCGCCGGTGAGGTGGCGCGCGACCTCGCCGTTGCCCGATGGGTTGGCGGGCTGCAGCAAGGCAGGCGGATCGGGCGGGAGCGCCGTCAGGTCGAGCGAGAGGTGGCCGCGACCGGGTTTGATCTGCCTGCGATCCGGTGGCGCCATAGCAACGGTGCGCGGCTCGGGCATGACGGCGACAGGTTCGCGGCGATCGGACCCTGCGGCGGGGGCGGAGGGCACCGCCGGCGTGAATTCCCGCTGCGTCTGCCCGCTTGCCGATGATGGGCCCGGAAGTGTGGGCGTCGCATGGAGGGGCATGGTGTCCAAGGAAGCGAAATGCGCCGAAGGATGGACTATCGCCAGGCCAGCCACGACCGCCATCGCCAGCGCGGCGGTGGCGCTGACGACGCCCGCCTTGCCCTTCTTGCCATCAGGCGCATGTCGATCGGGCGCGGCGGCGACGATGGTGTCGATCTGCGCCAGGAAGCGATCGATCGTTCCCTGCTCGTCGGCATCGACCGGCGCGCGCGCATCACTGACCGATGCGGTTCTGCGATCGAACATCAGCGCAATTCGTCGTCGCACCAAGTCCTCCTGCGTGCCGCACAACCGACCGTCCGGCGATGCAGATACGGTCAGATATGAGAAGAGGTTGCCGGACATCCCGAAGAATGCCCGACAACCTCCTAACATGGTCAGCGGCCGGAGAGCTCCAGCCCGGGAGACCATGCGGCCTCTTGAACCACTTCAACGCCGTTGACTGGGGGAGAATACCCCCCGGCGCGTCGGATGATCCTAGACGCCGGTCCCCCGAACGAACTGAACCGACCCCATTGCTGAACCATGAGACATCGGATCACCTCCTTTCGCTTGTTGATAACGACGCAGCGCTGTTGCGCTGCCCGCATAATGTGCGGGTTGACGCATCAACTTACAAGCCTTGAATTGTGGCGAAGACCCCGTCAGAATCAACACTTCGCCTAGGACAGACTGCGCTTCGACCGGGGTCGTCAGGCGCGGCAATCCTCCACCACCCGGCCGACTTCCGCCCAGGCGGGAAGCACCAGCGGTCCACCTCTGGCCTCGGCGAGGCTCAACACAAACCGCCCACGGCTGAACGCCATCGCGTCGAGCAGCGGATCGGCGGGCGTCAGTGTCGCGGCGAGGTAGGGCGGCATGCCGTCCGTGGCGCCGACCGGGAGCGTGCGTGTGACGCTGCTGGTCCGTACCGTCAGCGTCGCGGGCTCCGATCCGGCGACCGACAGGAACAGGCGTCCGCCACGCCGATCGCAGCGCAGGACGGCGACGGCGTCGCTGCCTACCCGGCCGAACATCGCCACCGAGCCGCGCGCATCCGCCGTGTAGCGCCAGGTGCCCGGCGTCTGCGGCCACTCGCGCCAGTCGGCTGGGAGCAGCGGCGGTGCGATGGCATGCGGCGCAGCCGGCGGTGGGGACGGCCGGACCAGGGCCGCCTGCGGCTTGGGCGCGCAGCTGATCGCGCAGAGAGCGAGCAGGAAAAGGGCGGCGACACGCATGCCGGCCCTATGCCCCAGCGCCAGCGCCGCCTCAACCATACCCATCGCGGGAACCGGGCGGCGGGGCGCAGGGTTGGGCAGGCATGGCAATCAATCCTTCCTCACCGCTGCTGGTCCAGGCCGTCGCCGCCGAGGCCCCTCGCTCGGAGACCCGCGACGGCGCGGCGGTCGGGTCCGTCTACGCTTATGTGGTCGACAAAGGCTCGGGACGCGCCGGCTACGCGGTTCTCAGCCTTGGTGGCTTCCTGGGAATGGGCAAGAGCTTTTATCCGGTGCCGTTCGACCTGCTGGCGTTCGATCCGGTGCGCGATGTCTATGTCGTGCGTGTCGAGCCGCAGGTGCTAAAGGGCGGGCCGAGCTGGGCCAATCACGCGCCGGCATTCGACGCAGCCTATACCGAACGAGTGGCGCGCTATTATGCCGGTGAGGCGGCGGTGGAGAGACAGGCATGAGCGAGAAGGAAAACGCGGTGCAGGAGATCGCCGACGACCTGTTGACCGATCCCGACAAGGACGCGGAGGGAAAGCCGCCGCCCGCGCCGCCGCAGACGATCGAAGCGGAGCCGAGCGGCGAGGGTAAGGGTGGCCGTTGAGGCGCTGATCGCGCTGCTGATCACCCAGGCTGCACCGGCCGCGGCGACGCCCGATCCGCTTGCGGCGAGTTTCGCCGGGTGGATCATCGAAGTCGAGGATGATCTTCACCACTCCAGTTCGCGCCTGCAGAGCGTGGTGACCGCGGGGTGCGTCACGACGCTAAAGGGCGCGCAGGGCCGTTGGGTAGTGAACTGGCGCACGGTGGACACGGTCGCGCTGGAGGACGTGTTCGTCTTCCTGCGGGGCACGGCGTTCCAGATCGCAGTCGTTGCCGATGTGCAGGACACGGCCGGCCGGGCGAAACTTCGCCGGATGTGGATGGCGATGCAGATGCTGGCACGACGTTGCGGCGGTGGCGCACTCGCGGTGGACGATAGTGGTGTCGTTCTGCCCTGACGTTGGGGTGAGGTTTTCCGAAAGGCGCGGGTCGCCCTGTTGTCCGCATCTGCGCCGCGCAGTCGGCGCATTTCGGGGACCGCCACTCGGACTGGTCGGCCTTTTATTGGCTGATCGGCGCTGAGGGGCTGCAATCCCTATGCCCGCCGCCGCGCCTTGAACTGCTGCTGCTTGCCGAAGCGCGTTTTGCGCGTGCCGGGTTTGCCCTCGTTACTGCGGCCCATGATCGGCGCTTTCTGCTCGTGCGCCGGCAGGCCGAGCTCATCGTTCTCCAGCTGCCTGATCTCGTCACGCAGCCGGCCGGCTTCCTCGAACTCGAGGTCGGACGCGGCCTTGCGCATCTTCTTCTCGAGGTCCTCGATATAGGCGCGCAGATTATGGCCGACCATGTGCGGGCGGTCCGCGTCGATGTCGACCGTTACCTGATCCTTCGACGCGACATGCGCGATGATGTCGCCGATATTCCGCCGGATCGTCGTCGGCGTGATGCCGTGGAGCGTGTTGTATTCCTCCTGCTTCTCGCGGCGCCGTGCGGTTTCGTTCATCGCGCGCTCCATCGAGCCGGTGATGCGGTCCGCATAGAGGATGACGCGGCCATCGACGTTGCGCGCGGCGCGCCCGATGGTCTGGATCAGCGACGTTTCGGAGCGGAGAAATCCCTCCTTGTCCGCGTCGAGGATTGCGACCAGCCCGCATTCGGGGATGTCGAGCCCCTCGCGCAGCAGGTTGATGCCGATCAGCACGTCATAGACCCCCAATCGCAGGTCGCGGATCAGCTCGATCCGTTCCAGCGTCTCGACGTCGGAATGCATGTAGCGGACCTTGATCCCCGCCTCGTGCATATATTCGGTCAGGTCCTCGGCCATCCGCTTGGTCAGCGTGGTGACCAGGGTGCGATAGCCGAGCGTGGTCGTCTTCTGACACTCGACGATCAGGTCCTGCACCTGTTCCTCGACCGGCTTGATCTCGACCGGCGGGTCGATCAGCCCGGTCGGGCGGATCACCTGTTCGGCAAATACGCCGCCGGTCTGCTCCATCTCCCAGCCACCGGGTGTCGCCGAGACGCTGATCGTCTGCGGCCGCATCGCATCCCATTCATTGAAGCGCAGCGGACGGTTGTCGATGCACGACGGCAGACGGAAGCCGTATTCGGCGAGCGTGATTTTCCGCCGGTGGTCGCCGCGCGCCATGCCGCCGACCTGCGGCACGGTGACGTGGCTCTCGTCGACGAACAGCAGTGCGTTTTCGGGCAGATATTCGAACAGCGTGGGGGGCGGCTCGCCGGGTAGGCGGCCGGTCAGGAAGCGGCTGTAATTCTCGATGCCGTTGCAGCTGCCGGTGGCGGCGATCATCTCCAGGTCGAAATTGGTACGCTGCTCCAGCCGCTGATGCTCGATCAGCTTGCCCTCCGCCTCCAGCTCCTTGAGCCGCTCGACCATCTCGTGGCGGATCGCCTCGGTCGCCTGCTTCATCGTCGGACCGGGGGTGACATAGTGGCTGTTCGCATAGATGCGGACGCTGTTGAGCGAGGCGATCTTCGCGCCAGTCAACGGATCGAACTCGGTGATGCTCTCGATGTCGTCACCGAAGAAGCTGACCCGCCACGCGGCATCTTCATAATGCGACGGGAAGATTTCGAGGTTGTCGCCCTTCACCCGGAAACTGCCGCGCGCGAAGGCGGCGTCGTTGCGCTTGTATTGCAGCGCCACGAGTTTGCGGACGATCTCGCGCTGATCGGCGGTCTGGCCCTTTTTCAGGTCAAAGATCATCGCCGAATAGGTCTCGACCGAGCCGATACCGTAGATGCAGCTGACCGAGGCGACGATGATAACGTCGTCGCGCTCCAGCAGCGATCGGGTGGCGGAGTGGCGCATCCGGTCGATGCCCTCGTTCACCGAGCTTTCCTTCTCGATGTACGTGTCGGAGCGCGGAACATAGGCTTCGGGCTGGTAATAGTCGTAGTAGCTGACGAAATACTCGACCGCGTTCTCGGGAAAGAACGACTTGAACTCTCCGTATAATTGCGCCGCCAGGATCTTGTTGGGCGCGAGGATCAGCGCGGGGCGCTGGAGAGCTTCGATCACCTTGGCCATCGTGAAGGTCTTGCCTGAGCCGGTGACGCCCAGCAGCACCTGGTCCTTGTCGCCGGCGCGCGCGGACGTGACGAGCTCCTCGATCGCGGTCGGCTGATCACCCGACGGCGTATAATCGCTGACCAGCCTGAATGCCTTGCCGCCTTCGACCTTTGGCGGGCGGGCCGGGCGGTGGGGCACGAAGCTGTCGCCCGTTTCGGGCTCGGCGAGGCTGGTGCGAATCTGGATTGCCATAGTAGGACAATATGGGACGGATGCCGCTGGCCCGCAACGAAGCGGGAACAGCCGATTGGGGGTACATGATGCTCAAGCCCACCCTGCTGCTTGCCGCACTGCTTTGCGTCGCCGCGATGGCGCCTGGCCAGCCGGGGCCGATCCAGCCCGGCCGATGGACGACCACCCTCACCATCACCGACATCCACGTGCCCGGCGCGCTGCCGCGGATAGCGGCGATGATGCGGGGACATCCGACCACGGTCAGCGCCTGTGTCACGCCGGCCCAGGCGGCGGCGGGGCCGCGCGCCGTCGCCGACCGCTCGGGTGGGCGGTGCCGCTACACCAGCTTCACGATGAGCGGCGGCCATATCGAGGGTAGCATGGTCTGTGCACAGCCAGGCAGCACGATGACCATGCACTCGACGGGCAGCTACACGCCGACGTCGATGACGATGGACGCGAGCGGTCAGGCGACCGGCAGATCGCCGATGACGATGCGCTCGCATGCGGTCAGCCGTCGCACGGGCGCGTGCTGAAGCGGCGGCGCCTGCATCCCGGCTAGCCGCCGCCGCCGCGGCGCGTTAGCAGCCCGCTCATGTCCGCTCCCCTCCGCCTGCGCCTGGACGGCGCCGCGCTTGCCGCCAATTGGCAGGCGCTCGATCGGCTGAGCGGCTCGGCGGCGTGCGGGGCGGCGGTCAAGGCCGATGCCTATGGACTGGGCGTCGCGCAGGCGGTGACGATGCTCGCCAATGCCGGCTGCCGCGAATTCTTCGTCGCGACCTGGGACGAGGCGGCGGCGTTCCCGCCGTTCGGGCTATCGCTGTCGGTGCTGCACGGTATCCGTGAGGCAGACCTTGCGGCGGCGCTAGCCGGTCCGGCGCGGCCGGTGCTCAATACGGCCGCGCAGGTCGCGCGCTGGCGCCAGGCGGGCGGTGGGATGTGCGACGTGATGGTCGACACCGGGATGAACCGGCTGGGCGTGTCGGCCGCCGAGGTGCGCGAGGGGCTGCTTGACGGATTGGGCATCGATACGCTGATGAGCCACCTTGTATCTGCCGACGAGGACAGCCCGCGCAATGCAGGGCAGCGTGACGCCCTGGCGGCTATTCGCGACGCGACCGGCGCGCGGCGGCTGAGCCTTGCCAACTCGGCGGGGATCGCACTGGGACGCGATTATGCCTTTGATCTGACCCGGCCGGGGCTGGCGCTGTACGGCGGCGTACCGCGCGGCGAGTTGGCCGACATCGTGCGGCAGGTGGTGTTTCCGGAAGCCGAGATACTGCAACGGCGGCGCGTCGCGATCGGTGACACAGTTGGATATAACGCGACCTGGACAGCGACGGCCGATACGGAGGTTGCGATCCTCAACATCGGTTATGCCGACGGCTATCTGCGCGGCTTTTCCGGTCGCGGCACGGTGAGCGTGGATGGCGTGCTGCTGCCGGTCCTGGGCCGGGTGTCGATGGACCTGATCGCGGTGGACGTCACCTTCGCCCCGCGGCTTGCCGAGGGCGACTGGGTGAGCATCGATTATGCATTGCCCGCTGCGGCGGCATCGTCCGGCCTGTCGCAATATGAGCTGCTGACAGGGTTGGGCAGCCGTTTCGACCGGCGCTGGACAGCGTAGTCACGCTGCGGCGATGCTGCGCAGCAAAACATCAGTTGTTGCGCCGCACCAAAGCGTCTAGTAAATCTGGATCAAGGTGCGAGGACGACGATGAAGAAGCTGGCGGGTGACGGTGCGCAGGGAGCGCCGGTCACGATCAAGAAATACGCCAACCGGCGGCTCTACAACACCGAAAGCTCGTCCTACATCACGCTGGAACACCTCGCCGCGATGACGCGCGACGGACGTGACTTCAAGGTCGTCGACGCCAAGACCGAGGAAGACATAACCCACAATATCCTGACGCAGATCATTATGGAGGCGGAGGGCAAGGACGGCGGCCAGCAGATGCTGCCGGTCAATTTCCTGCGCCAGCTGATCTCGCTGTACGGCGATTCGATGCAGGCGGTGGTGCCGGGCTATCTGGAGGCATCGATGGAGAGCTTCCGCCGCAACCAGGAACAGTTCCGCTCGGCGGTGGAGGGCGCCTTCGCCAACTCGCCCTTCGCGGAGATCGCCAAGCGCAACATGGCGATGTTCGACGCCGCGACCAAGGCGTTCAAGCCGGGCGGGGTCGCGCCCAAGCCGGCCGCGGCCGAGCCGAGCAAGGACGCCGAGATCGCGGCGCTGCGCGCGGAACTGGCGGCGCTGCACGAGAAGGTCGAGAAGCTGGGGCGATAGCGCCGCTGCCGTGAGCGCGACCGATCCGCGCGTGCTTCCTCTCCCGTCAGGGGAGACATGGCGATGACCATCAAGATCGCAACCGTCCTACATCGCGTCAGCGGCGCCCGCGCTCTCCCGCTCGGCGTCGCTGCGCTGGCGCTGCTGCTGTTCCTCGCCAAGCCGATCGTGTTTGTCGGCGGCGGATCCGACGACATGCGCTACCTTGCAGCGGCGCGCGCGTGGTGGGCGCATGGGCCGGTGGTGGGGACGCTGCACTGGGAACTGCGCCACCCGCTGGTGTTGCCGGTGGCGTTGGCGACGGGGCTGTTCGGCGAGGGCAGGATGGCGCTGCTGCTCGTGCCGGTCGGCTATGCGCTGGGGTTGCTGATGCTGGGCACGGCAGTGCTGCGGGCGCGGTTCGGAGTGCGGGCGGCGGCGCTCTGGGGCGTGCTGGCGGCGGCAAGTCCGCTGGTGCACGAGCTGGCGACGCGGCTTTACCCCGACCTGGCGGAGGCGATGTTCGTCTGCGTCTCGCTCGCCTGTTGCGAGGCGGCGGCGCGACGCACGCGACGGGCGATACCGCTGCTTGCCGCGGGGGTGTCCGCGTCGCTGGCGTTGCTGACGCGCGAGACGAGCTTCTTCCTCCCGCTGCTCTACGCCGCGTGCTTTGTCGCGGGACAGCCGTTGCGGCGGCGCGACTGGCTGCTGGTGGCGGCGGGTGCGGCGCCGCTGCTCCTGCTCGAGAACGGCTGGCTATGGGCGGCGACCGGGGACCCATTCTATCGGCTTCATGTGGCGCTGCACCATGTCGCGGTGCCGTCCGACCATATGGCTGGAGGCACCTTCAGCGGCCCGGTGCTGATGAACCCGGCGCTCGCGGAGCGCTGGGTTCCGGCGGGGCCGGTCGACGTCCACTGGACGGTCAACCCGATCCTTTATCTGGTGCTGGATCCCTTTTACGGCGGCGAGTTCCTGCTCGGCGGGGCGCTGTGGTGGACGGCGCGCGGGCGAGTCGCGCTCGAGCCTGCGGAACGGCGCTGGCTGGCGCGGGCGGGGGGCGTCGCCGCACTTGCCTTCGTGTTCGTCACCTATGTGCTGATGGTGTCGCAGCGGCCGCGTTATTATGTGCTGGCGCTGCTGGCGGTGCTAGCGTGGGACGCGGTTCTGGCGGCACGGTTGTGGCCGGTCAGGCCGCGGCTGACCGCGGCGCTGGTGGGGCTGGCGCTGGTCGCATCGGTGGTGATCGTTGCGGTCCGTCACGCCGCCGGGCAGGGGCAGCCCGCCGCGGCTGCGCATCGATAGGCCGTTGCAATCGGGCGCGGCCGGGCGGATGCTGACCGCAGAGCGGCGCCTACGCCGCCGGGGCGCTCGTGTAACCAGCTTGAAAAAGGCGCGCCATGACCGGTCGATATGCGCTCGCGGCGATGATGCTGAGCTGGGCGGCAATGGCGAACGCAGCCCCGGCGCGGCATGCCCGGCCGGTCCGCCCGGCAGCGGCGCAGCCACCAGGCGCGCCGCGCGCACCGCTGCTCAGCGCCGATGGCCTGCCGACCTTTGCCGAGGCGCCCGCCCCCCTGGCGCCGGCCGAACAGCGCGGGCCGCTGCGTGCGCTGGAATCGCAGGTGCAGGCGAGCCTCGCCGCCCATTGCCCGGCGCAGGCGATCGCCTCGACGGATCGGCCGCGGCTGGTCGCCTTCGACGGCGCGTTCGCCGCCGAACTCGGCCCTGCGGCGAACGCGGCGGCCCGGCGCATAGGGCTGGAGGCGTATCGCCGCTGTATCGATCGCGCCATCGCCGCGATCCAGGCGTCGCCTAACTACGTCATCCGCAACCCGCAGGACGCCGCGTGTGTACGCTGTCAGGTCTATCTTTCCGACCTGGCGCTCCAGGTGCCGCGGCTGCGCGTGCTCAAGGGGCTGACCTGGCTCGCGCCGGCGCACATGGCGGATCAGGACCCGCATCAGGCGCTCGACACGCTGCGCCAGAGCGTCATGGATTTCAGTACGGTCCAGACCGCATTCCAGCAACAGGCGCAGGCCGCCTTCGACCGCAAGCGGCAGATCGTGCAGCAGGGGCGGCAGGATGCCGAGCACCAGGCGGCGACGCGGGGCCGGGGCGCGGCGCTGACCGGGCTGCTCGGCGCCGGGCTGGGCCTGATGCGCGGGCAGGGCGCAGGTCAATCGCTGCGCGAGGCCGGCGGCCAACTGGGCCAGGTCGGCCGCGATCTCGCGAACAGCGAACGGCAGGTCGCAATGCAGCAATCGGCGATCGATTCGAACAAGCGCGGCATGTTCGGCGCGGCTGCCTACGGCAATTGGAGCGACGATGGCATCCGCGTGACGCTGCCGCGGGTGACCGCCGCGGCGGTGCAGGGCGGTGAGGCGGCGACCGCAGCCCCGTTCGGCGCGCTGGCGTCGACCTTTCACGCGGGCCGGATCGTCCGTATCCTGCTCCGGACGGGACGCGACGACCTCACCGCATGCACGGGGTCGATCGTCGGGCCGAAGCTGATCCTGACCAATCGCCATTGCGTCACGACGGAGCATGGCGAGGGTGCGGTGCTGGCCCCCGGCGCCTTCACCATCGAATATCGGGCGGCGTCGGCCAACGACACGACGATGCAGACCGCGGTTACGACCAGTCACGTCGCGCGCGTCGTCACCACCGATCTGGCGCAGCATCTCAGCGATACCAGCATCAACGATTGGGCGCTGCTGGTGACGCGCGAGAAGGTGGGGGGCGGGGGGTTGGCTGCGGATCGCCGATCCGGCGCGGGTCGCGCGGGCGGGCGAGTTCCGGATCGCGCTCGCGGGCTATTCGGCCGACCTCAACGGCGGCAGCGAGATCACGATGGACTGGGGATGCCGTGCGCGCTGGCTGAACAACTCGATCTTTCACCGCTGCCACATGTGGAGCGGCGCGTCGGGCTCGCCGATCGTCGCGGTCGACGGCGCCTTTGCCCGCGACGAGATCGTCGGCGTCAACGCGGCGGATTACGGGCACCTCAATTCGGGATCGGACGAGGGACTGCGGGTCGGCCCCGCCTCCGACGAGCTGTACCGGACCTGGCTGCGGCTGCGCGAAGAGCAGCGCGGGGACGAATAGAGCTGCGGCCAATCGCCCGCGTTACAGACAGGCCTCCAGGAACGCCTGGTCGAACCCGAACTGCCGCGCCTTGTCGAGCGTGTACGGACGCAGGCCCATCGCACGATATTCACCGACGATCTTGCCGTCCGCGCTCTCGTCCAGATACTCGAACTTGAACAGCTCCTGCGTCACGATCACCGGGCCTTCCATGCCGATGACCTCCGTGATGTTGGTCACCCGGCGGGAGCCGTCGCGCAGGCGCTTGACCTGGACGACGAGGTCGACCGAGTCGGCGATCTGGCGGCTGATCGCCTCCTTGGGCATCTTGATGTCGCCCATCATCACCATGTTCTCCATGCGCCCCAGGCACTCGCGCGGGGAGTTGGAGTGGAGGGTGCACATCGAGCCGTCATGGCCGGTGTTCATCGCGGCGAGCAGGTCGAAACATTCCGACCCGCGGATTTCGCCGAGGATGATGCGGTCGGGCCGCATACGCAGCGAGTTCTTGACGAGGTCGCGGATCGAGATTTCGCCCTGACCTTCCAGATTGGCGGGGCGCGTCTCGAGCGGCAGCCAGTGCGGCTGCTGCAGCCGGAGTTCGGCCGCGTCCTCGATCGTCAGCACACGCTCGCCGGGGTCGATCATCTTCGACAGGGCATTGAGCATCGTCGTCTTGCCCGAGCCCGTGCCGCCCGAAATGACGATGTTGAAGCGGCAGGCGCCGGCGATCTTCAGCGCCGTCGCCATCTTCGTGCTCATGCTGCCGAAGCCCGCCATCATGTCGAGCGTGATCGGCTTGGCGGAAAACTTGCGGATCGAGATGGCGGTGCCGCGCAGCGACAGTGGCGGCACGATGACGTTGACGCGGCTGCCGTCCTTGAGGCGGGCGTCGGCGAGCGGGGTGGTCTGGTCGACGCGGCGGCCGACCGAATTGACGATGCGCTGCGCGATCTGGAACAGATGCTCCTCGTCGCGGAACTGGATCTGCGCCAGCTCCAGCTTGCCCTTGCGCTCGACATAGGTCTGCTCCGGGCCGTTGACCATGATGTCGGAGATGTTCGGATCGGCAAGCAGCTCCTCCAAAGGCCCAAGCCCGAGCAGCTCGTCGACCAGCACTTTTTCCAACGCGAACTGCTCGCGGCGGTTGAGCGTCAGCTTCAGCTCGGCGAGCACTTCGCCGATGATCGGGCGGAACTCTTCGGCCAGCTCGTCCTTGCCCAGCGTCGCCGCCGCCTCGGGATCGACCCGCTCGAGCAGGCGCGGCAGCACCTGCTCCTTGATCTTGTGGATGGAGGATTCGAACCCTTCGGTGCGGCTGTTGCCCGCCTCGCCCGAGGCGTTCTGCCGCTCCGCGAGGCGCTGCATCGCGTCCATCTGCATGCCGGGCATCGTGCCGCCCAGCGTCTCGTCGGCGCCGAGCGCCTCGAGCGGCGGAAACTGGCTGCCGCCATCGGTGTCCTTCGCCGGCGAACCGCCCTGCATCGGCCGCGCGACGCCGAAGGCCGGCCGCGGCCCTGCGCTGCCACCCATGCCGTTACGCCGCCCGAACGCACTCATGCCCAACCCTCGACCTCGGTGCGGAGGGGGTAGGGGGCGGAGGTTTAGATTTAGCTAACTATCGCATCCGGCGGCTGCCTACGGCGCTCAAATCCTTCGAAAATAGAAGGAATCAGCCCGTTCGCTCCTTCGCCTGCAGCGCCGCCTTGCGGTCCAGCCCCCAGGCGTAGCCGCCCGCGCCGCCGTCGGCGCGCCGGGCGCGGTGACAGGGGACCAGCACCGCCAGCGGGTTCGCGCCACAGGCGCTGCCCGCGGCGCGCATCGCGCCGGGCCGGCCGGCGAGCGCGGCGAGGTCGGCATAGCTGCGCGTTTCGCCCGCCGGGATGCGGGCGAGCGCCCGCCACACAGCCTCCTGAAACGCGGTGCCGCGCCGGTCGAGCGGCAGTGCATGGCCGCGGGCGGGATGCTCGACGGCGGCGACGACGTCGCGCGCGAGAGCGGTCAGCGCGTCGCCGCCCGGCTCGACCCGCGCCGCCGGAAAGCGGGCGCGCAGCCCGGCCTCATCCTCGTCGAACGCGACGCGGCACAGCCCCCGCTCGGTCGCGGCGATCAGCAGCGGCCCCAGGCTGGTCTCGACGATCGTCCAGCGGATCGCCTCGCCCGCCCCGCCCTTCGCCCAGGCGGTGGGGCGCATTCCCAGCCGCGGCGCCGCACCCGCGTAGAAGCGGCTCGGCCCCGAATAGCCCGCGGCATAGATCGCCTCGGTGACGCTGCCCTCCGCGCTCAGCGCGGTTGCCGCTTGTTCGGCGCGCCGCCCCCGCGCCCAGGCCGCCGGCGTGACGCCGGTCGCGCGCCGGAACAGCCGCAGGAAATGATGCGGCGCATAGCCGACCGCCGCCGCCAGAGCGCCGAGCGGCAGATTGGGGGTTGCTTCCTGCAGCAGCAGCGCCTCGGCCACCGCTCGCGTATCGCGCGCCACGTCGTCCGGCAGGCAGCGGCGGCAGGCGCGGAACCCCGCCTGCTGCGCCGCCGCGCCGTCGGCGAAGAAGACGACGTTCTCGCGCCGCGGCCGCCGTGCCGGGCAGCTGGGCTTGCAATAGATGCCGGTCGTCGCGACGCCGGCGATGAAGCGTCCGTCGGCGGCGCGGTCTCTGGCGGCAAAGGCGGCCCAGGCCTGATCGGAGTCGATGCTGTCCATGCGCCGGATGTATGCGCCCGCGCGCACCTGCGCATCCCGCGGGTTGCGATCAAACCGGCATGGTGGCCGGTGGCGGGACTGGTTGTCGTCTAATGGGCATCTTTCGCTCTCGACGAACCGGGAACCAGCCATGAAGCCGTCGACCTTCGCCCTTCTCCTGACCACCTTCGGCGCGCCCGCGGTGGCGCAGACGCTGACCGCGCCGCGGCTGGCGGTGCCCGCCGTGACGCTGGCGCTGCCCAACCCCGTCCTCGTCCATGTCGGGCAGGAGCAGTATCAGGCGAACGGCAAGAGCTGGGTGCGCCAGACCTACCGCATTACCAATCGCGACATGTACCCAGCCGCCTTCTGGACCGCAGCGCCTACCCTGCCGGCGTGCGGCGGCAACGCGAGCGCCTCGCGTGCCTGGGTCGACATTTTCACCGCAAGCGGCCAGCGGCTGTACGGCTATTGTGCGGCCACGTCGGCGGCCG
The DNA here is from genome assembly GCF_965248875.1 of Sphingomonas sp. Lineage (GTDB taxonomy): Bacteria > Pseudomonadota > Alphaproteobacteria > Sphingomonadales > Sphingomonadaceae > Sphingomonas. Next base: position 1,246,857 of record NZ_CBDFKR010000011.1, on the reverse strand, counting down.
AGTTCAATCTGTTCGGCTTTCAAATCGAGCAGGGCCGGCCGTTGCCGGCGCAGGTCTATGTCGTAATCACCGACCGGCAAACGGGACGGAGATGGCAGTCGAACCTCTCCGACGGCGGCGGCGCGGGGTCCGTCGTCATTCACTAGCGGCGAGCATCACCTGCTCTGCTAGACTGCGTCCGCGAACCTTTCGGCGTCCGCATGGCGTCGCGCCACCCCGCCCGCAACGCTTGCGCAACGCGGACCCCTTTGCTAACCGCGCGCCAACTCACCGGCAGGCGCCGTTCGGCGCCGCCTTTGCCGCGTGATCTGACCAGACTGAGCGAGGACAACGATCGCGTGGAGGCATCCAGCGGTAATTTTGGCGGTGGCGCAGGCGGGGGCGGCGGGGTGCAGGCGAGCATCGGCGGCCGCTATGCGCTGGCGCTGTTCGAGCTGGCGGCGGATGCCCCGAACGGTGCCGGGTCGATCGACGCGGTCGAGGCGAGCCTCGCCGCCGTGCGGCAGGCGCTGGACGAGTCGGCCGACTTTCGCACGCTGACGACCAGCCCGGTGGTCGCGCGCGGGCAGGCTGCCAAGGCGGTGCTCGCCACCGCCGACCGGCTTGGTGTCGACCCCACCACCAGGAGCTTTCTCGGCGTGCTGGCGGAGAACCGGCGGCTGGGGCAGCTGCCCGCGATCATCCGCGCCTTTCGCCAGCTGGCGGCACGCTACCGCGGCGAGGTCACCGCCGAGGTGACGAGCGCACACCCGCTCGACGGCGATCAGGTCGATGCGCTGAAGCAGCAGCTGCGCCAGCGCGTCGGCCGCGACGTCAATGTCGACCTCGCCGTCGATCCCGACCTGCTCGGCGGGCTGGTCGTGCGGATCGGCTCGCAGATGATCGATTCCTCCATCCGTACACGGTTGAACGCGCTCTCCAGCGCCATGAAGGGTTAGCACATGGACATCCGCGCCGCGGAAATCTCCAAGGTCATCAAGGACCAGATCGCCAATTTCGGCACCGAGGCCCAGGTCAGCGAGACTGGCCAGGTGCTGAGCGTCGGCGACGGCATCGCGCGCATCTATGGCCTGGACAATGTTCAGGCCGGTGAGATGGTCGAGTTCGCCAATGGCGTGCAGGGCATGGCGCTCAACCTCGAGGCCGACAATGTCGGCGTCGTGATCTTCGGCTCGGACGCGGAGATCCGCGAGGGCGACACCGTCAAGCGCACCGGCACCATCGTCGACGTGCCGGTCGGCAAGGGCCTGCTCGGCCGCGTGGTCGACGGGCTGGGCAACCCGATCGACGGCAAGGGCCCGATCGTCGCCGAAAAGCGCAGCCGCGTCGAGGTCAAGGCGCCCGGCATCATCCCGCGCCAGGGGGTGAGCGAACCGGTGCAGACCGGGCTCAAGGCGATCGACGCGCTGGTGCCGGTCGGCCGCGGCCAGCGCGAGCTCATCATCGGCGACCGCCAGACCGGCAAGTCGGCGGTCGCGATCGACGCGTTCATCAACCAGAAGGCGGTCAACGCCGGCGACGACGAGAAGAAGAAGCTCTACTGCGTCTATGTCGCGGTCGGGCAGAAGCGCTCGACCGTCGCGCAGCTGGTGAAGACGCTCGAAGAGAATGGCGCGATGGACTATTCCATCGTCGTCGCCGCGACCGCGTCCGAGCCTGCGCCGCTCCAGTTCCTCGCGCCCTACACCGGCACCGCGATGGGCGAGTATTTCCGCGACAACGGCATGCACGCGCTGATCGTGTTCGACGATCTGTCGAAGCAGGCCGTCGCCTATCGCCAGATGTCGCTGCTGCTGCGCCGCCCGCCGGGCCGCGAGGCGTATCCGGGCGACGTGTTCTACCTTCACTCGCGCCTGCTGGAGCGTGCAGCCAAGATGTCGGACGCCAATGGCGGCGGGTCGCTGACCGCGCTGCCGATCATCGAGACCCAGGCGGGCGACGTGTCGGCCTATATTCCGACCAACGTCATCTCGATCACCGACGGCCAGATCTTCCTCGAGACCGACCTGTTCTTCGCGGGCATCCGCCCGGCGATCAACGTCGGCCTGAGCGTGTCGCGCGTGGGTTCCGCCGCGCAGACCAAGGCGATGAAGAAGGTTTCGGGCTCGATCAAGCTGGAGCTGGCGCAGTATCGCGAAATGGCGGCGTTTGCGCAGTTCGGTTCTGATCTCGATGCCTCGACCCAGCGCCTGCTCAACCGCGGCGCGCGGCTGACCGAATTGCTCAAGCAGGCGCAGTTCGCACCGATGCCGTTCGAGGAGCAGACGGTGTCGATCTTCGCGGGCACCAACGGCTTCCTCGACACCGTGCCGACGACCGACGTGGTGCGCTACGAGCAGGCGATGCTCTCGACGATGCGCAGCGACCATGCCGACCTGCTGACCGACATCCGCGACAAGCGCGACCTGTCGAAGGAGACGACCGAGGCGTTGAAGACGGCACTGGGCGCGTTCGCAAAGACGTTCGCTTAAGAGTGCAGATCAGCCGCGCCGACAATGGCTCTGTACAGCTTAGCCTGCCGGAGCGAGAAGCTTGGTTGCTTCAGCATTGCCTCGCGGAATTGTGTTCGCAGGTTGGCTGCGCGGAATGGGAGTTTCCAGTGCGGATAGGTGCGACGTATCAAGAGGTCAGCCAGATGACGTCGCTGATGCGCGAGCAAATGTCGGCACTTGGGCTCAGCGATTGATTGGTGAACGATGGCTAGCCTCAAGGCACTGAAGATCCGCATCGGCTCGGTGAAGTCGACGCAGAAGATCACCAAGGCGATGAAGATGGTCGCCGCCGCCAAGCTGCGCCGGGCGCAGGACGCGGCGCAGGCCGGGCGCGCCTATGCCACCCGGCTGGAGGGCGTGGTGTCGTCGCTCGCGTCCAAGGTGACGGTGAGCGAGTCCTCGCCGAAGCTGCTGGCCGGGACGGGGAGGGGCCAGGTCCACCTGCTCGTCGTCGCCACCTCCGAGCGCGGTCTCGCCGGCGCGTTCAACACCAACATCGTCCGCGCCGCGCGTCGGCGTGCCGAGGCGCTGGAAGCGCAGGGCAAGACCGTGCGCTTCTATCTGGCGGGCAAGAAGGGCCGCGTGCTGCGCCGCTTCTATCCGGCGTCGGCGATCCTGCACGACGCCGACCAGTCGCACATCAAGACCCCCGGCTTCGCCGACGCCCGCGTCATCGCCGAAGACCTGACCGCGCGTTACGAAGCGGGCGAGTTCGACGTCGCGCACCTGTTCTACGGCCGGTTCGTCTCCGCGCTGGTGCAGGAGCCGACCGAGCAGCAGATCATCCCGGTCGCGCCGGCCACCACGGGCGCCGCGACGGCGGGCACCGACGCGGCCGTGGAGTATGAGCCGGACGAGGAGTCGATCCTTGCCGACCTGCTGCCCCGCAATGTCGCGATCCAGATCTTCCGCGCGATGCAGGAGAATCAGGCAAGCTTCTTCGGCGCGCAGATGAACGCGATGGACAACGCCACCCGCAACGCCGGTGACATGATCAAGCGCCTGTCCATCCAATACAACCGCACCCGCCAGGCCGCGATCACGACCGAGCTGGTGGAGATCATCTCGGGTGCGGAGGCGCTCTGAGCGATCGTGCCTACCGTTTCGCTTTTCTTCAACATCAAGATCATGATGTTCTGGAACGATCATGCCGCCGCATTTTCACGCGGCGTATGTCGGACAGGAGGACGATGACACCATCATCGACATCCGAACGCTTGAGGTGATGGTGAAAGGAATCTTGAAGCGGCGTGCGCTCGGCTTGGTGCTTGACTGGGCGGAGTTGCATCGTGACGAGCTACTTGCCAACTGGGAGCTGGCGCGGAGTGAGGCTTCGCTGAACCTGATTGCGCCGTTGGAGTAGATCGTGCCGTCGCCGTGGAGTGTCGTGAAGGTCGAAGTTGTCGGGCCGCTGACCCTCTGGGTCGAGCACCGCGACGGCGTTGCTGGCCGGGTGAAGTTCAAGCGGCTGCGTGGCGTATTCGAGCGCCTGCGCGACCCTTCGTACTTTGCGCAGGTTGGCATTGCGAACGGCACGGTGAGCTGGCCCGATGAGATGCCGGATCTCGCACCGGACGCGATGCACTATGAGATCGCCCGCAACGGCGAATGGATTTTGAACTAAGGAACCGACATGGCAACCGCCGCTGAAGACATCCGCCCGACGCAAGATACGGGCCGCACGAACAACACGGGCCGCATCGCGCAGGTGATCGGCGCGGTGGTGGACGTGCATTTCGACCAGAACCTGCCGGCGATCCTGTCGGCACTGGAGACCGACAACAACGGCAACAAGCTGGTGCTGGAGGTTGCGCAGCATCTGGGCGAGAACACCGTCCGCACGATCGCGATGGACTCCTCGGAGGGGCTCACGCGCGGGCAGCTGGTGCGTGACACCGGCGCGCAGATCACGGTGCCGGTCGGGCCGATGACGCTGGGCCGCATCCTCAACGTCGTCGGCGAGCCGATCGACGAGCGCGGGCCCGTCAATGCGGCGCAGCGCAACCCGATCCACGCCGCAGCACCCCTGTTCGTCGACCAGTCGACAGAGAGCGCGATCCTGGTCACCGGCATCAAAGTGATCGACCTGCTCGCCCCCTATGCTCGCGGCGGCAAGATCGGGCTGTTCGGCGGCGCGGGCGTCGGCAAGACGGTGCTGATCCAGGAACTCATCAACAACATTGCGAAGGGCCATGGCGGCGTCAGCGTGTTCGCCGGCGTCGGCGAGCGCACGCGCGAGGGCAACGATCTGTACCACGAGTTCCTCGACGCCGGCGTCATCGCGAAGGACGCCGAGGGCAACGCGACGCCCGAGGGATCGAAGGTGGCGCTGGTGTTCGGCCAGATGAACGAGCCGCCGGGCGCGCGCGCGCGCGTCGCGTTGTCCGGCCTGACCATCGCCGAATATTTCCGCGACCAGGAAGGACAGGACGTGCTGTTCTTCGTCGACAACATCTTCCGCTTCACCCAGGCGGGCGCCGAGGTGTCGGCGCTGCTCGGCCGCATCCCGTCGGCGGTGGGCTATCAGCCGACGCTGTCGACCGACATGGGCCAGCTGCAGGAGCGGATCACCTCGACCAACAAGGGCTCGATTACCTCGGTGCAGGCGATCTACGTCCCCGCCGACGATCTGACCGACCCGGCGCCCGCGACCTCGTTCGCCCATCTCGACGCGACGACGACGCTGAGCCGCGCGATCTCTGAGCTGGGCATCTACCCGGCGGTCGATCCGCTCGACTCGACCAGCCGCGTGCTGGAACCGCGCACGGTGGGCCAGGAGCATTACGACACGGCCCGCGCGGTGCAGTCGACGCTGCAGCGTTACAAGTCGCTCCAGGACATCATCGCCATCCTCGGGATGGACGAGCTGTCCGAAGAGGACAAGCTGACCGTCAGCCGCGCGCGCAAGATCCAGCGCTTCCTGAGCCAGCCCTTCCACGTCGCCGAGGTCTTCACCGGCATTTCGGGCAAGTTCGTCCAGCTGGAGGACACGGTCCGCTCGTTCAAGGCGGTGGTGGCGGGCGAGTATGATCACCTGCCCGAGGCCGCCTTCTACATGGTCGGCGGTATCGATGAGGCGGTCGCCAAGGCTGAGAAGATGGCGCAGGAGGCTTGATGGCGGGCTTGATCGACTTGGGTGCGCCGATCGGGTAGATCGGAACCATGCACGTCGATACTCTCGCGATTGCCCGCGACCTCAAGGAGACCAAGCTGCCGCCCTTGCAGGCGGAGGCGATCCCAGCCGCGATCGGCCGTTCCGTAACGGAAGGGACCGCGACGAAGGCAGATGTCAGGGTGCTGGAAGAGCAGATGACCGCTATGGAAGCTCGCATAGGGGGGAAACTTGAAAGCGCCAAGAATCAGCTCTTCATCTGGCTGGACGGTGTAATCTTCGCATCGGTTGGCGTTGTTGTCGCTGTAAAGCTGTGATTGATCCTTCCCAAGCTCGATTCGAGTGGCTTGCCGCTCGCATGCTGGCGGCGGTCTATATCTATGGTTGTGTTCTGTTTATCTTGCTGAGAGCCACACGCTGATGCTCCACTTTGAACTCGTCACTCCCGAGCGCCTGGTTCGCTCCGAGGATGTCTACATGGTCACCGTGCCCGGTGCCGAGGGCGACTTCGGGGTGCTGGAGGGCCATGCGCCGCTGATGTCGACGGTGCGTGACGGGGCATTGTCGATCGTGCGCAGCCAGGGCGCGACGCCCGAGACGGTGGCGGTGCGCGGTGGCTTTGCCGAGGTGTCGGATCGCGGGCTGACGGTGTTGGCAGAACAGGTCGATTGACTCGCGTTCGGCCGCCCGTCACAGGCAGGCGGTCGATGGCGGGCAACCGGCATGGACGCTGCGCGGGAGAGTGCGACGGCCTTTGAGGCCCGATGCCGCCGAAGGAGCAACCGCCCCGGAATCTCTCAGGCATCAGGGACCGCGCAGGGTCGCCGACACTCTGGAAAGCGCTCGCATCCGTGCGGGCCACCGAAGGGGTAAGTCCCGGCGCAACCCGGGATCAAAGCTCTCAGGTTCGAAAGACAGAGGGGGTTCGGTCGCAGCGGTTCGCACCGCCGCGGCCCCCTTTGTGGAGTGTGGCCGTGAGCGACCTGCAAGTCACCGACCCGAGTACCGGCGCTCAAGCGACGCTTGCTGTGGAGGATGCGCCTGACGGCGAGCTGGCGATCCAGACGCTGCCGCTCGACGCCTGGCACCGGGCGCGGGGCGGGCGGATGGTGCCGTTCGCGGGCTACCATATGCCGGTACAGTATGAAGGCATCACGGCCGAGCATCTGTGGGTGCGCGCGCAGGCCGGACTGTTCGACGTCAGCCATATGGGCCAGCTCATGCTGTCCGGCGACGGGGCTGATACCGACGTGGATGGAGCGATCGAGGCGCTGATCCCGGCCGACGTGAGGAGCCTCGCGCTCGGCCAGCAACGCTATTCGCTGCTCCTCGACGAGAGTGGCGGCATTCTCGACGATCTGATGGTCAGCCGCTGGCCGGGTGGACTGTATGTCGTCGTCAACGGCGCGACCAAGTGGGACGACATCGCGCATCTGCGCGAGCACCTTCCCGACGCGGTGACGATCAACCATCTCGACGACCGCGCGCTGCTGGCGCTGCAGGGTCCGAAGGCGTTCGAGGTGCTGAAGCGGCATGTCACCGGCGAGTGGCCGCTCGACGCGCTGGTATTCATGCGCGGGGGCCGGTTCGACCTTGCGGGGGTGGACGCCTATATCAGCCGGTCGGGTTATACCGGCGAGGACGGGTTCGAGATTTCGATCCCCGCGACGGCAGCGGAGGCGGTCGCCGGCCTGCTCTGCGCCGAGCCGGAGGTGAAGCCGATCGGGCTGGGCGCGCGCGATTCGCTCAGGCTGGAGGCGGACCTGCCGCTCTATGGCCATGATCTGAGCCCCGAGACGACCCCGGTCATGGCCGCGCTCGGCTTTGCGCTCGGCAGCAAGCGGCGGCGCGAGGAGGCGAACTTCCCGGGCGCTGCGCGCATCCTCGCCGAGCGCGAGCAGGGGCCGGTCGCCAGGCGCGTCGGGTTGATCGTCGACGGCCGCCAGCCGGTGCGCGAGGGCGCGGCGGTGGTCGATGCCGAAGGCTCTGAGGTCGGCCGGGTGACGAGCGGCGGCCACGCGCCCACGCTCGGCCGGGCAATCGCCATGGCATACGTGCCGCTGGCGATGGCCGAACCCGGCACGCGCATCACGCTCACGCAACGCGGCAAAGTCCACCAGGCGACCGTGGCCGCCATGCCCTTCGTTCCCCACCGCTACGTCCGTGCAGGAGGCACAGCATGAGCCGTTACTTCACCGAAGAGCATGAATGGATCGAGGTCGACGGCGAGGTCGGCACGGTCGGCATCACCGATTACGCCCAAGGCCAGCTTGGCGACGTGGTGTTCGTCGACGTGCCTGCCGAGGGCCGCGAGCTGGGCAAAGGCGACGAGGCGGCAACCGTGGAATCGGTCAAGGCCGCTTCTGACGTCTATGCGCCCGCAAGCGGCACGGTGCTGGAGGGCAACGCGGCGCTCACCGACACGCCCGAGCTGGTCAACAGCGACCCGGAAGGCGACGGCTGGTTCTTCCGGATCACCCTGAGCGACCCGGTCGAGCTGGAGGCGCTGATGGACGAGAGCGCCTACGCGGCGTTCGTCGCGAAGTTGTAATTCAGGCAAGCCCCTCCCCTGAAGGGGAGGGGAGGAGAAACGAATGCGCTACCTGCCCCTAAGCGGCCACGATCGCGAAGCGATGCTCGCCACGATCGGCGCCCACTCGATCGACGAGCTGTTCGTCGACGTGCCCGAGGCGGCGCGGCTGCACGGGCCGATCGAGGGGCTGCCTGGCCACGCGACCGAGCTCGCGGTCGAGCGGCACATGACCGCGCTGGCCCGCAGGAACACTGTCGCGGGGGAGGTGCCGTTCTTCCTCGGCTGCGGCGCGTACCGGCATCACGTGCCCGCCAGCGTCGATCACCTGATCCAGCGCGGCGAGTTTCTGACGGCCTACACGCCCTACCAGCCCGAGATCGCGCAGGGCACGCTGCAGATGCTGTTCGAGTTCCAGACCCAGGTCGCGCGCCTGCTCGGAACCGATGTCGCCAACGCCAGCATGTACGACGGCTCGACCGCCTGCTGGGAGGCGATCGGGATGGCGCGGCGGATCACCCGGCGCGGCAAGGCGATCCTGTCGGGCGGGTTACACCCGCACTACGTCCAGGTCGCGAAGACGATGGCGAAATATACCGGCGACGTGCTCGACACCGCCGTGCCGGCGCTGACGGCGGAAACCGACGTCGACCGGCTGATCGCGGGCATCGACAACGACACCAGCTGTGTCGTCGTCCAGTATCCCGACATCCTCGGCCGCATCGCGGACCTGAAGCCGTTAGCCGACGCGTGCCACGCGAAGAAGGCGCTGCTGATCGCGGTCGTCACCGAGCCGGTGGCGATGGGCGCGCTGGTCAGCCCGGGCGAGATGGACGCCGACATCGTCGTCGGCGAGGGGCAGTCGATCGGCGTCGGGCTGCAGTTCGGAGGCCCTTATGTGGGGCTGTTCGGGTGCAAGGAGAAGTACGTCCGCCAAATGCCCGGAAGGCTGTGCGGCGAGACCGTCGACGCCGACGGCCGACGCGGCTTCGTCCTGACGCTGTCGACCCGCGAGCAGCACATCCGGCGCGAGAAGGCGACCAGCAACATCTGCACCAACAGCGGTCTGTGCGCGCTGGCGTTCTCGATCCACATGACGCTGCTGGGCGAGGCGGGGCTGCGGCGGCTGGCGGGACTGAACCATGCCGGCGCGGTCCGCGCGGCGGACCGGCTGGCGCAGGTGCCCGGTGTCCGGTTGGTCAACGATGTCTTCTTCAACGAGTTCACGCTCGATCTGGGTCGGGAGGCGCGACCGGTGGTGCGCACGCTCGCGGAGCGCGATGTGCTGGCGGGGGTGTCGCTTGGGCGGTTGTATGCGGGCGAGACGAGTCTGGCGAATGGGCTGGTCGTGGCAGTAACAGAGACGACGGCGGACGAGGACGTCGAGGCGTTGGCCACGGCGCTTGCGGAGGTGTTGGCATGAGCGCGATCAACCAGAGCGGCTGGCGCCCCGAGCGCCCGACCGAGGTGAGCGACGCTCCCGCGACGACCACCGGCAACCGCGCGCTGATGCTGGAGGAGCCGCTGATCTTCGAAATCGGCGATGCGCACACCACCGGCGTCGACTTCGCCGCCGGCGATGTCGGCCACGACCGGCTCGGCGGCCTGACCCGCAAGGCGCCGATCGGGCTGCCCGGCCTCAGCGAGCCGGAGACGGTGCGGCATTATACCCGCCTCAGCCGCCAGAACTACGCGATCGACCTGGGGCTGTTCCCGCTCGGCTCGTGCACGATGAAGCACAACCCGCGGCTGAACGAGAAGGTCGCGCGGCTGCCCGGCTTCGCCGACGTCCACCCGCTCCAGCCGGTCGACACGGTGCAGGGCGCGCTGGGCGTGATCAACGAGCTGGCGGTGTGGCTGATCCGGCTGACGGGGATGCACGGCGTCGCGATGACCCCCAAGGCAGGCGCGCATGGCGAGCTGTGCGGCATCCTGTGCATCAAGGCGGCGCTGGCCGCGCGCGGCGAGGACCGGCGCGTCATCCTGGTGCCCGAGAGCGCGCACGGCACCAACCCGGCGACCGCCGCCTTTGCGGGGTTCCAGGTCGAGGGCATCCCTGCGACCGCGGCAGGGCGCGTCGACACCGCCGCGCTGATCGCGCGGCTGGGGCCGGATGTGGCGGGGGTGATGATCACCAACCCCAACACCTGCGGCCTGTTCGAGCGCGACATGCGCGCGATCAGCGATGCCGTCCACGCGGCGGGCGGCTATGTCTATTGCGACGGCGCCAACTTCAACGCGCTCGTCGGGCGGGTGCGGCCCGGCGACCTCGGCATCGACGCGATGCACATCAACCTGCACAAGACCTTCTCGACCCCGCATGGTGGCGGCGGGCCGGGATCGGGGCCGGTCGTGCTGTCGGAGGCGCTCAGCCCGTTCGGCCCGCTGCCCTTCACCGCGCGGCAGGCCGACGGCCACATCGCGCTGATCGAGGAGGAGACCGCGGGCGAGGACCATCCGCAGAGCTTCGGCCGCATGTGCGCCTTTCATGGTCAGATGGGGATGTTCACCCGCGCGCTGACCTATATCCTGAGCCACGGCGCCGACGGGCTGAAGCAGGTCGCCGAGGATGCGGTGCTCAACGCCAACTACGTCCTGCGCAGCCTGGAGGACGTGCTCGAGGCGCCGTTCGCTGCGAGCGGGCCGTGCATGCACGAGGCGCTGTTCTCGGACGACGGGTTTCCGGAGGGCTTCTCGACGCTCGACGTTGCCAAGGGCCTGATCGATGAGGGCTTCCACCCGATGACGGTGTATTTCCCGCTCGTTGTTCACGGCGCGATGCTGGTCGAGCCGACAGAGACCGAGTCGAAGGCAGCGCTCGATCAGTTCATCGCTGCGCTGCGGAGCGTTGCCGAGCGCGCGCGGGCAGGGGACGCGAGCTTGAAGGCTGCGCCCCATTTCGCCCCGCGTCGGCGGCTCGACGAGACACTGGCGGCGCGGAAGCCGGTACTGGTATGGAAGGTTCCGGACGTTGTTCAGGCAGCGGCGGAATAGCTTCCACCCCTCGGGCGAGAGGGTTCGCTAGCCGACCGTCAGCCCGACCTCCAGATTGCCGCGCGTCGCGTTGGAATAGGGGCATACCTCGTGCGCCGCCGCCATCAGCCGCTCGGCGTCGGCCTGGTCGACGCCCGGCAGCGTCGCGGTCAGGTCGGCGGTCACGCCATAGCCGCCCTCTTCGCGCGGGCCGAAGCCGACCGCCGCCATCACTGTCGCATCGGCGGGCACGCGCACGCCGACCTTGCCGCTGACCGCCTTCATTGCGCCCAGGAAGCAGGCGGCATAGCCCGCCGCGAACAGCTTTTCCGGGTTGGCGCCGTCGCCGCCGGGGCCGCCCATCTCCTTGGGCACGACCAGCTTGACGTCGACCGAGCCATCGTCGGAGCGGGCGCTGCCGTCGCGCCCGCCGGTTGCGGTGGCGCTGGTCCTGTAGATAACGTTCACGGCCATGATCGATCCTCCTTGCCGGCGAGACAGATAGGGTGGTTGCGGCCGGACGGACAGGGTTTACGCGCCAGGATCGGTGTGCGATCCCGCTAATACAGGTCAACCGAGCACCGCCATGCACCAGCCGCCACCCAATCAGCAGCTCATCACCTACGCGATCACCGGCCTGGTCATGGCGGTCGTCATTGGCGTCCGCTGGCGGAGCATGAGCCGGGTGCGGCCGCTCAAGCTGGAGCGGTTGTGGATTGTGCCCGCTATCTATGCGGCGTTCGCGGCGTTCATGTTCGTCGAGACGCCGCCGGCGGGGCTGGGCTGGCTGTTCTGCGCGGGCGCGCTGCTGCTCGGCGCGGCGTTGGGGTGGCAGCGCGGGCGGCTGATGCGGATCACGATCGACCCGGCGACGCACTCGCTCAACCAGACTGGCTCGCCCGCCGCGATGCTGTTCCTGATCGCGCTGGTCGCGGTGCGGATGGGCGCGCGCGCGATGCTGACCGGGGACAATATGCTCCACCTCAACGCGCTGGCGGTGACCGATATGCTGGTGGCGCTGGCACTAGGACTGTTCACCGCGACGCGCGCAGAAATGTACCTGCGCGGCAAGCGGCTGCTGCAGGAAGGGCGGCCAACCTAGGCGCTACCGGCGTCACTCCTGGCTGAGCGCCCCACGCGTCGCGGCGCGACGGCGGACATGCTCGCGCCAGACGATGAACAGCCCGGAGCCGACGATCAGCGGCGCGCCCGCCCAGGTGCCCGGCCCCGGCAACGTGCCGAACGCCAGCCAGCCCAGCACCGTCGCCCAGATCAGCGCGGTATAGTCCATCGGCACGACGACCGACACCGGCCCGCGCGAAAGGCTTTCGGTCATCGACAACTGCGCCGCACCGCCGAGCAGCCCGACCGCCGCCAACGTCGCCCAGACCCGCGGCGGATGCGCGTGCGCGGCGTGGATGTAGAAGGGCAGCAGCGCCAGCGCCGCCAGCGCGGAGAACCACCACACGGTCGTCATGGCGCGTTCGGTGCGGCCGATCTGGCGGAGCAGGATGGAAATGAATGCCGTGCACAACGCCGCACCGATGCCGAGCGCGGCGCCCGCCAGCGGCACGTGGCCCCCGTGGGGCCCGGCGACGACCAGTACGCCCGCGAATCCCACCGCCACCGCCGTCCAGCGCCGCCATCCGGTAGGCTCGCCAAGGATCAGCGCGCCGAGCACCGTCGCGAAGATCGGCATCGAGAAGTTGATCGTCGTCGCCTCCGCCAGCGGCAGCATCAGGATCGCGGAAAAGGTCAGCGCCATCGCGGTCAGGCCAACCGCGGCGCGCAGCAGGTGCGCGGGCATCCGCCGCGTCCGGACGCTGGCGAATCCCGGTCCGAGCGCGATCACCGCCGCCACCAGCACGCTTGCCCCGAACTGCCGCGCGAACAGTATTTCGGGCAGCACCGCACCGCCAGCCTCCGCCAGTTTGATGCCCAGGTTCATGCAGCTGAACAGCGCGACCGAGGTCAGCCGCAGCACGATGGCGGAGAGGAGGCGATCCTGCTGCACCCCGCCGCCTTACTCTCCCGTCACTCCCGCGAAAGCGGAAAACCCGCCTTTTGTGGTCGGCCGTAGGCGGCGGGATCCCGGCTTTCGCAGGCGTGAGGATGCGGCTATCCGCCCGGCCATGACCATCAAGCACGCGCTGCCCGTCACCCGCGACCAGGATTTCGCCGCCTGGTATCAGGCCGTGATCGCCGAGGCCGATCTCGCCGAAGAAAGCGGCGTGCGCGGCTGCATGGTCATCAGGCCCTGGGGCTATGGCATCTGGGAGCGTATCCAGCGGCTGCTCGACGAGCGGATCAAGGCGACCGGCCACGAGAACTGCTATTTCCCGCTGTTCATCCCGCTTTCCTATTTCGAGAAGGAGGCGGAGCATGTCGAAGGTTTCGCCAAGGAGATGGCGGTGGTCACCCACCATCGCCTGATCGGCGACGGCAAGGGCGGTCTGGTCCCCGATCCGGCGGCGAAGCTGGAGGAGCCGCTGATCGTACGGCCGACCTCGGAGACGGTGATCGGCGCGGCGTTTGCACGGTGGGTGCAGTCGTGGCGCGATCTGCCCGTCCTTATCAACCAATGGGCCAATGTCGTGCGCTGGGAGATGCGGACGCGGATGTTTCTGCGGACGTCGGAGTTCCTCTGGCAGGAGGGGCATACCGCCCACGCCTCGGTGCAAGAGGCGCGCGACGAGACGCTGAAGATGCTGGAAGTGTACCGCGCCTTTGCGGAGGATTGCCTGGCGCTGCCCGTGGTGGCGGGCGAGAAGCCGGAGAACGAGCGCTTCCCGGGTGCGGTCGCGACCTACAGCATCGAGGCGATGATGCAGGACGGCAAGGCGCTCCAGGCGGGAACCTCGCATTTTCTGGGCACCAACTTTGCGTCGGCGCAGAACATCCGCTTCCAGAACGCGGGCGGCGAACTGGAGCTGGCGAACACGACAAGCTGGGGCGTGTCGACGCGGATGATCGGCGGCGTCATCATGGTCCATGGCGACGACGACGGCCTGCGCGTGCCACCAAGGATCGCGCCGTGGCAGGTGGTGATCGTGCCGATGCTGCGCGACGGACCGGAGGACGAGGCGCTGGTCGCCTATTGCAAGGCACTGCAGCAGGAGCTGGCGACGCTGGCCGCATTCGGCGAGCCGCTGCGGGCGCTGCTCGACCTCAAGCCCGCCAAGGCGGCGGCGAAGCGCTGGGGCTGGGTCAAGAAGGGCGCGCCGCTGGTTGTCGAGGTCGGGCCGCGCGACATGGCGGGCGGCAACGTTTCGGTGGTGCGGCGCGACCGCTTGTATCGCGCGGACGGGAAGCTCGACAGTGCGATCGTCGCGCGGGCAACCTTTGTTGCCGAAGCCTCGGGGCTGCTGGAGAGCGTACAGGCGGCGCTGTTCGCCGAGGCGGCGGCACGGCTGCGCGGCAGCATCGCTCCGGCGGCGGACTTGGCGGCGGTCGAGGCGCATTTTGCGGACACATGCGCCAACCCCGGCTGGGTCGACGTCGCCTGGGCGCGGCCGGCCGGCGCGGCGCTCGACGCCGTGGTCGAGCGGCTCAAGGCGCTCAAGCTCACCATCCGCAATGCGCCGCTTGCGCAGGGGGCGATCGACGGGCCCTGCGTCTTCACCGGCGCTCCCGCGGTCGAGCGCGTGCTGGTCGGGCGCGCCTATTGATCGAACCAGGCCTGGACGGCCGCGCGTTCTGCCGCCGTCATCCTGAGGCCGAGCTTGGAACGCCGCATCAGCGCGTCGTCGGCCGAGCGGGCCCATTCGTGGTCGCGCATCCAGCGTAGCTCGACCTCGGTCAGCCCGGCATCGAACGCCCGTCCCAGCGCTCCCTCGTCGGCAACGTCGGCGAGCATTGCGGTGATAGCCGAGCCATAGGCGTGCGCCATGCGGGCGGACCGGTCGTTACCGAGGAAGGGCCAGCGGCGGCGGACCTCGGCCACGAACGCGGCGAAGTCGCCAATGTCACCGCCCGGGAACGGCCGGTCGCGCGTGAACTGTGAAACTTTCACATCAAGCGCGGGCGCGAGCTTGCCCATCGCCTCCTCCGCCAAGTGCCGCGCGGTGGTGATCTTGCCGCCGAAGACGCTCAGCAGCGGCGGGCCGTGCTCGTCCATTTCGAGCACATAGTCGCGGCTGACCACCTGCGCCTCGCTGGCGCCGTCGTCATAGAGCGGGCGGACGCCGGACCAGGTCGCGACCACGTCGGCCGGGGCGATCTGGTGCACGAAATGGCGGTTCACGGCGTCGCAGAGATAGGCGATTTCCTCACTGTCGATCACCGCCTCCTCGGGGCGCTCGACGGGGACATCGGTGGTGCCGATCTCGGTCAGGCCGTTGTATGGAATCGCGAAGACGATCCGCCGATCGGGCTGTTGCAACATATAGGCGTGGTCGCCGTCGTACAGCCGCGGCACGACGATGTGGCTGCCCTTGACCAGCCGGACATGCGCGCGGGTGTTGACGCCCAGCCGCCCCAGCGCCTCGCCGATCCACGGACCCGCGGCGTTGACCAGTGCGCGGGCGGTGACCTCGCGCCCGTCGGACAGCGTTGCCCGCCAGCGGTCGACGTCACGCCGGGCGGCGACCAGCGCCGTGCGGGTCGCCACCTCGGCCCCGTTCGCAGCGGCGTCGAGTGCGTTGGCGAGGGTCAGCCGCGCGTCGTCGACCTGCGCATCCGAATAGACGAAGCCGCGGTTGCCGCCCTTCAGCGGATCGCTGAACGCCGTGTCGCTCCGGCGCAGACCACGCGAGCGCGGCAGCGACATCCGCCCGCCGAGCAGATCATAGAGGACCAGCCCCGCCCGCACCATCCACCAGGGACGGACGGCGTTCTCGTGCGGGAGGACGAACAGCATCGGCCGGATCAGGTGCGGCGCGGCGTGGATCAACCGCTCGCGTTCGCGCAGGGCTTCGGCGACCAGGCGGAAGTCGTATTGTTCCAGATAGCGCAGCCCGCCATGGATCAGTCCGGTCGAGGCGGACGAGGTGTGGCTCGCCAGATCGTCGCGCTCGACCAGCAGCACCGACAGCCCGTTCAGCGCCGCCTCGCGCGCGATCGCGCAGCCGTTGATGCCGCCGCCGATGACGAGGAGGTCATAGCAGGTGTCGCCGACGCCCGATGTTGTCCGTGTTGTCCCCTTTGCGTGCACCAATCGTCCCCGATCGTTTCCGTTTTCGTACCGATCGCAATCGGCGTTCCGATTCGTCTGTCGCGATGACAGCAAACGGCTTTGTAGGACAGCGCGGCGGGCGGGCGGGCGGTCGCGTCCCGTCGCGGGGACGCTCCTTCAAGGAGGGTCGCCGTGTATCGGGGTGACGGGGAGGGTGGGTCGGCCTACATCCTTCGCGTGCCCAAGCCCAAGCAACTTCCCGGCCTGCCAACCCGGCAGCAGATCCTCGACTTCATCGCCGCCGCCGCCCAGCCCGCCGGCAAGCGCGAGATCGCGCGGGCGTTCGGCCTGCATGCGCAGGACAAGATCGCGCTCAAGGCGCTGCTCAAGGACATGGCGGACGAGGGGCTGATCGACAGTGCTCCCGGCCGCGCGTTTCATCAGATGGGCGGGCTGCCCAAGGTGACGGTGCTGCGCGTCGCCGATGTCGACGAGGGCGGCATCGTCTGGGCGGTGCCCGAGCATTGGGAAGCGGAGACGCCGCCGCCGCGGCTGCGCGTGCGCGAGCGCAAGCGCGGCGCGCTGGGGGTGGGCGAGCGGCTGCTGGCGCGGACCGAGGAGGCGGGGAACGGCTGGATCGCGCACCCGATGAAGGTGCTGGCGCCCGCGTCCGAGCAGTTGCTGGGTGTGCTTCGGGCGGAGGGTGAACGCTTGTGGCTGACCGCGGTCGAGAAAAAGGAGCGGCGCGAGGTGCTCGTGTCGGACGCAGGCGGCGCGACCGCGGGCGAGCTGGTGCTGGCGGAAAAGGCCGGGCGGCCGCCGCGGATCACCGCGCGCGTCGTCCAGCGGCTGGGCGATCCCTTCGCGCCGCGGTCGTTCTCGCTGATCGCGATCCACAAGCTTGGCATTCCTGACCGGTTCTCGCAGGAGACGCTGGACGAGGCGGCGCTGGTGGCGCGGCTGCCACTGGGCGACGGTCGCGAGGATCTCACCCACCTGCCGATCGTCGCGATCGACCCGGCCGACGCGCGCGATCATGACGACGCGGTGTGGGCGGCGCCCGACGACGATCCGGGCAATGCGGGCGGCTGGCGGGCGATCGTCGCGATCGCGGACGTCAGCTTCTATGTGCGCCCGGGGTCGGAGCTGGATCGTGAGGCGCGGCGGCGCGGCAACAGCGTCTATTTTCCCGACCGCGTCGTGCCGATGCTGCCCGAGCTGCTGTCGGCGGACGTCTGTTCGCTAAAGGAGGGCGAGGATCGCGCGGCGCTGGTGTGTCACCTGCAGGTTTCGGCTCAGGGCGCGTTGACGAGCTGGCGTTTCACCCGCGCGGTGGTGCGGATCGCGGCGAACATCGCTTACGAGGACGCGCAGGCGGCGATCGATGGCAAGCCCCTCCCCTTCAGGGGAGGGGTTGGGGGTGGGGGCTATCCACGAGCGAGCGGTCCGGAGGGGAGCCCCCACCCCGACCCCTCCCCTGAAGGGGAGGGGCTTAGAACAATCCTCGCACCCCTCTGGGGCTGCTGGCGCGCTCTCCTGTCCGCCCGCGAGGCGCGGGCGCCGCTGGAGCTGGACCTTCCCGAACGCCGCGTGGTGCTCGACGAAAAGGGGCGCATCCTATCCGTCGCGCCCCGCGAGCGGCTCGATTCGATGCGGCTGATCGAGGATTACATGATCACCGCCAACGTCGCCGCGGCGAAGGCGCTGGAGGCGAAGAAGGCGCCCGTCATGTACCGCGTCCACGAGCCGCCCGCGCGCGAGAAGCTGGTCGCGCTCAAGGACTATCTCGACACGTTCGGCGTGCCGTTCGCGCTGGGGCAGGTGATCCGGCCCGCGACTTTCAACCACCTGCTCGACCGGATCGGGGACGCCGACCATCGCCCACAGGTGATGGAGCAGGTGCTGCGCACCCAGACCCAGGCCTATTACGCGCCCGCCAACCACGGCCATTTCGGGCTGGCGCTGGGCAGCTATGGCCATTTCACCTCGCCGATCCGCCGCTACGCCGACCTCCTGGTCCACCGTTCGTTGGTGAGCGCGTACCGCCTCGGCCCCGGCGGGGTGGGCGGCAACGAGGATTTCGAGGTGCTGGGCACGAGCATCTCCGCGCTCGAACGCCGGGCGATGGAGGCGGAGCGCGACACGATCGACCGCTACGTCGCCGCGTTCCTGGCGGAGCGGGTCGGCGAGGAGGTCGACGCACGGATCACGGGCGTGACCAACTTCGGCTTCTTCGCGACGGTCGAGGGGGTCGGCGGCGACGGCCTAATGGCGGTGCGCGATCTGGGCGTGTCGTCGGGCGGGGAATATTTCCGCTTCGACGAGGCGGCGCGGACGCTGACGGGGGAACATAGCGGCGCGCAGTACAGCCTGGGTCAGCGGCTGCGGCTCAAGCTCGCGGACGCCAATCCGGTATCGGGCGCGCTGCGGTTCGAGCTGCCCGGCGCGCGCGGGCACAGCGACCCGCCCGCCCACGGCCGCCCGCGCGTGTTGAAGCGGCGCGGCAGACCTGCCAACATCCGGCATCAGGGACGACGGAGATAGGGCATGGCAGGGGCGGCAGTGGCGGTGATGGTGCGGCGCGCGCGTCAGGAGATCGTGCACCATTTCACCGAGGCAGGCGCGACAGCCCCGGAACGTTCGGTGCCGTTCGATCCGGATGCGCTCGGACGGCATCAACGCATCCGGCGGCGGGTGTTCCGCCGGATGCGCGACTTCGGCGCGATCGGAGAGACAAAGCCGGGGCGCTTCTATCTTGACGAGGACCGTCTCGCCGCGTTCCAGACGGCAATGAAGCGGCGCGCGCTCGGGCTGGTGGCACTTGCCACCGGGGCGGTCGCCGCGATCGGGGCGATCGCGGCGCTGGGGTAGCGTCGATCCTGCTTGTGCGGGGCGGGGTCAGGCGACCGTGAAGGTCAGCCCCGCCTTGGCCTGCAGCCGGTCGGCGAGCGGCCTGCCGAGCAGCGCGCCCGGCGTCCAGACGCCACCCTCGCCCTCGCTCTCCGCCAGCAGCAGCGCGGTTTCCGCGATCATCTTGCTGGTCGAGCCATAGCCGGGATCGCGATCGCCCGTGACCACCGCGTCAATTCGCGTGCCGTCCTCCATCAGCCCGGCGAACAACAGGTCGTAGAAGCCGTTGTCGCGCTCTTCGCGGCTCGGTCCCTCGCCGGGTTTCGGCCCCTTGGGGTCCGCCAGCGGGTTGATCTTGGCGATCGCCTCCGCCGCCGCCTTGGCCATCTCGCCGACGCCGGGTGCGACGATCATCTCGTCATAGCGGAAGTCCTCGCCATAGGGGTGGCCGAGCAGGAAGTTGGTGCGGTGGACATTCTTGGTGTTGATCGGCGCCATCACGAAAGGAGCGACCCAGGCGCCGATCGTCCCGTCATATTCCGGGATCAGCCCGGTCGGCTGGTGCGGGCCACTGAACCCCGGCGTCAGCGCAAAGGGGCTGGCGAGGAGCTTGAGCAGGCTCGGCTCCCGGGCGGCGGCGGCCAGCGTCGCCTTGAGGCTGGCCGCGGTGCCGCCGGAAAAGCCGCCCTGCATCTTGCGAACGCGGCCCTTCACCCGCGGTGCGGGCTTGCCGAAGTGTGCCTTGGCGGCTTCCTCAAGCACCAGGACGCCGAGGTCGAACGGGATCGAGTCGAAGCCGCAGGAGAAGACGATCCGCGCGCCGGTGCGCTTCGCCTCCTCGCCATGCGCGTCGATCATGTGGCGCATCCAGGCGGGCTCACCGCACAGGTCGGCATACGCCGTCCCCGCCGCGGCGCAGGCGGCGACCAGCGGCGTGCCGTACAGCTGGTATGGGCCGACGGTGGTGAGCACGACCTCAGTGCGCGCGGCCATCGCCCTGAGCGAGCCCGGGTCGTCGGCGTCGGCGGTGACCAGCGCGAGGCCGGCGGGCGCGCCGATCAGATCGCGGATCTCGGCGAGCTTGGCCGCCGAACGGCCGGCCATCGCCCAGCGCTTGTGGTCGGGGTAGTGCTGGACGAGGTATTCGGCGACGAGCCGCCCGGTGAAGCCGGTGGCGCCGTAGACGATCAGGTCGAAGTCGCGGGTCATCTCAATCCTCTCCTCTTCGGCGCACTGTATCGCAGCGTCGCCGTACCGCTAGGCTGCCTCGCTGAACTGCAGGCTCGCCAGCCGCTGGTACAGCCCGCCGCGGCCGATCAGCTGGGCATGGCTGCCTTCCTCGACGATCCTCCCGGCGTCCATCACGACGATGCGGTCGGCGGCGCGGACGGTAGCCAGCCGATGCGCGATCACCAGCGTCGTGCGGTTCGCCATCAGCCGGTCGAGCGCCGCCTGGACCAGCCGCTCGCTCTCCGCGTCGAGCGCGCTGGTCGCCTCGTCCAGGAGCAGGATGGGCGCATCACGCAGCAGCGCGCGCGCGATGGTCAGCCGCTGGCGTTGGCCGCCCGACAGCCGCGCGCCGCCCTCGCCCATGAAGGTATCCAGTCCTTCCGGCAGCTTGCGCAGGAACTCGGCCGCGTTGGCGGCTTCGGCGGCGGTCCAGATCTCGTCGTCGCTCGCCGCCCAACGCCCGTAGCGGATATTGTCGCGTGCCGAGGCGGCGAAGATCACCGTCTCCTGGGGCACCAGCGCGATGCGGGCACGCACGGCGGCGGGATCGGCGGCGCGCAGGTCGACGCCGTCGATTGTAACGCTCCCGTCCTGCGGATCGTAGAAGCGCTCGGCGAGCTGGAACAGCGTCGACTTGCCGGCGCCCGACGGCCCGACCACCGCCACCGTCTCGCCGGGCGCGACGGTCAGGCTGAAGCCGTGCAGCGCCGCCACGTCGGGGCGCGTCGGATAGCGGAAGGTCACGTTTTGAAAGGCGAGCGCGCCGTCGCCCGGGGCCGGCAGCGGTACGGGATGCGCCGGCGCCGCAATCTCCGGCTGTTCGGCGAGCAGTTCGGAGAGCCGCTCCGCAGCGCCCGCCGAGCGCATCAAATCGCCATAAACTTCGGTCAGCGCGCCGAATGACCCCGCCGCAAAGCCGGACGCCAGCAGGAAGCCGGTCAGCGATCCCGCCGACAACCGCCCCGCGGCGACATCGGCGACGGTCGACCACAACAGCGCCGTGATCGCGCCGAACAGCAGCAGGATCACGAGCGAGGTCATCACCGCGCGGACCCGGATGCGGCGCTTGGCGGTGGCGAAGCCGTGCTCCACCGCGTCGACGAAGCGGCCGGTCTCGCGCTCCTCCTGTCCGAACGCCTGGACCACCTTCATCGCGCCCAGCACCTCGACCGCCATCGCGCCGATATCGGCGATGCGGTCCTGGCTCGATCGCGAAAAGCCGCGCACGCGCCGCCCAAGCAGGATGATCGGCGACATCACCAGCGGGATGCCGATCACCAGCGAGCCGGCGAACTTGGGCGCGAGGACGAACATGGTGACGGTCATCGCGATGCCGGTCAGCACGTTGCGCAGCGCCACCGAGACCGTGGTGCCGACCGCGATCTCGACCTGCGCGGTGTCGGCGGTCAGACGCGAGGCGATCTCCGCCGGGCGGTTCTCCTCGAAAAAGCGCGGGGCGAGGCGCAGCAGGTTGCGCTGCACCGCCTCGCGCATGTCGGCGACGGTGCGCTCGCCCAGCCACGACACGAAATAGAAGCGCAGCGCGGTGCCGATCGCCAGCACCACCACCAGCCCGAACAGCTGGTAGAAGACGCGGTTGATGTGCGCCATGTCACCCGCCCGGCCGAAGCCGCGGTCGATCATCGAGCGCACGGCGTAAGGAAAGGCGCTGGTTGTCAGCGATGTCGTCAGCAGTGCGAACAGCGCGATCGTCAGCTGAACCGGATAGCGCAGCGCATAGCGCGCGATGATGGTGAGCGACCCTAGCCGGCGGCGGGGTTCACGCCCGTCAGAGATGGGCGAAGCAGGCGGGGCGGGGTCGGCCATCGATCGCGCGCCTAGCAGGCCGCTCGGCCCCCCTCAATGCACCGGCATTTGCTGCACCTGCGAAAAGGCGTAAGCGGACGGCAATCATGGCGGGATAGACCGGGTCGATGTTGTACGATGTCTACGAGTTCCAGCGCTCCATGCTGGCCGGCGCAGGTGCGATGGCGGACTGGGGCGCGGAGATGCTCAGCAATCCGGCGAACCCCTGGGCTTATATGGGCGGGGGTGCGGTGACCGCGAGCGCGCTGGAGGTATTTGCGCATGCGGCGGCGCCGCGCGGCAAGCCGCCCTTCGGGCTGACCTCGACAATCATCGATGGCCGTGAGGTTGCCGTGGCGGAGGAGATCGTCATGTCGCGTCCGTTCGGGCGGCTGAAGCGCTTCCGGCGCGCGGGCGTGGAGGGCGGGCCGAAGCTGCTGATCGTGGCGCCAATGTCCGGCCACTATGCGACGCTGCTGCGCGGCACGGTCGAGCGGATGCTGCCGGTCGCGGATGTGCACATCACCGACTGGGCGGATGCGAAGCTGGTACCGCTGTCGGCCGGTCGTTTCGATCTCGACGATTATGTGGATTATCTGGTCGCGTTTCTGGAGGCGATGGCAGCGGCGGGGGCGGAGCGGTCGCACATGCTCGCCGTCTGCCAGCCGAGCGTGCCCTGTTATGCCGCGGTCGCGCTGATGAGCGCCGACGCACACCCGAACCGGCCGCGGACGCTCACCATGATGGGTGGGCCGGTCGATACCCGCGAAGCGCCGACCGCGGTCAACACGCTGGCGACGCAGCGCCCGCACGCCTGGTTTCAGCAGAACGCGATCGTGACGGTGCCGATGAGCTATCCGGGCGCGGGGCGGCAGGTCTATCCAGGCTTTCTGCAACTCGCCGGGTTCATGTCGATGAACCTGGGCAATCACATGATGAGCCATTGGGAGATGTTCAAACATCTCGTCCGCGGCGACGGCGAAAGCGCGGACGCGACCAAGGACTTTTACGACGAATATCGCGCCGTCTGCGACATGACGGCGGAGTTCTACCTGCAGACGATCGACGTGGTGTTCCAGAACCACGCCCTGCCGCGCGGCACGATGACGCATCGCGGACGGCGCGTGGACGCCGGCGCGATTACCGACGTGGCGCTGCTCGCGATCGAGGGCGAGCGCGACGACATTTCGGGATTGGGCCAGACCAGGGCGGCGCTGACGCTGGCGACCAGCCTGCCCGAGGCGAAGAAGCGCTACTACATGGCCGAGGGCGCGGGCCATTACGGCATCTTCAACGGATCAAAATGGCGCGATCGGATCGCGCCGGTGGTCGAGGAATGGATCGCCGCGCACGGGTAAGGCTGCGCCCTGCAGGCAAGGGAGGCGCTCGCGTGGCGAGCCTGGCGGGGACTCCCCCGGGCGGAAGTCCCCTTCGCCCACGCCTACGCCTACGCCGCGGTGCTCTCCGCAGTCGTTAGAACCTTGGCGTGGCTGCCGGATTCGCTCGGCTTGACGGTGCCGCCGAACAGCATCTTGACCCGCCCCGACAGGCTCATGTCGGTTTCCCACAGCTCCGCGGAATCAATGTCGACCTGCAACAGGCCCAGGTTCGGGTCGCTCTTGCCTTCCGGAAACCAGGCTTCGACCTGCTTGTTCCACAGCTTGTCGATCAACACCGGGTCATTGTTGATCCGCCCGCTGCCCGCAAGGCATGCGAAATAGTCGTGCCCCTTGGCCACGAACTGCAGCATCAGCTTGTCCTTGCCCGCCACCCGATTGTCGCGGCCGACGAAGAAGAACAGCGTGTCGACCTGATCGGGGTCGAGTTGCGCCGTGAGCGGCTCGCTGTGCGTGCTGCCGTCCGCAGCACCGACCATCAGAAAGGGACTGTCGGCCATCTTCTTCCACAGATCGGCCTTCAGCTTCTGCGGGTCGGCGTTGCCGGCGTCGTGCTTGGGATCGGCCATTGTCGGTTCTCCTGTGATCGGTTCGGCTGGAGAACGATATGCGGCAATGTTGGTTGCGCCCGGGTGAGAAGCCGCCTAGCGGCCCCGGGCTTAACCCCCCGCAACCACCGGGCAAAAGGGTGTTGGCAAAGCGCGGCGCCCCTGTTTAATGGGCACTAGCTTAACCGCCGTTCAGGCGGGCGTCCGGGTATCAGGCCCGTCACAGCATAGGGCACGTGAATGGCGACCGTTTCCGATCAGCTTCCTCCCGGCGAAGATCCTTCGCTGCTGACCGAAGAGGTGCATGATCCCCGCCGCCGCGATTTCTTCAACATCGCCGCCGTCTCCTTTGCGGGCGCGGGGGCGGTCGCGATCGTGCTGCCGCTGGTCAATCAGATGAGCCCGTCGGCGGACGTGCTGGCGCAGTCGTCGACCGAGATCGACCTGTCGAAAATCCGCCCGGGCCAGGCAATCAAGACCCAGTTCCGCAAGCAGCCGCTGTTCGTCCGCAACCTGACGCCCGCCGAGATCGCCGCCGCCGACCATGTCGCGCTTTCCGATCTACGCGATCCCGAGACGCTGGAGCAGCGGACGCGCGGCGGGCACAAGAACTGGCTGATCACGCTGGGTGTCTGCACCCATCTCGGCTGCATCCCGCTCGGCGCGGCCGAGGGTGAGAACCGGGGCCAATTCGGCGGCTATTTCTGCCCGTGCCACGGTTCGCAGTACGACACCGCCGCGCGCATCCGTAAGGGCCCTGCGCCGAAGAACCTGACGGTGCCGCCCTATACTTTCACTTCCCCCACGACCGTGACGGTCGGCTGAGGTATCCGCTGCCATGAGTTTCGCCTGGGCCAAGCATTACGAACCGAAACAGCCGCTGATGCGATGGCTCGACGAGAAGCTGCCGTTGCCGCGTCTGGTCTACAACGCGGTCGGCGCGGGTTATCCGGTGCCGCGCAACCTCAACTATTTCTGGAACTTCGGCGTGCTCGCGGGCGCGGCGCTGACCATTCAGATCGTGACGGGCATCGTGCTGGCGATGCATTATGCCGCCAACGGCTCGGTTGCGTTCGACAGCGTCGAAGGCATCATGCGCGACGTCAATGCCGGCTGGTTCCTGCGCTACGCCCACGCCAACGGTGCGTCGATGTTCTTCATCGTCGTCTATACGCACATCTTCCGCGGGCTGTACTACGGCTCGTACAAGGCCCCGCGCGAGATGGTGTGGCTGCTCGGCGTCGTCATCTTCCTGCTGATGATGGCGACCGCGTTCATGGGCTATGTGCTGCCCTGGGGCCAGATGAGCTTCTGGGGTGCGCAGGTCATCACCGGCTTCTTCTCGGCAATCCCGTTGGTCGGCGAGAGCATCCGCGTCTGGCTGCTGGGCGGCTATGCGCCGGACAATGCCGCGCTCAACCGCTTCTTCTCGCTCCATTACCTGCTGCCGTTCGTGACCGCCGGCGTCATCATCCTCCATATCTGGGCGCTGCACATCCCGGGGTCGAACAACCCGACCGGGCTGGACGTCAAGGGCGAGCAGGACACGGTGCCGTTCCACCCCTATTACACCGCCAAGGATGGCGTCGGCGTCGGCGTGTTCATGCTGATCTTCGCGCTGCTGCTGTTCTTCTACCCGAACTATCTGGGTCACCCGGACAATTACATCCCGGCCAACCCGCTCTCGACGCCCGCCCATATCGTGCCCGAATGGTATTTCTGGCCGTTCTACGCTATCCTGCGCGCCTTCACCGCCGACTTCATCCTGCCCGCGAAGCTGTGGGGGGTGTTGGCGATGTTCGGTTCGATCCTGCTGCTGTTCTTCCTGCCCTGGCTTGACACCTCGCCGGTCCGGTCGAACAATTTCCGGCCCAAGGCGCGGATTGCGTTCTGGATCCTGGTGCTGGACATCGCGGTGCTGGGCTGGTGCGGCGGATCGCCGGCGTCGCCGACCTACGTGATCCTGAGCCAGGTCGCTGCGTCCTATTATTTCGCGCACTTCCTGATCATCCTGCCGATCATCGCCCGCTCCGAACGGCCGCGGCCGCTGCCCAACTCGATCACCGAAGCGGTGCTGGAGAAGCATGGCGGCACCAGCCCGGCACAGACGGCGCTGGCCTGAGCATCCCATGAGCACACACCCGCTGGGACACACACGCTAATGGTTCGTTTTCTCGCATCCCTGATCGGCGCGGCGTTCGTGTTCGTGCTCGGCATCGCGCTGTGGGGCAGCGTTTCGGGCATCATCACCGATCCCGCGGCGCCGACCGCGGAGGATCATTTCTATCATCACCCGATCGAGGATGTGCATTTCCAGTCGGATGGGATGTTCGGCACCTACAACCAGCAGCAGCTGCAGCGCGGGTTCCAGGTCTACAAGGAGGTCTGTTCGGCCTGCCACTCGCTGCGGCATGTCGCCTTCCGTGATCTGGCGGGGCTCGGCTATAACGAGGCGCAGGTAAAGGCGCTGGCGCGCGACTGGGCGACCGAGCAGCCGTCGACCAATGCCGACACCGGCGAGAACGCGACGCGCAAGAACGTGCCGTCCGACCATTTCCCGTTGGTCTTCGCCAACGACACGGCCGCGCGTGCGGCCAACGGCGGTGCAGTGCCGCCCGACCTGTCGCTGATGGCCAAGGCGCGCCATGATGGCACGCACTACATCTATTCGCTGGTCGGCCACGGCTATGTGCCCCAGCCCGCGGCGCTGCTGCGCGACTTTCCGGACGCGCGCACCCCGACGGGGCGCTATTACAATCAGTATTTTCCCAACCTCAACATCGCCATGCCGCCGCCGCTGCGCAGCGAGGGCCAGGTCCAATATGCCGACGGCACGCGGCCGACGGTTGACCAGATGGCGAAGGATGTCGCCGCCTTCCTGACCTGGGCGGCCGAGCCGCGGCTGGAGACCCGGCACGCCGCCGGGTTCGGGGCGCTGATCTTCATCCTGATCTTCTGCTTCCTGGCCTGGGGCGCGTATCAGAATGTCTGGCGCGACCTGAAGCACTGAGCGGGTGACCTGCTCCAGCGCCGCTGGAGCAGGACTGGCCGCCGCGGCCGGCGGGGCGGCTTGCCACCCGTCCGGCGTCACGGGCTTTCCTCCCGTGACGCCGTGACGCCAGGCCGGAGCCGAAAGCGCCCGTCCTCATTCAGCAACGCGCAAGCTGCGCCACCGTTGAATGGCGGCCCGGCCTCGCCGTCTTGCCCGGGGAGAAACTCGATGAAGACCGCACCCATCGTTGCCGCCGTCATGGTCGTCGCGGGTCTCGCCGGCTGTACCGACAGCTACGGACCGGATCGCTATGCGGTCGGCTATGGCGTCGGCTACCACAGCTATTGGGGCTGGTACGGCGACTATTACTATCCCGGCACCGGCGTGTACGTCTACGACCGTTATCGCCGGGCACACCGCTGGGATGACGGGCAGCGACGGTATTGGGAGGGACGCCGCACAGGGGGCCGCGGGCGGAGCGATCGCGCCAATTGGGACGGGTTCGCCGGCACCAACGCCTATCGCTACGACGAACGCACCGACCGAGGGGCGCCGCCGCGCTACGTCGACCGGGGCTATCGCACGCATGCGGCGGTCGCCGTGCCGCAGGACGCGCAGCCGCCGGCCTATCGGTCGGGCGCGCCGGAAGGGCCGGTGCACGGCCACGACGACCGTCACCATTCCGATCCCCGGCGCGGTGGCCACCAGCGTGACCACCGCTGATCAGATGGGCCGCGTCCGGATCAGGCCGTTGGACAGATAGCGCATCACCGGCACGTCGTCCTGGTTAAATACGGTCAGCCGCGTCTTGAAGATACCCATCTCCGGCCGTTTCGCCGAGACGCGCTTCTCGAGCAGTTCGCTCTCGCAGCGCAGCACGTCGCCGGGATAGACCGGCTTCAGCCATTTCAGCTCGTCGATCCCCGGCGAGCCGAGCCCCGCCTGCGCATGCGCCTTCAGATTTTCGACCAGCATCGCCATCGTCATCGCGCAGGTATGCCAGCCCGACGCCGACAGCCGTCCGAAATGCGTCTGCGCCGCCTCCTCGTCCGACAGGTGAAAGGGCTGCGGGTCGAATTTCGCAGCGAAGGCGATGACCTCTTCTCGCGTCACTTCATAGCGGCCGAAGCTGGATGTCGCGCCGACGATCAGGTCCTCGTAATACTGCATGTCAGCGCCTCATTGCCGAACGGAACGGCGCATCGTCGCCGTCAAGGTTTGCGCCTGCGGGCAGGCCCAGAACATCGCGCAGTAGCGGCGCGATATCGGTATTGGGGAAAGCGCCGACCCGTACGCCCGCACGAAACGCCGGGCCGTTCGCGATGAAGAGCGCGCGCATCTCGGGCGCGCCATTGTCGTAGCCGTGATTGCCCCCGGTTTCTGCCTTGGTCGGCGTCGTCTTGGTGGTCAGCCAGCCGACCTCCGCCAGACAGAGGAACGGCGGAATGCGCGGGTTGGCACCATAGGCCAGGCGAGCGGGGATCGCCTGCTTGCGCCAGCAGCTCATGTGCGGGTGCGGCCGCAGCAGCGCCGCCGCCAAGCGGGCTTCATGGCCAGCAACGGGGTAGAAGGTGGCGTAGGGGCCGGTCTCCAGCACGCGATAGTCGGCGGGGTCGGCGATACGATCCAGCGCGATGGTGCGCGCGCTGGACGTCGCCGCCATGCCGTGGTCGGCGACAATCACCAGATTGGCGGGCTGACCCAATGTCGCCAGTTCGGTGCGCAGGTGGCCGATCCATCCGTCAACATCCGCCGCCGCCGCAGTGACCTCGGCCGCATCCGGGCCATGATCGTGCCCCGCCGTATCGACGGAGTCGAAATACAGCGTCACAAAACGGGGACGGGTCGCGGCGGGGCGGCGGAACCAATCGATCACCGCATCGACCCGTTGCGCGCCGGTCAGCGCCTGCGCGAACTGGTGCCAGTCGCTGGGCCGGACGCCGCCCTGCGCCAAGTCGTCATTCTCGCCCTTCACGACCCGCCCGCCCCACGCGACATTGCTGCCCGGCCAGAACATCGCCGCGGTGCGGATGCCCGCCTGTTCGGCGGTCACCCAGATCGGCGCGGCGGTGTTCCACCAGAACGGGTCGTCGGTGGCCATGGTGAAGGTCTCGCCGGGCCGGGCGGCGTCCTCCATCCTGTTGGCGACGACGCCGTGATGATCCGGGGTAAGTCCGGTCACCAGCGTCCAGTGATTCGGAAAGGTCTTGGACGGAAAGGAAGGCACCATCGGACCCGTGGTGCCCGCGCGCGCGAGCTCGTTCAGGACCGGGGTCACGCCGCGCTCCAGGTAATCGGGACGGAACCCGTCGATCGAAATGAGGATCGTGACCGGAGTCCGCTGCTCGGCGGCGCTCGATACGTAGGGCGCGGACGCGGTCACCGGGGGCAAGGCAGGTGGCGTGTACGGGTAAGCGCAGGCGCCCAGCAGCAGCGTGGTCGTCAGTGCGGCCCCGAGAAACGGTCGACGGCGGTTCGTGTCCGGGGCGGCACCGATCATCTCAGCATCCTTCTTCGCTCGACATCCCGCGGTGGAGAAGATTCCGCTGGCACGGCCGCGGTCAACGCCGCCGCTCCGCCGCGCGGGCAGCCCGCAGCGCCCGCACAAGCCGCAAACCCGCACCCTCGCGCTGCAACACCCCTAGAGATACCGTCACCGGCGCCGAGCATGCCTGCATGACATGAGGCAAGTCGTATTGCAGCACCAGTCCTCCCGCCTTGCCGTCGAGCCAGGCGAGCATGGCGACCGCATCGCCGCCGTCGCCAGCGATGGCGGCGCGGCATTGCGCATTGAGTTCGCGATCGTCGTACCCGGGCCGATAGCCGCGTCGATATAGCGCCGTCAGGCGGGGCGACGACAGGGTCACCATCTGCACGCCATCGCCGTCGTCGGTCAGCCCGATCGTGCCGGTGAGGCGATGCGGCAATAATCTGGTCCAGTCCACCGGCATGCCGGTGGCGAGATCGTAGACGATCGCGGCATGACCGAGATTTGGATGAGCGCCGCCGCAATCATAGTCGTCGGTGACGAGGAAGCTCACGAAGTCGGGGCCACGCATCGTCGCCGTCACCGTTCGGTTCCAGCTGCCCCGGCGTTCCTCACCGGCGGCCATGCAGTCCGCGGCGGCGGCGCGGCCACGCGCGTCGAGCCGCGCCACCGCCGCGTTGATCCGTGTGGCCGGTTCGGTCACGGGGCGAGCGATACGCGGGTAGGCTGCCAGTCCGGACCTCGCCGCCGGTGGCGTCGTCAGCACCACCTGACTGGCGAAAGCCGCCATCGCGAGCCACAGGGTCACGGGGACGACCGCCTACACATTGAACCGGAACAACAGGACATCGCCGTCATGGACGACATAGTCCTTGCCCTCGCTCCTCAGCTTGCCCGCGTCGCGGGCACCCGCTTCGCCGCCGAGCGCGACGTAATCGGCATAGGCGATCGTCTCTGCGCGGATGAACCCGCGCTCGAAGTCAGAATGGATCGCGCCCGCCGCCTGGGGCGCCTTGGCGCCGACCGGGATCGTCCAGGCGCGCGCCTCTTTCGGGCCCACCGTGAAGAAGGTGAGCAGATCAAGCAGGGCGTAGCCTGCGCGGATGACCCGCGCGAGGCCGGTTTGGGTGAGGCCGAGTTCGGTCAGGAACTCGCCGCGCTCGTCAGCGGGCATGGTCGCGATCTCCGCCTCGATCGCGGCGGACACGACGACGGCCTGCGCACCCTCCGCCGCCGCCCTGGCGAAGACGCGCTGCGACAGTGCATTCCCGTCGGCCGCGTCACCTTCGTCGACGTTGCAGACATAGAGGACGGGCTTGGCGGTCAGCAGCTGCGCCTGGGCGAGGTGGCGCGCTTCCTCCGGATCGCCGGGGCAGGTCAGCCGGGCGGGCTTGCCGTCGCGCAGCAGGTCCAGCGCGCGGCCCAGCACGGCCGCCGCGATCTTCGCTTCCTTGTCGCCCTGCGCCGCCTTCTTGGCGAGGTTTGGCACCCGCTTCTCCAGGCTGTCGAGGTCGGCGAGCATCAGTTCGGTCTCGACCGTCTCGGCATCTGCGATCGGATCGACCTTGCCCTCGACATGGGTGACATCGCCATCCTCGAAGCAGCGCAGGACATGGACGATCGCATCGACCTCACGGATATTGGCGAGGAACTGGTTACCCAATCCTTCACCCTTCGACGCGCCGCGGACGAGACCGGCGATGTCGACGAAGCCGAGCTGCGTTTCGACCGTTTTCGCCGACTGCGCCAGCGTCGACAATGTCTGCAGCCGCGCGTCCGGCACCGCGACGTTGCCGACATTCGGCTCGATCGTGCAAAATGGGTAATTCGCGGCCTGCGCCGCCGCGGTCTCGGTCAAGGCGTTGAAAAGAGTCGATTTGCCGACGTTCGGCAGGCCGACGATGCCGCAGCGGAAGCCCATGGCGGTCCTGTGATTGGGTGAGACGGAAGCGCCGCCTGTACGCAATCGAAACGGCATAAGCCAGTTGGCAGCATCGTAAACCCGATCGGCTCCGTTTCGGCACAGCTTGCCGCAGCGCGGCGTCAAACTTGGTGACGAAGACGTTATTTTGTGTCACTAATTTGGCGTCAGGGCTGCTTGCCGATGGGGAATCGCGGGCAACTCGGCGGTAGCGGGTCGGGGCAGACGATGCGGACAGCGGCGATCATGGCGGCATTGGTGGCGGCGGGCGCGGCGAGCGCCGCGTCGGCCGATGCGGGCGCACCTGCGACCACGACGACCCTGATGGTCGCGACCGTGCACGCGCCGGGCGCGCCGTCGTCGTCGAACTTCTATCGGCTGAAGCCGGTGGTCACGCCCGCCAACGCGACCTTTCGCATCAACGATCCGGCATCGATGCTGCGCAGCGGCTATGGCGGCGCACTGGTCGACCTGTTCCCGTTCGCGGGCGGCAAGTTTCATATCTCCGCGGGACCGCGCATGTTCGGCCGGCCCGGCCGCTGGCGGACGATCGAGCCCGAGACGCTACGACTGCTGCCTGCGTTCCGGCCCGGCGGGCCACGAATGAGCCGCAAGTTCACGCCATCGATGCTCGTCGGCTATGGCCGCACCGTCGATCGTGGGCTCGCATTCGGGGTGGATGCCGGCTTTACGATGGGCCGGATGGGACTTTCGTCCACCGATCGGCTGGGCCGCCTGAACCGCAGCCGCCTGACCTCGCTCGACGCGCGGGAACGGCGGTCGGGGATCAATCAGCTGATGCGGGTAACCGCGCTTTATCGGTTCTAGCGCAGCGGCCGGGCCCGTAACGTCGCTGCGGGCGTCCTAGGCGTAGTTGAAACTGACGCTGATCCGCTCGCCCCTGCCAATGCCCGCAGGCACTTCATGCCGCAACCAGCTTTCCCATAGCAGGATCGTCCCCGGGACCGGCGTCAGCTCGACAAAGGTGCGCAGCGGCTCGGGCGCGTCAGCGCGGCGTGGCGGGGCGGCCATCAGCATCGGCAGCCGCGGGTCTTCCAGCTTCAGCCCGCGGCTGCCCGGCGGCAGCGCGAGGTAGAGCGTGCCCGAAACCACGCTGTGCGGATGAAGGTGCGCCGTGTGTGCGCCGCCGCCGCGGAGCAGATTGACCCACAGGCTGTCGAGCCTGAGCTTGCGAGACAGGTCGAACGCACACGCCTGCGCGAACCGCGCGACATGGCGGTCGAGATGGCGCTTCAGCGCAGCGAAGGCGGGGTCTCGGACCGGCAGGTCGTTGAGCGTGGCGTAAGAGGTGTAGCCGCGATAGCCATGCTCGCGCGCCCAGCGCTGTCCCGCGCGATCGTCCGCAGCCAACACACGGACGGAGCGCTGGAGTTCGGCGAGCAATAGGTCGTCGTCGAGGGTGCCTTCGTAGACCTGAGTCGCGAAGAGCGGCCGGACCCTCACCGCGGCGATTGGCCGCCCACGAACGGCCCGCGGATGCGGCTGCCCGCCACTCCCCAGACACGCCGCGTCGGCTGCTCGGTCACGACAAAGACGGGACGGCGGATCGATAGCGAGGAGAAGACGTGGATTTCGGTAGGCGTCGGATCGAGGAGGTTCGACACGACAATCCCCACCGGCTGCGCATCGTCACGGGCCGGCGGATGGGTCGGGATGGGAAGGCAGCTGCGGGTGAAGGCGTGCACCGGACCGGCATGGCCCGCCGCATCGACCTCGATCCGATAGTGGCCGCCGAACGGCAGGGTGTCGTTGCTGGTCTGCGGCGACAGGAAATAGACCGCGATCGGCCCCCCGGGCGTCTCCGGCGGCAGGACAACGGTGTTGAACGGCCTGTTCGCGCAGAGGAACGCATGGCCGTCGTCGGTCAGCGCCGCCTTCGCCGCGGCGAGCGCGCCGATCAGCCGTAGGTCTTCGGGTGTCAGCGTGCGGTCGTCGCCCGGCCCCAGCACCTTGCCCTCGACCAGCCGCCCGTCCCGGAACTGCGCGACGTACAGCGCCTGCGGCGTCGCCTGTCGATCGTAGAAGATCAGCCGTGGCGCGGTCGCGGGCCCGTCGACGATGTAATGCGCGAGCCGGTTCGCATAGTCGGGCAGCCGCGCGATCATGTCGTCGGTGCCGTGCCACGCCGCCTGGTCATAGGCATAGAGCATCGCGCCGCGCGCGCTCGCCACCGCCACGGCGCTCTGCTCGGCGGCGGTGAGCGGCGCGACGGTGTCGCTCGCGCGCGCCGGCGCAGGACTGGCCAGCAGCAGCGCGAGCGCGAGCGCCTTCACGCCGCCAGCTTCGCCTTGAGCGCGTCGACCAGGTCGGTTCGCTCCCAGGTGAAATGGTCGCCGTCCGCCTGCCGCCCGAAATGGCCATAAGCGGCGGTGGCTGCGTAGATCGGCTTGTTGAGCCCCAGATGTGTGCGGATCGTGCGCGGGGTCAGCTTCGCACCCAGAATGTCGGCCAGCACGGTCTCGATCTTCGCCTCCTCGACCGTCCCGGTGCCGTGGGTGTCGACATAGAGCGACAGCGGCTCGGCGACACCGATCGCATAGGAGAGCTGGATCGTGCAGCGCCGGGCGAGCCCCGCGGCGACGACGTTCTTCGCCAGATAGCGCGCGACATAGGCCGCGGAGCGGTCGACCTTGGTCGGATCCTTGCCGCTGAACGCGCCGCCGCCGTGCGGGGCGGCGCCGCCATAGGTGTCGACGATGATCTTGCGCCCGGTCAGCCCGCAATCGCCGTCGGGGCCGCCTATCTCGAACGCGCCGGTCGGGTTGACGTAGAGCACCGTATCGTCGGTGACGAAGCCTTGCGGAAGCTCGTCCTTGAGCACGCCGACGACATAGTCGCGCAGCTCCTGATACTTGGCCGGGTC
Organism: Sphingomonas sp.; assembly: GCF_965248875.1. GTDB lineage: Bacteria > Pseudomonadota > Alphaproteobacteria > Sphingomonadales > Sphingomonadaceae > Sphingomonas. The sequence continues at coordinate 1,212,521 of NZ_CBDFKR010000011.1, read as the reverse complement.
GGCATGCTCGCCCTTTTCGGCGAAACCCTGCTTGTGCTGGGTCGAGACGACCAGCGCGGTCGCGCGGACCGGCTTCTCGTTCTCGTAGTGCAGCGTCACCTGGCTCTTGGCGTCCGGCTCCAGAAAGGGTGCGGCGCCCGAATGGCGGTCGGCGGCGAGCCGCTCCAGAATACGGTGCGAGTAATACAGCGTCGCCGGCAGCAGGTCCGGCGTCTCGTCGGTGGCGTAGCCGAACATGATGCCCTGATCGCCCGCGCCCTCGTCCTTGTTGCCCGCCGCGTCGACGCCCATCGCGATCTCGCTCGACTGGGCGTGGAGGTTGTTCTCGAACGTCGCGGTCCGCCAGTGGAAGCCGTCCTGCTCATAGCCGATGCGCTTGACCGTGGCGCGCGCGGCGTCCTCGATGCGGCGCTTGCCCTCGTCGGTCAGGTTGCCGTCGGCGTCGATGATCCTGCGGTCGGCGGAGCGGACCTCGCCCGACAGGATGATGCGCTGCGTCGTCACCATCGTCTCGCACGCGACGCGTGCCTCCGGATCGGTCGTCAGGAACAGGTCGACGACGGCGTCGCTGATCTGGTCGGCGACCTTGTCCGGATGGCCTTCGGAAACCGACTCGGACGTGAACAGGTACGAAGCGCGCATGAGGGGGTCCGCTGATATAAGGAAAACTTTATATCCGCGCGTAGCGGGCGCGCCGCCGGATGGCAACGGCTCCAGCGGCCAGCAGCACGGCGGTGACGAGCGCCAGCCAATTGCCCAGCCGCGAGAACAGGGTCGGGGGCAGCGGTTGGGGCAGGGGCACCGTCAGCGCGCCGGCGCGGCCGGGCGGGATGATGGCGAGCAGCGCGCCGTCGGCGGCGATGACGGCGGAGATGCCGGTGGGCGTCGCGCGGACGATCGGCAGCCCCTCCTCGATCGCGCGCAGCCGCGCTTGGGCCAGGTGCTGCGGCGGGCCCCAGCGGCCGAACCAGGCATCGTTGGAAGGGTTGAAGAGCAGGCGCGGCCGCTGCTGTGGGTCGACGACGCGACCGGAGAAAACGATCTCGTAGCAGATCTGGACGCCGACGGGTCCGATGCCGGGCACGTCGATGTTACGCGGGCCGGGACCGGCGTCGAAGTCGATGTCGCCTGGGACGAGGCGGGATAGGCCGATCGGCTCCAGCACGCTGCGCAACGGCAGATACTCGCCATAGGGCACGAGATGCGCCTTGGCGTAGCGGCCGTGGAGGCGTGCGTCGGGCCCGATCGCAAAGACGGTATTGCCCGCGCCGGTGATCTGCTGGTCGCGACCAAAGGCGAGGCTGACGCCGCCTGCGAGCAACGTGTCGCGCGGGCCGAGCAGCCGCGCGAGGCGGCGGCGGAGCAGGGCGGGATCGAGCCCTTCATAGGCGTAATCGGGGTAGCCGTCCTCCAGATAGGGGCGGATCACACCTTCGGGCCAGAGGATGAGGCGCGGGTATGGGGCGGACGCTCCCGACAGGCGCATGAGCGGCGCGAGGACGCGCGCCGCGTCGTCATCGCCGCGCTCGTTCTGGTTGATGTTGGGCTGAACGACGACAAGGCGGGGCCCGGCGTCGGTTGGCTTATAGTAGCTGGTGCCGGTGACGCTGGCGACGCCGAGCAAGACAAGGGCGACTGCGACGCACGCGTACAGTCGCGCCCTGGACAAGCCACGCCGCCGTGCTTCGTAGAGAACAAGCAGCGTACCGGCCGCCGTCACGGTCAAGCCGGACAGCGCGTATGTTCCGACTACCGCCGACAGACGGGCGATACCAAACAACGGCACCCACACCACCGCCAGCGGATCCCACGGGTAGCCGGTGAACAGCCAGCCGCGCAGCCACTCGGTTGCGATCCACGCCGCGCCCGCGATCAGCGCGAAGGCGGCGTCCGGCCGCGCGCCGCGCCAGCGCCACGCGATCAGCGCCGCCGCGGTCGGGAACAACGCCAGGTACAGCGCCAGCGCGACCGGCGCGACGTAACCGAGCGCGTGCGGCATGGTATCCTGGAAGTCGAAGGCGTGGCCGATCCAGTTGTCGTTGACCGTGAAATGCCCCAGTCCGAACAGCCAGCCGCGCGACGCCGCCGCGCGCCAGGTCGGGGCGGCGTGGACCAGCGCGAGCCACCCCGCGAGCCCGGCGAGCGTCAGCGGCCAGAGCTGCAGCGGTGCAAACCCGAGCGCGGCGAGCGCGCCGAGGGGAAGGCAGAGGAGGGCGGGATTTCGGCGCACGCCCGGCCCTTAGCCGCTCCTCCCCGGTACGGGGAGGGGGACCGCGCCGCACGGCGGCGTGGTGGGGGGGGCCCGCCGCGCGCGATCCATTCGAGGCGAGCCTCTCGGTCACCTGGCTTCGCCGCGCGCCACCTCCCCGTGCCGGGGAGGATTTGCTACACGCCCCCGATGCTCCGCCCCTTCCACCTCGCCTTCCCCGTCCACGACCTCGCCGCAGCGCGCGCCTTCTACGGCGGCGTGCTGGGCTGCCCCGAAGGGCGATCGTCGGATCAGTGGATCGACTTCGATTTGTTCGGGCATCAGATCGTCGCGCATCTCGCGCCCGCCGCTGGCGGGGAGAGCAGTAACCCAGTCGACGGCCACGACGTGCCGGTGCCGCATTTCGGTGTGGTGCTGACAATGACCGACTGGGAGTTGCTGAGTGCGCGCGTCGCAGCGGCGGGCGTTGCGTTCGGGAACGCGCCGCATGTGCGGTTTGCGGGGCAGCCGGGCGAGCAGGCGACGATGTTCTTCCGCGACCCCAGCGGCAATGCGCTGGAGTTCAAGGCGTTTGCCGACGACGCCATGTTGTTTGCGACCTGACGCGCCGACCCTACATAGCGCACATGGCAGACCCGATCACCCTCGACATCCCCCATCAGCTCGGCAAGGCGGGCGTGCGCGCGCGGCTGGAGAGCGGCGTCGGGAAGCTCGGCGAAAAGATCCCGGGCGGGTCGGTGATCGACCATCGCTGGGACGGCGACACGCTGCACTTCACCGTGAGCGCGATGGGACAGCGCGTCGCCAGCACCGCAACCGTGTTCGACAAGCACGTCCATGCGGTCGTCGACCTGCCGGGTCTGCTCGCCATGTTCGCCGGCCCGATCAAGGCGGCAATCCAGGCGGAAGCGCCGAAGCTGCTGAAGTGATCCGCTTCTAGCGGGCCGCCGTCCGCTGGGCAGGGGCTACCCGCCAGATCGTGTTCCCGACGTCGTCGGCCACCAGCATCGCGCCGCTGCGGTCGCCGATCACCCCGACCGGCCGCCCGCGCGCCTTGCCGTCGGCGTCGAGAAAGCCGGTCAGCACATCGACGGGCCGCGCATTCGGGACGGGAAAGCCGTTGGTGGCGAAGGGGACGAAGACGACCTTGTAGCCCGACACCGGCTTGCGGTTCCAAGATCCGTGCTCGCCAATGAACGCGCCCCCGCCGAAGCGTCCGCCCAGGTGCACCTCGGTCGAGAAAGCGAGACCCAGTGCGGCGACGTGCGGGCCGAGCGCATAGTCCGGCCGCTTCGCATATTCCTGCAGCGCCGGGTTATCCTGCTCGACGCGGTTGTCCGGATAACCGCCCCAGTAATACCAGGGCCAGCCGAAATGGTCGCCCAGCTCGACCTGGGTCAGGTAATCGGGCGCGAGATCGGAGCCGAGCTGGTCGCGCTCGTTGACCACGGTCCAAAGCTCATGGGTGACGGGATTGATCGCCATCCCGTTGGGGTTGCGCAGCCCCGCGCCGTAGATGCGCGCGGTCTTGGTGTCGGGCGCGACCTCGAGGATGTTGGCGCGGAACTTCTCGGCGTCTAGTCCGCCCTCGGCGATGTTGGTCGAGGAACCGACGGTCACGTAGAGGTGCTTGCCGTCGGGCGCGGCGAGCAGGTTGCGCGCCCAGTGATTGCCGCCGGCAGGCAGGCGGACGATCAGCTCTGGCCGGGCGGTGATCCGCGTCGCACCTTCGGTATAGGGCACGCGGACCACGGCATCGGTGTTGCCGATGTAGAGCTGGCCGCTGATCAGCGCCATGCCGAAGGGCGAGTTGAGGCCGGTCATGAACACGGTGCGCGTCTCCGCCACCCCGTCGCCATCGGCGTCGCGGAGCAGCGTGATGCGGTTGGCCGACGGCACGCCCGCGCCGCCCTTGTTCATCAGCCAGCCCATCACCAGCCCGGTGACGCCGCCGACCTGGCGCGGCGGCGAGTTGGTCTCGGCGACCAGCACGTCGCCATTGGGCAGGCGGTACAGCCAGCGCGGATGATCGAGGCCGCGGGCGAACGCCTGCACGCCCAGGCCCGGGGCGGCGGTCGGCATCTGTCCCTGTGGCCAGCCCACCGCGTCGGGGACGATGATGGTCGGAATGACCTGTTGGCGTGGGTCGGTGATCCGCGGCCGCGCGCCCTGCACCTGAGCGATCGCGAGGCGGGCGGGATCAGGCCAGCCAAGATAAACCAGGACGCCGATCGTCAGGACTAGGAGGATCGCGAGGACGCGCAGGACGTGCTTGAGCATGGGGACGGTTTACGCCTGCCTGGGCGCAAACGATAGGGGGAGCGGGGACGCCGGTGCAGCGTCCCCGCCCGACATTCAGGCATCCTGCTTGTCGCCGGCCGTATATGCGCCCCAGTCAACGTCGAAGCGATCGGCGTTCATCACCTTTACCCACGCATGCACGAAGTCCGCGACGAACTTCTCCTTGGCGTCGTCGCAGGCATAGACCTCGACGATCGCGCGGAGCTGGGAGTTGGAGCCGAACACCAGGTCGGTGCGCGACGCCGTCCAGCGATGCTCGCCCGTCGCGCGGTCGGTGCCGACGAACTCCTGATCCGACTCCTCGCTGACCTGCTTCCACGCCGTGCCCATGTCGAGCAGGTGGACGAAGAAGTCGGTGGTCAGCTGCCCCGGCCGATCGGTGAAGACGCCGTGCGCCTTGGCCTTGTCGTGGTTGGCGCCGAGCACGCGCAGGCCGCCGACCAGCACCGTCATCTCGGGTGCCGACAGGCCCAGCAGCTGGGCGCGATCGACCAGCAGCTCCTCGGTCGGGACGGTGAAGCGCGTCTGCAGATAGTTGCGGAAGCCGTCGGCCTTGGGTTCCAGCACCGCAAAGCTCTCGACGTCGGTCTGTTCCGCGGTCGCGTCGGTGCGACCGGGGGTGAAGGGCACCACGACGCTGTGCCCCGCCGCCCTGGCCGCGGCCTCGACCCCGACCGAGCCGCCAAGGACGATCAGGTCGGCGATGCTGACGTTCTTGCCCGACTTCGCCTTGATGTCCGCATAGGCGGCCAGCACCCTGGCGAGTTGCGCCGGCTGGTTGACCGCCCAGTCCTTCTGCGGGGCGAGGCGGATGCGCGCGCCGTTGGCGCCACCGCGCTTGTCCGAGCCGCGATATGTCGAGGCGGACGCCCAGGCAGTGCCGACCAGCTCGGCGACCTCCAGCCCGGAGTTGGCGATCGCGACCTTCAGCTCGGCGATCTCGACGCCGTTGAGCGCCGGACCGTCATGGGCCGGGATCGGGTCCTGCCAGATCAGGTCCTCGGTCGGCGCCTCCGGGCCGAGATAACGGCTGCGCGGGCCCATGTCGCGGTGGCACAGCTTGAACCAGGCGCGGCTGAAGGCGTCGGCGAAATAGGCCGGATCGGCGCGAAACTTCTCCAGGATCTTGCGATAGTCGGGGTCGTCCTTGAACGCTTTGTCAGCGGTGGTCATCATCGTGGCGACCTTCCTGCCCGGGGTATGCGCGGCAGGGGCCTGCGTTTCTTCCGGGTTGCCGACCGGCTGCCACTGGTTGGCGCCAGCGGGGCTCTTCACCAGCTCGTACTCATGGTCCAGCAGATTGGAGAAATAGCTCATGTCCCAGGTGATCGGGGTCGGCGTCCACGCGCCTTCGATGCCCGAGGTGATGGTATGATCGCCCATCCCGGTCTCATGCGTCGACGCCCAGCCCAAGCCCATCTGCGCGATGTCGGAGCCCTCCGGCTCCTTGCCGACCAGCTTCGCGTCACCCGCGCCATGCGCCTTGCCGAAGGTGTGGCCCCCGGCGGTCAGCGCCGCGGTCTCCTCGTCGTTCATCGCCATGCGGCTGAACGTCTCGCGCAGGTCGCGGGCGGAGCCCTTGGTGTCCGGCTTGCCGCCCGGTCCTTCCGGATTGACGTAGATCAGGCCGTGCTGGATCGCCGCCAGCGGCTCCTCCAGCGCCATCCCCGCTTCCTCGTCGATGCGGGTCTGGCCGAGCCACTCCTCCTCGGTGCCCCAGTAGATGTCGCGCTCGGCCTCGAACACGTCCTCGCGGCCGCCCGAGAAGCCGAACACCGGCCCGCCCATCGATTCGATCGCGACGTTGCCCGCGAGGATGAACAGGTCGGCCCAACTGAGCGCCGCACCGTATTTCTGCTTGATCGGCCACAGCAGGCGGCGCGCCTTGTCGAGATTGCCGTTGTCCGGCCAGCTGTTGAGCGGCGCGAACCGCTGCGACCCCGAGGAAGAGCCGCCGCGGCCATCGCCGGTGCGATAGGTGCCCGCCGAATGCCACGCCATGCGGATGAAGAAGGGGCCGTAATGCCCGTAATCGGCCGGCCACCAGGGCTGGCTGTCGGTCATCAGCGCGGTCAGGTCCTTCTTGACGGCCCAATAGTCGAGTGTCTCGAACGCCTTCCGGTAATCGAAGTCGGCGCCGTAGGGGTCCGCGGAGACGCCGTTCTGGGTCAGGATCTGGAGCGACAGCGACTCTGGCCACCAGTCGCGGCTGGTCCGGCCGAGCAGCGTACGCGTCTTGGCGGCCTGCCGGCCCGGATCGTTGAGTGGGCTGCCCGAGGTGATCGCGTCCATCAAATCTCTCCTGGTTCTGCCGCGGCACGTATGGCGCTGCGCGGCGGTCGGGAACGGCTGGACGCGGCCATGCGCTCGGGGCAGAGATGAAGCCAACGAATAAAAGCTATTTCAGAGATAGAGACGCTCGATCACTCAGCCGCTGCCCTCGCTCCGTCAGCTGACCTATCTGCTGGCGCTTCATGAGCACGGCCATTTCGGCCACGCCGCCGCGGCGTGCTTCGTCACGCAGTCGACGATGTCGGTCGGGATTTCGGAACTGGAGCGGCTGCTCGGGGTGGTGCTGGTCGAACGGTCGCGGCGTGTGGTGCGGTTCACCGCGGTCGGCGAGGAGGTGGTGGCGCGGGCGCGGGGCGTCGTGCGCGCGGCCGAGGATTTGGGCGCGGTGGCGCAGGAGGCGAGCGATCCGCTGACCGGCGCACTGCGGCTGGCGGCGATCCCAACGGTCGCGCCGTTCCTGTTGCCGCGGATGCTGCCGGCGGTGGCGCGCGCCTGGCCGCGGCTGCGGTTGACCGTGCGCGAGATGCTGACGGCGGCGGCATGCGAGGCGCTGCATCGTGGCGCACTCGACTGCGCGCTGCTGGCGCTGCCGGCGGAGTGCGGAGAGGTCGAGACGGCGGCGATCGCGGTCGACCCGCTGCGGCTCGCGGCGCGCGGCGACGACCCGCTCGACCTGGCGCTGCCGCTCGACGAGGCGGCGCAGGCGCGGCTGCTGCTGCTCGACGACGGCCATTGCCTGAAGGCGCATGCGCTGGCGGCGTGCGACCCGGCGGGGGGCAATCGCGATGCGCCGGTGGTGGCGTCGACGCTACAGACGCTGGTCGGGCTGGTCGAGGCCGGGCTTGGGTTCACGCTGCTGCCGGAGATGGCGGTCGTGGCGGGGATGCTCGACGGCACGGGGGTGCGGTGTCGCGCGGTCGCGGGGCTGGAGGCGGAGCGGCGGATCGTGCTGGCGTGGCGGCGGGGGCATCCGCGGGCGGCGGACCTGCGGCTGTTGGCGGGGACGCTGGTCGACAGCCTGGCCGGCTAGGCGTCCTCGGGCTCCGGCCGGGGCGGGTGAAGGCGAAGGCGGTGGATGCGGCGTTCGTCGGCATCGGTCACCTCCAGCTTCCACCCCGACGGATGGTCGACGCACGCTCCCGTTGCGGGCACGTGCCCGGCGAGCAGCGCCGCCAGGCCGCCGAGCGTGTCGATGTCGCCCTCGCTCTCGCCGAGCCGCGAGTCGATCACCGCCGCGACATCCTCCAGCTCGGCGCGCGCGTCCGCGTCCCAGGCGCCGCCGTCGAGCGGAACGAGCAGCTGCGCCGGCGCGTCGTCATGCTCGTCCTCGATCTCGCCGACGATCTCCTCGATCAGATCCTCGATCGTGACCAGCCCCTCCGTGCCCGAATATTCGTCGAGCACGATCGCAAGGTGGACGCGGCTGGACCGCATGTCGGCGAGCAGGTCCAGCGCGCCGCGCGCCATCGGCACGTAAAGCGGCTCGCGGATCAGCCCGGCGATGGTGGCGGGATGCTCGGCTCCGGTCGCGAGGATCGCGAACACGTCCTTGATATGGACCATGCCGACAATCGTATCCAGCGCGCCGCGATAGACGGGGAGGCGGCTGTGCCCGGCCTCCGCGAACAGCCGGACCAGGTCGGCGAAGCTGGTCTGCTCCTCGACCGCGACGATGTCCGCGCGCGGCACGCCGACATCACCCGCGTCGCGCTCGCCGAAATGCAGGAGGTTGCGGACCATCAGCCGCTCGTGCGGCGACAGGTCGCCCTTCGCGTCGGGGGCGGGATCGCCCTCGTGCCGGTCGATCGCGTCTTCCAGCTGGTCGCGCAACGTGTCCTCGGCCGGCGCGCCGAAGATCAGGCTTTTGAGCCCGCGCCAGATACTGCCTTCGTCGCCAGCACCGCTGGCGCTACTTCGGTCGTCGGGCACTTCTCAGTCATCCTCCCGGATCAGATAGGGGTCGGCGATGCCCAACCCGGCCAGCACATCGCGCTCGATCGCCTCCATCGCGTCGGCCTCACCCTCCCCGATATGGTCATAGCCTAGCAGGTGGAGCATGCCGTGCACGATCAAATGCGTCAGGTGATCGGCGAGCGAGACACCCTTCGCCACGGCTTCGGCCGCGCAGACGCCGTGGGCGAGGACGATGTCGCCGAGCAGGACTTCGCCGTCGTCGCTGTTCTGCGTCACAGTGCCGAGCAGGTCGGGCTGGATCATCGGAAAGGAGAGGACGTTGGTCGGCCGGTCCTTGCCCCGATACTGCGCGTTGAGGGTGCGCACCTCGGCATCGGTGGTCAGCCGGACGCTGATCTCGACCAGCGCGGGCGAGGCGGCGAGCGCACCATGCGGCGTCGCTTCCACCGCAGCCCGCGCGGCGCGGGTGGCGAGCGCCGGCCAGTCGGCGTCGGGCCAGGGTGCCTCGCGCGACAGTTCGACCTGGATCACGCCAAGTCCGTGTGCGTGAAATCGTCGCCCTTGTAGAGCAGATGCGCCTTGTTTGTTTTGGCGCAGGCGTAAGCAAAGCAGTCGCCGAAGTTCAGCCTTGCTTGATGGCCGGAATTGCGCCCGTACAGCTCGTATGCATCCAGTGCGAGCCGCAACTCGGCTTCGCCCACGCTCACCAGACGCAAGCCGAGGTCGGTGGCGGCCTGCTCGACCTCGCGCCGCGCCGCCACGGCCGTTAGCTTGCGTGCGCGACGCAGGCCGGAAACCGACTCCCAGCAGCTCGTGGGAGACCATAGGATGTCTGGTGCTGCGCCCAGTTGATCGATGAGTTCGTCGCGTTCAGGTTCTTCCGCCATGATGGCGACGAGCGCCGAAGCGTCGACGAAGAGCGTCACGCCGGTTCTTCGCCCCACATCTCGTCGAAGAACGCCTTATCCGCCTTCAAACCGGTTGGCGGGGGAAGCGGATTGGCGGCTCGCCACGCGTCAAGCTTCGCGCGGATCGTGTCGGCGCGAGACTTGCCCGACAGTTCCTGCTTGCGGCGGAGCAGCGCTTCGTGGACCGCCTCAGTCTTCGTCGTACCGAGCAGCTCGGCCACTTCTTGCGCGAGATCGTTCGTCTCGGGCTTCTTGATGAAAAGAGAGGCCATCAATTGCTCCGTATATCCCCAATGTAGCAATAGGATATCCCAGGATCAACCCGCCCCCTCATATGCCTCGACGATCCGCCCCACGATCGGGTGCCGCACCACGTCGCCGGCGGTGAAGCGGGCCATGGCGATGCCCTCAACCCCCTCCAGCCGCCGCACCGCATCGGCCAGCCCGCTTGCCGCGACGCCGCCCGGGATGTCGACCTGGTTGGGGTCGCCGCACACCACCATGCGGCTGTTCTGGCCGAAGCGGGTCAGGAACATCTTCATCTGGGCCGGCGTCGTATTCTGCGCCTCGTCGAGGATGACAAAGGCGTCGGCGAGCGTTCGCCCGCGCATGAAGGCGATCGGCGCGACCTCGATCTCGCCCGATGCGAGGCGGCGTTCGACCTGCTCGGCCGGCAGGCAGTCGTAGAGCGCGTCGTAGAGCGGGCGGAGATAGGGATCGACCTTCTCCTTCATGTCGCCGGGCAGGAAGCCCAGCCGTTCGCCCGCCTCGACCGCGGGCCGGGACAGGATCAAGCGCTGAACCGAGCCGGTGATGAGCTGCGCCACCGCCTGCGCGACCGCGACATAGGTCTTGCCGGTTCCCGCGGGCCCGAGCGCGAAGATCATGTCGTTCGCGGTCAGCGCGCGCATGTAGTGCGCCTGGGCCGGCGTGCGCGGGACGATCGTCTTCTTGCGCGTGCGGATCATCACCGAGGGCGCGTCCCCGCCGCCAGCGTCCGCACGGATGATGCCGTCGAGATGCGGCTCGGCGGCCATCGCGATCGAGGCATCGACCAGCCCGCCGTCGACCTCCTCGCCGCGGCCGATCCGCGTATAGAGATCGTTCAGCACGTCGCGCGCCAGCGCCACTTGCTCGGCCGGCCCTTCCAGCCCGACCCGGTTGCCGCGCGCGGTGATGTAAACGCCCAGCCGGTTTTCCAGCGCGACAAGGTTACGGTCATATTGCCCGAATAGCGCACTCAGCGCCTGCGGCTTGTCGAACAGCAGTTCGGTCCGGCTGCGATCGCCGGCCTGGGCGGGAACGGGCTTGCGGCTCATGCGGTCCTTTCAGGATAGGGCAAAGGTCACACCAGGGTCACACTGTCGGTACCGCCGCTGCGGTATCGCTGCGGCCGAAGTCGCGGCGACGTAGAGGCATGATCGCCGCCATCGATGTGGAAGCGGTGCAGCGTTGGCACAAGGAGCGCGAGTCGATGGGCACGATCGCGCCAGTCTGGCATCCGCGATCTGTGTAGGACAGCGGTTATCGCAGCCACGCCGATCACGGCGCGACGCTTTCGGTTTTGCCGGATCACCCGACGATAAAGCGCAGGGTCGGACTAAACCGTATTACGGCGGCCCGGCGGCCACGTTCTGCGGCGGCTTGGGCGCGGTATCGCCGTCGCTGGGCGCCGGCGTCGCAGCATCGCCTGATGGTGCGTCCATGCCGTTCTGCACTGGCTGATCTGACTGTTGATCATCCGGGTTGTCCGGTGGGCTATCTTCGACCTGCTGAACGTTGTCCGCCTGTTGCTGTTGCGCCGCGGCATTGCCGTTGTGCTGCAACGCCGCCAGAGACGCCTGAAAGGCGATGCCTGACAGTGCCGACGCATCCTCCAGCGTCATCAGCGGCCGACCCTGATCCGCCGTCGCCTGCACCGAATAGGTGATGGCGAAGGATGCGTGGTCGGGTCCGAAGTCGTTCGGCGTGAGCCCGCGCGTGTCGCTCAGCAGCGTCGTCTGCATCGCTACACGCATCAGCGCGTTGCAGGTGACCTTACCGGTGTTCCTGTTGATGTCATCGACCGTTGGAGCGGAATAGCTGAGCACGCTTTTCATCGACGCTGGTGACGCCGCGGTCGCAGCCATCGGGTAGTTGCCGAGAAGGCTAGCCGCCGACTGAGCCTGACCCGAGAGAATGCCGTTCAGCGCATCGTATGTTTCCTGCGAGGAACAGGTCTGTTCTGCTGTCGGCGCGCTGCCGAACAGGTGAGTGAGCGAGTCGCAACCCGACAGGGTCAGGGCCACCAGGCTGGCGGCCGCCGGAACAGCCAAACGGCCGATCACCACGCGCAGATCCGCCGGTCGGGGCGGCGGACCCAGCAGGCGCGGTCGTCCCGGCTGCGAGTAAAGACTCCCTGATCGACCATGCGAGCGCCGTTGTCGAAGTCGACCTGGATCGCGTCGGGGCCAGCTCGATTGGCATAGTAGCGGCCGATGCTCGTCTGGATGGCGAAGCTGCCATCGCCGTTGCGCGGATAAAAGGTGCAGCGCTCGCGCGGCGGGGTGTCGACGAGGCAGCTGGCAGGGCGGCCGCGTCCCATCGTGCCGCCGTCGAGGTCGTGCTTTTGCGCGTCTGCGCTCGCTGCGCCCGCGCTAAGCGACACGATGCACAAGGCTGTTCCGATCCTCATCGCCGACCCCCGATTTCCTACGGCGGATAATCGACACCTGTCCGGCGGTTTACACGTTAAATCGCTGAAACGTTTGTCGACTTATCCGGCCAGCCATCCGCGCAGCAGCGCCGCCGTCGCGTCGGGCTTCTCCAGCGGCGGCAGGTGGCCGCAGTCGGGGACGAAACGCAGCATTGCGCCCGGGATCAGTGCGGCGATCTCCTGCGTCATCGCCGGCGGCGTCATCAGGTCCTGCGCGCCCGCCGCGACCAGCGTCGGCACCGTGATCGCGGGCAGGCGCGGGCGGCTGTCGGGGCGGGCGATCACCGCCTCGTTCTGGCGGACATAGGCCTCGATCCCGACCTGGCGGCCCATCCGGTCGAGCAGGTCGTCGACGACCGGGTCGTGGATGGGGTGGATGAGGTAGGCACGTCCGGCCCGCGCCAGCACCGCCGGATCGGGCGCGGCGAGCAGCGCGGCGTTGGTGGCGCGGCGCTGTGCGGTCTCTTCGGGCGTGTCCGCCCGCGCATTGGTGTCGAACAGGGCCAGCCGCTCGATCCGATCGGGCGCCTGCGCGAGCATCTCCATCGCGACCATGCCGCCCATCGACACGCCCGCGAGCGCGAAGCGCGGCGGCGCTGCGGCGAGGACGCGCGCCGCCATCGCGGGGAGCGTGTCGTCCCGCAGCGTGTCGCCGACCGTGCAACTCGCCGCGTCGCCGAGCGCGGCGATGGTGCGTTCCCAAACGATCGCGTTGCTGCCGAGGCCGGGGATCAGGACGAGCGGGGTCATGCGGCGCTCCTCCCATCAGTGGCAGGACGCTGCGGCAGGATCAGCATCAGCGACAGCATCGCGGCAGCGAGGATCAGGCTCGCCAGCGGGCGGCTGACCTCCAGGCCGCCTTTGGCAACCGGCTTGTCGAGCCAGTCGCCCAGCGTCGCACCCAGCGGGCGGGTCAGGATGAACGCCGCCCAGAACAGGACGACGCGCGACACAGCGGTGGCGTAGTAGAGCGCGGCCAGCACCAGCAGCGCCGCCCCGAACACCAGCGCTCCGCCACCATAGCCGAGCCCCGCATCGGCGATCCAGTCGCCCAGGGCGGTGCCCAGCGTCTGTGAAAAGGTGATGGTGATCCAGTAGAACAGCTCCGCGCGCGGGCCGGAGACAGTGCTGACATCGACGCTGCCGAGCGTCCGCCGCCACGCGAACAGCGACCCGAGCACGCAGGCGAGCAGCAACAGCGACCCGCCCGGATAGCCGATGCCCAGCGAGCGGTCGGCGAAGTCGGCCAGCGTCGTGCCGCAGGTGGTGGAGGCGACGATCGTCGCCCAGTAGAGCCAAGGGCGAAACGTCCGTGCGCGGATCTGCGCCCACACCAGCCCGAGCAGCAGCGCGCCGAACAGCGCGGTGCCAATCAGATAGCCGTTCGCGACGGGATGGGCCGTCGTCTCTCCCAGCCAGGTCATGGTGACGGTGTCGCCGCCGGTCTCGCCCAATGTCGTCGCGATGATCTTGATCAGCCAGAAGCCGAGCGTGATCGCGGGCACCTTGGCGGCGTGGCGGCCGGCGGTCACGCTGCGCGCCGCAGCCGTTCGACCCCTGCCAGCGAGTTGGGATCGGCGCGGACCAGCTCGACCTCGACCAGATCGCCGATCGCCGCGTCGGTCAGCAGGTGGACCGATTGCAGCCAGGGCGACTTGCCGAGCATCTGGCTCGGCAGCTTGCCCCGGCGCTCGATCAGGACGGGGCAGGTGCGACCGACCGCGGCGACGTTGAAGGCGTGCTGCTCGCGGTTGAGCACGGCCTGGAGGCGCTGGAGCCGGTCGTCCATCACCGCCGCCTCGACCTGGCCGGGCAGCGTCGCCGCGGGGGTGCCGGGACGGGGGCTGTATTTGAAGGAAAACGCCTGGGCGTAGCCGATGTCGTCGACCAGGCGCATCGTCTCCGCGAACTCCGCCTCGGTCTCTCCGGGGAAGCCGACGATGAAATCGCCCGACAGCGCGATGTCGGGACGGGCCAAGCGGACCCGGTCGATCAGGCGGCGGTAGCTGTCGCGCGTGTGGCTGCGGTTCATCGCCTTGAGGACGCGATCGGAACCGGCCTGCACGGGCAGGTGGAGGAAGGGCATCAGCGTCTCGACGTCGCGGTGCGCATCGATCAGGCCCTGCGTCATGCCGTTGGGGTGGCTGGTGGTGTAGCGCAGCCGGGCAAGGCCGGGGAGGCGGTCGAGCGCGCGGATCAGGTCGTGCAGCCCCTTGCCGTCGCTATCCCACGCGTTGACGTTCTGACCGAGCAGCGTGATCTCGCGCGCGCCCGCATCGATCAGCGCCCTGGCCTCGTCGACGACGGCGGCAAAGGAGCGGCTGACCTCCGCGCCGCGGGTATAGGGCACGACGCAATAGGTGCAGAACTTGTCGCAGCCCTCCTGCACGGTCAGAAAGGCGGACGGCCCGGTCCGCCGGCGCGCCGGTAACGTGCCGAACTTGGTCAGCGACAGCAGATCGGTGTCGAGCGCGGCCTCGCCCGCGGCGGCGCGGCGGACGAGCTGCGGCAGGTTGTGATAGGCCTGCGGGCCGACCACGATGTCGACCTGCGCACGCGCGACGATCTCCTCGCCCTGCGCCTGCGCAACGCAGCCGGCGACGGCGATCAGCGGGTCGCGTCCCTGTCGCCGGCCGTTCTTCCGCACGCGGCCGATGTCGGAATAGACCTTCTCGGTCGCCCTTTCGCGAATGTGGCAGGTGTTGAGGACGACGAGGTCGGCGGCGTCGGCATCGACGGCGGTCAGCCCTTCTTCGGCGAGCAGCTCGGCCATGCGCTCGCCGTCATAGACGTTCATCTGACAGCCGAAGGATTTGACGTGAAAGGTAGCCGGAAGCTTCTGGGGTGCGGACATGGCGCGGCGCCCCTATCAGCTAAACGATGCCGGCGGGAGAGGCGGCGTCGATCCGCCGTCGTGCTTCCGCCGCGATCGCCTTGCGACCCGGAAAGGCGGCGGGATCGAAGGCGTCGAGGAAGTGAAGATTAACGGGAAAGGCGCCGCGGCGGCGGAAGACGCGCAGCGCGTGGGACTGGCCAGGTTCGTCGCCGACCCAGGCCAGCTCCGCGGTGGCGGCGCCGTAGTCGAGGCGCACGGGCTGAACCAGCAGCCCCGGCGGCGGCGGGTCCAGCACCGCGAGCAACGCAGCCTTGAACGGGAGCAGCGTGCGGCCATCACCCGTCGTGCCCTCTGGAAACATGGTCACGGGGCGACCGCCGGCCAGCGCGCGCGCGATCGCCGCCACCTGATCGGCGACGTGCATGCGGTCGGTGCGACGGACGAACAGCGTCTGGTTGAGGGTGCAGAGCCAGCCGATCAGGGGCACGGCGGCGAGTTCGGCCTTGGCGACGAAGGCGGTGCCGGTCGCACCCGCCAGCACCGGGATATCAATCCAGCTGAGGTGGTTCGAAAGAAAGACGACGTTGCTTGCGAGCGGCGTACCGATGACGTGTGCGTGCGCGCCACTGATCCGGCCGAAGCTTGCGAGAAAGCGGCGCGGCCAGGGCGAGGGCGCGCGGATCAGCCGGGTCAGGCCGTGGAGCAGCAGGCAGGCGGCGAGCGTCGTGAGCAGCGCGGCGAGGCGGAAGATGAGGCGGAGCTGCGCCACCGCTACGCCGTCATGCCGGGCTCGACCCGGCATCCATTTCGCCGCTGGGGATTGGCTTCGCTCACCGATAGGAGGCTTGCCGCACGTTGGAGCACAGCTCAAGCCTGTCCGGAGCACTACCGCCGCCGGCGTCGACGGTGCGCGAGAGACGGGACTGACGTCGTTGCCGGATCATTCGCAGGCGACGCGGCAAAGCCTCCTCGTCGGATGGCATTCCGCCCCGCGGCAGTCCTGGCGCGTCGCGCCGACAGCGAGCGCTGCCACCGTGCGCGCCGCTCAGTCCTTGCGCGACAGCGAGACGCCGTACAGCTCCATGCGGTGGTCGACGAGGCGGAAGCCGAGCTTTTCGGCGATCGCCTTTTGCAGCTGCTCCAGCTCGGGATCGACGAACTCGATCACCTTGCCCGTCTCGACGTCGATCAGGTGATCGTGGTGCGCCGCGTCGGCGGGTTCGTAGCGCGAGCGGCCGTCGCCGAAATCGTGGCGGTCGAGGATGCCCGCCTCCTCGAACAGCCGGACGGTGCGATAGACGGTGGCGATCGAGATGCCCGGATCGACCGCGGAGGCGCGGGCGTAGACTTTCTCGACGTCCGGATGATCCTCCGCTTCCGACAGCACGCGCGCGATGACGCGGCGCTGGTCGGTGATGCGCAGCCCCTTCTGGTTGCACAGCGTCTCGAGATCGATGTTGCGCGCCATGGCGGCGATGTAGTGCGGAACGCTTGTTGCGAAAAGCGCTAGCGACTCGCAATAAGCGCAGGCGGCGTCACAGCTGCCGGGCGTAGGTATGCGCGTCGTGGAGCTGACCCTGCTTGCCGCGATAATAGCCGCGGCGCTCCCCCACCTTGGCAAAGCCGTGGGCGGTGTAGAGGCGGACGGCGTCGTTGCCCGCGCGCACTTCGAGGTGAAGCGATACCGCGCCTTCCGACGCAGCCTCGGCCATCATTGCGCGCAGCAGGGTGGCGGCGACGCCGCGTCGGCGCTGGGCGGGAACCGTGGCGAGGAGAAGCAGCTCGACCTCGTCGATCACCAGCCGGGTCATCGCAAACCCGGCGGGCTCCTCGTCCAGATAGGCCAGCAGCAGGCGCACGCCGGGCATGGCGAGCACCCCCATGCATTGCCCCCGCGTCCAAGCCTCGCCGAAGCGGGGGTCGAACGCCTGCGCCATGAGCGCCTCGACCGCGTCGATGTCGCGCGGGCTGCCCGTGCGCAGCACTAAAGTCCGGGTCGCCATCAGCGCGGCTGGGGCGGCCTGGCGTCGGGCGCGCGTCCGTAGAGCGGCCTCGGCGGTAGCTGCGCCAGCGCCGGCGGCAGCAACAGGGCATCCGCCGCGCGGGGAAGCGATCCGCGGGGTGCGGTGCGGGGATCGCCGGCGCCGAGCCAGCGCAGTCCGTCGCCGGCCGCCCGCGTGTCGCCGAGCCGTACGCGCGCCGCGGCGGGGGCGAGCGATTCTAGCGGGCCGAGCGGTTGCAGGGATTCGGCAAAAAGCTGCATGAACACCTCGCCATGCCCGCCCTCCAGCACCGCCGCAAGCGTGGCGCCGGGGGCAAGGGGGGTGTCAGCGAGCGCGCGCGCGGCGACCAGCGTCAGCGAGGAATAGCCGGCGACGCTCGCTTGCCATCCCAGCGCCAGCCCGCGGGCGGCGGCGATGCCGACGCGGATGCCGGTGAAGCTGCCCGGTCCGACATCGACCAGGATATGGGCGGCGCGGCCGCCGTCGGGCAATGCGGCGATCATCGGGATCAGCCGCTCGGCATGGCCGCGCCCGACGTCTCCATGGGCGGCGGCGATCACCGCGCCGTCCGCGATCAACGCGATCGAACAGGCGGCGGTGGCGGTGTCGATGACAAGGGTGCGCATCATCCCCTCTCCCCTGCGGGAGAGAGGGGATCAAGCAAGGCGGTTGAACGTGTCGAACGCGGGTCGCGGCAGGCGATCGAAGATGGTGGCGGGATCGCCATGCCCCAGCGTGCAGATGAAGTTGGTCTTGACCGCAGGCATGTCGGCAAAGAACGCCTTGTCGACCTCGCCGCCGTCGAAGCCCGACATCGGCCCGGTGTCGAGCCCCAGGGCACGGGCGGCGATGATCAGGTAGGCACCCTGCAGCGACGAGTTGCGGAATGCGGAGGCAGCGCGCAGCTCGGCATTACCGGTGAACCAGCTCTTCGCGTCGGTATGGGGGAACAGCCACGGGAGCTGTTCGTGGAAATCGTTGTCCATGCCGACGATCACCGTCACAGGGGCGCCCAGCACCTTGGGCTTGTTCTGGGCGGAGCAGCAGGCGGCCAGCCGTTCCTTGCCCTCGGCCGTCCGCACCCAGACCATGCGCGCGGGCAGCTGGTTGGCCGAGGTCGGCCCCCATTTCATCAGTTCCCAGATCGCGACGATTTCTGCGTCGGTGACGGGCTGATCGGTATAGCCGTTGTACGACCGCGCGGTGCGGAAGATCGCGTCGAGCGCGGCGTCGTTGATCGCGCCGCTCATACCGCGCGCACCTCGGTGACTTCGGGAACATAGTGGCGGAGCAGCTGCTCAATGCCCTGCTTCAGCGTCGCCGACGAGGAGGGGCAGCCCGAGCAGGCGCCCTGCAGCTGCAGGAACACCTTGCCCTTGTCGAAGCCGCGATAGACGATGTCGCCGCCGTCGTTCGCCACCGCGGGGCGGACGCGGGTGTCGATCAGCTCCTTGATCTGCTCGACGATGTCGGCGTCGGCGGGATCGTCCGTGAACACCGCAGCGGCCGACGGGACGCTGAACCCGGCATGGGCGCGGAACAGCGGCATGGCAGCGGCGAAATGATCGACCAGCAGCGCCAGCACGTCGGGCTTCAGGTCGCGCCACGCGACGCCCGGCGCGGCGGTGACCGACACGAAATCGCGGCCGAAAAATACGCCGGTCACGTCGCCCAGGTCGAACAGCGCCTGCGCCAGCGGGCTGGCGGCGGCCTCTTCAGGGGTCGCGAAATCGCGGGTGCCCGCGTCCATGACGGTGCGGCCCGGCAGAAACTTGAGCGTCGCGGGGTTGGGGGTCGGTTCGGTCTCGATCAGCATGCCGCGCATGTGGTCCGGCGGCGATGATCTATCAAGGCCGCGGCGATACCCTGGGCCGGCAAAGCCGCAACGCTTGACCCGGCATGGCCGCCGCTGTCTAGGTTCCCGGAAAAAGGCGCAGGGCGCAGATGACGGAAGTGCAGCAAGCGGATGCGACGGCCCGCCGGCATGAGCCCCGGGGGCGCCTCTTTTTTCTAGACAGCTTGCGCGGCGTGGCCGCGCTCTACGTCATCTTCTACCACTCATTACTGGTTCCCCAGCCGCATCCGCCATTGACGAACTATCTAATGCTGAAGTTCGCGTCGTTTGGCGGGACCGGCGTCTACCTATTTTTCGTCATCAGCGGCTTCTCGCTCCACATGACGATGCAGCGACACGAACGTACGGGGCTTATGGTCCTAAGCTACAGCGTCAGCCGCCTGTTCCGTATCGCGCCGCTATTCTACGTCATTCTGGCTTACTACATCGTTCGCGATAACTGGTATCTCTCCCAACCCTTATATCTGAGGCCGGTCGCCTACAATCTTACATTTCTATTCAACTTAATTCCTGGCAAGCAGGAGGGCATCGTCTGGGCGAGCTGGACAATTGGTGTCGAGATGATCTTCTATGCGTTATTCATCCCACTGTATCGGTCAAAGTTTCGAACACAGCTGCTGTGGTTTTCTGTATCGATCGTTACAACAATGATCATGCACCTTACCCTGCCTGCTGACTACGTATTGTTCTCCGTCGTTGGGTATATGCCGCTTTTCATCATCGGGATGTGGGCTTATCCCGCCTACCGGAGGCTGCTCGCGCGTCCCAACCACGCGCCGCTTGCTCCCGTGCTGATCGGCGCGGGCGCCGCCGTCTTGATCGTCTGCGCTCTGGCCGGGGAAGTCGGAAGCATCTGGGAGCGAGTTCCGATCGGGCTCGCCTACGCGTCGATATTGATCGGGGCTGGCTTAGGCGACGGCGACACGCTCATCGGGCGCATTTTCCGCTTCTTTGGCCTGATCAGCTATTCGGCCTATCTGCTCCATCCCGTCGTCATCTACGCGTTGCACAGGGCGATCGATTGGAGCATCGGCTCGTTGCCGGGCGACCTACGTTATTACGCCACCCTGACGATGGTCACGATCGTCACCACGGCGTTCGCTTACCTGACCTACCGCCTGGTCGAGCGGCCAGGTGTTCGGTGGGGCGACGTCGCTTTCCGGCAACTGACATCACGCGTGCGGTCGCGGACGAATGCCGCCCCGGAACACGAATAGGCGTCTCTGGAAGCTGATGTGCCGCCTGCCGCGGCGTTACAGCGAGTGATCGAGGCGGAAAGCCGGCCCGATCAGCTGCGTCCGCTCAGGCAGGGTCGTGACGACGAAGCGGAAGCGCCCGGGGGGAAAATCGATATTGGCCCGGCAGGCATAGGTGCACTGCCCGCTGCAGCTGGCGCCGCGCCACGGCACCACCGACAGGCTGACCCGCGCGCCGAGGCGGACGGGGCCGGTCGCGGCGTTGGCGGTGCAGGCGTCGATCGCCTTCATCTCGGTGGTGAGCGGCGTCCACGTGGCGCCGATCAGCTTGTCGACGCGAATTGCGCGTTCGATCAGCATCGGTCGGTCGGTCGCATTCTCGATGACGAGCCCCGACGGGCGCGCCGTCGCGCGCAGGCGCACCGCTCGCGTCGCGTCCTGCGACAGCCCGGCCGCCGCCAGCACCAGCAGCGCGCCGGTCAGCGCCGCACGTCGAACAAATGCCATCGCGGTTCCTCGCGTATGTTGGGATGGGCGGCGGCCTGACCCGCCACGATGTTGCAGTTGCTCGCCTGAGGCTGCGTGAAGATGTGGGCGAACCGGCGGTCCTGCGGTTGGCCGTCGAAGATGTCGCCGACCGCGCAATGCGTACCCTTGACGATCCGCGTGGCGACCGACGCATTGGCAGAGGTGGTGTGGAAACTGTCCTGCCAGTTGGCGTTCCAGTAGAAGCCCTTCAGGAAATGCCGCCGGCCTGACGGCTCGCGCACGACCATCACCGCACAAAAGGCGAACTCCAGCTGGACCTCGCTGAGCAGGTTGATCTGTCCGGTCTGCGTGTTGGTCCGGCTGAGATCGTAGGTGTCGCCCGGATTGTCGGCGTGAAACACGTTCAATGTCAGCGGAAAGGTGGGGCTGGGCGGCAGCGGCTGGACGAAGGGCAGCAGCGTGTGCCCTCCCGCCGGCACCTGCGGCGGCTCGGTCGAATTGGCGTAGAAAGGCTGGCCGGCCGTAGCGTTGTCGAAACATGCCTGATGCGGGCGGCTCGGCGGTCGCGCGCGCTGCAGAAACGAACTGCCGTCGTGATCGTGCGCGCCGCTGTAGAAACCCCAGTTGGTTTCGATCCACTGCGCCTGGACGAACCCCGCCGCCCATCCGGCCGTCGAGTCGCCGGCACTACCGGCGATCGTGATGCTGCCGATCGCCTCCAGCCGCCGGTTGAGCGAAAAGCGGGCGGCCAGACCGGTCGTGGTCGACGGCGCAAAGCTGGTCGGCGCATTGTGCGGCACGGAATTGATGCGCAGCGACGAAGACGTGATCCGGAGCAACTGCCGACTCCCCCAAGGATGGCGAGCGGACCTTACCCGAGGACGCACGCCGCGCCAACGCCGGTTGGTCGCATTCCCCTCTCACCGGCACGGCGTGGCGGTCAGACGTCGAGCTGCTTCACCGCCGCATTCCAGTGACCGATATTGGCTCTTGCCTCTTGAACGAACGCAGAGCGCTTGACCACGCCGAGGAAGCGGTCCGCGATCCACTTGCCCGGATTGCGCAGCGGACGTTCGAACTGGACAAGCAGGACGACGCGGATGCCGCCGGTGTCGTTCCACACCTCATGCTGATACGTGTCGTCGAACACCAGCGTCTCGCCCTCCGCCCAGCGGACGATGCGATCGTGGACGCGCATGCGAACGTCGCCGTCGCGCGGCACGATCAGACCCAGGTGGCAGGTGATCAGCCCCTTGGTCACACCGCGATGATCGGGGATGTGGGTGCCGGGCGCGAGGATCGAGAAGAAGGCCGAGTTGAGCCCGGGAACCCGTTCGACCAGCCCGGCGGTCACCGGCACGCGATCGGCATTGTCGTCGATCCGGTAGCCATAGCCCCAGATGAAGAAGGACCGCCATTTGTCGATCTCCGCGATCGCGCGGTGGTCGGGCGAGATGGTCGCCAGCGACGGCGCGGCGTCGCCGCGCAGCGCCACCGCAATCGCCTCGTCGCGGATTGCCTGCCAATGGTCGCGCAGCAGCTGCGTCCAGGCGAAGTCGCGCATGTCGAGGACGGGATCGTTGGACACCAGCGAGCTGCCGCCGATCAGCCGGTCGAAGAACCCGCGCAGATGCTTGCCGAAGCGGATGACGAAGGGCCGGCCCTTCTCCGCCTGCATCGGCGCGCCCGCGACCGGCGCCCCGGAAACGACGGTCAGCTGCGGGACCAGGGGACCGGAACCATCCTTCTCCTGCGTGCGCCACATACCCGGCACGGCGGCCTTGGTCGGTCTGGTCTCGACGCCAGCGGTCATGCACTAACCTTCATCAATAACGAAACGGAAGCGTAACGGCCCTGCGCTAACGCCGCAAAACTGCAATAAGATGCGATGTAGGACGAAAAGATGGCGACTCCGGCGCGGTTTGCGGCCGATACGCCGCTGGCGGCGCGTGCGCCCGCCCGCTAAGTGCAGGGCATGAACCTGTCCGCGCGTACCGCCGCCGCTTCGCTTGTCACCCTCCTGATCGGCCTCAGCGTCCCCGCGGCGGGGCGGCATGCCGCGGCGTGGCGCCCTGCCGCTGCCGCAACCCCGCAAAGCACCGCGGCGAAGGGGCAGCCGGCCACCGCGGCGCCCGCCGTCGTCGTCGATCACCGCGCCTGGCTGTACGCGGGCAGCGACATCACCCCCGATCCGGCGTGGCAGTTCGGCACGCTGCCCAACGGCCTGCGCTATGCCGTGCGCCGAAACGGCGTGCCGCCGGGGCAGGTGTCGATCCGCGTCCGGATCGATGCCGGGTCGTTGGAAGAGACCGACGGCGAGCGCGGCTTCGCGCACTTCATCGAGCATCTCTCGTTCCGCGGCTCGCGCTACGTGCCCGACGGAGAGGCGAAGCGGATCTGGCAGAATTTCGGCGCGACCTTTGGCTCGGACACCAACGCCGCGACCGGGCCGGTATCGACCACCTACAAGCTCGACCTGCCGTCGGCGACCACCGAGCGGCTCGACCAGAGCCTGCACATCCTGTCGGGGATGATGGCCGCGCCGGTGATCGACGATCATACGATCACCGCCGAGCGGCCGGTGGTGCTGGCCGAGCAGCGTGAGCAGCCGGGCCCGCAGGTGCGCTTCTCCGACGCGCGCAACGCGCTGTTCTTCGCCGGTCAGCCGATGGCGAACCGATCCCCGATCGGCAGCATCCGCACGCTGGAGGCGGCGACCGCCGCGACGGTGCGCGCGTTCCACGACCGCTGGTATCGGCCGGAACGAACGGTGGTGGTGATCTCGGGCGACATGGACCCGGCGGTGTTTGGCGACCTTGTTGCCAAGAACTTCGCCGACTGGCACGGGATCGGCGCGGCGCCAGCCGATCCCGATTTCGGCCGTCCGGACGCGAGCCAGCCGACCACCGCCACGCTGGTCGAGCCGGGGCTCCCGCCGGTCGTGATGCTGGGCGTGGTGCGGCCATGGACCTTCAACGCCGACACCGTGATCTTCAACCAGCGCCGGCTGGTCGACGTGCTGGCGACGCGGCTGATCAGCCGGCGGCTGGAGCAGCGCGCGCGGGGCGGCGGCAGCTTCCTGCAGGCCAGCGTCGGCCTAGATGACGTCGAACGGTCGGCCAACATCACGCAGGTGACGGTGGTGCCGGTCGGCGCCGACTGGGCGGCGGCGCTGCGCGACGTGCGGGCGGTGATCGCGGACGCACAGACGGCGCCGCCGAGCCAGGCGGAGGTCGACCGCGAATATGCCGAGTTCGACGCGGTCATGCGCCAGGCGGCGGAGACGGCGCGGGTGGAGGCGGGGGCGAAACTGGCGGACGACATGGTCGAGGCGCTCGACATCCGTGAGACGACGACGACCCCCGGCGTTTCATATCAGGTGCTCACCGACGCGCATGCGCACAACATGTTCACCCCCGCCGCCCTGCTCGACTCGACACGGCGGCTGTTCCAGGGAACCGCGACGCGCGCGATCGTGGTGACCGCGACGCCGCAGCCCGACGCGCCGGCGCAGCTGGCGACGGTGCTGGCCGCGCCCGCGGGCGGCTATACGCGCCGCGCGCAGGCGGCGGTGACCTTCGCCGATCTACCCGGCTTCGGCGCGCCCGCGACAGTGGCCAGCCGCGAACAGCTGACCGGGCTCGACATGGAGAAAGTCGTCTTTTCCAACGGCGTCCGGCTGCTGATGTTCGCCAACAATTCGGAGACGGGGCGGGTTTACGTGCGGGTGCGCTTTGGCGGCGGCTACAATGCGCTGCCGGCGCGCGGGACGCCGCCGGTGTGGACGGGCGAGCTGGCGCTGGTCCAGTCGGGTATCCAGGGGCGCACGCGGGTGCTCGATCAGGGCGATCTCGACCAGATGACGACCGGGCGCGTGGTCGGGCTCGACTTCGATATCGATGACGACGCCTTTTCGTTCAACGCGCTGACCACGCCCGCCGACATGACCGATCAGCTGCGGCTGATGGCGGCGAAGCTGGCGCATCCCGCCTGGGATGCGGCGCCGGTAGCGCGCGGCAAGGCGGTGAAGCTGGCGGGGTATTCGGGGCTCGATGCGTCGCCCACGGGCGTGCTGAACCGCGATCTGGAAGGGCTGCTCCACGACGGCGATCCACGCTGGGTGACGCCGACGCGGGCGCAGATCGCGGCAGCGACACCCGCCGCGGTGCGCGCGCTGTGGGCGCCGGCGCTGGCGAGCGGACCGATCGAGATATCGGTATTCGGCGACGTCAAGGCTGACGATGTGATCCGCTCGGTGGCGGCGACCTTCGGCAGTCTGCCGCCGCGCCGCGCGCCCGCCGCAGCCGCGCCCGCGATCCGCTTTCCGGCGCACAATGCCGTACCGGTGACCCTGACGCATAGCGGCCCGGCGAACCAGGCGGTGGCGGTGATCGCCTGGCCGACCGGCGGCGGGATCGACCAGATCGGCGACAGCCGCCGCCTCGACGTGCTGGCGCAGGTGTTCAGCGACCGGCTGTTCGAGCGGCTGCGCCAGAATGCGGGCGCCAGCTATTCGCCTTCGGTCGGCAGCCAGTGGCCGGTCGGTGCGGCGAGCGGCGGGCGGATGATGGCGGTGGGGCAGGTGACCCCGGACAAGGTCGCCTATTTCTTCCAGCTGTCGCGAGAGATCGCCGCCGACCTGGTCGCGCACCCGATCCCTGCCGACGAGCTGGCGCGGATCATGCGGCCGATGGCGCAGTATATCGTCCGCGCCTCTTCGGGGAACCAGTTCTGGATGCTCCAGCTTGGCGGCGCGGCGTATGATCCGCGGCGGGTGGAGGCGACGAAGAACCTGGCGCCGGACTTCGTCTCGATCACGCCCGGGCAGCTGCAGACGGTGGCGGCGAAGTACCTGCGGCCGGAGCGCGACTGGACGCTGGCGGTGGTGCCCCGGGCGGGGGCGGGGAGTGCGTCCGCACCTGCAGCGCCGGTAGCGGCTGCGCACTAGATCCACCCTCTCCCGCGTGCGGCAGAGGGGCAGCCGCTGAAGGCGGCAGCGTAAGGATCAAGTGCGGGCCGGTGGTGGGTCTGCAGGGCCCAATCGCGTGCTGCCCGTCACCTCCCCCCCCCCCCGCAGCGCGGGGCCCGCAGCGCGGGGCCCGCAGCGCGGGGGAGGTGACTAGTGCCGGTACAGTGCCTCCAGGCGGTCGCCATAGGCGTCGCGGATCATGTGCCTTCTGATCTTCAGGCTCGGCGTCAGCTGTTCGTTCTCGATCGTGAAGGGCATGTCGGCGACGATGAAGCGGCGGACGCGCTCGATCACCGACAGGTCCTTGTTGACCCGCTCCACCGCCTGTCCCAGCGCCTGACGGAAGGCGGGATGGTCGCCCAGCTTCGCGAAGTCGCACGCCGCACCGCTGCCCGCGCACCATTGCTGGACCCAGTCGGGGTCGGGGACGAGCAGCGCGACCATGTAGGGCTTGCGATCGCCGGAGATCATCGCCTGGACGATCTCCGGCTGGAGCGTCAGCATTCCCTCGACCTTCTGCGGCGCGACATTGTCGCCCTTGTCGTTGATGATGAGGTCCTTCTTGCGGTCGGTGATCTTGATCCGCCCCGCTGCGTCGATCAGCCCGATATCGCCCGTGTGCAGCCAACCGTCTCGCAGCACGCGCGCGGTCTCCGCGTCGTTGCGCCAATAGCCGTGCATCACCAGCTCGCCGCGGACCAGGATCTCGCCGTCGTCGGCGATCACCACCTCCGTGTCGGCGAGCGGCGGGCCGACCGTGTCCATGCGAATGCCCTCACGCGGACGGTTGCACGAGATGACCGGCGCCGCCTCGGTCTGGCCATAGCCCTGCAGCAGCATGATGCCGACCGAGTGGAAGAAGATGCCGATCTCCGGCGTCAAGGGCGCGCCGCCAGACACCAGCGCCTTGATCCGTCCGCCGAAACGCTTGCCGATCTTCGGCTTGAACAGCGTGTCGACGACCAGCTTCATCGGCCGGTCGGTCCATCTGAGCGTGCCGTTATAGTCGCGCTCGCCGATCAGCAGCGCCTGTTTGAGCAACTTTGCCGGTAGCCCGCCCTGCTTTTCGATCGCCTTGCCGATGCGCTGGTGGAGCACCTCGAACAGCCGCGGCACGACGAACATGAGGGTAGGACGGACCTCCTCCATGTTGCTCGCCAGCTTTTCCATTCCCTCGGCGTAATAGATCTGGCCGCCGACACCGATCGGGAAGAATTGGCCGCCGGTGTGCTCATAGGCATGGCTGAGCGGCAGGAACGACAGGAAGGTCTCCGGGTCGGCGATGCCGAAATCCTCGGCGATCACCGCCGCGCAGCCCGCCACATTATGCAGGATGGCGCCGTGATGCTGCATGACCCCGCGCGGCGCGCCGCCGGTGCCGCTGGTGTAGATGATGCAGGCGAGGTCGTCGCGGCCGGCGGCGAGGTTCAGCGTCTCCGGCCCGGCGGGGTGGCCGGCGATCAGCCGTTCCCAGTCGTGATGCTCGACGGTGGCCGGGAAGCGCATCTCCTCCATGCCGATGACGAGCTGGCCCTGGTTGGACTTGAGCACCGCGGGGAGCAGCGTCCTGGCGAGCTTGGCGGTGGAGACGATCACCGCACAGGCGCCGCTATTCTCCAGGATGTGCTGGTGATCGCGCTCGGTGTTGGTGGTGTAGGTCGGCACTGTAACGCAGCCCGCGGCCATGATCGCGAGGTCGGAGATGCACCATTCGGGGCGGTTCTCGCTGACCAGCATGATGCGGTCGCCGGGCTTCATGCCGAGTGCCTTGAACGCGGCGGCGAGGCTCGCGACCTGGCGCGCGGCTTCGGCCCAGCTGGTCGGATGCCAGCCGCCGTCCCGCTTGCGCCAGAGGAAGGGCGTGTCGCCGCGTTCGCGCGCTCGGGTCGCGAACATCGCGACGAGGTTGGGGAAGGGTTCCAGCTGGTACATTCTCTCTCCCGGCCGGCCGGTCGAGCGCCGGCCGTTATCGGCTTGCATCATTCGGGCGGGCGAACGGCCGAGCCCCCGAAATGCGGCGGCGTGACGACATGGCCGAGCGTGTCCATCGACACGCCCTCGCTGCGCGGGTCAGCCGCGCCGATCCAGCGCCCGCCCACGCGCTCGACGGCATTCGCCTTGAGGCCGAGCGGCGCGCTGACATAGCGCCCGCCGAGCGCGCGGAGCGCCGGCAGCATCGCATCAACCTCGGTACCCTGCTCGACCACCGCGGTGTCGCCCGGCGCGAAGATCAGCCCCATGCCGATCGCGTCCTGCGCGCTAAGGTTCCAGTCGAGCACGCCGACCAGCGCCTTGGCGATCTGTGCGATGATGGTCGGACCGCCGGCCGCGCCGATCGCCAGCCGGACGCTGCCGTCGGCGTTGTAGACGATGGTCGGGGCCATCGACGAGCGCGGGCGCTTGCCGCCCTCGACCCGGTTGGCGACGAGGAAGTCGCCGTGGACGGGGACGATATCGAAGTCGGTCAGCTCGTTGTTGAGGATGGTGCCGTCGATCGACAGGCCCGAGCCGAATACGCCCTCGACGGTGGTCGTCACCTCGACGACGTTGCCGCGGCCGTCGGCGACGGCGAGGTCCGTGGTACCGGGGACTTCCTGCGCCGGGGCGCGGGAGCGCGGCGGTGCGCCCGGCGGCGTCCCGGGCTGATAGCTGCCGAGCGCGTGATCGGGCGAGAGCAGCGCCGAACGCTCACGCAGATAGGCGGGATCGAGCAGCCCCGCGACCGGCACGCGGACGTAATCCGGGTCGCCGACATAGAGGTCGCGATCCGCATAGGCGAGGCGCGACGACTCCGCGAACAGGTGCCACGCGACCGGACTGTTGCGGCCCAGCGCGTGGAGGTCGAACCGCTCCAGCTGCTTCAGGATCATCATCACGGTGATCCCGCCCGACGACGGGGGGCCCATGCCGCAGATGCGGTAGCTGCGATACGGCACGCACACCGGCGGCCGCGCCTTGGCCTGATAGCTGGCGAGATCGCCGGTGGTCATCCGCGACGGGTTGCGTGCGGCGTTGTTGACGGTCTGGACCAGCCGTACCGCCTGCGGTCCGACATAGAAGCTGTCCGGACCGAGGCGTGCGATCCGCGCCAGCAGCGCCGCCTGGGCTGGGTTGGTGAGGCGATCGCCGGTCCGCACCGCGCGGCCGCCGACGGTGTAGAGCGCGCGTGTCCCGGCGGTGATATGGCCGCCGTTCGCCGGGATGGTGCCGGCGAACCGCGGGCTGACGATCCAGCCTTCGCGCGCCAGCCGGATCGCGGGCTGGAACAGCCGCGCCCAGGGCAGCCGCCCGCCGCTGCGATGGGCCAGCGCCATGCCGCGCAGCGCGCCGGGCACCCCGACGCTACGGCCGCCGGGGACCGCGTCGCCGTGCGACAGGGGACGGCCGTCGGGGCCGTAGAACCAGCGGCCGGTCGCCGCCGCGGGCGCGGCCTCGCGCGCGTCGATCGTCGCCAGCCGGCCGTTCGCGGCGTGCGTCACCCAGAAGCTGCCGCCGCCGATCCCGGAACTCTGTGGCTCGACGACATTGAGCGCGAGCATGGTCGCGATCGCGGCATCGGTGGCGCTGCCGCCCGCGCGCAGAATCTCGACGCCGGCGGCGGCGGCGCGCGGGTCGGCGGCGCTGACGGTGCCGGCCGGGGCGGCGGACGCTCGCGCAACGCGGCGGGCTTGGACCGGCGCAAGTGAGAGGGGAAGGGCGAGCGCGAGGAGGAGCAGCTTCTTCATCTGGGCTGCGACCCTAGGCGCGTGCAACGTAACGTCAACCGGCCCCGACCGCCTCGCCGACGCTCGTGAAGCCGTCGCGGCGGAGCAGCACGGCGAGGTCGCGGGCGATGCGGAGGGCAAGGCCGGGGCCGTGGAAGACCAGCGCGGTATAGAGCTGGACCAGGCTCGCGCCGGCGCGGATGCGGGCATAGGCCGCCGCGCCGCTGTCGAGCCCGCCCACAGCGATCAGCGGCAACGCGCCGCCGGTTGCGCGGCGAAAGTCCTGCAGGCGGACGAGCGCAAGCGGCGCGAGCGGCTTGCCCGACAGCCCGCCCGCCTCATCCGCATGCGGCGAGCGCAGCGCCGGACGCGCGACGGTGGTGTTGGCGACGATCAGCGCATCGACCCGCGCATCGACGGCGGCGCGGGCGATGTCGTCGACCTGCGCCGGATCGAGATCGGGCGCGACCTTCAGGAACAGCGGCGTCGCGCCGCGTTCGGCGACCGCGGCGGCGAGCAGGTCGCGCAGCGCCGCACCGTACTGCAGGTCGCGCAGTCCCGGCGTGTTGGGCGAGCTGATGTTGACCGTAACGTAATCCGCCACCGCCGCCGCGGCCCGCACGCCGGCGGCATAGTCGGCGATCCGGTCTGCCGACTCCTTGTTCGCGCCGACATTGGCGCCGACCAGTCCCCGGCCGTCGCGGCGGAGGCGCGGCAGCGCGGCGGCAAGACCGCCATTGTTGAATCCCATGCGGTTGATGACCGCTTCGTCTGCAGGCAGGCGGAACAGCCGCGGTCGCGGGTTGCCGGGCTGGGGCAGCGGCGTCAGCGTGCCGACCTCGACGAAACCGAAGCCGAGGCTCAGCAGCTCGCGCCACACCTGCGCATCCTTGTCGAATCCGGCCGCGAGCCCGACCGGCGTCGGAAAGCGCAACCCCGCGATCTCGGTGCTCAGGATCGGGTCGGCGGCGGGCGGCGCGCGGAGCGGCATCAGGCGCAGCGCCGCGACCGTCAGCCGGTGCGCGCGCTCGGCGTCGAGCAGCCACAGCGCGCGGCGAAGGGGAAAGGTCATGCCCGGGCCTGTCGCACCGCGCCGTCCGCACGTCAAAAAGAGTCCGGCCCGGTCGCTTCTGTCCAATACGGTTCCGCAACGATCTGCGACACGGAAGGTGCGACCCAAGGGCGGCTCACGCCGTCCTCCCTTCACGGCCCGGCCGAGCGATCGGCCGGGCCGCTTTTCGTCAGCCCCGCCTTCGCCTAAACAATGATCAAAAGGGGGTGAGTCGCGATGGGGGTCGTCGAGCTGGACTATGTACTGCCGTCGGCCGACCTGCAGCCTTATATCAGCACCTTCTACCGCTTCCACGCCGCCGTGCCGGCGCTCGACGACGTCGAGCGCGCGCAGATCGCGCAGCTGCGCTTCCGCCTGTCGCCGGGCAGGTGCTTCTACGAGTTCGCGGACGGACGGCGCGAGGATGCCGCGCCCTTTCATCTGCTGGGGCCGACCTGCGGCCCGACCCGGGTCTGCGTCGCGGGACCGCTGCTGGTGTTCGGGGTCGGGGTGACGCCGGCGGGCTGGGCGGCACTGTGCCGGAGCGACGCGTCGGCGATGGCGGACCATGTCGCTGATGCGGTGCCGCTGTTTGGCGACGCTGTGACGCAGGCGGCGGCGGCGTTGCGCGCTGACGGCGGCGCGGCGGCGATGGCGCTTGCGGCCGAGCCGTTCCTGCGCCGGTTGCTCGGCGACGGCGATGAGGGCGCGGTGCGTTTCGTGCGGGCGGTCGACCGCTGGCTGGAGGATGCAGCGTCGCCCGAGCTGGAGATGTTGATCGCGGCGACCGGCCTGTCGCGCCGGCAGATCGAGCGGCGCTGCAACGCGCTGTACGGCTGTCCGCCCAAGCTGCTCGCACGCAAATACCGGGCGTTGCGCGCGGCGGTGGCGCTGGCATCGGGCGGCGGTCCGATCGAGGGCTTCTATGACCAGAGCCACATGATCCGCGAGGTGAAGGCGTTCACCGGCCTCACCCCGCGCCGGATGCGCGAACCGGGCGAGCTGGCGCGGATTACGATCGACCACCGCCAGGCGCTGGGGGAGAGCGTCGGCAGCCTGGTGAGCGGCACTTAAACCTCTTCTCGGGAGGGGAAAGCGGTTGACGCAGCCGCCCTGTCGCACCATCTGCCAATCAGACCATTTCAGTCCGATTGCGAGTAGATGCGCCTTTCGAGCCTTGCCGACTATGCCGTTGTGATGATGGCCGCCGCTGCCCGGCGCAGCTGCGCGCCCGAGTGCCTCGGCGCACGGCTGACGGCGACGATGCTGGCGGCCGAGACGGGCGTGCCGCTGCCGACCGCGCAGAAGCTGGTCGGGCGCCTCGCCGCGGCGGGGCTGGTCGAGAGTGCGCGTGGGACGGGCGGCGGCTTTCGCCTGGCGCGGACGTCCGGCGCGATCAGCCTTGCCGACATCGTCGAGGCGGTGGAGGGGCCGATCGCGATGACGGTGTGCCTCGACGAGGAGCGCCACGACTGCGCGCTCGACGGCCATTGCGCGGTCAAGCCGCATTGGGGCGTGGTCAACGAGGCGATCCGCGGCGCGCTGGCGGGCGTGTCGCTGCAGCAGCTCGCCGGCGTGCCCGCGACCGCGGCGATGCGCGAAAAGGTGCTCGCATGAAGAACGCCGAGGCCTATGCCGCCGTCGCCAAGAAGTATGAGTGGGGCTTCGCCACCGACATCGAGCAGGACTTCGCGCCCAAGGGCCTGAGCGAGGACACCGTCCGCTACATTTCCGCCAAGAAGAATGAGCCGCAGTGGATGCTCGACTGGCGGCTCAAGGCGTTCCGGCTGTGGCTGACGATGGCGGCGCCCGACTGGGCGAAGCTCAACATCCCGCCGATCGACTATCAGGACGCCTATTATTACGCCGAGCCCAAAACCAAGGCGACGATCGCGTCGCTGGACGAGCTCGATCCGGAGATCCTGCGGACCTACCAGAAGCTCGGCATCCCGATCGAGGAGCAGAAGGTACTCGCCGGCGTCGAGGGCGCGCGCAAGGTCGCGGTGGACGCGGTGTTCGACAGCGTCTCGGTCGCGACGACCTTCCGCGCCGAGCTGGAGGCTGCGGGGGTGATCTTCCGTTCGATCAGCGAGGCGATCCGTGAGTATCCCGACCTCGTCCGCCAGTGGCTGGGCAAGGTGGTGCCGCAGCGCGACAATTACTTCGCGACGCTCAACAGCGCGGTCTTTAGCGACGGCACCTTCGTCTACATTCCCGAGGGCGTCCGCTGCCCGATGGAGCTGTCGACCTATTTCCGCATCAACGCCGAGAACACGGGGCAGTTCGAGCGGACGCTGATCGTAGCCGACAAGGGCGCGTATGTGTCGTACCTCGAAGGCTGCACCGCGCCGATGCGCGACGAGAACCAGCTCCACGCCGCTGTCGTCGAGCTGGTCGCGCTCGACGATGCCGAGATTAAATATTCGACGGTGCAGAACTGGTATCCCGGCGACGAGAACGGCGTCGGCGGCATCTACAACTTCGTCACCAAGCGTGCCTTGTGCCAGGGCAAGAACAGCAAGGTCAGCTGGACCCAGGTCGAGACCGGCAGCGCGATCACCTGGAAATACCCGAGCTGCGTCTTGGCGGGCGAGAACAGCGTCGGCGAGTTCTATTCGGTCGCGGTCACCAACAACCGCCAGCAGGCCGATACCGGCACCAAGATGATCCATTTGGGCAAGGGCTCGCGCTCGACGATCGTGTCGAAGGGGATCAGCGCGGGACGGAGCGACAACACCTATCGCGGGCTGGTGCGGGTCGCGCCGACCGCGGAGGGCGTCCGCAACTTCACCCAGTGCGACAGCCTGCTGCTCGGCGACCAATGCGGCGCGCATACCGTGCCGTACATCGAGGTGCGCAACCCCTCGGCGCAGATCGAGCACGAGGCGACGACGTCGAAGATCAGCGAGGACCAGTTGTTCTACGCGATGTCGCGCGGCCTCGACCAGGAGGCGGCGGTGGCGCTGATCGTCAACGGCTTCGCGCGCGAGGTGCTCCAGCAGCTGCCGATGGAGTTCGCGGTTGAGGCGCAGAAGCTGCTGGGGATCAGCCTTGAGGGGAGCGTGGGGTGAGCGTCAGCCCTCGCCTTTCAACCACGGCCGATTTCGCCGCGATGCTCGAGCGCTTTTTTGAGCGCACGCCCGGCCTGGCACCTCACGAATGGGATGATTTCGAAAGCCGCAACTTCGCCGATGCGCGTTTGGAGAAGTGGCGGCAGCGAATTCTCCGGGAGATTGGTCCGCACGTTGCTCCGATGATCTCGTCGGAAGATGAAGCTATCGCGAACGATCGCGCCACTCGGATCATCGCGGCGCTCAAAAGAGACGAAGATGCTCAAGATTGAAAACCTCCACGCCGAGATCGACGGCAAGCCGATCCTCAAGGGTCTCTCGCTCAGCGTCAACGCGGGCGAAATCCATGCGATCATGGGGCCGAACGGGGCGGGGAAGTCGACGTTCGGCTATGTGCTCGGGGGGCGGCCGGGGTATGAGGTGACGGGGGGGAGCGTGCGCCTGCTTTCACCCCTCCCCTTCAGGGGAGGGGCTGGGGGTGGGGCGTTGCCGCAAGCGATCGGCCCGGAGGAGAGGCCCCACCCCAACCCATCATCAGGTCGGTCAGCGCCCCGCGCTGACCTAAACCGTCCGGGCGACGGTTTACCTGATGATCCTGAAGGGGAGGGGCAGGAAGAATGGCTCGACCTCCTCGCCCTCGCTCCCCACGAGCGCGCCGCGGCGGGGCTGTTCCTCGGCTTCCAGTACCCGGTCGAAATTCCTGGCGTCTCCAACGTCCAGTTCCTGCGCGAGGCGCTCAACGCGCAGCGTGCGTCCCGTGACGAGAAGCCGCTGTCCGGCGCCGAGTTCCTCAAGCTCGCCCGCGCGCAGGCCGACGCGCTGGCGCTGCCGCAGGACATGCTCAAGCGCCCCGTCAATGTCGGCTTTTCGGGCGGCGAGAAGAAGCGCAACGAGATGGTGCAGATGGGGGTGATCGACCCGCGTCTCGCGATCCTGGACGAGACCGACAGCGGCCTCGACATCGACGCGCTGCGCGTCGTCGGCGACGGCATCAACCGCATCATGCGCGCACCGCACAAGGCGGTCATCCTCATCACCCATTACCAGCGGCTGCTCGACTATGTGAAACCCGACTTCGTCCATGTCCTTGACGGCGGGGTCATCACCCGCACCGGCGGCCCGGAGCTCGCGCATCAGCTGGAGCGCGAGGGGTACGCCGAGGTGGCGGCGTGATCGCGGTCGTGGCGGCGACCGCGCTGGCGGCGGACGACGGCGATCTCGACCGGCTGCGTGCGGCCGCGACCGCGTGCGACCGGACCGCGGTCAGCCGCGCCTGGGCCGACGAACAGCGGCGGCACGGCGACTTCGTCATCGCCTCGCTGCACGACCAGGCATCCATCGTCACCGACCGCGCGGCGCTGACCGAGCGGCGACGCCTGGCGCGAACCGCGGGCGGGATCGCCGGGCTGGCGGCGCAGACCGCGGACGCCGCCGATCTCGACGACCGGCAGCGCGCGCTCGACGACCAGCGGCGGCTCGACACGATGCGGCAGGAGGCGGTGACCTATTTCCGCCAGCTCTACATCACCCAGTGCAACGGCCGCGACCGGTGACGCTGCTCGACCTTCCCTCGACGCGAGCGGAGGCGTGGCGCTGGGCGGACCTGGGCGCGCTGTCCGCGGCGGCGGCGCTGGCGCCGGTCGCGCGGGATCAGCATGAATGGCTAGATCTGCCGGGCGACCGGCTGCTGTTCATCGACGGGGTGCTGGATCGCGACGCGAGCACCGTCGCGCGCGTGACCTTCGGTGACCTGCCGGGCGCGGATCACCCGCTCGGCAAGCATGCGCAGGGGCGCGGCTGGACCCTCCGCCTCGACGCGGATGCGGCGGCGGATCCGGTGCAGGTGGTGCACGTCGCGACCGGGAGGGAGAACCACCTGCCCGCCGCGATCGTCCTCGCCGACGACGCGGTAGCGCAGGTCGTCGAGACGTTCGTCGGCGCGGGCTGGGCCAATCGCGCGACGCGGATCACGCTCGGCCGCGCGGCGCGGCTGCAACGCTCGGTGCGGCTTGGCCAGGAGGCTGGGTTCGTCTCGCTGCGCGACGATGCGGCGCTGGGCGCGGGTGCGAGCCTGGTCAATGTAACGCTCGGCGCTGGGGCGGGCGGCAGTCGCGTCGACGCACAGGTGACGGTGGGCGCGGGCGGCTATGCCGAGGTCGGCGGCGCGCTGCTGACCGCTGGCGAGCAGCGGCAGGAATGCGCGGTGCGTATCCGCCATGCCGCGCCGAACGGCCAGTCGCATCAGCTGTGGCGCGCGGTCGCCGCCGACCGGTCGCAGGCGAGCCTGGCGGCGGCGGTCGAGGTCGCGCGTCACGCGCAGATGACCGACGGCGAACAGTCGCTGCGCGGGCTGCTGCTCCACCGCACCGCGACGGTGAACCTGAAGCCAGAGCTGGAGATCTTCGCCGACGACGTGAAGTGCGCGCACGGCGCGACGGTGGGCGAGCTCGATGCGCGCGCGCTGTTCTACATGGGCACGCGCGGTATCGCAAAGCCGCGCGCGCAGGCGTTGCTGACGCGGGCGTTCGTCGCGGACGCGGTGGCGCGGATCGGCAATGAAACGGTCCGCGCGGCGTTCGAGGCGGAAGCGGATGCGTGGCTGGAGCGGGTGTTGTGAGCGGGGGCTCTGCAATCCTCCCCGGAACGGGGAGCGGGACCAGCGAAGCTGGTGGAGGGGGCGGGCCGCAGGCGGTGCGACTCGTGGAGAGCCCCCTCCGTCAGCCGCTTCGCGGCCGCCACCTCCCCTTGAACGGGGAGGAGCTTGCTCTCGACCTTGTCGCCGACTTCCCCGCGATCCCGCCGGGCTGGTCCTATCTCGACACCGCCGCGACGGCGCAGAAGCCGCAGGCGGTAATCGACGCGATCACCCGCGGCTACGACACGACCTACGCCACCGTGCATCGCGGCGTATATGCGCGTTCGGCGGACATGACGCTGGCCTATGAGGCGGCGCGCCGGCGGGTGGCGCGGTTCGTCGGCGCCGCGTCGGCGGACGAGATCGTGTTCGTCCGCGGCGCGACCGAGGCGATCAACCTGGTCGCGCAGAGCTGGGCGGGAACGCAGCTCAAGGCGGGCGATCGCATCCTGCTCTCGACCCTGGAGCATCACAGCAATATCGTGCCGTGGCAGCTGGTCGCAGAGCGCGCCGGCGCCGCGATCGACGTCGCGCCGCTGACCGCCGACGGCCGCATCGACCTGGACGCGGCCGAGGCGATGCTGACGCCGCGGCACCGGTTGGTGGCGCTGGCGCATATCTCGAACGTGCTCGGCTCGGTGCTCGACGCGCAGCGGGCGGCGACGCTGGCGCACCGCGTCGGCGCGAAGCTGCTGCTCGACGGGTGTCAGGCGGTGCCGCGGCTGCCGGTCGACGTGCAGGCGCTGGGCTGCGACTTCTACGTCTTCTCCGGTCACAAGCTGTACGGGCCGACCGGCATCGGGTGCCTGTGGGCGCGCGCCGAGCTGCTCGACGCGATGCCGCCTTGGCAGGGCGGGGGGGCGATGATCGACCGCGTGTCGTTCGAGCGCACCACCTACGCCCCGCCGCCCGCGCGGTTCGAGGCGGGCACGCCGCACATCGTCGGCGCGCTGGGGCTGGCGGCGGCGATCGACTATGTCGAGGACATCGGGCTCGATCGCATCCATGCGCACGAGACCGCGCTTGTGCGCCAGACGCGCGACGCACTGGGCCAGCTTAACAGCGTGCGGCTGTTCGGGCCGGAGGACTCGGCCGGCATCGTCTCCTTCGCGGTCGAGGGGGTGCATCCGCACGACGTCGGCACCATCCTGGACGAGGCGAAGGTCGCGATCCGTGCCGGTCACCATTGCGCGCAGCCGCTGATGGCGGCGCTGGGCGTGGACGCGACGGCGCGGGCGAGCTTCGGCGTGTACAATGGACCGCAGGACATTGTGGCGCTGGTCGCCGGGATCGAGCGGGTCAGAAGGGTTTTCGGATGAGCTACGAGGTCGATCAGGTGGATGGCGTGCCATCCCCGCCCCGGGCGCGGGTTGAGGTCGAGAGCGCGGCGGACACGTTCGCTCGCAAGCGCGACTATCTCGAAGGGTTCCTCGCGCAGAAGCCGCAGGCCGAGCCGGCCGGCGAGCCCGGCGGCGCGCTCTACGAGCAGGTGATTGACGCGCTGAAGGAGATCTACGACCCCGAAATTCCGGTCAACATCTATGAGCTTGGCCTGATTTACGGCGTCGACGTGACCGAGGACGGCCACGCGGCGGTGACGATGACGTTGACGACGCCGCACTGCCCGGTCGCCGAGTCGATGCCCGCCGAGGTCGAACTGCGCGTGTCGGCGGTGCCGGGGATCGCGACCGCGGAGGTCAATTTGGTGTGGGACCCGCCCTGGGACCCGGCAAAGATGTCGGACGAGGCGCGGCTCGAACTGGGGATGCTGTGATGGCCACCACGCTCCGCCCCCGCCCCGCCGCGCTGACGCTGACCGCCTCCGCCGAGGCGCGCATCGCCGATCTGATGGCCAAGGCGCCCGCCGACGCGATCGGGGTCAAGCTGTCGACCCCACGGCGCGGCTGTTCGGGGCTCGCCTATTCGGTCGACTATGTCGCCGCCGCCAAACCATTCGACGAGCGGATCGAGACCGCCGGCGGCACGCTGTTCGTCGACGGCGGTTCCATCCTCTATCTGGTCGGATCGGTGATGGATTGGGTCGAGGACGACTTCACCGCCGGTTTCACCTTTCAGAACCCCAATGCCACCGGCGCGTGCGGGTGCGGCGAGAGCTTCACGGTCTGACCGGACGCGTGTAGCAGGGCCCCATCACGAGAGGGTTCCTGCTCAATGAAGCGTATCGTCATCCTGCTCGCGGCGGGCATCGCCACTGCCGCACTTGCTCAGAGGGGCGTCCTGCCGGGCGTCGACAAAAGTCTGATCGACACGACGGTGAAGCCCGGCGACGGCTTCGACGCCTACGCCAACGGCGCGTGGCGGCGGACCGCGGAGATCCCCGCCGACCGCACCGCGACCGGCGTCGCGCTTGATGTCGGGCGGGTGGCGGAAGGCCGCAACGCCGCGATCATCCAGGGCGCCGCGGCGGCCAACGCGGCGGCCGGCGCCGACCAGCGGCTGATCGCCGATTATTACGCCGCCTATACCGACACCGCCGGGATCGAGGCGCGCGGGCTGACGCCGCTGCAGCCGATGCTGGCGGAAATCGCCGCGATCGGTGACCGGCACGCGCTCGCCCGCGCGATCGGCGCGGCGGTGCGGTCCGACACCGACCCGTTCAACAACAACAACTATGCGTCGACCAGCGATCTGTTCGGACTGTTCGTCAGCCAGGATCTGAACCAGCCGACGCGCAACGTCCCGTACCTGATGCAGGGCGGACTGGGGCTGCCGAGCCGCGACTATTATCTGTCGACGCAGCCCGCGATGGTCGAGGTGCGTACCGCCTATCAGGCGTATCTGCGCCGCATCTTCGCGCTGTCGGGGCTGAGCGATCCGGCGGCACGCGCGGACCGCGTCTTCGCGCTGGAGACGAAGATCGCAACCGCGCAGACCGACATCGTCACCAGCCAGGACGCGCACCATGGCGACAATCCCTGGACCCGCGCCGACTTCCCGGCCCACGCTCCGGGGATCGACTGGGCGGCGTTCTGGACAGCGACGGGCGTGCCGGCGAGCCAGCAGAGCTTCATCGCCTGGCAACCTGATGCGACCGCCAAGCTGTCGGCGTTGGTCGCGAGTGAGCCGCTCGACAGCTGGCGCGACTGGCTGGCCTTCCACCAGATCAACCAGGTGACCGGCGTGCTGCCGCGCGCGTTCGACGAGGCGAGCTTCGACTTCTACGGCCGCACGCTGCAGGGCACGCCCGCGCAACAGCCGCGCGAGCGGCGCGGGATCGCGGCGGTCAACGGCGCACTGGGCGACAAGGTCGGCAAGATCTACGCCGCGCGCTATTTTCCGGCGTCGTCCAAGGCCGAGATCCAGCAGATGGTGCGCAATATTGTGGCCGCCTTCGATCACCGCATCGCCGGGCTCGACTGGATGGCGCCCGCGACCAAGGCGGAGGCGCGGCGCAAGCTGCAGGTGCTGCAGGTCGGCGTCGGCTATCCCGATCATTGGTGGAACTACCCCGCCTTCGCGGTGCGGCGCGACGATCCGGTCGGCAACCAGCTGCGGGCGCGGCAGTCGCTGTACCGCTATCACCTCGCCAAGCTCGGCCGGCCGGTCGATCGCGGCGAATGGTGGATGACGCCGCAGACGGTGAACGCGGTCAACCTGCCGCTTCAGAACGCGCTCAATTTCCCGGCGGCGATCCTGGAGACGCCCTATTTCGACGCGCGGTTCGATCCTGCCGCTAATTACGGCGCGATCGGCGCCGTCATCGGGCACGAGATCAGCCACAGCTTCGACAATCTGGGCGCGGATTTCGACTCGACCGGGCGGCTGCACAATTGGTGGACGCCGTCGGACCTGGCCCGGTTCGAGGCGGCGGGGCGGGCGCTCGCCGATCAGTTCAGCGCCTATGAGGCGCTGCCCGGGCTCCACCTCAACGGCGAGCAGGAGCTGGGCGAGAACATCGCCGACGTGGCCGGGCTGACCGCGTCATACGAAGCGTACAACGCCTCGCTCGGCGGGCGGCCGGCGCCCGTGATCGACGGGCTGACCGGCGATCAGCGCTTCTTTCTCGCCTTCGCGCAGAGCTGGCGGACCAAGATGCGCGAACGCGCGCTCCGCGGCCGGATCGCGACCGATGTCCATGCGCCGGCGATGTGGCGGGTGGAGACGGTGCGCAACCTCGACGGCTGGTATGGTGCGTTCAATGTCCAGCCGGGCGAGCATCAGTATCTCGCTCCCAGCGCGCGGGTGCATGTGTGGTGAGGTAAGGAAGGCCTCCCCTGAAGGGGAAGGAGCAGCATGAGTCTATTCCGCCGCAAGGTCCTGACCGCGCAGCCCGCCGGGCGGCAGCTCGCGCGGACGCTGTCGTGGCCGCACCTCATGGCGCTCGGCGTGGGGTCGATCGTCGGCACCGGTATCCTGACGCTGATCGGCGTCGGGGCCGACCGAGCGGGGCCGGCGGTGCTGGTGTCGTTCGTCGTCGCCGGGGCGATCTGTGCGTGCGCGGCGCTGGCCTATGCCGAGATGGCGACGATGATCCCCGCCTCGGGCAGCGCCTATACCTACAGCTATGTCGTGCTGGGAGAGGTGATCGCCTGGGTGATCGGCTGGTCGCTGATCCTCGAATATTCGCTGGTGGTGTCGACCGTGGCGGTCGGCTGGTCGGGCTATGCGGTGGGCGTGCTGAAGGGGATCGGGGTGACGCTGCCCGACGCGCTGACCCACGGGCCGACCTTTGCCGGGCATGCCTGCACCGGCGTCGCCAGGGCGGCGGCGTTCGGGATCAACCTGCCGGCGGTGGTCATCATCGCGTTGGTCGCCGGGCTGCTGACGCTGGGGACGCGGGAGAGCGCGCGGGTGAACACCGCGCTGGTGATCCTGAAAATCGTGACCTTGGCCCTGTTCGTAATAGTAGCGTTACCCCATTTCGATGCGGCCAACCTGCGCCCGTTCGCGCCGTTCGGGTACGGCAGCGCGGGTGTGCACTGCGACGCGCAGTCGGGGGCGATGGTCAAGAGCGGGGTGATGGCGGCGGCCGCGATCATCTTCTTCGCCTTTTACGGCTTCGACGCGATCTCGACCGCGGCGGAAGAGACCAAGCGGCCGGAGCGCGACCTGGCGATCGGCATTGTCGGGTCGATGGCGGCGTGCACCGTGATCTACCTCCTGGTCGCCGCGGCCGCGGTCGGCGCAGCGCCGTTCGCGCGGTTCGCCAACTCGTCCGAGCCGCTGGCGATGATCCTGCGCAGCCTGGGGCAGAAGCACGTCGCGACCGTGATTGCCGCCGCCGCCGCGATCGCACTGCCGACGGTGATCCTGGGCTTCCTCTACGGACAGAGCCGGATCTTTCTGGTCATGGCGCGCGACGGCTTCCTGCCGCCGCAGCTCGCCGTGCTTTCGCGTCGCGGCACGCCGGCCCGGGTGACGGCGGTGACGGCGACGCTGGTCGCTGTGATCGCCGCGCTGACGCCGCTGGACGTGATCGCCAGCCTCGCCAATGCGGGGACGCTGGCGGCGTTCGTCGCGGTCGCGGCCAGCGTGCTGGTGCAGCGCCGCCGCGCGCCCGATGCGGCGCGGCCGTTCCGCGTACCGCTGGTCTGGCTGATCGCGCCGGCGGCGATCGGGGGGTGCCTGTATCTGTTCACCAGCCTGCAGACGGTGACACAATGGGCTTTCCTGATCTGGAACACCATCGGGCTGCTGCTGTATTTCGGTTATGCGCGCCCCCGGATCGGCCGTTTGCAACAGCCAGACACACAACCGCAACACTAGGCGACCATGGAGGCGGTTGCCGCCGCAATCCCCTCGCGGCGGCTCTCCCCGAACTGCGGGGCGGTTCCATCCCGGAGCCGCCCCGATTTTTGGTCAGTGCGACAGCGCGCTCCACTGCTGAGTCCGGCAGAAGATGCCCCAGCACCCCGTGACCGCCAGCGCTTCGCCTCTGCGGCTCAGCTCCGCCCGATAGGTGCGACCACTTTGGGGATCGTAGATCCGCCCACGCCAGCGATCGGCATTCTCTCGCATGTCGAACAGGATGGCGAGCCCCTCCATCGGGCGCGTGCGCAACGCGGGGTCGGGGTTGCTGGAATCGATCGCCGGACCACCGGGCCTCGGCCGCAGCACCCGGATGATGCGGCCGCACCAGGCCCCGCCGCCTGCACACGGCGCGATCTCCACGATCGCCTGACCGCCCGTCGTCATCCACCGGCCGCCGATCGGGGCAGGCGCGGCGGCGCTGAGCACCACCGCCCCCATGGCGAGGGCCGTTTGTCTCACGCCGCCAGCTTGCGCAG
The DNA here is from genome assembly GCF_965248875.1 of Sphingomonas sp. GTDB lineage: Bacteria > Pseudomonadota > Alphaproteobacteria > Sphingomonadales > Sphingomonadaceae > Sphingomonas. The sequence continues at coordinate 1,170,145 of NZ_CBDFKR010000011.1, read as the reverse complement.
CACGTACTGGAGGATACCGCCGTTGAGGAAATATTCCAGCTCGTTGACGGTGTCGATCCGGCAGCGCGTCGCGAAGGTCTCGCTCGATCCGTCGCCGCGGGTCAGCGTCACCTCGACCTGCTGGCGCGGACGCAGCCCGGCGACGCCCGTGATCGTGAAGGTCTCCGATCCGTCGAGCGCCAGCGTCTTGCGGGTGACGCCCTCGGCGAACTGGAGCGGCAGCACGCCCATCCCGACCAGGTTCGAGCGGTGGATGCGCTCAAAGCTTTCGGCGATCACCGCACGGATGCCGAGCAGGTTCGTTCCCTTCGCCGCCCAGTCGCGCGACGAGCCGGTGCCGTATTCTAGCCCCGCCACCACCACCAGCGGCACGCCATCGGCCTTGTAGCGCATCGCGGCATCGTAGATCGGCATCACCTCGCCACCATGGCGCGACATGCCCCCCTCAACGCCCGGCACCATCTCGTTCCTGATGCGGATGTTGGCAAAGGTGCCGCGGACCATCACATTGTCATTGCCGCGCCGCGCGCCATAGCTGTTGAAGTCGGCGCGGCTGACCTGCCGCTCCTGCAGCCACGTCCCTGCAGGGCTGTCCGCCTTGATCGAGCCGGCGGGCGAGATGTGGTCAGTGGTGATCGAATCGCCCAGGATCGCGAGCGGGCGCGCGTCGACGATGTCCTCGACCGGGCGCGGCGTCATCTCCATGCCGTCGAAATAAGGCGGGTTGGCGATGTAGGTCGACCCGGCGCGCCAGCTATAGGTGTCCGAGCCTTCGACGACGATCCCGCGCCAATGCCCGTCGCCCTGATAGACGTTGCCGTAGCGGTTACGGAACATGCCCGCGTCGATGTTCGACGCCATCACGGTCGCGACCTCGTCGTTCGACGGCCAGATGTCCTTCAGGAACACGTCGCCGCCGTCCGACCCCTGGCCGATCGGGGAGGTGGTCATATCCTCCGTGACGGTCCCCTTCAGCGCATAGGCGACGACCAGCGGCGGCGAGGCGAGGAAGTTGGCGCGCACGTCGGGCGACACGCGCCCCTCGAAATTGCGGTTGCCGCTGAGCACGCTGACGGCGACCAGGTCGTTCTCGTTGATCGCGGCGGAGATCGGCGCGGGCAGCGGCCCGGAATTGCCGATGCAGGTCGTGCAGCCATAGCCGACCAGGTTGAACCCCAGCGCGTCGAGGTCGGCGGTCAGCCCCGCCTTGTCGAGATAATCGGTCACCACCTGCGACCCCGGCGCCAGCGAGGTCTTGACCCAGGGCTTGGGCTTCAGCCCCTTCGCGCGCGCCTTGCGGGCGACCAGCCCGGCGGCGACCAGCACGGACGGGTTTGAGGTGTTGGTGCAGCTGGTGATCGCGGCGATCACCACGTCGCCGTCGCCGACCTGATAATCGGCGCCCTCGACGTCGCAACGCTCGGCATGATCCTTGTGATAGACCTTGGCGAGGTCGGCGTTGAACACGTCGTCGACGCTCGACAGCGCAACCTTGTCCTGCGGGCGCTTCGGCCCGGCGAGGCTGGGCACGACGCTGCCCATGTCGAGTTCCAGCGTGTCGGTAAAGACGGGATCGGGCGTGCCGGCGTGGCGCCACAGTCCCTGCGCCTTGGCATAGGCCTCGACCAGCGCGATCGTTTCGGCCGGGCGGGCCGTCAGCGTCAGATAGTCGATGGTGCGGTCGTCGATCGGGAAGAAGCCGCAGGTCGCGCCATATTCCGGCGCCATGTTGGCGATCGTTGCGCGGTCGGCCAGCGTCATGTGGTCGAGCCCGGGGCCGTAGAACTCGACGAAGCGGCCGACCACGCCCTTGGCGCGCAGCATCTGCGTGACGGTGAGCACCAGGTCGGTGGCGGTGATCCCCTCCGCCAACTGGCCGGTCAGCTTGAAGCCGACGACCTCGGGGATCAGCATCGACACAGGCTGGCCGAGCATCGCCGCCTCCGCCTCGATCCCGCCGACGCCCCAGCCGAGCACGCCCAGCCCATTGATCATCGTCGTGTGGCTGTCGGTGCCGACCAGCGTGTCGGGATAGGCGATCGTCGCGCCGTCCCCATTCTGTCCTACGGCGGCGGACGACCAGACGGCCTGGCCGATATATTCCAGGTTAACCTGATGACAGATGCCGGTGCCCGGCGGCACGACCTGGAAATTGTCGAGCGCCTTCGATCCCCATTTCAGGAACTCGTAGCGTTCGATGTTGCGGGCGTACTCGATCTCGACATTCTGCTCGAACGCCTTGGGGGTGCCGAACTCGTCGACCATGACCGAGTGGTCGATAACGAGGTGGACCGGCACCTGCGGGTTGATCTTCGCCGCGTCACCGCCGAGCTTCGTGATCGCGTCGCGCATCGCCGCCATGTCGACCACGCACGGCACGCCGGTGAAATCCTGCATCAGCACGCGCGCCGGGCGGTATTGGATCTCGCGGTCGGAGCGGCGCTCGGCCTGCCAGTCGACGATCGCCTGCACGTCCGCCGCGGTCACGGTCGTGCCGTCCTCGAAGCGGAGCATGTTTTCCAGCAGCACCTTCATCGAGAAGGGGAGCCGGTCGATGTTGCCGTACTTCGCCGCGGCGGTGGCGAGCGAGAAATAGTCGTAGGACTTGCCGCCGGCCTGTAGCGTGGCGCGGGCGCCGAGGGTGTCGTGGCCGATCGCGGTCATGGGGGTCCTTTCAAGGGCAGCCGCGACGGCAAGCCGGAAAGGCGCGCGCGCGGCGGGAAAGCGGGCTTGCGCGGGGTCTTAGCAGCGGGGTGGGGGAGGGGGAAGGGGGCCCGCCGAGCCGCCTCGCCGTCTTTCAGCGCGTCGCCATCGCGCGCTTCAGGCGCCGGCGCAGCATGCCCGGCGCGAAGCGGCTGAGGAAGCGTAGCCGCCTGGCCGCCTTGCCGACCACATAATCGCGCTCGCCGCCGCGCGCTGCCCGCCAGATCACGTCGGCGGCTTCGTCGGCGGTGTAGACTGGGGAATTGCCGATCGCGTCGCGGATCGTCTTGTTGGTGCCCGATGAGCCCGAGTCGAGGATCGGCGTGTCGACGAACCACGGCATCACGCAGGCGACCGCGACGCCATGCCGGGCAAACTCGATGTCGAGCGCCTCGCTGAGGCCGCGGACCGCGAACTTGGTGGCGCTGTAAACCGCCAGCCCGGGCGAGCCGACCAGCCCCGCGCAGGACGCGATGTTGACGAGGCGGCTGCCGCCCGTCGCCTTCAGGTGCGGTAGGGCGGCGTAGGCGCCGTTGATGACGCCCTTGACGTTGATGTCGACCTGATCGTCCGATTCCGTCGGGCTGACCTCCTCGAACAGGCCGTAGCGGCAGATGCCGGCGTTGTTGACGAGCAGGTCCAGGCGGCCGCGGGTGTGAGCGACGAAGCCGGCGAGCGCCGCGCGCCACTGATCGCGGTCGCGGACGTCGAGCGGTGCGGTCCACAGGTCCAGCTCGGCGGCGGCCCGCGCCATGCCGGACGCGTCGACATCGCCGATGCCGACGGTCCAGCCCTCCCGCCGGAAGCGGCGCGCGGCGGCGAGGCCGATGCCCGACGCGCCGCCGGAGATGAAGACGCTGCGCAGGCTGCGCTCCGCGGTCATGCGGCCGCTCTGGCCCGCATGCGGGCGCGCGCCTCCCCGCGGGCGATCTCCTTCTTCAGGCCAGCGACATAGCGGACGAAATCGACCTGGATGGTGTGGCGGGTGGAGGCGTAATAGCCGTCGAGTTCGGTGGCCTCGTCGGCCGCGGTGATGCGGCGCATCTCCTCGACCGACGGCAGGACATAGTCCCCGGCGACCGCCGCCGCGGCCAGCTTCGCTTGTTGTTCGGCGAGGTTGACCAGCGTCGGCAGCGCCTGCGCCAGCCCCATGAAGAACAGGTCGTCGATCCCGGGAATGACCATGCGCTTGAACAGCGGGAAGCGATTGTCGGCGTCCGGCTTCAGCGCGGGATCGGTAAAGAAAGGGAAGCTGATCCGGTAGCCGGTCGCGTAGATGATCGCGTCGACCTGCTCGACGCTGCCGTCGGCGAAGCGGACGTTGTACCCGTCGAGCTCGGCAATGGCCGGCTTCATCCTGACGTCGCCGCAGCTGGCGCGGGTCAGGAACTCGCCGGAGACGCTGGGGTGCCCCTCCAGCGGGCGGTGATCCGGGGCGGGGAGGCCGTAATCCTCCATCCGCCCGACCAGCTTGCGGACTGCGCGCCGGGCCAGCGCCCGGCCGAGCTTGCGCGGCATCCAGTGGGGCACCCCGGCTTTGTCGAGCGGCTTGCCGGCGACCATCTTGGGCAGCACCCACACGCCACGTCGCGCGGAGACGAATAGCGTCTTTGCGAGGTGGCGCTGCGACAGCTCACTGGCGATGTCCATCGCCGAGTTGCCCATGCCGACGACAACCACGTTCAGCCCGCGCAAATCGACCGGGTCGTAAGGCGTGCGGTAATCGTGCGCATGGAAATGCGGGCCGTCGAAGCGCCCCGGGTAATCCGGGATCTTCGGGTCCCAGTGATGGCCGTTGCACACGAACAGCGTGTCGTAATCGCGCATCTCGCCGGTTGACAATGTCACCCCCCAGCCCCCGCCCGTCAGCCGCTCCGCGCTGGTTACGGCGGTATTGAAGGTGATCGCGTCGCGCAGGCCGAAATGGTCGACATAGTCGCGGAAATAGCGGTGCAGCTGGGCGTGACTGGGGAAATCGGGCCACTCGGCCGGGACCGGATAATCCTCGAAGGCCAGCCGCCATTTTGAGGTGTCGATATGGAGCGACTGGTAGCAGGCGCTGAGGCCGTTGGGGTTGGCGAAATACCAGTTGCCGCCGACATCGTCCGACATCTCGAAACAATCGAACGAGACACCTTGATCGCGCAGCCGCTTGGCGGTGGTGAAGCCGGAGCAGCCCGCGCCGATGATGCAGGCGGTCTTGTGCGTCCGACGGGGCTCCGCTGCATGTGTGTCGAACGTCTCCCCTTTTGCCGTTGTCATGCCTGGCTCTTTCGCGGACCGCTGATGCAGCAACGATGCCCGTTGCGTGGCGGGTGGGCAAGGCGGGGACATGCAATCGTGCCAAACGCCACGATCCCGGCTTCGCTTCGTCGCTCGATGAACCGTTCGTCGCGGGGTTCGCCCAGCCCGTCTCGCATTAACTATTTGTGAGTTGTGTCGATTTCCACGCCGGGTCAGACCTTGGCCATCAAGACGCGGCGGGGGCTGCAGCTTGGAAGTGGTTGGAAACGCTGTGGTCGCTTTCAGGGCGCACGCAGCCGGATCGGGCGGGACAGCGCATGAAGCTTGTAGTGATCGGGGCGATGGTGACCGGGCTCTTCGCCACCACCGTCCAGGCGCGCGACCTCAACGACAATAGCGGTGCCGCCACCGTTGCGGGGGTCGCCGCGGCGGCGATCGAGACCCACACCGCAGGCTCGGCGAGTGACAGCCAGGTGCGCAGCGCCTTCGCGGCGTGGAAGCGGCTCGACACGCCGGGTGTCGCCGCGATCGCGATCCCCTCGACGCAACCGGTCGACCGGTTGAACTTCACCTCCAATTTCGGCATCCGCTCCGATCCGTTCCAGGGCACCGCGCGGATGCATGCCGGCGTCGACATCCCCGGCGCGATCGGCACGCCGATCTATGCGACCGCCGACGGCACGGTGGCGCATGCCGAGCGGATGGGCGGCTATGGCAATCTGGTCGAGCTCGACCATGGCAAGGGCATCGCGACGCGCTACGGCCATCTCAGCCGTATCCTGGTCGAGCCGGGTTCGCACGTCGTCCGCGGCCAGCTGATCGCGCTGATGGGCTCGACCGGGCGCTCGACGGGGTCGCACCTGCATTATGAGGTGCGGATCGATGGCCATGCCGTCAATCCCGTGCCGTTCCTGACCACGGCGGACTTCGCGACGGCGGCGACCAGCGATGCGGCGCGCGTGGTGCCGGTGGATACGACGGCCCCCGCGCCACAGGATTAGGCGCAGCGCGCACGTGAGCAGCGCAGGCGCTGTCCCGAGACCCGCAAGCCCGGCCGCGGGGCGGCGTAGCTGAACCCGGTCCGACGCACGACACGGCTTCGCCGCGGCGCCGCTACACTCAAGACTCTCACGGCCAACTCACTGCGCGGGGCCCTCCCGACTCGCAGAAGCGGAGAGGGCTGGCGAGAACGTGCCGCACCGCCTACCTTGTCCGGATGAGTAACGGCCTCGAGCTATCCCCCTCCGCCGCCGCCCGCGTCGCGGCGATCGCGTCGCGGCAGGGCAAGCCCGCGATCCTGCGGCTGTCGGTAGACGGCGGCGGCTGTTCGGGGTTCCAGTACAAGTTCGGGCTGGCCGACGCGCCCGACGCCGACGATACGCTCGCGACCTGCGACGGCGTGATGCTGGTCGTCGACAGCGTCAGCCTCAGCCTGGTCGAGGGCGCGCGCGTAGACTTCGTTGAGTCGCTGGGTGGCGCGGCGTTCCGGGTGGAAAACCCGCAGGCGGCGTCGGGTTGCGGGTGCGGGAGCAGTTTCTCGGTATAGCCAATCCTCCCCCTGCAGAGGAGGATTGTAGCCGCCCGTTCAGCCGCTAGAAGCGCGTGCGTGAAGCTGGTCACCTACAACGTCAACGGCATCAAGGCGCGGCTGCCGCGGCTGCTGGAGTATCTAGCCGAACAGCAGCCTGAAATCGTGTGCTTGCAGGAGCTGAAGTCGTCAGACGAAACCTTTCCTGAGATCGAGATACGTGACGCCGGCTATCGGGCGGTGTGGCATGGACAAAAGGGCTTCAACGGCGTCGCGGTTCTGTCGCGCGGCGACACGCCGGTCGAGCGGCAGCGCGGGCTGGCGGGCGAGCCGGAGGACGAGCATAGCCGCTATCTGGAATGCGAGGTCGGCGGGCTCACGGTCGCCTCGATTTATCTGCCCAACGGCAACCCGCAACCCGGCCCCAAATTCGACTACAAGCTGCGCTGGATGGAACGGCTGCGGCTGCGCGCGGCTCAGCTGCTGGCGGAGGAGCACCCGGTCGTGCTGGCGGGCGATTACAACGTCATCGCGCATGACGACGACACGTTCAGCGTGCGCGCGATGGCGGCGGACGCGCTGATGCAGCCGGAGTCGCGCCGGGCGTACCGCCAGCTGCTGGCGCAGGGCTGGACCGACGCGCTGCGCTGGCGGTATCCGGGCGGCGCGGTGTGGACCTTCTGGGACTATCAGGCGGGCGCGTGGCAACGCGATGCGGGGTTCCGCATCGACCATCTGCTGCTGAGTCCGCAGGCCGCCGACCGGCTGGCCGATGCCGGCGTCGACAAGGCGTATCGGGGCCGCGAGAAAGCGAGCGACCATGCGCCGACCTGGGTGCGGTTGCGGTGACAGGGGCAAGGCGATGACGAAGTGGACGATACTGGCCGCGGCGCTGATCGCCGGCCCCGCGCTGGCGCAGACGCGCGATTATTGCCCCGAGCGGCCGGGCTTGAACACGCCGCCATGCATCATCGACGTTGGGCACGTGTCGATCGAGACGAGCCTGGCCGACTGGACGCTCGCCAGGCAGGGCGGCGATCGCGAGGACACGGTGCTGCTGGGCGACACCAAGCTGCGCATCGGGCTGACGGGCGCCGTCGAGGCACAGATCGGCTGGACGCCGCTGGGCATCGATCGCACGCGGTCGGGGGGCAGCGTGGATCGGCAAACCCGCGTTGGCGACGTGACGCTGGGGATCAAGGCAAACCTAGCGCACCCTGACGGCAACGGCTTTTCGATGGCGATCCTGCCCTTTGTAACGGTGCCGGTGGGGCGGCAGCCTATCGGGGCGGGCGATTGGGGCGGCGGCGTCCTGCTGCCGATCAGCTATTCGATAGGCGACACGCTGCAGCTGGAGGCGACGCCCGAGGTCGACGCAGCGGTGGACGGCGACGGCGCCGGGCGTCACCTTGCCTACAGTGCTACCGCCGGGCTGGGATGGAAGCTGACGAATGCCCTTACCCTGACCGGCGAGGGGCAGGTGGAGCGCGACGACGACCCCGCCGGACATGAAACGCACGCGCTGGCCGCACTGTCGCTGGCGGTGCAGGCGGGCAAGAACCTGCAGTTCGACGTGTTCGGGGCTAAGGGGCTGAACAAGCAGTCACCCGATGTCGAGATATATGGCGGGGTGGCTGCGCGGTTCTAGTCTGGATACGACGCGCGGCGGTGTGAGGGATCGCGCTACAGATCCCGCCCGTACACCTGATATATCTTGTTGACCCGGCTCTCGATCGTCTGGGCGATCGAGCGCATGCCCTGATTGTCGTCAAGGATCCAGCCGATCTCGCCGCGGCTGGCGCCGTAGTTATCGACGCTCGCCTTGCGGATGTACTCGATCATCATGAAAGCGAGCTGCGACGCCATCCGGCTTGCCTGCAGCTCCTTGACCACGCCCATCAGCGGCACGCGGATCGTGCGGACGCGCGGCTTGCGCAGCCACATGAGCAGCTTGGCCCAGCCGAACGGCAGCAGCGAGCCGTTGAGCGGCTTGATCGCCTCGTTGAGGTCGGGCAGCGTGATCATGAACGCGACCGGACGGCCGTCGAGTTCGGCGATGCGGATCAGGTCGTTGAAGACGATCGGCTTCAGCTTGACGCCGACATCCTTGATCTCGGGCGGGGTCAGCGGGACGAACCCCCAATTGTTCGACCAGGCGTCGTTGAGGATGGCAAGAATGATCGCCGCCTCTTCTTCGAACTTCCTCTTGTCGACGTTGCGGATGCGGATGCGGGGGTTGGCCTCGCCCGACTTGATGATCCGCTTGACGATCTTCGGAAACTCCTGGGTGATGTCGAGGTCGTAGGTGAGCATCTGCTTCACCGGCGTATAGCCCGCGCCCTCGATCCAGCCGCGATAGGCGGGCTTGGCATGCCCCATCATGATCGTCGGCGCGTGGTCGAAGCCCTCGATCAGCAGCCCCGGCTCTTCCCAGATCGACTGCGAGATCGGCCCGAGCGCACGGGTCATGCCCTCTTCGCGCAGCCAGCCCTCGGCGGCGGCGAGCAGGGCGGCGAAGACATCCTGCCGCTCGGCCTCCATCAGCCCCCATTGGCCGACGCCGGGGCCGAAGCCGCGCTCGGGCGGCATGGTCAGCGCGAGCGTGTCGATATGGGCGGAAATGCGTCCAACAACGCGCCCTTCTTCCTCGGCGAGGAACAGCTGTGCCCGGGCGTGCGAGTACCAGCCGTTCTTCTCGGGCGTGATGAGGCCGAGCGCCTCGCCCTTTAGCGGCGGCACCCAATTGGAATCGTCCCGATAGAGGCGGAAGGGCAGGTCGACGAACGCCTTGCGGTCAGCCTTGGAGGATATCGGGCGGATGGTGACGGACATGGAAGCGGCGTTAGCGCAGTCCCCCCGTCAAGGGGAGGGGGTTCAATTGCCATACGCTCGCCACTATCTTCGGGCTATGGCGACCGCGATGAGCACGATCACCCTTGGCGCGCGTGCGCCTGCAAATCCGGCGGCCAAGCCATTGAAGTTGCAGGATGACAAGGCGATGCTGCGCGCCGCGGCCGAGCTGACGCGCGACCTCGGCGTGCCCAGGCCGGCGGTGTATTGGGCCGACCTGCTCGGCTCCGCGTCGATCGGCTATGCGGCGCTGGCCGGGGCGGTCAGCCTGCGCGGCGGCTGGGCGTGGGCCGCTGGCGTGGTCGCGGTGCTGGCGCTGTACCGTGCGATGAGCTTCATCCACGAGGTCAGCCATCTCAAGCTGTCGGGGCCCATGCGTGGCTTCGGTCAGGGGTTCGATGCGGTGGTGGGTGTGCCGATGCTGATCCCGAGCTTCATGTATGAAGGGGTCCATACCCTGCACCACGCCAGGACGCGGTACGGCACGGCCGACGATCCCGAATATCTGCCGCTGGCGCTGATGAAGCCGTGGACGCTGCCGGTGTTCATCCTGGTCAGCACGCTGGCGCCGGTCGGGCTGTTGCTCCGCTACGGCGTGCTTGCGCCGCTCTCGGTCGTGATCCCGGGGCTGCGCCGGGCGGTGGTGGAGCGCTATTCGGCGCTGGCGATCAACCCGCGATTCCGCCGCCGCGCGCCCGAGGGAGGAGCGAAGCGGTATTGGGACCGGGTGGAGCTGCTCGCCGCGCTATGGGCGGTGGCGCTGATCGCGATGGTGGCGACCGGCGTCATCCCGCTGCGGGCGTTCGGGATCGGCTTTGCGATCGCGTCGCTGGTGGCGGTGACCAATCAGGTACGGACGCTGGTCGCGCATCTGTGGGAGAATGACGGCGAACCGATGAGCGTGACCGCGCAGTATCTGGACTCGGTCAATGTGCCGCCGCCCGCGCTGCTGCCGATGCTGTGGGCGCCGGTGGGGCTGCGCTACCATGCGCTCCACCACCTGTTGCCGGGGCTGCCCTATCACGCGCTGGGCGAGGCGCACCGGCGGCTGACCGCGGCGCTGGAGGCGGAGTCGCCGTTCCACCGGGCGAGCTACACGGGGCTGCCGTTTTTGGCGGTCAAGATCGGGCGGAGCACGCTGGGGCGGCGCTGAGCGGCTATTCCTCCGTCCGGATCAGCACCGCCTCGCCGATCAGGAAGAACAGCAGGAACGGGGCCCATGCCGCCAGGAAGGGCGGGTAGGCGCCGAGATTGCCCATCGCCAGCGCGAAATTGTCGGCGACGAAATAGGTGAAGCCCAGCGCCATGCCGACCACGGCGCGGACGAACAGTTGGCCGGAGCGCGCCAGCCCGAAGGCGGCGACCGCGCCCAGGAGCGGCATCAGAATCGACGACAGCGGCCCGCTGAGCTTGTGCCACAGCGAGCCCTCCAGCGACTTGGTCGGGCGGCCGGCGTCGGACAGGTCGACGATCGCGGCGCGCAGCCCGCCGAAGCTCAGCCCGTCGGCGTCGACGCTGCCGAGCGTGAATTGATCGGGACGGACCCCCCGCGCGACTAGAATACTGCCGAGCGGCGCGACCGCGCCCGAGGCGACGTCGAAGCGCGTCGCCGGGCTGATCCGCCAGGCATCGCCATCGCGCCGGCCGGCAGGCGCGCGAACGATCGAAACGAGGCTGCCGCCGGTGCGGTCGTATAGCGTCACGCCGCGCAGCTGCGCATCCGGGCCGCGGCCGCGAATGCTCTCGACTTCGATCAGGTCGTCGCCGTCGCGCACCCAAACGTTGGTGCGGTCGCCGCGGTCGGGCGGCAGCGGCGCGTAGTCGATCTTCTGCCAGCGATCGAGCGCCGCGGTGGCGCGGCTGACGATCCGGTCGTTGAAGGCGAAGGACAGGGCGGCGACACCCAGGCTGGCGAGCAGCAACGGCGCCAGCACCTGATGCGCCGAGAGGCCCGACGCCTTGAGCGCCACGACCTCCGAGTTCTGGTTCATCTGGATCAGCGTCAGGATCGTGCCGAGCAGCACGGAAAAGGGGAGAAAGCGGGAGACGATCTGCGGCGCGCGCAGCGACATATATTGCCACACCTGGGTGTCGTGATTGCCGGGATAGGCCAGGATCTTGCCCGACTCGCTCAGCAGATCGAGCGACTGAAGCACCAGCACCAACGCGGCGAGAATGCCGAAGGTGCGGATCAGGAACATGCGCCCCATGTAGATCGACACCGTGCGCGACGGGAAAAAGCCGGTCACGCGACCGCAGCCTTGCGCGGCCGGACCAAGCCGCCGAGCAGCTTGCCCGCCTTGGAGAAGAACCGCTCCAGCCCGCCGATCGGCTGACCGCCCGGGACGTAGGCGATCTGGTAATAGAGCCACAGTACCAGCGCCGCGAACAGCGCAAAGGGTATCCACAAGGCGAAAAACGGATCGATCCGGCCCAGCTCGCCGACATCGGCGGCGTATTGATTGACCTTGTGGTAGGTGACGATCACCACGATCGACAGGAAGACGCCCAGCGCCGAGGTCGATCGCTTCGGCGGGACGCCGAGCGCCAGCGCCAGCAGCGGCAGCAGGAACATCGACGCGATCTCCGCGATCCGGAAATGGAACTCGGCGCGGCTTTGATTGCGCTCGTCGCGCGTGACGGCGTGGTGGCCGAGCCGGGCCAGCTCCGGCAGCGTCCATTCGACATTGCGGCCGCCACGGGTGCGGAAGCTCTCGTATCTCGGCAACGGGATTGGCAGGTCGTGGCTGGTGAAGGTCAGCACGCGCGGATTCCGGAAGCGCGGGTCGGCATGGACCAGCGTGCCGTTGGTGAGGCGGAAGATGATGGTGTTGGGGTCATCGGTTGCCAGGAATTCGCCGCCATGCGCGGTGACGGACACCCATTTGTTCGGCGCCGACTGCTGGTGAACGAAGATGCCGGTGAGCTGCCGCCCCTTGTCGCGGCTCTGTTCGATCCGGATCGTCATCTTGTCGCCGAAATGGGTGAACTCGCCGACCTTGATCGCAGCGCCCAGTGCGCCGGTGCGCAGCTCGAAGCGTAGCCCCTCATAGGAATAGCGCGCCTTGGGCTGGACATAGCCCACCAGGACGAGGTTCACGGCGGCAAGGATGATGGTGAAGATGTACGGCACGCGGAGCAGACGGCCATAGCTCATGCCGACGCCGCGCAGCACATCCAGTTCGGATGACGTGGCAAGCTTGCGGAAGGCGAGCAGGATGCCGAGCATCAGCCCGATCGGGATGCCCAGTCCCATATATTCGGGCAGCAGGTTGGCCAGCATCCGCCACACCACGCTGATCGGCCCACCCTCGGTCGCGACGAAGTCGATCAACCGCAGCATGCGGTCCAGCGCGAACAGCATGATGGCGACGATCAGCGTCGAAAACAGCGGCAACGCGATCAGCCGGGCCATGTAGCGATCGATGGAGTGCAAAGCGTGCGAGGTCCGGCGGAGAAGGTCGGGCGGCTGTAGAGGCCGGACAGGGGGGCGTCACGTGAAAAGCTTGACGGCCGGCCGCCCGTCCCGCCCGCCGTGTTGGCGAAGGCTACTCCGCGGCGATCTGCTCCTCCACCGCCGGTGCCGCCTCGTCGATCGCGCGCTGAAGCGCGGCTAGGGTGAAGGGCTTGCGGAGCACGGGGCGGCCGTCGAGATCGGCAGTGGCGACGTCGCCGGCAAAGCCGGTGACGTAGAGCACGGGCAGCGCAGGCCAGCGCGGGGCCAGCACGCGCACCATTTCCGGCCCGGTCTGGCGTGGCATCAGGACGTCGGAGATGAGCAGGTCGGCGCCGCCCGCCGCCTCCAGCGCCGCGGGCGCGGCGGCCGGATCGTTGCAGGCGCGGGCCTTGTGCCCGAGTTCGGCCAGCGCCGCCATCGTGGCGGCGAGCACGCGCGGATCGTCCTCGACAACCAGCACGTCGAGACTGCGGGGTACGGGGGCGCTGACGACGGTCAGTTCGGCCCCGCGGATGCGCTGCTCGGCAGCTTGATCGCGCGGCAGGTGCAACGTCACGGTCGTGCCGTCACCTGGCGCGGTCCGGATCGCGATCTCGCCGCCCAGCTGACGCACCAGCGCGAACAGCTGTGACAAGCCGAGTCCGGTCCCCTTGCCGACCGCCTTGGTGGTGAAGAAGGGCTCGAACACCCGCTCCGCCACCGCCGCAGTCATCCCGCAGCCACTGTCGGTCACGGCGATTGTCACATACTCCCCCGCCGCGCAGTCGCCGACCGCGCCCGCTGTCAGGTGCACCGCGCCGGTCGCCACGCTCAGCTCGCCGCGCCCGTCCATCGCGTCGCGCGCGTTGACCGCGAGATTGAGCAGCGCGTTCTCCAGCTGGACGCGGTCGGCGCGGACGCACCAGTCCTGCGAGCGGTCCTCGATCACAACGGTGACGCCGTCGCCGAGCGTCCGATCCAGCAGGTCGCGCATTCCCGCCACCAGCGCGGCGATACCGATCGGCTCTGGCTTGAGCGACTCCTCGCGGCTGAAGGCGAGTAGCCGCCGGGTCAGTTCGGCGGCGCGACCGGCGCCCTCGGTCGCGGAGTCGAGGTGGCGGCGTGCAGCCGCGGGATCGCGGGTCAGCTGGCGCGCGGCCAGCTCCAGTCCGCCGGTAACGACCACGAGCATATTATTGAAATCATGCGCAATACCACCGGTCAACTGACCAACTGCCTCCATCTTCTGTACCTGGCGCAGCCGCGCCTCCTGAAGGCGCAGTTCGCCGGTCGCATGGGCGACCGCATCCGCCAGCTCGTCCGCACGCTGCACGGCGGCGTCGGCTTCGGCCTCCGCCTGCGCGCGCTCGCGCAGCGTGCGGATCGTCACCCAGCCGAGCACGATCGCGCCGAGCACGAGCAGAATGCCGAATGCGGCGAGTCCCCCCGCGACATGGCTGGCGTCATCGACCCCGGTCATTGCGGCCGCCGTGCGCTGATCGAGCAGCATCCGCTCCTGGCCGATGATGCCGTCGAGCGTGGCGTCGATCGCCGTCAGCGCCGGGCCCTGCCGGGCGCGGTAAAAGCGGGCGAGCGCTTGGTTGTTCTTGCCGTAGCGCGTCGACAGCGCGATCAGATCGAGTTCGTCGCCGCGCGCGCGAAAGGCACGGCGCAGGCTGTCGACACGCTGCTGCTGGTCGTCGCCGGTGATGCGGTCGAGCTGATCGAGCTGCGTCGCGGCATCGCCCCATTCGTCGACGAAGATCTGACCGAGCCGCTGATCCTTGTCGCCCGCGATGACGTAACGGCCGAGCGACGCCTCCGCCCGGGCGATGGTACCCGACAGCGTGCGCGCCAGGATCATCACGTCGTAGCTGTGCTTTTGCAGCTCCAGGGCGCGGTCGCGCTGCCGGTTTGCGCCGGTCAGCGTCGCGATCAGCCCGACCAGCACCAGCGCACCCGCGAGCGCGATGATCGCCAGCGTCACCGCACGCCAGCTTGTCCCGCTCCAGCGCCCGTCTTCCGGGCGCGTCGCCGCGTCGGCCTCAAACCCCGTCACGCCGCCGATCATAGCGCAGCCGCGGTTAACGAGGAACCGCCGGACGACTCAGGTGATGGCGCTCACCGCCCGCCCTGCCGCGGCGAAGGTGGCGATGACGCGGTCGAGCTGCTCCGCGGTGTGCTCGGCGCAGAGCGAGCAGCGGAGCAGGAACGTGCCCGCCGGGGTAGCCGGCGGGCGCGCCATATTGACGTAGACGCCGGCGTCGAGCAGCCCCTGCCACATCGTAACCGCCTGTTGCTGGTCGTCGAGGATGACCGCGACGATGGCGCTTTCCGGCTCGGCCGTGCCGAGGCGGAAGCCCAGCGCGGTCAGGCCGCCGTGGAGTTTACGGGCATTTTCCCATAGATGCGCACGCTTGTTATGGGCGTAGCGGAGCTTGCGGATGCTCGCCGCCGCGGTCGCCACGACGCTGGGCGGCAGGCTGGCGGTGAAGATGTAGGCGCGGCAGGCGAGGCGGATCGCCTCGAACTTCGGGTGGTTCGACACGCAGAATCCGCCCACGGTGCCGACCGATTTGCTGAAGGTGCCGACGACGAAGTCGACGTCGCCCTCGCAGCCCTGCGCTTCGTACACGCCACGCCCGTTGGGGCCGTAAAAGCCCATCGAATGCGCCTCGTCGGAAAGCACCATCGCACCGTGCTTCTTCGCGACCGCGACCATTTCCTTCAGCGGCGCGACGTCGCCGAGCATCGAATAGACGCCCTCCAGCACCACCAGCTTGCCGGGCTCGGGCGGAAGGCGACCGAGGCGCTTGTCGAGATCCTCGACCGAGTTGTGGCGGAAGCGGACGATCTCCGCATTGCCCTGCGCGCAGCCGTCGTAGATCGAGGCATGGCTGTCTGCGTCCAGGATCACATATTCGCCCTTGCCGGCCAGGGTCGAAATCATTCCGAGGTTCGCCATGTAACCTGTTGAGAAGACGATAGCGCCGGTCGTACCGTAATACTCGCGCAGCGCCGCCTCGGCGTCCATGTGATCGCGGAAGGTGCCGTTGAGCATGCGGCTGCCGTTGGTGCCGCTGCCGAACCGGGTCAGCGCCTCGCGGCCCGCGTCGAGCACGTCCGGGTCGAAGGTCATGCCCATGTAGTTGTAGGTGCCGAGCAGGATCGTCTCGCGCCCGGCGATCACGGCCTGCGTCGGCGACTTCACCTGCTCCATGACGATCGCGAAGGGATCGGTGACGCCGGTATCGATCAGCGCCCGGCGCTCGGCGATCAGGCCATCGAATTTCGACATGAGGTCGCGTTCCGGCGCCACCGGCGGCGGATCAAGGTCGACGCGCTCGGCCTGCAACCCGGTTTCAGTCACGCTTGGCCCTTGAGCTTCGCGACCGCGTCGACCAGCTGGCCGACCGTTTCGATCTCGGCCTGCATGTTCATGGTGATGATGATGTCGAACTCGTCCTCGATCGCCGCGACAAAGTCCATCACGGTGAGGCTGTCCCACTCGAGGTCGCCCTGAAAGGTGGTTGCCTCCGTCAGCGCGACGCCCTTCTTGTTGAAGGGCGCGATCTGCGCGCTGACGGTATCGAGAATGGCTTGGCGGTCATGTGGGCGGTCGGTCATGCGGGTCCCTCGATGCCCGGCCTTTGCGGCGAAGGTGGGGCGCTGGCAAGACCGGGCCACGATGCCGGTTTTATCCAATACGACGCGTCCTGATGTGGCCTAAGCTCTCTCATAGCCGATCCGGCCGAAGAGGGGATGACATGACCAACATCAAACTGGCCGCGGCTGCGATCGTTCTGCTGGCGGGGTCCCCGGCGCTGGCGCTGGGCGATGAAGGGGGCGGCGGCGGCGGTGACGTGCAGGCGATGCGGGGCGTCCGGACGGCCACGGCGACCACGGCCGCATCGACGACGACCGCGCGCACCAATCAGGCGGCGGTGCGCGCTCAAGGGGCGCACGACAATCGCGGCACGGCGGCGTCCGAAGGGGCGCGCGACAGCCATGCGGCGACACAGGCGCAGTCATCGACGGGCGCTGCCGCTCACGCGCAGACCGGCGGACACTGAACCGCCGCTAGAGCAGCCCTTCGGCGCGATACCAGGCGGCGGTGTCCGCAAGACCCTTTGGCGTCGCGATCTGCGGCGTCCATAGGTCGGCGGGCGGACGCTTGGCAGGGTCGACCGTCCAGTCGGGGTGGCTCAGATAGCTGGCCCGGTCGGGGGTGAGCTTCGCCCTGCCGCCGCGGATCGCGACGTCGGCGCGGGCGGCGGCCCGTAGGATCGCCGCGGGGACCGACAGCGCCAGCGGCCGGCGGCCGACGGCGCTGCCGACCAGCGCGGCGAAATCCTTCTGGGTGTGGCCGCTCGCGACGCCGTCGTCGGGCTCGTAGGTCTCGTGCGCGCCGGGCCGTTCGACCAGCGCGACCAGCAGCCGCGCAAGGTCGGCGACGTGGATCAGCGACACGCGCCCGGCGGGCGGCAGCAGGACGAGGCCAGCCTTTGCCATGCGGAACACGTCGCGCATCTCCAGGTCGCCGGGGCCATATACTCCCGGCGGCCGGACGATCGTCCAGTCGAGATCGGCCGCTTGAACTTCGCTTTCGGCGCGGTCCTTCGAGTGGCCGTAATCGGATAGCTGCGGCTCCCGCGCGGCGAGCGACGAGACGTGGACGAAGCGGTGGACGTGCATCGCAGCAGCGGCGGCGAGCATGGTGCGCGTGCCGTCGACATTGCCGCGGATAAAATCGGTCGTGGTCCCGTTCACCACGCCAGCGACGTGGAGCACCGCGTCCGCGCCGGTCGCGAGCTGCACGAGGCTGCCTTCTTCCTCCAACCGCCCTTCGATCCAGGTCACGCCGCCGCGCGGCGGCTGCGGCCGGCGGGCGAGCGCGCGAACCACGTGCCCGCGGGCTGACGCCGCGTCCAGCACAGCACGGCCGACGAACCCGGTCGCGCCGGTGAGGGCGATGATCACAGCAGCGCCAGATGGTTGCGATGAACCAGCGCGGCGCGGGGCGCATAGCCGAGCAGTGCGGCGTGCTCGTCGGAGCGGCGGCCGAGCAGCCGGGCGGCGTCGGCCACGTCATACTCCGCCAGGCCGCGGGCGACGATGCCGTCGGGCGCTTCGATGGTGACCAGGTCGCCGCGCGCGAAACCGCCATCGACCGCGGTCGCGCCCGCGGCCAGGAGGCTGCCGCCCTGACGGAGCGCATCAGCGGCGCCTGGATCGATCCTGATCGCGCCCCTTGCGGTCAGGCCGCCCGCGAGCCACGCCTTGCGCGCGGGCGCGGCACGTTCGGCGGCGAAGAGCGTGTGGGGGGCGTCGGTGGCGAGCGGCCGGTCGATCCGCCCTGACGCGATCGCGAGCGGGATGCCCGCGGCGGTGGCGATGCGCGCCGCCTGGAGCTTCGATATCATCCCGCCCGATCCCATGCCCGACGCCGAGCCGGCATCGGCCATTGCCAAGACCGCCGCATCAAGCCGGTCGACCAGTGCCAGGTGGGTGGCGCCCGGCAGTGCCGGGTTGCGGTCGTACAGCCCATCGACGTCGGACAGCAGGATCACCCCGCTCGCCCCCGCCGCCTGCGCGACGCGCGCGGCGAGGCGATCGTTGTCGCCAAAGCGGATTTCCGCCGTGGCGACGCTGTCATTCTCGTTGATGACCGGGACCGCGCCGAGCGACAGCAGCCGGTCCAGCGTTGCGGCGGCATTGAGGTAGCGGCGGCGGTCCTCGAGATCGTCCAGCGTCAGCAGCATCTGCGCGGCGGTGAGGGGTTGCGCGGCGAGCACCTCGGTCCACGCCTGCGCCAGCGCGATCTGCCCGACCGCGGCGGCGGCCTGTGCGTCTTCCAGGGAGCCGCGCCCGCCCTTCGCGAGGTGAAGCCGCCGTGCGCCGAGCGCGATCGCGCCCGACGAGACGATCGCCACCTGCTGCCCTGCCGCCGCCCGGGCAGCGACATCGGCGGCGATGCCGGCGAGCCACGCCCGCCGCACCGCGCCGTCGGGCGCGACGAGCAGCGCGGAGCCGATCTTGACGACGAGCCGCGGGCAGGTGGCGGGTGCGAAGAGCATCGCGCGGTCAGTCGCGCGCGAACACGTCCGCGTGCGGGATGGTCAGGTCGAGCGCGGGGATGACGATGCCGCGCGTGCCGGAGAAGATGTGGTCGAGCCAGCCTTCCTCCAGCCGCTCGACGGTGCGGCAGAGCTCCGCGTCGGGATCGACGAAAGCGATGGTGCGGACCGAGGGGATGCCCTTGTATTCGGACAGCTTTTCGCCTTGATCGAACGACGCGGTGCTTGGCGAGAGTACCTCAATGATGACGGTCGGGTCGGGCAACGCTTTGGTCGTCCGAAGGTCTTCCCACGATGGCGGGTCGCAGTAGACGCTCACGTCGGGATAGCGCACCTGGGTATCGCTCACTCTCACCGCAAAGTCGGAATCATAGGGGCGGCATCGGCCCCCGCGCAGACGCTCACGTAACCAGCTATGGATGTTCCCCTTCACCCATGAATGCGGCTCCAAGCCGCCAACCATGCCGACGATCACGCCGTCCGCCAGCTCGAACTTACGGTCGGAGCCGAAGTCCATGTTCAGGAACTCGTCGGCGGTGATCTTCCGATAGGCTGGGTCGAGGCGCATGTCCGCTCCATACACCTAAACCGGCGACCACTCCACCGCGTCCTCCTCGCCGTCCTCGTCCACCGGTGCGCGCGCCGCGGGGCCGATCGCGTCGAGCAGGCGGTCGAGCACCCAGTCGACGCCGGTGCCTGCTGCCGCCGATAGCGGGATCACTTCGGCGCCGCTCGCCGCTTCCAGCTCGCCGACGAGCGTCTCGATCAGCTCGTCGTCGAGCGTGTCGATCTTGTTGAGCGCGACGACCACCGGCTTTTCGGTCAGCCCGGCGCCGTAATTCTCCAGCTCGGCGCGGACGATGCGATAGCTCTCCGCCACGTCATCGTCCTGCGCGTCGACCAGGTGGAGCAGGACACGGCAACGCTCGATATGCCCCAGGAACCGGTCGCCGATCCCGGCGCCCTCGGCCGCGCCTTCGATCAGGCCGGGGATGTCGGCGACGACGAACTCGCGTTGGTGGTGGCGGACGACGCCGAGCTGCGGGCGCGTCGTCGTGAAGGCGTAGGCGCCGACCTTCGCCTGCGCGTTGGTGACGGCGTTGATGAAGGTCGACTTGCCCGCATTGGGCAGCCCGACCAGCCCCGCGTCGGCGAGAAGCTTGAGGCGCAGCCACACCCAGGCTTCCTCATTGGGCCACCCCTCACCATGCTGGCGCGGCGCGCGGTTGGTGGAGGTCTTGTAGCTGGCGTTGCCACGCCCGCCGTCGCCGCCGCGGAAGAAGACGGTGCGCTGGCCGACTTCGGTCAGGTCGAGGAGCAACGTGCGCTCCTCGTCGTCGGCGAGCACCTGGGTGCCCAGCGGCACCTTGATGACGAGATCGTCGCCGCCCGCGCCGGTGCGGTTGCCGCCCGAGCCGCCGGAGCCGCGGGGCGCGCGGAAATGCTGGGTGTAGCGGAAGTCGATCAGCGTGTTGAGGCCGGCCACCGCCTCGAACACGATGTCCCCGCCCTTGCCGCCATTGCCGCCGTCCGGGCCGCCATATTCGATGAACTTCTCGCGGCGGAAGGACACGGCACCGGGGCCGCCGGAGCCGGAGCGAACGAAGATCTTGGCTTGGTCGAGGAAGTGCATGGCTCGCCGTATCGCTTCAGCGCCGCTGAAGCGAGGCTCGACGGCGAGCCCGGCCGGCGGGTCGCCTTAGCGAACCCGCCCGACGACGCGGCTTTGCCGCGGCGGGCCGTTTGCGCGGGTACGACGATTAAGCTTGGGTCCGGTCGCCGCGTAGCGCGCTTACCTGCTTCATTGCGGCCATGTGTTCGCCCCAGAATTTCATGTTGTCTCGAAGCGCCCACATACGACCGAGAGCAGTGCCGAATTTGATATCATGCAAATCGCCGCCGCGTCCGAGATGTGTCTCGGCAAACGCGGTGTAGAAGCGAGTGGCGGCATCGAATGGAGTACCACCGGCTTTAAGGGTGACGTTGACCGCACCACGCAGAAGCTTTCGCTCCAATTCGGGAAGTGGAAGCTTTAACGTCTGCTCGTAGTAGGTTTGGAGCACGCTCAACGAACGCGCCTCAAACCAAGGTCGCCTGAGTAGTTCGAACAATAGTGCCTCCCGCTTATCGCGTCTGAGCGTCCCCTACCCCCGCCCCGCCAACAACATCTCCCGCGCCAGCACCCTGGCCCGCTCCCGCGGCACCCCCAGCGCGCGCGCTAACGGCCCGCCCAACAGCGCGTCCCCCAAGGCCATCAGCACGAGCGTCAGCGTCTCGTCCGCCAGCGGAGCCTCGTCGCGGTGATCCGCCGCCAACTCGTCAACGAGGTCGTGGATCGCGGTCAGGATCGGGTCGAGCGCGTCCTCGTTGCCGCTGAGGATCATCCAGCTCGCCAGCGCCCCGGCGCCGCCGTCGTCGAACGCATCGAAGGCGAGGTCGACCACCTCGCCCGGGTTCGGATTTTCCGCCTTACGCTGGCGCAGCACCGCCTCGCGGATGGTCGAGGTGATGAACCCGGCCATCCGCGCGATCAGCGCCTGTTGCAGGCCATAGGCGCTGCCGAAATGGTGGAGCAGGTTGGCGTGGGTGCGGCCGATCCGCGCCGCGACGGCCTTTAGCGTCACCGCCTGCGGCCCCGCCTCGACCAGCAGCGCGCGTGCGGCATCAAGCGCGGCATCGCGCGATTCCTCAGGCGAGAGCCGCTTGCGGACGGGGAGGGGGGTGACGGCCATGCCGGGGCGGTGTCGGGGACATGGCGCGATTATGCAATCCTCCCCTGCAAGCGGAGGATCTTTGCGTCAGAGCGCTCGCTCGAACGTCAGGCATTTCACCTGTTCGCCGCGCGCCAGGCAGTCGCGCTGCTCGACCCCGGTCTGCGCAAAGCCCAGCTTGCGCAGCACGCGCCCCGAGGCGGGATTGTCCGCGAAGTGGCCGCTGACCAGCCGCTTCCGCCCGAGCGCGTACCGCGCCATGTCGACGACCGCCCCCGCCGCCTCGGTCGCATAGCCGCGGCCCCAGGCGGCCGGCGTCAGCCAATAGCCGATCTCCAGTTCTTCGCCGCGCGCGCCCGCCGCGGGATGCAAACCGGCCCCGCCGATCAGCTCGGGCGCTCCGTCAGCGCGGGTGCCGCGGTCGTGTGCGAACACCAGCAGCGCGTGAGTGCCTTCGTCGGGCGTCTGGCGCAGCCACGATGCGGCATGGTCGAGCGTGTAGGGCCACGGCAGCTTCGCGAGGCGGAACGCGACCTCCTCGTGCGCGATAGCGGCGGTCAGTGCGGGCGCGTCCTCCGGCCAGCCGGGTCGCAGCGTCAATCTCGGGGTACGGGCGAACATGCTCCCTCCTTCCGCCGCCAAGCACGCCAACGATGACGCGGCCGCGACAATTTGGATGAGGGAGCAAGAAAAAAGGGAGCCGGGGCGACCCGTCTCCCTTTGGATGGCTGGGACCTTGGTGATCCGCGGGTCGCCCTGGTGGGCAACCCGTCCGGTTACCAGATGTTATTCGGCCGCGACCGGCATCCCGGTCGCCGCCACGTCGTTCGCGACGACGGTGCAGAACTTTCGTCCGAGCTTGCCTTGCGCAAACGCGACGTGGCCGTCGACGAGCGCGAAGAGCGTATGATCCTTGCCCATGCCGACGTTGCGGCCGGCATAGAACTTCGTCCCGCGCTGACGCACGATGATGTTGCCGGCGATGCACTCCTGCCCGCCGAACAGCTTCACGCCGAGGCGGCGGCCGGCCGAATCGCGGCCGTTGCGCGACGAGCCGCCTGCTTTCTTATGTGCCATCTCGAATAGCTCCTTCGCGCCCTGCTTAGCCGACCGAAACGATCTTGAGGATCGTGTGCAGCTGGCGATGGCCGTTGCGGCGGCGGTAGTTGTGGCGGCGGCGCTTCTTGAAGACGATGACCTTCTCGCCCTTCGCCTGGGCGATGACCTCGGCCGCGACGCTGACGCCGCCGGCGTCGCGCAGCTCCGACCCCTCGCCCGCGAGCAGCACGTCGAGCGTCACCGACGCCCCGGCCTCGCCGTCGATCTTGTCGACCACGATCTTGTCTCCGGCGGCGACGCGATACTGCTTGCCGCCCGTGCGCACCACTGCGAACATGGGTCTTCTCTTCTCAAATCGATATGCCCGTCCAGGCAGCGCCTGTCGGGAGAACGGGTCAGCTAGGGGACGGGGCCCATGCTGTCAACACTGCAGCGGCTCGTTGGGCGTTGTAGCATTTTGGCAACATGATCCGGAAAATGCGGCGGTGCAGCATCCGTGGACATTGTCTATTTCGGCAAGCCGTGGCCTCTTCTAACCATTCCACGCATCCTGTCGGCGCCGATACGGTGACCGCCGGAGCGGCGGGACGAAACAGAGCTTCAAGGGGGCCACCATGACCAAGGCATTCACTTCCGCGCTCGCCATTGCGACGGCGATGCTCGCGGCATCGGCCGTGCAGGCGCAGACGGTGCCGCAGGCCGATCCCGCAACCGGCCACACGGCGGCCGAGCAGACGACGACCGATGCGCAAGACGTGCTGGTGGTCGGCACCCGACGGACCGACCGCACCTCCACCGATTCAGCGTCGCCGGTCGACGTCATCGGCGCCGAAGAGATCCAGTCGCAGCCCGCCGCGAACATGCTGGACGTGGTCCGCAACATCGTCCCCTCCTTCTTCGTTCCCCAGAACACGATCTCCGACGCCTCGACCTTCGTGCGGCCGCCCTCGCTGCGCGGTCTCGGCGCCGACCAGATCCTGGTGATGATCAACGGCAAGCGTTACAACCGGTCGGCGCTGGTCCAGGTGTATTCGGGGGCCGACACCGCGCTCTCTTACGGCTCCCAGGGGTCGGACATCGGCAATATCCCGGCGATCTCGGTTGGCAATCTGCAGGTGCTTCGCGACGGTGCGACCGCGCAATATGGCTCGGACGCCATCGCCGGGGTCATCAACTACCAACTCCGTGAGAACGCCGGGTTCGAGATGCAGGCCAGCTACGGCCAGACCTATCGCAATGACGGCGACCGTTACCAGATCGCGGCCTTCGCCGGCGTCAAGCTCGGCGAGCGGGGCTTCGCCAACGTGTCGGGCGAGTATTTCAACGAGGACGGCACCAGCCGGGGCGCGACCCGTCCGATCGCGGTCGTGCTTGCTCAGACGATGCCGTCCGTGATCGGCCGCATCCCCAACTATCCCGGCCCGGCGCAGGTGTGGGGCTCGTCACCCTCCCATGGCTACAAGCTGTTCGGCAACGCGGCCTATGAGGTCGCCGACGGCGTCAAGCTGTACGCGACGGTCAACTACGCGCACAGCACCGCGAATCAGAGCTTCAACTACCGCTCACCGATCAGTGCGCCGACGCCGCTGACCGTCGATGTCGGCACCGGCACGCCGTCGACCCGCTCGCCCGGCGCCAACGGGGCGTTCAACACCATCTATCTGACCGCCTGCCCGACCGGCAACGCGACCTGCCCGGCGGGCGGCTTCGTGCGCAACGGCGGCACGACGTTCAACTTCACCTCGATCTATCCTGGCGGTTTCACGCCGAAGTTCGTGGGCGACGTCGAGCAGCTGTACGGCACCGCGGGGATCAAGGGCGACCTCGGCGGCCTGACCTATGACCTGTCGGGAACGCTGGCGCGCAATACGCTGTCGCTGTCGATGCACAACTCGCTCAGCGCCTCGTTCGGCCCATCGAGCCAGACCAGTTTCTTTTTCGGCAAGCTAATCCAGCGCGAGCAGAACGCCAACCTCGATCTCACCTATCCGCTCAACGTCGGCTTCGCGAGCGCGGTCACGCTGTCGGGCGGCGGCGAATACCGGCGTGAGGAGTATGAGACCACCGTCGGCGATGTCCAATCCTATGCCGCCGGCCCCTATGCCCGCCAGCCGCTGTATGACCTGGTCACCCCGGGCGTCTACACGGTCGCGCTGAACAGCGGCGGTACGCAGGTCGTCGCGACGCAGTCGCCTGCCGCCAGCGGCTATGGCGGCACCAGCCCCACCTTCGCCGGCAAGCACAGCCAGAGCAGCTACGGCGCCTATGTCGGGGCGGAGGCCGACATCGTCCAGGCGCTGTCGGTCGGCATCGCCGGCCGCTACGAGCATTACCAGTCGTTCGGGAGCCGGGTAGTCGGCAAGGCGAACTTCATCTTCCACATCACCGACGCGCTGGCGCTGCGCGGGACGGCCGGCACCGGCTTCCATGCGCCGTCGCCCGGCCAGAACAATACGCAGATCCTGACCACCAACTTCCTGGGCGGCACGCAGGTGCAGACCGGCACCTATCCGGTGACGAGCTCGATCGCCCAGTTCTACGGCGCGACGCCGCTCAAGCCGGAGCGGTCGACCAACTTCGGCGCAGGCCTCGTCATCCAGCCGGTCCGCGCGCTGTCGATCACGATCGACGGTTACACGATCAAGGTCCGCGACCGGATCGGCATCTCGCAGAACTTTACAGTGACCGCCGCCAACGTCGCCGCGCTGCCGGCGCTGGCGTCGGTCGGCGTAGGCGGTGTGGTGAACTACTTCACCAACGGCTTCGATACGCGGACCAGCGGCGTCGACGTCGTGTCGACCTATCGCACGCGCCTGCTCGATAACCCGTTCAGCATCACGCTGGCGTATAACTACAACAAGAGCACGGTCACCGATTACAACCCCGCGGTGATCAGCGCGGCGCAGCGGTTCAACATCTCGAACCTGCCGCCGAAGCATCGCGCCAACCTGTCGGGCAACTGGCAGATCGGCGGCTTTACGGTGAACGCACGGGAGAATTTCTACAGCAGCTGGGCCAACCAGCTTGAATATCCCGGCCAGACCTTCGGGTCGAAGTTCCTGACCGACCTCGATTTCAGCTATACGATCGCCCAGCGCTACACGCTGACAATCGGCGCGAACAACATCTTCAATGCCTATCCGGACCGGATCGCAGCCAGCACCACCAACCCGGTCTATGCGCTGACCAACAGCCTGGCCGATGGCCAGATCTACCCGCGGTCGGGCGGGCCGTTCGGGATCAATGGCGGGTTCTATTACGCGCGGCTGCGCGTGAAGTATTGACCGGCGTATTCCGGGCTGCCGCGGCAGCCCGGAATAGCGTTCGATGCGGCTTGCGGTGATCCGCCGTAACGGCGCGGCTGGTCCGAGCGCAGCGTTGCGCCGGCCCCGCCGGCCGTGCGCCAGCCTTAGTGACGATGCTCCCGGCGCAGCTCGTACTTGCCGTCCTCAAACCCGGTGAACAGCCCCGCGATCGCCGGGTGCTCGACAGGCTCGTCGCTGTCGTCGGGAACCAGGTTCTGCTGGCTGACATAGGCGGTGTAGCTCGACTCCGCATTCTCGGCGAGCAGGTGATAGAAGGGCTGGTCCTTGGACGGGCGGATGCTTTCCGGAATCGCCTCATACCATTCGTCCGAATTGGCGAAGACGGGGTCGACGTCGAAGATCACGCCGCGAAAGTCGAACATGCGATGGCGCACCACCTCGCCGATGCCGAAACGGGCGGCGGCGATGGGCGGCGCGGCAGGGTCTGAGCGAGCCGGCTGACCGGCGGTGGGATGACGCGACATACCGCTCTTATTTAGGGGGTGGACGCGGGCGCACAAGCGCGCTTGTGTCGCCCCTGGCTTCGCGTTAGAGGCGCCCGCTCGACCGGCCGGGCAGCACTTCGGGGCTGCGCCGGAGCGTCTCGCGGAGAGGTGGCAGAGTGGTCGATTGTACCGCACTCGAAATGCGGCGTGCCCTCGCGGGTACCGTGGGTTCGAATCCCACCCTCTCCGCCACCGCGCAGGTTGGACGCACTCAGCGCAGCTAGGCGCGACGCGACCAAGCGCGGCCGGGCTCGGCTTCAGCCGAGCTTCGACGACGCGGCTTCGCCGCGGCGCCCTTTGTCACCAGCGGGCCAAGTGCGCTTCGATCAGGCGGGACGCCAGACAGGCCGCCGCCGGGCGTGGCGCCAGCGTTCCGCGTGGTTGCTGAACAAGTTCAGCATGACAAAGGCGCGGCCCTGTTCGTCAGCTACGCCGCCAGCCGCTCCATCGCCTCGCTCGCCGCCATCCACTCGCCCTCCCGCGCCCCGATACGCGCCTCCAGCTCGGCGCGGCGCTGCATCAGCTCGGTCATCGTCAGCTTCGCAAGCGCCGTATCCGCGCCGGCCGGATCGAACATCGCGCGGTCGATCGCGCTGCGCTGCGCGGTCAGGGTCGCCAGCGCCGCTTCGGCCGCGCGTGCCTGCTTGGCCAGCGCGGTCCGCGCCTCGCGCGCCTCCGCCGCCGCGCGCCGGGCCGCCTTACGGTCCTCGCCCGACGGCTTCGCTTCGCCGACGTCCTTGGCGAGCACCAGCTTGACATAATCGTCGACGGTGCCGTCGAACTCACCCGCGCCGCCGCGGTCGACCAGCACCAGCCGGTCCGCGACCGCCTCGATCATGTGGCGGTCGTGGCTGACGATCACCACCGCGCCCTCGTACCCCGCGAGCGCCTGGACCAGCGCCTCGCGCGTGTCGACGTCGAGGTGGTTGGTCGGCTCGTCCAGGATCAGCAGGTGCGGCGCGTCGCGCGTGATCAGCGCGAGCGCGAGGCGCGCGCGCTCACCGCCCGACAGCCGTCCGACCTCGGTCGTCGCCTTGGCGCCGGAGAAGCCGAACCGGCCGAGCTGTGCGCGCACCGCGCCCGGCGTGCTGCCGCGCATCAGCGACGTCATATGCGCCAGCGGGGTTTCGTCGGGGGTCAGCTCCTCGACCTGATACTGGGTGAAATAGCCGACCCGCATCTTCCCCGACGCCGCCATAGCACCGTCCATCGGCTTCAGCTGCGCTGCGAGCAGGCGGGCGAGCGTGGTCTTGCCGTTGCCGTTGCGCCCGAGCAGCGCGATGCGATCGTCGGGATCGAGGCGCAGGTTCAGCCGCTTGAGCACCGCCGTGTCGCCATAGCCCACCGATGCCTGGTCGAGCGTGATCAGCGGCGGCCGCAGCGGCTCGGGCGAGGGAAAGTCGAAGGTCAGCGACGGATCGTCGACCAGCTCCGCGATCGGCGTCATCCGCGCCAGCGCCTTGGCGCGGCTCTGCGCCTGCTTGGCGGTCGACGCGCGCGCGGAATTGCGGGCGATATAGTCCTGCAGCTTCTCGCGCTCCGCCTGCTGCTTCGTGCGCGCGGAGGCGAGCTGCGCCTGCCGCTCGGCGCGCTGGCGCTCAAAGGCGTCGTAGCCGCCGGGGTAGAGCGTCAGCTTGCCGCGCTCCAAGTGGAGGATGTGGTCGACGACGGTGTTGAGGAAGTCGCGCTCGTGGCTGACCACCACCACCGTCGCTGGATAAGCACGCAGGAAGTCCTCCAGCCACATCACCGCCTCCAGGTCGAGGTGGTTGGAGGGCTCGTCGAGGAGCAGCAGGTCGGGCTGCGAGAACAGCAGCGAGGCGAGCGCGACACGCATCCGCCAGCCGCCCGAAAAGCTGTCGAGCGGGCGGGCCTGCGCCGCCTCGTCGAAGCCCAGCCCGACCAGGATGCGCGCCGCGCGGGCGGGCGCGGCATGGGCGTCGATGGCGAGCAGGCGTTCGTGAATGGTCGCAAGGCGGTCTGGGTCGGCATGGCCGTCTTCCAGCTTCTCGCTCTCGGCGAGCAGCGCGGCGCGTTCGGTATCCGCCGCCAGCACCGTTGCGAACGGCGTCGCCGCGCCGGCGGGGGCGTCCTGCGCAATATAGCCGATGCGGGCGCCGCGCGGCATCGCCGCTTCGCCGGAGTCGGGTTCCAGCTGGCCGGCGATGACCTTGACCAGCGTCGTCTTGCCCGCGCCATTACGGCCGATCAGCCCGATCCGGCTGCGCGGCGGCAGGCGCGCGGAGGCGGCGTCGAGGATCGTGCGCCCGCCGAGGCGGACCGTGACGTCGGAAAGGTTGAGCATCGGGCGCCTCTACCGCCCGCTTGCGCTTCCGTCACCCCGCGCTTGCGGCGGGACTTGACCATCGAGCTTGCGCGTCGGAGTCCGCTGTCGAGGGAGAGGGCAATGGCAGCGACAGAATTATCCACCGCCGACCGCGCGCGGGCGATCGTTG
This sequence comes from Sphingomonas sp., assembly GCF_965248875.1. GTDB lineage: Bacteria > Pseudomonadota > Alphaproteobacteria > Sphingomonadales > Sphingomonadaceae > Sphingomonas. Next base: position 1,141,270 of record NZ_CBDFKR010000011.1, on the reverse strand, counting down.
CTGGGTCGGCGGGCAACCTGATCGAATGGTACGATTTTTACGCCTACGCCTTTACTGCCCTCTACTTCAGCCACGCCTTCTTCCCTGCCGCCGACCGCACCGCGCAGCTGCTCGGCACCTCGGGCATCTTCGCGGTTGGCTTCCTGTTCAGGCCACTCGGCGCCTGGTATTTCGGGCGCTATGCCGACCGGCATGGACGGCGGCGAGCGACGGTGGCGTCGGTGCTGATGATGGGCGCCGGATCGGCGGCCATCGCGGTGCTGCCCACCCACGCGACGCTCGGCACCGCCGCACCGATGCTGCTGCTGCTCGCGCGCATCGTGCAGGGGTTTTCCACCGGCGGGCAGTACGGGACAGCGGCGACCTATCTCAGCGAGATCGCGTTTGCGGGGCGGCGCGGCTTTTGGGCGTCGTTCCAGTATGTCACGCTGATCGGCGGCCAGCTGCTCGCGCTGCTCGTCATCCTGCTCCTCCAGCAGGTGCTGCCCGATGCGGCGCTGAAAGCTTGGGGTTGGCGCATCCCGTTTGCGATCGGCGCGCTGGCGGCGCTGGGCGTGTTGTCGCTCCGCCGCCTGATGCACGAGACCGGCGGCGACCGCGGCGGGCGGGCGGGGACCATCGCCGGGTTGCGGCCGCATTGGCGTGCGTTCGCGATCGTGCTGTGCCTGTCCGCGGGCGGGTCGCTCTTCTTCTACATCTTCACGACCTACATGCAGAAATACCTGGTCAATACGGCGCATCTGGACCCGAAGGCGGCGAATTGGGTGATGACCGCGGTGCTGGTGCCGTTCGCCTTGATGCAGCCGCTGTGGGGCGCGCTGTCCGACCGCTGGGGGCGCAAGGCCAACATCGTCGCCTCGTTCGCGCTTGCGACGCTGACGGTGGTGCCGCTGATGACGTGGCTGGGGCGGGTGCAGAGCACAGGCGCGGCGTTCGCGCTGGTGCTGGCGGCGCTGACGATCAATGCGATCTACACCTCGGTCGGCGGGCTGTTCAAGGCGGAGCTGTTCCCGATCGAAGTCCGCGCGCTCGGCGTCGGCCTGGCCTACGGGGTCGGCAATGCGCTGTTCGGCGGCACGGCGGAATACGTCGCCCTGTCGTTCAAGCAGGCGGGGCGGGAGAGCGGTTTTTTCTGGTACGCGACCACTGTTTGCGGGGTGGCGCTGATTGCCGGGCTGATGATGCGCGACGTGCGTGGCCATGATCCGCTGGCGGATGCGCCGCCGTTCGAATGAGACGTGGCAAGGGTGCAACGGGGTCGCGGCATCCCGCAGCGTCGCGCTGGACTTCCGAGCAGGGTGTCCGGTAATAACTTCCCATTCCTTGCATCCATATCGGGCCGTTGGACGTAGCTTGCCGCCAATGCCGCCCGATCACGCTCTTCAGGCCGAGGCGCTCGCCATTATCCGCGACCATGGCGACGACGCCGCGCGGTGGGTGGCGGAGCGCACCATCGCGCTCAATCTGGTGGGGCATCGCGAGGGGGTACATCGCTATCGCCGCATCGCCGCGCTGATCGAGGAGATGCGCGGGGGCGCCGCCGCCAGCGAGGCGGACGAACCGATGCGCGCATAACCGGCTTTGTCACCGGCCCCGCGGTGACGGCCGCGCAATAAGGACGACGAACGGGGCAGGGGGGCGCCGGTGCATGTGCTGCTGATCGAGGACGATGCACTGACCGCCGTCGCAATCGCCGAATGTCTGCAACACGACGGCATAACGGTGACGCGCGTCGGCGACGCCGAGACCGGTGTCCGGATCGCGGGGCAGGCGGGGGTTGATGTGGTCATAATGGACCGGATGCTGCCCGGATTGGACGGCGTGGCGGCGATCACGCGGCTGCGGCAGGCGGGTGTCGAGAAGCCCATCCTGATGCTGTCCGCGCTCGGGCGGTCGGAGGAGCGGGTCGAGGGGCTGAACGGCGGCGCCGACGACTATCTCGCCAAGCCGTTCGAGCCGAGCGAGCTGGTCGCCCGTATCCGGGCGCTGCACCGGCGGGCGGGGGCGATCGCCAACCAGCCCATCCTGATCCACGGCGACATTGAACTCAACGTCCGCGCGTACGGCGCATCGCGCCGGACGCCATCTGGGGCTCAGCCCCAAGGAGTTCGAGCTGCTCAAATATCTAATGGAAAACGCCGGCGAAGTGGTGACGCGCCAGATGCTGCTGCTCCACGTCTGGAAGCTGTCGTTCGATCCGCAGACCAACGTCATCGACGTCAACCTCGTCCGGTTGCGGCGCAAACTGGAAGACGGCGCGGCCCCGTCCTGTCTGGAGACTGTGCGCGGGACCGGCTACCGTCTGCGTGCGGTGCCGGAGGCTCTGCACAGCCCCGTGATGTGAGATGAGCTTCTTCCGCTCGATCGCGGTGCGACAGGCGGCGCTGACGGCGGCGGTGGTGCTCGCGGCGGTGCTCGCCTTTGCGGTCGCGGCGCTGATCACGGTGGCGCGCGCGATGGAGGCGGACACACTGCACACGATCGACACCGATCTGGCGGGACTGGTCGACGTCGCGGTGCAGGGCGGCGCGACCGGGCTGAAGAAGCGCATCGACGATCGGCTGGATGTGGTCAGCAAATCGGATGCGCAGGCGCACTACCTGCTGCTCGATGCGCAGGGCTATTATCTGACCGGCAATCTGCGCCCGCCGGTGGCGGTCGACCCGGCGCGCTCCGCGGCGGCGCGCGTCGTATCGGACGGCGAGCCGTTGCTGGTGCGGGCAACGCGGCTGAGGGGTGGGCTGACCCTCTATGTCGGGCGCAGCCTGGCGCCAGCCGCACGGGTCAACGCGGCGCTGCGCATCAGGCTCGCCTGGGCGGGCGCGGCGGCGCTGCTGGGCGCGTTGGCGTTCGGGCTGCTGACCGCGCGCCGGCTAGCCGAGCGGGTGGCGCGGATCAACGCGGTGTTTCGCCGGTTTCAGGGCGGCGACAGCGACGCTCGGGTCAATGCGCGTGACGGCGACGAGTTCGGGCGGTTGGCGGGGCATGTCCACGCCCATCTGGCCCAGATCGCGCAACTGCTGGCGGTGCAGCGCGAGATCAGCGCCAACATCGCGCATGAGCTGCGCACGCCGCTCGCACATCTCGATACCCGGCTGCGGCATGTGCTGGCGCTTGCGCCGGACGTGGGGATGCAGACGGAGCTGTACGCGGCGCGCGACGATATCCGCTCGATCGTTTCGCTGTTCGACGCGCTGCTCGACATCGCGCTGGGCGAAGCGCTCGATCCGACGCAGCGCGGCGTGGTCGATCTGTCGGAGGTCGCTGCCGACCTCGCCGACCTCTATGCGGCGAGTGCGGAGGAGCGCGGGCTCGACTTCGCCGCGCGGATCGCCCCAAACGTGACGATGCGCGGCGAGCGGATGCAGCTGACCCGGCTGATCGCCAACCTGCTCGATAACGCCTGCAAGTTCGTGCCGGCGGGCGAGCGGGTGCGGCTGGTGGTCGCGGCGGGGCCGGTCATCACCGTCGAGGATTCGGGCCCGGGCGTGCCGGCCGCCGACCGCGAGCTGATCTTCCGCCGCTTCGGCCGGGCGCAGTCGCGCGCGCCGGGTCACGGGCTGGGACTGGCGCTGGTGCGGGTGATCGCGACGCGGCACGGGTTGGCGACGCGGGTGGAGGACGCCGGGCCGGGGGCACGATTCGTGGTGGCGCCGCCGCAGGCGCGCCTGCGCTAGCGTCGCGCCGCCGCCTGCCGCGTCATGAAGTCGAGCGCGCCGGGGCGGTCGAGCCTGCCCAGCAGCGCATGGATCGCGGCGCCCTCGAAGCGATAGGGCGCCGCATGCCGATCGGGCAGCGAGATGAAATGCCGGTCGAGTTCCGCCGGCGGCAGATCGTTCGCCAGCTCGACGACGCGGTGCAGCGGCCCTTCGGCGACGATCGCACGACCGCCGTCATGGATGCTCGCATCGGTAGTGCGGATCAGCGCGGCGTGGTCGCGCCAGGGAATGGGGGACACAGCAATCCGCCTCTCGGTGGGGAGAGTTGAGGAAACGGTCGAAGCGGGGGAGCCGTCACGGCTCCCCCGTCCGGACATTCAGGGCATCAACACCGTGTCGACGACGTGGATGACGCCATTCGACTGCATGACGTCCTTGGTCGTCACCATCGATGTGCCGCCATGTGCGTCGGTCAGCACCAGCCGCCCGCCCGCCATCATCGCCGTCAGCGGCTCACCCTGCACCGTGGTCAGCGTCGCATGGCCATGCCCGGCGCGAATCGCGCGCGCGATATCGGCCGAAGTCATGCGACCCGCCACGACGTGATAGGTCAGGATACCGGTCAGCTGCGCCTTGTTCTCGGGCCGGACCAGCGTGTCGACGGTGCCGGCCGGCAGCTTCGCGAAGGCGGCGTTGGTCGGCGCGAAGACGGTGAACGGCCCGGCGCTGTTGAGCGTGTCGACCAGTCCGGCGGCTTGCACCGCGGCGACCAGCGTGGTGTGGTCATGCGAGTTGACGGCGTTCTGGACGATCGTCTTGTTGGCGTACATCGCCGCGCCGCCGACCATCGGGTTGCCCCGGGCGTAGACGGCGGCGCCGGTGCCGGCGAGCAAGAGGGCGGCGGCAAGAGCGGGACGGAAAGTCGGCATCGCAAAGATCTCCTTTGGCGGCGCCGCTTGATCGGGCGCTGCGGGAGATACGGGACGGATGCGCCCGCGGATGCACCTAGGCGGTGGCGAGCGCGCCTTTCGCCACCACCGGCCCGGTCGGGAGCCCGGTCGGCGACCCGCCGAGCGGCTCGATCGACACCGCCAGGACCGCCGCAGGGCCCAGCCGGGCGCGGTCGGCAGGCGCGACGGTGAGCGCGGTCTGGGCGCCATCGCGGAGCAGCCCGAGCGAATGAGGCACGCCGTCGCCGCCGATCACCCACAGCTCGGCGGCGTGACGGGTATCGGCCAGCGCCGCCGCGGTCAGCCGCAGCGTTCCCGCGCGGGCGTCGTAGATCGCGCTGAGCGGCTCGCCCGCCCCGGTCGGCACGATCGCGGCTGCTAGCTGGGATGCAGGCTGGACCGGCGGCGCCAATGCCGCGGGCCGCAGCAGCAGCACGAGCAGGATCGCGGCGGCGAGACTGGTCAGCGCCGCAACCGCCGGCCACAGCCGCCCGCGTGACGCCGCAACGGGGAAGCGCCCGTCAAGGCTGGCCTCGATCCGCGGCAGCAGCGTCTCGCCCGGTTCCGTCTCGGGAAATTGCGCAAACAGGGCGGCGAAGTGCCGGCGCCAGCCTTCGACCTCTGCGGCAAAGCCAGCTTCGGCCAGCACGCGGCGCAGCGCCGCCGCGCGCTCGGCGCCGTCCAGCAGCCCCAGCGCCAGCTCGGCCGCTGCCGCCTCATCGGCAGCCGGGGACAGATCGGGTGCGTCGTCGCTCATTCGGCCAAGCACCGTTTCAGCGCGATCAACCCGCGACGCACCCAGCTTTTCATCGTTCCCAGCGGTACATCCTCCCGCTCGGCCAGCTCTGCATAGGTGACGCCGTCGAAAAAGGCGACGCGGATCGCCGCTTGCTGACGCGCCTCCAGCCCGCGAAGGCAGCCGTGCAGCCGCGCCGCCTCACCCGCTTCCTCCAGCATGTCGCTCGCCAACGGCGCCGGATCGGCGATGTCGGGCAGGTCGTCGACTGCCGTGAACCGCCTTCCACCCTGAGCCCCGATCTGCGCCCGGCGCCAGTCGATCGCCCGGTTGCGCGCGATCGTCGCCAGCCAGGTGATCGGGCTGGCGCGCCCGGGCTCGAATGCCCCCGCCCGCCGCCACACCGTCAGATAGACCTCGTGCAACACGTCCTCCGCCGCCTCGCGTTCCCCGCAGATACGTAGGCAGATGCCGAAAAGCTTCGCGGCGGAAAGACTATACAGGCGGCGGAACGCCTCGCGGTCCTCGGCCCCGGTGGCGACCAGCGCCTCGGTAAGCCGCACACGGGCGAGATCGGCGGATGCTGTCACGGAGGCCGGGCTAGCAAAGCATTGTGATTGCGACAATGCTGTGCAGCATGGCGGAGGAGAGGATATGGCCGGGCGGCTGATCGACCTGCCGGTGACGATCGAGAATGACGTGCCCGCCGATCCGCCCGGCGCCGGACCGCAGATCGCCTATCATGCGCACCGCGATACGGTTGCCGAGCTGGCGGCGTCTTTTGCCGGGCTGACCGCGGCGGACCTGCCCGACGGGGAAGGCTGGGCGGTGGAGCGGGCCCAGCTGTCGACCCACAACGGCACGCACATCGATGCGCCGTATCACTACGCGTCGACACAGGACGGCGCCTTGCCCGGCGGGACGCGCCCTTTATCCATACCGCGCGGCGCTGGGCGGCCACGCGCGACGCATCGCTGATCTGGGAAGGGCACAAGGCAGGGCGGGCGATCGGCTACTGCCAGCTGGGAAAGCTCGCCAAACTCGACCAGCTGCCGCCGGCCGGATTCGATGTGCTGTGCTTCCCGGTCAAGCTGCGCGCGGCATCGGCCGGATGGAGCCGCGTCATGGGCGGCGGTGAAGGACTGACTTGGCGTCAAACACTTAACCTAGGTGAACAGCATACCCGATCGGCGGAACGCTTGCGGCGCTGCACGGTTCAGTCGTCGTCCGTACTGTTCATCCGAGGTTTATCTATGAAGCGTCGCCTGCTCTCAATTGCATTGCTGCTTGGCGTCGCCGCCCCGGTTCTCGCCCAATCGACCAATTCGCTGAACGCGCCGCCGCCGCCGCATCCCGCGATGCGCGCACCGTTGCCGCCGCGCCCCGCAACGGACATGCAGGCGGTGCTCGATCAGCAGGCGGCGTTGGGCGCGCGGCCGATCGAGACGCTGACCCCGGTGCAGGCGCGCCTGCAGCCGAGCCCCGCCGACGCCGTCAAGGCGGTGATGCGCCGGCGCGGTATGTCGACCGCACCCGATCTCGCGGTCGTCACCCGGGACCTGCCCTATGGCAGCGACCCGATGCAGTATGCCCGCATCTACAAGCCTGACGCACCGGCCGGCGCCGGGCCGATGCCGGTGGTCGTCTATTTCCACGGCGGCGGCTGGGTGATTGCCGACGTCAACACCTATGATGCGACGCCGCGGCTGATGGCGAAGCAGCTCGGCGCAATCGTGGTGTCGGTCGAATATCGCCACGCGCCCGAGTTCAAGTTTCCCGCCCAGCACGACGATGCTGCCGCCGCCTATCGCTGGGTGCTGGACAATGCGGCCAGTTGGGGCGGCGACCCGGCCAGGCTGGCGCTGGCAGGCGAAAGTGCGGGCGGCAACCTGGCGGTCGCGACCGCGATCTATGCGCGTGACAACCGGCTTACGGCGCCGCTGCACGTGCTCGCCGTCTATCCTATCGCCAACAGCACGCCGACGCTGCCGTCGCGGACCGACGCGGCGCTGGCCAAGCCGCTCAACACGCCGATGCTGCGCTGGTTCGCCTACTACTATCAGACCACCGGCACGGAGGGCAGCGATCCGCGGCTCAACCTGGTCGCCGCCGACCTGCGCGATCTGCCGCCGACGACGATCGTCAATGCGCGGATCGATCCGTTGCGGTCGGACGGCGAGACGCTGGCGGCGGCGATGCGCAGCGCCGGCGACCGCGTCGAACAGCGCACCTTTCCGGGCGTGACGCACGAGTTCTTCGGCATGGGGCCGGTCGTGCGCGGCGCGTCCGATGCCGAGAATTACGCGATCGCGCGCCTGCGCACCGCCTTTACCCGCTGACCCTCAGGAGTGATGACCATGAAGCTTTCCTTCCTCGCCGCACCCGCCGTCCTGCTCGCCGCGGCGCCGCTTATGGCGCAGGCGATGAGCCCCGCCGATTACGTCAAGACCGCGGGCGCGAGCGACCTGTACGAGCGCACCTCTTCGCAGGTCGTCCTCCAGACCACCCGCGATCCGCGCATCCGCGCCTTTGCGCAGATGATGCTGACCGATCACGCCAAGAGCACCAACGACGTGAAGCACGCGGCGATGGCGTCGCATGTCCGGCCGATGCCGCCGGTGCTGACGCCCGCGCAGGCCGAGATGGTGGCACAGCTGCGTGCCGAGCAGGGCGCCGCGCGCGATGCCGCCTATGTCGCGCAGCAACGGGCTTCGCATGATCAGGCGCTGGCGGTGCAGCAGGCCTATGCCGCCGACGGCACGGCGCCCGCGCTGCGCCGCGTCGCCGGCACAATCGTTCCGGTGGTGCAGCACCACATCCAGATGCTGATGCAGATGTAACGCTCGGCGCGGACGCCACGGCGGGTGGAGCCAGGGGGGTACCCGGAACCGCCTCTGCCCGCGACCCGTTCGCTACCCATCATAACGACCGGGCTCCTCGCCCGGGTAGAGGAGAGTCTCATGGTGGATACCAGCAGCATTCAGCCGCACATGCCGGTGATCGGCTCGGACGGAGCGCATGTCGGCACCGTCGACGCGGTCGAAGGCGATCGCATCAAGCTGACCAAGACCGATTCGCGCGACGGCTCGCATCATTTCATCCCGCTGACCTCGGTCGCGCGCGTCGACGAGCAGGTTCACCTGTCGATCCCGGCGATCTCCGCGATCCCGGGCGGCGCAGGACCGGCCGCGGGCGCCGCCGCGGCGACGGGAGCGGGGCTGGGCGCAATCCCCGATCCGCTCCCCGCAACGCTCAACCGCGCGGTCGACGGGGCGACACCGCGTCGCAATTTCTATCTGCCCTGGATCGTCGGCCTGATCGGCCTGCTGCTGCTTCTGCTCCTGCTTACCAAGGCCTGCGGGCATCATGACGAGGCGACGACGACCACGACGACCGCCACCAACAGCGAGGTCGTCGCGCAGACGCCGAACGCGCCGAACGCAGCGGCGCTCGGGGTATCGGGACTGGGCACGTATCTGGGCGGAGCGGAGGCGACGCCGCGGACCTTCACCTTCGAACAGGTCAATTTCGACACCGCCAGAAGCGACATACGCGCCGCCGATCAGGCGGAGGTGCAGCAGGTCGCCGATGTGCTGAAGCAATATGGCAACGCCAAGATCAGGATCGCGGGCTATGCCGACAGCCGCGGCTCCGATCCCGCCAACCAGCGGCTGGGCCAGGCGCGGGCGGACGCGGTCAAGGCGGCGCTGGTCGCCAAGGGCATCGCCGCAGACCGGATCGCGACCGCGAGCGGCGGTGAGACCGCGCCTGTCGACACCAACGCTACGGCGGGCGGCCGTTTCCAGAACCGCCGTACCGAGCTGGTGGTCGTCTCTCGCTAGATCGCGTGACTGCATCGAGCGCCGCGTCCGGGCTACCGGGCGCGGCGTTCGCCTTTGAAGGGCACACCCATGACCACCGCCGACCTGGCCGGATGGATCGCGCTGGTCGCGACTACCATCGCCGCGGTGATGACCGCGGCCAATCTGGGGGCGCGGATCACCGGCTTCGGCTTCATCGTCTTCACCGTCGGATCGCTGAGCTGGGTCACGGTGGCGCTCGGCAAGGGCGACCAGCCGCAGCTGCTTTATTCAAACATCTTCCTCACCGGCGTGAACCTGATCGGCATCTGGCGCTGGCTGGGGCGGCAGGCGCGCTATGACGAGGGTGGCGCGGTCGCTGCGCGGCGCAGTGCGGCCGCGCAGGCGCCGACGCTGTTCGCAGGCGGCGCGCTGATCGGCGCGCCGCTGACCGGGCAGGGCGATGCAAAGCTGGGGCAGGTGGTCGAAGCGATGATGCGCTGCGACGGCGCGGCGCTCGCCTATCTGGTGGTCAGTGAGGGCGGCGTCGGCGGTGTTGGCGAACGCCTCCACGCACTCGCGCCCGAGGGGCTGCGGTTCGGGCATGACGGCGTGACGTGCGGTCTCACCGCCGCGGCGCTGGCGGCCCTGCCGGTGCTGGAGAAGGAAGGCTGGCCGGCATCGGCGTGAGACGCCTTTGCGCTACTTCACTGCGCGCGCCAGCTCCGCCTTGCTCATCTTCGACCGGCCAGCGACCTGCTGCAGCTTCGCCTTCCCGTACAGCGCCGCCCGTGTTGGTCCGTCGCCGCGCTCCTGCCGCCGGGTGTGCGCCACGCGCCTGCGGTTCTCGGCCGGCGAGACCCGGTTCGATTCGCCCGCTTCGCTCAGCGCGATCGCGATCGCCTGGCCGCGGCTCGTCACCTTGTCGCCGCTGCCGGACCTCAGCGTCCCGTCCTTGAACTCGTGCATCACGCGCTCGACGGTCGCGTCCTGGCCCTTCGTCGTCTTCGCCATCGGTTCGTCTCCGGTCGGCACAACCGCCGGACGGGCGCCGCGTTCCCGCGTCATCAACTTGTAACACTCCGGGGCGATGCCTCGTCACGCGGCAATGAAGAATCGCCGCTGCCCGGCGATGCGCCGTCGCGCGCGTCCGCTTGCCGTCACGAAGGAGTTCCCCGCCGATGCTGGGCTGGTTCCAGTCGCTCTTGCCCAAGCAGGGCCGCTTCTTCGACCAGTTCGAGGCGCATGCTCAGACGCTCGTCGCGGGCGCCGACGCGCTGGCGAAGCTGTTGTCGGGCGATGGCGACGGGGCGGCGCATGTCGCGCGGATCGTCGAGGAGGAACACCGCGCCGACGATCTGACCCGCGAGGTGCTGCAGGATGTCCGCCGCATCTTCGTGACGCCGTTCGACCGCAGCGCCATCTCCGAGCTGATCGGGGTGATGGATGACGCGATCGACCAGATCAACACCTTCGCCACCTCCGCCACGCTCTACGAGGTGACCCAGTTCGCCCCGCAGATGCGCGACATGGGCGGCGTCATCGTCGAGTCCGCGCGGGTCACCGCCGACGCGGTCCAGCTCCTGCGCAACATCGGCGCGAACGGCGGCAGGATTTCCGAGCTGACCGAACGCATGATCAAGCTGGAGGGGCAGGCGGACGACATCCATGTCGACGGGCTGAAGACGCTGTTCAAGACGGTCGGTCCAACCGATCCGATGCGCTTCGTGATCGAGCGGGAGCTCTACAACAGCCTGGAGCGCGTGGTCGACCGGTTCGAGGATGTCGCCAATGAGATCCAGGGCATCGTGATCGACCATGCCTGACGGTGGCGGCCTGGCCAACGGGCCTCGGCGATGATCGCCTTTCCCCTCCTGTGCGCGCTGGTCGGCGTGGCGCTGTTCTTCGACTTCCTGAACGGCCTGCACGACGCCGCGAACTCGATCGCCACCGTGGTGTCGACGCGGGTGCTGAAGCCGCAGCATGCGGTGCTGTGGGCGGCGTTCTTCAACTTCGCCGCCTATTGGCTGTTCGGGCTCAAGGTCGCCGACACGATCGGCAAGGGCATCATCGACGCCCACATCATCGATGCGACGGTGATCTTCGCCGCGCTGATCGGCGCGATCGTGTGGAACATCGCGACCTGGGTCCTCGGCATCCCCTCATCGAGCAGCCATGCGCTGATCGGCGGGCTGCTCGGCGCGGGTATCGCCAAGGTCGGGATCAGCGCGGTCGTCTGGACGGGCGTTTTCAAGACTGTCGGCGGTATCTTCTTCTCGCCGCCGGTCGGGTTCTTCATCGCACTGGCGCTGGTGCTGCTGGTCAGCTGGCTGGTGCGAAAACGCACGCCGCTGGCGGTCGATCGCCGCTTCCGTCATCTGCAGCTGATCTCGGCCGCGCTCTACTCGCTCGGACACGGCAGCAACGACGCGCAGAAGACGATGGGGATCATCGCGGTGCTGCTCTATTCGCAGGGACAGCTGGGCGGCGCGTTTCACGTGCCGACTTGGGTGGTGATCGCCTGCTACACGTCGATCGCGCTGGGCACGCTGTCGGGCGGATGGCGGATCGTCCACACGATGGGGTCGAAGATCACGCGGCTGACCCCGTTTCAGGGTTTCTGCGCGGAGACGGGCGGCGCGATCACGTTGTTCATGGCGACGTGGGGAGGGGTGCCGGTGTCGTCGACGCATACCATCACGGGCGCGATCATCGGCGTCGGCGCGGCGCGGCGCGCGTCGGCGGTACGCTGGAACATCGCCAGCAATCTGGTCGTCGCCTGGTTCCTGACGCTGCCCGCGGCGGGGCTGACGGCGGCGCTGACCTATTTCTTGACGAAGCTGGTCACTGGCTGACCACGGTCTGACCGCAGGCGTCTGTCGACGGGACCGGGGTGCAGCCGCTACGGTAGCCGGGTGAAGACGCTTCTCGACTCCCCCGCCGCGCTCGGCCCCGGTCTGGCGCAGCTGCGCGCCGAGTTTCAGGTTCCCGCCGCATTTCCTCCCGCGGTGATCGCGGCCGCCGACGCGGCGGTGCAGCGGGTGCCGGATGAGCATGTCGACCGCACCGACCTGCCGTTCGTCACGCTCGATCCCGCGGCCTCGACCGACCTCGATCAGGCATTCACGATCGAGGCGCTGGGGGCAAGTGGCGGCGCGGACCTGCTGCTCCGCTACGCGATCGCCGACGTCGCCTGGTTCGTGCGCGACGGCGACCCGCTCGACGTCGAAGCATGGGCGCGTGGCGAGACGCTGTACCTGCCCGACGGCAAGGCCCCGCTCTATCCGCCGCAGCTGAGCGAGGCGGCGGCCAGCCTGCTTCCCGGCGGCCCGCGCCCGGCGGTGGTGTTCGCGGTCCGCGTCGCCCCCGACGGAACCGCGACACTGGACGGCGTCGAACGCGCGCTGATCCGCAGCCGCGCCAAGCTGGCCTATGAAACGGTCGCGGACGCCGATCTGCCCGCCGGTTTCGTCGATTTCGCCGCGCGCGTCACCGCCGCCGAGGACCGGCGCGGCGCGGCGCGGGTCGACCCACCGGAACAGGAGGTCGCGCGGACGGCGGACGGCGGCTACACGCTGGCCTTCCGCCCGCTGCTGCCGGCGGAGGACCGTAACGCGGCGCTGTCGCTCGCGACCAACCTCGCCGTCGCCCAGGCTTTGCAGGCGCACGGCACCGGGCTGTTCCGCGTCATGGCCGCGCCCGACAACCGCGCGGTGGCGCGGCTCCGGCACAGCGCCGCGGCGCTGGGGCTCGACTGGTCACCGGCGCAGTCGCTCGCCGACTTCCAGCGTGGGCTGCGCGGCGACGTGCCGCGGGAAGCGGCGTTCATGGTCGCGATCCGGCGGGCGGGGCAGGGAGCCGGCTATGCCCCGTACCGCCCCGGCGTGATCCCGTGGCACGCCGCGGTGGCGGCGACCTATTGCCACGCCACCGCGCCGCTGCGGCGGCTCGCCGACCGCTACGTCGTGCAGGCGGCGCTGGCGGTCGCGAGCGGACGGGCCGTGCCCGACGGCGTCACGGCGGCGTTCGAGCGGCTGCCCGCCGTTATGGCGCGCGCCGACGCGCTGGCATCACGGGTGACCCGCGCGGTCGTCGACCTGGCGGAAGCGGTGGTGCTCGCGCCCGCAGCCGGGCAGACTTTCGCGGCGACGGTGACCGACGTGGACGACCACGGCGCGCGAATCCAGCTCGCCGACCCGGCAGTGGTGGCGCGGGTGCCGGACAAGGGGGTGGTGCCGGGGGCGTCGGTGACGGTGCGGCTGACCGACGCGGACCCGATCAGGCGGCAGGTCACGTTCGCGCTGATATAGGCACGCTCTCGCCCCGGTGAAGGTCGCGACCCGGCTACAGCGAGCCTGGCGTCGGCAACCCGGCCTTGGCCGGGGGGCCTGGTGTTTTTCCTGTCCTACAAGCGCCCGATCATGCTTCATGCAGATATGCACCGACGCCCCGCCATGCTGCCCGATCAAATCGGCGTGCACAGACCACAAGGCGTAGCCCCGACGGCGCTGCAGACCACATCCCGTGGGGACAACATGGACAACATGCAACACGCGACGCAGCCATGACCCGCAACGACGCCACCGCCGCCACCTGCGCGGCGCAGGCCCGTGCCGCCGCGGCGCTGCCGCGCGAGGACGACGCCTTCGCGCTCGCCGATCGCGGCTTCGTCGCAACGATCGAGCATGCGGAGATCCCCGGCATCTGGAGCCAGCGGCCCTACGCTTTTGTCGAAGGCGACGCGCCCGCCACGGTTCATCCCGGCCTGTGGCGGCAGGCGAAGCTGAACGGGCGGCACGGGCTGTACGAGGTGGTGCCCGGCATCTGGCAGGTCCGCGGCTTCGACCTGTCGACCGTCACCTTCGTCCGCGGCGAGAGCGGGTGGATCGTCATCGACCCGCTGACCAGCGCCGAGCCCGCGGCCGCGGCGCTCGCGCTCGCCAACGCGCAGCTTGGCGAGCGGCCGGTGACGGCAGTAATCTACACCCACTGTCACGTCGATCATTATGGCGGCATCCGCGGTGTGCTGCCGCCAGGATCCAATGGTGCGGGCTGCCCGATCTACGCGCCCGAAGGCTTCCTGAAGCACGCGGTCAGCGAGAACGTACTGTGCGGCAACGTGATGGGCCGCCGGGCGACCTATATGTATGGCGCGACGCTGCCGATCGACGCGCAGGGGCATGTTGATTGCGGGCTGGGCAAGGCGGTGTCGCGCGGCACGGTCGGGCTGGTGCCGCCCACCGTCAGCATCACCCGTACCGGCGAGCGCCACGTCGTCGACGGCGTGGAGATCGTGTTCCAGCTGACGCCCGACACCGAAGCGCCGGCGGAGATGAACTTCTACTTCCCGGCTAGCCGAGCGCTGTGCATCGCGGAGAACTGCACCTGCCACCTCCACAACCTCTACACCCCGCGCGGCGCGCCGGTGCGCGATGCGCGCAACTGGAGCCGCTACATCGACGAGGCGCTGCGGCTTTGGGGTGGTGAGGCGGAAGCACTGTTCGCCAGCCATCACTGGCCGCGCTGGGGCGGCGACGCGATCCGGCGCTTCCTGCTGCAGCAGCGCGACCTCTACAAGCTGATCCACGACCAGACGCTCAGGCTCGCCAACCACGGACTCGGTCCGGCGGAGATCGCCGAGCAGCTGGCGCTGCCGCCCGGGCTCGCCGCCGAATGGCATACGCGGGGCTTCTACGGCACGCTCAACCACAATGCTAAGGCGGTCTATCAGCGCTATCTGGGCGCGTTCGACGGCAATCCGGCGACACTCCACCCGCTGCCGCGGGTCGAGGCGGGGCGGCGCTATGTCGCGGCGTGCGGCGGGGCGGCGGCGCTGCTCGCGACGGCGCGGGCGGCGTATGACGCGGGGGACTACCGCTGGGTCGCGGAGCTGGTGAACCATCTCGTCTTCGCCGACCCGGCCGATGCCGATGCGCGGGCGCTGCAGGCCGATGCGCTGGAGCAGCTCGGCTATCAGGCGGAGTCGGGGCCGTGGCGCGACTTCTACCTGAGCGGCGCGAAGGAGCTGCGGGCGCCGCTGCCAAAGAGCGGCACGCCGCGGCAGGGCTCGCTCAACCAGCTCCGCGCGCTGCCCGCCGGCCAGTTGCTGGAGGCGCTGGCGGTGCGCGTTGACGCCGCCAGGGCCGAGGACAATCGCTTCGTGCTCGGCTTCACCGATACGGGCGAGGCATTCGAGGTCGAGCTGTCGAATGGTGTCCTGCATCACCGTCCCGCTAAACAGCCGATCGTCAGCCTCGCGCGCCCAACGCTGATCGCGCTGGTCGGCGGCGAGCAGCAGCTGGGCGATGCCGCGGTCGAGGGCGACAGTGCCCCGCTTGCCCGCCTTCTCGCCTGCCTCGACCGGTTCGATTTCTGGTTCCCGCTGGTCGAGCCGTTAACCTGACGCAACGCCGCGCCGCTTTGTAGCGTGCAGAACGGAACGCGGCGGCCGCCTCCCCGTTGGCGCGCGACCGGGGGAGGCGGGCAGCAATTGAAGATCGTGGTGTTCGGGCTGACCGTCAGCTCGTCCTGGGGTAACGGCCATGCGACGCTGTGGCGCGGGCTGATCCGCGCGCTGACGGCGGCGGGACATCATGTCACCTTCGTCGAGAAGGACGTGCCCTGGTATCGGCACAAGCGCGACGTGCACGACCTGCCCGGCGGGCGGCTGCTGCTCTACACCGACTGGGCGGAGGCGCTCGCCGCCAGACGCGACCTGCTGGACGCCGATGCGCTGATCGTCACATCCTATTGTCCCGACGCCGTGGCGGCGACCGCGTTGATCGAGGCGGAGGGACAGGGCGTGCGTCTGTTCTACGACCTCGACACGCCCGTGACGCTGGCGCGGCTCGCGGCGGGGGAGACGGTCGATTACCTGCCGCCGCATGGGCTGGGTGGTTTCGACCTGGTGCTGAGCTACACCGGTGGCCCCGCCCTCGACGCCTTGCGCGACCGGCTTGGCGCGCGGGCGGCGGCGCCGCTTTACGGCCATGTCGATCCCGGCACCCACCATCCCGCCCCGCCGCGAGCGATGTTCAGGGGCGACCTGTCCTATCTCGGCACCTACGCCGCCGACCGCCAGCCGACGGTCGAGCGGCTGTTCGTCGCGCCCGCCGGGCGCGCGCCGGAGCAGCGGTTCGTGCTCGGCGGGTCGAGCTACCCCGCCGATTTTCCCTGGCAGCCGAACATCCACTTTATGGACCATGTCGGCCCCGCCGATCACCCGGCCTTCTTCTGCTCCTCGCGCCTGACGCTCAATGTCACCCGCGCGGACATGGCGGCGATGGGCTGGTGCCCGTCCGGGCGGCTCTTTGAGGCCGCGGCGTGCGGCGCGCCGATCGTGTCGGACAGCTGGCCGGGGCTGGAGCGGTTCTTCACCCCGGGCGAGGAAATCCTCCTGGCGGCAGAAGCGGATGACGTGCTCGCCGCGCTGGCGTTGGGCGACGGCGAGCTGCGCCGCATCGCCGACGCCGCACGCGCACGGGTGCTGGCCGAGCATAGCAGCGCCGCCCGCGCGGCCGAGCTGGTGCGGCTGATCGAAGCGGCGCGTGCGCCCGCGCAGGCTGCCGCCTGATGTGGGGCATCATCCCCGCCGCGGGCAACGGCACGCGTATCCAGCCGCTCGCCTTTTCCAAAGAGCTGCTCCCGGTCGGCAGCCGCACCGATGCCGACGGCGCCGAGCGGCCAAAGGCGGTCAGCGAATATCTGGTCGAGCGGATGATCGCGGGCGGCGCCAGCAAGATCTGCTTCGTCATCAGCCCGGCCAAGTCCGACATCGTCCGTTACTATGGCGGCGGCATCCCCGGCGAGGCGGCGACCGCGTTCGTCGTCCAGCCGCAGGCGGCGGGACTGTGCGATGCGATCTTCCGTGCCCTGCCGCTGATCAGCGCGGACGAGCCGGTGCTGGTCGGCCTGCCCGACACGATCTGGTTCCCCGCCGACGCGCTGGCGCGGCTGCCCGACGATCGGCTCAGCTTCCTGCTGTTTCCGGTCGAACGTCCCGACCTGTTCGATGCGGTGGTGCTGGGAGAGGGCGATCGCGTCGTGGAGATCCAGGTGAAGCAGCCTGACGCGCACTCCCATTGGGTATGGGGCGCGTTCAAGATACCGGGGCGCGTCCTTCACGATCTGCATCACCTCTGGCGGCAACCCGGCCGCGGCGACGAGTATATCGGCACGCTGGTCAACGCCTGGCTGGCGCTCGGCAACGAGGCGATCGGGGTAAGGGCGGGCGAATCATACGTCGATGTCGGCACGCTCGACGGTTATCGGCAGGCGGTCGCGCTGCTCGCCAAAGGTCATGCACCGTAACGGGCGCGCGGCCGACAGTTCCGTACCGGACGTTTCTGCGCCCAACGTCCCCGCCGGTGCGATGGATGGCGCGTCCTTAACCTTACCCGGCAAGGGTTTAGCGGGTAATAGGGCCGCACAAGAACTGGAGGCGGCTCGACCTGATCGGCCGCGGGTGGGGACGATATGCTGGACGGGACGGGCTCTCCTTTGGTGGATGAGGCGGCCGCCGATGCCGCTCTGCTGGGCGCGGGCCCGGTGGCAGGCGCCGGCCTGTCGCTGCCGACGCTGGCGGTCGGCGCATCCGCCCTGGCGCTCGCGGCGTGCGGCGACGGCGGCTCGACCGGTTCTACCAGCAGCGGCGGCGGGGGCGGCACGACCACCCCGCCGGTCGTCGTCACTGTCGCCGCGCCGACCCAGGTCGAGGCGAGCCGTTACCTCGCGCAGACGACGATGGGCGCTACCACCGACAGCATCGCCGCCGTTTCCGCCAAGGGGTACAGCGCCTGGTTGGACGACCAGTTCGCGATGACGCGGGCGACGTCGCATTGGGACTGGCTGCAAAACAACGGCTTCAACGTCGCGGCCAACATCAACGCGGAGACGGGCTTCGACGTCACCATGTGGCGTCAGCTGATCGCCGAGCCCGACCAGCTGCGCCAGCGCGTCGGCATGGCGCTGCTCGACATGCTGGTGGTCGGGATCAGCGGCGTCAATCTGAACTGGAAGCAGTTCGCGATGGCGGCCTATGTCGACGTGCTGCTCGACAATGCTTTTAGCAATTACCGCCAGATCATGGACGCGATCACGTTCAACGCCGCGATGGGCTCGTTCCTGACCTTCCTCGGCAACAAAAAGGCGAACGCGACGACGGGCGCGCAGCCTGACGAGAACTACGCCCGCGAGCTGATGCAGCTGTTCACGCTGGGCCTCTATCAGCTCAACGCCGACGGTTCGATCAAGACGAGCGGCGGCGTGCCGCTGGAGACCTACACGCCCGCCGACGTGTCGGGGCTGGCGCGCGTGTTCACCGGGCTGAACCTGGCCACGTCGGACTCCACCACGCCCGCACGCTACAAGCTGCCGCTGGTGATGACGGCCTCGACCAATGAGACCGGCACCGCCAGCTTTCTCGGCGCGTCGACCAGCGGTGGCGGCACCGCGGCGATCAAGGTCGCGCTCGACACCATCTTCGCGCACGCCAACATCGCGCCGTTCGTGTCGAAGCAGCTGATCCAGCGCCTCGTCACCTCGAATCCGTCCGCCGCCTATGTCGGCCGCGTCTCGGCCGCCTTTGCCGACAACGGCGCGGGTGTGCGCGGCGACATGAAGGCCGTGCTAAAGGCGATCCTGCTCGACACCGAAGCGCGCTCGGCTGCGGCGTTGACCTCGACCACCGCCGGGCGGCTGCGCGAGCCCTTCACCCGGCTGACCGGCTGGGCGCGTGCGTACAACGTCACCTCGCCCTCCAATGGCTGGGCGATCGGCGACACCTCGTCGACGACGACGCGGCTTGCCCAGTCGCCGGGGCGCAGCGGCTCGGTGTTCAACTTCTTCCGCCCCGGCTACACGCCGCCCAACACGCCGATCAGCAGCGCCGGGCTGGTGGCGCCGGAGTTCCAGATCACCAACGAACAGACGGTGATCGCCTATGTCAACTACATGTATGCGCTGATCGTCAACGGCACCGGCGACGTGAAGGCGGACTATACCGCCATCCTCGCCAAGGCGGCGGACAGCCAGGCGCTGATCGACGACGTCAATCTGGTGCTCGCCGCCGGGCAGCTGTCGACCGCCACCGTCGCCTCGATCAAGGCGGCGATCGACACGATCTCGGCCACCGCGACGACCGGGCCTCAGAACCGGGTCAACACCGCCATCCTCCTGACGCTCGCGTCGCCCGACTACCTTACGGTGAAGTGATGAGCTGCTTCGAGCACGACCAGAGCCGCCGCGCCTTCCTCGCCCGTGCCGGCGCGCTGGGCATCGCCGGCGTCGCCACCCCCTTCGTCACCAGCCTCGGCGCGATCGGCGAGGCGGCGGCGGCGACCGCGACCGACTACAAGGCGCTGGTCTGCGTCTTCCTTTATGGCGGCAACGACTATGCCAATACGCTGCCGCCCTATGACACCGCCGGTTACGCGCAATACGCCGCGGCGCGGCAAAACATCGCGCTCAACCGCTCCGCGCTCGACGCGACGGCGCTGACGCCGCTCAACGCGCTGGGCGGGCGGCAATATGCGCTGGCGCCCAACCTCGCGCCGCTGCTGCCGATCTTCAACGCGGGCAAGCTGGCGACTGTGCTCAACCTTGGCACGCTGGTACAGCCCACCACCAAGGCGCAATATACGGCGCAGTCGGTCAAGCTGCCGCCAAAGCTGTTCAGCCACAACGATCAGCAGAGCTATTTCCAGGCGTCGAGCCCCGAGGGCGCGACATCGGGCTGGGGCGGGCGCATCGGTGATGTGTTCCAGTCGGGCAACGGCACCGCCACGCTGACCTGCATCAACGCCAGTGGCAATGCGGTCTACCTGACCGGCAAGTCGGCGCTGCAATATACGGTCGGCACCGGCGGTCCGATCGCGCTGCTCTCCAACGCAACGACGCTGTTCGGGTCGACCACGGTGCCGTCGACGCTACGCTCGCTGATGACCGGCACGCCGACGCATCTGTTCGCGAGCGAGCACGCCAAGGTATCGAAGCGCGCGCTCGACACCTATAGCCAGGTTACGACCGCGCTGGCGGGGGCGCCCGCCGCCAACTTCACGCAGTTTCCGACCGGCAACAATCTCGCCGACCAGCTCAAGATGGTGGCGCGGCTGATCTCGGTATCGAGCGAGCTCGGCGCCAAGCGCCAGGTCTTCTTCGTCAGCGCCGGCGGCTACGATCTGCATGACAACCTCGTCGCCCAGCATCCGGGTCTGATGACGACGCTGGGCTCGGCAATGCGCGGGTTCTACGACACGACCGTCCAGCTCGGCGTGGCGGACCGGGTGACGACTTTCACCGGCTCTGATTTCGGCCGCACGCTGCAATCGAACGACGACGGCTCGGATCATGGCTGGGGCTCGATGCACTTCGTCATGGGTGGCGCGGTCAAGGGCCAGCGCATGTACGGAACCCCGCCCGCGATCGGCAACGGCACGGCAGACGATGTGGGCCAGGGGCGGCTGCTACCGACCACCTCGGTCGATCAGTACGCGTCGACCCTGGCGAGCTGGTTCGGCGTGTCGAACACCGACATGGCCACGGTGCTGCCGAACATCGGCAACTACAATCAGTCGACCTGGAACCAGGGCTTCCTGTAATTTCCCCCTCGCGAACGTGACTGGAACGAGAGGGAACGCCCCGCATTTCCGACAGTTAGGCAGGTACCTTCGTCAAAGGAACCGCCATGAACCCGCCCGTCCGTTTCTCGCCCGCCATTGAAGACATTTAACTCGACGAGGCGGAGACGATCGGCAAGCCGGACGAGCAGTTCCGCAGCGTTCAGGAGACGACTGCCAAGGATTATCAGCACGGCGTTCGGGCGGTTCATGCCAAGGCGCATGGGATTGTGCGCGGCACGTTCACCGTTCCCGACGGACTGCCCGCCGATATGGCGCAGGGTCTGTTCGCCCGCCCCGGCCGCTACGAGGCGATCCTGCGCATCTCACCCAGCCGGGAGACATTCTCGACGACAGCGTCAACTCGCCACGCGGGCGGCCGGCTGCCAGGTTCCGAGGGCGACACGACGCAGGATTTCATCGGCGTCAATGGGCCGACGTTCGGCGCCAAGACCACGGCCAAGTTCCTCGCCAACCTGAAGATGCTCGCCAAGACCACCGACAAGATGGAGGGCGTCAAGAAGGCGCTGTCCGCCGTCCTGCAGCCGATCGAGGCGGGGCTGGAAGCGGTGGGGCTCGGCTCGGCCAACCTCCAGCAGCTCGGTGGCGCCGCCCCCGTCCATCCGCTGGGCGAGACCTATTTCAGCCAGACCGCCTATCGCTACGGTGACCATGTCGCCAAATGGGCGCTGTTTCCGGTGTCGAAGGGGCTGACGGACCTTACGGGCACGGCCGTTCACACCAGCGGCCGCCCCGATGCGATCCGCGAGGCGGTCAACGAAGAGCTGATCGAAGGCGGCGGCACCTGGGAACTGCGCATCCAGCTTGCCCGCGACCTCGACAAGCAGCCGGTGGAGGACGCGACCATCGAGTGGAAGGAGGCCGATGCCCCATTCGTGACCGTCGCGACGCTGGAGGTGGCGCCGCAGGTGGGGTGGACGCCGATGGAAAGCACGCGGACCGAGGACAGCCTCGCCTTCAATATCTGGCACGGCCTGGCCGCGCATCAGCCGCTCGGCAACATCAACCGCGCGCGCCGGGACACCTACACCGCGTCGGCCGAGCGCCGCGGCGCGGTCAATGGCTGTCCGATGCACGAGGCGCGGACGCTGGCGGAGGTGGGCTGAGTAACCCTGCCGTCATGCTGAGACGAGCTCAGCATGACGGAGTAGAGGGACTGCGCATGGTCGGCTACACCTCTTCATGATGGCTAAGCTCTTCCACCTCAGCGACGTCCATTTCGGCGCCGAGGATCCCAACGCGCTCGCCTGGTTCGCGGCTTGCGTCCGTGACGAGTCGCCCGACGCGGTGATCATGACCGGCGACCTGACGATGCGGGCGACACGCGGCGAGTTCGACGCGGGCGCGCGATGGCTGGGCGGCCTGGGCGTGCCGGTGACGGTGGAAATCGGCAATCACGATGTTCCTTATTATTCGGACCCGCTCCGCCGCCTGTTCCGGCCCTATCACCGCTACGCCGCGGTCGAACGGATGCTGGAGCGCCCGCTTGCGGTACCCGGGGTCACGGTCGTCCCGCTCAAGACGGTGGCGCGACTGCAATGGCGCGTCGACCAGTCGAAGGGGCGGGTGAGCGAACATTCGCTTGCCGCCGCGCTGCAGCTGATCGCGGCGGCCCCCAAGGACGACCTGATCCTGGTTGCCGCGCACCATCCGCTGCTCGATGCGGGTCTGACCGAAGCGACCCGCACCCGCGGCGGCGGCGCTGCGTTGGAGCGGCTGGCTGCGGCGGGCGCCGATGCGGTGCTGTCGGGGCACGTTCACTATCCCTTCGATCTGCCGGTCGAGCGGGCGGGCCGCACCATCCGCCTCATCGGCTGCGGCACCTTGTCGAAGCGTCTGCGCCATACGCCGCCCGGCTTCAACGAGATCCGTGCCGAAGGGCGGCGCTTCGAGACGATCGCGCGCGCCATGACGCCCGCGCCGGACGCCGTGCTCGGCGAGGGCAAGGCCGACCCGGACGCCTGACCGGCGAGCGCTGTCCGGAGGTTGCACCGTCGCCCCGACCGCGTAGGAGGCGGGCATGAGTGCACAGATCGGGACGGGCGCGACCCATGAGCCGGACAGCCGCCTCAAGCGCATCGAGGATGGCGACTGGGCGGGCTGGTATCAGTGGCAGAGCGACGCCTTCGAGACCCGCGCCGGGCCGTTCTATGAGCGGGTCGACGAGACGGGCGCGGGCATCACCGCCTTTCGGGCCGGACCCGAGCACATGAACGGCGGCGGCTTCATGCATGGCGGCTGCCTGATGACCTTTGCCGACAGCGCGCTGTTCACGATTGCGCGGCCCGCAATGGAGGGTAGCTTCGGCGTGACGGTGAACCTGTCCGGTGACTTTCTGGACAGTGCGCGGACCGGCGAATGGGTGGAGGCGCGGGGCGAGATTACCCGCGCGGCGCGCTCGCTCCTGTTCGTGCGCGGGCTGGTGACGGCGGCCGAGCGGCCGATCCTGAGCTTCACCGGCATCATCAAAAAGGTGGGACGCCGCTGAGGGCCGCGCCTCGTTGTGCCTCGCTTTGGCACAGCAGTTCCAAACAGGCGTGCTTAATAATGCGACATGGCAACGACTTATCGCTCGCGTCGTCGCTGAGCCGTTAACCAAGCTGGAACGTTGTAGCGCAAACGTGCAGCGGCATAGCTCATCCTTGAACACGAGGATGACATGAACAAAGCGATCATTGCAGCCGCGCTGGCGACCGCGACCCTTGCCGCACCCGCGCTGGCCACGCCGGTCAAGGCGCCGACGCCGACGATCATCTACACGCCCAACGTGTATTCGCTCCCGGGCTGGACCACCGCGACGGTGTTCGAAAGCTTCACGGGCGCGGCCAACACCGGGCCCGGCGGCACCTATAAGCCGGTCAGCGGCGAGACCGTGGCGGGCGGGGTCTACGCCCGCAGCCTTGGCGGCAACACCTATTTGGAGGTCGATCCCGGCGGCAGCTACAAGGTCAGCTTCAGCTCGATGGTGCAGTATCTGTCGTTCAACGTATGGTCGTGGGCAGCGTCCGACACGGCGACCTTGACCTTCAGGAACGGCACCACGCTGGCGCTGGCGGGCGGCGCGATCTTCGGCGTCAACGGCGCGAGCAAGCTCGGCACCAATGGCACCGTCATCGTCGACATGACCGGCCAATCCGGCATCGCCTCGATCCAGTTCGCCAATGGCGACGACTGTAACGCCTTCTTCCTCGACAACCTCGCGTCGGCGGCGCCCGAGCCGGGCAGTTGGGCGCTGATGATCCTGGGCTTCGGCTTAGCCGGCGCTACACTCCGCAGCAGGCGCAGGGCCGGGTTGGCCTTCGCCTGATCGCAGGCCCCCTCAATCGCGGCGCGCGAACCAGATCACGTGCTGCGGCCCCTTGCCGTTCTGCCGCGCCCGTACCCTGACCTCGTCGACGGCGAGCCCCGCTGCCGTCAGCCGCCTTGCGAAGGCCTCGTCGGGTGCCGCCGACCACACCGCCAATACTCCCCCGGGGATCAGCGCCGCCCGCGCCGCCATCAGCCCGGCGCGGGTGTACAGCCCGTCATTACCCGCGCGCGTCAGCCCGTCGGGGCCGTTGTCGACGTCCAGCAGGATCGCGTTCCACCCGCCGCGCGCGATCGCGTCGCGTACATCCTCGATCCGTGTCGCGACCCGCGGATCGTCCAGACATCCGGCGGTCAACGCCGCCATCGGCCCGCGCGCCCAGTCGATGATGTCGGGCACCAATTCCGCTACCGTCACCTGCGCATCCGCCCCCAGGGCGCGCAGCACCGCACGCAGCGTGAACCCCATGCCATAGCCGCCGATCAGCACCCGCGGCGCAACTACCCTGGCAAGCCGCGCGCAGGTCAGCATGCCCAGCGCATCTTCCGACCCGCTCATCCGCGTGCTCATCAGCTCGTTGCGGTCGAGCAGGATCATGAAGTCGCCGCCGCGCCGCATCAGCCGCAGCGGCGCCCCGCCCGGCACCGGCGCCTTCGCCACGAGGGTCAACGGTATCACGCGCGAGGCCGGGTGGCCGCGGCGAACAACGCAAAGGCGGCGATCGTCGCGGCGGGCAGGACAAGCTCACCATACAGCATCGCCGCCGTACCATAGCGGTCGTGCATCCAGCCGTCGAAGCTGGTCATCCCGGCGATCGGGACGTTGGAGATCGCGGCCATCACGTTGAAGTTCGTCGCCGCTGACCGGCGTCCGATCGCGTCGAGCACCACCGTTGAATAGGCTGCGTAACCGCCACCGACGAACAAACCATAGGTCAGCGTTCCCGCCACGAACGCCGCCGGGCTGCGCGGCGCCCCGACCATCATCGCTGCGGTCGCGCCGGCCAACAATCCGAACAGACAGTAAGCCCGCTTCACGTCCATCCGATCGCACAGATAGCCGCCCGCCAGCGCGCCTGCCGCGGTCACCGCACCGCCGACCACCCCGCTGACCAGTGCGACCAGATCGCCGCCCGCATGCCACTCGCCAGCAATCGCAGCCCAGGGCACGCCGGCCGACGCGATCGGCAGCAGCATGATGGCGAGGGCAAGGTAACCGCGACGCGATCGCGCGACCGCCAGGACGTCGCCCACCACTGCCCTGAGCTGCGCCCAATAAGGCATTGCTGGCCGGAGGCGGGGCAGGGGAGGCAACATCAAGACAAAGCCCCAGCAGGCGACGCAGATCGCTGCCAGTACCGCGCCCGATACCCAGGGCCGTGCGATATGCTGCGCGAGTATCAGCCCGATGCCCCCGCCGATCCCCGATCCGCCGAGATTACCCGCCTGGCCCCAGCCGCTTGCCCGGCCGCGCATCGTCTCCACGACACCGTGCGTCAGGAAAATCTCGGTCGACATACTGACAAAAGTCGATGCGACCGAAGAGGCGACGGCCAGTGCGGTCAGCACCGGCAACGCCCCGGCGGCCGCGGGCAGCGTACTCATCACGAGCAACGTCGCGCCGACACCGAGCGCGCCCGCGCCGTACCATAGTTTCGGATTACCGCCCGTATCGACCAGCGGCGCCCACAACAGCTTCCACGTCTGCGGCCAGATCGACGCCGCAATGATCGTCGCGATCGCGAAGGTGCTCACCCCCGCGCGCCCGAGCAGAAATGCCAGCGTGACGGCGACATAGCCGTTCGCGATGCCAAACGGTGCAAACAAGGGCAGGAAGATTGCCGTGCGGCGGATCGGCGCTACCGTGACGTCTGGCTGCGCCACTACACTCGTTGCCGCCTCCGCCTGAACGGTCACAGCGGGGCGGACGATGGATGAACAAACGTCATCCCTTGTCATGCGATCGCGGATCGTCCGGCGCAACCCACCCCCGGTGCGCAGGTCGATCCTGTCGCGTCACCTAATCGGAGCTGGCGGATGAGGATGGCCAGCGCAGCACGGGTCTGTACCGCTCAAACAAAAACCGCCGCCCGGCATGGTCCGGGCGGCGGCTTGTCGCTGTCGGCGTTGGCCTTACTAGCTGTTCAGATACTCACCGGCATCCTCGTCGCGACCTTGACCGCTGACCACGACTTCGGCGAGCGGATCGTCGCCCGTGCCGCCCGCGTCGCGAGCGTTGCGGGCCAGCTCGGCCGCATGTTCCTCCGCCGCCGTAGCCGGTGCGACCAGTGCCGCCGACATCGCCCGCTGCTGCGCGCGGAGCGCCACGTCGCGGCTGGTCGCCGCCACGCGCAGGCGGTTCATGCCCGCGCCCGTGCCCGCCGGGATCAGGCGGCCGACGATGACGTTCTCCTTCAGGCCCTGCAACGTGTCCTGCTTGCCCTGGACCGCCGCCTCGGTGAGGACGCGGGTGGTCTCCTGGAACGACGCGGCCGAAATGAAGCTGCGGGTCTGCAACGACGCCTTGGTGATGCCAAGCAGGATCGGCTTGCCCTGTGCCGGCTGCTGCCCCGCCTCAAGCTTGGCGTTGGTCGCGTCCATTTCATCGCGGTCGAGCTGTTCGCCCTTCAGCAACGTGGTGTCGCCGCCGTCGGTGATCTCGACCTTCTGCAGCATCTGACGAACGATCACCTCGATGTGCTTGTCGTTGATCTTCACGCCCTGAAGGCGATAGACCTCCTGGATCTCGCTGACAAGATATTCGGCCAGCGGCTCGATCCCCATTGTCTCCAGGATGTCGTGCGGATCGGGCGATCCGCCGATCAGATTATCGCCGCGCTTGACGTAGTCACCTTCCTGGACGTCGATGACCTTCGACTTCGGGATCAGATACTCCACGACCTCGCCGTCATCGGGCTGGATGCCGATCTTGCGTTTGGCCTTGTAGTCCTTGCCGAAGATGACACGCCCCGAGACCTTGGCGATGATCGCGGAGTCCTTGGGAATGCGCGCCTCGAACAGCTCTGCCACCCGCGGCAGACCGCCGGTGATGTCGCGGGTCTTGGCCGACTCGCGGCTGACGCGGGCGAGCACGTCGCCAGCCTGTACCTGCGCGCCGTCCTCGACCGACAGTGTCGCACCCGACGCGAGCATGTAGCGCGCCGCCTCGCCCTCATCGGACCCGGTCAGGGTCAGGCGGGGACGAAGGTCCTCCTTCGACTTGGCAGTGGTGCGGTATTCGGTGACGACGCGCTGGGCGATGCCCGTCGCCTCATCGGTCTGCTCGGTCAGCGTCTTGCCCTCGAGCAGGTCCTGATACTTCACGATGCCCGCGGTCTCCGTAATCACCGGCATGGTGAAGGGATCCCACTCCGCCATCCGGTCACCCTTCTCCAGGATGTGGCCGTCATCGAACATCACGTACGCGCCGTAAGGGATGCGGTGCGACGATAGCTCGCGGCCGTCCATGTCGTTGATCACGATCTCACCCGACCGACTGAGCACGACGCGGCGGCCACGCTGATCGACGATCAGGCGCAGATCCTTGAACGTGGCGGTGCCGTCGACCGGTGCCTCCAGATTGGACTGCTCGTTGAGCTGTGCCGCGCCGCCGATGTGGAAGGTCCGCATCGTCAGCTGGGTGCCGGGCTCGCCGATCGACTGAGCGGCGATGACACCCACCGCCTCGCCGATATTGACGGGCGTGCCGCGCGCGAGGTCGCGGCCATAGCATTTGCCGCAGACGCCGATCTTGCTTTCGCAGACCAGCGGCGAGCGGATCTTCATCCCCTGAATGCCGATCCCTTCGATCTGCGCGATCATCGGCTCGTCGAGCAGCGTGCCCGACGGGATGACAACCTTGCCGGTCTTGGCGTCAACCACGTCCTCGGCCGTGGTGCGGCCCAGGATGCGCTCGCCCAGCGACGCGATGGTCGATCCGCCCTGGACGATCGCCTTCATCTCCAGCGCGCGCTCGGTACCGCAATCCTCCTCGATGATGACGCAATCCTGCGACACGTCGACCAGGCGGCGGGTGAGGTAGCCCGAGTTCGCGGTCTTCAACGCCGTGTCCGCAAGGCCCTTGCGGGCGCCATGAGTGGAGTTGAAGTACTCAAGGACGGTCAGGCCCTCCTTGAAGTTCGAGATGATCGGCGTCTCGATGATTTCCCCCGACGGTTTCGCCATGAGGCCACGCATCCCGGCGAGCTGCTTGATCTGGGCCTGCGAGCCACGCGCGCCCGAGTGCGCCATCATGTAGATCGAGTTGATCGGCTTCTCACGGCCGGCCATCACGCCGTCGTCGTCGCTATAGCGGCGGACGGCCTTGATCTCGTTCATCATCGAGTTCGCGACCTGGTCGCCGCAGCGGCTCCAGGCGTCGATCACCTTGTTGTACTTCTCCTGCTGCGTGATCAGGCCGTCCTGATACTGCTGCTCGAAGTCCTTCACCTGATCGCGCGTCTCGTTGACCAGCACGTCCTTGTCGGGCGCGATGATCATGTCGTCCTTGCCGAACGAGATGCCCGCCTTGAACGCGTGGCGGAAGCCCAGCGCCATGATCGCGTCGGCGAACAGCACCGTGTCCTTCTGGCCGGTGTGGCGATAGACCTCGTCGATCACGTCGCCGACGTCCTTCTTGGTCAGCAGGCGGTTGACGGTGTCGAACGGCACCTTGTGCGACTTGGGCAGTGTCTCGCCGAGCAGCATGCGCCCCGGGGTCGTCTCGTACCGCTTGAGGTACTGCTTACCCTTCTCGTCGGTCTGCGGCACCCGGCTGATCACCTTGGTGTGGAGCGTCACCGCACCCGCCTCCAGCGCCTGATGCACCTCGGCCATGTCGGTCAGCATCATGCCTTCGCCCGGCTCGCCGGTCTTCTCCATCGACAGGTAATAGAGGCCCAGCACCATGTCCTGCGACGGCACGATTATCGGCTTGCCATTGGCGGGCGAGAGAATGTTGTTGGTCGACATCATCAGCACGCGCGCTTCCAACTGGGCTTCAAGGCTCAGCGGAACGTGGACGGCCATCTGATCGCCGTCGAAGTCGGCGTTGAACGCCGAGCAGACGAGCGGGTGGAGCTGGATCGCCTTGCCCTCGATCAGGACGGGCTCGAACGCCTGGATGCCGAGACGGTGGAGCGTCGGCGCGCGGTTGAGCATCACCGGATGCTCGCGGATCACCTCGTCGAGGATGTCCCAGACTTCCTTACGCTCCTTCTCGACCCACTTCTTGGCCTGCTTGAGCGTCATCGACAGCCCCTTGGCGTCGAGCCGCGCGTAGATGAACGGCTTGAACAGCTCGAGCGCCATCTTCTTCGGCAGGCCGCACTGGTGCAGCTTCAGCTCAGGCCCGGTGACGATGACCGAGCGGCCCGAATAGTCGACGCGCTTGCCGAGCAGGTTCTGGCGGAAGCGGCCCTGCTTGCCCTTGAGCATGTCGGACAGCGACTTGAGCGGCCGCTTGTTGGCGCCGGTGATCGTCCGGCCACGGCGGCCATTGTCGAACAGCGCGTCGACCGCCTCCTGCAGCATCCGCTTCTCGTTGCGCACGATGATGTCCGGCGCGCGCAGCTCCATCAGCCGCTTGAGGCGGTTGTTGCGGTTGATGACGCGGCGATACAGGTCGTTGAGGTCCGACGTCGCGAAGCGGCCGCCGTCGAGCGGCACCAGCGGGCGCAGCTCGGGCGGGATGACCGGCACGACCTCAAGAATCATCCACTCCGGGCGGTTGCCCGAGTCGATGAAGCTCTCAACGACCTTCAGCCGCTTGATGATCTTCTTGGGCTTCAGCTCGGACTTGGTGACCGCCAATTCTTCCAGCAGCTCCTTGCGCTCGCCCTCAAGGTCCAGGTCCTCCAGCATCTTGCGCACGGCCTCGGCGCCGATGCCGGCCGAGAAGGCGTCCTCGCCATACTCGTCCTGCGCCTCGAGGAGCTCGTCCTCGGTCATCAGCTGGAACTTTTCCAGCGGAGTGAGGCCCGGCTCGGTGACGATGTACGCCTCGAAATAGAGGACGCGCTCCAGCTGCTTGAGCTGCATGTCGAGCAGCAGGCCGATGCGGCTCGGCAGCGACTTCAGGAACCAGATGTGAGCGACCGGCGCGGCCAGCTCGATATGGCCCATCCGCTCCCGGCGCACCTTCGACACGGTGACCTCGACGCCGCACTTCTCGCAGACGATGCCCTTGTACTTCATCCGCTTGTACTTGCCGCACAGGCACTCGTAATCCTTGATCGGACCGAAGATGCGCGCGCAGAACAGGCCGTCACGCTCGGGCTTGAACGTGCGGTAGTTGATCGTCTCGGGCTTCTTGATCTCGCCGAACGACCACGAGCGGATCTTGTCCGGGGACGCGATGCCAATTTGGATCTGGTCGAAGGTCTCGGGCTTCGCGATCGGATTTGCGAAGGGTGTCATGTCGTTCATCTTGAACCTCTTTCTCCTCTCCCATTGGGAGAGGAAGGGGCCCACCGCGTCAGCGATGGGAAGGTGAGGGTGAGTGAGGGAGTGCTGGCGTCACCCTCACCCTTCCGCCGCCCTTGCGGGCGGCTCCCTCCCTCTCCCGAGGGGAGAGGGAGTGTGTTTCCTACTCCGCCGCGATCGCGAGGCCGTCCTCGTCACGCTCGGGCTCGTTCGTCTTCAGATCGACGTTGAGGCCCAGCGAGCGCATTTCCTTGACGAGCACGTTGAAGCTTTCGGGGATGCCGGCCTCGAACGTGTCGTCGCCCTTGACGATCGCCTCGTAGACCTTGGTGCGGCCGACCACGTCGTCGGACTTCACCGTCAGCATTTCCTGCAGCGTGTAGGCGGCGCCGTATGCCTGGAGCGCCCACACCTCCATCTCGCCGAAGCGCTGCCCGCCGAACTGCGCCTTGCCGCCCAGCGGCTGCTGGGTGACGAGCGAGTAAGGACCGATGGAGCGCGCGTGGATTTTGTCGTCGACCAGATGGTGGAGCTTGAGCATGTAGATGATGCCCACCGTCACCTTGCGGTCGAACATCTCGCCGGTGCGCCCGTCGAACAGGTCCGACTGGCCGCTCTCGTCGAGCCCGGCCAGCGTCAGCATGTCGGTCACGTCCTTCTCGACCGCACCGTCGAACACCGGCGTCCCCATCGGCACGCCAGCGCGCAGGTTCTGGGCCAGCTCGACGATCTCGTCACCGTCGCGGCCGTTGATGTCGTCGAGGTAATGCTCGCCATAGACGCTCTGGAGCCGCTCCTTGACCGCGTCAGGCATCGCGCCCGCCTTGGCGTCTGGATTGGCTTCCCGCCACTCGTCGAGCGCACCCGCGATCTGCTGACCTAGACCGCGCGCGGCCCAGCCCAGATGCGTCTCGAAGATCTGGCCCACGTTCATCCGCGAAGGCACACCCAGCGGATTCAGCACGAGGTCGACCGGCGTCCCGTCGGCGAGGAACGGCATGTCCTCCTGCGGCAGGATGCGGCTGATGACGCCCTTGTTGCCGTGACGCCCGGCCATCTTGTCGCCGGGCTGCAGCTTGCGCTTCACCGCAACGAACACCTTGACCATCTTGAGCACGCCCGGCGGCAGCTCGTCGCCACGCTCCAGCTTCTCGCGCCGGTCCTCGAACTTCTCACGGATCAGCTTGGCGGCGTCGTCATACTGGACCTTCACCGCTTCCAGATTGGCCTGTACAGCATCGTCCTGAACGGCGAACTTCCACCATTCGTGGCGATCGACGCTGTCGAGCACGTCCATGTCGATGGCCGCGCCCTTCTTGACGCCCTTGGGCGCGGCGGTCGCGACCTGGTCGAGCAGCATCTCGCGCAGCCGCGACCAGGTGGCGCGGTTCAGGATCGTGCGCTCATCGTCCGAGTCCTTCTTCAGCCGCTCGATCTCCTCGCGCTCGATCGCCATCGCGCGCTCGTCCTTGTCGATGCCGTGGCGGTTGAAGACGCGCACGTCGACCACCGTCCCCGACACGCCGGGCGGCAGCCGCAGTGAGGTGTCGCGCACGTCCGACGCCTTTTCGCCGAAGATCGCGCGGAGCAACTTCTCCTCCGGCGTCATCGGACTCTCGCCCTTGGGCGTGATCTTGCCGGCGAGGATGTCGCCCGGCTCGACCTCGGCACCGATATAGACGATGCCCGCCTCGTCGAGGTTGCGCAGCGCTTCCTCGCCAACGTTCGGGATGTCGCGGGTGATGTCCTCCGGCCCCAGCTTGGTGTCGCGGGCCATTACCTCGAACTCGTCGATATGGATCGACGTGAACACGTCGTCCTTGACGATCCGCTCGGAGATCAGGATCGAGTCCTCGTAATTATACCCGTTCCACGGCATGAACGCGACCAGCGCGTTGCGGCCGAGCGCCAGCTCGCCGAACTCGGTCGAGGGACCATCGGCGATGACGTCGCCCGACTCGACCACGTCGCCCACCTTCACCAGCGGCCGCTGGTTGATGCAGGTCGACTGGTTGGAGCGCTGGAACTTCATCAGCGTGTAGATGTCGACGCCCGACTTGCCGGCGTCGACCTCGCCGGTCGCGCGGACGACGATGCGGCTGGCGTCGACCTGATCGACAATGCCCGCACGCTTGGCCGCGATCGCCGCACCGGAGTCACGCGCCACCGTCTCTTCCATCCCGGTGCCGACGAACGGCGCCTCGGCGCGGACCAGGGGCACCGCCTGGCGCTGCATGTTTGATCCCATCAACGCCCGGTTGGCGTCGTCATTCTCCAGGAACGGGATCAGCGACGCGGCGACCGACACCAGCTGCTTGGGACTGACGTCCATCAGCGTGATCGTCTCAGGCAGCGCGTTGAGGAACTCGCCTGCCTGCCGCGCGGACACCAGCTCTTCGGTGAACGCGCCTGCGCTGTCGAGCGTCGCCGAGGCCTGCGCGATCGTGTGCTTGGCCTCCTCCATCGCCGACAGATAGACGACGTCGCCCGTCACCTTGTGGTCGATCACCTTGCGGTACGGCGTCTCGATGAAGCCATATTTGTTGACCCGGCTGAACGACGCGAGGCTGTTGATGAGGCCGATGTTCGGTCCTTCCGGCGTCTCGATCGGGCAGATGCGGCCATAATGCGTCGGGTGGACGTCGCGGACCTCGAAGCCCGCGCGCTCGCGGGTCAGACCGCCCGGCCCGAGCGCCGAGACGCGGCGCTTGTGCGTCACCTCGGACAGCGGGTTGGTCTGGTCCATGAACTGCGACAGCTGCGACGAGCCGAAGAACTCGCGCACCGCGGCGACCGCGGGCTTCGCGTTGATCAGGTCGTTCGGCATCACCGTCGACACGTCGACCGACGACATCCGCTCCTTGACCGCGCGCTCCATACGCAGAAGGCCGACGCGGTACTGGTTCTCCAGCAGCTCGCCGACCGACCGAACGCGACGATTGCCGAGGTTGTCGATGTCGTCGATCTCGCCCTTGCCGTCCTTCAGTCCGACCAGCGTCTTGACGACCTCCAGAATGTCTTCGGTGCGCAGCGTCGTCACCGTGTCCTCGACGTCGAGGCCCAGCCGCATGTTGAGCTTGACGCGGCCGACCGCCGACAGGTCGTAGCGGTCGGGATCGAAGAACAGGCCGCCGAACAGCGACTCCGCGGTCTCCAGCGTCGGCGGCTCGCCGGGGCGCATGACGCGGTAGATGTCGGACAGCGCCTGCTCGCGCTCCTCGGCCTTGTCGACCTTGAGCGTGTTGCGGATCCACGGACCGGTGGTGACATGGTCGATGTCGAGCAGCTCGATCCGGTCGATCCCAGCCTTGTCGAGCTTTTCGAGATTCTCCGGCGACAGCTCGTCACCAGCCTCAACATAGATCTCGCCCGTCGCTTCGTTGATGAGGTCATAGGCCGAATAGCGGCCGAAGATTTCCTCGGTCGGGATCAACAGGTCGGTCAGTCCGTCCTTGCCCGCCTTGTTGGCGGCACGCGGGCTGATCTTCTGCGCGGCGGCGAACACGACCTCGCCCGACTTCGCGTCGACGATGTCGTAGGTCGGCTTGACCCCGCGCCAGCTCTCGACGGCAAAGGGAATGACCCAGCCGCCCTGACCACGGACGAAGGTGACGCGGTTGTAGAAATAGTTGAGGATCTGCTCGCCCGTCATGCCGAGCGCATAGAACAGCGCCGTCACCGGCAGCTTGCGCTTGCGGTCGATGCGGACGTTGACGATGTCCTTGGCGTCGAACTCGAAATCGAGCCACGAGCCGCGATAGGGTATCACCCGCGCCGCGAACAGATACTTGCCGCTGGCGTGCGTCTTGCCGCGGTCATGGTCGAACAACACGCCCGGGCTGCGGTGCATCTGGCTGACGATGACGCGCTCGGTGCCGTTGATGAAGAAGGTGCCGTTGCCCGTCATCAGGGGCATGTCGCCCATATAGACGTCCTGCTCCTTGATATCGATGACCGACTTTGCCTCCGTATCCGGATCGACCTCGAATGCGGTCAGCCGCAGCGTCACGCGCATCGGCGCGGCATAGGTGATGCCGCGCTGGCGGCATTCCTCGACGTCGAACTTCGGGTCCTCGAGGACATAGTCGTCGAAATCGAGATAGGCGGTGCCAGCGAAATCCTGGATCGGAAACACCGAACGCAGCGTCTTTTCCAGCCCCGAGACATGGCCGGTCGTCTTGTCGGAGCGGAGGAACTGCTCATAGCTCTCGCGCTGCACCTCGATCAGGTTCGGCATCTGCACCACTTCGTGGATGTTGCCGAACACCTTGCGGATGCGCCGTTTCGCGGTGCCGCTCTTCACGGAGGAGCGCGCGCTACCCGCGTCGATCGCCTTGGTCGCCATGTTTCTGAAAGCCCCGATCAGCTAAATGGTGGGCGCAGGAGAACAGTCACGCAAAAAGGCCGAGCGCAATACTGCGTCGGCTCCCAAGCGTCTGATGATCACTGCCCCCTATTCGTCCGGGCCGCTGCGCAACGGCGGCCCATGTCCCGAAAGCGGTGATGGCTCAGGAGATAGGGGCGGGGCGGGGGGCTGTCAACGGCGCCGCCTGCAAGCTGGGCAAAGGCTGGATGCCAGCCCTGCATGGACGCCCGCACTGCCAGGCGTGTAGAGACGCGGCAATGACCCGTCTGCCCCGTCGCGCCATTCCCTCCATGCTCCTGGCGTCCGCTGTTGCCGGGCCGGCCGCGGGTCAAGGCCTGCAGATCCCGCTCGGCAACAGCAGCATCGTGCCCCAGTCAGCGCCGACGCCGGCGCAGACCCCCGCACCCTTTCCAAGCCCGGTCTTCACCCCCGCGCCGGCAGCGCCTCAGCCGGTGGCGACACCACGCCCGACGCCGACCGCAACGCCCCGTACAAGCCCCAGCGCCGCCGCAACGCCGCAACCCGCTCCATCGCCACGCGCCGCACCCACCCCTGCCGCGCGACCGGGCACTAGGCCGATCGTCGCAGCAGCCCCGGTCGCTGCGTCGGGGCCCCGCCCGACGCAGGTCCCCACGGCCGCCCCAACGCCCGTTGCCGCGACCACGCCGCGTCCGGCGATCGAGACGGTCGTCCTGCCTCGGCCGCAGCGGGGGCCGCTCTGGCCTTGGTTCGCAGGCGCGGCGGCGCTGCTTCTGTCGCTCGCTGCGCTGCTGTTCCGCCGACGTGGGCGTGAGCCCGATGCCGTGCAGACCGATGATGAAGGCGACGCCGCTGCGCTTGAGAGCGTGTCCACACCGCCGCTAGCGATGTCGTCGGCGCAGCTGACGGTCACGCTTAATCCTACCCGCGCCGGGCTCAACCTGCTCACCGCCACCGTCGAGGCGGACGTCATCGTCGCCAATACCGGCGACACCGCCGCAGTCGACATCCGCGCCGGGGTCGACCTCGACAGCGCGGGTGCGGGCGGCAGCAACAAACAGGCGCCGGTGGGTGTATTTCCCCCTGCGCGTCCGGTCGTGCCGCCCTTTGCCCTCGCCCCCGGCGAGGAGCGCCGCTTCCGCGCCGTCGCCGCCCTGCCGCACGACGCGATCCGTCCGCTCAGCGCGGCGGGCCGCCCGATGTTCGTGCCGCTGATCACCGTCCAGCTCGGCTGGACAGACGCCGCCGGTGCGCAGGGCGCAGCACAGGCCTGGGCGATCGGAATCGAACGCCCCGGCTCCGCCAAGCTCGCCCCGTTCTGGCTCGACGTAGCGCCGCGCAGCTACGACAACGTCGCAGCGCGCCTGACGCCGTAGCAAAGCGAACGCGCAGGATCATCCGGCGGGTGGCGATGCCGATGCCGGCAGCGCGGCGCTTCAGTCCGCGTCAGCCAGCCCTATTGCCGTGGCGGATGTTCCTGCAGACATTCCTGCGTCACCGTCGCCTGCGCCGCGCTGGACGGGCCCGCCGCCAGCTGTTCCTGTGTCTGCGACGCCAGCAGCTTATCCGCCGCGCAGGCGCAGATCGTCGGCATGTCCAGGCCCGCCGCATCGCTCTGCGACTGCGGCACCGCGGCCGTGCAGCGCTGGACGAACTGCGTGCGGTACGTCGCCTGAAAGCCGCTGCCGCCCTCACCGGCGGTGGTGTCGCTGGTCGTCGTGGTCGTGGCGCTGCCGTCACCCTTTTCCCCGGGGCCTTCCGGCTCGGCTGCACTGCTGTTGCCGCTCGCGGTTGTGGCCCCGGCGGCGGCGGGCGTTTCGGCGGCCGTCACGTTGCTCGCGGTGTCCGTCACGTTAGATGAGGTGGCGACCGCGGGCGTGTGACGTTTGATCGCATAGACCACCGCGCCCACCGCGATGACGCCCAGCAGCAGGATGCCGGCGAGGACACCGAAGATGACCTTCCCTGCGCCCCCGCCCGAGGGCGGCGGCCCGGCATAGCTCCCCTGGTACGGCGGCGGTTGCCGGCCCGCCATCGCGGCACCGGCCGCGCCGCCCGGCCCGCCCTGCCATCCGCCCGGCCCGGGCCCCGAACTCGCGCCCGGCCCGGCGCGCTCGGCGAACAGCGGCTGCAGCTCGGGGACCGCGCCCGCCGGCATCGTCTGCGGCGGCATGCCCGGCCGGTACACCGTCACCGGCCGCGGCGGCACCAGAAAGCCCGACCCGATCGCCTGCCGCCACGCCTGCCAATCGGGCAGCTCGCGGACATAGCCATTGTCGTCAACCGTGATGCGCGTGCCGTCGGTCATTGCCTGCTTCCCCCTAAACCCCGCGCCAAGTGTACGGCGCAGGCAAGGGGATGCAAGCCCGCGGGCGCTAAACGGATGGCCGGCCTAACTTGCCGCGCGGGGCGGATGCTCGCGCACGCACTGCTGCATCACCGCAGTCTGATCCGCCGCCGAGGGCCCCCGCATCAACTCGGCGACCGACTTGGTCGCGAGCAGCTTGTCGGCGACGCAGCCGCAGATCGCCGGAAAGTCCATTGCCGCCGCTGCGGCCCCACCCTGCCGCGCCGCCGCTGCCTGCGCACTGGTGGTGCAGGAGTCGGCAAATTTCGTCCGGTATTGCGTGCGAAAGCCCTGATCGAACCCACCGGCGAAGCTGTTGCCGTCGGCCGCGTTGCCGTTGGTGCCGGTCGTATGGCTGCCGCAGCCTGCGAGCAGGGCGGCGAGGGTGATAGTGCAGACCAGGCGCATGCGATTTCTCCCCGGTTGTTGACGCGCAGGTCCAAAGCGTCGTGCGCGGACAAAAACGGCTGACCGCCGTTTTCGATCCGCCTTGATCGACGAGCGGGCGCGCCGCACGGGCCAATCCGACAAGATCGTGCCGGAGATGGCGAACGGCGGCGGGGTTACCGCCGTGACCATGCGGGTGCGAAGGAGCGGTGGACGTCGCCCGGACCGGGAACCGGGGAGAGACCGCCGCGTAGGTGGTGGGGAGGGGCTGCCTCGCCATGAAGAAAGGGCGGTCCCGCGCGTGCAGGACCGCCCTTTCACGTTGGCATGGCCGTCACGGGATTGGATCCCGTGACATCGAAGCTCGGCTGACGCCGAGCCCGGCCGGCCTGGTGACGTGCGGATCAGCGGTAGCTAATCCGCCTCGTCACTCGCGGCTTACTTGATTTCCACCGTCGCCCCGGCCGCCTCGAGCTGTGCCTTGATCTTGGCGGCCTCGTCCTTGTTCACGCCTTCCTTGACGGCCTTGGGCGCGCTCTCGACCAGCGACTTCGCCTCGGTCAGGCCCAGCGCGGTGATCGCGCGGACCTCCTTGATGACGTTGATCTTCTTGCCGCCGTCGCCGGTCAGGATCACGTCGAACTCGGTCTGCTCCTCGACCGCAGGCGCAGCCGCGCCGCCGCCGGCGGCCGGTGCAGCCGCAACCGCGGCGGCGGCGGACACGCCCCACTTCTCTTCGAGCAGCTTGGAGAGCTCTGCGGCCTCCATCACGGTCAGCGCGCTCAGGCTCTCCACGAGCGAATTCAGGTCAGCCATTTTCTAGTCCTTCGGTTCGATTGAGATAAATTGAATAGAGTTGGAAGCTTACGCCGCTTCCTTCTCCGCATAGGCGCTGAGCACCCGCGCAATCTGCGCAGCCGGAGCCTGAGTGATGGTCGCCAGCTTGGTCGCCGGAGCCACGATCAGCCCGACGATCTTCGCCCGCAGCTCGTCCAGCGACGGCAGCGTCGCCAGCGCCTGCACGCCCGCAAGGTCGAGCGCGGTGGCGCCCCCCGCTTGTTCCTTCAGGGCGCCGCCCACGATCTCGAACTTGTCGTTGCCCTTGGCGAAGTCCACGACCACCTTCGCGGCCGCGACCGGATCGATCGACGTCGCAAGCCCGACCGGTCCGGTCAGCAGGTCGCCGAGCGAGAGATAATCGGTGCCGTCGAGGGCGATCTTCGCCAGCTTGTTCTTGGAGACCTTATAGGTCGCCCCCGCCTCTCGCATCGCGTTGCGCAGCCGGGTCGACTGCGCCACCGTCATGCCGTTGTTGCGGGTGACCACCACCACGCCGACCGACGAGAACGTCTGCTTGAGCTCGGCGACGGCCGCGGCCTTTTGAGCACGATCCATACGCTTCTCCCTACCTGCACGGGCAAGGCCGCGCAGGAACAACTTGACCGGGCAGGGCGATGCGCCGCGTCCGGTGACGTACAGTCCAGCGATGGGGAAGGGGGCCGCAAGACGCGCGACCGACGGCGCGGGCAAGCCCGGCCGGAAACCGTTTCCCCGTCTCGGCAGGACATTAAGCCGGGGAGCCCGGCGCCTGCTGTCTAGGACGGATGCCCGCGGCGGACCGGGGGCAGCGGCGCTGCTAATAGCTGGCGGCGGGGGGAAGTCAAGCCCGCCCCCGATCTAGAACGCCGCCGACAGCGTCACGAAGAACTGCCGCGGCGGGATGGGATAAGCCGAATAGCTGTTGGTCGCCGAGCCGATCGAGAGCGTCGACTCGCCCTGCCTGTCCGTGACGTTGGTGACATTGAGCGCGATCTCCGCGCGGCGCAGCGGCAGCACGTCATTGGGCACCCGCGCCGCAATCCGGATCGACGCCAGGAAATAGGAATTGACCCGGACATCGTTGCTGAAAGTTGCGAACCGGCCGCCGACGAAATCACCGATCCCCTGCACCTCGAACGGGCCCGCCGACACCGTCGCGACCGTCTTGTTCAGCCAGGCCGGGATGCCGGGCAGGTGCTTGCCGCAGGTCGGCACGACGCCGCCGACGACCAGGAACCCGCCGATGCAGCTGTTCGTCGCCGCGCCGATGCCGGTCGCGGTTGAGGTATAGTCGTTCTGATATTTCGACAGGTTGTACGACGCCGCATTGTAGAGCGAGAAGCTGCGCCCGAGCCGCAGCGTCACCGCCGCATCGACGCCGTCGGTCTTCACGTCGCCGACATTGACCAGGATCGAGGTGCCGCCGGTGATGCCGCTGCCCGCGATGCCGCCTGGATTGGTCGAGATGGCGAGCAGGCGGTCGTTGAAATCGACATGATAATAGTTGATCTGCGCGGACAGCCCGATGCCGTCGCCGAACCGGCGGTTGGTGCGCAGCCCCGCTTCATAGGTCCAGCTGCTCTCCGGCCGCCCCTGCTGCGCGAAGGCGTCGAACGCCGCCTGGCTGCCCGTGAACCACGGCCCGCCGCCGCCTGCGAGATACGCCTGGTATTGGCGCAGGTTCTTCTGGACGTTGGCATAAAGCTGCTCATGCCCGTTCAGGTCGAAGGTCGCGCCGGCTGCGGGCAGGAACCAGCGCCGCGTATTGATCCGGCCCTGCGGCAGCCCGCCGGTCAGCCCCGACAGCGATCCCGCGCGCGGCTGCACCGGAAAGCGCCCGTCGGCCCATTGCGCGCTGGTCTTGAAGCCCGCCTGGATCAGCAGCCGATCGAGCGCCTGCCAGCGATCCTGTATGTGGAGTTGCAGCTCCTCGATCCGCGCCTCGCCCTGATATTGCGTGAACAGTGGCTGCGCGACCTCCAGCGGCCGGATATATGGGGTGCTCGCGCCCGGGTTGTTGACGTCGACCGCGTACCAGCGGCGATACTGCGTCGTGCGATTGTGCTCGTACCAGCCGCCCAGCTCGATCTGGTGTGCGCCCAGCTCGATGTCGAGCGCGGAGATGATGCCGTAGCGGTTGATCCGGTATTCGGTCGTCCGCGTGATCAGCCCCGACCCGCCCGTCACCGCGACCAGCGCGGCGCCCGCCGCCTGCGCCTGTGCATCGGTCAACGCGGTGCATGCCGCCGGACGGATGCCATTGGCGTTGCCCGCGAACCGGCAGTTGGCCGGCAGCGTCCCGTAGGCTGGATCAAGATAGGGCTGCGCGGTCGTGATCGACTGGCCCAGCGGCCCCGCCACCACGCCCGCGCCGTCGTTATGGTGGAAATAGCCGGTTGTCGACCAGGTCACATGGCCGCCCAGGTGCGCGTCGTAGCGCGCATAGCCGAGATAGTCGGTGCGCTGCGCATCCGAATAATAGTTGCGGTAATTGCTGCCCTGCGCCGCCGGGGTGTTGCCGAACGCGCTCAGATAGCCGGTCCGATAACCACTGAAATCGGGGTAGAAGAACGGTTTTGTATAAGGAGTGTAGAGCTGCGCCGCGGTCGCCGTGCCGCCCGCCGACGGCCGGAAGAAGACGGTCGCGTCCTCGTTGGGCTGGGTGAAGTCGTTATAATCGGCATAGAGCGTTAGCTTGCCGCGGCCGTCGTCATGGACGAACTTCGCATTCGCCTGATAGCCGCCCTGGATGCCGTTGAAATCCCACGCCCGCGCCCGCTGCCGCGTCCCTGCGACATAGGCGGCATTGTTGCCGCCGAAGGTGCCGGTATCGACGCGCAGGAAGGTACGCGAGGTGCCGTAGCTCCCCACTGTCTGCCCCGCCTGGATGCCGTAATGGTCGAGCGGCGCGGACGAATAGGTTTCCACCGTCCCGCCCAGATTGCTGTTCGATGCCGTCGCCAGATCGCCCGCGCCCGTCGCCACGACGACGCGCCCGACATTCTCGGAGATCACCGCGCGCTGTGGCGACAGGCCGTTGTAATTGCCATAGCTCTGGTCGCCGAGCGGGATTCCGTCCATCGTATAGCCGAGCTGGTTGGCGGCGAAGCCATGAATGAAAAGCTGGGCGTTCTGCTCGTTATAACCCCACGGATCGGCGGTGATGTACAGCACGCCGGGCAGCGTCTCGATCGCCTTCAGCGGACTGACGCCGGGCAGGATCTTCTGCATTTCGACCCCGGGCAACGCCACGGCGGTCCGCACCTGATTGCCGGTCACGATCACGGTCGGGGTGTTGCCGTCGGCATCCACCAAAGGCGCATCGGCGCTGCGGGTAGGATCGGGCGCGCTGGTCTGCTGCGCGGCGACGGCCGCGGGCGAGAGGAGGGCGATGGCAAGCGCCAGCGACGAGACGGAGCGGCGAATCATGGACGGTCCCCTTGCTGCTGCATCGCGCTCGTGCAGTTGGGGCGGGGCCTAGATCGGCTTCGCGCCAGTTCGGTGACTCTCCCGTTGCAGTTGCATGACGCCGGCAGCGCTGGGCCGGCCCGCCCGCTCAACCACCGGCTTGCGCCGCCGCTCCGCCGCCGCTATCTCACCCCCATCCGACAGCGAGGATGTGTCTCTCGCCCGGCCTTCATCCGGAAGGCGCGGGCGGCGGACCCATGCTCGAAAGCCGAGAGAAGGTTCATGGCGAAGACGACCCCAGTCGAGTTCATCAATCAGGTCCGCGCCGAGACCAAGAAGGTCGTCTGGCCTACCTGGAAGGAGACGTGGCTGACCGCCCTGATGGTCGCGATCATGACCACGGTGCTGGCGCTGTTCTTCCTCGGCATCGACACGGTGTTCGAGGCGCTGGTCGCCGCTCTTCTCAAGCTCGCCCGCTGACAGGCGCAAAAGGGACAATGACGATGTCGCGCTGGTACATCATCCATGCTTATTCCGGTTTCGAGGGCAAGGTCCGCGACGCGATCATGGCGGAGGCGACCCGCCTCGGTCTCGATCGCCTCGTCGAGCAGATCGAGGTGCCGACCGAGACGATCACCGAGGCGCGCCGCGGCAAGAAGATCGCGGTCGAGCGCAAGTTCATGCCCGGCTATGTCCTCGCCAAGCTCGACATGAACGACCAGGTCTATCACCTGGTCAAGAATACGCCCAAGGTGACGGGCTTTCTCGGCAGCATGGGCAAGCCGCAGGCGATCAGCGAGGCCGAAGCCGCGCGGATGCTTAACACCAAGGAGGAGGCCGCCGCCAACGCACCCAAGCAGAAGATCAAGGTCGATTACGAGATCGGCGACGCAGTCAAGGTGCTGGAAGGGCCCTTCGCCAGCTTCAACGGCACGGTCGAAGAGCTCGACTTCGACAAGGCGAAGGTCAAGGTCAGCGTCTCGATCTTCGGCCGCGCGACCCCGGTGGAACTGGACTTCGAGCAGGTCGAGCGCAGCAAGTAGGGCGCGTCCGGCGCGCCTTACGGCCGCACGCGCTTGGCAGAGTTAGAAGTGAGACG
The DNA here is from genome assembly GCF_965248875.1 of Sphingomonas sp. Taxonomy (GTDB): domain Bacteria; phylum Pseudomonadota; class Alphaproteobacteria; order Sphingomonadales; family Sphingomonadaceae; genus Sphingomonas. The sequence goes on along the minus strand of NZ_CBDFKR010000011.1, from coordinate 1,098,355 downwards.
GGCAAGCTCGGCCGGCGGGTAGCGAAGCGCTCCCGTCCGACGAGTCACGCGATTTATCCGTGTGACCGCCTCCCGCCATCCGCTCTCGCCCTTCGGTTCTGCCCTCGCTGTCCGCGCCTGCGCCGCAACGGCGTTTACCTCTGGCCAACGAGCACCCGGGGGGAAGCATGCAGCGGATCATCGTCGACTTCAGCCAGCTGGATAGCATCGACCTCCTGGCGCTGCCGCACGCGCCGATGGGTCAGATGAAGGCGCCGCATCCGCTCGGCGGCACGGAAGCCGAGGCGCTCGTCCTGGCATTGAAGGCCGCCGCTGCGGTCAGCAACGTCGGCAAGCAGTTCAACAATTTCCTCGCGCAACGGCACGCGCCGCCGACGCTGGAGATCATCGCCCCCGCCAAGACGCCGATCGCGGGGGCCGCACCCTCCATGCGAACGACCGTCGCCGATCACACCGAGGCGCTCGGCATCAATCTGGGCTGGAACATGATCGGCGGCGCCAGCTTTGGCTCGGGCCTCTACAATGGCCGCAACCCGCTGGAATGGGGCGTCTACGGCTCCGCGTCGATGAGCGTGACGACCGGGATCGGCATGAGCGGCATGGTCGAGTTCACGATCATCTTCGACAAGCCGTCCGCAATGGCCGGGCTCGGCGGCAGCATCACGGCGACAGTGGGCAAGATGACGCCGATGGGCGTCAATGCCGCGATCGGCGGCGGCATCGTCTATTCGGCCTCGCCGGCCAAGGTGATCGGGCTCGTCTTCACCTTCGGCATCAGCGCCGATTTCGTTTCGCTGCCGGTGCTCACCATCACCGCCAGCCTCGGCAGCACGGCTATGCTGCGGTTGGGGTAGGGCGTTCGTCACCCCTTGTCTGATCCCGGTCCCTGCGCCAGCATGATGCGCGATGACCCCCGGCCCAATCGCCAGCCCGCCGCGACTGCCGCCGATCTGGCTCCTCGGCCTCACCAACCTGCTGTTCGGTTTTGTCGGCGGCGTGGCGTTGATGACGACGCCGCAGCTGCTCGCCGCACAGCACGTGCCGGAGCCGCAGATCGCGCGCATCACGTCGCTGGCGATGATCCCCTATTTCGCCGGCTTTCTGCTCGCCCCGCTCCTCGACGTGCGGTTCAGCCGGCGGACCTATGCCGGCGTGTTCGGCGTGCTGGCGAGCCTGCTCTCGATCGCGGCGACGCTGAACATCGGCGAAACGGACAGCCTGCGCTGGCTGTTGCTGGCCACCGTCGCGGCGGCCGCGCTCTACAACATCGCGATCGGCGGCTGGCTCGGCGACCTGATCGGCGAGACGGGCGGCAGCAGGCTCGGTGCGTGGTTCACGGTCGGTAACATCGGCGGCTTCGGCATCGGTGCGATCGCCAACATCGCGCTGTTCCGCGGGGTGGCGGCGCCGTTCGGCGCGATCGGCATCGGCGCGCTGGTCGCCGCACCGCTGCTGTTGCTGCCGTTCGTGCCCGCGCCCGACGCGGACGGGCGGCGCGGTGCGAAGGAGAGCTTCACGACGCTGTTCCGCGACATCCGCCTGTTGATCCGGGGGCGCGACGTGCTGCGCCTGCTGCTCGTCTTCTGCCTGCCGTGCGCCTCGTTTGCGCTGACCAACACGCTCGGCGGGCTCGGCCATGTCTATCGCGCGTCGGAGGCGTTCGTCGCGACGCTGGCGGGGATCGGCGGCACGATCGCGGGCGTGGCCGGCAGCCTGCTGGTGCCGCCGCTCGCCCGCCGGATCGCGCCCTTGCTGCTGTACCTGCTGATCGGCGGGGTCGGCGCGGCGTTCACCGCGACGCTGATCGTGCTGCCGCACACGCCTGCAGTCTTCGCGGTTGCGATGATCGGCGAGAACGTCGCGCAGGCGGCGGCGTTCAGTGCGGCAACGGCGATCATCTTCGCGGGCATCGGTCGCGACAATCCGCTTGCGGCGACGCAGTTCGGCCTGCTCGGCGCCGCCTATGCGCTGCCGGTGACGTACATGCAGGTGATCGACGGTGATGCCTATGGCCGCGGCGGGATGACCGGCATGCTCGCGACCGACGCCGGGATCACGCTGTTCGCCGCGCTGCTGCTGGTCGTACCGGTGCTGCGTTGGGCGCGGGGCGGCGCGGCCGCCTGACGCAGGGTCACCGCCGTCCCTGCCCCCTGCGCAGCGCCGCGTCGCGCACCACCGGCGTCTTATGCTCGGTCCGCCTGGCGCTGAACAGCGCCTTGTCGTTGTGCGCCGCCCCGGCCGGATCGGCCTTGGACCAGTTGGTCACCTGATCGAGCTCGGGCAGCGCAATCGCCTCTTCGTGCAGTGACGGCGGCAGCGCGACGGGCAGCCGGTCGAGCGCGGCGTCGACCTCGTTCTCCGCCGTCAACAGCGTCTGCCATTGATCTTTAGCCGCAATGCGTGCGTTCCCCAGCCGCGCGCTCCGCGCCTTCTCCTGGCGAAGATACAGGAGCTGCAGCGCCTACGCGGCAGTTATGCTGGGCAGCTCCGGGCGGTCGGTGTAGTGCCAGCTGTCGCCGTCATGGCTGTCGCGTTGAAACTCGGCGATCAGCGCCAGCTCCAGCCGCTCGCAGCCCTCGTCCAGCGCGATCCGCATCTCCCGCGCGAAGCCCGGGTCGCGCTGCCGCCGTCCCCCGAACGATGCCGTCGATGCGCCCGCCGTCTGGTTGCGCGTGAGGGGTCGGCTGGCGATCGCCAGTCCAGGCGCACCGACGATCCAAGATCGCAAGGCCGAACTGCGCTCCACCGCCGCGCGCCGGCCACGCATGCGGCCGGCCGGGCCTCGACCCGGCTTCGCTGTCACGGGCAGAGCCGCCCAAGGATTATGCGTTGCGCAGCATCGTTGGAAAGCCGGCGTCGGGTTTACTCCCGTGACGGCCTCTGCTAGGCGCGCCGACCTTCCAATTCATTGGAACGCCACCGCGGGAGAGTACGCTTGCGTGCTCGTCGGCACCGCTCATTCTGAAACAGGAAGACTAATGGCCAAGAAAATCACCGGCTATATCAAGCTGCAGGTGCCCGCCGGCGCCGCCAACCCGTCGCCGCCGATCGGACCGGCGCTGGGTCAGCGCGGCGTCAACATCATGGAGTTCTGCAAGGCGTTCAACGCGCAGACCGGCGATCAGGAGAAGGGGACGCCGCTCCCCACCGTCATCACCGTCTATGCCGACCGCTCGTTCAGCTTCGAGACCAAGACCCCGCCCGCGACCTATCTGCTGAAGAAGGCGGCGAACCTGAAGTCGGGCTCCAAGGAGCCGGGCAAGGCGTCCGCGGGCAAGATCAAGCGCTCGCAGCTGGCCGAGGTGGCGCAGGCCAAGATGAAGGACCTGAACGCCAACGACCTCGCCGCGGCGACCAAGATCATCGAAGGTTCCGCCCGCGCGATGGGTCTCGAAGTGGTGGAGGGCTGAGCCGTGGCGACCAAGAAGCAGAAGAGCTGGACCGTCAGCCCCGAGCAGCTCCACGGCGTCGACGAGGCGATCGGCCTCGCCAAGTCGCTCGCGACATCAAAATTCGACGAGACGATCGAGGTCGCGCTCAACCTCGGCGTCGATCCGCGCCACGCCGACCAGATGGTCCGCGGCGTCGTCACACTCCCCAAGGGTACCGGCAAGACCGTCCGCGTCGGCGTGTTCGCGCGCGGCGCGAAGGCGGACGAGGCGCGTGAGGCGGGAGCCGACGTGGTCGGCGCCGAGGACCTGATGGAGGAGATCCAGGGCGGCAAGATCGACTTCGACCGCTGCATCGCGACGCCGGACTTGATGGGCGTCGTCGGCCGGCTGGGCAAGGTGTTGGGGCCGAAGGGCCTGATGCCCAACCCGAAGCTCGGCACCGTGACGATGAACGTCGCGCAGGCGGTGAAGGACGCCAAGGGCGGCCAGGTCGAGTATCGCGTCGAAAAGGCGGGGATCATCCACTCCGGCATCGGCAAGGCGAGCTTCCCGGCCGAGGACCTGCGCGCGAACTTTGACGCGCTGGTCGACGCCGTGATCCGCGCCAAGCCCTCGGGCGCCAAGGGCAAGTATGTCCGCAAGATCGCGGTTTCCAGCACGATGGGCCCGGGCATCCGGGTCGACGTCGCGGAGGTTGCGGGGGCCTGACCCTCTCTCGTCCCTCGCTCTGTGGGGGAGGGGGACCGCCCGGCGCAGCCGGGTGGTGGAGGGGGCCCACGCCGAGTGAACGGTAGGGGCGAGCCGCGAGGCGCCCGCCCCTACCGCGGCCGGGATGCTGCAGCTCCTTCATCTTCATCAGAAAAGGCGCGGCTGAGCGTCACGCCGGACGCCATCCGGCAGCGCCGCGGCGCTTCGCCCATCGCGCGCGGCTCGATGCGATGGGGCGGGGGGAGCAGGCGGCGGAGTACGAACGCTGCCGGCTGGTCGAGGCCGAGTTCCGCGCGGGCGTCATCTCGCCCCACGAACCGCCGCCGCCGTTCTTCCCCAAAAAATACTGGCAGCTGGCGCGCTCCGCGCCTCCCAACCGATGTCGCCAATAGCTGGTCAGAGCGGCGATAGCGGCGTCTGTTGTTCCGGCATGTGTGCGGGAGGCGTGCGAAAAAGCAAAGCGGCTAGGTTGGGTGCGCCCCGCATGATGGCGGTCGTTGCCAGCGCTGGTCTCCCTGCCCACGCGGCGAAGGCCGCCCGTCTCATCTCGGCTGCGCCGCCGGTCCACCGACCTTGCCGTCTGGGCCGGAGCTCGCGCTATGGACGTGCAGGCTGCGGCCGCTCCGTGAAATCGAAATGTATCCGCACCCACGCCCCCACCAGCGCGCGGCCCCCCAGCCGCGGCGGGCGCACCAGGAACTGCCACGCCGCCTGCCTCAACGCCCGCGCCAGCCCGGTGCCGCGCGGGCTTTCGTCCAGCTCGCGGCAGTTCTCGACGTGATAAGCGGGGGCGGTCTTGCACGCGATCTCGGCCCAGCCCGGCTGCGGCCCGCCCGGGAGGTATAGTGCCAGTGCGCCCGGCGGCGGCTCGCGATACCACTCCGCCCGGTACAGCCGCGCGCCGCCGGGGCCCTCGCCCGGCCCTGCGACCTGTGCCGTATCGACCGCGGTGTCGGCGCTGTCGTCATTACCCGGCGCACGAGCGATATGGCCGATGTCGCTGGCGGCGAAATCGTCATGGTTCATGGCCAGCGCCGGCGCGGGGGTCTGCGTTCGCGTCTGAACCGGCGGCGGCGGGACGGGGGGCGGCGGCACGGTGCTGCGCGGCGGCGGTGGCGCGGCGGAGGCATGCGCGACCGCCCGGCGGGCGGCGGCCGGATGCGCCGGGGCGGCCGTGCTGCGGTCACCTTCGGGCAGCATGCTGAACACCGGCCGCGGCTCGTGCGGCGCACGCGGCGGGATCACCCCCAGCCGCAGCAGCAGGAGCAGCAGGATCGCGACAAAGCCGACGGCCAGCGCCGCCGACGCCACCCGCGACCGCGTGCTGCCGGTGCGCCGGTACGTCGAGGGCTGCAGCGACGACGGCATACTCAATCGGCACCAACAAGGGCCGACACGGAAGTGAATACCGTGTCGTCGGACGGGTTCGGCACTGCCGACCCGCCGGCCGGCCTTGCCTGCACGCAGCCAGCCACGCTGCCTGCTTGCAGGCGGCGGCGCTGGCAGGGGAGCTCGGATTCGAACCGAGGGCCTTCGGTTTTGGAGACCGACGCTCTAACCAGCTGAGCTACACCCCTCCAGTGCTCGTCCCTCTATCCCCGTAATCCGGGAGCGGCAAGCGGGACGTGGCATGGCCTGCCCACCACCCCGTTGACCCGAACGGCCTTGCGGGCTAAGGGGGCCGCCGTTCGTTCCGACGAACAAGCTTGAACATTGCTGGGTGCGCTTGCCGGGGTCTCGTATGGCCCCTTTTCGCATTCATTTGTCCAGCTCCAGCAAAGTAACCCGAAAGGTGAAGGGCTTCATGCCGACGATCAACCAGCTGGTCCGCAAGGGCCGCGACCCGCAGATTGCCAAGAGCAAGACACCGGCCATGGAAGCGAACCCGCAAAAGCGCGGCGTCTGCACCCGTGTCTATACAACTACGCCGAAGAAGCCGAACTCGGCGCTGCGCAAGGTGGCCAAGGTACGCCTGACCAACCAGCGCGAGGTCATCAGCTACATACCGGGGGAGGGTCACAACCTCCAGGAGCATTCGGTGGTCCTGATCCGCGGCGGCCGCGTGCGCGACCTGCCGGGCGTCCGCTACCACGTCCTGCGCGGCGTACTCGACACGCAGGGCGTCAAGGACCGCCGACAGTCCCGCTCCAAGTACGGGGCCAAGCGCCCCAAGTAAGCGCCGGCATCTTGCCGGACACATCGCTGAAATCTCAAGGAATTACACATGGCTCGTCGTCGTCGTCCCGAGAAGCGCATCATCCTGCCCGATCCCAAATACGGCGATGAGGTGCTGTCCAAGTTCATGAACTCCGTCATGTATGACGGCAAGAAGTCGGTTGCGGAGCTGATCGTCTATGGCGCGATGGAGACCGTGGAGACGCGGGCGAAGCGTGATCCGATCGGCGTCTTCCATGATGCGCTGAACAACATCAAGCCGGGTATCGAGGTCCGCAGCCGCCGCGTCGGCGGTGCAACCTATCAGGTGCCGGTCGAGGTGCGGCCGGAGCGCGCGCAGGCGCTGGCGATCCGCTGGCTGATCACGGCGGCGCGCTCGCGCTCGGAGAACACGATGGCCGCGCGGCTGTCGGGCGAGCTGCTTGATGCATCGAACAACCGCGGCAACGCCGTGAAGAAGCGCGAAGACACCCACCGCATGGCCGAAGCCAACCGCGCCTTCTCGCATTACCGCTGGTAGGGCTTCAAACCACCCGATCTTGACCTACATAGTGGGGAGCCGGCGACACGCTGCGCTCCCCACATTTCCAAGGAAGCAACGACCATGGCCCGCAGCCATCCGCTCGACCGCTATCGCAATATCGGCATCATGGCGCATATCGACGCCGGCAAGACGACGACGACCGAGCGCATCCTCTATTACACCGGCAAGTCCTACAAGATCGGCGAGGTCCATGAGGGCACCGCGACGATGGACTGGATGGAGCAGGAGCAGGAGCGCGGGATCACGATCACGTCGGCTGCGACCACGTGTTTCTGGAAAGCGGAGGAGGGCGAGGGTCCCGAGCACCGGATCAATATCATCGACACGCCCGGCCACGTCGACTTCACCATCGAGGTGGAGCGCAGCCTGCGCGTGCTCGACGGCGCGGTCGCGTGCTTCGACGGTGTCGCGGGCGTGGAACCACAGTCGGAGACGGTGTGGCGGCAGGCGGAGAAGTACAAGGTTCCCCGCATGTGCTTCGTCAACAAGCTTGACCGCACCGGGGCGAATTTCGAGCGCTGCGTGGAGATGATCAAGGATCGTCTCGGTGCGCGCCCGCTGGTGCTGTACCTGCCGATCGGCATCGAGGGCGGGTTCAAGGGCCTGGTCGACCTGGTCGAGAACCGCGCGATCATCTGGCTGGAAGAGTCGCTGGGCGCGAAGTTCGAATATCAGGACATCCCCGCCGAGCTGAAGGATGCCGCGGCCGCCGCGCGCGCCGAGCTGATCGAGGCCGCCGTCGAGCAGGACGACGCCGCGATGGAGAAGTTCTTTGAGGGCGAGGAGCCGACTGCGGCCGAGCTGAAGAAGCTGATCCGCAAGGGCACGCTCAACTTCTCGTTCGTCCCCGTGCTGTGCGGTTCGGCGTTCAAGAACAAGGGCGTTCAGCCGCTGCTCGACGCTGTGGTGGACTATCTGCCGAGCCCGCTCGACGTCCCCGCGATCAAGGGCGTCAAGCTGGACGGTGAGACCGAGGATTCGCGCCCGGCCGATGACGGCGCGCCCTTCTCCGCATTGGCGTTCAAGATCATGAACGACCCGTTCGTCGGCACGCTGACCTTTGCCCGTATCTATTCGGGCAAGCTGGAGACCGCGTCGCAGGTCACCAACTCGGTCAAGGACAAGAAGGAGAAGGTCGGACGTATGCTGCTGATGCACGCCAACGACCGCGAGGACATCCAGATTGCGTATGCGGGCGACATCGTCGCGCTGGCGGGGTTGAAGGACACCACCACTGGCGACACGCTGTGCGCGATCAATGCGCCGATCATCCTGGAACGGATGGAGTTTCCCGAGCCCGTCATCGAGCTGTCGGTCGAGCCCAAGACCAAGGCCGATCAGGAGAAGATGGGCGTCGCCCTCAATCGCCTGTCGCGCGAGGATCCGTCGTTCCGCGTCTCTACCGACCATGAATCGGGGCAGACGATCATCAAGGGGATGGGCGAGCTCCACCTGGAAATCCTGGTCGACCGTATGAAGCGCGAGTTTAAGGTCGAGGCCAATGTCGGCGCGCCGCAGGTCGCGTATCGCGAATATCTCGCGAAGAAGGTCGACATCGACTATACGCATAAGAAGCAGTCGGGCGGCTCCGGTCAGTTCGGCCGCGTCAAGGCGACAGTCGTGCCAGGCGAGCGCGGCTCGGGCTTCCAGTTCATCGACGAGATCAAGGGCGGCAACATCCCGCGCGAATACATCCCGTCGGTGGAGAAGGGCTTCCGCGAGACCGCTGAGACCGGCTCGCTGATCGGCTTTCCGATCATCGACTTTGAGGTACACCTGACCGACGGCGCGTATCACGACGTCGACTCGTCGGCGCTGGCGTTCGAGATCTGTGCCCGCGGCGCGATGCGCGAAGTGGCGCAGAAGGCGGGCATCAAGCTGCTGGAGCCGATCATGAAGGTCGAGGTCGTCACCCCGGAAGATTATCTGGGCGACGTCATCGGCGACATGAACTCGCGGCGCGGGCAGATCCAGGGCACCGACAGCCGCGGCAACGCGCAGACCGTCGAGGCGATGGTGCCGCTGGCGAACATGTTCGGCTATGTGAACCAGCTGCGCTCGTTCACGCAGGGCCGCGCGAGCTATTCGATGCAGTTCTCCCACTATGACGAAGTGCCCGCGAACGTGGCGGACGAGGTGAAGGCGAAGCTGGCGTAGGATAATGGGCTGGGCGGGGGTGAAGATCAATCTTCGCCCGCGCTGCGTCTCCCGGCCTTCGCCGTCGCCGTATAGCTGGCGTCCGCGCGATCGTGATCGCCTTCGCCGCAAACGGAGGCAGGCGCGATGACGGTGAACCGGAGAACGGCGCTGGCTGGCATGACCGCCGCCGGAGCCGTCCTCTCGGTCCGCGAGACGGCTGCACGAGTTGGTGGCGGTTCCGGGTCGGGGTCGCCCCTGGGCGGTTGGGACACCGACGCGCACGGCTTGCCCGTGTACGGCTTTACCGGCGATCTGCCGGTGGAGACGCTTACCCCGTCGGGCCATCCTTACCCGCTCGATCCGGACCCGGTGTTCCTGCTCGGTAATGACTACTTGACGCTGTTCGCCTTCGCCAGCGGGCGATTGCTGTTCATGTCGGGCGAGCATGGATGGGTGCGGTTGAACGAGCCCGCACGTACGGCGCCAGGTCACGCGGCGACGCTGACGGTGACGGAGAACGGCGCAACCCGCACTTTTGACATGATCGGCATGCGCGGCGTCTGCGCTTCGGGCCGGCAGGCGACGCGCAGCTTCGGGTGCGGCACCGCGCACTATCGGCTTACTCCGCAGCCCGGTCTGGTTGTCGAGCGCATTCTAAGCTTAGCACCGACCGTGGCAGCGCGGCGGGACGGGGCGGCCGTCATCGTGACCATTCGAATGACCAACGTAGGATTGACGCCGCTCGGTATCGACCATGTCGAAACGGTGCTCAGCAACCCGGCTATCGGTTCGAGGCACGCCGGCCGCTAGCGCGCCACAGGTGAGGTTCGTCAATCGGGCGAGGTTGTTGCCCGGCGGAGATGGCGTCCTCTGCGAGGCGACCGCGGTCGGTGACGACCCGCGCCTCCTCACCCCGATCGACACGCCGAACCGGTACAATCTTTATCCGCCGTCGCTGGTGCTCATGACCGCGGCATCGGCGGGCAGCGCGCCCGTTACCTTCGAGCAGCGCGGCACCGAGAGCGGCGCGGTGGCACTCTCCGCACGATCGCGCATGCAACTGCAACCCGGCGAAACCCGCGACATCGTGCTGGTGATCGCGCTCGTATCGCCGGGCGCGGCATTGGCACCGGTCGCGCAATTTGCGGCCGCGCTCGCGCCCTCGGCCACGGGAACATGGTTCCGGGAGGATTGGGCCGGCGTGCTGGCGCCGCTGGGAACGGTGCCGGACCCGACACTGCGCGCCGAACTGCTGTGGGACGGGCATGCCCTGCTCGCGATGTCGACCTATGCCGCCTATTATGGTCAGACATTCATTCCGCAGGGAATGACATACGATTACCACTTGGATCTGAACGCGGGGCCGCGCGACCATCTACAGCATGCGATGGCGGCTGCCTATTTTGCGCCCGGACTCGCCAGGTCGGCGCTGCTCTACACGCTGTGCACGATGACCGAGGAGGGCGGGATCAAGTTCACCGTCTCCGGCAACGGGCAGACGGCCGACAGCAGCTGGACCACATCGGACCAGCAGCTCTTCCTCCTCTACGCACTGGGCGAGTATCTACGGATCACGCGCGACTGGAGCCTGCTGGACGTCGAGACACCTTACCTGCCTAGAGAGCGGCAGGTGTCGGGAACGGTGCTGCAGAAGCTTGAGCGAGCATTCATTTACCTGCGCGATCATGTTGGTACAGGTCCGCACGGCCTTGTGCGGTTACTGAATGCGGATTGGAACGATCAGATATATGCCGGCGTGGCGACCGGTAAAGACCGGAACGCCGCGGAGTCGCAGATGAACTCCGCGATGGTGATGGCGGTCATGCCGCCGCTGATCGAGCAGCTGAACCGCTATGTCGGCACGCGGCCGAGCGATCACGCCGCTGCCGTCCGGCGCCTGACCCGCGACATGCAGCTTTATGTCGACGCCGTCACGGGGGCGATGATGCGCGATATGGCGGGGCGGACGTTCGCGCGACGCGCCTGGCTGGGATCGGGCCGGGCGCTTGGCGACGATGACATGTATCTGGAGCCGCAATCGTTTCTGCTGATGGCCCCTGGCTTTCCGGTAGAGCGCAAACGGATGTTGCTGCGCGAGATGCAGCGCCGCCTCATCGACGGTGAGACGCTGGGCCCACGCCAGCGCGAACGGCCGGCGGCCGACGGCCGGATGCAGCCCGGCACGAGCGAGAATGGCGGCTTCTGGTATTCGCTGGCCGGGCAGGCGGTCGCGGGCGTGGCGACGTTTGATCGTGCGGCGGCGCTGACACTGCTCGACCGCATGACCTTCCGCACCTTCAGCCGCCGCCACCCGCACTATTGGGTCGGTCAGTGGACCGCCCCCGATACCCTGAACGCGGACGCCGTGGGCGACATCGCGGGATTGCCGCGGCCGATGGATGATGGACTGTGGTGTAGGATGGCGAGCTATTGCGCGCACGCACACGCCTGGCCGATCTACAGCTATTTCCGCATCCGCGACGCGGGCGCCGCCGGCTCTTAGCCCAGCAGCGCCGGCGCTCCCGTGCCGCGATGCAGACACCCGGCCGCCGGCCGGAGGTAGCCTTGTCCGCGGGCTGCCGTGTCCAAATACCCCCTAGCGTCACGACGAATCTTTCGTTACTGGCGCCCGGCACGCAGGCGGCCGGGCTCTCGCCCGGTTGTTGGTGTTCGGGGTCATCCCCGTTTTTGAACACATCATGATGATCACGCGGCCCGCCAGCTTGAAGGGCGGTGCGCTGTTTGAGGGAAGAACATGGCGAAGGCAAAGTTTGAGCGGAACAAGCCGCATCTCAACATCGGCACCATCGGTCACGTTGACCACGGCAAGACCTCGCTGACCGCGGCGATCACCAAGGTGCTGGCCGAGACGACCGGCGGCACCGCAGTCGACTTCGCCAACATCGACAAGGCGCCCGAAGAGCGTGAGCGTGGCATCACCATCTCGACCGCCCATGTCGAGTACGAGACGGTGAACCGCCATTACGCGCACGTCGATTGCCCCGGCCACGCCGATTATGTGAAGAACATGATCACCGGCGCCGCGCAGATGGACGGCGCGATCCTGGTCGTGTCGGCCACCGACGGCCCGATGCCGCAGACCCGCGAGCACATCCTGCTCGCCCGCCAGGTCGGCGTGCCGGCGATGGTGGTGTTCATGAACAAGGTCGATCTGGTCGACGACGCCGAGATCCTCGAGCTGGTCGAGCTTGAGATCCGCGAGCTGCTGTCGTCCTATGAGTTCCCGGGCGATGATATCCCAATCGTCCAGGGGTCGGCGACGGCGGCGCTCAGCGGCTCGAACGAGAAGCTCGGCAAGGAAGCCGTGCTTGAGCTGATGAAGCAGGTCGACGAGTATATCCCGCAGCCCGAGCGCCCGCTGGACAAGCCGTTCATGATGCCGATCGAGGACGTGTTCTCGATCTCCGGCCGCGGCACGGTCGTCACCGGCCGCGTCGAGACCGGCATTGTCAAGGTCGGCGAAGAGGTCGAGATCGTCGGCATCCACCCGACCGTCCGCAAGACTACGGTCACCGGCGTCGAGATGTTCCGCAAGCTGCTCGATCAGGGCCAGGCCGGCGACAATGTCGGCGCGCTGATCCGCGGCGTGGCGCGTGACGAGGTGGAGCGCGGCCAGGTGCTGTGCAAGCCTGGCTCGATCAAGCCGCACACCGACTTCTCGTCTGAAGTGTATGTGCTGTCGAAGGAAGAAGGCGGCCGTCACACGCCGTTCTTCGCCAACTATCGCCCGCAGTTCTACTTCCGCACCACCGACGTGACCGGCACCGTCGAGCTGCCCGAGGGCACGGAGATGGTGATGCCGGGCGACAACGTCGCGCTGGGGATCAAGCTGATCGCGCCAATCGCGATGGACGTCGGCCAGCGCTTCACGATCCGCGAAGGCGGCCGTACCGTCGGTGCCGGCGTTGTCAGCGGCATCGACAAGTAGGCCGCATATAGGCTTTGCTCCCGCCCGGCGCTCTTCCCGAGCGTCGGGCGGTTGCTTTTTGTGAAGGCGCTCGGTAGTGGCGCGCCCTTCGCTTCGCACGATTACAGGCCAGAGCCCGGCTACGGGCCCCGCTCTTTCACATCGGTAGGAACCATGGACAACAACATCCGCATCCGCCTGAAGGCGTTCGACCACCGCGTGCTGGACCAGGCCGCCGGTGACATCGCCGACACGGCGCGACGTACCGGCGCGCTGATCCGTGGCCCTATCCCGCTGCCCACGCACATCGACAAGTTCACCGTCAACCGCGGGCCGCATATCGACAAGAAGAGCCGCGAGCAGTTCGAGACGCGCACCTACAAGCGCCTGCTCGACATCGTGCAGCCGACCCCGCAGACGGTCGACGCGCTAATGAAGCTTGATCTAGCGGCTGGCGTTGACGTCGAGATCAAACTGGCCTAACGGCCTCCCTCCCGCGGTCGACGCGCCTTGGTTTCCTTGGCAGGTCCTGTGGGAGCAACGACATAGAGATACCGCTGGTCTTCGGATCAGGACAGCGTCTCCCGTCATGCCCTGGTCCGCCGGGGTAACCAGCCCGGGACGGGGGCCACGCTTCGCTTGAACCGGGCTGACACGCACCTGGCATCCCGCCTTGTGCCTCTGTGAGGGAGTTTGGTCATGCGCACCGGCGTGATCGCGAAGAAGATGGGCATGACCCGCCTGTTCCAGGACGACGGCCGCCACGTGCCCGTCACCGTCCTGCAGCTCGACGGGCTTCAGGTCGTCGCCCGCAAGGAAGCCGTCCGCGACGGCTACACCGCCGTCCAGCTGGGCGCGGGCACCGCCAAGTCGAAGAACGTCGCCAAGCCGCAGCGCGGCCATTTCGGCAAGGCCGAGGTCGAGCCCAAGGCGTATCTGGCCGAGTTCCGCGTGACCGAGGACAACCTTCTTGACGTCGGCGCTGAGCTGTCGGCCGAGCATTTCGTCGCTGGCCAGCTGGTCGACATCCAGGGCCGCACGCAGGGCAAGGGCTTCGCCGGCGGGATGAAGCGCTGGAACTTCGGCGGTCTGCGCGCGACCCACGGCGTGTCCGTGTCGCACCGCTCGCTGGGCTCCACCGGCCAGCGGCAGGATCCGGGCAAGGTCTTCAAGAACAAGAAGATGGCCGGCCACATGGGTGACAAGAACCGCACCCAGCAGAATCTGGAGATCGTGTCGACCGACGCTGCGCGCGGGCTGATCTTCGTCAAGGGTTCGGTGCCCGGCTCGAAGGGCGGGTGGCTGCTGATCAAGGATGCGGTCAAGGTGCCGGCGCATGCCGGGGTACCGACGCCCGCCGGCCTGAAGGCCGTGGCCGACGGCAACACCCAATCCGCCGCCGACACGCCCGCCGCAGACGCGGCCGATGTTTCCGCGACCGACGGCCAGGAGGGCTGAGCGTGCAGATCAAACTTTCTTCCCTCGCCGGCGAGAGCAGCGGTGAGGTCGAGCTCAACGATGCGGTGTTCGGCTTGGAGCCGCGCGCCGACATCCTCCATCGCGTCGTCACCTGGCAGCTGGAAAAGCGCCGGGCAACCGCACGCGGCACGCGCGAGCGCGCCGATGTCGCACGCACGGGCAAGAAGTTCGGCCGTCAGAAGGGCGGCGGCACCGCGCGTCACGGCGATCGCCGCGCGCCGGTGTTCATCGGTGGCGGCAAGGCGCACGGCGCGCGCGTCCGCGACTTCAACCCCGGTCTCAACAAGAAGGTGCGCGCGCTGGGGCTGAAGATGGCGCTCAGCAGCCATGCCAAGGCGGGCTCGCTGATCATCCTTGACGGCTTTGCGGTCAGCAAGACCAAGGAACTGCAGGGCCATTTCGCGACCCTGAGCATCGGCAAGCGCACGCTGGTGATCGACGGCATCGCCGGCGAGAGCTTCCTTGCGGCGCGCAACCTTCGGGGCGTGGAAATGCTCCCGGCCGTTGGCGCCAACGTCTACGACATCATCAAGGCCGATACGCTGGTGCTGACCCGCGCCGCGGTCGAGCAGCTGGAGGCGCGCTTCGCCCTCCCGGGAGGGTCGACCAATGGCTAAGGCGCCGAAAACGGCGGTCGAGAACCGCCACTATGACGTGATCGTGGCCCCCCACATCACCGAGAAGTCGACCATGCTGTCCGATCACAACGCAGTCGTGTTCAAGGTCGTCTCCGGTGCGTCCAAGCC
Organism: Sphingomonas sp.; assembly: GCF_965248875.1. GTDB lineage: Bacteria > Pseudomonadota > Alphaproteobacteria > Sphingomonadales > Sphingomonadaceae > Sphingomonas. The sequence goes on along the minus strand of NZ_CBDFKR010000011.1, from coordinate 1,083,244 downwards.
CGAGATCAAGGCGGCGGTCGAGGCGATCTTCGGCGTGTCGGTGACGGGCGTCAACACGATCGTCCAGAAGGGCAAGACCAAGAAGTGGAAGGGCACGCCCTACACGCGGTCGGATGTGAAGAAGGCGATCGTGACGCTGGCCGACGGCCAGTCGATCGACGTCACCGAGGGAGCCCGCTGAGATGGCGCTCAAGCAATACAACCCGACCTCGCCCGCCCAGCGCGGCCTGGTGCTGGTCGACAAGTCGAGCCTGTGGAAGGGCAAGCCCGTCAAGGCGCTGACCGAGGGCAAGCTCAAGACCGGCGGCCGCAACAACAAGGGTCATGTGACCAGCCGCGGCATCGCCGGCGGGCACAAGCAGAAGTACCGCTATATCGACTTCAAGCGTCGCAAGTGGGACGTCGAGGGCACCGTCGAGCGGCTGGAATACGATCCCAACCGCACCGCATTTATCGCGCTGGTGAAGTATGCCGACGACGAGCTGGCCTATATCATTGCGCCGCAGCGGCTGGCCATCGGCGACAAGGTAGTCGCGGGCAAGAAGACCGACGTGAAGCCGGGTAACGCGATGGAGCTGGGCCAGATGCCGGTTGGCACCATCGTCCACAATGTCGAGATGAAGCCCATGAAGGGCGGCCAGATCGCCCGTTCCGCCGGCACCTATGTGCAGGTGGTGGGGCGCGACCGCGGCATGGTGATCGTGCGGCTGGGATCGGGCGAGCAGCGCTATATCCAGTCGGCCTGCATGGCGACGGTTGGCGCGGTGTCGAACCCCGACAACCAGAACCAGAACCTGGGCAAGGCCGGGCGCAGCCGCTGGATGGGCAAGCGCCCGCTGACCCGCGGCGTCGCCAAGAACCCGGTCGACCACCCGCATGGCGGCGGCGAAGGCCGCACGTCGGGCGGCCGTCACCCGGTCACGCCCTGGGGCAAGCCGACCAAGGGTGCGCGCACCCGTCACAACAAATCGACCGACAAGATGATCATCCGGTCGCGTCATTCGACCAAGAGGAAGGGCTAAGATGGCTCGTTCAGTCTGGAAGGGCCCGTTCGTCGAGCTGTCGCTGCTGAAAAAGGCGGAGACGGCGCAAGACACCAACGCCCGCGCGCCGATCAAGACCTGGTCGCGCCGGTCGACGATCCTGCCGCAGTTCGTCGGCCTTACCTTCAGCGTCTATAACGGGCGCAAGTTCGTTCCCGTGTCGGTCAACGAGGACATGGTCGGCATGAAGCTGGGCGAGTTCGCGCCCACGCGCTACTTCCCGGGCCACGCCGCCGACAAGAAGGGCAAGCGCTGATGAGCAAGCAGGCCAATCCCCGTCGCGTCGGCGACAAGGAGGCGCTGTCGGTCGGCACGCAGATTCGCGGCTCCGCGCAGAAGTTGGGCCTCGTCGCGGCGCTGATCCGCGGCAAGAAGGTCGGCGATGCGATGAACATCCTCGCCTTTTCGACCAAGGGCATGGCGGTCGACGCGCGCAAGGTGCTGGCGTCGGCCATCGCCAATGCCGAGAACAATCACAATCTCGACGTGGACGCGCTGGTCGTGGCCGAAGCGAGCGTGGGCAAGTCGATCGTGATGAAGCGCTTCGCGACCCGCGGCCGTGGCAAGTCCACCCGCATCCTGAAGCCGTTCAGCCGTCTGCGCATCGTCGTGCGCGAGCAGGAAGAAGCGTAATGGGTCAGAAATCGAACCCGATCGGTCTGCGCCTGCAGATCAACCGTACCTGGGACAGCCGCTGGTTCGCCGAGGGTGCGGACTATGGCCGGCTGCTGCTGGAGGATCTGCGCATTCGCCAGTATATCATGAAGACGCATCCGCAGGCGGCGATCAGCAAGGTGGTGATCGAGCGGCCGGCAAAGCTGTGCCGCATCTCCATCTATGCCGCGCGCCCCGGCGTCATCATCGGCAAGAAGGGCACGGACATCGAGAAGCTGCGCAAGACAATCGGCGGCATGACCAAGTCCGACGTCTCGCTCAACATCGTCGAGATCAGGAAGCCTGAGGTTGATGCGCGGCTGGTCGCGCAGTCGATCGCCGACCAGCTGGAGCGCCGCATCGCGTTCCGCCGCGCCATGAAGCGCGCCGTGCAGTCGGCGCTGCGGCTCGGTGCCGAGGGCATCCGCGTGCAGTGCGGCGGACGGCTTGGCGGCGCGGAGATCGCGCGATCGGAGCAGTATCGCGAAGGCCGCGTTCCGCTGCACACGCTGCGCGCGAACATCGATTATGCCGAGGCCGAGGCGCACACCAGCTATGGCGTGTGCGGCGTCAAGGTCTGGGTGTTCAAGGGCGAGATCCTGGGTCACGATCCGATGTCGACCGACCGGCTGATGATGGAGGCCCAGACCTCCGGCGTGCGCCCGGCGCGCGACGACGACCGCCGCCGGTAAAGGATAGGTCATGCTGCAACCGAAAAAGACCAAGTTCCGCAAGGCGTTCAAGGGCCGCATTCACGGCGATGCGAAGGGGGGCGCGACGCTCAACTTCGGGTCGTACGGCCTCAAGGCAATGGAGCCGGACCGTATCACCGCGCGCCAGATCGAGGCCGCTCGCCGTGCGATCACGCGCCACATGAAGCGTCAGGGGCGGTTGTGGATCCGCATCTTCCCGGACGTGCCGGTGTCGAGCAAGCCCGCCGAGGTCCGCATGGGATCGGGCAAGGGCTCGCCCGAGTTCTGGGCGGCGCGAGTGAAGCCGGGCCGCATCCTGTTCGAGCTGGACGGCGTCGACGGCAAGATCGCCGCCGAGGCGTTCGAGCGGGCGGCGATGAAGCTGCCGATCAAGACCAAGGTCGTGGCGCGCCTCGGCGACACTTCGCACCTGGGAGGCGAGTGATGGCCAAGGCGAAGATCGATTTTACGGGCTCGTCGGACGACCAGCTCTCCGAGCAGCTGGGTCAGCTGAAGCGCGAGGCGTTCAACCTGCGCTTCCAGGCGGCGACCAACCAGCTGGAAAAGCCCTCGCGCGTCCGCGAGGTCCGCAAGGACATCGCGCGCATCAAGACCATGCAGGCGCAGCGCACCGCTGCTGCTGCGAAGTAAGGAAGAGCACATGCCAAAGCGCGTGCTGACCGGGCTGATCGTCTCCGACAAGGGCGACAAGACGGTGGTGGTGAATGTCGAGCGCAAGGTGAAGCACCCGCTCTACGGCAAGATCATCCGCCGTTCGAAGAAGTACCACGCCCACGACGAGGCGAACGAGTTCAAGGCGGGCGAGACGGTGCGCATCGAGGAGATCGCGCCGATCAGCAAGCTGAAGACCTGGAAGGTGATCGAGCGGGTCAACACCCACGCGACGCCGCAGCGGGTCGAGATCGACGAGCCGGTGACGGCTTGAACCACAAGGCGGCGCCCGGTCGGGATCGGGCGCTTATGAGCAGAAGGACTGGTTCACTATGATCCAGATGCAGTCCAATCTCGACGTCGCCGACAATAGCGGCGCGAAGCGGGTGCAGTGCATCAAGGTGCTGGGCGGCTCCAAGCGCCGCACGGCATCGGTCGGCGACATCATCGTCGTGTCGATCAAGGAGGCGCAGCCGCGTGGCAAGGTGAAGAAGGGCGACGTCCATCGCGCCGTCATCGTCCGCACGGCCAAGGACATCCATCGCGCCGACGGCTCGACGATCCGCTTCGACAGCAACGCGGCCGTCCTGGTCAACAAGAACGAGGAGCCGATCGGCACCCGTATCTTCGGCCCCGTCGTGCGCGAGCTCCGCGGGCGTGGCCACATGAAGGTCATCAGCCTCGCGCCGGAGGTGCTGTGATGAGCACCGCGGCCAAGACCAAGATGCGGATCAAGAAGGGCGATCAGGTCATCGTCCTGTCCGGCAAGGACAAGGGCAAGACCGGCACCGTCACCGCCGCCATGCCCAAGGACGGCAAGGTGATCGTCGGCGGCATTAACGTCGCGACGCGCCACCGCAAGCCGAGCCAGGCCGAGCCGCAGGGCGGGTTGCAGCGCATCGAGGCGCCGCTGCACGTCAGCAAGGTCGCGCACGTCACCGCCGACGGCAAGGCGACGCGCGTCCGTTACGAAACCCGCGACGGCAAGAAGGTCCGTGTCGCCGTCAAGACCGGGGAGGCGATCAATGGCTGATTACAAGCCGCGCATGCGGACGATGTACGACGACTCGATCGTCAAGGCGATGACCGAGAAGTTCGGCTATGCCAACGCGCTCCAGGTGCCGCGGATCGAGAAGATCGTGCTCAACATGGGTGTTGGCGAGGCGACGCAGGACAAGAAGAAGGTCGAGCAGGCCGCGTCCGAGATGGAGCTGATCGCCGGGCAGAAGCCGGTCGTCACCAAGGCGAAGAAGTCGATCGCGCAGTTCAAGCTGCGCGAGGGCATGCCGATCGGCGTCAAGGTGACACTGCGCCGTGAGCGTATGTACGAGTTCCTGGACCGCTTCATCACCATCGCTCTGCCGCGCGTGCGTGACTTTCGCGGGCTGAACCAGAAGAGCTTCGACGGCCGCGGCAACTATGCCTGCGGCATCAAGGAGCAGATCATCTTCCCCGAGATCAACTATGACCGCATCGACAAGGTGCGCGGCATGGACGTGATCGTCACCACCACGGCGAAGACCGACGACGAAGCGCGCGAGCTGCTGCGCCTGTTCGGCTTCCCCTTCCCGCGCGAGGACGATGCTGCCGAGCCGCAGCGTCAGGCCGCGTAAGGTTTATCGAAAGAGAGCTTAAGTCCAATGGCGAAACTGAGTTCGATCAACAAGAACGAGCGGCGCAAGAAGCTCGTGAAGCAATATGCGGGCAAGTACGCCGCGCTCAAGGCGACGGCGAACGACAAGTCCGCCGACGAGGGGGAGCGGCTGATCGCGCGGCTGAAGATGGCCGAGCTGCCGCGCAATGCGAACCCGACGCGCATCCGCAACCGCTGCGAGCTGACCGGCCGTCCGCGCGCCTATTACCGCAAGTTCCGTCTCGCCCGCGTCATGCTGCGCGATCTGGCCAACAAGGGCCTGATCCCCGGCGTCGTCAAGTCGAGCTGGTAAGGAAGTCCGATGGCAGTGACCGATCCCCTGGGTGACCTGCTCACCCGAATCCGCAACGGCCAGCGCGCGCGCAAGGACTCGGTCCTGTCGCCCGCCAGCAAGCTGCGCACCCGCGTGCTCGACGTACTCCAGCGCGAAGGCTATATCCGCGGCTATTCCAGCGAGCAGATGGGCCCTGCCGCCGGCGTGCGCATCGAGCTGAAGTATTTCGAGGGGCAGCCCGCGATCAAGCATGTCGCGCGCGTGTCCAAGCCGGGCCGCCGCGTCTACAGCGGCAGCGAGGCGCTGCCGCGCATCATGAACGGGCTGGGCATCACCATCGTCTCGACGCCGCGCGGCGTGCTCTCGGATGCCGAGGCGCGCGAGCAGAACGTCGGCGGCGAAGTGCTGGCGGAGGTGTTCTGATGAGCCGTATCGGAAAAAAGGCGGTGCCGGTCCCGGCTGGCGTCTCCGCTTCGGTCGCCGGCAAGGTGTTGAGCGTCAAGGGTCCCAAGGGCACCCTGACGCTGCCGATGGCTGACGACATCGCCTATGATGTCGGCGCGGACGCGATCGGCGTGACGCCGGCGAACGACACCAAGCGGGCGCGCGCCTTCTGGGGGATGCAGCGGACGCTGGTGCAAAACTTGGTCACGGGCGTGACGACGGGTTTTGCCAAGAAGCTGGTCATCACCGGCGTCGGCTATCGCGCCGCGGCGCAGGGCCGGACGCTGAAGCTGCAGCTCGGCTACAGCCATGACGTCAACATCGACGTGCCCGAAGGCCTGGAGGTGAAGACGCCCGATCCGACGACGGTCGAGATCAGCGGCACCGACAAGCAGAAGGTCGGCCAGCTGGCCGCCGAGATCCGTCGCTGGCGCAAGCCGGAGCCCTACAAGGGCAAGGGCATCAAGTACGACGGCGAGTTCATCTTCCGCAAGGAAGGGAAGAAGAAGTGAGCAAGGGTCTTTCGCTTTTCGAGAAGCGGCGTCGCCGCAACCGCACGGCGCTGCGCGCCCGATCGGGTCTGCGGCCGCGGCTGCATGTCCATCGTTCGGGTAAGCACATCTATGCGCAGGTGATCGACGACGAGGCGGGCCGCACGGTCGCCGCCGCGTCGACGCTGGCCGCGCATGATGGCGCGACCGCCAATGTCGCGGCGGCGTCCGAGGTCGGCAAGCGGGTCGCCGAGGCTGCCAGGGCCGCGGGCGTGACGCAGGTCGTGTTCGACCGCGGCGGTTTCCTGTTCCACGGGCGCGTCAAGGCGCTCGCAGAGGCGGCGCGCGAAGCCGGCCTGGAGTTCTGATACATGGCTGATACCAACGATATCCAGTCACAGCCCGGCGCCCCCGCCGCGGTTGAGGCTTCCGCCGGTGACGCCGGCGCTAACACCGGCATTCCCAGCAGCGGCGGTCCCGGTGGTGGTTATCAGGGCCAAGGCGGGCCCGGCGGTGGCGGCGGCGGGCGTGGTCCCGGCCGCGGCGGTCCCGGCGGCGGCAATCGTGGGCGTGGCGGCGGCCCGGGCGGCAATCGCGGCGGGCGCAACGACAACCGCGCCCGGCGCGACGGCGGCGGCCCGCGCGATGACGGCGGCGAGGAGCTGATCGAGAAGCTGGTCCACATCAACCGCGTGTCGAAAACGGTAAAGGGCGGCAAGCGGTTCGGCTTCGCGGCGCTGGTCATCGTCGGCGACGGCAAGGGCCGGGTCGGGTTCGGCCATGGCAAGGCGCGCGAAGTGCCGGAGGCGATCTCCAAGGGCACCGCGGCCGCCAAGCGCGCGATGATCCGCGTCCCGCTGAAGGAAGGCCGCACGCTGCACCATGACGCGAACGGCCATTTCGGCGCCGGGCGCGTGACGCTGCGCGCGGCGCCGCAGGGCACCGGCATCATCGCCGGCGGTCCGATGCGCGCCATCTTCGAGAGCCTGGGCGTGGCGGATGTGGTGACCAAGTCGGTCGGCACGTCGAACCCCTACAACATGATTCGCGCGACCTTCGAGGCGCTGGGCGACCAGACAAGCCCGAAGAGCGTGGCGCAGCGGCGCGGCAAGAAGATCGCCGATCTGCTGGGCCGCGGCCACGGCGCGGACGCGGCGGTGGCCGAAGCCGACGCCGCGGCGCTGGTGGAGTGACGGGCATGGCAACGATCAAGATCAAGCAGACCGGCTCCCCCATCCGCCGCACCGGCGACCAGCGCGCGACGCTGATCGGGCTGGGGCTGAACAAGATGCACCGGGTGAGTGAATTGCAGGACAGCCCCGAGGTGCGGGGGATGATCCGTAAGGTGCAGCATATGGTTGAGGTGATGGACGGGGCGTAGCTGCGATTAGCGACATGGTGCGCATGTCGCAGCAGCGGAGCCGGCTTGCGGAGCGAGCCGGGGTCATCAAATTGACAAGGTGGTGACAGGCGCTGCGGGTAACCGCGGCGCCTTTTTTTTCGCTAAAGCGAGCTCGTCAGCGCGTTGCCCGACCTGCGCACCCAGACCATTATAACGGGGCTGTCCTTGGCAATCTTTGTTGCTTGAATTTGGGGATTGGCAGTCCGCCGCTTCTGGTTGTTGCGCTACCGCGGTCTGGCTGCTCGACCGTCTCGCTACCTTGCGCGAAATTGATGTCGTCACCTTATACTTTGGGCCTCTGAAGACGGACGTTGCCCGACAAGACGGAAACGGCTGAGCAGGCTTACGTTGCATCGTCAGACGAAATCGGATTGCCAATCGGAGCTGGCGATCCGTTCATCTGTTCTCACTGCCAAGCGTCGCACAGCACCGCTAGAGCATGACCGCATCTGACGGATTCAGGATTTCGTTTGAGCGCCAGATGTGATTCAAGCTGCTGTCTGGTCAGGAGCGGGCAGCGATGGCGCGACCATATTCTCAAGATCTTCGTGAGCGTGTTGTTTTGTGCGTGGCGTCGGGAGCAACGTGCCGCGAGGCGGCGGCGCGGTTTGATATTGGTCTGGCGACAGCGGTGCGCTGGTCGCATCGGTATCGCACGACCGGCGATGCATCGGCGCGTCCGATGGGCGGCAGCCGGCGTGCGGTCCTGGGTGGCGAGCGTGACTGGTTGCTGGCGCGGATCGCCGAGAAGCCGGACCTGACGCTGCGGGCGATCGTGGCCGAGCTGGCGGCACGCGATGTCCGTGTCAGCTATGATGCGGTTTGGCGCTTCTATCGTCAGGCGGGAATGACGTTCAAAAAAAAGCCTGCATGCGGCCGAACAGGACCGACCGGACGTGGCGCGCAAGCGGGAACGCTGGCGACGTCATCAGCATAGGCTCGATCCACGCCGTCTGGTCTTCATAGACGAGACCTGGGCCAAGACGAACATGACGCGGACCCACGGTCGATCGCTGCGCGGCGAGCGGCTGGTGGCCAAGGTCCCGCATGGTCGCTGGCGCACGCTGACCTTCATCGCCGCGCTGCGCCACGACCGGATCACCGCGCCCATCGTGTTCGACCAGCCGATCAATGGCGAGACGTTCACGGCCTATGTCGAACAGGCGCTGCTGCCCACGCTCACACCTGGCGATGTCGTCATCCTCGACAACCTGGGCAGCCACAAAGGCAAGGCTGTCCGTCAGGCGATCCGCAAGGCAGGCGCGCATCTCCTGTTCCTGCCGCCATACAGCCCCGACCTGAACCCCATCGAGCAGATGTTCTCCAAGCTCAAAACACTGCTGCGAAAGGCCGACGAGCGATCTGTCGAGGCAACATGGAAACGGATCGGCTCCCTCCTCGAATGCTTCTCATCACACGAATGCGGCAACTACCTCGCCAACTCAGGATACACCACAACGTGATCCGGTCACGCTCTCTAGCGCGTCTCACCGCACTTACATGTTCACGTTGGCGATGCCCGGATGATCCGAAGAGGCCATGCCGGCCTGAGGCAGGCGTTGCCCATTGCCTCTACCAGATCGGCCTTGGTGGTGATTGCCGGATTTTGCGCGATGAATGATTACGCGTCGCCGAGCAGCTGATAGGCGGCCAGCATCCCCGCGACCTTCCCGGTGCTCGCAGCACGAAAGTTGGTTGCGTCGCTGCAAGATCCTGCGACGAACATGTGCTGTTGGTATCGTAGGCCCCCTTGGGCGTGCCGCCATATTCGAGCTTAATGCCGTTGGATTGCCAGGCTAGCCCGCCTGGCTGTCGGCTTCGAGAAGACTCCGGTATGCGGCTTCCTGGGCGGGTGTGCACGCGCCAACCAGCGACAATTGGACGAAGCGGTTGAGCGCCTGCCCACTTATGCCTTGATCGGCGCTGGCGGTTTTCCAGACGAGCGTTTTCGATCTCACCTGCGATAGAAGGCTCATGCACGCTAATGTGGCGCATGGGATGAGTGCAAGGCGCACCCAGACGTTTTCGAAGAGCGGCGGCAACGCTCAGGTCCACGGGATCGGGCCGCGCGTCCCGACCTCTTGCCGGCGTGAATTGAAGGTGTGGCAACCTGTTTACGCTACTCCGCGTCTGTGCTCCGCGTTCTCACCCTTTCGACCCTTTACCCCGACGCGACGCGATCCAATTTCGGCGTCTTCGTCGAGCGTCAGACCCTCGGGCTCGCCGCGCTGCCCGACACGCTGGTCACCGTCGTCGCGCCGATCGGCCTGCCGCCGCGCGCGCTGCGACGGGCATCCCATCGAGCGCTTGCGCGGCTGCCCCAGGAAGAGACATGGCGCGGCCTGAACGTTCATCGACCGCGCTTCCTTTCCCTTCCCGCCGCCAACGGCCGGTTCGCACCGGCGCTCCTGGCCCGCGCCGTGCGCCCGATCCTCGACCGGATGGCAGGCCGTTTCGATGTGATCGACGCGAGCTTCTTCTTCCCCGACGGCCCGGCTGCGGTTGCGCTTGGCCGGCGCTATGGAGTGCCGGTGTCGATCAAGGCGCGGGGTGCGGACATCCATCACTGGGGCGTCGTTCGGCGCGCGCAGGTGGTCGCGGCCGGGCAGGGGGCGGATGGCCTGCTCGCCGTCTCAGCGGCGCTCAAGGCCGATATGGTCGCGCTCGGCCTGGCCGGCGACAAGGTCGGCGTGCACTTCACCGGCGTCGACCGTGAGCAGTTCCACCCAGCAGATCGCGCAGCGGCGAAGGCGGCGCTCGGCCTGACCGGGCCGGTCGTCCTGTCACTGGGCGCGCTGATCGGGCGCAAGGGGCATGGCATCGTGCTCGACGCCGTCGCGACGCTTCCCGACGTCACCCTGTTGATCGCGGGCGATGGACCCGATCGCGCGGCGTTGGCTGCGCAGGCGACGGCGCGTGGCGTTGCCGCTCGCGTTCACCTGCTCGGCAGCGTGCCGCACGCAGAGCTGCCGCGTCTGCTCCAAGCGGCTGACGTGATGGCGCTGGCTTCATCCTCGGAGGGGCTCGCCAATGCCTGGGTCGAGGCGCTCGCATGCGGAACGCCGATCGTCATTCCCGATGCCGGCGGCGCGCGCGAAGTGGTCACCATTCCCGCCGCCGGCCGCATCGTCGCGCGCGATCCGCAGGCGTTTGCGGCAGCGATCGCCGGGCTGCTCGCCGCCCCGCCGGCTCAGGACGAGACGGCGAAGGCGGCCGCATCTTTCAGCTGGGCGCGCAATGCCCGGGCGCTGCGCGAACACCTTGTTCGGCTGGTGCTCGGCGCTACTGACCCAGCCAGCCCGCGCGGTGTGACTGCCGTCCGGTAGGCAGCCCAACGCCGCGCCACGCCATCGCCTGCCGGTCCGCCAACTCGACCAGATTGCCCATTTCGACCGGCATGTCGATCAAGTGCAGCCCCCATTCACGCAGCGTGGCACCGCCGACCACCACATCGCCCGTGATCGAGTCGGTGCGTGGGTCGGCCGGATCGCCGTTCACCGTGACCGCCAGATAGCTGAACCCACCGGTGCGGACGCACTCGGCGGCGATCAGCCCCGGCACCTTGACAAACGGCGTCGCAGGTGCGGGACCGGCGTTAGTCCAGGCAGGCTGGGCGAGCCCGCCGGTACCGGGTCCGCCGGTGGTGAAGATCGCGTCGGTCACCGCCCTGCCGCCCGCCAGCGCCGCGGGGTTGACGCAGGCAGCGACCATGCCCGGCTGCGGCACCTTGCCGAAACGGCTATTTTCCGGTGGCGGCGCGTCGGCGCGGAAGGTGACGTAGGTGACGACACACCCGAACTGCGCCTCGCGCGTGCACAGCGGCAGGCGGTGGAGATCGCCGCCCACGGCCTGACCGTCGGGGACCGCCAGATTGGTGCCGAGCAGATAGGCCGCGATGATGTTGCGCTGGATCGGTTGTCCCTCAATGTAGCGTGCGATCAGCTCCTTAAGCACGCCTGATCCCTGGCTGTGTCCGATCAGCACCACGCCGCGGCCGCCATTGTCACGGCGGAGGTAATCGTTCCAGGCGCTGTAGACGTCGGCCAGCGCCAGTCCGCGATCGACGCCGACCGCCTGGCCGCTCATGATCTGCTGCAGCGCGGTCAGCGTCACCTGACGGTAGAGCGGCGCGAAGACGCGGCATTTCGCCGCAAACCGCCCCGCCTGCGCGGCGGCGACCTGCTGCTCTTCCGGGCCCGAGGTCATGTCGCTGTTGGGCGTGGGATCGCGCGAGACCGTGGGGTAAACGTAGAAGCAGTCAAAGGCGGGCGTGGCGGCGCGGTGGAAGCGCTCGACATGCGTGCGGCCGGCGGCGGGGACGACCGTCACGTCCTGATTGGCCGCGCACGCATCCTGGCGGCCGGGACGGCAAAGCCAGGCGGCATCCTGCGCATAGTCTGGGTTGGGCGAGGGGCTTGCCGCGATCGTTGCCGGCGCGGGGGCGGCAGGCGGCGTAGCCGGCGGCATCTGCGCCGCAGGGGGCGCGACTGGTGCGACGGCGGACGGCGGCGCCGGAGGTGTTGGCGCGGGCAGCGTGGATGGCGCGGTCTGCGCCATCAGCGGCGCGGCGATCAGAGCGGCGAAGGCGGCGGCGGCTTTCATCGGCTGTCTCTTCCCAGGTTCGTGACCGGCGATGCGGGTCACTCGCGCGAAGAGTAGCAAGCGTAGCGATCTAGTCGAGAGGGTAGAGCGCCGCGGCGATCCGGCGCCCTTCGCCGCGCAACACGCCCCAGGCGCGGGCGGCGGCGCGGCTGTCCATCGGTTCGAGTCCGATGTTTTGCGCCGCCAGGATAGCAGTCAGCGCGACGGACGGTCGCTGCAGCGTCGCGCCGGTGCCGAGCAGGATGAACTCGGGGTCCGTGTTGATCAGCGCCTGCAGATCGGCGGGCGTCAGCGCCGCCAGCGGCGGCGGCGTCCAGGCCAGCGCCGTGGCGACAGTCAGCAAAACCGCGCGATGCCGCGTCTCCCCGATCCGAAAGCCGCCCGGTCCGAAGCCGGTGACGATCGGCCCCGGTCCGCGCTGGTCCCGCTCGAGCTGCATCAGGAGCGGGGCGTAATGCGCTCCGCGCCTTCGATTCCGGTGGTGGTCCGCTCGGCCTTTTCGAGCGTGCCCGGCTTCTCGCGGTTCGGCTCGGCCCGCAGCCCCAGCGTGATCAGCAGCGATGACGACACATAGATCGATGAATAGGTGCCGACCACGATGCCCAGGATCATTGCCGCGGTGAAGCCGCGCAGCACGTGCCCGCCGAGCAGCAGCAGCGCGATCAACGCGAGCAGTATGGTGAGCGAGGTCATCACGGTCCGCGGCAGCGTCTCATTGACCGACAGGTTGATGATCTCGCGCATATCCATCTTGCGATAGCGGCGCATGTTCTCGCGAATGCGGTCGTCGATGACGATCTTGTCGTTGATCGAATAGCCGATGATGGTCAGCACTGCGGCGACGATGGTGAGGTCGAATTCGAAGCGCGTGACCGCGAAGAAACCGACGGTCATCAATAGATCGTGGATGATCGCGACCACTGTCGATACGCCGAACTGCCATTCAAAGCGGATGATCGCGAACAGGCCGATCAGCAGGATCGCGAGCCCGACCGCCAGCACGCCGTTCTGGATCAGCTCGCTCGAAACCTTGCCCGAAACCGTGGAATAGCGGCTGAAGCTCGCGCCCTGGAACCGTGCCGCCAGCGTCGCCTCGACCTTCTTGACGACGGCGTTGGTGGCCCCTTCGTCCGCGCCCTGCTGCACGGGGAGGCGGATGTTGAGCGTGGTGCCGTCGCCCACGGGCTGCAGGAAGGCTTCGCCGACGCCGAGCCGATCGACCGCGGAGCGGACCTGATCGAGCGGCGGCGTCACGACGAACTTCTCCTCGATCATCAGCCCGCCGACGAAATCGACGCCAAAATTGAGACCGCGCGCAAAGGTGAGGCCGATAGCGAGCAGCGACAGCAGCAGCGTCAGCCCGAACGCCCATCCGCGCAGGCGGACGAAGTCGATGTTAGTGTGATCGGGGACGACCTTCAGGAGGCGCATGTCTCTCTCCGCCTCAGATGTTGATGGTGGTCGGCCGCGTCCGGCGGAGCCATTGCGCGGTCAGCATGCGGGTAAAGGTCACGGCGGTGAAGACCGAGGTGACGATGCCGATCAGCAGCACGACCGCAAATCCCTTTACTGGGCCCGAACCGAAGATCAGCATCACCAGCCCTGAAATCGAGTGGGTCGCGTTCGCCTCCAGGATGGTACGCGACGCCTCCTTGTAGCCCAGCTCGACCGACTGGACGATGCTGCGGCCGCGACGATGTTCCTCGCGGATGCGTTCGTTAATAAGCACGTTTGCGTCGACCGCGGTCCCGATCGTCAGCACGAAGCCAGCAATGCCGGGGAGGGTCAGCGTCCCGCCGATGAGCGCCATGACGCCGAGGATGACGAGCACATTGATCGTGACGGCGAGGTTCGCGTACAGACCGAACCGGCCATAGGTCACGAACATGAACGCGACCACCAGCACCACCGCGACGATCGAGGCGAGGATGCCGGCATGGATGGAGTCGGCACCCAGATCGGGGCCGACGGTCGACTCTTCGATCACCCTGAGCGTCACGGGCAGCTTGCCCGAGCGCAGCGCGATCGCGAGCTGATTGGCGCTTTCAATCGTGAAGCCGCCGTTGATCGACGCGCGCCCGCCCAGGATCGGCTCATTGATGTTGGGCGCAGAGATCACCTGATTGTCGACGATGATCGCGAACGGCTTGTTCACGTTCTCCTGCGTGACCCGCGCGAAGCGCCGGCCGCCGGCGGCGTTAAAGGTGATCTCGACCATCGGCGCGTTGGTCTGCGGCTCGAACGCCTGGCGGGCGTCGACCAGATCGTCGCCCTTGATGATCGCCGCACGCCGCACCGCGATCCGCGCGCCGCCCTGTGCGAAGGCGAGCACCTGGCTGCCGATCGGTGCGCGGTTCTGCGCCAGCGCGGCGGCATCCGCGGACCCCGCCTGATCCACCAGCTTGAACTCCAGCTTCGCTGTCTTGCCAAGCAGGTCCTTCAGCGCCTGCGGGTTCTGCAGACCCGGCACCTGCACGACGATGCGATTGGTGCCCTGGCGGATAATCGTCGGCTCCTTGGTGCCGAGCTCGTCGATCCGGCGGCGCACGACCTCGGTCGCATCCTTCATCGCGATGTCGATCGCCTGTTTCAGCCCCGCCTCGGTGGGCCGCAGGATGAAGCGTGAGGTGTCGACGACCTGGATGTCCCACTCGCGCTGGCCGGTCATGCCGGCGCCGGTGCCCGTAATCTGGAGCAGCTTCTCACGCGCGGCGTCGACCTGGGTCGGGTCACGCAGCATGAAGGAGAGCTGGCCGTCGCGGATCGAGACATCGCCGATGTCGATCTGTGGGCTACCGCGGCGGAACTCGGCCTGTACCTCGTCGCGCTTGGTCTCCAGCCGGCTGTTGGCGAGGTCGGCGGTGTCGGCCTCGAGCAGCAGGTAGCTGCCGCCTGCGAGGTCGAGCCCCAGATTGATGCGCGGATGCGGGATCGCGCCCCAGCGGTTCGTCACCGTCTCGGGCAGGAAGGACGGGATCGCCAGCGCGCACAGCACCAGCAGCACCCCCCAGACCCACACCACCTTCCAGCGCGGAAAATCCAGCATCGCCAAGGACCTCAGTCGTTGGCCGGCTTGGCGAGGGAATTGGTCACCTCCGCCAGCGTCGCCTTGACGACGCGGATGCGCGTGTTGGGGGCAATCTCAAGCTCGACGAAGCGGTCCTCGACCTTGGTCACGCGCCCGACGACGCCGCCCGCAGTAACGACCTGATCGCCCTTCTTGACCGCCGCGACGGCGGCGGCAAGCTGGCGCCCGCGCACCTGCTGCGGTCGGATGAGGAGGAACCAGGCGGCCGCGAACAGCAGCAGCAGCGGACCGACATTGACCAACAATGCGGCGAACCCCCCCGGAGCGGCTGCGGCGCCGGCGGTCTGGGCATAGGCAGGCGAGAAGAACATCGGGTCCGTTTCGAAACAGGATGGCGGCAGCGCGCGGTCGGCCCGCCGCGCTTGAGGCCGTAATGGGATGCGCCGCTAGCATCGCGGCGGCGTCCGTGCAATCGGCAGCGGTCGACGTGACGCCTGCTCGAGAGGAAGAGGGCATGATCCTGGTGATGGGGTACATGAAGTTTGCAGCGGGCGAGGGCAGCAAGGTCGCGCCGCTACTGGCCGATCACGCCAAGGTGGTGGCGGCGGAAGACGGGTGCGAGTTCTACAGCTTCGCCTTCGACGCCGCCGACCCGGACCTGGTGCGTATCGCGGAACGCTGGTCGGATGCGAAGGCGCTGGCCGCGCACGGCCAGGCGCCGCACCAGAAAGCGTTCGGCCGCACGCTGCGCGATTTCAAGATGGAAGGCATCAAGGTCGATGCGTGGGAGGGCGACTATTCCCGCAACCTGATCGGCGGGTAGCGCTCAACTCGATCCTCAGGCGGGCGTGGTCAGGGCGCTTGCATCGCTCGCCCCCCCGGCCTAAACGCCCGCCTCCGCTCCCCCTTGGGGAACGGCCGGTCGGGGCGTAGCGCAGCCTGGTAGCGCATCACACTGGGGGTGTGGGGGTCGCAGGTTCGAATCCTGTCGCCCCGACCAACGCGCCGCTTGGGCATGATCAGTAACATTAGTCGCACCTCGCGCAAGCGCGGCCGACGGGAAGCGCAGCGCGCCCGTTTGACGTCACGACGCAGCTTTACGCCAGTCCCAAATCCCGCGGCCCGAACGCATCCGGCAGCAGCTGCGACAGCCTGTGTTCTTCGACGGCATCGCCGATCAGGCCCGCGCACCACACCTGCAGGTCCCTCCCGCCCAGCTGCGCCGCCTCGTTGAGCACCTGCCGGCACCGGCCGCAGGGGCGGACCGGCGTATCGCCGACGCCGTCCATCGAACCGCCGACCACCCCGATCGCGACCACATCGCGCAGCCGTCCCTGCGCGCTCGCCGTCGCAATCGCCACCGTCTCGGCGCACAACGACAGTCCGTAGCTCGCATTCTCGACGTTCGCGCCGCTCACCAAGCTGCCGTCGGCCAGCAGCACCGCCGCGCCGACCGCGAAGCGCGAGTAAGGCGCGTAGGCATGCCGCGCCGCCGCGCGCGCCGCCGCGATCAATCCATTCCCCGTCATCGTATCGTTCATCAGGGTGCTACCACGTCCCAGTTCACCGGCCCCTCCACCCCGTCGACCCGCCGCATGTCGCTCGCCCGCCACAATCGCCATGCCCGATCGGCATATCCCGGGCGAAGGAAGTTGCCGGTCAGCCATAGCGGCCGGTCGAACGCCGATGACAGGGCGTAGCGGCGCTCGGCCCAGCGCGACAGCCGCAGGATGACGGGTTTGCCGGTGTGCGTCTCGACCCGGCCAAGGAAGGCACGGAGACTCTCGATCACCGCGGCTCCCGCTGGAGGTGCGTCGCAGCCGTCGCGCCGGTCCACGTCGACCGCGGCGGGCAGCGCATCCGCGGTGCGCGGCACGGTGGCATTGAACGCATCGGCCTGGGCGGCGCCGTCCTCGCAAAGCGAATAAAGGTGGACCGCGCCCCGGCGCAGCCCGGCATCGGGCAGCGCCGACCAGTTCGCCTCGAAGCCCGGGTCGCGCGCGCCGGTACCTTCCGTCGCGACAACGTAGGCGAAATCGGCGCCGGCCGCGCGGATGCTTGCCCATTCGATCCGGCGTGGCTGCTCGCCCAGATCGACGCCCTGCAGCGGGTAGCGGGCGGGTGCCGGATGCCAGCGCACCGCGAGCGTATGGCCGCCTATGGCCAGTGCTACACCCGCGGCGGCGATCACCGCCAGCCGCAGCACGCTAGCCACGGATGTGGAGCACGCAGATCAGGGTGAACAGGCGCCGCGCCGTGTCGAAATCGACCTCGATCTTGCCGGCGAGCCGCTCGATCAACAGCTCGGCCGCCTCGTTGTGGACGGCGCGCCGGGCCATGTCGACGGTTTCGATCTGTTGGGGGGTGGAGGCGCGGATCGCCTGGAAGTAGCTGTCGCAGATCGCGAAATAGTCGCGGATCGGGCGGCGGAAGCGGCCCATAGCGAGGATCAGCGTTTCCAGCGGACTGTCGTCTTCGCGCTTGATCTGGATCGCGAGGCGACCTTCCTCCACCGACAGGGCGATCCGGTATGGGCCGGCATAGCCGTCGGCGTGCGCGCGCTGCGGGGCGAAGTGATTCCCCTCGATCAGGTCGAATATCGCAATCCGCCGCTCCTGCTCGACATCGGCGGAGCGCCACAGGATCGTGCCTTCGTCGAGCTGCACGTCGATGATGCGCGGGTCTGGCACGGACGGGGGATAGCCGCGGCGCGGCGGGCTGTCACTTATCCCCGGCATATCGCCTCGCACTGCTTGAGCCGGCGGAGCGGCAGGGTAAGAGCACCGCCATGGCCACCCTCGCATTCCCCGTTCCTGCGCCCGCGCCAGAAATCGTCGGCTCACCACAGCAACTGCCGCGCAATGTGGAGGCGGAGGCTGCGATGCTGGGCGCGATGATGATCGACAACCGGCTCGCCGACGACCTGCTCGACCGGCTGGAACCGGCGCACTTCTACGAGCCGCTGCACGGGCGCATCTTCGCCGCGATCCGAACCCTGCGATCGAATGACATGCTGGCGACGCCCGTGACGCTGCGGCCGATGTTCGACGCGGACGAGGGTATGAAGGAGCTGGGCGGTCCCGCCTATCTGGCCGGTCTGACGGGGTCGGGCGCAGGCCTGATCGGCGCGCGGCAGTTCGCGCAGCAGATCTACGATCTGGCGCTGCTGCGCGCGCTGGTATCGGTCGGCCGGACGCTGGTCGACCGCGCGATGGACACCAGCGAAGAGGTCAATCCGCGCGCGCAGATCGAGGCGGCGGAAGAGGAACTGTTCAAGGTCGCAGCCGACGGCGGTGCCGAGAACAGCGTCAAGAGCTTCGCGCAGGCGACAACGATGGCGGTCAAGATGGCCGAGCGCGCGCTGAACAGCGGCGGCAATCTGTCGGGCGTGACGACCGGGCTGGAGTCGATCAACGCGAAGATCGGCGGCATGCATCATTCCGATCTGATGATCCTCGCGGGCCGACCGGGCATGGGCAAGACCTCGCTCGCCACCAACATCGCCTTCAACGCCGCCAGCCGGTGGATGCGCGACATGCGCGACGGGCTGGCGCCCAAGGACTCGGTTGGGGCCAAGGTCGCCTTCTTCAGCCTGGAAATGAGCGCCGACCAGCTGGCGACGCGCATCCTGTCCGAGCAATCGGGGATCAGCTCGGAAGCGCTGCGCATGGGCAAGATCAGCCGTGCGGATTTCGCACGGCTGGCGTCGGCTGCGGCGGAGCTGGAGAACCTGCCGCTGTTCATCGATGACACCGGCGGCCTGTCGATCAGCGCGCTCCACACACGCGTCCGGCGGCTGCAGCGCAAACACAATAACGAGATCGGGCTGGTGGTGGTCGACTATCTCCAGCTGATGACCGCGGGCGGCAAGGGGCAGGACAACCGCGTCCAGGAGATCAGCGAGATCAGCCGCGGGCTGAAGACGCTGGCCAAGGATCTGAACGTGCCCGTGCTGGCGCTGTCGCAGCTGTCGCGCGCCGTGGAACAGCGCGAGGACAAACGGCCGCAGCTCAGCGACCTGCGCGAATCGGGGTCGATCGAGCAGGATGCCGACATGGTCTGGTTCGTCTATCGCGAAGACTATTACGTCGCCGCGAAGGAGCCCAAGCGGCCAAGCGAAGGTGACGACACCCGGACCTTCGACGACCATGCGAAATGGGCGGCGGACATGGAGCGGGTGTACGGTCTCGCCGAGCTGATTGTCGCCAAGCAGCGCCACGGCGCTACCGGCAAGGTGACGATGAAGTTCGACCCGACGGTGACGAAGTTCAGCGACTATGCCGGGTATTGAGCCTCACTGCGGCCGGTAGCTGATCGTCGCGGTGCCTGCCGCACGGACGGGCAGGAACAGACCGCGACCGGTGACGCCCAGCGTGCCGGTCTCGACGCGGCTGACGTCGGCGGTCAGTACGAAGTCGCCCTCACGGCGTACGGCGATGGCGGTACGCGCCTTGCCGAGCAGGCGCTGGTAATCGGGCGCGAAATCATGGCGGAGACCTTGCGCCACCGTGGCGCGGAGCGACTCGTCACCGAACAGCTGGATCAGCAGGTTGGCGACGTTGCTGTCGGTCGATGCGGCGAGTTGCACGTCTCGCGCCTCCACTGCCTGCGAGTTTGGCGCGTTGAACGGTAGCGCGGTCAGCCAGATGCGGCCCGAGGCGTTGAGCGACGGGTGCTCGCGCGCGGTCGCCCGCGCGTCGACCCCGACCGCGAGCCGGCCGTTGGCCGTCGCATAAACGGTGACCGTGCCGATGTGCGCCTGCACGGGCCCAATCCCGCGCAGCGCGAAGCCCTTGGCTGCGCGCTTGACCAGCGCGCGCTGCACCACCGGCTCCAGCTGCGCATAGTCGGCGATCACCGGGATGAAGAAGCGCAGCCCTCGCGCGGGCGGGATGGGCGAAGGCGGCGGCAGCGGCGCGGGTTGCGGATCGGCCGGGCGCGGGCCGACGAAGCTCTCGGTCAGCGCCTCGGCCGCGAGCGTCAGCTGCAGTGTCCGTCCGGAGATGCGATAGCCGCCGAAGCCCAGCCGGCGCGGCGTCACCCGCATCCAGGCAGGCGGATTGTCACGGTTGAGCTGGACGACGGCAAAGCCCTGCGGCCAGATGTGGGCGAGTTTCTCGCGCAGGTGCAGGTCGGCGAGGTGTCGCGGAAGCGTGCGTTCGAGCTGCGCGACGATCGGGCGCAGCCGCTGATCGGCCTTGTCGGCAAAGACAATGCGGCGGCCCAGGAAATCGACGCCCGGCGGGGTCGTCCAATCATAATCGATGGCCACCCGCGCGGTCGGCTGCCAGTTCCCGGTGATACCGAGCCGCGCCGTGGCGTGGACGATCGCGGCCCCTGTCGCGGTCTTCGAGGCGATACCCCCGACATGATTGGCGCTGATGGTCGCGCGGATCGGCATTGTCACGAGCAGGCGGTCGCCCCGGCCCGTGACGGTCAGGCGGCCGCGGACAACCTGACCGACGATCTGACAGCCCAGGTTCGGCAATATGCGAACACGCGCGATCCCGAGGTTGACGCGCTTAGCGGGCACGCAGGCGTCCAGATGCTGGTCGATGCGCCATAGCCGGTGCGGCACTTCGCGGTCGAGCGCCGCCTCCAGCTCGGCGAGCGGCGCTGATAGGGGAATGACCAGCGTCGAGCTTTCGGCCGGTAAGTTCGCCGTCGTCGTGACCCGCGGCGGCGGGGGCAGCTCCTGCGCGGCGCGATGGCAGCCGGCCAGCAGCAGGACGAGGAGGAGAGCGTGGCGCACGAGGGTGGCTTTAGCGCGGGGCGCGTCGATGCCAAGGCGCGCCGTGCGCCGTCTATGTGGCGGGGCGCCGCTTACGCCAGACCGGGACCGCACCGTCGGCCGCGGGCTGATAGTGATCGGCGTAGCGGGCGAGCGCCCGGTCGCGCGCGGCGGGGTCGATCGGCGCTTCGGGAGCGAAGCTGTCGAACCCGCAGCGGCGCATGAAGGCGAGCTGGTCGACCAGCACGTCGCCCGCGGCGCGCAGCTCGCCGGCATAGCCGCCTTCGCGCAGGATGCGCGCCGCGGAATAACCGCGGCCGTCGCGATAGGCGGGAAAGCTTATCTCGATCAGCGCGAGCTGGCCCAGATGCGGCAGCAGCGCCCGCGCGTCGTCGCCCGCCTCCAGCCGCACGGCATTGGCATTGCTCTGCCCCGCCAGGAAGGCATCGAGCGTGACCGCGGGCTCCTGATGCTCGGTGTCGTCGCGAAAGCGCAGCAGCGCGCCCGTTTCGCCCGCCAGGTCAGCCATAGATCGCCTCCTTGAACGGCTCCATGCCGAGGCGGCGATAGGTGTCGAGGAAGCGTTCGCCGTCGGCGCGTTCGGCGAGGTAGCGGTCCGTCACCCGCTCGACCGCGTCGACGATGCCGTCCTCGTCGAACCCCGGGCCGGTGATCTTGCCCAGTGACACGTCCTCCGCGCCCGAGCCGCCGAGCAGCAGCTGGTAATTCTCCGTTCCCTTCCGGTCGACCCCCAGGATGCCGATATGACCGGCATGGTGGTGCCCGCAGGCGTTAATGCAGCCGCTGATCTTCAGCTTCAGCTCGCCCAGCTCGCGCTGTTTCGGCGCGAGGCGGGTGGCGAGCTTCTGTGCGACCGGGATCGAACGGGCATTGGCCAGGCTGCAATAGTCTAGGCCGGGGCAAGCGATGATGTCGGTCGCGAGATCGAGATTGGCTTCGGCCAGTCCCGCGCCGGCCAGCGCCCGGTAGACCACCGGCAGGTCGGCGTGAGCGACATGCGGCAGGACGATGTTCTGCGCATGGGTGACGCGCAGCTCGTCGAAGCTGTAGCGTTCGGCGAGGTCGGCCATCAGGTCGATCTGGTCAGCCGAGGCGTCGCCGGGAATGCCGCCGAGGGGTTTCAGGCTGATGTTGACGATCGCATAACCGGGCTGTTTGTGCGGCGCGACGTTTTGGTCGAGCCAGACGGCGAAGTCGGGATCGGCGCTGTCGACCGTGCCTGTCGCCGCCGCGAACGGCGGCGGCGCGAACATGGCGGTGATCCGCGCCAGCTCGGCGGCGGGCGGGTCGATGCCGAGCGCCTTGACCTCGGCCCACTCGGCCTCGACCTGACGACGGTATTCGTCGGCGCCGATCTCATGAACCAGGATCTTGATCCGCGCCTTGTAGATATTGTCGCGCCGGCCATAGCGATTGTAGACGCGCAGGCACGCTTCGAGATAGCTCAGGATATCAGCGGCTTCGACGAACTCGTTGATCTCGGGTGCGATCATCGGAGTGCGTCCCATGCCGCCGCCGACGAATACCCGCGCGCCGAGCTTGCCCCTTCCGTTTTCATCGGCGCGCTCGACCAGCTGGAGGCCGATGTCGTGCAGCCGCATCGCCGCGCGGTCCTCGTCGCTGGCGATCACCGCGATCTTGAACTTGCGCGGCAGGTAGCTGAACTCCGGGTGAAAGGTGCTCCACTGACGGATCAGCTCGGCCCAGGGACGCGGATCGGCGGCCTCATCAGCGGCGGCGCCGGCATATTGGTCTGAGCTGATGTTGCGGATGCAGTTGCCGCTGGTCTGGATCGCATGCATCTCGACCGTCGCGAGATCGGCGAGGATATCGGGCGCGTCCTCCAGCTTGATCCAGTTGTACTGGATGTTCTGCCGCGTCGTGAAATGCCCATATCCGCGATCATATCTGCGCGCGACATGGCCCAGCATCCGCATTTGACGCCCGTCGAGCGTACCATAGGGGATCGCGACGCGCAGCATATACGCGTGCAGCTGGAGGTAGAGCCCGTTCATCAGCCGCAGCGGCTTGAACTGATCCTCGGTCAGCTGGCCGGCGAGGCGGCGCGCGACCTGGTCGCGGAACTCGTCGACGCGGGCGTCGACGATGGCTTGGTCGTAATGGTCGTATTTGTACATCAGATCACCCAGGAGCCGGCGGCGGGGTCGGCAGGCTTCAGCGTCAGGTCGGGGCGGACGGTGGGACCGAGCGCACGGATACGGTCCTTGATGTGGGCGGGGCGGGGGCCCGCCGCCGTCTGCGTCGCATCGATGACATAGGCGCCGGTGACGCGCCGCGCGCCTTCTTCGGCGCGGGCCAGCGGATCGCCGTCGCCACCGACATCGCCTGCATCCTCGACATGGCGCGACCAGCCGCTGCCGGTCCACCAGATCACGTCGCCGGTGGGAAGGTCGTTGCCGGTCAACAGCTTCATGCGTGGACCTCTTCGACTGCACGGGCCCACCGCGCCAGCCGGTCCTGCGCGTCGCTCAATTCGACCACCTCGCCCACCACGAGCACCGCCGGGCTGCACACCTTCTCGCGCTCGACCATCGGGCCGAGATCGGCGAGCAGCGTCTTGAGCGCGCGGGCGCCCGGGCACGTCCCGCGTTCCAGGACCGCGACCGGCATATCAGGTGCGACGCCGTCGGCGATCAGCTTGTCGGCGATCTCGGTGGCGGTCGCGACGCCCATGTAGATGACCAGCGTCCGGCCCTGACCGGCAAGGCCAGACCAGTCCTGCTCGCTCAATCCCTTGCACTGGCCCGCGACGAAGCTGACCGCCGAGCTGTGGTCGCGGTGGGTGAGCGGCAGCATCGCCTCCGCGGCGGCGCCGAGCGCGGCGGAGATGCCGGGGATGACCTCGACTGGCAGCCCGGCGGCGCGCACCGCCTCCACCTCCTCGCCGCCGCGACCGAAGATGAACGGGTCGCCGCCCTTCAGCCGTACGACGATCGCGCCCGTCTTCACATGCGCGACGATCAGCGCGTTGATCGCGTCCTGGGGCAGGGTGTGGCGCGCGCGGCGTTTCGCGACGCTGATCCGCGGCGCGGTCGCCGGTGCCAGGTCGAGGACGCGGGGATCGATCAGTCCGTCATGGACGACGATGTCGGCCTGTCCCAGCGCCTTGACCGCGCGCACGGTGAGCAGTTCCGGGTCGCCCGGTCCCGCGCCGACCAGGATGACGCGGCCGCGGGCGGTGGGATCGAGCAGGGTAGCCATGACGACGCGATGCGCCTCGCCCGGGCCATGCACAACATCACCGCTGCTATGCCGGACGGAAGCGCAGCTTCGGGTCATGCGTCCTTCAACCCGATGCCGATGCTCGCGCGCGCCGCATCGGACTCGTTGCTGGTGACGGGGTAAGCGCAATAGTCGGCGGCGTAGAAGGCGGATGGGCGGTGGTTGCCCGACCAGCCGATGCCGCCGAACGGCGCGTTTGAGGGCGCGCCGTTGGTCGGCTTGTTCCAGTTGACCACGCCCGCGCGGACGCCGGACCAGAAACGATCGAACAGCTTGGGCGTCTGACTGATCAGCGATGCCGCCAGGCCATAACGGGTGCGATTTGCTTCGGCGATCGCCTCATCGAAATCACTCATCCGAATAACCTGCAGGATGGGGCCGAACAGCTCCACATCGGGCCGGTCGGCGACGGCGGTGACGTCGATCAGCGCGGGCGACAGGAAGGGCTTGTCCGGGTCCGGGCGTTCGAGATGCCGGATCGGGCGGCCGCCCCGCGTCAGCAGCGTCACGAACGCATTCTGCAGTGTGTCGGCGGCGCTGTTGTCGATCACCGGGCCCATGAAGGGCTGCGGTTCGTCGTGGGGGGCGCCGACGATCAGCCGGCCGGCCAGCGTCGTCAGCTCCGTCATCAACGCTTCATAGACGGTGTCCTGCACGATCAGTCGCCGCGCCGCGGTGCAGCGCTGCCCGGCCGAGGTAAAGGCGGACTGAGCGACGATGGCGGCGGCGGCGCTGAGATCGGGGGTGTCCCACACCACTATCGGGTTGTTACCGCCCATCTCCAGCGCGAGGATCTTCTCGGGCGTGCCTGCAAAGGCGCGGTTGAGCGCCAGACCGGTGCGCGCGGAGCCGGTGAAGAGCAGGCCGTCGATCCCCGGGTGCTCGGCCAGCGCCTTGCCCTCCGCCGGGCCGCCGATCACGAGCCTGACGCACGCCTCCGGAACGCCCGCCGCGTGGTAGCACTCGACCAGCATCGCGCCGCTCGCCGGGGTCTTCTCGCTGGGCTTGAACACCACCGCATTACCCGCGATCAGCGCCGGGACGATGTGACCGTTGGGCAGGTGTGCGGGGAAGTTATAGGGACCGAGCACCGCCAGCACGCCGTGCGGCTTGTGCCGGACAGCGACGCGGGCCCCCATCGGCTGTTCCATACGGCGCTGCGCGGTACGCTCGGCATAGGCGCTGACCGAGATGTCGACCTTGGCGACCACCGAGTCGACCTCGTTCTTCGCTTCCCAGAGTGGCTTGCCGGTCTCGCGTGCGATCGTGCCGGCGAGCGCGTCGGCGCGGCCGCGAACGGTATTGGCGAAGCGGCGCAGCGTCTCGACCCGATAGGTCAGCGGCTGCGCCGCCCAGGCGGCCCAGCCCGCGCGTGCGGCGGCGACCTCCACATCGACATCGCCGACCGCTTCTTCCCACAGCAATGCGCCAGTGGCAGGCTCGAACGACTGCAGGGTTGCTGGCATGCCGGTGCTATCGCCGGTGTGAAGAGCGGGGGCAAGCTTCTCATCCGCGCGGCGAGCGGCGGTTCAGGCCAGCGCCTCCCCCAGCGCGCGGATCTGCGCAATCTTCCCTTCCAGCATCGACCAGTCGTCGTGCTCCGCGATCGCCGCCCAGATCGTCTCCACCTCGTCGATCATCATGGCACAGGGCGCACCCGCCCGAACAACGTGATCGCGGGGCGTGCGACGCTGATAGCCGTCGAGCGCGCCGCGCAGCTCCTCCCAGCCGTCGGCATAGCCGGCGGGCAGGACGCCGCCGAACACGTCGAAGAAGAAGCGGTCGAGTGGCGCTTGCGTGGCCCGAAGCGCGCGTTCGGTGGCGCGGGCGAGGTCGCGGTCGCTGCGGTCGTCGCGCGGGCGGACTCCGAGCCGCCACAGGATCGCCTCGGTCAGTGCGGGCTGGAAGAGCCCGCCGAAGCGGTCGAGCGCCGCGATCAGCGGTTCGCTATCCGCGATCAGCCGCAAGCTCGATGCGAGCTGTGAGACATCCCAGCCGATCGCCTCGGGCTGGCGGCCGAAGGCATAAAGGCCCTGATGGTCGAAATAGGCCGCGGTGAACCCCGGGTCCCAGGTCGGCGCGAACCGCCATGGGCCATAGTCGAAGCTCTCGCCGGTGATGTTGATGTTGTCCGAATTGAGAACGCCGTGGACGAAGCCGGCCGCCATGTAGCGCGCCGCCAGCGTCGCGCTGCGCTCGACGACGAGATTGAGGAGGCGGACGGGATCGTCGCCTTGCACACCGTACAGGTGGCGCAGCACATAGGCGACGAGCCGCCGCATGTCCGCCTCCTCGCGGAAATAGGCGAGACGCTGAAAGGTGCCGATCCGGATATGGCCGTGGCTCAGCCGCACCAGCACTGCCGAGCGCGTGGGCGAGGGTTCGTCGCCACGGTCCAGCGCCTCGCCGGTCTCGATCAATGACAGCGTGCGGCTGGTGGGTACGTTGAGCGCGGCCAGCATCTCGGTTGCGAGGATCTCGCGCACCCCGCCCTTGAGCGTCAGGCGGCCGTCGCCGAAGCGGCTGTACGGGGTCTGCCCCGACCCCTTGGTGCCGAGGTCCATCAGTCGGCCGTCCCGGTCGTAGGCTTGCGCGAAGGTGAAGCCGCGGCCGTCGCCGATGTCGGGATTGTAGCTGCGAAACTGATGCCCGTGATAGCGTAGCGCCAGCGGCTGCGGCAGGGTACCGGGCATGGGCTCAAAGCGGCCGAAATGCTTGATCCACTCGTCATCGCCCAGCGTCTCGAGCCCGATCTCGGCCGCGGCGCGATCGTTGCGGAATCGCAGGCGCGTCTCGGGAAAGGCGGCCGGCGCGACGGCGTCCCAGAAGTTTGGGCCAAGAGCGAGCAGCGGGGCGGCGGGACGGTATGCTTGCGGCGAGACGGGCATCCCGCGATATGGGGCAGGGCAGGCGCATGGCGCAACGGTGGAGTGGCGGGTGGCGGACTATCAGGACCGTTTCGTCACCGCCGCGGACGGCGTGCGCCTTCATGCGCGCGATTATCCGGGCGATCGTGATCGGCCTGCCGTGCTTTGCCTCCCCGGCCTGACCCGCAATGCGCGCGATTATGCGGCGCTGGCGGCGCGGCTCGCGGGCGGGTGGCGGGTGTTATGCGTCGACTTTCGCGGGCGCGGGGAGAGTGGGCGCGCCGAGGATTGGGCAAGCTATACGCCCGCGGCCTATGCCGCGGACGTACAGGCGATGCTGGCCGCGCTGGAGATCGAGCGCTTCGTTGCGGTCGGCACGTCGCTGGGCGGGATCGTCACCATGATGCTGGCGGCGGCAGAGCCCCAACGGCTGGCGGGCGCGGTGCTGGTCGATATCGGCCCGACGATCGAGGCGGCGGGTCTGCAGCGCATCCGCGGCTATGTCGGCCGCGCGTCGTCACATGCGACCTGGCTCCACGCCGCCCGCGCGGTCGCCGCCGCCAATCGCGACGTCTATCCGGACTGGCGCCTCGCCGAGTGGATCGAGATGGCGAAACGGCTATACCGGCTGACCGACAAGGGCAAGATCGTGCTCGACTACGACCTGCGGATCGCCGAGCCGTTCAAGGTGCCGGGTGGCGAGGCGCCGCCTGACCTGTGGGCGGCGCTGGAAGCGCTGGCGGGCAAGCCGGTGCTGATCGTGCGCGGCGAGCGTTCCGATGTGCTGGCGGCGGCGACGGCGGCGGAGATGGCGGCGATGCTTCAAGGCGCCGAAGTGGTGACGGTGCCGCGCGTGGGTCATGCCCCGACGCTGCAGGAGCCGGTTGCGGTCGCGGCCATCGATCGGCTGCTGGCGTGGGTGACGGCTTGACCTTCGTCCTCGACCATCTCGTCTTCACGCCCGCCGACGTCGACCTCGCCCGCTCGCCCCTGGCCGGAAAGATCGACGCAGAGACCTTTGTCCTCGGCGCGTTCAATCCCGGTATGGCGCGGCTTCGGAACGGCAATCTGCTGCTGATGGTTCGTATCGCGGAGGCGCTGCGGCATCCGAAGCGAGACGGCCATATCCACTCGCTCCGGTGGAGCGACGGCGGCTATCGGCTCGACGCCTGGCCGCTGGCGCTGGTCGACACCGCCGATCCGCGTGCCTTCACGATGGCGGGCGGCAGGTGGAAGGCAGCGGCGCTGACCAGCCTGTCGTGGCTGCTGCCGGTCGAACTCGACCCGGAAGGGCGTCGTGTCGAGGCGGTGCATTACGACTGCGCGGTCGCGCCCGCCGCCTCCTATCAATGCTATGGCATCGAGGATGCGCGGATCAGCCGGGTAGGAGAGCGCTGGCTGATGACAACCTGTTCGGTCAGCCCGGAGCGGCAATGCACCACCCTCCATACCAGCGGCGACGCGCGCGACTGGCGGCTGGAGGGGATCGTCCTCGATCACCAGAACAAGGACATGCTGATCTTCGGCGGCCTGATCGATGGCGAATACTGGGCGCAGACGCGGCCGCTGGGCAATGACTGGTTCGCCTATCCGCCCGGCAGCGAATGGCGCGCGGGGCCGTCGATCAACCTTGCCCGCTCGCCGGACGCCCTACACTGGAAGCCGCACGACCAGCCGGGCATCCGCCCGCATGCTGCGACCACCTGGACCGCACGGATGGGAGGCGGCGCACCGCCGGTCCTTACCCCGGACGGCTGGCTGTCGCTGTGGCACGGGGTCGAGCCGTCGGGGGCCGTCGGCATCTACCGGACCTACTGGTCGCTCCTCGACCCGCACGCGCCCGATATCGTGTGCCGCACCGCGCACCAGCCGCTGATCGAGCCCGCGCCGCATCTGACCGAACCGCTCAAGGATCAAATGTACTTGGCTAATGTCGTCTTCACGACGGGGCTGGTCGACGGCGGCGACGTGTGGATCGTCGCCAGCGGCGAGGCAGACCTTGCGTGCCGGATCACGCACGTGCCCAAGTCCGCCATCGCCTGAGCGCCTTCAGCCTGACCTGGGTCAGAAAGTCAGTTTCACGTCTGCCGCGAAGGTGCGCTGCGGGAACGGGTGGAAGAGGAAGTACCGGTCGTTGTTGACGTTGTCGACGCCGAGCCCCAACTCCATCCGCGCTGCAACGCGGATCTGCGCGCGCAGATCGACGACGAAATAGCGGTAGAAGCCCTGATAGGTGTTGCCGACCACATCGCTGTTGTCGAGCGCGCCGTAATTGCGGCTGGCGTAGCGCGCGGCGGCGGTCAATGCGACGGGCGCGGCCGGGCGCCAGGTGACGACCGCCGTTCCCTTCCAGTGCGGGACGCTGGGGAGGAGCTTGCCGGCCGCGGCAGGGAAGGCGGTGTCCTGGCTGGTGATCGCATCGGCATAGGTGACGCTGCCCGACAGATCGACGCGGGGAACCACCGCGGTCCGTTGCACCGCCAGCTCGACACCGCGGGCGCGCGTCCGGTCGACATTCTGCACGAACGTGCCGAGCTGCACGGACGTCACCGGCAGGGGCCCGGTCTGCGAGATCAGCGCGTCGCGGATCACCTCGTCGAATAGCGACAGGCGGATCGTGCCGTGGCCGTCGAACCGCTCGAACGCCAGCTCCGCCGAGCGCGCGCGTTCCGGGCGCAGCGTCGGGTTGGGGACCGACGGCACGGGCGCCGTGACGATCTGATACAGCTCGCCGACGGTCGGGAAGCGCCACGCCTGGCCCAGTGACAGCCGCGCGGTGAGGTGAGGCGTGGCGACGAACGAGACCGCCGCCTTCGGCGAAAACGCCACGCGGGTCAGCGCCGGCTGTGAGACAGGGCCGATCAGTGGTGATTGCGCGTAATTTACCCCGTCATAAGCGCGCCACCATTCGTAACGCCCGCCCAGCGTGAGCGTCACCGGCGGGGTGAGCCGCCAGGCGTCCTGCGCCCAGACGGCATAGGTGCGCGTCCTGCCGCTGCCGGTCAGGTTGAGCGACCCCTCCGCGCCGTTGATCCAGTCGGCGGTGTTGTAGCGGTTGCTCGCCAGCGCGAACCGGTCGCCGTGCACCCCGGCGCTGACCGTATGGGTCGCCGACGCGCGCCAAGCTGCCTTGGCGTCGAAGGTGGTCCAGCCGGTGCCCCTAAGGTCCGTGATGAACCCCGCGCCGCCGGTCTCGCCCGCCGGCAGGGCGGTATTGGCGATCCGCTGCTGGTCCTTGGCGACGACGTACCGGGTGCCAATGACCTGCCAGTCGAACCCGCCGCCGCCGCCGGTCAGCGAGAGGTTGTGCGACCATTGCCGCTGGCTCGTTTGATAGACCTGACCCGCGAAGGCGCTCGCCGCGACCGTGTAGGCGCGGCCGTCATTGTTTAACGCTCCGGCATAGACCGGCAGTCCGCTGGCGACGCCGGTCAGGTAGGTCTCGACCGTCGAATTAGTGTCGTTGAGGAACAGGCTGCCGACATAGGTCAACCGCAATCCAGCACCGAGGTCCAGCGCCGCCTTGAGCTTGACGCGGTCCTGCCGCTGATGCTCGAACCCGGTTGCGCCGAGCACGCGGATTGGCGCGCCGGTGCGGTTCACGTCGTCATAGCCACCGATCGTCGGCGTGCCGGTGGCGCTCGTCGTGGCAGGCCGGGTCGCGGTGGCGAAGCCGAGCGGCTGGCCGCGGCTGTCGACGTGATCGGCGCTGGCGAACAGCGCGAGCGGCCCGAACCGGTCGCCGATCGTGCCGCCCAGCTGATAGGCGGGCAGCGTCGCGTGCGTGTCGTACAGGTCGAACTGCTGGACGCTCGTCCCGGCGTTCACCGTCGCCTCGAACCGGTCGGGCAGCCGCGTCGTGATGTTGACCACCGCGCCGATCGAGTTGCCCGGATAGGCGGCGGAGAAGGGACCGTAGAGGACGTCGACGCGCGCGATCTCCTCCGTACTGACCAGGTTCCAGCGTGGGCTGGCGGTGGTGTTGTTGTTGCCGACCAGCGCGGAGAGCAGCGCGCCGTCGGCGTAGATCAGGCTGCGCGCCGACGCGCCGAACCCGGACGTGCGGGTGGCGAGCGGAGCCTGGCTGTCGCCGATGTGCCGCTTCCGCACGACCAGGCTGGGCAGGTATTTGAGCGTATCCTCGACGTTGCGGGCGTTGATCGTGGCGGAGATCGTGTCGGCATCGACCGACGCCCGCGAGGCGGGGGCGTGCTCGATCGTATCGGTCTGCCGCTGCGCGGTAACGAGGATGTCGTGGTCTGGGGCGGCGGTTTGGGTTTGCGCCGCGGCTGGCGCGGACAGCGGGAGGAGGAGCGGGGCCGCGTACAGCGCGCGCCGCCTGGATAGACGAGACATGGGCAGGCTTCAGTCTGACGCGTGCGCTTGAAGCTGCGCACGCCGGGCAGGGGTCCGCCGGACGGCGGACGCGGGCGATCAGAGACGGAAGGGTGGTGGCGCGTGCGAGGGCGGTGGCGGCGCGGCCAGCCCGCGACCGGGCAGGAGCGGCAACGCGGCGATCGCCGTATGACGCATTGCTGCCAGCACCGGCGCGAGCGCCGGGGCTTCAAACGGTGCGGTCAGCGACGCCGCGCCGAGCCCGGCGAACGCGCAGGGATGCTCCGCTTTGTCGTGCGACGCCTTGCCGGGCCGGTCCTGGCCGTCCTGCGCCATCGTCATGCCCGGCATGTCGCCCTGACCCGAACAGAGCAGGATCGGCGCGGCTAGGCTGGCGCCGGGCATGTAGCCTGCCGGCACCATCATCTTCAGCGCGAGCGCAAGCGCCGCCAGCACGACGACCGCCCGCCGCACCGTCCCACGATGATCCGCAAAGCCCGTCACGCCAGCCGTCTAGGCGGGCGAGGCGGCGGTGTCACCAACCACGATCAGCGGTCATCCCAGGAAGTTGCTGAGCACATCGGGATGGAAGCCCCAGCCGGCGAAGCCGCATACGCCCATGAACACGCCGAACGCGCCGAACGCCCAGGCGAGCCACAGCACGCCCGCGCTCTCGACCAGCGCGGCGACCGCGGCAAGCGAAATGGCGGTGGAGATCAGCGCCTCGCTGGCGTCGAATTGATCGTCATGGATGTTGAGCGCGTCATATTGGGCAGCGAAGCCCTTCGCCTCGTGCGCGAGGCCAGGCGCTTCGGCGACGTAATGCGCCGATTCGGCGCGCATCGCAGCCAGCGCGGCGGTAATGGCGGGTGAGGGCGCGCGGCCCGCCGTGGCGGCGAGCTGTTGCGCGGCGGTGTCAACAATATGCCGCTTGGTGCGGCTCGCCTGATATTCGTTCCAGCGATCGACCGAATTCGACTGCGCCTGCGCCATCGCCTGAACGATGTTGCCGTCCTTGATGTTGCCCAGCCCCATGAACACCGACAGGAAAACGACCGTGATCGCGACGAGCCGGTTGAGGCGTTTGTCCTTGGCTTCAGCGGTGACCTCCACATCCATCGCGCGTATCATGGGCGGCTCGGCGCGCTTCACCAGTGAATTGCGCGTCATGCGCCGGTGAAGCTAAGCCCCGCGCTCATGTCCACGCCCGTCCGGATCCTGCACCTGCATTCGTCCTTCGACTTGGGTGGCAAGGAAGCGCGCGCCGTGCGGCTAATGTCGGCGTGGGGCGACCGGGCGCGGCACACGATCGTCTCAGGCGTTCCCGGCGCGCTGGGCGCGCGCGCCGCCATTGCGCCGGAAATAGCGTATGAGATCGCGCAGGACCCGCCGTCGCTGACCGGCACGCCGGGGCTCGCGCGATTCGAGGCGCTGGCGCGGTACATGCGGCGCTTCGACCTGGTGCTGACCTATAATTGGGGCGCGATCGACGGGGTGATGGCACGCCGCGCCTATCCCAGTGGGATGCCGCCGGTCGTCCACCATGAGGACGGATTCAATGCCGACGAGGCGGAGCGGTTGAAGGTCCAGCGCAACGTCTATCGCCGCATCGCGCTGTCCGCCGCGCATGCGCTGGCGGTGCCGTCATACCTGCTGGAGCGGATTGCGCTGCAGGTCTGGAAGCAGCCGCCGGCGCGGGTGCACCGGATCGCGAACGGCATCGCGACCGCAGCCTATGCGACACCGCCCGCCGCCGACGCTATCCCAGGGCTGGTCAAGCGTGACGGGGAGACGGTGATCGGCGCGCTGGCAGGGCTGCGCGCGGTCAAGAACCTGCCGATGCTCGTCCGCGCGGCTGGCGGCGTCGCCGGCCGCGTGCGCCTCGTGATCGTCGGCGAGGGGCCGGAGCGCGGCGCGATCGAGGCGGCGGCGCTGGCGATGGGACTGGCCGATCAGCTCGTCATGCCCGGCTTCCTGCCCGAGCCGCACCGCTATGTCGGGCTGTTCGATATCCTGGCGCTGTCGTCGCTGTCCGAACAGCAGCCGATCTCGGTGATGGAGGGGATGGCCGCGGGGCTGGCGATCGTCGCGACCGACGTCGGCGACGTCAAGGTGATGGTCGCGCCCGAAAACCGGCCCTACATTGCGCCCGCGGGCAATGAGGTGTTTCTTCGCGACGCGCTGCAACCGCTGGTGTCCCACCCCGATGGGCGGCGGCAGATCGGACAGCTCAACCGCGCCAGAGCGACGGGCGAATATGACGAGGCAGTGATGATCGCACGATATCGTGCCCTGTACGAAGCCGCGCTAGGCCGGCCCGGGGCGCTCGGCGCCTGATCCATGTTTCTCTCGCGCCGCGGCACGCTTGCGATATAGGTGCGTTCTGTTCCGGGAAAGGTAATCGCACACGTGTTCAAAGGCCTGAAGCCGATCAGCTATGCCGGGCGCGAAGTGTGGCCGCTCGTCGAGGGCGGCAAGGGTGTGGCCGCGACCAACCATGCGTCGGCGGGAGCATGGGCCGCGGCGGGCGGGATCGGCACCGTCTCTGCCGTCAACGCCGATAGTTACGATCCCGAGGGCAAGATCGTGCCGCAGGTCTACCGGGCGCTGACGAGGCGCGAGCGGCACGAGGAGCTGATCGAATACGCGATCGAGGGCGCGGTGCAGCAGGTGAAGCGCGCCCGTGAGATCGCCGGCAGTGCGGGGGCGATCAATATTAACGTGCTGTGGGAAATGGGCGGCGCGCAGCGCGTGCTCCACGGCGTGCTGGAGCGGACCAAGGGGCTGGTCTCGGGCGTCACCTGTGGCGCCGGGATGCCGTACAAGCTGTCCGAGATCGCGGCGTCGTACAATGTCAGCTACCTGCCGATCATCAGCTCCGCCCGCGCCTTCTCGGCCTTGTGGAAACGCGCCTATTCCAAAGCCGCGGACTGGCTGGCGGCGGTGGTGTACGAGGACCCGTGGCTGGCGGGCGGCCATAACGGGCTGTCGAACGCCGAGGACCCGCTGCAGCCGCAGGACCCCTATCCGCGCGTCAAGGCGCTGCGGGAGTCGATGCGCGCGGGCGGGATCGCGGACGACACGCCGATCGTGATGGCGGGCGGGGTCTGGTATCTGCGCGACTGGAACGACTGGGTCGACAATCCCGAACTGGGACAGATCGCGTTTCAATACGGCACCCGCCCGCTGCTGACGCGCGAAAGCCCGATTCCGCAGGACTGGAAGGATCATCTGACCCGCATCGACGAGGGCGAGGTGCTGCTTCACCGCTTCTCGCCGACCGGTTTCTATTCCAGCGCCGTCCGCAACCCCTTTCTGCGCGCGCTGGAGGCGCGATCGGAACGGCAGATCGCGTTCTCGACACAGGAGGCCGGCGATCACGTCTTCCAGCTCGACGTCGGGGTCAAGGGCAAGAACTTCTGGGTGACGCGCGGCGACCTTCTGCGCGCGCGCGAATGGTTCGGGCACGGCTTCACCGATGCGCTGAAGACGCCCGATAATACGCTGGTGTTCGTCAGCCCGATCGAGAAGGCGGAGATCAGGAAGGATCAGGCCGACTGCATGGGCTGCCTGTCGCAATGCCTGTTTTCTTCCTGGGCGGATACGGAAACTAACTCGACCGGGCGGCTGGCGGACCCGCGCAGCTTTTGCATCCAGAAGACGCTGCAGGATATCGCGCACGGCGGCGATATCGAGCAGAACCTGATGTTCGCAGGCCACGCCGCCTACAACTTCAAGCGCGACCCGTTCTATTCGAACGGCTTCGTGCCGACGGTGAAGCAGCTGGTCGAACGCATCCTGACGGGGGATTGAGGCTCAACCCGCGCCGATGGTGGGCATGGTGGACTCGGCCGCCCACGCGCCGAAGATCGGGTCCCACTCCTCGACCGTCATGTTGGCGATCAGCCCATGCACGGCAAACGGGTCGGTCGCGACGATCCGATCCAGCGCCGGCCGGTCCGGGGCCACCATGATGAGTTTTGCGGCGCGATCGGCGGCGCCGACGCACGGACCGGACGCGCGCACGCTGCCGTCCGCGACGCGCAGGCGCAGCCAGCTCAGATGCGCCCCCAACTGTGCCTGCCAGCCCTGCGCATCAGGGTGTTCAAACCCGACCACATAGAACGCCATCGCTGCTCCCCAAGAAAATCTTGACGCTGCACTAACCATCTTTGCCCTACGGTGCACGGCCATGAAGCGTGCGCTGGTCATCCGCCATGTCGCCCACGAAGGCATCGCCGGGTATCGGCGGCCGCTGGAGACGGCGGGGTATGCGATCGAGGGGGCAGCGGCGTGCGAGCCCTGCCTTGCCAGGATCGATCCGCTGGCGCCGGACCTGCTGATCGTGATGGGCGGCCCGATGGGCGTGTACGAACAGGTGGAGCATCCCTGGCTGCGGCGCGAGATCGCGCTGATCCGCGAACGGCTGGCGGCGGGGCTGCCGACGCTGGGCGTATGCCTGGGCGCGCAGCTGATTGCGGCCGCGCTGGGTGCAGCGGTGCACAGGGGACCGGCGCGGGAGATCGGCTTTGCGCCGCTGACGCTAACCGCAGCGGGGCGGACAGCGCCGCTCGCCGCACTGGCCGGGGTGCCGATGCTGCATTGGCATGGCGACACCTTCGACCTGCCCGCGGGCGCGCGGCTGCTGGCGCGGACGGCGTTGTATCATCAGGCGTTCGCGGTCGGCGACCATGTCCTGGCGCTCCAGTTCCATGCGGAGATGGGCGAAGACCCGCGCTTCGACCACTGGCTGGCGAACGACGCCGCGCAGATCGTTGAGGCCGGCCTCGACCCGGCGCAGCTGCGGCGCGACCATGACCGGCTCGGGCCGGCGGCGGTGGCGGCGGGGCAGACGATGCTCGGCGGCTGGCTGGCGGGGCTGGCGGCGCGGCGCGCGGCGGCCTAGCCGCCCCATCTCGCACGGAACCGGGCGGCGGCGTCGTGGAGCGGCTGACCGTGGCCGAAACAGGCGATCGTGAAGTCGAGCGCGGCGAGCTTGCGCTGGCTGGCGCGGCCGATGGCGCGGTCCTCGAACCCGATCGGATCGCCGAGGCCGAGGATGTTCATGCAGGTGTCGGCGGCGAAGAGGATGCCGGTCGCGGGCTGACCCAACGCGATCTGGCCGGCGCAATGGCCGGGCACATGGATGACCCGCAGCCCGCCCGCCAGCGGGATCGTCGCTCCCTCCTCGACCAGCTCGTCGATCTTCACGGGCGCGGTGGTGCGGCCAGGCTTGGCGAACAGGCGGAACATCAGGTGGCGGAGCAGGCCGGGCGCGGGTTTCATCGGGCGCGAGCCACGGCCGCTCTCCGCCAGCGGCGCATCGACCGGGTGCATCCAGGTGCGTGCGCCGGTCGCCGCGACCAGCGCCGCGGCGCTGCCGACATGATCATAGTGCGCGTGGGTAAGGATGATGTCGCCGAGGTCCGCGGACGCATGGCCGAGTGCCGCGATCGCGTCGAGCACCACGCCTTCGCTGCCCGGAAAGCCGGTATCGACCAGCACCAGCCGTCCGTCGTCGTCGAGCAGGTACATGTTGGCGCCGCGGTGCGATACCATGTGGACGCCGGGCGCGACGAGGTGGACCGCCACGCTAGCGTCCATCCCACGCCGCGGCAAAGCCGCGCCGTCGACCGGTTTCGCCGCCGGCCGGGCTGGCGCTAGTCCGCCGGGCGTTGTCGGCTCCCGCGCTGCGCCTCATGCCCACCCCTCGAGCACCTGATCGGGCGGGCGGTGGCCGTCGGCCCACATGCGGATGTTCTGGATGACGCGCTCGCCGGTCGCCACGCGGCCCTCATAGGTGGCGGAGCCCATGTGCGGGGTCATGACCACATTGGGCAGCGCGAGCAGGCGCGGGTCGATGACCGGTTCGTGCCGCCAGACGTCGAGCCCGGCCCCCGCCAGCCGCTCCGCCTCCAGCGCCTCGACCAGCGCGTCCTCGTCGAGTATGCCGCCGCGGCTGGTGTTGATGAGATAAACGTGCGGCCGCAACAGCCCCAGGCGGCGCGCGTCGATCAGGTTCTCGCTATCGGCATTGCGCGGCGTGTGAAGCGTCAGGATGTCGACGCTCGCCAGCATGTCGTCGAGGTTCGGGTGCCAGGCCGCGCCCAGCTCCGCCTCCAGCACCTTGGGAAGGCGGTGGCGGTTATGGTAGTGGATCGAGAGCCCAAAGGCGCGAGCGCGGCGCGCCACGGCCTGGCCGATGCGGCCCATGCCGACGATGCCCAGCGCCTTGCCGCCGATGCGGTGGCCCAGCATCCCGCCGGGGCTCCACCCCTTCCATTCGCCCGAGCGCACCAGCTTCTCGCCCTCCGCCAGCCGCCGCGGCACCGCCAGGATCAGCGCGGTCGTGAGGTCGGCGGTGTCCTCGGTCAGCACGCCCGGTGTGTTGGTGACGATGATGCCGCGGGCGCGTGCCGCCTTCAGGTCGATGTGGTTCACGCCCGCGCCAAAATTGGCGATCAGCTTCAGTTGCGGCCCGGCGGCGGCGATCAGCGCGGCGTCGACGCCGTCGGTGACGGTCGGCACCAGCACGTCGCAGTCCGTCACGCACGCCTGCAGCGCGGCCGCGTCGAGCGGGTGGTCGTCACGGTTGAGGTCCGCGTCGAAGAGCGCCGCCATGCGGTCCATGATCGCGTCCGGCAGCTCGCGCGTGACGGCGACCTTGGGATGCGGGCAGCGGCGCGTGTCGGTCATGCCGGGGGTTTGGTCCCCGTGACGGCACAGGTCAATCGCGGCTAAAGTTGTCGAAGTTGCGGCGATAAATTCGCGCGCCCAATGGCGTCAGCTGCCGGTCTGCGACGGTCAGGCGTGGTGAGGAGGCGGCGCATGCCGGCGGCCTTACGTCGGCTGACCGTCTGTAGGACAGGGCAATCCCCGGTATACGCCACCCCCGGTCCGCGATAGGAACACCGCGCCTGAGGAGAGATGTGATGCGCCTGCTCGCCGCCCTGCTGACGCTCGCGGTCCCTGCCACTGCTTCCGTGGCCGTGCTGGCGGCCGATACCGCGCCGCATCCGCCCTATTGGAACTCGATCCGCGCGGGCGAGGCCCGGATGCGGACAGGGCCGGGGCGGCAGTATCCGGCGAGCTGGGTCTATCGCCGCGCCGACCTGCCGGTCCGGGTGGTTGCCGAACATCGGGAGTGGCGCAAGGTCGAGGATCCCGACGGCACGCAGGGCTGGATGCAGACCAACCTGTTGAGCGGGGCGCGCACCGCGCTGATCCGCGGTGCCGAACCGGTGACGATGCTGGAGCGGCCGGTCACCGGCGCGCGGCTGCTGTTCCGCGCGGCACCGGGTGTGGTCGGGCGGATTAGCGCTTGTGGCAACGGCTGGTGCCGGCTCGACGTGAAGGGCAGGGCCGGATTCGTGCAGGTCGGGTCCCTGTGGGGCGTGGAGGCGGCGGAAACGCTGCCCTGAGGCGCGAGCCGACGGCGCAGCGTGACGCCGCCGCCAGGGCGTCACCGCCGGCCGCGTCGTTCAGCGCCGCGTAAAGGTGTAGGTCAGCGCCAGCCCGCCCGAGAACTGGTTGCGGGCGCCGTAGCGCTGGGTCAGCGGCGACCGCCCGGCGTCATCGACCAGCCGATCATATTTGCCGAAACCGTACAGCCCCCAGTGCGGGCTGAGTTGGCGGATCACGCTGGTGGTGGCGCCGACTGCTTCCAGCCCGCCGCGTGCGGTGAAACGCGGCAGTCCGGTCGCCGTCGCGGTCGCGGGCGTGATGCCGAAATAGGCGCCCGCGAACCGGTCGTCGATCAGCGTCACGCGCGGGCCGATCGAGAACAGCCAGCGGTCGCCGTCGCGCGCCACATAGTCAGCGCCGATCTCGCCGATCAGCCCCTTGTGCCCGCCGATTCCCTTGCGCAGCTCGCCCCGAAGGCGAAAGCCCGGCGCGACGCGATACTGGACGAAGCCGCCCGCCTCGACGGTGGTGCCGACCTTCGGCACCGCGATGCCGACATCGCTCGCACGGCGGCTGGCCTGGATGTTGAGCGCGGGTCCGGCGGAGAAGCCGTGCAGGTCGAAGAGCGGGATCGAGAAGCCCTGATCGGGCGCGGAGAAGGTGAACGGCTCATCGCCCCTCGCCCGCGACAGCGAGATCAGCGGCAGCAACTGCACCGTGTCGGTACCGGGATAGCGCGGCTTCGCCTGCGGGCCGATCGCGACGCGGTAGCGATGCCCGGGGGGCGCGTCCTGCGCCAGCGCGGGCGTCGCGAGGGCGGCCGTCAGAACGGTCGAGGCGATCAGGCGGCGCATACTCGTTTCCCTTGCTTGTCGTTGGTCATCAGCGGCCGGCGCGTGCCTTCCGGGCTGCGTAGCGGGCATCGCGGGCGGCCTTCAGCTCGGCTTCGGTCGGCAGCACCGGCACATAGGGCTTGCGCGCTTCGGCGGCCGCGGCGGCCTCCGCCTCCTCGCGCGCCTTCTGCTCGGCCCGGGCCTGATCGCGGGCTGCCTTTTCCTGATCGCGCATCGCCTTTTTGGCCGCACTTGCCTCCGCGCGCGCCTGATCCTTGGCGAGGGCGGCCGCGCGCCGTTCGGCGGCGACCGCCTCGTCGACCGGCGGCTTGGCGCGCAGCTTTTCGAGCGCTGCCTGCTTGGCTTGCGCGGCGAGCGCGGCGCGCTCCTGAAAGGTCTGCTGCTTGAACGATGCCACGATGGATGATCCGCTTGGAAGGGTGGGCGTTAATGGGGCAGTTAAAGGATCAGGAGGCGACGAGTTCCACCGCCACCGCCGTCGCCTCCCCGCCGCCGATGCACAGCGACGCGATGCCCCGCCTGCCGCCGGTCTCCTGCAGCGCGGCGATCAGCGTGGTCAAGATGCGCGCGCCCGATGCGCCGATCGGGTGGCCCAGCGCGGTGGCGCCGCCATGGATGTTGACCTTGTCATGGGGGACGCCGAGGTCCTTCATCCACGCCATCGGTACGCAGGCGAACGCCTCGTTAATCTCGTATAGGTCGACGTCGTTCGCGTTCCACCCGGTCCTGGCGAGGAGCTTGCGGACCGCGCCGACCGGGGCGGTGGTGAACTTCGCAGGCTCCTGCGCGTGGGCGGCGTGGCCGACGATGCGGGCGACGGGGGTCAGCCCCTGCGCCGCGGCGAGCGATGCGCGCGTCAGCACCAGCGCCGCGGCGCCGTCGGAAATGCTGGACGAGGAGGCGGCGGTGATCGTGCCTTCCTTGGCGAAGGCGGCCTTCAGCGCGCGGATCTTCTCCGGGTCGCCGCGGCCGGGCTGCTCGTCATGGGCGACGACGGTGTCGCCCTTGCGGCCCTTGACCTTCACGCCGACGATCTCGCGGTCGAACGCGCCCGACTTCTGCGCGGCGAGCGCGCGGGAGAGCGACTCGATCGCGTAATCGTCCTGCGCGTCGCGGGTGAACTGGTATTCGCGGCTGGTGTCCTCAGCGAAGGTGCCCATCGCGCGGCCAGCGTCATAGGCGTCCTCCAGCCCGTCGAGCATCATATGGTCGTAGACGGTATCGTGGCCGATCCGCGCCCCGCTGCGCATCTTCTTGAGGAGGTAGGGCGCGTTCGACATCGACTCCATGCCGCCCGCGACGACGATATCGGTCGACCCCGCCGCGATCATATCGTGCGCGAAGATCGCCGCCTGCATGCCGGAGCCGCAGACCTTGTTGACGGTGGTCGCCTCGACCGAAGGCGGCAGGCCCGCGCCGATCGCGGCCTGGCGCGCGGGGGCCTGGCCGAGGCCGGCGGGAAGGACGCAGCCCATGAAGATCTTGTCGATCCGGTCAGGCGCGACGCCCGCGCGCTCGACCGCGGCCTTGACCGCCGTCGCGCCCAGCTCCGTCGCCGACGCACCCGCCAGCGCGCCTTGGAACGACCCCATCGGCGTGCGAGCGTAGGAGAGGATGACGACGGGGTCGGCGGCCATGGCGGGCTTTCGGCAGGGTGAAATGCTGCGGTGCATCTAGGCGCGCGGGCCGGTCCCCGCAATCCTTCCCGCTTGCGGGGAATTGACGGGCCTGAGGCGCAAGGGGTGGGGAGCCCCGTCTATCAAGCCCCGATGCAACGCGTCCCCCTCCCCACGAGCGAGGAGGATCGCTAGGGCGGAACCGTGCTGCTCTGCTCCGTCCTTCTCGGCATGCTCGGCCTGATCCTAGGCAGCTTCATCGCGACACTGGTGATCCGCTGGCCGGCGGGGCGCTCGCTGGGCGGTCGGTCGGGGTGTGATGGGTGCGGGCGGGTGCTGGGTGCGGCCGAGCTGGTGCCGCTGGCGAGCGCGCTGGTGCTGCGCGGGCGGTGCCGGGCCTGCGGGGCGCGGATCGACCCGCGGCATTGGTGGACGGAGCTCGCGGCGGCGGCGATCGGGGCGCTGAGCGGCCGGCTCGCGCCTGGGTTTGAGGGCGTAGCGGGGGCGGTGTTCGGGTGGCTGCTGCTGACGCTCGCGCTGCTCGATCTCGCGGCGTGGTGGCTGCCCGATCGGCTGACGGGGCTGCTGGCGGTCACCGGGCTGGCGGGCGGGGCCGCGGGGATCGGGCCGCCGCTGGTCGACCGGTTGATCGGCGGGACGGCGGGGTTCGCGCTGCTGTTGCTGGTGTCGCTGGGTTACCGTCGGGTGCGCGGGCGGGCGGGGATGGGCGGCGGCGATCCCAAGCTGTTCGGCGCAATCGGCTTGTGGCTCGGCTGGGCGATGCTGCCGCCGGTGCTGCTGGTTGCGAGCCTGTTGGGACTGGGCGTCATGCTGGTCGCCGCGCTGACCGGGCGGCGGATGGCCGGCGACGCGCCGCTGCCGCTCGGCGCGCTGCTGGCGGCGGCGGCTTACCCGGCCTGGGCTTTGATGATAGGGCTTAGCCCGTGATCGCGCTTCTGTTACTCCAGGTGATGCTGGGCACGCTCCCGCGGCAGGCGGCGCCCGCGATGGGGTGTGCCGCTTATCTGTTCACCCGCGCGGACACGCCGCAGTTTGTGGCGATGGCCGGGCCGGGCGGGCTGCGGCTGAGCCTGGATGGGCACGAGGTGGCGCTGGCGCGCACGGGCGCCGAGGGATCGACCGCGCGCGGGCTGCCGGCGCTCGCGCATTATGCGGGCGGGGGCGTCGAGGCGACGCTGACGCTGGCGGCGAGCGATCGGGGGGACCTCGCCGATGGCGCGCTGGTGACGGAGGCGACGCTCACGGTCGCGCGGGCAGGCGCGGACACGATCGTTGCGCCGCTGGGTGGATTGATCGGCTGCGCGGCCGCTACGGCAGAGGGCGCCGCGGATGCAGGGAGACGACGGTAGATGGACATGCAAGCAACGCTAAAGGCGCAGCGCGCCGCCTTTCTAGGCGAGCTGCCGGTGCCGCTCGACATCAGGCGCGACCGGCTGAAGCGTGCCCGCGCGCTGGTGGCGGAGAACGCCGCGCGGTTCTGCGACGCGCTGGCGGAGGATTTCGGTCATCGTAGTCGCGAGCAGTCGATGCTGACCGACATCGCCGGTTCGACCGGGCCGATCGACCATGCGCTGAAGCACATGGCTGGCTGGGCCAAGCCGGAGAAGCGGCCGGTGCAGTTCCCGCTCGGGCTGCTCGGCGCGAAGGCGTGGGTGGAGTACCAGCCCAAGGGCGTGGTCGGCGTGATCGCGCCGTGGAACTTCCCGGTCAACCTGGTGATGGGCCCGGTCGCGGGGGCGTTCGCGGCGGGCAACCGGGCGATGGTGAAGACCAGCGAGTTTACCCCCGTTACCGCGGCGCTGTTCGAGGAGTTGTGCCCGAACTATTTCGCCGCCGAGGAGCTGGCGTTCTTTTCCGGCGGCCCGGATGCGGGGAAGGCGTTCGCGGAGCTGCCCTTCGACCATCTGCTGTTCACCGGCGCGACCGGGATCGGCCGACACATCCTCCACGCCGCCGCCGACAATCTGACGCCCGTCACACTGGAGCTGGGCGGCAAGTCGCCCGCGATCATCGGCGCGGGCGCGGACCTGAAACAGGCCGGCGAGCGGATCGCGCTGGGCAAGATGCTCAACGCCGGACAAATCTGCCTCGCCCCGGATTACGTCCTGACCCCTGCGGCGCAGGAAGCGGCGATCGTCGACAGCCTGAAGGCGGCGGCGACCGCAATGTACCCGACCGTGCTCGCCAACCCGGACTATACCAGCGTCGTCAACGACCGGCACCACCAGCGCCTGACCGACTGGCTGGACGATGCGCGGGCGAAGGGCGCGACGGTGGAGGTGGTCAACCCGGCCAACGAGGATTTCGGCCAGTCCAACAGCCGCAAGATGCCGCTTCACATCGTGCGCGACGTGACGGACGACATGACGCTGATGCAGGAGGAGATCTTCGGCCCCGTGCTGCCGATCGTTCGGTATGACGGAATCGACGACGCGATCGGGCAGGTGAACCGGCGCGACCGGCCGCTGGGGCTCTATTATTTCGGGCCGGATGCGGCGGAGCGGCGGCGCGTGCTGGATCGCACGATCGCGGGCGGCGTGACGCTGGACGATGTCGTGTTCCACGTCTCGATGGAGGAGCTGCCGTTCGGCGGCGTCGGGCCGTCCGGCATGGGCAGCTATCACGGCCGCGACGGCTTTCGCACCTTCAGCCACGCCAAGGCAGTGTACAAACAGTCGAAGCTGGATGTCGCCAAGCTGGCCGGACTGAAGCCGCCTTATGGCGACAAGCTGCGCAAGACCGTCGCGAAACAGATCGGCGTGCGGGAACCAAGCGCCTGAAAAAGCGTAGCAGTTAAGGGAGAAGACCGTATACGGCGCTTCCGGACAAAGGGGCCGTTGTTGCGCGTTTTCGTTTCCCGTCGGCATTACTGGCTGGGTCTGTCGCTGGCGCTGAGCCAGCCGGTATGGGCGCAGCTCGCCCATCCTGGCACCGCGCCCGCCCGCGGCCCCGACGCGCCGCGGCCGACGCCATCGGCGACCCCGACGCCCGGCAGCGTGGCGGGGGAGGCGCCGATCGTCCCCGACGCCGAGTTCAACGCTGCCCTGCCGCCGCTGTCTGGCGACATCAGCGCAC
The DNA here is from genome assembly GCF_965248875.1 of Sphingomonas sp. GTDB lineage: Bacteria > Pseudomonadota > Alphaproteobacteria > Sphingomonadales > Sphingomonadaceae > Sphingomonas. Next base: position 1,039,121 of record NZ_CBDFKR010000011.1, on the reverse strand, counting down.
CGCTGGAGCCGATGCCGGCGACGCCGTCGTCCCCTGCCACGCCGCTGCCGAGCGCACCGGCGACCGCAACCCCGGTCGCAGCCGGCGACGCACTGCCTCCGGTTGCGCCCGAAGATCCGCAGCTCGCCGCGCCGCTGACGCCGATAGCCGGGTTCGACACGACGCCGCTCGCGACCGTGGTCGACCAGCAGGACCGCAACGCGCCGCAGGTCCGCTATGACACCGAGATCGTCGGCCTGCGCGCGGTAGGCCTTGAGGCGCAGTGGAAGTCGCTGTCGGCGCTGCGCAGCGGCGGCGGCCGTGCCGGGAACGGCGTTCAGGTGCAGGCGCGTGCGACCGAGGACGAGGCGCTGGCGATCCGCCTGCTGAAAAGCCTGGGCTACTACGATGCGACCGCGGTGTCGGCGGTGGAGGCGAACCCGCCGGTGCCGGGCACACCCGTCCGCTACAAGGCGCGCGTGACCGCGACGCCGGGGCGGCTTTATACGCTGTCGTCGGTGACGCTGCAGGCCGGGCCGGTGACGCCCTCCGACCTGCTCACCAGCAATTTCGCGCTGCGCGTCGGCGACCCGATCGAGGCGGCGCGGGTACAAGGCGCAGAGGCGAACCTGTTGCTGGTCGCGCCGCAGAAGGGTTATCCCTTCCTGACCGTCGGCCAGCGCGACGTGCTGCTCGACGATCAGTCCGCCGCCAGCTCGGTTGGGGCTACCGGCGCCTACACGCTGCCGATTGAGACGGGGCCGCGCGCCCGTTTCGGGCGGCTGGTCACGGCGGGCGATCCGGTGTTCGGGCTCGACCACCTCAACGTCTTCCCGCGCTTTCACGAAGGGCAGCTGTACGACAGCCAGCTGACTGACGATCTGCGCGACGCGCTGGTCGCGACCGGGCTGTATTCCAGCCTGGCGGTCGAGCCGCAGCGGACGGGCCGCGTCAATCCGGACGGGACGGAGGCCGTCGACCTGCTGGTCCGGCAGAGCAAGGGGCCGGCGCGGTCGCTCAACGGCAATCTGGGCTATTCGACCGGCCAAGGGTTCCGCCTGGAAGGCAACTGGACGCACCGCAACCTGTTCCCGCCCGAGGGCGCGCTGATCGCCAGCGTCATCGCCGGCACGCAGGAACAGGGGATCAGCGGCACCTTCCGCCGGTCCAATGCCGGACGGCGCGACCGCACCTTCACGGCGATCGCGGCCATCGATCATTCGAGCTACGACGCCTTCAACGCCAACACCGGCACGCTGTCGGCGCGGTGGAGCTATGACTCGACCCCGATCTGGCAGAAGCGGATCACCTATTATTATGGCGGCGAGCTGACCGGCACCAACGAGAGCGTATACAGTTTCTCCGCGCGCGACCGGGTGCGGCGGACCTATGCGATCGTGGCGCTGCCCGGGCAGATCCAGTGGGATACGTCCGACAGCCTGCTCAATCCGACGCGGGGCCATCGCCTGCGGCTCAACGTCAGCCCCGAGACGAGCGTCCATGGCGGCGTCCATCCCTATGCGCGGACGATGATCGAGGGCACGATCTATCGCTCGGTCTCACCCAGCCTGGTGCTGGCGGGGCGGGCGCGGGCGGGCTCGATCCTGGGCATCGGCCGCGACGATCTGGCGCCGTCGCGCCGCTATTATGGGGGCGGCGGCGGGTCGGTGCGCGGCTATGGTTTTCAGCGGCTGGGGCCGTTCGACCCCAATGGCGATCCGATCGGCGGCCGCAGCCTGGTCGAGTTCGCGGGCGAGGCACGCTATCGCTTCGGCAATTTCGGGATCGTGCCGTTCGTCGATGCGGGCAACAGCTATGAGGGTGTGACACCCGGCTTGTCGGGGCTGCGGCTCGGCGCGGGCATCGGCGGGCGCTTCTACACCAATTTCGGGCCGTTCCGCATCGACGCCGCGACGCCGCTCAACCCGCGCAAGGGCGACAGCAAGCTGGCGCTGTACATCTCGATCGGTCAGGCGTTCTGATGGCCGGTGAGGCGGCGGCCCCCGCGCATCGCCCGCTGTGGCGGCGCATCTTGAAGTGGCTGGGCGTCGCGCTCGGCTCGATCCTCGTCCTGCTGCTGCTGATCGTGCTCGGCATCAACACCGATGTCGGACGGCGCTTCGTCGCCGATCAGCTGGGCGGCTATACCACCGCGTCGGGGCTGAACATCAAGGTCGGGCGGATCGACGGATCGCTGTACGGCCGCATGGTGCTGTCCGACGTGCGCGTGTCGGACCCGCGCGGTGTGTTCCTGACGTCCCCCCGGCTCTCTGTCGACTGGCGGCCGTTTGCGTTCATCCGCAACCATGTCGATGTCCGCGACCTGCAGACCGACCTGGTGACGCTGCAGCGCCGCCCCGCACTCAAGCCGTCGACCGAACCGGTCGATCCCAACGCGCCGACGCTGCCCGATCTCGACATCGACCTCAACCGGCTGCGGATCGGCCGCTTCGTGGTCGCCGCGCCGGTGACGGGGCAGACGCATATCGTGCGGATCGACGGCCAGACGCACATTGCCGACCGGCGCGCGCAGCTGACGGTGGACGCGGTGGCGGTCCGCGCGCGCGGCGTCGCCGGGGGCGATACGCTGCATCTGGTGCTCGACGCAGTGCCCGACGATGACAAGCTGGACCTCGACGCGAAGCTGAACGCGCCCGCGGGCGGCGTCGTCGCGACGATGGGCGGGCTGACCCAGCCGCTCCAGGTGACGGTCGACGGACGGGGCAGCTGGCGATCGTGGCGTGGCAGCGCGATCGCGACGCTTGGCGGCGGGCAGCTGGCAAACCTGGGCGTCACCTCGCGCGCCGGCCATATCGAGGTGCGCGGCTTCACAAAGCCGGGGCTGTATCTCGCCGGGCCGGTCGAGCGGCTGACCGCACCGCAGCTGGACGTCGCGATCGACGCGACGCTCGACCAGCGCAAGGCAGATACGCGGATCAAGCTGACGTCCAGCGCGCTGACGGTCGACGGCGGCGGTGTGCTCGATCTCGCGAACAGCCGCTTCGGCAATTTCGCGGTCGATGCGCGACTGCTGACGCCCGGCGCCATCCTGCCCAATCTGGCGGGGCGCGACGTGATGGCGCGGGTCGTGCTGGACGGCGCGTTCGCGACGCCGACGGTTGACTACAAGGTCAGCGCGGCGCGGCTGGCGTTCGGGACGATGGGGGTCGAACAGCTCTATGCCGAGGGGCTGGCGCGGGTGAACGCCGACCGCATCCTGGTGCCGCTGGCGGCGCGGGCGCGGCGGGTGACGGGGCTTAACGCCGCGGTCGGCGGGCTGGCGAACAATGTCCGCATTGACGGCGACCTGGCCGTGTCGATGCCGACGATCCTGTCGGACAACCTCAAGATCCGGTCCGACAACATCGACGCGACCGCGATCGTCGTCGCGAACCTGGCGACCGGACGGTATACCGGTGCGCTCAAGGGGCGGGTCAACAACTACCGCGTCGAAAGCATCGGGATCGTCGACCTGACCACCGACGCCAACCTGGTGCCGGGGCCGAACGGCGGCTTCGGCATCCGCGGCCGTGTCGTCGCCAAGACCGAGCGGCTGTTCAACAGCGGCGTCCGCAGCTTCCTGGGCGGCAACGCCGTGGTCCGCGCCGACATCGGCTATTCGCCCGAGGGTGTCGTGACCTTCAGCGGCGTCAGGATGAACGCGCCGCTGTTCCGCATCACCCGCGGCGAGGGCCGGTTCGATCCGGCGAGCGGGCGCGTTGCGGTCGTCGCGGACGCCTATTCGGCGCAATACGGTCCGGTGACGGCGCGTGTGGCCGGGACGGCGACTGCGCCGATCGTCGATCTCCGCGCGGCGCGGCCGGGGCTGGGCGTCGGCCTTGCCAATGTCCGGGCGCAAATTGTCGGCCGTGGCGACGCCTATCAGGTCAATGCCAGCGGCGCGTCGGACTACGGCCCGTTCACCGCCGACGTGCTGGTGCGCCCGGGCACGCAGCTGGCGGTCGACGTTCACCGGCTGGTGTTCGCGGGCGTGACCGCGTCCGGCCGGGTGGTGCAGACCGCGGCCGGACCGTTCGCAGGCGCGCTCCAATTCGCGGGGCAGGGGCTGGCCGGGCGTGTGCAGCTTGCGTCGGAGCGCGGGTATCAGCGCGCTGACCTGACCGCGCGCGCCATCAATGCCGTCGTCCCGGGCATCGCCGACTTCGCGATCGGCCGCGCGCTGATCGATGCGCATGTCGTCTTGTTCCCCAACGCGCCGCAGATCGTCGCCGACGCGCAGCTTGCGGACACGCGCTACGACACCTTGGTGGTCCAGGCGGCGCGGGTGAAGGTCAATTATACCGGTGGCCGGGGCACCGCGCAGGCGCTGCTGACCGGATCGTCGGGCGTCCCCTTCCGCGTCGCGGTCAACGCCCAGCTCGCGCCGAACAGATATCTGGTCGCGGTGCAGGGAAGCGCCAACAACGTGCCGTTCCGCACCGCCGGTCCCGCGCGCATCATCGGTGAGCATGGCGGCTATCGGCTGGAACCGGTACGGCTCGATTTCGGCGCGGCCGGGGGGGGCGCGGGCGGATCAGCGCGGGTCGCCGGGTCGTTTGGCGGCGGCGTCACCGCGGCGCAGGCGCGGCTGGACCGCCTCGATCTGTCGTTCCTCAGCGCTTTCGCACCGGGGCTGGGAATCACCGGCCAGGCGACCGGCAGCCTCGACTATCGGCAGCAGGGCAGCGCCGTACCTGTCGCCGACGCGCGGCTGACGGTGAGCAATTTCCAGCGCTCCGGGCTTGCGGCGGTGTCGGAGCCGGTCGATATCGTCTTTGCCGGGCATCTGGCGGGCGACGGCGCGGAGGCGCGCGCGCTGGTCCGCCGTGGGCCGACGGTGGTCGGGCGGCTGCTCGCGACGATGCGGCCGCTGGGAGGGGGCGCGAGCTGGGTCGAGCGGCTTCAGAACGCACCCCTGGCGGGAGGCATCCGCTACAATGGCCCGTCGGCGGTGCTGTTCAGCCTCGCCGCACTGCCCAACCAGTCGTTGCAGGGGCCGATCGCGGTCGCGGCGGACTTCTCCGGACGGCTGTCCGCCCCGCAGCTGAATGGCCTGATCCGCGCGGACAATCTGACCTACGACAATGAGACCTACGGCACGCGCCTGTCGCAGCTGCGGATCGCCGGACGCTTCACCAACGACAGGCTTGAGCTGACACAGCTGACCGCGCGCGCCGGGGCCGGGACGGTGCAGGCGCAGGGCAGCATCGGGCTGGCCGCGAATGCGGGTTTCCCCATCGACTTTCGCGCGCAGCTGAACAACGCGCAGCTGGCCCGCAGCGACGCGCTGGCGGCGACCACGACCGGGACCATCCATGTCACCAACGGCCGCAACGGCGGGCTGATCGAGGGCGAGCTGCAGGTGCCCAATGCGCGCTATGCGATCATCCGGCAGGGTGCGGCCGAGGTGCCCGAGCTGACCGGCGTCCGCCGCCGCAGCGACATCCGCACACCGCGCTTCACCGATCGCGCGGCGACCGCCCCGCCGGTAGGCAACTTCCGCCTCGACCTGCACATCACGGCGCCCAACCAGATCTTCGTGTCCGGCATGGGGCTGGACAGCGAGTGGCGGATGGACCTGCGCGTCGGCGGGACGTCGGCGGCGCCGGCGGTCACGGGCGGGCTCGACATCGTCAAGGGCAGCTATTCCTTCGCCGGCAAACGCTTCGATGTGACGCGCGGGCAGGTGCGGCTGCGCGGCGGCGCGCTGGCCGATCCGGCGATCGACATCCAGGCGACCACCTCCACCAACGGCATCACCGCGGTCATCGCCATTACCGGCACCGGCGAGCATCCGCAGATCGCCTTCACCTCAACCCCTGCGCTCCCGCAGGATGAGGTGCTGAGCCGGCTGCTGTTCGGGACCAACCCGTCCAACCTGTCGGCGACCGAAGCGATCCAATTGGCCGCCGCACTCAACTCGCTGCGCGGGTCGGGCGGCGGCGGGCTGAACCCGCTCGGGCGGCTGCGCTCGGCGACCGGGTTCGACCGGCTGCGCATCGTCTCGCCGAGCGAGACCGGCGGCCGCGGATCGGCGCTGGCTGCGGGCAAATACATCACCGACAATATCTATGTGGAGGTGGTGACCGACGCGCGCGGCTACACCGCGACGCAGCTGGAGATCGCGCTGACCAAGGCGCTGAGTCTGCTCACCTCCGCGGGCGGTTCGGGCGGGACCGACGTGCGGTTGCGGTATTCGCGAGATTATTGACACGGGCGCGCGCGCAAACCCGGGCGTGACGTCAAATCGAAGATCGGGTATGTCCTGCCTCGCAACCGAACACGGGCGACAAACGATGGCCGAGCATTTTGACGTGGTGGTGGTCGGGGCCGGGATTTCCGGGGTGGGTACGGGCTACCACCTCCAGACGCGCTGCCCAGATCGCAGCTACGTCATTCTCGAACGCCGCGACGCGATGGGGGGAACATGGGACCTGTTCCGCTATCCCGGCATCCGCTCCGACAGCGACATGCATACGCTGGGCTTCTCGTTTCACCCCTGGACGGCAGCCAAGGCGATCGCCGACGGCCCCTCCATCCGCAGCTATGTTCACGAGACCGCGCAGGCCTACGGTATCGACAAGCACATTCGCTATGGGATCAAGGTTATCGCCGCCACCTGGTCGACGCAGGATGCATTGTGGACGGTGGAGACCGAGAGCGGCGGCCAGCCGCGGGTGTTCACCTGTAACTTCCTGACGATGTGCTCGGGCTATTACAGCTATGATCGAGGCTACACGCCGGAGTTTGCGGGCGCGGCCGATTTCGAGGGCCGCATCGTCCATCCGCAGTTCTGGCCCGACGACCTGGATTATGCCGGCAAGCGCGTGGTCGTGATCGGCTCGGGCGCGACGGCGGTGACGCTGGTGCCGGAGATGGCCAAACACGCCGCGACGGTGACGATGCTCCAGCGGTCGCCGACCTATGTGGTGTCGCGTCCTGCCGAGGACGCTATCGCCAACCGGCTGCGCAAGGTCCTGCCGCGCAAGCTGGCTTATGGCGTCACACGGTGGAAGAATGTGCTGTTCGGGATGTTCTTCTACCGCATGACGCGCAAGCGGCCCGAACGGACCAAGGAGCGGCTGCTCGGCATGGTGCGCGAGCATCTCGGCCCGGACTATGATGTCGCGACTCATTTCACGCCGCGGTACAATCCGTGGGATCAGCGACTGTGCCTGGTTCCCGACGCCGACCTGTTCGAAGCGATCAAGACAGGCCGCGCCGCGGTCGCGACCGACACGATCGAGCGGTTCGAGGCGGACGGGATCCGGCTGACCTCGGGCGCGCTGCTGCCCGCCGACGTGATCGTCACCGCAACCGGGCTGGAACTGTCGCTGATGGGCGGGGTGCCGATGACCGTAGACGGCGAGGCGGTGAACCCCGCGACCAAGCTTCAGTACAAGGGGATGATGTTCTCTGACGTGCCGAACATGGCTTTCACCTTTGGCTACACCAACGCGTCGTGGACGCTGAAAGCCGATCTGGTGGCGAAATATGTCTGCCGCCTGCTCAACACGATGAAGAAGCGCGGCAAGACGATCGCGACCCCGCACAACGACGATCCAACGCTGGCGCAGGAGGATTTCGTCAACTTCTCGTCCGGGTATATCCAGCGGGCAAAGGATGCCTTGCCGAAACAGGGGTCAAAAAAGCCCTGGAAGCTGAACCAGAATTATGCGCTCGACGTCATGGCGCTGAAGTTCGGCTCGGTCGATGATGCGATGATCTATGCTAATCCGCCCCGCGCGGAGGATCGCGCCGCCGCCTGAGCAAGGCTATCGATTCGGGGCCGAGTTGGGCAGACGCGACAGCTTATAAAAAACCGCCGCCTATAAGGCGGCGGTTAGTCGGCCGGGCTCGGAAAAACCGTGTGCGGCCAGTCGTTTGGCCTACGCGGCCGACCCATCGGCCCTGTTACCAGGGCTTGGAAGTGTCGCCGTACAGCCGATCGAGGACAGAGTCCTTCATCGCTTTTCTCCCTTGCAGCATCCCAGTCGAGATGCGCGCCAGCATTAACAGACAGTTAGGGTTAACGCAATGTTGCGGAGCCGACATGACCGGGCGGGCTTAAAGGTATCTTCAAGGCTGATGCGTAGGTGCAACAGCTATGAGCGCCGACGGCATGCCGGACCTTTTGCGCATGGAGGCGGACGCTCCTTCCGCGATCGCATCCCTGCATCTGATCCTGGTCGCCTTGGCGGACTTTACGGGACTACGCCGCCTGGTCGGGGTACGGCGCGCTGACCTGCTGGTGATCGACCTGGCCGAGCGTGTCGCGGCGCTGGTGCCCGATGCCTGCGTCGCGACCGTCGGCCGCGATATCGTCGAGCTCAGCTTTGCCGGTGACGCCGATGCGCTGACCTCAGCGATCGCGACGATTGAGGCCGGGTTCGAGCAGCCGGTCAGCATCGACGGCGAACCGCACCGGCTGGACGTGCTGATCGGGGCCGCCAGCCTCAGCAATGCCGGCGCGGACGATATCCGGTTGATCGAGCAGGCCGAGCAGGCGCTCGCCGCGGCGCGGCGCACGCAGGCGCCGGCCGCGACCGGCGAGCCGATCGCCGCAAACGAGGCGGCGATCGGACGTGAGCTGCGCGCCGCCGTCGATGCGGACGAACTGTTCATCCAGTATCAGCCCAAGCTCCATGTCCGCCAGCAACGGATCGCCGGTGTCGAGGCGCTGATCCGCTGGCATCATCCGCAGCGCGGGCTGGTGCTTCCCAACGACTTCATCCCTCAGGCGGAGCGGACCGGCGACATCGCCGCCGTCACGCTCTGGACGCTGCAGCAGGTCATCGCCGACCAGAAGGCGCTGGTCCGAAACGGCTATGACCTGCCGATCTACGTCAACATGGCCGGCGCGCTGTTGTCGGACGACGGCTTCGTTACGCAGGTGATCGCCCTGATTAAGGACAGTGGCGCGCGGCTCGGCATCGAGATCACCGAAACCTCGGTCATTCAGAATCCAGACCGCGCCATCCAGCATCTGCAGCGCATCGCCGCGATCGGTGTCGCGGTGACGATCGACGATTATGGCGCCGGGCTATCGAGCCTTGCCTATCTGAAGCAGCTGCCCGCGACCGAACTCAAGATAGACAAGCTGTTCGTCACGCAGTTGACGAGCTCGCACCGCGATCCGCTGATCGTGCGGTCGACGATCGACCTGGCGCATGCGCTGGACATGGAAGTGGTCGCGGAAGGCGTGGAGACGCCGGCCAGCCTGGCGCTGCTGACGGTAATGGGCTGCGACATGGTGCAGGGGTTCCTGATCAGCCGTCCGCTGGCGTTCGAAGGGCTGCTCGCTTTTCTTCGCGACGACACGCATCTTGCGGTGGCGACGACCCCACGCTCGCCGCTGGAACGCCTGGCGGCGGTACGGGCGCGGGCCTGAGGTCATGCGCTGGCTATGGCCGATCCTCGTCGCGGTGACGCCTATTCCGGCGGCCGCAGCGACGTCGCAGGCACGCATCGACGCTGTGCTGGACGCGGCCAAGGGGGCGATGCTGACCGATCCACAGGCCGCCGCCGATGGCGCGCACCGAGCCGAACTGCTCGCGGCCGGGTTGTCAGCTTCCCCCGAACGCGATCGAGCCGAAGGCAGTGCACTGTGGCTTCAGGCCGAAGCGCTGTATCGCCTCGAAAGTCTGGCCCGAGCGGCGCCGCTGATCGAACGCGCGGCGACGCTGGCGCAACGATCGGCCGCGGGGAGCAAGCTTCAGGCCGACATCCTGCTCACGCGCGGCAGCATCAACGGCAAGCTGCTCCGTGTCGCCGAGGCGCTGACCGACTTCCAGAACGCGCACCGGCTGTTCCACGCCAATGGCGACCAGCGGCATGAGGCGATCTCGTTGATCTGCATGGCCGGGCTGTATTTCGACGCGAAGGATTACGATTCGGCGCTACGCTACCTCAACGAGGCGCTCGACTCGGTTGCGGTGGACCCTGGCCTCGCCCAGTCGATCTATAATACGCGCGCGCTGATCCTGCAGGACCAGGGCAAGTTCGCGGCGGCGGACGTCGCCTTTCGCCAGGCGCTAGGCTTCGCGCGCACGCTCCACAGCCCCGCCTTGGAGGCGATGTTCTCCCGCAATCTAGCCCGCAACCAGCTGTTGAGCGGCGCGGTTGCCCAAGCCGACGTGACGATCGCCCGCGTCGCGCGGCTTCCGGCCGGCGACCGCGACCGCACGGAAAACAATGCCTTGGCAGCGCAGGCCGCGATGCAGCGGGGGCGTCCGGCGGTTGCGGCGCAGCTGATCGATCGAGCCTTTGCCGGCGTCGACGTCGCCACCACGGACAGCCGGTATCGCTATGCGCATCAAACTGCGGTCGCCGCGTATCGCGCCACCGGACAGGCGAACAAGGCGCTGGCGCATCTCGCGGCGCTGAAGCGGCTGGATGACGAGGCGACCAAGCTTGCGACCCAGACCAGCAGCGCGCTGATGGCGGCGCGCTTCAACTCAGCCAATCAGGATGCGAAGATCGCGCGGCTGCGTGACGCCGAGCGGTTGCGGGTCGCGCGTGACGCCTTGCAGCGCGCCAGGACCGAGCGGACCATCCTCCTGCTCGCCGGCGGGGCGGCCGCGATCATCATGGTGCTGCTGGGGATCGGCATCGTCGTGCTGCGTCGCAGCCGCGATCAGGTGCGCGCGGTCAACGGCGATCTCGCCGTCACCAACTCGGCGCTGGGCAAGGCGCTCGCCGCGAAGACCGAATTCCTGGCGACGACCAGCCACGAAATCCGCACGCCGCTGAACGGCATTCTCGGCATGACGCAGGTGATGCTCGCCGACACCGGGCTGGCGGCGGCGACGCGCGAGCGGCTGACGGTGGTGCACGGCGCGGGCGTGACGATGCGCGCGCTGGTCGATGATATCCTGGACGTCGCCAAGATGGAGACCGGCAATCTCGGGCTCGAATGCGCGCCGTTCGAGCTGACGGCCTGCCTGCGAGAGGCGACCGCGATGTGGGCGGATCAGGCCAAGGCCAAGGAGCTGACGTTCCGCGTCGACCTCGACCGCTGTCCCCGTCACGTCGAGGGCGACTCAGCGCGGGTGCGGCAGATCGTCTTCAACCTTCTGTCCAACGCGCTCAAGTTCACGGCCAAGGGCGGCATCACCTTGCTGGCGGAGGCAGCCGACAACGGCGTGCGGATCGCCGTTACGGACACCGGCATCGGCATCGCCGCCGACCAGATCGATGCCGTATTCGAGTCGTTCCGCCAGGCCGACACCAGCACCACCCGGCGCTTCGGCGGCACCGGGCTGGGTCTGTCGATCTGCCGCAGCCTGGTTGAGGCGATGGGCGGCGAGATTACGCTGACAAGCACGCCGGCGGTCGGGTCCACCTTCACCGTCACCCTGCCGCTGGCCTGTGTCCAGGTCGAGGAGCAGGCGATGGCGGCGCCGCTCGGCGCGGCGCTGTTGATCGTCGATCGCAACCCGATCACCCGCGCCATGTTCCGTACGCTCTTCGCCCCCCACGCCGCGTCCGTCGCCTTTGCGGGCACGCTGGAGGAGGCGACCGCCGCCCTGGCCGCGGGCGAGATAGGTCAGGTGCTGGTCGACGACGCGACCGCGCGCGCCGGCGGCGACCCGCACGGCTTTATCGCCGCGGTTACTGCGTTCGAAGCGCCCGTGACGCTGCTGTGGCCGGTCGCCGCGGCCGACGAGCGCGACGAGTTGCTGGCGTTGGGCCTGGTGCGCGTGATCGCCAAGCCGGTTACCGGTGCGGCACTGGTCGGCGCGCTTTATCCTGTTCCCGTGGAAGAAGGCTCCGTTGCGGAGCTTGTTTCGCGCGCGGCATGAGCGGATAACAGCGCTGTAATGATCATCCGATCGCCCGGCCGATGAAAATCCTTTTTGTTGAGGATGATCGCATGAACCGCCGAGTCGTGCGCGACATGCTGGCCGTGGCCGGCGCATCGATGGAAGAGGCGGAGGATGGACCGGCCGGGCTCGCGATGGTCGAGACGGATGACTACGCCGTCGTGCTCCTCGACCTGCGCATGCCGGGCATGGACGGCTTCGAGGTGCTGGCGCGGATCCGCGGGCGGGGCGACGCCAAGGGGCAGGTGCCGATCATCGTCGTCACCGCCGACACCGCGCCGGATCTGCGCGAACGCTGCCTGACGCTGGGCGCGGACGAGATTCTGTTTAAGCCGGTGGCGATGGACGCGCTGTTCGATGCGATGGGCCGAATCCTCGCGCGCGACGAGGGCGGCGGGGTCATCCTGTAGTTTTGAGCGCGGCCGCAAGGCTGGCGGTAGCGCTGCCGCGTCGGGCGGCTTTCGGCTGCGACGCGTCGGGCGCCCAGCCGGTCAGATAGACGATCTGAAAGCGCTCGCTGGTCCGCCCATCGGGATCGGCAGCGGCGGCGAACGCCTGCGCCGCGCGGGTCAGCGCACCGCGCAAGGCCGGGGTGCGGGCGTGGAGCAGATTGCTCGCCGCCATGCCGCGCAGGTCGTCGAGCAGCGCGCCGAGGCTGCGGTAGCGCACGGTCAGCGCCTCTACGTCGGCGACCGGCAGCGCGAACCCGGCCCGTACCAAGAGGTCGCCCGCCGCGCGAACGTCGATCTGCGGGTGCAGCCGCGCTGCCGGCCGCTCGCCGTCGGCCGTGCGCCAGGCGGCGCGCAGTGCGGGCAGCGAGCCGGCGCCGGCAAATGCGCCGAGGAACAACCCGTCGGGGCGCAGTATGCGACGGATCAGCTGCAGCGCGCCGGGCAGGTCATCGACTTGATCGAGCACGCCCGCGCTGACCACCAGGTCGAAGCTGGCATCCGCGAAGGGCAGCCTGTCTTCTTCCGCCTGTACGCCACCCGCGGCGCGTGCCCAGCGGTAGCCCGGATCGACGCGGACGATGCGTGCGTCACCCGGTGGCGAGAACGCGCCGTCGAAACAGCCGAGGTCGAGGACGTCGGTAAAGGACCGCGTCACGGCGTCGAGCCGTTCGCCGATGCCGCCGAGCATGACGGCGCGCAGGAAATCGTGGGCCGCATAGCCGCCGGCCGCCCGGTCGCGGCGGCGGCGGCGGGCGGCGCGATCGAAGATGGGCGGGGGCGGCTCCACGCGCCGGCTTGTGTGCGGCCAAGCGCTGCATGACAACCCACGGGTGCAGACGATCATGCGAACCATCATCGACTATGCCCTGCCGCCGCGCTGTGGCGGCTGCGGCGCGCCGGTCGAGGCCGATGGCCGCTTCTGCGGCGCTTGCTGGGGCAGCCTGCATTTCATCGGTCCGCCCTGGTGCGAGGCATGCCGCCGCCCGCTCGACACCGCGGCGGCCGGCGCCCGGTGCACACCGTGTCTGCACCGGCCCCCGCGACATGCGGGCGTCAGCGCCGCCGTCGCCTATGGACCGGTCGCACGCGGGCTGGCTCTCAAGCTAAAATATGGCGGACGGATCGGGGCAGCAAAGACGATGGCGGCGCTGATGCGGCGGCACCTCGCTGCGGACGCCGAGCTGTTGGTACCGGTGCCGCTGCACCGCTGGCGGCTTTGGCGGCGCGGGTACAATCAGGCGGGGCTGATCGCGCAGGCGCTGGCGGGGGAGGGCAGGACGGTCCTCCCCGATGCGCTGATCCGGACGCGATCAACCCCGCCATTGCGCGGCATGAACGGGGCGGCGCGGGCGGCCGTGGTGCGGCAGGCGTTCGCGATGACGACGGCTGGCGCGAGGCAGGTCGCGGGACGGCACGTGGTGCTGGTCGACGACGTCCACACCAGCGGCGCGACCGCGGCGGCGTGTGCCGACACGTTGCTCGATGCGGGCGCGGCGCAGGTGTCGGTGCTGTGCTGGGCGCGGGTCCTCCACGACGGCGCAAGCGATTGACTTTGCGCGGGCGCGATCACATTTCCCAGATCATGGCGACGGTCGAGATCTATACCAAGGCGTTCTGCCCCTATTGCGCGCGGGCGATGTCGCTGCTCGGCGGCAAAGGTGTCGAGCCGACCGAATACGACATCACTTATGGCGGCGCGCAGCGTCAGGAGATGGTCGAGCGCGCGGGCGGACGCACCACTGTGCCGCAGATCTTTATAGGCGGCCGGCATATCGGCGGATCCGACGAGCTGGCGGCGCTCGATCGGCAGGGAGACCTCGACCCGCTGCTGGCGGCATGAGGGCTGCGCTGCTGCAGATGACGAGCGGCGTCGATCCGGCTTCCAACGCCGCCGTCCTGGTCGACGCAGTGGTGCATGCCGCCGCCGACGGGGCAGCGATGCTGTTCACCCCCGAGATGAGTGGGCTGCTCGATCGCGACCGGGCGCGGGCAGCGGCGTCGATCGTCGTCGAGGAAGAGGATCGCGTACTGGCCGCGGTTCGTGACGCGGCGGCGCGGACCGGCCTGTGGGTACATCTGGGTTCGCTCGCGGTGCGCAACGGCGATCGCTACGCCAATCGCGGCTTCGTCATCGATGGCGGCGGTGCGATCCGGGCGCGCTATGACAAGCTCCACCTGTTTGATGTCGACCTTCCGAGCGGCGAGAGCTGGCGTGAGTCGGCGGCCTATCGCGCCGGTGACACAGCGGTTGTCGTCGCTACGCCGATGGGCCGGCTTGGAATGTCGATCTGTTACGACCTGCGCTTTTCCTACCTTTACCGCGCGCTGAGCGATGCTGGTGCCGAACTGCTCGCGGTGCCCGCGGCGTTCACCCGCCCGACCGGCGCTGCACATTGGCACACGCTGCTCCGCGCCCGCGCGATCGAAGCGGGATGCTTTGTTCTCGCGGCGGGGCAGACCGGCGAGCATGCGGACGGGCGCGCGACATTTGGGCATGCGCTGGCGGTCGATCCGTGGGGCGCGGTACTGCTCGACATGGGCGAGGAGGCGGGGCTTGGCTTCGTCGAGTTGGCCCCCGACCGGCTCGCCGAGGTACGAGCGCAGATCCCGGCGTTGCAGCATCGGCGCACGATCCCGCCGGTCACCGTCGCATGATCGTCTTCGACCTGCGCTGCGGCGCCGGCCATGTCTTCGAGGCGTGGTTCGCCGGTGGCGCCGCCTATGACGATCAGCGTGCGCGGGGGCTGGTCGTGTGTCCACTATGCGGCGACACCGCCGTTGAAAAGGCGGCGATGGCGCCTGCCGTGCCGGCCAAGGGCAACAGCCGGACGCCACCGCCGCCCGCGGCCGTCAAGGCGATGATCGCGAAGCTGGCCGCTGAGCAGGCCAAGGCGCTCGAGACGTCGACCTGGGTCGGCGCCGCTTTCCCCGACCGGGCGCGCGCGATGCACGCCGGCGAGGAGGCGCATGCCGTGATCCACGGCCAGGCGACGTTCGCGGAGGCGAAGGCGCTGGCCGATGAGGGCGTACCAGTGGCACCGCTCCCACTGCCGGTGGTGCCGCCTGAGGCCAAGAACTAGGTCGGAACGCTCAGGGCCGTTCTGCAGCACGCGGGTGCGGCTCGGCCGTCTCGCCGCTGATGTCCAACAAAAGCCTGTCTGACCGGGGCCACTGCCGAAGCGGCGGCGAGACATCGAACTGCGGTCGGCAGGACCAACTAGCGTATTTCGGCCGCAACGGCGGGTCTGTGGTGACCCCGGCGCGATTCGAACGCGCGGCCCCCGGATTAGGAATCCGATGCTCTATCCTGCTGAGCTACGGGGTCACTCGGCTAGGCATCTACAAGCCGCGCAGACGGCCGGTCAATCGCGGACGGGGCGAGATGCCGCCGCTCGTCGCGATCGACCGGCCGGACTCGTCAGGCTTTTACGTGCGCCGCGATGTACTTGTTCATCTCGAACATGGTCACACGGTCCTTGCCGAAGACCTTGCGCAGCTTGTCGTCGGCCACGATCTCGCGCTTGTTCTCCGGGTTCTGCAGCTTGTGGGCCTTGATATAGTCCCACACCTTGCTGATCACTTGGCTGCGCGGCAGCTTGTCGTTACCGACCACCGCGCCGAGTTCCGCCGACGGCTGGACGGGGGCGTGAATACCGGTGCCGCTGTTGGTCTGCTTGGTGGCGGCCTTTTTGGCGCCGGCTTCCTGCTTGGCAGTGGCCATGAGGTTCTCCTGTTCAGCCCCGGGCCGCTTGCCTCACGACGCCGGGAATCACGCCTTCTTGAGCGCAGCAGCCTTGTGCGCTGCTTCGCCGCCATTGTCACTCTTCACGATGTATTGCGGGTCTTCCGGTGTGGCGCGGACCTGGTGGCTCTTGATCTTCGTGTCGCTGGTCTGTTTCTTTTCGACAACACCGTGCGCGGTGCCGCCATGGGACTTCCACGTGACGTGGTCGCCCTTCTTCAGACTGTCGGTCATTTTTGCGTGCTCCTCAATCGGGAATCACTGAATCGCGTACGCACGAAAAAGGCTCCCGGCGGATCGCCGGGAGCCTGTGATGCAGATTGCCTGTGCGGCCTTAAAAACGCAGGCCGGCGGCGATGCCATAGCGACGCGGCTCCAACGTGAAGGCGTTGGTGAACAGGCCCGAGCTCTGGTCCGTGACGTACAGGCCGGTGATCGCGTTGTTGTTCGTCAAATTCTGGACGAAGCCGCGGACGAAGAAGCGATCCTGCGGCGCATTGAACTGGATTTGGGCATTGATGACGGTGAAGCCCTGGATGCGGTTGATCTGACGGTTGAAGATCGAGCCGAAGTAATTGCCCGTATAGGTCAGGTCGACACGCGGCACGATCGTCGCACCGCCCAGGTCCGCGGTGTATTGCGCGCCCGCGCCGAACTTGACGTTGGGCGACTGCGGCAATGAGTTGCCGCGGATGTTGACCGGCACGCCGCTGGCGTAGACGGTCACCGGGATGGTCGTCGAACCGGTCAGGCCCAGCGCGGCGAGCAGCGCGGCGGGCGGAGCGGCCGCCGTCGATTGCAGCGCCGAGCAGACGGAGAAAGCACCCGTGGTGTTGGTGCCCGGAATAGCGACCGGCGCCTGAAGACCGATGCCTGCATTCAGCGCCGCGACATAGCCGTTCGACAGCGCCGCGGAGCCGTTGTTCGCCCCGACGGCGCAGTTCGACGCGTTGGTGATGTCCTTGATGATAACCGCATCGGCGCGGCCGCCCGACGGATCTTGCGGATTGCCCAGGAACTTGTCGCTCGATACCCGCGTGTGCAGATAGCTGAAGTTGAGGTTGACCAGCACCTCACGCGACGGCCGGATGATCGCCTCCGCCTCGGCGCCGTAGATGTTGGCGTCCACATTGTCGTTGACCGAAGTACGGGCGACGATGCGGCTCAGCTGCAGCTGCTTGTACTGGTAGTAGAAGGCGGTGAGGTTGAGGCGCAGCGTGCCGTCGAGGAAGGTGTTCTTCGATCCGATCTCGAAGGCGTTAACCGTCTCCGGCCCGAACGTCGTCGGCACCGTGAAAATCGGGGACAGCGGCGGGTTGATCCCCCCCGATTTGTAACCGCGCGAATACGACGCGTAGATCAGATTGCGGTCGGTGACCTGCCAGTCGAGCACGGCGCGGCCGGTGAGCCGGCCGAAATTGACCGACGCCACCTCATAAAGCTGGTTGCCCGTCAGCGTCGTGTCATAGTCGAGCGAGCTATAGTTCAGCGCCTGCGTGAAATTGGTCGAGCCATAGGGCACCAGCGCGCCGGTCCCGTTGCCATCGTTGAACAAGGTGGTGCGGGCACGCACCGTCTTGTCGTCATGGTTGTAACGCAGGCCCAGCGTCAGCTTCACGCTGTCGGAGAACTTGCCGTATACCTCGCCGAAGATGCCGTAGGATTTCAGCCGGTAACGGGCGGAGTCGCTGTCATAAAAGGGCGTACCACGATAAACGTTCGGGATCGTGCCGCCCGCGGCACGGGTGCCGATCGCGCTCGCCGCACCGAGCAGGCCGGCGGCATAATCGAGCGAGAAGGAGTTGACGTAATATTCGTTGCTGCGAACGACGTTGTTCAGATAGCCCGCGCCGACCAGGAAATTGATTGGGCCGTCAAACTTGGTCGAGACAATCGCCTCGCCATGATACTGGTAACCGTTGGCACTGGAGCGGTCGAAATCGAGGCTCGTGCCGGCGCAGACCGAGTGGCCGCCGTAGACACCGGTGCCGGTCGGTTCTGCAAGCGACTGGCAGAACGGACCCGCCGCCCCGCTCGGGATCAGGGTCGCGGCAAGCTGCGTGAACGGATTGACGCCACCGGGGAACGCCGCCCCGGGCGCGGCGGCGTTCGCCTGCAGCGCGACCAGCCCGGCATTGTTCGCCAGGCTGCGCTCGACGCCGATATTATAGTCGACGCTCGAGTCGGTCGAACCCTCCGTGTAGCCGCCGTCGATCTTCAGGCTGGCGCCGCCGAAATCGTGGTTGATGTTGATCAGCACCTGCTTCTCGTTGGTGCGGAAGGTCGGTTCGTAGTCGATGTTGACATCGCGAAGACCAGGCGGGTTGGTGAAGCCTGTATAAACGTCGCCGTCGCCCGAATAGACGCTGCCCAGTTCCAGCGGACGGAAGATCGGTGCCAGCGCGCCAAGCGCCACCGTCGCGAACTCGCGCGAGGTAAGGATCGCGGCGAGCGTCGAATCTCCGTTGAGCTGCTCGGTCGCGAGACGATCGGGCAGACAGCCGAGCACGCCGGTCGGGTCGCGGTGGCAGAGCTGCTTCTGCACGCGGCTGCGGTTGTCGTTCTCGCGGAAATAATGGCCGACGATGTCGATCGTTGTCGAGGGCGTCGGCTCGAAGCGGATCGAACCGCGGATGTCGTACTGGTCGCGGCCGTCAATGCGGTGGCCGGTGTAGAGGTTGCGGGTGAAGCCGTCGCGCCGCAGGTAATAGCCCGCGACCCGGATACCCAGCGTGTCGGTCAGCGGCAGGTTGATCATGCCGCGACCGCGGAAGCTGTTGAAGTTGCCGTATTCGATATCCGCCGCGGCGTGAATGCCGCTGAGGTCCGGCTTGGCGGTGATGAAGTTGATCACGCCCGCGGTCGCGTTGCGGCCGAACAGCGTGCCCTGGGGCCCGCGCAGCACCTCGATGCGCTCGACGTCGAAATACTCGTTCTGGAAGATCGGCGAACCGAGCACGGGCACGTCGTTGACGTGGATGGCGGTCGCCGCGTCGCAGGTTACGCCGACGCAAAGATCGCCGATGCCGCGGATCGTGAACGACGAGGACGAGGTGAAATTGCCTTTCGAGAAGACGATGTTCGGCAGGGTAAGCTGAAGGTCGGAAGTGGTGTTGATCTGCTGCGCCTGCAGCGCCTGGGCGTTGAATGCGGTGACGGCGATCGGCACCTGCTGCAGTGTCTCGGCCTGGCGCTGGGCGGTGACGACGATGTCCTGGATGCCGTCGTTCGCGTTCGTGACCTGGGCGGCGACGCCGGGGGGCTGGGTTGCGGCGGGCGCGGTCGATACGGGCGTACCGCCGCCCTGCTGCGCCGGGGTGGGCGTCGCATCCTGCGCCCAGGCGGTGGCGGGCACGAGCGTCAGTGCGGTCGCGGCAAGCAGCTGGAACTTCGTCATGGACATCCTCTCCTCCGTGCGCCTGAACGGTCGATCGCCGGGCTGGGCAGCATGTGAACCTTGGGTATGGGGCGTAGCGCTCATGCGAATCAACCGTCAACCCGCCTTTTGCCTCCTTTTCCTCTGGGCAAAGCACAGTCCTTCCGCGATGTTGCCGGAATGAAACAGTTGCAGATTCGAACCTTTGTCATGGCGGCAGCTTGCCGTGGCGGCATGGGACGCGGCCGATGAGCGATCTGGTCGAGGCGGCGCCGGAAAACAGCGTGCCGGCGGACGTGGCGGAGGCGATCCGCACGCTGATCCGCTGGGCGGGCGACGACCCGACACGCGAAGGGCTGATCGACACGCCACGCCGGGTGGCGAAGGCGTGGCGCGAATATTGCGCCGGCTATGACGACGATCCCGCCCAGCATCTGGCCCGCGTGTTTGAGGAAGTCGGCGGCTATGACGAGATCGTGCTGCTGAAGGACATCCCGTTCCAGTCGCATTGCGAGCACCACATGGCGCCGATCATCGGCCGCGCGCACATCGCGTATCTGCCGCGCGATCATGTTGTCGGCATCTCCAAACTGGCGCGCGTGTTGCACGGCTTCGCCCGGCGGCTGCAGGTGCAGGAACGGCTGACCGCGGAGGTAGCGGACTGCATTTGGAACAATCTGAGGCCGATCGGCGTAGCGGTGGTGATCGAAGCGACCCATGCCTGCATGACCGCGCGCGGGGTGCGTACGCCGGGCGTCGTGATGAAGACCAGCCGGATGATGGGGGTGTTCCGCGACGACGAGCGCAGCCGCAAGGAGGTGCTGGCGCTGATGGGCCTGGAGCGGTGACGCGAACCGTTCTGGTCACGGGCGGAGCGAAGCGGCTGGGTGCGGCGATCGTCCGGCGGCTGGCGGCCGACGGCGATCGGATCGTGATCCATTATGGTACGTCGGGCGATACCGCGGCGGTGCTGGCGGACGAGACCGGCGCGGCCGGAACGGTGGGGGGCGACCTGGCGCTTCTGGACCAGATTGGTGATCTATGGGCGCGCGCGTGCGACGTTGCGGGTGCACCGATCGACGTGCTGGTCAATTCCGCATCGCAGTTCATGTTCGACCGGCCGGAGGCGGTCGACCAGGTGCTGGCGGCGCAGTTGTACGCGGTCAATTGTACCGCGCCGGTGATGCTGGCAGGTGCGCTCGCGGGGCAGGGGCGCGGCGGGGTGGTCATCAACCTGCTCGATCAGAAGGTCGCCAACCCGAACCCCGATTTCTTCTCCTACACGCTCGCCAAACAGGCGCTGGCTGCCGCGACGACGCTGATGGCGCAGGCCTTTGCGCCCGCGGTGCGCGTCAACGCGGTGTCGCCGGGCCTGACGCTGGCGAGCGGCGATCAGAGCGCGGCGGAGTTCGATCGGGCGGGGCGGGCCAACCTTCTGCAGCGTCCGGTCGGCGCCGCGGCGGTGGCGGACGCGGTCGCCTATCTGATCGGCGCGGAGAGCGTGACGGGTCAGAACCTGTTCGTCGACTGCGGCCAGCGATTCCTGAAACGTGACGGCGACGTGATGTTCGAGGGGCGGGATCGTGGCTGAATACACCACGCATCTCGACGATCTCGACGTGATGATCCGCCTCGGCATCCATCCGCATGAGGCGGTGCCGCAGCGGGTGCGGCTATCGGTGGCGATGACGGTTCGGTACGGTCGGGCGCCGTCCGCCGACCGGATCGATGAAGTGCTCGACTATGATTTCGTGCGCGAGGGCGTTCACGCGCTGGCGGCGGGCGAGGGGTTCGCATTGCAGGAAACGCTGGTCGATGCGGTGGCGGCGCTGTGCCTGGCGGACGAGCGCGTCATTGCGGTGCGGGTGCGGTCGACCAAACTCGACGTCTATGCCGACGCGACCGTCGGCTGTGAGGTGACCCGCACCCGCGCGTGATCGGCGAGCAGCCAGGCGATCGCCTCGCGCCGGCCGGTGAAGCCGCGGATGTTCGGTTTGGCCGCGCAGACCCGCTCCATCTGCAGCTGCACCAGCGGCGATGTGCTGACCAGAGCGACCCGGCAGGCCCAGAGCGGTGCGAATGATGGGTCACTGAAATAGTGGGCGAACTTGGCGAGGACGGCGGTCGGCGCGACCTTGAGCGCTGCCAAGTCGTACAGCGTGACATGCCGGCCGGCGCGGTCGCCGAGCGAGCGGATCGCCGCGTGGAGATCGGCTGCGGCCGCCTCAACGTCGGCCTCACCGAAGAAGCCGTCTGCGGTCATGCACACCAGCGCGTGGGTGCGATCGACGACGACCTTGTGCATGCGCCGCAGGGTAACGTCCGAAGGTTAACGAGCCGCTTCGCTCAGGCGCGATTGGCCGCGCTGAGCATCGCCCGCACACTGGCGGTCGCGACGTCCGGGTCGATGCCGACGCCCCAGACGACGCGTCCGTCCACCGTCCGGCATTCCAGATAGGTTGCCGCCTGTGCGTCCGCGCCGTGACCGATCGCATGCTCGGAATAGTCGATCACGTCGAGCGACACGCCTGCTTCACCGAGCGCCGCGACCACACCCGAGATGAGGCCGTTGCCGCGACCGCTGATCGACCGCTCCACCCCGTCCACGGCGACGTGGCCGACGAACAGCCGGTCGCCGGGCGCGCCGGTCTCCTCATAATTCCGCAACGCGAAGCGATCGCCGGGACGTGGGAGATAGGTCGCCTGGAACCGGCCCCAGATGTCGGTGGCGTTGAGTTCGCGGCTGGTTTCGTCCGCCAGCGCCTGGATGTGCCGGGAGAAATCGGCCTGCAGCCGCTTGGGCAGCCTGAGCCCGCGGTCCTGCTCCAGCACCCAGGCGACACCGCCCTTGCCCGACTGGGAATTGACCCGGATCACCGCCTCATAGGAGCGGCCGAGATCGGCGGGGTCGATCGGCAGATACGGCACCTCCCACAGCTCGTCGTTGCGTTGCGCCTGGGCCGCAAAGCCCTTCTTGATCGCGTCCTGATGCGAGCCGCTGAACGCCGTGAACACCAGGTCGCCCGCATAGGGCGTGCGCGGGTGGACGGGGAGCTGGGTGCAATATTGCACCGTCTGCACCACTGCGTCGATGTCGCCCAGATCGAGCCCCGGCGCGACCCCCTGTGTGTAGAGGTTGAGCGCGACCGTCACCAGGTCGCAATTCCCGGTCCGCTCGCCATTGCCGAGCAGGCAGCCCTCGACCCGGTCGGCGCCCGCCATCAACCCCAGCTCCGCCGCGGCGACGCCGGTGCCGCGGTCATTGTGCGGGTGCAGGCTGATAACGACGCTATCCCGATTGCGGATATGGCGGCCGAACCATTCGATCTGGTCGGCGTAGATGTTTGGAGTGGCGGCCTCGACCGTCGCGGGCAGGTTGAGGATCAGCGGCCGCTCGGGGGTCGGCGCGAGCACCTCCATCACCGCCTCGCAGACCTCGACCGAGAAGTCGAGTTCGGCGGTGGAGAAGGTCTCGGGTGAATATTCGAAACGCCAGTCCGTGTCCGGCCGCTTCGCTGCCTCGTCGCGCAGCACCTTGGCGCCGGCGGCGGCGATGTCCTTCACTTCCGCGCGGCTCATGCCGAAAACAATCCGCCGCCAGGCGGGGCTGACCGCGTTGTAGAGGTGGACGATCGCCCGCCTGACGCCCGCCAGCGAGGCGAAGCTGGTTTCGATCAGGTCGCGGCGCGACTGGGTCAGGACCTGCACCGTCACGTCGTCGGGGATGCGCCCGGAGCGGACGAGGCCGCTAATGAAGTCGAACTCGGTTGCGCCGGCGCTGGGGAAGCCGACCTCGATCTCCTTGAGGCCGATGCGGACGAGGAGGTCGAAGAAGCGCGCCTTCTTCTCCGCGTCCATTGGATCGATCAGCGCCTGGTTGCCGTCGCGCAGGTCGGTCGACAGCCAGCGCGGCGCGTGGGTGATCGTACGGGCGGGCCATTGCCGGTCGGGCAGGTCGACCTGCGGAAATGGACGGTATTTGACGGACGGGTCGCGCAGCATTGGCTCGGCTCTCGGATGCGAGGAGGGTCGGTCCTTAGGCGCGGGAAGCGGAGCGAGCGCGCCTAAGGCCGCGTAAGTCGTGAGCCGGGCCGCAGCATGGGCTCGATCTAGCCGCCCTGCCGCGGGCGGGCAAGCGCGCGGTCGATGCCGCTAGACGGCAGGAACCACAGGATCGCGACCGCGCCGGCGCACGCGATGCCGAGCCAGGGCGAAAGCGCGGTCAGCGCGAGCCCGGCGACATACAGGCCAAGCGCGATGTGCCCCTTGCGCACCGTGCCGAGATGATAGGCGAGCGCCGCCGCATCCTGTCGTCCGGTGCGCCGGATGATGCCCTGCAGCCAGGGATAGACGATCCCCGGCAGCAGCACCGCGCCCAGGTACAGCCACGTCGCCTCGCGACTGAAATGATGCTCGCCGAGATAGGCGGTGGCGAACGGCACCAGGCTGAGCGTGAAGAGGAGCAGGATGTTGGCCCAGAGCAGCGCGTTGGTCACGCGCCGCGCGTAGGAGAACAGCCGGTGGTGATTGACCCAGTAAATCGCAACGAAGGCGTAGGAGAGGATGTAGGCGAGGAAGACCGGCCAGAGCGACCACAGGATGTCGAAGCGTTCGGCGACGGGCGGGTGCAGCTCCAGCACCATGATGGTGACGATGATCGCCACCACACCGTCGGAGAACGCCTCGATCCGGCCGATGCCGGCCCGGCCCTCCTGATCCGGATCGTCGCCGGCTGCCGTCACTTCTGGAAAGCGGCGGCGATGTCGAGCCTGACCTCATCCGAAACGAGCGGGACACCGAAGCCGAGGCCGAATTCGCTGCGCCGGATCGTAGCGGTCGCGTTGAAGCCGACATTGTCCTTGCCGCCCATCTGCGGCGGGGTGCGGCCGGCGCCGTGGAACTGGGCAGCGAGCGTCACCGGACGGGTGACGCCGTTGAGAGTCAGGTTGCCGCTGACCGTGGCGCGCCGACCAGCGACGACGACGCGGGTCGAAACGAAATGTGCGGGCGCCATGTCGGGGCCGAAGAAGTCCGGATGACCGCCGTTCGCGGCGGGTCGCGTCAGGTGCGCGGTCAGCCCGGCATTGGCGGTGGTGACCTTTGACACGGGAATGGTGATGTCGACCGTTGTTGCCGCAAGATTGCGGGGATCGAGCGTCAAGGTGCCGGACACGTCGCCGAAGATGCCGGTATAGGTCGACAACCCCATGTGATCGACTGACCAGGTGACCAGCGTGTGGTTGGGATCGGCGGTATAGGTGCCCGCGACGACCGCGGCCGGGTTGGGGCTGCCGGGCGGCGTGGTCGGCATCTGCGCGTCCAGGAAGGAGGTTGGCGCGGCGACGGCAAGGAAGAGGGCGATGGCGGGAAGAGCGCGCATGAGGGAACTCCTGTTGGGGTCCGATATGCTGGCGCGAGGCGGTGCGAAGGTCAAACCGCTTCGGCTTGTCCGCCCGAAAGGAGGATTGCGAGCGCGGCCTCCGCATCTGTCCCGCGGCCGCTGCCGTCGAGCAGGAACAGCCCGTCGAGCGTCGCCAGTAACAGCGCGGCGCGCGCTTGCGGCGCGCCCTGGGCGGGGTCGAGCCGGGCGGCCGTCCAGTCGATGAAGCTCGCGGCGATGCGCGACGCCGCCGTCCGGTGCGGCTCCTCACCCCGCCCGGCGGCGGTGGCCAGATCCAGGAACAGCTGGAGATACGGCCGCATCGCGGCCCCGCGCGCCTGATCCCAGAGCAGTTGCAACAGCGCGGTCCACGGCTGCGGCGTCAGGGGCACTGTGGCAAGCAGGGCGTGCAGCCGCGTCGCGACGTGATCGAGCAGCACGCCCAGAAGCTCGTCGCGATCGGCGAAGTAATAGAGCAGCATCCGGTCGCTCGTCCCTGCAGCCGCAGCCAGCGCGCGTAACGGCGACCCGGCTAGGCCGTGCGCCAGCAGATGATCGCCCATCGCATCCAGCAGCGCAGCACGGCGTTGAAGTCGGAAGGATGCGGAGAGAGCCACCGGCGCTGTCCTACGCACAATTACACTTGTAGCAATCGTTACACTAAGTCATGTAGCTGGCGCTACATGGGAGTCGGGCAATGCGGTGGTGGTGCTGGCTGGTGATCGTGTTTGGCGCGGTGCTCGTTGGAGCGGCGTGTGACCTGACGGACGGACCCGCGGTCGCGCTGATGCGGTGGATGGGTCGGGCGCCGATCGACGCGACGCCGCCGCTGCGCTTTGCGGTCGGCCTCATGGGAGCGGTGACGCTCGGATGGGGCGCTTCGCTGCTGGCTGTCGCGGCAACATCGGACGCGCTGGCGCCCGACCTGCGCGTGATTCTGTGGCGCCGGATCGGATGGGCCGTGCTGGCATGGTTCACGATCGACAGCATCGTGTCGATCGCGACCGGATTCTGGCCCAATGCGGTGAGCAATACGGTGCTGCTGGCGGCCTTTTTCGCGGCGGCGCGCCGGGTGTAGATAGCGCCGCGGTTCCTCCCCCTGGTCTGCAAGGGCAGGCCGCCCGCCGCTAATTCTTCGCCTTGTCGACCAGCTTGTTCGTGCCGATCCACGGCATCATTGCGCGCAGCCGCTCGCCGACCTGCTCGATCGGATGCGCCGCCGCCAGCTTGCGCGCCGCCTTCAGCTCGGGCTGGCCGGCGCGGTTGTCGAGGACGAAGTTCTTGACGAAACGGCCGCCCTGGATGTCGGCGAGCACACGCTTCATCTCCGCCTTGGTCTCCGCCGTGATGATGCGCGGGCCGGTGGTGATGTCGCCATATTCGGCGGTGTTGCTGATCGAGTAGCGCATGTTGGCGATGCCGCCCTCGTACATCAGGTCGACGATCAGCTTCACCTCGTGCAGGCACTCGAAATACGCCATCTCGGGCGCGTAGCCCGCCTCGGTCAGCGTCTCGAATCCCGCCTGGATCAGGTGGGTGAGGCCGCCGCACAGCACCGCCTGCTCGCCGAACAGGTCGGTCTCGCACTCCTCACGGAAGTTTGTCTCGATGATCCCGCTGCGTCCGCCGCCGACGCCGCTGGCATAGGCGAGCGCCAGGTCGTGCGCGTTGCCGCTCGCGTCCTGGTGCACCGCCATTAGGCACGGCACGCCGCCGCCGCGGACGTACTCGCTACGGACGGTGTGGCCCGGCCCCTTGGGGGCGATCATGATGACATCGAGGTCGGCGCGCGGCTCGATAAGCCCGAAATGGATGTTGAGGCCATGCGCGAAGGCGAGCGCTGCGCCGGGCTTGAGGTTGGCGGCGATGTCGTTGGCGTAGATCGCCGCCTGATGCTCGTCGGGGGCGAGGATCATCACGACGTCGGCCCATTTGGCGGCGTCGGCGTTGGACAGCACCTGAAAGCCGGCGTCGCCCGCCTTCTTCGCGGTGGCGGAGCCGGAGCGCAGTGCGACCGCGACGTCCTTGACGCCGGCATCGCGCAGGTTCTGGGCGTGGGCGTGGCCCTGGCTGCCATAGCCGACGATGGCGATCTTCTTGCCCGTCAGCAGATTCAGGTCGGCATCGGCGTCGTAATACACTCGCATGTCATTCCTTTCGTCATCCCCACGCACGCGGGGATTACGGGTGGTTGCTTCCTGGGTGACTTAAGCCGCGGTCTTCCCCCGTGCGATGGCGACGATGCCGGTGCGGGCGACCTCGACCAGCCCCACCTCCGCCATCAGCGCCACAAAGGTATCAATCTTGTCGCGGCCGCCCGTCACCTCAAAGACGAAGCTGCCGGTGGTCGCGTCGAGGACGCGGGCGCGGTAGATGTCGGCAAGGCGCAGCGCCTCGATCCGGTGGTCGCCGGTCCCCGCCACCTTGACTAGCGCCAGTTCGCGCTCGACGTGGGGCCCCAGCGCGGTGAGGTCGGTCACCGAGTGTACGGGTACCAGCCGGTCGAGCTGGGCGATGATCTGCTCCATCGTCGCGGCGCTCGCCGCGGTGACGATGGTGAGGCGGCTGACCGCCTTGTCGGCGGTGACGTCGCTGACCGTCAGGCTCTCGATATTGTAGCCGCGCGCGGTGAACAGCCCCGCGATCCGCGCGAGGATGCCGGGCTCGTTGTCGACGAGGACGGCGAGCGTGTGGCGCTCGGCGGGGTCGGCGTGGATGTGCAATTCAAATCCTCCCCGGCACGGGGAGGGGGACCGCGACGCGGAGCGGCGTGGTGGAGGGGGCCCGTGGCAGGCGGCGCGCTCGCGGCGGGCCCCCTCCACCAGCCTGCGGCTGGTCCCCCTCCCCGTGCCGGGGAGGATTGAGAATAGCCATCACACCAGCGCCTTCGCCGCGTCGTCCATGTCGCCCTCGATCTCGCTGACGTGCAGGATCATGTCGGTGTGGGCCGCGCCCGACGGGATCATCGGGAAGCAGTTGGCGAGCTTCGCCACGCGGCAGTCGACCATCACTGGGCCGTCATGCGCCAGCATCGCGGCGATGCCGTCGTCCAGTTCGCCCCGCTCCTCGATCCGGATGCCCTTCCAGCCATAAGCTTGGGCCAGCTTCACGAAGTCGGGCAGACTGTCGCTGTAGCTCTCGGCATAGCGTGATTGATAGGTCAGCTCCTGCCACTGGCGCACCATCCCCATATATTCGTTGTTGAGGATGAAGACCTTGACCGGCAGCCGGTACTGCGTCGCGGTCGCCAGCTCCTGGATGTTCATCTGGATCGACGCCTCGCCGGCGATGTCGATCACCAGCGCCCTGGGGTTGCCGAGCTGCGCGCCGATCGCGGCCGGCAGACCATAGCCCATCGTGCCGAGCCCGCCGCTGGTCAGCCACTTGTTGGGCAGCTCGAAGCCGAAATGCTGCGCGGCCCACATCTGGTGCTGGCCGACCTCGGTGGTGATGATCGGGCTGCGCGCGTGCGTCGCCTCCCACAGCGCACGGACCGCACGCTGCGGCATGATCGCCGCCCCGTCCTCCGGAAAGCCGAGACTGTCCTTCGCGCGCCAGCCGGCGATGCGCTGCCACCAGTCGGCGGTATCAGGCTTTGGATGCTGGCGCGCCTTCCACACCCGGACCATGTCCTCCAGCGCATGGCCCGCATCGGCGATGATCGCCAGGTCGACGCGGACGTTCTTGTTCACGCTCGACCGGTCGATGTCGATGTGAACCTTGCGGCTATGCGGGCTGAACGCGTCGAGCCGTCCCGTCACGCGGTCGTCGAAGCGCGCGCCGATCGCGACGATCAGGTCGGCCTGGTTCATCGCCATATTGGCTTCAAAGGTGCCGTGCATGCCGAGCATGCCCAAGAATGCGTCGTGGCTCGCCGGGAAGCAGCCGAGCCCCATCAGTGTCGAGGTGACGGGCGCGCCGCTGACCCGCTGCAACTCGCCCAGAAGCTGCGACGCGCCCGGGCCCGCGTTGATGATGCCGCCGCCGGTATAGAGGATCGGGCGCTCGGCGGCGGCGAGCATGTCGACCGCGGCCTCGATCGCCTTGGGCTCGGCCTTGAGCGCGGGACGATAGCTCTTGTGCTGGACCGCGCCCGGCTTGCGATAGCGCGCGGTGGCGACCTGCACATCCTTGGGGATGTCGACGACAACCGGGCCGGGGCGGCCGCTGGTGGCGATATGGAACGCCTCGTGGATCACGTCGCCGAGCCGGGCAGGGTCCTTCACGAGGTAATTGTGCTTGGTGCAGTGGCGCGTGATGCCGACGGTGTCCGCCTCCTGAAAGGCATCGGTGCCGATCAGCGCGGTTGGCACCTGACCGGTGATGACGACCATCGGGATCGAATCCATCAGCGCGTCGGTGATGCCCGTGACCGCGTTGGTCGCGCCGGGCCCCGAGGTGACGAGCACCACGCCGGGCTTGCCGGTCGAGCGGGCGTAGCCCTCCGCGGCATGAGTCGCCGCCTGTTCGTGGCGGACCAGAATATGCTTGATCCGCTTCTGCTGAAACAGGGCGTCGTAGATCGGCAGCACCGCCCCACCGGGATAGCCGAAGACATGCTCCACACCTAGGTCGACGAGAGCCTGGATCAGTATTTCGGCGCCGGATGAATCGGACACGGGAACGGCTTCCTTGCTGCGCTGCAGCGACGTACGCAGAACAACGTTGCGCGTCAACCTAGTATCTGCGCAAGAAAGTTTCAATATCTCCCGCGAGACTGGCCGTGTTGGTGACATCCGTTCTGACCCAGTCTGCGGGAGGCTGATGCGTGAACCACGTCTCCTGACGCTTGGCGTAGCGCCGCGTCGCCAGCGCGAGTGCGGCCACCGCGGTCGCGCGGTCCGACCGTCCTTCGTCTTGCCTGGCGAGCTCCGGCACCCCGATTGCGCGGCGGATCGGTGCGGCGGCGGGAAGATCGGGACGGGCAAGCAGCGCCGCCACTTCCGCAGCACCTTCGTCGACAATCGTCCCCGCCCGTGCGGCAATGCGGTCCGCCAGCCACGCGCGCGGCGGCAGCAGGATCGTGGCGATCAGCCTCACCGTATCGCCGATTCCGCCCGCGTGCGCCGCCTGCCATTCGGCGAGCGGCCGGCCGGTCGCGCGGACCACCTCCAGCGCGCGATGCACCCGCGTCGTGTCGTTGGCATGGAGGCGGGCGGCCGCGTCCGGGTCGGCCTCCGCCAGCAGCGCGTGCGCGTCGGCGGCCGACAGCACCCGCACCGCGACGCGCACCGCGGGGTCGATCGGCGGCACCGGCGCGATGCCGTCAAGCAGCGTGCGCAGGTAGAGGCCGGTGCCCCCGACCAAGATCGGCAGCTTGCCCGCCATGTGCGTTTCCGCGACCGCGGCGCGCGCCTCGACCGCCCAGCGCGCGGCGGAACAGCCGGTGTCGGCGGCGTCGACATGGCCGAACAGCCGGTGCGGTGCCCGCGCCTCGTCCTCGACCGACGGCCGCGCGGTGACGATGCGCAGGTCGCGATAGACCTGCGCGCTGTCGGCGTTGATGACGACGCCGTCGTTGCGCTCGGCCAAGGCGAGCGCCAGCGCCGACTTGCCGCTCGCGGTCGGGCCTGCGATGACGACCAGGGCGGGCAGGGGGAGGGGAGGGCGCGTGCTGTTCACCGCAACACTCATAGCAGCCGGGCGCCTGCGCGCGGGCGACATTTCGGCCGCCGCCGACGCGCTCGACCAGGCTGGCTGTGCGCCCGCGGGCTGGAGCTGGCTCGACGAGGGCGCCGCGGCCGACATCCCGTTCGGGCTCGACCCTGCCGCCGCGCGTGCTGCCTTGGAGGGCGGCGCGTTAGACGTCGTCGTCCAGCAGCTGGAGGGCCGCGAGAAGCGCCTCCTCGTCGCGGACATGGATTCGACCATGATCCAGTGCGAGTGCATCGACGAACTCGCGGACTATGCCGGGCTGAAGCCCCAGATCGCCGCGATCACCGAAGCGGCGATGCGCGGCGAGCTGGACTTCGCCGCCGCGCTCGATGCGCGGGTGGCGTTGCTGAAGGGGCTGGATGCAGGGGTGATCGACCGCTGCCTGGCGGAGCGGGTCAGGCTGATGCCAGGTGCGCGGACGCTGGTCAGAACGATGCGCTCGCACGGCACACGGTGTGTGCTGGTGTCGGGCGGGTTCACGCGCTTCGCCGCGCCGGTAGCGGCCGAAATCGGGTTCGACCGGGCCTTAGCCAACGAGTTGCTGGTCGCCAACGGTCTGCTGACGGGCGCGGTGACAAAGCCGATCGTCGACGCCGACACGAAGCTGGCGACGCTGCGCGCGGAGGCGGCAGCGCTCGGCCTCGACCTGCGCGAGACGCTGGCGGTCGGCGACGGAGCGAACGACCTGCCGATGATCGAGGCAGCCAAAAACGCTGGGGGTCTGGGCGTCGCCTACCACGCCAAGCCTGTCGCCGCCGCCGCCGCAGGCGCCCGGATCGAGCATGGCGACCTCACCGCGCTGCTCTGGGCGCAGGGCATCTCGCGGCGGGAGTGGGCGACGGAACGCTAGGCGCGCCTAGGGCGCCACGACGATACAGCCGCCGCCGGCGCGGGTGCAGGCGGCCTGCGCCGCGGCGCGGGTGGAAAAGCCGGTCACCTGAAGCCGGGTGACGCCGCCGCCGGCGACATAGCTGGGCTGCCCGCCCGCGAGCTTGCCGTGCAGGCGGGTCCACAGCGCCTCGGCATTGCCGCGGTCGCGGAAGGCGCCGAGCTGGATGCGGTAGCCGCCGGTGGCTGGCGCGGGGCGCGGGGGTGATGCCGCCTGAACCGGCGGCGGAACGGGCGCGGAATGCGCCAGCGCCGGACGCGGCGGTGCCGGTGCCGGGCCGGGATTGGCATGCGCGGCCGCGGGCGTGCGCGTGCCGAGCGGGGCGGGTGTGACATGCGGCGCGGGCTGTTCGACCTGCGACGGCGGCAGGGACATCGGCTCGATCGGCACGGGCGTTCCCGGATAGCGGACGCCGAGTGACTGATCGACGACCTGGTTGCGGCCAGGCGCCGCGCCGGGGCGGGCCTGCGCGCCCAGTGCGATCTGTTGCGCCAGCGCCACGCCGCGCTCGCGATCGGCGGGCGACACATAGCCGTCCATCTGGGCCAGCGTCTCCCGCGCGGACTGCAGCCCGTTGGTGGCTGGACCGGCGGCCGTCGCGGGCCGTGGCGCCGCCGCGCGCGTCATCAGCGCATAGGCGCGCGGATAGTCGCGCGGGACCCCGTCGCCGTTGAACAGCATCGTGCCGTAGACCAGCTCGGTGCGCGCCTCGTCGCGCGCGACCGAGCGCTCCAGCCACGGGACCGCCTCCTGTTTGCGGCCCGACTGGAACAGCGCCAGCCCGTAATTGTCCTGCGCCTGCTCATGCCCCTGCAGCGCCGCCTTGCGGAACCAGCTCTCCGCCATCTGCGGGTCGACAGGGACGCCGCGGCCCAGCTTGTACGCCTGGCCGAGGTTGAACTGCGCGTCCGCGTCGCCGGCAACTGCGGGGCCGCGCCACTGCTCGATCGCCTGGCGATAATCGCCGCGCTGCCACGCCTCGACGCCCGCGCGCACGTCGGCGAACGCGGGGGCGGCGATGAGGAGGGCGGCGGCGGACAGAAGGAGGGGGCGCATGCTGATGGTCCTCTGGGCGTATGCGGCAACATGCCGTCATTGCTGGCCGCTAGGCAATCCCTCCGCCGAACGGGGGCGGGTGCGCAGCCGAAACCCTTCACCGGCAGCGGCGACGGGAACAGGCGACCGCGCCGTTAACCGGTCCTTAGCTCCACCCGTGCGACCTGCACCGTCGAACCACGGGGGATTTCACGAGCACATGCGCGTTCTCGCGATGGCATCGCAAAAGGGCGGATCGGGCAAGACGACCTTGTCCGGGCACCTTGCCGTGCAGGCGCACCTGGCAGGGCAAGGCCCGGTGGTGCTGATCGACATCGACCCGCAGGGGTCGCTCGCCGACTGGTGGAACGAGCGCGAGGCCGACCAGCCCGCCTTCGCGCAGACGACAGTGGCGCGGCTCGCCGCCGATCTGGAGGCGCTGCGGCAGCAGGGCTTCAAGCTGGCGATGATCGACACGCCGCCCGCGATCACGATGGCGATCCAGAGCGTGATCCAGGTCGCCGAGCTGATCGTCGTGCCGACGCGGCCGTCGCCGCATGATCTGCGTGCGGTCGGCGCGACCGTCGACTTGTGCGACCGTGCCGGCAAGCCGCTGATCTTCGTCGTCAATGCCGCGACGCCCAAGGCGCGGATCACGTCGGAGGCCGCGGTCGCGCTGTCGCAGCACGGCACCGTCGCGCCCGTCACGCTGCACCAGCGTACCGATTACGCCGCGTCGATGATCGACGGGCGCACGGTGATGGAGGTCGATCCGGGCGGCAAGTCCGCCGCCGAGGTCCAGGCGCTGTGGGCGTATATCGCCGACCGGCTGGAGAAGAACTTCCGCCGCACCGTCTTTTCCGTGCCGCAGAGCGCGTCCGGCTTTGGCCAGCGGACGTTGGGCGGCGGCCCCGGGGCGGGCGGCTTTGGCCGGCGGGTGGTCGGCTGATGCTCGGTCAGCCCAAGCCGTTCGCGTCGCTGTCGGGCGGGCTGCTCGCGCGCAAGGGTGCGGCGCGCCCCGCCATGCGCCCGCAAAGCTATGCCAGCCTGACGCCGACGGCGCAGCAGCTGGAGGATCTCGGCTGGGACGACATGGGCGGCGATCACGCCGTGGCCGAGCCGGTCAAGCCGCCGGTGCTGGTGGTACGCGAGGCCTTGGCCGAGGCGGTCGCCGCGCCGGTCGATGATGCCGAAGCGGTCGAGACGCCGGTCGAGATGGCCGTCGAAGCGCCGCCGGTCGTGAGGTCCGTTTCCGTCGCGACCGCCACGCGGCTGAGCCGCGAGACGGCGCATGCCGGCCGCGCTGCCTTCACCCTGCGGCTGGATGCCGAGCGTCACCTGAGGCTCCGGCTTGCCAGCGCGCTCGCCAATCAGTCCGCGCAACAGCTGGTCGCGCACGCGCTGGATCGGCTGCTCGTCACCATGCCGGAGGTCGATGCGCTCGCCGCGCAATGCCCGCCGCAAGCTCTCGTCACCAAGTCTCTCGCCCGCAACAAGGGGAAGCGCTCGTGAAGCCTTCAAAGCTCGCCTCCGTCGGCCTGTTCGCGCTCGCTTATGGCGGCATCTTCGCGATGACCGCGGCCGACGGCCCGCGCGACCGCATCACGCCCGAACAGCGTGCCGCGCAGCACCAGGCCGATGAAGGCGCCCGCGCACTGACCCGGCACGACGCCGCGAGCGCGATCGTGGCGGCCGAACAGGCGGTGACGCTGGCTCCGCGCGAGGCAGCGTATCGCCTGCTGCTCGGGCAGAGCTATCTCCAGGCTGGCCGTTTCGCTTCGGCCGCCCAGGCCTTCACCGACACGCTGGCGCTGGACGGCGGCAGCGGCGCCATCAACGGCAAGGCGGCGCTGAACCTCGCGCTGATGCAGGTCGCGAGCGGCGACTGGCAGGCGGCGCGCCGCACGCTGGGCTCGCATCGCGACACGGTGCCGGTCAGCGATCGCGGCCTCGCGCTGGCGCTTGCTGGCGATACGGAGGGTGCGGTCGCGTTGCTGACCGAAGTGGTCCGCTCACCGCAGGCGACGCCGAAGGCGCGCCAGAACCTTGCCCTCGCCTATGCGCTGGGCGGACAGTGGCAGGCGGCGCGGGTCGTCGCGGCGGTGGACATGAGCCCGGCCGATGTCGATGCCCGTATGCTCGAATGGGCTGCGTTCGCGCAGCCGCAGGCGGCGTCCGATCAAGTCGCCGGCCTGCTCGGCGTTCACCCCGTGGCCGACAACGGCCTGCCGGCGACGCTCGCCCTCAACACGCCCGCACCGGTTGCTGCGCCCGGGCAGGCCGAGGCGGTTCAGGTCGCAGCGGCGGTGGAGCCTGCCCCAGCGACGGCTGCCGCTGCGCCACAGCCTGTTCCGGTGGCCTTTGGCGCACCGCACGAAGTCGTGCAGCCGATCGCCGTCCAGCCAGCCGGCGCGCCGCTGATCACCCCGCCCGCCGGCCCGTCCAGGGTCCGGGTGCAAGCGGGATCCGCGAGCGTGCGCACCGCATCGGCCGCACCGGCCGCCGCGCATGCGATGGCGGGCGGCGCCTGGTTCGTTCAGCTTGGCGCCTATGCCAATGCCGGGGTCGCGCACGACGCATGGGGCCGCGCCCGGCATCGCTATGCGGGCTTCGCCGCCCATCAACCGCAGGGCGTCAGCTTCCGTCGCGGCACGGCCACCTTCTATCGCCTGTCGGTCGGGGGCTTCGCCCGAACCGATGCCGACCGCGCCTGCCGCGCGTACAAGGCGCGCGGCGGCGACTGCTTCGTTCGCGCGGGTGCGGGGGATCAGGTGGCGAGCTGGGCACGCGGCGGCGGCGTGCAGATGGCCGCGCGGTGACGGCAGGCGGACAGCGCAGACTATTCGCCGTCGCGGCCGTCACAACGCCGATTCCTCACTGATGGCTGACGCGGCAGTGATGCCGCGTCGCAGGACAGGTTCGGCATTGCCGACCTGCCGTCCGGTCTCGCGCGTCGCCCGTGCAGCTACGCTGCGGGGGTGCGCACTTCGACGCCGCCCTTCCACACCCTGAGCACCTTGCCCTGCACGGGCAGCCCGTCGAACGGCGTGTTGCCCCAGACCCCGGGCAGCGTGTCGGCGTCGATCCGCCACGGCGCTTCGTCGTCGAGCAGGATCAGGTCCGCGGGCAGCCCCGCCAATAGCGCGCCCGTCTCGACCCCCAGCACCTCCGCCGGGTTCGCCGCCAGCAGCCGGAACAGCCGCTCGATCGTCATCAGCCCGTCGCGCACCAGCGTCAGCGCGAGCGGAAGTAGCGCCGCCGCGCCCGCCATCCCCGCTTCCGAATCGGCGAAGGGCAGCCGTTTCGCCTCCGGTCCCTTGGGCGCGTGACCGGAGCAGAGCAGGTCGACCGTGCCGTCCGCCACTGCCGCCCGGCACGCCTGCCGGTCCGATTCGCTGCGCAACGGCGGCGATAGATGGGCGAAGGTGCGGAAGCCGCTGACCGCCATGTCGCTCAATAGCAGGTGCGCGGGCGTGATGCCGCAGGTCACGCGGGCCCCGCGGTGCTTGGCCGCGCGAACCAGGTCGAAGGCCGCCGCCGTCGTCACCTGACGCAGGTGGAGCCGCGCGCCGGTCTCTTCGGCCAGCATCAGGTCCCGCGCCACCGCCAGCGCCTCCGCCACCGCGGGTGCGCTCGGCAGGCCGTGGCGCGTCGCCGTCTCACCCGCGGTCGCCACGGCGTCGCCGACCAGACCGGCGTCCTCGGCATGGGCGACCACCGCCAGGTCGAGGTCGCGCGCATAGGTGAGGACACGCGCCATCACGCCCGCATCGGCGATCCAGCCCGCGCCGGTGCCCACCGCCCGCGCGCCCGCCGCGCAGCAGCTCGCCATCTCCGCCAGCTCGCGGCCCGCCAGCGCGCGCGTCGCGGCGGCGATCGGGTGGATCCACAGGTCGGGCTTGCCGACGAGCGCCAGCCGCTGCACCGGGCCGGGATCGTCAAGCACCGGCGACTGGTCGGGCATCGGCGCGACCCGGACGATGCCGCCCGCCCGGCAAGCGGCGCGATCGACGACGAAGACGCCCAGATCGACGATCGCCGGCGCCAGCAGCTTGCCGCCCGCGTCGACCACCGACGCCCCCTCGGGCGCGTCCGGCTCGTCTGTCGCGCCCGCCGCTTGGATTACGCCGTCGCGTGCGAGCAGGCTGCCCAAGCGCACGCCGTCGGGGAGCACCAGCCGGGCATTGCGGACGAGGAGCGGGGCAGGTGTCATCCCTCCGCCTGCCTTCCACCGACGCTTCGCGTCGTCGTAACCTTCTCGGCAGGCTCCGCCCAGTCCTCGACGCCGCGCGCGCGCCGGGTCAGCACATCGAGGCACGCCATCCTGACCGCGACGCCGGTCGCGACCTGCTCGGTGATCGCCGACTGCGCCCCGTCGGCGACGGACGAGTCGATCTCCACCCCACGGTTCATCGGCCCGGGGTGCATCACCAGCGCGTCCGGCAGCCGCGCCAGCCGCTCCGGCGTCAGCCCGTAGCGCGTCCTGAACTCCCGCGCCGAAGGAATATAGCCGCCCGCCATCCGCTCATGCTGGACGCGCAGCATCATCACCACGTCCGCCCCCGCCAGCGCCGCATCGAAATCCGCGAACGGCGCCACCCCCATCCGCTCGATCGCGGCCGGCATCAGCGTCGACGGCGCGCAGACCCGCACCTCCGCCGCCAACGATGTCAGCGCCAGGATGTTCGACCGCGCGACCCGGCTGTGGAGCAGGTCGCCGCAGATCACCACCCGCTGCCCGGCGATCCGCCCGCGCCGCCGCCGGATCGTCAGCGCGTCCAGCAGCGCCTGGGTCGGATGCTCGTGCCGTCCGTCGCCGGCGTTGAGCACCGCGCATCCGACCTTGTCCGCGATCAGCTGCACCGCCCCCGACGAGCCGTGACGGATGACGAGCACGTCCGCCTGCATCGCGTCGAGCGTCCGCGCGGTGTCGATCAGCGTCTCCCCCTTCTTGGTCGAGCTCTGCGCCGCATGCATGTTGATGACGTCCGCGCCCAGCCGCTTGCCCGCGATCTCGAACGACAGCAGCGTCCGCGTCGAGTTCTCGAAGAACGCGTTGATCTGCGTCAGCCCCGCCAGCCGCGCGTCCGCTTTTGCGCCGATCCACGTCTCCGCCTCGTCGAGCAGGAAGACGATCTCGTGCGGCTGCAGCCCGTCGATGCCGGTCAGGTGCCGATGCGGAAACACGGCGCCGCCCGGGATCAGGCTGGCGGGGCGGTGGTCCGAGGCTGGCGGCATCGGGAGGGCGGGGTAGCCGCGGCGGGCGGCCGGGGCAAGGTCAGCCGCCCGGCGCCGCGACCAGCGCGTCGATCGCCGCCTGCAGGATATGCGCGGCAGCGAGGCTGTCGATCCGTTCGGCGCGCTTGGCGCGGCTCAGGTCCTGCTCGATCATGATGCGCTCGACCGCGACCGTGGAGAGGCGCTCGTCCCACAGCAACACCGGTGCAAGGTCGGCAATGTTGCGCGCGAACGCCCGTGTCGACTGCGAGCGCGGGCTCTCGGACCCGTCAAGGTGGAGCGGCAGGCCAAGGACGATGCCCGCCACGTGCTGTGCCGCCATGAACGTGGAGAGCGCGGCTTTGTCGGCGGTGAACTTCGCGCGCCGGATCAGCGGCGCGGGAGAGGCGAAATGCCACCCGGCGTCGCACAGCGCCGTGCCGATCGTCCTGCTGCCGAGATCAAGCCCGAGCAGGCGGCCGCCACGGGGAAGTGCCGCGCGAAACAATTGCGCGACGGTCGTAATTAGCACCACTCAACGCTCATCGAGCATCGCGGCGGCGTCGCGCAACGCCGTCCCGGTACTTGCGGCTTCAAATGTCGCCAGCCGCCGCGTCGCGTCCGCCCGCACATTCGCCCAGAACAGCGCATAGTCATAGACATGGTAGTTGTTGCCCGGCAGCACATAGCTGCCGACGTTGGGCGGCTCGCCGATCAGCAGGAAGCCGCGCCCGGCGCAGCGCGCGGGCACCGCACCGGTCGGCACCGTCGCGGTCATCAAGTCAGACGAGGGTACAAGCGTCCCGAGATTGGCGCTCGCCGGGGCTGCTGCCGCCGCACCGCCGGTCAGCGGGTTGGTGCAGACCATTGGCGTACCTCGCCGCGGCGCGCCGGTCAGCCCCGTGGACTTGTCGTAGACATCGAGGATCAGCGCCGGGTCCGCGGGCTCGGCGAAACTCGCCCAGCTCAGGACGCACCCGGTCTCGGCCGCCGCAGTGCAGGCAGGCAGTCCCAGCCGCGGCAGGTCGGCGGTCGTCGAGATCGGCCAGCCGACGACGTAAGCCGCGACCACCCGCCGCGCCAGCGATGTCCCCGCGACGCGATCTTGGAGCAGTCGCATCAAGTGCAGCGCCCCCTGGCTATGCCCGGCGAGGATGATCGGCCGGTTCGGCCCGGCCTGGCGGAGGAAGACGTCGAATGCCGCCAGCACGTCGCGATAGGCGAGGTCCAGCGCCGCCTGCGCATCAGGCTTATCGGTCAGGAACGCGCCGAAGCTCGCCTGCCGGTAACGCGGCGCCCAGATCTCGCCCGCCTCGTTGAACGCGCTCGCCTGGCTGCGGACGAACAGGTTGGTGCGAAAGCCGGTCTGCCCGCCGGCCTGCGCGTCGGCGTTCCAGTGCCCGCCGGGCTCGATGTACGAGGTCGGGTGGATGAAGAACACCGCTGCCCGCCCGCGCGCCGGGTGGTAGCCGGGCGGAGTCCACAGCGCCGGATTGCCGGGCAGGTCGGGCCGCGCGACCCACATCGCCTTGCCGTCATAAGCCGCGCTCGCGACCGGCGCGTCGGCCCGGAACCTCTCATGCGGGACCAGGGCGGCGCGCAGCAGCTCCGGCCCAAAGAGCCGGTAGGCGAACAGCCCCGCGATCGCGAGAACGATCAGGACGGCGATGACGTAGAGGAACTTGCGGGCCACGCCCGCGCCCTATCGCCGAGCTGCGGGCATGTCCAAATGGTTGCATCCGCGGCGGTGCGCCGGTAGCCGCGCCTTTATGTCTGTCGACACCGCAACCGTGAAAAAGGTGGCCGCGCTCGCGCGCATCGCGCTGCCCGACGCCGATGCCGAGCGCCTCGTGCCCGAACTGAACAACATCCTCGGCTGGATCGAGCAGCTCGGCGAGGTCGACACCGCCGGGGTCGAGCCGATGACCGCCGTCATTGCCAACACGCTGCGGCTGCGTGACGACGTGGTCGACGCCGATCCGCTGACCGGCGGCGGCAAGCGCGATGCGTTGATGAAGAACGCGCCACAGGCGGAGCACGGCTTCTTCACCGTACCCAAGGTGATCGAGTGACCGACTTCACGACGTTCGGCGTCGCACGGCTGCGCGACGGCTTGCGCCAGGGCGACTTCACCGCGCGCGAGGTCGCCGACGCCTTCATCGTCAAGATCAGCCGCGCCAAGGCGCTCAACGCCTTTCTGGTCGAGACTCCCGACCACGCGCTCGCCGCCGCCAAGGCCGCCGATGCGGCGCGCGCGGCGGGCGAGGCGCTCAAGCCGCTCGCGGGCATCCCGCTCGGGATCAAGGACCTGTTCTGCACCGCCGGCGTGCCGACCACCGCGGCGAGC
This sequence comes from Sphingomonas sp., assembly GCF_965248875.1. Taxonomy (GTDB): domain Bacteria; phylum Pseudomonadota; class Alphaproteobacteria; order Sphingomonadales; family Sphingomonadaceae; genus Sphingomonas. Next base: position 999,224 of record NZ_CBDFKR010000011.1, on the reverse strand, counting down.
CACATCCTGGAGGGTTTTACCCCCACCTACGAATCCGCGGTCACGCAGAACCTGTGGGACGCGGGCGCGGGAATGCTGGGCAAGCTCAACATGGACCAGTTTGCGATGGGCTCGTCCAACGAGACCAGCGCGTTCGGCAACGTCGTGTCGCCGTGGAAACGCAACGACGGCGGGAACGCGCCGCTCGCGCCCGGCGGCTCCTCCGGCGGCTCGTCGTCCGCCGTCGCGGCGCGGCTGTGTCCGGGCGCGACCGGCACCGACACCGGCGGCTCGATTCGCCAGCCCGCCGCCTTCACCGGCATCAGCGGCATCAAGCCGACCTATGGACGCTGCTCGCGCTGGGGCACGATCGCCTTCGCGTCGTCGCTCGATCAGGCGGGGCCGATGGCGGCGGACGTGCGCGATTGCGCGATCCTGCTGGAGGCCATGGCAGGGTATGACAGCAAGGATACGACCTCGCTCCAGCTCGACGTGCCGCGGTGGGAGCAGGGACTGTCGGCCAATCTCAGCGGCATAAGGGTGGGTGTTCCCGTCGAATACCGGGTCGACGGCATGCCGGGCGAAATCGATCGGTTGTGGGAACAGGGGATCGACTGGCTCAAGGACGCGGGTGCGGAGATCGTTTCCGTGTCGCTGCCGCACACCAAATATGCGCTACCCGCCTATTACATCATTGCGCCCGCCGAAGCCTCGTCCAACCTCGCGCGCTATGACGGTGTCCGCTACGGGCTGCGCGACCTGCCAGCCAAAGATGCGGGTGGGGGCACAGGGCTGCAGGACATGTACGCCGCCACGCGGGCGGACGGCTTCGGCGCAGAGGTGAAACGGCGGATCATGATCGGCACCTATGTGCTGAGCGCCGGCTTCTACGACGCCTATTATACCCAGGCACAGAAGGTGAGGACCCTGATCGCACGCGACTTCGAGCGTGCCTGGGCCAAATGCGACGTGCTGCTGACGCCGACCGCACCCTCGGCCGCGTTCGCGCTCGGCGAGAAATCGGCGGACCCGATCGCCATGTACCTCAACGACGTCTTCACCGTACCGTCGTCACTCGCCGGCCTGCCCGCGATGAGCGTGCCGGGCGGGCTGGACGTGAAGGGGCTGCCGCTGGGTCTGCAGATCATCGGCAAGCCGCTCGACGAGCAGGGCGTGCTCAACGCCGGGCTGGCGATCGAGGAAAGGGCGGGATTCACGGCCCGGCCGGACGCGTGGTGGTGAGCCGCGGCGGCGAGCGGCGGCGTTTCCGCGCTACCTGACGGGGAACAGCAGTTCGTTGAGTCTGCGCAGGGCACCGACGTGCTTCAGCCTCGCCTTGAGCGCGAGCCGGCGATCCTTCGCCGCCCGGATACGATCCATGTCGCGCCGCTCGGTGTCGGTCAGTCCGGCGTGAAACCGGTCGAACAGCGCCCGCTGCCGCGCCGGGCCATCGGCGTCATCGAAGGTCTTCGAACCGGGATGAAGATAGAAATTACCCCAATGGGCGTGGACGTGCCGCATCGTCACCTTGCGCGCGCATCGAAAGATGAAGTCCAGGTCCATCGCATAATGATCGCCGACGTCGTACTCGCCGACATGCTGATGGACGGTGCGATGATAGAAATAGGCGGCCGGGTTGTTCGGCCACTGCGCGTAGTCATAGCCGAGCATTAGCGCCGGGAAGCGGAGGTCCTTGGGCACGTTCCACCCGCTCGACGCCACGTCGATGAGGCGGCAATTGCCGACCACGAAAGCGGGGGCCTGCAGCCGGCGCAGATGGGCGGCGGCCTGCGCCACCGCGCCGGGTTCATAGGTGTCGTCGACGTTGAGCACGCCGATGATCTCCCCCGTGGCGGCGGCGACGCCCTTGTTGAGCGCATCGGACTGGCCGCGATCGGGCCCCGCAATGTAGCGGAGCGCCGGGTGCGCGGTCTGCAGCGCTTCGGTCCGCTCGATCGTGCCGTCGGTTGAACCGCCGTCGACGATGATGTGCTCCAACACGACGTCGCCTTGGCCGCGAACATTCTCGACACAGCCGTCGATATGCGCGACGGCATTGAAGGTCGGTGTGATGATCGAAGCGCGCATGGCCGACTCCGGCGCGATTTTCGCGCACCGGCATCGGGAGGTAGGGCGCGTCGCCGCCAACGTCCATCGGTGAGGGGCGATGCTGGGTGCTTTACGGACCCGCCGCGCCCGGGCTAACGCCGATGTTATTCCACGAGCATGGTGATGATGACGGACGCGACCTCCTCCTACCGCATTCAGGGCGCTACCGGCGAGTGGGAGGTGGTGATCGGCCTGGAAGTCCATGCTCAGATCACCTCCAACGCCAAACTCTTTTCGGGCGCGGCGACCGCCTTCGGGGCGGAGCCGAACACCCAGGTGTCGCTGGTCGACGCGGCGATGCCGGGCATGCTCCCCGTTCCCAACCGCGAGTGCATCCGTCAGGCCGTGCGCACCGGCATGGCGATCGACGCGCAGGTCAATCGCTGGAGCCGTTTCGACCGCAAGAACTATTTCTACGCCGATCTGCCGCAGGGCTACCAGATCAGCCAGCTCTACCATCCGCTGGTCGGCGAGGGGCATGTCGACGTCGCGCCCGACGAGAAGCAGCCGGACGCGATCAAGCGGATCGGCGTCGAGCGCATCCATGTCGAGCAGGACGCGGGCAAGCTGATGCACGACCAGCATCCGACGCGCTCCTATGTCGACCTTAACCGCTCGGGCGTCGCGCTGATGGAGATTGTCAGCCGCCCCGACATGCGCTCTCCCGCCGAAGCAGGGGCGTACCTGACGAAACTTAGGTCGATCCTGCGCTACGTCGGCAGTTGCGACGGCAATATGGACCAGGGTTCGATACGCGCCGACGTGAACGTATCCGTGCGCAAGCCGGGGGCGGAACTCGGCACACGAACCGAGACGAAGAACGTCAACTCGATCCGCTTCGTCATGCAGGCGATCGAGCATGAGGCGAAGCGGCAGGTCGAGGTGCTCGAAGCGGGCAGGCGGATCGAGCAGGAAACGCGGCTGTTCAACCCCGACACCGGCACGACGCGGACGATGCGGTCCAAGGAGGACGCGCACGATTACCGTTATTTCCCGGACCCCGACCTGCTGCCGCTTGAGCTGGACGAGGCCTTCCTGGCCGAGTGCCGGGAGTCGCTGCCCGAGCTGCCTGATGTTAAGCGGCAGCGGTATGAGGACGCGGGCGTGACGCTTTACAATGCAGGCGTGCTGACCGCGGAGGTGGAGACCGCGCGCTGGTTCGATGCGTTGCTCGGCGCGGGGGCGCCTGCCGGACCGGCGTCGAACTGGGTGACGGGCGAGCTGTTCGCCGCGCTCAACCGGCTGGGTGTCGGGATTGCAGAGTCGCCGGTGACGCCCGCGCGGGCGGCGGAGCTGCTCGCGCTGGTCGCGGACGGCACCTTGTCCGGGAGCCTGGCCAAGCAGGTGTTCGAAGTCATGCTGGAGACCGGGGAGGAGCCGGCTGCGATCGTCGAGGCGCGCGGCCTGAAGCAGACCAGCGACACCGCCGCGATCGAGGCGGTGATCGCCGAGGTGCTGGCGAAGAACCCCGGCCAGCTGGAACAGTATCGCGGCGGCAAGGACGCGCTGTTCGGCTTCTTCGTCGGCCAGACGATGAAGGCAATGGCAGGCAAGGCGAACCCTGGCGTGGTCAATGAGCTTTTGCGGAGGGCGTTGGGGTAGCTTGCCGACCGCCCGCACATTTGGTGCGCCGTCGCTTCAACGTTGCAAAGACTTAACTGTGGTCGCCGTTGCTTCGTCGGTCTCGGCATCGGCCAGCGGGCGCGATCGTCCGCAAATGACGCCGATGGAGTTGCAAGCTCTGCAGTCTCACGAATATAAGACGACCAAAGAGGGTGCTCTTTGCATCTGTCGTGAGCGTTTTTCAGGACTTAGGGTATCAGCTGGAAAATGCCGATATGGGAAGCGGGTTCATCACCGCTGCTAGCGCAACGCGCAATCACACCGGTTTTCTGGATGCGCTGGCTGGACAGACGTCGAGCGGAAACACCCGCGCGACCGCCTTCGTAGAGGCGCTTGCGAACGGGATGGCGCGCGTGCGGTTGAACTTTCTCAACACCAAGAATAGTTCCAGTCGCTGGGGTCAGCAGTCGCGGGACGACAGGCCCATTCTGGACCCGCAGACGTATCGTTCTGCGTGGGAAAAGATTGATCAGGCGATTTTCACGCGATCGGCAACGACGGCTGTCGCTCCGTCACCCGCTGGTGTCCAGCCCAGCGGAGCGGCAGCCAGCCCGGCTTTGCCAACTCCAGGCGCAGCGCCGGCCACGCACTGAGCGCTCTGGGCGCAGACCGCGTCGGGAGCTGGCGCGATTGCGGTCGCTTCGCCCATAACGATCTTGATAAGTGCAGCGCGTATAGCCCGGCCGGTGCCACGGCTATAGTCTGCTTGTGCATAGGGACCGCCGCGCTGGGCACCGCAAAGGGATCGAGCCGCATGACGTTTGTCCTGATGGGTGCACTGGCGGCCGGACAGGTTGCGGCGGGGGGCGTCACCTATCGGGTCGAGCCGCTTGCGATCGACACGCGGGTTGCCGATGTGGTCGGGCCCAGGCGATCAGGCAGCCTGTGCCTCCCCGCTGGGTCGATCGCCTGGCGCGAGGCCAGGCCCGAGCCCCGCGAGGCCCGCGAGGCCTTCGCCGCCGGATTGCGCGCCGGCGGCCTGACCGTCGCCGACACTGGCAACCCTTTCGCTGAAGGGGGCCGCGGGGCGGACCGGGCGATCCGCGCCGGGCTGCGCGGCGTGCGGCTGAGCGCCTGCGTGCCGCCCGGCGGGCTTGGGCGCTTGTTGAACCACAGCCATGCCGTGAAGGGCGACGGCTTGGTCGCGATGTCGTGGCGCGTCTATGCGCGCGATCAGGATGCGCCGGTCGTTGCAGGCGTCACCTGCGTCGCGTTTGCTTACCGAGAGGCGCGGGCGACGCTTATGACCATGACGCTGGCCGGGATCGAAGCCGCTGGCCGGCATATCGCCGCCGACGTGCTTGCCGACGGGCGGTTGCGGGCGGGCGAGGAGGAGGGCTGCCGGCGCTTGTCCGACCAATCCGGCGCGACCTTTACGGTGGCCGGGGGCGATGAATGACCCGTTGCCGGGCCGGCGTCTGCTTGAGGGGGATCGCGCCGGTCGGCTTGGGCGGCATCCTATTGCGAGTCGGAATCCTGGTTCTTGACCTCGCCACCGGTGCCGGCGTTGCCCGAGAAATCGCCGGTCGCGGCCAGGTCGCCGTCGCTCTTGCCGCCTTCGCCGGCGCTGCCCTCGCCGCGGGCAAGCGCGTCCGCGCGGGCTTTGACCGCCTGCTGGAGGTCGGGGCGGGCATCGCGGTCGTCATTCTGGTCGGGCATTTGATGTCCTTGGGTTTAGGGGCCGTCAGGCGGGCAAAGCCCGCGGCGGCTACATCTCCGGCGGTTGCGCCGTTCCGGGATCGGTCGACGGCATCGTCGGCGCAGGCTGGTCATAGTCCGGCGTAGGTGGCGCGATCTCGGGCGGGGGGCCGCCGGGATCGACCGGCTGGGGTGAGGGGGCGGGGGTCTCGGGTGGGGGCTGCGACGCCATCGGCTATTCTCCTTGCGCTCCTTAACGCAGCCACCCCCGCGGCGGTTGCGCCTGCGCCCCTCCGTCGCTTATAGGCGGCGCCCACAATCGCGGGTCCGGGTGAAAGCGGGCGTGGCGGAACTGGTAGACGCAGCAGGTTTAGGTCCTGCCATCGCAAGATGTGGGGGTTCGAGTCCCTTCGCCCGCACCGGTCCCTGGCCCGCCTCGCGTTCCCACGGGGCCGCGCCATGCTCTTCTTAGCCAAAAAGGCGTTGGAATGCAGACTGTCGAGACGTTGAACGAGGGGCTGAAGCGCGCCTACACCCTGACCATACCCGCCGCCGAGATCGAGGCGCGGGTCGCGGGCGAGGTCAAGAAGATGGCGCCGCAGGTGCGCCTGCCCGGCTTTCGCCCCGGCAAGGTCCCCGGCAATCTGGTCCGCAAGCGCTTCGGCGAGCAGCTGACACAGGAAGCGCTCAACACCACGGTGCAGGAGGGCGTCCAGTCGCTGATCGAGCAGCACAGGCTGCGTCCCGCGGTCCGCCCGTCGGTCGCGCTGGGCGAGGGCTATGCGCCCGGTGGCGATGCGGAGCTGACCGTGACGCTGGAGGTGCTGCCCGACGTGCCGACGCCGGCGATCGACAACCTGACGCTGGAGCGGCTGACGCTGCCGGTCTCCGACAGCGCGATCGAAGCGCAGCTGAAGAAGTTTGCGGATTCGTCCAAGCATTGGGACGATGCGGGCGACAAGGCTGCGGCCGAGGGCGACCTCGTCACGGTCGACTTCGTCGGCAAGACCGCGGACGGCGTCGCCTTTGCGGGCGGGACCGGGACCGACATGGCGGTCGAGATCGGTTCGGGCCGGCTGATCCCCGGCTTTGAGGATCAGCTGGTCGGCGCGACCACGGGCGAGGAGCGGCAGATCGCCGTCACTTTTCCGGCCGATTACCAGGAGAAGTCGCTGGCCGGTCAGCCCGCGACCTTCGACCTCAGCGTCAAATCGGTCAAGATCGCAGGCGAGTCGCGGATCGACGACGGCCTGGCCAAGAATCTGGGGCTGGAAAGCCTGGAGCAGCTGCGCGGGCTGGTGAAGGGCCAGATCGAGCAGGAGGGCGCCAATCTCACCCGCACCCACATGAAGCGCAAGCTGCTCGACCAGCTGGCGGCGGGCCACGACTTTCCGGTGCCGCCGTCGATGGTCGACGCCGAGTTCCAGCAGATCTGGGCGCAGCTGGAGCATGAGGCGGAGCACGAAGCGGACCCCGCCGCCGCGAAGGCGGAAATGGAAGGCGAGCGCGACGACTATCGCCGCATCGCCGAACGCCGCGTGCGGCTGGGGCTGCTGCTGTCGGAGATCGGCCAGGCCAACGGCGTCGAAATCTCCAATCAGGAGATGAACGGTCTGATCGCACAGGCGGCGCAGCAATATGGCCCCGAGGAGCGCGAGCGCTTCATCCAGTACATCCAGCAGGAGCCGATGGCCGCCGCCCAGCTGCGCGCGCCGCTCTATGAGGATAAGGTCGTCGACTATCTGTTCGGCAAGGCGACGGTGACCGACCGCGAGACCACGCGCGAGGAGCTGGAGGCGGCGATCGAAAGCGAGGATGGCGTTGCGACCGGCACGCACGTCCACGAGCATGACGAGCACGATCAGCCCAAGCAGAAGCCGAAGCGCGCCAAGAAGGCGGCGGCCGAGCCGACTGATGCGGCGCCCGAGGTTGCTGACGTGAGCGCCCCGACGGCGGCGGCGCCCAAGAAGAAGGCGACCAAGCCCGCCGCCAAGGGTTCGAATGCCGGCGTCGAGATGTCGACTGAAACCGAGGCACCCGCGAGCGAGGCGCCGGTCAAGAAGCCGCGCGCCGCCAAGCCGAAGGCGGGGGCGCCGGTGACGGCGGAAACGCAGGTGCTGGAGAGTTCGCCCGCCGCCGCCGAGGCGGCCGAGGGGACCGAGGCCAGCGACTCGCCCGCGAAGAAGCCGCGCGCGAAGAAGGGGTAGCCGTCATGCCGGGCCCGTCCCGGCATTCATGAAGCCGCCATCGGTTCGTGCGCTGATAGATGGACCCCGGCACAAGGCCGGGGTGACGCAGGTCAGGGAGAGCGTTGATGACGATCACCACCATCGCCGTCCTGCTCCCCTGCTATAATGAGGAGGCCGCCATCGCCCGGACGGTGGCGGATTTCCGCGCCGCGCTGCCGACGGCGACGGTCTATGTCTATGACAACAATTCCGCCGACGGCACGATGGCGGTGGCGCAAGCCGCCGGTGCCGTGGTGCGACGCGAGCGGGTGCAGGGCAAGGGCGCCGTCGTCCGGCGCATGTTCGCCGACGTCGACGCGGACATCTATGTCATGGCCGATGGCGACGCGACCTATGACGCGGCGTCCGCGCCGGCGCTGGTCGCGCGGCTGCTGGACGAGCAGCTCGACATGGTGGTGGGCGCACGCGTCCACGAGGCGGACGAGGCGTATCGGCGGGGGCACCAGTTCGGCAACGCGCTGCTGACCGGGATGCTGGCGCGGCTGTTCGGGCGCAGCTTCACCGACATCCTCAGCGGTTATCGGGTGTTCTCGAGGCGCTTCGTCAAGAGCTATCCGGCGCTATCGACCGGGTTCGAGATCGAGACGGACATTTCCGTTCACGCGCTCGAACTCAGGATGCCGGTGGCGGAGATCGAGACGCCTTATTTCGCACGGCCGGAGGGGTCGGCGTCGAAGCTCAACACCTATCGCGACGGGTGGCGCATCCTGCGTACGATCGTCACGCTTTACCGGATCGAGCGGCCGCTCTTGTTCTTCGGCAGCGTCGGCGCGGTGCTGGGACTGGCGGCACTGCTGCTCGCCATACCGCTGGCGCTGACCTATGCCCACACGGGGCTGGTGCCGCGATTTCCGACTGCGATCGCGGCGACGGGGCTGGTGATTCTGGCGGCGCTCAGCTTCTTCGCCGGGCTGATCCTCGACACGGTGGTGCGCGGCCGCCGCGAGGTCAGGCGGCTGGCCTATCTGGGCCTGCGGGCGCCGGGCCTGCCGTAGCGACCGGCGACCAGGGCTGTGCCCGACGCCGGTCGAGCATGCACAATCCGGTCAGCCGGTGACCACGGGCATAGCGTTCGACCCGCTCGAGATAGCTGGGCGAATCTGGCGCGTAGAATACCGCGTCGGGAGGGTTGAAGCTGGAAAAGCCGTTGATGGTCGGCCAGCCACGATACACCGCGATCAACATGGCATCGACATTGTGCCGGTAATTGTCGGCGAGCATGCCCGGCGGCTCGTTGTTCCACATGGCGGAGATGCGGGTCGCCTCGGCCATCGTCGACGCGGTGCTGCGCCGGGCACTGACCACCGCGACGACGCGGCAGGCGGCCGGCGGAGGGACCACGTCGCGCAGCATCGCCATCTCGCGCGACCGGTCGATAGCCAGCGGTGCGGCGAGCTGGACTTCCTCGACGAGCAGAAACGCGACGACTGCCATCAGCACCCCGCGGCGCCACGCAACGCGATCGAGATAGGCGAACACGATGACGACGATCGGCACCAGCGCAAACAGCAGGAATCGCGACACGACGCGTACCGCGTCGGCCCCCGGCACTGTCAGGTAGACGTAGCGCCATAGCGAGAATCCCCCCGGCCAGCGCGTCATCAGCAACACCGACACGACCAGCGCAGTTGCCATCGCCGCCTCAAGCGGCCGCGCGCGACGGGCACGGATGGCGGCGACGACCGCCCCCCCCAGCAGGAAGAGCAGGCCCCAGGGTATGCCGAACCGGGCCTCGCCGGTGAGCGGCGGCCGGCCCGACAGGATGCGGGCGCCGTGGTCGAGCACGCCGCCCCAGACGAGATTCCCGGACCCCACGTTGAGGAGGCCGGTCGCGCCGATCAGCGATCGTCCCGCACCGAGTTCCCAATCGTGCCGCGCTCCAGCCGCGAGCTTGGGCAGGTACACGAGGAGCAACGGCACCAGCGACACGATTGCCGCCGCCGTGACGATGAGCAGCGGCGCCGCCAGACGCCTTACGCTCGAAGCGAGTGTCCGGCGCCATGCCGGCGCCGTCGCTACGAGACTTACCAGGGCGAGGATCAGCACGAAAAAGGCGAAGAACCAGGCGGCGTAGAAGGCGTTGAACGCCAGCAATCCATAGCCGCCGCCGACGGCAAGGCCCCATCTCAGGAAGCGGCCGCGGTCGCCCGCTACCAGCCCCTGCCACCCCTGCATGGCGGCGAACCCGAGCCAGGGTAGTAGGCCGACCGACAGCAACTGGGCGTGATGCATGTGGAGCAACGAGGCGTTCGCCGTCGCGAATGTCGCCGCGCCCGCGATCGCAAGCCACCAGCGGATGCCCATGCCGCGTCGCAGGAGGACATACATGCCGACGAAACCGATTGCCTTCATCACCATATGCGCGACCAGCGTCGCGACGAACGGGTCGCCGCCGAGGAGCCGGGTCAACGCATAGGGGATGCCCGGCACCAGATCGGTGTCGTTGTAGCCGAGCGTGTCGGCATAAGGAAAGAAGTAGCCGGTGACGTTCCACGCATCGCCGCGCGCCAAGACGCCGTACCAGTGCTCCAGCAGCGAAATCTCGATCAGGCCGTCATAGCTGTCGCCATAGAACCGCGTCAGCTCCGAGCCGATCGGACCGCGGAAGAAAACCAGCAGCACGATCACCAGCACGGCAAATAATGCGGTATGACGGTAGGCGGCGGAGAACCCTGCGATCGACCAAGCTTGTTCACCCAAGGCCTTGATCTCCTCCGCGTCCCATCCGATGTCTGACATGCCATCGAGCGCAGCAAAAGGTATTTTCATGCACAACCCATTCGAGACCGGCGACTTCGCAAGTCCGCTGACGCACGCCGGCCTCGGCCTCAGCCAGACGCAAGCGGGCCTCGTCCCGATCGTGATCGAGCAGTCGAACCGTGGCGAGCGGTCGTTCGACATCTTCTCGCGCCTGCTGCGCGAGCGCATCGTCTTCGTGACGGGCGGCGTCGAGGATGGCATGGCCAGCCTGATCACCGCGCAGCTGCTGTTCCTGGAATCGGAGAACCCGAAAAAGGACATCTTCATGTACATCAACTCGCCGGGCGGCGTCGTCACGGCGGGCATGGCGATCCACGACACGATGCAATATATCCGCCCGCGCGTCGGCACGGTGTGCATCGGTCAGGCGGCGTCGATGGGTTCGTTCCTGCTCGCATCCGGCGAGCGGGGGATGCGCGTCGCACTCACCAATGCGCGCATCATGATCCATCAGCCGTCGGGCGGCGCGCAGGGTATGGCGTCGGACATCGAGATCCAGGCCAAGGAAATCCTGCGCATCCGGTCGCGCATGAACGAACTGTATGCGCAGTATACCGGCCAGCCGATCGAGGAGATCGAGCGGCGCATGGACCGCGACACCTTCCTCTCGGCGGACGAGGCCAAAGGCTTCGGCCTGATCGATGAGGTGTTCGATAAGCGCCCGGCCCCGGCCGACGATCTGGCGCAGGCGGCGTGACACCGGCGTAACCACGACGGTTCACCCCGTTCTGGCATTGCCGTTTGCGTATCGGGCGGGCTAACATGCCCGCCCGCAAAGGAACCATTGAATGACCAAGCTCACCGGTGGCGAGTCCAAGAGCACGCTCTACTGCTCCTTCTGCGGCAAGTCGCAGCATGAAGTGCGCAAGCTGATCGCCGGCCCCACCGTCTTCATCTGCGACGAGTGCGTGGAGCTGTGCAACGACATCATTCGCGAGGAGACGAAGTCCGCGCTGGTCTCGAAGAAGGACGGCGGCGTCCCCACCCCGCAAGAGATCTGCAACGTTCTCGACGACTATGTGATCGGCCAGCGCCGAGCCAAGCGCGTGCTGTCGGTGGCGGTGCACAACCACTACAAGCGCTTGAACCACGGCGCCAAGGGCGCGGACGTCGAGCTCGCCAAGTCGAACATCCTGCTGGTCGGGCCGACCGGCTGCGGCAAGACGCTGCTGGCGCAGACGCTGGCGCGAATCCTCGACGTGCCATTCACGATGGCCGACGCGACGACGCTGACCGAGGCGGGCTATGTCGGCGAGGATGTCGAGAACATCATTCTCAAGCTGCTCCAGGCGTCCGACTACAACGTCGAGCGGGCGCAGCGCGGGATCGTCTATATCGACGAGATCGACAAGATCAGCCGCAAGGCGGAGAACCCGTCGATCACCCGCGACGTGTCGGGCGAGGGCGTCCAGCAGGCGCTGCTCAAGCTGATGGAGGGCACCACCGCGAGCGTGCCGCCGCAGGGCGGGCGCAAGCATCCGCAGCAGGAGTTTCTGCAGGTCGACACGACCAACATCCTGTTCATCTGCGGCGGCGCGTTTTCTGGCCTCGAAAAGATCATCGGCGACCGCCTGCAGGGCAAGTCGATCGGCTTCGGCGCCTATGTCGCCGCGCCCGAGGAAAAGCGGACGGGCGAGGTGCTGCGCTCGACCGAGCCCGAGGATCTGCTCAAGTTCGGGCTGATCCCCGAATTCGTTGGCCGCCTGCCGGTGATCGCGACGCTGGAGGACCTCGACATCGACGCGCTGGTCAAGATCCTGAAGGAACCCAAAAACGCGCTGGTGAAACAGTATCAGAAGCTGTTCGAGATGGAGCAGGTCGAGCTGGGCTTCACCGAGGACGCGCTGGTCGCGGTCGCAAGGAAGGGTATCGAGCGCAAGACCGGCGCCCGCGGCCTGCGGTCGATCCTGGAGAGCGTGCTGCTCGACACCATGTTCGACCTGCCGGGCATGGACGGCGTTGACGAGGTGATGATCGACAAGGATGTGATCGCCGGCACCAAGGAACCGATCCGCGTCTATGCCGAGAAAAAGGCCGAAAGCGCCGCGTAACCCGGCCTTCAGCCTCGGCGCGGTAGGACGGGCGGATGTCAGCCAGTTTTCTTCCCGTGCCGAGGCGAGCCGTCATCGGCTGGTCCGGCGGCCGTCCCGCCGCGCTCCGCTTCCTGCCGCGCTTCCTGTTTGCCGACGCATGGCCGGCGTGGCGCTACATACTCGTCGCCTGGCCGTTGGTCGCGATCCCGACCCTCGTCCTGGGCTGGGCGGCGACGCGGCTGTTCCCCGGACTGCCGGGGCCGTCGCTGGGCGATGCCTCGACCGGGATGATCGTCTGCTCGGTCGTCTTCCTCAGCCCCGCGGTCGAGACGGTCATGATGACCGGGCCGGTGGTGCTGATCGACCGGGTCGCCGGGCCGACCGCCGCTGCGATCGGTTCGGCGCTGCTGTGGGGCGTTGCGCACAGCCTTATGGCGGCGCGCTGGGGTCTGGTGATCTGGTGGCCGTTCCTTATCTTCTCAGTCGCCTATCTGAGCTGGCGAGGTCGCGGTTATTGGCGGGCGGTCGGGCTGGTGGCGGCGATCCACGCGCTCAACAACGCCGGACCCATCGCGGCTTCGCTGCTGTTCCGGTAGGCCTTGCCGGCCGCGCCGGTGCCTGAGCGCGCGGTCCGGCTGGCGGGCAACGCCGACCGGGTGCCGGTCGCGGCAATGCTGGCGCGCGCGTTCGCCGACGATCCGGCGATGGAATTCATCTTCCCCGACCCGGCGGACCGCACGAAGCGGCTGCCGCGGCTGTTCGCGCTGCTGTTCGACCATGACGCGGCGGCCGGGATGCGGCTGCTGACCGCGGGCGGAGAGGCGGCGACGTTGTGGCGCGGCCCGGGGCAGGTCCACACCGGCCGCCTGGCGATGCTGCGCCGCCTGCCGGGGCTGCTGCATGCGCTCGGGACGAACGTGTCGCGCGCGCTCAGGGTGGGCGAGGCGATCGACGCCCATATGCCGGCGGGCGCGTTCTGGTATCTCCACATCGCCGGCTGCGACCCGGCGGCGCAGGGCAGGGGCCTTGGTGCCGTGGCCGTGCGGGCGGGGCTGACCCGGGCGGCGGGGCGGCTGCCTGCGTATCTGGAGACCGCGACGGAGCGGAACCTGGTCTTCTATGCGGGGCTCGGCTTTGCGGTCACGGGCGAGTGGATAGTGCCGGGGAGCAGCTTGCGCTTCTGGTCGATGCTGCGCCCGCCGGGCTAGAGCACGCCGGGCACGAAGCGTTTCACCCGTACTGCCCAGGCATCATAGGCCGCGCCGAACATGCCGCGCAGCAGCGCCTCCTCCGCGCGGACCCGCACCATCGTGCCGAGCGCGAAGATCGGCAGGCCGATCAGCAGTTGGCGGGGATGGCCGAACGCGACCGCGAGCGCGAGCGTGAAGAGCAGCATCGCGGTGTAGATCGGGTGGCGTATCCAGGCGAAGGGGCCGTCGGTGACGAGCTGATGATCCTCGCGCACCCTGGCACGAAGGCTCCAGTTGCGGCCCATCGTCCGCGACGCCCAGAAGAACAGCGCGACCGCACCCGCCATCAGTACGGCGACCAGCGCGGCCTGCATCAGCGCGGCAGGGGAGAGCGGGTCAAGCGTCACGCGCTGAGGCCCGAACGACGCGGTACCGATGCCCAGGCCCTGTAGTGCGATGCCCAATACCGAAGCGGGGCTGCGCGTTGCGCCCGCTTCACCGGCATCCAGGACGCGCCGGGTGCGGGCGAGCAGCAGCGAGACGAAGAAGACGAGGAAGCCCAACGCCAGCGCCGCGAGCGCGGGAAGGCCGGTCGGGTCGGCATGGAAGATCATGCCCTCATCCTGCGCTGCCGGCCGCCACGCGGCAAGGCCTCAGCGGCGCAGGCGTGACGCCAGCAACAGCCCGGCGCCGATCTGCAGCAGCCCATACGCGCGACGCCGCCCCGGCCGGTCCGCAAACGGCCGCACCAGCGCGTCGACGGCGGCAAGGTCGGAACGCCACAGGCCGACATGCCGCGCCGGTTGGACCAGCCCGAGCAGCCCGTCGCCGATCATGAACACCGCCGCCATCTCCGCGGTCCGCTTCAGCGCCGTCGCCATGCCGCTTGAGCGCGCCAGGCTGCCGTCTAGTTCCGCGGCCGCGCGCGCCACGCCTGCAGCTCCTCGATCGCGATTGAGCGCCGCAGCAGTCGCGACCAGGGGTCGATCACGACGTGCGCGCCGTCCGGCACTGTCAGCGCGCCGCTGCCGTCCGCCATCGCCAGCCGCTCGACCCGGTCGCCGACCTGCACCTCGACCGGCATCGGAAAGGGCCGATCGCCGGGCGCGCGCCAGCGCAGCGTCATCCTCCCGTCCGCCTGCGCCTCCACCAGGTCGGGCAGCGCCGCCTGGCGCAGGTAAACGTCGAAGAACCAGCGATAGTCGCGCCCCGTCACCTGCCGCACCGCCGCCTCGAAATCGGCGGTCGAGCCGTAGCGTGGCTGAAAATTGCCCGGCCGCGGGTCGAGCCGGCCATAGACCAGCAGCCGTGTCGCGTCGAAGAACGCCCGGTCGCCGATCAGCCAGCGCAGACTGTGCAGCATCCAGCTGCCTTTGTAATAGATGTCCTGCCCCGGGCCGCCGTTGGTCGCTTCGTAGACATCATCCTCCGACAAAGGGCGCCCACGAACCATGGGCACGCGGTTGGCAATGCGGCCACGCTCGTCGCCCAGCATGATCGCGTAGCGCGCCTCGCCTTCGCGCCAGCGGCCGTAGAGCGGCTGCATGTACGTGCCGAAGCCCTCGTGCAGCCAATAGTCATCCCAGTTCGCGGCCGTCATCTGGTTGCCGAACCATTCGTGCGCGAACTCGTGCTGGAACAGCCAGTCGAACCCCTCCGGCGCCTTGGCATAGGCGTTGCCGTAGGCGTTGATCGTCTGGTGCTCCATGCCCTTGTGCGGAGTCTCGACCACGCCGACCTTCTCGTCGCCCCAGGGATAGGGGCCGATCGTGCTTTCGAAGAAGTCGAGCGTCGGGGCGAACTCGGCGAACAGCGCCTCTGCCTGGCGCCGTTCGCCGGGGAGATACCAGTAGAACATCGGGATCGTGTTGCCGAAGCGCGAGTGATAGCTGCCGCTGATCTGCTCGTAGGGACCGACGTTGAGTGCTAAGGCATAGGTGTTTGGGTGGCGCGTCCGCCAGTTCCAGGTCGTGCGACCGTCGGGCAGGTTGTCGACCCCGAGCAGCACGCCGTTGGACGGTGCCTTCAATCCCGCCGGCACGGTTATGTGCAGCGTCACGAGGCCGGGTTCGCCGAGCGGATGATCGATGCATGGCCAGAACAGGTCGCAGCCGTACCCCTCCGCGGTCGTCGCGAACCAGGTGCGCCCGTCCGGGGTGTGCGACCACACCACACCGTCGTCCCAGGGCGCGTTGACCGCGACGTGAGGCGTGCCGCCATAGCTGATCCGCGCCGTGACCCGCTGACCGGCGGCAAGCGGATGGGGCAGGCGGATGGTCAGCCGCCCCTCCGGATTGCTCCACGCGCCCGGGGCTAATGGACTACCGTCGATCGCTAGCGCCAGGATCGGCAGGTTGCGGTCGAGGTCGAGCTTCAGAACATCGAGTGGCGTGGTGGCGGTGAAGGTCAGCGTCGCGGTGCCGAACAGCTGATAGGTGGCGGGCTTCACTTCAAAGGCGAGATCGGCGGCGTCGAAGCGGAGCTTGGCCTGATCGGGGTCGAGCACGCCGCCCGAGCGCATCGTCTGCGCGGTCAGCGGCGGCTCGCCACGCCGGGGGGGAGCGGCAGCGCCGAGGAGGGCGAGGGCGGCGAGGAGCAGGATGGGACGCAAAGGCTTCTCCGGCAATCGGTGGCTAGGAGCGTAAAGTCGCACATATCGCGCCCGAATTGTTACTTTCCATGCGGTTCGCACCTGCCCTGGCGCGCTGTGCCTAGCGCCGCCGATGTAGGACAGCGAAACTTCGGCGTCGACGTGTTCCGCCCTACCGCCCCAGCTTCGCCCGCACCTCGGCGGCATGCTGCGGGCCGACCCGCACGCTGGCGCCGGAGTTCAGCACCAGGGTAATGTTGCGGCCGACCTGGCTGATCGACACGATCGCGGCCGGACACACGAACGACGACCGATGAACACGGACCATCGCTGCGGGGTCGAGGTCGCGTTCCAGTGCCGCCATCGTGACCCGGAGCATGTGCGAGCGCTCGGCGGTATGAAGCAGGGCATAGTCTTTCGCCGCCTCGATCCATTCGATCGCCTCGATCGGCACGCGGATCTGGCCGCGCCCGGTCGGGATCCAGAACTCGGTCGCATACTGGCCCGGCGGTGCCGCGGGCGGGGCGGGGGCGGGCAGCGTCGCCGACGGCTGTGCCTGGTCGGCGATGCGGCGCAGGACGGAGCGGATGCGCGCCAGCAGCTCGCGCGGCTCGACCGGCTTCATCACATAATCGTCGGCGCCCAGCTCCAGCCCCGCGACGCGATCGGCGACGTCACGCCGCGCGGTCAGCATGATGATGCCGATCGGCGCGCCCGACGCGCGCAGCCGCCGCGCGATCGAGAAGCCGTCCTCTTCGGGCATCGACACGTCCAGCACGACCAGATCGACGGACCGCGCCGCGATCACCGCATCCAGCTCTGTGCCGCTGCCTGCTTCCGACACATCGAGATCGTCGCTCAGATAGGCGGCAAGGGGTTCGCGCAGGTCTTCCTCGTCATCGACGAGCACGACGTGGGGAGTGCTCATGCCAATTCCAATTCTGCGAGGAAGTGGCGGATCGAGTCGGGCATGAACGGCTTTTCCAGCACCGGCCTTCGCGCATCGGCGAGGAAGCGGGCGGCGGCGGTGCCCAGCGTATCGCCGGTGGTGAAGGCGGTATGCGCCGCCAGGTCGGGACGCTGCACGGCGATCCAGGCGTAGAGCGCCGGGCCGTCGACA
The DNA here is from genome assembly GCF_965248875.1 of Sphingomonas sp. Taxonomy (GTDB): domain Bacteria; phylum Pseudomonadota; class Alphaproteobacteria; order Sphingomonadales; family Sphingomonadaceae; genus Sphingomonas. The sequence continues at coordinate 981,933 of NZ_CBDFKR010000011.1, read as the reverse complement.
TCGGGCATGCGGATGTCGCTGACCACCAGGTCATAATGCTGGCCCTGCGCCAGCCGCGCCTGCGCCGCCGCGCCGCCCACGACAACCTCGCACTCGAACCCTTCGAGCGACAGGAAATCCGCGAGCGACAGCGCGATCTCTTCCTCGTCGTCGACGAGCAGGGCGCGGCGATGCGCAGCGGCGGCGGGCTTCGCCGCGGTCGGCTCGACGCGCGGCAGCAGGTCGCGCTCGTCGAGCGGCAGCGTGAGGCGGAAGCACGCCCCGCGTTCCGACGGTACCAGCGTCAGCCGCCCGCCATGCGCTTCTGCCAGCCCCTGGCTGAAGGACAGGCCGACACCCGTACCTTCGCCCTGGGGCTTGGTGGTGTAGAAGGGTTCGAAGACGCGCCGCCGCATGTCGGGCGGGATGCCGGGGCCGGAGTCGGCGACCTCCAGGATGACGGTGCGCGGTTCGGGGCCGAGCGCGGTGCGGACCTCCAGCCAGCGCAGGCTGCCGACGCCTGCCATCGCCTGCTGCGCATTGACGATCAGGTTGGTGACGATCTGATGGAGCTGATCGCTGTCGGCGGAGATATGCGGCAGGTCCACCGCCAGCGCGCGGGTGATGCCGACGCCGTCAGAGCGCAGCCCGTAGCTGGCAAGCTCGATCGCGCCGTTGGCGACGGCGTTGAGATCGACCGCGCTGCGTTCGGGCTTTTTCTGGCGCGCCATCGCGAGGAAGGTCTGGACGATGCGGGCGCAGCGATCGGCGGCCTTGCGGATCTTCAAGGCTCGGTCGGCAAGCGCGGTGCCTTCCGCGTGGCGCTCCATCATCACCGCCTGCGCGACGACGATCGAGAGCGGATTGTTGAGTTCGTGGCTGACGCCCGCCAGGAGCGAGCCAAGCGCCGACAGCTTTTCCGACTGGTACAGCGCGTCGCGCGAGCGTTGCAGCGCCGCCTCCGCCGCCTTGCGCTCGGTCAGGTCGAGGGTGAACCCACCGGTCTTGCGGGCATCGTCGCCGATCGGGAAGACGATCGAGAGCAGCGTCGCATAGCGATCGGTCGAGGCGGTGGCGAACTCCTCCGCGACGGGGCTGCCGGCCAGCGCGCGCGCCTCCATCGCGACGATCCGCGCCGCCATGTCATCAGGGAACAGTGCGTCCGGATGCTGCCCGACCAGCTCGTCCATCGGCCGCCCGACAGCAACCGCCAGTTCCGGGTTGACGCGCAGGTAGCGGCCGTCCCGATCCTTCAGGTGCATGCCGACGGGCGCGTGCTCCATGAAGGCGGCGAGCTGCGCCTCGCTTTCCGCCAATCGCTCCTCGAAGCGTGCGCGCTGCAGCATCGGCCACGCCCGGTCGGCGACTTCGGCCATCAGGCGGACCTCTGCCGCGGTCCATGCACGCGGCTGATCGGCCTGCGCCGACAGCAGCGCCGCCAGCTTGCCGTGGCGGACCAGCGGCACCGCGACAAAGGCGCGTACCCCCGCCGCCTCGAACGCCGGAAGGTTGTCGCCATCGAACAGCGGGTGATCACGGACGTCGGCGACCGCCAGCAGCCGTTCGTCGAGATGGTGCGCGACCACCCGCCGGCCGAGCGCGGCGATCGGCAGAGGCGGGCGCGGCGGGTCGGTGGCGTTGCCGCCATGCTGATCGACAGCGAGCGCCACGCTGCGCGCGTCCGCCTCGACATAGGTCAGCCGCGCCGCGCCGAGTTGACGTCCGAGCAGGTCGAGCGTCGTGGCGAGGATCGCGTGGACCGACGGCTTGTGCCGCACCGCGTCGCTCCAAGCGATCATGAACGCCTGCTGCCGTTCGCGTTCCCGGAGCGTCGCGACCGCGCGGGCGCGAGTGACGGTGGACCAGGTCAGTTCCGCCAGTTCCTCGATCAGCGCGACCTCTTCCGGCGTCCAGCGGCGGGGTGCCGGATCAGCGGCGGCAAGGATCGCGACCAGCCGCCCGTCCTTGACCAACGGCACGCCGATGCCCGCGCGCGCCTGATGGTCCAGCAGAAACTGTCGCACTCCGGCGGTGATCAGCCCACCGACGATGCCGGCATCGGGGGTCGCGACCGTATGTCCGGCGCCAAAGGCGGTCAGCATCGCGGCGAAACCGGCCGGCGGGCGATACTCGACCTCGGCCTGGCGAAGCGTGCCGTTGACGCTGACGGTGAATCGACCCGGATCGCCGTCCGTTTCGAGGTAGAGCACCCGGCCGACGGCGAGATGCGCCTCTAGCAGCCCGGCGATCACCGCGATGATGCGGGTGGGATCGCTCTCGTCGCGGACCGCATCGCTGACGGCGCGGAAGAAGGCGTCGTGCGACTGGCGGCGTTGCTGATCCGACAGGTCGAGCTGGACGCCGCACCAGCGCAGGACCGATCCCGCCTCGTCGTGGACCGGCTCGGCGCGGGTGAGGAAGGGGCGCCAGCTGCCATCCGGGGCGCGGAGCCGCGTCGTCGCCTCGAAGGCATGACCCTGAGCCGCGGCGAGGCGCCAGGCGGCGAGCGTCGCGGGGCGGTCGTCGGGATGCAGGGCGGCGAACGGGTTGCGTTCCGTAGTCCCGAAAAAGTCGCGGCCGTGACCGTTCATCCAGTAGATGCGGCCGTCCTGCCGGGCGAGCCAGCAGATGCCGGGCATGGTCGCCGCCAGCGTGCGAAATGGCTCGTCCGAGTCGCGCGCGGCGTCGACCGGCCATGTGGCCGGTTGCCCTGCAGCCGCGCCCTGTCCCGCAGCGATCGTCGCCATCATTCCCCCGCACCGGCCTGTAGCATGATTCGGGAAACGGGAAACGCGGCAATGTGCGGCCACGGGGCGCGGCATGATGATCGCCGTGCCGGCCCAGCTGCTAGGGTGCGGCGAGGTCCGCCTCGGCGGCGCGGCGCCTGCCCAACCCCATGCGGCGCAACTCGGGTTCGCGATCGGCGAACTGATGCTTCAGCGCGCCGCCAATGTGAAGGACCAGCAGGAACAACAGCATCCAGGCGACCTTCTCGTGTACGCCCTCCATCTGTTCGTGGAAGGCGTGCTGGCCGGCAACGCCGCCGGGCTGGCGGCCGAGATTGGCGACCGGAGCGATCATCGGCACCGGCGCGATCCCCCAGATCAGCGCCGGTTTGCGCGATTGCGGCGCCGGTCTGCCCTCCGCGGCGGCGCGTTGTGCCTGCTGGATCTGCGCATAGGCGGCGCCCGGCGAGCCCGCGGGGGGATTGGCGGAGATCATTACCCAACCGGTCCACGGCACGAACAGCATCGCCGCATAGAGCAGCAGGTGGACGCTATGCGCCAGCCATCGCTCCCACGGCTGCATCGGCAGCATGGGTGGGGGTTTATGGGTCAGCCGCCAGCCGATCCTGACCAGCGTCAGCGCCAGGATCGTCAGCCCCGACGAGATGTGAAAGGCGAAGAAGCCTTTGGGCAGCGCGCCGCGCAGCAGCCCGGACAGCAGGTTGTACGCGATCAACGCCGCGATCGCCCAGTGCAGCGCGATCGCGACGCGGGTGTAGCGGGCATAGATCGCCGGGTCGCGCATATCGCCCCGGGCCGCGGTCGCCATCAACTGTTCCTTCACTTGCACCCGCATCAAGCGGTGCTGCACCGTGCCTGTCAACCGCGACCGTGGGGATGCTATAGCGTGCCGGTCCGGAGTGCGGGGCAGGAGAGAGCATGAACGGCGCAGAGAGCCTGGTGTCCACATTGGCCGAACGCGGGGTGGAGGTGTGTTTCGCCAATCCCGGCACGTCGGAAATGCATTTCCTGGCGGCGCTCGACAACCCCCGGATCAAGAGCGTGCTGTGCCTCTTCGAGGGCGTCTGCACGGGCGCGGCGGACGGCTGGTACCGGATGCGGCAGACGCCCGCATCGACGCTCCTGCACCTCGGCCCGGGGCTGGCGAACGGGATGGCCAACATTCACAACGCGCGGCGGGCGTCGTCGGGGATGGTCAACATCGTCGGCGAGCACTCGGCAAGCCACCTGAAATATGACCCGCCGCTCCATTCGGACATCGAGGGGCTGGCGCGGCCGCTGTCGCATTGGGTGCGGCGCGCGGAGTCATCGCGGACGATCGCCTGGGACACCGTGGCAGCGATCGCGAAGGCGCGCGAGCATCCGGGCCGGATCGCAACGCTGATCCTGCCCGGTGACACGGCTTGGCAGGAAGCGGGCGAGATGCGGCTGCCCGCGCTTGACGCGCCGATGCGCAAGGCGCCCGACCCGGCGCGGGTGGAGGCGGTCGCGCAGGTGCTCCGGTCGGGCGAACCGGCCCTGCTGATCGTCGCCAACCGGGCAGCGCGGGGGCGGGCCCTGGAGCTAGCGGGCGCAGTTGCGACCGGCGCGGGCTGCCGCCTGGCTTCTCAGTTCTTCACGAACCGGCTGGAGCGCGGGGCGGGGCGTGTGCCGGTCGAGCGCATCCCCTATTCGGTCGCGCCGGGGATCGCCTTTTTGGCGCCGTTCAAGCACCTTATCACCGTCGAGACGCGCGAGCCGATCGCATTCTTCAGCTACCCCGATCAGCCCAGCCTGCTCAAGGCGCCGGGCGCGCAGGTCCACAGCCTGGTCGAGGGGGACGAAGACAGCGAGCTGGGGCTGTCGATGCTGGCCGAGGCGTTGGGGCTGGACGGCGCCGCGCCGGTGTTCCAGCGGCGGGTCGATACGCCTGTGCCGACTGGCGCGCTATCACCGATCAGCATCGCCCATGCGCTCGCGGCCGCGATCCCCGAGCACGCAATCGTCGTCGACGAATCGCTCACGACCGGGCGCGAGACGATGGGCTATACCGCCGGTGCGGCGCCCCACGACATGATCAACAATCTCGGCGGCTCGATCGGGTACGGCACGCCGGTCGCGACCGGCGCGGCGCTGGCGTGCCCCGACCGCCGGACGATCTGCATGGTCGGCGACGGCAGCGCGATGTACACGATCCAGTCGCTGTGGACGCAGGCAAGAGAGGGGCTGCCGGTCACGACGATCATCTTCGCCAACAACCAATATGCGATCCTGAAGGCCGAATACGCCAATATGGGCGCGGGCGCGACGATGGGACCACAGGCGCTGGCGATGATCGACATCGACCGGCCGACGATCGACTGGGTGGCGATGGCGAAGTCGATGGGCGTGCCCGGCGTTCAGGTCGACAGCGTCGAGGCGCTGCATGCCGCGATGCTGAGGTCGTTCGGCGGGGCCGGACCGTCGCTGATCGAGGTCAAGCTCTACTAGAGCGTCATGCCGCCGCCCGTCCGCAAGATCATCCATGTCGATATGGACGCCTTCTACGCGTCGGTGGAGCAGCGCGACGACCCGGCGCTGAAGGGACGGCCGGTCGCGGTCGGGTATCCGGCGGCGAGGGGCGTGGTGGCGGCGGCGAGTTACGAGGCGCGGGCGTTCGGCGTGCGGTCGGCGCTGCCGTCCGTCACCGCACTGCGGCGCTGCCCGGAACTGGTGTTCGTCCGGCCGCGCTTCGACGTGTACCGCGCGGTATCGCGGCAAATCCATGCGATCTTCGCCGATTATACCGACCTGATCCAGCCGCTGTCGCTCGACGAGGCGTATCTGGACGTGACCGCGGACCGATGCGGGCTGCTGACCGCATGGTCGACGGCGAAGGAGATCAGGGCGCGCATCCTGACCGAGACCGGGCTGACCGCTTCGGCGGGGATCAGCTACAACAAGTTCCTGGCGAAGCTCGCCTCCGACCATCGCAAGCCCGACGGGCAGTTCGCGGTGACGCCCGGGATGGGCGCGGCGTGGGTCGAGACGCTGCCGGTCGCGCGCTTCCACGGTGTCGGGCCGGTCACCGCACGGCGGATGAAGGCGCTGGGGATCGAGACCGGCGGCGACCTGCGCGCCCGTCCGCTCGCCTTTCTGCAGGAGCATTTCGGCAGCGCCGCGGACTGGTATCAAGCCATCGCACGCGCCGAGGACGAGCGGCCGGTCAACCCCAACCGCGAGCGCAAGTCGTCGGGGACGGAGACGACCTTCGATCAGGACCTGACCGACCCGGCGGCGATCGAGGCGGCGGTACTGGAGCAGGCGGACGGGGTCTGGGCCTGGTGCGCCAAGGCGCAGGCATTCGGGCGGACGGTGACGGTCAAGGTCAAGTTCGCCGACTTTCGCCAGATCACCCGCAGCCGCAGCTTCCCGGCGGCGGTCGCGACGCAGGCGGCGTTGCGGGCGGCGAGCGCGACGCTGATCCGGTCGGTGATGCCGCCCGACCAGGGCGTCCGGCTGGTGGGGGTGACGGTGTCGAGCTTCGAGGAGCGGGCGGGGGCGGGAATGCCGCTGTTCGGGGAGGATGGCTTGACCAACGAGCCTCTCCCGGCTTAGGCGAACGGCTCATGGCCCCTTCGTCTAGTGGTTAGGACGCGGCCCTTTCACGGCTGAAACACGGGTTCGAGCCCCGTAGGGGTCACCAGCGAGACGGAGAACGCGCGGGGCGCGCGTTTGCCGTACCGCTGGTGACGGGAGCGCGATGCGCGACCTCACGCAAAACCCGACCTTCATTCACACTGCCGCCGCCGCATGGCAGACGGCCTGGAGCTTGTTGCCGTCGGGGTCGCGGACATAGGCCCCGTAATAGTTCGCGTGGTAGTGCGGCCGCGGGCCCGGCGCACCCTCGTCGCTGCCACCGTGGGCCAGCGCGGCGGCGTGGAAGGCGTCGACGGCGGCGCGGCTGCCGGCGAGCAGCGCGACATGGGTGCCGTTGCCGTGGCTCGGCGGGTTGCCGTCAAAGGGCGCGCCGATGAAGAGCTTTGCGCCCATCACCTCGCCGAACACGAGCGCGCGGTCGAGCGCGAACGGTTCGATCAGGCCGAGCGTCGCCATGACCGGGCGATAGAAGGCCGCCGCGCGGTCGAGGTCGGCGCTGCCTAGCGTGACGTGGCTGAACATACTGATCCGTCCCCTAGTCGGCCCATGCCGCGTCTTCGACGTGCAGCTCGGCGGCGGGGCGGCTGCCCCAGTCGTCCAGCTTCGCGCGGCCTGCCAGCCACAGCTTGCGGTGCGGCGGCGCGCCGAGCAGCGCTTGGCCGAGCGCGGTTTCGGCATGGCGGAAGGCCATCGCCTTCAGGCTCGCGCCGCAGTCGCCCGCGACGATGCAACGGACATGGCCGTTGCCGACCACCTCGGCGCGGACCACCCGCACCGGCCCGGCGGCGACGCGCGGGGCGGGCCAGCCCGCGCCATAGGGACCGCCACCGTCCATCGCGCCGACCAGTTCGGGATTAACTCCGCGCGTTGCGAGCACCGCGTCGACCAGCAGCGCACGGCCTTCGCTCGACTGCGCCACCGCCTCGGCAAGCCGGTGCTCCAGGAAATCGGCCAGCTCGCCGACGCGATCCGCCGCCACCGTCAGCCCCGCCGCCATCGCATGGCCGCCGCCCGCGCTGACGATCCCCGCCTCCTTCGCGGCGAGCACCGCCGCGCCGAGATCGACTCCCGGGATGGACCGGCCGGAGCCCTTGCCGACCCCCGCCTCGTCAATCGCGATGACGATGGCGGGGCGGCCGAGCTTCTCCTTCAGCCGCCCGGCGACGATGCCGATGACGCCGGGATGCCAGCCATGGCCGGCGGCGACGGCGACCTGACGTCCATTCGCCGCCAGCGTCTCCGCCGCCTCCTGCACCCCCGCCTCGATCACCCGCCGGTCGCCGTTGAGGCCGTCCAGCTCCTGCGCCAGCACGCGCGCCTCAGCGGGATCGCCGGTGGTCAGCAGCCTGACGCCGAGATCGGCGCGCCCGACCCGGCCGCCGGCGTTGATCCGAGGACCCAGCGCGAAGCCCAGGTCGCTGCAGGTCGGCGCACGGGTCAGCCGTGATGCCTCGATCAGCGCGGCGAGCCCGATATTGCGGCGTCCAGCCATCACCTTCAGCCCCTGAGCGACAAAGGCGCGGTTGAGCCCGCGAAGCTGCGCGACGTCGGCGACGGTGCCCAGCGCGACCAGATCAAGATGGTCGAGCAGCTTCGGCTCGGCCCGGTCGGCGAAGAAGCCGCGTCCCCGCAACACGCGCAGCGTCGCCGCCAGCAGCAGGAAACAGACCCCGACCGCGGCCAGGTGGCCGTGGTCGCGGCCGCCCTCCTCGTCGACGCGGTTGGGGTTCACCACCGCCACCGCGTGCGGCAACGTGCTCGCGCATTGGTGGTGGTCGGCGACGATTACGTCGACGCCGACGTCGCGTGCCGCCGCCAGCGCGTCGAACGCCTGCGCGCCGCAGTCGACGGTGACGATCAGCGTCGCACCCTCCGTCGCAAGCCGGGTCAGCGCCGCGCCAGACGGACCATAGCCCTCGGTCACGCGATCGGGGATGTACACGACGGGCGCCAGGCCGAGGTCGCGCAGCACCAGCGTCATCAGCGCGGCCGAGGTCGCGCCGTCGACATCGTAATCGCCGAAGATCGCGACCCGCTCACCTGCCTGCACCGCATCGGCGAGCCGCGCGGCGGCGGTGTCCATGTCGCGGAACGAGGAAGGATCGGGCATGAACCGGCGGATTGACGGCGTGCGGTGCTCCGCCAGCGCCTCGCGCGCGACGCCGCGAGCAAGGAGCAGCTGATCGACAAGATCGTCGTTGCCCAGCCCCTCGCGCGTGTCGGCGGACAGCGCGCGCCAACGCCAGGGCTGGCCGAGGATCGAGGCCGTGATGCCGAGGACCGGGGTCATGCGTGCAAGTTGTCCAAGTTGCGGCAAATCGCATGCATCTTTGCGTACGCCGGGATCGTGGTGCGGTGAAACGAAGCCGGAACAGGCGTGTGGCTGCGCATGCGCGGGGCTTGGCACAGATGCGGCGTGTAGGACAGCACTCGTCTGCCTCGCGCGCCGGCGGCGGCGCGCCCGAAACGCGTGACGGTGGGACGATCACGTCTCAGGCGGCGCCCCCCTTTACCCGCTCGCTACGCAACCGGGCGCCCTCTTCCGCAAAACGGGGGGAGAATGCGCTTCACTGCATCCAGCTGCCTTCGCGAAACCATTTCGTGACGATGTATTTGACGCCTGCGACTACCGGCATGCCTTCGTGGAGGGTCTTGTCGTTGGGGCTGCCGTCGGGGTTCATGTTGTTCCAGGCGAGCAGCAGTCCGCGCTTGGGGCTGACCTTGATCCCCGCCTGCGGGAACCAGGTCGCGCCGCCTTCCTCGACGTCGTTGAGGTAGACCATCGCGGTCCAGGTGCGCTGGCCGCCCTGTTTTGCCACATCGGCCCAGTATTTCTCGCCGACGTGAAAATAGTCGTGGTGCGCGCGAAACTGCTGCCCTGGCGCATATCGCTGGCCCTGCATCGTCTCGCCGTGGCTCGCGTCGAGGCCCAGCAGCGCCGCGATCGACTCGTCGGTGGGGCGGACCAGTGGCGACCAGCGGTCCATGTCGCAGCTGTCGGACGTCCGAAAGTTCGCCTCCGGCCGGTCGGCGAGCAGTGTGGACGGACGCCGGTTGGCGTCGATCATCGTCACCAGATCCTCGCAGCGAGCGGCATCCAGAAAATCGGGGCAGTAATAGAATTGCGCTGTGTCGATCTGCGCGCGCCGGACCTGCGGGTTGGCGTCGAGCCGAGTGGCGACGGACAGGCCGGCAAGCTCACGGATCTTGGAGGTGGCGGGTTTGGCGCGGGCGAAGAGAGACATGGGACATAGCGTTATCGCCGCGTGCGGCGGCTGTTCAAGGTCAAAGCCATGCAAGCCGCACCCGGATCGCTCGCGCAATCCGGGCGCGGCCGCACCGTCACCAAAATATGTCGTAGACCGTGTCGACGACCTGTCCGCTGCGCAGATCGACCAGCAAGGCATCGTTATAGTAACGCACCCAGCGATAGGGGCCGTCCACGGGGGGCAGCCGATAATCATATGGGTCGTCGATCCAGTAGTTTTCCCCCCACAGAACCGACGATAGCGTGATGCCGATCGAGAAGCGGCGGTAGCCATAGTCCCAGCCATAGGGCGCGTAGTAGCGCGGCAGCCGATAGGCGCTGCGGTTCAGTGCGCGGTAGCCGCCCCAGTCGTAGCGACGGTCACGCCGCCAGTCGCGGTTCCAGCCGCCCGCCCGCCCGTCAAAGCCCCGCCCGTCGAAGCCTCGCCCATCGGAGCCCCGCCCGTAGGAGCCCCGGCTGCCGAAATTGCGGTTATCATTGCCGCGATTGTCAAACCCGCGGCCGTTGAAATTGCGGTTGCCGAAGCTGCGATCGTCGCTGCCGCGGTTGCCGAACCCGTTGGCGCCCTTGTCATAGCGGCTGGATTGCGGATCGCGCCGTGTGTCGGCGGGCGTGAACTGGTCGCGCCGGAACTGATCCGGCCGCCCCTGTTCGAAGGCCGGCCGGCCGCGACCCGGATCCTGCCGGAACTGGTCCTGCCGGAACTGTTGCTGCCCGAACTGCTGCTGCTGCCCGAACTGCTGCTGCACGCCAGCCTGCCCGTCGCGGCGACCCTGCCAGCCGCCGCGGTTTTGCCATCCGCGCGCCTGGTCCTGACCCTGCGCCTGTGCCTGAGCCTGCGCCTCACCACCGCCACGGTTGCGCCAGCCGCCATTGCCGTCGCCGCCGCGCCCGCCCTGCTGCGGCTGCGCCTGAGCTCGGGCCTGCGCCTGCGCGTCGACGGTCGGACGTTCCGGCCGCTGCTGCTGGCCGCCATTCCGGTCGCCGCCATTCTGCCCGCCGCCCCATTGCGGCCGCGCGCCCTGCTGGCCGCCGCTATCGCCGCCGCGACGGCCGTGCCAGCCGCCGTCCTGCGCCTGCGCCGGCGCCCAGGCGGTCGCCGCCAGCAACGCTCCGATCACCCACTTCTTCATGTGACGCCTCACTTCAAGCCTGCCGGCGCACAAGCCGGCCCTGACGATGAAAGTGCAATGCGCGAGTCGGGGTGAGGCGAAGCTGAATTGAGCTGACAGCGTGTAGAAAGGATGGGAGGCCGGCTACCTTCCGCCTGTCGCCCGTGCCCCCACGCCCGGCGCAACCAGCGCCGGAACCTGTCGCGCCGCGTCGGCCGGGTCGATGCCGGGACGAAAGCCGGCGGGGATCACCTCTTCGCCACGCAGCGCCCGTCCGGCCCGGCCGATCGCCTCCACTAGGCGCGGATAGACGCCGCAGCGGCACAGCACGGTGATCGCCTCCCTGATCTGCGCCTCCGACGGATTGCTGTTCTTGCGCAGCAGCACGCTGGCCTGCATGATCATGCCGCTGATGCAGTAGCCACACTGCACGACACCCTCGGCAATGAAGGCGAGCTGGAGCGGATGGCTGCGCTCACGCGACAGGCCCTCGATCGTGGTGACGTAGCTTCCTTCGATCTCGCCGATTGTGACTCGGCACGACGCCACGGCAGCGCCGTCGACATCAACGATGCAGGCGCCGCAATGGCCGGTGCCGCAGCCGTATTTCGCACCGGTCAGGTTGGAAGCATCGCGCAGCGCCCACAGCAGCGGGGTAGCGGGGTCGAGGCGGTATTCGACGGGCTGGTTGTTGACGGTGAAGCGGGTCAAGACGATTTCACCCGCCGGCGCGCTGGCGGCAAGCCACCGTCGAACGGTTTCCGCGGTGCCGGCCCACCGGCCGGGCGTGGCGCTGCGCTGTCGCCTACCGGCACGGTCGTAGCCGCGCCTTGGCCTTCGACTAGTTCCGCCAGCTCGTGTCCTTCCGGTCGACCAGCCGCACCATCGCGTCGAACTCGGCCTTGCCGGGCAGCATGCCGGGAACTGCCGACTGGTGGAGGTCGCGCTGGTGCACGGCGACGACCTCAGGGGATACTTCGATCGGCTTGCCCATGCTTGCGGTAGCGATCTGGATTTCGCAGGCGCGCTGCAGCGCCCAATGTTTGACGAACGTCTCGGACACGCTGCGGCCCATGACCAGGATGCCGTGATTCTGGAGCAGCATCATGCGCTTGGTGCCGAGATGTTCGAGCAACCGCTCGCCCTCCTCGTCGCGGACGGTGACCCCTTCGAACTCGTGATAGGCGATCTGGTTGGCGAAGTTGCAGGCGTAGAAATTGACCGACCGCAGGCCGCCCTCGACCGAGCTCACCGCCATCCCCGCCGTGGTATGGGTGTGCGCGATGCAGTGCGCGTCGGGCAGGTGGCGGTGGAAGAGCGCATGCTGGACGAAGCCGGCGCGGTTGACCGGATAGGGGCTGTCGTCCAGCTTGTTGCCGTCGATGTCGATCTTGACGAGGTTCGACGCGCACACCTCCGAGAAGTGCAGCCCGTAAGGGTTGATGAGGAACGCGCCCTCTTCACCCGCGATCTTCAACGTGATGTGATTGAAGATCATCTCCGACCAGCCCATGTGATCGAAGACGCGATAGCAGGCGGCAAGCTCCTGGCGCGCCTCCCACTCGGCGGTGGACATGGTGGGCTTGCTGCGCAGCTGGGTGGCCATGGCGGAACTCTCCTGATCGTGCGCCGCCTATCGCATGGCGGGCGGGGGGCGATCAATGGCCGAGCGCGACGATCTCCTGCGCGTCGAACCCGAGCGCGGCGAGTACCGCAGCGTCGTCGCGCTCGCCGCTCATCGCCGGGGCAACCGTCTCGCTGACCGAATAGCGCGGGGCGGGCGCGGGCTGGGTGATCCCCCCCGCCTCGACGAAGGTGGCGCGCGCGCGGTTGTGCGGGTCGGCCAGCGCGTCGTCGAAGCCGAGCACGGGGGCGAAGCAGACGTCGTGGCCAGCGAAGGCGGCGACCCATTCGTCGCGCGTCTTCTCCCCGAACCGCCGGGTCAATGCGGCCTTCAGCGGGCCCCAGCTGCGCGGGTCCATCTGCCGGTCCCATTCGGGCGTATCGAGGCCCATGACGGCGCGCAGCTTCGCGTAGAATTGCGGCTCGATCGCGCCCAGGCTGACCCATTTGCCGTCGCTGGTCGCATAGGTGTCGTAGAAATGCGCGCCGGTATCGAGCATGTTCTCGCCGCGCCGGTCGCCCCAGCGGCCCATCGCGCGAAAGCCCCAGATCATGCTCATCAGCAGCGCGGAGCCGTCGGTCATCGCCGCGTCGACCACTTGTCCCTCGCCGGTCTTCTGCGCATGCAGCAGCGCCGCGAGCATGCCGAACGCCAGCATCATGCCGCCGCCGCCGAAGTCTGCGACCATGTTGATCGGCGGCGTCGGCTTCTCACCAGCGCGGCCAAAGGCGTGGAGCGCGCCGGAGATGGCGAGATAGTTGATGTCGTGGCCGGGCTCGCTCGCCATCGGCCCGGTCTGGCCCCAGCCAGTCATGCGGCCATAGACGAGGCGCGGATTGTCGGCGAGGAGCACGTCCGGCCCGAGCCCCAGTCGCTCGGTGACGCCGGGGCGGAAGCCTTCGATCAGGCCGTGCGACTGCGCCACGATGCGGCGGACGGCGGCGACGGCGCCGGGCTGCTTGAGGTCGAGCGAGACGGAACGGCGCGAGCGGAGCAGCGGATCCTTCGCGTCGGTGGAGAAGCCGCCGCGCCCGCCCCGGTCGATGCGGATCACCTCCGCGCCGTGGTCGGCGAGCATCATCCCCGCAAACGGACCGGGGCCGATCCCGGCGAGTTCGACAATGCGGATACCCTTGAGCGGTGCGTCGGCCATCTATCCTCCTCCTAACAACGGCGCCGCCCGCCCGAGCGCCAGCTCGGCGTCGGAGAACCGGATCGGCGTGCGCAGGCCGGGCAGCACCGTGCCGTCCTCGCGTGCGACCTCAATCCGCATGCCCCGCGCAATCACCTGAGGGTCGGCGAACGCCTGTGCGACGGTGTTGATGGGGCCGGCGGGAACCCCCGCGGCTTCGAGCGCGTGAAGCAGGTCGTCGCGGGTGCGGAGCCGGGTCAGTGTCTCGATCGCTGCGAACAGCGCGGGCTTGTCGGCGAGCCGCCCGGCGTTGGTCGCCCAGCCCGGGCGCTCGCCGAGCCCCAGCACGGCGCAGGCGCGGCGGAACTGCGCGTCGTTGCCGACCGCCAGGATGAACCAGCCGTCGCTCGTCGGGAAGACTGCATAGGGCGCGACGTTCATGTGCGCGTTGCCGACGCGGGGCGGGGTGTCGCCGCTGACGAAGTAATTCATCGCCTGGTTGGCGAGGACGCCCGTCATGGTGTCGAGCAGCGCCAGGTCGAGCAGCTGTCCGCGCCCGGTCCGCTCCCGCTGCGCCAGCGCCGCCTGGATGCCGATCACCGCATAGAGTCCGGTCATGATGTCGGCAAAGGCGACGCCGATCTTCTGCGGCTGGCCGTCGGGCTCGCCGGTCAGGTCCATGATCCCGCTCATCCCCTGGACGATGTAGTCGTAGCCTGCCCGGCTTGCGTAGGGCCCGTCCTGGCCGAAACCGGTGATCGAGCAATATACCAGCCGCGGGTTGAGTGCGGACAGGCTGGCATAATCCAGCCCGTATTTGACGAGGCCGCCGACCTTGAAGTTCTCGATCAGCACGTCGGCATCCGCGACGAGGTCGCGCACGGCCTGCTGCCCCTCAGGCGTGACGAAGTCGGCGACGACCGAGCGCTTGCCGCGGTTGCAGGCGTGGTAATAGCCGGCGGTCTGGGAGCCGTCGGGGTTGGTGATGAAGGGCGGGCCCCAGGTGCGGGTGTCGTCGCCCTCGGGGCTCTCGACCTTGACCACCTCGGCACCGAGGTCGGCGAGCACCTGCCCCGCCCACGGCCCGGCGAGGATGCGGGCGAGCTCGACCACCTTCAGGCCGGCGAGGGGCGCTCCCTTCATCGCCCATGTCCCCGGTTGCGCGCGCGGCGCTGGCTGGTCAGAAACCGAACAGACGCGGCGCGATCGACGTCCACGCGGCGCTGCGCGCGATCAACGGCTCCACTGCATGAAGCGGGATCAGCAAGGCCATCGCTCCGACGGTAACGGCATGCACGCGCCCAAGCGGGCGCCGGTCGTGGACAGCGAGCGCGACCAGCAGCGCATCGGCGGCGAGGTTGGGCGTCATGTCGAGCCAGGGATAGGGCAGGGGAAGGTGCAGCAGCACGCGCGAAAAGGCCGGGCCGAACAGATTGAGCACGGCGATAAACATCAGCCGGCGGTGCCATTCGATCCGTTGCGTCGCGGCGACGATTCCCCAGCCGAATGCGACCGTGAAGACGCAGATGTCGACAAGGTTGTAGAGCGTGAACTCGAACGGCAGCGCCACGCCCTTCGTCTGGCGTTCTCCGGCCGACGTCACCGCCTGCCACAGCCCCAGCGGCAGCATCGCGCCCGCCAGCCAGATTCCCGTCTGCCCCCAGCCGCGGTGCTGGCGTATCCTGCCGGCCCGCACCAACAGCGTCTGCGCGACGTACAGGCCGATCCAGCCGAAGAAGGCGAGGCCGTGAAGATGCCGTAGCAATGTGAAGTGCGCGCCCGTTGCGAGCGGCATGAAATAAGTCACGGGAAAGCTGGCGACCACCAGGAGCGCGATGGCGATCGCCGTGACCGCGAAGAACCGGCTGCCGCGCAGCGCCGGTGGGTGCTGGTCCAAGATGCTTCCCCCGAGCGCCCCCGCGCCCGGGGCGCGACACTAGCGGCGATCGGGTCGATGGCAACATCCGCCCGACCGGCATCAGAACGCCGCGATCCCTGTGATCGCGCGGCCCAGGATCAAGGCGTGGACGTCGTGCGCGCCTTCATAGGTGTTGACGGTTTCGAGGTTCATCAGGTGGCGCATGACCTGATACTCGCCCGAGATGCCGTTGCCGCCGTGCATGTCGCGGGCGTCACGCGCGATGGC
The DNA here is from genome assembly GCF_965248875.1 of Sphingomonas sp. GTDB lineage: Bacteria > Pseudomonadota > Alphaproteobacteria > Sphingomonadales > Sphingomonadaceae > Sphingomonas. The sequence continues at coordinate 966,307 of NZ_CBDFKR010000011.1, read as the reverse complement.
GAGTGCCTTGCCGACATTGTTGCGCTTGACGATCGAGACCATCTCCGGCGCGAAGCGGCCCTCGTCCATCAGCCTCCCGACGCGCAGGCTCGCCTGCAGCCCCAGCGCAATCTCCGTCTCCATGTCGGCGAGCTTCTTCTGGAACAGCTGCCGTCCCGCGAGCGGGGTGCCGAACTGGTTGCGGTCGAGCCCGTACTGACGGGCGGCGTGGAAGCAGAACTCCGCGGCGCCGAGCGCACCCCAGCTGATCCCGTAGCGCGCGCGGTTGAGGCAACCGAAGGGCCCCTTCAGCCCCGCCACGTCGGGCAGGATCGCGTCGGCGCCGACTTCGACCTCGTCCATCATCACCATGCCGGTTATGCTGGCGCGCAAGGACAGCTTGCCCTCGATCTTGGGCGCGCTCAGCCCCTTCACGCCCTTTTCGAGCACGAAACCGCGGATCGCGCCGTCGTCGGTCTTGGCCCAGATGACGAACACGTCGGCGATCGGCGAATTGCTGATCCAGGTCTTCGCGCCCGACAGGACGTAGCCGCCCGCGACGCTCTTCGCGCGCGTCGTCATGCCGCCAGGGTCGGAGCCGGCATCGGGCTCGGTCAGGCCGAAGCAGCCGATCCACTCGCCGCTCGCGAGCCTTGGCAGATATTTCCGCTTCTGCGCCTCCGAGCCGAACGCGAAGATCGGATACATGACGAGGCTCGACTGCACGCTCATCATCGAGCGATAGCCCGAGTCGATCCGCTCGACCTCGCGCGCGACCAGGCCATAGGCGACGTAGCTCGCGCCGACGCCGCCATATTCCTCCGGGATGGTCGGCCCGAGCAGCCCCAGCTCGCCCATCTCGCGGAAGATCGCGGGGTCCGTATGCTCGTGCTGGAACGCCTCGACGATACGCGGCGCCAGCCGGTCCTGCGCATAGGCGCGCGCAGTGTCGCGGACCATGCGCTCGTCCTCGCTCAGCTGCTCGTCGAGCAGGAACGGGTCTGCCCAGTCGAAGCGCCCCATGCCGGCCATCATCATGCTCCTTTCCGACCCGGCTAGGCGGGGCGGGCGAGCGCGTCCAGACCGATCGGATCAGATGTCCTTGGTGACGCCGACGAAGAAGCCGCGGCGCGGCCCGTATTGCGGCGCGCCGACACCGATGCCGGAGCCGTCGCGGATCTGATAGACATGGTCGCCCGCGTTGACGACGTCGAGCCTGAGGCTCAGCCCCGGCTCGGCAAGCCGGTACGAAGCCGACAGATTGACCTGCGCATAGGGGGGCAGCTTGCCGCCATTGGGCACGTCGCCGTCGGTGCGCAGGCCCGACCCGTAGAGCACGTCCGCCCCCAGCTTCAGCCCGGTCAGGCCGCCATGGAAGGCGTAGGAGACGCCACCGGACGCGGTGTAGGTCTGGTCGTGGTCGAGATAGATGAAGTGGTTGCGGATGTAGGCGAGGTCGGCGGGGTCGAAATTGAATTGGCTCGACACGATGAACTCGCCCTGGGCCTTGGCGCGGGCGAGGTTGGCGTAGGCGAGCAGGCCGTGCGCGGCATAGCTGATGCTCGCCTCGACCCCGGTAATGTTGCCGTGGTCGTAGTTGAACGGCGTCAGGATGATCGGCGCGCCGAACTGGCCCTCGTCGATCAGGCGGTGGGAATGGCGGTAATAGGCGTCGATGCCGATCGTCACCGGGCCGATCTTCTGCTGCGCGCCGACGTCGAAATAATCCTGGGTCTCGGCATACGGCGTGTCGTTGACGATGGCGCCGTTCGCGTCGGTGTTCGCTGCGCCGCTGGTGCCGTTGAACAAGCCGATCGAGGTGGTCGCGACGAGCTCGAACGGCGGCGGCGAGAAATAGCGCGCATAGCCGGCGTGGAGCGTCGTGCCGCCCTGCTGGAACACCAGGTTGGCGCGCGGTGAGAAGCCGCTTTCGGTCCGGTAGGCCGAATAATGGTCGAAGCGGCCGCCGAAGTTGAAGGTCAGCGCGGAGGAGAGCTTCAGCTCGTCCTGCAGGTAGACGCTCTCCGTCCACTCAGTCCGCGCGCCAATGTCGGCGATTGTGATCGGCTGGCCGGCCTGGTCGCCGTCCGCATCGACCGGGAAGACGGCGGTGCTGGTCCGGGTGCTGCTGCGGTCGCGCGCGATCACGACGCCGGCGCGGATGGTGTTCGACCCGCCCAGTTCATAGGCGGCGTCGGCCTGGCCGTAGAGTGCGAAATCCTTCTTGTCGGCGGCCTGCGCCAGCCCGTTGTACAACAGCTCGCCGAGCCGGTCGGGCCGGTAGCGGAGCGCCGAGTAACGCGCCGCGAGCGAGGCCTGCACCGTCAGGTCACCGTCCTTGTGGAGCAGCGCTAGCTGGCCAAACGCGGTCTGCTCGACCTGACGCTCGTTTAGCCGCTCGCTGGGATAGGCGGTGACGCCGCCGACCGCATAGGTGCCGTCGGGCTGCAGCCCCTTGGGATTGGGGATCTGAAAGAACTGGTTCGAATAGCCGCCGACGAACGACACCCGGTCGTCGTCGCTCAGCGTGTGGTCGACATAGGCGAACGCCTGATACTGGTCCGATCGGTCGTGGAGCGGAATGACGGAAGCGTCGACGCCCTCGATCCCGCGGCTGGTGCGGTGATAGTCGCCCGACACGAAGTAATTGGTGTCGCCGCTATGACCGCCATATTCAATGGACGGCTCGATCGTCTGAAAGCTGCCGCCGTAGAGCGAGACGGTGCCGCCGTTGTTGAACAACCCGCTCTTGGTCGTAATGTCGATGATGCCCGCGGTGCGCAGGCCGTATTGGGCGGGCAGCGCGCCGGTCAGCAGGCTGAACCGGTCGATCAGCCGGGGGCTGAGCGTCTGCCCGAAGACAGCGATGCCTTCGGGCAGAATGGTGCCGTTGATCCGGTACTGCAGGTTGTTGTGATCGTCGCGGACATGGAACTGGCCGAAACCGTCCTGCACGACGCCGGGCAGCTGCAGGATGATCTGGTTGAGCTGCTGGTTGTCGCCCTGGGGCAGCGCCTGGATCGTCGCGTTGCTGATCGTGTAGCTGGTCGCGCCCAGCGCCGGCTGGATCGTCGAGCGCGCCGCGTCGAGGCGCTGGCCACGCACGACCACATCGCGGGTGGTGCTACCTTCGGGCGCGACCGTTGCGGTCTCGGCGGGGGACTGGCCCGCATCGGCTGTCGCCGGTGGGTCCTGCGGCGCGGGAGCGGCGGCGACCTGCGCGGCGGCGGGCAGGGGAGCGAGCAGCATCGCGACACCGGCGAGGAGAACGGCTTTGGGCATGAGGCAGGCGACTCGCAAAGGAAACGGGTAGCGCGCTGCCTAAAGGTCATGTGACAACATATCAAAGGAAAGATCATTCGGGTCGGCGCACTGGAGGGGCGGCCTGGCCGTTCAAACCTTTCGCTAGGATGAAGCACCGCAAAGGTGACAAAGGTTACATTTAATGACGTCGTCAGGCTTCCAGCACCAGCACGGTCAGCACTGCGCCGTTACGGGTCGGTAGCACGTCGCAGCTCGCAACCAGATGTCCACGCAGGTCCAATTCGATCTCGGGCAGCGCGGCCAGCCAGCCGTCGATCCCTCCGCCTTCAACCGCGACGCGATGCTGCGCACCGGTAAAGGTCGCGCTCGCCCAGGGCGTCTGTTCCTCGTGCGTCAGGGTGGGCGCGACCCCGCCCGCGGCCGCCGAGTGGCGCAGCGCGCGGAGCAGTAGGCGGACAGGGTCGCCGCCGGGGATCATGGCCGGTCGCGCAGGGCAGCGAGCATTTGTGCGATCGTCGCCATGATGCGGCGCTGGTTGGCCGGGCCGACCTGCCGCCCCCGGCGCATGTCGCCCACCAGTCGCGGGTCGTTCACCGCCACCCGGCCGAACTTCGTGGGCGGGATACCGGTATGGCGGAGGCAACGGTCGATTGTGAGGGGACAGGAGAGGCCGGAGTGGCGGGATCATCCGGGAAAACGCGGGGAGAAGTGGGCGAGCGCGGCGGAAAACTGCGCTTTTCTGGGTAATGCAGGCGGTGGGATGCTGCTCGGCGGGTGTCTAGAGTCAGGCGCGATTTAGACACGCCCGGGACAGGAGCAGCCGGAGTCGCGGCGGGCAGGCCAACGGACCGCTCAGCGGCCTCTCAGCCGCAGAAAAGCGCCGGTTTTTGCGCTTAGCTCACCCCCGTGAGCGCACCGGCCGCCAGCATCGCCGCTTTAAAACTGGGACCCAAGCAGGTCCCAGTTCGCCTGCAGGGTCCCACTTAGCGGAGAGGCGCAGAAAAGCTGGACTTTTTGCCGCCAAACCGACGGATCGCGGCAATCCGCCGGTCGCGGAAGTGGGACCGTTTTTTTTGCCGACGCAGACGACCCGACACCTAATAAAGGTGCGGTTCGAGATCGCGCGGGGTCATCCGCACCTGGCGCCGCATCTGCTCGACGCAGGTTTGCGCGTAGGTCCGGCGAACCCCCTCTTCCTGTGTGCGTGTCAGATCGGGCGTCGCGGTGACGATCGCCCAGAACGCGTCGAATACGGCCCGGCGCGACGGGTGTATCCCCAGCGGCCCGTCGCTGATCGACCACAGATAGCCGATCGCCAGCGAAAGGGCCGGGGTACGCTCCAGCGCGCGGGTGCCGCATTCGTTGGCCGCGCTCTCAACCAGGCCCAAGGCGATGAAGGCGAGCCGCTGGCGCGGGGTCGGCACGGGGCCGCACGGCGCGTCAGTAGCTGAGCCAGTCGAGCGTCGCGTCTTCAAGCGCGGCGTGCAGCTCTCCGTCGGCGCCGACGGCGTTGAGGCGGCAGCTTACCGCGTCGGCAGTCCCTTCGCGCGGAAAGCCGGGATCGCGGGCGGCGGCCTGGGCCAGCTCGCCGATCGCGTCGGTCCGGTTCTTCTGGTTGAGCAGCCACTGCCCGAAGGCGGGCTTGGGGCGGCGGGTGTCGAGCAGGTCGGCGTTGAGCATCATCTTTCCTCCGTTCGAGTCGAACACCGCTTTTAGAACAAAAGCGGAACGAGGAAACGGGGGCTTAGTCCCGGTAGTGCCAGATCAGGGCAACGCCGGCGGCGATCAGCTGCTCGCCAAGGTCGCGGCCGGCCAGCGTGCAGGCGGCGACGGTCCGCCCGTACCGGTCGGGTCCGAAACTGCGGCAGGGCATCGCCGGACCGCTGACGATCACGTGGCCATCCTCGGTCGAACCGCGCGTACCGCCGAGGAGCGCGACCAGCCGGTCCCGCGCCTCGACGCCGCTGGCGCGCGGGCAGGGCTGGCCCGGACGGCAGCTGCCGTCCAGTTCCCGCGCCGCGACGTCGTGGAGGCGCAGGCGCTCCCCCTCAGCGCACCAGATCGGGCCGTCGCCGTCCCACACCCGCGTCGCGGTGCAGGTGAAGGCACGCCCGGCCGGCACGGTGGGCGCGCGTGCGAAGACGGACGCAATCGCGACGACCTGCAGTGCGATCGCGACCGCGAACTCGACCCGCAACAGCAAGGTACGCCAGCTCACCGTCGGTGGTGTCCGCGGCCGCCCTGGGCGATGACATCGGCCGCGTAGGCGTTGGTCAGCGGCGTGTCGGGCCGTCCGGGATCGCGCGGGCCGGAGAACCAACCAGCGATCCGGCGACCGAGCGGTGCGTAGGGTTCGCAGCTCGACGCCCACATGTGCGCGAAGATCGCCTCGCCTTCGGCAGCGATAGCGGCACCCGTGACGTCGTCGCCCAACGGCATAAGGTGAGGCTCGATGGACGCGAAAGGCCGCGCGCCGCCGCCGCCGTAGAACACGAAGCGCAACGTCGACTGCTGGTCGCGAATGAGCGGCGTCGCCTCGACCTCGCCGCAGATCAAAGTGTCGTCAGTCAAACCGTTCGCGTACCATGCAGCGACCAGCCGCGGCCGGAAGGGTGACAGCTGCTGATCCACCACCCGAAGCGCGGCCTGCTCCTGCGCTGCCGGAACGGCGGGGTGGCCACACCCTGCGAGCAGCAGCGCCGCCGCGGCGATCGCTGCTTTCACCACGTACGCAGACCCGTCATCGGCCCATCCCAGCGGCGTTCCGCTCGGCGAACTCGCTCACCGTATTCCCGTACCAATCGAGCTTGCCGCAAAGGGCGTCGTGCCGGCGGCGGTCTGCGGCACCCAGCAACCTGCCGCCCGCGTATTCCTGCCTGCATCGAGCGGCCGAACCGTGCATGTTTGCGGCAAGCGCGGCTTCATCGACGGGCTCCGGGCTGCTGCACCCTGCCAGCAGCGCCGCCGCCGCGATCGCCGACCTCAAAGAAAATGCCCCTTCACCTTGTGCATCGCGAGGATGTCCTTGCGCTCGACCCGCAGCTCGCGCGCCGGGTTGTGCTGGGCAAGGGTAACATGGGTTGCGCCGCGTCTCACCAGTTCCTTGATCAGCACACGGCGGACGCGGTTGCTGTTCTCGCCGCGCAGCTGGACGATCACGTCGTCGCCGATATCGATCTGCGCGCGCGGGCTGACGCCGACCCGCTCGCCTGGCCTGAAGCGCGGCTTCATCGACGTCCCGACGATCATGAGCGCGTAGCTGTCGCGATCGTCGGCAAACGCAGCCGGGCGCTGCATGTAATCCAGCACCTCGTTCAGATCGACCTCGGTCAACTCGAAGTCCTCGTCCAGATCGCCGCCCTGCGCCGCCCCGTAGAGCGGCAGATCCGGCAGCGGCTGCTCGCCGAACACCATCCGCTGCATCTCGACGACACCGACGGCGCCAGCGCCGCGCACCTCAGTCTGCACGGCATAGCTGCCCGACTCGTTTTCGAACCGTTCGAAGGACCAGCCGATCGCGTCGAGTAGCTTCTCCAGCGTCGCGCGGGTCGGATTGCCATGGTCTCTGATGCCGTTGAAAATGTTCCGCGGCTTGCCAGCGGCCTTGGCCCACGCCGCATTGCTAAGCCCGCCGGGCCTGATCCGCATCAGCGCGGCGTAGATCGGAGGATCGGAGGAGCTCGAGTCAGACACGTTGTAAGCTTCATCTAACATTGCGGGACAGCCGGATATGTTAGATTGAGCGAACAAAACGCTTGAGTGTTCGATTGATCTAACATACGTGCGGGGCATGGAGCTGCCCTCACACGCCGAAGTGGTCGCGCTGATCGACTCCTTCCTCGCCCGCCACCGGATGGCGCCTTCCCGACTCGGCAGAGATGCGCTCGGTGAGCCGCAGTTCGTCGGGCAGGTACGTGAAGGGCGGGTGCCCGGGTTGTCGACGCTGACCAAGCTGAGCGATTTCATGCGGGAGCGGGACGAACGGCTGGCCATGGCGGGCGACCATAGCGGCGCCGGCGGACCGGCTCACCGTCTATCGGCGGGGGCGCGCTAGACATGGCGCAACACCTGATCGACGCTGCGCCGGCGACGCCGGCCGACGGGCTCCACCAGGAGGCGCTGCCGGACTTCATCCTCGTCCGCACCGACGAGGTCGATGAGGACGAGCGGCTGCGTCCGGTCGATCCGGTCCGCGTGCAGGGGCTGGCGGCGACGCTGCGCAAGGACGGGCAGGACACGCCGATCCAGGTGTGCCGCCTGCCGGGGCGCAACCGCTGGACGCTGGTGACGGGCGCCCACCGCCGCGCCGCCGCCGAGCTGGCCGGCATCGAATATCTGCGCGCCGAGGTCGTCAGCCAGGAGCGCAACTCGCGGCGGCTGCGCGAGATCAGGGAGAACCTGTTCGCGCCCGACCTGCTGCCGATCGATCGCGCGGCGTTTGTCGCCGAGCTGGTGCAGATCAAGCGGGCGCAGGCAGGACTCACAGAAGAAAACTACCGCGACACGCAGGCGCGTTATGGGCTCAAGAGAGCCCTGCAGTATGAAGCCGCTGAGACCCTGGACACGATGTCCGGGGTCTACGGCTGGTCCCGCGAGGTCGCTGCCGACCTTGGCTTTGCCGACCGGACGGTCCGGCGCGACCTGGAGCTCTACCGCGGCCTCCCAGCCTCGCTGGTCGAGCGGCTGCGCGCTGTGCGGCACCCGATCCTCTCGAACGCTAGCCAACTCCGCGCGCTGGTGAAGCTGCCGCCCGCCGAGCGCGAGGCCATCGTCGATCAGCTGGTCACGGCTGTCGACGGCAAGGGCAAGCCGCTGACCCTGGCGCTCGCGCGAGCGTTGGCGGGCAGCGGTTCGCCCTCCGCCGACCCCGAAACCAAGCGGCTTTCGGCGTTCATCGGCGCGTTCGCGCGCATGTCGCTCGCCGAACGCAAAGGCGCACTGGCGCAGCTCGCCGGCATGCTTCCGTCGCCGTTCCGGCTGACCGAGGGCGAGCCGGCGGCGTCCGCCTTTTCGTCCGAGCACGTCCGCTACCGCGAGGAGGCGCTGGCGGCGCTCGACTCCGCCCGGACGCTGATCGACGGGCTGGTCGAGGATGAGGTGGTGCCGGGCGAGCGCGGCGTCGCGCTGGAACACGTCGCGGCCGAGCTGCAGCTCACGCGCTTCACGATCGCGGGCAACGGCTTCCCGCTGGGCGGGGCCGCATGACGGACCGGCCCGCCTTGACCGCCGTTGAGCCAATGGACCGGATCGAGTTCGAGTGGGCGTTGGTCCTGCAGGGCTACGCTCCGGTGCGCGCTGCGCAGCTCGCGCACGAACTGCCCGCAAGCGACGGCGCGCTGCAGATGCTCGCCCGCCACCGTGTCGCAACCGAGCGCCGCGTCCTTCAGCGCCAAGCCGAAGGCAACGCCGCGTGACCCCCGGGCAGACCAGGGTGCTCGACTACGTCCGCGAGCTGATCGCGGTCGCCGAGCTGACCCCGACCTATCGCGAGATCGCCGCCCGGTTCGGCTTCTCGATCCCCCACGCCTATTCGGTCGTCGCGGCGCTGGTCGCGAGCGGGCACCTGGAGCTGGGGCCGGACAAGGTGCGCCGGATCAGGCTGCCCGGCCAGCCCGACCTGCGCGGCGTTCCAACCGACAATCTCGCTGCCGAGCTGGCGCGACGCGGCAAGACGCTCGCCAGCCTGGAGCCGTCGGCGCCCCGGGCTTACGGCCGCGCGGTCACCTGCGCCGCCGACACCTGCGGCAACACCGTCCAGCGCGGCCACCTGATGTGCCGCCCGCACTGGTTCGCGCTGCCGCCGGAGCTGCGCACCCGCATCCTGCAGGCGAACAGCCGCCGCGACCGCGTCGCGTTCGAGCGCGCGGTCACCCAGGCGAAGGACCTGATCGACGGCGGCGGCTGGAGGGAGGCGTCGTGACCTGCATCATCGACTGGGCGGCGCCGACCGGGGAGCTGACACCGCTGGAGACGGCGATCATGGATCGCTGGGACGCGGGCGAGAGCATCGAGCAGATCGCGCGCGCCGGCTTCAACCTCGGCATGACCAAGGTGACGGTCTACCGCTACGGCGCACCGCTCGCCGAAGAGCGCGATTTCGCGAACGCCGCGGCCGCAGCCTGCGCCGCGCACGCCGCCGCGATCGCCGCGACCGGCCGGTGCTACGCGTGACCGCCGCCTTGCCCGAGGCCGATCGGATGCGTGCCGCGCGCGAGCTGTTCGAGCGCGCCCAGGCCGACCGCTGCTCGATGGCGGAAGCCAAGCGCCGCCTGCGCGCGGAACGCTGGGCCGCGGCAGACGCGCGGCTGGCGGCGAAACGCTGCGGCACGATCGCGCCCGCGGCCGCGAACGATGCCGTCGACGCCAACGACGATCCCCCGCGCGCCGAACAATGGTGGCAGCGGTGAGCGAGGTCGTCGGCCTGGCCGCCGCCCGCCTCGCGCGGCTACTCGACCAGTCGCGGGGCGACGGCCCGCCAGAGGTCGCCGTGATCGGCACTGGCGCGGCGGCGCAGGCGACCGCGGCCGCGCTGCGGCGGCGTGGCGTCATTACGCTGACCTTCTACCGCGGCGGCCGCAAGGCGATGCTGCAACGCAGCCACAAGGCGGTGGCCGGCTACGCGCTGTTCGTCGGCGACGGCGAGCTGGCGCTGCGCGACCTGTTCACTGGCCGCCAGGCGCCGCTGCCCGCCCAAGGCTGGCTGGACCTGCTCCTCGACCAGCTTGCCTTTGACTACGCACCGATCGGCACCGACCGCTTCGTGTTCGAGGCCGCGCGGTGAGCGAGGTCGTGAACCTGCCGCGCCGCCGTTACGGCCGCGCCGCCCCCGCCAGCCTGCGCCCTGCGCCGCTCAGCCAGCCCGAGGTCGCCGACCTGTCGCGGCTGCTGGAGCGGCTTGCTCCCGATCACCAAAGAGGAGGTTCCGATGCCTGAACTCAAGGGCGGGCGCTACATCAGCGCGCCCTGCACCCACGACACGCTGCGCGCGATCGAATCCTACGCAGCCGAGAACGAGGTGGCGCTCGGCCAGGCGGCGCTGCACTTCATCGAGCACGGAATCGAAGCGGTTGCGCGGCCCGTCCCACTAGTCCCAGCCGGCGAGCCGCACGACGGCTCGATCGGGTCGATTGCTGCCTGGCTGGAGCACGTCCCCAACGCTTCGCTGACCGCCGAGGTCGCGCGGCGCATCGACGAGGGGATCAGCGACGAGGACTATGGCGCCGCCGTCGCACGCGCCGAGGACGCCGAGGCGCAGATCGCCGCGGTTCGCCTGGCGCTGGCCGGGGGGGGGGGGGGGGCAGTGAGCCCGTTCACCACCTCGACGGCGCGGGACGGTGACGTCGTGCGGCTCACCGTCATGCTGACGACCGACCCGGGCCCGGCCCGCGAGTTCCGTCCGTTCCTTGAAGTCGAACTCGACGAGCCGCACGCGGTCATGCTGTTCGGCGAGCTGGGCTTGGCGCTGCAGTCGTTCACCGACGAGCGCGCGGGCGGCACGGTCGTCGCTTTCCCTGGTGGCGGGCGCTGACGTGCGCGGCTGGCTGCCCCGCTTCTACGCAACCGCGACCTGCCTCGCCTATTTCGATGGCGAGGAGGAGGGCTGGCTGCTTGGCCTCCGCTGGCTGGGCGTCACCATCGAGCTGACGATCGCCCGCCGGACGCGAACGCTCTGCGACCAGAGCGACGAGGTGGGCGCGTGATCACCGTTCTCGTCTGGGCCGGCGCCGCGCTGGGCGCCACGATCGGCACCGCCCTGATCGCCCATCTACGCTCGTGCGCGGATGAGCGGGCCACGCTCCAGCGCACCTGCCGGTACGCCGACGTCGAACTCGACTTGTGGGGCCGCAAGCTGTGACGCCGCAGCAGGAGCGCATCCTGGCGGTGCTGCGGTCGAGCCGCGAGCCGCTGACCTACCGCGCGCTCGCCGCACGGCTGGGTGGCCGCGCCACTCGCGGCAGCGTCGCGGTGCAGCTCCACCACATCCGGCGGCAGCTTCCCGTCGATATTGCGATCGAGACGCGAGGCGGGCCGCAGGGCTTCGCACTGGTCGAAGGGGCGGCGCCCCGGTGACCAAGCGCCGCTCCCTCTCCCCGGGCCAACTCCCCTTCGACTTCGAGCCGCGGCGGCCGGTCGACGGGCCGGCGGCGTTCGCGGGCGTCGAGGCGCGCGCGGCGGCGGAGGTGGGGCGCATCCTCAAGGACGATCCGCGCACGCGTGAGGAGATCGCGGGCGCCGTGACGGCGGCGATCGGCGGCGGCACCACGCAAGACGGGGGCGACACGGTCAGCCGCTGGATGCTCGACGCCTACGCTTCGCCGGCGCGTGACGGACACAACGTGTCGTTCGGCCGCGCGCTGGCGCTGATGGCGGTCACCGGCGATCGCGCGATGATCGAGTGGGCGGTCGCCCAGCTCGGCGGCACGGTGCTGTGGGGCGAGGAGATCATCGTCGCCCGCATCGGCCAGCTGGAGGCGCGCAAGCGCCACCTCGATGCCGAACTGAAGGAGCTGAAGGGCCACGCGCAGCCGATCCGGCGGGAGGGGCGGCGGTGAAGGCGAACCCCGGCCACTGCCCGGCTGAAGCCGAGGGCAAGCGCGTGCGCGTGCGGCTCGCGCACGGCGGGATCGGCGATTGCGATCCAAACCCGATGAGCCCGCCGGGTTGGGCAGCGGACGGGCGGAACGGCTGCCGCTGGTCGCTGACCGGCTCCCCCTACGACATCGCCGAATACGAGGTGATCGCGTGAAGCCGTGCCGGTTCACCCCGGGCGAGGCCGCGTCGCCCCCCGCGAAGCTGTGGTGGACCGCGGCGGAGCTGGCCGACGCACGGCTGCCGGGGCTGCCGACGGTCAAGCGCAAGATCAACGAGCGCGCGGCGGCTGAGCGCTGGGCGTTCGCGGCCGACCCGGCCGGACGCCCGCTGGCGCGGCCGCGGGCGGGGCGGGGCGGGGGTCTGGAGTATCACCGCGACGCGCTGCCCGCCGCCGCGCGGGCGGCGCTCGCGGCCCCGTCAGCGGCCGCTGATCGACCGCTCAACGACAATTTTGCGCCAGCGTCCTGGGCGAGCTTCGATCGCGCCACCGCCGCAGTGAAGGCCGAGGCCGCCCGGCGGCTGGCGGCGGTGCAGCTGGTCGACGCGTTCGTCGTGGCCGGGCTGACCCGCTCGGCCGCGGTCACCGCTGCGGCGGCGCGCGCGCAGGTCGGCTCGTCGACGCTTTGGGCCTGGCTGGAGCTGGTCGCCGGCGCCGCGCTCGCCGATCGCCTCCCGCACCTCGCGCCGCGGCGCCAGGGCGGCGGCAAGGTCGCCGACATCGATCCCGAGGCGTGGCAGCTGCTCCTCTCCGATTATCTCCGCCCGGAACAACCGACCTTCACCAGCTGCTACTGGCGGCTGGTGAAGGACTGGGCGCGGCCGCGCGGGCTCGCCGTCCCGGCCGAGAAGACGCTGCGGCGCAAGCTGGAGCGTGAGGTCGACCCGCGGCTGGTGCTCGCGAAACGCGAGGGCGCCGAGGCGCTCCGGCGCTCGCTGCCCGCGCAGCAGCGCTCGGTCGCGCAGCTCCACGCGCTGGAGGCGGTCAACATCGACGGCCACAAGTTCGACGTCTTCGTGCGCTGGCCGGACGGGCGGATCGGCCGACCGATGATGGTGACGATCCAGGACATCTTCAGCCGCAAGATCGTCGCGCACCGGATCGATGAGAGCGAGAACGCGCTCGCCACCCGGCTCGTGTTCGCGGACCTGTTCCGCGACTACGGGATCCCGCGCATCGCGCTGATGGACAACAGCCGCGCGTTTGCCAGCAAGATCATGACCGGCGGCGCCGGGTCCCGCTACCGCTTCAAGATCAGGGACGAGGAGCCGACCGGCGTCCTGACCGCGCTCGGCATCGAGGTGAAGTTCGCGACGCCCTATCGCGGACAGTCGAAGCCGATCGAGCGTGCGTTTCGCGACCTGTGCGACACCATCGCCAAGCATCCGGCGCTGGCGGGTGCGTACACGGGCAACAAGCCCGACGCTAAACCCGAGAATTACGGCTCGAAGGCGATCCCGATCGACGAGTTTCGCGCGGTCGTCGCGGCCGGACTGGCGCGGCACAACGCGCAGCCCGGGCGCCGGACCGAGACGGCGAACGGCCGCAGCTTCGACCAGGTGTTCGCCGCCAGCTACGCGATCGCGCCGATCGGCCGCGCCACCCCCGAGCAACTGCGCCTGGCGCTGCTGACCGCCGAAGAGCGGATGTGCGACCGGCTGACCGGCGTTGTTACGCTGGAGGGCAACCGCTACTGGGCCGAAGAGCTGAGCCGCTATGCCGGGCAGAAGCTGACCGTCCGGTTCGACCCCGACGATCTTCACGGCGAGGTCCACGTCTACGACCGCGCCGGCGCGTTCATCTGCACCGCGCCCGCGATCGCCGCCACCGGCTTCTTCGACAAGGCCAGCGCCGGCCGGCGGCGCGCGCAGGAAGCCGAGCAGCGCAAGCTGGTCCGGCGCCTCGCAGAGACACACGAGCTGCTGAGCGCGACCGCGCTCGCGGCGATGCTGCCCGACCACGAGGACGAGGCGCCGATTGCGCCGCCGACCGTCATCCGCCCGGTGCGCCACCGCGGCCAATCGGCGGCGGCGCTGCAGGCGCTGCCCGAAGCCGCTGGCGCTCCCTCCACCCAAGTCATCGACCGGTTCGCCCGCGCCGCGGCGCGGCTGCGCGTGGTCGAATAACCCCGAAAGGACACGCCTTCCGTGAACAACGCCGATAATTTCCCCGTCGACATCGAGGAGCAGCGCAGCTGGCTGCTCGCCGAGAAGGCAAGCCGCGCCTGCAGCTGGCCCGAGATCGCCAAGTTGGTCGGCGTGCCGCACGGCACGCTCTCTGCTTTCGGCACCACCAATTACGCTGGCGACAACGCGAAGCTTGCCCGGGCGGTGTTCCGCTGGCGCCAGCTGCTCGCCAGCCAGGCCGATCGGTTGGAGGGGCTGATCGCCGACCCCGGCTATTTCGACACGCCCACCTCGCGCCGGATCACCGGCCTGCTGACGATTGCGCAGATGGGCAGGATCACCGTCGGGGCGACTGGTCCGGGCACGGGCAAGGACATGGCGGCGAATGAGTACGCGGCCAGCGTCTCCAACGTCTGGATCGCGACGATGTGGCCGACCGACAAGAAGATGGCGGCAATGATCGAGAAGGTGCTGCGCGCGCTCGACGTCAAGCCGAAGGGCTGGACGCGCCATATGAGCCACCAGGTGGTCGAGCAGGTCCAGGGAAAGCGCGGACTGCTGGTCATCAACGAGGCCAATCACCTCGAAGCGGAGGCGATCGAAGAGATCAGGGCCTGGCACGACGCGACGCGGGTCGGCGTCTGCCTCCTCGGCAACGAGGAGCTGCTGATGCGGATCGAGGGTGGTGCCAAGCGCGACGCCTATGCCCGGCTCAACAGCCGGATCGCGCAGCGCCTGATCCAGACGTTGCCGCAGCCCGGGGACGTCGCCGCCTTCTGCGACGGTTGGGGGTTGGCCGACGTCGGCATGCGCGACTTCCTGACCAGGATCGCGCTGACGCCCGGTGCCGGCGGGCTGCGCGAGTGCCGCCAGATCGTCGAGCAGGCGTCGCTGCTCGCCGCCGACGATGACCGGCCGCTCGCCTTTTCCGATCTCAAGGATGCGCAGTCGACCCGCGCGACCAGGAGCATCCGGGCATGATCGCGACCGGGATCACGGTGCGCGAGGTGGTCGAGCACCTGGCTTTCGAGACGGCGTTCTCGGCCGAGCAGATCATGGGCCGCGGCCGCTCCGCCTACCTGTGCGAGCTGCGGATCGCGTGCCTGTGGTGCGCGCGCGAGATCACGAACCTTACGCTGATCAACCTCGGCCGGGCCTTCAACCGCGATCACGCGACGGTGATCGGCCTGCTCAACCGGGCGGCGTACCTGCGCGAGTGGGATCCCGAGTTACGCGCGCTGACCGACGGCGTCGTGCGCTGCCTGCGCGATCACATCTGGGAGATCGCAGCATGACCGCGCTCCGCTTCCATGCCCGCTACCTGCGGCGCTTCCACCCGGCAATCTGGGCCGGGGTTCAGATCAGCGCCGCCGCCGCGCTCGGCGTCGCGACCGGCCCGGTTGTCACCGCCTGCCATCGGGTGCTCGCATGCCTGTGAAGGTGCGCGCGATCTCGATCGAGGGCGACGCCGATCCGGTGACGCTGGCGCTGATCCGGCAGGTGCTCGCCGCCGCGCCGGGCAAGGTCGACCTGTTCGTCCAGGCGGCACACCCGAGCGTTCGCCCGACGCCGGTGCGGCTGATCGGCGACGACGGCGTGAAGCTGCTGGCGCCCGCGCCGCTGCCGTGCCCGCCGGTTGGGATTGTCGGCGACCTCGCCAAGCTGGCGGCCTGCCACGTGGGCCTGACGGTGCGCGAGCTGCTCGGCGCTGGGCGCGCGGCGCACCTGGTGTGTGCGCGCAGCGCGGTCGCCCTCGTCGCGCGCGAGCAGGGGCTGAGCGTGCCGCAGATCGGCCGTGCGCTCGGCGGCCGCGACCACACGACCATCGTGCACGCGCTCCGCCGCGCGGCGACGCTGACCGCCGCCGACCCCGCCTTCCGCCTGCTGTGCGACCGGCTCCGCGCCGGGATCGAGGAGAAGAACTGATGGGCAGCTTCAACGGCCTGCCGGCCCGCACGCCCGCCCGCACCCCGGCCGCGCCCGCCAGGTTCGACGGCGCAAACCAGCACCGCCGCGCGATGCTGGCCAAGGTCCACATCGCCAAGGTGCAGCTCGGCCTTGCCGACGACGACTACCGCGCGGTGCTGATGCGCGTCGCTGGCCGCACCAGCGCGGGCGACTGCACCGACCGCGAGCTGGCGGACCTGCTCGCCGAGTTCAAGGCGAAGGGCTTCTCGGCCGAGGTGCGCAGGCCCGGCGGGGCGCGCTCCGCCGATCACCCGGTCGCGCGCAAGGCGCGGGCGCTGTGGATCGGGCTCGGCTGCATCGGCGCGATCGCTGATCCGAGCGAGGCGGCGCTGGAAGCGTTTGCGCGTCGCCAGCTCGGGTGCGTGAAGCTGCAGTGGGCGAACCAAGCGCACGGCTCGCGGCTGATCGACGCGCTGAAGGCGATCGCCGAGCGCCACGGCTGGTCGCAGTCGCTCGCCGGGATCAAGCCCGGCATGCACGCGCTGGTGCTGTCGCGGAACCTGGTCGACGCGTTGGTCGCGAAGCTCAAGGCGACGGGCTTGATCCCGGCCGACTGGTCGGTCCAGCGCATCGCGTTCGACCTGACGGGGATCGAGCTGTCCGCCATCTTCGGCGCCCCCGAGGAGCTGCACCGGCTAGCCGCGGCACTGGGCGTGAAGCTCCGGGAGGCGGGCAAGTGATCGCGCTGGCCCAGAAGCCGGTGCGCCCGCCCGTACCCTCGCGCGTGCTGCGCCCGGCCTACCACGCTGGCACCCGCTGCCCCGCCTGCGGCGGTCGCGCCTGGTTGATCGGGCGCCGCTCGGCCGAATGCGCCCGCTGCGGCGAGGCGCTGCCGTTCGCGGGTGACGCGCGATGACGGCGCCGATCGTCACCGACCACGCGCTGGTCCGGTTCCTGACCCGCGTCGGCTTCGACGTCGAGCCGCTGCGTGAGGCGCTGGCCGCGTCGCTGGAACGCGCGCACACCGCGGCGTTGGCGCTGGGCGCCGACGATCACCTGATCGTCGCGGACGGCCTCTGTTACCTGATCCGCACCGGCAGCGTGGTGACTGTGGTCGAGGACGGCGATCCGGTCGCGCGGGCCAAGCTGCTGTCGCGGCGCTCGCTGCCGTGAGCAGACTGGAGCCCGAGCTGGCGGCGCTGATCGGCGAGGAGGCGCTTGTCCGCCTCGCCGAGGCGTTCGGCGGCACGCGGCTCTACGTGCCCCACCAGGTCAGCGCGCGGCACGAAATCGCGCAGGCGATCGGGCTGGAGGCGGCGCAGCGGCTCACCGCCCGGCTGGCGCCCGACACGATCAACGTGCCGCTTGCCCGCGAGCTGCGCGCCCGGCACTACCGCGCGCAGGCGAGGAGCAACCGCGATATTGCCCGTGCCCTCGGACTGACCGAGGACGGTGTCGAGAAACTGTTCGCGCGCGTGCGCCGCCAGCAGGTAGCGGCCGCGCAGCCGGACCTTTTCGCCGGTTAGGCCCTGCCGCCCGCCCACGCGGGCATGTTTCCGGGATGGCCGAGCCCGCAGAGCTGGCGGCATGGCCGACAGTCGCAGCCTCGACGATCTCCACCCGACCGTGCACGCGATGGCGCAGACGCTGCTCGCGCGCGCTGCGGCGGCGGGCATCCCGCTCGCCGTCACCTTCACCTTCCGTTCGATGGAAACGCAGGCGAAGCTGTACGCGCAGGGCCGTACCGCGCCGGGCAAGCGCGTCACCAACGCCAAGCCCGGCTACAGCTTCCATAATTTCGGGCTGGCGCTCGACGTCGTGCCGGCCGAGCTGGAGAAGCTGCCCGACTGGGGCGACATTCCCGCGCATCAGGTCCGCACCGATCAGCTGTGGGCGAAGATTGGCACGATCGGCAAGGCGATCGGCTTCCGCTGGGGTGGCGATTTCGGTACGATCAAGGACCGGCCGCACTTCGAGTGGTCCGGAAGCCTCGACCTTGCCGATCTGCGCGCAGGCAAGCGGCCCGCGGTGGCGGGGCAGGCGGCGTGAACTGGGGCCTGTTCCTCGGGCTGGAGTCGTTCCTGCTGCCGCTCAGCCTCGCGCTGCGCGTCGCGTTCGCCGGGTGGACGGCGGGCGAACCGTTCCGCGCGCCGGTGCAGCTGATGCGCGTGATCCTGGTCACCTTCCTGTTCGCGATCTGCTGCGGCAAGCTTCCCGCCACGATCTACGCGGTCAGCGGCAATTTCGCCGCACTCGGCCACGTGACCGAAGGCTTCATGGTGTCGCCGCTCGGCCTGGGGCAAATGGCGTTGATCACCGCCGGTGTCGTCGTCTGCGACGTGGCGGGGCCGGGGATCGCCGCGCGCATGGATGCGAGCGCGCCGGCGGGGTCGGCCGTCGCGCGGTCGCTCGGCATCATCGGCGTCTGCCTGCTGCTCGGCTGGGCCGGCCAGGGCTCGCGGCTGTGAACAAGACGGTCGTCGTCATCCCGGGGCCGGAGACGGTGATCCTGTGGGGCGTCCACATCCCGCTGCTCGCGGCGGTGTTCGGCGTCGCCGGCATCTTCCTCGGCCACCTGATGGCGCCGGTGATCGGCGCGCCGCTGCCGCTCCAGCGTCAGCTGTCGGTGATCGCGGCCGGCGTGCTGCTCAGCCTCGGGATCACGATGGTCACCGGGCAGAAGCCGCTGGTCGTGCTCGGCTGGTCGATCGGGATCGGCTTTTCGGGAATTACCGTCTTCCAGACGATGGGCGAACAGGCGCGCGCCGGGCTGAAGACCCTGGGCGACAAGGTGGTCGAGCGGCTGAGCGGCAAGGACCCGGCGCCGTGAGCTATTCGGACTGGCTGATCACCGCGCTGGTCGTCGCGGCCGTGCTCTTCGCCGCGTGGCGGGTCGGGCAGAAGAACCCGACCTCGACGGGAAAGCTCGCGCGCGACGTGCGCCTGCTGGAGCAGAAGGTCGCCGAGCAGGGCGTGCGCCTGGACGGCTTCGGCGCCCAGCTCGACGCGGTGGAGCGCTCGGTGATCCGCGTCGCCGACGAGGTCGGCTCGATGGGGACGCAGATGTCGGCGATCCGGATGGAGCTCGCCGCCGATCGCGGCCTGACCGAGCGCACCTGGGCGTCGGTCAGCCGCCTCGAAGGCTATTTCATCGAAGACAGTTTCAAGCAGCGGGGTGTCCGGTGAGCTATTTCGACTACGCGGTCGGGCACCTGCGGCTGGCGGTGCTGCGCGCGCTGCTGGAGACGCCGACCAACATGCTCAACGACGCGCTGCTCGCGACCGCGGTCGGCGAGCTGGGGCTGCCGTTCACGCGCGACCAGCTGCGTACCGAGCTGGGCTGGCTCGAAGAGCAGGGGCTGATCCGGCTGTCCCGGCCCAGCGAGACGCTGACGGTCGCGGCGCTGCGCGAGCGCGGCGCCGAGGTCGCGCTCGGCCGGGCGCATGTCGAAGGTGTGCAGCGGCCGTCGATCGGGCGGTGAGAGGTTCATGAGGGAGTGGTGACGATGCGATTGTTGATTGGAAGTTTGATGGTGGCGCTGACGGCTTGCGCCGCACCCACGGCGCAGGTGGCGGCCGTCGGCGCCGCGCCTGCGCCGGCCGCCCAGGCGACGGCCGCACCTGCGACTACGGCGCCCACGCCGATCGTGACGTCGGTCGCGAGCGCCGTGGCGCAGGCGGACCGGGTGGTGCTGACCGGTGAGCGTGCGTTCGCGGTCGCCGAGCTGGCCTACACGACGGCAGCCGCCGGAGTCGGCGACCTGGTCGATGCCGGAGTCATACACGGCGCGACGGCAGTGCGGGTGCGCGGCTGGAACGCGCAGGCGCGCACCGCCCTGGTGATCGGTCACACCGCCACCAGCGCGGCGGAGAAGGCGCGGGCGGCGGCGGCGCTGTTCGGGTTCGCCGACCAGCTCGACGCGGTCAGGGAGGGTCGCTGAGATGAACCTGAGCAAGCTGATCGCGCTGGCGGGCAAGCTCCACCTTCCCGAGCTGGTCGTCCACGGTGAGACGATCGCCAAGGACATCGCCGATTTCGCGGGCGTGCTGAAGGCGAACGTCGCGCGGTCCAAGCACGTGCTGACCGACGGCGATCGAGCCGAGCTGGACGCGATCCACGCCGAGGCGATCGCGGCGGCCAACGCGCTCGATGCGAAGCTCGCGAAGGCGGCGGGAGAGTGACCGATCCGGTCGTAGCGGAGGCGCGGCTGATCCTGCTCAAGGAGCTGGCGCGGTCGAGCGACGGCCGGTCCAACGACCTGGTGCTCGACCGCGTCCTCGACGCGCACGGCTTCCGGCGGTCGCGAGACTGGCTGCGGACGCAGCTGCGCGCACTCGCGGAGCTGGGCGCGATCGACGTGCGCGAGGCCGGCAGCGTCGTCGTCGCCGAGCTGAAGCGGCTCGGCCGCGACCATGTCGATCGCCGCGGCGCGATCGAAAGCG
Source organism: Sphingomonas sp. (assembly GCF_965248875.1). Classification (GTDB taxonomy): domain Bacteria; phylum Pseudomonadota; class Alphaproteobacteria; order Sphingomonadales; family Sphingomonadaceae; genus Sphingomonas. Next base: position 945,997 of record NZ_CBDFKR010000011.1, on the reverse strand, counting down.
TCGCGCGGCCTGCGGACGCGGAGTGATGGCCACCGCCGTCAAGATCGAGCGGAGCGTCGCTGACGAGGAGCCGAACGGGTGCGGGCCGGTGAGGGTGCTGTGGAACCGGGACGGCTACCTGGAACTCCTGCAGGATAGCGACCGTGTCGTGCTGTCCCGCGAGCACGCCGGTGACGTCGCCGCCGCGGTCGTGGCGGCGCTGACGGACCCGCGCTGACGATGACCGACGCCCAAGACGATCGGCGTCGCGAGGGGCGGGGGCGGCTCAGCTCGATCGACCTGCTGCCCGACGAGGCCGAGGCGGAGATCGTCTGGGCGTTGGAGCAGCTGCGCGAGCGCTCGATGCCGCAGACCGCGATCCTGGACGAGTTCAACGCCCGGCTTGCCGATCGCGGCATCGGCCGGGTCAGCAAGTCGGCCTTCTCGCGCTGGTCGGTGCGCAAGGCGCTCGCCTACCGCCGTCTGGACGAGGTGCGCGCGATCACCTCGGACGTCGTCACCGGGCTGGGCACCGGCGGCGCTGACGAGGTGACGGTCGCGGTGGCCGAGATGGTGAAGGCGGCGATCTACGAGCAGCTGGAGGGCTCGCTTGGACCCAGGGAGATCATGGAGCTGAGCCGGGCGCTCGGCTCCGTCGTGGCGGCACAGAAGACGTCGGCCGCGCACCGCGAGAAGCTTGAGGCGAAGGTCGCCGCGACCGTCACCGCCGCGGCGGACATCGCGGTGAAGAGTTCTACCGAGGCGGGGCTCTCGGCCGACCGCGTCGCGCAGATCCGCAAGGACGTGCTGGGGGTGAGGGGGTGAGCATCGCGGCCAATCAAGTGGGCTGCCGGACTTACCGACAGCCCACCTGTTCATTTTATCAGCTCGACAACGAGCTGCGCGACCCCGACCAGAAGGGGCAAAAGCCACTTCCAGTCCGGGTCACCGCGACGTTCGGCCATCGGATTACCTCCAATGGCCAGACCGGTCTGGCGGTTAAGACGAGGCTTCGCGACGTCTCGCGAAACCGGCGAACGCCCAATCATCGGGCAATGTCCGGTGGGCTCTTCCGAGGCCCCAACGTGGCGGAGGCTTCAAACGCCTCCAGCCGAAATGCGGCTTCCGGATCGGTGGGCGAAAGTCGCTCCAAAACCGGAAGGCCCGCGCCGACAGGCCCTGCGGAAACAGGCTGCCGGTGTCGGCCTCATAATTCGTCAGCGCGTCATTCGCAAGATCGGCGGCGGCGGGCATGAGCGGCGTCAATCACGCCCCACTCGCCCCCGTCCTGCCCCACGAGCCCGCGGCGCTGGCGGCGATCGCGCCCGAGCTGCCGCGCGGCGGCGAGCTGCCCGCCGACCACGATCCGCTCGCCGCCGGCATCTTGATGGCGCACCAGCTGGAGTGGCTGGAGGACAAGAGCGACCTCAAGCTCGGCGAGAAGGGGCGGCGCTGCGGGATCACCTATGCCGAAGCACTGGACGACACGCTGATCGCCGCGTCCAGCCGCTCGGCCGGCGGCGACAACGTGTTCTACATCGGCGACACCAAGGACAAGGGCCGCGAGTTCATCGGCTACGTCGCGCACTTCGCGAAGATCGTCGCGAAGGAGCTGGGCACGGTCGAGGAGTTCCTGTTCGAGGATCAGCTCGACGACGGCTCGACCAGGATGATCGGCGCCTTCCGCATCCGCTTCGCCAGCGGCTTCCGGGTCGAGGCGCTGTCGAGCCGGCCGGAGAACATCCGCGGCTTGCAGGGCGTGGTGGTGATCGACGAGGCGGCGTTCCACCAGGATGTGCGCGCGGTGCTGGACGCGGTCAACGCGCTGCTGATCTGGGGCGGTCGCATCCGCGTGATCTCGACCCACAACGGCGTCCTCAACCCGTTCAACGAGCTGATCCGCGAGGCGAAGGCGGGCAAGGTGCCCTTCAGCCTCCACTTCATCCCCTTCGCCAAGTCGGTCGCGAACGGGCTCTTCCGCCGCGTCTGCCTGCTGCGTGGCAAGCCCTGGTCGGCGGAAGCCGAGGCCGAGTGGGAGGCGACGATCCGTGCCGCCTACGGCAGCCGCACCGCGCAGATGCACCAGGAGCTGGACGCGATCCCGGCTGACGCGGAGGGCGCGGCGCTGACCCGCGTCGCGATCGAGCAGGTCGCCGATCGCGCGGTGCCCGTCGTGCGCTGGCTACTGCCCGACAGCGTCAAGGTGGCGCTGCCCGCGATCCGCGACGCGGTGGTCCGCGACTTCTGCGCCCGCGAGCTGCTGCCGCATCTGGCCAGGCTCGAAGTCGACCTGCGCCACGACCTCGGCTCCGACTTTGCGCGCACCGGCGACGGCGCGGGCACGATCGTCACCGCGCTCGGTCGCGACCTGGTCCGGCGCGCGGCGCTGGTGCTGGAGATGCACAACGTGCCGTTCGAGATGCAGCGCGACGTGCTGTTCTTCGTCCAGGACCGGCTGCCCCGCTACGGCCACGGCGCGTTCGACGCGGGCGGCAACGGCGCTTACATCGCCGAGGTCTCGGCCCAGCGCTACGGCGCGCGGATCAGCGAGATCAAGCTCAGCCAGGAATGGTACCGGATCAACGGCGCGCCCTACATCGAGGCGTTCGGCGACCGCACCGTCACCGTCGCCGGCGACGAGGACGTGGTCCGCGATCACCAGGCGCTGAGCTACGTCAACGGCATCGTCCGCGTGCCGGACGGGATGCGCTACAAGGGCTCGGACGGGCTGCAGCGCCACGGCGACACCGCGATCGCGGGGATGCTCGCCTGGTTCGCGAGCCGCCAGGGCGCGGCGGAGTATGGCTACGAACCGGTGCGACCCGACGCCGATCCCGACGGCTGGGGCGGCCTGGACGACGAGGCGGCGCGGGGCTGGTGGCGGCCGCCGGTCGGGGTCGCGATCCGATGACCGTGCAAACCCGCGCCAGAAGGCCCGCCAGCGACCGCGGGCCATGCCGATGCCTCTCCGGCCGGCACCCCGCCTCTTACGGCCTCTTAGGCCCTCTCATTGCCCGATCGGACGGCAACCGATGACCGCCAATCTTCCTGTTCTCGTCGACCACCGCGGCCAGCCGCTGCGCCGCGAGGTGCTGGCCGCCGAGATCGGCGCGCCGACGCTGGCCGGGGTGCGCTCGCCGCTGGGCGGCTACCCGGCCGACGGGCTCGACCCCGTGCGCTTGGCCAACATCCTGCGCGCCGCGGACGCCGGCGATCCGCTCGCCTATTTCGAGCTGGCGGAGCAGATCGAGGAGCGCGACCTCCATTACATGGGCGTGCTCGGCACCCGCAAGCGATCGGTGGCGCAGATCGGCGTCACGGTCGACGCGGCGAGCGACGACCCGGCCGACGTCGAGTTGGCCGACATGGTCCGCGAATGGCTCGACCGCGACGAGCTGCAGGACGAGATGTTCGACATCCTCGACGCGATCGGCAAGGGCGTCAGCTTCACCGAGATCATCTGGGACACCAGCGAGGGGCAGTGGCGGCCGGCGCGGCTGGAGTGGCGCGACCCGCGCTTCTTCGCCTTCGACCGCGCGGACGGGCGCACCCCGCTGCTGCGCGGCGGCGAGGATGGCCGCAGCGCCAACGCACCACTCCCCGCGTTCAAGTTCATCACGCTCCTGATCAAGGCGAAGTCGGGCCTGCCGATCCGCTCCGGGATCGCGCGGGTCGCGGCCTGGGCATGGATGTTCAAGGCGTTCACCCAGCGCGACTGGGCGATCTTCACCCAAACCTACGGCCAGCCGATCCGGCTCGGCCGCTTCGATTCGACGGCGTCGGCCGCCGACAAGGCGACGCTGTGGCGCGCGGTCGCGAACATCGCGGGCGACTGCGCGGCGCTGATCCCCAAGGGGATGGACATCGAGTTCATCCAGGCGCCGAACGTCGCAGCCGCGTCCGACCTCTACGAGCGCCGCGCCGACTGGCTGGACAAGCAGGTCAGCAAGGGCGTCGTCGGCCAGACGGGCACCACCGACTCCAAGCACGGCGGGCTGGGGGACGCGGGCAACAAGGTGCATCAGCGCGTCGCCGGCGACATCGAGGCGGCGGACGCGAAGGCGACGGCGGCGGTCCTCAACCGTGATCTGGTGCGGCCGTGGGTCGACCTGGAGCGCGGGCCGCAGCGTCGCTACCCGCGGCTCAGGATCGAGCGGCCCGAGACCGAGGATCTGGCGCAGCTGACCCAGTCGCTCGGCGTGCTGGTGCCGCTGGGCCTCAAGGTCCAGCAGTCGGAGGTGCGCGACAAGCTCGGGCTGGCTGACCCGGACGAAGGCGCCGACCTGCTGGGCGCGCCAACGCCGGTGGCCTCGCCGGTGACGGTGGTGCCGCCGATCGCCGCGCCTGCCCTGCAGTCGCAGCAGGTGCCATTGCCCCGCCCGGCCGACGCGATCGCCGACCAGCTCGCCGCCGCGGCCGAGCCGCACGTGCGCGCCTGGCTCGGCCAGCTGCAGCTGATGGCGCAGAAGGCCGGGTCGCTGGGCGAGCTGCGCGAGATGGTGGTCAGCGCCTTCCCGCACCTCGACGCGACTGCGCTGACCGCCGGCCTGGCCGACGGCTTTGCCGCCGCGCGCGCTGCCGGGGTCAGCGACGCGCACGACCAGAGCGCCGGGCAGGGTGGCTGACCCCCAGGAACCGGCAGCGCTCGCCGGCGCCTTCCGCCGTCCGTTCAAGCAACAGGTCGCCTTCTTCCGCCAGAAGATGGGCAACCTGGTGCCGACGCGGCGCTGGGACGATCTCACCGGCGCCGCCCACGACCAGGCGTTCATGGTCGCGGGCGCGCAGAAGGCCGACCTGCTCTCAGACTTCGCCGCGTCGATCGACCGGGCGGTAAGCGAAGGCGCCAGCCTGGAGCAGTTCCGCTCCGACTTCGATGCTGCGGTCGAGCGGCACGACTGGCACGGCTGGACCGGTGAGGGCACCAAGGGCGGACGTGCGTGGCGGACGCGCACGATCTACCGCACCAACACGTCCACCAGCTACGCCGCCGGCCGCTTCGCCCAGCTGACCGCGGCCAACTGGAAATACTGGATTTACCGGCACGGCAATTCGCAGGAGCCGCGCCCCGAGCACCTCCACGTCTTCGACGGCCTGATCCTGCCGCCCGACCACCCGTTCTGGGCCAAGTTCTACCCGCCGAGCGACTGGGGCTGCAGCTGCTACGTGCTCGGCGCCAACACGCTCGCCCAGGCGAAGCGGCTGGGCGGCACCAAGGGACCGGAGGGGCTGCCCGACGGCTGGGACACGCCCGACCCCGCGACTGGCGAGCCGCCGGGGATCGGCCCGGGGTGGGGTTACGCGCCGGGCGCCAGCGTCGTCGAGGCGGTGAACGCAAAGGTTGCGAGTTGGTCCGAGGAGATCGCGCAGGCGTTCACCGCCAGCCTGCCGTCGATGGCCGGAGACGACGCCGACAGCTTCATCCGTTCAGTGTCCGATCTCAGCGACGAGGAGCGGGACGCGATCCGCGGGTACACCGCGGGCGATCACGTCGAGATCAATGGCGCTTTGCGGGACGGTGCGCAGCCGACTCCGGCGGGGGCGATCATCGATCAGGCGCTCGATCGCGCGCGCCTGCCGGCCGACGTCGTCGTCCACCGCGGCCTGGGCGGCGATCTCGCCGCCGCGATCCTTGAGGAAGCTCCCCCGCGCGGCGCAATCCTGCGCGACCTCGGCTTTGCCAGTACCAGTCGCCGGGTGGGGGTCGCGCGCAAGTTCCTACGGCTGAAGCCCGAGCCCAAGGTCCTGGTCACGCTCCGCCTGAAGCGCGGTGCCCGCGCGCTGGATATCGCCTCGATCTCGGCATTTGAGGACCAGCGCGAAATGCTGCTACAGCGACAGGTGAAGTGGCGCGTTCTCTCCTGGGATAAAGCAAGTGGACAGCTCGAAGTCGAAGTTGGACCCTGACGGCGGCGAGCGCTTCGTCGGCACCGGCGGCATGACGATCCAGCTCCCCGGCGAGCCCGACGAGGCGCAGCGCCCGCTTCCGCGGAAGAAGCCGACCACGGCGAAGTGATCCGGATCGAGTTCAACGTCGCGCCGGTGCTGGCGAAGCTGGCGTCGGCGAAGAAGCTGCTCGGCGACCTCACGCCCGTCCACCAGGACATCGCCGAATACATGGTCCAGACGACCAAGGGGCGGTTCATCACCAGCACGGCGCCGGACGGTTCGCGCTGGCGCGACAAGTCGCCGGCGACGCTGGCCAGCTACCTGCGCCGCGGCGACGGCGACCGGCCCAAGCCGCTGATCGGCCCGTCCGGCCGGCTCGGCCGTGAAGTCCAAGGCATCGCGACCAAAGACTCGGCCGAGATCGGCTCGGCGCTGATCTACTCGGGCGTGATGCAGGATGGCGCGGCCAAGGGCGCGTTCGGCACGAACGCGCGCGGCCGGCCGATCCCGTGGGGCGCGATCCCGGCGCGTGTCTGGCTCGGCATCTCGGCCGAGGACGAGCGGGCGATCATCGAGATCACGGACGAGCACCTGGAAGAGGCGACCGGCAGCACCGGGGAGTAGCGGCAGCGACGGCCGTACGGTAAGCTCCGCCCCGTCAATTTGCGTGCGGCCAGCCGTCCCGCCCGCCCCGGCGGGCATGTTTCCGGGCCGCCGCCTCCGCCACTCAGCGGGCCGTGAAAGGCTTCTCGCCCGTCCTCTGTTCCGCCCAGGCGCTTCCTGAAGGGGACGCGCCCGACTGGCTGCACCTGCTGCCGGCGGGGACGGTCACGACCGTCGACGGACGCGGACCGTACCAGCTGACCGACACCGCGGCGGTGATCGCGGCGTCGCTGGAGGCAGCGGGCGGCAAGCTGCCGATCGACGAATGCCACGCTATCGACCGCGCCGCGCCGCTCGGCCTGCCGGCGCCGGCGCGCGGCTGGATCGTCGAGCTGCAGGGCCGTGACGACGGGCTGTGGGGCCGGGTCGAGTGGACCGAACAGGGCCGCCAGATCATGGCCGACCGTCAGTATCGCGGCCTCTCGCCGGCGATCGTGCACGACAAGCTCAAGAACATCACGGCGGTGCTGCGCGCCAGCCTGATTAACACCCCAAACCTCGTCGGGCTGACCGCCCTGCATTCGGAAGGAAACCAGATGGACCTGCTCGCCAGGCTGATCGAGGCGTTGGGCCTCGACGCCGGCGCCGACGGTGACGCTGTCATCGCGGCGATCAAGAAGCTGAAGGACATGCCCGCGCCGGCGCTGCAGTCGGCGCTGGCGCCGATCGGCGCGGCGCTGGGCCTCGCCGCCGGTGCTGACGCGACGGCCGTGCTGGCCGGGGTGCAGCAGCTGACCGCCGCCAAGGGCGACAGCGCCGCGATCGTCGCGCTGCAGGGCGAGCTGGCGACGACCGCGCAGACGCTCGCCGACCTGCTCGATAGCAACAAGCGCCGCGACGCCACCACGTTCGTCGACGGCGCGATCGCGGAAGGCCGGGTCGGCGTGAAGCCGATGCGCGAGCGCTACATCGCACTCCACATGGCCGACCCGGTGGCGACGGCGGCGCAGGTCGCAGCGCTGCCCGCGATCAAGCCCGGCGCGACCTTCACCGGCACCGACCCCGGCCGGGCCGCCGACGGCCTGTCCGCCGAGGACGAGCGCACGATCGCCCTGATGGGGATCGACCGCGCCGCCTTCCTCGAAACCCGCAAGCTGGAGGTTCTGTAAATGGCCGCGCTCACCGCCGCCCGCTCCACCCCGCTGCGCGAGACGCAGCAGGTCGAAAGCCATCCGGTCAAGGCCGCGACGCGCATCTTTCCGGGTGCGCTCGTCTGCCTCGACGCCACCGGCTTCGCCGTGCCCGGCGGCGTCGCGACCACGCTGCGCCCGGTCGGGCGCGCCGAGGCGATCGCCGACAACACGGCCGGCGCCAGCGGCGACATCCAGGTCCGCGTGCGCCGCGGCGTCTTCCGCTTCGCCAACTCGGCCGCGGGCGACCTGATCGCGCGCGCCGACGTGCTGGGCACCGCCTTCATCGTCGACGACCAGACGGTCGCGAAGACGAACGGCGGCGGCACGCGCTCGGCCGCCGGCACCATCCGCGACGTGGACGCCCAGGGCGTCTGGGTCCTGTTCTGAGGAAGCAGCAGCAATGATCGTCACCTCCGCCGCGCTGACCACGCTCCGCACCGGCTTCTCCACGCTCTTCAAGGGCGCGCTGGCGAAGGCCGAGAGCCAGTACGGTCTCGTCTCCACCACCGTTCCCGCCACCACGCGCGAGCAGCGCTACGGCTGGCTCGGCAAGTTCCCCAACGTCCGGGAGTGGATCGGCGCGCGCGTCATCCAGAACCTGATGGAGTCGGACTACACGATCCGCGAGAAGAAGTGGGAGATGACGATCGGCGTCGACCGCGACGACGTCGAGACCGACAACCTCGGCATCTACTCGCCGATGTTCGAGGAGATGGGTCAGTCGACCGGTTCGTTCTGGGACCGCATCGTGTTCCAGCTGCTGTCGGCCGGGTTCACGACCAACTGTTACGACGGCCAGTTCTTCTTCGACATCGACCACCCGGTGCTCGCCGACGACGGCACGATGACGCTGGCCGCGAACACCGATGCGGTCGCGGGCAACGGGCCGGCCTGGTTTCTGATCGACGACACGCGCGCGCTGAAGCCGATCATCCTCCAGAAGCGCAAGGACTTCGAGTTCGTCGCGCGCGACAACCCGAACGACAGCAACGTGTTCGGGTTGAACGAGTTCGTCTACGGCGCCGACGCCCGGGCGAACGTCGGCTATGGCTTCTGGCAGTTCGCCTGGGGCTCCAAGCAGGACCTCACCGCCGCCAACTACAAGCTGGCGCGCGCGTCGCTGCTGGGCATGAAGGGCGACTATGGCCGCCCGCTCGGCATCCGGCCGACGCTGCTGCTGGTGCCGCCGCAGCTGGAGTCCGCCGCGCTCAAGCTCATCAACAATGAGCTGGGCGCCAACGGCGAGACCAACGAGTGGAAGGGCACGGCGAAAGTCGTCGTGTGTCCGTGGCTCGCCTGATGGGCCGCCGGACCTCCGACGCCGAGAGCCCGGCGATCGTCGCGGCTGCCGCGGCGGCCAGCCTGGGCGGCGCGCCCGCGACCTTCCCGGTCGAGCCGCTGGCGGCGATCGAGCCCGCCGTCGACGCGGCGGCCGCGCGCGCCGCCGCCGAGCGGGTGGCCGATACGACCGCGCCCGCGACGGCGCCGGCGGCCGATCCCGCGCTCGTGATCGCCGACCCGCTCGCCCGTGTCGCGGTGTTTCCGGACCCGGCGCTGCCCGCCCCTCCCGAGGCGCCGCAGCCGGTCGTCACCGCTGCGCCGCCGCTGGCTGCGGAGCCCTCCGCGGTCGACGTGATCAAGGCCGCGCAGGCCGACGACGACCGCACCGGCGCCTCGCTGGGCTTCGATCCTGTCGGCGCGACCGCCGGCCGTGACGGTCCGCGCTTCGGCGAGGCAGGCCAGCCGGTGCTCGCGATCGAACCCGCGACGCCGACCGCCGCGACGGTCGCGGCCGCCGCCGCGGCGACGCCGCTGCCCGAGCCGCTCGTGCCGCTGATCGGCGACGAGCTGGTGACCATCGTCGAGGTGGTGGGGCCGCCGCGCGGCCGCTATCGCGCCGGCCTGGCCTTTGGGGCCGAGCCGCGGCGGTTCCTGCTGACCCAGCTGACCGACGGGCAGCTCGCCAGGCTCCAGTCCGACCCGCAGCTGGCGGTCGGCATCCGCACGATCGGCGCGGACGAGCTGACCGGCCTGGAGGGCTGAGCAGGTGCGCGGCGACTCCAGCGGCGGCGTCGGCTGTTTGGGCGTCGTTGCGATCGTCCTGATCGTGCTCAAGCTCGCCGGGCTGATCGCCTGGTCCTGGTGGCTGGTGCTGCTGCCGATCTGGGCGGCACTGGCGATCGGGGCGGCCGCGGCCGTGCTGACGATCGTCTTCGTGGCGGTGTCCGTCGACCGGAAGGGCACGTGACCTACACTACCCTTGCCGCGCTTCAGAACCGGTTCGGGGCCGCTACCCTGGTCCAGCTGACCGATCGCGCGCCGGTGCCCACCGGCGTGGTCGACGTCGCGGTCGTCAATCAGGAACTCGGCAACGCCGACGCCGTGATCAACGCGTCGCTGGCGGTGCGGTATCAGCTGCCGCTCGCGACGGTGCCCGTCGCGGTCGCCGACCTCGCGCTGGCGATCGCGATCTACAAGCTCCACCCGTTCGACCCCGCGCAGAAGATCAAGGACGATTATGCGCAGGCGCTCAGAGACCTGAAAGAGCTGTCTCAGGGGACCAAGAAGCTCGACGTCGCGGGCGCGGAACCCGCCACCGCCGACACCGGCGGGGTGGTGACCAGCGACCGCGCGCGCGACCTGACACCCGACAATTTGCACGGCTTCATCTGATGGGCCTGGTCGCACAGGTGCAGGCGCAGCTCGCCAGCGTCGCGGCGATCGCCGGGCGCGTCCACGGCGCGGCCAAGCTCGCGCAGCTGACCGAGCAGGGCCAACTCGCCCAGGCGGGCGTCGCCGCGTTCGTGGTGCCGCTCGGGCTCGGCGGCGGCGCGGCGAGCGACGGCTCGGGCGGGCTCTACCGCCAGTCGATCGACCGGCTGGTCGGCGTCATCCTCGCGGTCCGCAACCTGGCCGACGGCACCGGCGAGGCGGGTTGGGTAGAGCTGGAGCCGCTGGTCGAGGCGGTGATCGTGATGCTGGCCGGCTGGGACCCGCCGGGCACGCTCGGCTCGCTGCGCCTGGCGAAGGGCGAGCTGATCTCCATCAACCGCGGCACCATCACCTACCAGCTCGACTTCGCCGTTGCCGACCAACTGAGGATCGTCCGATGACCGCCCGCACCCCCGCCGTCCAGCCTGCCCCTCAGCCCCCCGCCGCCCCGATCGAGGAGCAGCCGCAGGAAGGCGGCAGCTACCTCCGCGAGGGCGGCGGTTCGCTGACCCGCGTCGCCTTCACCGATCACGACGGCGTGCCGCCCGCGCCGGAAACTGATCCGGCTCAGCCCGCGGCCGAGCCGCTGGTGCTCGACACGCCCGCCACCCCCGCCAACCCCGAGCAGCAGGGCTAGACCATGCCGACCCCGATCAAGTGGAAGTCGAAGACGATCCTCCTCAAGAACGAGGCGACCTACGGCACCGACCCAACGCCGACCGGCGGCGCCAATGCGATGCTGCTGACCGACGTCACGCTGCAGCCGATGGAAGGGCAGGACGTCAGCCGCAATCTGGAGCTGCCGTACCTCGCGGCCCAGGAGCAGATTCCGACGGGCGTCTACGTCGTCATGACCGGCTCGTTCGAGCTGGTCGGCGGCGCGGCCGCGGGCACGGCGCCGGCGTGGGGACCGGCGCTGCGCGCGTGCGGCGTCGCGGAGGTGATCACCGCCGGGTCCAAGGTCGAATACTCGCCGATCTCCGACAACCAGGAGAGCTGCGGGGTCTATTTTGGGATCGGCCCGTCGAAGCACGTCATCCTGGGCGCCCGCGCGACCGTGAAGTGCCAGTTCAACGCGCAGGGCATCCCGGTCGGCGGGCTGACGATCACCGGGCTGTTTTCGGTCCCGGCCGACGCCGCGGCGCCGACGATCGACGTGACCAGCTGGCAAGCGCCGCAGGTGGTCACGGCCACCAACACACCGACCTTCACGATCGGCGGCATCGCGTTCGTCATGCGCTCGTTCGAGATGGATTTGGGCAACGACGTCCAGCCACGCATGCTCGTCGGCAGCGAGCGGATCGTCATCGTCGACCGGCAGGAGGCGATCGCCACCGTCGTCGAGGCGCAGCCCTACGCCAATTACAACCCGTTCTCGATCGCGAACGCCCGCACCAAGCAGGCGATCCAGCTGATCCACGGCACCGTCGTCGGCAAGCGCGTCAAGCTCGACATCCCCGTCGCTCAGCAGAAGCGGCCGACCGGCTTCCAGAACGCGCAGGGCGTGCTCGAATGGCCGCTCGGGTTCGTGCCGCTGCCGAGCAGCGGCAACGACCAGTGGAAGCTCACCGTCTACTAAGGAACCTGACCCCGTGTTCACCGTCGCGACCGACCCCCAGTTCACCCACACCGTCACCGTCCTGGTTCCCGTCGACGGCGGCCACGACGCGCAGACGATGCAGGTTACCTATCGCGTCCAGCCCGCCGACAAGGAGGGGCCGGACACTTCCACAGCCGAGGGCTCGACCGAGTTCCTCCGCGCGGCGGTGGTCACGATAGGCCACCTGGTCGACGACGCGAAACAGCCGGTGCCGTGGAACGACGCGCTGCGCGACCGGCTGTTCGCGGTTCCCTACGTCCGCGCCGCGCTGGCGAAGGGCTACTACGCCGCGATCAACAAGGGCGTGTTGGGAAACTGAACGACGCCGCGCGCTGGTGGGCGGTGGGCGGCGGCCCCGACCTCGGCGAAGCGGCGGCGGATGCGGAAGCGCTGGGGCTGCCGGCTGCGCTGGTCGACAGCCTCCGGGTCAAGCCGCGGGAGTTCGAAGTGTGGCCGGTCAACCTTCCCGTCATCGACGCCTGGCGCGCGATCGCGTCGCAGTGGCGGACCGCGCCGCTGGCGGACGGGCGGCTGCACTGGCTGGGGCTCGACTACACGGCCGTGCAGGCCGGCCTGGCGCTGGCGGGCCGCGCGATCGACCGCGCCACCTGGGCGGGCGTCCGGGTGATGGAGGGCGCCGCCGCGGCCGTGCTCAACGGCGGGCGCTGACGTGACGCTCCAGACCAGCCTGGTCATCAGCGGCGACGCGAGCGGCGCCACCACCGTCATCGACCTGACGACCGGCGAGATGACGAAGCTGTACGACGCGACCGGCAAGGCGGCCGATAGCGCCGACCGGCTGACCGCCGCGGTGAAGACGCAAGCCGATGCGACGCGCGACGCCGGCGCCGCCGCCGCCGACCTCGCGACGTCGCAGGGCGAGGTGGGGCGCAGCGCCGAGGCGGCGGCCGGCGCGCACGCCGACGGTGCCGAGGCCGCGGGCCGCAGCGGCGAGGCCTACAGGGCGCTGGGCGAATCGCTCGGCGAGACGATCAAGAAGCTGGGCGAGGGCAAGCAGGCGGGCGAAGCGCTGCGCGGTGTCGCGCAGGATGCCGGCGCCGCGATCCGGCAGTTCGCGTCAGAGAGCGGCGACGCCGGCGGCGCGATCGCGGGGATCGCGGCACAGGCCGGAGGTGCGGCCGGCCAGATCAAGGGGATGGCCGGCGTCGCAGTCGAGGGCGCGGAGGGCGCGGCGCTGATGAGCGGCTCGCTGGAACTGCTGGCCGGCGTCGCTGGCGGCGTGCTGGGCGTCGCGATCGCGGCGGGCGTCGAGCTGTTGGGCGACTTCATCGCCAAGCAGTTCGAGGCCGACCACGGGGCCGAGGAGCTGGCGCACACGCTCCGTGATGCCGCGACCGCCGCCGACAGTTTCGGGGACGCGCAGGCAGCGATCGGCCGTGTGATCGATCTGACGACGGGCAAGCTCAAGACGCAGAACACGGTGTTGATCGAGACGATCCGGCTCCAGGCCGAAGCGAAGCTGCTGACCGGCGAGACGCGGGAACGCACCGCACGCCAGGATCTGCAGGGCGTGGGCGAGCGGAGCTTCGCGCAGCGCACGGCCGACGGCCTGCGCGGCTATTTCGCCTCCGAGGACGGCGGCGGGGTTCGCGGCGCCAACCAGGCGAGCACCGACGCTCACGTCGGCGGCGACGGCCTGCGGCGCCTGCGCGATCGCGTCCTTTCGGGCGAGCTGCGCGACCCCACCGCGATCCGCCGTGCGGTGGACGGCGCCGATCTCGGGCTGACGCCGGAGGAGACGATCCGGATCAAGCAGCGGCTCTACGAGCTGCCGGCCGCGCGCAACGACCAGCAGGCGGCGCGCGAGATGCTGGACGCGCTCGACGGCCGCGGGCTCGCCCCCGACCTGCAGCAGCAGGGGCACGATCCGACCCTGCGTCTCCGGGAGCCGCGCACGCGGACCGGCAGCGGCGGGCGCGGTGGCGGCGCGAGCACTGGCGACGGCACGACGCTGGCGGCGTTCGGGCGCGACGCGGCGGCGCAGATCGCGCGGATCCGCGAGCAGTTCGACGGGACGCCGCCCGCGGTCCGCGCGGTCAACGACCAGGTCGGCCGGCTGAACGAGCTGATCGGCAAGCTCAACGACAAGAAGCCGCCGGGCTTTGAGCACCTGATCGACCAGGCGCATCAGGCGCAGACGGCGGTGCAGGACGGCCTGGTCCGGCCGCTGCGCGATTATGTCGAGGAGCAGAACCGCGCCTTCACGGTCGGCCAGGCGCTGCTCGACGGCGACATCGCGCGCGCCGAGGCGATGAAGGCCGTCACCGGGCTGGAGCGGCAGATGGGGCCGCTGAGCGCGCAGCAAAAGGACGCGGTGCTCGCCACGGTCCAGGCGCTCGATGCGCAGGCGCGCGCGCTCGACGTCATCCACGAGAAGGAGCAGCTGCGGCTGCAGGCGCTGGGCGGGATCAAGGACGTCTTCCGCGAGGCGACGCAGGAGTTCGAGCGCGGCCAGATCGGCCAGCTGCTCAGGAACCCGGGCAAGCTGCTCGACATCTTCACCAGCCTCAAGGGCGAGGTGCTGTTCGACAAGCTGTTCGGCTCGCTGTTCCGCGACCTGCAGGACCAGGTGACGGGGACGCACATCGTCGAGGACGCGTCGGCCAGGATGGCGTCGGCGGTCGACGTCGTCGCGCGCCAGGCTGATCGCACCGCCGACGCGCTGGGGCGGGTCGCCACCGCGGCCGAGGGCAGGGCTGACGGCGTGCCGACGATCGGCAGCCAGCCGGGCGGCCAGGCGCTCGGCGAGACGATCGCCGCGTCGGTGGTGGCGGGCTTCGCGAGCATCGGCCGCGCGGGCGGCGCGGCGCCTGGCACCGACGGTGGACTCGATCACGACATCGAGGTCCGCGCCGACACGCGGCTACGCGACCCGCTGCAGCTTTTCACCCGCGCAATCGGCGGTGTCGGCGAGCGGGTGGCGGGGCTGTTCACCAACCCGGAAAACGCTCGCGCGATCGGCACCACGATCGGCAAGTTCGCCGGAAAGGGGCTTGAGGGCGCCGCGACGGGCACCTTCGTCGCCGGGGTCGGGAACTCGTTGGGGATCGGCCTGTCGAGCAGCGGCTCGCAGCTGGGCGGCGCTTTGGGCGGCATCCTCGGCGGGATCAAAGGCGTGACGTCGGCGCTCGGTCCGTTCGGCGCGGCGCTGACGCCGGTCTTGTCGGTCGTTGGCGGTCTCGTCGGCAAGCTCTTCGCGCCCAAGGCCAAGCCGGGCGGCGCTACCGTCTCGGCGGTCGACGGCGCGGCGGCGGTGAGCGGCACGGTCGGATCGAACAAGTCGGGCATCGCGACCGGCACCGGGTTGGGCGGGCAGGTATCGTCGACGCTCAACCAGGTCGCGCAGCAGCTCGGCGCCACGATCGGCAGCTTCAACGTCGCGATCGGGACCTACAAGGACGATCTGCGCGTCAACGTAAACGGCAAGGCGCTGGGCGGGGTCAAGAACTCGGGCGCGCTGTCGTTCGGCTCGGACGAGAACGCCGCGATCAACGCCGCCGCCGGCCTTGCGATCGGCCAGGGCGCGATCGCGGGCGTGTCGGCGGCGGTCGGGCAGGCGCTGCGCTCGTCGCCCGACGTGTCGAAGGCGCTGACCGAAGCGCTCAAGGTGCAGGATCTGGAGACGTCGCTCGGCGGGCTCGGCTCGGTGATCGGCAAGGCGTTCAAGGACTTCGAGGCGCAGGCGGCCGAGCGCGTCCGGATCGCCACCCAGTACGGGTTCGACGTCGTCGCGATCGAGAAGAAGAACGCCGACGACCGCTTGAAGCTCAGCGAGCAGCTGCTCACCCAGCAGGTCGGCTCGCTCCAGTCCCTGGTGACCGAGCTGACCCAGGGCTCGCTGTTCGAAGGCTCGGCGCTCGACAAGGTGACGGCGCTGGACACCGCAATCACCAAGGCAAAGGCGGACCTGGACAACGGCGTCGACGGCGCGGGCGACACGCTGGCCGGGCTCTACCAGCAGCGGCTGGGCAGCCTGAAGGACGCCTACGGCACCACCGGCGGCTACGCGGGGGGCTACCAGGACACGCTCGACTCGGCGCGCGCGGCGATCGCCGCCGCCAACGCACGGATCGTGGCGGCGAGCGGCGAGACGAAGAGCGATCCGGCGCTGACCACGACCAACAAAACGCTCGACGAGATCGCCGAGCAGCAGGCGCAGATGCTGAGCGACAGTGGGCAGGCGAACGTGCTGCTCGCGCAGATCGCGGCTGCCAAGGGCGCTTACGGCGTCAGCTACGACCTCTCCAATCTGGTCGGCTATTGATGGCTGCGTCCGTGGTCCTGGTCGACGCGACGCCGCGCTCCCCCGCCGACGGGGCGGCCGTCACGGTCAAACTGGCGGGGGCGGGCGGGCAGCTGCCCTACCCGGCCGGATACCGCGCCGGGCTCGACGCGCTGCCGCGATCGGTGGCGGCGCTCGACTTTGACGGCGAGCAGCTGGGCGGCGGCGGCACTGCGCAGGCGCTGGCGCTGCAGTGGGCCGGGTCGGACGCGGCGCTGCTGACCTCGCTTGGCGCGCTCTACTGGGGCGACGCGCCAGTGACGGTTAAGGTCGGGCCGGAGGACGCGGCGGCGGCGACGATCGCGACCGGGCTGATCCAGGAGGCGAGCGTCGAGGCGGGCAAGCTTCGGCTGCTGCTGGCGGACGCGACCGCCGACCTCAAGCGGCCGCTGTTGGTCGACCGCTACGCCGGCACCGGCGGGGCGGAGGGGCCGGCCGAGTGGGCGGGGCTGATCAAGAGCCGCAGCTGGGGCCGCTGTTTCAACGTCCCCGGGCAGCCGATCGACAAGGCCAACAACGTCTGGTGCTTCGGCGACCCGACGCGCCCGTGGCAGGGGTTCGCGTCGGTGCGCGACCTGGGCGTCCCTGCCGCCGCCGGCGCGCTGACGACGGTCGCCTGGGCAGGGTCGGTCGCGAGCACGTTCGCCGCGCTGCAGGCGGCCGCGGCGACCAGCGGCGGCGGCGCGTGCGCGCCCTCGATCGCGTGCGTCAAATGGTGGACGGCGCCGGCGGGCGATCTCCACGCCGACGTCCGCGGCGAGATCGGCGCAGGTTATGTCGAGACCGCGCCCGAGATCGCAGCACGGATCGTCGCGGCGCGCTCGGCGCTGGGCTTCGCGGCGGGCGCCGTCGCGGCGGCTGCCGCGGCGCGGCCCGCGCCGTGTGGCGTGCGGATCGACAGCGATGCGACGACCGCGGCCGAGGTGGTGAGCGACCTCCTCGCTGGCGTGTCGCTGAGCTGGCTGGTCCAGGACGGCGCGATCGATTTCCGCCGCTGGGAGTGGCTCGCCTCCACCCGCGTCGGGCGAACCGCCGCGCCCGTCACCCGGCGCAAGCTCTGGGCGCCCATCGCCTCGCGCAAGCTCGGCTACCACAAGAACCAGGCGCCGATGGCGCGTGGCGACTTGGCGGCGCTGGTCTTCGCGGCCGACGTGGTGCTGGCCGACGGCACGGCCATACCTGCGGCGATCGCCTTGGCGGGGCTGACCGCGGACTGGGCGGGGGTGAGCGGCACCGGCAAGCCGGCGGACAATGCGACCCGGAACCGCGTCACCTACTCGACTTCCGCCCCAGCGAGCCCGGCCGACGGCGACATCTGGGTCGACCTCAACGGCGCTTACGCGGTGTTCAAGCTGCGCAACGGCGGCGCCTGGCAGACGGGCGCCACGGCGCTCGCGACCTACAATCAGCTGACCGGCAAGCCGATCGCGCTGGCCGACATCAACACGACCGAAAGCGCGAAGCTGGCCGGGATCGCGGACGCGGCGACGCGCAACGCGCAAACGGGCAATGAGGTCAGCGCGCCCAGCGACCCGTCGACATGGACGCTCGCGAACGGCGCGATAGTCGCCACGGTAGGCGGCCGCGCGCGCGCGCAGCTCTACACGCCGAACGCGCAGGTGTTCTGGGGACCGCCAATCGACTGCAACGGCGGCAAGGACCGGTTCCTCCGCTACGTTCTCAAGGCAGACAGCGCCGGCAGCGAGGACTGCAACACCAGCTATTTGTGGTGGGATGCAGCCGGTGCGGTGGCCGCGGTCAACCTGTCCGACCGCACATCGAGAACACTTTCCGACACGGCAGCGGCCGACACCGTGGTGGAAGCGCAGTTCACGCTGCCCGCGGGCGCGGTCCGGTACCGCCCATACTTGGAGCGTCATGCCGCGACAGGGTGGAGCTTCTACGCCGACCAGCCTTATTTCGGCCCTGCGCAGCCGGGCGCCGACGTGACCGCCCAGAAACAGGTCGTGGTCAGCGTGCCCGACATCGAGATCGCGGCTGACAGCGCCGGCAGCCCGACGACGCCGCTGCCGAAGATCGTGCAGGTGTCTGTCGCGCAAGGCGGGGTGTCCGTCGTCGCCGCCAACGGCACCACCTACCTGCTGTCGAACGTATCGGACAACCTGATGCCCGGCGGCGTCGCCAAGCTGACCGTCGACAACGCCATTGGGAGCAGCACCAAAGGGCAGCTCTCCCTCGCCGCCGGCTTCACCGGTTCCGGCACCGCGGACCTCGCGGTCGTGGTCGCCGGCGCGGCGCAGCCCCTGATCCGCGTCAACGTCATCCAAACCAACGCTCGGGCGGCGACGGGCGGCGGTGGTGGCGGGGGCGGTGGCGGGGGCGGCAGCGTCTCGAAGAGCGCGGACGGCGACCTCACAAGCCAGAGCGTGAGCAGCGCCACTTACGTCCAGGCCTTCCTCGCCACGGGTCTGACGGTCGCGACCGGCGAGACGATCCGCGCCAGTGCGGTCGGCTCCTATGAGTTCAGCAGCGGGGCTCCCGGCAGCGGATACAAGCTCTCGACCGTCACCGCCGTGTGGCAATACTCACCCGCCGGCGCGAACAGCTGGACCTCGTTCGGCAGCGCCGTGACCGGATCGAGCGCACGCTACCGCCCAACCGACGGCGACAGCAGCCCCGGCGCGGTTTCGTGCAGTCAAACCGCCGCGCCCACCGCCGGGCTCTACGACGTGCAGCTCATGATTGCGCGCGGCGCGACCTACCCGGTCGGGACGGTGTTCTTCGACGACGGGACGATCAGCGTCAGGATCACGACGTGATGATCGCCATCCTGCGCGCTGACGGCACGCTGGCGGCGCAGGTGCACGTCGGTGATGGCCAGTCTGCTGCGGCTGCGGGATTCAACCCGACCGGGCTGCGCGAGCGCGTCGTCGAGCGGTTCGGCCGACCCGGCGAGCGGCTAAATCCGGCGACCGGTGCCTGGGTCGCCGATGCCGCCGCCCAGGCGGCTGCGATCGACGCCGCCTACCTCGCTGATCATGGGGTCGACGCGATCGCCCGCGCCCACGCGGCCAAGGAGGCGGAGGCGCGCTGCATCATCGCCGGCGTCGCGATCGACGGGCGG
The DNA here is from genome assembly GCF_965248875.1 of Sphingomonas sp. Lineage (GTDB taxonomy): Bacteria > Pseudomonadota > Alphaproteobacteria > Sphingomonadales > Sphingomonadaceae > Sphingomonas. The sequence continues at coordinate 926,636 of NZ_CBDFKR010000011.1, read as the reverse complement.
GTCGCGGCGGAGGCGGAGCTGCGCGGCGTCACCGCCGAGGTGCTGGCGCGGCTGATCGTGGCGAAGGCGGATGCGGCCGCGGCCGCGGAGTTCACGCGCATCCAGGCGAAGCTGGGCCAGTGAGCGCGGTCGACCCTCAGTTCGCCCAGTGGCTCCAGGGCGCGGCCGATTACACCGTCCGCAGCAACGCAACGATGGCTGCGCGCTGGGGGGCGACTGCGAAGACGACCGAGCGGATCACCGCGATTGCGCTCAAGACGGACGCGGACGCGGAAGCCGACCGCCAGCTCGCCTTCTTCGCCCGCGGTCCGTTCGCGGTCGACGAGCACCAGCTGATCGGCACCGACTGGGGGCCGTCGCTGGGCCGCGTGGTGACGCTCACCGCCGCCGGGCTCGGCTACGATGCTGGGCTGGACGTGTTCGTCACCGGTGTCGACGTCGACCGGGCGACCGGGCTGACGACGCTCACCGTCCTCTGTCCACTGGGGCCAAGCTCATGAGCGATGTACTGATCGTCCGGCCGCTGCCGATCGCCGGCGTCACTGCGACGCGGGGGACGGGCGCCACCAATCTCGCCACCAAGGATCCTCGCGAGGTTTGGGCCGACACCGCCGTCGGCAGCGCGGCGACGCTGACGATCGACCTCGGCAGCGCGCAGCCGATCGACACAGTCCTGCTCGGCTATGTCCGGCCGCCGGCGGCGGGGGCGACCTGGTCGATCACTGGCGGCCTCGCCGGCGCGGCCGAGGTGACGCTGCAGACCGCGACCACACTGCGGGTGCCCGACACCGCCGGTTGGTTCTCGACCACCAGCCACGCGCTGTGGAACGGCGCCGCGGCCACCGTCCGCTATCTCGCGATCACCGTGACCCAGCCCGCCGGCGCGCAGCCGCTCAGCGCCGGCGTGCTGGTCGCGGGGCTCGCCTTCACGGGCGGCCGCGACTGGGGGTTCGGCCGCCGGCCGGTCGACACCGGTACGGCGACGACGTTGCCGGGCGGCGACGCAACGGTGGAGGGCGACCGCAAGCTCGCCTCCAGCTGGACGTTCGGCGACCTGACGATCGCCGACGCCGCGCAGCTGGAGCAGATCGGGCTGGCGTTGGGCGAGACCAAGCCGGGCCTCGTCATCGAGGGCGCCGCGCGCACCGCCGGGCTCCTCCACCGCATCCGCTACGGCCGCTTCGACCGCTGGAAGCCGTTCGAGCGGCGAAACAAAGAGCAGACGCGCTGGGACGTGGCGATCACCGACTGGAGCGGCCTCGGCGACACGACGTGGGTCGGCTTGCCCGCGCCAACGCCGACGCCGTCGCCGACCCCCACCCCTACCCCAACACCGACGCCCACGCCCACGCCGACCCCGACGCCCACACCCACCCCTACCCCGACGCCAACGCCCACACCGACGCCAACGCCAACGCCCACACCGACGCCGACGCCGACCCCCACACCGACGCCGACGCCGACCCCCACACCAACGCCGACAGGCTTTGCTCGAAACGGAGCGGCCAACACCGCGCTCAAAGCGATGCTGGCGCGCGTGGCCGCCGGAACCGGACGCGGCAAGGTCGTCATTAAGGGCACAAGCCTTGAGGCCGGCGCCGGCGGCTCGATCGTTGCGAACGGGACCAGCAGCTCCGTCGCCGACCAGCTCACCGACGCGCGTCGCTATCGGCCCGCGGCGGTTCTCGCCGGGCTGATGACGACCGCGGGGTATTTCGCGGCCGACAACGGCTACACCGGCGACCAGAACTGCGCGAAGGTCGGCATCGACCTGCCGACCTACGACCCTCGCGTAAGCTACTCTGGGACGCCGTGGCTGCCCGACGGCCGCACCAGCGACACGGCACCCTACGCGGGCGCCAACTACCTCTTCACCAACGGCGGCCCGACCCAGACGTTCGTGCCCGGCCCGTCATGCAACACCTTCGTCGTGGTCGCCTACAATGTCGGCGGAGGCACGATGACGTTCGCCATGGGCGGGGTTGCGCCGACGGGGATCACCGCGCCCGGCGCGACCGTGTCTGGCAGCACCGTCACCTTGCCGAACACGGCGTCGGGCTTCACGCGCATCACGATCACCGGAGCCGCCACAACCGCCGGGTTGAGCATCACGCCGAGCGGCGTCTGCATCACCAGGTCGGTCACCGGGTACAACAGCGCCGTCGCGGGGATCGACATCCTGGTCCATGCGTCGAACGGCGCCCTGGCCAGCGACCAGGCATCCACCAGCAGCGTCTACCACTGGAACAACAACGAGGCGCTGGCCTTCGACGCGCCGGACTTCACGCTGGTTGCGCTCGGGATCAACGACTGCTCGATCAGCCGGTCGACCACCGACCTGGTCGCGGACATCCAGACGATCGTCACGACGGCGCAGGCCAGCGGGGACGTCGGCCTCTACTGGACCACCGCGGCCAACCCCTCGACCTTCGCGCCCGCGGATCGCCAGGCGACATACCGGGACGCGGTTGCCGCCTTCGCCGCCGCTCACAACATCAGCTTTTGGGATCAGCTCAACCGGTTCGGTAGCTGGTCGACCATCGCGGACCGCACCGCCGATCAGACGGTCCACCCCAACCGAGGGCTCTACGCCGACATCGGTGCGTACAACTGGTCCTGCCTCCAGGCGGCGGCGACGTGACCGCTCACCAAGCGTTGTCTAGCTCGCGACAACTAGAGCATTCCTCGTCGGCGGTCGGTGCGCGTTCGCCGCACCGAGAGCAGAGCCCGTTTGCTGATCGAAACGCTTGTTTCGAAAGGTGGTCGTCGTCGTTGGCCTCCCATCGCCGACCCGGCCAGAGCGCGACGGACTTCAACACGTTGAGCAAAGCCGACCTCGTGATCACATCCATCTCCTCCAAGGAGGGGGCAAGGCGCGCGTCAACGCGCCTCACCGCGGGCAGCCACCCGCACCTCGCCCGGCGCGCGCCGGGTCCGATCCCTCCGCCGGAGCCCGGCTGCGGGAAATTGAGTGAACCAGCGCATGGAGTCCATCCCTACCTCGGTCCGGCCAATCACGCCGCCGGCCGCCTACATCGGCGGGAAGCGCGTTCTCGGCCGCCGGCTCGCCGCCATGATCGACGCGATCGGGCACGACAGCTACCTGGAGCCATTCGTCGGCATGGGCGGCGTGTTCTTCCGCCGCCAACGCCGTCCGAAGGCAGAGGTCATCAACGACGTCTCGGCCGACGTGGCGACGCTGTTTCGCATCCTTCAGCGCCACTACCAGCCGTTCCTCGACCTGCTGCGCTGGCGCTTCGCCAGCCGGGCCGAGTTCGATCGCCTGATGAAGGTCGATCCCTCGACCTGCACCGACCTGGAGCGCGCCGCGCGCTTCCTCTACCTTCAGCGGACGGCGTTCGGCGGCAAGGTGGCGGGCCGCGGGTTCGGCGTCAGCTACGCCCAGCCAAGCCGCTTCCGCCTCTCCACGCTGGAGCCGCTGCTCCAGGACTTGCATGACCGGCTTGACGGCGTCTGGATCGAGCAGCTGCCGTACGACGCGTTCATCCGGCGCTACGACCGGCCCGGCGCGCTGTTCTACCTCGATCCGCCTTACTGGGGATGCGAGGAGGACTATGGAGAAGGCGTCTTCTCACCGGCAGATTTCGAGCGCCTCAGCGGCCTCTTAGCGACACTTGAGGGACGATTCATTCTCTCGATCAACGACACGCCGGCGGTGCGCGACGTGTTCGATCGGTTTGCGATCGAGCGGGTCGATCTCAACTACCGGCTGAGCGGCAAAGCGACGCCGGCGCGCGAGTTGATCGTCACCGGTGGAGGCGCTTAGCGGAAATGAAGTGCTCCAGACTCTCTTGTCCCTGACTCCAGAACCTCTTGTCCCGCTTCATCGATCTCGATCAGCAGCGACATGGGACATCCCCGACTCCGAATTGATGTTCTATCTTTGTTCCCGCGGTCGATCCAACATTTCAACAAGAAAAATCTTGTGCTATCTGGAAAGGCGTGAAGCCGCCCGCCGAACCTCGTGCCGCGCTGCGTGCGCTCGCCGCCGCGCAGGGCGTCAGCCTGCTTGCGCTGTCGGCGATGATCGGGCGCAACGGCAATTATCTGCAGCAATGGGTGACGCGTGGGTCGCCGCGGCGGCTGGCGGAGGCGGACCGGCGGCGGCTGGCGGATTTCTTCGGGGTCGCGGAGACGGTGCTGGGCGGCGAGGCGGCGCCGCGCTCCGTCTGGCGGGTGCCGCGGTTAGACGTCGCGGCGGCGGCGGGTGCGGGGCGGGTCAACGACGAAGCGGCGCTACTGGGGTTCGACGCGGTGCCGGTCGAGCTAGCGCGCGCGCTGGGGCTGAGCGAGGGGCAGGCGGCGGTGATCCGCGTCGCGGGCGACTCGATGGCGCCGGGATTGTGCGACGGCGATCGGCTGCTGGTCGACCAGACCGCGCGGACACCCGATGCCAAGGGCGGGGTCTATGCTGTCAGGATCGACGGCCTGCTGCTGGTGAAGCGCGTGCGGCGTGGCGCGCGGCGGCTGCTGGTGACGAGCGACAATCCCGGCGCGCTGCCGGTGGGGCGGGGGGAGGTCGAGGTCGTCGGCCGCGCCGTCTGGCAGATGCGCGTGCCGGTTTAGAAGCGGGGGCGGGACCCTGGGTCGCAGTGTTCCCCTTACTGGCTGTTCAGCGCCCTCTCAGCCAGATCAGTACCGCCACCGCAATCCCCGCCGCCAGCCCGCCCAGGAACCACAAGGTCGGCTGGTGCCGGACAAAGCCGATCGTCGCCCCCGCGATCGCGCCCAGCGCGATGGGGAGGCCGCCGGCGGTTGCGGGTCGGGTAGAAGCCATGGCGCAGCCCTGCCACGTCCGGCCGCCGCCCGCCAGCGGCGCGGCGGTGGCGTGAAACAGGGCTGACCCGCCATTTACCTTCTCCGTTGGCGAAACCCTGTCAGTCCGTCCGCTAACGCCTTGTTCGTGTTACCGGATCTGCAGCCTTACATTGCCGCGATGCGGCCGCATCTCGACGCGGTCGAGCTTCGCACCCTGTTCGGCGCGTCCGCCCTCGACGTGGCCGCCGCGCGCGCCGACCGCGCCAGAGCGGTCGGCAACCACGTCCATTTCTGCCGCTGGCGCGAGGTCGGGCGACTGCTGGCGGTGTTGGCGATGGAGGGGTCGGCGGGGACGGTGCACTGATCGGCGGAGAGTGAACTGCTGATCCACTCCTCCCCTGAAAGGAGGGGATTTGCGTCACCCCCTGTCGCGTGGGCTCATCCCCCGCTAAGCCTTGCACCCATGGTGTCCCGCTCGGGGCGGTCCCTTGGTACGGCCGCTGCGTCCTTGCTCTTCGTTGTCGCGGCGCCGGCCTTTGCGCAGGTTGCGCCCGCGTCGCCATCGCAACAAGAACCGCCGCTTGATCCATCAGCGCCGCTGTCCGACCTGCCCGGGATCGGCGTCGCCTGGCCCGACCTGTCGGCCGAGCCCGCGACCCCCGCCGATCACGCCACCGACGCCGCCGCCGAGCGCCGCTATGTCTGGCGGGTCGATGGCATCGACGGGATCGGCAGCGCGGTGCTGCACCAGCGCTTCGACGAGCTGTCCGCGCTCAACGCCCATGATCGCCAGCCCGCCAACGCCGCCCAGCTCGACCGCCGTGCGCGGGAGGATGCGGACCTCCTGACGACACTGCTCCGCGCCGAGGGCTATTACGACGCGCGCGTGCTGACCCGGGTCGAGGCGCCGAGCGATGCCGGGGTGCGGCCGCTGGTGGTGCTGGCGGCAACGCCCGGCGCGCTCTACCGCTTCGCCGGCGTGACGCTGCCGGGGCTCGACCTCACCGGCGCGCGGCAGGACGAGCTGCGCAAGGTGTTCGGCGTGCTGCCGGGCAGCGCGGTCAACGCCGACGCGGTTGCGACCGGCGAGGCGGCGCTGCGCACCGCGATCGGGCGCGATGGCTTTGCGTTCGCGCAGGTCGGCGAGCCGGAGATCGTCGTCGACCACGATACCCGCACCGCGACGCTGGCGATGGCGGTCGAGCCGGGCGGCGCGCGGCGCTTCGGGCAGATCACCGCCAACCCCCATAACGGCGTGTTCGGCGCCGATCATGTCGCCGAGATCGCGCGCTTCCGCCCCGGCGACCCCTATGACGCACAGTCGCTCGACGATCTCCGCCGGACGTTGATCCAGACCGGGCTGGTGTCGGTCGCCGATGTCACGCCGGTGCCGGGCACGACGCCCGACACGGTCGACGTTGCCGTCCGGCTGGAGCGCGCGCCGCCGCACACCATCGCGGGCGAGCTGGGTTACGGCTCGGGCGAGGGCGCGCGCGCGGAGGTCAGCTGGACCCACCGCAACCTGTTCCCGCCCGAGGGCGCGCTGACGCTGCGCTCGGTGCTCGGGACGCGCGAACAGCTGGGTGCAGTGGTGTTCCGCCGCGCCAATTTTCACGGCCGCGACCGGGTGCTGACCGGACAGATCGCGGCTGCGCACACACTGCGCGACGCGTATGACGCGCGCACCTTTTCGCTGACGGGGTCGCTGGAACGCCAGACCAACATCTTCTTTCAGAAGAAATGGACCTGGTCGGTTGGCGCCGAGCTGTTGGCGTCGGACGAGCGCGATGTCGACGAATCGACCGGGCTGCCGCGGCGACGTACCTTTCTGATCGCGGCGGCGCCGACGAGCGTCACCTATGACGGATCGGACGACCTGCTCAACCCGACCCGCGGCTTCCGCCTGGGCGGGCGGTTCAGCCCGGAGCTGAGCCTGCAGGGTGCGGCGTTCGGCTATGCGCGGCTGCAGCTCGACGCCAGCTTGTACGAGCCGGTGAGCAGCCGGGTCGTGCTCGCCGCGCGCACCCGGCTGGGCAGCATCGCAGGCGCGCCGCGCGCGCAGATCGCGCCGTCGCGGCGCTTCTATGCGGGCGGCGGCGCGTCGGTGCGCGGCTATGGCTATCAGGATGTCGGCCCGCGCGACGCCAACAACGATCCGATCGGGGGGCGCAGCCTGGCCGAGTTCTCGATCGAGGCGCGGGTTAGGACCTTCGGCGCGTTCGGGGTGGTGCCGTTCCTCGACGCAGGCAACATCTATACCGGGCCGGCGCCCGAGCTGACCGGACTGCGTTTCGGCACGGGCATCGGCGTGCGCTATTATTCCAGCTTCGGGCCGATCCGCGTCGACGTCGGCACGCCGATCAACCCGCAGCCGGGGACGTCGCGGATCGCGGTGTACGTGTCGCTAGGGCAGGCGTTTTGAGACGCTGGCTGCGGCGACTGGCGATCGGCGCAGCGGTGCTGGTCGCGCTGTTCGTGGCGCTGCTGCTCGGGCTCGACACCGGACCGGGGCATCGCTTCGTCGCGGGGCAGCTTGGGCGCATCCAACCGGCCAGCGGGCTGCGCTTCAGCGTCGGCCGCATTGACGGCTCGCTGTATGGCGACGCGCGGCTGACCGACCTGCGCGTGTACGACCTCGACGGGCTTGTGCTGGAGGCGCCTGAAGTGTCGCTCAGCTGGTCGCCATGGCGCTGGTGGGCGAATACGCTCGACGTGGAGCGGCTCGACGCGCCCCAAGCGACGCTGTTCCACGCCCCCCACACCCGCAAGTCAGTCGAGGCGAAACCGATCCTGCCCGGCTTCGACATTCGCGTCGGGCGGCTGGCGATCGGGCGGCTGCGCCTCGCCGCGCCGGTGCTCGGGCGCGAGCGGATCGGACGGCTGGCGGGCCGCGCCGACGTGCGCAGCGGGCGGGCGCTGGTCGAGCTGGCGGCGCTGGTCGAGGGGACCGACCGGCTCGACGCGCGGCTCGATGCGGCGCCCGACCGCGACCGCTTCGATCTCGCCATTGCGGCGCGGGGGACCGCCGATGGCGTGCTGGCGAAGCTCATCGGCATTCGCCAGGCCGTCGCGATCGACGTGGCGGGCGACGGACGCTGGGCGCACTGGCGCGGGACCGCGCGGGCGCAGTTCGGCGCGGCGCGGGTCGCCGACCTGGCGCTGTCGGCCGATACCGGCCGCTACGGGCTTTCGGGGACGCTGGCCCCGGTGCAGCCGCTGATCCACGGCAAGCTGCTGCGGCTGACCGAGCCGCGCGTCGCGGTCAGCGGCACAGCGACGCTCGCCGACCGGCGGCTGACCGGCGCGCTGAGCCTGCGCAGCCTTTCGGTGGCGTTTCAGGGGCGCGGTGCGCTCGACCTCGCCACCGACGCATATCGCGATGTCCGTATCGACGGACAGCTGCTTCGCCCATCGGCGCTGTTCCCCAACATGACTGCGCGCAACCTGCAGCTCCGCGCGGTTCTTGATGGCGCCTTTGCGACCGCGCGTTTCCAGTATCGCCTCGACGCCGAGCGCTTCGCCTTCGACAGCACGGGGTTCGAGAACGCCCATGCCGCGGGGGCCGGGCGGCTGTCGCGCGCGCCCGTCATCATGCCGCTGCAGTTCACCGCCGCGCGGGTGACCGGCGTTGGTGATGTCGCGGGCGGTATCCTGCGCAACCTGACCGTCACCGGACCGCTCAAGGTGACCGCGGCGGCGATCACCGGCGACAATCTGCTGCTCCGGTCCGACAAGCTGAACGGTCGCGTCAATCTGACCGTCGATCTCAGAAACGGCCAATATTCGGTCGTGCTCAATGGCGGCCTGACGCGCTACCTGATCCCGGGGCTTGGGCTGGTGGACGTGCGCTCGACGCTGAACGCCGTGCCGGGCCCGGATGGCCATGGCACGCGGGTGATCGGGCGCGGCGCGGCGCAGATGGTGACGCTGGACAACGCGTTCTTCCGCAGCCTGGCTGGAGGGCTGCCGCATATCGAGACGGGGCTGGAGCGGACGACCGACAAGGTGGTCCACTTCAACGGGCTGGTGCTGACCGCGCCGACGCTGCGGCTGGCGGGCAACGGCTATCGGCGGACGGACGGCACCTTTCATTTCGAGGGCGCGGGCGTGCAGACGACCTATGGCCCGGTGCAGATGGTGCTCGATGGCCGGATCGACCGGCCGACGCTGGACCTAAAGTTTCCGCGGCTCAACGCGACGCTGGGACTGACGGGGGTGCAGGCGCATCTCGATCCGACGCCGGACGGCTTCGCCTTGCGGGCGGCGGGCGCGTCGCGGCTGGGGCCGTTCAGCGCCGGCGGCTCGATCCTGCTGCCGTCGGGCGGCGAGGCGGCGGTGCAGGTGACGGCGATCAACGTCACCGGATCGCGGGCGAGCGGGCGGCTGCGGATCGTGCCCGGCGGGTTCGACGGGCGGCTGGCGGTCGCGGGCGGCGGGCTGTCCGGGCCGGTCGACTTCGCGATCGTCAACGGCATGCAGCAGGTCCAGCTCCACCTTGATGCCGACAATGCGCGGATCGCCGAGGCGGCCACGCTCCGGCGTGGGCGGCTGGACGCGACGGTGCTGCTCGATCCGGCGGGGACGCGGGTGCAGGCGCAGGCGAACGGCGCCGGGCTGGCGCGCGGTAGCCTCCGCCTCGCGCGCTTCGCGGGGACGGCGCGTTACATTGGCGACACCGGCGAGATTCGCGCGTCGATCGCGGGCACGCGCGGGCGCGCCTTCGATATCCAGACGGTGACCGCAGTGACCGTGACCAGCTATGCGGTGCGCGCGCAGGGGACGCTCGATCGCCAGCCGCTGCAGCTGCTCGAACCGGCGGTGTTCGAGCGGGAGGGAGACGGCTGGCGGCTGCGTCCGACGCGGCTCAGCTTCGCAGGCGGCGAGGCGCGGGTCGGCGGGCGCTGGACCGGCGCAGCGACGCAGATCGAGGCGGGGCTGACGCGGATGCCGCTGGCGATCCTCGACATCGGCTATGCCGGGCTGGGGCTGGGCGGCACCGCGTCGGGGACGCTCAGCTACACGATCAGCACCGGGGCCGCGCCGGCCGGGCGGCTGGACATGACGGTGCGCGGGCTGTCGCGTTCCGGGCTGGTGCTGACCTCGCAGCCGGTCGATGTCGGCATCGCCGGGGTTCTTGCGGCCGACCGGCTGGGCGTGCGCGCGGTGATCGCGTCGGGCGGGCGCACCATCGGCCGGGCGCAGGCACTGCTGACGCCGCTGGCGGGCGGTGACCTTTACACGCGCGTCATGCAGGCGCCGCTGACCGCGCAGCTCCGTTACGCGGGGCCGGCCGACACGCTGTGGCGGCTGACCGGGCTCGAGCTGTTCGACCTGTCGGGCCCGGTCGCGATCGGCGCGGACGTGAGCGGGCGGCTCGACCAGCCGGTGATACGCGGCGCGGTGCGGGCGACGGGGGCGCGGATCGAGAGCGCGACCAGCGGCACCGTCCTGACCAATGTCGACGCCAGCGGCCGCTTCGGCGGGTCGCGGCTGCAGATCGACCGCTTCACCGCGCAGGCCGGGCGCGGCGGCAGCGTCAGCGGCGGCGGCAGCTTCGATTTCGCCGCGCCGCACGGCATCGGCATCGACCTGACGGTGCAGGCGACGCATGCGGTGATGATCAACCGCGACGACATCGGCGCGACCGTCACCGGGCCATTAACCTTCCGCTCCGACGGCGCGGGCGGAGTGATCGGCGGTGACTTGGTGCTCGATCGCAGCCGTTATCGCCTGGGCCAGGCGACCGCGGCGGCGGCGGTGCCGCGGCTGAGCGTGCGCGAGATCAACCTGCCCGGCGGCGGCGAGGAGGACGAGGCGCCCGCCGCGCCGTGGCGGCTGGCGCTGCGGGCGCATGCGCCCAATGGGCTGATCGTCAGCGGGCTGGGGCTGACCAGCGAATGGTCGGCGGACGTGCAGATCGGCGGCGAGCCGCAGAACCCGGCGATCACCGGCCGCGCCAATCTGGTCCGCGGCGATTACGAGTTCGCCGGCCGCGAGTTCCAGCTGGAGCGCGGCGTCATCCGCTTCGACGGCGAGGTGCCCGCCAATCCCGCGCTCGACATCCAGGCGAACGCCGACGGCAGCGGGCTGTCGGCTGCGATCCGGGTGACGGGCACGGGGCTGCGGCCGGAGATCGCCTTCACCAGCGTGCCGGCGCTGCCCGAGGACGAGCTGCTGTCGCGACTGCTGTTCGGGACCTCGATCACCAACCTGTCTGCACCCGAGGCATTGCAGCTGGCGGCGGCGGTGGCGGCGCTACAGTCGGGCAATGGCGGGCTCAACCCGATCAATGCCGTCCGCCGCGCGGCTGGGCTTGATCGCCTGCGCGTACTGCCCGCCGATCCGCAGACCGGGCAGGGCACCTCGATCGCCGCGGGCAAATACGTGACGCGGCGGCTGTATGCGGAGATCGTCACCGACGGGCAGGGCTATTCCGCGACGCAGGTCGAGTTCCAGGTCACCCGCTGGCTGTCGCTGCTGTCGAGCATTTCGACGCTGGGCCGGCAGAGCGCGAACGTGCGGGTGTCGCGGGATTACTGAGCGGGAGCGGGCCAGACTTCCAGTTTGAGACCGGGAATCTCGCGGAAGTCCGCGCCGTTGATGGTGACGAGCGTCAAATCGTGAGCGATCGCAGTCGCCGCGATCACCCGGTCGAATACTTTGGCGCGGGAAAAGCCCGTCACCCGCAAGATGCCATCGTACCTGCCGATGACGGTGTCATCGAGAACGATGGGCGTCGCTTGTCTGAGCAGTGACTGCAAGCCTTCTCGACGGGCTCTCGAAAGTTCGGGCCGAGCGTACACGCCTCCGGTCAGCTCTATCAGCGTTGCCGATGACAGGAACAACGGGGCGCTTCTCGCGACGACGCGGCCAATGATGTCGCGTTGCCCATCCCGGATGTGAACAGCGACGTCGGTATCGAGCAGAAGCGCCACTCAGTACAAGCCCGGCCGATCGGGAGCGATCGGCTGGTGCCGCTGTTCGACCTCTCGAAAGGGTGCCGCGGCCCAGATCGCGTCCAGCTCGGCCGCCATCTCCTCCAACCCACGTCGCACGCTGTCCGAATCCTGTTGGCAGCGGATGACGACCTCGTCCCCGCGACGTTCGATCGTGATAGCTGTGCCCAGCGCGAATGCCACGTCCTTGGGCAATCGCACTGCAGCGCTGTTGCCTGCCTTGAACACCTTGCTCTTGTACTGCGCTGCCATTGCCGCCTCCTTGCCACCTCGTATATACACGTGAGCACGGCTGGCCGCAACGCTCACCCCGGTGCGCCGACGATCGTCTTCACCTCCATGAAATCGGCCAGCCCGAACTTGCCGCCCTCGCGGCCGTTGCCCGATTGCTTGTAGCCGCCGAACGGCGTCCCGTTGCCGCCGACCCAGCTGTTGATCGACACCAGCCCGGCGCGCAGCCGCGGCGCGACCTTCGCCGCTTCGGCGGGGTCGCCCGAGATCGTCGCGGACAGACCGTATTCGGTGTCGTTGGCGAGGCGCACCGCTTCCTCGCTATCGTCATAGGCGGTGATCGTCGCGACCGGGCCGAACGTCTCCTCGCGCCAGATGCGCATCTCGGGCGTGACGCCCGCCAGCACGGTCGGCTTGACGTAATAGCCGGCGTTGCGCCCGTCGGGGCGGCCGGGGCCGCCGGCAACCAGCTCCGCGCCCTCGTCGATCGCGGACTGGATCAGCCCCTGGATCTTCTCGAACTGCGCCTTGTTGACGACGGGGCCGATATGCGCGCCCATCTCGCTGGGGCTGCCCACGGTCGTCGCTTCCATGATCCCCTTCACCACCTCGGTCGCTTCGCCGACCTGGTCGCGGTGAACGAGGACGCGGGTCGGGGCGATGCAGCTCTGGCCGCTGTTGGCGAGGACGCCATGCACCGTTGGCGGCAGCACCTGCGCCAGGTCTGCCCCTTCCAGCACCAGATTCGGGGCCTTACCGCCCAGCTCCTGATGGACGCGCTTGACGGTCGGCGCCGCCGCCTGCGCGACCGCGATCCCGGCGCGGGTCGAGCCGGTGAAGCTGACCATGTCGACGTCGCGGTGCGACGACAGCGCCGCGCCAACCGTCGGCCCGTCGCCGTTGACGAGGTTGAAGACGCCCGCGGGCACGCCGGCCGCATCGAGAATCTCCGCCAGCACCATGGCGCACGACGGGCATTCCTCCGACGGCTTCAGCACCATCGTGTTGCCCGCCGCCAGCGCCGGCGCCACCTTGGCACAGATCTGGTTGAGCGGCCAGTTCCAGGGCGTGATCATCGCGACGACGCCGACCGGTTCGTGCACCACCTTCGCCTTGCCGATCGTCTCCTCGAAACTGAACTCCTTCAGCGCGGCGAGCGTGTTCATGAAATAGCCGAGCCCCGCCGGTGCCTGCGCGGCCTGCGCGAAGCCGATCGGCGCGCCCATCTCGTCGCTGACCGCCTTGGCGAGGTCGGGGATGCGCGCCTTGTAGCCTTCGATGATCCGCTCCAGCAGCGCGACGCGGTCTTCGACGCTGGTCTGCGAAAATGTCTCGAACGCACGGCGGGCGGCGGCGACGGCCTTGTCGACATCGGCAGCGCTGCCAAGCGTGATCTCCGTCACCGGCTGTTCGGTCGCGGGGTCGATGACCTGGTGGCGCGTGCCGCCCTCGCTGTCCGTCCAATTGCCGTCGATGTAGAAGTGCAGCCGGCTGTTCATGGCGTCTCTCCAGTTTTGATTTGCGTCCGGTCATGCTGCGCGGGCAAAAGCGTTGCAACCGGAAACGGAGCCGAGCCATGGAACGCGCCGCGATAATCGAACGGACCGGCGGGCCGGAGGTGATCGCCTGGCGTGACGTCGAGCTGCCGACGCCGGGACCGGGCGAGGTGCGGCTGCGGCATGGCGCGGTGGGGCTCAACTTCATCGACACCTATCACCGCGGCGGGTTGTATCCGCTGCCGCTGCCCAGCGGGCTGGGGGTCGAGTCGGCGGGGACGATCGAGGCGGTGGGCGAGGGCGTCGCGGGCTGGGCGGCGGGAACGCGCGCCGGCACCTTTACGGGTGCGCTCGGTGCGTATGCGACCGCACGCAACGTCGCCGCCGATCAGCTGGTCGCGATCCCGGACGCGGTCGACGATCGAACCGCCGCCGCACTGTTGCTGAAGGGCGCGACCGCGGCGATGCTGGTCGAGCAATGCGCGCGGGTGCAGCCTGGCGACGTCGTGCTCGTCACCGCCGCCGCGGGCGGGGTCGGGCATCTCCTCGTCGGCTGGCTCAAGGCGGCGGGCGCGACGGTGATCGGCACCGTCGGCAGCGACGCCAAGGCCGCGCGGGCCAAAGCGGCCGGCGCCGATCACGTGCTCCGCAGCGGCGACGGCGTGGCCGACCAGGTCCGGGCCTTGACCGGCAGGACCGGCGTCGCGGCGGTGCTCGACGGGGTCGGCAAGGCGACCTGGGACCAGGCGCTGGCGAGCGTGCGGCGGCGCGGACTGATCGTCAGCTACGGCAACGCCAGCGGGCCGGTCGAGGGCGTCGCGCTGGGGCAGCTCGCCCGGCGCGGCTCGCTGTTCGTCACGCGCCCAACGCTGTTCGACTATGCCGCGACGGCGGCCGAGCGGCAGGCGCTTGCCGGCCGGGTCTGGGCGATGCTCGCGGCGGGCGCGATCGTCCCCGAGATCGGCCAGACCTTCGCGCTTGAAGACGCCGCCGCCGCGCATCGCGCGATCGAGGCGAGGACGACACAGGGCAGCACGGTGCTGATGCCCTAGCCCGGATAGGGTGATTCCTGGAGCAATCCCGCCAGATGCGCGGCGTTGCCCGCGACCATCTTCGCGGTCTTGGTGACGGCGGTCGGGGTGACGAGCAGGTCCTTGAAATCCTTGTCGCCCATCGCCTCGCCGACCCAGTAGCAGGCGGCGACCGCGGGGATCGTCCAGCCGACATCGTTGAGCGCTTGGAACAGCTGCGACGTGACCATGTGCGCCCCGTCCTCGTTGCCGACGATCGCGGCGACCGCTACCTTGCCATAGCTCGGCAGGCGGCCCTGGTCGTCGGCCTCGCCGAGAAAGGCGTCCATCCGCTCCAGCACGCGCTTGGCGACGCTGCCGAGCTGGCCCAGCCAGATCGGCCCGCCGAAGATAAGGATGTCGTGCGCCAGGATCTGCGACCGCAGCGCGGGCCAGGCGTCGCCTGAACCCTCATCACTGGTGACGCCCGGCTTGATGTCGAGCGCGGCGACGCGGACCGTCTCGCTGACCCGCACGCCCTTGTTGGCGAACGGCTTGCGCAGGACGTCGATCATCGCGTCGGTGGAGGAGGCGGCCGCGGGATCGGCCTTGAGCGTGCAGTTGAGGGGCAGGGCGGTCAGCATCGATCCCCAACGGCTCAGGTCCAGTAGAGGGTCCGCGCGGCCGGCAGTTTCTCCGCCAGCTGCGCGTCGAAGAAGCGGCGCAGCGCGCGCATCGTGTCGGCGTCGTAGACATGCTTCACGCTGCCGAACTTGGTCCGCTTGGTCGCGCGCGCGGCCGGGTCCATCTCCAACGCCGAGCCGGGATACCAGCGGTCGAGCACCGCCTTCGATCCCGGTGTGAAGCGATGGGTGATAAGTTCGACCGTAAGGTCAAGCCCGGATAAGTCGGCTAGCGCCGCGGCGGCATCGGTCAGGAGCTGCCCATAGGCCGCCTCCCATCCTGCAGCGGCGATGATCGGCGCGATCGTCAGGCCGATGGGGTACCCCGCCATCGCCACCCGTCGCAGCGCGGTGAGCCGCTGCGCGACGGGGCTGGTGCCGCCCTCGAACCGCGCGAAGGCGGGCGGGTTGATCGAGGCGCGCATCCGCGTCCGGCCGCGATGGGGCAACGCCAGCAGCGGCTCGACGCTCGCGAACTTGGAGGTGAAGCGCAGCTGAGCGTCGGCCTCCCACGCGCCCATATAGCGGATCGCGGCGGACAACGACCCGGTCAGATGCTCCAGCGCCAGCGGATCGGTATAGCAGCTCGCCTCGTACGTAGTGCCCTCATGGGCGCGGGCGCGGGATCGCGAGGTGACGCGGCCTTGGCCCAGGTGCTTGGGTAGCTCTTCGAATATCTCGGGCAGGTTGGCGTAGACGCGCGTGATCGGCGGCCCCTTGAGGCTGCCTGCCAGATAGCAATAGCTGCAATGCGCTGGGCAGCCCTCCGCCAGGTCGACGCGCCAGTCGGCGGACGGCGCGATCGGCTGGAGCCGGCGTTTGGCGGGTGAGGCGACGGTTAGCGCGACGGTCTGCTTGGCTTGCGCATAGGCTTGGCGCGGGTCGTCGGGGAATGCGAGCGCGAGGCGGTCGGTGGGTAGCTCGACCACGTCGACGCCAAGCGCCCCCGCACGCGCGGCGATCGCGCAGCCGTGATCCCAGGCGAGCGCGGATCTGGTAACGAGCAGGCGCTTCGGAAGCCAGAGGCGGGAAGCGGGAAAGGGGAGAGCGGTGGCCACGGGAGAAGAACGCCGGAAGATACTGATCGGCTCAGCCGGACTGATCCGTCGCCCCGGCCCTGTGCGGGAGTCGATGAGCCGCATGCGCGATGCGTGCGGCGCAATGGATGCCGGGCCGAGCCCGGCATGACGGAACTAGGGGCGGGCCGCCGCCAGGGGTGCTCGCCGCGCGCTGACGATCACCACCGGCTGTGCGATCTGTTCGCCGGCGAAGTGACCGCCCGCAGCGACCGGGCGGTCCTGGATCGCGCGGACCACATCCATCCCTTCGACGACATGCCCAAACGCGGCGTAGCCCAGATTGTCGCCCGGCCGCTCCGGATGCGCGTCGAGCGAAAAGCGCTGGTCGCCCACGCTGATCGTGAAATCCCCCGCGCCAGTCCCCGGTGCGGCGCGGGTCAGCGAGATCGCGCCGTCGATATGGTGGACGTCGGTCTGCGTCGTCGGCTCGTGCCGGACCGGCGGCAGCACCTTGCCCGGCCGATTCTGCACCCCGAACTGGACGAAGCCGTAATCGGGCTGGACCTGCACGGTCCGGTAAAAGGTCGCGCCGTCGAGCCGGTGCTGATCGACATAGCGCAGGAAGTTCGCGGTGGTCAGCGGCGCGCGCGCCTTTTCCAGCTCAAGCACGATGCGGCCAAGCGTGGTGGTGATCGTCACCCGGACAGTGGCGGCAACGGTGACCGGGGTCGCGACCGGCGTGGGGGCCGCGACTGGGGTCGGCGTCGCGACGGGCGCAGGCGTGACCTGCGCGGCGGCGAGAATGGCTAGGGCGAGTCGCAGCATGGTTCCGCCTGTACCTTCCCCGAAAGCTTCAGGGGAGGGGGAACGCTGCCCACGGATCGTTCATCACCAGCATCGCGTCGGGCCGCGCCAGCGCGACCAGCGTCAGTCCGTGCAGGCGAGCATGCTCCACCGCCAGCGTCGTCGGCGCCGAAACCCCGACCAGCATCGCCACGCCTGCGACCAGCGCCTTGTCGACCATCTCGAAGCTGAGCCGCGAGGTGACGAGGAAGAAATCCGCGTTCTGCGGGGCGAGCGCGAGCGTGCCGATCAGCTTGTCGAGCGCATTGTGGCGGCCGACATCCTCGCACGTCGCGACGATCGCGCCCGCCGCGTCGCACGCCGCCGCCGCGTGCGCCGCGCCCGTGGCGGCGTTGAGCGGCTGCCGTGCCCGCAGTCCGTCGAGCGCTGCGAACAGCGCCGCCGCTTTGGCCTGCGGGGCGGGCGTGCGTCCCGCCACGGGCCGCCGCAGCTGCTCCAGCCCGGCGATGCCGCACAGCCCACAACTGGTGTCGCTGGTCCGGTGCCGGACCCGGTCGTGGATGCGCCCGCGGCAGCGCTCGGCGAGCGTCACGCGGACGATCCATCCCGCCTCGCCCGCAAACGGGTCGACGTCCGCGACGTCGGCCGCGCTGTCCGCCAGCCGCTCGGTAAGCATGAAGCCGACCGCGAACGCCTCCAGCTCGGCGGGGGTCATCATCATCACCGCATAGCCGAGCCCGTCGACCTCGACCGCGACCGGCGCCTCGATTGCCAGCCGCCGCTCGCCCGCACCGATGTCGCCGGGCCGCAACATTGCCGCGGGCGCGACCCGCGATGACGTCATAGCGCCAGCAGGTCTGCCGGGGTGTTTACGTTGCCGAGCGGGACGGGCGATTCGATCGGCAGCGCGCCGATCGCCTGCGCCCAGCCGCGTACCGAGCGGTCGTCGCTCTCGATGTGGCAGAGGAGCTGCGCGGCCAGTGAGGCGGGCCAATGCCCGAGCACCGGCGCATCGCTGCAAAAGGCGGGCGCGCGCCGCAGCAGCGCCCAGATCAGCGCGGTCGGTACGCGCGGCATGTCGCAGCCGATCGTCAAGACGCTGTCGAACCCGTTCCCCTCCGCATAGGCGAGCGCGCCGGCGATCCCGCCAAGAGGGCCAAGGCCGGAGCGGGGCAGATCGGCCACGCCTTCACCACCGAGCATGACGACCGCGTCGACATGCTGTGCGATCAATGCCGCCGCGTGCTCGGCCAGCGAGCGCCCGTTCCACTCGGCCTCGGCCTTGTTCGAGCCAAAGCGCGACGACTGGCCGCCGGTCAGCACGGCGCCCAGGACACCCTTGTCCGTCACGCGACCTTCTCCACCCGCACGGGCACGGTCTTGGCGGCAGGCACATGGCTTTCGACCGCATGATGCGCGACCGGGATCAGCAGGTTGAGCTCCGGATAATAGCCCCCGATGCAGCCGCGGGGAATGTTGTACGCGACGACGCGCAGCCCATCGACGCGCTTGTCGTCGTTATCGCCGTGCGCGCCGACCAGCGCCACGGTATCGCCGTCCGCCACACCCAGCGCGGCCATGTCCTGCCGGTTCATCATCGCCACGCAGCGCGTGCCCTTGATGCCGCGGAAGCGGTCGTCATAGCCATAGACGGTGGTGTTGAACTGGTCGTTGGACCTGAGCGTCACGAGCCGGAACTTGCCGTCCGCGTCCTCGAAGCCGGTCGCGTTCATCACCTCGGGCACGTTGAACTCAGCCCGGCCGCTGCCCGTCTTCCACTCGCGATGCGCGGCGGGGTTGCCCTTCCAGAAGCCGCCGGGCGCCTCGAGCCGCTCGTTGAACCGCGCGAACAGGTCGGGCCAGGTCTTCTCGATCTCGTCGCGGACTAGGCCATAGTCGCCGGCCCATGCGGTCCAGTCGACCTTGGGATTGGGCGCCAGTGTCGCGGTGGCGATCCCGGCTACGATCGCCGCCTCGCTCAGCAGCGTATCCGCGGCCGGCGCGACCCGCCCTGTCGAACCGTAGATGCGGCTGAACGAATCCTCCATCGTCACCGTCTGGGCGCCGCCCGCCTGGCGGTCCAGCTCGATGCGGCCGAGGCAGGGGAGGAGGTAGGTCGTCTTGCCCGGCCACAGATGCGTGCGGTTGAGCTTCGTCGCGATGTTGACGACGAGTTCGAGGTCCTCCCACGCGGGCGCCATCGTCTCGGTATCCGGCACGGCGCGCGCGAAATTGCCGCCCAGGCCCAGGAACGCCCTGGCCTCGCGGCTGATCACCGCTTCGCAGGTCGCGACCGTGTCCCATCCCTTCGCGCGCGGGGGCTCGAAGCCGAACTGGCGGGCGAGGCCGTCGAGCGGCATCAATTCGGGCTTCTCGGTGATCCCGACCGTGCGCTGGCCCTGAACGTTGCTGTGCCCGCGCACCGGGCCGAACCCCGCGCCGGGCTTGCCGACATTGCCGCGCAGCAGCATCAGATTGACCAGCATCTGGATGTTGGTGATGCCGTGGACGTGCTGGGTCAGCCCCATGCCATAGACGCAGATCACCCGCTTCGCCTTGGCATAGACGTCGCCCGCCGCCTCAAGCGCGCCCTGCGTCAGCCCGCTTTCGCGCTCGATCTCTTTCCACCCGACGCTGCGCGCCTTGGCCGCGACGCCGTCGAAGCCCTTGGTGTGCTCGGCGATGAAGGCGTGGTCGAGCACCGTCCCGCCTTGCTCGTCGTCGAGCCGGATGACGTGCTTGATGACGCCCATCATCGCCGCGATGTCGCCGCCCGCCTTCACCTGATGATATTGGGTGGCGAGGTTGGTCGAGCTGTTGGTCGCCATCTCGACCGGGTTCTGCGGGTCGGTGAACCGCTCCAGCCCCCGCTCGCGCAGCGGATTGAAGACGACGATGTCGACTCCGCGCTTGGCGCAGGCGCGCAGGTCGTGGAGGAAACGCGGAGAGTTGGTGCCGGGGTTCTGCCCGAAATAGAAGATCGCGTCGCACTTCTCGTAATCGGTCAGCTGGATCGTGCCGACCGGCGAGCCGATGCACGCCTTCAGCCCGACCGAGGTCGTCTCGTGGCACATGTTGGACGAATCGGGCAGGTTCTGGCTGCCGTACATCCGCGCCAGCAGCTGCCACATATAGCTGGTTTCCAGGCTGGCGCGGCCGGAGGTGTAGAAGCAGACCTTGGTCGGGTCGTAGCCGTGCAGCTTCGCGCCGATGTCGGCGAACGCCTCCTCCCAGCTGACCGCGACATACCGGTCACCGGCGGGGTCGAACCGCAGCGGGTGGGTCAGCCGCCCCGCCTGCTCCAGATCGTGGTCGCGCCAGTCCTTGAGCTCGGCGAGCGTATGCTGCGCAAAGAAATCGGGGGTGACGCGGAAGCGGGTCAGCTCCCACGCCGTCGCCTTGGCGCCGTTCTCGCAGAACTCGGCCGGGTGGGGCGGGTGCGGCTTCCCCCAGGCGCAGCTGACGCACATGAAGCCGCCGGTCTTGTTTTGCCGCGCCAGCTCGCGGACAGTTTCGGGCCGGACCTGTTCGCGCAGGCCGATGGTGGCGAGGCTCTTCATCGAGCCCCAGCCGCCCGCGGCGCCGGTGTACGGCTTGATCTCGACCTTCTCGCTCATCGCGCTTCCTAACGCTGCCCCACCGCCCGCGGTTCAAAAGAGCGCGCTTGTCGCCTAGATGGCAAGCAATCTCGATCAGGAAACGTCCATGGCCACCCATTCCACCCGCATGCTCATCCTCGGCTCCGGCCCCGCCGGGCTGTCGGCCGCAATCTATGGCGCGCGGGCAGGAATGAAGCCGATCGTGGTGCAGGGCATCCAGCCGGGCGGCCAGCTGACCACCACCACCGACGTCGAGAATTACCCGGGCTTCGCCGACGTCATCCAGGGGCCGTGGCTGATGGAGCAAATGGGCAGGCAGGCCGAGCATGTCGGCACGACGATGCTGTGGGACACGATCACCGAGGTCGACCTGTCGCGCCGCCCCTTCCGTCTGACCGGCGACAGCGGCGACGTGTACGAGGGCGAGGTGCTGGTGATCGCCACCGGCGCGCAGGCGAAATGGCTGGGGCTCGAGTCCGAGGACGCGATGAAGGGCAAGGGGGTCAGCGCCTGCGCCACCTGCGACGGCTTCTTCTATCGCGGCAAGAAGGTCGCGGTGATCGGCGGCGGCAACACCGCGGTCGAGGAGGCGCTGTACCTCACCAATCATTCGCCCGACGTGACGCTGATCCACCGCCGGGACTCGCTGCGCGCCGAGCGCATCCTGCAGGAGCGGCTGTTCGCGCATCCGGGCATCACCGTGCTGTGGAACAAGGAGGTGCGGGCGTTCGTCGACGGCGGCGGCACGGCGGGGCTGGTCGCGCTGGAGCTGGAGGACACGGTGACGGGTGCGCCCTCGCGCATCGCGGCGGACGGCGGCTTCGTCGCGATCGGGCATCATCCCGCGACCGAACTGTTCCGCGGGCATCTGGAGCTCGACCCCGACGGCTATATCGCGGTGGAGACCGGCTCGACGCGGACCAGCGTGCCCGGCGTGTTCGCGTGCGGCGACGTGGCGGACAAGGTCTACCGCCAAGCGGTGACGGCGGCGGGGACGGGGTGCATGGCCGCCCTGGACGCGGAGAAGTTCCTGGCGGCGGCGGAGTTCGCGCCGCAGGCCGCAAGCGCGGATGCTCCGCGCGAGACGGCCCAGGCGGGCCGGCAGGCGGCTTAGCCGACCTGTCCGACGTCACGCGATTTATTCGCGTGACGTCCCGCCTTGGCAAGGGCATCCACAAGCACGCCCTCCATTACGGCCATGTCGCCCGCTCGCGCAAAGCTGTGCGAGTCGGTCTCCACCCACACCACGGGCGCCTCGACGCCAAGCCCCTTTACCGCATCGGCATAGGCGATCGCCGTCGCATCGCCCCTCGCCAGCACTACCGTCGTGTCGCGTCCCTGCAACGCAGCGGCGAAGAGGAGCGCGAGCGGTTGTTCGCGTGTGGGCGCAGCAACGGCGCGCAACCCCTTGAACAATTTGCGCAGATCGACCCCGCCGCGCAGCAGCCGCCACCACTCGCGCGGGTTGCGCAGCTTGTCGGCGTATCGCGCGCGGATCGCGGCGGGCGGGGGCAGGTCGCCGTCGCGCTCGACCACCCAGGGGTTCGCCAGCACCAGTGCGTCGACCGCGCCCCCGAACAGCGCCAGCGCCGTCGCCGCGTCGCAGTTGCCACACCCGACCAGCCGCGCGACGTGCGGCGCTTCCCGCCGGAAGGTCTCGACGGCGGCGGCGATGTCGGGCGCGCTCGCGGACCAACCGCCATTCTCGCCCGGCGAATCGCCGACGCCCCGCCGGTCGAACCGGAACACCGGCCATCCCGCCGCCGCGACCCGTGCGGCGAGCAGCGCCATCCCGCGATGCGCGCCGAACCGCGGCTCGTTGCCGCCGGAGACGATCAGCAGCCCGGTCGCGCCCGGCGCCTCATCGAGCGAGCCGAGCAATGTTTCGCCCTCGCACGAAAAGGCGGTCACCCGGCGCACGTTGCGATCCATTGAGCAATATCGGCTGCAAGTACCTCTATCAGAGCGGGATTGTTGCCCGGGTCCGACTGCCGCCACAGCGGCTCGCCCGGGACGAGACGATCGGCGGGGCGAAGATCCGTGTCCAGCCTCACGGTCCGGCGGGGAACCGTCGGCTCATCGAGCGGCTCCTTGACCGTGAGGTCGGTCAGCAGGCTTGCGCCGATCAGATTGCCAGCAATCTCCACCGGGGGATCGGGCGCATCTTCCGGTAATGTGCCGTCGATCCACCAATGGTCCTTGTCGAGCACGCTGCCGGTCGCGATCTGTCGCAAGCGTCGCAGATCGTTCAGCAGCTCTACTCCACGCTGGGGGGCGAAGCGCCAGCGCCCCGCCAACAGACCAAGCGCATCGAGGAGCGCGCCGCTGCGGATGCTCAATCCATACGCGCCGAAGTCCAGACCAGCCTGCCCGACCGCCTCATTATAGGCCGATTGAAGGTCGAGCACGGAAAGGTCGGCGATGGCCCGCTCGCTCTCCCCCTGTCCAGGCAGGTCGGGCAGCACCCCTCCGATCCCCCGCGCAGCCAGCGCGCGGAGCAGGCCGACGCCGAACGCCCGCGTACGGTTCGCCTCCTCGAACAGCGGCAGCGCCAGCACGACAACCGGGCCTCCGGAAACCCCGTTCTCCGGATCGAAGCGCACCATCGCCTCGCGCCCGCCCGCCCATTCGTAGCTGTCGATGCGCGGGCCGCTCACCCGCGCGACGCTAGACCAGCGCCTTCTTCGCCGCAAAGGCGCAGAGCGCGCCGAAGGTCTCCAGCATCTCGCCGTCGACTTCGTCGTCCTCGATCGTGATGCCGAGCCGGTCCTCCAGCTCGGTCAGCACCCCCGCCACCGCCATCGAATCGAGCTCGGGCAGCGTGCCGAACAGCGGCGTCGTGTCGGTGAACGCGGCGGTCCGCTCGGGCGACAGCCCCAATACCGCGCCCAGCACCCCGCGCACGGCGGCGGCGACCTGGTCAGAACCTTCGGGTGTCAACGATGCGCCTCGCGTGGTGACGGAAGGCGCGGCCTCTAATCGGCGGGGGTGAATTGGGCAACGCTTGCGCGCTATGGAGCCGCGATGGTCCCGCTCGATCCCCCGATGCACTTTGGGCCGCAGACAATCGACCGCGTGCTGCGCGGCGCGCCGCGTGACGTGGCGCTGATCGATCGCGACGGCATGCTGACCTTCGCCGAGGCGGAGGCGACGATCGGGTCGACGGCGGCGTGGTTTGCGGCGCAGGGGCTCGCCGCGGGCGACCGGGTCGCGGTCTGGCTGCCCAAGACGCGCGCCGCATGCCTGCTGCCGCTCGCCGCGGCGCGGGCGGGGCTGGTCTATGTGCCGGTCAACCCGGCGTTGCGTCGCGCCCAGGTTGCGCACATCCTCGCCGACAGCGGCGCGCGGCTGCTGGTGACGCAGCCGATGCGGGCGGCGACGCTGGCGGCGGGGGATGCGCCTGCCGGGTGCGCGGTAGTCGGTGAGCCGGTGCTGGAGGTGCCAGGCGGTTGCGAAGCGCGGTCCCGGGCCAACCCCGGCACGCTCGCCCAAATCCTCTACACGTCCGGCTCGACTGGCCGGCCGAAGGGGGTGATGCTCTCTCACGCCAACCTCTGGCTCGGCGCGGTCAGCGTGGCGCATTACCTCCGGCTGACCCCGGCCGACCGCGCGCTCGCGGTGCTGCCGCTGTCGTTCGATTATGGTCAGTCGCAGCTCCTCTCAACCTGGTATGCCGGCGGCAGCGTGGCGTCGCTGGACTATCTGACGCCGCGCGATGTGGTGAAGGCGGTCGATCGCTTCGCCCCGACGACGCTAGCCGGGGTGCCGCCGCTGTGGATGCAGCTGCTCGACGCCGAGTGGCCGGCGGAGACCACGCTGCGGCGGCTGACCAACTCCGGCGGCGCGCTGACGCCGCGGCTGGTGCAGGCGCTGCGGACGCGCTTTCCGCACGCCGATCTCTACGCGATGTACGGTATCACCGAGGCGTTCCGATCGACCTTCCTCGCTCCCGCGCTGATCGACGCGCACCCCGACGCGATCGGCGCGGCAATCCCTTTCGCCGAGGTCGCGACAGTGCGCGCCGACGGGACGCGGCCCGATCCGGGCGAGCCGGGCGAGATCGTCCATGCGGGCCCGCTGGTGTCGCTCGGCTATTGGCAGGCGCCCGAGCGAGAGGCGGAGCGCTTCCGCCCCGCACCGTCCTGGTTCGCGATGCAGGGACGTGCGGTGTGGTCCGGCGACATCGGCGCGATCGGCGCGGACGGCCTGCTCCGCTTCGTCGGGCGGGGCGACGAGATGATCAAGACGAGCGGCACCCGCGTCAGTCCGACCGAGGTGGAGGAGGCGGTGCTCGCCGGCGGCGAGGCGCGTGAGGCTGTTGCGTTCGGGGTGCCGGACGAACGGCTAGGCCAGGCGATCGTCGTGGTGTTGGCGGGCGATCCGGCCAGGGAGGGGGCGCTGCGCGCGCGGCTTCGCGCCGAGATGCCGGGGTTCATGCAGCCGCAGCGCTACGACTGGCGCGAGACGCTGCCGCGCAACGCCAACGGGAAGCTGGATCGGGCGTGGTTGAAGGCTGCCCTCACTCCTCCCCGGGACGGGGAGGGGGACCATCGCATAGCGATGGTGGAGCGGGCAGGCCGCGCGCGGACCGGTGGCGGAGAGCCCCCTCCGTCAGCCGCCGAAGCGGCTGCCACCTCCCCGCGCGCGGGGAGGATCTGACCATGAAGCCCACCGGTCCTCTCCCGCCCGAGTTCGCCGCGCAGCGCGGGGTCCTTCACATCGCCGGTCGCCCCGCCGAGCGTTGGGCCGCACAGGCGGGGGCGACGCCGTGCTTCGTCTATGACCCGGCGATCGTCGCTGCGCGCGTCGCGCGCTTCCGCGCGGCGTTTCCGGAGGTCGATCTACACTATGCGATCAAGGCCAACCCCTTCCCGCCGCTCCTCGCCGCGCTCGCGCCGCTGGTCGACGGGCTGGACGTGGCGTCGGCGGGCGAGCTCGACCGCGCGCTGGCGGTCAAGCCCGCCGGCGCGATCAGCTTCGCCGGGCCCGGCAAGCGCGACGCCGAACTCGCCGCGGCGATCCAGGCGGCGGCGACGATCAACCTTGAATCCGAGGGTGAGGCCGACCGCGCGCTGGCGCAGGCGGACCGGCTCGGCGTCCCGCCCCGCCTCGCGATCCGGGTCAATCCGGATGTCGAGCTGCGCGGGTCGGGGATGCGGATGGGGGGGCGGCCGTCGCCCTTCGGGGTCGACGCGGAACGGGCGGCGGCGCTGGCGAGACGGCTGATCGGCACCGGCGCGGACTGGCGCGGGTGGCACGTCTATGCGGGGAGTCAAACGCTGGACGCGCAGGCGATCGTCGACACGCAGGCTGCGACGCTGGCGCTGACCGCGCGGTTGAGCGAGGCGGCGGGGGCCGCGCCGCCGCTGGTCAATCTCGGCGGCGGCTTCGGGGTGCCCTATTTCTCCGGCGATGAGACGCTCGACGTCGAACGCGTCGGAGCGGCGTTGGCCGAAGCGCTGGCGGTGCGCCCGGCGGGGTTGGCGGAGACACGCTTCGCGATCGAGCTCGGCCGCTGGCTGGTCGCGGAGTGCGGCGTGTACCTGACCCGCGTCGTCGATCGGAAGGCGTCGATGGGGGAGACCTTCCTGGTCTGCGACGGCGGCCTCCATCATCAGCTCGCCGCCACCGGCAACCTGGGCACCGTGGTCCGGCGCAACTATCCCATCGCGGTCGCCAACACCGTCAATGGCGCGCGCGTGGAGACGGTCAGCGTCGTAGGCCCGCTATGTACCCCCCTCGACCGCATCGGTGACCGGGTCGGATTGCCGCCGGCCAACGCAGGCGACCTGATCGCGGTGTTCCTGGCCGGTGCCTATGGCGCCACCGCCAGCCCCGCCGCGTTCCTGGGCCACCCGCCCGCGCTGGAGCTGCTGGCGGGCTGACGCTGCCCGTCCCTCATACCGCCCTCGCACATTCCTAACCCGATCTTCACCTCTCTTGGCGATGAAGGACGCCTGAAACCAGCGGTCGTGCGTGCGGCCGCGAGGAGGCTCGCATGCGTTCGGTTACCCGCTCTGTCCTCATCCTCGGGGCCGCCGCCCAGGCGCTGACCGCCTGCGCATCGGGCGGCCGCACGGAGTTGCCCGCCGCGTCCTATGTCGCGGGACAGGAACAGCCGGGTGAGGAATATGTCATCGGCCCGCTCGACCAGCTCAACATCTTCGTGTGGCGCAACCCGGAGCTGAGCGCGAAGGTGCAGGTCCGCCCGGACGGCCGCATCACGACGCCGCTGGTCGCCGACATGCCCGCGGTCGGCAAGACCCCGGCGCAGCTCGCCGCCGATATGAAGCGTGCGCTGGGCGAGTATGTCCACGATCCGATCGTGCAGGTGATGGTGGAAAACTTCGCCGGTACCTTCAGCCAGCAGGTCCGCATCGTCGGCGCGACGGAGCACCCGGCGTCGATCCCGTTCCGCGCGAACATGACGCTGCTCGACGCCATGATCGCGGTCGGCGGACTGAGCCAGTATGCCGCGGGCAACCGCGCCAAGCTGGTCCGCTACGATCGCGACACCGGTCAGCAGCACGAATACCGGATCGACGTCGCGCGGCTGCTCCACCGCGGCGACTCGTCCGCCAATGTCCGTCTCCAGCCGGGCGACGTCATCATTATTCCGCAGTCGATGTTCTGAGGCGCGCGTGAGTTCGATCTACGACGAGCTGCGCCTCGCGCTGCACGTGATCTGGACCCGGCGCTGGCTGGCGCTGGGCGTAGCCTGGGGCGTGTGCGTGCTCGGCTGGCTGGTGGTGTCGCAGATTCCCAGCCGATATGAGAGCCGCGCGCGCGTCTTTGTCCAGATGCAGCAGATCCTGCCGGCGTCGATGAACGGCGCGCAGCCCGACAGCGGCCGCGACCTGGATCATATCCGTCAGACGCTGGTCAGCGCCGTCAACCTGGAAAAGGTGGTGCGCGGCACCGACTTGGCGATGACCGTCGCCAGCGACCGCGACGTCGCCGACCGCGTCGCCGGGCTGATGCAGAACATCAAGGTGACGCCGCAGGGCGACAATCTGTTCGAGATCACGACGACACAGCCTTCGCCCAAATTGGCGCGGACCGTCACCCAGAAGCTGATCGACATCTTCGTCGAGACCAATCTGGCCGGCGACCGGACGCAGACCCAATCGTCGCTGCGCTTCCTCGACGCGCAGCTCGCCGCGCGCCAGACGCAGCTTGCGGATGCCGAGGCGAAACGCGCCGATTTTCAGAACCGCTATCTCGGCTCGCTCCCCGGCACCGGCTCGGTCGCCGACCGCATCGGCGCGTCGCGTCAGCAGATGGCGCAGGTCGACGGCGACCTGGGCGCCGCGCAGTCGGCGCTGGCTGCCGTACAGGGCCAGCTCGCCTCCACGCCCGCGTCGATCGCCGGCACCGGTCCGGCCGCGGGGCTCGGCCCCGCGCGCGCGCGGGTCGCCGCGATCAACGGCCAGCTCGCCGATGCGCGCGCGCGCGGCTACACCGAGAACCATCCCGACGTCGTTGCGCTGCGGGCGCAGCTCGTCCAGGCGACCGCTGCGGCGCACGGGGAGCCGATGACCGGCGCGGCCGCGGGCGGCACGCCCAACCCGCTGTATCTCTCGCTTCAGTCGATGAAGGCGGACAAGGAGGCGACCGTCGCGTCGCTGCGCATCCGCAAGGCGCAGCTGCAGGGCGACCTCGACCAGCTCGCCGCCAAGCTGGCGGTCGACCCCCAGGTCGCGGCCGAACAGGGCCGGATCGAGCGCGACTATCAGGTGCTGCGCGACCAGTATGATCAGCTGCTGACCCAGCGCGAGCAGATCAACCTGCGCGGCGCGGCGCAGTCGCAGACCGATCAGGTCAAGTTCTCCGTCATCGACCCGCCGACGACACCGCACACCCCTGCCGCGCCCAACCGGCTGCTGCTCCTGACCGGGGTGCTGCTGGCGGGGCTGGCGGCCGGGGTCGGCTCAGCGTTCGGGATGGGGCAGCTGCGCCAGACCTTTGCGACCGCGCCCAAGCTGGAGCGCGCCGCGGGGATGCCCGTGCTTGGCGCGATCGGCGAGATGGTGACCCGCGCCCAGGCGGACGCGCGCGCCAAGCGGCTGAGACTGTTCGCGGGCGGCGTCGGCGCGCTGGCGGCGGCCTATGCGCTGCTGATCGGGGTCGAGTTCCTGCAGCGGGGGATGGCCGCATGACCGACATGCCCGCCCCCCGCAGCCTGCATGCCGCACGCGAGCTGTCGCTGCTGGAACGCGCGATGCTGTTCGCGCCCCCTGCTGTCATCGCCAGGCAGGGGAACGGTTTGGGCGCCGGTGCTCAAACACCGGCACCGGCACCGGCACCGACGCCCGAGCCTCCCGCTGCCGCTCCCGCCGACGCACGCATACCGGCCTCGCCGCTGCCTTTCCCGCACGGCGTCGCGCCGCCGGAGCCTCTTGCGCACCCTTCCGGCCCTTCCTCGTCGGCAGGCAGGGGAGTCGAGGCGACCCTCGCCGCGATTCCCGCCGAGTTCCTGGCCGACGCCGACGCGAGCGAGGACGGCTTCACCCCGCCGCCCGTCACCCCGGGCGAGGCGCGGATCGACCGCGGTCTGCTGGCCGAGCATGGCATGATCGTCCCCGGCGCGCCGGTCGGGCCGCTGGCGGAGGAGTTCCGGCTGGTGAAGCGCCAGCTGTTCGTCACCAAGCACCGCATCGAACAGGGCGGCGCGCCGGACAAGGCGCGCTCGTTGCTGGTCTGCTCGGCGCGGCCGGGCGACGGCAAGACCTTCTGCGCGATCAACCTGGCGCTCTCGATCGCCGCCGAGCGCGATACCGAAGTGCTGCTGGTCGACGCCGACGTCGCCAAGCCCGACATCTGCCGCCGCCTGGGACTCACCCCGGGGGCCGGGCTGCTCGACGCGCTCCACGACGCCAGCCTCGACCCCGAAGACCTGGTGATCCGCACCGACGTGCCGCATTTTGCGGTGCTGCCCGCGGGCGCGAAGACCGCAATGGATACCGAGCTGCTCGCCAGCGCGCGGACCACGGCGGTCATCGCCCGCCTGCTGGCCGCCAACCCGCGCCGCCTGCTGGTCTTCGATTCCCCGCCTGCGCTCGCCGCCAGTCCCGCCGGGGTGCTGGCGATGCTGGTCGGGCAGGTGATGCTTGTCGTCCGCGCCGATCGCACCCCGGAAAGCGAGATCGGCGCCGCGGTCGGCGTCCTCGACGGCTGCGCGCATGTCGGGCTGCTCCTCAACGCCGTCACCTTCGTCCCCGACCGCGACCGGTTCGGCAGCTATTACGGTCAGGAGTTGACCTGATGTCCCGCCCAATTCTGCTTGCCGCCGCCGCGACGGCCGCGCTCGCCACCGCCGGTCCCGCACTTGCGCAGGTCGCGCCCGACGGCGCGCCACAGACCGCCGCGCCGGTCGCGCCCGTGCCCCCCCGCTCGCACCCGCGAACGCAGGTGCGGCCGTATATCGAGCTCAGCCAGACCGTCGACATCGACCTGAAAGGCGACGATGCGGTGACCTATACCTCCGCCGCGGCGGGCGTGGATGCGTCGATCGACACCGCGCGCACCTCGGCGCAGCTGTCCTACCGCTACGAGCATCGC
The DNA here is from genome assembly GCF_965248875.1 of Sphingomonas sp. GTDB lineage: Bacteria > Pseudomonadota > Alphaproteobacteria > Sphingomonadales > Sphingomonadaceae > Sphingomonas. The sequence continues at coordinate 896,498 of NZ_CBDFKR010000011.1, read as the reverse complement.
TTTGGGTATCAGCGCGGCGACAGCGACGTCGACGTTCATTCGGGACTCGCCCGCGCGGCGTTCCGGCTGACCCCCGAACTGACGCTGGAGGGCGGCGCGCTCGCGACCCGCACCCGCAGCGACATCCGCGGTGAAGCGCCCGGCATCTTCGCGTCGGACAACCGGAACGTGTCGCAGCTCTATTCGGTCTATGCCGGCCCGACGCTGGCGACGCGCGCAGGGTCGGCCACCGCCGCCGGTCTGTATCGCATCGGCTATACCAAGGTGGATCAGCCCGGCTATTCGCCCGTCCTCGCCGGGCAGCCGCGTACCAACGCCTATGATCATTCGGTCAGCCAGGTAGCGGGGCTGACGGTCGGGCTGGCGCCGCGCGTGCTGCTGCCGGTCGGGCTGACCGCCAGCGCCGGCTGGGAACAAGAACGCTCAGGCGCGCTGCAGCAGCATTACGACAGCTGGTTCGTGCGTGACGACGCGCTGCTTCCGGTCTCCGAAACGGTCGCGCTGACGGCAGGCGTCGGCTACGAGCGGGTCAAGACCAGCGAACGCGCGCCGCTACTCGACGGCACGGGCGCGCCGGTGATCGACGCCCGCGGCCGCTTCGCGATCGACGACAGCCAGCCCCGCCGCGTCACCTATCGCACCGACGGTATCTATTACGATGCAGGCGTCGTCTGGCGGCCCAGCCCGCGTACCTCGCTGGAGGGGCATGTCGGCCGCCGCTACGGATCGATGAGCTACACTGGCGTCGCGCATTGGGCGGCGACTCCCTCGGTCGGCGTCGGCATCCAGGTCTATGACCAGGTGACGACCTTCGGCCGCCAGCTCCGCCAGGGGCTGGCCGCGCTGCCGACCAGCTTCGTCGCGACCCGCGACCAGTTCGCGCAGGCGTTCACCGGCTGCACCTACGGCAACGCGGGCGCGACGCCCGGCGGTTGCCTGAACAGCGCATTCCAGTCGGTCACCGACGCCAGCTACCGCGCTCGCGGCGTCGATGCGGTGGTCAGCGCCACGCGCGGCCACACCACCTATGGTGCGGGCGTCGGCTATGCGAACCGCAAGCTCTACGCGCCCGATCGCCCCGGCATCAGCATCTACGGCGTCGAGGACGAGAGCTATTACGGCCAGGTCTTCCTCAGCCGCGCGTTGACCCCGGTGTCGGGCGTCGACCTGCAGGGGTTCGCGGATTATTATGAGCCCGCGCAGGCGCAGGACGTGCTGTCGGTCGGCGCGACCGCGACCTATTATCACGACTTCGGCCGGCTCGGCACGACCGCGTCGATCGGCGTCTACCACTTCCGCGTCGGCGACGGGATCGAAACGTCGTGGCGCGGCCAGGCGCTGGTCGGCGCGCGTTACACCTTTTAGGGAGCCAGACGTGTTCGAACGGCATTTCGGGCTGACCGCCAACCCCTTCGCGCTGACGCCGGACTCGCGCTTCTGGTTCGAGACGGCGTCGCACCGCAAGGCGATGGCCTATCTCGGCTATGGCCTGCAGCAGGCCGAGGGTTTCGTGGTCATCACCGGCGACATCGGCGCGGGCAAGACGACGCTGATCGGGCACCTGCTCGACACGATCGACCGCACGCCCCTCCACGTCGTCCAGATCGCGTCCAGCGCGATCGACGCCGACGACCTGCTCCGCACCGTCGCGACCCAACTCGACATCGATACCGCCGGGCTGGACAAGGCGCAGCTGCTGCTCGCCATCGAGCGCGGCTTCCACGCGGTCGCGCGGGCGGGCAAGCGGACGCTGATCGTCGTCGACGAGGCGCAGGCACTGCCCCTGGGGGCGCTGGAGGAGCTGCGCATGCTCTCCAACTTTCAGGCGGGCGGGCATGCGCTGACCCAGATCGTGCTGCTCGGCCAGCCCGAGTTCCGTGACCGGCTCAACGGCGCGGCGCAGCTGGAACAGCTCCGCCAGCGCGTGATCGCATTCCATCATCTCGACCCGATGGAGGCGGACGAGGTCGCCGATTATCTCGCTCACCGGCTGCTGCTGGCGGGGTGGGAGGGGCGGCCCGACTTCGCCGACGACAGCTTCGCGGCGTTGTACGACGCCACCGGCGGCGTGCCGCGCCGTCTCAACCTGCTCGCCGCGCGCGTGCTGCTTCACGCGGCGGTGACCGGGGCGGAGCTGGTCGACGCGGCGACCGTGGCCGCAGTGAAGGCCGACATGGACGCGGACCTGCCGGGCGAAGCCGCCGGCTATTCTCCTGCGCCGGATCATGGACAGGCGGACCCGGCGGTCGACGCGCGCATCGCCGACCTCGAACAGCGCCTGCAGCAGCAGGACGAGGCGCTGCGCCGCGTCCTGACGCTGCTGGTCGATTGGGTGGAGAGCGACGCCGCGCCGCCCAAGCGCCATGCCGCCTGACGCGACCGGCCCGGTCCTGAACGGCTTGTCGGTCGACGTCGAGGACTGGTTCCAGGTCGGCGCGTTCGAGCGGGTGATCGACAAGGCCGATTGGGACAGCCTCGCGCCGCGGGTCGAGCGCAACACCGACGCGGTGCTGGACCTGTTCGCGCAGAGCGAGGTGAGAGCGACGTTCTTCACGCTCGGCTGGGTGGCGGCGCGCTATCCGGCGCTGATCCGCCGCATCGTCGATGCGGGGCACGAGCTGGCCAGCCACGGCTGGGACCACCGCCGCGTCTTCACCATGACGCCGGCCGAGTTCCGCGCCGATCTCGCCCGCGCGCGGGAAGTGCTGGAGCAGGCGGCTGGCGTCGCGATCACCGGTTATCGCGCGCCCAGTTTCTCGATCGACGCGCGCACGCCTTGGGCACATTTGGAGCTGGCGGCGGCGGGCTATGCCTATTCCTCCAGCGTCGCGCCGCTTGCGCACGATCATTATGGCTGGCCCGGAGCGCCGCGCTACGCGTTCCGCCCGCTTACCGATGCGGCGCTGATCGAGCTGCCGGTCACGGTCGCGCAGCTGGGTGCCAGGCGGCTGGCGACCGGCGGCGGCTTCTTTCGCCTGCTCCCCGCCGCGCTGACCGACTTCGCGGTCCGCCAGGTCAATGCCGACGGTCAGCCCGCGGTCTTCTATTTCCACCCCTGGGAGATCGACCCCGGCCAGCCGCGCGTCGCCCACGCGCCGCTGCGATCGAAACTCCGCCATTACAGCCGCCTCGGCGCGATGGCGGGCAAGCTTCGCGGCCTGATCGCTCGGCACGCATGGGGACGGGTGGACTCCGTCATCCTCAACGCGCGGCCGGAGCCCGCGGCTGCTGCCCCACCGGCGCGGCGGGCCGCATGATCTTTCAGGCGGCTGTCCTGCTCGGCGTCCGCGAGGCCGATCTGCGCGACGCGGGCGACGCCGCGCGGATCGACGCCTTTGTCCGCGCGCAGCCGGCCGCCACACCCTTCCACTTTGCCGGCTGGAGCCGCGCGGTCGCGGCCGGCTGCCGTCAACGGGCGCGCTACCTCGTCGCCGAACGGGCGAACGGCGACATCGCGGGCGTGCTGCCGCTGACCGAGATGCGCTCGGCGCTGTTCGGCCGGGCGCTGGTCTCGACCGGGTTCGGTGTCGGCGGCGGCGTGTTGGGCGAGGGGGTGGAGGAGCTCGCCTCCGGCGCTTGGGCGCTGGCCGAGCGGCTGGGCATCGTGTCGGTCGAACTGCGCGGCGGCGAAGGGCCAGCTGGCTGGACCAGGGACGACGCCAGCTATGTCGGCTTCGCTCGCCCGCTCGCCGCATCCGACGAGGCGGAACTCCTCGCCATCCCGCGCAAGCAGCGCGCCGAAGTCCGCCGCGCGCTCGGCAACGATCTGGCGGTCGTCACCGGTGGCGATCTCGCGGAACACTACCGCGTCTACGCCGAGTCGGTCCGCAATCTCGGCACGCCCGTTTTCCCCGCCGCGCTGTTCCGTGCCGTCGCGGCGGAGCTGGACAGCGACATCCTTACCGTGCGTCACGAGGGACGCGCCGTCGCAAGCGTGTTCAACCTCTACTTCAACGGCGCGGTCTATCCCTATTGGGGCGGCGGCACGGCGGCGGCCCGCGGGCTGCGCGCCAACGATCGGATGTATTTCGCGCTGATGAGCCATGCCCGCGCGCGCGACTGCACCCGGTTCGACTTCGGCCGCTCGAAGCCGGGGACGGGGGCGGCGGCGTTCAAGAAGAACTGGGGCTTCGAGCCCGCACCGCTGACCTATTGGAGCCGCAGCGACGGCGCGGTGCGCGCGGTCAACCCGCTCAACCCCAAATATCGCGCGATGGTGGCGACGTGGAAGCGGCTGCCCCTGCCGCTCGCCACCCTGCTCGGCCCGCCGATCGCGCGGGGGCTGGGATGAGGGACATCCTGTTCCTCGCGCATCGCGTGCCGTTCCCGCCCGATCGCGGCGACAAGATCAGGTCGCACGCGGTGCTCCGTCACCTGACGCAGCGCGCGCGCATCCACCTCTGCGCTTTCGCCGACGATCCGGCCGACGACACCCCAGCGCTCGAATTGTTGGCGCTCACCGCCAGCTGCACGATCGTGGCGCGCCGCAAAGGACGCGCGCGGGCGGCGCTGGAGGCGCTGGCGAGTGGGCGGCCGGTGTCGCTCACCGCCTTCGACGATCCGGCGATGCACGCCGCGGTCGCCGCCGCGCCGCCGACGGACGCGACCTATTGTTTCTCGGGGCAGATGGCGCAGTATCTGGCCGGCGAGGGCGTCGAGGTGATGGACTTCGTCGACGTCGACTCGGCCAAGTTCGCGCAGCTCGCCGACACCGCGCCGCTTCCGCTGCGCGCCCTGTACCGCCGCGAGGCGCGGCTGCTCGGCCGCTTCGAGCAGGAGGTTGCCGCGCGCGCGACCGCGAGCCTGTTCGTCACCGGCGCCGAAGCCGCGCTGTTCGGCTGTGGCCCTCGTGTGCAGGTCGTGGAGAACGGCATCGACGGGCGCCGGTTCGATCCCGCCGCCGCCTTCGCGCCGCTCAACGCGCCGGGGCAGCTGATCGTCTTTACGGGGCAGATGGACTACCGGCCCAATGTCGACGCCGTGACCTGGTTCACGCGCGCCGTCCTGCCGCAGGTGCGTGCCCGCCATCCGCAGGCGCGGTTCGCGATCGTCGGCCGCGCGCCCGCCGCCACGGTCCGCGCGCTGGCAGGGGAGGGGGTGGTCGTCACCGGCGCGGTTGACGATACCCGTCCCTGGCTCGCCGCCGCCGCTGTCTGCGTCGCGCCGCTGAGTCTCGCGCGTGGCGTCCAGAACAAGGTGCTGGAGGCGATGGCGATGGCGCGCCCGGTGATCGCCTCGCCCGCCGCGGCGGAGGGCATCGACCATAGTGGCACCATCACCGTCGCCGATAGCGCGGAGGCATGGACCGAACAGGTCTGCGCGGCGCTGGACGCGGTGGCGCACGGGGCAAGGCAGGGCGCAGCCGCGCGCGCGCGGGTGCTCGCGCGCTACGATTGGGACGCGCGGCTGGCCCCGCTCGATGCGCTGCTGGGGCTTGGCGAGCCGGCGAGGGCGGCGGCGTGATTTCAGCCGTTCCGTCATCCCGGCGAAGGTCGGGAGCCGACCGGCCGCGAGCCGCGCCTGGAGAGATGGAGCGCCTGCGCCGGGATAACGGAATTGGTCGTGGCGGGGTAGCGCCCTGGCCCCGCCACCTCGTCGCGCTGGGGCTCACCGCCGCCGCGCTCCTTATCCTCTTCCGCCATGAGCTCGCCGACCTCGCGCATCTGTGGTGGACCTCAACCACCTTCGGCCACTGCCTCTTCATCGGCCCGGTGATCGCCTGGCTCGTGTGGCAGCGCCGCGGCGCCCTCGCACAGCTGACGCCGCATGCCTGGGTGCCGGGCCTGCTCCTGGTCGCGGCGGGCGGGACTGCGTGGCTGATCGGCGACGTCGGCAGCACCGCGCTGTTCCGCCAGGCGGGGCTGATCCTGATGCTCGACGGCGCGGTCGTGACGCTGCTCGGTCCCAATGTCGCGCGCGGGCTGCTCTTCCCGATGGCATACGCCCTCTTTCTCGTCCCCTTCGGCGAGGGGGTCGAGGGCCCGCTCCAACAGGTAACGGTCGCTGAAGTCATGCCGCTGCTGCGCCTCGCCGGGGTGCCCGCGTCGTCGGACGGGGTGCTGATCCATGCGGGGCGCTATTGGTTCGAGGTCGCGGAGGCGTGCTCGGGCGCGAAGTTCGTGCTCGCCATGATCGCGTTCGGGGTGCTGGTCGCGAACCTCTGCTTCCGCGGCTGGCGTCGGCGGGCGACGTTCCTCCTCGCCTGCGTTGCCGTGCCGGTTGTCGCCAACGGGCTGCGCGCGTTCGGGACGATCTACGCCGCCGACCGCACCAGCGTCGAGCGCGCCACCGGGTTCGACCACATCGTTTATGGCTGGCTGTTTTTCGCCGCCGTGATGGCGGGGACGATCGCGCTGGCCTGGCGCTGGTTCGATCGCGCGCCCGATGCCCCCGTCTTCGAACCCGCGCAGTTGCAGGGCCGCGTCACGCGCGTCACGCGCATCCCGTCGGCTGCGGTCGCCGCCTGCCTGACGCTGGCGCTCGCCGCCGCTTTCCCGGCGTGGAGCAGCGCCAGCGCGCGGCCCGCGCCGCTGCCGCCGCATGTCGACCTGCCGGCGATCCCCGGCTGGACCCGCGCGCCGCTGTCCGCGATCGCGCCGTGGCAGCCTTGGCACCCCGGCGCGGATCACACCCTGTTCGGCCGCTATGTCGACGCGCAGGGCGATGCGGTCGACATCGGCGTGGCCGTCTTCGCGCGGCAGCAGGAGGGCGCGGAGCTGATCAGCTTCGGCACCGGCGTGCTGCGCGAGGACGACCGGTGGGTCCGCATCGCCGACCTGCCGCCAGTCGCGGGCGGCGGGGCGATCCGCATGACCGCGCCCGCGGCACATGGCGCTGGCCGGGTGGAGCGTGTCGCCGCCAGCTGGTATCAGGTTGGCGATGTTCCCGCCGCCACGCCCGTCCAGGTGAAGCTCACAACCGTCGCCGCGCGCCTCACCGGCCGCTCCAACCGCGCGATCGCCGTCCATCTGTCGGCGGAGGTCCGGCCGGGCCGCGACCCCGTCGCCGCCATCGCCCGTTTTCGCCTCGCGCTCGGGCCGCTGCCGCACGCTGCCGGGCTCGACTGATGTGCGGCATCGCCGGGCTGTTCCACCCTGGCACCCCCAAGCCCGTCGAGCCGCAGCGCGTGCAGCGAATGATCGACGCGCTCGCGCATCGCGGACCGGACGGTGAGGGGGTGTGGACAGCGCCGGGGGTAGGCTTTGGCCACCGCCGCCTGTCGATCATCGACCTCGCCGGGTCGCCCCAGCCGATGCACGGGACGCCGAACGGGCAGGTTGGCGAGCGGCTGACGGTGCTCTTCAACGGCTGCATCTACAACTACCGCGAGCTGCGCCGCGAGCTGAGCGACTGGCGGTTCCACACCGACGGCGATACCGAAGTGCTGCTCGCTGCCTGGCACCGGTGGGGCCCGGCGATGCTCGACCGGCTGGACGGCATGTTCGCCTTCGCGATCCACGACGCCGATCGCCGGTCGCTGTTCCTCGCGCGGGACCGGTTCGGGGTGAAGCCGCTCCATTACGCTGAACTCAGCGACGGCAGCGTCGCCTTCGCGTCGGAGCTGAAGGGCCTGCTCGCCCATCCGCTGCTCCGCCGCACCCCGGACCTGAGCGCTGTCGAGGATTTTCTCGCCTGGGGCTATGTCCCCGACGACAACTGCCTCGTCGCGGGCGTTAAGAAGCTCGCCGCCGGTTATTACCTTCATCTCGAACGCGGCAAGCCGGTGCCCGCGCCGACCTGCTGGTGGCGGTTGTCGTTCGCCGATCGCGCCACCGGCAGCCTGCGCGACCTCGAAGCCGAACTCCTCGACCGTCTCCGCGCCGCCGTGCGCAGCCGCCTCGTCGCCGACGTCCCGCTCGGCGCATTCCTGTCGGGCGGGGTCGACAGCTCGGCCGTCGTCGCACTGATGGCCGAGGCGAGCCCGCGCGCGGTCAACACCTGCACGATCGGCTTCGACGAGCGTGACCATGACGAGCGCGGCTATGCCGATCTCGTCGCCGCACGATTCCACACCGATCACCATGCCCGTGTCGTCAGTCCCGACGACCTGGCGCTGGTCGACACGCTGGTCCACGCCTTCGACGAACCTTTCGCCGACCCCAGCGCGCTCGCGACCTATCAGGTCAGCGCGCTCGCCCGCGAGACGGTGACCGTCGCGCTGTCGGGGGACGGGGCCGACGAGGCGTTCGCCGGCTACCGCCGCCAGCGCTTCCACTACGCCGAGGAACGCGCGCGGGCGCTGATGCCGTCCTTCCTGCGCCGCGCCGCCGGGGCGCTCGGCGGCATCTATCCCAAGGCCGACTGGGCGCCGCGCCCGTTGCGCGCGAAGACGACGCTGCTGGCGCTGGCCGGCGAAGGCGACGAGGCCTATGCCCGTGCCGTCGGCGTCACCACCCCGGAACTGCGCGCGCGGCTGTTCTCCGCCGAGGCGCGCCGCACGCTGGGCGGCTACCGCGCGGAGGACGCCTGGATCGCCGCGATGCGTGCCGCGCCAAAGGACGCTGGTGCACGTGAGCCGCTGGACCGCGCGCAATGGGCCGACCTGACGCGCTGGCTGCCCGGCGGCATGCTGACCAAGGTCGACCGCACCAGCATGGCGGTCGGGCTGGAGGCGCGCGAGCCGCTGCTCGACCATCGGTTGGTGCAATTCGCCGCGACCCTGCCCGCGTCGCGGCGGATCAGGGGCGGGCAGGGCAAGTGGCTGCTCAAGAAGACGCTGGAGCCGTTCCTGCCGCGCGAGATCATGTACCGGCCGAAGATGGGGTTCACGACCCCCGTCGCCGCCTGGTTCCGCGGGCGGCTGGCCGATGAGGCCGCGGCGCTGGCGCGGTCGAAGACGCTGGACGAGACCGGCTGGTTTGACTTAGCCCCGCTGGCGACGCTGGCCGAGGACCACCGGGCCGGCCGCGCCGATCACGGCCGGACGCTGTGGCAATTCCTGATGCTGGAAAATAGCCTGAAGCGGTTGTTCTGATCCTCCCCGGGACAGAGAGGGAGACCGCCGGCACGCAGCGGCGGTGGTGGACGGGGTAGCCCGCACGCTATGTCCCGGCGGAGAGCCCCCTCCGTCACGCGGCCGTGCCGCGCGCCACCTCCCCGTCCCGGGGAGGAGTCCAGCTACCGCAGCTTCGCGATCGTCAGTCCGTCCGCCTTGGCGCGGTCCTTGATCGATTCCTCCGACCGGGTCAGCGCCTTGGCGATCGCCTTCATCGCCATGCCCTTCCGCGCGAGCTGATGGAGCTTCTGGATCTCGTCCGCGGTCCAGGGCTGGCGGTGCCGCTCGAAGCCTTCGCCCTTAGCCAAGCCAGGGGACCTTCACGTCCCACACCGCCAGCCCCGCGCGCACCGTCAGCAGCACCAGCAGCAGCGACGCGATCGCGAACAGCCCGAAGCGCGGCATCACCCGGTTGATCGCCGCCTGCCAGACGCTGTGGAGGATACGGAAGGTAACGTAGCCCCATGCCACTACCCGGGTCGGGAAATCGTTCGCCCCGGCCAGCGCCAGCACGATGACGATCGCGTAAAAGGCGGTCGGCTGCTCCAGCAGGTGGTTGTAGTTGTGCGACGGCCATTGCGCCCTGGGCGGCAGCACGCCGTCGGCATCGCTGCCCTTGCCGCCGACCAGCCCCTTCATGTCAACTCCGGCTTTGCGCAGCGCGGGCAAACGGGCGGACAGCATCCAGACCCACATCACCATCGTCCACCCGGCCAGCGCCACCGCCGGCTGCAGCATCGCTACCTGCATCGTCATCCTTCCCCAAAATCCGTCGGCGTCGCCTAGCCGATCCTGCGCCGCGCCGCCATCGGCCGCGTTGGCTCAGTGCCCCTGCATCTGGTGGACCAGCCGGCGGTCGACCGTTCCCGTGCCGCGCTTGGCGGGGTCCGACGGGGTCTGGTCGACGACGATCAGCGCATCGCTGCCCGCCGCCGTCATCCGCGCGGTGGTGACGCCGCTGATATGAATGTCGCCGCGATCCATCTCCATCGGCGGCAGCGTCGTCCAGCCGTCATGCCCCGCCAGATAGGGATCGGACACCGCGCGATAGGCGCTCCAGTCGGGCGTCCCCGCCGGTGCGTCCCAGCGCACGGAGCAGGCGTGATAGGGCGGCAGCTCCAGGATCACGAGCACCGGGCCGCCCGCGTCTGCGACGCGCCAGCCGCGGCCGGGATCGTCGACCAGGGTGACGCGGACCTGTTCGGGCGTCAGCGCCGTCGCGCCCCTCGCCGCCATCAGCCGATCGACCGCCGCGTCGTCGGGAAAGGCCTTGAGGCACAACTCTTCGTACAGCGCCGCCATTCGCGTCAGCCGCGGATCGGTGACGGCCGCGCCGGGCGCCGGCGGCGGCGCGGCAACGGTCTGGGCGGCAAGGCCCAGCAGCAACGCAGTGAACATGATCGGCCCTCCCGTGATCGGACGGATGGTGGACGCGCCACGCGGCGGCGTCCAGTGCCGCCCGGTCAGTCGACCACAAGCACTTCGATCGCCTCGTCACGGCCCCCGAACGCGACGCGCTCGCCCGCTTCCGCGCCGATCAGCGCCTGGGCGAGCGGTGCGGCGAAACCGATCAGCCCGGCGGGCGGGTCCGCCTCGTCCGCCCCGACGATCGTCACCGTCCGCGTCGCCGCGTTGAGCCGGAAGGTCACGCGGCAGCCGATCCCGGCCTGACCGGACGGAGGCGGCGGGGCCGGTTCCGCGGTGGCGCGCCGCGTATGCCAGTAACGCAGGTCGCGGCGCAGCGCGGCGAGCCGCTCGGCATCGCCCTCCGCCGAGACCGCCGCCTCCAGCCGCGCGACCGCTGCTTCGATCAGCCGGAGCCCGCGCGCGGTCACCAGGTTTGGTCCCGGCGGGATCGGCAGCTCGAACCGCGGCTCGCGATGCTCCTCATCCGACTCTCGCCGAAACGCGACGCTCAATGCTCATCTCCGGTCATGCTTGAGAAACGCACGATCCGGCGTCGGGTGCCGCCTCGCCCAAGCCATCAATAAGTGCGGTCGATCAGCCGCTGGGTGTCGTACCAGTCGTTATACGCGCCCAGGATGTCCTGTACGAGGAAGGCGATCGGGATGCCGCGGCTGACCAATCCCGTCTTGAGCGTCGACATCATCGTCGTCTTGGCCAGCGCCTGCTTCTCCGCCTCCAGCGCGGTCCGTTCGGCGAGCAACCGCTTGTAGGTGTTGGCCGCCTGATTGTTGATGATCGATTGCTGACCCCGCTGCTTCATCAGCGACACGATGCGCTTGGTGCTGAACTCGACGTCCTTGCCCAACCCCACCAGGACCGAGCGATGCTGGCGGATCTGATGCGCCATCTCGTCGCGGTAGGTCGCGCTCAGGCCGGCCATGCCATAGTCGACCACCTTCTGGCTGCCCTCGCCGACCGAGATCGCACCATTCTCATATTTGCCGATCGCGACCCCCACCGACGTATCCCAGGCGGACGCGTTCTGCAGCACGATCGGCGCGAGGCCGGTCGTGACCTTGGCGCCCAGATAGATGAGCGCCAGCGGCGCCGCCGCGACGACGCCGCCGGTCACGGTAACGACGGTGGTGGCCGTCGCCATCACCACGATCGCCAGGTTCTTCGTGGTGTTGGCGACCATCGCGGCGGCCGATAGCATGTCGAACGTCCGGCTGTTGTGACCGTCGACACGCGCGAAGACCTGCTGGATGCTGTCGCGCAGCTGTTCCCTGCGCGCCGCGACGCCGTCGACATAGCGGCCGACCTGGCCCGGCCCCTGGCTCAGCCGCGACCTGAACCCCTCGACCAGCTGCGCGTAATATCTGCCCGCGCTCGCGATGACCTGGTTCCTGTCGTCGTTGCTGCGCGACCCAACCCGCTGGGCGTTGCCGATCGGACCGGGGATATTGAAGACGTTGCGCTCGGTGATGATGTCGAGGTCCTGCAGCGTCGCATAGGTGTAAGCGACCGACCAGAAGAACTCGAGCAGCCGCTTGTCGTCGATGACCAGCAGCGGAAATGTCGGTGGTTGCGCCATTGATTGCCCCCTCGGCAGATGGTGACGCGCATCCCCGGCGTGCGTCGCCGTCGCCGGTGTTAACCAGACTGGCTCGCGAGTCCATCGCGCCAAGCGTTGCTCGATCCAAGCCGCGCGGTCGGTACAGCGGGGTTGCACCAGGGGCGCTCGCATGAAACCCTGCATGCCATGGCAGCGGGGGCAAGCATGGCTGATCACGACGTGACTTCGCCCGGCCCGTCATTGACCGCTGGCCAGATCGCGGGCGTCGTGGCCGGCAACGGGCTGGAGTTCTACGACTTTCTGACCTTTTCCTTCTTTGCCGCACAGATCGGCCGAACGCTGTTTCCGCAGGGCGGCGGTCACGGCCTCACATTTGCGCTGGCGACATTCGGTGTCGGCTTCGTGACCCGGCCGCTGGGCGGGTTCATCATCGGCCGCATCGCCGATCGGCGCGGACGCAAGCCGGCGATGTTGCTGACCTTCAGCTGCATGGGGGTCGCCATCGTGGGACTTGCCCTGACGCCGGGTTATGCCGCGATCGGCATGGCCGCCCCCGTCCTCGCGGTCGCCCTGCGCATGCTGCAAGGGTTCGCGCTGGGCGGTGAGGTCGGCCCGAACACCGCCTTCCTGCTCGAAGCCGCGCCGGCGGGGCGCCGCGCGCTCTATGTGTCGTTCCAGTATGCGACCCAGGATGCGGCCGTCCTGCTCTCCGGGTGCGTCGGCCTGGCGCTGTCCTCCGCACTCGCGCCCGCGCAGCTCGACAGTTGGGGGTGGCGGGTCGCATTTCTGATCGGCGCCGCGATCGTGCCGTTCGGGCTGTGGATGCGCCGCTCGCTCGGCGAGACGCTGCACGTCGCGGCGCAGGACAGCGCCGGCGAGCCGGAAGGTTCCTATCGCGTCATCGCCACGGGCGGGCTGCTTGTCCTCGCGGCGGGGACGATCGCAAACTACACGCTCGATTACCTGACGACCTTTGCGCAGGACACGTTGCAGATGCGCACGGAGATCGCCTTCGGCGCGACCATCGCGCTTGGACTGACCAACGTCGTGGTGGGCCTTGCGTCCGGGCTGCTCGCCGACCGCTTCGGCCGCAAGCGGGTGCTGATCCTGCCCTGGCTCCTCCTGATCCTCACGATCGTGCCCGCATTCTCGGTGATGGCGGCGTACCGGTCGAGCACGGCGTTGCTGACGATGACCGTGCTCCTCGCGGTACTGCTGTCAATGTGCACCGGGCCGGCGCTGGTGCTGTTCAGCGAAGCCGTCCCCGCCCGGGTTCGCGCGGGGTCGATCGGGCTGATCTATGCGCTGTCGATCGCAATCTTCGGCGGCAGCGCCCAGTTTGTCGATCACCAGTTGATCGACTGGACCGGCAATCCCGTCGCGCCTGCCTGGTACACGCTGACCGCGTTGGTCGTCGGGCTGACGGGCGTCGCCATGATCCCCGAACGCAAACCGCCGCCCCTGACGGTCGAGCCCGGGGCGGCGGCAATGGCGACGGCGTGAGCCGCCTCGCGGCGCGGCGTCAGGCGAACAGCTTCGCCCAGCGCCGCTCCGGCCGATCCTTCCACAGCCCGCGGTGATAGGCATCCGACGCCAGCAGGGGCATGACGCTGCCGGCCTCGGCGAAGACCATCTGCTCGATGCCGGTGTTGACCTTGCCCCATGACGCTGCCTCCTGCAGCGTCGAGGACGAGCATGCCCCGTCGCGGACGTCGGCGACGGTGATCTGCACCGCATATTTGTGGACCTGCACGTCCTCGTGCCCCAGGATTTCGGCGCAGACGACGGTGTCCTGAATGAAGTTCTTGGGCACGCCGCCGCCGATCATCAGCAGACCCGTCGTCCCCGCCTCGATCTTGATCTGCGTCAGTTCGCGGAAGTCCGCCACCGCGTCGATCATCAGATAGGGCTTGCCCGCCTTCATCCGATCGACCTGATGCTTGACCAGTCCGAAGCCCGCCGAGCTGTCGACGAAGGCCGGGCAGAAGATCGGCACGTCATGCTCGTAGGCGAGCTTGACGAGACTGTTCTCCTTCTTGCCGTGCTCGACCAGATACTTGCCCATCTCGCGGATGAACGCGCGCGACGAATAGGCCTTCGGCTCCAGCTGCTCGCACAGCGCCCCGATCGTGTGGTCGCAGTCCTGGAGCTGCTCCTCGTCGATATAGGTGTCGTAGATGCGGTCGATGTAGAGCGAACGCAGCGTGTCGTCGTCGGGCACCTCCAGCGCCTGGTAATGCTTGTGACCGAGCCCCTCGAAGAAATCCATGTCGACGATGGTCGCGCCGGTCGCGACGATGCCGTCGACCATGTTGTTGCGCACCAGCTCCGCATACAGGTCCATGCACCCGCCCGCCGAGGTCGAGCCGGCGATGACGAGGAAGATCGTGCAGTCGCGGTCGCCCAGCATCTGGTTGTAGATCTCGGTCGCGCGGCCGAGGTCGCGGCTGGTGAACGACATCTTCTTCATCGCGTCGACGATCGGCCGCGCGTCGAAGCTGGTGATGTCGATATGCTGCACGGTGGTGGAGAGCAGCTCCGCCTTGCGGTTCGAGGTGTCGGCGGGCTGCGCCGCGGCGGTCTTGACGAGGGTGTCGGTCATGGTCTTTCCTAAACTAATTCGTCATTTCGGGCTTGACCCGCGATCCAGCGCGCCGCGCGAACGATCGCCAGCGATGATGAGCCATTCGCCCGCCGCCCGCTGGCTCCGGCGCTTCGGCCGGAGTGACGCAGGCTGGTTACAGCGTGACGACGTTCGACGCCGTCACCGGCTCGACCGGCGCGTACAGCGATGCCATCGGCTCGTCCTCGACCACCACCGTGCGGGCGGATCCGAAGCCGTTGAACTGCGTCCGCATCGCCGAGCCATATGCGCCGAGCATCCCGATCTCGAGATGGTCGCCCGCCTTGACGTCCGCCGGCAGCAGGAACGGTCCGGCCATATGGTCGAGGTCATCGCAGGTCGGGCCGTAGAAGCTGAACGGATGCGCCCGCACGGTGGACTCAGGCTCACGCAGCAGCGTGACGGGAAAGCGCCAGCCGATATGCGCCGCGTCGAACAGCGCGCCATAGGCGCCGTCGTTGATGTACAGCTCGTTGCCGCGCCGCTTCTCGACCCGCACCACCAGCGAGCCGTATTCGGCGCACAGCGCCCGGCCCGGCTCCGCCCAAAGCTCGGCCGAATAGCTGATCGGCAGGCTTTCGAACGCGCGTGCGATCGTGTCGAAATAGCGCTCCAGCGGCGGCGGCTCCATGCCGGGATAGACCGACGGGAACCCGCCGCCGACGTCGATCACGTCAACGGTCACCGCCGCCTCGACGATCGCCGCGCGTACCCGCTCCATTGCATCGGCATAGGCCTGCGGCGACATCGCCTGGCTGCCGACATGGAAGCAGATGCCCAGCGCGTCCGCCGCCTGCCGCGCCGCGAACAGCAGCGCCTTCGACTCGTGAGGCAGCACCCCGAACTTCGACGCCAGGCTGTACTTCGCATGCTCCGACGACACCCGCAGCCGGACGCACAGCGTCAGGTCGTCGGCGGCGCCGGTCGCGCGGACGATCTTGTCCAGTTCGTCGAGCGAATCGAGCGAGAACACACGGACGCCAAACCCATGATAGGCCTCGGCGATCGCCTCCTCGGCCTTGACCGGATGCATGAAACAGAGCGTCGCGCCCGGCAGCGTCGCCGCCACCAGCCGCACCTCGGCGATCGAGGCCACGTCGTAATGCGTGACGCCGTTGTCCCACAGGATCTGCAGCAGCGCAGGGCTCGGGTTCGCCTTGACCGCATACATCGAGCGGCCCGGAAACTTCTCGACGAAGAACCGGGCGGCCCGCGCCGCGGCATGCGGACGGACGAGCGTCACCGGATCGACCGGTGCAGCCTTGGCGATGTCGATGGCCGAACCCGTGACGGGCGAAACGGCGGTCGAGAGGGGCGCTAACCCCAGCGCGCGATGATGCTGGTGCAATTCAAGGGACCTCCAATGGCCTTTCGGCACGACGTGAAAAGCTGCCTTGCGGTTGGAAGTCCCATGGGGCAGCGGAGGGCGCAGATAGGGGGGGTGTACCCCCCTGTAAAGTGGCTGGGAGCGCACGCGGAAAAATATGGCAGTTGTGCGACAGCCGACCCGCGCCGGGGTGCGCGATGCAGCCGCAAAGGTGGCGCGCATCCTGCCGCCGACGCCGTTGTTCACGGCGCGGATCGGCGGCGTGGACGTCGCGCTCAAGGCCGAGTCGCTGCAACCGGTCGGCGCGTTCAAGATCAGGGGCGCCTGGCACCGGCTGACCGCACTCGACGATGCCGCACGGGCGAAAGGGGTGGTCGCCTTCTCCAGCGGCAACCACGCGCAGGGCGTCGCCTGGGCGGCGAAGCGGCTCGGCATCGCGGCCACCATCGTCATGCCGGCCGACGCCCCGGCCACCAAGCGCGACGGCACCCTGGCGCTGGGCGCGGAGGTCGTCAGCTTCGACCGCGCCACCGAAGACCGCGTGCAGATCGCCCGATCGCTCGCCGAGGCGCGCGGCGCGACGCTGGTCCCGAGCTTTGACGATGCCTGGGTGATCGAGGGGCAGGGGAGCGCCGGAGTCGAGGCGGCCGCGCAGATGGCGGCGGCGGGGCTCGGCCCAGTGACGCGGATCGTCGCGCCGTGCGGCGGCGGCGGGCTGGCGGCGGGGCTGGCGCTGGCGCTGCCCGACGCGGGCGTGACGGTGGTCGAGCCCGAGGGCTGGGACGACATGCGCCGGTCGCTGGAGGCGGGGTGGATCGAGCCGGTCGGCGACGACGCGCCCCCCACCGCGTGCGACGCGCTGCAGACCCAGCGCGTCTCGCCGCTGACCTTCGACGTCCTGTCGCGACGCGGCGCGGAGGGGGTGGCGGTCAGCGAGGCGGAGACCGCGGCGGCGCAGCGCTGGGCGGCGGAGCGGCTGCGGCTGGTGATCGAGCCCGGCGGCGCGGTGGCGCTGGCGGCGCTGCTCGCGGGCAAGGTGCGGCCGGAGTCGGGGACGCTGGCGATCCTGTCGGGGGGCAATGTGGACCTGGCGGCGTACGCAACGGTGCTGCGTGGTGGCTGAAGCTCCTCCCCGGCACGGGGAGGGGGACCGCCCGGCGGCGCCGGGTGGTGGAGGGGGCAGGCCGCAGGCGCCACGCGAGGGGCGGGCCCCCTCCGTCATGCGCGACGCGCGCGCCACCTCCCCGTCCCGGGGAGGAGCAGCAAGGTGACTACCCTCGCCCCCACCCTCGCCATGTTCGCCGCCTTAGCGCTCGCCTTCTTCGGCGCCCGCCAACTCCGCACCCCCGACCGCACCAAGGGTATCCTCATGCTCGTCATGGCCGCCGTGCTGATCGGCAACGTGCTGATCTGGACGATATGAGCGAGGACAACGCCGCGGCAAAGCCGCGTTGTCGGATGGGTTCGCCAATGCGACCCGCCGGCCGGGCTCGCCGCCCAGGCGCGGATCGGCGTGGCTGATCCGCTGCGACGAGCATCATCTAATCGGCGAGTTTGGGTCCAACCGCATGTCCAGATACTTGTCCACGCTCCCCATCAGCTCGGGCATCTCGTGTTCGAAGAAGTGGTTCGCCTTGCCGATCGTGTCGTGGTGGATGGTGATGTGCTTCTGGGTGCGGAGCTTGTCGACCAGCTTCTGCACCGCGCTGGGCGTCACCACCTCGTCATTCTCGCCCTGGATGATGATCCCGCTCGACGGGCAGGGCGCGAGAAAGGTGAAGTCGAACATGTTCGCGGGCGGCGCGATCGAGATGAAGCCGCGGATCTCCGGCCGCCGCATCAGCAGCTGCATGCCGATCCACGCGCCGAAGCCGAAGCCCGCGACCCAAGTCGACGACGCCTCGTGATGGAAGCTCTGCACCCAATCGAGCGCCGACGCCGCGTCCGACAGCTCGCCGATGCCGTTGTCGAACACCCCCTGCGACTTGCCGACGCCGCGGAAGTTGAAGCGCAGCACCGCGAAGCCGCGGCGCTGAAACGTCTTGTACAGCTCCTGGACGATGCGGTTGTTCATCGTGCCGCCCGACGACGGGTGCGGGTGGAGGATCATCGCGACGGGCGCGCGGGGACGGGGCGAGGGCGCGAACCGGCCCTCCAGGCGGCCCTCGGGACCGGGAAAGATGACTTCGGGCATGACTATCCTGTGAACGCGTATCGCGGCGCTATATAGGACGGACGCCCCCGATTGGAACGCTTCGTTGCCGCACCGCCAACCCGACCGCCTGTATCTCGACCATGCCGCCACCACGCCGATGACCGCCGCCGCGCGCGCCGCGGTGGCCGGCGGCATGACGCGCTGGGCGAATCCGTCCTCGCCGCATGCGGAGGGCCGCGCGGCGCGTGCGGCGCTGGAGGAGGCGCGGGCGCGGATCGCGGCTGCCCATGGCTGGACCGGCGAGGTGATCCTGACCAGCGGCGCGAGCGAGGCGCTGGCGCTGGCGCTGAACAGGTCGGTCGCCAATCACCTGGTCCATACGACCGTCGAGCATGACGCCGTGCTTCGCGCGGTGGTGGAGAGTTATCACCTTAACGTCGACGCCAACGGACTTCTCGGGCCGGAGAACTTAGATTTTCACCTGCAGCGCGCCGTCCGGCCGGATGCGCTTCTCTGCATTCAATGGGCAAACTCCGAAACAGGCGTGAAGCAGCCGCTTGCCGCGATCGCCGAGGCGGCGCACGCGGCCGGCCACCTCCTCCTCGTCGACGCCGCGCAGATGCCCGCCTGCCTGGCGGACGAGGTAAGCCCTCACGCCGACCTGATCGCGCTGTCGGCACACAAGCATGGCGGTCCGCCCGGCATCGGCGCGCTGCTGGTGCGCGATCTCGCCACGCTCAATCCCACCGGCGGGCAGGAGCGCGGCTATCGCCCCGGCACCGAGAACCTACCCGGCGCGCTCGGCTGGGCGGCGGCGCTGGGGGAGCCGGAGCCGGTCGCGCAATGGGCCGTCCTGCGTGCGCGGCTGGACGACGCGATCACGCGGTCGGGCGGCGAGGTCGTCGCCGCGGCCAGCCCGCGCCACCCCGCGATCGGCAGCTATCGCATGCCCGGGGTTGCCGCGACGACGCAGCTGATCCGCTTCGACCTCGCCGGCATCGCGGTCAGTGCCGGCAGCGCCTGCTCGTCGGGGTCGCTGAAGCCCAGCCACGTCCTTGCCGCGATGGGCTGGAGCGAGGCGGCGAGCCGTGAGGTGATCCGGATCAGCTTCGGCCGCGATACGACCGGCGCCGACGTCGAGCGCGCGATCGCCGCCTGGCGCGACATCGCCCGGGCGACCCGCAAGTTTGCGGCATGATCTACCTGGACTATCAGGCGACGACGCCGCTCGCCCCCGAAGCGCTCGACGCGATGCTGCCCTGGCTCAAGGACCAGCACGCCAACCCGCACAGCGCCCACCGTCCCGGCCGCGCCGCGAAAGCCGCGGTCGAGGTCGCGCGTCAGGAGATTGCGGCGCTTCTCCCGCCGGGCGGTCGCGTTGTGTTCACGAGCGGCGCGACCGAGGCGCTGAACTGGGCGATCAAGGGTACGGCAGCCCCGATCATCACCCTGGCGACCGAGCACGCCGCGGTGCTCGACACGGCGACGGCGGAAGACAGGACGGGGCGTACCATCACCATCCTGCCGGTCGGGCACGACGGGCTGGTCGACCTCGCCACCGCGCGCGCAGCGATCGGCGGCAGCGGCGGCGGGGGCGGGCTGGTGGCGGCAATGCTGGTCAACAACGAGATCGGCGTCATCCAGCCCATCGCCGCGCTCGCCGACCTCGCGCATGCAGCTGGCATGCTGTTCCTGTGCGACGCGGTGCAGGGCTATGGCCGCGCGCCGATCCCGCCCAACGCCGACCTCGTCGCCCTCTCCGCGCACAAGATCCACGGCCCCAAGGGCGTCGGCGCGCTGTGGATCAGGGATGGCGTGAGGCTCGACCCGCTGCTCCACGGCGGCGATCAGGAGGGCGGCCGATCCGGCACGCTGTCGCCGGCGCTGTGCGCGGGCTTCGGCGCGGCGGCGCGCCTGATGCGCGGGCGCGCCGATGCGGACGCGGCGCACGTCGCACGGTTGTGGGCGCTGGCGGTGGAGCGGCTCGACGGCTGGACGATCAACGGATCGACGGCGCATCGGTACCCCGGCAACCTCAACCTCCGCCGCCCCGGCCTCGACGTTGGCCGCCTGATGAGCGACTGCCGCGACATCGCCTTTTCGGCAGGCTCCGCGTGCGCCAGCGGCTCGGGGCGGCCGAGCCATGTGCTCCGCGCGCTCGGCCTCACCGACGCGGCGGCGCGCAGCTCGATCCGACTCGGCTTCGGACGCTACACGACCGAGGCGGACCTGACCGGGGCGCTCGACCGCATCGACGCCGCCGCGCGCGCGCAGCAGGCGATCCCATGAACCTCCGCTTCATCGCCGCAGATGGCGTCGTCGCGCACGCGCAGGGCCATCCCGGCGAACGCCTGCTCGATGCCGCCCAGCGCGCCGGGATGCCGCTGGAGGGAACCTGCGACGGCGACATGGCCTGTGCGACCTGCCACGTCATGATCGACGCCGCCGATTTCGCGCGGCTCCCGCCGGCGAGCGAGGAGGAGGAGCAGCTGCTCGATCTGGCCTATGCCGCGACGCGCACCAGCCGCCTGGCCTGCCAGGTCAGGCTGACCGCGGCGCTCGACGGGCTGACGGCGCGGGTGCCTTGACCTGGAAATCGTCGCGCGTCACGCTGTGATGGATGCGCACGCCATCGTGCCGGTGTGTCAGGGAGAACGACGCATGAAGCTCCTCGCCATGTTCGCTGCGGCGGTGATCGCCCTTACCGGCGTCGCCGTACCCGCCGCCGCGCAGGACAAGGTCATCGCCAAGCGCAGCTATGCGCGAAGCGTCCACCACCGCAGCACTTACCATCGCCGCAGCTATCGCCGCACTCGGGTCGTTCGCGCGCGGCCGCGCACCGCCTGCGCCGTCCGGTATAATTACGGAAAGCCGGTCCGGGTCTGCCGGACGGTATACCGCCGCTATTGAGGCGACCGCCGCGCTGGCTTGAAGCCGCCGCCCGCTTCCGCCATATGCGCGCACGGAAGTCGGGCGGGCGGAGTTGTCGCCAACCTGGTCAGGGCCGGAAGGCAGCAGCCACAACGATTTCGCTTCGGGTCGCCCGGCTTCCACCGCGCAGCGTGCACAGGCCCAGCGCAGCTGCACTCAGGACGCGCCAGCGCGGGCGGCGGGAAGCGCGGCGCGGCTGCATGATGGGCCTCGCCATGCCGCTCAAGCACGAACCACTGTCCTACATCCCGGCCACCTGCCATAATCGTGCCGTGACCCGAATCACCTTCTGTTCCGCGACCTGTGCTTTCGACGACGCCATCGCTGGCCCGCACGACCGCGTTCTGGCGGACAACATGGACAACATCGATCGGACGGTCGCCGCATGACCGGCACTCTGCTCGGCCTCGACGAGCCGCCGCAGCCCCAAAAACCCGCGGCGCAGCCCGGCGCCTACCGCGTCCTCGCGCGCAAGTACCGGCCGCAGACCTTTCGCGAACTGATCGGTCAGGATGCGATGGTCACCACGCTGGGCAATGCGATCAAGCGCGACCGGCTCGCCCACGCCTTTCTCATGACCGGGGTGCGGGGCGTCGGCAAGACCTCGACCGCGCGGCTGATCGCCAAGGCGCTTAACTGCATCGGGCAGGACGGGCAGGGCGGCCCGACGATCGACCCCTGCGGCGTCTGCGAGCATTGCACCGCCATCGCCGAAGGCCGCGACATCGACGTCATCGAGATGGATGCGGCCAGCCACACTGGCGTCGACGACATGCGCGGCGTGATCGACGCGTCGCGAATGACCGCGTTCTCGGCGCGCTACAAGATCTACATCATCGACGAAGTGCACATGCTGTCGAAGAACGCGTTCAACGCGCTTCTGAAGACCTTGGAAGAGCCGGCCGACGGCGTGAAATTCCTGCTTGCAACGACCGAGGTCCACAAGGTCCCGATCACCGTCCTCTCGCGCTGTCAGCGCTTCGACCTGCGCCGCATTCCTGCAGACAAGCTCGCCGGTCATTTTGCGCATGTCTGCGGGGCCGAGAAGGTCGCCGCCGAGCCCGAGGCGCTGGCGCTGATCGCGCGCGCGGCGGAGGGGAGTGCGCGCGACGGGCTGTCGATCCTCGACCAGGCAATCGCGCATGCCGGGCTGGAGGGCGAAGCCGCCCAAGGTTCCGACGATGTGGAGCATCGGTGGAATCGCGACGGAGCGGGCGCGGGGGCCACGGTTACGGCGGCTGCGGTGCGCGAGATGCTGGGCCTGTCCGACCGCGGCGCGGTTCGCGACCTGTTCGCCGGCGTGCTGACCGGCAACGGCCCGGCGGCGCTCGATCTGTTGCGACGGCAATATGACCTCGGCGTCGATCCGCTGTCGGTGCTGCGCGCGCTGCTGGAGACGGTGCACGGCGTTACCCTCGCGAAGATCGGCACGCCCCCCGACCCCGGCCAGGCGGCGGAGGAGCGCGCCGCGCGCGCCGACTGGGCGGCGACGCTGTCGTTCGCGGCGCTCCACCGGCTGTGGCAGCTGCTGCTCAAGGGGCATGAGGAGGTCGCGCGCGCCGCCTTGCCGATCGAGGCGGCGGAGATGGCGCTGCTGCGCGCGATCCACGCCTCGACGCTGCCCGATCCGGGCGAGCTGGCGAAGCAACTGCTCGCGGGCACCTTGCCTCAGGGGGGGCACTCTCCGCAGACGAGTGTCCCCGAAACTGCGCCGCCCGCCCCCGCCGCAACCGCGAAATCGACCGACGCGAGCCTCTACTTTCCCTCTACTTTCGCGGCGCTGATCGACGCCATCGACGCCGCCGGGTCGCTCGGCCTCGCGATCAAGCTGAAGGCGGCGGCCAGCGTTGTCCGCTACGCCCCGCCCGAGCTCGTGCTGAGCGGCAGCCGGCCGATGTCGGCGGACACGATGGCCGACCTCACCGCCGCGCTGAAGGCGCTGAGCGGCCGCCCCTGGCGGGTGTCCTTCGCCGACCAGCCGGGCGAGCCGACACTGGCCGACCGTGACCGCGCCGCCGACGCCGCGGCGAAACAGGCGATCCTCGAAACCCCCATCGTCGCCGCCGCGTTCGGCGCTTTCCCGGATGCCGAGCTTTTGCCGGCCGATCAACGGAGTGCTTGAAGAATGGACGACAATCAGTTGCAGCGCATTATGGAGATGGCGCAGAACGTACAGAACGAGCTGCAAAGCGCGCAGGCCAATCTCGACCGCGTCGAGGTGGAGGGTGTCGCGGGCGGCGGGCTGGTCAAGATAAAGGCGAGTGCGAAGGGCCGTGTCATCGGCATCGCGATCGACGATTCGCTGATGCAGGTTGATGACAAGCAGATGCTGGAGGATCTCCTCGCCGCTGCCTTCAACGACGCCCGCGCCAAAGCCGATGCGGTGTCGAACGAGGAGATGGGCAAGATGACCAGCGGCCTGCAACTGCCGCCGGGGTTCAAATTGCCGTTCTAGGCGGACGCGGCATCAGCCGAGCCTCGACGACGGAGCTTCACCGCGACGCCACCGCTCGTTCTCATCGCAGGCAAGCATCCAACCCGCTTCGCCGCACCACCCCCGTATAGCGGGCCAGCCGGTCGCCATGCCGCCGGA
Organism: Sphingomonas sp.; assembly: GCF_965248875.1. Classification (GTDB taxonomy): domain Bacteria; phylum Pseudomonadota; class Alphaproteobacteria; order Sphingomonadales; family Sphingomonadaceae; genus Sphingomonas. The sequence continues at coordinate 872,891 of NZ_CBDFKR010000011.1, read as the reverse complement.
CGAAGCCATGCGGCGCGATCGCCGCGCGCTTTTTCGGGAGCGGCAGCACCGCCGCGATCCGGCCCGCCTCGACCGGCGTCAGGTGCGACGCGTCATGCCCGAAATAGCGTTGCGCCCCGGCGTTTGCGCCATAGGTGCCGATCCCCGTCTCCGCGACGTTGAGGTACACCTCCATGATCCGCTTCTTCCCCCACAGCGCCTCGATCAGCACCGTGAAATACGCCTCCAGCCCCTTGCGGAGGTAACCGCCGCCCTGGAACAGGAAGGTGTTCTTCGCGGTCTGCTGGCTGATCGTCGAGCCGCCGCGCAGGTGTCCGCCGCGGGCATTGTGCACCGCCGCCCCCGCGATCCCGCGCCAGTCGAACCCGTGATGGTCGCAGAAGCGCGCATCCTCCCCCGCGATCGCGGCGCGCGCCATGTCCGGGTCCATCCGGTCGAGGCTCATCCACTCCCGCCGCGCGCCGTTCCCCGCCGCCATGTCGCCAAGTTGGGTAAAGGTCACCGGCGGCGGCACGAACCGGTACAGCGCGACCCACAGCACGGATAGCAGCACAAAGCCGGCCAGCGCCTTGACGAACCATCCCGTCAGACGCCGCGACCACGGCGGACGCCTCGGGAGTGCGGACGGCGTTCCATCAACAGGTCGTTGCGCTCCGTCCTGCCAGAATTGCACCGGTTTCTCCGCCATCGGAAGGACGCTAGGCAGCCGCATCTGTGGCTGTCCAGCCCCCGCCGCCCGGCCTCAGTATTGCTTCCGCCGCCGCCAGTCCCGTCTCATAGGCACCGTGGCAGGTCGAGAAGTCGCTCCGGTGGCACGCCTCTCCCGCAAAGAACATCCGGTCGTCGACCGCCTCGGCCAGCACCTGCCGCTGCCCGGCCCGGCCTATCCGGGCATGGCTGTAACTGCCGCCGATCCACGGCTCGTGCCGCCAGCGCGTGACCATCAGCGGCGTCAGCCGCGCCCGCCATTCGCTGCCCAGCAGCGCCACGAGTTCGTCGACCGCGAAGGCGGCGGGGTCGTCCTTCTCCAGCGTCTCGGCGCAGGCGCCGCCGAAGAACGCCTCGACGATCGGCCAGCCGAACGGCGACAGGCGATAGCTCGCCGTCATCGACGAGCACGGCTTGCCAAGCAGATGCGCGTGCGCGGGCCAGGGCAGGGGGCCGTCGGCGCGCAGGAACACCTTGTCCGCCAGCCCCAGCGGCAGGTCCGCCGCCGCCTCCTGCTTGGCGGGCAGCGGCGGGTCGAAGGCCAGCGCGCCGCTCGCCAGCACCGTCGTCGGTACGGCTACGATCACCCGCGCCGCTTCGATTGTCCCCGCCGCCGTCTCCAGCCGCAGCGACCGTCCGCGATGATCGACCCGCGTCACCGGTGTCGACAGCCGCACCGGCAGTCCCGCGGCATGCGCGGCGACCAGCGTGCCGTAACCTTCGACCACAGACCAATTGTCCTCGGTCGCGGCGCCTTCATATGCCGCCCAGTCGTGCAGCGACACCGCGTCGAGCGGCGCGCCGTTGGCATAGCCGGAGATCGCGTCGAGCTGCGGCCGCCACGGGTCATCGGCGGCGACGAATGCCGACAGCGGCTGGTCGGGGCCGTTGAGCGCCGCACGCGCCGCGCTGTCCCACCGGTCCCAGGCGCGGCCGAACGCCGCCTGCTCGGCCGCCGGAAAGCCGAGGTCGCGCCACTGCTCGTCCCAATGCGGCGAGCTGCGATCGACGATGAAACCCTTGCGCCCGGCGATCGCGGCCCACGGATTGCGCCTCGCCGAATGAAGCCAGCCGCAGCCGCGATCGACAGTGTGGCCGGTCGCCAACGTCACGCTGTGCGCGCGGCCGCCGAGGCGATCGGACGCTTCGAGCAGGAGGACATCACGCCCGGCGTCGTGAAGGCGGCGGGCGGCGGCGATGCCGGCCGCGCCAGCGCCGATGACGGCGGTGAGGTCGGTCATGCCAAGGCAGCCGGGCGAAGCCCGTCCGGGACGTCAGACGAGCTTGGCTGCCGTACCGCCGACTCGCCGGCCGGGCGCGCCGGTGCCTTTGGCACCGTTACGCGGCTGCCAGCAGCCGCTTCTCTCCGGCGAGCCGCATCATCGCCTTTTGCAGCTTCTCGAACGCCCGTACCTCGATCTGCCGCACCCGTTCGCGCGAGACGCCATAGACCTGGCTCAACTCCTCCAGTGTCTTGGGATCATCCGTCAGCCGCCGCTCGGTCAGGATGTGCTTCTCGCGGTCGGACAGATCGCCCATTGCGTCGACCAGCATGCCGTGGCGAACCTCTGCCTCCTGTGTCTCGGCGACGACCTGATCCTGCAGGGGACCGTGGTCCTCCAGCCAGTCCTGCCACTGCGCGTCGCCGTCCTCGCCGACCTGAACGTTGAGGCTCGTGTCGCCGCCCATCGCCATCCGGCGGTTCATCGAGACGACCTCGTCTTCCTGCACCCCCAGGTCGGTCGCAATCTTGCGGACGTTTTCGGGGCTGAGGTCGCCATCCTCGAACGCGTCGAGTTTCGACTTCATCCGGCGGAGGTTGAAGAACAGCTTCTTCTGCGCCGCGGTGGTGCCCATCTTCACCAGGCTCCACGACCGCAGTATATACTCCTGGATCGACGCCCTGATCCACCACATCGCATAGGTGGCGAGGCGGAAACCGCGGTCCGGCTCGAACTTCTTCACGCCCTGCATCAGCCCGATATTGCCCTCCGAGATCAGCTCGGCGGTCGGCAGGCCATAGCCGCGATAGCCCATCGCGATCTTCGCCACGAGGCGCAGGTGCGACGTCACCAGCTGCGCCGCCGCCTCCGGATCGCCATGTTCCTGGAAGCGCTTGGCGAGCATATATTCCTGCTCGGGCTGAAGCAGCGGAAACTTGCGGATTTCGGACAGGTAGCGATTGAGCCCCGCTTCGCTGCCGAGCGCAGGGATCGTGGCCGGGAGGTTGCTGCTCTTTGCCACTGCCAAAACTCCTTGATCCCTTATCCGCTTCCCGCACTGCAGCGAAACGGCCATGTAGCTATACCGAGAGCGCGCTGAACAGTTCCTGCATGTCCGACGGCATCGTGCTGTCGAACACCTGGGTTACTCCCGTGATCGGGTGCCTGAACCCCAGCCGCGCCGCATGCAAGGCCTGACGCCTGAATCCGAGCCGGTCCGCGATCGGATGCCGACCGCCATAGACCGGATCGCCGACCAGTGGATGCCCCAGCGACGCCATGTGCACCCGCACCTGATGCGTCCTCCCCGTCTCCAAACGGCACTCGACCAGCGCCGCGCCCGTCAGCGGCTCCAGCAGCCGCCAGTGCGTCACCGCCCGCTTGCCTCCCGATACGACCGCGACCTTCTTGCGGTTACTCGGGTTGCGCGCGAGCGGGGCGTCGACCACGCCCGATCCGCCCTTCGGTGTGCCGCGGGTGATCGCCAGATAGCGCCGCTCGATCGAGTGATCGGCGAACTGCTTTGCCAGCCCCTCATGCGCGCGGTCGGTCTTCGCCGCGATCATCAGCCCTGACGTGTCCTTGTCGATCCGATGCACGATTCCCGGCCGCGCCACCCCGCCGATGCCGCTGAGCGACCCGCCGCAATGGTGCAGCAGCGCGTTGACCAGCGTCCCGTCCAGATTGCCCGCGGCGGGATGCACCACCAGCCCGGCGGGCTTGTCGACCACGATCAGATGCTCGTCCTCGAACGCGACGACCAGCGGAATGTCCTGCGCCGCGTTGTGCGCCGGCGTGGGGGCGGGGATCGCCACCGCGAACAGCTCGCCTGCCGCCGCGCGCTTGGCGGGATCGCGCACCGTCGCGCCGTCGCGGGTCACCTGCCCGGCGTTGATCAGCACCTTGAGCCGTTCGCGCGACAAGGTCGGCGCCGCGTCCGCTAGCGCCCGGTCCAGCCGCCACCCGTCCGCTGCGGATGAGATCGTCGCTTGAAGAACTATGACCCCCCGGTCCATTGCGGGCCAATATGGGAAGCGCGGTCGAGTTCGTGAAGGGCGTGCTGGACGAAATCCTCGCGGCGGCTGCGGCTTCGCCCGGGGCAGAAATCTGCGGGCTGCTGCTCGGCACGCCCGGTCACGTGATGCAGGCGAGATCTTGCCGCAACGTCGCCACCGAACCGGCCGCCGCCTTTGAAATCGATCCGACCGCGTTGATCGCCGCCCACCGTGCCGCCCGCAGCGGCGGTCCGGCGATCGCCGGCTGTTACCATTCGCACCCGGGCGGGCTGCCCCAGCCGTCGTTGCACGATGCGCGCGAGGCGGAGCCGAACGGCTGGCTGTGGCTGATCGTCGGGCCCGGCAACGCGCGGCTGTTCCGGGCGGTGCAGCATGGCGCGATGCTCGGTCGCTTCGACCCACTGATCATTCTTCCGCGCACGATTATGCCGTAGCTGCGCGACGGACGCAGCTTGCACCTGCGACTCCCCTTCGCCACAACGCGCCCATGCCCGTCACCCCCGTCGATTTCGCCAGCCTGCTCTGCTCGCGCCTGTGCCACGACCTCCTCTCCCCCGTCGGCGCGCTCAACAACGGGCTGGAGTTGCTCGCCGACGAGACCGATCCGGCGATGCGGCAGCGCTGCCTTGATCTGCTCAACGAAAGCGCCCGGACGTCCGCCAACAAGCTGAAGTTCTTCCGCCTTGCTTTTGGCGCTGCGGGCGGGTTCGGCGAGCAGATCGACGCGCGCGAGTGCCGCGGCGCCATCGAGGGGCTGTTGTCAGGCGGGCGCAAGGTCGAGCTCGGTTGGCTCGTTGAGGCGGAGGCACTGCCCAAGCCCGCCGCCAAGGTGCTGCTCAACCTCGCCATGATCGCAGGCGACGCGCTGGTTCGCGGCGGCAAGTTGGACATCGGCGGGGAAGAGAATGGCGGCACGGTCGAGATCGTTGTCCGCGCCGAGGGGCCACGCGTCATCCTCGACCCCGACATCCGCCGGACGCTGACCGAGGGCGAGGGCAGCGAAGGCGTCACCCCGCGCGTCGCCGCCGCCTTCCTGGTGCATACGCTGGCGGGCGGGGTGCAGGTGTCGGAGCCCGGCGAGAATGTGCTGCTGTTCGGCGCGGCGTTGGGCGCCTGACTCACCAACGCAGCCGGCTGGATACGGGGCGCCTGTGGATCATCTAACCGGGCCTTAACCCTCTGCGCGCCATAGCTGCGACGCAATGGACGAACTCCTCGCAGACTTCATCGCCGAGACCCGGGAGACGCTGGAGGCGATCGCGGGTGAGATCGTCGCGTGGGAAGCTGCCCCGTCCGACCGCGCGCGGCTCGACGCGATCTTCCGCTTCGTCCACACCGTGAAGGGCTCGTGCGGCTTCCTCGATTTGCCGCGGCTCGCGCGTCTCAGTCATGCGGCCGAGGACGTGCTCGCCGCCGTCCGGGAGGGCGCGCGTATCCCCGACACCGCCCTCGTCAATGCCGTGCTCGCCATCGTCGACCGCATCGGCGAGCTGGTGGAGGCGATCGACGCGGGTGCCGCGCTAGACGACGCGGGCGAGGATCAGCTGATTGCCGCGCTGGAACCCGACGCCGCCCCCGCTCATGCGCCGGTCATCATCGGGGGTCAGCCGCGCGTCGCCAGCCGCACCATCCGGCTGGGGGTCGATCTGCTCGACCGGATGATGAGCGGCATGTCCGACATGGTGCTCGCGCGCAACGAACTGGCGCGCTGCATGCGGGTCGCCGAACTCGACCCGCGCACGGAATCGGCGCTGGAGCGATTGAGCCTTACCGTCGCCGACATGCGCGATGCGGTGACGCGCACGCGCATGCAGAGGGTCGAAGCGCTATTTGCAGCGCTCCCGCGCATTGTGCGGGACACCGCCGCCGAGCTGGACAAGGCCGTCGCGCTGATCGTCGAAGGCGCCGATGTCGAGCTTGACCGCGAAATGATCGAACTGATGCGTGATCCGCTGGTCCACATCATCCGCAACGCCATCGATCACGGCATCGAGCCGGCGGCCGATCGTCGCGCTGCGGGCAAGCGTGCGGCGGGCCAGATCACCGTTTCCGCGCGTCAGTCGGGCAATCAGATCGTCATCGAGATCGCCGACGACGGCCGCGGCATCGACGTCGCACGGGTCGTGGCCAAGGCGGTGGCGTCCGGGCTGCATACTCAGGCCGAGATCGCTGCGATGAGCGAAGCTCAGCGTTCGGAGCTTGTCTTTGCGCCCGGTCTGTCGAGCCGCGACGCGGTCACCGCCACGTCCGGCCGCGGGGTCGGCATGGATGTGGTACATGCCAATATCGAGCAGATCGGCGGCCGCGTCGAACTGCGTAACCGGCCGGGGCAGGGGCTGGCGCTCGCCGTCCATGTGCCGCTGACGCTGTCCATCATCTCGACCGTCATCGTCGAGGCGGGGGGGCAGCACTTCGCGCTGCCGCGGCAGTCGGTCGAGGAGATCGTCACCGAACAGGGCGGCGCTGTCCGCCTCGACCAGCTCGGCGATGCCGCGGTCGCGACCGTCCGCGGCCGCCGCCTGCCGCTGCTCGATCTCGGCGGGCTGATAGGCATCGGGGCGAAAGGCGCGCACACGCTGGCGATCGTCTCGACCCGCGACGGCGACTATGCGCTGGCGGTCGACGCGGTGCTCGACATCGAGGAGTTGGTGGTGAAGCCCGCCGCACCGGCGGTGATGGCCACCGGCTTCTATGCCGGGCAGACGCTGCCCGACAGCGGCCGCCCAATGCTGCTGCTCGACGCCGCCGGGCTCGCCGCGGCGGCGGGGCTCAGCTTCGACAAGGCTGTCGCGCGGGGCGAAGTCGAGGCCGTTGCGGCCGCCACCGGCCAAGCCGCCCTATTGTTCCAGGATCTCGACGGCCAGCGCCGCCTGATCGCGCTCGCCGCGCTCGATCGGGTCGAGACCGTGTCAACCGATGCCATCCGCGTCACCGGGGGACGCTCCCGCCTGGCGCTTGCCGAGCGCACCGTCCCGCTTCACGCCGCGGCGCCGCTGACCGGCCGCAGCGACGTCGCCGTGCTGCGGCTGAGCGATGGGATGAGCGAGGTCGCCTATGCCATCGCCGAGCCGATCGAGATCGTCGCGCTGCCCGCCGAGCTGGCGCCTGCCGACGACGTGCTGATCGCGGGCGTCGCGGTCATCGCGGGCGAGCCGATCGAGCTGGTCGACGCGCTGGCGTTGTTTGCCGACGCCGGACGCATCGTCGCCGAGCGCCCTTTGTGCCTGCTGGACGGCGACGATACGGGCTGGATGGAGACCTTCCTCAAGCCAACGCTCGAAGGCGCGGGCTATCGCTGCGCGACCAGACTTTTGCCCGACGAGGCTGCCGCGGTGACGCTGGTCATGAGCGACACGGACTTCTCACCCACCACGCGGGGGGTGATCCGGCTGCGGCGCGAACTCGCGGGTAAGCAGGGCAGCATCTACCGCTACGACCGGGCGGGGGTCATCGCCGCCATCACCGGTTGCCTCGCGGCCGGGGATTGATCGGATGGAGCTGTTCCTCGTTGCTCACGTCGCCGGACGTGCAGTCGCCGTACCCGCCGAACAGGTCGAATCGGTGGTCGATCTTGGCGAGTTCGTGCCCGTTCCCGGCGCGCAGGCGTCAGTCCGCGGCCTCGCTGCGCTGCGCAGCCGCGTCGTCACGGTCATCGACACCGGCCTCGCACTGGGCCTCGCCGCTACCCCCGACGGGACCCGCCGCGCGATCATCACCCGATTGGACGGACATCACTACGCGGTGCTGGTCGATGCACTGGAAGACGTCGCCGCCTTCGAACGCCAGCCGCTGGCCGGGCTGACGCTGCGCCACGGCTGGGCCGCCGCGGGCATCGGACTGATTGAGCGCGAAGGCGAGCCCGTACTCGTGATCGACCTGCCCTGCCTGCTGCCCGCCATCACGCTCGCCGCTTAACGCCGCGCAAACCCTTGGCCGCTAGACCTGGTGCAGCTCTTCAAACGAAAGTCGCATACCCCATGAAGACCTGTCTCGTCGTCGATGACTCCAAGGTGATCCGCAAGGTCGCGCGCCACATCCTGGAGACGCTCGATTATCGCGTCAGTGAAGCGGTCGACGGGCGCGACGCGCTCGATCAATGTCTAGCGAGTGCCCCCGACGTCATCCTGCTCGACTGGAACATGCCGGTGATGAGCGGAATGGACTTCCTGCGCGCGCTGCGCGAGTCGAGTATCCCGTCGCGGCCCAAGGTGGTGTTCTGCACGACCGAGAACGGCATGGCCTATATCCGTGCTGCGATCGAGGCGGGTGCTGACGAATATGTGATGAAGCCGTTCGATCGGGAAACGCTCGAGTCCAAGCTTCAGATCGTCGGCGCCTGACCGCGCGATCCGGCCGGTGTCCGCCGCAGCCCTGAAGCTCGTCGCCCCCGAAGCAGCGCGCGTCCTGATTGTCGAAGATTCGGCGGTGGCACGGGCGGTGATTGCGCAGGCGGTCGATGGCAGTAACCGCTACCTGGTCGTGGGCGCGGTCGCGTCGGTTGCCGCCGCGCTGGCCTTTCTGGCGAAGAACACCGTCGAGTTCATCCTGCTCGACATCAATTTGCCCGGCGTTGATGGGATCACCGCGCTGCCCGACCTGCTCACCGCCGGCGGCGCGGCGCGTATCCTCATCGTATCGTCTGCCGCTGCCGATGGCGCCGCGCAGACGGTGCAGGCGCTGGCGCTCGGCGCTGCCGACACGCTGGCCAAACCCGCCGCCTCCAGCCTGGCGAGCCGATTCGGCGCCGCGCTCATCGACAAGCTTGACCGTCTGGGCGAACCCGCCGCGGCCTGCATGCCGTCGCCGCCCCCCGCAGCGCAGATGCTCGCCGGTCCCTGCGACGTGGTTGCGATCGGCGCGTCGACCGGCGGCATTCACGCGCTCAGCCGCCTGTTGCGCGAACTGCCCTCCGGCTTCCGCACGCCCGTGCTGGTGTGTCAGCACCTGCCCGCGACCTTCATGCCCTATTTTGCGGCGCAGCTGGCGCTGATCGCGGGGCGGCCGTGCGAGGTCGCAAGCGATCACCTCCGCATCCGGCCCGGTCGCCTGATCGTGGCGCCCGGCGACGCGCACCTTACCGTCGCCCGGCTCAGCGACGGCGGCGCGTGCGTCCGCTTGTCGCGCGTGCCGTCGGTCACCGGCTGCATGCCCTCGGTGGATGTGATGCTGGCGGGCATCGCCGCCGTCTACGGCGCCCGCGCTACCGCCGCGGTGCTCAGCGGGATGGGCCGCGACGGCGCCGAAGGCGCGCGTACGCTCGCCGAAGCGGGCGGCACGGTGCTGGTGCAGGACGAGGCGAGCTCGGTGATCTGGGGCATGCCCGGCGCGGTCGCCGCTCAGGGCATCGCCCTTGCCGCGCTGACGCCGGAGGCGATCGGCCGCTCCCTGGCGGGACCGCGGCGCGCATGACGGGTCCCCCGCCGCTCTCGCCCGCTGCCGTCAGCGTGCTCACCGCGCTGCTCGAAGCTCGTACGGGCCAGCAGCTCGCCTCCTACCGCTCATGGCGGCTCGACACCGCACTCAAGCCGCTGCTCAAGGCGCGCGACCTGCCGACACTGGATGCTCTGGTAAGCCTGCTGCTTGACGGCGCCGATCCGCAGCTCGGCGACCACGTCGTCGACGCGCTGGTCAACAGCGAAACGAGCTTCTTTCGCGATGCGCCCGTGTTCGACCTGATCGCCGAAGCCGTCCGGCTTGCCGAGACGAAGGGCCGCCGCGCGCGTATCTGGTGCGCGGGCTGCGCGACCGGACAGGAACCGCTGTCGCTGGCGATGATCTTCGCCGAACGTGCCAGGCTGTCGGGGACGGAGATGCCCGACATCCTCGCCACCGACGTGTCGGACACCGCACTGACCCAAGCGCGGGCGGGGCGCTACACGCAATTCGAGGCGCAGCGCGGGCTGCCCGTTCGCCGTCTGATGCAATGGTTCGACGGTGCACTCGACGGCGACTGGATCGCGAAGCCCGAGCTGGTCCGTCACGTCCAGTATCGGCGCGGCAACCTGGTCGCCGACGCGGCCCCGGCGGGCCGGTTCGACGTGGTGCTGTGCCGCAATGTCATGCTGTATCTGTCGCCGCGCGCCAAACCGGTGGTGTTCGACCGGCTCGCAAACGCGCTGTACCCTGACGGGATGCTGGTCATGGGGGCGGGGGAGACGGTCATCGGCCAGACCCGGCTGTTCGCGCCCAGCCGCACGCTGCGCGGACTCTACGCCCGCACCGTCGCGCAGGACTCGACGCTCGCCGCCTAGACAAGTGGGCCGGCAGGCGGCACGGCGAACGTGATGAACACGCTCGCCTCGCCCAATTTCGACGAGCGCGCGCTGCCGATCACGATGATCGTGCTGCATTATACCGGCATGCCGACCGCGGCCGAAGCGATCGCGCGGCTATGCGATCCGGCGGCGAAGGTCTCCAGCCATTATCTGGTCGACGAGGACGGCACGGTGCATGCGCTGGTGCCCGATGAAAAGCGCGCCTGGCACGCGGGCAAGGCCCACTGGCGCGGCGTCACCGACATCAATTCCGCCAGTATCGGCATCGAGGTCGTCAATCCCGGCCATGACGGCGGCTATCGCTCGTACCCGCCCGATCAGGTCGGGGCGATCGTCCGCCTCGTTCACCGGCTGAAGGACGAGCACCAGATCACGCGCGGCAACATCGTCGGCCATTCGGACGTCGCGCCGACCCGCAAGCGCGATCCGGGCGAGCTGTTCCCCTGGTTTGAACTCGCGCGCCGCCGCCTTGCACTGCCGCGGCCCACGAAGAACCTGATGGACCCTGGCTGGACCGAGGCGGGGTTCCTCCTGGCGCTGGAGCGCTTCGGCTACGATGTCGTCGAGCCGATGGCCGCGATCATGGCGTTTCAACGCCGCTTCCGCCCCGAACTGATCGACGGTGAGGTCGACGCGGAGTGCCGGATGATCCTTCTGGCCCTGCTCTTGCCTAAGCCTCAGGGCGACGAGTAGAGCCGCGTCGCCAGAAGGTCGGGCGGCCGCGTTTCCGTGCTCATGCACGGAGCCGAGGAAAGTCCGGGCTCCACGGAACAACGGTGGCGGGTAACGCCCGCCGGGGGCGACCCCAGGGACAGTGCCACAGAGAGCAGACCGCGGACCGCTTCGGCGGTGCAAGGGTGAAAGGGTGCGGCAAGAGCGCACCGCGCTGCCGGTGACGGTGGCGGCACGGCAAACCCCACCGGGAGCAAGACCGAATAGGGGCTTCGCATGAGCGCGTTCCCGCTCGAAGCCCGGGTTGGTTGCTTGAGCCGCGCAGCGATGCACGGCCTAGAGGAATGGTCGCCGATCCCCGCAAGGGGTGAACAGAACCCGGCTTACAGACCCTCTGGCCTTACATCCCTCTCCCGCTCGCGGGAGAGGGACAGCCGCCAAGCGCGGCGGGGTGGGGGTTCGGCGCGACTGACAAGCCGTCCTCCCTGATATCCGGCAAAGAGTGACAGCGCGAAGCCGCCCTTCTAAGGCCACCCCATGCCCCGCAGTTCCCGCACCAACGACTGGGGCTTCCCCCGCTGGCGCGGCTACGGCTCATCGCGGGAGGCGACGCAGGTTCGGGTGTGCGACCGCCATAATTGTGACCGGCCCGGCGACTGCCCGGCGCCCAAATCGCCCAACAACCCTGATCGCTGGTATTTCTGCACCGACCACGCGGCGGAATATAATCGCGGCTGGGATTATTTCGCCGGGCTTTCCGCCGAGGAAGCCGCCGCCCGCGAACAGGCCGATCGCGCGACGCAGGACGGCTATGCCAACGCCAAGCATTACGCTTGGGGCGGCCCCGGTGATGGCACCCGCTCGCGCGACGAGATGCGTGCGCTTGATGTCTTGGGGTTGGAGAGTGACGCGACCACCGAGGACGCACGGGCCGCGTGGCGCAGGCTCGCCAAGGAAAACCACCCGGACGTGCGGCCGGGCGACGAGGAGGCGGCCGGACGCTTTCAGAAAATCCAGGCGGCATGGGAAGTCCTGCGCGCCGCCGAGGAGGCGAGAGCCGCCTGACCTTTCCCGCAGGGGTGGAGGATCAGGCGGTCATCCGCGCCGCCGTCTCGCGGATCAGTGCGATCATGTTCGGCAGGCCCTGCGTCCGGTTGCTCGACAGCGCCCGTTGCAGGTCGAACGGCGCTAGCTGCGCGGTCACGTCGGTCCCCACTATGTCGTCCGGCATACGGTCCTGCACCGCGACGAGTACCAGCGCGACCAGCCCCTTGGTGATCGCAGCGTTACTGTCGGCAAGGAAATGCAGCCGCCCGTCCGGCACCCGCGTCGGGTAGATCCACACCGACGCCGAACACCCCCTGACCAGCGTCGCCTCGGTCTTCAACGCCGCCGGCATCGGCTCCAGCTGACGCCCCAGATCGATCAGCAAGCGATACCGGTCGTCGGGATCAAGGAACGCGTATTCGTCGGCAATGTCGGCAAGACGGGGCATGGAGCGCTGCGTAAGCGCATCTCTTCGGCGCAGCAACGCTCGCCGGATCAGCGCTTGTCCATCTCTGGCGAGGCAGCGCCAATGGCGACGGAGGGTGACGCCTTTCCTCCAAGCGGTCGTCGCGGTGAAGCCGCGCCGTGACGTCGGCGCTCGGCTGTGCCGAGCCGGCGCAAGTCTTGCGCCAGCGTGGCGCAAGCCGCGCCGCGCTACAGCTCCACCCCTGCCGCGATCGCCTCCAACTTCCTGATCCGCTCGCGCAGGTCGGCCAGTTCGATCCGCGTTCCCGCACCGCCGATTGCGCCGCCTACCGCCGTACCGGCCATGGTGCGGAGCTGCTCCAGCTCGGTTCGCTTGAGCTGCAGCCAGCCGCGCCAGCCCGCCAGCCCTGCGCTCGTCACCATCGCCAGCCCGCCGAGCGCCGCGGTCGACAGGGTCAGCATGGGGTCGGTCATGTCCCTTCTCCCTCAGCGGTCGCGCAGCCGCTCGATCTCGTCGTCGAGCCGGGCGCGGCCATGATCGTCGGTGGCGAGGCGTTCCAGCACCTGGACCCGCTCGCGCAGCAGCCGCACCTCGTCGCGCGCATCGGCCAGCGCCGCGACGTCGCCTGGCGGCGCCGCGTGCTGACCACGGCGGAGGAAGGTGACGATCACCCCCGTCACGCAGCCGATCAGCACCATCAGCACCACGGCATCCCAGAAGAACATCGGTCGGCTCCTGTCTTGCTAGTTGAGCGGCGGCTGGTCGCGCAGCTGCTCGATCTGGGCGGCGACATCGACGCCGCGATCGGTCGCGATCCGCTCCAGGACGCGCACCCGCTGCTCCAGCCGCTCGGTATGGGCGGCATATTGCGCCGCTTTCTCGGCGGTGTGCTCGGCCTGCAGCTCCAGCTGGCGCTGCTTCAGCTTGATCAGCGGCTGTACCACCACGCCGCCGATGATCGCGATCACCGGAATGGAAAGGGCGAGGATCGGGATGATGGTGTCGTTCACGCTCTCCTCCTCAGCGCAATGCGTTGATTTCGCGCGCGGTGCGCTCGGCGGGATCGGTCACGATCCGTTCGAGGACCGCGATCCGGTCCTCCAGCCGCCCGACCTGGCCGTGCAGCCGCTCGTTCTCAGTCGTCAGCAGCGCCACCTTGCGCGCGTCCTCCAGCGGTTCGGCGGCGGCAGCGTCGCGGCGGGCGCGGCGGCTCTTCCACTGTTCCGGCTCATAGCCGTGGCGCGCACGGACCCAGTTGTTGAAGGCCCAGGAAATCGGCCCGATCGTAAAGATCGCGATCGGTACGAGGATACCCCAGTCGTGCATCGTGCTTGTCCCTTTGGCGGGGCGGCGTCGTGACGCCGCCCACGATAACTCCCTTGCCCGCCTGCACGGGCGCTCGGCACACGCTCAGCGCAGGCTATCGATTTCCGACGCCAGCTGCGTGTTGCGGCTGGTGTAGAGCGTCTCGACATCGGCCATCCGCCGGTCGATGTCGCGCAGCTTGGAGCGGACCTCGGCGGCCGAGCGCTTTGGGTTGGAACGCACGCCCTGCCAGAACTCGGCATCCCCCGTGTCGTGATACAGTCCCTGCGGCTTGTCCTCCGCAATCCAGGCGATCACGAAATAGGCAGCGATGATCCACCATTGCTGAGCCAGGAGCGTGAGCGCCGCGGCGCCCAGCCGGATCCAGAGCACGTCGATGCCCGTATAGTCGGCGATCCCGGCGCACACGCCCTTGTACTTGGCGTTCTGGCGGTCGAGATAGAATTTGGTACGGCGCGAAGCCATGGCTTAGTTCCTTGTCTCGAAGCTGTAGGGGGAGGGGCGGCCTTCCATCGCACGACCCCAGGTCTGACGGTCCGTTGCGACAGGGGCGTCGGGGGCGGCAAGGCCCGGTTTCCAGTCGGGATGATCGGCAGCGGCGATCCGCTCAACGGTCTGCAGCCTTTCTTCCAGCCGCCGGGCGAGGTTGAACATCTCGTCCAGCAGATGCTCGTCCTCCTGGGTGATCTTGGGCGCCTGCTTCCATTTGGTGACATAGTGCATCACCAACCAAGGCAACCCGATGAAAAGGATACTGCACGAGATCAGCAGCCCGAACACATCGCCGAGGTGCATCGCTCAGCCCTCCGTCTTCGGTGCGGCGAGCCGCGCTTTCAGCGCCGCCAGCTCGGCATCGACGCGATCGGACTGCCGCAGCTCGGCAATCTCCTCGTCCAGCGTCTTGACCGGGCCCAGCCCCATCGCTTCCGCGCGGCCTTCCGCCTCGTCGACCCGGCGCTCCAGCACGTCGAAGCGGCTGAAGGCATCCTGCGTCTTGGGGCCGGCATACAGGTCGCGGAGGCGATAGCGGTTGTTCGCCGACTCCAGCCGCGTCTGCACGTTCGCCTGGCGCGCGCGCGCCTCGGTCAGCTTCTTCTGGAGCTTGGCAATGTCCTCCTCGTTGGCGCGCAGCGCGTCATCGAGCACGGACACTTCCGCGCTCAGCTGGTCGGCCATGTCCGCCGCCTTCTGCCGCTCGCCCAGCGCCGCTTTCGCCAGGTCCTCGCGGTCCTTGCTCAGCGCCAGCTCAGCCTTTTCGGTCCAGCTCGCCTGCAACTGCTGGAGCTTGCCGATGTGGCGGCGCATCTCCTTCTGGTCGGCGATGGTGCGGGCGGCCGACGCGCGGACCTCGACCAGCGTGTCCTCCATCTCCGCGATGATCATCCGGATCATCTTGGCGGGGTCTTCCGCCTTTTCGAGCAGGTCCGCCATGTTGGCCGCAACGATATCGCGGGTGCGGGAAAAGATGCCCATGGTCCAACTGCTCCCTAGAAAGCTCGACTGACCTGCCGGTCGGTCCGGGGACGCCGCCGCCGGCAGGCGGAGGGGGCGGCGTTCTATCGGCTCCATTATCACGCGCGCGCTGCAGCGACCACGGGGGCCGCGCCGGCATGCGCCGTCGCCGGGCCGACCGCGCCAACGACGCAGGCGGTGCTGACGAGCAGGGTGGCGACGATGGCAACAACTTGGCGGCCGATGGTCTGGATGGTCATTTCGTGTCTCCTCTTGAACCTGATGGCGCCGATAACCGGCGATGTGGAAGTCTTTGCAGATCCTGTGCCAATTGCGGTTTGCAACCAATAACAACAGCTTAGCGCGAAATCGAGCGACGGGGCGACGCCGCTCCTTGCCAACCCTCGGCCAAATGCGCCAACATCCGGCAGATGCCCGAGCGCACTACCCAATTTGTCGGCCAGTCGGGTACATTCCTCGACGCTCTCGAACGCGCCAGCAGGGCCGCCGCGCTCGATCGGCCGGTGCTGGTGATCGGCGAACGCGGCACCGGCAAGGAGCTCGTCGCCGAGCGCCTCCATCGCCTCAGCCCGCGCTGGGAGCACCCGCTGGTGGTGATGAACTGCGCCGCGCTGCCGGAGACGCTGATCGAGGCCGAGCTGTTCGGGCATGAGGCGGGCGCTTTCACGGGTGCGACCAAGGCGCGGGCAGGGCGGTTCGAAGAGGCCGATGGCGGCACGCTGTTCCTCGACGAACTCGGCACGCTCAGCATGGCCGCACAGGACCGGCTGCTCCGCGCGGTCGAATATGGCGAGGTCACCCGCATCGGCGCGTCGCGCCCGCTGCGCGTCGACGTCCGCATCGTCGCCGCGACCAACGAGCATCTCCCCGACCGCGTCGCTGCGCACAGCTTTCGCGCCGACCTGCTCGACCGGCTCAGTTTCGAGGTCGTCACGCTGCCGCCGCTCCGCGCCCGCAGCGGCGATATCGAGGTGCTGGCCGAGCATTTCGGGCGCCGCATGGCCGCCGAGATCGGCCGGCGCCGCTGGGCTGGGTTCAGCCCTGCCGCCGCCGAGCTGCTGCGCACCCACAGCTGGCCCGGCAATGTCCGCGAGCTCCGCAACGTTGTCGAGCGCGCGGTCTACCGCTGGGAGGAGGACGGCCCGGTCGACCAGATCGAGCTGGACCCCTTCGCCTCTCCACATCGCCCGCGCAGCGCCGCTCTGACACCGCCGCCCGCCTCCGACCCGACTCCGGAGCCAGAGCAGCGTGAGCTCGACCCGGCCGACTTCAAGACCAGCGTCGCCGCCTTTGAACGCCGTCTCCTTACCCGTGCACTCGCCGAAAACCGCTACAACCAGCGCACCGCCGCGCAGGCGCTGGGCCTGTCCTATGACCAGTTCCGCCACGCCCTGCGCCGCCACGACCTGATCGGAACGCCGTGATCGTTCTGGTTGCGTAACGCCGGGGGAGCGTTCACGGCGTCGGGGCGTTGTCCCGCACGACACTCAGGAGGCACCCATGGCGTTCGAACTCCCCCCGCTGCCCTATGACTATGATGCGCTGGAGCCGGTCATTTCCAAGGAGACGATGACCTTCCACCACGACAAGCACCACAAGGCGTATACCGACAAGCTCAACGAGGGCGTCGCCGCCAACGCGGCGCTGGCCGGCAAATCGATCGAGGACATCCTCGGCATGATCTCCCAGCAGCCGCCGCTCGTCCGCAACAATGGCGGCGGCTATTGGAACCACGACTTCTTCTGGAAGATCATGGGGCCGAAGGGATCGACCCAACCGTCGGGCGCGCTGGCAGAAGCGATCGACGCCTATGGCGGCCTCGACAAGCTGAAGGAGGACTTCAACGCCAAGGGCGTGGGCCAGTTCGGTTCAGGCTGGGCGTGGGTCATCAAGGACGCGTCCGGCGCGCTCAAGGTGACCGCGACGCCGAACCAGGACAATCCGCTGATGGACGACGCCAAGGAACCGGGCATCCCGATCCTGGGCAACGACGTGTGGGAACACGCCTATTACCTGACCTACAAGAACGACCGCCCCGGCTACCTCAAGGCATGGTGGGACATCGTGAACTGGGACGAGGCGGGCAGGCGGTTCGGGGGCTGACCTATTCGGGCGGTAGCTGCTCAGCCGCCGCCCCATCTTCGTCTATGGCCAAGCCATTGCGCATCAGCATAGGCACATTGGCGAGGGCGAAGGCGATCGTCACCACCGTGCAGCCGGGGAACTTGAAGAACACCCACGCGTCAAAGCTCAACGCCGCGCGTGCGATCTCATTGGCGACTGCCAGAAGTGCAAAGAACGCCGTCCAGTTGACGGTCAGCTTTCGCCATCCCGTTGCGGTAAGACCGGGATACGCCACGCCGAGTAGACCTTCCAGCAATGGGCGTCCCGTCACTAATCCGAAGCCAAGTACCGCGGCCAGGATTACGTAGACGAACGTTGGCTTCATCTGGATGAACTTCTGGTCGGCGAAATACCAGGTCAATCCGCCAAACACCAATACCAGTGTCGCTGAAAGATAGAGCATAGGCGAAACATGGCGAAGCTTGATCCGGGACACAGCCACTGCAATCAGCGTCGCAACTACGAAGGAGGCGGTAGCGACCATCACGCGCGCAAGTAAAAGAGCCTTTACGGCATCTTCTGCGTCCAGCTTGCGTGAAAAGATTGCGACGATCGATCTGCATACCGTGCCCGGCGCCAGGAAGCTGACGAGGAAAAACACGAGTAGCGGCCCATAGTCGATCGCGAGCCGCAGCCCGGGGGAAGGGGCCCGTACCGGCCTCACGTCACCCGCTCCACGCCCGCGATGATCCGGCTCACCTCGCGCGCGTCGAAGGGGCGCAGGTCGCCGATCCCCTCGCCGACGCCGATTGCATGGATCGGCAGCCCGAACCGCTCCGCCGCCGCGACCAGCACGCCGCCGCGCGCCGTACCGTCCAGCTTGGTCATCACCAGCCCGGTCACCCCCGCCAGATCGCGGAATACCTCGATCTGGTTGAGCGCGTTCTGCCCCGTCGTTGCGTCGAGCACGAGCACGACGTCGTGCGGCGCGGCAGGGTTTAGCCGCCCCAGCACCCGCCTGATCTTCGCCAGCTCGTCCATCAACTCGCGCTTGTTCTGGAGCCGCCCCGCGGTGTCGACGATCAGCACGTCGGCGCCGATCGCAGTCGCCTGTTTGACCGCCTCATAGACGATCCCCGCCGCATCGGCCCCTTCCTTCCCCGCGACCAGCGGCACGCCGGCCCGATCGGCCCAGGTCTGCAGCTGCCCGATCGCGGCGGCGCGGAAGGTGTCGCCCGCGGCCAGCATCACCTGGTAATCCTGCTCGGCGAACAGGTGCGCCAGCTTGGCGATGGTCGTCGTCTTGCCCGAACCGTTGACCCCGATCACCAGGATCACCTGCGGCCGCGGAAAGGCGTCGATCGCCAGCGGCCTTGCCACCGGCGTCAGCGCCCTCTCCACCTCCTCGGCGACGACGAGCCGGATGCCCAGCTCCTCCATGTTGCGCTCGACGCTGACATCCGTCAGCCGCGCGCGGATGCGGCCGGCGATCGCCGGGCCGAGGTCGGACGCGATCAGCGCCTCCTCGATCTCGTCGAGCTGCGCGTCGGTCAGCCGTCCCAGGCCGAGCCCCGCCAGATTACCGACCAGCCGGTCCGACGTCCGCCGGAACCCGCCGACCAGCTTCTCGTGCCAGGAGCGCCTGTCGGTCATGCCGTATCGCCGATCAGATGGGTAACGGTCGCCGCGGTGACTGCCACCACGACGACGCTGCCCGGCTGGGAGGGCGGCACGCGCACCTCCGCAAAGCCGGGCGCATGGCCCCGATCTCCCGACCGCTCGACCAGCACCGCCTGCCGCGAGCCGACCAGCGACCGCAGCCACGCCGCCTTCCGCGCCGCGGCACGCTCGCGGAGCATCGCCGCCCGCGCGCGCCGGACCTCCTGCGACACCTGCGGCATTCGCGCCGCGGGCGTGCCGTCACGTGGCGAGAAGGGGAAGATGTGTGCATGCACAACGTCGCAGTCGTCTAGCAGCGCCAGCGTGTCGGCGAACATCGCCTCGCTTTCCGTCGGAAAGCCGGCGATCAGATCCGCCCCGATCGCCACGTCGCGCTTCGCCTTCAGCCGCGCGACCAGCGCCACAGCCTCGGCGCGGGCATGTCGCCGCTTCATCCGCTTGAGGATCATGTCGCTACCCGCCTGCAGCGACAGGTGAACGTGCGGCATCATCCGAGCCTCGCCCGTCAGCAGCTCGACCAGCACGGGATCGATCTCCACCGCATCGATTGACGACAGCCGGAGCCGCTGAAGCCCGCGCACGTCGAGCAACCGCGCGCACAGCGTGCCGAGCGACGGTGCATCCGGCAGGTCGCCGCCATAGCTGGTCAGGTCCACCCCGGTCAGCACCACTTCGCGAAATCCCGCCGCGACCAGCGCCTCAACCCGCGCGATCGTCTCGGCGACCCGTGCCGACCGGCTGATCCCGCGCCCCTGCGGAATGATGCAGAAGGTGCAGGCGTGATCGCACCCGTTCTGCACGGGCAAGAACGCCCGCGCATGACGCACAGGCCTCCGCCTCTCCCCTCCGGGAGAGGGGCTTGAACATGCTTCCCAGCTTGCCGGGGTCATCTTGGCCGCGTTCGACACGACGCGATCGACTTCAGGCATCGCCTCGAACCCTGACGGATCGATCGTCGCCGCGCAGCCCGTCACCACCAGCTCTGCGCCCGGCCGCGCACGGCGCGCACGCCGGATCGCGGCGCGGGTCTGCTTCACCGCTTCGCGTGTCACCGCGCAGCTGTTGACCACCACCGTGTCCCGCCCGCTCAGCCACGCGCGAATGGTCTCGCTCTCGGCCAGGTTGAGGCGGCAGCCGAGCGTTACGACCTCCGAGGTTGGGGCTAGCATGGCGCGCGACTTAGGGGCGGCCAGGGTCCAAGTCCACGCGCCCGGTTGCGTTTACTACCTTCTGCAGCTACATGCA
Organism: Sphingomonas sp.; assembly: GCF_965248875.1. Classification (GTDB taxonomy): domain Bacteria; phylum Pseudomonadota; class Alphaproteobacteria; order Sphingomonadales; family Sphingomonadaceae; genus Sphingomonas. The sequence goes on along the minus strand of NZ_CBDFKR010000011.1, from coordinate 852,736 downwards.
GTGTCTGTTCGGCCCGCCGAACGTGACGAGAAAGCGTTGCCCGGTCGGCGGGTGGCGCACGCCGGCCGACGAGGTTTCGTCCGCCGGCGCTTTTTGCGTTCGATGGGCAGCCATGAGGTTTTGCGCGGATGTTCGATAGCCTGAGCGATCGCCTTGGCGGGGTGTTCGACCGCCTGCGCGGCCGCGGCGCGCTGACCGAGGCCGATGTCCGTACCGCGATGCGCGAGGTGCGTGTCGCGCTGCTCGAGGCCGATGTCGCGCTGCCCGTTGCGCGCGATTTCGTCGAGCGCGCCACCGAGCAGGCGATCGGTCAGAACGTGCTGCGCTCGGTCACGCCGGGGCAGCAGGTCGTCAAGATCGTCCATGATGCGCTGGTCGAGATGCTCGGCGCGGATGCGTCGGAACTGGAGCTTGGCGTCACTCCGCCCGCGATCGTGATGATGGTCGGGCTGCAGGGGTCGGGCAAGACGACGACCACCGGCAAGATCGCCAAGCGCCTCAAAGACCGCGGCGCGAAAAAGGTGCTGATGGCGTCACTCGACGTCAACCGGCCCGCCGCGCAGGAGCAGCTGGCGACGCTGGGCACGCAGATCGACGTCCAGACGCTGCCGATCGTTACCGGGCAGCAGCCGGTCGAGATCGCCCGGCGTGCGCTGACCGCCGCGAAGCTGCAGGGCTTTGACGTCCTGATGCTCGACACCGCCGGGCGCACCAGCATCGACCAGGCGCTGATGGACGAGATGCGCAGCGTCGCTGACGTCGCGCGGCCGCAGGAGATCCTGCTCGTCGTCGATGCGCTGACCGGCCAGGACGCGGTCAACGTTGCGCAGAACTTCAGCGAGCAGGTGCCGCTGACCGGCGTCGTGCTGACCCGGATGGACGGCGATGCACGTGGCGGCGCGGCGCTGTCGATGCGTGCCGTCACCGGCAAGCCGATCAAGTTCGCCGGCACCGGCGAGAAGATGGACGCGCTGGAGGCGTTCCATCCCGAGCGGGTAGCCGGCCGCATCCTCGGCATGGGCGACGTCGTGTCGCTGGTCGAGCGCGCCGCCGAGAGCATCCAGGCCGACGACGCGCAGCGCATGGCGGCCAAGATGGCGAAGGGTCAATTCGACCTGAACGACCTGCGCGCGCAGCTCCAGCAGATGAGCCGCATGGGCGGGCTGGGCGCGCTCGCCGGGATGATCCCGGGGATGAAGAAGGCGCAGGCGGCGATGGCCGCGGCGCCCGGCTCCGACAAGATGCTGGTCCATATGGATGCGATGATCGGCTCCATGACCGTCAGGGAGCGCGGTAAGCCCGAACTCATCAACGCGAAGCGCAAGATCCGCATCGCCAAGGGCTCCGGGACGACGGTTCAGGAGGTCAACAAGCTCCTGAAGATGCATCAGGAGATGGCGACGGCGATGAAGAAGCTCCGCAAGCTCGGCGGACTCAAGGGTATGATGAAGATGCTCGGCGGGGGAGGCGGCGGCTCCGGCGGGGGCGGCATGGGCGGCCTCGGCAATGCGCTCGGCGGCCCCGGCCTCGGCGACATGATGAAGGGGTTGGGTGGGCCGAACGGCAGTCTGCCCGGCCTCCCCGGCGGTCAGAACCTGCCTCCCGGCTTTCAGAACTTCCTCAACAAGAAATAGCAAACACCTAAAAATGAAGGACAATATCTAGATGGCTATCAGCATTCGCCTGTCACGCGGCGGTTCCAAGAAGCGCCCCTATTACCGGGTTGTCGTCGCCGACGCGCGTTCGCCCCGCGACGGCAAGTATCTGGAGAAGATCGGCACCTACAACCCGCTTCTTGCCAAGGACGACGCCAAGCGCGTCCAGATCGATGGCGAGCGTGCCAAGCATTGGCTGGGCGTCGGCGCGCAGCCGACCGATCGGGTCGCCCGCTTCCTCGATGCCGCCGGCGTCAAAGAGCGGCCTGCGCGGAACAACCCGACCAAGGGCAAGCCCGGCGAAAAGGCGACCGAGCGCGCTGAGGAGCGGGCCGAGAAGCTGAAGGCGGAGCAGGACGCTGCGGCGGCGGCTGCTGCTGTTCCGACCCCCGAGCCTGATCCTGCCCCCGCGGCGGACACGCAGGCCGAGGCCGAGGCCGTCGTCGCGACGGAGGTCGAGGCGGCAACGGAGTCGACGGCGGACACGGCCGCGACCGACGCCGCCGCCGAGACGCTCACCGCTGAGGCGTGAGTCCGGTGGGGCAGCCGAAGCGGCGGGTCGTGCGTTGGGGCGGTTTCGAAAGGAGCCGCCATGACATCCGACCCGCTGCCGACGCTTCCCGATCCGCGTACCGATGATGATGAAGCGGTCGGGGACGACGGCCAGTCCGCGACGGCGCCTGCCGAAGGCGCTGACGACGTCGAGCCCCGCACGCCCGGCTCGCCAGAAGCTTGACGCCGACGCGGGCCGCGTCACCCTCGCCATCATTACAGGGGCGCACGGCGTCGGTGGCGAGGTGAAGCTGAAGCTGTTCACCGAAGACCTGTCGGCGTGGCGCACCTTCAACGACGGCGCGCTGACGCTGACATCGCACCGCCGCACGATGGCGCGCTTCGCCGAGGCTTCCGACCGGACCGCCGCCGAGGCGCTCCGCGGCACGGCGCTGACAATCGCGCGCGCCGATCTGCCGCCCCTCCCGGATGGCGAATATTATCACGCCGACCTGATCGGTCTCCGCGTCCAGACCCCCGATGGCACATGCATCGGTCGCATTATCGCGGTCGAGAATTTCGGCGCGGGCGACCTGATCGAGGTTGAACGTCCCGACGGCAAGCTGTTCATGGCGCCCTTCACTCCCGAGGCAGTGCCCGCCTGGGACGCCGAGCGTCTGATACTCGACCCGATTTTCGCGGGCTAAGCCGTTACTGGTCGAGGAAGCTCCGCATCTTCCGCGAGCGGCTCGGATGTTTCAGCTTTCGCAGCGCCTTGGCCTCGATCTGCCTGATCCGCTCACGAGTGACGCTGAACTGCTGACCGACCTCCTCCAGCGTGTGATCGGTGTTCATGCCGATGCCGAAGCGCATGCGCAGCACGCGCTCCTCGCGTGGGGTCAGCGACGCGAGCACCCGCGTCACCGTCTCCTTGAGGTTCGCCTGGATCGCGGCATCGACCGGGATGACCGCGTTCTTGTCCTCGATGAAATCGCCGAGATGCGAATCCTCCTCGTCGCCGATTGGCGTTTCGAGGCTGATCGGCTCCTTGGCGATCTTCATCACCTTCCGCACCTTTTCCAAAGGCATGGAGAGGCGCTCCGCCATCTCCTCCGGAGTCGGCTCGCGGCCCTGCTCGTGGAGGAACTGGCGGCTGGTACGGACCAGCTTGTTGATCGTCTCGATCATGTGGACCGGGATACGGATCGTGCGCGCCTGGTCGGCGATCGACCGCGTGATCGCCTGCCTGATCCACCACGTCGCATAGGTCGAGAACTTGTAGCCTCGCCGGTACTCGAACTTGTCGACCGCCTTCATCAGGCCGATATTGCCCTCCTGGATCAGGTCCAGGAACTGCAAGCCCCGATTGGTGTATTTCTTGGCGATCGAGATGACGAGACGCAGGTTCGCCTCGACCATCTCCTTTTTGGCGATGCGCGCCTCGCGCTCCGCCTTTTGCACCGTGTTGACGATGCGACGGAACTCGGCGAGCGCCATCCCGGTCTGCTGGCTGATCTCGCTGATCTCGATGCGAATGCGGTCCACCGCGTCGGCCTCGTTGACCGCGAATGCGGTCCACTTCTTGTCGAGCTTGCCGACCGCCTGCAGCCAAGTGTCGTCCAGCTCGTGGCCGACATAGCGGTCGAGAAAATCCTTGCGGGGTACCTTGTGACGCTCCGCCAGGCGCAGCATCTGGCCGCCGAGCGCGGTCAGGCGACGGTTGTAGGCGTAAAGCTGGTCGACCAGATATTCGATCTTCGCCTGATGAAACTGGACGCTCTCGACCTCGGCGGTCAGCTCCTCACGCAGCTTGTGGTACTTGCGCTCGTCCGACCCCGAGAGCTCGCCGCCCGCACTCATCGCGTCAAGGCGATTGCCCTGAACCTTGGAGAACTTCTTGTAGATCGCCGTGATGTTGGCGAAGCTTTCCAGCGCCTGGGGCTTGAGCTGTTCCTCCATCTGCGCGAGGCTGAGGGTATTGTCCTCCTCCTCGTCGTCGGAGGGGCGCGGTGTGCGGCGTTCGGTCAGTTCGTCGTCCTCGTCGGCGTCGACGGGCGCCTCTTCCTTGACGTCCTCTTCTTCCTTGAAGGTCGCGCCGGCGGTCTTCTCGCTGATCTCGTCGTTCTCGTCGCCCTCGGCCGCCTCGACCTGCTCGGCCGACGGACCCTTGGACAGCATCGCGTCGAGATCCAGGATCTCGCGCAGCTGCATCGTGCCTTCGTTGAGCTGGGTCGACCAGTCGATGATCGCGTTGAAGGTAATCGGGCTTTCGCACAGCCCCAGGATCATCGTGTCGCGGCCCGCCTCGATCCGCTTGGCGATGGCGATTTCGCCCTCGCGCGACAGCAGCTCTACCGCCCCCATCTCGCGCAGGTACATGCGGACGGGATCGTCGGTGCGATCGACCGTCTCCTTCTTCTTCTCGGGCACCGGCGCGCCGGTGTCGGCCTCCGCGTCGACGGTCTCGACCTCGTCGTCGGCGGCGTCCTGCTCGTCGCCGTCCTCACCCGCCTCGTCATTCTCGACGATGTTGATACCCATTTCGGACAAGGCCGCGGTGACGTCCTCGATCTGGTCGGACGACATCTCGCCCTGGGGAAGCGCCTCGTTGAGCTGGTCGTAGGTGATGTAGCCGCGCTTCTTGGCGCGGGCGATCACCTTCTTGATCGACGCGTCGTTGAGGTCGAGCAGCGGCGCATCCTGCACCTCCACGCCCGCATCCTCGCCAGCATTGCCGTTCGTCTTCGCCATCAATCGCCCTCAGTCGCGCCCGCGCGGGCGTCTTCGTTTGCCTGACATAGGTTTGCAAGCCGCATTTCCAACGCCTGCCGCTCCTGCACCAGCGCGATCTGCCGCTCGAACGCCTCGTCCGTAAAGCGCTGTTGCATCGTCGCCGTCGCCGCGGCCAGTGCTTCGTCCACCTCCGGCCGGGTGACCAGAATGGCGATCGCCTCGTCCAGGTCGGCGCTGGCGCGATCGGGATCGCCGCCGGCCTGGGTAAAAGAATAGGGCGTCGTGTCGGCGCGGAGCAGTTCGGCGGCGATGCCGTCGAACCCTGATCGCGCCAATATGGTGCGCAATCGTGCGCTATCAACCTGCCGGTCCTCGACCGCGACATCGACCACCGCCTCAAACAGGCGCCCCAGCGCGCCATCCGCCAATTTGAGGCTGCCCAGCACCTCGAGGTGGCGGGCGATCTCGGCCGGGTGGCGGATCAGCCCGGCGAGCACCGCCTTGGCGAGGACGCGGTCAATCCCGGCGGCACGGACCGCCTTTGCATCGGCAGAAACGGGGGCGGAGGGCTCCTTCCACCCGCCTTTGGGACGTGGACCACTGGATTTGAAGGCGCGGCGCGCGGGGGCGAACTGCGCGTCGAAGCGGCGGCGAAAGTCGGCCAGATACTCCGCCCTCACACCGGGATGTGCGATCGTCTGCGCCATCTCGGTCAGCCGCTGGCGCAGCCCCGCGCGCTGCTCAGGCGTGTCGAGTGGTTCGCGCGTCAGCTCGCTGAGCCATAGCCGCTGCACGAGCGGCTCGGCAGCGCGCAGCACCGGCTCAACGGCATGGACGCCGCCGGTATGGACCAGGTCGTCGGGGTCCTGCCCCGGCGGCAGCGTCGCGAAGCTGAGGCTCTGCCCTGGCTGCAGCATGGGCAGCGCGCGGTGCGCCGCCCTGAGCGCCGCCTTCTGTCCCGCGCTGTCGCCATCGAAGCAGAGCAGCGGCACGTCCGCCAGACGCCACAGCCGCTCCAGCTGCGCCTCGGTCAGGGCGGTGCCCAGCGGCGCGACCGCCTCGTCGATGCCGGCGCGGGCGAGCGCGATCGCGTCCATATAGCCCTCGACGACGATCACGCGTGCCGCTTTGCGCGCGGCAGGCGCGGCGCGGTCGAGATTGTAGAGCGTTCGCCCCTTGTCGAACAGCGGCGTGTCGGGCGAATTGAGGTATTTCGGCTCGCCGTCTCCGATGACGCGCCCGCCGAATGCGATCACGCGTCCCCGCGCGTCGCGGATCGGGATCATCAGCCGGCCGCGGAACCGGTCGTAAGGGTCCTTGCCCTCGACCTGGATCAGCAACCCCGCTTCGATCAGCATCGCGTCGCCAAACGCCTTCAGCGCGGTGCGGAGCCGGCCGCGGCTGTCGGGGGCGAAGCCGAAGCCGAACGCGCGCCGCGTCCCGTCGTCGATGCCTCGCCGGTCGAGCAGCTCGCGTGCCGCCGCGCCGTCGAGCCCGCCCAGCTGCTGCACAAACCAGTCGGCGGCGGCCTGCATGACGTCGTGGAGCGACTTGGCGCGCTCTTGCCGCTCCTGCTGGCGCGGGTCGGGGGCAGGCACCTCCAGCCCGGCGGCGCCCGCCAGCTCCTTGACCGCATCCATGAACGGCAGCCCGCGCTGATCGGTCATCCACCGAATCGCGTCGCCATGCGCGCTGCAGCCGAAGCAGTGATAGAAACCCTTGTCGTCGTTGACGTAGAAGCTCGGCGTCCTCTCGTTGTGGAATGGACAGCAGCCCTTCATCTCGCGCCCGGCGCGGGTCAGCTTGACTGTCTTCGCAACCAGCGCGGACAGCGAGGTGCGGGTGCGAAGCTCGTCGAGAAAGGCGGGGGTGAGGGTCATGGCGCGGCCCCGCCGACTATGCCGGATTACCGCCCGGCTTGCGAGGGGCCTTGTGGGACCGCGCGCAGCTGGTCGAACGCGGCGTGATCAGGCAGCCGCCGTCACCGGTGCGCTTCCCGCGGACCGCTTGCGTAGCCGAAAGGGCAAACTTCGGCCGGAGATGATGGACCGCCACGCCCACTCGACCGGCGCGATACGGTAATGCTTCACCCAAACGTTCGCGCCCCACAGCAGCGCCGCGTTGACGCCAAGCGCAGTCAGCATCAGCGCCATCCATCCCTGCCGCCCATACAGCGCCAGCCCCCAGGGCGGGTACAGTACCCACAGGCAGACCAATGTCTGCGCGACATAGATCGACAGCGCCGTCCGTCCCGCCGCCTGGAACGGCTTGAGCAGCCGCGCGCCTGCGATGCTTGCGACCAGCAGGTTGATGAGCCCGATATGCCCAAGCGTCATGGCGAGGCGGGCGAACTCCTGATGGTCCCAGCCCATGTTCGGCCCCGGCACGCCATAGGCTTCATGCCATGCTCCCGCCGCACGCGCGAAGCCGCCGATCAGATAGCCGCCGGCAAGCAGCCCGGCATAGAAGCGGCGGCTCCGCGCACCTTGGATCACGCCCAGCTTGAACAGGGCGGCACCGATCAGCATCGTGCCGGCCGCCTCCCAGACCCATGCCCATTCGAGAAAGATGCCGCCGAAAAAGCCCCAGAAGAACAGCAACATCTCGACCTGCTTTGAAGCCCAGCTAGCGGTGGTGGCGGTCGGCGCGCCGCGGGCGCGATTCTCGGCCGCCATGCGCTGAGCATCCTCCGCTTTGCTTTTCGCGCGGTCGGCATCGCGCTTCAGCCGTTCGTCGATCAGCTTGCGATCGGCTGCCGATACCGGCTGGCCGCCATGTTGGCGCGCGATCGCGGCGTCCTGCTGCGCGCGGTGAGGCAGGGCGGACAGATAGAGATAGCTCCCCTGGCCGAACAGCTGCAAGGCCGCGAGGATCAGTCCGATCCCGAGCAGCCAGCGCGCGCTAAGCCGGCGGAACAGGAAAGCCACCATCGCTGCCAGTCCGTAGGTGTGGAGGATATCGCCCGGCCACAGCAGGATGAAGATATGGATCAACCCGAAGAGGAACAGGACGAAGTTGCGCCAGTAATATTGCCGCAGCACCGCGCCTGGCCCGAACACCCGGCCGATCACGACCCGCCAGCGACCAGCCGTGATTTCACGGTCGCCGAGCGCGGCGGAGAATCGGTCGGTCAGGATGACCATCCCGACGCCGAACAGCATCTCTAGCAGGCACCGTGCTGTCCCATCCGCCAGGACCGCGCGCGCGATCCAGGCGGCCTGGTCAGCGCCCGACCATCCGATCGACTTGAAATCGACCTGCGACGCCCACAGCGAGCCGCCCATGTCGTTGATGTTCATGAACAGGATGCCGAGGATCGCGATTCCCCGCATGATGTCGAGGATCGCGAGGCGCGGCGCGCCATCGGGCTCGGCGGGCGTCGTCGCCTCCGCCGCGGTCGTCATCATGGCCTCATCCCCTTGATCGCGGCGCCGTCTCCCCGCGGCGCCTTCCATGCTAGCGGTGTATTATCCGAATGCAACAGCTCACGGCGTAATTGGCCGAAACGGTAGCGCCCGTCCGCCCGCGAGCGATCGCCACGCCCATTCCACCGGCGCGATCGGGTAGCGCTGCGTCCACCACACCGCCACCATGAGCAGCGCCGCATCGACCGCGAGCGCCGTCAGCATCAGCCCGGCCCAGCCCTGGCGCCCGAATAGCGCGAGCGCCCAGGGCGGATATAGCACCCACAGGCAGATCAGCGTCTGCAGGATGTAGAGCGACAGGGCGGTGCGTCCCGCGGCGGCAAAGGGCTTGAGCAGCGCCGCCCGGCGGCCACCAAGAATCAAATGGATCAACCCGACATGCCCGAGCGTCGTCGCCAGCCGCCCCACCTCGTTGAGTGCCCAGGCATAGGTGACGGTGTCGTCCTGCCGCGCGTTGAAAATGGTCTCGATCATCAGGATCGGCACCCCGACCGCGTACCAAGCCATCGTCATGCGCCGGTAAAATCGCCGGTCGCGTCGCCCCTGCAGGATGCCGAGCTTGAACAGCGCTGCGCCGATCAGCATCGTCGCGATCGGCTCCCAATACATCAGCAGCGCCGCGCGCCGGTCGCGGTAGCGCTTGAGCCAGTCGCCGGTCATCACCGCGCGCCAGCCGCTGTAGCCGGCGCTGCGCTCGGCCACTTCATGGACGTGATAGGCGCGGAAAGTCGCCTGCTGCCCGTGCCACCAGTCGAGGTTGGCAAGTTCGTCCTGCTCGTTCTGCGTCAGCGCCACCCCCTCGGTCTGATGCGCCCGCGCCTGCTCCACCACCGCGTTGCCGATGATGACGTTGTGGAGGTTTGCGCCCGTCGTCACGGCGCCATAGGCGCTGAAGGTCAGCCCGAGCACGATCAGCCAGCGTGCCGGCAGCCTTCGCAACGGATAGGCGATCATCGCCGACAGCGCGTAGATATGGAGGATGTCGCCCGGCCAGAGCAACAGCCAGACATGCGCGAGGCCAATAGCGGCCAGCACCGCGCTACGCCAGTAATAGCGCACGGCGCTCATCCGCGCGGTCAGCATCACCATGCCCGCGCCGAACAGCATCTCCAGCAGCGCCCGCGCGATATTGCCGTTCGCGACAGTCTGCTGCAGCGTCCAGGCGACACGGTCCGCAACGCTCCAGCCGAGCAGCGACGGCAGCGGGTCGTGCGACGCCGCCAGTGTCCCGCCCATCCCTGCGATGTTCGTGAACAGGATGACGAGGATCGCGATCCCGCGCATCACGTCGAGCGACACGATCCGCGGCGCGCCGTCCGGCTCGACAGGCAGGTCGCGCGCGAGATCGGTCACCCGTTCCTCCCCTCGGGCAGGCTCACATGGGACGGACAGCTTTGCAACGCCACGTCGGACAGCAAAGCGGGGGCGGCAGGCCGTCCCGCCGCTCTCCCTGCTGTTCCGGGCGTTGACCCGTGCGTGATTACCCGGCCGCGACGCTGCCCTTGGCCGGGCGATTGTCGCGGCGCTCGGCGATACGCGCCGACTTGCCGGTGCGGCCGCGCAGGTAATAGAGCTTGGCGCGGCGCACGGCGCCCTTGCGCACCACCTCGATCGCGTCGATCGACGGCGAGTAGAGCGGGAAGACACGCTCGACACCCTCGCCGAAGCTCATCTTGCGGACGGTGAAGGAGGAGCCCATGCCCTTGTTGGCGCGGGCGATGCACACGCCCTCATAGGCCTGGACGCGGGTGCGGTCGCCCTCGATCACCTTGACGCCGACGCGCAGCGTGTCGCCGGGGCGGAAATCTGGAATGGAGCGGGTCGCGGTCAGCTTCGCGATCTGCTCCGCCTCGAGCTGCTGGATCAGGTTCATGTCTCGTCGTCCGTCCTGTGCCGCGCGCCAGAGGGCGACCCGACCCGAGCACCGACGTGGCGCTCCCAAAGGTCCGGCCGCCTTAGCCGTGTATCCTCGACCGACCGGGCGTGACGCCAGGCGACGATCTTCGCATGATCCCCCGATCGCAGCACTTCGGGGATCGTGCGCCCTTCCCAGGTGACGGGACGGGTATAATGCGGGTATTCGAGCAGTCCCGTTTCGAAGCTCTCGTCCACGCCGCTTGCGGGCGCGCCCATTACGCCGGGCAACAGGCGGATGCAAGCGTCGAGCAGTACCAGCGCCGCCACCTCGCCCCCCGACAGGACATAGTCGCCGATCGACACCTCCTCGATCGCGCGGCGCTCGAATAGTCGCTCGTCAAAGCCTTCGAACCGGCCGCAGAGCAGAACTACGCCCGGTCCGGCCGCGAGCGTCTTTACGCGCGACTGCGTCAGCGGCGGGCCGCGTGGCGTGAGTGCCAGGACAGGATGCCCATCCGACACGCTGTCCAGCGCCGTTGCCACGACGTCGGCGCGCAGCACCATGCCCGCGCCACCGCCCGCGGGCTTGTCGTCCACCGATCCATGCTTGTCGGCCGCGAAGTCGCGGATCTGAACCGTGTTCAACGACCATCGGCCCTCGCGTAGAGCCCGCCCGGCGAGCGACTGCCCGAGCGGCCCTGGAAACATTTCCGGATAGAGGGTCAGGATGGTCGCCGCGAACGTCATGCCCCTTCCTGTTCGGCCGGGCGCACGGTGGCAAGCGGAACGAAGCGCGTCTTCAGGGCTTGTCGCGGCCATGGACATGATCGATTGCCTGGTGGTGGGCGGCGGGCCGGCGGGTGTGACCGCCGCCATCTACCTTGCGCGTTTCCACCTGACCGTCCGCGTCGTCGATGCGGGGCAGAGCCGCGTCACCTGGATCCCGCGCACGCGCAACCATGCCGGCTATCCCGGCGGTATCGCGGGAACGGAGCTGCTGGAGCGGATGCGTGAGCAAGCGCGGGAGTTTGGCATCGAGGTGGAGCACGGCCTGGTCGAGCAATTGGAGCAGGTAGAGGGCGGATTCTCGGCGCGGCTGGCGACCGGCGACACAATCACCGGCGCATCGGTCCTGCTGGCGACCGGGGTCGTCAACAACGGTCCGCCGATCTCGCCCGAGTTGCATGATTTGGCGATGGCCCGTGGGTTGATCCGCTATTGTCCGATCTGCGACGGCTACGAAATAACGGACAAGCATATCGGTGTGATCGGCAATCGCACCCACGGTTTCAAAGAGGCAGTGTTCCTGCGCACCTACACGCGCGAAGTGACACTGATCGCGCCAGATCAGGACCTCGAATTGTCGGACACGGAACACGCGACGCTCGCCGAGCTCGGCATCGAGGCTGTCGGCGGCCCTTGCGCCTCACTCCGGATCGAGGGCGAGCAGATCGTCGCGCCGACGCCGAAAGGCGACCTCCGCTTCGACAGCATCTATCCCGCGCTGGGCTCGGTGATCCGGTCGGAGCTGGCGATGTCGCTCGGCGCCAAGGGCTCGTCCGATGGTTGTCTTGTCGTCGATGATCACCAGCGCACCAGCGTGCCTGGGCTCTACGCCGCAGGCGACGTGGTCAAGGGGCTCGACCAGATCAGCCACGCGATGGGGGAGGGCGGGGTGGCGGCGACGACGCTGCGCAACGACCTGGCCGAGCGGCGCGCGCTGTGGCGGTGACGGCCTAGATCCGGGTCAGGACAGGGCCGCCTTCACCAGCGCGCTCGCCTTGCTCATGTCAAGCGTCTGCGCGTGACGGGCTTTCAGCTCCGCCATGACGCCGCCCATGTCCTTCATGCCGCTCGCCCCCAGCTCCGCCTTAATCGACTCGATCACGGCGGTCGTCTCCGCCTCGCTCATCTGTTGCGGCAGGAAGCGTTCGATGACCGCGACCTCGCGCTCCTCGGCCGTTGCCAGTTCCTCGCGGCCGCCCTGGCGGTACATCGCGATCGACTCGCGGCGTTGCTTGACCATCTTCTGCAGCACCTCGACGACCAGCGCGTCGTCGGTGGGCGGGTTCGCCTGGGTGCGCGCCTCGATGTCGCGGTTCTTGAGTGCGGCCTGGATCAGGCTGACGGCGTTGCGAGTATCTTTGTCGCCGGCCTTCATGGCGGCGATCTGGGCGGCTTTGATGTCGTCTCGAATCATGCGCGGCCTTATTGACCGGGCGGGGAGCGCGGTCTAGCTGGCGGGGCTTAGTGACATCGTGACTTCTCCAACGGAGTGCCTGCCCGCAATGGCCGACGCCGCCTCTTTTCGCGCGCCTGAAGGAGCGACAGGCTGTCTGGTCCTTGCCAGTGGCGAGGTCGTGTGGGGACGCGGCTTCGGCGCGGAGGGGCAGGCGGTCGGCGAGGTATGCTTCCATACCGCGATGACCGGCTATCAGGAGATCATGACCGACCCGTCGTTCGCGGGGCAGATCATCACCTTCACCTTTCCGCATATAGGCAATGTCGGCGCCAACCCGGACGATGTGGAGGCGGACCGGCCGCATGCGCTCGGCATGATCGTGCGCGAGGACGTGACCGCGCCCAGCAACTTCCGCGCGGTCGAGCGGCTGGACGGGTGGATGCAGCGGCATGCGCGCATCGGGCTGGCGGGGATCGACACGCGTGCCCTGACACGGCGGATCAGGACGGGCGGTGCGCCGAACGGGGTGGTGGCGCATTCGGCCGCCGGGGTGTTCGACGTGCCTGCGCTGCTGGAGATGGCGCGGGCATGGCCGGGGCTGGAGGGGATGGACTTGGCGAAGTCGGTGTCGACCCAGACGCACTTCGGCTGGCAAGGCGGCGTGTGGCGGCTGGGGTTCGGCTACGACGCAAGCGACGATGCTGGCGGGCGGCACGTCGTCGCGGTCGATTACGGCTCTAAGCACAATATCTTCCGCAACCTGGCGCTGGCGGGCGCGAAGGTGACGGTGGTGCCAGCGACCGCCTCTTGGGAGCAGATCGAGGCGTTCGGGGCGGACGGCTACTTCCTGTCCAACGGCCCCGGCGATCCCGCGGCCACCGCCGAGTATGCCGTGCCGGTGATCCGCGCGATGCTCGACACAGGCAAGCCGCTGTTCGGAATATGCCTAGGGCATCAGTTGCTGGCGTTGGCGGTGGGCGGGCGAACGACCAAGATGTTCCAAGGGCATCGCGGGGCAAACCATCCGGTCAAGCGGCTCGCCGACGGCGCGGTCGAGATCACCAGCATGAACCACGGCTTCGCCGTCGAGCGCGACAGCCTGCCCGCCGCCGTCCACGAGACCCATGTATCGCTGTTCGACGGCAGCAACGCCGGGCTGGGGCTGGACGGCGGGCGGGTGTTCAGCGTGCAATACCACCCCGAGGCGAGTCCGGGGCCGCAGGACAGCATGTATCTGTTCCCGCGGTTTGTGGGGATGTTGTCGTGAGGCCACATTTTCGAGAAGCGAAGCTAATTGCCGTCGCCGCCTTACACGACGCATTGTATTTCGATTCCGATTACACGTCGCTTCAAGTTTCACCGATCCATAAGAGAACTGACGAGATATTCTCCAAGGGTTACTTGCGACGACTGCTGGATGCACTTGCAGAACATCAGCTAGTCAGCATTGAGAACTCTGAAAACTCAGATGATTTCTATACGCTCACGGATGCTGGTATCGAAGTCGCAGAGGGTCTGTCCACTGCTGATATAATGACAGCCCGGTACCGGATCGGCTCAGTCAGAGATATTGTTGAAGTGCCCGCGTCGGACCGTATTGTCTCTCTTACCCACAATCAGGTGGATGAGACTGACCGTTCTCTAACGAATGTGATTGAGACACTGGAGGCAGACAACGGGTCGCCCGAGTCGCCGGGCATGCGTGAACGCCTGCTAGGACAGCTCAAGGCAGGCCGTGAGCTTATATTATCCGGCCAGTTCAGAGCCTACTTGCTTTACGAGGTTCTGGTCCGCGCACTGGACGAACTAATCGCCAAATACGGCAACCCAGCTATTGCGGAGTTGGCCAAGGCGCTACTCGGCGCCCTCGTCGGGAAAATGTTGAGCTAACATGCCCAAACGCACCGACATCTCCTCCATCCTCGTCATCGGCGCGGGGCCCATCGTCATCGGGCAGGCGTGCGAGTTCGATTATTCGGGCACGCAGGCGATCAAGGCTCTCAAGGAAGAGGGCTATCGCGTCGTCCTGGTCAACTCCAACCCGGCGACGATCATGACCGATCCGGAGCTGGCGGACGCGACCTATGTCGAGCCGATCACGCCTGCCGTCGTCGCGCGGATCATCGAGAAGGAGCGGCCGGACGCGGTGTTGCCGACGATGGGGGGGCAGACCGCGCTCAACACGGCGCTGGCGCTGTTCAACGACGGGACGTTGGCGAAGTACGGCTGCCAGATGATCGGCGCGGATGCGGAGGCGATCGACAAGGCGGAGGATCGGCTCAAGTTCAAGCAGGCGATGACGCGGATCGGGCTGGAAAGCGCCCGGTCGGCGATCGCGCACTCGGTCGAGGAGGCGCTGGCGGGGCTGGAGGTGACGGGGCTGCCCGCCGTCATCCGGCCGAGCTTCACGCTCGGCGGCACGGGCGGGGGCATCGTCTATAATCGCGCGGAGTTCGTCGATCTGGTCCGCAAAGGGCTCGACGCCTCGCCGACTACCGAGGTGCTGATCGAGGAGTCGCTGCTCGGCTGGAAAGAATATGAGATGGAGGTGGTCCGCGACCGCGCGGACAATTGCATCATCATCTGCTCAATCGAGAATGTCGATCCGATGGGGGTCCACACCGGCGACAGCATCACCGTCGCGCCGGCGCTGACGCTGACCGACAAGGAATATCAGATCATGCGCAACGCGAGCATCGCGTGCCTGCGCGAGATCGGGGTGGAGACGGGCGGCTCCAACGTCCAGTTCGCGGTCAACCCCAAGGACGGCCGGCTGATCGTGATCGAGATGAACCCGCGCGTGTCGCGGTCGTCGGCGCTCGCGTCGAAGGCGACGGGCTTTCCGATCGCCAAGGTCGCGGCGAAGCTGGCGGTGGGGTACACGCTCGACGAGATCGAAAACGACATCACCGGGGCGACGCCGGCGGCGTTCGAGCCGACGATCGATTATGTCGTCACCAAGATCCCGCGGTTTGCGTTCGAGAAGTTCAAGGGCGCCGAGGCCGTGCTCGGGACCGCGATGAAGTCGGTCGGCGAGGTGATGGCGATCGGGCGCAATATCCACGAGTCGCTACAAAAGGCGCTGCGCGGGCTGGAGACGGGGCTGTCGGGCTTCAACATGGTCGACCGGCTGGTCGGAGCGCCGCGCGCGGAGATCGAGGCGGCGCTGGCGGTGGCGACGCCCGACCGGCTGCTGGTCGCGGCGCAAGCCCTTCGTGAAGGCATGACGGTCGCCGAGATCAACGCGATCGCGAAATACGATCCGTGGTTCCTCGAACGCATCGCCGAAATCGTCGCGGCCGAGGCCGGGGTGATGGCCGACGGCCTGCCGATCGAGGCTGCGGGGCTGCGCCGGCTCAAGAGCATGGGGTTCAGCGACAAAAGGCTGGCGTGGCTGGCGCTGCAATCGGCCAATCTGCGCGGGATGGAGCGTGGCATCGCGCGCGGCTCGGGGCTGATCCACGAGGCGGTGGTGGCGATGACCGGCGGCGTGACCGAGGAGGAGGTCCGCGCGCTCCGCCACCGGCTGAACGTGCGGCCGGTGTTCAAACGCATCGACACCTGCGCCGCCGAGTTCGAGGCCAAGACGCCGTATATGTATTCGACCTACGAGGCGCCGAGCTTCGGCGAACCGGAGGATGAGAGCGGCCCGAGCGAGCGGCGCAAAATCGTCATCCTCGGCGGCGGGCCCAACCGGATCGGGCAGGGGATCGAGTTCGACTATTGCTGCTGCCACGCCTGCTTTGCCTTGGCGGATGCGGGCTTCGAAACGATCATGGTCAACTGCAATCCGGAGACGGTCAGCACCGACTACGACACCTCAGACCGGCTCTATTTCGAGCCGCTGACCGCCGAGGACGTGCTGGAGATTCTGCATGTCGAACAGTCGAACGGGACGCTGGCCGGCGTCATCGTCCAGTTCGGCGGCCAGACCCCGCTCAACCTGGCGCGGGCGCTGGAGAAGGCTGGCATCCCGATCCTCGGCACCTCGCCCGACGCGATCGACCTGGCGGAGGACCGCGAGCGGTTCGCGCATCTGGTCGCGCGGCTGGGGTTGAAGCAGCCGCTGAACGGCCTCGCCCGCAACCGGGATGAGGCGGTCGCGGCCGCCAGCCGGATCGGCTACCCGGTGCTGATGCGGCCTTCCTACGTGCTCGGCGGGCGGGCGATGGAGGTGGTCGACAGCGAGCAGCAGCTCGATAACTACATCGCCACCGCGGTGCAGGTGTCGGGTGACGCGCCCGTGCTGATCGACCAGTATCTGCGCGACGCGATCGAGGTCGACGTCGATGCGCTGGCGGACGGCGTCGATGTCGTGGTCGCAGGAATCATGCAGCACATCGAGGAGGCGGGCGTCCACTCGGGCGACAGCGCCTGCTCGCTGCCGCCCTATTCGCTTTCCGCGGAGATCATCGCCGAAATCGAGCGGCAGACCGACGCGCTTGCCCGCGCCCTCGGCGTCGTCGGGCTGATGAACGTCCAGTTCGCAATAAAGGGCGGCGAGGTATACCTGATCGAGGTAAACCCGCGCGCCAGCCGCACGGTGCCCTTCGTCGCCAAGGCGATCGGCGCGCCTGTCGCCAAGATCGCCGCGCGGGTGATGGCTGGCGAGAAGCTCGCCGACCTGCCGCGCATTGACCGCCACATCGATTATTTTGCGGTCAAGGAGGCGGTCTTCCCTTTCAATCGCTTCCTCGGCACCGACCCGGTGTTGAGCCCGGAGATGAAATCGACCGGCGAGGTGATGGGGATCGCCGCGGATTTCACCACCGCCTTCGCCAAGTCGCAGCTTGGCGCCGGCACCGTGCTGCCACGGGCTGGAACGGTGTTCGTCAGCGTCAAGGACGGGGACAAGGCGATGATCGTGCCGGCGGTGAAGGCGCTGGTCGAGACCGGCTTCACGATCGTCGCGACCGGCGGGACGGCGGATCACCTGCTCCGTGCCGGGCTGCCGGTCGCACGGGTCAACAAGGTCGCCCAGGGCCGCCCGCACATCGTCGACCGCGTCACCGACGGCGGCATCGCGCTAATCATCAATACGACCGAGGGGTGGCAGAGCCTGAAGGACTCGCAGCCGATCCGCGCGAGCGCGCTCGCCAACAAGGTGCCGTACTTCACCACCGCCTCGGCCGCGCTGCAGGCGGCGCGGTCGATCGCGGCGGCGGCGGGAGACGGACCGCGCGCCGACCTTGAAGTACGGCCGCTGCAGTCATATCATTCGCGCTCGCACGATTGACCCCCGACAGACCGGAACAGGTGCGGGCGGCCCTTCCGGGACCGCTTGGGGGCAAGGATTTGGGGAAACGCGATGGCCACCGTCGACAAGATGCCGATGCTGCAGGAGGGTTATGAGAAGCTCACTGCCGAGTTGAAGCGCCTGAAAACGGAACGCCCGCTGATCGTCGACGCGATCGAGGAAGCGCGCGCGCATGGCGACCTGTCGGAAAATGCCGAATACCATGCCGCCAAGGAGCAGCAGGGGCAGAACGAAGCGACGATCTCCGACATCGAGGGCAAGCTCAGCCGCGCCCAGATCATCGACCCGCGCGAATTGTCGGGGGACAAGGTGGTGTTCGGCGCGACGGTGACGCTGCTCGACGAGGACGACAAGCCGATCCGCTATCAGATCGTCGGCGAGACCGAGGCGGACGCGAGCAAGGGCCGCATCTCCTACAATTCGCCGATCGGGCGGGCGCTGATCGGACGGCGCGTCGATGAAGAGGTCGAGGTGACGGTGCCTTCGGGTGATCGCTGGTACAGTGTGTCGAAGGTAGAGTTCGTCTGAACGGCATCGACCTGCCGCGCGGGCGCACGACCGATGCGCTGGTGGCGCTGACGGTGTTCGCGGCGCTGTTGGTGGCTTTGTCGAGCGACGTCGCGGCGACCGCGCTGGGGCTGGTATTCTCGCCCGCCGCTTTTCTATCGGGCTGGCGGGACGCGCCCATCGTCGCTCTGCTCTCGCCGCTCGTGTCGCAGGGTGCGCAGCTCGGGGTGTTTGCCGCCGCTTTCGACGCGGTCCTGTTGTTGATCGCCGGACGGTATGTCGAACGCGTCCTAGGCGGCGTCGGGCTGGCTATGTTGTTCGTCGTCGGCGCCTATGGCGGCGCGCTGGCGCGGCTGCTGTTGACGCCGGGGTCCGCGACGCCGGGGTTCAGCGGCAGCGGCGCGCTGTTCGCGATCGTCGGCGGCTATCTTATGCTTTACGGCATCCCCCGCACCTTGCCGATCACGATTACGGGCAGCCGGTTCAAGCAGGTTGCGGCACTGGCGCTGCTCTGGGCGGTCGTCCAGGGCGTCTTTGCGCTGGCGAGCGGCGCGCTGGACATGTCGGTGATGCTGGTCGAGCCGCTTGGCGGCCTGGCGGCCGGAGTTGCGGCGAGCCGGCCGCTGCTGGCGTGGAAGTGGCGCGGTGCGTGAGCGCGAATAGCGCGTGTCGCGGGGCCGATTGAGCCTAACCCGGCTAGAGCCCGGGCTCCAGCAGGCGGTGCAGGTGAACCACGACGTAGCGCATCTCCGCATCGTCGACCGAACGCTGCGCGGCGCCGCGCCAGGCCTTTTCGGCCGAGGCGTAATCCGGAAAGATGCCGACCACGTCGAGCCCGGCGGGGTCCACGAAGTCGAGGCCTTGCGGATCGCTAACGCGGCCGCCGAAGACGAGGTGGAGCTTGCTCATGGCGGCGCGCCCTAGCGGAGCCTGTAGTGGAGAGCCAGCGCGAGGGGGACGTTCTTGAGAAAAGAGCGTCCCCAGACGAGCGGCGGGGCGATCAGCCGTGTTCCGGCTCGTCGCTGCGGCTCTTGCCGGTCGCGGATCGGGCTGCAGCGGTTCCCGCGCTGGTCACGGCGGCACCAATGCCGCCGAGCAGATTCTTGACCTGCTGTTGTGCGGCGTCGCGCGTGAAGCCGCGGGTCTGCAGCTCGCTCAGTCCCTGTTCCTTGGCGGTCGCGATCGCGGCGCGGGCGGTGTCGCCCAGCCGCTTGCCGACCGGAGCGAGCAGCTCCTTCTCGCGATCGCTGCGCGGCAGCAACGCGCCCGCAAGGACGCCGACGGCGAGGCCGCCGACCAGGATGCCGAGGGGATTTGCCTCGATCCCTTCGACAGTCCGGCGCGCCGCATCGGCAGCGGCGTCGCGGGTCCGCTCCAGCGTTCCGGCCGTTTCAGGGCGCTTCGTGTCGGGGCGGGGCGGGTTGCGGGTGTCAGTCATGGTCGCTGTCCTTGGGGTGAGGGTTATTTTCGACGGAGCGGGCCTGTGCGCGCGCCGCGCTTGTCTTCTTGCGGCGGAACAGGCCGATGATGCGCTTGCGGAACAGGAAAAGTCCGGTGACCGCGACCACTCCGGCAACCGGCGCCGGGTTGGCGCGCGCATAGTCGAGCCCAGACTCCGCAGCGCTCTGCCCGCGGTCCGCCGCAGTGCGCGCGGCGTCCAGCGCGAGCGCCTTTGGGTTCAGCTTGACCTGGAGACGGTGAAGGTCGTTGGTCAGCCGCTCCTTTGCGGCAGCCGCGCGACGCTCCGCGGCGCGGATGTCGGCGGCGGGGTCGGGCGCGTCGGTCATGTCAGCCCCTTCGCGGGCGCCAGCTTGCCCTTGCCCACAAACGCCAGCACGGCCGCGATGAGCAGCGTGACCACCACCACGACGCCCGTCGCGCCCAGCGGCCCGATCAGTGTCGCCAATGACAGGATCAGCCCGACCAGCAAGGCGGTGACCGCCGACAGGGCGAGCACTGCCGCGGCACCGAAGAAGATGGCGGCGCTTGCAAACGCGCCGATCCGCTCGTTCGCCTTGGCCTTGACCAAGGCGATTTCGGCCTGCGCAAGCTCGCGTGCATCCGCGACCGCGCGATGGACGAGGGTGGAGACCCCCTCGTCCACATGCGCCGGCGTGGTGTGGAGATCAGGTGCGCTCGGCATCGAGCCCCGACTGGATCAGCCGTGCCAGCACAAAGCCCACGGCTGCGGCGGCGCCGATCGCGATCGCCGGGCTTTTGCGGACCAACTCGCGCGCATCGCCGACCAGCTCGTCCAGATCCTTGTTACGAACG
This sequence comes from Sphingomonas sp., assembly GCF_965248875.1. Taxonomy (GTDB): domain Bacteria; phylum Pseudomonadota; class Alphaproteobacteria; order Sphingomonadales; family Sphingomonadaceae; genus Sphingomonas. The sequence goes on along the minus strand of NZ_CBDFKR010000011.1, from coordinate 832,354 downwards.
GACTGGGAGAAGCCCTGAACCTGTTCGGCGGCCGAGCGGGCATATTGTCCGTATTGCTCGCCGATCGCACCGTCGACCTGCCCGGCGGCGTCGGTCAGCATCTCCGCCAGCTGGTCGAGCGCGCCGCCGGCTCGTTCCTTGCCCATCTCGGCAAAGGAGCGGACCCGGTCGCGGGCCTGCGTCGTCACCTTGCCCGACGCATCGGTCAGCTGCTGGCGGATGCCGCCGCCGCCGCCGGCGTCGCTCTCGAACTCGACATCCGAATTTTTGAGGGGGACGGCGGGGGTGAACTCGGTGCCTTCAGGCGGCGTCTGGGTCTCGCCGTCGGTCGTCGGGCGGGTGGTGTCTTCTTCGGCCACGGTCAATGGTCCTTTCTAGCCGTTCGGGATGCGTAACGGCGGGCAGTAAGCGCCGGTTCCAATCGTCCGGCCTCGATTGCCGCAGGTCAAGACGGGCGGTAGGGGCAGGCGGGACCAGCAACCGGAGTTCCTCGTTTGACAGCGATCATCGACATCCACGCCCGCACCATTCTCGATAGCCGCGGCAACCCGACGGTCGAGGTGGACATGCTGCTGGAAGACGGCAGCTTCGGGCGCGCCGCGGTGCCGTCTGGCGCGTCGACCGGCGCGCATGAAGCGGTGGAAAAGCGCGATGGCGACAAGGCGCGCTGGGGCGGCAAGGGGGTCGATCAGGCGGTCGAAGCGGTAAACGGCGAGATTGCGCAGGCACTGATCGGGATGGACGCGGAGGACCAGCAGGACCTCGACGCCGCGATGATCGCGCTGGACGGAACGGCGAACAAGGGGCGGCTGGGCGCCAACGCGATCCTGGGCGTCAGCCTGGCGGCGGCAAAGGCGGCGGCGGACGCGCGCGGGCTGCCGCTGTATCGCTATGTCGGCGGGGTCGCTGCGCACCTGCTGCCGGTGCCGATGATGAACATCATCAACGGCGGCGAGCATGCGGATAACCCGATAGACTTCCAAGAGTTCATGGTGATGCCCGTCGGCGCGCCAAGCCTGGCGGAGGCAGTGCGCTATGGGTCCGAAATCTTCCACGCGCTGAAGAAGACGCTGCACGATGAAGGGCTGGCGACCGGGGTCGGCGACGAGGGCGGCTTCGCGCCGGACATCGCCAGCACCGATGCGGCGCTGGGGTACATCATGCGGGCGATCGAGTCCGCGGGATACACTGCGGGCGAGGATGTGATGCTGGCGCTCGATCCTGCGTCGACCGAGTTCTTTGTTGACGGCAGGTACGACATCTCGGCGGAGGGGCGCGTGCTCGGGCCGCAGGAGATGGCGCGCTATTACGAAGACTTGGTCGCGCGGTACCCGATCATCTCGATCGAGGACGGCATGGCCGAGGACGATGTCGAGGGCTGGACCGCGCTGACGCAGGCAATCGGCGCACGGGTCCAGCTGGTCGGCGACGACCTGTTCGTGACCAACCCGGAGCGGCTGCGCTGGGGTATAGCGCGGGGGCTAGCGAACTCGGTCCTGGTGAAAGTCAACCAGATTGGGACGTTGACCGAGACGCTGGATGCGATCTCAACGGCCAATCGAGCCGGTTACACTGCCGTCATGTCGCATCGGTCCGGCGAGACCGAGGATGCAACGATCGCGGATCTCGCGGTTGCGACCAATTGTGGGCAGATCAAGACCGGCTCGTTGGCGCGGTCGGACCGGCTTGCAAAGTACAACCAGCTGATCCGGATCGAGGAGGAACTGGGATCGGCCGCGCGGTTTGCGGGGCGGGACGTGATCCGCGGCCGGAAGCCTGCTTGATCGGCGACGGCGGCTCCGGCATCATCGCCCGGTGAGCCGCAAGCCATCTGCCCTGACCAGAACGCTGCGCCGGGCGGCTGCGCCCGCGCTGGGGCTGGTGCTGATCGCGTTCTTCGGTGCCTATGCGGTGCTGGGACCCAATGGCGGGCTCGCTTATGGCGACTATCAGCGCCAGCTCGCGCTGCGCGAGCGTCAATATGCGGCGCTCGATGCACGACGCGCGGTGCTCCGCAATCGGGTGGCGCTACTTGATCCCGACCACGCCACGCCCGACATGGTCGATGAGATGACCCGCAAGCAGCTCAACGTCGTTCACCCGGACGAGCTGGTAGTGCCGCTCCGCTGATCCGGCTACGGCCGGATAAGGCGCCGCCGTCATTTCGGATGATAGCGACCCAGCTCGGAGATCGGTCCCGCTATGCCGCTCGGGCGCCGCCAGCGCCCAGGAACGTCAGCAGGTCCTTCGTCAGCCGATCGCTCGCCGTCGCGTTCAGCCCGTGCGGCTCGCCTTCATATTCGACCAGTTGCGCGTTGGCGATGCCGCGGGCGGCGGCGCGCGCGCTCGGCTCGATCGGCACGGTCTTGTCGCCGGTGCCATGGATGATCAGCGTGGGCACGCCGAAGCTCGCCAGGTCGGGGCGGAAGTCGGTCTTGCCGAACGCATCGACGCACGCCAGCGTCGCTTTGAGGCTCGCCATCGTCGCGGTGCGGGTAGCAAGGTCGATCACGTCGTCGCTGACCGTACTTGTCACCCAGCCGACTCCGAAAAAGGCGGGGATGAAGGTGTGGCGGAAGAAGCGGGCGCGGTCCTCGCGAATGCCGTCCTTGATCTGGTCGAACACGCTTGCGGGCGCGCCGTCGGGGTTGTCGTCGGTCTTGAGCAGATAGGGCACAACCGAGGCGATCAACGCCGCCGCGACGACGCCCTTTCCGTCGTGCCGGCTCATGTAACGGGCGACTTCGCCGCCGCCCATCGAGAAGCCGACCAGCGTCGCGTTTTCGGTAGCGCCCGATGCCGCCATGACGTCGGCGAGATCGTCGGCGAGCGTGTCATAGTCATAGCCGTCCCAGGGCTGGCCCGAACGGCCGAAGCCGCGACGGTCATAAGCGATCGCCCGGAAGCCCGCTTCGGCCAGCGCCATTGCCTGCGCATCCCACATGTCGGCGCTGAGCGGCCAGCCATGGATAAGGATCACCGGACGGCCCGATCCCCAATCCTTGACGTACAGTTCGGTGCCGTCGCGGGTCTTGACGTAGGGCATACAGAAACTCCGGTAGCGATGCTGCCTAACGAGCCGCGGGTTGCCGCGTTCCGGTCAGCGCGCTTGTTTGAGCACGGGCACTTCCGTCTGTGTCTCGACCCCATCCGGGTTACGGATCGGGGGCCGCAGCCGGGCGATACTGAGCAGACCCGCGGCCAGCGCGAGACCCGCGGCCACGAACGGCGGCGTCTCACCGGTGCCGACCCCAGCCGCGAGGAGCGCCGCGACCAGCGTCGCGCCCGTCGTCTGCCCCGTCAACCGCACCGTCGACACGAGCCCGCCCGCCGCCGCCGCACGCTCACGCGGCGCGGAGCCGACCAGCAGTCGCGCGTTGGGCGGCAGGTAGGTGCCGAAACCCGCCCCGCACAACGCCATCCGCCAGGCGACGTCGAAATAGCTCGGGTGCGCAGGCAGGAAGCCGAGCAACAGAAGCGCGCTGACCGACACGACCATGCCGATGCCGCCGAGCAGCCCGGCAGGAATGCGGTCGGACAGATACCCGGCCGCGGGGGCGACAACCATGTTGGTCATCGGCCAGGGGGCGAGGCAGGCGCCGATCGTCGCGGCCGAGAAACCCAGCGCCTGCAGCCTGAACGGCGTCGAAATCAGCAGCGTCATCGACGCGGTAAAGGCGACGAAGCCGCCGAGCGCCGACAGGCCGATCACCGGCTGCGCCAGCAGGTCGACCGGCAGGATCGGCGCGACCGAGCCGCGCTCGCGCCGGACGAAATAGACGCCGATCGCGATCCCAGCGGCAACGATCGCCGCGGAGACGACGGGGCTGTCCCCGTGAACGAAACTTTCAAGCCCGCCGATCACCAGCCCGAACATCCCCGCGCACATCACCGCGCCCGCAAGGTCGAATTGCGCGTGACGGGGCGCCGGCGCAGGGATAGCGCGACCGCAGACGAGGCTGAGCACCGCAAAGGGGATGGCGCTGGCGAACACCCACGGCCACGGCGCAAAGCCGAGCACGAGGCCGCCGATCGTCGGTGCCGCGGCGGCGGAGCTGGTCACCACAACCGCGTTGATCGCCAGCCCGCGGCCGAGTTGATTGGACGGATAGATCTGGCGGATCAGCGCCGACGCGACTGCCAGCACCCCCGCCGCACCCACCGCCTGCGCTGCGCGCACGACCAGCAGGAACGGCAGGCTCTTGGCAAAGAAGCACAGCAAGGTCGCGGCGGTGAACAGCGCCTGGCCCCCCTGATAGGTGCGCTTCAGCCCGATACGCTCACCCAGCCCCGCGAGCGGCAGCATCAGCATCACCAGTGTCACCTGATAGATGGTCACGATCGACACGACGGCGGAGCGCTCGACGCCCAGATCGTGGGCGATCGTCGGCAGGGCGACATTGGCAACGCCGCCGTCGATGATGACCAGCGCGGAACCAAAGGACATGGCAGCAACCGCGAGATAGCGGCGCGGCGTGGGCAGCCCGTCGGCACCCGCGCCCGCGGCGTCCGCCGGCGTCATGGGCCTTGTCCCCGCATCCGGCGTCGTCCACTCGGTCATGGCCAGGCCTTGGCATCACGAGCGATCCGGGCACAAGGCCGGGATGACGAGGGAGTGATCGAATGCGTGGAATTGCCGCTCTGCTGCTCGTGTTGCTTGCGACTGGCCCGTCGCTCGCGCAGACGGCGGCGATGACGACGACGGACCCCTATCGGTGGCTCGAGGACAAGGACGGGGCGCGGGCGCTGGCTTGGGTGGAGGCGGAGAACGCTCGGACGTTGCCGCGGCTGCAGGACGACCGGCGCTACGCCACCTTCTACGCCGAAGCCCTGACGATCGCGTCGGCGCGCGACCGTATTCCGGCCCCCGATCTGACGGGCGGCCGCGTCCTCAACTTCTGGCGCGATGCCGAGCACCCGCATGGCGTGTGGCGGTGGACGACCGAGGCCGACTACGCCAATCCCGAGCCGCACTGGGCGACGCTGATCGATGTCGACGCGCTCGGCCGGGCAGAGGGCAAGAGCTGGGTATGGAAGGGCGCGACCTGCCTGCAGCCCGAGGAGCGGCTGTGCCTCGTCGCGCTGTCCGAAGGCGGCGAGGATGCGGTGGAATATCGCGAGTTCGACCTGGTCGCGGGTCGCTTTGTGAACAACGGCTTCGTTCTGCCCAAGTCGAAGCAGGATGCGACGTGGCTCGACGCCGACACGTTGCTGGTCAGCCGCGACTGGGGACCCGGGACGACGACGGCATCGGGCTATCCCTTCGTGCTCAAGACGGTGAAGCGGGGCGAGCCGCTGGCACGGGCGACGGAGATCTTCCGCGGCGCCGTCGGCGATCAGGTGTCGACCGGGGCCTACACGTTGCGAGACTCGCAAGGGCACCAGGCGGTGTTCATCACCCGCGGCCTCACCTTTTTTGGAGCCGAGACGCTGTTGCTGACGCCGCACGGGCCGGTCAGGCTCGATCTGCCCGCCCGCACCCGGCCGAGCGCGCTGATCGACGGGCAGGTGGTGTTCTCGACCAGCGACCGCTGGGGTGACGTGCCCGCGGGTGCGATCGCGTCGGCGCCGTTGGCCGAGGTCGAGCACGGGGTGCTGAGGCCGGCCTTGATCTTCGCCCCGGGTCCGCGTCAGTCGATCGAGGGGTTGGGCCAGACGCGCAACCACCTCTTGGTCGTGGTCAACGACAATGTCCGCGGGCGCGCCTTCGTCTGGAGCCACGGGCCGGGCGGCTGGACCAGCCGGCCGCTGACGCTGCCCGACAATGCTACGGTCGGGGTGGTCACCGGCACGTTGCGCAGCGACCATGCCTATCTCAGCGTCACCGGCTTCCTGTCGCCGACGACGCTCTATGCGCTCGATGCCGCGGCGGGGCAGCCGGTGCGGGTCAGGACGACGCCAGCGCGGTTCGACGCGAGCGGGCTCGTCGCCGAGCAGTTCGAGGCGACCTCCTCTGACGGGACGCGCGTGCCCTATTTCGTTGTCCATCGCCGCAACGCGCCGCTCGACGGGACGACGCCGACGATCATGACCGCCTATGGCGGGTTCGAGCTGTCGATGACGCCCAGCTATTCGGGGTCGATGGGCAAGTTGTGGCTGGAGCGGGGCGGCGCGTTCGTGCTCGCCAACATCCGCGGCGGCGGCGAGTTCGGGCCCGGCTGGCACGATGCGGGCCGCAAGACGCATCGACAGGTAATCTATGACGACTTCGCCGCCGTCGCCCGCGACCTGTTCGCGCGACGGATCACCAGTGCCGCGAAGCTGGGCATCTATGGCGGATCGAATGGCGGGCTGCTGATGGGAGTAGAGATGACGCAGCATCCCGAGCTGTGGCGCGCCGTCACCATCCAGGTGCCGCTGCTCGACATGGAGCGCTACGAGCAGATCGCGGCGGGGGCGTCGTGGGTCGACGAATACGGCTCGATGAGCGTGCCCGACGAGGCGGCGTTCCTGCACCAGATCTCGCCCTATGCGCAGCTGCGGCGCGGCGTCGTCTATCCGGAGCCCTATATCTGGACGACAACCAAGGACGACCGTGTCGGGCCGCAGCATGCCCGCAAGTTCGCGGCGCGGATGCATGAGTTCGGGCTGCCCTATCTGTTCTACGAGGACACGGCGGGGGGCCATTCGGGTGACGCCGACATCGCACAGGGGGCGCGGCTGCAGGCGCTGCAGATGGTCTATTTCGCGCAGAAGCTGATGGGACCGGCGCTGTGATCGGGGAACGCGGTTGCGGCTCGGCCGTTTTCCGTTCGTAACGAACAGAGGAGTGTCATTGTGGGCAAGGGCATATTGCTGTGGCTGATCGGCGTGCCGATCCCCGTCATCCTAGTGCTCTGGCTGCTTTTCTTCCGCCACTAGGCGCGATCCGGGGCCGGGGGGCGCATCGTTGCACTGCAGCAGACCTGCTGGCAGAGGGTAAACGATGACCGCTCCCGACCCGTCCACGCCCTTGTTCCTGGAAGCAATCGTCAAGCAGCAGGCGGTCGCCGCGACCTATAACCGCGTCGAGCTGACGCTGGCGCCGCATATCCTCTACACCAAACATGGCGATCTCCATGTCGATGCGGTGACGCTGGAGCGCGACGGACGTCCGCCCAAGGAGGCCAAGCTCGGCACGTTCAAACTGGCCGGATTGAGCGCCGTCCGGCTGACGCCGCGCCGGTGGGAGCCGAGCGCGCTCTATGAAGCAGCGGCGGAACGGTATCAGGGTGAGGTGGTGATGGCGGTCGGGGGCTAGGTCCGGCCGCTCGTCACAGCGGGTTGTTCGCGCCGCGCACGTCGGGAGCTGCCACCGTCAGGCAAGCCCGCCACGGCCTCGCCAGCAGGAGCAGCGCGGCCTGGGATCGCTCACGCAATCTCAGGCCGCTCAATCTTCACCGGCAACGCACCTGCGAATTGTTCTGCTCGACCGCCCGGCCGGCGACCGCGCCCAGTGCTGCACCGAGCAGCGTGCCGACGGTGCGTGAATGGCCCCCGTCGATGACGTTGCCGAGCACGCCGCCCGCCGCGCCGCCGACGATCAGCCCGGTGGTGCCGTCCGATCGCCGGCAGTAATAGCGGCCGTCATTGCCGGCATAGACGCGGTCGTCGGCGCTCAGCACCGTCTCCGAGCTACTCTGACGATAGTAACGCGAAGGATCGTAGTTCGGATCATAGCGATCGTCGTCATAGCGCTGGTTGTTGTAGCTCGACGGCGCATTGTAGCTCGTCCGGCTGCGCGTCTGAGCGTAGTAATCGGCCTCCTGACGGAAGCGCTGATACTCGCTGTCGAACCGCTGCTGCGCGGCGCGGAAGCGGGCGTCGTCGGCGCGGCTCTGCGCCATCGCGGGTGCAGCGGCGGTGGCGAGCGTCGCGACGACGGCCGCGGCAGTGAGAAACCTGGTGAGCATGAGATGTCCTCTCGGTTGTACAGGCCCGGCGCGCTGGCCGGACAACGGGTCAATACGGTTTCGGGAGCGTATCGTTCCCGCGGGCGGGCGGGAGCACCCAGCGGAGCAGATACGGCCTTTCGGCCAAAATTGTCGAACTTGGCGCAGATCAGCGTTATCGCCGTGCCGGAAGTTGTCGAACTTGCCGCATCCCGTATCAATCCTAAGGGCCGGCGCCGTCGCCGATCATCGCCAAGGCCGTCGCCAGATCGGTTTTCGGCGGCGGCGCGGCGAGGTGGTGGTCGAGCACCTTCAGCGCCATGCGATCGTCGAAATGGCGGGGCGTCTTCACCCCGCCGTCACAAAGCTGTCCATCACCCGCTTCCGCCCGGCAGCGTCGAACTCGATCTCCAGCTTGTTGCCCTCGATCTCGGCGATCAGGCCGTGGCCGAACTTCTGATGGAAGACGCGCTGCCCGACGCTCAGATCGCTGCGACCCCTATTGCCCAGGCTGATTGCGGGGCCGCGTGATTCGACGATACGGGCGGGTTCGCGGGTGAAGGTGCGCTGGGTCCAGCTGCCGCCGTCGCGCACCGCCGCCGCGGGCGCGTCGAGCGTGCCTGCCGCGCGCTGCCAGCCCGGGCCGCGGCCGGTGCCGCGCGCGACGTTGGCGAACGGATCGGCATGCTCGCTCCAGTTGGCGCGCCACAGCGATTCACCGCCGCTCATCGTCGTTTCGCTATCGGTATGCTCGGGCGGCAGCTCGCCGACGAAGCGGCTTGGCAGCGATGAGGTCCACTGGCCGTAGATGCGGCGGTTGGCGGCGTGGAGGATGATCGCGCGCCGCCGCGCGCGGGTAATCGCGACATAGGCGAGGCGGCGCTCCTCCTCGAGGCTGCGCGTACCGCCTTCGTCGAGCGCGCGCTGCGAAGGAAACAGGCCCTCTTCCCAGCCGGCGAGGAATACCGTGTCGAACTCCAGCCCTTTGGCGGCGTGGATGGTCATGATCGTGACCTCCGGTACGCGTGTGTCGCCCTCGCGCTCCATCACCAGGCTGACATGCTCCAGGAACGCGCCGAGCGTTTCATACTCCTCCATCGCGCGGACCAGCTCGGACAGGTTCTCCAGCCGCCCGGCCGCCTCGACCGACTTCTCGGCCTGCCACATCGCGGTGTAGCCGCTCTCGTCGAGCAGCTGGCGGGCGAGTTCGGGGTGGGGCAGCTCGGCCGCCATGTCGCGCCAGCGCGCGATGTCGCCGATCAGGTTGCCGAGCGCGCGCCGCGCCTGCGGAGTCAGCTCGTCGGTGTCGAGGATGCGCGCGGCGGCGACGGTGAGCGGCTCGCCCGCGCGTCGCGCGAGCGTGTGGAGCTTGGCCAGCGCCTTGTCGCCCAGCCCCCGCTTGGGGACATTCACGATCCGCTCGAAGGCGAGGTCGTCCGCAGGCTGATTGACGATGCGCAGATAGGCCAGCGCGTCGCGGATTTCCGCGCGCTCGTAGAAGCGGAAGCCGCCGACGATCTTGTACGGCATGCCGATCGCGATGAAGCGGTCTTCGAACTCGCGGGTCTGGTGGCCGGCGCGGACGAGGATCGCGGTGTCGTCGAGGCTGACGCCGTTACGCTGGCAGGCCTCGATCTCCTCGCCGACCCGGCGCGCCTCTTCTGGGCCGTCCCAGACGCCGAGCACGCGGACCTTCTCGCCTGCGTCCAGCTCGGTCCATAGCTGTTTCCCCAGCCGGCCGGTATTGTTGGCGATCACGCCGCCAGCGGCGCCGAGGATGTGCGGGGTGGAGCGGTAGTTCTGTTCCAGGCGGATGACCTTTGCACCCGGAAAGTCATGCTCGAACTTGAGGATGTTCTCGACCTGCGCGCCGCGCCAGGAATAGATCGACTGGTCGTCGTCGCCGACACAGGCGATGTTCTTGCGGCTCTGGGCGAGCAGGCGGAGCCAGAGATATTGGACGCTGTTGGTGTCCTGATACTCGTCGACCATGATGTAGCGGAAGCGCTGCTGATAGGTCTCCAGCACGTCGCGATGGGTGCGCAGGATGACCAGCATGTGCAGCAGCAGGTCGCCGAAGTCGCAGGCGTTCACCGCCTTCAGCCGGTCCTGATACCGCTGATACAGGTCGCCGCCGCGCCCGTTGGCGTAGCGTTCGCTCTCGCCCGCGTCGATGTCTGCGGGGGTCAGCCCCTTGTTCTTCCACTCGTCGATCAGCCCGGCGAGACTACGCGCGGGAAAGCGCTTTTCGTCGAGATCGGCGGCAAGGATCAGCTGTTTCAACAGGCGCAGCTGGTCGTCGGTGTCAAGGATGGTGAAGTTCGACTGCAGCCCGGCCAGCTCGGCATGGCGGCGCAGCATCTTGGCGCCGATCGCGTGGAAGGTGCCGAGCCACGGCATCCCCTCCACCGCCTCGCCGACGAGGCGGCCCACCCGCTCGCGCATCTCGCGCGCCGCCTTGTTGGTGAAAGTGACCGAGAGGATCTCCGACGGCCACGCCTTGCGCGTGAAGAGCAGGTGCGCCAGCCGCGCGGTCAGCGCCGCGGTCTTGCCCGTGCCCGCGCCCGCCAGCATCAGCACGGGGCCCTCCGTCGTCAGCACCGCTTCGCGCTGCGGCGGGTTGAGGCCACGCAGATAGGGCGGGTCCGACAGGGCTTGCGCAGGCTCGTTCACCTATGAACAGGTAGGGAACGCTGGGGCCGGGAGCAATCCCGGACTGCGCCCAGACCGCGCCTGGTCCGCGGGCGGTGCCGGGCCGCCGGACCTATCCGGCTGGCAAGCTTGTCATTTTGCTGTAATCGATCCGTCAGCCGGATGGCGGCACAGGTGGGCATTGATGCAGGCCAAGACGACGACCGGACCGGCAATACCGGGCGCGTGGATGATCGCCGGGGCGGGGCTTGGAATCACGGCGATCACCGGGCTGATGTATCGCGCGGGGCTGAAGGTCGACCTGGGCGCACCCAGCACCTGGCCCTTCTATATCTGCGCGCTGGTGGTGATCGGCCTGTGCGTGGGCCTGCGCAACCCGGTCAACCGGCGGCAGCATCTGGTCCGCGACCTCGCCGAGTATCTGGGCCTGGCGACGCTGATCGCGCTGTTCGGCGCGCTGGCGAGCTATCCGCAAGCGGCCGAGAGCCAAGGCTTCATCGATGCGGCGCTGACGCGCGCGGATGCGGCGATCGGGTTCGACTGGCTGAGCTGGTACCGCGTCGTCGCCGCGCATCCGGTGCTGCAGGTGGCGGGGCGGCTAGCCTATGACAGCATCTTCTGGATGCCCGCAGCGATCCTGGCGGCGTTCGCGGCCAACGGACGGCGCGATCGTGCGCGCGGGATGATCGCGGCGCTGGCGGTGGCGGCGGCGACGACGCTGGCGCTGTTCCGACTGATGCCTGCGGTCGGGCCGCTCGCCTATCTGTGGCACGGGCCGGTGCCATACATGCCGGTCAGCGCGCTGTGGCAGCCAGAGCTCATCCCGCCGCTGCGCCAGCATCAGATCCATTACGTCGACGTCGGCGCGCTGCGCGGGCTGGTGTCGATGCCGAGCTTCCACACCGCCGCGGCGGTGATCTTCATGGTGTCGGCCTGGACGACGCCGCAGCTGCGCTGGCCGGTGCTCGGGGTCAATGCGGCGATGCTGCTGGCGACGCCGGTCGAGGGGACGCATTACCTCGTTGACATGATCGCGGGCGCCGGCGTGGCGGCGGCCAGCCTGTTGCTGGTGGCGCTGGTCCATGCGCAGATACTGCCGCGGCTGTCGCGACGCGACCGGGCGATGCGGATGGCGCTGACGCGCTAGCCCGCGGCGGCGCGGAGCAGCGTCAGCTTCGCCTTGCCGTGGACCCGCTCGGCGTCGGCGACGAAGCCCTTCACCGCCACCGTCTCGTCGCGTGCCGTCTCCAGGCTGACCCACGTCGCGAGACCGGTCCAGCCCAGCCGCGCCAGCCTGTCCAGCGCCACCACGCCCGCGCCCGTGCCGTAGGGCGGGTCCATCAGGATCAGGTCGAGCGGGGCCGGGGCAGGGCCGAGCGCGAGCACGCTGGCGGCGCGGACTTCGCCGGCAAGCGCCAGCGCGCGCAGGTTGGCGCGCAGCGCGTCGAGCGCGGCGCCGTCCTGCTCGACGAACAGACACGACGCTGCGCCGCGCGACTGCGCCTCGATCCCGAGCGCGCCAGAGCCCGCGAACAGGTCCGCAACGGTCAGGCCTTCGAAGCTGCCGATGCGGCTGACCAACATCGAGAATAGCGCCTCGCGGGTGCGATCGGCGGTGGGCCGCGTCGTTTCGCCAGCCGGTGTGGCAAGGGCGCGGCCGCGACAAGCGCCGGCAATCACCCGGAGCTTCTGGCGCGAGACGGCGTGCGCGGTTGAGGGTTTCTTCACCGCCGTGCCGTAGCGCGCCCATCGGGGGGCGGCCAACAGGAGTTGGAAGCCATGACATATCAGTTCGGCAAGGCCGTGTCCGGCGGACGGCCGATCACGACGGACGAGATCCGCGATCTTCAGGTCGAGCAGCTGCAGGCGCTGCGCAGGCAGTTGGCCCGCCCGGAGCCGACCGCCGATCCGCTTGACCGCCGGCTTGCGGAGGAGCTCGGCTATTCGGAGCGGCTGCTGGCGATGGCGGAGGACGAGCTGAAGCGCCGCGGCGGACCGCCCGCCGTCGTCCGCGCGCTGCATGAGGCGGCAACGGTGGTGGAGGATGTCGCGGGCGTCGTCGAGGCGAAGGATCGCTGCGAGGGCGTGCAGCGCGCCTCGCCGGAGGTGAAGCGACGGCTGCTGCGCGACGGCGCCGCGGGCAATGGCATCTGCAGGCGGTAGCGCCCGCCGTTCACCGCTGATCGCGCAGTTGCTGCGAGATCATGGCCGGGAGGGCGCATCAGCGCTTCTTCGGCGGCCGCGCGTTGGGGCGGGGTTTGGGTTTGGCCCAACCCGCCTTGCGCTGCGGCCTGGGCAAGCGGGACGCAGACTCCGCCTCCTCTCCGGCCCCGGCGGGAAGGCTGACCGGTTGCGGCGCTGCCGGTTTGCTGCGCGCCGGTTCGTCACGGCGCGCGACCGGGAGCGGCTGGGCACGGATGATCCCGCCGCGTGGGCGCGTAGCAGCCGGACGCCGGCCCGCGCTTGAGCGGGGTTCCTGCGCCTCGGTGGATCGCGGTTTGGGCAGCGCCGGCCGACCGGGCGCAGGTCCGCTCCTGCCGTCGGCGAGCGGTTTCGCCGGCGCCGCGGGGCGAGCCCTTGTTCGCACCGCACCGCCCGCCGTCACCGCCACCCGCTCCTCCACGCGCGGGCGTTTTGCCGCGAGCGCCTGGCGGAAGGTGGCGATGTCCTGGCCCCGCACCTCGCCGACCGCGCCCGGGGGAAGTTCACCGAGCACGAACGGGCCGTAGCGGGTACGGATCAGGCGGTTCACCGCGACGCCCAGATGCTCCAGCACGCGGCGCACCTCGCGGTTCTTGCCCTCGGTCAGCGTCAGCTCGATCCAGGCGTTAGCGCCCGTCCGCCGCTCCAGATTAGCGTCGATCGAGCCGTAGCGGACGCCCTCGATCTCGATGCCGTGGATAAGCTCTTCCAGCGCCTCTTGGCCGACGCGCCCGTGCGCGCGGGCGCGATAGGTGCGCTCGACCCCGGTGGCCGGCAGCTCCAGCTGGCGCTTCAGCCCGCCATCGGTGGTGAGCAGCAGTAGCCCCTCGGTGCCGGCGTCGAGCCGGCCGACGGGCACGACCCGCGGCAGGCCGGCCGGCAAACGGTCGTAGATGGTCGGTCGGCCGCGAGGATCGCGCTCCGTGACCAGCAGGCCGACCGGCTTGTGATAAAGAAACAGCCTCGCGGGCTCCGGGGCCGCCACGGGGTTGCCGTCGACCGTGACGCCGCGAAGTGAGGTGAGCACCGTCGCCGCGGTCGTCAGCGGCGTGCCGTCGAGCGCGACGCGGCCCTCGGCGATGTAGCGTTCGATCTCGCGACGTGAAGCGATGCCCGCGCGGGCGAGGAGCTTGGCGATCCTCTCGCCGTCGCGCGGGGCATCGTCGCCGGTGCGGTTGGGGTCGATGGGCCGTGCCATGCTTGCGGCGCATACAGCGCTTCTTTGCCTTCGGTCAGAAAATCGTTGCGACTCGGCGGCGTTCCGGGCGTTAAGGAGCGAACGAAAGGGGGCCGAACGTGTTCGGGCGGAGGAAACGGCACATTACCCGGTTGCTGATCGTCGAGGACGAGCCCCTGGTTGCGTTCGACAACGAACATGTCCTGACCGATGCGGGCTTCGAAATCGTCGCGACGGTGGATCGTGCAGGTGCGGCGCTGGCGGCACTTCGCGCGCATGACGATATTGATCTGGTGGTCGCCGACGTGCGGCTGGCGGACGGATCGGGCGTCGACGTCGCGCGCGCGGCGCAGGCAGCCGGCATCGCAGTGCTGTTCGTCACCGGCCAATGCCCGGCCGAGGCGCGCGCGCTGGCGATCGGGTGCCTCGCGAAACCCTATGCACCGCGCGATCTGGTGGCGGCGATCCAGGCCATCGAAACGAGGATGGAAGGCAAAGCGCCGCGCCGGCTGCCGACGGGGTTGACGCTGTTCGGAGACGACAGCGGAGGGATGGCCGTGCCGCGCGACGCTGGCTAGCCCGGCCGGCCCGGCCGTCTCGCGATCAGCCGACGCTATCCGCCTGCGGCAGTCGGGCCTCCACCTCGTCGTGGAAGGCGCGGATGCCGGTCTCCAGCGTGCCCAGCGTCACCCGGTCGACCGCGCCCGACTGCAACCCTTCCTGCCCAAGCGCGGCAGCGCGGAAATCCTCGCTGGCGAAGACACCGCCGTCGAGCAGGGTCCAGCTCTTCTCCCAATGCGCACGCGCCCGATCGCCTTCGGGTCCGGTGGCGGGCGGCTCCGGGATCAGCATGAAATCCTCGACCAGCACGCGGTCGTGTGCCTGCGGCATCATCACCATCAGATTGACGTAGTCGGGGCTGACGATGAGCAGCGTGCCGGGAAACAGCTGATAGGTATAGGTGATCGCGCGGCGCAGCGTCGGCCAGTCCTCCGCGCGCACTGCGGCGGCGTCGATCTCGCGCCCCACTGCCGAGCGCCGGTGCGGGCCGATCGTGTCGCCGCTGGTGACGCCGTCTTTGAAGAACGGGCCGATCGTCGCGGCGTGGAGCCGCTGGACATGATAGCTCTCCAGAAACGCATCCATGATGAGCTTCCAGTTCGCGGCCACGTCATGGGTGCGGCGGCGGAACAGGTGCAGCCCCGCCAGCCCGAAGGCGTCGAAGTCGTGGCCTAGCGTATCGGCATGGTCGAAGTCCGCCTGCCCACCTTCTTCGACGTCGAAGCTGAACCAGATCAACCCGCCCGCTTCGCGCGTCGGCAGCCGCTTCAGCGCAAAGTCAGCCTTGTCAAGGCCCGGGAAGCTGTCGGGGCGCGGCAGCCCGGTGAGGCGGCCGTCCAGTGCATAGGTCCAAGCGTGATAGGGACAGACCAGCCGCGGCGCGCAGACCGGCTCGCTGCCCTCGACCAGCCGGGTGCCGCGGTGGCGGCAGACGTTGAGGAAGACATGGGCTTCGCCCTCGGCGTCGCGGGCGATCAGCAGCGGCTTGCCGAAGCCGTCATGCGGGACCGCCATGTTGTGTTCGGGCAGCAGCGCCGACGGCGCGATGACCAGCGGCGCGCGCGCGAAGATGCGCGCCTGTTCGACGGCGTGGCGCTCGAACGAGGTATAGGCGGTCGCATCGACATGCGTGACGCCGCGGTTCCCCCGTGAGCCGCCGTCGGCGAGCTGCTGCGCCAGCGCGAGCTGGCCGGCGGTGGGCCGCATCGACGCGGGTCGGCGCTCGACGGTCACGGACATGGCTACCTCTCCCGCATTTTCTCGCTAGTGTCCGCTCGTTCGGGTTCGGGAGCAAGACTTGATGGTGACGGCGGCGGTGCGACCGAAGGGGTTCTGGTTGCTGGGCGTGGCGTTGCGGTCGCGCAAGGCGGGGGCGATGCTGGCGTTCGGCTTTTCCTCCGGGCTGCCCTTTGCGCTGCTGATCGGCACGCTGACGGCGTGGCTGGGAGAGGCGCACATCAACCTCGCGACCATCGGGCTGTTGTCCTGGATCGGGCTGGCGAGCGCGTTCAAGTTCCTGTGGTCGCCCGCGGTCGATCGCCTGCGGCTGCCCGGCGTCGGGCGGCTCGGGCGGCGCAAGGGCTGGATCGTTACCTGTCAGGCGGTGATCGTTGCGGCGCTGCTGGGTCTGGTCGCGACCGATCCGCGTGTGGCGATAGGCCAATTCGCGCTGTTCGCGTTCCTGGGCGCGCTGGCGTCGGCGACGCAGGACATCGCGATCGACGCCTGGCGAATCGATGCCGCGGATGCAGCGACGCCGGTCGAGGTGTTGTCGGCTGTCTATCAGCTGGGGTTCCGCACCGCGTCGATCGTCGGCGGCGCGTTCGCGCTCCACCTGGCGGTGTCCATGAGCTGGCCCGCGGTCTATGCGGTAATGGCGGCGTTGATGGGGGCGGCGCTGTTGATCGGGCTCGCCGCACCCGACACACCGACGCCGCCCGACGCCGCCGCGGTCGAGGCGGGCGAGCTGGACGAGCGCACCCGCGGCATCGCGCTGGCGGTGGTGGGGGTGTGCTGGGGCTGGGCGATCGTGACGCTGATCGGCTTCATGGCGTCGGTGCTGGCGACTCCGCCGGCGGGCGCGAAGCCGCCGTCGACGGCCGAGTTCCTCAAATTCTACGGCCCGCTGATTGTTGCGGCGACCGTGCTCGCGCCGCTGGGCGTTGCGGCCGTGCTCAATGTCCTCAGGGCGCGCCGTGCCGCGCCGACGGCGCGCGTCGTCGCGGCCGGTGGATCGCACGGCGGGCTGCGACGGGCGGCGGATCACCTCTACCGCGCGCTGGTCGCCCCGCTGACGGAGCTGGTCGGGCGGCTGGGCTGGGGCGTGCTGTTCGTGATCGCGCTGATCCTCAGCTACCCCTTCTGCTACAATGTCTGGGCATCGTTCGCGTACCCCTTCTACCTCGATTACATGCACTACACGAAGGACGAGGTGGCGTTCGCGTCCAAGGTGTTCGGGATCATCATGTCGATGACCGGGATCGCGCTCGGCGGCACGCTGTTTCTCAAGCTCGGGCGGTTTCCGACGGTACTGCTCGGAGCCGCGCTGCCGATCTTTGGCAATTTCGTCTATGCCGACCTGGCGGACGGCGCGGTGCATATCGACGCGGTGCTGGGTGCGCTGGGACTGGACCGGCTGGCGGCCTGGGCGGGCAGCGACCTCAGGATGGCGCGGCTGCTGCTGACGATCGCGTATGAGAATGTCTCGACCGGCCTCGCGGGGGCGGCGTTCGTCGCCTATGTCTCCAGCATCGTGTCGAAGAAGTTTCCGGCGGTGCAGTACGCGCTGCTGTCGTCGCTGACCTTCCTGATCGGCTCGCTGGGGCGCGGTATCGCGGGCGAGATGATCGACCGCTACAGCTATGCCCCGGTTTTCCGATGGACTGCGGCGGCCGGGCTGGTGGCGATCGCGTTCGTCCTGCTGGAATGGTGGCGCGCGGCATGGGCCGCGCCGACTGTCGAGGCAGGGGATACCGGCGAACGCGCCTAATCGGGCAGCTCGTCGTTCAGTCGCAGCACGTCGCCCGCGAGATAGAGCGAGCCTGCGATCAGGACCGACTCGATCGGCGTTTTCGCGAGCCAGTCGAGCGCGGCCGCGACGTCGCCTGAGGTCGCGGCCAGCGCGCCGAGATCGGCCGCCAGCGCGGCCAGCGCCGCGGGCGCGTGGTGCGTGTGGCCGGGGACCGGCACGGCGACGACGCGCATGCCGGGCGTGACGAGCGCGCGGAGCACGCCCGCCGCATCCTTGTTGGCGAGCAGCCCGACGATCAGTGCGGTCGGGGCATTGTCGGCCCAGCTCCCCGCGATAGCGGCGGCGGCCGACGGATTGTGCGCGCCGTCGAGCCAGGCGCCGCGGCGGCGCTGCGCGGGCGGCAGGCGGCGGACGAGAGCGCCGTCGCCCAGTCGCTGCATCCGCGCCGGCCAGCGTGCAGAGCGAAGTCCCTGCGCGAGGGCGTCGGGACCGACCGGGAGCGCCCCCTGGCTGCGCAGCATCGCGACGGCGAGCGCCGCATTGTCGGGCTGATGCGGCCCGGCGAGCGCGGGGCGCGGCAGGACCAGCTCGTCCTTGCCGTCGCGAAAGCGAAGGCCGCCTTCCGTCTCCGTCACCTCCCAGGCCTTGCCCCGGATCAGCAGCGGCGCGCCGCGTGCCGCCGCCACCGCGCGCACTGCTTCGGCCGCGGCGGGCGGGTAGGCCAGCGTGACCAGCGGTACGCCGCGGCTAGCGATGCCAGCCTTCTCGAAGGCGATGCGCGCGGCCGGATCGATCGGGACGCCGGCCTCGGGCGCGAGCAGGAACGCCTCATGGTCGATGCCGAGCGCGGCGATGCCGCACACCGCGGGCGCGGGGAGTACGTTGGTCGCGTCCAGCCGCCCGCCCAGCCCGACCTCCACCACGCATGCGTCCGCCGGGATCCGCGCAAAGGCGAGGAATGCGGCCGCCGTGGTGACCTCGAAAAAGCTGGCGTTGAGGTCATCCGCCTGGTCGAGCACCTCAGCCAGCAACGGCGCGAGCGCGTCGTCGTCGATCAGCATGCCCGCGATCCGGATGCGCTCGTTGAAGCGGACCAGATGCGGGCTGGTATAGGCGTGGACGCGATACCCCGCCGCCTCCAGCGCTGCCCGCAGGAACGCGCAGGTCGAACCCTTGCCGTTGGTCCCGGCGACGTGAAACACCGGCGGCAGCGCGCGGTGCGGATCGCCCAGCCGCGCGAGCAGCCGCGTGATGCGGTCGAGGCCGAGCGTGTCGGTGCCCGGTCCGTGCGCGAACAGCCGATCAAGCTGCGCCTGCACGGCGGGCGAGGTCGAAATGGCGTGGTCGGGCATCGGGCCGCGCGCCGTGAAAACCGCGGTTTACCCCGCGACCTTTTCGCCCGCCGTCAGGTAGCCGATCACCGTCGCCAGCCGCGCCTTCAGCTGGTGGCGGTGAACGACCATGTCGATCAGCCCATGCTCCAGATAATATTCGCTCGTCTGGAAGTCGTCGGGCAGCTTTTCGCGGATCGTGTTCTCGATCACGCGGCGGCCGGTGAAGGCGAGGGTGGCGCGCGGCTCGGCGATCTGAATGTCGCCCAGCATCGCATAGGCGGCCATGACGCCGCCGCTGGTCGGATCGGTCAGCACGACGATATAGGGCAGGCCGGCGTCGCGCAGCATGTCGATCGCCACCGTGCTGCGCGGCATCTGCATCAATGACAAGATGCCCTCCTGCATCCGCGCGCCCCCGCTGGCGGTGAAGATGACATAGGGGCAGTGCTCGCGGATCGCGTTCTCGACGCCACGGACGAACGCCTCGCCCACCGCCAGCCCCATCGAGCCGCCCATGAAGGCGAAGTCCTGCACCCCGACAACCGCCGCGTGCCCGTCGATCCGGCCGTGCGCGTTGACCAGCGCGTCCTGCTCGGCGGTGTCGGCGCGCGCCGCCTTGAGACGATCGGCATAGCGCTTCGAATCGCGGAACCTGAGCGGGTCTTCCGCCACCTTGGGCGCGGCGATCACCTGCCAGCTGCCCTCGTCGAACAGTTCCTTGAACCGTTCCGACGGGCCGATGCGGTCGTGATGATCGCATTTGGGGCAGACGAACTGGTTCTCCTCCCATTCCTTGGAGAAGACCATCTGCTCGCAGCCCTTGCACTTGTGCCAGAGGTTGTCCGACGTGACCTTGGGCTTGGCGCCGAAGGACAGTGCGTTGCGGACGGAATTAAGCCAGCTCATGCGGCAGCTTCCCTTGCGGTCGCGTCGATCGCGGCCCTGAGGCTGCGGATATAGGACAGGATCGCGGCGGGCGCAGCATCGCCGCGCGCGCCGACCAGCTCCACGATCGCGGAGCCGACCACGACTCCGTCGGCGACCCGGGCGACGGCGGCCGCCTGGTCGGGGGTGCGGATGCCGAAGCCGACCGCGACGGGCAGGTCGGTGGCAGCCTTGAGCCGCGCGACCGCCTGCTCGATCGAGGCGGCGGCGGCCTGCTGCAGCCCGGTGATCCCGGCGACGGAAACATAATAGAGGAAACCACTCGCCCCGTTCAGCACGGCCGGCAGGCGCGCGGCGTCGGTGGTCGGGGTGGCGAGGCGGATTGGATGGATGCCCTGCGCGCGCAGGGCAGGGCCGAGCCGGTCGTCCTCCTCGGGCGGCAAGTCGACGCAGATCACGCCATCGACGCCTGCCGCGGCCGCCTCGCGCGCGAACCACTCCGCGCCGCGGCGGAGCATGGGGTTGGCATAGCCCATCAGGACGAGCGGGACGTCGGCGTACCGCTGGCGAAAGCCCTTCGCGATCAGCAGGATGGCGGCAGTCGTTGTGCCCGCGTCGAGGCTGCGGATGTTCGCCGCCTGGATGGCGGGGCCATCGGCCATCGGGTCGGTGAATGGCATGCCCAGTTCGATGATGTCGGCTCCGCCCTCGACCAGCGCGTCGAGAATGGCGGGGGTGGGACCGTCGCCAGCGGTGACGAAGGTGACGAGCGCCGCGTGGCCTGCGCCGAAGGCGGCGGCGAGGCGATTCACCGGCGAACGAACTTCACGATGCCGAACACGGCAACGATCAACAGCAGAACGGTTACGGGCAGAATAAGCAGGCGATACGGCGCGACTGTTCGCAGGATGGGCTCCAACTCATCAAAGGTCATATCGCCACCCCCAGCGCCTCGGCGACGGTGAAGATGTCCTTGTCGCCGCGGCCGCACAGGTTCGCTAGGATGATCTGGTCCTGCCGCATTTCCCGTGCCTTGCGCGTCACAGCTGCAATCGCGTGCGAGGGTTCGAGGGCAGGGATGATGCCTTCGGTGCGACAGAGCAACTGGAACGCATCCAGCGCCTCGGCATCCGTCGCACTGTCATAGTCGACCCGCCCAATTTCCTTCAGCCAGGCATGCTCGGGGCCGATACCGGGATAGTCCAGCCCGGCGCTGATCGAGTGCGCCTCGGCGATCTGGCCGTCCTCGTCTTGGAGCAGGTAGGTGCGGTTGCCGTGGAGCACGCCGGGGAAGCCGCCCGCCAGCGACGCCGCGTGCTGCTTGTCGAGGCCGTGCCCCGCCGCTTCGACGCCGAGCATCCTGACATCTGTGTCGTCGAGGAAGGGATGGAACAGCCCGATCGCGTTGCTGCCGCCGCCGATCGCCGCGACGAGCAGGTCGGGGAGGCGGCCGGTGCGGCTGAGCATCTGCGCGCGTGCCTCGGTGCCGATCACGCTCTGGAAATCGCGGACCAGCTCGGGATAGGGGTGAGGCCCGGCGGCGGTGCCAATGATGTAGAAGGTGTCGTGGACGTTCGCGACCCAGTCGCGCAGCCCCTCGTTCATCGCGTCCTTGAGCGATTGCGAGCCGCTCGACACGGCGCGAACTTCGGCGCCCAACAGCTTCATTCTAAAGACATTCGGCTGTTGCCGCTCGATGTCCTTGGCGCCCATGTAGATGACGCAGGGCAGGCCGAAGCGTGCGCAAACGGTGGCGGTGGCGACGCCGTGCTGCCCCGCGCCGGTCTCCGCGATGATCCGCGTCTTGCCCATCCGGATCGCGAGCAGGATCTGGCCGATGCAATTGTTTATCTTGTGCGCGCCGGTGTGGTTGAGCTCATCGCGCTTGAACCAGACCTGCGCACCCCTGCCTGCCGGTGCATTGGCCCGCAGCGCCGTGGTCAGCCGCTCGGCATGATAGAGCGGGGAGGGGCGGCCGACATAATGTTCGAGCAGGTCGTCGAACTGCGCCTGGAACGCGGGGTCGGCCTTTGCCGCGCGATACTCGCGGTCGAGGTCGAGGACCAGCGGCATCAGCGTTTCCGCCACGTACCGGCCGCCGAACTCGCCGAAATGGCCACGTTCGTCGGGTTGCAGGCGAAAGGAATTGGGGGCGTTCATCGATTGGGCTCTACGCAATCCGTCAGGCGGAAGCGACCGCCTTCAGAAACCCTTCAATCAGGCCGGTGTCCTTGATGCCGGGCGTGATCTCGACCCCCGACGACACGTCCACCAGCGTCGCGCCCGTTCGCGCGATTGCCCCGCCGACACTGTCGGCGTCGAGCCCCCCCGACAATATCCATGGCAGCGGATGAGCGAAGCCGTCGAGCAGCGTCCAGTCGAAGCGTAGGCCCATGCCGCCGGGCAGCGATGCCCCGGGCGGGGGCTTTGCGTCGTACAGCACCCGGTTGACCGCACCGACAAAGCCGCGCGCTGCATCCAGGTCGGCACGCAGTTTGACCGGCACGCCCGCCCAGGTCTCGAGGCCGAACCGGCCGCGGATCGCCGCCGCACGCGCCGGGTCGACGCGGTGCAGCTGGACGGCGTCAAGCCGGGCAGTCGCCACCGCCTGGTCAAGCAGCGCGTCGTCGGGATCGACGAACACGCCGACCTTGGCGACGTGCGCCGGAACCCGCGCGGCCAGCTCCGCCGCGCGACGGAAGCTGAGATCGCGCGGCGACGGGGCAAAGAAAACGAAGCCGACATGGCTCGCTCCCCCGGCAATCGCCGCGTCGAGCGTTTCTGGCGTTGAAAGGCCGCAGATTTTGGCGGTGGCGCGCATGATGACGCTATAGGCGGCCGCGATGGACGAGCAACAGCGCATCGCGGTGATCGGGTCGCCGGGCGGCGGCAAGTCGACGCTGGCGACCGCGATCGCGCACGCGACGGGCTTGCCGCTGGCGCATCTGGATCGGCTGTACTGGCGTGCCGGCTGGATCGAGGCCGACAGGGCTGCTTGGCGCGCGGAGAATGTCAAGTTAGTGGCGACCGACCAGTGGGTGATCGACGGCAATTACGGTTCAACCCTCGCTACGCGCCTGCAGCGCGCCACGCTTGTGATCTGGATCGACCTGCCGACCTCCACCTGCCTGACAGGCGCGCTGCGGCGGGCCTGGCGCTATCGGCGCGGCGGGCGGCCTGATATGGCCGATGACTGCCCGGAGCGGCTTGACTGGGCATTCCTTGCATTCCTGCGCTACATCGCGACGTTCAGACGGCGGAGGCGGGCGGTGATCGCCGCAGCGCTGGCGGCAAGCGGCGTGCCCTTGGTGCAGCTGACCTCCACCGCCCAGCGCGCGGCGTTTCTGCGGCAAGTGGCGGCCGGCGGACTTGCAACGGCTACGGCATCGCCAGACTAGCGAGCTCGCGCGCAGAGATGCCGTAGGTGGCGCAGATGTGATCGCGAAGCCGCGCCTTTTCGGCGGCCATTGCGAAATAGGCCCGCTCTTCGGCCGCTTCGGCGCGGACGTCGACGGTGAACTGGTCGGGAACCAGCGCCTCCCAGGTCAGGTTGTGGAGGGCGGCCGCGCGGCGCACATCGGCGACGAGACGGGCGCCATCTTCCTGTGCCTGCTCCACCATGGCGATCCGAACGCGCGAGGGCGCGTGCGGTGCCGGTCAGCCGCGGCGTCGTGCCTCCGGCGCGGCGTAGAAGCGCGCCATGGTCGCAGCGTCGAGCTCAACGCCGCTCGCCTCTGCGACCATGCGGCGATCGAGCCGTCGTCATGGCCGGCGGCGCGGAGTTGCTCGATCTCGTCGGAGATCATGCCGATGAAGGCGGGCAGTGGAAAGCGCTCGTCGGGCAGGTCAAGCTCGCGGCGGAGTGCGCGCTGTGCCGCCATCGCCTGCGGCAGCGTGACGGTGTCCGTCATAACGTGGCTCCGATGGCGCGGGCGGCAGTGTCCGGATCGGCAGCCTGGGTGATAGGGCGGCCGATCACCAGGATCGAGGCGCCCGCGTCGAGCGCGGCGCGCGGGGTGACCGTGCGCTTCTGATCGCCGGCGTGCCCATCCGCCGGGCGGACGCCGGGGACGACAAGAAAGCCTTTGGGCCAGCGCGCCCTGGCCGCGGCGACCTCCACGCCCGAGCAGACGATGCCGTCCAGCCCCGCCTCGCACGCAAGGTCGGTCAGCCGCTCCACCTGATCGTGCGCGCTGTCCGCGATGCCGGTTGCGGCCAGGTCCTGCGCGTCGAGGCTGGTCAGCATGGTGACGCCGACCACCTTGGTGTGCGGCGGCGCGGCGGCCTTGGCGTCCTCCAGCATCGAGCGGCCACCTGCCGCATGGACGGTAAGGATCGCCGGTTCGAGCGTATGCAGCGCCTGTACCGCCTTGGCGACGGTGTTGGGGATGTCGTGGAGCTTCAGGTCGAGGAAGATCGGCAGGCCGAGATGCGCCATCTCCCGCACACCGGCCGCGCCGTTGGCGGCGAAGAACTCCAGCCCCAGCTTGAGGCCGCCGACATGATGGCGGACCCTGGTGGCGATGTCCCGGGCGCGGCCGATGTCGGGCGTGTCGAGCGCAACGTAAATACGGGAGGTCATGGGATGCGGCTGGTCATGGGAGGGCGGCGACGTCGGCAGCTGCCGGGACCACCACCGGTTCGGACGCGGGCAGGCTTACGCGCAGCGCCTCCACCGTGCGCTCGGTGGTCTGGAGCCGCTGCCGCAACCGCCAACGCGCGGTCAGATGGTAGATCCACATCGGCATGAAGCCGGCGAGAAAGGTGACGAGGAGCAGGAAGGGCAGGTTCACATCCGCGACCAGCCCGCTCCACAGGTTGATGCCGACCCGCGTCCAGTTGCCGTAGGTGAACAGCGCCGCGACAAAGGCGGCGAGGAACAGGAACAGATACCGCAGGAACCGCATGGGGGGAGGCTAGCGGGGCCGGCATGCCATGGCCAGCCCGCCTTGCTATCCGATCTCGGTGCGCAGGCTTGCGATCAGCGCTGGGACGGCGGTCAGCCGCGGTGCCTCCTCGTCCAGGATCGCCAGGAACGCGCGCCGCTTCAGCGCGGCGATGCGGCCCGGCGGCAGGCGCTTGGGCGCGGTCGAGACGGTGATGTCGATCAGCCGCTCGGCGCCGTGGAGGCGGCCCCACAAATAATCGTTCTCGCGATAGGCGCGGCTGAAGAAGGCGCCGAAATTGTTGAACTGGATGCCTTTCAGCGTCGCCTCGGCGCCACCTGAACGGATCGCGGCAGCGTCGTCGGGGGAGATGCGGTCGACCTTGATCGCGTCGAACTCGTCCAGCCCCTCGCCGCCCAACAGCGGCAGCGTCGCGACGTCGAACCAGGGAAAGCCTAGATAGGTTAGCAGCAGCGGCCGGCGCTGCGGCATTGCCAGCTGCGCGAGCGCCACCGCCAGCGCCGCATCGGTGTCGTCGTCGAGCCGCTTCAGGTCGAGCGACGTCTCCAGCGCGTCGGCGATCCCCCGCCAATCGGGCCGGCCGGTCCGGGCGAGCGATCGGATCGCCGGGTGCGCGTCGGGGCGGCGGCGGTCGAGGTAGCTGGCCAGCGCGGCGTATATTGCATCGCGCACCGGGGCGAGCGCCGCCTCGTCGCCCTCGGCTTCGCCCTCCAGCGCTGCCAGGCCGCGGGCGAGCAGGCGGAGGCGGCGGACGCGATACCCAAAGTCGAAGGCGCGGAGGAACGGGATGCATGCTTCCCCCTCCAGCCCGTCGACCAGCGCCTCGTCGAGCGCCGCGGCGACCGTCGCGGCGGAGCGGCGGCTGCTGGTTGCGGCGACCAGCTCGCCCAGCGTGTCGAGGATGCCGGCGATCTTGAGGTGGAGATAGGCGGCATGGGCGTAGCCGGCGTTCGCCACCGCCGCTTCATGCGCGCGGTTGCGCCAGCCCTTGAGGCGGTCGGGGGTAGGTCGCTTGCTGTCCAGCTCGGGACCGAGCAGCGCCTCCACCTCCGCCTCTACGGTCGGCCGGATCGCGGTTACGATGCCCCGCAGCCGCTCGGTATGCGCCGAACGCGCGGCGATCGCCTCCAGATTGTCGCGGATCGGCTGCTGGCGCGGCAGGTCGCTGAGCGCGCCAAGGATGGTCTGGAACCAGCCGGGCTGCGCGTCGCTCGCGCTCAGGTGGATCTTGGTGCCGGGCGAGGGGTCGACATAGACGAAGCGACGGTCGACCGCGCGCCGGGCGGGACGTCGCCGCAGCGCCTCGATCGCGGGGCGGAACGGCGCGTTGGCGAGGACAGAGCCGTCGATCAGCACCGCTTTGTCGGCCGCGCCCGCCGCCGCCTGGCGCGGCAGGACGCGGTCGAGAAAGGCGCGGCGGCCGGGCCAGGCGCGGCGGCGCTGCTTCAGTACGGCATCCAGCTCGCCCACGGTGAAGGGCGGGAACGCGCCGGGGAAGCTGGACGTCGCGCGCGCCGCGAAGGCGAGTTCGGGGATCGCCGCCAGCGTCTCCACCGCCGCGCCGCCATCGGTGAATGCCACTACCACACGATGCTCGGTTTCGACCACTTCGGGCGGGGAGTTGAGCGTCAGCCGCTCGGGATGGCCGCCGAAATCGGTGACGGTGACGAACAGGTCGAGCGGCTGGCCGGCGGGCAGCAGGCGCGGGCCCCGCGGCGATGACGCCATGGCCTCGAGTGCGTCGAGGAGCAGCCCGGTGAAGCCCGCGCCCGAAAAAGGCGGCTCGAACCAGCGCGAGCGCACCAGATGCGACAGCTTCGCCTTGACCTCCGCCTGCGTCGCGTCGTCGAGTTCGTGGAGCTTGTCGGCGCTGCGCCCCGCCGCCATCCACGCGATCGGCCTCGCCCACATCTTGCTGAACCGTGAGCCGGGCGCCGCGTCGGGGCCGATCAGCGCCTCGACATCCGCGCTGGCGAGCCACAGGTCGGTCAGCGGGTCGAGGCTTTGCCCGGTCGCGATCGCTTGGGCGAGGAAGATGCCGTTGATCCCGCCCGCCGAGGCGCCGGCGACGATGTCGGGAAGGACGCGGAGGCGGACGCCCGCATGCTCCTCCAGCGCGTCGAGCAGCGCGTGGTAGACGCCCTGGCTACCGGCGGCGGGCGTGGCGCCGTCGTGGCGCGCACGGCTGGCGGCGGCGAGGCGCCACACCTCCTTGGTGATGCCGTGCATGTAAACGGCCAGGCTGACGCCGCCATAGCAGACCAGGGCGAGGCGGAGTTCAGTCTCGCGCACCTTAGCCGACGGCCTCCAGGTTGGCCCAGATCGGCAAATGATCGGACGCCTTGCGCGCTGCGGCGCTCATATGGACCCCGCAGTCGGTCACCTGAAGGTCGGGCGAGACCATGATCCGATCGAGCCGCCCGACCGGCCGCCGCGCATGAAAGGACGGACCGGTTGCGGCGAAGCGGTAATGGCGCGCGAAGTCCTTGAGGCATCCTGCGGCGGCGCTCCATTCGTTGAGGTCGCCCATCAGTACCGTCGGCCAGCGTTCGGGCGCGGCGTCGACATGCGCCATCACCGCCGCGGCCTGCCGCCGCCGCCACAGCCCCGACAGGTCGAGATGCATGCCCACCACCCGGAGCCGCTCGCCCGAAAGGAGGGTTACGTCCGCCGTCACCGCCCCGCGCGGCTCCAGCGCCGGCAGGTGGATCGGCGCGCGCCAGCTGATCGTCGCGTCCTTGCGCACCAGTATGGCGTTGCCGTGCCACCCCATCGACGCCGCGCGCATCCCGAAGTCGACCGCCTTCCAGTCGCTGCGCTCGTCGAGCAGGTGGGGGGGAATGACCCCCGTGCGCGCCCCAAAGCGGCGGTCCGCCTCCTGCAGCGCGATCACATCCGCGCCGATCTCGCACAGCACGTCGAGGATGCGCTCGGGCGACCGCCTCCGGTCGAGCCCGACGCCCTTGCGCATGTTGTAGCTCGCGACCTTCAGCATCCCCGGTTCGTAACGCTGCGGGAACGAGGGTGGTTGCGCAAGGGGCGGGCAAAGGAGGCGCTGGCTTTTTCAGCCGACCTCCCGCAAGGCGGACCCGCGCCGGTTTAGCTCAGCTGGTAGAGCAGCGGTTTTGTAAACCGAAGGTCGCGGGTTCGATTCCTGCAACCGGCACCACCGCTTCGCTTGCCGGTCAGGCAGGGGAGGCGGCGGCGAAGATCGCGGCGAGCAACTCTGGTCCCAGCTGCTTCTTCGCCGGTCCGGCGCGCCCGGCCCAGCGCAGCGCCAGCACCAGCGGCATCCAGCCTTCGCCCGCGGGCGTCGCGATCAGCGAGTGGGAGACCTGCCAGGCGACCGGCACCCGGTCGATCGCGCGCGCGTCGGTATCGGCGCATTTGGCGGGCGGCGAGGTTACCAGATATTCGCGGCAGCCGAGGGGCCGGTCGGGATGGATCGAGCACGCCTCGTCCTCCAGAAACGGGCACGGGATGCCGAGGCGGAAATAGGCCATACCCTGATCCGCCGCGGTGATCGTGCCCGCATCCTCGATCCGCGCGAGCAGCCCGGCCGCGTCGAGCGTGGCGAGGGCGGCGGCGAAGCGGGCGCGCACGGCGCTGCGTCTCGGCTCGGGCATCGCCGCGACCAACCGCGCCAGCTGCCGCGCCTCCGCGCCTGCGACCGGCACCATCTGGCGGCAACAGGCGCCGCAGCCTGCGCAGCAGGAGATCGCCTTGCCCGCGCGTGCGACCGCCGCCTCGCCGCGACGCGAGAACAGGCTGCTCAATTCCTGCAGGACGGGGAGCAGGTCTTCCGCGGTGACCCGCCCCGCCGGGATCGTGATCGACAGCCGCAACGGCTCGCCGCCCGCGGTCAGGTCGACGGTGGCGGTGACGAGGTCGCGGTGGAGCGCGGGATCGACCGACAGGTGGACGGTACGAGGAGCTGGGCGCGCGGGCGGGGTCACGGGCGGGCGCCGAGCTCACGTCGCGTTGCCGGCTTCGCCGCGTCCCACCAGGCGCGGGTGACGACCAGTCTGACGCGATCCGGGTCGGCGTTGCCGAACCGGATCAGCAGCCCCGGCCAGTTGGCGTAGTGCGCGGTCTGCCAGAATGTTGCGGGGTCGGTCTCCATCAGTACCGCCTTCTCATCGTGCGGGCTGCGGACGTGAAAGCTGCCTGGTTCGCGCCCGGTCGAGACGAACGCCTTGCCGTCGACCTTGATCGCGGGCTGGCGGTAGCTGGTCGACAGTGCGGTCGCGGGCAGCGTCAGCGCGAACGCGGCGGCGTCATCCCAGCTATCCATCGCGCTCGTCCCGCAGCACCGTCCAGCGCGCCATCCGCTCGGCAACGTGCGCCTCGAACCCGCGGTCGCTGGGTTCGTAATAGGTCTGCGGCGTCATCTCCTCGGGCCAGTAATCCGCGCCGGAAAAGCTGTCGGGCGCGTCATGATCGTACTGATACCCCCTGCCGTAGCCGAGGTCGCGCATCAGCCGGGTCGGCGCACCAAGGATATGCTTGGGCGGGGACAGCGAGCCATTCTCCTTCGCCGATGCCCATGCAGCCTTCTGCGCCAGGTAGACGCGGTTCGATTTGGGCGCGGTGGCGAGGTAGAGGCATGCCTGCGCGATCGCCAGTTCGCCTTCGGGACTGCCAAGGAAATCATAGGCGTCTTTGGCGGCGAGGCACTGGACGAGCGCCTGCGGGTCGGCGAGGCCGATGTCCTCGACCGCCGCGCGGGTCAGGCGGCGGAGCACGTACAGCGGCTCTTCGCCCGCGGTCAGCATCCGCGCGAGGTAATAGAGCGCCGCCTGCGGATCGGAGCCGCGGATCGACTTGTGGAGCGCGGAGATGACGCCGTAATGACCCTCGCGATCCTTGTCGTAGACCGCGACGCGGCGCTGCAGGAACTCGCCAAGCCCCGCCGGGTCGAGGGGCGCGGCCAAGCCGGCGGCATACAGTGTTTCCGCCTGGTTGAGCAGGAAGCGCCCGTCGCCGTCGGCGCTCGCGATCAGCGCATCGCGCGCCGCCGGGTCAACCGGGAGTCGCCCGGTGACCGCTTCCGCGCGCGCGAGCAATCGGTCGAGCGCGGCGTGATCGAGGCGGCGCAGCACCAGCACCTGCGCGCGGCTGAGCAGCGCGGCGTTGAGTTCGAAACTGGGATTCTCGGTTGTCGCGCCGACCAGCGTCACCGTGCCGTCCTCGACGAAGGGCAGGAAGCCGTCCTGCTGCGCGCGGTTGAAGCGGTGGATCTCGTCCACGAACAGCAGCGTCTTCTGGCCGATCCGGGCGTGCTCGCGCGCATCCGCAAACACCTTCTTCAGGTCGGCGACGCCCGAGAAGACGGCGGAGATCGGCACGAAGCGCAGCCCGACCGCCTCGGCCAGAAGGCGCGCGATGGTGGTCTTGCCGGTGCCGGGAGGTCCCCACAGGATCAGCGACGACAGGCGGCCGGCGGCGACCATCCGCCCGATCGCGCCGTCGGGGCCAGTCAGGTGCTCCTGGCCGACGACGTCGCCGAGCCGCTGCGGGCGGAGCCGCTCCGCCAGCGGCGCGTCCGCTGATGGGGCGGACGGGGCGGGGGGCGGGTCGAGGGCGGCGAACAGGTCGGGCACCTCGGCAAGCTAGGCCCGTGGCTGTCGCCTTTCCACCCCCGCGTGGCCCCGAGCCGAAGCGCGATCTAGCGGTGCCCCACCGCCCGAGATATATTTCAGACCACTCTTGACGATGGAATAAGAAGATATATCTTAGCTCCATCATGCTACACAAAGGAACACAAATGTACTTCACCATGCACAATCGTGGTTGCGGATCGCGCGGGCGGCGCGACCACTGGGAACAATTCGCCGCGCGCTTCGCGAGCCGGTGGGACGAAGCACAGCGCGGCGAGGGCCGCGGTCGCGGCCGACGGATGTTCGACGGCGGCGAGCTGCGGCTCGTGCTGCTCAAGCTGATCGCCGACAGCCCGCGCCACGGCTATGACCTGATCCGTGAGATCGAGGAGCTTACCGGCGGAGCCTATGCGCCGTCGCCGGGGGTGGTCTATCCGACGCTCACCCTGCTCGACGAGATGGGGCTGATCGAGGAGCAGCAGGCGGAGGGCGCCAAGAAGCGCTTTGCCGCAACCGATTCGGGCCGCGCGCATCTGACCGAGAAGCAGGCGGAGGTCGACGCGCTGATCGCGCGGCTGACTGAGCTTGGCGCACATCGCCAGCGCACCGAGGGCGGACCGATCGTCCGCGCCATGCGCAACCTGCGGCATGCGGTCAGCAACCGCGTCGGGCAGGGCGAGTTCTCCGAGGACACGCTGCACGACGTCGCGGCGCTGATCGACGAGGTCGCACAGAAGATCGAGCGGCTGCGCTGACGATGCGGCTTGGCGCGTCGTCCCACCGCCTGACGGCCGAGACAGGAAAACCCATTACCACCTACAGCGCCACCGCCAGTGTCCCGACCGGGTCGGCTAGCCGCTATCTGCAGCAGCTGTGCAAACACTGGTCGCACAACATGGCGGTGGCCTTTACTCCCGGGCACGGCCGCGTCGTGTTCCCGAAGAACGCGCGCGGTGCCGAACACCCCGGCGACGGGCTGGCGACGTTCGATGCGACCGCCGAGGCGCTGGTGGTGCGGATCGACGCGACCTCGCCCGCCCAGCTCGAGGGGCTCGAGGGGGCGGTGGCGCGGCATCTGGATCGTTTCGCCTTTCGCGAGGCGCCGCTGACGTTCGACTGGCGCGCGGCTTAGCGCTGGCGGGCTAGGCGTTCTAAGCGACCGCGAGATAGGTCTCCACGACCCGCTGGTTGACCGCCTCCCACCGGTACGCCCCTGCCTTGCGGTGGCCGGCCGCACCGAGCCGCGCGTGCAGGGCCGGGTCCGCCTGTATCCGCCCGATCGCATCGGCATAGGCGGCGCAGTCGCGCGGGGGCACCAGGAACCCGGTCTCGCCCTCGTCGACCAGGTCGATCGCGCCCGTTGCGCGGGCGGCGACGACCGGGACGCCAGCCGCCATCGCCTCCAGCGTGACGTTGCCGAAGGTCTCCGTTACGCTGGGGTTGAAGAACACGTCCATGCTCGCCACCGCGCGGCCCAGGTCGTCGCCCGACTGGAAACCGGCGAACACCGCTTCGGGCACCTGTTGCTGGAACCAGTCCCGCGCCGGCCCCTCGCCGACGATCAGCGCGCGGTGGGGCACGCCGCGCGCGCGCAGTTCGGCGAGCACCTCGACGAAGACGTCGAGCCCCTTTTCCTTCACCAGCCGGCCGAGAAAGCCGATCGCCAACTCGTCGTCGGCGATCCCCAGCGACCGGCGCCAGGCGAGATCGCGGCGGTCGGGGCGGAAGCGGTCATGGTCGATCCCGCGCGACCAGATGCGCGTCGGCGTCGTCACGCCCCAGCCGCGGATGACCGCCGCCATCGACTCGCCCGGCGGCATCACGCAATCGACGCGATTGTAGAAGCGGCGCTGGATGCCGATGAACACCGGCGCCAGGAAGCCGACATGGTAATAGCGCAGGTAGGTTTCAAAGCGCGTGTGCAGCGACGCCACGCGGGGAATGCCGCGCCGCCGCGCCCAGCGCACCGCGCTGTAGCCGAGAAAATCCGGCGCGGAGAGGTGGAGGATGTTGGGCGCGAACGCCTCCAGGTCGCGCCGCGTCGCCGCCGGCAGGCCGCGCGCCAGCCGGTATTCGCCGCGCTCGCCGGGAATGGCGAAGGATGGCACGCTGACTAGATCGCCCGTCGGCGCAAAGGCGGGCGTTTCGGTGGTCGGCGCGTAGACGCGCACCGCCGCGCCCTGATCCAGCAGATGGCCGACGAGCAGGTTCAACGCCTGGGTGGGCCCGTCGCGCGTGTAGTTGTAGTTGCCGCTGAAGAGCGCGACACGCAGATCGGAGGCGAGCATAAGCCCGGGCTGTTAGCGAGACGGTGCCTGCTTGGCTATCAGCCGAAGGGCAGCACCCAGCGGACGGGTAGCAGATAGATCGACGGCGTGGCGTGGCCCGTGGCGTCCTTGCCCGGCCTAAAGCGCACGCGCCGAGCATTGATGCAGGTCGCGTCATCGAGCGTCTGTCCCGCCGATGCAACGACGTGACAGCCGTTTGCGATGCCGTCGGCGCCGACCTGAACCACCGCGATCACGCGGCCCTGAAGGCCTTGCGCCAGTGCTTCCTGAGGATAACGCTCGGGGGTGAAACGCTGCTCGGGGTTAAGTGGTGTGGGCGCGCGTTCGGGTGTCATCGCGTCGGGATCGACCTGCCATGATTGGAGAAGCTGTCGCTCGCAACGATCGAGCGCCGTCGCCCCCGCTGCTGTCCTGACAAGATGAACGGTGATGCTCACCGGCCGGGCGGTCACCGTCATCGTCTGCGCCGCCTTGATCTGCTCCATCGCGGTCGCGGCGAGCTGGATGCGCGTGAAGCGCCGACCTGCGGCCATATCGACCGAGATATATTCGCCGCGCAGTGGTGCGCCGCCAAGGGAGAGCGTCGCGTTTCCCGCGCGCCGACCGGTGAGGCGATCCGGCGTAATGATGAACAGCTCCATCATCGGAAAGCTGAACATCGGCTGCAGCCCGACCGTAATCTTGGCGGCGTCCGGTCCGTAGGAGCGGGTGAGGACGCACAGCCCTTCGCTACCTTCGACCACCCAGGGCCCGTTCGGCTCCAGCATGGGCGACGGTGGCGTATCCGCCGCCCCGGTGAGGAACGTCGCCAAGGCGCAGAGCGCCGCCATTACCTTCATCGCGCGACCTTACTCTCTTGCGGGGGCGATGCTGCTGCGCCGCCCGCCTGCCGTCAACTGGCGGCCGTCCGCGTCGCCGGCATAAAGCGCGGGTTGCGCAGCAGCGCCGCGGCGACCAGCGACACCAGCACGCCGGCCGGCAGGATCTCCGTCATCGTGATCGGCAGCCGGAACCAGAGGTGGCGGTAGTTGAGCCGCATCGCTTCCATCTGCGCCAGCGCGTCCGGGTCGCCGCCATGCCGCCTGAGGCCGGCGGCATAGCCGTCGATGAACGTGTCCGGCCCGCCCATGTACGCGAGCGTCGCTTCCCAGCACAGCGCGTAGAGCACGCTGGCCACCACCGTGATCGCCAGCCCCATGCCGAATGCGCGCCAGAAGCCGATCGCGCCGCGCGCGTCGCGCTCGCGCTTCACCGCAACGCCGATCAGCGACAGCGCGACCAGCATCGTCAGATAGCCGATCACCATCGCCGCGGAGGTCGGGATGGCGTGGCTGAGCGTCAGCGCGAAGAGCGAGCAGAACCCGCCCGCGATCAGCCCCGCGGCGAGGCCGGTGGTCAGAATGGTCTTGCCCATGGTGTCTCTCCGAGTCGTGAACGCCGCCAGTAAGGCGCTACCGGGCGGGGGAAACAATCACCCAGACGGGTGATCGGGCGGTCTACCTGTGGATCATGGCACCAGGCCGAGCGCCCGCGCCTTGGCCGCGGCCTCCGTACGGTTGGCCGCAGGCAGCTTGGCGAACAGCCGCGCGGTGTGCGTTTTGACCGTGTTGGGCGAGCAACCGAGCGCGCGCGCGATCGCCTTGGTCGACAGCCCCCGCGCCAGCGCGTCCAGCACCTCCCGTTCACGAGGGGTGATGCCCAATGCCTCAGCAACGGCTGCTTCGGTGCCGTCCGTCGCCCGCACTGGCCGTTGCAGCCGCCACCCGGCCCAAAGCCCCAGAGCGAGGAAGATGAGCGCTTCGAGTGCGACGTAAACCTCGGTTGATACTGGGTGCGCCACGGCTTGCCAATCGAGCCATCGAAGGGCGGCAGTGCCGAGCGCAAAGGCAGCGCCGCAAAGGCTGATCATACCCCACGGACTTGCGTCGGGAGCTTGCTTCTCAATCATACGGCAACACCCAGCGCACGGGCAAGACATAGATCGAGGGCTCGGGACGACCGGCAGCGTCTTTGCCGGGCGTGAAGCGAGCATGGCGCGCGCGCAGGCAGGTCACCCGGTCCAGCGACGGGACGACCGCCGAAACGACGCGGCAGCCGGTAACCGCGCCATCGGTGCCGATGTCGAGCACGGTAATTACGCGCCCCTGGATCGATTGCCGCTGTGCGTCCTCCGGATAGTCATCAGGACGGAAGACGTTCTCGACGTTGATCGACATGGGCGTGCGATCCGGCGCCAGCTGAGCCGGGTCGACGTGCCACGATCGGAATAGCAGACGTTGACAGCCCTCGAATCCGGCAAATGCCGCTTGGGTCCGCACCAGCCGGATAGCGACCGATAGCCCGCGGGCAGTCAGCGTCATCGTCGAGGCAGCCCGGATCTGGTCCAGCACTGTCGCGGGTAGCGCGAACCGAGTGAGCCTGCGGTGGCCATCTAGAGGGTAAGAGGAAAAGGTTCCCTCGATCAGGTCAGCGCCGAAGCGAACGCTGCCGTCCCCCGAGCCCGACCACGTCGAGCCGTCTCTTGTCAGCACGACGATCTCGGCGCGCGGCGTGTTGAATAGCGGCTGGACCCCCACCGTGATCTTGGCCGCATCGGGGCCATAGCTGCGCGTCAGGATGCAGGCGCCCTCCGACCCTTCGATGACCCACGGGCCATTCGGCTCCAACATCGACACGGCGGGAGAGGGGGTGGCGATCTGCAGGGCTGCAGCGGCGATCGTTGCGACAAGTCCCGTCATGACGAACTCCCTTGCGTCGATGCTGCGGCCCAAACCGCCCTCCGTCAATCCCTTGTTCCCCTCCCGTTCCGCCGCTACACTTCGTGCCATGGCGAAACCACAGAAGCGCTATGTCTGTCAGGCGTGCGGGTCCGTCGCGTCGCGCTGGGCGGGGCAGTGCGGGGACTGTTCCGAGTGGAACACGCTGGTCGAGGAGGCGGGCGCGGTCGTCACGCCCTTCCAGGCAAAGCACAATCTGCAGGGCGGCGGGCGGCTCGTCAGCCTCAGCGCGCTCGATCAGGAGACGGCGCTGCCGCCGCGGCGCGAGACGGGAATTGCGGAGCTCGACCGGGCGCTGGGCGGCGGGTTCGTCCATGGCTCGGCGACGCTGATCGGCGGCGATCCGGGGATCGGCAAGTCGACCCTGCTGCTCCAGGCGGCGGCGCGGATGGCGCTCGCGGGCCAGAGCGTCGCCTATATCTCCGGCGAGGAGGCGGCGGACCAGGTCAGGCTGCGCGCGCAGCGGCTGGGGCTGGGCCACGCGCCGGTGATGCTGGCGGCGGCGACCAGCGTGCGCGACATCCTGACCACCTTATCGGCCGGCGCGCCGCCGGCCCTGGTGGTGATCGATTCGATCCAGACGATGCACTCGGACCTGATCGAGGGCGCGCCCGGCACGGTCAGCCAGGTGCGCGCCTCGGCGCAGGAGCTGATCCGTTTCGCCAAGGAGCGCGGGTCCGCGCTGGTGCTGGTCGGCCACGTCACGAAGGACGGTGCGATCGCCGGGCCGCGGGTGCTGGAACATATGGTCGATACCGTGCTCAGCTTCGAGGGCGAGCGCAGTCACCAGTATCGCATCCTGCGCGCGGTGAAGAACCGCTTCGGCGGGACGGACGAGATCGGCGTGTTTGCGATGGAGGCGGGCGGGCTGGCGGAGGTGGCGAACCCGTCCGCCCTGTTCCTGACCCACCGGGATGAAGGCGTGACCGGCGCGACGGTGTTCCCGGCGCTGGAGGGCACGCGCCCGGTGCTGGTCGAGATCCAGGCGCTGGTGGTGCGGCTCGCCAGCGGCGCGACACCGCGGCGGTCGGTGGTCGGCTGGGACGCGGGGCGGCTGGCAATGGTGCTGGCGGTGCTGGAGGCGCGGTGCGGGCTCAGCTTCTCGTCTTGCGAGGTCTATCTGAACGTCGCGGGCGGCTATCGCGTGCAGGACCCGGCGGCGGACGTCGCGGTCGCGGCGGCGCTGGTCTCGGCGCTGAGCGAGCGGCCGGTGCCCGCGGACGCCGTCGCCTTTGGCGAGATCGCGCTGTCGGGCGAGATCAGGCCGGTCGCGCACGCGGCGCTGCGGCTGAAGGAGGCGGGCAAGCTCGGCTTCGAACGCGCGCTGCTGCCGGGCGGCGTCGTCGCGGAGGGCGGCATGCGTCTCTCGGGGTTCAAGGGGCTGGCGCAGCTGGTGGAGCATCTGCTGGGCAAGTGAGACTTGGGCGCGCGGGGGTAGCGCCTCCACGCCCCGCTCTCTACCTAGGCAGCCATGGCTCTCACCGCCCTCGACGTCACCGTGCTCCTCACTGTCGGCATCGCCGCGGTGCTTGGGTTTCGGCGGGGGTTTGTGACGGAGGTGCTGGCGCTGTTCGCCTGGGTGGCGGCGGTGATCGCGTTGAAGCTGTTCCACGCGCCGCTCGCGCACGCGCTGACCGGGGTGATCGGCACCGTGCCGGGCGCGGCAGTGCTGGCGTTCGCACTGATCACCGGGTTCACCTGGCTGGGCGGGCGGATGGTCGCCAACGCGCTGGGCAGCCGGACGCGGACGTCCGTGCTCGGGCCGGTCGATCGCGCGCTTGGGTTCGGGTTCGGGGCGCTCAAGGGCGTGATTCTGGCGAGCCTGGCCTTTTTGCTCGCGGCGCTGGTGATCGACACCGCCAATGGCGGGCGGACGCACCGGCCGGCGTGGATGACGTCGTCGCGCACCTACACACTGCTCGATTCGACCAGCCGCGGCATGGCCGACATGCTCGATCGGCGGCGCCGGGGTGAGCCGTTGTGGGGCGCACGGCAGGGCGGCGGACAACCCGGCGCCGTTGCCGGGAACACGCAATGAGCGCGCCGCTCTATACGACCGACATCCTGCGGCTGGCAGCGAGCATTCCCCACCATCAGCGGCTGGCGGCGCCCGATGGCACCGCCGAGCGCCGGTCGCCGGTGTGCGGCAGCCGGGTGACGGTGGATGTGATGCTGACCGACGGCAGGGTGACGGAGGTCGGGCTGCTGGTCCGGGCCTGCGCGCTCGGCCAGGCGTCGTCGGCGCTCCTGGCTGCAGCGGTGCCGGGCCGGACGGCGGGCGAGCTGGCGGCGGCGAGCGACGCGCTGGCGGCATGGCTGGCCGGCGAGCGCGACGCGCCGGACTGGCCCGGCGTCGAGGTGCTGGAGCGCGCGCGCGACTATCCGGCGCGCCATGCGTCGATCCGGCTCGCCTTCGAAGCGGCAGCAGCGGCGGCGGCCCAGGCGGCGGCCCCGGCCGATGCCTGACTTGGTCGCCCAGACGCTGCGCCATCTGCACGATTCGCCGCTGGCCGAGGGTGCGGTGCTGCTCGGTGCCGGGCTGCTCTTCGTCCTGTTCTTCCGCCGCTTCGGGCTAGGCGCGACGCTCGGCTATCTGGTGGCGGGGGCCGTGGTCGGCCCGCAGGTGCTGCACCTCGTCGGCGGCGCGGAATCCAAGATCGGCGTGGCCGAACTCGGCATCACGTTGCTGCTGTTCATCGTCGGACTGGAACTCAACCCGACGCGGCTGTGGCGGCTGAAAGCGGAGATATTCGGGGTCGGCCTGGCGCAGGTCGTGCTGTGTGGCGTCGCGCTGGCGGCGATCGTCTGGACAGCGGGGTTTACGGGACCTGCGGCGCTGGCGCTCGGGCTGCCGCTCGCGTTGTCGTCGACCGCGCAGGTGTTGCCGATGCTGCAATCGGCGGGGCGGCTGCGCACCCCGTTCGGCGAGCGCGCCTTTTCGATCCTGCTGCTCCAGGACCTGTCGATCGTGCCGCTGATCACGATCGTCGCCGCCATGTCGCGTAATCCGGCCGACGCGACCGGTCCTCCCGGGTGGCTGCTTGGGGTCTACACGGTCGTCGCCATCATCGGGCTGATCCTGGCGGGGCGCTTCCTGCTGCGGCCGCTGTTCCGGCTGATCGGCAATCTTGGCGAGCAGGAGATGTTCGTCTTCGCGGCGCTGTTCACGGTCGCGGCGTCCGCAGCGGTGATGGAGGCACTGGGGCTGTCGGCGGCGCTTGGTGCCTTCATTGCAGGGGTGATGCTGGCCGACACGCCCTATCGGCACGAGCTGGAGGCCGATGTCGAACCGTTCCGCTCGATCCTGCTCGGGCTGTTCTTCCTGTCGGTCGGCATGCTGCTGGACCTGCATGCGATCGCCGAGCGGCCGCTGTTCGTGCTCGCGATGGCGGCGGCGCTGATCGCGGCCAAGGCGGGGATCGTCACGCTGATCGGCATGGCGCTAAAGATGCCGTGGCGCGCGGCGCTGGCGCTAGGGCTACTGCTCAGCCAGGGCGGTGAGTTCGGCTTCGTGTTGTTCGCACAGGCGCAGAAGGGGCTCCTGGTTCAGCCCGAGGCGGCCAGCCTGTTCGGCGCGATCGTCACCGTGTCGATGGCGACGACGCCGTTCCTGATGAGCATAACCCGCCGCATTCGCCAACAGCCCGCCGGCCCCGCCGAAACCCGAGAAGCGCCCAGGCCCGACGGCGCCAATGCGCTGATCGTCGGCTATGGCCGGTTCGGTCAGACGGTTGCGCAGATGCTGATCGCGCAAGGCATTCCGGTGTCGCTGATCGACACCGACATCGAGATGATCGACGTCGCGGGCGAGTTCGGCGCGAAGGTCTATTACGGCGACGGCACCCGGCTGGACCTCTTGCGCCAGGCTGGGGCGGGCGAAGCGGAGCTGATCTGTTTCTGCATCGACGGCGATCAGCTAACGCCCGAGCTGCTGGAGGGCGTGCATGAGTCGTTTGCCAAGGCGACGGTGTTCGTCCGCGCCTATGACCGCCGCGCCGTCATCAAGCTGGCAGGAGCGCCGATCGAATATGCGGTGCGCGAAGTGCTCGAATCGGCAGTGGTGATGGCTAGGCGGGCGATGGACTCGCTCGGCGTCGACGGCCCCGACATCGACCGCGCCGAGGCGACATTCCGCCGCAACGACCGCGAGCGGCTGCGTGCGCAGGTCGAAACGGGCGACATCCGCGCCGCGCGCGAGGTGATGATCACGCAGGAAGCGCGCGATGCCGCGGAGGCCGCGTCGTGAAGGGCCGCCCACTGATCGAGCGGCTGGGCTACGCCGCCGCGGGGCTGCGCGAGGCCGTTGCGCGCGAGCGGTCGTTCCGCACGCACCTGCGCTTTGCCGGCGCGGCGGTGCTGGCGCTGCTGGTGCTGCGGCCGTCGCCGGTCTGGTGGGGGCTGGTGGGGCTGGTCGCAACGCTGGTGCTGGCGTTCGAGATGATCAATTCGGCGTTGGAGGGTTCATCGACCTCATGCACCCCGCTCGCCATCCCGAGATCAAGGTTATCAAGGACATGGCGGCGGGCGCGGTGCTGCTGATGAGCTTGGCGGCGCTGATTGTCGCGATGTGTCTGCTGGTCGAGCGCGGGCCTGCGCTGCTCGACGAGCTGCGTCACGGCTGGAACGGATTGATGGAGCTGTGACGACAAGATGAACCTGCTCGGACTTTTCGCGGCGCTGTCGGGCGCGGTCGCGGTACTCGCCGGCGCTTTTGGCGCGCATTGGGCCGATGAGCGCGCGGCGATGCTGTTCCGCACCGGCAGCCAGTATCAGCTCGCCCACGCATTGGCGGCGCTGCTCGCAATTCAGCTCGGCGCGCGCGGACCGGCCTGGCTGTTCGTCGCAGGGAGCGCGCTGTTCGCGGGCTCGCTCTATGCGCTGGCGGAGGGCGCGCCGGGCCGGGTGTTCGGGCCGGTCACGCCGCTGGGCGGGCTGCTGATGATCGTGGGCTGGCTGTGGCTCGCGGGGGCGCTGGCGCGGGGCTGACGAGGCTATCGCTTCTTCCGGCACGTATCCGAACAATAGACAACGCTCTCCCAGTCCCGCGCCCACTTCTTGCGCCAGGCGAACGGCCGCCCGCAGGCGGGGCAGGTCTTGGTCGGCAGGTCGCGCTTAGCGACGCCGTTGGGCATCAGCGGGGCTGCGCGTCGAGGAACGCCTCGACCTCGGCGAGATCGGCCGAGCGGTCGAGATAGGTCCGCCCGATGCCGTGCGCGAGCAGGAAGGGCAGGGCGCCGCCGCTCGCCTTCTTGTCGTGGCGCATGTGGGCGACAAGCTCGGCCGCGCCGGCCCGCACCCCCGTTGCGGCAAGGCTGTTCGGAAGCCCGGCTTGAGCGAGGTGGCGGCGCAGGCGCAGCACATCCGCGTCGGGGCAATCGCGATGACAGGCGGAAAAGCTGAACGCCAGTGCGCAGCCCGCCGCCACAGACTCGCCATGTAGGAGCGAGCCGTCGAACCCTGCCGCCGCCTCCAGCGCATGGCCGAAGGTATGGCCGAGGTTGAGCAGCGCGCGGGTCCCGTTGGTCTCGAACTCGTCGGCGGCGACGATCCGCGCCTTGGCCGCTACCGCATGCGCGATGGCGTGCGCGCGCGCCGTCGCGTCGCCCGCGAGCAGCGCCGCGCCGTTGTTCTCGCACCAGGCGAAAAAATCTGCGTCGTCGATCAGCCCGTATT
The DNA here is from genome assembly GCF_965248875.1 of Sphingomonas sp. Taxonomy (GTDB): domain Bacteria; phylum Pseudomonadota; class Alphaproteobacteria; order Sphingomonadales; family Sphingomonadaceae; genus Sphingomonas. The sequence continues at coordinate 791,456 of NZ_CBDFKR010000011.1, read as the reverse complement.
TCACCACCTCGGCATAGCCGGCGGCCAGCTCGCGCGCGGGCAGCGTATCGAGCGTCAGCGGGTCGATCAGCACCAGCTCGGGCTGGTGAAACGCACCGACCAGGTTCTTGCCCGCCGCGGTGTTGATCCCGGTCTTGCCGCCGACCGAGCTGTCGACCTGCGCCAGCAGCGTCGTCGGGATCTGCACGAAACGCGCGCCGCGCTTCAGTATCGCGGCGGCGAAGCCGACCAGGTCGCCGACGACGCCGCCGCCGAGCGCGATGATCACGTCGCGCCGCTCCACACCCCAGGCCAGCAGCTGATCGCAGATTGCTGCCAGCGTCGCCCAGCTTTTGCTCGCCTCGCCCGCGGCGACGCTGGTGGCGCGCCAGGCGATGCCGGCGGCGTCGAGCGCGGCGGTCAGCGTCGCAAGGTGCGGCGCGACGTTCGCGTCCGCGATGATCGCCAGCGGACGCCCGGCGGCGAGCGGCGCCAGGTGTTCGCCGGCGCGGGTAAGGAGGCCGGCTTCGATGAGGACGGGATAGCTGCGGTCGCCGAGCACGACCTCGATCCGGGTCATGGCTCCTCCCATCATCTCCCCCGCTCTGCGGGGGAGGGGGAACGCCCGGCGATGGCCGAATGGTGGAGGGGGGACCACCTCTGAAGCGGGGTCGCCCCTCCGTCGCGCGCGGCGCGCGCGCCACCTCGCACGCAGAGCGGGGGCGGAGAAGCATTGCGCCTCATCGGCCAATTGCCCGTAAAATCGCCGCCACCGTGTTCTCGTGCGGGGCCTTGTGGCTGGCGACGTGGATCGGCGCGAGCGCGTAGAGCGGGTTGCGGCGCTCGGCGAGTTCGGTCAGTACCTGATGCGGATCGCGGTTGCGCAGCAGGGGGCGGGTGTCGCGCCGTTTGACCCGCTCCGCCAGCACTGCCGGACTGGCATCGAGCCACACCGCCGTTGCCGCCGCCAGGATCAGCCCGCGCGTGTCGTCGTTGATGAACGCGCCGCCGCCGGTCGCGACGACCTTGGGCGTGCCGTCGATCAGGCGCTGGATCACGCGCCGCTCGCCATCGCGGAAATAGGGCTCGCCGAACCGGTCGAAGATCTCGGCGATCGTCATCCCCGCTGCCGCTTCGATCTCCACGTCCGCGTCGACGAAGGGCAGGCCGAGCCGCTGCGCCAGCCGTCGCCCGACCGTTGACTTGCCGACGCCCATCAGCCCGACCAGCACGATCGTCGGGCCGTCCCAGGCGGGGGAGGAGGCGCGGCCTTGCAACACCGGGCCGGGGCTATAGAGCAGGCGGCGCGCTCGCAAGGGCGCGATCGTGAAGGTTCCGCTTGGTCATGTCCCGCCTGCTCGTCATCGTCGTCCTCATCCTTGCATTACTGATGGGCGCGACCTTCTTCTTCGCGGGCCGGGCGCACGAGCAGCCGCGCACGCATGTGGAGAAGGCAGTCGACCTTGCGAACCTCTCGTAAGGCGCTGCTGGCGTTGGCGCTGGGAGGGCTGGCCCTTCCGGCGCTGGGGCAGGACCGCGATCGCGATCGACCCGAATCGATCCTGCCGCCGGGCTTCGGGCAGCCGGCACCGCCGCCCGCGACTGCCGAACCGGCCCCACGCACGCCCCGGCCGCCCGCCGGCCCGACGCTGACACCGGCGCCCGCCTCGCCCGCCATACAGCCCTTGCACGCTGATCCAGGCAGCGAGCCGCCGCTGCCCACCCCGACGCCGACGGGGACACCGACGCCGGTGCAGCTGGATCCCGCGACCGCCGCCTACTACGAGATACCGCCCTTTGCGCGACGCGGCACCGCGACGCTCGGGCCGGTCAGGACGGGCGGTTTCGCGCCGGACGCATTCGGGCGCGCCGACGGGCAGTTCGTCGAGCGACTGATGCGGCGGCTGTCGGCGCCGCTGCCGTCGCGCTGGCTGTCGATCGCACTGCGGCGGCTGCTGCTGTCGGAGCTCGATACGCCGCGCAACGCCGACGGCGCGGATTTCGCCGCCGAGCGGTCGTGGCTGCTGCTGCGGATGGGCGAATCGACCGGCGCGCGGGCGTTGGTGCAGGACGTCGACGCCGCCGATTACACGCCGAAGTTGTATCAGGTCGCGCTCAATGCCCAGCTCGCCAACGGCGATGTCGCGGGCCTGTGTCCGCTCGCCGATCGCGGCGCGGCGGTGACGGGAGAGCGCGGCTGGACGGTGGCGCAGGCGATGTGCGCGGGGCTGCGCGGTGAGCCAGCCCACGCCCAGACGCTGATCGACGGGGTGCGCCGCCGCGGCGTCGCGGGCGGCATCGACCTGCTGCTCGCGCAGAAGGTGGTCGGCGCGGGTGCCGCCGGGCGCGAGGCGATCACGATCGAATGGACGGGCGTCGATACGCTCACCGCCTGGCGATTCGGGCTGGCGACCGCAACGGGCGTGCCGGTGCCCGACCCGCTGCTCGCCGCCGTCGGCCCGCAGGTCCGTTATTGGCAGGCGCTGGCGCCCGCCGTCGCGCCGCCTGCGCGGATCAGGGCGGCGGACGCGGCGGCGGCGCAGGGCGTGTTGTCGAGCGCGGCGCTGGTGGATCTTTACGCGCAAGTGCTCGACGACGACGAGGCCGACGCGCCGTCGCGCACCGCGGCGGGCGATCTCGCCACCGCCTATACCGCGCGCGACGCAGAGGCGCGGGTGGCGGCGATGAAGCGGCTGTGGGGAGACGGCGCGGCCGCGCCATACGGGCGGCTGGTGCTGACCGCGCGCGCGGCGGCGGGGGTGCCGGTGCGGGCCGACGAGGCGGCGGCCGATCGGCTGGTCGGATCGATGCTGACCGCCGGGCTCGACCGCGCCGCCGAACGTTGGCGCAGCGCCGCGCCGCGCGGCGGCGATGCGTGGGCGATGCTGGTGCTGGCCGATCCGGCAGGGTCTACGCTGTCGTACGGCGACCTCGCGGGCTATGCCGGGACGGGCGATGCGGCGCGCAAGCAGCGGCTGCTGTTCGCCGGGATGGCGGGGCTTGGGCGGCTGACCCCGGCGGATGTCGAACGCGGTGCGGCGGCGCTGGACGTGCGGATCGGCGCGGCGGACAGCTGGACGCGGGCGCTCGACCGCGCGGCGGCGGCGGGGCAGCCGGGCACGGTGCTGCTGTTGAGCGCGATCGGGATGCAATGCGCGGACTGGCGCGGCGTGCCGCCCGCCGCCCTGTACCGGATCGTCGGCGCGCTGCATGCGGTCGGACTCGACGGCGAAGCGCGCATGATCGCGGCGGAAGCGATCGCGCGGTCGTGAGGTGAACGACGCGGCGCTGATCGACCGCTTTCTTGAAATGCTCGGGGCCGAGGCGGGGGCGGCGCGCAACACGCTGGCAGCGTACCGTTCTGACCTGCGCCTCGCGTCCGATACGCTGGACGGACGGCTGGTCCAGGCCGATGCCGCGGCGCTGCAGAAGGTCGCGGGCGGCTGGGCGGACCTCGCTCGCGCCACCGTCGCACGCAAGGCGGCGGCGCTCAGGCGGTTCTTCGCCTTCCTCGCCGACGAAGGCCACCGCACCGACGATCCCGGCGCCGCCCTGCCGCGGCCGGGCGCGGGCAGGTCGCTGCCCAGGACGTTGAGCCATGCCGATGTGGATCGCCTGTTCGCCGCGCTCACCGAGCGGCTGGCCCGCACCCCGCCGGCGCCGCTGGACCTGCGCCTAGCCGCGCTGATCGAGCTGCTCTACGGATCGGGACTCCGCGCCAGCGAGCTGGTCAGCCTGCCGCGCAGCGCGATTCATCCCGACCGGCCGTTTCTCATCCTGCGCGGCAAGGGCGGGCGCGAGCGGATGGTGCCGTTGTCCGATCGCGCGCGCGCTGCGGTGGCGGCCTGGCGGGCGCGGGTGCCGGCGGACGCGGCATGGCTGTTCCCGTCCGGCGGCCAGAAGGGGGCTGGGCACCTGTCCCGCCTGCGTCTCTATCAGCTCGTGAAGGCGCTGGCCGCCGCGGCCGGGGTGCCGCCCGACCGCGTTTCGCCGCATGTGCTGCGCCACGCCTTTGCCACGCACCTGATGGAGGGCGGCGCCGACCTGCGCGCGCTGCAGGCGATGCTGGGCCATGCCGACATCGCGACCACCGAGATCTATACCCATGTCGACGCCAGCCGCCTGGTCGAGCTGGTCAATGCGCGGCATCCGCTGGCGGAAGTGCTCGCATCGCGCAAGGGTGCACCCTCGGTTGACCTGAACCGCACCGGGTCCTAGCCCGCCAGCCCATGCCGAGCTTCCTCGATTTCGAGAAACCCATTGCCGAGCTGCAGGGCCGGATCGACGAGCTGCGCGAGAGCGCGGGCGGGATCGACATCGGTCCCGAGGTGGCGCGGCTGCAGGCGAAGTCCGACAAGCTGCTGCGCGATACCTTCGCTCGGCTGACTCCGTGGCAGAAGACGCAGGTCGCGCGGCATCCCGAGCGGCCGCACTTCAAGGATTACGTCGCCGGGCTGTTCGACGAGTGGGTGCCCCTGGCGGGCGACCGCGCGTTCGCCGACGATCAAGCGATCCTGGGCGGGTTCGCGCTGTTCCGGGGCCGCAAGGTCATGGTGCTGGGGCATGAGAAGGGCGACGACACCGCCAGCCGCCTCCGGCACAATTTCGGTATGGGCAAGCCCGAAGGCTATCGCAAGGCGATCCGGCTGGTCGAGCTGGCCGACCGCTTCGGGTTGCCGATCGTGACGCTGGTCGATACGTCGGGCGCGTTTCCCGGCATCCAGGCGGAGGAGCGGGGACAGGCGGAAGCGATCGCGCGCTCTACCGAGGCGTGCCTGCGGGCGGGCGTGCCGGTCGTGGCGGCGATCGTCGGCGAGGGCGGATCGGGCGGCGCGGTGGCGCTGGCCGCGGCCAACCGCGTGCTGATGTTCGAACACGCGGTGTATTCGGTGATCTCGCCGGAGGGTTGTGCCTCGATCCTGTGGCGCACCGCCGACAAGGCGGCGGAGGCGGCGGAGGCTATGAAGGTGACCGCACAGGATCTGAAGGGGTTCGGGGTGATCGACACGATCGTGCCCGAACCGCTGGGTGGCGCGCACCGCGATCGCGGCGGCGCGATGGCCGCACTGAAGCTTGCGCTGGGGGACGCGCTCGACGGGCTTGCCGGCCTGGGGCGCGAAGAGCTGCGGCGGCAGCGGCGCGACAAGTTCCTGGGGATGGGGCGGCTGTAGACCGGTCCCGGCGTCTAGGTCGTCTTCAGATTGGACGACACGTTGTTGAACGTGCGCTTCAGGTTGGTGCCCAGCCCCTGCATCGCGGCAATGGCGGCGACCGCGATCAGCGCGGCGATGAGGCCGTATTCGATCGCCGTCGCGGCGCGGGTGTTGCGCCCCAGGGTGTGCATCAGCGTAGCCATGATAGTCTTCCCGAACGGTGGAACCCGGTGTGGCGGGTAATGCGACAGCTGTCTGCCATACCGTCTGTTATGAAAGGTTTACGTCGCCGCATTGACCGGTGCGAACGCAAGAAGGGCGGCGAAGCCTCAGCTCCGCCGCCCGCCCTTGCGAACAATCTCGCCTGAAACGACTAGGTCGACTTCAGGTTCGACGACACGTTGTTGAACGTGTTCTTGAGGTTGCTGCCAAGGCCCTGCATGGCGGCGATAGCGGCGACGGCAATGAGCGCGGCGATCAGGCCGTACTCGATGGCGGTCGCGCCCTTGCTGTTCTTGATGAACTTGCGAATGGTCTGCATAGTCGATCTCCGTTGAATCAAAGCTTCAGTTACCCGGCCGAACCGGGGAAGCCCGTTTCAGCGATCCGGTGATTAAGCCCGCGGGTGTTGATAAACTCTTAAAGGCGCCGGCCATCCATTCGGACGATAGTCAGTGTGCCGCGGTGACCTTGTTGCTGATGTTGTTCCACATGTTGCGGGTGTCGTTGCCGACGTTGGCCAGCGCGCCGAACATCGCCAGCACGACCATCGCCAGGATCAGCGCATATTCCACCGAGACCGCTGCACGACCGTCGGCGGTGAGGCGCTTGAGCTGAACGAGCAGGTGCCGCATGGCATGAGCGTAAGGGACGAAGAGTTAACGATTGGTGGAAATCCTGCTGGTGGCGGCGGCGGCGCTGGTCCGCGCGGATGGGTGCGTGCTGGTGCAGCGCCGCCCGGCGGGAACGGCGATGGCGGGGCTGTGGGAATTCCCGGGCGGCAAGGTGGAGGCCGGCGAAACGCCCGCGCTCGCGCTGGCGCGCGAACTTGGCGAAGAGCTGGCGATCTCCGTCGCGCCCGGCGCTTGCGCACCGCTGGCGTTCGCGAGCGAGCCGCTGGGCGAGCGCCACCTGTTGCTGCTGCTGTACCGTGTCGATCACTGGAGTGGCGAGCCGCGGGCGCTGGCCGCCGACGCGCTGTGCTGGGCCGATGCGGCGATGCTCGCGACGCTGCCGATGCCGCCCGCCGATCGACCGCTGGTGGTGGCGCTGACGCGCATGCTCGCTCCCGGCCGCCCGCCGGGTTGACCGCCCGGCGATTACCCGTCATGCGCCCCGGCCTTGCCGCGCGGGCTTGCCCGTGCGTCCGGCCCGATGGCGGAGTGGTGACGCAGAGGACTGCAAATCCTTGCACCCGGGTTCGATTCCCGGTCGGGCCTCCACCTCCTGAACATGTTCTGTGCCGCGTTGCTTGGCGAGGCCGCGCTGCCGCGGTACAAGCCCGGTGAACAACTGTGTTGCAGAGCTAAGACAGTTTGTGCGACAAAGCAGGACGCGATGATCAGCTTCGACCCCGCCAGCAGCCGCGCCGCCCGTCACGCGATGGTGTCGAGCCAGCTGCGCCCCAATGCGGTCGACGACCAGCGGGTCGTCGCGGCGATGGCGAGCATCCCGCGTGAGGCCTTTCTGCCGCCAGCAGCAGCATCCGTTGCGTACCGCGACACCGCCATTCCGCTGGGGCGCGCCCGCGCGCTCAACCCGCCGCTCGCCACCGCGCGGCTGCTTACCGAAGCCGAGCTGGACCCGGCCGATCGCGTGCTGCTGATCGCGGCCGCGGGTGGCTATGCGGCGGCGGTGCTCGCCGAACTCGTCGCGCACGTGACGGCGGTCGAGAGCGACCCGGACCTGCTGGCGATCGCGCGCGCCGCGTTGGCGGCGACGCCGTCGGTGACACTGTTCGAGGCGCCGCTGGCGCAGGGCCATGCCGATGGCGCGCCGTTCGACGTGCTCGTGATCGATGGCGCGGTCGAGGAAGTCCCCGCCGCGCTGATCGATCAGTTGCGTCCCGGCGGCCGGGTCGTCGCGGGATTGCTGGAGCGCGGCGTGACCAGGCTCGCGACCGGTCGCCGGACCGCCGGTGGGTTTCGCCTCCACGCCTTTGTCGATTCCGATTGCGTGGTCCTGCCCGGGTTTGCCCGGCCGCAGGGATTCCGCTTCTAGACCAAGAGAAATTATGCGCCCGCTGTTCCGTCTGCTGCTGCTCGCCGGCGTCGCCTCCCTTGCCGGACCGGCCGGCGCCGACACCCTGCGCGATGCGCTGCTGCGTGCATACCAGACCAACCCGACCATCACCGGCGCGCGCGCTGCGCAGCGGGCGACGGACGAGACGGTGCCGATCGCGCGCGCCGCGGGCCTGCCGTCGCTGAGCTCGAGCGGCGGCTATACGGAAAACGTCCTGTCGTCCTCCAACAGCTTCGCCTCGCCGGCGCGTGAAGCGAATGCGAGCACCAATCTGGTGGTGCCGTTGTATCGCGGCGGGGCGGTGCGTGGGTCGGTCCGCGCGGCGGAGACGCGGGTCGCGGCCGGGCAGGCAAGCCTGCGCAGCACGGAGGCGACGCTGTTCACCAATGTCGTCGCCGCCTATCTCGACGTCATCCGCGACGAGGCGATCGTGGCGCTGAACCAGCAGAATGTCCGCGTGCTGGAGGTCAATCTGCGCGCCAGCCGCGACCGATTTCAGGTCGGCGACCTGACCCGCACCGATGTGGCGCAGTCGGAGGCGCGGCTGTCGATCGCGCGCTCGCAGCTGCAGTCGGCCGAGGCGCAGCTGATCTCCAGCCGCGAGTTCTACATCCGCATCGTCGGCACCGAGCCCGGCGTTCTCGACGAGCCGCCGCCGTTGCCCAACCTGCCGGTGACGACCGAAGTCGCGGTGCAGACCGCGCTCGCCGACAACCCGGCGTTGATCGCCGCCGCACGCCAGCGTGACGCGACGCGCTATGACGTCACCGTTGCGCGCTCCGCGCGGCTGCCGCAGGTGAGCGCGGTCGCCGGCGGCAACTACTATAATTATCTCGGCTCGCTGGGGGCGGGTACCAGCACCAGTGTCGGGCAGAGCGGCACCGCCGCAACGCTCGGCCTGTCGCTGTCGCTGCCGCTGTTTCAGGGTGGCCGCCCCGCGGCGCAGGTCCGGCGCGCCGAGGCGCTGCAGGGGCAGGCGACCGAGGCGGTGACCGAGACTGAACGCGCCGTCGTCGCGCAGGCGCGCTCGTCCTTCGCCGTCTACCGGTCGAGCGTCGAGGTGATCCAGTCGTCCGAACAGGCGGTGGCCGCGAACCGGCTCAGCTTGGAGGGCGTGCGCGCCGAGAACAGCGTCGGCACGCGCACCATCCTCGACATCCTCAACGCCGAGCAGGAACTCCTGAACAGCCAGGTGACGCTGGTGAGCGCGCGGCGCGACGCCTATGTCGCCGGGTTCAGCTTGCTCGCCGCGATGGGGCGGGCGGAGGCGCGCGACCTGGGGCTGGACGGCGGGCCGCTGTACGATCCGTTCGCCAACTACAATCGCGTGCGCCATCGCATCAGCGACTTCGGCAGCGACGGCGAGCCTGCGCCGGTGGCGACCCGCACGGCCGATACCCCGCCGCAGACCGCGGTGGTGCGCCGTCCGCTCGACCCGGCGCTCGATACGCCGGTTGACACGAATCGCCCGTTGACCACAGGTTCCGCTGCGCCCAGCCGTCACTGACCGGACAACGGGCGCAGAGTTGAGGCGAGCCGACCGGATATGGGTGACCTGAGCGCCGAACCGTCGATGGAGGAGATCCTGTCCTCCATCAAACGCATCATCGCGGAGGAGGGCGACGGCACCCCCGCGCGGCCCCGTCGTCAGGTGCGTACGCTGGCTGCGACCCCGGTCGCCGCATCGCTGCCGGGATTGCCGCAGACCAGTGACGAGATCGACGAAGCGGCCGGTGACGGCGAAGTCCTGGAGCTGCGCGACCCCATGCCTGCTGCCCGCCCCGAACCCGAACTGCGCAGTCCGCGTCCGGCGGTTGCCGCCCCGGAACCCGCCGCCGTGCCCGTCGCGACCAGCTCCATCATCTCCGAAGGGGCGGCCGCCGCCAGCCGCGGCGCACTCGATTCGCTCAGCCGGATGATGATCAAGCCGGAACCGGGCAGCGACGGGTCGCTGGAGGGGCTGGTCCGCGACATGCTCCGCCCGATGCTGCGCGAATGGCTTGACGCCAACCTTCCCGATATGGTCGAGGCTATGGTGGCGAAGGAGATCAAACGGATCACCGGCCAGCCGGGCTGACGCCCGGCCGACGCCGTTGCCCCGCCGCGGCGGTTTTGCTTTAACGCGGTCATGAAGCGCCTGTTCGCCGCAACCCTGTTCGTTCTTGCCGTCGCGGTTCCCGCCGCCGCACGCCAGCTCACCATCGCCGATGTGACGATGCTCAGCCGGGTCGGCGCGCCAACCGCCAGCCGTGACGGGCATTGGCTGATCTGGGCGCAGCGCGAGACCGACCTGGCCAATGATCGCGGGCGCTATGATCTATGGCGGCTTGACCTGACCCGGCGCGGAGCCCGCCCCGAGCAGCTCGCCGCCGAGCCCGACGTCAACGAGAACGATCCGCAGATCGTCGGCGACACCGTCTATTTCTCGTCGGACAAGGGCGGCAGCGACGCGATCTGGGCGATCCCCGTCACCGGCGGCGCCGCACGCAGGGTGTCCGGCTTTGCAGGCGGCTTCAACGGCTTCAAGGTCGCCCCGACTGGTGATCGGATCGTCGTCTGGGCCGATCGTCTGCCCGGCGCGCCGGGGCTTGCACCACCGCTGGTCAAGCCCGTCGCGGATGCGGGCGCGGGCCGCACCTATGATCGCCTGTTTGTGCGGCATTGGGACCGGTGGGACGACGGCACTCGCCAGCAGCTGTTCGTCCTGCCGCTCGGTTCCAACGGTGCGCCCGGCGATGGCGTGAATGTGGCGAGCCGACTGCTCGGCGACACGCCGTCGCGCCCCTACGGCGGCGGCGAGGAGCTGAGCTGGAGCGCCGACGGCCGCACCCTCTATTTCGCGCTGCGCGAGGCGGGGCGGATCGAGTCGCTGTCCACCAACCTCGACATCTTTGCGGTACCCGCCGACGGCTCGACGCCGCCGCGCAACCTGACCGCGGCGAACGGAGCGACCGACACGCTGCCCGCGGTGTCGCCCGACGGCCGCACACTGGCCTATGTCGCGATGGCGCGGCCGGGGTATGAGTCGGATCGTCAGGTGCTGATGCTCCGCGACCTTGCCACCGGCCAGGTCCGCGCGCTGACGCAGGGGTGGGATCGCTCGGTCGCCAGCGTCGCCTGGGCCGCCGACGGCCGCTCGCTGCTCGTCACCGCCGACGACGTGCAGCAGACCCCGCTGTTCCGCGTCGGCGCGGCGAGCGGGCGCATCACCCGGCTGACGCAGGAGGGGCATGTCTCGGCGGTGGCCGTGACCCCGCGCGGCGCGGTGGTAGCGATGAACAGCCTTGTCGCGCCCGACGATTACTTCGCGGTGACCGGCTCGGGCGCGCCGGAGCGGCTGACCAGCGTCAACGCCGAAAAGCTGGCGGGCATCGACCTGCCGAGCGTCTCCTATTTCTCTTTCACCGGCGCAAACGGCGATACCGTCCACGGCTACGCCGTCCGCCCGGCGGGCAGCACCGGCCGCGTGCCGGTGGCGTTCATGGTCCATGGCGGCCCGCAGGGATCGAGCAACAACAGCTGGTCCTATCGCTGGAACCCGGGGGTGTTCGCGGGTGCCGGCTATGGCCTGGTCGCGGTCGATTTCCACGGCTCGACGGGCTATGGTCAGGCCTTCACCGACGCGATCCGCAACAATTGGGGCGGCTGGCCGCTCGACGATCTCAAGGCGGGGCTGCAGGCGGCGACCGGCCGCTACGCCTGGCTCGACGGCAGCCATGCCTGCGCGCTCGGCGCATCCTATGGCGGCTACATGATGAACTGGATCGAGAGCCAGTGGCCCGACCGGTTCAAATGCATCGTTCAGCATGACGGCGTTTTCGACGCCCGCGCGATGGCATACGAGACCGAGGAGCTGTGGTTCGACGAGTGGGAGCATGGCGGCAAGGCCTATTACGAAGACCCGGCCGCGTTCGAGCGCTGGAACCCCGTCAGCCACGTCGCCGACTGGAGGACCCCGATGTTGGTCATCACCGGCGAGCGCGACTTCCGCATCCCTTACACGCAGGGCCTTGCCGCCTTTACCGCGCTGCAGCGCCGCGCCATCCCCTCGCGTCTCCTGGTCAACGCCGGCGAGAACCACTGGGTGCTCCACCCCAGGGAGAGCCGCCAATGGTATGCCGAGGTGCTCGGCTGGATGAATCGCTGGACGGAAAGGGCGCCCGCGGCGGACATGCACGTGGCGCCGGGGGCGGGGCGGACGAACTAGGGGCTCGGGGCTGGGCCCCGGTCCGCCTATATCGACTGTCGGAGGCCAACATGATCAAGTTGAAGCACGTCCGCCCGAGCGACCTCCCGACCAAACGCGTGCGCGCCCGCGACGGCTCCGTCGTGCAGATGAAGGTGGTGCAGTCGGATAGCCCCACATTGGCTGAAGATCTGCTGGCGGCGTTCCGCTCCAATGTGCGACGCATCAAGGCGGAGCAGCGGAAGCGGGATCGTGCCAGCCAAAACGCCGCGCAAGTCTGAGTATCCGATCTTCTGGATCGTCGCTGGACCGAACGGCAGCGGCAAGAGCTCACTTTATAATCTGACGCTTCTGGAGGATTGGGGCGGCTCGGTCTGGATCATCAATCCCGATCTGCTCACCGCGACGATCCTCGAGCATGAGCGCCTGCCGCTCCGCGAAGCTAATCTGGCGGCGGTTCAGCGGGGCGAGGCGTGGCTCGACACGTCGATCGCGGCGTATCAGACGATCGGCGTGGAGACGGTCGTCGGACAAATACCAGCGGCTGGTACCACAGGCGCCGGCCCGCGGTTTCGAAGTACGCATGATCTACGTCCTGCTCGACACCGCTGACCTACAGCTCGCGCGCATCAGGCGCCGGGTCAGCGAAGGTGGATACGACGTCCCCGACGGACAAGGTCGTCGATCGCCGCCGCCGCTCCTTCGAGCAGTTGGCCTGGTTCGCACCACGCGTTGATCAGTGCTTCGTATTCAACAACTCTTCCGGCGATCCCAGCCTTGCGGGCGTCATGTCGCCCGCGGGACTGGTCAAGGTCGGACGGCTGCCAAAGGATTTCCAAGCCCTGACGACAGGCGCCGGGCTGGTCTTCGCCTGACCACCCCCGCAGGGTAGCGCTCGCTTTCCGATACCGGCTACAGCCCGCGCCATGCCCGAACTTCCCAAGACCTTCGACCCCGCCGCGATCGAGGCGCGCTGGTACGCGCAGTGGGAGGCGAACGGCCTGTTCCGCCCCGACCGGCCGGGCGCGGAGCCGTGGACGATCGTCAACCCGCCGCCCAACGTCACCGGCTCGCTCCATATCGGCCATGCGCTCGACAACACGCTGCAGGACATCCTGACGCGACATGCACGGCTGCAGGGCAAGGACGCGCTGTGGGTGGTCGGCACCGACCATGCCGGCATCGCGACGCAGATGGTAGTCGAGCGCGACCTGGCGCTGGAGCAGAAGAAGCGCACCGACTTCACCCGCGACGCCTTCATCGAGAGGGTTTGGGAATGGAAGGCGCAGTCCGGTGGTGACATCACGCGCCAGCTGCGCCGGCTCGGCTGCTCGATGGATTGGGCCAACGAGCGGTTCACGATGGACCCGGGCTTCAGCAAGGCGGTGCTGAAGGTGTTCGTCGAGCTGCATCGCGAGGGGTTGCTTTATCGCGCCAAGCGGCTGGTCAACTGGGATCCCGGGCTCAAGACAGCGATCTCCGACCTTGAGGTCGAGACGCGCGAAGTGAACGGCCGCATGTGGACGTTCAAATACCCGCTCGCGGGCGGCGAAACCTATACTTATATCGAGCGCGACGCCGACGGCGCGGTCGTGCTGGAAGAGGAACGCGACTATATCGCGATCGCCACCACCCGGCCCGAGACTATGCTGGGCGACGGCGCAGTCGCGGTTAATCCAGCGGATGCGCGGTATGCGCCGATCGTCGGCAAGCTTTGCGCGATTCCGGTCGGACCGAAGGAGCACCGTCGCCTCATCCCGATCATCACCGACGACTATCCCGACCCCGCCTTCGGCTCGGGCGCGGTAAAGATCACCGGCGCGCACGACCAGAACGACTATGCGGTCGCACAGCGGCACGGCATCCCGATGTACCGCCTGATGGATGAGGTCGCCGCGATGCGCGCGGACGGGCGTCCCTACGCCGAGACGGAGGCACGCGCGCAGGCGTTGGCCGCGGGCGCCACCGCGACGGCGGCGGAGATCGACGCGCTCAACCTGGTTCCCGACAGCTATCGGGGGCTCGACCGCTACGACGCACGCGCGCGCGTCGTTGCCGACATCGACGCCGAGGGCCTGATGATCGGCGTCGAGGACAAGGTCATCATGCAGCCGTTCGGCGACCGCTCGAACGTCGTGATCGAGCCGATGCTGACCGACCAATGGTATGTCGACGCCGCGACGCTGGCCAAACCTGGGATCGAGGCGGTGCGGTCCGGCCGCATCCGGATCGTGCCCAAGACGTGGGAGAAGACCTTCTTCAACTGGATGGAGAACATCCAGCCCTGGTGCGTGTCGCGGCAGCTCTGGTGGGGACATCGCATCCCGGCGTGGTTTGCCGACGACGGCCGTATCTTCGTCGCGGAGACGGCGGCGGAGGCGCAGGCGGCGGCGGGCGAGGGGGTCGGGCTGCGGCAGGACGAGGACGTGCTGGACACGTGGTTCTCCTCCGCCCTGTGGCCCTTCGCGACGCTGGGCTGGCCCAATCCTCCCCGGGACGGGGAGGGGGACCATGCGCAGCATGGTGGAGGGGGCTCGCCGCAAAATCGGTCCCTCGCGGAGAGCCCCCTCCGTCAGCGCTCCGCGCTGCCACCTCCCCGTCCCGGGGAGGATTTGGGCGGCCGCTATCCCAACGACGTACTTGTCTCCGGCTTCGACATCCTGTTTTTCTGGGACGCGCGCATGATGATGCAGGGGCTGCATTTCATGGGCGACGTGCCGTTCCGCACGCTTTACCTGCACGGCCTCGTCCGCGCCGCCGACGGGCAGAAGATGTCCAAGTCCAAGGGCAACACCGTCGACCCGCTCGGGCTGATCGACCGCTACGGCGCCGATGCGCTGCGCTTCTTCATGGCGGCGATGGAGAGTCAGGGCCGCGACATCAAGATGGATGAGAAGCGGGTCGAGGGTTATCGCAACTTCGCGACCAAGCTGTGGAACGCGGCCCGCTTCGCGCAGGCGAACGGCATCGGCGGCTCGACCACGCTGGAGCCGCCGCCGGCGACGCTGGCGGTCAACAAGTGGATCGTCGCGGAGACGGTGCGGACGGTGCAGGAGGTCGATCTCGCGCTCGCCGACTACCGCTTCGACGCCGCGGCGAACGCGATCTATCAGTTCGTCTGGAGCCGCTTCTGCGACTGGTATCTCGAGCTGATCAAGGGCGCGATCGACGACGAGACGAAGGCCGTGGCGGGCTGGGTGCTCGACCAGATCCTGGTCGTGCTCCACCCGTTCATGCCGTTCATCACCGAGGAGCTATGGCACGCGCTGGCGGCGCGAAAGCACGAGTTGATCGTGGCTAATTGGCCGCAAGCGGACGCCCGCGCGCTCGATCCGGCGGCGGCGGCAGAAGTCGACTGGCTCATCCGTCTGGTGAGCGAAGTGCGCAGCGCGCGAACGGAGCTGAACATCCCGCCTGGTACGCAGATGCGCGGCTATGTTGATGGCGGTGATGACGACTTTCACGAGCGGCTGCGGCAAAATCTTCACTACATCACCAAGCTGGCCCGCCTTGAGCTGCGGACGTTGACCAATGTGGGTCACTTCGCTGGCGGAAGTTTTGCCGTTGTTGTCGACGAGGTCACGTACAATCTGTCCCTCGAAGGGGTGATCGACCTAGCCGCCGAACGCACCCGCCTCGCCAAAGCCGTCACCGCGGCGGAGAAAGAGCGCGACGGCCTTGCCGCCCGGCTCGGCAACCCGAGCTTCACCGGCCGCGCCAAGCCGGAGGCGGTCGAGAAGGCGCGCGCAGATCACGCCGAACGCGCGGCGGAGGCGGCGCGGCTGGCTGCGGCGCTGGCGCGTCTCGGATAAAGCCTGTCCTACACGGGGCGGGATCGGCATAGACGACGTCATGCTCATCACTCTGCCTCCACACTGCCAAGATGGGACGCGGCTGCGGTCGGACATGACAAGGGACAGGTGTGCCTCTTGGTGTGACCCAAGTGTGACCTTTGGCGGGCTCCTCGTCTAATGGCCACCCGTCCGCCCGCCCGCCCCGGTCAGCGTGACCTCACCACCGGCCCGATCGGGCCAGCGCTGCTCGCCTTTTCGCTGCCGACGCTGGGATCGAACGTCCTCCAGTCACTGAACGGCTCGATCAACGCGATCTGGATCGGACGCTTCCTGGGCCAGGACGCGATCGCGGCGACGTCGAATGCCAACATGATCATGTTTCTCATGTTCGGCGCGGTGTTCGGCTTCGGCATGGCGGCGACGATCCTGGTCGGGCAGAGCTGGGGCCGCCGCGACGTGGACGCGGCGCGGCGCGCGATCGGGTCCGCGATCGGGCTGGTGCTGGGCGCCTCGCTCGTGGTCGGCGTGCTCGGCTGGGTATTCGCGCCCGAGATCCTCGCCGTGCTGAAGACGCCGGGCGCGGCGATGCCGCTGGCGCTCACCTATCTGCGCGTCATCTTCCTTGGCTTGCCCGCATCCATGCTGCTGGTGCTGATGAGCATGGGACTGCGCGGGACGGGCGACGCGGTGACGCCGCTGCTGGCGACGGGGCTGAGCGTGGTGCTTGATTCGGGGTTGAACCCGGTGTTCATCCTCGGGCTTGGCCCGGCGCCGCGAATGGGGATCGCGGGGTCGGCGTTCGCGACGCTGATCGCCAACGCCACCGCGCTCGCCTTCGTGGTCGGCTGGATCGCCTGGCGCGACCTGCCGATCCGGCTGAAGGGGCGCGAGCTGCGCTACATCCTGCCGGAGCGCGCGCTGGTTCGCGCGATCGTCGGCAAGGGCGTGCCGATCGGCGCGCAGATGATCATCATCTCCGCCGCCGCGCTGACGATGGTGGGTATCGTCAATCGCGAGGGCGTCGCGACCACCGCCGCCTACGGCATCACGCAGCAGGTGTGGGCCTATGTCCAGATGCCGGCACTGGCGATCGGCGCGGCGGTCAGCGCGATGGCGGCGCAGAATATCGGCGCGGGCAAGTGGGACCGCGTCGAACGGATCACGCGCGCGGGCCTGATCTACAACGTCGCGATGACGGGCTCGCTGGTGGTGCTGGTGACGGTGTTCGACCGCCCGGTGCTGGCGCTGTTCCACCTGCAGCCGCAGGCGCTGGCGATCGCGCAGCGGATCGGCCTGATCGCGACGTGGGGTTTCGTGCTGTTCGGGGCGATGATGGTGCTGTTCGGCGTCGTGCGCGCGAACGGCGCGGTGCTGGGGCCGCTGCTGATCCTGTTCGTCGCCGCGTTTCCGGTGCGGCTGGGCGTCGCATTCGCGCTGCGGCCTTGGCTGGGGGTCGACGCCTTGTGGTGGAGCTTCCCGGCGAGTTTCGCGGCGAACCTGCTGATGGGATCGCTGTTCTACCGCTACGGCGGCTGGCGCAAGGGCGCGCTGTACGTGCCGGCGCGGCCCGAGCCGGAGGAGGAGGCATCGGCGGTGGTGGAGCCGGCGGGCGGTCTGAAGCCGGTCCATTAGCCTTGCTTGCGCGTCGCGTTCCGCCGCCGCAAAGCGAGGCCATGTCGTCCTACCCCGCCGTCCGCCTCCGTCGCACCCGCGCCAGCGCCTGGAGCCGCCGTCTTCATGCCGAGACGGTCCTAACCCCGGCCGACCTGATCTGGCCGTTGTTCATCACCGCGGGCGAGGCGGAGGAGCAAATCGGGAGCCTGCCCGGCGTGTCGCGCTGGCCGGTCGCGGGCATCGTCGAGCGGGCGCGCGAGGCGCGCGACCTGGGCATCCCATGCGTGGCGCTGTTCCCGAACACCCCCCCCGAGCGGAAGAGCGAGCGCGGCGAGGAAGCGCTCAACCCCGACAATCTGATGTGCCGGGCCATCCGCGCGCTCAAGGATGCCGTACCCGACGTCGGCGTGCTGACCGACGTGGCACTCGATCCGTACACGACGCACGGCCATGACGGGCTGGTCGACGGCGCCGGCTACGTGCTCAATGACACAACCTCCGAGGTACTCGTCGCGCAGGCGCTCAACCAGGCTGCGGCGGGGGCGGACATCATCGCGCCGTCGGACATGATGGACGGGCGCGTCGGGCTGATCCGAGGCGCGCTGGAGGCGGCGGGCCACGCCAACATCCAGATCATGGCCTATGCCGCCAAATACGCCAGCGGCTTCTACGGCCCGTTCCGCGACGCGGTCGGCTCACGGGGCCTGCTAAAGGGCGACAAGAAGACCTACCAGATGGACCCTGCCAACGCCGAGGAAGCGCTGCGCGAGGTGGCGCTTGATCTGGCCGAGGGTGCGGACAGCGTCATGGTCAAGCCCGGGCTGCCCTATCTCGACATCGTCGTCCGCGTGAAGGAGCGGTTCGGCGTCCCGGTCTTCGCGTACCAGGTGTCGGGCGAGTATGCGATGATCGAAGCGTCGGCGGCGGCCGGGGCGGGGGAGCGCGACGCCTTGGTGCTGGAGACGCTGATGGGCTTCAAGCGCGCGGGCTGTTCGGGCGTGCTGACCTACCACGCGGCGCATGCGGCGCGGCTGCTGGGCGCGTGATCCAGACCGAGCGCCTGCTGCTGCGCCCGTTCCGGCCGGACGACGCCGACGCCTTCGCGCGGGTGCTCAACACGCCAGCCATGATGGCCCATCTTGGCGGGATGAAGTCCCGCGCGGCGATCGACGCGTCGCTTGGCAAGCGTCTGGCCGATCAGGCGCGCGATGGATTTTCTTACTGGGCGGTGGAGCTGCGCGACGGGTCCGCGCTGGTGGGGACATGCGGATTACGGCTCGGCCAGAACTATCCCGGCACACCGGTCGAGGGATTGCACGAGCTGGGCTGGCGGATCGCGGAGGCGCATTGGCGCACGGGCCTGGCGCGGGAGGCTGCCGAAGCGACGATCGCTTGGACTTGGGCGAACACCGCCGCACCGTTGCTCGCTGCATGGACGACGGCGGCGAACGTCGCCTCATGGCGGTTGATGGAGCGGCTCGGCATGGCTCGGCGGCGGGATCTGGATTTTACCGAAGTCGGCTGCGATCCTGCCGATCTGCTCGGCGCGCGGATGGTCTACGCATTGGATCGGCCGGCATGATCGACACGCCACGCCTGCGGCTCCGCGCCTGGCGCGAGGCGGACAAGGCGGACTTCGCGGCGGTCGTCAACACGCCCGCGATGATGCGGCACTTCGGCGGCGTGAAGCCGCGTACCGACATCGATCCGCTCATCGATCAGCAGATCGCCAGCCAGACGGCGGACGGTTGTTCGATGTGGGCGGTGACCCTTCACGACGGCACGCTTGCCGGCATCTGCGGCGTGCGATGGCAGCGCCTGTACCGCGGCCTGCCGGTGTTTGGCGAGCTGGAGATCGGCTGGCGGGTCGGCGAACGCTGGTGGGG
Source organism: Sphingomonas sp. (assembly GCF_965248875.1). Taxonomy (GTDB): domain Bacteria; phylum Pseudomonadota; class Alphaproteobacteria; order Sphingomonadales; family Sphingomonadaceae; genus Sphingomonas. The sequence continues at coordinate 772,603 of NZ_CBDFKR010000011.1, read as the reverse complement.
GCAGGGGATCGCCCGAGAGGCGGCGGCGGCGAGCATCGACTGGGCCTGGGCGAACAGCGATGCGCCGCGGGTCGCCGCCTGGACGAGCGCAGGCAACACGCGGTCTTGGGGGCTGATGAAGCGGCTCGGCATGCATCGCCTGCCGGCACTCGATTTCCGCCACCCGAAGGTGGCGGCGGGCGATCCCGACGGGGCGATGATCGTTTACGCGATCGATCGCCCCGCCTGATTGTCCGGTCAGCGGCGCGGACGCTCCGACACCGTCAGCGTCGCGGGCGCCGTCGACCCGGAGGCGTAGGTGCCGACAAAGATGTCGTACCGTCCGCTCTGCGGCGCCGAAAAGGTCACCAGCGGGTTCGTGCCCTCGCCGCTGTCGTCGTCGCAATACCAACGCCCGTCGGGACCGTTGATTGCGAGCGTCGTGTCGGCGTTCGACGTGACGCCGATCAGCAGCGGCAGCTGGCCGCCGCCGCCGACCTTGCCGCTGTTATTCGTCGCGCCGCTGCCGCGATAAGTTACCTTGTAGTCGGGCTGATGACCGACAAAGCCGGTGCACTGACTGCCCACGACGTGGGCGTTGATCGTGCCGCCGGCCGTGACGCGGCGGGTGTGCGGATCGGGGGTGAAACCCGTCGTGAGGGTCACTTCGCCATTATAGGATGCGGCCGAAGGATCTGGGCGATCGTCGTCGCTGCTGGCACTGTTGCCGTTCTGGTTGATGTCACGGAACGATGGTGACGAACTGCTCAGCTCCGACACCCGGAGCTGCGCCGAGGGCGACACGCCGCGCTCATAGGTGCCGACGTAGATGTCGTATCGTCCGCTTACCGGGTGAGTGAAGCGCAGCGCCGGGTTGACGCCCTCGCCGCTGTCGTCGTCGCAATACCAGTTGCCATTGGGGTCGTTGATCGCGAGCATGGTGTCGCTACCCGATGCGACCGACACCACCAGCGGCAGCGACGAGCCCGAGCTGGGATTATAGGTGATCTTGTAGTCGGGCGCCCGTGCGATCCAGCCGCGGCACGCGCCGCCCAGCGTGCTGGCGTCCAGCTCGCCGCCTGCCGTCACCGCGGCGCGGAACGGATCGGGCGTGAAGCCGCCGTTCAGCGTCCGCGCGCCATAGGTGGCGTTCAGCCCGACATTCGGCCGGTCACCGCCGCCGCCGCCGCTATTGCTGCTGGTGCGGCGGCCGCCGTCGAAGTTGCGCGCCGAGGGCACCGAGCTGCTCAGTTCGGAAATACGCAGTCGCGCCGGCGCGCTGGCGCCGGAATTGTAGGTGCCGACGAAGATGTCGTAGCGGCCCGACGCCGGATTGTTGAAGCGGATGGCAGGGTTGGTGCCGCCGCCGCTGTCGTCATCGCAATACCAGGTGCCGTTGGGCCCGTTGACGGCCAGCATCGTGTCGCTGTCCGCCTGAACGGAGATGATGAACGGCAGCGACGAGGAGTCGCTCGGATTATACGTGACCTTGAAGTCGGGTTGATTGGCGACGAAGCCGCGGCACTGCTCGCCCAGCGACTGCGCGCTGTTCACGCCGCCCGCTCTCACGTTGACTGTCTTCGGGTCCGGTTCGAATCCCGACGACAGCGTGATCGAGCCGTTCAACGACGGCGCGGATGGATCCGGATCGTGGCCGATTGCCGGTGCGGCGGCGACAACAGCGACTGTTGCGAGCAGGTAAGCAATACGCATGTTCGATTTACCCCCGTTTGACGAACTCGTACGTTGAAACGTGCCACATTCACGGCCGGTGAACAACTGCACGCCGTTGCGGCGAAGTAATGATACGCGCTTCGCCGTGATGGAAACCGAACGGTTGCGGCTGCGCCGCTGGCGTTTGCACGATGCAAGCAACTACAGGCGGATAGCTGCCGATCCACGGGTGGTCGCGACGTTGGGTGAACCGCCGATTGCGGCCGGCGCGCGCGGTGATGACCGCGCAGAATGTCCTGCTCGAGACGCTCGGCCACTGCTTGTGGGCCATCGAAAGACGCGAGTCGCCGGAAGTGATCGGCTGGTGCGGGATCAAGCTCGGCCCCGATCGCACGCCGACTGCTGGGCTGCCCGAGCTCGGCTGGACGCTCGACCTCGGCTGGCAGGGGCAGGGCGTTGCGACCGAGGCGGCGAATGCGGTCGTCACCTGGGCCTGGGCGCAAACCGCGTATCCCCGCCTGCATGCGATCACGACCCCAGCCAACGCTGCAAGCCGGGCGGTTATGGTTCGATTGGGGATGCACCGGATCGCAGGTGATGATTTCGATCATCCGGCGTTGCCCGACGGTGACTCTCTACGACGTCACGTAAGCTATACGATCGGGCGCCCGCCCGCGCGTCCGCCCGGGAATGTCAGGACGTCGGCAGCCGCGCGCTGATCGCCGCAATGCCCTGCGTCTCGCGCTCCGACTCCGCCGCGGCGCGTGCCTGTAACGCATCGAGCGCCGGATACGCGGTGCCCGCGGTGCCGAGCCGCTCGCCCGCCAGTGTTTCGAGGTCGCTCGCCAGCGACGAGGCCTGTGCACGCCAGTCGTCCAGCGCAGCCAGCGCGGTTTGCGCGGTCAGCCATGCCTCGCTGCCGACCGTGCGCGCGCCTGGCGCCGCCGCACCCCGCTCGGCGCGGGCGTGGTCTGCGTCATAGCCGTGCGCCACCGCCGAAATCCTTGCATCCAGCTCGCGAAGCCGCGCGTCCAGCGCCGGGTCTGCGACGGTGGGTGCCGGAGCCATGACCGCCGGCTCGTCGAAACCGTTCCGCTCCGTCGGTCGAGGCAGCAGCGATGGATAGCCGTCGCCGGCTGTGGCGCATGCCGTGATGAGGAGCGGCAAGGCGAGAAGCAGAGGCGTTTTCATGAGCCTTCGCCGTATGTCGTGCGCCCCGCCGAGGCAACGTTCGTGCGCGCTTGCGCCCCGCCGCAACCACCCCTATGAGCGCCGCTCCATTGCGCGCCCGTAGCTCAGCTGGATAGAGCATCAGACTACGAATCTGAGGGTCGGACGTTCGAATCGTTCCGGGCGCGCCACTTTTCAGGTACTTAGGGCGACAGGCCCAGTCGGATTAGGGTTCTAGGTAACATCCTAGGTAACACTGTCTGACGAGCTCGAGTCACCAAGGCTGCAGATTGGCAGTTTGCAGTCGTCATCATGGCCTCCTGAGTGCATCCCGATTCGCGCACTCTCCTCCCGGTTCGTGCACCGCTCGCGGTCAGGTGGCGAGTACAGCCAGCTCGCGAACAGAGGACCAGCCCCGGTTTCAGAACCTCTTGGCAGGCGGTAGCTCTCCATCGTTTATGCAGCTGACAAATCCCACAATCGGCCATTCACGCCAGCGTTGCGACCGCGCGAAAGCGGACATTTGTTCAGGCAGTATCCTACGAGCGGTAATGGCCGGTAGCAGAACGGCAGCTCACAGCTTTCAACGGCGCTTAGCTGCCGAACGTCGTTTCGCTTTAGAGCAGTTGAGTGTTCAGCCTGCCTCTGGGGTTGCGCGCGAGCCGCAGGGGGCGGTGGGTGACCGCGTCAATCGAACACCAGTGGCTGAACGCCTCGGCGAGGCATTCGTCGCCGCGCCTGACCTGCGTGCGATAGGTTGACCGAGCGCCTCTGAAATCCTCCAACTCCGCCACTGCCGTAAGCCTGTCGCCTGCGAACGCCGCGCGCCGGTAGGTGATCTCGTGCTTAAGGGCGATCCACAGATGCCGCGCGAACTCCTTTGGTGGTGCGATCCTGGCCCAGTGGGCGATCACCGTCTCCTGTACCCACCGAAGATAGACCGCGTTGTTCACGTGGCCCATGTGATCGATGTCGGTGTCCTCGATGACAATCGGGCGCTGCTCGCGTCGCCAGTCAGAGTTCGACATCTAACAGGCTGACGTACTGCTGTCCGCCGTGCATGTCGCGCTCCAGTGACCCACCCTGGGGATGACGGCGTGGATAGGACATCTTGAGGACATGGAGGTTGGGCACGAGGAAGCGCTTGATCGATCGGTCGTCGATGCCCAGCAGCTGCGCGACCTGCGCGGCGCCGAGGCTCGGCGACTGCGCATAGCGATCGAATGACTCGGCGTCCTTGAAGAACATGTCGAGCGTAATCCAGAACGGACCGGCGTTCTTGGTCCGGACGTGCCGGCACACCTCGCGCAGCTTAGGCAACGACCGTCTCCAGTTGCGGCATGTGGACAATCCTGACCAGTTCGAGGGGGTCGTCCACCATCACCACGTGGTTCAGGCGGAACTCGTAGACTTGACCGCGCTCGATCTCGGCGGGGGAGAACGGGAAGGCGTAGCTCGGCAGCTCGCCGTCGACGTCGAGCGGCATGTGGAAGAACATCGGATTGCAGGTCTTGGCGATCGTCGTCGCCAGTTCCTGGGTCTCCGCCGTCGCCACGAAAAGCAGGCCCACCTCGCGCGGCGCGGTTCCGTCCACGACCGGCAGGCCCGTCACGGCGTTCCAGCCGTAGGGGCGCAACGAGATGTCGTAGCGGCCCGCCGCGGCGCCCATCGCGGTGGACACGCGCGCGTGCAGATGCTGGTCCATCTGAGCGAGGAACCTGTCCAGTTCGGCCAGGACGTTCGGGGCCTGTATGCCCACCAGCATGATCGTCTGGAACGCTCCGCCGGAGGCACCTTCGAGCTTCATCGTGTAAGGTGCGCCCTCAAATTTCGATCCCGTGACCCGGACCGTGCGCTCGTCCATCGCCTCGTAACGCGAGTCTCTGACGTCCAACGTCCCGCCCGGCTCGAGCATCTCGAACGGGTCGCTGTTCTCGTAAAGCATGTGCGCCGACACGGTATAGGGGTCGCACGCGTTCTCGGGGCTCAGCGGCTCGACCTCGAAAGCGTCCGTACCGACGCGGATCATCACTCCGCCGTCGCGCGAACGGCGGGTGCACAGGCCGCCGCACTCAGCCGTTTTGCCGGCGTGCCACGCGGGACCGGCGCCGGCGCCCTTCCAGAGCGGCACCGCCGCCAGAACCGCCGTATCCGTGGTGCGTCCGCCCAGGATGATGTCCGCCCCTGCCTCCAGTGCTGCGACATATGGCTCCGGACCCATCAGCGCGACGATGTGGTTGCAGCCCGCGAAGATCTCCGGGTCGACGGAATCGAATAGCGCCAACGGCTTGACGAGGCCGTCACGAGCCTTGGCTTGCAGCACGGATGCCGGCTGCTCGGAATAGAGGAGCGCGATCCTCGGCGACAGTCCCTCGTCCTCCGCGATCTCCACCGCGATGTCGTGCATCCAGTCAAGCGCCATGTCGCACCCCGACGTGCCGCACGATCCGATGAGCAGCGGAATGCCGGCTTCCGCCTGTGCCTTCATGAGCACGGCAAGGTCGCTCTTCACCGCCGCGCGGGAATATTTGGGCCTTCCCGTCGCCAGGTACGCGGGGCCGCTGTCAGTCGATCCGGCGTCGCAGGCGATGGCGTGCGCACCGGCCGCCAGTCCGGCCGCCACGTCCCTCGGCCGCACACCCGCCCCGAGCGCGCCGGTGGGAACCATGATGTCGATCGTGTTTGCTAGCCGGCTCGTCATGGCGTTCTCACAGGATTGCGCCGGTCAGGCAGGCGCTGGTGATGAGGATGAGCGTGAGCAGAGCGGCCCACTTCAGCGAGAAACGTTGCAACGCTCCGACCTCCACGCCGAGAAGCCCCGAGACCAGGTAGATTGCCGCGACCAGCGGACTGAGCGCATGGATCGGCTGCGCGAGCAGCGACGCCCGCCCGATCTCGACCGCCGGTACACCATAGTGCGTGGCAGTCTGCGCGATCACCGGCACAACCCCGAAATAGTAGGCGTCGTTGGACAGCGCGAAGGTCAAAGGCGCGCTGAGGAAGGCGGTGAACGGCGCCAGCCACGGGCCGAGCGCCGGCGGCACCGCTGTCATCGCGCCTTTCGCCATCGCGTCCACCATGCCCGTCCCCGCCAGGACGCCCGTAAAGACGCCTGCGGCGAGGATCAGCAGCACGATCGGCAGCGCGTTCTGCGCGTGGGCCGCAAGGCGGTCTCGTTGCGCCGTTGGATCGGGATAATTGATGATCAGCGCTAGGCCTAATCCGAGCATGAACAGCAAGGGTAACGGTATCAGGTGGATGACCGCCAGCCCCAGCACGGTCAGGGTGAGCGCGAGATTGACGGGAAAGAGACGTGGCCGGGCGAAGGCGGCACGCTCCGCCGGTACCAGCTCGGCGGCAGCGTCGTCGAAGCCGTAGTTGGACTTCAGGGTCGATCCTTCCGCAGGTGCTGCGGCCAGACGGATCCGCTCGCCGCGGCCGAGATACCACGCGATCGCGAAGGTTCCGACAAGTCCGACCGCGATGGTCGGCAGAAGTGGGACGAAAATGTCGGCGGGGTTGACCTGCAACGCGGCCGCGACCCGTCCCAGCGGACCTCCCCAGGGCGCCAGATTAACAACGGTGTTGGCCGACGCGAGCACTACGGCCAGGATGAGCGGGTTCATTCCGAGCCGCCGGTAGACCGGCAGGAATGCGGTGATGGTGATGAGCGCAGTCGTTGCGCCGTCGCCATCCAGCGAGACGACTGTCGCCACCGCGGCGGTGCCCAGCGTGACGCGCACGGGATCGTCGCCGGCGAACCTCAGCACCCGGCTGACGAGCGGTTCGAAGAGACCGGCATCGATCATCATCGCGAAGAACAGAACCGCGAACAGCAGCAACGTCGCGGTCGGCGCCAGCTTGGTGATACCGTCGACCGCCATGGTGCCCAGGTCGGTTCCATGCCCCGACAGCAGCCCGAAGACGATCGGGATGAGAATCAGCGCCACCAGCGCCGAGACGCGACGGGTCATGATCAGGATCATGAAGGTGGCGATCATCAGGTAGCCGAGCAGGATCAGCATGTCATCGAACTCCGCGAGCCTGCGGGAGGACGCGAGGCGGTGGTCGTCATGATGCCGCGACCCGCATGAGCAGCGCGGACAGCTGCTCGGGTGCGCTGACCATGGCCATGTGGCCCGTGCGCAGCGACTCCATCGTCCATCCGGGCTGGCTCCTGGCAAACGCCACCGCCCGCTCGGACGCCGGGTATACCGGCTCGGTGAATTCTACGAAGGTCACCGGCAGCGCGTTGCCGATCGGGGCGGCATAGGTGATCCCCTGCGCGTTCGTGCCGAACGGCTGCGGCGTCATGCGCCGGTCGACCCATGCCTGGTCAGCGGGGTCGATCACCCCCAGCGACAGCGCGCTAGGTGGCGGGATGCTCTCGCCGTGGCTTGGAGCCGCACTGGCGATCCGCGCAGCCCGGGCGGCGGGAGGTAGCTGGTCGAAGAGCGACTGCCCGCTCAATGCCAGCGCGGAGTCAAGAAATATGATCCGCCTGAGCCGATCCCTCATCCGATCGGCGGTGCCGGTGACCACACGGCCGCCGAAGCTGTGTCCGACAAGGACGACGTCGTCGAGCTCCTCCGTCGCCAACAGCATCGTCACGTCCCGCACCCACGTGTCCAGCGTGACGAGGTGGCTGATGAGGTGCGCCCGGTCACCGACCCCGGTCATGGTGGGCGTGAAAACACGGTGACCGGCGGCGACGAGCCGATCCGCCACGCGCCTCCAGGACCAGCCGCCGAGCCAAGAGCCATGCACCAGGACGAACGTCAAAGGTTTGCTCCCACGGCGCCGGAGTCGCTCTCCCGACGTGGCAGCGGCCACCGCAGGCAGCGCCAGCGCGGCAGCCAATACCGATCGGCGAAGCACCTGCGGCTTGTTCGACACGGCTCAGGTCCTCTCGTCGAGATAGGTTAGAATGTCAGCCGGGCACCGACGAAGAACCGCCGGCCGACCAGATCGTAGGTGGCGTAGTCGGTGTTACCGATCACCGTCGAGACCTGCGGCGCCGCACGGTCGAGCAGGTTGGTAACGCCGGCGCGCAGCTGCAATCCTCCCTGGACGCGGACGGAGCCCAGCACGTCGAAGTAGCTGACGGAGACCACCCCGGGCACCGTGCCCGTGTTGCCGACGTTCCCGGCGTTCTTCATCGCGTCGATGTAGCGCCACCGGATGCCGATATCGAACGTGTCGTTGGCGTACGTCGCAGACACGAGTGACTTCCACCGCGGCCGAGCCGACGAGAGCGGATCGATCTGCGTGTTCAGGATTGTCCCGGCGTATTCCTGGAATGGCGAGCCCGGCAGGTTCTGGATCTTGAAGGTATCGAGGTAGTTCACCACCGCGCCCAGCTTGAGGCTGCCAGGGTTGCCGCCGATGCCGAGATCGCTCAGCCGGATGGTCCAGTCCGCCTGCACGTCGATGCCCGAGGTGCGGTAGCCGCCCAGGTTGAGGAGAGGCGAATTGACGACCCCGATCAGGCCGGACTCGGGGCGGCGGCTGATCAGGCTGCAATAAAGGTTCGCCGGGTCGTAGCCGGGGTTGCTGCCATCGGCGTTGAAGCACTTCGCCACCGCCACCGGCGCCGTCACGCTGCCGACCGCCTGCCGCAACTTGATGTTGTAGTAATCTATCGAGATGGTGAAGTTTGACAGCAGGGGCGTGGAGAAGGGCGACCGGACCACTGCACCGATCGAGTAGGTGTCCGCCACCTCCTCCTTCAGGTTGAGGTTGCCCGACGCGTTGAACGTCGCCTGCGCGTTCGTGTCGCGGTAGATGTCAATCAAGTTCGTCGGCACGCCCTGCGCGAGGCACAGCGTGCGGACCTGGGCCGCGCCCACGGCTGTCGCGGCGCGGTAGCCGCTGCGCACGTCGCAGGGATCGCCGCTACCGATGGCGCCGATGGCGCCGAGGCTCTGCGCGGACTGCGTCAGCGGGGAATACAGCTCGCCGATGTTGGGCGCCCGCACCGCGCGGGAGTAGCCGCCCCGGAAGCGGAGAGCGGTGGCGACCTCCCAGTTGAGGTCGGCCTTGTAGGTACTCACACCGCCGATGGTGTTGTAGTCCGAGTAGCGGTAGGCGACGGTCGCCTCCAGCGACCGGAAGAACGGCTGGTCCCTGAGGATCGGGACGAGGAGCTCGCCATAGACCTCCTTGACCTCCGTGGATCCCTGGACCGGCTGCTGCCGCACGAAGTTGACGAGGTCGGTCGTCGTCGCCAGCCCATCAGGCTGGAAGGCGTAGCTGTTGCGTCGGTAATCGGCGCCTGCGGCGAAGCGCAGGGCGCCCGCCGGCAGCGAGAAGAGCGAGCCTGTGAAGGTGCCCTCGACGATCGTCTGCTTCACCTCGGTTGTGCTCGTGATCGTGCGCTGCAGATAGGTCTGGCAGGCGGCCGAAAGCGGCTGGATGCCGAACGGGTTGAACCCGCCGGCGCAGATGCTCCGACCCCCGTCAGGCGCGGCGAAGAGCGCCGAAATGCCTGACAGCGACGGATATCCCCGGTCGGTGATGTCGGCCCGCGTGGAGCCATGGGAGGCATACACGTCGTAGGTGATGTCCGAGCCCGGGATGTCGCCCCTGAGCCCGCCGAGGATCTGGTAGACGGTGTACTTGTCGGTCTGCTGACGCAGCCCGACGTCGTTGAGCCGCTTGGTGATGAAGAACGGCGCCGTCGGATTGGGCCGCGACGCCAGCAGCGCCGCGAGGTCGGCCGGAATGAACGGGTTGGTGACCGGGATCGGTGCCTGCTGGCCGTTAGAGCCACCGAGGACCGGGGCCGCTATGCCGAACGAGGCGGAGTAGTCGGTGAACAGCACCTGGGTGTAGACGGTGACATGGTCGGCGACCTCGTAATCGGCCGCGCCGAAGGCCGAATAGCGCGTCAGCGGCAGCTGCAGATAGCCGAAGTCGCCGGTCGAATAGCCCAGCGTGTTGCCGTCATTGTAGATCGACGTGGGTGGATCCCGGAAGTTGGCGATCGGGTTCGCGCGGCTAAAGAGCGATCCGTCGGTGTTGAAGCCGATCTCTGTCGTGCGCGGCACAGTGACCGTGGTGCCGTATCGGGAGAAGACGCCCGTCACTGCCGCCTGGCTCGGAAGGTTCGCCGCGGTCACCTGCAGCACGCCCTCGGGAAGCGCCGTGGTCACCTTGCTGAACCGGAAGAAGTCGCGGCTCGGTGCGAACACCGGATCGCGATTGGCGTAGCTCAGCGCGAGCGTTGCGTGCCCCTTGTTGTCCACGAACCTGCCGCCGACGGCCAGGCCTGCGTTGAACGTCCCTCCGTCACCGCGCTCGGTGATGCCATACTGGGCGTCGGCGATGAATCCGTTCAGGTTGCGCTTCAGCTTGAAATTGACGACGCCCGCGACGGCGTCGGATCCGTAGGCGGCGGAGGCGCCGCCGGTGATGACCTCGACGTTGTCGACGATGATGTCGGGGATCGTGTTCAAGTCGACCGTGCCATCGGCGTTCGACGGCTGCATCCGGCGCCCGTCCAGCAGGACCAGCGTGCGCTGCGGCCCTAGCGCCCGCAGGTTGGCGCTGGCCTGACCCGCGCGGTTCTGGTTGCCTGCGCCGCCGGTGCCCGAGCCCGCCGACGGCGTGAACTGCGGCAGCGCGTTCAGCGCGCCTTCGACGGTCGGCTGGCCGGTCGACTTGATGAAGTCCTGCGACACCGTCGCGATCGGGCTGGCCGACTGGTAGTCGCGACGTGAGATGCGCGATCCGGTGACCGTAATCTCCTGGGCCGGGGCGGCGTCGGTGCTCGGCGGCGTCTCGACCGGCGCCGGTGCGAGACCCGCCGCCGCGGGCGGCGCGTTCTGCTCCGCTGCAGCAGGCGCGGTCTGCGCGACGGCCGGCGCCGCGACCAGGCAGGTGAGGAAGGTGGTGGCGCGCAGCAGGGTGTGCAGCTTGGTGGCGTTCATGGTATCCCCTCCACAACACGAGACGGGCTCGCGACAAATTGAGCTGAGGCGTCGGTCGCGCCTTTGCGTGGAGGAGCTACTGCAACGGGAACGCGCGACCGGGGTGACACCAATGTTCCATTGGCGAAAGTTTTTCGCGAGGTGAAAATTGCATGCGCTTGGAGCTGATCACTCAAGAGAATTGGATCGCGGAACTGCCCGCTGTGGCACGCGACGCAATGATCTCCCGCATGTCATACCGCGAGCTTGCGCCGGGGAAGGACATTGTTCGGGCCGGTGACGCCCCTCGCAAGATGGTCCAAGTGGTCAGCGGCTATGTGCGGCTCTCTGGCATCCAGACGGACGGACGGCGATCGCTGATCACTATCTACGGGCCGGGGAACAGCTACGGTGAGACCGCGCTCGTCTCGCACCGCGATTTCAATCACACTACGACTACCATGACAGTCGTTGAGGTCGGAGAATTGGCTACCAACGATTTCTGGGAAGTTTACCACCGGTATCCCGAGATCCCCGAAGCGCTCTGCAGGAAATTTGCACGGGCCATCTCCCGGCAGATCGTTGGGAGGGATCTTCGAGCGGAGCATCGCCTCGGAGAGCGCATCGTGATGTTGTTCGAAAATCTTGCTGTCCGGTGCGGCCGCAGAGAGGGCGATCGCGTAACGATCCTCATTCCGTTTTCGCAGACCGACATCGCCGATCACTTCGATGTGACGCGCCAAAGCGTCCAGCGCGAGGTGACCGCTCTCAAACGCGCAGGATTGTTGGAGAAGCGGGATGGCAATTGGACTTTTTTTCAGAGGCCGAGATCAGGATCGCCTCATTTAAACACGGAAAGATGAGCTTGGGCCGGTGCGCTGAGGTCCCCGCCAACCAGCATTTCCAGCGGATGGTCGATAGTGACCCAATCCCGGCCATCCAGCGCCCCTCCCGTAGCTCAAACTATGGACGCTCGTTCAGATCGGCTAAACGGCTGCAGCACGGAGATAGCATTCGTCATTCGCTGGCGGGCGGAAGGGATAAGGAATGTATCGGCTGCCTTGCATCGATCGCTGCTTCCAAGCGGCATACAACGAGCCTATCTAAACGTTGGGAGGACACCGCTATGGCGAAGGCAGGACAGCACGTAGTACCTAACGGCGGCAAGTGGAGCGTACGTAAGGCTGGTGCGGCACGCGCATCGGGCACCTTCGCGACCCAAGGCGAGGCAATCGAGCGAGCGCGTGACGTTGCGCAGAAGCAAAAGACCGAGCTCTTCATTCATGGGCGAGACGGTCGAATTCGTGAGCGCAACTCGTATGGCAACGACCCGCACCCGCCGAAAGGCTGATCTTGGCCGAACCGTCGTTCGAACAATCGGTTTTCATCAACTGCCCGTTCGACCCCGACTACGACGCGCTACTGCAGGCAATCCTCTTCTGCATCGTCGACCTTGGCTTTGTGCCGCGACTGGCGCGAGAGCGAAGCGATTCGGCAGAGATGCGGGTGGAGAAGATCACCGGCCTGATTGAAGCCTCGCTCTATTCAATCCACGATCTCAGCCGCTGCGTAGCAAAGAAGCGAGGTGAGCATTTTCGGCTGAATATGCCCTTTGAGCTCGGCATTGATTGGGCATGCCGACGCTATTTCGGCTCTGGCCGTGAAGCCAAGCGCTTTCTCATCCTGGAAGAAAAACCGGCAATTGTGTACTTGACTACGCAACGTAGCAGGTTCAGTAAGATGCCATGGCGACGAACATCACCGATCCGATCTTCCACGACGAAGCCAAGGCCCTCGCGCATATCGAGGCTTCGCGCTGGAACAGCACCCCGCATTGCGGCCATTGCGGCTCGCTCAAGGTGCGCCGCCTAGCCGGTAAGATGGTCGGCTATTTCCAGTGCAACGACTGCCGCGAGAAGTTCACGATCCGCACCGGCACGATCATGGAGCGCAGCCACATTCCGCTGCACAAGTGGCTGCTTGCGATGCACCTCATGGCCGCTTCCAAGAAGGGCATGAGCGCCAAGCAAATGGAGCGTATGCTCGGCGTCACCTACAAGTCCGCTTGGTTCCTCTGCCACCGCATCCGCGAAGCGATGGAAGGCGCGGCCCCGCAAGGCCCGCTGGGCGGCCCTGGCGAGATTGTGGAAGCCGATGAAACCTACGTCGGTGGCAAGGCCAAGAACCGCGCCTTCCGCGCCCCCGCTCCAAAGAAGCCCGTCGTCGCGCTGGTCCAGCACGAGGGCAACGTGAAGAGTTTCCACGTCGCCAACGTGACGGCCAAGAACGTGCGCCCGCTGCTAGTCGCGCATGTCGATCGCAGCTCGCACCTGATCACCGACGAAAGCCCGATCTACACGCGTGTCGGTCGCGAGTTCGCCGCTCATTCGACAGTGAACCACAGCGCCGGTCAGTACGTCACGCACGGCGGGTTGAAGCACACGAACACCGTCGAAGGGTTCTTCTCGATCTTCAAGCGCGGCGTGATCGGCACCTATCACCACATGAGCGAGGCCCACCTCGGCCGCTACTGCGCCGAGTTCGACCTCCGCTACAACACGCGCTCCATGACGGACGGGGAGCGCGCCGCGGTCATCCTCAAGGGCGGCGAGGGCCGTCGCCTCACCTATCGGCGGGCTGACAAGCTCGCCGCCTAAAACGGCTGCCATTCCCCGAACGATCGGGACACCGCGTAAGCGCTACTTTGATTGAGACTCGCGGCCCTTCGCCTTGCTAGCCTTGTGCGGCTTGGGCCGGGTGGCGAGCACGGCCTTGAGGATCGCCTCACGCCGGGCATCAGTCTCCGCTTCGGAGTAGGTTTCTTCACGTGGGACGTTCTTATCCATGACGATCATCCTACACCTCGACCCGTGCCAAGAACAGGAGGAGGAGGAGCGTCGACCAGCCCAGCACCGCGCACATTCTAAACACGCGCTCAGCCTAGGTCAGCTTTGCATGACGTGGGCTGCCTTAGACGGGGTGCTAGACGATCTGATGGGCACGGTGCTCAGATGCAGCCCAGCCGAAGTGGCGAGCATCTCCACAACAGTCGATAGCATCTCTGGACGCTGTGACATCCTAAAGCGCTTGCTGACGCTAAACTCCCCTAGCGAGCCGTACCGGACATGGCTGACTGCCCTCCTAGATCGCGTCTCTGGCGAGCTTGGGCCGAAGCGTAACCGGTTCGTCCACGATCAATGGAGGGTGACCGATACCCAAACCGTCAGGATCGAGAAGAAGGCGAAGGTCGGAAGAGCGCAGAGCCGGCAACCGCTCTCACTGACGTTCGACACCAAACATGTGACGCCCACCGACGAGGTAGACAAGCTGACTCAACGCGTCGCCCTCGTCATGACGATGCTTAATACCGCAGATTATGATCTGCGGCACTGGCAGCGCTCAGGGCTGCCTCGAGAGCCTCATCAGCAATATATTGAAGCGAGTAAGCCGAACGCTCGATGGATGAATCTCCAAGAACACGAAGAAGCGTTGCGCCAAGGGCGTCCGACATCAGACTTCGTATTTGATTAGCGCCGGCCTGTTCCGAATCCTGTAGCATGGCCATCCTGCGTAGTTAAGTACATAATTGCCGAAAAACCTTACCGCTATCAGGCAGCGCTCTCCGATATCTCAGGTTGCGATATCCAGTATCATGCTGCGGACTTCCAACAAGCAGTGCGGAAGGTTCGCAATTGGCTCGTTAGTGAGGCGGGCATAGCGGCCGATGGCGCCACACGTATTCTTGCGCGCTACACCGACTTTCAGGGGTGGTATTTCGAAAAGCAGCTCGCCGCTGGATTCTCCGACGAGGACATCAAAGATTACGGGACCAGTGAGCTGCTTGCGGCCATGATGGAGTGGAAGGACGCCGGTCAACCGATCTTGCCGGGATGACACCCGAAAACCCGGCAGCCAAGAGTACGTGCCCGAATGACCTCGACCAGCCGACAGTCCGACCCAGAAGCGGTAATCCGAGGTTGCACGTCCGGTTCCCAGGTGCGGACATCCGTTTAACTGGATGACAAGCTCGGCCGCAGTCAGTCGCTGGATTATTCGTCATCGATGCGCGGGCACCGACGTCGGCCGCCTACGCGTTCGCCGAACGGGCGATCGATGACGACCCCGAGGTGGACGTCGGCGCGATCGCGCTCGCTTCTATGCTGGCCTGGCTGGAAATCCGCGACATCCCTCGTGCCGCACCGACCATCCGGCTCTCGGGCGCTTGCTCGACCGCTTCAGCATCCGACTGTCAATGCGCGCGACGCCGTCCGGGGAGGGCGTCAATCGATAACGGCTGACGTTCGAAGGATCGCCCGACAAGCCCGACTTCAGAATTGCAGCCTCGACATGATCGCACGGACAGCGGTCGTCGCGGCGTTCCTGACCCGATCGCGCCAGCGGAGCGGACGGACCTTGATCGCCGCATGCCGAGCGATCTGCCTGCGCATGGTCAACCGCGTCACCGTGTCCGAGAAGGCCGGCCACATCTCCACCTCGCCAGCGGTGATGAAGTAGTGCGACCTGCAGGCGCCATCGCAGACCGAGATCGACGGCGTTATCGTCGCCAAACCGTCCTCTGACCAGACGCGATGGCTGTCGGGGACGAGGAGCGAGACGCGATGACCGCAACCGCAGGCGCAGAGCAGCGCTGCGACCTCGAAGTCCTCGGAATGATAGACGACGCCGTCGTCGAGCTGCTTCGGCAGGCGCTCCACGGCCCTGTAGACGTATGGCATCAGGCGGCGCCCAGAGAGTCGATCTCCACGGGCGCCGTGTCGAAGATCGAGCAGGTGGCGTCGCTCTCGCGATCGAAGAGGCCGAAATGCTGCTTGAAGCGGATGACAGCCATCACCGCGTTCAACGCGTTCAGCTCAGTGATCTGCGCCTGCTTGCGATACTCGTCATCGGCCGCGTTGCCGGTCGGCAGCCGAACGGAAGCGCGGTTTCGCTCGAACGCCGCGCGGTCGGTACCGGTGATCCGCACGAACCCGCTCAGGCCCACGGCCGACCGGTTCAGTCCCATCCCGCAGTCGACGAACGGGACGCCATTGGCGCTCAACCAGTCTACGATGAGGAGGCGAGCGGGTCCGTCATCGACCGAGACAAACACGAAGTCGAACTCGCCCAGCCGGTCGACGTTGTGAGCTTCCAAGCGCTCGGGCACCGGCTGAATTCCGCCATGCCACTGTGCATACTGCCGCGCCAGCGCGTCGACCTTGGGCTGCCCGATCGCGCCGGGGATGAAGCCGGGGATGCGGAAGATAGTATGGACGTGCACCTTGTCGTCGTCGAACAGGGCGATGCGTTCGAGGTGCGTCCGCGCGATGAAATCGAGGATGTAAGAGCCGGTGCCCCCCAGACCGACGATCGCGACCTTCCTGCCGCGCAGCAGCATCGAAACGTCGTTCATGTGATAGCGCGACGACATCGTGTCGGGGAACCTGAGCGGACTGCCCTGCACGGCCGCACCGATCTCTATGCCGCGCAGCGGGGTCGCGTTGGGAAACGCTGCCAGCGCCGGCCCAGTGATCGCGTCGAAGTAGGTCTCCACCTTCTCCTCGAAGGAGCGATAGGTCCGCGCCACTCCGTTCTCGAGCAGCTTGAACGAGAAGGACTGATCGGTGGTCAGATCCCCGGTGATCGCGATAGCGTGCGCGCCACCACCGAGGCGCAGCTCGCGGCCGGATTGATCGCAGGGCCGGACCCCACGCCACCATGCCTGATGATTGGACGGCGGATCGATGACGGCCCCGTTCAGATCGAGCGGGCTGGCCCAGTCGCCATGCTGCAGCCTGCCCGCCGGATCGAGATAGGGAAGCCCGAAGACGACGAGATAGCCGCCGATAAAATCGACGTGGTAACCCTGCTCGTCCAGATCCCTGATGAAAGGATTACGACTCGCCAGTTCCGGCAACCCTAAAGCGCATGTCATCCTTGATCTTCACTTTCTGTCCGGGAGCAAGGGTGCCGCTCGCGTTCTGCGCCGGCCCGTGGGAGTACTTCACGAGGTATTCGTTGGACGCCTGACCACCGCTACCGAGATAAAGCTCGACGACCTGAAGATAGGTAATCTCCTTCAGCTCAACCTGATGCTCGTCCCCGTTCACGAGAACGGTGGTCACCTCGTCGCTGTAGAAGTGCTCGTCGGCGGCCAGGTGGACGACCTCATCGTCGCGCGAGATCGGCTGATCCTCGTGATCACCGGCCACTTCGCGGTAGAGCTTCTCGCGCTTCGGTATCCCGCCGAGCGCATACAGGGCCTCGCCCGTCGTGGGGTTCGGCGACCGGAAGACCGTGCGGTTGATGTGGATGCGGGCCATCAAACCCGTGTGCGCTTCGTTCATGGTGCAATCCTCAGCCGCGCGGCGGGTTGGGGTCGTGACCGTGGCTGTCGCTGCTGGCGATCTTCCCGTCACGATTGTGGATGCGGAACTCGGTGTTCTGGTCGCGGCTGATCTCGCGTCCGCGATCCACGGCGTCCGCCTTGGTGTCGAAGTGACCGCTCGCACGGCTCGCGCCACCGCGCTTCACGTCCCAGCCCCCGCCAGCGTTGGGCACCACATGGTGCGATCCCGGACCCTTGCTCATCGCCCTTCCCTTCAACCACGCTGATACATGTGGATCAGCAGCATGATGCGCTCCGGCCGAAAGGTCCGAGCCATCTTTCAGCAGGTGACCGAGCGAGGCGCAGCCGTGCGCATCGCATTCGACGGGGAGCGGCCCGAGTTACCTGCCGTGGCCGAGTTAAAATCGGTGAAGCGACCCTCGGCGGCACAAGAGTTCTGGCCGGATAACATACCGCCGGATTCCTAGTAGCGCCTTAGCAAGGTGTCTGCAGTGGTGGAAGAATTCGTAGAAGAGATGGAGAAGACATATGTTGGTCGAAGATTACGAGGCCGTGGAGGACGAGGATAGTGAAATGTTGACGCAGGACGATTTGGACGCACTTGGCATCGCCGATGGCTTAATCGAGGATTTGGGCGCCGATGCTGCGAGCACATGGGCAGACGGCTATGCAAAGGCTCTTGACAGTTTTGGAACGCCCGAGGCGGTCGCCCGATGGCAGCTGAACCAGATGGCGCTCGCTGAGCGGGCGGAAGACAATAGCGACATAGGCACCACTAGCCGTGCGGTATTCGAGGCTGTGTCAGCTAAGCGATAATCTTTCCGGCCGTCCCCGGAAACGCCATCGGCTCCGCCATGTTTAGCGAAGCGGTGCGGTCAGGTTGGGATCAACTGTTGATAGCGCAGGCTCAGAGCAAGGGACCTTGCCGCAGAGGGCGTTATAGTCCGACCAAAAAGGAGCAACTAACGATTCGAAGCGTTATCATCAGGGCTGATGGGGTGGCACCCCGTGTGGTATGCACGGCGGAAATAAGCGCCGTTGGAGGTTGCAATGCTCTATCGTCAACTCGGCAAAAGCGAACTCAAAGTTTCGGAGGTTTCGCTCGGCTCGTGGTTGACGTTCGGTGTCGGTATCGAGCGGGACACGGCAGCACAGTGCATAGATCGAGCGTTTGGCCAAGGCATAAACTTCATTGATACGGCGAATGTGTACGGCCGTGGCGTTGCGGAGGAGTTCCTGGGTGAGACGTTGAAGCACCGCAAACGGAACAGCTATGTGCTCGCGACCAAGATCTTTTTCCCGATGAGCGACAGCGACCGGGGCCTGTCACGCGCGCAGATCGAAAAACAACTCGACGCCTCTCTTAAGCGCCTCGCGACCGACTACATCGACCTTTACCAGTGCCACCGCTACGATTTAGCCACACCACTGGACGAAACCATGGAAGCGCTGAGCTATGGCGTGCGCTCGGGCAAGATCAGGTATTTGGGGTTTTCGGAGTGGTCACCCCAGAACATCCGCGATGCTCTTGCTATGACCGGCGTCGCGCGTTTCGTTTCCAGCCAGCCCCAATATTCGCTGCTTTGGCGACGACCTGAGAAGGAGGTCATCCCGCTCAGTGCCGCAAACGGCATTTCTCAGATCGTCTGGTCTCCGCTGGGCCAGGGCGTGTTGACAGGAAAATATTTGCCCGGCGTGCCGCCGCCGGCGGACAGCCGGGCGGCGAGCGACAGCATGGGGGCCATGATGTCGTGTTTACAGACCCCTCAGGTTGTCGCAGCTGTAGACAGGCTTAGGCCCCTGGCAGCCGAGGCGGGCGTCAGCATGGCCCAATTTGCACTCGCTTGGGTGCTTCGGGAGCCCAATGTAGCGTCTGCAATCATTGGCGCGAGCCGACCGGAGCAGGTCGACGACAACGCAGCCGCCTCAGGGCTGGCCATCGACCGCGAGCTTTTCGAAAGGGCCGAGCATATTGTCGCTGGACTGTCTCGCGACGAGAGTTGAACGCGCTCGCTTTTGGGCCAAGCGAGAGGCCGAGCGCCGAGAATCCCTTCGGTCCAGCACTCTAGGACGTTCATCGCGCCCGTATCGGCCGCGATGAAAAATCCGTCCGCCGTTCCGAAGGACTACCGCTGCACGATCGCGCTTCTCACGGGGGCATCCTCCGACGTGCGTCGAGTGGTCGGACGAAGGCTTGGCTTCGTTCCCTATTGGGCGCTAATAGATATGCTTCCTACTTGGCGACACCCGAAGGCGGAGAAAGGCCGTGGCACGGAAGGCGCGGATCGACATGGCTGGTTTACGTTATGGCCGTCTTGTCGGCATCGCCTTCGCACACACCAATTCCGGTGGTAAGGCGCAATGGCTCTTCGCTTGCGACTGCGGCAGGCAGACAATAGCCGACGGCGGAAATGTTCGCTCCGGCCGTACGACGAGTTGCGGCTGCCTTCATCGGGAGATTAGTGCCGAGCGCCTCACCACCCACGGCCGGCGTTCCGCTAAGGAACACGACGCGACGTATCGGGCTTGGCAGGAAATGAACACGATCTGCAGGAACGCGTCGTCTCCGCGGTTTCGTTACTTCGGCGCTCTGGGTGTTAGCGTGTGCCCTAGATGGATTGGCGACTTCCTGAGCTTTGTCTTTGACTTGGGCGAGCGGCCGACGGACACCATGCTGAAACGGATCAACGAGGCTCAGGATTTCACTCCTGATAATTGCAGGTGGACGCCTATTCGGCCTCGCTCGATCCGTGCTAAAGTAGGGCATCAGCGTCGAAGTGCCGCTGACCTCCCAGAGACGACCGTCGTGAGCAGGCAGGTAGTTCAGAGACCGGCTAAAATCCTTGGCGGTCTTGGACCGCCTTATCGAACTCGTGGGCTGACGGCGCACGATAGATGATCGATCGCGCAGCGACGGAGCAGCGGTAGACTTCATTATAGATCGAGGAAACCGCTGATCCGAGTGGTTGCGACTGGGGGCGGCGGCACCGGCTTGCGGCAGGGACGCATCGTGAGTGCTGGGTTATGGGTCGATGGCCGCCGCAGAGGGGCTCTCGAAATTTCTGGTTATGGCACCCCATCACGCGGCGTCTGCAGCGTCGTTTCAAAGGATCAGTTTCAACCATAGGTCAATGTCGATTTATTGAGAGAAAGCCGGAGCTACAAATAGCCTGACTCTCTCTCTTATCTTGCTTTCCTTCATCTCAGCTTCGACTGTCAACCGTGCGAATGAGTATTGAAGGAGCATAATCCACGAAGCCAGATCATCAACGGGTATGTGATCCGGGTATCTGCCAGTCTGCCGATAGGCTTCGACGACTGGGGTCCATGTCGTCACCGCAACAATGTGGACCTGAGAGCCCGCGCGCAGGAATGACATGCCGCCGCGCGTCCAGCGATGGCTTTCTTGGTTCTGGACGGCAGTGTTAATAGAGGCTACTATGTAGTCCTCTATAAGGAACGATAGAGAGGCGGGGGCTATAATATTACCAAAGAATATGGAATTAAACTTCATAAGACGATAAGCTACCGCCGACTCCAGTAGAAAAGCTCTGTTTTTAAAGGCGCGATAGAGCGTAACGCGTGACACGCCAGCTTCTTGGGCAATGCTGCCCATTGTAACTTGCGAGACGCCGTCGCGCATCAGTGCAGACATTGTTGCTTCGAGCATGTTTGCCCGGCGTTCGTCCGTGACCGGGAAATCGATCGAAGCGGCCGTTAGCGACACGGGCATGTATGCTGGATCGCCATGTTTCCGCCGATGTTCGTCGGAATCAGCCATGCTCAGCGAGCACCCGTTCTTCGCCGCCCCATTTTAGCGCCAAGCTCAACATCGCCGTCATCGAGCCGATCTTCACCTGGGGCCGAAGCGAGGGGTCAAGTCTGAAATGCGGCACTGCCCGCAGCCACTCGGCGAGAAGGGCTCGCAGCTCCAGGCGGGCAAGGAAGTGTCCAACGCAGAGGTGCGGTCCTGTTGCGAACATCAGGTGCGTCGCGCCCTTGCGATCCAGCTTGAAGTGAAGCGGGTCGGCGTTCGCGGTCTCGTCCAGGCCAGCGAGCGCCAGCGGGCAGAGGATCATGTCTCCCTGCTTTAGATGCGCTCCGCCGAGTTCAGTGTCCTGCGTCACGATCCGCGCGGTGCTGACCACGCCAGACATGCGCAAAGTCTCATCTATGAAACGAGACACCAGGTCAGGCTCGTTCGCCAGCCGCTCCTGCATGTCGGGCATCGTCGCCAGGCGAGCGAACATGAAGCCCGCGGCGTTCGCAACGGTGTCGAGCCCTGCCAGGAAGAGTAGGAAGCACATCGACTCGATCTCGTCCTGTCGAAGTACCCGTCCCTCGACGGACTGAACCATTAGCGCGCTGACGAGGTCGTCTCGGGGGGCCGTCCGTCGATCGGCAATCAGCGAGCGAAGATGGCCCAGAACTTCGACGGCCAGCGCCTGGCGGCGGGGCCCGTTGGGCGAGCCGAACCAGTCGACAACAATGCGCCGGAACTCGCTAAACATTGTGGACGGGAGGCCCATCAGGTCCATAAACACCTGGACCGGGAGCGGCATCGCGACCTGCTGTAGGAAATCGCACTCGCCAGCTTCACGGACAGCGGCCACAAGGACCGCTGCGCGACGGCGGATGTCACCTTCCATCGCCGCGACGACCTTGGGCGCGAAGAATTGCATTAGGACCTTGCGATATGGTGTGTGCTCGGGTGGATCGAGCGTCAGTGGGATGAGGGGTTGCTGCTGTGCCGTGCGGGGCACGGTGAGCTGAGCTGAAGAGAATCGTTCGGGCGACATAAGTACTTCGCGCATCAAGCGTTCGCGCGTGACCACCCAATGCCCGCTGTTGGCTGGCGTAAAGAACACGTCGGGTGCTTCGCGATGGAGGAAGGTGAGACCGGTTTGAACGCCATCGCGCAATCGCGGATCGTCTGTCAGGCCATATAGGTCGAACTCGAATACACGGTCCGGCGGCACATGCGCAGGCACCTGTTGCGCGTGCAACTCTGCCATTTCCAACCTCCTAATCTAACGTCGTTAAATATCGCTTGCTTAGGCCTGATAGCTGCGATAGGGCGATTATGATACAAAAAAGAGAGTTTGTCGCACAAGCGGTAGGGCCTGTCGGTTGATTGCCCGAATAAGGAGATGGAGCATGAGCGAGGCAGCTTCGGTGAGGGATTTCATCAGCGATCCGGTCGAGTATTTCGACTGGTCGGCGACGCGGATGTGGTCGATGCCCCAAGCTGATCGAGAGTCGATGCAGCTGGCAGGTTTGAAGATTCGCTTCGGCCAATTGCGCGACGGTGTTGGTTACCTGCAAAAGCTAGCAGACCGTCAGGGTATCGACGAGATCAACAGCGTCAATGCCGTCATCCCGCTGCTGTTCGAGCATACTGTATACAAGTCCTATCCGAGCTCGCTTCTCGAAAAAAGCCGTTTCTCGATGATCAACGGGTGGCTTGGCAAGCTCACCACCGTCTCGCTCAAAAATGTCGACGTGTCTCATTGTGACAGCATCGACAGTTGGATTGAAACTATGGACCGGGAAACCGATCTGTGTATCCATCACTCATCGGGGACGAGCGGCACAGTGTCACTGTTCCCGAAGTCGAAGCAGGAGCTCTCGGCTTTTGGGAAGCTTTATCCGCTGCGCTTTCAGAGGTTCCGCGACCCGCGGCCTGCCGACCCCCAGCCCAAGGCGCACGTGGTATCGCCCAGTTTTCGTTCCGGCAGCTCGGCGCATTTTCGCATCAACGAGCAGTATTTTCAGCGGATCGCCCATGGCGACGAAACCTTTATGCACACCGCTTTCCCGGGCGCGATGAGCGCAGACATTCTCTACCTCGCTGGTCGCCTCCGCGCGGCGAAAGCTCGAGGCGATCTGGACCGCCTGGAGATCGCGCCGAACTTGCTCGCCCGACTGCATGAGTTTGAAACCGACCAGGCATCGCGGGCCGCGGACATGCAGACCTTCTTGGACCATATCACGTCGAGCTTGGCTGGCCAGCGCGTATTCATGGCATGCGCGCCAACCTACCTCTGGCCGCTCGCTCAGAAGGGGTTAGCTGAAGGACGTAGCGGTGTTTTCGCGCCGACCTCGGTTGTCTCCACCGGTGGCGGCGCCAAAGGCATGGTGTTGCCCGACGACTGGAAGGTAAAGGTGATGGAGTTCGCGGGTGTTGATCACTTGCCGATGAACTACGCCATGACTGAGATGAACGCCAACAATCTCCTATGCGAGAACAACAAGTACCACGTCGCACCATGGATCATCCCGTTCGTGCTTGACCCGGATACCAGCGAGCCGCTGCCCCGGACGGGTACGGCCACTGGCCGCTTCGCCTTCTATGATCTGCTGCCCGACACTCATTGGGGCGGGTTCATCTCGGGAGATGAAGTAACGATTAGCTGGGATCGCGAATGTGGCTGCGGCCGCAGCGGGCCTTATCTAAATGGCACTATCGGCCGGTTTAGCGACTCTCGCGGCGGCGACGACAAGATCAGCTGCGCAGCCTCGGCCGAAGCACACGAGGAAGCAATGGACTTTCTCTCGGAGATACAGGCGGCGGCCACCGCATGAGCCGCATTGACGCAAAGGAGGATGCGATGGCGACGTTGTTCAAAATGAATGAGGACCTTGAAGTCGCACCGGCGATCATCCGCGGCAAGGTCATCACGTCCGACCTGATGCGCTTCGGCGGTCGGGGCGGCGACCTGGAGTTTCTTGCCCCGGATCCAGCGACGATCGTCAACCGGCTGCCCCTAGGCAATCCCAACCTGATGACAGACCTGTACGATCTGTCGGTCGACGACATCCTCGATTACCTCGTGGAACTCGGCAAGCTCCTCGACATCGAGAAAAATCAGCATCTGCAAGCTGCGTTCGATCTCACCCTCCAGACTGCGTCCCAAACTGCCTCGCTGCTGCGTTACGGCTTCTCGCGGATGCCTGGGCTGTTCGTGCGCGAGGAGCTCGAGGACATGGTAGCCCAGATCGGGCGCGACTATCTAGACGGCTGGGTTGAGACGCGCACGACCGCACGCGGCGCCAAACGGTACGTCCGAGCGTTCGGCGCGCGCGCGCTGCACATCGTGGCTGGAAACAGCCCGGTGCTGTCCGCTGTCACGATCATCCGCAACGCAGTGGCCCGGGGTGACGCCATCATCAAGGCGCCGTCCAACGATCCCTTCACAGGCATCGCGGTGGCGCGGACGATGATCGACTTCGCACCCGATCATCCTATTACGAAGCACGTCAGCATCGCGTACTGGAAGGGTGGCGATGAGGCATTCGAGAGCAAGCTGTATCAGCCGCACAGTGTCGAGAAGATCGTCGCCTGGGGCGGCTTCGCGTCGGTCAAGCACGTCGCCAAGTACATCCAGCCCGGCTTGGAACTGATCTCCCTTGATCCCAAGCGGAGCATCAGCATCATCGGTCCAGAGGCTTTCGAGAGCGAAGAGGCCATGGACGACGTTGCGCAGCGAGTGTCGTCTGACTTTGGCGGGCAGAACCAGGAAGTCTGCGCCAGCGCGCGGATCGTCTATGTCCTCTCCGGCTCAGACGAAGACGGCGTCGGGAAAGCAGAGAATCTCGCCGAGAGGGCCTACGAGAAGCTGCTTGATCTGCCCGACCATCTTAGCACCAAGCCCAAGAACGGAATCAATCGCGAGCTGTTGAGCAGTCTCGACGCAGCGTCGTTCATGGACGATTTCTACACTGTCGTGGGTACTCGGGACGGAGAAGGCGGAGTCATCGTCTCGAAAATGCCAGAGCCAGTCGATTTCGCGCCGAGTTTGACCAATCGCGTCGCCAATTTTGTTCCGGTCGACTCGATCGATGATGTGCTGCCACGCATTGACTCCTATTGCCAGACGATCGGCATTTATCCCGATCGCTTCATTGCGGAGATCGCCGACCGGCTGGCCCTCGCGGGCGGGCAGCGATTGGTCACGCTCGGCCATGCCGCCGGTTCGCTCACTGGCTTCGGATCGCCGCAGGACGGGATCGAGCCGATTAGGCGACTATGCAAGTGGATCTTCCGCGAGGAGGCCGAGCCGGGCGTGACGCCTTGGCTCTGGTCGCCCAACAACCAGGCCGCGCGGTAGCTCATCAACTCATCAGCAGAAAAGGCAGGCGACATGGGGGCGGAGACTACCAGCACCGAGGTGATGCAAGGTGTGGACCTTTCGGGCAAGTTGGCCCTAGTAACGGGGGGTAGCAGCGGCATCGGCTATGAGACCGCCCGCGCGCTGCTAGCGGCAGGCGCTGACGTGTGCATCGGCGCGCGAGACAGAACGAAGCTGGAGGCGGCTGCCGAGCGGCTCGGAGAAGGCGCACAAGGATCAGTCTTCGCGTACCCCCTCGACCTGTCCGAATTGGATAGCGTCGACGCTTTCGCGGATGACGTGCTCGCGCTCGATCGACCAATCGACCTGCTGATTGCAAACGCGGGTATCATGGCCTGCCCGTTAGAGCGCAATTCGCGCGGCATCGAGATGCAGTTGGCGACAAACTACATTGGACATGCCGCGCTGATCAGCCGACTGGCGGCGGCGGTGCGATCTGCTGCGCGTGCGCGAGTGGTCATTTTGACCTCTTCGGGCCACCATTTCTCCGGCATCCGCGACGACCTCAATTTCGAGAACGAAAGTTACGACAAGTGGACAGCCTATGGCCAGTCCAAAACGGCCAGTGCGCTGCTCGCACTCAAGGTCCATGATGTGCTCTCGCCGCACGGCGTGACAGCACTGGCCGTGCATCCGGGTTTCATTCAAACCGACCTCATGCGGTACCTGTCCAAGGAGGACTATGTTGCGATGCAGTCCCGGACCGATATCGTGCTGCCGACGAAACGAACCTACAAGACGGTCGAGCAGGGCGCCGCGACCACTTTATGGGCTGCAACGGCGCCTGAACTGGCAGGTCGGTCTGCCTATCTTGAGGACTGTTCGATCGCTCAGCCTGCGGCGGTTCGGGACACGCTGCATGGAACCATGCCGTGGGTGACCGATCGCGCAGCAGGGGAGGCGCTGTGGGCCAAGGCGGAGCAGTTGGCCGGCCGCCCCCTGCCACTCGCTTAAGGATGAGCTGATGAGCGAAGCGTCTGTCCTGCGCAGCAACGAGGGCGGCCTCGTCACGCTGACGTTGAACCGTCCTGAAAAGCTGAACGCACTCAACACAGAGATGTTCGAGCTGCTCGGGCATCATATCGAAAGCATTGCGGCATCGCCCGACACTGTTGGATGTGTAATCGTGCGCGGTGCAGGTCGCTGTTTTTCGGCGGGTCACGATCTCGGCGCTATCGACGACGGAGAGAGCGGCGCGCAGCTGAATCTGCAGGCGACCGTAATCGAGCGCCTCGCCAATCTGCCTCAGCCGGTGATCAGCGCGGTGCATGGCCACTGCTACACTGGCGCGCTGGAGTTGGCACTGGCCGGCGACATCATCCTTGCGTCCGCCAGCGCACGCTTCGCCGATACACATGGCCGTTGGGGACTGACCCCGATCTGGGGCATGAGTCAGCGGTTGCCGCGCAGAATTGGAACGTATCGCGCCCGTGAAATGATGTTCACCTGTCGTACTGTGGACGCTAGCGAGGCGATTAGCATCGGCCTTGCCAACAACCGGTTCGAGGATGATGAATTCGAGACCGCGGTTAGGCGGGTGACTGATATCATCTTAGCGAACAGCTGGTTCAGCGCACAAGCCAACAAGCGGCTGTTGATCCAAACCGACGGACTGCCGCTAACAGCGGGGCTCGCGCATGAGACCTATCGCAACGAGGGACACGCGCCCGACGTCGAAGCACGCATTGCTGCCTTTGCGCAGCGTCGCGGCTGATCGATGGACCTTGCTTTCAGCTCCGATGAGCTCGCGTTTCGCGATGAGGTGCGAGCTTTTCTAGATGCTGAACTCACGCCCGAGCTGGCTAAGGCAGGCCGCAATTGTCCGGGAATTTACTGTGACTATCCGGCCGCCAATGCGTGGTTTCGGATACTCGCCAGCCGGGGATGGAGCGTCCCGCACTGGCCTGTTGAGCTTGGCGGGACTCGCTGGACTCCGGCTCAGCACCTGATCTTCAAGCGTGAGCTGGCGCTCGCTGGCGCACCGCCGTTAACTCCCAACGCGACGCATATGGCGGCGCCCGTAATCATCGAGTTCGGTACCCCGGAGCAGAAGGAGAGCCTGCTGCCTCGCATCCGTTCGGGTGATGATTGGTGGGCCCAGGGCTACTCCGAACCTGAGGCCGGGTCGGACCTCGCATCGCTCCGATTGGCAGCGGAGCGGGATGGCAATTGCTACGTCCTTAACGGCTCTAAGACTTGGACTACACACGCGCATTTCTCGAACAAGATGTTCTGCCTCGTCCGGACCGACCGGGAAGCCAAGCCACAGCGCGGCATATCCTTCCTGCTGTTCGACCTCCATCTACCAGGAATCCAGATTAGGCCGATCATTTCGATTTCCGGCGATCACGAACTCAACGAAGTATTCTTTGACGATGTCCGGGTGCCTGTGAGCGGCCTGTTGGGAAAGGAGAATGACGGGTGGACGGTGGCGAAGCACCTCTTACGACACGAACGGTCATCGATGTGGACGCCGCTGCTGCGCGCCCGTTTGGAATGGATGAAAGAGATATCGGGAGGTTGTCCCTCCACTCTTGCAGCCCGGCTGATGCGAGCAGAGATGCGACTATCCGCGCTGGAAGTCAGCGAATTGAGACTGCTATTCGCTGAGGTGGATGAGAGACGGGGTTCGCTCGTGTCGTCAATGTCGAAAATCTGCGGGACCGAGTTACGTCAGGAGCTGACGGAAATTGGCCTGGCGTTAGCCGATCGAGAAAGCCTCAGGATGCCAGACCGCCCCGAGGATACCGGGCGCGGTGTCGCCCTCGCGACCTACCTGAACGATCGCGCGGCTTCGATTTATGCCGGCACCAACGAGATCCAGCGCGACATCGTCGCCAAGATACTCCTCCAGTAGCGACCCCTGAAAATGGATTTTACATTCAGCGATGAACAGACGCTGTTGCGAGACAGCGTCGCGGGCGTGTTGCGGTCGCGCCAGGCCGAGACGCCCTGTTCGGCCGGCACGTCGGCGGCAGGGTCCCGGCGCATCGACATCTGGCACTGCCTTGCGCATGAGCTTGGTGTCCTAGGTGCGGCGGTCGAGTGCGAGCGAGGGGGGCTCGGCGGGGGACCAATCGAGCACATGATTATCATGGAGGAACTCGGCGCAGCTCTCGTCCGGGAACCGTACCTCGAGACGGTCGTCATCGGCGCGGGTCTCTTCGCCCGCTGCGGGGGCGAGACCGCGGCCAATGCGCTCGGAAAGGTACTCGAGGGCGAGATGCTGGTGGCCTATGCGTCGGCCGAGCCCGGGATGGGAATTGATCCGCGTGCCGTAGCGACTAGTGCTGTGCGCCAGATGGAGGGATGGCGGCTCCACGGCCGCAAGAGGATCGTGACCGCCGCTCCGTGGGCGTCACATCTCGTGGTGCTCGCGCGCGTTGAGGACGACGACGGAACCCACGCCAGTCTCGCACTCTTCCTCGTCGACAAGTCGTTACCTGGCGTGCTGACGGACGACTTTGCGACCCTCGACGGACGCTGGGCGGCTGACATCAGCTTCGACGGCGTCGCCGTGCCCGACGCAGCGCGCCTGACGAAGGGGGACGCTTACCCACTGGTTCTGGAGATTGCCGATCGCGCGATCACCGCCGGCTGTGCCGAGGCGCTGGGACTGATGCGGCGGCTGCTCGAGGACACAAAGTCTTACGTGAAGCAGCGCCGGCAGTTTGGGACGACGCTATCTAGCTTTCAGGTGGTGCGCCATCGCCTCGCCGACATGCTGATCCATCTTGAAATGGCGACATCGGCCGTCTACTTAGCAACGCTGACCCTCGGAGAGTCGGCCGATCGGCGGGCTTTGTCGGCCGCGTCCGCGAAGCTGGTTGTCGATGACGCGAGCCGCTTCATCGGCCAGAACGCAATCCAATTGCATGGCGGCATGGGTATGACCGAAGAACTGGCAATCGGTCGTTTTGTGAAGCGGCTCATGGCCATCTCTGCCGACTTCGGTGCCGCGGATTTGTACGTGGAACGCGAAGTAGCCCGGCAGCCGATTATGAGGGAGTGACGGTGCGATCGCGCCGAGCTTCGCCGCCTACGGTATCCGATTTGAAAAAATTGCCGAACTCACGGTCGGCGCGCCGGGGCCGCCGGCAAGCAGGCAGGTGCGAGCGCCGGCTACCGGGTTGGCGCTTTCCCCTCGCAATTGCCTGACCGCTTCAATCGGCAAGCCGATCCCGTGAATGAAACCTTGCGCCAGATTGCCCCCTGACGTGTTGATCGGCAGCTTCCCGCCGTCGGAGATTAGATTCTCAAATCGGATTACCTCGGCCGCATTCCCGTATGAGCAGAAGCCATGATCAATTATCGACATAATACCCTGCGCGTCAAAGTTTTCGTAGATCTGGAGGACATCGATATCGTCTGGCGAGAGGCCCGTCTCGGCATAAAGCCGTCGCGCAATCGGTCCGAGGCCGGCCGTGGCGTAGAGTTCCGCAGCGTCGTTCTCGAGCAGATCGCCCCACCCGGCCTCAGCTCCCTGAGCACAGCCAAGCAAATATATGGGAGGCTTGGCAAGATCGCGCGCGACTTCAGACGATACGAGCAGTAGCGCGCCTGCCCCGTCGTTCTCGCGACTGCAGTCAAACAGGCGAAACGGCTCGGAAATCATGCGCGAGTTGCGTAGGGTTTCGACATCAAAGGTGCGACCATAACTGACCGCCTCCGGATTTCGGCTGCCATGGTGATAAGCCGCGCGAACCAGCTCCTCTGCGATCTCTGGGGCCACCCCATGATGATTGAACAAGCGGTTGGCCCTGATCGCACAGGTTTGGGCGGGCGACACTACGCCTGAGGCGAGCAGATGGTCGTTAAGGTGGTGAGCCATGACTGCGGCCGACATGCGCCCACTCGACCCCTCCACTAGGGCCCGGAAGACGATGACGGCGCGCGCCTGACCCGTGAGTATCGCACTGGCGGCGACCCCGAACGCTCCCGCAATGCCTCCGCCGCCGCCGCCCCACACCTGGGCCGACCAACGCAGTTCGCGCGTGCCCAATTCCGGCATCAGCCGCACGGGTTCGTTCTTATCGTCGCCATACGAGACGAACCCGTCGACGTCCGCCGGATCAAGCCCGGCTTCAGCGCAGGCGGTTAGGATAGCGTCCACCAGCACGCTACGTTCGGGCAGCGGCGCCGCTCCGCGCTTGTACTGCTTTACACCGACGCCGGCGATCGCGGTCGTTCCGAACAAGGGGTGCGTCAAGAGATACGACTCCATCGGATAGTCGGGATCTGATCGGCGCCAACCAAGGTATGGCTGGGTCTGCCAACCAGAGCCTCGCCGATGCGCGGATCGATGCGGTCGGGGTCTTCCAGCAGTCCCAACAGGCGCACGCCGCAGTTGTCGACCGCCGCCACCACGCTGGTGAAAGGCAACTCGAGCGACTCGGTCATCCCGAAGCGATGCCAAGTGCGCGTCCAGGAAAAGACCGTCGCCGCCATCGAACGCTCAACCCAGTGCGAGCCGATCGTGCCGCAAAGCCCGCAGCGGCGTCCCGCAGGCCACATCCAGCGATCGCAGCCGTCGCACCGCGGCAGCATTAGCCGACCGGTAGCCAATCCCTCCCAATATGGTGCGTCCGCACCGTCGCCGCGGGTCACGCGGGCGACCACTGGATCGGCAGGTGTTCCAGTGCCATCACCGTGCCCATACGGAAGGCGTGGCTCTCGCCGGGACTGGCGCTAAAGGAAGGAATGCGTTTCACCCATTCTTCCGTCAGTACGCGCAATTCGGTCCGGCCGAGCACATGGCCGACGCACAGATGTGGTCCGGTTGAGAAGGTCAGATGGGCGGCGCGCTTGCGGTCAAGGTCAAAGACGTTTGGTCGATCAAACTTCGCTGGGTCGCGACTGCCTAGGCAAAGTATTGACAGGACCATTTCGCCCGGGCGGAGTTTGGCGTCGCCAATATCCTTGTCTTTGACCACGAGCCGCGGCGTATTTACCACGCCGTAGAGGCGGATCGCCTCGTCAGCGAAGGCTGCGCATAATGAGGGATCGTTCGCCAGGCGTGCCTGTACATCAGGCATTTGCGCCAGCTGCTGAAAAGCGAACCCGGTCACGTTCGTGACTGTATCCATCCCTCCCAAAAACAGGACAAACGCCATCGCAAGGATCTCGTCGTCTCGCATCGTGCGGCCACCGACGTCCACATTGAGAAGGTGGGACATCAGCTTGTCGTCTGGCTCCCGCTGCTTCTCGGCAAGGAGCTCGACCAGCACGCCTTGGATCACGCCGACCAGGCGCCCCAGTTCGACTTCGTTATTATCGCAGGCAAAAAAGTCTTCCGCGATCCTACGGAATTCTGCGAGCCGGCACAGGTCCATGCCCATCAGCTCCATGAACACGCTGACTGGGTAAATTTTCGAGACCTCGGTCTGGAAGTCGCACTCGCCCCTGCCCGCGACGGCGTCGACGAAACGAACGGCCCATTCTCGGATGCCGGGCTCCATCGACTTCACCGCCACGGGCCCGAACATTGGGGCAAGCGCCCGCCGATATGGGAGATTATCGGGTGGGTCGAGATTAAGTGGTATCATAAAAGGTGGGTTTTCGACACGGGGTATTTGCATCTCACGCGCAGAGAAATGCTCAGGATCGGTGACGATGCGGGTGATGCCATCGAACGATTTGACCACCCAATGACCGCCATTGCATGTTGTCCAAAAGATGTCGGGCGCCTCCGACAAGGTGGCGGCAAAGCTCCCTTGGACATCCTCGGTGATCCGAGGATCATGATGAATGTCGAAGTTGAAGATCAGATGCGGCTGCACCTGCGGCGGCGGATTGCCGAGTGCAGGGCCTGTTGCGGTAGACTGACTGTTCATCGGCTTTCCTCAGCGCACGCGCGTTAGGCGCTTATGGGCGCCTGCATAGAGTTGGCGAAGGGCGGGTTTGGACAACTTGCCCGTCGCGAGCCGAGGAAGCGGCTCAGGCGAGAATGCCACATAACGGGGTATTTTATAGTTGGAGAGGTTCGTGCCGCAATATTCGATAAGTGCCGTCACATCTACTTCGACATCGCCGTGGTACACGACAAGCGGCGTTTCCCCAAAGCGAGGGTCCGGTGCCGCGATCGCCAGAGCCTCAATCACTCCAGGAAACTCGCAAACGACCCGTTCGATCTCCGCAGCAGAAATATTCAGTCCGCCGGAAATGATGAGATCTTTCATCCGATCAACGAATGTCAGTAAACCCTGCTCGTCCAGCTTGCCGATGTCGCCGGAATAGAGCCAGCCGTTTCGAATGGCCTTAGTGGTCTCCTCGGGGTTCCGCCAGTACCCGACCATCATACCCGGCGCACGCAATAGGATCTCGCCTGCCTCGCCCGGATCGCAATCGCTCCCGTCCGGTCGAACGACTCGCAAATCGTTGAACAAGCCGCCCCAACCGCATTTGTCCGGCGAGTCTGTTGCGAGATGTTCTGGCATGATGGTCGCGTTACCGCCGACCTCCGTCTGCCCATAAATCTGCCGGATCGTGACCCCCTTAGCTCTCCATGTATCCATGAGTTGCCTGCCGACCCGCGCCCCGCCCGCGGTGGCATATCGCAGCGACGAGACATCCGCCTCAGCGAATTCTGGCAAGGCGGCGATGAATTCGAAGAAAGCGGGCACTGCCCCGAAGCAGTTGATCTTTTCTTGCTCGATCAGCCGGAGTGCGTCGGCCGCGACGAACTGTGGAAGCATGTAGAGCGTGCAGCCTTGAATACCGTAGTGTATTAGCTGCACGAACCCGGCGGAGGTATTGAGCGGCGCCAGGCTTATGATCCGCGATCCTGGGCCGGAAGTCGTCTCCTCAAGCGCCCAATTCGATGCATAGGCTGTCATTGTGCGGTGGGTGAAGACGACACCCTTTGGCTTCGCTGTTGAGCCGGAGGTGGCGATGATCACGACCGGAGCGTCTGGGTCGACATCGCGGTCCAGTATCGCGGGCGCACCGGTACGCAGCGCGTCGATTTCGCTCATTGCCCGTGGTGCCAGCCCCGCAGCGGCCATGCGTTCGATGTGGTCATCGGCCGCGAAGGCGAACCGCGGCTCCGTCGTTTCGCACAGGTCAGCGATTTCGCGCGTCGTATATCGAAAATTGACCGGGTTAGCGATGCCGCCCGCCCGGATGATCCCCATAATCAAGGCGACATAAGCAAGACTGTTGGCCGAGCAGATGGCGACCCGGTCACCGGGTTCGAGCCCATCCGCGATCAGCATGGCCGCTACTCGATCCGACCATGCCTTGTATGCCGCATAGGTCAGAACATCGCCATTCAGGATCACCACAGGCTGATCGCCGCGCATTCGCGCCCACCACGCGATCGCTGCTGGCAAGGTTTGAGCCATGAATTTCCTCTCCGCGACGGAATTTTCCGTCTTGCCCTTTTAGGGATGCTAGAAAAGCGAGTATCTAATGGCAATAGATTTTTCGCGGTTTAGTCGGTGGCGAGGGTTGCGCGACGACATCGACCCTGCTTATCGAACGCGAGTAGATAAGGTTGGCAGGAAGGCCGACGAGGAGAGGGCTTTGGATCAGTTCGACTACGTCATCGTTGGCGCGGGGGCGGCAGGCTGCGTCCTGGCATATCGTCTGACTGAGGATCCAGCGAACACGGTTTGCCTGATCGAGGCGGGCCCACGTGATACCAATCCCTTCATCGCCATGCCCAAAGGCGTGGTCAAGGTTATGGCCAACCCCAAACATTCTTGGATTTACCCAGGCGAGCCCCACGATTCTACCGCTGGCAAAGCAGAGAATTGGACACGGGGAAGGGTGCTTGGCGGGTCGACCGCAATCAACGGTATGATGTACGTTCGAGGTCAACCGGCGGATTTCGACAGCATTGCGGAATTGTCGAGCGACGACTGGAATTGGGAGCACATCGGCCCGGCCTATGCTGCGCTCGAGAACCACGAGCTCGGCAAAGAAGAGACGCGCGGCGATCGAGGCCCGTTGCGCATTTCTATGCCGACCATGCGCGACGCCCTTTCTGAAGCGCAGATCAGGGCAGGCGAGGCGATGGGCTGGCCTCGCAAAGTTGACATCAACGCACCCGACAATGCCGATGGGATCGGCTATGCTCCTCGCACGATCTCGCGAGGCAAACGACAAAGCGCGGCTGTCGCGTTCCTGCGGCCGGCGGAGAAGCGCGCAAATCTCACCGTTCTCACGGACTGCACTGTCAACCGTGTTGTCTTCGAGGGCAAGCGCGCCGTCGGCGTCGAGTATCTGCGAGATCGAACGGTTGAGCAGGTCACTGCTCGGCGCGAGATCATCGTATGCGGCGGCGCAATGGCAAGTCCGGGCATTCTCGAACGATCAGGCGTTGGGGATGCCAGGCGTCTCGCCAAGCTCGGCATTCCCCTCGTTCATGAAAGTGGTCAAGTTGGCGAAGGACTGATCGAGCATCGAGGACTGATTGTGCAATGGAAGCTGCGACGCGACGTATCGCACAACAAGCATTTCCATGGCTGGCGACTGCTCGCATCGACAGTGCGCTACTATTTGACGGGAGACGGCCCGATGTCGGCTGCCGCTTATGAGATCGGTGGATGGTTCCGCACGCGACCGGGGCTGAACCGCCCTGATGCGCAGATGTTAGTGGCGCCGTTCTCTTTCGATATGGCCAAGCAGCGTCGCGATGTGGAGCGTTTTCCGGGCATGAACGTTGTGCTTTACGTTTTGCGCCCGACATCCCGCGGGAGCATCCACATCTCTACGACGGATCCGAGTGCGCCAGCAACGTTCTCGCCAAACTACCGTGCTAACGAAGCCGACCGTCAGGCAATGATTGGCGCTGTTAGGGTAGTGCGCGACTACGCCGCCCGGTCTCCTCTCGCCGAGATCATCGAGGAGGAAACACTTCCCGGTCCTGCTTACCAGAGCGATGCCGAAATCCTCGACGCCTATGACCGCTTTGGCACGTGCGGCTATCACGCGGTTGGGAGCTGCCGCATGGGAAACGACGCTCAATCCGTGGTCGATCCCCGCCTGTGGGTTCGAGGGGTAAAGGGTCTGCGTGTCATAGATACCTCCATCATGCCGGTCATTCCGGCGGGCAATACCCAAGGACCTACGATGGCGATGGCTTGGCGCGCTGCGGACCTCATCTTGGCAGACCGCAAGTCGGCGTGCGTATGAGGTGAACAATGACTGAGATCAGCGTAGTGGCAGGTTCCGCGGCTAAATTGATTAAACAGCCAATCCTATCCTTATGCCTTTGTCGTCGAACGTGGTAAGCGCGTCGGGGGCCTGCTTCTGCCCGCAACGCCAGACATAATAATGGACACTGCGGAGCAGCTTGGCGACGGGTGGAAGATCCCTTCCATTTCGGCCGCGTCCTGCAAGGTTGCCGATGAGTTCGCGGCGTGAGTCGATCATCAATCCCGCCCGCATCCGCTTTCCGCTATAACACAACCCGTGGCGATCAGCGCCGATCTCGACCGCATTGCTGATAAGACATTAGTTCTTGCGACCGGGTGGGAAAAGCCTACCTCTATCACCGCGTCGTGCGAGCGGACCCTGGCGTTGGGCTGGCGCACGCTGTGTTTACCGCGCGGTCACGAGATTATGCTTGAGCATCCCGGCGAGATTGCAATGCTCCTGAAGGAAGCTGTGTCCCAGGCGTAGTTGGGCGGTCCAAGTCGGACGGCGCAGTCGTGCTCTACCCGCCTTGGCCAAACCGTGCTTGAAAGCCGGCAAGCACTGTGCGGAGGCCTTCCACGAAGCGAGTTTCAGCGTCCTGTTCTCCGGCCCTTATCGCCTGCGCGAGATTCGGAAACCGCTCTTCATCCACTATCGGCATAACCGGTATATGGTGCGCTTCTGCTGCGGCCGCGAAGAGCGATGCTCCATAGGTCATATGTTCGACGAGCTCGTTGATCACCATGCGGACCTCCACCGGGTAGGGGCAATCAACGATGGCGTTCTCGTAGGCCTGCAGCATCACCTGCCGAGGAAAAAAACGGAGAACTAACGGTGCGGCGTTCGGATGGCGAAGCATCACACGCCGGGTTGCGAGGCTGAGCTCGATCATTCGCTCGTTCCAATCGCCCGACCAGCGCTCCTGCTCGCGACCAATCTCGACCAGTAACGCTCGGGCTATCTGAGTGAGCAGCTCTTCCTTGTTGCTAAAGTGATGGTAGAGCGATGGGGCACTGACCCCCAAAGTCTTCGCGACACTCTGCAAGCTGAGCGCCTCAAGCCCGCTCTCGTCGATGACCGCTAGTGCCGCTTTGGCAGCGGCCTCTCGGGTGATTAGCGCAGTGGAGGGCCTCCCCGCACGGGGGACGCGCGATGCGCCTTTCGGCGCGATGGATTTCCTCATAGCTTGGGCCGTCTTCTGTGGCACGCCGACATTCCTTATACGAGTTCCGATAGTCTGCATCCAAGGATGTTGCTACCTCCGGGAAGCACCGCTATACAAAACCTAACCTTATTAGAATAGCAGGGTGAGGGCCGGCGATGGACGTGAGCAGTTCGCCTGTCGCGACGACGCGTAGCGGAAACAAGGTCGAGCAGGTCACGGCGCATCACTATCGATCGAGCGATGGTCTCGATCTAGTGGCGGATGTCGCCGGGCCTGCGGCGGCTCCGGGCGTTGTGCTCCTGCACGGTGGAGGGCAGACACGACACAGTTGGTCCGGTGCGATGCTCGCCCTCGTCGCGCGCGGGTACCGGGTCGTCAGTTTCGATGCGCGCGGGCATGGCGACAGCGGCTGGTCTGATGATGGGGCATACAGTCTTGACGACCGTGTCGCAGACCTCCGGGTGATCGTTGCTGACTTCAAAGGGCGGTACGCGCTCGTCGGCGCCTCCTTGGGTGGCGCCACCGCAATACATGCTGTCGCCGGCGGGCTTACTCCGACCGCCCTAGTGCTCGTTGACATCGTGCCCCAACCGGAAGCGTCCGGGGTGGATCGAATCGTCGCCTTTATGCGCGCCAATCCTGACGGCTTTGCCGATCTGGAAGAGGCGTCTAGCGCGGTGGCCGCTTACAATCCGCTCCGCCCGCCACCCCGCGATACGAGCGGCCTGATGCGCAACTTGCGCCTTCGCGAGAACGGACGGCTCTATTGGCATTGGGACCCTCGTATCACGCAAACTCGCTCCACTGATCATCAACGGGTGGTTCAGCGGTCCGCGGCCGCGCTCGCGAGGGCGGGCGAGCTTTCGGTCATGTTGGTGCGAGGATTGAGCAGCGATGTGGTGAGCGATGCGGGCGTCGAGGCCTTCCGCTCTCAGCTGCCGAGTTTAGAGGTGGCGAACGTCAGTGGTGCCGGCCACATGGTCGCGGGCGACCGCAACGACGCGTTCAATACGAGCATGATCGAGTTCCTAGTGCGTCACCTGCCGGTCACGACGAGCGTATGAGTCAATCTGGCCCACTCCGCATTCCGCTGGCGCCGAAGCGTGGCCAAAGCTTACACCGCTAACTTTCCTAGCCCGTAAAAGCGGGCCTGGACGGATCGAAAGGAGGCAGGAGGTACCGTGCAGACATATGATGTCGTGATCGTCGGTGCCGGACATGGAGGTGCCCAGGTCGCCATAGCGCTCAGGCAACGAAATTTTGAAGGCTCGATTCTAATGATTGGGGCCGAGCCCGACTTGCCATACGAACGTCCACCACTTTCGAAGGAATACCTTGCCGGGGAGAAGCCGTTCGATCGTATCCTGCTACGCTCTCCGGCGTTCTGGAAAGAGCGGCAGGTCAACATGCTCCTGGGCCAAACGGTGACGGCGGTGGACCCAGACGACCACGCGGTGGCAACCGAACACGGTGAGCATATTGCTTACGGCTCGTTGATTTGGGCAGCCGGCGGGCACGCGCGGCGGCTCGGCTGCGACGGGCACGACTTGAGTGGAGTGCATACGGTACGCACCCGTGCGGACGTCGATCGTATGCGTACCGAGCTGGACGGGGTCGCGCAAGCGGTGGTGATCGGCGGCGGCTATATCGGACTCGAGGCGGCGGCCATCCTGGCCAAGTCCGGAAAGGCCGTGGTTTTGTTGGAGGCACTCGACCGGGTTCTGGCGCGAGTCGCCGGGGCGCCCTTATCGCGATTTTATGAGGCGGCGCATCGTGACCATGGAGTCGACATTCGCCTCGGGACGAAGGTCGATTGCGTTCTCGGCGATCGCAACAAAGTGAGCGGCGTGAGACTCGCGGACGGCGAAGTCGTGCCCGCTCAGATGGTGATCGTCGGGATTGGCATTGTGCCTGCGGTGGGCCCGCTGCTGTCGGCAGGAGCGATCGGGGACAACGGGGTGCGGGTGGATGGGTTATGCCGCACCAGCTTGCCCGATGTTTTCGCGATCGGCGATTGCGCGCTGCACAGCAATCGGTTTGCAGACGGGGCCGATATCCGAGTGGAGTCGGTGCAGAACGCCAATGACCAGGCTTCAGTCGTTGCGCGTGTGTTGACCGGCAGTGAGGTGCCATACGATGCGGTGCCGTGGTTCTGGTCCAACCAGTACGACCTCAAGCTCCAAACAGTCGGCCTCTCAACAGGGCACGATGCGGTGGTCATGCGAGGCGACCTAGCGTTGCGCAGCTTTTCTGTCATTTACCTAAAGCACGGCAGGGTCATCGCGCTCGACTGTGTCAATGCCGTGAAGGATTATGTCCAAGGCCGCAAGCTGGTTGAAGCAGGCGCCAGCGTCGAGCCTATCCGGCTGGCCGACGCTACGATACCGCTCAAGGATGCCTAAAACCTATTGTCATTAGATTAAGCGGGGGCTATACTGACGAAAGGAGAGACGGACATGAACTATCCCGCGAAGATTGAGCCGCCCGCTCGGGAAAAGGCGGCTGAACGCCGCATCACGCGTTTGGCCGACCTGACCGACAGCCAGCAGGAGTCGATCCGGCGCATCCCGGCCGAAAAGGACATCGTCTTTACGCCGCTTGCGGCGAGCCGCCCGAACGCGATCTTCACTGGTTCCGAGCGGTACGACGAGGAGCAGGCGAAGGTCTTTAGGCGCTATGCAGTGCCCGTCACACTTACAGCCCTCCTGCCCGAACCAGGGTCGGTCGTCGCCATCGAGGCGTACGGCAAGCCACTGCTCGTATCGCGGACGCGCAGCGACGAATTCAAGGTTTTCATCAATGCGTGTCAGCACAAGGGATCGAAGCTGATCGAGGATTGTGCCGTCCACAAGCAGGGAAGGATGGTCTGCCCTTATCACGCATGGACCTATGGCATCGACGGCAAGCTGATCGGGGTAGCGCGCGCGGAAACGTTCGACGGATTGCTCAAGAGCGAGCGCGGGTTGAAGGAGTTGCCGTCGCGGGTGTGGGGTGGCGTGATCTATGCGCAACTCAATGGCGAAGTGGCCGACTTCTCTCCACTTCACGCGCAGATTGCGGACGATTTCACCGCCCTCGGTATTCCGGACGCCCATGTCTATGATCGAAAGGTCTTCGACCTGAAGGCGAACTGGAAGGTCGTTCTCGAGCCGTTCTTGGAGGGCTATCACGTCCAGCGACTGCACGCGGCGTCGATCGGTGCATTGTTCACCGATGCCCCATCTGTCACCGACTCATTTGGCGTCAACGTGCGGCAGGTCTCAGGTAGAGCTGGGTATGTTCCTTCGATGATTGACGAAGATCCAAATGCGAACATTCACAAGTTGGTTACCTACGCATATACTGCTTTTCCGAATGTAGTTTTGGTTGCCAGCCAATATTACATCAGCATCATGATCCTGATGCCCTGCGGCGTGAACCGGACGACGGTGCATTATTATATGCTTACTCCGGAGCCAGCGACCACGGCGAAGGCCGAGGACGTGTTCAAGCGCTCTTATGATCTCATCATAAGCGTGTTTGGCGGGGAGGATTTCCGAGCAGCCGAGATCTGCCAAGCCGGCCTGACGGCCGGCGTGCCGGAGAGCACGGTCTATTGCGGGCTCGAAAGCACAATCGTTCGCTACTATGACGAGCTCGAGGGACTTCTGGAGCGGTAAAAGTCCGGACCATCACGCGTTGCAGAATGTGTGGCCGGACAAGTTGTGGAGGTAATATTGCCTGAGTTGATGGTGACGACGCGTGATCAGCGTGATCATGTTCTGGCGGCGGAGCCCGGCCTAAGCGTCATGGAGATTATTCGTGATGGCGGCTTCGACGAGCTGCTCGCGATGTGCGGCGGAAGCTGTTCGTGTGCAACCTGCCATGTCTATGTCGGTCCTGAAGACTGGCAGCGTCTCGAGCCGTTAAGCGAGGACGAGAGCGACCTGCTCGACAGCTCGGAGCATCGAACTCAATATTCTCGCCTCTCTTGCCAGATCCGGTTTGCGGAGGCGCTCAATGGACTGAGCGTCACGATTGCGCCTGAGGACTGATATCCGGATCGATCGCGAGCGGGAGAACGCTTCATGAGTTACCTCACGCAATCGCTCCATCGGCTGGTGCAGCGGTCGCCAGACGCGCTGGCCTGTGTCGACGGTGACAGCCGGCGAAGCTGGCGAGAGCTGATGAATGACGTTGCACGTTTCGCGGGTGCCTTGCGAGCGTCGGGAGTGCGCGAAGGCGATCGCGTCGCGTTGCTCGCGCGCAACGGGGCGCACTACCTCGATTATCTTTTTGGAACCTACTGGGCGGGTGCGGTCGCAAATCCCGTGAACACGCGCTGGGCCCCGGCGGAAATCGCGGCATCGCTGGAAGATTGTCAGACCCGCGTCTTGCTCGTGGATTGCCATTTCGCGCCGATGGTCGATGCCATCCGCGCGGCGGCGCCGGCGCTTACGCTAGTCATTCAGTTGGGCGGTGGCGATCGCGCCAGCGGGGTCGAGGACGGTGCGGCCTGGCTGGCGCGCGGCGAAGCGATCTCCGATGTGCGGCTGGGAGGTCAGGCGCTTGCCGCAATTCTTTATACCGGTGGTACGACAGGGCGATCCAAGGGCGTGATGCTCAGCCACGCCAACCTGCTCGCCTCAGCCACGGGGTATTTGACCTTTCCTGGCGCACGGCCAGGCCGCAGTTATCTTAACGTCGCGCCGCTGTTTCATATCGGCGCACAATCGGCGGTTTACACGTCGATGCTCGCCGGCACGACGCACATCTTTCTCCCTCAATTCGAGCCGGCGCCAGTGCTTTCCATGATCGAGCGGGAAAGGGCTACGGATGTCTTCTTGGTGCCGACGATGCTGCGAGCGCTACTGACGGACCCCTGCTTCGATCCGGCGCGCGCAGCAAGCTTGGAGCGGGTCGTCTATGGCGCATCGCCGATCGACGACGCACTGCTGGAGCATGCAATGAGAATGCTGCCCCAGGTCGGGTTCGTGCAGGCCTATGGCATGACCGAAGTCTCACCGATCGCCGCGATGTTGGGGCCGGATGAGCACGGCGCTCAGGCGCGCGCAGCAGGCCTGCAAGGGGTCGCGGGGCGTGCGACCATCGCCGCCGAAGTTCGCGTGGTCGATCACCGCGATGATGAGTTGCCGCCAGGCGAGGTGGGCGAGATCGTCGTGCGCGGTGGCGGCGTCATGCTCGGGTATTGGGGCATGCCCGAAGCGACGGCCGACGCCCTGCGCGGCGGCTGGATGCACACGGGGGACCTCGGCCGGATGGACGAGGCCGGCTATTTGACGGTCGTTGATCGACTGAAGGACATGATCATCACTGGCGGCGAGAACGTCTACTCCGCCGAGGTTGAGAATGCGCTCGCCAGTCATACTGCCGTGCACCAGGTCGCCGTCATAGGATTGCCCGACCAGCGGTGGGGCGAACGTGTACATGCGGTGGCCGTGCTACGCGCCGGTGCAAGTTGCGACGCTGAAACGCTCCGATGTCACTGTCGCGAGCTGATTGCCGGGTACAAAGTACCCAAGTCTGTGAGTTTTGTCCAAGCGCTGCCCTTGTCGCCCGCGGGCAAGGTGTTGAAGACCGCGCTTCGCGCCGAATTGAATCAAGGCGGTCTTCCACGAATTGACCAAGGTATGTGGCCATGAACGACGCGGACGAACACAGCGCGTTTGGCGATACCCTGAGCAAGTGTTTTGCAAGCGCTGACCGGAAGGACACGTGGGCCAGACTGGTGGAGATGGGAGCGACGGCGTTGCGCGTGCCCGAACGCCTCGGTGGCCTCGGGCTAGGCGCAGCGGCAATCGCGCCAGTCTTCGAGGCGCTGGGCGAGCACTGTCGGCCGAGCCCATATCTAGATACGGCCGTCGTGGCCGTGAGGCTGCTGGTGGACGCGGCCACCGAAGAGTCGGATGGACTGCTGCGCGCTATCGCTTTGCACGGCGAGCGCGTAGCGGTGGCCGGAATCGATCGTCGCCTGCGCGGCAAGATCAGCGCCACGCCGACCGCCACGGGGTGGCGGCTCGACGGCGACGCGCTGCTCGTTGTGGACGACGCGGATGCAGCCTTCCTGCTGGTTGCTGCACGAACGGAGCGCGGCGGCACGGCGCTGCTGGTGGCTTCGCGCGATCAGCGGGGCGTTACGGGCCGAAGCTACCCGACTATCGACGGACGGTTCGCTACCGACTTGCGCTTCATCGACGCCAGGGCCGTGCTTCTAAAAGGCGGGGCGGACGAGCTGCTTACTGCGGCTACGGACGAGGCTATTGCCTGTCTCGCCATTGAAGCGGCAGCCCTGATGCGTCGGCTCGTCGCAGATACTGCGGCCTACGCCAAGCAGCGCGAGCAGTTCGGCCAACCCATCGCTCGTTTTCAGGTGGTGCAGCATCGCCTAGTCGACATGCACATTGCAGCACGGCGGACATATGCGATCGCGCGGCGCGCAGTGGCCTCGCTGGATGGCGGATGGCAGGAACGCGGCCGCCTCGCCAGCGCCGCGAAGGCCACTGCGGCCGAGGCCGGCCGGTTCGTCGGTCAGCAGGCAGTGCAGCTGCATGGCGGCATGGGAACAACCGACGAACTGCCGGTCGGCCGTTACTTCAAGCGGCTGACGGTGATCGAGGGCGAGCTCGGTGGTCACGCAGATCACGTCCGTCGCTATGCCGACTTGGCCGTCGCATAGTGCAGCGGGTCAGAGGCCGAGTTCTGCCTTAGCGATGATGCCCCGTTGGATTTCGTTGGTCCCGGCGTAGATCGTACCGGCCCGCTCGTTCAGATATCGCAGCGGGGCAATCGCCTGCCACACGTCCCCGCTGACATAGTCGTTTAGTGTGCCCGGATAATTGAGGACCGGGCCTCCTGCCATGGCGACGCCGGGCTGCCAGGCGCGCGCCAGAGGTCCCGCGGCCTCCAGAACAAGTTCAGTCATGCGTTGCTGCAGCTCCGTGCCTAAGATCTTCATCATCGACGCATCGGCACCAATCGGACGGTCGGCCGACACCGCTGACAGCAGATCGCTTTCAAGGGCGTCGAGCACCTCGATGCGGATCGAAAGGTCGGCGAGCTTGGCCGCAAACACCGGGTCCTGGTCAAGCATCCCATCCTCCGCCAAGACAGCGCCGGCGTGCTGCCGTAGCGTTTCGAGATTGACCTGCAGCTCCGGGGCATAAGCTGTGCCGCCACGTTCGAACTCAAGCAGGTACTTGGCGACCGTCCAACCGTCGTCGATCGCGCCGAGCACGTTAGCAACGGGAATGCGCACCGAGTTGAAGAACACCTGGTTCTGGATCCATTCGCCCGAGCTCATCACGATCGGCCGGACTTCGATGCCTGGCGTCTTCATGTCGATCAGCAGGAAGGTAATGCCCTCCTGCTTGCGTCCGGTTTTTGTCGTTCGGACCAGACAAAAGATCCAGTTCGCGACGTTGGCATGGGTTGTCCAAATTTTGGAGCCGGTGCAGATTAGCTCGTCTCCGTCGCGGACAGCCTGCATCTGCAGAGCAGCCAAGTCAGAGCCGGCCTGCGGTTCCGAATAGCCCTGACACCACAGATGCTCGCCAGACAGGATGCGCGGCAGGAAGAACGCCTTCTGCGCGTCTGTGCCAAACCTCATTATCGCTGGACCGA
This sequence comes from Sphingomonas sp., assembly GCF_965248875.1. Taxonomy (GTDB): domain Bacteria; phylum Pseudomonadota; class Alphaproteobacteria; order Sphingomonadales; family Sphingomonadaceae; genus Sphingomonas. The sequence goes on along the minus strand of NZ_CBDFKR010000011.1, from coordinate 728,467 downwards.
CTTGTTCGATGCCCATGGGGGAGGTCGGCGGGGCGCCGGCAGCGACGCGCTCGCGCGCGAAGATGTGGCGCTGGACGACCGACCAGCCGGCCCCGCCGTGCTCCCTCGGCCAGGCAGGTGCCGCCCAACCCTTTGCGTGGAGCGTCCGCTGCCACGCAGCCTGGGCCTCCGGTTCAGCGTATACACTAGTGCGCAGCTTGCCAGCAGCCCGGATAGCCGGCGTAAGTGCACCTTCCAAAAACCGGCGCACCTGGTCGCGAAACGCCTCGTCATGCGCCGACAGCGCCATGGTCATGGCGCGGCAAGCTCCGCTTCAGGCGTAGCGCCCGTTGGCACCTTGGGAATGTAAACGGCCTTTGACCTGGTAAATTCGAGCAGCCCTGCAACGCCGTTTTCCTGTCCGAAGCCGGACTGCTTGGCGCCGGCGAGAGGGGTGAAGGGCGTCGATTGCAGGTTCTGGTTGATCCACACAGTGCCGGTGTCCATTCGATGCGCGATGGCCGTCGCCTTTTCCACGTCGGCACACCATACCGCGCCGGACAAGCCATAATCGCTGTCGTTGGCACGCGCGATTACCTCGTCAATGTCGTGGAACTTGAGCAGTGGCAGGATCGGTCCGAACGCTTCCTCGGCGACGACGCGGCTGTCGTCTGGGGGATTGTCCACCAGCGTGAGCGGGATGAAGTATCCCTGTTTGGGCACCGGGCGGCCTTCAAGGAGCGTCAGGCCATTAGCACGTGCGTCATCGAGCAAGGCAAGCACCCGGCGGTATTGAGGTTCGTTTTGAAGTGGGCCGTACCGGTTGCCCTGTTCGGCCCCGTCGCCCACCGGCGTGTCCTTGGCGAGCTGATGCAGCCGGTCTCGGAGCCGATCGTAAATATCCGCATGGATAAATAGCCGCTTAGTGGCCACGCAGACCTGGGCGGTGTTGTGGAATGCGCCGTGGAATAGCTGCTCAGCGATCGCGTCGACGTCGACATCAGGCATAACGATCGCGGCGTCGTTACCGCCAAGTTCGAGCGTGATACGCTTTAGATCCTTAGATGCCGCCTCCATCACGCGCTTGCCGGTGGCGGTCGAGCCGGTGAAGGTAATTTTGGCGAATCCTCTGTGTGCCGTCATCATCGGACCGAGTTCGTCGCCGCCCGCGATGACATTGAGTACGCCGGCGGGGAAACAGTCGGCAAGTAGCTCGCCGAGGCGAAGCGCGGTCAGCGGAGTGAATGGCGAAGGCTTGAGTACCATGGTGTTTCCTGCCACCAAAGCCGGCGCGATCTTCCAAGCCGCTAGCAGCACGGGAAAATTCCACGGGACGATTGCGCAAACCGGACCCAGCGGGACGTGGTGCACCTCGATGCGTCGTGTGTCGGTGTCCTCGGTGATCTCGATTGGTATGTCGAGCCACGTGGTCGCCTTGAACCAGAATGCCGCGCCCATGACTTCTTGCTTGGCGCTTTCCGTGGGCCGACCTTGTTCGCGCGTGAACAGCGCCGCCAGCTCGTCAGCATGATCCTCGATAATCTTAGCTGCCCTCTTCACCGCCGCCTTACGATCAACGATCGGGGTGTCCCGCCATGCCGGAAAGGCGCGAGTGGCGGCCGCTACTGCCCGCTCGAGCTCGGCTTCGCCGGCGGCTGGTGCCTGCGCAAAAATTTCCCCCGTGGCGGGGTTTTTGACCGGGATTGTGGCGGCCGTGCTCACCGCCACTCCGTCGATCAGCAGGTTATAACGATCTGCCAAAGTCGCCATCTACACTCTCCCAGATTGCGGCGCCGCGCCCTGCGGCTTATTTGCGGTTTACAATCTAATACCATTAGATAATGTGACAGGCAAGATAGCGCAGAGGGCGCGCGACGGGAGGCGAGGGTGTCGGAAGGTCCACAATTGACTGGGCGCTGCAATTGCGGCGCCGTCAGCTACACGCTAAGCGCTCCGCCGCTCGCAGTCGCCGCCTGTCACTGTAAGCAGTGCCGTCGGCAGTCTGGTGCGGCCTATTCGGTCAACCTCATTGTTCGCGCCAGCACCATGCAAGTGCAAGGTGACGTCGCTTCATGGGAGGATGCGGACACGGAGAGCGGGGTGCCGCTGTCGCGTGACCATTGCGGAACTTGCGGATCACCTATTCGGTCGGTCCCCGGCAGCTCGCCCAAGATGATTGCGGTGAAGGCCGGCACGCTCGACGATCCATCGCGCTTCGCGCCGGCGATGCATATCTGGGTCGAATCAAAATTGCCTTGGGTTACGATCCCTGACGGGCTGCCTTTGTACCCACGGGGGCCGCAGGTCTAAGTCGGTGAGTTCTCTCGCGCGCATAGACCGACCGCTTGCCGGTATCCGCATTGTCGATGCGGTGATGGGACCGCTTGCGCCCCTGACACGATATCTCGCTGAACTGGGCGCGCGGGTCGACCGCATCGTGCCGGTAGGGGACGATCCGATCGCAGACTTGGCCGCCAATAACGGTAAACGGCGTTACACTACAATCGATGGGCAATTACGCGCGGCCTTGTTGGATCGAGCGCACGCAGTTGTTTTCGACGACGGCGCGCCCGCCGACGTCGCGGAATTACGTGCGCGCGGGCCTGAACTCGTCACCATGCGGGTGAGCGATTTCGGCACGGGTACCGAGCATGATGATTGGCAGGCGACCGACGCCGTGCTGCATGCGCTGTCGGGCGAACTGTCCCGCTCGGGAATACGCGGGCGAGAGCCGCTGTTGCCCCCAGGCCAACTCGCGTATCAGTGCGCAGCGGCACAAGGTGCGTTTGTGCTGGTGACCGCCATTTATCGGGCGTTGCGTACGAGATGTGGCGACCATCTCGATTTTTCAGCGCTGGATGGGGCCGTCCAGGCGCTCGACCCGGGCTATGGCATCAGCGGCAGCGCAACGATGGGCAAGCCCGCGCATTTGTTGTCTCGAGACCGCCCCGTGCGCGGGGTACAGTACCCAATCTTTCCCTGTACCGATGGCTACGTGCGCATCTGCCTGCTCGCCAAGCGGCAATGGCAGGGTATGTTCCGCTGGCTGGGCGAGCCGCCGGCTTTCGCCGGGCCCGAATTCGACAAGATTAGTACGCGCTACAAGTCGACTGCGCTTCAGCAGGCGATCGGCGACTTCTTCAGCAGTCGCTCGCGGTCGGATCTCGAGCGCGAGGGGCAGCGTCACGGCGTACCGATTAGCGCCGTGTTGACCTTCGAAGAATGCCTCGCGACCGGGCATCTAAAGGAGCGTAAGGCGTTCGCTTCGGCTGCTTTAGCGGATGGAAGCGCGATCCTGCTGCCCAACGGGTGCGTGGAGATTGATGGGGTCCGCATGGGGCCCACAGGCGCTGCGACACTGGAAGCTTCGGCAAGCTGGCCCGCTCCGACGGCATCGGACGAGCGCCCCTTCGCCGGGCTGCGTGTGCTCGATCTGGGGGTTATCGTGGTCGGCGCGGAATTAGGGCGGCTGCTCGCCGACGGAGGTGCCGACGTCGTCAAGGTCGAGTCGAGAGATTATCCGGATGGAAATCGTCAGTCTTACCTATCGTATGGACTGTCGGTCAGTTTCGCGGCAGGGCATCGCAACAAGCGCAGCCTCGGCATGAATCTGCGTAATCCGGCCGGTCATGCGCTATTTCTCGAACTCGCGAAAAATGCAGACCTGATCCTGTCCAATTTCAAGCCCGGCACGATGGAGTCGTTGGGTCTGAGTTATGAAGCCGTGGCGGCGGTGAACCCCGCGATCATTATGACTGACAGCTCGGCCTTCGGGTCGTCCGGGGCGTGGAGCGGTCGCATGGGTTACGGGCCGCTGGTTCGGGCGGCGACAGGGCTGACGCTTGCCTGGCGCTATCCCGGCGACGCTGAAGCTTTCTGTGATTCGGTGACGATCTATCCTGATCATGTCGCGGGTCGGGTCGGCGCGATCGCGGCGGTAGCGCTACTGATCCGGCGCTTGCGCACAGGGCGTGGCGGTCACGCCAGCGTCGCCCAGTCTGAAGTTATGCTGGCGCATTTCGCGGAGCAGGTGGCCCGCGCTTCGCGATCCGAGCCAGGGGCCGCGACGCCGGACTGGCCTTGGGCAGTCTATAGATGTGCCGGTGACGATGAATGGTGCGTGGTGACCGTGCGTGACACCGGCGATTGGCTGAAGCTTGCGGGGGTAATCGGGTATACTGACGCTGCCGTCTTGAACACGCCCGACGCGCGGCGTGGTGCGAAGGTCGCGATCGATCAGGTCCTCGCGGGCTGGCTGGCCGAACGACCGAGCGCCGACGTGATGATAGTGCTGCAGGCTGCTGGCGTTCCGGCCGCGCGGATGCTCCGTGTGGCGGACCTACCAGATTTCACCTATTATCGCCAACGCGAGCTCTTCCGTGTCGAGCAGCACCCTTATCTCGAGGAAGACGTTGTCGCCGAGCGCTGGACGGGCAAAGGGGAGGGCGGGCTCGAGGCTCCGCGCAATGCCGCGCCGCTCATGGGCGAACACAGCGCCTCCGTGGTGCGCGACTGGCTGGGTGACGGTCGCGAAATCCAGTCGCTAATCGTCGCGGGCGTGTTGGAGCCGCTCGAACCGCATATTTTAGCGGCGGCCTCGTCTCATGGGCATTCGACGGCCGCTGCTCACGCTTAGCCATCTTTGTTCGAATCGAAACGGAACAGTCTCATGACCGAAGCTTATATCATCGATGCCGTCCGCACGCCGCGCGGGATCGGAAAGGCGGGCAAGGGGGCGCTCGCGCACCTTCATCCCCAGCATCTTGCGGCAACGGTGCTCAAGGCGTTGGCTGAGCGCAACCGCCTCGCTACTGCGGAGGTGGACGACATCATCTGGTCGACGTCGACGCAGCGCGGCAAGCAAGGCGGCGACCTCGGACGCATGGCGGCGCTCGATGCCGGATACGACGTGAAAGCGTCAGGCGTAACGCTGGACCGCTTCTGTGGCGGCGGTATTACCTCAGTCAGTCTCGCCGCCGCACAGATCATGAGCGGTATGGAAGATCTCGTCATCGCCGGTGGCACGGAAATGATGAGCCTGACGGGCCAAATGGCGGCCGAGGACCAGGCCGATGGCAAGCCGCCAGCGCTAATGGGGGCACAGAACGAGCGGCTCGACGCCGCGCATCCGCAGTCGCACCAAGGCGTCTGTGGAGATGCGATCGCCAGCGCGGAGCGCATCACCCGCGCCGAGCTCGATTCGTTCGGGCTGGAAAGCCAACGCAAGGCGGCACAGGCAATTGCCGAGGGTCGGTTTGACAAATCGATTGTGCCAGTAATCGATGACGACGGCAACGCCGTGCTGACGCGCGACGAATACCCACGTCCTGAGACCACCGCCGAAGGGTTGGCTCAGCTCAAGCCCGCGTTCGGCGCGATGGCCGACTGGGCCTATGACGACACCGGTGCGACGTTTCGTCAGCAGATCAATCGGCGATATCCTGATCTAGAGATCAAGCCGGTGCATCATGCGGGCAACTCGTCGGGAGTCGTCGACGGTGCCGCCGCGGTGCTGCTCTCGTCCAGGGAGTATGCCGACGGGCATGGGCTTACGAAGCGCGCCCGGGTCGTTGCGACCGCAAATGTCGGCGACGATCCCACGCTGATGCTGAACGCGCCGGTGCCGGCGGCAAAGAAGGCGCTCGCCAAGGCCGGGTTGACCAAGGACGATATCGATCTCTGGGAAATCAACGAGGCATTCGCGGTCGTTGCCGAAAAGTTCATTCGCGATTTGGAACTCGATCGCAGCAAGGTGAACGTCAATGGCGGCTCGATCGCACTGGGTCATCCGATCGGCGCAACCGGCGCGATGCTGATCGGCACTATCCTCGACGAACTCGAGCGGACCGGCGGGCGCTACGGCCTCGTCACGATGTGCGCGGCCGGTGGCATGGCGCCCGCGATCATCATCGAGCGGATCGACGGCTGAAATTCTTACAAGGGACCGACATGAAGATTGAGGCCGGCATTGCCGCCGTGGTTACCGGCGGCGCATCGGGACTGGGCGAAGCTACCGCACGCGCGCTGGCAGCCAAGGGCGCCAACGTCGCACTGTTCGACCTTAACGAGGAGAAGGGCCAGGCCGTCGCGGCGGACATCGGCGGCGTCTTCTGCACGGTAAACGTCACCGATGATGCCAGTGTCGACGCAGGCTTCGCGAAGGCACGTGCGGCGCACGGGCAAGAGAGGGTGCTGGTCAACTGCGCGGGCACCGGCAACGCGATCAAAACCGCTGGCCGGTCCCGCCATGACGGCAGCATCAAGCATTTCCCGCTCGACGCATTCAACCTGATCGTCCAGATCAACCTCGTCGGCACGTTCCGCTGCATTGCCAAGTCGGCCGCCGGGATGCTCACGCTCGAGCCGCTGGAGGATGGGGAGCGTGGATCAATCGTCAACACCGCGAGCGTAGCGGCCGAGGACGGCCAGATGGGGCAGGCCGCTTACTCGGCATCGAAAGGCGGCGTGGTCGGCATGACCTTGCCGATCGCGAGGGACCTGATGAGCGAAGGGATCCGCGTCAACACGATCCTGCCCGGCATCTTCGACACGCCGCTCCTGCAAGGCGGACCCGAGCATGTGAAGGCGGCGCTTGCCGCCTCGGTACCCTTTCCCAAGCGACTCGGCATACCCGCAGAATACGCCCACCTCGCGCTGACGATGATCGAGAACGGCTATTTCAACGGGGAGGACGTTCGCCTCGATGGCGCGATCCGCATGGCCCCGCGCTGATGGGGGCACGCTATTTCCCTGACCCCGCTCCCTGGGCGGATGACGAGATCACCATGTTCAGCGATTCGGTCGCGCGCTTCGTCGCCGACGTCGCGCCGGCTCCGCGTCTGGCGAAATGGCGTGAGGATGGCATCGTCGCGCGAGAAGCCTGGCGGCAGGCGGCGGACGCCGGCCTGCTCGGCGTCTCGATCGCGAGCGATTATGGTGGTGCGGGCGGCGACTTCCGGCACGAGGCCGTCATCATCCGCGAACTGGGGGTCGCCGGGATCGAGGGATGGGGCAAGGCTGGTGTCCGGCGGAGCCATCGCGGCAATCGCGATGACGGAGCCCGGTGCCGGTTCCGACCTGCAGGGCATCCGGACGACCGCTCGACGGCAGGGCAACGGCTACGTCCTGAACGGACAGAAGACCTTCATCACCAACGGACAGCACGCCGATCTGATCATCGTAGTTGCCCGGACCGATCCGGGAGCAGGCAGCAGGGGCATTTCGTTGGTCGTGGTCGAGACCGATCGTGCGGAGGGTTTTCGCCGCGGCCGCAACCTCGACAAAATCGGCATGGAGATGGGCGACACGTCTGAGCTGTTCTTTGACGAAGTGTTCGTTCCCGCCGACAGTGTCATCGGCGGGACAGAGGGTCGCGGTCTCCACCAGCTGATGGAGCAGCTGCCCAAGGAACGACTGATGATCGCCCTGGAGTCGCTGGCGATGATTGAGGCGGCGATGCGCCACACGATCGACTATGTCGCGCAGCGCAGCGCCTTCGGCGAACGCGTCCTCGACTTTCAGAACACCCAGTTCAAGCTCGCCGAGTGCAAGACGGAGGCTACCATCGCGCGGGTCTTCTGCGACGATTGCGTCGCACGGCTGCTTGCAGGGACGCTCGACGCTGCGACCGCCAGCGTGGCGAAATACTGGGTGTCGGAGGTGGCGCAGCGCATCGTCGATACCTGTCAACAATTCTATGGGGGGTACGGCTACATGAATGAATATCCGATCGCGCAGATGTACAAGGATGTCCGCGTGAAACGGGTTTATGGTGGCACGACCGAGATCATGAAGCTGCTGATCGCACGGACGCTGGAAGCTTGAGAGCGGGAATGACCCATGCCACCCTCACGCTCGAATGGCACGACCGCGTCGCGATCGTTCGTCTGAATGATCCGACGTCGCTCAACGCGCTGACGCTCGAGATGATCGACTCGTTCGCGCATGCGCTCGACGACGTGGAGGATCGCGCGCGGGCGATGGTGCTGACCGGCACGGGCCGCGCATTCTGCTCGGGCGCCAATCTGGTGGGCGGGCTCGGCGAGCCGGTCGAGCCGACGCTGTTCGATGCCGGCGCGGTGCTGGAGGCCCGGATCAATCCGTTGATGGCGCGGCTGCGCGACCTAGCGGTGCCGTGGATCACCGCGGTCAACGGTGCGGCCGCGGGGGCCGGCGCCTCGTTGGCGCTGGCTGGCGACATGATCGTGGCGAGCGAGAGCGCCTTCTTCCTTCAGGCCTTCGCGCGCATCGGGCTGGTGCCGGATGCCGGCTCCACGCACATGCTCGTGCGTACGCTCGGCCGTCCGCGCGCGATGGAGCTGATGCTGCTGGCCGATCGACTACCGGCACAAACCGCGCTGCAATGGGGTCTGATCAACCAGGTCGTCGCGGACGATGCGCTCGAAGCTACGGCCCTCGCATGCGCGATGCGGCTGGCCCAGGGTGCAGGATCGTTGCGCGTCATTCGCAAGCTCGCGTGGCAAGCGGTTGATGCAAGTTGGGACGAGTTGTTGCTAGCCGAGCGCGCGTCCCAGCGCGATGCGGGGCGTACCGGCGACTATGCCGAAGGAGTGGCCGCGTTCCTCGGCAAGCGAGCCCCTGCTTTCAGGGGGACATGATGCAGGGAAATGGAAAGCTCGCCGGTCGCACGATCCTGGTGACCGGGGCGTCATCGGGTATTGGCGCGCGCTTTGGCCGCCTTTGCGCCGCCGAGGGCGCGGCGGTCGTGCTGGGCGCACGCCGCGTCGATCGGCTGGAGGCCCTGCAAGCGAAAATTGTGGCTGCGGGCGGTCGTGCGTTGACGGTGCGGCTGGATGTGGCGGACGAAGGTTCGGTCGTGGCCGCCTACGACGCTGCGGAAGCGAGCCTTGGTACGGTGGACGGCGTCGTCGCCAACGCCGGGGTCACGATCGAAGGTCGAGCGCTCGATATTGATATCGCTGATTTCGATCAGCTGTTCGCGGTAAACGTTCGCGGCGTGTTCCTGACTGCGCGCGAGGGCGCGCGTCGCATGCGCGCTGCATCCATTGGGGAGCGCGGGCGCATCGTGCTGATCTCCTCAATAACTGCTCGAATGCACACCACGGGTACGGTGCCGTACAGCGCTTCCAAGGCGGCGGTGACCCATATGGGCAAGCTGCTGGCCCGAGAGTGGGTGCGGCCAGGGCCGAATGTCAACATCCTGTCGCCGGGCTATATTGCGTCAGAGCTGGCTGCGGAATGGTTCGCGAGCGAGGGTGGCACGCAGCACATCGGTACATGGCCGCGCCGGCGCATGCTCGAGGAGGGCGCGCTCGACACGACGCTGGTTTACCTACTGTCAGACGAGAGCCGCAACGTGACCGGCTCCGACTTCGTGGTCGATGACGGCCAGTCGCTGTAGGATCCCGATGACATACCGATTTGTCCGCTACGAGGTTGCCGACGGCGTCGGGACGATCACCCTGTCGCGTCCCGACAAGCTGAACGCGTTCACCACCGCGATGATGGCGGAACTGCTTGACGTCGTCGACCGGGTCGATGCGGACGACGCGGTGCGCGCGGTGATCGTCACCGGGGAGGGGCGGGCATTTTGTGCAGGAGCGGACCTGTCGAGCGGCGCTACCGGTTTCACCGGCGATGGTAAAACGCCCGGCGCGGACGGCACCCTCAACTATGCGGCCGAGTCGGCGCGAGACGGCGGAGGTCGCGTTACGCTTCGGCTGTTCAATTGCCTCAAGCCCGTCATCGCCGCCATCAACGGCCCGGCCGTGGGGTTCGGTGCGACGATGACGCTGGCCATGGACGTGCGGCTAGCGAGCGAGGCCGCGCGGATCGGCTTCGTGTTCGCGCGGCGCGGGATCGTGCCGGAAGCCGCCTCGTCGTTCTTCCTGCCGCGCATCGTCGGCATCGCCCAAGCGCTGGAATGGTGTTTCGGGGGCAAGGTGTTCGACGCGCAGGAAGCGCTGCGCGGCGGGCTGGTGCGATCGGTGCATGCGCCGGACGACCTGTTGCCGGCTGCGCGCGCGCTGGCGCGCGACTTCGCGGACGGCACCGCGCCCGTGTTGGTGGCGCTGACACGCCAGATGCTGTGGCGCGGTCTAGACATGTCGCATCCAATGGAGGCGCACCGCGTCGATAGCCGCGGCGTCCTGTGGCGCGGGCGCAGCGCCGACGCTGTCGAGGGCGTGGCGTCGTTCCTCGAAAAACGCACTCCCGCCTTTTCCGACCGCGTCAGCGTCGACATGCCCGACTTCTATCCTTGGTGGGAGGAACCACGTTATGAATAGCGGGCGTGACATGGCCGCGCGGGTCGAAGCTTTCGTGCGCGACACCGTCGTCCCGTTCGAGGGCGATCCGCGTCGCACGAGCCACGGACCGAAAGACGAGCTGGTGCAGGAACTACGTGCGCTCGCCCGCGATGCGGGAGTGCTGACGCCTCATGTCCTCGCGGACGGTGAACACCTCAGCCACCGTGACACCGCGCTGGTGCTACGCGCGGCAGGCCTGTCCCCGCTGGGCCCGCTCGCGGTCAATGTGATGGCGCCCGACGAAGGCAATATGTACCTGCTGGGCAAGGCGGCATCCGCTGAGCAGAAGGGCCGCTTCCTCGCGCCGTTGGTGTCTGGCGCGGCGCGGTCGGCCTTTTTCATGACCGAGCCGGCGAGTGAAGGGGGCGCCGGGTCAGACCCCTCAATGATGCAGACGACGGCACGCCGCGACGGAAACCATTGGGTGATCAACGGACGTAAGGCCTTCATCACCGGGGCTGATGGTGCGGCGCTCGGCATCATCATGGCCAAAGCCGAGGACGGGGCATCGCTGTTCCTGGTCGATCTGCCCGATCCCGCCGTCCGCGTCGAGCGCGTGCTCGACACGATTGACTCGGCGATGCCCGGCGGCCACGCGGTGGTTGCGATCAACGAACTGCGCGTACCCGCCGATCAGATGCTCGGCGACCCTGGGGCGGGGTTCCAGCTTGCGCAAATCCGACTCGCGCCCGCACGTCTGACTCACTGCATGCGGTGGCTGGGCGCGTGCACGCGGGCGCACGAGATCGCGACCGATTACGCATGCCGCCGGCACGCGTTTGGCAAGGCGTTGATCGATCATGAGGGCGTTGGCTTCATGCTTGCCGAGAACCTCATCGATCTCAAGCAATCCGAGGTGATGATCGACTGGTGCGCGGACGTGCTCGATAGCGGCGCACTCGGCACAGCAGAGAGTTCGATGGCTAAGGTGGGCGTAAGCGAGGCGTTGATGCGCGTCGCCGACCGCTGCGTCCAGGTGATGGGCGGCACCGGTGTCACCGGCGACACCATCGTCGAGCAGGTGTTCCGTGAGGTACGTGCGTTCAGGATCTACGACGGCCCGACTGAGGTTCACAAATGGAGCTTGGCCAAGAAGATCAAGCGCGAGTGGAAGGCCAAGCAACCGTGAGCACCGGCCCGGCGACTACGCCCGTCCGCGCTGGCTTCGAGCTAGATCGGCGCCGATTGACAGAATGGCTGGCCGCTAACATCGACGGCTTCGCTGGGCCCCTGACAGTGGAACAATTTAGCGGCGGTCAGTCGAATCCCACCTTCCAGCTAAACACTCCTCGCGCGCGCTATGTCCTCCGCCGCAGGCCCCTGGGCCCAATGCTCAAGGGTGCTCATGCCGTGGACCGCGAAGCGCGTGTTATGCAGGCGCTTGAAGCGGCAGGTATTCAGGTTCCTCATGTGCACGCGCTCTGCACCAGTGAGGAGGTGATCGGATCATGGTTCTACATCATGGATTTGGTCGAAGGCCGTATCTTCTGGGACGGGGGCTTGCCCGGCGTTGTCCCGACAGCCCGCAGACAGCTTCAGGATTCCATGGGCTCGACACTAGCAACCATACACGCGCTGGACCCGAAGTCGATCGGCCTCGGAGATTTTGGGCGCTCCGGCGGGTATTTCGAACGACAGGTCACGCGCTGGTCCCGCCAGTATCTTGAAGACGAGGTTGCAGGGCGGACCGCGGATATGGACTTCCTCGTCGAGTGGCTGCCAAACCACCTGCCGCCTGACCAGGGCACGCGAATTGTTCATGGCGACTATCGCTTGGACAACATCATCTTCCACCCCATCGAGCCCCGGGTGTTGGCGGTACTCGATTGGGAGCTATCGACCTTGGGCGATCCAGTGGTAGATTTCGCTTATAACCTGATGATGTACCGGGTGCCGTCTTCCGTGCCCTGGGGACTGGCGGATCGAGACTTGGCGGCTCTTGGGCTCCCCGACGAATTCACGTATCTCAGCGCATATTGTCGGCTGACCGGACGCGCCGAAATTCGAAATTTGGACGTATACGTGGCCTTCAATCTGTTCCGGCTAGCAGCCATCATCCACGGCATCAAAGGACGAATGATCCGTGGCAATGCGGCTTCGGCGGACGCGGCGGTCATGGTGGCGCGGATGGATTTGCTGGCAGCAATTGGTCGCCGTACCGCGGAGAGTTTGGAGTAGAGTACTCTGTTGGCGATTACCCGGCCTACGCCGCTTCTAAGTGGTCCAACGCGCGGTTTAAACGAGTTTGGATCAGCGTCTCGGCCTCGCTAACGATACGGTCGATCAGCTCCTTCACGGTAGGGATATCATGAATAAGGCCCTGCACCATGCCCGCACTCCAGATGCCGTGTTCGGGGTCGCCGTTGATCAACCCTTCTCGTCCACGCACGCCTTTCACGAGGTGCGCAATCGACTCAAAGGGATTTCCCTGACGCTCGATTCGCACAGCTTCAAGAGCGACACTATTCTTCACTACACGAGCGGTGTTGCGATAGCTGCGGAACAGAAGTTCGGTCGCACGTTCATCGTTGTCGATCATCGCTTGCTTGATGCCCTGGTGGATCGGCGCTTCAGCCGTCGCGCAGAAGCGCGTGCCCATGTTGATGCCATCTGCGCCAAGGGCGAGCGCCGCCACCAGGCCGCGACCGTCACCAAAGCCGCCGCTGGCGAGCATCGGTACCGTGACCTTGTCCGCCGCTGCGGGAATGAGGATGAGGCCGGGGATGTCGTCTTCACCGGGGTGCCCCGCACACTCAAATCCATCAATAGAGATCGCATCGACCCCCATGCGCTCCGCTGAGAGAGCATGACGCACAGCGGTGCATTTGTGGATCACCTTGATGCCATGCGCCTTGAAGGCGTCGACATGTTCCTGCGGCCTGTACCCTGCGGTTTCCACGGCCTTGATCCCGGCCTCGATGATCGCCTGACGGTACTCCTCATAAGGCGGCGGCGTAATCGAGGGCAGAATTGTAAGATTCACCCCAAACGGCTTGTCCGTCATTTCGCGGGTTCGAGCGATCTCCCTGGTGAGCGCCTCCGGCGTCGGCTGCGTAAGTGCGGTGAGAAAGCCAAGCGCTCCGGCATTGGCGACGGCGGAGACCAGTTCGGCGGTGCCGACCCACTGCATGCCGCCTTGCGCAATCGGATGATCCACGCCGAACATCTCGGTAAAACGAGTCTTGATCACGATCAGTTTCCCTTCCATTCGGGCTTGCGCTTCTGGGCGAACGCGAGCGGTCCCTCGCGACTGTCGGCGGAGCGAAACAGGGCTTTAAGCGCAGGACAGCCGTCCTGCGTACGATATGCGTCAGCAAGGTTCGCTTCTTCCAGCCCGCGCCGTACGATTTGTTTAGATGCACGCAGCGACATGGGGGACAGCTCAAGCATTGTCGCCGCTAGGCGCTTTGCCGCGACCAGCAGTTCGCTCTTCGGCACGACCTCGTGTACAAAACCAAGCGCTTGTCCTTCGGCAGCACTTACGCGCCGAGCGGTGAGGATCATTCCCATTGCACGCTTCAGGCCAATCTCGCGCGGCAGCCGGTGCAGGCCGCCGGCGAGCGCGGCAAGGCCCACCCGGGGTTCTGGGAGTGCAAACGTCGCGTCCTCGCTGGCTAGGATCAGATCGCAGGCGAGCGCGATCTCGAACCCCCCGCCCATCGCCACGCCGTTGACCGCCGCAATCACGGGTTTGTCGAGGTGGAAACGGGCCGTCAGGCCCGCAAATCCGGTAGTCGGCGTTTCGATCGGCTCGCCGCGCCCCATGCGGCGGGCCGTCTCTCGCAAGTCGTTGCCGGCACTGAAGGCGCGATCACCGGCTCCGGTAAGGATGGCGATCCATTGAGATGGGTCGTTGGCGAACTTATCAAAGACGTCGGCCAGTTCAGCGTTCGCATCCGGGTGCAGCGCGTTCATCGCCTCCGGTCGGTTCATCGTGACGATCGTGATCGGTCCGTCGCGCTCGACCACCACAAAGCGGTATGGCTTTGCGGCCATCGCTTTCATCATGCTCCACACCGGCTTACCAAAGGCATCGACCCTGACATGGCCCGCAACGCCAACGGCACTCCGATCTAGCGACGTCAAAAGGGCGATGCCCTTGATATCGCTCACCGGCACCCGTGCCATTAATCGCTCCCCCGACGAGGTCAGCGCGATCACTACACCCTGGATTGGCTCTCCGTCGCGCGCGTAGGTGACGGTATAAGTTTCGATTGTCGCAGGCCCCTCATAGTTAAGCGCAAGTGGAGGAACAGGTGCTCGAGCAGCGTCCGCAGCGTCCTGCACCGAAGGATCGAGCGTGATTGGGGCGGGCGGAGGGGTTGTGCTCACTATCAGCGATTGATGCTTGTTGACGTAGCCACCTTGGCCGTAGAGTAGGCCGATATCGCCCGGATGCGCGCGCAGCGTCCGAACCATCGCGGCGATGGCGTGGCTCATGTAATTGTTGAGCGGCCCGCCAAAAAAGGTGAGGCCACCGGCAACCGTCGGAACCGCGAAGGTCTCATTCAGCCCTAATGCCTGCATAGCCATGCGCGGCACCACAGGAAAACAGCTGTACAGCTCGAAATGATCGATAAGGCCCACGTCGCCGCCGGCGATCTCGATTGCTCGCTCGAGCACCGCTGTCTGCGCGGTGGAATGATCGTATCGGTCGCGCATTAGGTAATCTTCGGGTTCCGCCGCATGCGCGCCACCCCAGACGTATACTAAACACTCTTCTGGCACTCCGAGCTCGCGCGCGGTTGCCAAGCTAGTCACGATCAATGCCGCGGCTTGGTTCACCGATGGGTTGGCCGTCATCAGCTTGGTGTAAGGCCACGTGACCATGCGGTTGTCTGCGGAAACTGCTTCGATTGTCGCCTGGTCCGGCGCCGATCGAATCCACGCATTTGGGTTTCCGGCCGCAACTGCCGCGTAACTCGCCCAGAGCGCGGCGTCGGCGGCACGCCCCTGCGCCGGAGCCTCCCCCCACGCGGCCTGAGTGGCCATCTCGTAGAACGGGTATATTCGCGCTGGATCTGCCATGCCCAAGTCGATTGCAATCTGGCTCAAGGCTAGGCGACTGGATGGATACCGGACCGCCTCGTCTCGCGAAGCGGCGGGCGTCCATGGCAATTTCGCGTTCTGTTTCCGAGCTTGAGCGCGCGCATGACTGGCTTCTCCACCCACGACGGCCGCAGTGATTCTCGTACCGCCCGCGATCGCGATCGCCGCTTCATGCACGAGACGCACCGGGGTCTCTCCGCCCATGCTCGCGTTGACGCGCTCGGCTGGCGCAATCTTCAGTTCCTCGCACAGCAGCGCCACCGGATCCCGGTATTGCCAACTGACGAGTCCGACGAGGCTAACCTTTGTAAGGTGTCGAAGGATCTCGACGCCAGCATCTGCCTCACAGGCCCGGAGCGCAGAAGCCATAAGCGCGACTGGCTCACGTGCTTCAGTCACGGAACGAGGTCGGTCGCTACGCTCTCCAACTCCGATGATTACCGGTTGGCGTGCCGGATCCATCTCGCTCTCCCCCCACGGCTTTCGAGGCCGGCTCTCGCCTGCTCCCGTTAAACTCTGATGACATATCTAACGACGTTAGAAAAGAGGGCCATGCAGTTATCTATTGACATTAGGTTTGGCAAAATGCAGCTAGGACGCGACGGGCATAGAGCCACGCGTTTTTACTGGGGAGGACTGAATGGCCTGCGTTTCTCGACTCGCGTCGGTGCTGCTTTCCGCGGCGGCATTTGTACCCAGCGTGGCGCTGGCGCAGGTCGCAGCCCCGGGTGAGCAGCCGCGGCAGGATGCGCCTGTGCCCGGTGGCGTCAGCCAACCTGCCGGCGAGGCGGTGGCGAACGACAGTAGTGCTGCCACAAATCCAGACGACGTGATTGTGACGGCCCGACGTCGCGACGAGCGTTTGGTCGATGCTCCCGTTGCGATCACTGCAGTGAGCGGAACCACGCTCAGTCAATATCAGGTCACGCGTGTCTCGGATCTGGCAACTTTGGTTCCCTCTTTGGTTGCTGGCCGAGCTGCATCAGGTTCCTCGGCGAGCATCTTCCTCCGCGGCGTTGGCTCGACAGCGCTAAGCGCGGGCTTCGACCAGTCGGTCTCATTCGTGATTGATGGTATTGCGATGAGCCGCGGTCGTGAGATCAGCCTGCCGCAATTCGACATTCAGAGCGTAGAGGTGCTCAAAGGACCACAGGCCTTGTTCTTCGGCAAGAACACGACCGGGGGATTAATCAGCGTCACGAGCAATAGCCCGACCAATAGCTTCGACGCAGGCATCAAGGCCGGCTACGGCTTCGAGGCGCGAGATCGATATGTCGAAGGCTACATCTCTGGGCCGGTCTCGGACTCTGTGCGGCTGCGCCTAGCAGGTCGGTATGGCAAGAGCGACGGCGCGTTCATCAATACTGCCGCGCCTACTTACACAAATTATATCGGTACGCAGGTTCGGACCAGCACGGGCCCACGGCGCGGCGGCGGAGAAACGTTCGGCGCCCGCGCAACCGCTGATTGGGATGTTTCGCCCAACTTCTCACTGCAATTGAAGGGTGGTGTTTCGAGCGTGAACGATGGGGGCGCGACCGACCTGGTCGAGCGAATCTGCGGTAGCGGACGCACGACACCCCTTGCTGCGAACGGCAGGCCCCCGAGCCCCAACGCCGATTGCGTTGTTAACGGTCGCTCGGACCAGTCGGCGATCCCGCTAGAAGTTGCGCAGGCTAACTATCGCTATGCTCGCGACGGGTTCGAATATGCGGACTTCGACTCTCAATATGCGGTGCTGACGGGAAAGATAACGAGTGACCCTTTTGATGTGACGTCGATCACGGGTTTCACTCACTTCCGGCAGGTCGATCTGAATAATGTCAGTGGCGAAGCTTATCCGGCTACCTTCACCCAGTTCGTCGACTTCAAACAGTTCTCACAGGAAATCCGCTTTCAGACGAAGTTTGGCGGACCCTTTCAAATGCAGTTTGGAGGGTATTACGCCAATGGCAAGTTCGTGCTTAACTCGGATGCCTACATTCTACCGGTGCCGATTGATCCTGTTCTAAACACCTATAGGTCGTTTCAACGTAACAACGGCTTTAGCAACGATGCGATGTCGGTATTCGCCGAAGGGACGCTTAACATCACTCCGCAGTTCGAATTGTCGGGCGGCGCGCGGTACAGCCTCGAATCTCGGGATTCGTATCAATTCTCGTTCGCCTCGCATCCTGCTCTCGCCGCTGCGTTCCCCGGCGGTCTATCGTTGACCGACCGCTATCGCGATACAAACCTCTCGCCGCAGATCACCCTCCGTTACAAGCCGGGGGTCGATACAACGATCTATGCGTCGTACAAACAGGGGTTCAAAGCGGGTGGCTTCAATATTTCCGCCGGGCTGACTGCCGCATCTACGAGGGCGGGTAGTGAGTATCGGCCCGAAACAGCCGAAGGAGCGGAGATCGGCCTGCGTACGCTGCTGGTCAATCGGCGCCTGAGCCTCAACGTCACGGCTTATCGGTACGATTATTCTGACCTTCAGGTCCAGTTCTTCGATCCTGTCACGATCTCGCAGGTGTCGGGTAATGCTGGCAGGTTGCGCACCCAAGGTGTTGAGGCGGATTTCAATTTCCGGGTACCTTCTCTGACCGGCCTAAGTCTCCGCGGCGCGGCGGCCTACAATGACGCCAAATTCCACGATTACATTGGCGCGTGCTACGCTGGCCAGACCGTTGCGCTGGGCTGCAACTTGGTGCCTGCCAACGGCAGATTCAACGCTCAGAACTACGAAGGGCGCACGCCACCGAAGGCGCCGAGGTTCGCGGGTCGGCTTGGCGCCACGTTTGAGACTCCGATCACCGACTCGGGCATCGGCGTGCGACTGACGGGCGATGCTGGCTATACATCGCGCTACAACTTTTCAGACGCTCTACGCCCTGATGCCGTCCAACGAGGGTACACTAAGATCGACGCGTCGCTGGCAGTAACCGGACCTGACGGGCGTTGGTCCTTGTCTCTAATCGGGCGCAATCTCACGAACAAGCTGGTGGTGACTGCCGCCAACGATATTCCATTTGCGGGTGGAACGGGCGCTGGGACGACAACTGGCGTAACAGCCGACATGTCTGCGTTTGTTGACAATCCACGGGAGGTTTTCGTCGAGCTATCTGTAAAGTTTTAGCTCGACTGGTTCACGGTGTTGGTTGGGCCGCCCATAGTTGTGCGGCCCAACTCGTTGTCCGTGCCAAGCTTCGGAAAAGCCTCGCTGGTTCAAAGTCGTCTCTAATTGTATCGAAAAGCTAGCTCACGGCTGGCGAATGCTACTAGAAGGTTTGTAGGGGGCAAATGAGGCCTGCGACAATAATCAGGGATGCCGGAGAACCGCCACTCTGGTATGCAGTTCTACTGAAACCTGGGCTTTTCTCTTCGGTGTTTGGGGTGAGTCCAGTTGGACGCTCGACAGGTTTGGCCCAATCTATTGGCACGCTGTACGCGCTAGGTTCCCCGTTCAACGCGAGGCTACGTAATCGTTCGCAGGGATAAGATGTCGGAATTATCGTTGCGCCTTTGAGCGTGGTCCTTTGCTTGCCGATCATTGCGGCACTGGCCCGCCGGCGTACGATGGCACTGCGGGCCATCTGATGAGTTCGGTGCAAAGTGTCGAGCTAGTTCAATTACCTGCGCAATCCTGCGCGCTGCTTCATGCCTCCATCTGGGGCCACGTCAACGCTTACAAACGGCTCGCATTGGAGCACTCATTGTCCTCGACCATCGCCGAACTGGAACGCCGCCGCGCCGCCGCCCGCCTGGGTGGCGGGCAGGGGCGCATCGACGCGCAGCACGCCAAGGGCAAGCTGACCGCGCGCGAGCGGCTCGACGTGCTGCTCGACGAGGGCTCGTTCGAGGAGCTCGACATGTTCGTCGAGCACGACGCGACCGACTTCGGCATGGCGGACCAGGTTGTGCCGGGCGACGGCGTGGTCACCGGGAGCGGTACGATCAATGGCCGGCTGGTGTTCGTCTTCAGCCAGGACTTCACGGTGTTCGGCGGTTCCTTGTCCGAACGCCACGCGCAGAAGATCTGCAAGATCATGGACATGGCGCTGAAGGTCGGCGCGCCGGTCATCGGCCTCAACGACTCGGGCGGCGCGCGCATCCAGGAAGGCGTGGCGTCGCTGGGCGGCTATGCCGAGGTGTTCCAGCGCAACGTGCTCGCGTCGGGGGTGGTGCCGCAGCTCAGTCTCATCATGGGGCCGTGCGCGGGCGGCGCGGTCTATTCGCCGGCAATGACCGACTTCATCTTCATGGTGAAGGACTCCTCCTACATGTTCGTCACCGGGCCCGATGTGGTCAAGACGGTGACCAACGAGGTGGTGACGCAGGAGGCGCTGGGCGGTGCGGTGACGCACACGACCAAGACGAGCGTCGCCGACGTCGCCTTTGAGAACGACATCGAGGCGCTGCTTGCCGCACGCGACTTCATCGACTTCCTGCCGCTGTCGAACCGGGAAGGCGTGCCCGAGCGGCCGACCAGCGATCCGTGGGACCGGGTGGAGGACTCGCTCGACACGCTGATCCCGGCCAGCGCCAACCAGCCCTACGACATGCACGAGCTGATCCGGAAGGTGGTGGACGAGGGCGACTTCTTCGAGGTCCAGCCAGCCCACGCCGCCAACATCATCTGCGGTTTCGGGCGCGTCGAGGGCCGCACCGTCGGCATCGTCGCCAACCAGCCGTTCGTTCTGGCGGGCGTGCTCGACATCAACTCGTCGAAGAAGGCGGCGCGTTTCGTGCGCTTCTGCGACGCGTTCGAGATCCCGATCGTGACCTTCGTCGACGTCCCCGGCTTCCTGCCCGGCACCGCCCAGGAGCATAACGGCATCATCAAGCACGGCGCCAAGCTGCTGTTCGCCTATGCCGAGGCGACCGTGCCCAAGATCACGGTGATCACCCGCAAGGCCTATGGCGGCGCCTACGACGTGATGGCGTCGAAGCACCTGCGGGGCGACCTCAACTACGCTTGGCCGACCGCCGAGATCGCGGTGATGGGCGCGAAGGGGGCGGTCGAGATCATCTTCCGGGGCAAGACGCCCGAGGAAATCGCGGAGCGCACGGCGGAGTACGAGGCGCGCTTCGCCAACCCGTTCGTGGCGGCGAGCATGGGCTTCATCGATGAGGTCATCCAGCCGCACTCGACCCGCCGCCGCATCGCGCTGGGGTTGCGCAAGTTACGGGGGAAGCGGCTGGAGAACCCGTGGAAGAAGCATGACAACATTCCGCTTTAGCAGCATCGGCGCAGGCCGCGAGATGGGAACCGCGGAATGATCCTCGGCCGCCTCAACCACATCGGCGTCGCGACGCCGTCGAACGAGCGGTTGATCGATTCGTATCGCACGCTACTCCGCGCAAACATCATCGGCGAGCCGTTCGACCTGCCTGCGCAGGGGGTGAAGGTTCGCTTCATCGACGCGCCCAACACGCAGATCGAGCTGATCGAGCCGTACGATGACAGCTCCCCCCTCGCGGGCTTCCTCCGCAGAAACCCCGCTGGCGGGCAGCACCATGTTTGCTTCGAGGTGCCCGACATCCACGCAGTCGTCGCCGACCTCAAGGCGAAGGGCGCGACCGTACTCGGCGAGCCGCGCATCGGGGCGCACGGGACGCCTATCGTCTTTGTTCATTCCAAGGACATGGGCGGCGTGTTGGTCGAACTGATGGAGACGCCGCGTGGCGACGATTGAGGAGTATACGGGCGACGACGTCGGCGTGACCCCGCCGGCCGGGCCCGTTCCGCCCCACGCCGCCGAGCCGACGCTTGCGCATTGGCAGGCGCTCGCGGCGAAGGAGGTCAAGGGCGCCGACCTGACCTGGCACACGCCCGAGGGCATCGACGTCAAGCCGCTCTACACCGCCGCCGATGCGCCCCGCGATCCCGGGCTGCCGGGCTTCGCGCCCTTCACCCGCGGTGTCCGCGCATCGATGTATGCCGGCCGCGCCTGGACGATTCGCCAATACGCCGGCTTCTCGACGGCCGAGGCGAGCAACGCCTTCTATCGCCGCAACCTGGCCGCCGGGCAGAAGGGGCTGAGCGTCGCCTTCGACCTCGCCACCCATCGCGGCTACGATAGCGACCACCCCCGCGTCGTCGGCGACGTCGGCAAGGCGGGCGTCGCGATCGACAGCGTTGAGGACATGAAGATCCTGTTCGACGGCATTCCGCTCGATCAGATGTCGGTCAGCATGACGATGAACGGCGCGGTGATCCCGATCCTCGCCTTCTTCATCGTCGCCGGCGAAGAGCAGGGCGTGCCGCGCGCCAAGCTGGACGGGACGATCCAGAACGACATCCTGAAGGAGTTCATGGTCCGCAACACGTACATCTATCCGCCCGAACCCTCGATGCGGATCGTGTCGGACATCATCGCCTACACCAGCGCCGAAATGCCCAAGTTCAACAGCATCTCGATCAGCGGCTACCATATCCAGGAAGCCGGGGCGACGATCGTCCAGGAACTCGCCTTCACGCTGGGGGACGGCATCGCCTATGTCCGCGCGGCGCAGGCGGCGGGGCAGGACATCGACGCCTTTGCGGGGCGGCTGTCGTTCTTCTTCAACATGGGGATGAACTTCTTCTTCGAGGTCGCGAAGCTGCGCGCCGCGCGGTTGCTCTGGCATCGCGCGATGACGATGCTCGGCGCCAAGAGCGAGCGGTCGAAGATGCTGCGCACGCATTGCCAGACCAGCGGCGTGAGCTTGCAGGAATCCGACCCCTACAACAACGTGATCCGCACGACCATCGAGGCGATGGCGGCGGCATTGGGCGGCACGCAGTCGCTCCACACCAACGCGCTCGACGAGGCGATCGCGCTGCCGACCGACTTCTCCGCCCGCATCGCCCGCAACACGCAGCTTGTGTTGCAGGAGGAGACGGGGATCACGAAGGTCGTCGATCCGCTCGGCGGCAGCTATTATGTCGAGGCGCTGACCGCCGAGCTTGCCGACAAGGCCTGGGCGCTGATTGAGCGCGCCGAGGCTGAGGGCGGCATGGCCAACGCCGTCGCCGCCGGCTGGCCCAAAGCGATGATCGAGCAGGCGTCCGCCGCCAGGCAGGCGCGCGTCGACCGCGGCGAGGACGTGATCGTCGGGGTCAACAAGTACAGGCCCGCGAACGACGACGCGCTCGACATCCTAGACGTCGACAACCACGCGGTGCGCGAGGCGCAGGTCGCGCGGATCGCGCGGGTCAAGGCGAGCCGCGACGAGGCGGGGTGCCAGGCGGCGCTCGAGGCGCTGCGCAAGGGCGCCGCTTACAATCCTTCCCGGGACGGGGAGGTGGCAGCCGCTTCAGCGGCTGGCGGAGGGGGCGTCGCCCCGAGAGACCACCTTTCCGCCGAGCCCCCTCCACCACGCGCCCAAGGGGGCGAGCGGTCCCCCTCCCTGT
Organism: Sphingomonas sp.; assembly: GCF_965248875.1. Taxonomy (GTDB): domain Bacteria; phylum Pseudomonadota; class Alphaproteobacteria; order Sphingomonadales; family Sphingomonadaceae; genus Sphingomonas. Next base: position 705,766 of record NZ_CBDFKR010000011.1, on the reverse strand, counting down.
CCCGGGGAGGATTGGAGCCCAACCTCCTCGCGCTCGCGGTCGATGCGGCACGCGCGCGCGCAACGCTGGGCGAGATCAGCAGCGCGCTGGAGAAGGCTTTCGGCCGCTACGGCACGCAACCGACGCCGGTCAGCGGCGTCTATGGCGGCGCCTATGCCGACGATGCCCGCTGGACCGCGCTGGAGCACGGCGTCGCGGCGACCGAGCGCCGGCTCGGCCGCAAGCCGCGGATGCTCGTCGCCAAGATGGGGCAGGACGGTCATGACCGCGGCGCCAATCTGGTCAGCTCGATGTTCGGCGATCTCGGCTTCGACATCGTGCCGGGCCCCTTGTTCCAGACGCCGCAGGAGGCCGCCGCGATGGCGGTCGAGCGCGATGTCGACGTGGTCGGCGCGTCGAGCCTCGCGGCCGGACACAAGACGCTGATCCCCGAGCTGATCAGTCACCTGCGCGGCGCGGATCGCGCCGATATCAAGGTCGTCGCCGGCGGCGTCATTCCCGCGCAGGATTATCAGGCGCTGCGCGATGCGGGGGTGCAGGCGATCTTCGGCCCCGGCACCAACCTGATCGCGGCCGCCGAGGAGGTGCTGCGCCTGCTCGGCCACAACATGCCGCCGCAGGACGAGGCGGCGGAGTAGCGCCATGTTCAATAAAATCCTGGTCGCCAACCGTGGCGAGATCGCGTGCCGCGTCATGCGCACCGCCAAGCGGATGGGGATCGCGACCGTCGCGGTCTATTCCGATGCCGACGCGCGGAGCCCGCATGTGCTGATGGCGGACGAGAGCGTGCGGCTGGGGCCGGCGCCGGCGGCGGAGAGCTACCTCAAGGCGGAGCTGATCCTGCTCGCCGCCAAGGAGACCGGGGCCGATTGCATCCACCCCGGCTACGGCTTCCTGTCCGAGCGCGAGAGCTTCGCGCGCGCCTGCGCTGACGCGGGCATTGTGTTCGTCGGCCCGCCGCCGAACGCGATCGCGGCGATGGGGGACAAGATCGAGTCGAAGAAGCTCGCCAAGGCGGCGGGCGTCAACGTCGTCCCCGGCTTCCTGGGCGAGATCGCCGACACCGACGAGGCGGTCCGGATCGCGACCGACATCGGCTATCCGGTGATGATGAAGGCGTCGGCCGGCGGCGGCGGCAAGGGGATGCGACTGGCGTACTCCGAACAGGACGTGCGCGAGGGCTTCGAGGCGACCAAGCGCGAGGGGCTCGCCAGCTTCGGCGACGACCGCGTGTTCATCGAGAAGTTCATCGAGAGCCCCCGGCACATCGAGATCCAGGTGCTCGGCGACCAGCACGGCACCGTCCTCTACCTGGGCGAACGCGAATGCTCGATCCAGCGCCGCCACCAGAAGGTGGTCGAGGAAGCCCCGTCGCCCTTCGTCACGCCGGCGATGCGCCAAGCGATGGGCGAGCAGGCGGTCGCGCTCGCCAAGGCGGTCGGCTACTACAGCGCGGGCACCGTCGAGCTGATCGTCTCGGGCGCCGACACCACCGGCACCGGCTTCTACTTTCTCGAGATGAACACCCGGCTCCAGGTCGAGCACCCGGTGACCGAGGCGATCACGGGCTTGGACCTGGTCGAGCAGATGATCCGCGTCGCGGCGGGCGAGAAACTGGCGTTCGGGCAGGGCGACGTGCGGCTCAACGGCTGGGCGATCGAGAACCGGGTCTATGCGGAGGACCCCTATCGCGGCTTCCTGCCGAGTACTGGGCGGCTGGTGCGTTACGCCCCGCCGGCGAGCGAAGCGACGCCTTATGGGGAGGACGGCCGCGACGCCTACACCCGCGTCGACGACGGCGTGCGCGAGGGCGGGGAGGTGTCGATCTTCTACGACCCGATGATCGCCAAGCTGATCACCTGGGCGCCGACCCGCGACAAGGCCGCCGACCGCCAGGTCGCCGCGCTGGACGCGTTCGAGCTGGAGGGGGTCGGCAACAACATCGACTTCCTGTCGGCGCTGATGCAGCACCCGCGCTTCCGCGACGGCGCGCTGGCCACCGGCTTCATTGCCGAAGAGTATCCCGACGGCTTCCACGGCGCGCCGGCCGATGCCGCGCTGATCCGCGTGCTCGCCGCAGTCGCCGCCTTCGCTGCCACGGCGGAGGCCGATCGCGCGCGCCGCACCGAAGGCCAGCTCGGTCGCCGCCTGCCGCCGCCGAGCGAGTGGGTGGTCCGCATCGGTACGCAGGAACATCAGGTCCTGCTCGCGCGCGACACGGTGGTGATCGATGGCAAGGAGCTCGATCTCGCGCTGGAATATACGCCGGGTGACCGCCTGGTGGAGGCCAGCGTCGGGGGCGCGCCGCTCATCGTGAAGCTCGCCCGTACCCGCACGGGGTTCCGCCTCACCACCCGCGGCGCCAGCCATGTCGCGCGCGTCCTGCCCGCGCATGTCGCGCCCTTTGCGCAGCACCTGATCGAGAAGGTCCCCCCCGACCTCAGCCGGTTCCTGCTCGCGCCGATGCCCGGTCTCCTCGTCCGCCTCGACGCCGCCGCGGGCGACAAGGTCGAGGCCGGCCAGCCGCTTGCGGTCGTCGAGGCGATGAAAATGGAGAACATCCTCCGAGCAGGTAAATCCGGCTTAGTCAAGACAGTGGAGGCGAAGGTGGGCGACAGCCTGACAGTGGACCAATTGATCTTGGAACTCAGTTGAGGTTTTCAGGCACGCTCCGGCGCCTCCGTGCACGGGGGGCACTTGCGTTGATTTGCACTCCAGAGTTTTCCGTCTCCTTAGGACGGGCAGAAGCGATCCTCAGTTCGTCAAAACTGTCGACTAAGCACGAACAATAGAACGCAATGTCAGGCATCAGCTCGCGGCAGCTCGTGATTGATATTGTAACCTCAAAGTCCATGCCCGTAATCGTGTGGAAAAGTCCTGAACCCTCTACCAGGGGACCAAAACCGGCGTAGTTAACTACCTTCGCACCCGTAAAGTAATGACCACCGGGCGGGTTGGGGACATTGCTGATTGTGGTGTTGATGGTCGACGTGAAACGATCCATCCGACTTACAAGGCCTACTGCACCGCGTGTAAGCCGCGACCGCACAGGATAGGGTGTCATGGCCATGAGGCTTCCAAAAAAGTCTCCTCCGACTGCCTCTGCCTGTGCTTTGCCCTTGCGAGAGCTATCGGCAACGACCGAAAGCCGAGCGATTGGGTCCTGCACATTGGTGCCGAGTGCAACACGCATCCCCGACACGAAATTGCCACCCGCGGCGGGATCGCCGCCGCCACGCACGCTAATTGGACAAAGCGCCAGTAGAGATTTGTCGGGTAACTCGCCATGACGGCTTAAGTAACGGCGCATCGCGCCGCCAATAAGCGTGACGAGCAAGTCATTCATTTTGGGTTTCCCAAGCGCATTGCGGATAGCTTGGACATCTTCCATTCTGAAGCGAACATAATCCCATACGCGGTGCGAGGTAATCTTATGCTGAAACCGTGTCGCTGGCGCCGTTAGGTCATCAAGGTCCCCAATCGACCTCGCCTCCCCGGCAGCCATTCCTGACACGATATTATGACCCAGTCGAGGCATCGCTGCGACATTGGCGATAAGCTGGCCTATTCCCTCCTGGATCGAACTTACCGTCCAACCAAAAAAATCCGGCTTTCTGTCGGCGACCCATCGATTGTCAGGCGGGACTGGTTGATATTCCGGAGTGTCTTGCATGAATGCCCAAAGGGCTGCTCCCCCGGCCTTTCCATCGAATGTGGCATGATGCATCATGAACAGCATAGCGAACGCATCAGCCGGTATGCCCTCAAGTTCTTCCAGCCCTTCAATTATATACATTTCCCAAAGTGGACGATGCAGATCCATGGGGCGGGAGACCAGCCGTGCGGCCATTATCTTGAGTTGGCGCCAGTCGCGTGGTTTCGGAAGTGCGACGTGACGGACATGAAACTCAAGGTCGAAGTCAGGATCATCGATTAGGCGAGGCTCGTCTAGACCTAGCGGATGATATACTAGCTTCCGACGGAGGTTGGGGGCCAGATGAAGGCGACTTTCCACATACTCCAAGATGTCGCGATGTCGGACAAAGGAGTTCGGTGCGGTTGACGGGTCAAGGATGAAGAGCCCGCCGATGATCATCGGCCCGTTGGGCGTCTCAAGGTCCAGGAAGACGGCGTCGGTCGCTGAGATGCGGCGCATGGAAATCCCCTCTAGTCACTCCCGTCACGAGTCATGCCGGCACGACGCGCTAGGGGCGCACACTGAGAATTCAGGGTGCATCCATTTAGCGCGGTAATCAAGAACATGCGCGATTATCGTGGTTGCCGAGCCACAGACATACCGGTTGCATCAGTATCGATCGTGACTGCGCAACACCTCCCATCGCTCCTCGCGCGTTTTCATTGCTGAGGGGCTGTTGCGAGAGTTGCTGATGAGGGCCGCCGCATCAACATCGGCTCCAATTGGTCGAAGCGTGGATCGATGGTGCCTGAAAGCCGGCGGACCCCTCATGCCGCAGGAGGCAAGTGGACTCAGCGCCCGTGAGCAGTTGCGCCGCAACGGGTTGTTAAGTCCTCGATCGAGTGGGGCGTTTGATAGGGCAAATCGTGTCGGGTATCTTGGGCGACGACGTGGCTATTGGAGCTCGTGAGCACGACCGTCAACTGGGCGAACGCTCACGACGCGACAGTCTTATCAAATGCTTCCGTTGGATAACATCATCACTTCCGAGAAGATGACGTCGAGAGCGAAGGTTCTGGTCTCAACCACGCCGAGCGCATCGCTCAAAGTCTTAATCACACCGAGCCTACTCAGGCTTAGCGCCGATATTGAGGGTCAGAGGGTGCCCGACAATAAGTTCGAGCTCGGCGGACCATAGCTCCAGCGCTTCGCGCTTATCACGCTGATAATCGTAGCGTTGGTAGACACCAGCGATCCCCGACCGAGAGCCGCTGATGTGGTTCAGCACAGCTTCTGTGACCGGCATCGGCACCCCAAGGCGCTGCATGCCAGTGGCAAGCGTACGTCGCAGGTCGTGGAGTATGAAGTGATCAACGGCTTCAACCTTCATAAGTTTGCCCATCTCGCGAAGAAGGCGCGGATGCCCTTTGCTGAAACCGTTCACTGATCCGTCTGGATTACCGGCCACCGGGAACAGCTTAACTGAGCCTTCCATCGATGGGAGGGCGTCAATCAGAGCGCGAGCAACTTTGGAGAGTGGCACAATGTGCGCCTTGCCGTTCTTCGCACGAGCAGCGGGAATAACCCATGTGTCGCCATCAAATTCCGAACGCGACGCATCGAACAGCTCACCGCGGCGCTGTCCGGTCAAAAGCAGGAGCTGGAAGCCAGGGCCGAATGGCCATTCCAGGACGTCGCAGGCGTGCCAAAAGATGCGGATCTCGGCATTGGAGAGAAAACGATCCCGAGCCTTGGGGTGGGGAGGGCGGCCTGCGTCTCGACAAGGATTACCTGGCAATTTCTCCAGCTTAGGCATCGCCCAGGTGAAGAAAGAACTCAGCTGTTGATGAACGCCGAGCCCGGCCCGCGGCGTCGGGCGCTCGGGATCGCGATACGTGATATCCTCCACGAGCAGGGTGACTTCGGAGCGCGTGATAGTGTCCGCTAGTCGGTCCCCGAACCGAGGAAGGATAAACTTCGAACCAATACGCTCAATTTCTGACGCGCTCTTCTTTTTACCGCGGACAGCCCGCTCTATGTATTGCCCCCAGAGCACCGAAAAGGTGAGGCGGCCTACCGCTCCGCCTGTGCTCTTGGCCGGGCGCGGCAACCCCTTTCCGGAGTCGAGGTCGATCAATAGCGAGCGGGCCTTCTTGCGAGCATCGGCGAGGGTGAACGCGTCCGTAAAGCGCCCGAGGGTCACGTTCCTGACCGAGCCCCCGACGCGTTTGCGCAGAATGAACGTTTTACCGCCGGACGCTCCGATGCGAAGACGAAGGCCGCCGACGAGCTATCGAGTACCTCGAGCTGCCCAGAGGGAGGCGGAATGAGGCCACGGATTTTGGCATCCGTGAGGCCCACAGCTTTGCTAGCCATAGCCTTGATCCTGGTCTGTTCCTACCGCCAGTCTGTTACCTTAGGTAACAAATGGCTTCACATACCCTAGAACATATCGGGAATTTGTGGAACTTGGAAGTTGCTGAATTGTCGGCAAAACAAGACGTTATGAGACGTCTTTGGAAAGCGCCTTGTCGTCCTACGAATCTGAGGGTCGGACGTTCGAATCGTTCCGGGCGCGCCAATTTTCCTGATCGTTACAGTGTCGGCCAAGTGCCGTCTGCGTCTTTCTAGCCGGTGCCCAGCGCATGCGAAAGTCAGGTTGTTTTTGGACTTGATCGCTCGGTCGCTATCGGATCAGCTGCACCGCGGACATCGCCATTGCACGCCGGTATGGCGCGCGGGCGGCGAGCAGGATGAGCAGCGAGCCCGCTGCCGCCAGCCCCGATACGAGTGTCAATGCCGCGCTGATCCCCCTGCCACCGCCGAACAGGTGTTCAGTGGCCAGCGCCACCAAGGTAGAACCAAGCCCTATCCCCGTCAGGTTGAGCCAGAACAGGTAAACCGCCGAGACCTGACCGCGCATGCGGTTGGGGGTGATTTCCTGGAACGCCGCCGCCGCGCCGCCATAAGGCATCGCGCCGGCGAACAGAAAACCGGCGAACAGCGTCAGCGAGCCGCCCCCGGTCGGCATCATCGGCGCCGCGACGGCAAACGGCAACGCGGCGAGCGCGGCGATGAGCCCGATCAGGACATTGGAGTCGGCATGGCCACGATCGCGCAGCGACCCGGCGAGCCAGCCGCCGGCGAGCCCGCCCAGTGTGCCGAAGATCGCGATCACCGGGCCATAGCGCCAGGCGACGTCGGTGGTGGTCCAGCCATAGCCGCGCATCAGGTGGGTCGGGATCCACGCCACCGCGCCGTTCCACATCACGCTTTGCAGGCACAGGCCGAGGATCAGCGGGCCATAAGCGCTGAGGTGGCGGCGCACGTGCGCGAGGACGTCTGCGAAACTCGGCGCTACCTCGCCCGCCAACCCGCGCCGCGGCGGTTCGCGCAGGCCCAGTACGAGGAGGGCGATGAGGAGCCCCGGCATACCGACGATGACAAAGACCTGCTGCCAGGGCCGAACCAGGCCGAGCGGAGTCGACAACGGCGACAGCCTCCCGAGTAGTACGCCGCCGAACAGGGTTGCGATTGCCGGACCGAGATAGATCGCGCTCTGATAGATCGCGAGCGAGCGGACCAACTTCTTGCCTTCGAACCGGTCGGCCAGCATCGAATAAGTCGCCGGCGACAGCGTCGACTCTCCGATGCCGACCGCGATCCGTGCCGCGAACATCCCGGCGAAGCTGGTCGCGAACCCGCACAGGGTGGTGGCGACGCTCCACAGGGCGATGCCGGCCGCGACGATTACGACGCGGCGCCGCTTGTCAATCTGCCGTCCGATCGGGATGCCGAGGAGCGTGTAGAACAGCGCAAAGGCGAGACCGTTGAGCAGGCTTAGCTGGACGTCACTGATCTTCAGGCTGGCGCGGATCGGCGCGACCATCAAGGTTAGGATGGAGCGATCAATATAGGAAAAGGTATAGGCAAGAATGAGGACGGCGAGCAGCCACCAAGCGGCGCGGTCGGTGGTGGCCGGCGCGGCGTCCGCCGGCGCACCTACCATGTCCGCAGCTCGGTCTTGAGCACCTTGCCGTTGGCGTTGCGCGGCAGTGCGTCGACCAGCGCAACCTCTCTCGGGACCTTGTAGGCGGCGATACGACCAGCGCAGTGTGCGGCAAGCGCATCCGCGGTGACGCCGTCGCCACGCGTCGGGATCGTGGGTACGACAAACGCCTTCAGCCGCTCTCCCCAGGTGTCATCGGGTACGCCGATGACTGCGACATCCGCGATGCCGGGGTGGGTGAACAACACCTCCTCGATCTCGCGCGGGTAGATGTTGACCCCGCCGGAAATCACCAGGTCCTTCTTGCGGTCGACGATGTAGAGGAAACCTTCGGCGTCGCGCCGCGCCAGGTCGCCGACGCTGACCCAGCCGTCCTGGACCGTCTTGGCGGTCTCCTCGGGCTGGTTCCAATAGCCGTTGAACAGTACCGGTCCGCGGCTCCACAGTTCGCCGACCTCGTCCGCATCGCAGATACTGCCATCGTCGCGGCGGACCTCAGCTTCGATATGGGGAAAGGTGGTGCCAACGCATTGTTCCTTGCGCAGCTGGTCGCCGGGACGAAGGTTGCAGACAAGGCCGGTCTCGGTGGCGCCGTAAAGCTCGTTGAGCACCGTCTCGCCGAAATAGGCCTGGATCCGGGGCTTCAACGCCTGTGGTAACGGTGCGGCGTTGGCGAGGATGCTGCGGATCGGCGGGTGATCGTATCTGGCGAGCGTCTCGGGCGGCAGCGCGAAAATCATCTGGAAATGCGTCGGCACCATGAACACCGCGGTGATCCCACCGAACTTCAACCGTTCAAGCACCGTCTCGGCGTCAAATCTATCGAGGATCTCGATCGAGCCGCCCGCCGCCAGCACCCCGGTCGGGAAGCCGAGCCCGCCGCCATGGTTCATCGGCGTCATCGCCAGGAAGCGGTCGTCCGGCCCGAAACAGCCGAACTCGGCGGCGCAGATCAGCCCAACCAGCATCCGCGAGCGGTGCGACAGGACGACGCCCTTGGGCTTGCCAGTGGTGCCCGAGGTGTAGGGGATGGTCCAGGCGTCCCGCTCGTCGATCTGCGGCAGCGCGGCGGGGGTGGGCGCGGAGGCGAGCAGGGTTTCGTAGTCGGGGCCGAATTCGATCAGGGTCAAGTCGCCTAGCTGCGCCGCCTCGACCAGCGCGCGCGACTCCCGATCGACGAAGACGATCCGCGCTCCGCAATCCGCCAGCGCCTGCCGCACTTCGGCCGGGGCCAGGCGCGGGTTGATCGTCGCCACCGCCGCGCCGGCATCGGGAACGCCGGCAACGACCTCCATGAACTCAATGCGGTTGCGAGAGCAGAGCGCGACGACGTGGCCCGTCCCCACCTCCAACGCGATCACCGCGTCGCGCAGCTGACCGATGCGCCGCGCATAGTCGCCGAAGCTCAGTTCGGCCGTCCCGAATTTGATCGCCACCTTCACCGGATTGCGCCCGGCCGCCGCGCGGATCGCCGCGCCAAAGGTCATTGAACAGAAGGTGCTGGACACCATCAACGCGGCAGCTTCGCGAAGACCGCCAACGCATTCTCGCGCATGAGCTTGGCATGGCTCGTCGGCCGCAGTCCCAGTTCGGCCACCTCCGCCACTGCGCGCTCGGGGTCGATCACCGGCCAATCGGTGCCGAACAACACCTTGTGGCTGCCGTAACTGTCGGCATAGCGAACATATTGCTTGGGCCAGTGTTTCGGCGCGTAGGCGTCGCCGGCGGTGTAAATGTTGGCGTGCTTCCAGCACATCGCAATCATCTCGTCGGTCCACGGCACGCCGATATGGATGCCGATGATGGACAGATCGGGAAAGTCGATCGCGACCTGGTCGAGCAGGATCGGCCGCGCCACCGACGGCAGCCGCCGCTCCTTCGAATAGACGAGGTTCTGCCCGACCTGCATCATGATCGGAATGTCGAGCTCGCAGCATTTGGCGTAATAGGGATAGATCTGCGCGGCGTTGGGCGCGCACGCGAACCAGTGCGGATACCAGTGCGCACCGACGAAGCCATATTCCTGGACCGCCTGCGTCAGGTCGCGCATTCCCTGCATGCCGCGGGTCTGGTCGATCCCGGCCAGCCCCGAAAAGCGGTCCGGATGCGCGCGGCATATGTCGGCAATGACCGTGTACGGGATTTCCCACGAGCCGCGCACGTTGAGGTCGCCCGCGCGCACCGCGATCAGCAGCGAGCGCTCTATCCCGGCCCGGTCCATCTTGCGCAAATAGTCGTCGGTCGTGACACCACCGAACATTTCGGCCGGCATCCGCACCTGGCGCTTAAAATCGTCATCGAGCCCGGTCCAGCCGTTGGCCACCGCCTCAGGGGTGTAGATGTTGCAGACAATATCGATATGGCCAGCCATCCCAGTCTCCACACTGCCGGATCAGTCCAGCGCAAGCTCCGCCTGCATCCTCGCCACCGCCTCGCGAGCGATTGGCGAAAGAGATCCTTGCGGTACTCCGGCAAGCGCCGCGGCCTGCTCATCCGCACCCGTGCCGCCGCGGTAGAAGAGTTCCCACATGGCCCTCATCATCGCGTTCAGCACGCTCTGGCGGGGAAAACCGGCAGCAACTGCCGTTTGCTCACTCTGCGTCAGCGTCTCGGCAAGGCGACGGGGCAGGGGGCGAGTGTCGGCGGCGGCGGGCGTCGCCCGTCCCACCGGCGTGCTACCGCCGGGCCAGGCATTATGATCGCGTTCAAAGACGTAGTAGCGTCGATCGAGATTGCGCAGATCGATGCCGAAATAGTCAAGCGGTGCGCCGGGCGTGGTGTGGACGCCGTGCAGGCTGGCCGGTGCCGTCCTACCCTCGACCCACGCCGTGATCGCCGCCATATAGTCGATGGCGCTCGCGCCCTCTCCCCCGGCGCAATGATCCATACCCGGCACCATGAACAACCGGGCGAAGCGAGCGGTGGCGGCGGGGCCGTCCATCGTCTTGGTGACCATCTGATAGAAATCGATTGTCGGTGGCGGCATCACCGAATGATCTGCCCAGCCCTGCACCAGGATCAGTCGTCCGCCGCGGTCGCGAAAGGGGCGAAGGTCGGGATTGCCGGGGTTGACCATCGACTCGATCGTTGCGGGATCACCGCGTCCCACCGCCAGGTCGAACACCGGCTGCCACTGTTCGCCCGGCAGCGGCGCGTTGCGGATATAGGTGCCGATCCAGTTCAGCTCGGACCCCTTCTGCGCGCCCCGCCATTCGTACATCCTGTGGAGCATCGCGACTTGAGCCGACGTCAGGCAGTCGCGCACGGCGCGCCCGGCGCAGGCCAGATCCTCGGGCCGCCACCGGCACAGGCGCGGGTTGCCGATCAGTCCATCGCGGACCCCGTCATTGCCGTCGCAGGCGCGCACCACCGCCTGATGAACCAGCACCGCCTTGCGATTGGGCAGGATCGGAGACCCGTCGGGTTTAGTGTTGAAGGCGTCCACATCGGACACGCTCGCGGCCTGCCTGCTCCCGAAGGGCGCGAGGCTGGCCGGCGCGATGGCGACGATACCGTCGAAATCATCGGGGAACCGCTCGGCTTCGATCAGGCCCTGACGCCCACCTGTCGAGCAGCCGAAAAAATAGCTCTTGTCCGGGGCGCGCGCATAAAAGGCAGTGGCGATCGTCTTGCCCGCCAGGGCGGTCACGTGCGTCGCGCGATAGCCGAAATCGACCAGGCCCTGCAGGTTGTTGTTGACCCAGTTATTGTCGACCAGCGTCGAGCTGTGCCCCATGTCCGTGATCAGGCAGGCGTAGCCGTCGCGCGCATGAAGGCCGCAGGCGAGTTCGGTGACGACCGAGCCGCAGCTGCCACCGCAGCCGCGCACTAGGAAGCGGCCGTTCCAATGGTCCGCGGGGAGGTACAGCCCGAAATTATTCGCCGGGTTTACATATCCACTGACCGAGCAATAAGCCTGGCGCTGGCTGGTGGCGGCGACGAAACTGGCTCTCAGGACGGTGGTGGGCGCGCCCCTGAGCGCCTGAAAGCGGCCGCCCGCCAACGCCGCGCATCGTTCGGCGTCGAGCGAGACGCCGGCCTGAGGCGATGGCTGCTGCAACGCCGCCAGCGGCGCGGCCAGCCCGAGCCATAGCGCCAGCGCGCACAACAGCCGCGTTATCATGCTGCTTTCCAGCTCGGCAACCGCTTCTCACGGAACGCGGCATAGCCCTCACGCCCGTACTGCTCCGTGCGATTATAGTGCGAGAACGCCATGAGCTCCAGCGCTGCCCCATCCGCGGTTGACAGGCCGTGGCCGTCGCGCATGATTTGCTTCAGCGTGGCCAGAGTCGCGCGGGGCTTGTCCGTCATCGTCTTGGCGTAGGCGATCGCTTCATCCCGAAGCGTGGCGAGCGGCACCGATTTGATCGCCAGCCCGATGTCGACCGCCTCCTGTCCCTGATACCAGCGCGCACCCCACAGGATCTCCTTGGCGCGCTGATCGCCGACCCGGCGCTTCAGCCTTAATGTGACGGCGGCGGGGACGACACCTGCGTCGGTGTGAACGTCGCCCACCTTGGCCTCGTCGGCGACGATCATGAAGTCGCAGCCGAGCGAGATTTCAAAGCCGCCTGCGCGCGTATAGCCGTTGTTTGCCGCAATGGTCGGGATATCCAGATTTTCCAGCCGGGTGATGATGCCGTTTATGCGCCCGACCACGACATCGAAGTAATCGAGATCGCCGAAGGCGCGGTCCAGCAAATCCAGGTCAAGCCCGACGCAGAACGCGCGGCCTTCGCCGGTCAGGATCAGCGCGCGCGTGGAGCTGTCGCGCTCGCAGCCGGCAAGCACCGCCTCCAGCTCATCGAGGCGCGCTTCGGTGATGCCATTCAGGTTTTGAGGCGTCGCAAAGGTGACGATCGCAATGCCGTCGACCGTCTCATAGCGCAACGTGGTGAAACTCATGCCCATCTCCTGTCGGAGCGATAGTCCGGCGTTGCGCCGCCGCGGCAGGCGACGTGGAAGAGCGACCGGATGCCGGGTGCGACTTTGCTGTTTAGGTCACACCCGTCCCGGTCAAAAGGCGGCGGTCACCGGGTCGTAGCCGAGGATCGCGGGATCGGCAGCGGGAGCGGCGGCGTGGTCATAGCGATCGGGATCGCGCGCCTGCGTCAAGCGGCCCTGCTCGACCGAGCGCGCGTGGAGCAAGGTCGTGCGGGGAATGCGTGCGGCCTCATAGTGGGCGAATGCGGCGGCCGGGTCGCCTTTCGCCTCGAAGGCGCGCGCCAAGATCATGCCGTCCTCGATCGCCATCGCCGCGCCCATACCGAGAAAGGGCAGCATCGCGTGCGCCGCGTCGCCCAGCAGCGTCATCCGCCCACGCGTCCACGCGGGCAACGGCATATGATCGAAAATGCCCCATTTGATCGAGCGGGCGGCCAGGCGCATCAACCCGGTCACCGCCGGGTGCCAGCCGTCGAAGGTCGCGAGCAGCTCGTCGCGGGTGGCAGGCGTCGACCATCCTTCGCCCGCCCATGTCTCGGTAGCCGCGATGCCGACGCAGTTGAGCACCCGGCCCGCGCGCAACGTGTAGCGGTTGAACGTCGCAGCCGGACCGATGAAGACGGCGCCGCGGCCATGCTCCAGGAACGGCGCCGCCTCCGCCCGGTCCACCAGGAAGCGATAGGCGATCTGGCCGGTGAAGCGCGGTGGCTCCTCGCCCCACAGGATTGACCGCGCAGCCGACCGCACGCCGTCCGCGGCGATCAGCGCGTCGCCGTGCGTCGTATTGCCGTTGGCGAAGCGAGCGCGGACGCCCTTCGACGTTTCCTCCACCGCGACCAGCGTGTGATCCAGATGGAGCCCGCCGTCGAACGCTCCCGCCAGGATCGCGTGCAGGTCGGCGCGATGACACTGGCGCGAAATGTCCGCCACACCATCGTCCGGCAACCCTTCGCCCGGATCGATACCACCCGCCAGCAGGGCGCCCGTCCGGTAATGGAGAAACGGAAAGGCCGCCGACGGTGTCGACATCGCCGCGACCCGGTCCTGCAAACCCAGATGCCGGAACACGCTCTGCGCCCCACGGCTAAGGGTAAGCCCCGCGCCAACTTCGCCCAGCGCAGGCGCTGCCTCATAGACGGCAACGTCAAAGCCGGCGCGGCGCAACGCCAAGGCCGCAGTCAGGCCACCAAGTCCCGCACCGACGACGAGCAGCCGTGCGCTCAAGGTTTCGGACCCAGGTTGATGCTGATCGCTTTCGTCTTGAGATAGCCGTCGAGCCCATCGCGTCCGAACTCGCGGCCCCAGCCCGACTGGCGATTGCCGCCGAACGGCGTCTCCGCGCTCATCGCCGCATGCGCGTTGATCGCGACCTGGCCGGAATCGACCCGCTTGGCGACGCGCAGGGCGCGCTGGATGTCGCGCGTCCACACCGACCCGGACAGGCCATAGGCGGTGCCGTTGACCGCGTGGAGCAGCTCGTCCTCCTCCTCAAAACGGATCGCGGCGATGAGCGGGCCGAACACCTCCTCCTGTTCGATCCGCATTCCCGGCGTCACCCCTGTGAACAGCGCCGGACCAACGAAATGGCCGGGGCCGTCGATCTCGTCGCTTTCCAGCAGCGGCGTCGCGCCCTCGCGCTTGGCGATCTCGATATAGTCTAGCACCCGCGCTTTCTGCCGTGCGGAGATCAGCGGTCCGAGGGTCGTGTCGGCGCGCATTCCATCGCCGACCGCCAGCGTCCGCGCATAGGCGGCGACGCCTTCCGCCACCCGGTCGTGGATGGCGGCGTGGAGGAACAGCCGCGATCCCGCCATGCATTGCTGCCCGGTGGAGAGGTAGCACGCCATCGCCGCCGCCGGGATCACCGCGTCCAGATCAGCGTCGGGGAAAACGATGACGGGTGACTTGCCGCCGAGCTCCAGGCTCACCTTTTTCAGGTTGCCGGTGGCGGCCTCGACGATTTTGCGGCCGACCGCGGTGGAGCCGGTAAAAGTGATCTTGTCGACATGGCGATGCGCGGCGAGGGCGGCGCCGATATCCTCGCCATGACCGTGCAGTAGGTTGAACGCGCCTGGCGGCCCGCCCGCCTCGACCCAAATCTGTGCCATCAATTCGCCGACCAGCGGCGCCAGTTCGGCCGTCTTGAGCACCATCGTGCAGCCCGCGGCGAGCGCCGGCGCCATCTTCAGCGCGATCATGCCGGGCGGCGCATTCCAAGGTACGATCGCGCCGATCACCCCCACCGGCTCGCGCAAGGTGGCAACCAGGAAATCCAGTCCCGGCCGCGCCGTCAGGCTCGGCTGGAAGCTCTCGCCCGCAATCTTCGTCGCCCAGCCGGCGTAGTAGCGAAATAGTTCGGCCGCGAGATGACGGACCACCATCGTGGAGGAGGCGAGCGGCGATCCGTTGTCGAGCGTCATCACCTCGCCGATCAGTTCCGCGCGCGCGTCGAGGAGGTCGGCAACCCGTGACAGGATCACGCCGCGGTCGCGCCCGCTCATCCGTCCCCAGTCGCCGTTGAGCGCCAGGCGGGCGGCGCCCACCGCCTGATCGAGCTGCCCCGCCGATGCGGCATGGATCTCCGCCAACGGCTCGGCGCGCGCAGGGTTCTCCACGAGGATGGCGCGGCCTTCACCCTCCACCCACTCGCCGCCGATCAGCATGCGGTGAGGACCATCGAGGAACGCCCGCGCCGCCGCGCTGGACTCGAGTAGTCGGGACGGTGCAGAGCGGAGCAGCGTGGCCATCATCGTCCGGTGCGCAAGCGCCTGCGCGCCGTCCATCTCGTTCCCGTGCTCAACCGAAATCCGGTAGCTACAGCACCGGCAGATGGTGATCGGAAAAGGCGAGCCGCTCGATATCCGCGGCCATCGTCTTCAGTCGCGGCACGAAGTCGCGGATCACCTCCTCGTGCGTAAGGCCGCGCGCCATGAACACCATGACCAGGACCGCCTTGACCTGCCCATGCTCCAGGATAGGCACGCTGACGCTGCGTTCGCGCCCGAGATCGAGCCCGAAACTATAGCCCTCACGCTGGGCATGATCTAGCGCATAGCGCATGCGCAGCGGGTCGCGCGCCGGCACCTGGTCGGGATCGTCAGACTCACACAGGATCTGAAGCATGATGCGCCGCTGTTCGGGATCGAGAAAGGCAAGGTGAACGATGCCGCTCGACGACACCGCCATGGCGATCTCGGAACCGATATGGCGGCGATGGATATTGAGCGACGTCGCGGGATCGGTGGTCAGGCGCGTGCGCATATATTCGCCGGCGGGCGTGGCGATGATCAGCGGCCAGCCGATTTCGCGGGTGGTCTCGAACAGCATCGGCGTCGCGACATGGGCGATCCAGCTATCGTCCGAATAACCGCCTGACAACGCGCGGACCCGATCGGTGAGGAAGAAGCGCTTGGTCTTGGGATCACGATCTACGAAGCCCTCCGCGAGCAGGGTCATCAACACCCGTTCCGCCGTCGTGCGGGGCAGGTCGAGCCCGCGGCTGAGTTCCGAAATGGCGAGCGAGCCCTGGCTGTTGATGAGCAGCACCGCCTTCAGACCACGCTTCAGCGACTTGAGCTCCTGGTCGGCATCCATAGTGCCATGATGTTTACGTGCCGATCACTTGGCAAGCTTGCGTGAAGCGCAACGCCCGTTGCGCATCCCGGCGTGGCGCATCGGACGGAGATGAGAGCAGGATGAACCCATGAAGATCACCGCTGCCGTGCTGGATTGTATCGGCCACACGGGCGGGCTGGCGGCCACCAAACCGCTGTCGCTCGACGCGCTCGATCTGGCGGCGCCGCGCGCTGGCGAGCTGTTGGTGAGGATCGAGGCGGCTGGCGTGTGCCATTCGGACCTCTCGGTGATCAACGGCGACAGGCCCCGGCCGATGCCGATGGCACTGGGGCACGAGGCGGTGGGGACGGTCGAGGCGCTCGGCGATCAAGCGGACACGCTGTTCAAGGTCGGCGACCGGGTGGTGCTGGCCTTCCTGCCCGCCTGCGGCGAGTGCGTCCGCTGCGTGTCGGGCGAGGGGTATATGTGCCCAAATGGCGCGGCGGCGAACGGCAAGGGCGAACTGCTCGGCGGCGGCTTCCGGCTCAGCCGCGACGGCTGCGACGTCCACCACCATCTCGGTGTGTCGGCGTTCGCCAGCCATGCGGTGGTCGACCGGCGCTCCGCGGTACGCATCGACGCCGATATCCCGGCCGAGGTCGCGGCGCTGTTCGGCTGCGCCGTGCTGACCGGCGTCGGCGCGGTGCTTAATTCGGCCGCGCTGCGGGTGGGGGAGAGCGTCGCCATCTATGGCCTTGGCGGGGTCGGTCTCGCCGCGCTGCTCGGCGGGGTCGCAGGGGGGGGCAACCCGATCAGCGTCATCGACCCGGTGGCCGAGAAGCGCGCGCTGGCGCTCGAGCTCGGTGCGGCGGCGGCGTTCGCGCCGGGCGAGGAGGACGGCATCGCAGCCCCTGATCTGGTCGTCGAGACCGTCGGCAAAGCGGCGGTGCTTGAACGTGCCTATGCGCTGGCCCGGCGCGGCGGGCGGGTGGTGACGGTGGGGTTGCCCAACCCCACCGAACGCTTCTCGATCCCCGCCGTGAGCCTGGTCGGCGACGGCAAGACGATCATCGGCAGCTATCTGGGCAGCAGCATCCCGGCGCGCGACATCCCGCGCTATATCGCGCTGTGGCGGGCGGGGCGGCTGCCGGTCGAGCGCCTGCTCAGCTCGGTATCGCCGCTCGCCGAGATCAACGCCCTGTTCGACACCCTCGCCGCCGGCCGCGCCGTGCGCCAGGTCGTCATCCCCTAGAAGGAGCCATCATGGCCGTCGCCACCGACCTGTTCATTCCCGGCCCCGCCGGCAAGCTCTCGGTCCGCACCAAGGGGCTGGAAGCGAAGCCTGTGCACGTCGTCATCCTCGTTCAGGGCGCGAACCTGTCGGGGCAGCTCGGCTATGACTTCTCATTCGGTGACCGCGACGACTATTCGATGATGGAGGCGCTCGTCGCGCGCGGCTTCGGCGTGGTGACCTTCTCGATCCGCGGCTATCGCGACAGCGAGCTCGACGGGCACCCGCATTCGGTCAAGACCGATCAGGCGATCGACGATACGGCCGCCGTGATCGACTGGGTGATCGCGCAGGGGTTCGCGAAGCCGCATCTCCTGGGCTGGTCGTGGGGCGGTCGGATCGTCGGCCGCTATGCCGCGACCGGCGCCGCCAAGATTGGCCGGATGGTGATGCTCGACCCCGCGATCGGCGGCGGCAACATCGTGCCCTTCCCCGAGAAGGACGACTGGTGGTCGAATACCGCCGCGTATTTCCGTGACCGGCTTGAGCTCGACTTCATGGAGCCCGCCGCGCACGAGGCGCTCGCGACCCAGGCCGAGGCGAACGAGCCCCGCTCGCCCAACGGCATCCGCGTCGAGAATGAGGAGGGCAGCATTGCCGCCGTCGCCGACCTGATCACGGTACCGACGCTGATGCTCTACGGCTATGCCGCGGGGATGCAGAACTACATGCAAGGCGGGTCGGGGCGCGGCGATTTCTTCGAGAAGCTGGCGACCAACGACAAGGCGCTGGTAGTGGTGCCCGAGGGCGGCGATTATGGCCACCTCCAGAATGCGCGTCACCGGATGTGGCGGATCATCGCCGACTTTCTGGACGGGTGAGGCGATGACGGAGGGCAGGTTCGACGATTGGATCGGCCGCTCGGTCGCGACCGAGGACGTGGTCACCGCGTCGCCGATCGCGCGGCTGGCGGCGACGCTGGGGCACGACGGCGCGCATTGGTCGGTGGGGATGCTGCCGCTGCTCGGCCATTGGCTGTTCCACCTTTCCGGGGCGCCGCGCGACACGCTGGGTGCGGACGGGCACCCGGCGCTCGGCGGGTTCATGCCGCCCGTCGGCTACCCCCGGCGGATGTGGGCGGGGGGGCGGCTCCGCTTCCTCGGCCCGGTGCCGGTCGGTGCTACGCTGGACAAACGCACCACCATCGCTGCGGTCGCCGAGAAGCCGGGCATGACGTTCGTCACGCTGCGCCATGACCTGTCGGTCGATGGTGTCGAGCGGATCGTCGAGGAGCAGGACCTCGTCTACCTGCCGATCACCGAGCCGCGCCCGCCGAAGCGGGTCGAGCGGCCCGCGCCCGCAATTACCCGCGCGATGACCAGCGACGAGGTGCTGCTGTTCCGCTTTTCCGCGCTGACCTTCAACGGCCACCGCATCCATTACGATGCACCCTATGCGCGTGAGGTAGAGCTGTATCCTGGGCTGGTGGTGCACGGCCCGCTTCAGGCGATGCTGCTGATCGAGCTGGCGACGGGCGAGGGGATCGTTCCCGCCGCCTTTTCGTTCCGCGGCCACGCGCCGCTCTTTCTCGGCCGCGCGTTCACCCTGGCGATGGCGGGCAATGAGCTGTGGATAACAGACGAGGGCGGGACCGTCACCATGACGGCCGAGACGACCCCCGCATGATCCGGAAGGGCTATGCAGAAGGCGGGGTCGGGCAGGTCCATCTGCGCGAAAACGCGGCCGTGCCGGGCACGTCGCTCGTCTGCCTCCATGCCACCGCCTACTCGTCGCGCACGTTCGAGCCATTGCTGCGGGCGCTCGACGGGCGGGTCCGGGCGATCGCCCCAGACACGCCAGGCTATGGCGAGTCCGATGCGCCGCCCGCGCCGCTCGACATCGCCGGTTATGCGGGGGCGCTGCTGCCGGCGCTGCCTACCCGGTTCGACCTCTTCGGCTATCATACCGGGGCGTCGATCGCGGTCGAGCTTGCGATCGCCCACCCACACCGCGTCGGCCGGCTGATACTGATGGGCGTCCCGCATTTTGCCGCACTGGATTTCGCAGCGTGGCGAAAGAAGCTCGCTGCGCCGCATCGGCTCGCCGAAACACTCGATCAGTTTGCGGAACGCTGGCGGTTTCTTGTCACTGAACGGCCCGCCGGATTGTCGCTGCGCGGGGGCTTCGAGAACTTCGTTGACGAACTGAAGGCGTGGCCCGACGGCTGGCGCGCGCATGAAGCCCTGTTCGCGCATGACTTGGCCGGACGACTGCCGCTGGTGCGCCAGCGGGCGACCGTGCTCAACGTGCCGGGCCACCTTGCCGAACCGTCGCGGCTGGCTGCGGCGTTGATCCCCGACGCGGAAGTGGTCGAGTTGCCGCAGCTGACGGGTGCGGTGCTCGACGCGCACGCGCCGGCGATCGCCGCGCTGATCCGCTGTCGGGAGCCGGCGCCCTGCTAGTGCCAGCGGGGCTGGATCGCATCGCCTTTGAAATACTGCGGGAACAAGGCTTTCAGGTCGGACCAGCCGCGCGGGTTGAGCGGCCGTTCCAACGGAGCCTTGTGCATCAGCCCCTTCACGCAAAAGACGCCGGGATGCTCGTCCATCCCGAGCCAGGGCGGCGCGCCGATCGTGAAACTGTACAGCCCCGTCGCCGGTACGCTCGGTGCGTTCGCTGCCAGGTCGCTGGCATTGGCGAACCATTGCAGGACCGTGCGCGACCGGCTGCCCTGCCCGGCGTCCAGATCGGGGATACCGTCGCGACCGGGAAACGAGCGCACCTTCTCCTCGACCTGCGTCACGCAAACCCGGCCGTTCACATCAGTGACGGTCACCTTCGCGCGATCCAATGCGGCGAACGCCTGCACCGCGTCGGTCAGCACGATGCCGCCGCCCGACCGGCCAATGGTGTAGCCTGACGGCCCTTCCTCAAAGGTTCGCGGCGCGGCGACGGTCACGCCCGTAAGCGGATTTAGCCAGTCGGTCGCCAGCTCTCCCGTGATCGCATCGCGAAACAATCCGATCTCCCACCACGGTACGCGGAAGGCATCGGGCTCGATGGGCTCTGCGCGATAGAGCATCACCGTTTCGACGTGGTTGACGATGATCTCGGGATGACCTTCCGCCACAAAGCTGGTGGTGCCGAGATACCACCAGGCGGCCGGTTCCGGACCGCCCGATGTCAAGGTGCGGCGATAGATATCCAGCGGGTCCATACGTATCCTTAGCTGGCCGCCACGCAGAGCGGCTGCTCGTCGGCGATCAGCGCGGCGGCCCGGGTCGCCACCGCCGCGCGAATACGGTCGGCGACCGCCTCGGCCTGCGGCGTGGCAAGACCCCCATCCCGAAAGATCAGCCCGATGCGGGTTCGCTCGACCGGGACCTCGCATTCAAGCGCCACCAGCCGGCCGGCGTCAATCTCCGGCTGCACCACCTCCCGCGGGAGAATCGTGAGCGCGTCTGTTTCGGCGACGACGTGGCGAAGCATGGCGATCGAATTGCATTTCAACATCTGCACCGGCACTGCCAGACCGCGTCCCTCGAAGAACAGGCCGAACCCACGCTGCACGCTCTCGCTCGACAGCATCGCCCAGGATGCACACGCCAGATCGTCGACCGAAACATCGGTACGACCGGCAAAGGGATGACGGACACCCGCCACGACGCTCGACCGGTTTTCCATCAGTGGCTCGATCGTCAACCCGTCGCTGTGATGGATGCGGCCGATCAGACCGAAGGCGAAGTCCAGCTCCTCCGTCTTGACCTTCTTGACGATCTCTAGAAATCCGTCGGCGACCACGGTGACGCGGAGATTTGGCCGCTCGACGTGCAGCTTTGCAAGCAGCTCTGGCATCAGATAATTGGCGTAGTTCTGCGTCACGCCGAAGGTCGTCTCGCCGATACGGCCGCCCTCGATGGCGCGCACTTCCTCGACCGATCGCGCCACCTCGTTCAGGATCACCTTCGCGCGGCGGATGACCGACAGGCCATAGACGGTCGGTTCGACGCCCTTGGGGCCGCGCGACAGCAGCGGCACGCCGAGCCGCCGCTCCAGGCTCTTGAGGCTGCGGCTCATTCCCGACTGTGAGATGTACGCCTTGTCGGCGGCCTTGAGCAGGTTGCGATTTTCGACGGCGGCGATCAGATGCCTTAGCTGTTGGATCTCCATCGAACGCTCCTGATCCCAAGCATTATGCCGGAAGCGCAACGATGACACAGCCGCTATGCGAGTTTCGCATTTTCGCGCGGCAAACCGAACTTCGGTTCCTAGAGCGTGACCGGATCACGTTGTGGTGTATCCTGAGTTGGCGAGGTAGTTGCCGCATTCGTGTGATGAGAAGCATTCGAGGAGGGAGCCGATCCGTTTCCATGTTGCCTCGACAGATCGCTCGTCGGCCTTTCGCAGCAGTGTTTTGAGCTTGGAGAACATCTGCTCGATGGGGTTCAGGTCGGGGCTGTATGGCGGCAGGAACAGGAGATGCGCGCCCGCCTTGCGGATCGCCTGACGGACAGCCTTGCCTTTGTGGCTGCCCAGGTTGTCGAGGATGACGACATCGCCAGGTGTGAGCGTGGGCAGCAGCGCCTGTTCGACATAGGCCGTGAACGTCTCGCCATTGATCGGCTGGTCGAACACGATGGGCGCGGTGATCCGGTCGTGGCGCAGCGCGGCGATGAAGGTCAGCGTGCGCCAGCGACCATGCGGGACCTTGGCCACCAGCCGCTCGCCGCGCAGCGATCGACCGTGGGTCCGCGTCATGTTCGTCTTGGCCCAGGTCTCGTCTATGAAGACCAGACGGCGTGGATCGAGCCTATGCTGATGACGTCGCCAGCGTTCCCGCTTGCGCGCCACGTCCGGTCGGTCCTGTTCGGCCGCATGCAGGCTTTTTTTTGAACGTCATTCCCGCCTGACGATAGAAGCGCCAAACCGCATCATAGCTGACACGGACATCGCGTGCCGCCAGCTCGGCCACGATCGCCCGCAGCGTCAGGTCCGGCTTCTCGGCGATCCGCGCCAGCAACCAGTCACGCTCGCCACCCAGGACCGCACGCCGGCTGCCGCCCATCGGACGCGCCGATGCATCGCCGGTCGTGCGATACCGATGCGACCAGCGCACCGCTGTCGCCAGACCAATATCAAACCGCGCCGCCGCCTCGCGGCACGTTGCTCCCGACGCCACGCACAAAACAACACGCTCACGAAGATCTTGAGAATATGGTCGCGCCATCGCTGCCCGCTCCTGACCAGACAGCAGCTTGAATCACATCTGGCGCTCAAACGAAATCCTGAATCCGTCAGATGCGGTCATGCTCTAGAACCCCAGTGAGCCCGGGTTCACCAATCCTTGCGGGTCAACGAGCTGTTTGATGGCCCGCGCCAGCGTGGCGGCTGAACCGCTGCGCGTCTCGAGCCAGGGGTACGACCTGCCGATCTGCACATGCGCGCTGCCGTGCCGGGATAAAAGGCCGATCATTTCCTCGCGGATACCAGCGATCAACGCATTCGCGGCCGGGGCGGGGACGCGCTCTACGGCTTCCAGATTGGTTCGTTCAGAGACGCGGTCATGCTGGAAATGCTGTTCGTCGTCCCAGTAGAAGATCGGCTCGATACAGGCGGCCTGCTGGCCGACCCCGAAATAGATGACCCCGCATTCTACGCCCGCGCCGTGCATCGCCTGAGCATAGGTGGCGAGCAGCGCGCGGATCTCGCGGCTGAGCGCGGGGAGGCGCGAGTGAGGAACCAGGCCATGCGTCGGTAAATTCCTCAGCGGTCGGCGCCGATCGGCCGTGTTGAAGTTGATGAAGGGCGTTCCCCGCATCGCCATCGGTGCCGATGCGGGCATCTCGCGTCCGCCCGCCGCCACAGCCAGCGCCTTGAGCTCGGCAATCCGCCCGTCGGCGCCGGCGCGGCTCGCGTCGTCGGCCGTCACATTGAGCATGAAGATGTCGCCGCTGAAGACCGCCTTGCCCGCCTTGGCCAGCCGCGCGGCGTTGAAGAAGCCGCGCAGCGCCGAGCCGCCACCCCGAGCGACGCCGGCGAGTATCTTCAGATCCTCCGCCAGCCCCTTGGTGGCGGTGGCCATGACTTTGACGAAATACGGGTCCCAGCAATAGCACTCTGCGGCAAGGGCGGTGCGCGCGATCGCCGACACCGCATCCACCGCCGCCGCCTCCTTCTCGAAGGCGAAGCTGGCGAACGCCTGATGCGCGGGGAAGGGTATCAGCTTCAACACCGCCTTGGTCTTGAACCCCAACGCGCCGGTATCGCTCAGGAAGAGGCCGGTCAGGTCGGGTCCGTAGCTGCGAAAGAAGGGAACGGCGTTCGCGGCCCCGCCCCACGAGCCGGTGCGCAATAGCGTCCCGTCCGCCAGCGCAACCTCCACCGCCAGCACCGACTCGGCCACCGGGCCGTATTGCGACGAGCCTAGAAAAAACGACCCTTGGCTCAGCGCGCCCCCGACGGTGGCGTAATACCCTGACATCGGACCGAAATAGGGCGTGCGCAGCCCCTGTTCCTTCAGCGCCTCGTACAGCCGGCGCCAGGTGCAGCCGGCCTCAACGACGACGTACCTGTCAGCGGCGTTGATCTCCACGATCCGATCCAGCCCGCGCAAGTCGACGACCACGCTGTCCGCCTGTGTGGGAACATACCCGCCGGTGTACGAGAAGCCACCGCCGCGCGGGATCACGGCCACGCCGCTGGCGGTGCACAGCCGGACCGCGGCCGCAACCTGCCCGGCGTCATCGGGCCGGATGACCGCGGCGGCGGCAGGACCCTGCCGGCTCATGTCGGTCGCGAAGAAGGTCCGCTTCTCCAACCCCGTTTCGACCCGCTCTGCACCGAGCAGGACAACGAGCGCGTCGCTGATCGGCGGCACTGGGGCGAGATCTTGCGCGGTGAGCATGCATCATTCTTTGCGCGTCACGCCCGGGCTGACAGCAGCGAGCGCGGCGCACCCCGCTATTCGGGCAGGGTCAGCAGTAAGAGCCGGGAAGGCATTTGCCGGCGCAATTACGCTGAAAACTCCGCACGGATGGCTTCACTCTGCGCCCCGATCGCAGGAATGGAGAGGCTGGCGTGCGCCGCGCCGAACCACCGGACAGGTGGGCCTGGCAACGCGACCAGGCCGGTGGGCGTTACCGCGTCTTCACGCCGCAATTGCGGGTGCGCGGACAGGTCGGCCACGCCGTTGAGCGAGGCATAGGCTGTTCCGGCAGCAGCGAGCCGCTCGACGGTTGCGGCCACGCTCAGCCTGCCGAACACCGCCCCGATGATGGCGTCGAGCGCAGGCCGGTTGGCGCATCGCATGGCATTGGATGCGAAACGCGCATCATCGGCAAGCCCTGCATCCTCCAGCACGCGCGCGCAAAACGCACGCCACTCGCGTTCGTTCTGAATGGCCAGCACGACCTGCCGCCCGTCGCCGCACGGATACGCCCCATAAGGTGCGATGGTCGCGTGGTGCAGCCCGGCGCGCGCCGGCGCTTCACCCGCATAATCAAAGTGGAGCAGCGGTACCGTCATCCAGTCCGCGATCGAGTCGAACAGCGAAACGGCGATCCCTGCGCCGTCGCCGGTTGCGTGGCGCGCATATAATGCCTGCAGGACGGCTGCGTGCGCATTCATGCCGCAGGCGATGTCGGCCACCGACACCCCGACCCGGCCCGGCTCGCTGACGCCGCCGGTGATGGAGGCGAGCCCGGTCTCGCATTGGATCAGGAAGTCATACGCCTTCATGTAACGTGCCGGTCCGTCGTCTCCATATCCAGAGATGTCGACCGTGATGAGGCGCGGATGCCGAGCCCGCAGCGCCGCTGAGCCGAACCCTGCGCGGGCGGCCGCACCGGGTGCGAGATTTTGCACGAACACGTCGGCCCGGGTGAGCAGCCGAGTGAGCAGCGCGGCATCGCCGGGCTGCTTGATGTCAAGGACCAGACTCTCTTTGCCCCGGTTGAGCCACACGAAGTACGCGCTCTCTCCGTGTACGACGCTGTCGTAACCGCGCGCAAAATCGCCTTCCGCGCGTTCGATCTTGATCACCCGCGCACCGGCTTGGGCCAGCCGCGCCGTACACAGGGGCGCGGCCACCGCCTGCTCCAGCGTAACCACCAGATTGCCGGTCAGCGCGCCCGCCATCAGAATGACTTGGGCAGATCGAGCACATGTGTCGCGACATGGCTGAGGATCAAATTGGTACTGATCGGCGCCACTTGGTACAGCCGCGTCTCGCGAAACTTGCGCTCGATGTCATATTCCTCGGCAAACCCGAAGCCGCCATGTGTCTGGACACACATGTCCGCGGCGTACCAGCTCGCTTCCGACGCCAGCATCTTGGCCATGTTGGCCTCGGTTCCGCATGCGTCGCCGGCGTCGAACAACGCCGCCGCCTTATCCACCATCAGAGCCGCCGCGGAGAGCTGGACATGGGCGCGCGCGATCGGAAACTGCACGCCTTGGTTCTCGCCGATCGCGCGCCCGAACACGTTGCGGTCGCCTGCATAGGCGCTGGCACGGTCGATGAAGAAGCGCCCGTCGCCAATGCATTCGCTGGCGATCAGAATGCGCTCGGCGTTCATCCCGTCCAGGATGTAGCGGAAGCCCTTGCCCTCTTCGCCGATCAGGTTTGCGGCCGGCACGCGCAGGTCGTCAAAGAACAGCTCGGTCGTCGCGTGATTGAGCATCGTGCGGATTGGCCTGATTGTCAGACCATTGCCGACCGCCTCTCGCATGTCGACCAGGAGCACGCTCATGCCATCGCCGGGCCGGGCTGCATCGTCGCGCGCCGTCGTGCGGACCAGCAGCACCATCAGGTCCGAATGCTCGGCGCGGCTGATCCAGATCTTCTGCCCCGACACGATGTAATTGCTGCCGTCGCGCCGGGCGAAGGTGCGGATGCGCGTCGTGTCGGTACCCGCCGTGGGCTCGGTTACCCCGAACGCCTGGAGCCGCAGCGCGCCGCTCGCAACCGCCGGCAGGTACTTCGCCTTTTGCTCGGGCGAGCCGTGCTTGAGCACTGTGCCCATCACGTACATCTGCGCATGCGCGGCACCGCCGTTGCATCCAGCGCGGTGGATTTCCTCCAGCACCGCAATTGCGGCGCCCAGCCCAAGCCCCGAACCGCCATATTCCTCCGGGATCAGGACGGAGAGATACCCCGCGCGCGTCAGCGCCTGAACGAACTCGACTGGATAGGCGCGGTCACGATCCTTCTCCTGCCAATAAGGTCCAGGGAAGTCGGCGCACAGGCGGCGCACCGCCTCGCGAATGTCGGCGTGATCGCTGGTCATTGGACGCTCTACAATCCTCGGCTCGGTGCAATCGTCATAGTTGGCGGCGGTGTGATTGCGAATCACGCATAGGCCTTGTCCGGATGCCGGTTGCGGCGGACAAGCGGGAATGGACGATCGGGACATCGCTGCGGCGGCGCATTCAGCCGGGCTCGGCGTCGGCTGGGCGCAGCATCCGGACGAGATCGCGACGGCGCTGGGAACGGCGTCCGAGCAGGCGGTAGCGATCCAAGCACTGATTGTCGCAACGCCGCGACCGCGCGACCGGCTGCCTTCGGCGAGGAAAGCCTTTTCCGCGCCTTCGTCACTTCCGGACGACCGCACCACACCGCTCCATCGTCTCTCGATCGCGGCGATAGGCCGCGCTTTTGCAGCGGGCTGGCTCGACCCGCCGACGCTGCTCGCCGCCCTGCTCGACCGCATCGCGGAGATCGACCCACAGTTGCGCAGTTTCGTCGCGATCGATCCGCCAAGTGCGCACGTGGCCGCCCGCAACGCCGCAGAGCGGTGGTCGAACGGCCTTGCTCTGGGTCCGCTGGACGGCATTCCGGTCGCGATCAAAGACGTGATTGATGTCGCAGGTCTACCTACCCGCTGCCATTCGCGGGTCACCGATCCCGCGCCGGTCGCCGATGACGCTGCGATCGTTGCGCGATTGCGTGCGGCCGGCGCCGTGATCCTGGGCAAGCTCGCGACACATGAGTTCGCGATCGGCGGCCCGGCGTTCGATCTCGCCTGGCCGCCGGCCCGTAATCCTTGGAACATCAATCATCACCCGGGCGGCTCATCATCCGGCGCGGGGGCTGCGGTCGCAGCCGGGCTGACGCCCCTCGCGATCGGTACCGACACCGCCGGATCGGTGCGCAACCCGGCGAGCGCGTGCGGGGTCGTGGGGCTGAAGCCGGGCAGGGGCGTGCTGCCGCTTGACGGCGTGACGCCGCTCGCCGTGACGCTCGATCATCTCGGGCTCCTGACCCGCAGCATCGAGGACATGCGTATCGCCGCAGGCGCGCTAGGCATGCGGCTGGACGCCGCCGACGGTGCGCGGGTGGGCTATGTCCGTCACTTTCACACCCGCGACATGACGGCGAGCATGGAGATCGCCATGGCGCTGGACAATACAGCGGCACGGCTGGGCGCGGTTGAGGCGACCCTGCCACCGCTCGGCGACTTCGCGTTGATCAACCGGTTGATCCTGCAGGCCGAAGGCTTCGCCGCGCACGCCCGCCATTTGCGCGACACGCCGGAACTGCTTTCCGCCCTGACGCGCAAGGCGCTGCTCCCGGGTGCTTTCGCGACGGCGGAAACGCTAGCGGCGGCTTGCCGGGCGCGTGAGGCGCTGACTGGCGCCGTCGAGGGCGCGCTGACGCAGTTCGACATCCTCCTTACCGCCAGCAGCATGGAACCGCCGTGCCGCATCGACGATCCGGCGGAAATTGCACGAACCTATATGCTGCAGGCGCGCAGTCCCTTCAACGTCACCGGCCATCCCGCGCTGACGATGCCGGCCGGCCGGTCAGCTGTCGGGCTGCCGTTGTCGGTGCAGCTCGTCGCGCGGATGGGGGAGGAAGGGCGGTTGCTCGCGGTGGCCCAGCGGTGCGAACACCCGCTCGACTTTGCGCTGCAGTGATCAACGGGAGAGAAAGGTCCTGATCTTTTCGGCCGCCAAAGCGGGCTGCTCGATGACCAGGTAATGGCCGCTTTGAGGAATGACGTGCAGCTCGGCATGGGGCAGCGTCTCGCTGATCTGCCTGAGGCCGAAACCGGACGGCGCGGTGTCGAACGCCGTCATATTGTCTTCGGCGCCCGCCAACAGCAACACAGGCAGCGTGATCCGGGGCAGCAGCGGCGACAAGTCGGTCTTCTCGATCATCTCCGTGCCCGCGATGAACGCTTCGGGCTTGGTCTGGCTGTTGGCGGCGCGAATTGATTCGAGGATCGCTTCGGCGTCCGGCCGGTCGTAGAAACCTCGTGCGAAACCCGCGACCGAGGTCAGGTCGGCGACCGCGGCCATGCCCTGTTCACGGGCGCAGCGTTTCCACGTCGCACGCATCATCCGAGCGGCGTTATCGTAGCGCGCCAGGAAGCAGGATAGGACGAGGCGATCGACCAAGTCAGGCCGCGAGGCGGCCAGGCTCAGCGCGATCATGGCGCCAAAAGATGTGCCGTGAACATGGACACGGTCGTAGGGCAGCGTTTCGACAAGTTCCGCGACCAAGTCGGCGATGCCTTGCATGCCGCCTGACCGCGGCTCCCCCCGGCTCTCGCCATAACCAGGCAGATCAAAGTCGATGACCGTGAAATCTGGCGCGGACAACGGGGTCAGATGTTCGAAATTGCGGTGCCCGAAGGCCGAGCCGTGGATATGAAGCAATGGGGTGCCTTCGCCCGTCACCTTATACCAGATCGACTCGCCGCCGGGCAGGGTCACGAGGGTCATCTTACGTCCTCAACAGAGCGGTCAATGCACGCACCGGCTTGTCGTCCAGCGCCCACACCGCCGCGATGATCGCATCGCAACGGTCAGGCGGAAGCACCGTCGCATATTGCCGGAACAGGGCAGCGAGCTTTTCGTCGGGCACCCGGTTGCCGGGCGTGCCGAGGAAGTGATCGATCGCGTGATGGTCGCGCGAGCCGTCGGTGAATACCAGCTCGACCGAGCAGCCTTCGAACGTAGGCCGCGCAGGGTCGGCAATTAGATCGATCCGATCGCGCAACGCGAGAACTGCCGGGTCCATGTAGCAAGCGGGCGCCGTCTCCGCGGTGGTGAAGCGCCCCGCAAGCCAGGCCGCGGCGGCGCAATGCCGCAGATCGAACGTCGCTTCGCTCTCGCTGTTCGGCACCCCGAACCGCTCACGCCGTTCATCGGCGATCGACTGGACAAGCGAATTGACCTTGAAGGCCATGCGCTCGACCTCGCGGCCGGCGGCACGAGGGCGGATGGCGAGCACGCACTCGATCGGGCCGTGGGTGATCGTCTCGGTCGGCACCACCTTGTAGGTCTGGCCTGCCAACCGCCACTCGGTGCCTAGCGTCGCCAATGCCGGGGTGATCTTGGCGCGATCCTCGTCGCACAGCGCCTGGAACATGCCGCGATCGCCTTCGAACGCCGTGATCGCTGAGGTAAAGCCGCGTTCGGCCAGCTCAAATGCCGCCAGTCCGGAACGCGCCGTCGCGCCCGTGATGTAAGACAGGGTCATGCTGCCGACCGACGCGTAGAGACCGAACGCGGTGCACATAGCGATGCCAAGCGCATGCACGGTGCGCGCTTTGTCGAGTCCGGCAAGCACGCTGCAGGCCGCTGCCGCTCCGACGCCGCCGGTCAGTCCTGCCGGCACGCCACCGCGATAATAGCCGCTCGGCATCAGGATAGTGGCAATGGCCAGCTCCGCCTCGACGCCCAGCGCCAGCGCCGTCACTAGGCGCTCTCCAGGCAGGTCGCGGGCCTCGGCCAGCGCCAGCGCCGCAGGCAGCACTGCGGATACGGCATGCATGAAACACGGGATGTATGTGTCGTGAAAGTCGAGTACCTCATAGAGCGCGCCGTTGACCATCGCCGCCTGTTGCGGTGTTGCGGCGGTGCCGTACCAGTGAACGGTCGCACCGCCGCCCCCGCCCTCGGTAGCCCAGTCATGCAGAATACGGATCGCCGGGTGATCCTTTCCGCCCACCGACGCCTTGAGCTGGTTCAGGATCAGCCGCTTGGCCTCGTGCCGCACGGCATCGGGAAGCGCCTCCGTCTGGAGGAAATCAGCCAGCGTCTCGCTCACTGTCATCGCGTGACCCGCTCCAGAATTACGCCGTCAGCCACGGGGCCGTACATCCAGCGCATGATCGGCTGCTGCGCCTGATTATAGCCGCCGATCGCCGTCAGCGCGTCCCATGCGGGGTAGCCTCGCACGCCGACGAAGGTCGGCTTGCCGGCATAGTTGGAGGTATAATTGGCGGCAATCGGATAGGCGTGGACCGCGCTGACTTCGTCCGCGAGACCGTCGGTGGGCAGCGTCACGCTCCGGTCGGTAAGCGCCAGGTCGATCCAGGCCTGGTACTGCCGCTCTGGCGGGTGCGTTTTGATCGGATAGCCCGCCGCACGCTCGGCCGCCACGTCGGGCGCTTCCAGCAGGCTGAGGCGCAGCCGTACGACGCCGGCCGTCTTCGACCAGTCACGCGCAAGACGACTCATCGCGGTGCGGAACGCCGCCTCGTCGCCTCGCGCGCGGAAGAACAGTCCAAAGGCCGGGGCGGGCGGCGGTCCCTGCGGCGGAACCGACGCGCTGCCGTCGACCAGCGTCACGGCATCGTTCCCCACTGCCTTGTACGTCGTGCTCTGGTCGACGATCAGATCGATGTCGCCCAGCAGCTGCCCGCGCACCTCGGGATCTGGATGGGCGGCGAATGTTGCAAGCGCCGCCTCATCCGCATAGCGCACATCCGACAGCCACATCAGCTGTTCGTCGTCCGGGCAGACCTGATCAACCCCTGCCAGCTCGTTCCACATCGGCCTAACCGCATCGAACTGATAATGCCGATATTCCCAAATGCCGGGACGCCGCGCGATCGCCGGGCTGTGCACATCGCGCCAGTAGCGACGCACGACGTCGAGCGGCAGTTGAGACTTTTTCCAGCCGCAAGTGATACGGCAAATGCCCGCACCGTTCTCGATGGCTACCGCTGACTGTTCCATTCACCACCCCGATATCGATACCGAGGGGATGAAATCACGCGGAGCCGGGCGCAATGGCAGCGGCCGATCTATGATCAAAAGGCATAGCAGTGGGCATCATGGTCCGGGTGGCCCTCCAACATCTGCGCGTCGTCCCTAAGCAGATACCGGCGATGCATGGGCGACCAGCCTGCCACGACAACGAAGGGTGAGATGCTGCGACATGAAAATGCGAAGGCGCTTCCTGCAGGTCGGCGACCGCCGCGTTCATTATCGGCGGGCGGGCGGCGGGCCACCCTGTGTCCTGGTGCACTCTTCGCCCGCGGATGCCCGATTGCTCATGGGTGAGATCGAGCATCTGGCATCAAGCTGGACGGTGTTCGCGTTCGACACGCCGGGGTTCGGTCTGTCTGATCCCCTGCCGCTGCGCGAGATGCACGTCGCCGACCTCGCCGACGCGCTCGCGCAGACCTTTGCCGCTCTCGCGATGCCGCCGTGTCCGATCTACGGCACCCATACCGGCGCGGCGATCGCGCTGGAATTCGGCGTTCGCTATCCCGATCTCGTGACCGGCTTGGTGCTTGATGGAGTTCCTGTTTTTTCCGACGCCGAATGCGCGGCAACTTTCGGCGATTATTTCCGCAAGCTGCCGATCAGCGACCTGGGCGGCCACTATGCCGAAACCTGGACGCGCTTTCGCGATCAGGCGATCTGGTTCCCCTGGTGCGAGCGCACGGCCGCAAATCTGAACGGCTACGATCTTCCGCCACCGCTCAGTACCGACAGATGGGTGTCGATGTATTTCGAGGCAGCCGATACATACGAGCCCGCCTATCGAGCGGCTAGCTTCTACGGAAAGCGCGCGGTCGCCGCGGCCGCGGAGCTTACCTGTCCTGCCGTCTACTGCGCACTCTCCACGGACATGCTCTATCCGCATCTTGCGTGGCTGCCGCCGATGAAGCCGGGCCAGATGATCATCGATGTCGACGCATCGGAGATGAAACGGCGGGATCTCATCGCCGACAGTTTCGTGCGGTTCGGCTCTGCGGGTGTCGCGCCCGACGATCCACCGGCTCTTACATCGTCTTCACCCGTCGAGCGCCAGTTCGTCGACGGCGCCACCGGGCAAGTGCATCTTCGGTTCGCGGGTGATCGCGCCGCGCCGCCGCTGCTGTTGCTGCACGACGCGCCGGGCTCGGCCGAGCAGGCACATGCGCAAATCGCGGCGCTAGCCTCCACATTCTTCGTGATCGCGCCCGATCTGCCTGGCCATGGCCACTCCGATGCACTCGCCGGCGCGCCATCGATCGAGGCATTCGCCCGCGAAGCAATCACTGCGCTGGGCCTGCTCGGCGTCGACAGCGCGGTCATTTACGGCATCGGTTTCGGCTCGTCGGTAGCGTTGGTCATGGCGGAGATGGCGCCCGATCTGGTGCTGGGCATTGCTCTCGAGGGCGTGCTGCTGCCACCGCCGGCGCTAGGCGAAGAACTTGCCGACCGCTTCGCGCCCAAGATCGAGGTGAACGCCGATGGCAGCCATTGGTATCGCACCTGGCTGATGCTGCGCGATTCTCAGATATACTGGCCGTGGTACGATCATCGCGAACGTGCGCTACGGCGGATGCCGGGCGTGCCTTGCGCCAGAAGGCTGCATCGCTGGACGCTGGATGTCATGCGCGGCCGTGCGAGCTATGCCGCTCTGATCCACGCCGCCTTGGCGCATGATGCCGAGGGGGCGCTGCTGCACGCGTCCTCCGCTCTCGTCCTAATCAGCGGTGGAGCTTCGCCGCTCGCAGCATTTGACGTTCGCGCGGAATCGGCTCGTCCGGATGCTCTGCACCTGACCGCTGGATCGGACGATGTCCCCACCCTCATCGCTATGACATTCGCTCATACAGGGGAGACAAATCGGGTCTTTTAGGAAATGCTGCACACGCGCACGTTCCTGCGTCAGTCTACCCGGTAGTCGCGTGCCGGGAGATGATTGGGGGGCTGGGCGCCGAGATATCGGCGACCGGAACCAAGATCAAACGGCGGAGAACCGCCACAGGGGACTTAGCGCATGACCTCCACCTTCTCGGCCCTCATCCGCAACGTCATGTTAGGCGGCGTTGCCGGTACCGCTTTGATGCTGACTCCCGCTGCAGCGTCAGCGCAGCAAGGGGCGGCTTCCACGCCTGCGAATGCCGCCAACGATCAGGTGGCGACGCCAGCGGCCGGTCCGGGCGCCGCGGCGGCCGACGTGCCGGTGGGGACGGGGGATGTGGTCGTCACAGCGCGCAACCGGGCCGAGCGGCTGCAGGATGTGCCGTTGGCGATCACCGCGCTGACGGGCGAGCAGCTCGCGACCGCCGGCGTCCGCAACTTGCGCGAGATCAGCTATCTGACTCCGGGCGTCACGATCAACAGCGCAGGCGGCGAAGCCTATACCCAACCGATCATCCGCGGCCTCGTCAATCTGAACGGCGGCGCCAGCGACCCGAACGTGGCCGTGTTTCTGGATGGCGTGTACATCGTCAACAACTCGGCGATCAGCGTCGGGCTGATCGACATTGATCGGGTCGAGATCGTGAAGGGGCCAGTCGGCACCCTCTATGGCCACAACGGCTTCGCCGGCGCGATCAACTATGTCACGCGGCGGCCGGGCAACGAGCTGCGCGGCCAGTTCAGCGCGACGATCGGCAATGATGGGCAGCGTCTCGTCACCGGCGCCGCCAGCGGCCCGCTGATCCGCGACGTGCTGTCGATCGGACTGGCGGGCGCCTATGAGAACTACGACGGCGGCTATCGCGACCCGGTCAATGGCCTGCGCGCCGGCGGCTATGAGAAGAAGGATTTCCGCGGCTCGTTCAATTTGACGCCCGCGACCGGCGTGTCGCTTTACGGCGGGCTATATTACGGCAAAGATTTCTTCGACACGATTTCCTTGGTTTATGCGGCGGACAATTGCGGGGCGCTCAGCCCCGGCTCGGCGGCGCTGGGCGAGTCCACCTTCACGCAATATTGCGGCAGGCTGCGGTTCAATCCGCTCGAAGTGTCGGCCGTGCAGCCGGCTTCGGGCGCCGCGGGCAACCGGCGCGAGGTCTACAGCGCCAATCTGCATCTGGACATCGACACCGGTTTTGCGACGTTGTCCGCGATCGGGGGGTATAATCGCGTTACGCAGCAACGGTTCGAGGACTTTATCGGCCGCCGCAACAACCTGATCTTCAACGTGACGCCAGCCGCGCCGCCACCCTCCACCGTCAGCGCGGCGGAACTGTTCGGCGGTGATTCGAACAATCGGGATTACAGCGCCGAAGTGCGGTTAACGTCCAAACAGGACCAGCGTTTCCGCTGGGCGATCGGCGCTTATTATTATCATAACGACTTCACGACCTCGACGCTGATCGGGATCGATGCGTCCGTCCTGCCGGCCGGCAAGAGCTTTTCGGGAACCGCCGCCCTGTTCGCGACGCCCGCCGGACGCTTCAGCACCAGCAACCTGACCCTGGTTAACGGCACCGACGAACAGAAGTCCGCCTTCGCCAGCGCCGACGTGGACGTGGTCGCTGGGCTGACGCTGAACGGCGAAATTCGGTACACGCATCAGGAAAAGAGCCAGGATATTCTGCGCAACGCCTTTGTCGCGAATACCGTGCGACCCTACGGCCCGGCACGGTCGGGCAGGGACAACTTCGTCAACTATCGTGCGTCGATCAAATACAAGTTCAGCGACGAGGTCTCGACCTACGCGAGCGTCGCGTCGGGTACCAAGGCATTCGGCTTCAATTCGCGCGCGACCGCTTTCCCCGGCGAGGTGTCCTTTAATCCGGAATATGCGACGGCCTATGAAGTCGGCGCGAAGACCAACCTGCTGAACCGGGTGCTGACGCTGAACGTGGCGGCCTATGTGATCAACACGCGCAACCTGCAGGTGCAGGTGCCGTCTCAGGATCCCACCAACACGGGCCTGATCACGGCAAATCTTGGTGCGACCCGCGAAAAGGGTTTCGAGATCGAAGCGGTGATGTCGCCTGCGCCCTGGTTTCACTTCAATGTCGGCGTCGGCTACGTCGATGCGCGTTTCCGCGGTGGGGCGGCAGATTTCGGCAGCGCGGGTAGCTGCGCGGCGATACCCAGCTGCTCGGCGCGGATCCGGACCACCAAGGATGTGAACGGCGTGACGCGCAGCTTCGTGCTGCTCGATGGGCTGCAGGTGCCCCGCGTCAGCCCATGGCAGGTCTCCACCGGCCTGACCCTCAGCGGGCATTTTTCGCCTGACGTGTCATGGTTCACGCGAGGCGACTTCCGGCTTGAGGACAGCCAGTTCACGGCGGCGAACAACTATAATTTTCAGGGCGACCGAACCCTTGTCAATCTTCGCGCGGGCATCGAGACTCACGGCATCTCGGCAACCGTTTTCGTCGACAACCTGACCAAGAACATGACGGTGGAATCGTCGTCGGCGAATACGCGCCTGAACGACTTCGTCGCCAATCCGGTCGGCTTCCTCCCGACACCGCGCCGCTACGGGCTGACCGTGGGATATGCCTTTTGATCAGCGCACTCATTCTCGCATCGTTGACGATCCCGGTCATCCCGGCCGGGCAGTCCGCGGCTCCGGGAGCGACGTGCCGGGCCGCGGCCGCCACGCCCGCCGACCTTCGTCTGTTGAGGGTCGTGCACGTCGTCAAAGCCGCGAACGGCGAATCGGATTTCGCCGACGGCGCACTGGCGCCGGAGGAGCACGCCTATTTCCACCCGGGCGAGATGTTCGGGTCGATCAATTTCGGCCCCGCGACCAAGGTGCAGCTGGTATCGGGTCCGGCAAATGTCACGCTGCCCTTTCATGCCTCGCTCGGTTATGAAATGTTCCTGACCATCCAGGGCGGTTCGACCGTGATCCTGCCCGACGGCCGCGAGCGTGCGGTCGGGCCGGGCACGCTGGTCGTGATGGAGGATATGGGCTCCAGGCACGGCCATGCCGGGCGGACGGGGCCGTGCGGCTATGTTTCGCTTCAGATCGTGGCGACCACGCCGCTGGCGCAAGGCGCCGCGCGCTAGACGTCGGCCCGAAAAATGGCGCCGCTGCTTTTGCTGATCACCACGCTGGCCATTGTTCTGGCTTCGTCGGCTCAAGCGACACCGGCGTGCCCGCCGACGACCATCTTCACGACCGAGCTCGATCATCTGGACGGTTACCGGGTGTTCGTCAGCTTGGACGGCGACAGCGCGATCGAACCGCTCCGCATCGATGCTCGACGAGTGCCGATGCTCAACACCGGCAAGGTCCTGAAGCTGCTGACATTGCCGGGGCCGGGCGCCCGCCCTTCCGAGATCGTCGTCGGGCCACCAAATGTCGAGCTGCCGCTACACCCCGCACCCGTAAGGGAGATGTTCATTCTACTCGGGGGGTCGTTCACACTTCGCACGGCCCGGCAATCGATCGCGATGGTGCCGGGATCCGTCCTGCTGTTCGACGATGTCGGCGCGAGGCTGGGGCATGGCGGCCATATCGGGCCGTGCGGCTACATCTCGCTGTCGATCGCACCCTGATGGGTTTAGCCGAGCGCTACCGGGCCCACTGGTAGGGGCATCGCCGCAAGCTTGCGTTCGTCGAGGTCGTAGGCGAGCAGCGCCGCCATCCCCGCGATTGTGATAATCGCCGGCACATAGGCCATCGCGAAACGGATGGCCCACAGAGCGCTGGCGGGCTGCGCCACCGCAGGGCCAAGCGACTGCACATACCCGTAACGGCCCAGCAGCATGCCGACCAATGCGACGCCGATGGCGCCCGAAAGCTTTTCGACGGTGGTGTAGAGCGCGGCGAAGACACCCTCGCGGCGCAGTCCGGTCCGCCGGTAGTCATACTCCATCGTGTCGGGCAGCATCGATTGCCCCATCAGGATGACCCCGCTTCCGCTGATGCCAATCACGACGCCGCGCAGATAGACAAGCGGCAACGGCTCGCCATGGCCCGCGAGCGCCCAGCTGAGCCAGGCCGGCAGGCTGAGCGCGAGGGCAGCGACGAACGTCCGTTTCTTGCCCCAGCGACGAGAACACAACAGCCAAAGGCTGGGCGCGAGCAGGAACATCGCCGACTGCCAGAAAAAATAGGTGCCGAGCACGGCAATCGGCACGCCTAGGATACGCTGGAAGAAGAACGGGAATACCGCCTGGACCCCGAGCGACATCAGCGTCACGAATTTGACCAGGATCAGCACGGCGAAAGGCTTGTTGCGGGCCGCCGAGCGGATTTGTTCGCCCATCGTGTGGTGGGTGACCGCCCGCGCGGTGGCGGGCGCGTGCGCGGTGCCCAGAAAAGCGACCAGACCTGCGATCACGACGACCGGCGTGAAGATCAACGCCATCTTGGCATAGGCCGCCGCATCGCCGCCGAACCAGCCGAGCAGCTTCGGCCCGATCGCGCTGGCGATGATGATCGCCAGCCCGACCGCATAGACGCGCCAGCGCATCAGCTCTGATCGCTCGTGATAGCTGCGCGTCATTTCGCCCGGCATCGCCATGTAGGGCACGTTGTAGATCGTGTAGGCGGTTGCATAGAAGATCAGCACCAGCGCCATGTAGATGAGCCGCGTCCGCTCTCCGGCAAAAGCCGGCGCCGCGAAGATCGCGAAGATCGAGACCGCCAGCAGCAGCGCGCCGCAGATCAGATAGGGTCGACGGCGGCCCCAGCGGCTGTTGGTGCGGTCGCTGACGACGCCCATCGCGACATCGGCAAAGGCGTCGTAGAACTTTGAAAGCGCAATCAGCGATGCCGCGAGGCCGGCGGCTAGTCCGTAATTGTCGGTCAGGAAGCGCAGCAACAGGGCGTTGGTGGCGGTGAGAACGGTGACCGGACCCAGTGTGCCGATCCCCCAGGCGATCATGGCTCCCCGGCCCAGCTGCGTCGGCGGCGTTTGCCGTGCGAGATCAAGCATCGTTGTCGCCAAGTCCAGGTCCTCTTGTCGCGCGCCGCCGATGGTAGGCCAAGCGTAACCGTCACAAACCTGCTGCGGTTCGATATCCGAATGCCGGTTGCCGGCGATCATCTCCACATTGGCGGACAGGAGCTTGGGCAAGATACGTGGCAGCGGAGCCGGCAAGATGATGAAATGGGTGACGATCGCGATGGCGCTGCTGTTGGTCGTGGCGGGCGGCGGCGCGGCGCATGCCCAGCTCCCTACGCCGCCAGGCTCGCCGGCCGCCGCCTGCGCGCGTGTTGCCGCAACGGACTTCAGCGCGGTTCCGGACGCGCCGATGGGGATCACCGCGACCGCCGTTATCCGCTACGGTCCCGATCAGCGGGAGGTCTGCCAAGTCGATGGCGTGATCAACCCGACGATCGGGTTCAAGATCGTCATGCCCATGTCGGGCTGGAACGGTAAATATATCCAGGGGGGTTGCGGCGGCGGATGCGGCACGACCCGGCTGTTCTGGTGCGACGATCCGCTGCGGCGCGGCTACG
This sequence comes from Sphingomonas sp., assembly GCF_965248875.1. Lineage (GTDB taxonomy): Bacteria > Pseudomonadota > Alphaproteobacteria > Sphingomonadales > Sphingomonadaceae > Sphingomonas. Next base: position 666,990 of record NZ_CBDFKR010000011.1, on the reverse strand, counting down.
CATGCCTGGGTTCCGACATGGGGCATCAGGGCGGGGTCGGCGACTGGCGCTGGGCGTGGAACAACATTCAGTTGCAGGGCGACTTCGGCTTTCGGTCCACCCATGTCGCCAGCCTCGCCGGAAAAGCGGTGGTCGCGGCCTTTTACGGCAGGCCGGCAACGCTCAGCTATTACTGGGGCTGTTCGACGGGCGGGCGCCAGGCCTATCACGAGGCGGAGTTCTACCCGGCCGATTTCGCAGGGATCGTCGGCGGATCGCCGCCGCTGAACGAGACGGGCTCGGCGCTACAGATCGCCTGGACGGTCAAGGCCAATTTGCGCGCCGACGGCAGCGAAATCCTGGGCGTGCCGGAGGCGCAGCTGCTCCACCGCGCGGTGGTGGCGCAATGCGATCGCAACGACGGCATCGTCGACGGGGTCATTGGCGACGCGCGGCTGTGCCGGTTCGATCCGCGCACGGTCGCCTGCCGGCCAGGCCAGCCGGGCCGCGGCGTGTGCCTGACCGCCGAGCAGGCCGAGGCGGCGCGACGCATGTATGCGGGCCCGCACGACAGCCGCGGCCGCGCGATCGGGTTTCAGGGCGGGGTCATGCCGGGCTCGGAACTCAACTGGATCGGCGACTATATCGATGGCCCGGCACGCCAGGCGCAGTATCGCGCCTTCATCGCCAACGTGTTCCGGTACATCGGCTTCAACCCGGGGCCGGGGCCTGCCTGGACGCTCAACGATCTCGACTTCGATCGCGACCCGGCGCGGCTGCAGATCAACGAGGCACTGTACCGCGCCGATAATCCCGACTTCCGCCTGTTCCAAAAGGCCGGCGGCAAGTTCATCGGCTTTCAGGGATGGAGCGATACCTCGGTCGTGCCGATGGGCACGGTCGATTTCTACGAAACCGTGGCGCGGACGATGGGCGGCTATGCGCGCACCAGGGAGTTCTTCCGGTTCTACGCCGTGCCCGGAATGCGTCATTGCTCGTCGGACGGGGATGGCGCCGACAACATCGACTTTCTGACTGCCCTGGAGGATTGGGTCGAACGCGGGCGCGCTCCCGACATGCTGACCGGCTATAATTTCGACTGGCGGGGGGTACAGTATGTCGCGCCCGTCTGGCCCCGACCGGCGGATCAAATCCGCTTCACCAGGCCGGTCTTTCCCTATCCCGAACGCGCGATCTGGTCGGGCCGGGGCGACGCCAATGATCCCGCTACGTGGCGACGGGTCATGCCCTCCCCGGATAACGGTTAGGCGGGGAGCGCCGATTGCGGGGCAGGCGGCGGACCATCACGTCGGCGGCATGGACGACCTTGGCGCTCCGACCCGCAAGCCCCGCCGCCGCTTCGCGCGCGGGCAGTCCCGGCCGGACTATCTCCGCCCGGGCGACGTCGATCAGGTGATGATCATGCTGGTGGCGTTGATGAGCGAGGTCTCCGCTCTGCGCGATCGGCTGGATACGCACGAGGCGGTGGCGGCGCTGGGCGGCGCGACGACGACGGCGGCGATCGAGGCCTATGAGCAGACGTCCGAGCGTCACGCCCAGCGTGAGACGAACCGGGCGGCGATGCTGAAGCGCGTGCTGCGCGTCGTCACCGAAGAGCGCGACGCCGCCGCGACCGACGGCCCCGCCAAGCCGGTTGTAGTATGACCCTGTCGCTCGCCGCTGCCACCACGATCGCGCACGCCGCGTTCGCCGAGGGCGGGCAGCGCGGGGTGACGGTGATGTCGGTGGTCGTCACCGATCCCGGCGGCCACATCCGCCTGGCGATGCGCAGCGACGCGCAGGGCATCTTCGGCGTCGACACCGCGCTCGGTAAGGCGCGCACTGCGTTAGGGTTCAACCGCACCTCGCTGCACCTGTCGAAAATCTTCGCTGATCCGTGTGCGGTCGCCGCGATCACCGCCGCGACCGGCGGCGCCTTCGTGCCGCTCGGCGGCGGCTGCGTCGTCCAGCAGGACGGCGTCACGGTCGGCGCGGTCGGGGTGTCGGGCGGCTTGCCCGACGTGGATGAGGCGATCGTCGTCACCGCGGCCGGTGCGGCTGGCCTTACAATCTTGCGCTGAGGAGACCAACCATGTTCCAGGAACGCCACGCGCTGCTGCCCCGCGAGACGCATGACGAGGCGGCGCGCTACGACTTCGTCTCTTCGTTGCGCAAGATGTTCACGGTCGAGCTCTTCCCCGGCATGCGCACCGTCTATCGCGAGCGCCAGCTGCCCGCATTTGAGGCCAAGCATGGCCGCGCGCCCGCGACCGTGCGCGAGGCGAGCACGCTGATGACGGACAGCTTCTATTATCGCGGCGCCAACGTCGTCGGCCGCGCTGCGCAGGAGCTGTTGTGGGACACCGTCGGCGAGAGCGTCGAGCGTCAGCTCGACATGCTCGACGCGCGCGCCAAGCCGACCGACCATGACCTCGGCACGCTGCGCACCGACCCGGATTTGGCGATCCCGCGCTACATCGACGCGGTCGACATCCACGTCATGCCGGGCAATTTCCACACCGAATTGTCGCCCGACGACACTTATGCCGGCGCGCTGTACGATCGCGGCGTCCACGTCTTCTCGTTCGGCGGCCTCGGCCCGCGCAACGACGGTCTCGGCGTCGCGGAGGCTGCCTTTGTCAAGGAGCGGTTCCCTGACCTGAAACCCCGCCGCATCCTCGACATGGGCTGCGGCCCGGGCTTCACCACGATCCCGTGGAAGGAGGCCTATCCCGACGCGGAGGTGTACGGCATCGATGTGGGAGGGCCACAGGTCCGCTACGCGCACGGCCGCGCGGAGTCGCTGGGGCAGGCGATCCATTTCAGCCAGCAGGACGCCACCGCGACCGACTTTCCCGACGGCCATTTCGACATCGTCGTGTCGATGCTCGTGACCCACGAATGCCCGCAGCCGGTGATCCGCGCACTTTTCAAGGAAGCGCACCGCCTGCTCGCGCCCGGCGGCGTGACGATCCACGACGGCGGTGCGAGCTACGCCTCCGATCCGTTCGAGAACCTGCTGACGAGCTGGTTCGGCGACAACGCCAACGAACCCTTTTCCGCGGGCTTCAAGTCGCTCGACTATGACGACGCGCTGATCGCGGCGGGGTTCAAGGCGGAGAACGTCGTCCGCGGTACCCGCGAGCCGGTCTACCTCAAGGGCCAGCTGCCGCCGATCAGCTTCGTCGGCGCAATCAGGGAGTAATCATGGGTTATCGTTTGGGCGTCGATGTCGGCGGCACGTTCACGGATCTGTTGCTGTTCGACGAGCGGAGCGGGGATTGCTGGCGTCACAAGACGCCTTCGACGCCGCACGATTCGTCGGAAGGCATTCTGAACGGCGTCGAGGCGCTGTGCGGCGAGGCGGGCGTGAGCCCAAGCGAGATCGCGTACTTCCTCCACGGCACCACCGTCGCGACCAACGCGGTGCTGGAGGGGAAGGGGGCGCGCGTCGGCCTGGTGACCACCGAGGGTTATCGCCAGATCATGCAGATCGCGCGCTCGTTCGTGCCGGGCGGGCTGGCGGGGTGGATCGTGTGGCCCAAGCCCGAGCCGCTGGCGCGGCTGGAGGACACGGTCGAGATCAAGGGGCGGATGGATGCGCGGGGGCGCGAGGTGCGGCCGGTCGACGACGCCGACATCCGCAGTGCACTGGAGCATCTGAAGGGGCAGGGGATCGAGGCGCTGACCATCAGCCTGATCAACGCCTATCTCAACGGCGACCACGAGGAGCGGGTGGCGCGGATCGCCGCCGAGGTGCTGCCCGGCGTGCCCTTGTCGATGAGCCACGTCGTCCTCCCTGAGATGCAGGAGTATGAGCGCACCCTGACCACCGTCGCCAACGCGGCGGTGCGGCCGCTGGTGGGCCGCTACGTGCGCAACCTGCGCGAGAAGCTGGAGAAGGTCGAGATGACCGGGCGGCTGTCGCTGCTCAGGTCCGACGGCGGGCTGATGTCGTCGCAGAAGTCGGAGGAGCATCCGGTCTCGCTGTTGATGTCGGGGCCGGCGGGGGGCGTCACCGGGGCGTTGTGGGTCGCCAAGAACGCGGGGCTCGACAACATCCTGACGCTGGACGTCGGCGGCACCTCGACCGACGTCGCGCTGATCGAGCATGGCGAGCCGCGCCGGGTGCGCACCACCGAGGTCGGGCACCTGTCGGTGCGCGCCTCCTCGCTCGACGTGAAGACGGTCGGCGCGGGCGGCGGCTCGATCGCGTACGTGCCCGAGCTGACCAAGGCGCTGCGGGTGGGCCCACAAAGCGCCGGCGCGGTGCCGGGGCCGGCGGCGTACGGCAAGGGCGGCGAGCTGCCGACCGTTACCGACGCCAACGTCGTCCTGGGCTATCTCCCCGAGAACCTGCTCGGCGGCGCGTTCAAGCTCGACCGCGAGGCGTCGACCCGCGCGGTGCAGACGATCGCCGACGCGCTCGGCATCGGGTTGATGGAGGCGGCGCGCGGGATCATCGACATCGTCAACGAGAACATGTTCGGCGCGCTGCGCATGATCTCGGTGCAGCAGGGTTACGACCCGCGCGACTTCGCGCTGATGGGGTTCGGCGGCGCGGGGCCGCTCCACGTCAACGCGGTCGCGCGGTTGATGGGCAGCTATCCGGCGGTGTCGCCGGTCAGCCCCGGGGTGCTGTGCGCGCTCGGCGACGCGACGACGCGGATGCGCACCGAGACCGCGCGGTCGCTGTCGAAGCGGCTGTCCGAGACCAGCGCCGACGAGGTGGCGGCGACGCTCCGCGAGATGGAAGCGCAGGTGTGCGAGCAGCTGGTCGCCGACGGCGTCGCCGAGGGCGAGATCGAGACCGGGTTCGAGGTCGACGTGCGCTATTCGGGGCAGGCGTTCGAGGTGCCGATGGCGGTGACCCTCGACGAGGTCGCGGGCGGGCTCGACGCGCTGACGACCCGCTTCGACGAGGAGCACCGCCGGCTGTTCACCTTCAACATGAAGGCGGAGCACGAGCTGGTGAACCTGCGCGCGGTCGCGACCGGGCGCGCGCTGGAACTCCCCGCGCACCAGCTGCCCCAGGGCGACGGCGACCCGGCGCAGGCCAAGCTGCGCGATCACAAATTGTGGATGGACGGCGCCGAGCAGGCGGGCGTGATCTACGACCGGGCCAAGTTGGAGGCGGGGGACGTCATCCAGGGCCCGGCGATCGTGACCGAGATGGACTCGACCACGCTGATCGAGACCCACCACATCGGCACCGTCGACGCGTTCGGCAACATCCTCATCACCCCTGCGAAGGCCTGACCCATGCCAGCGACGATCATCCAGGCCAACCAGACCCCGTTCGAGACCGTCTCGATCGACCCGGTCACGCTCGACATCATTGAGAACGCGCTGAGGAACGCGCGCATCGAGATGGACGCGACCCTGGTGCGCACCGCGATGTCGCCGGGCATCCGCGAGCAGGGCGACGCCTTCCCGCTGATCGCCGACCACAAGGGGCGGATGATCGTCGGCCAGTTCGGCAGCTATATCGGCCCGTTCCTCGACAACTTCGACGGCACGGTCGAGGAGGGCGACATGATCTTCCTGTCCGACCCCTATTCGGTCGGCGGCGCGATCAGCCACCTCAACGACTGGCTGGTGCTGCTGCCGGTGTATAAGGACGGGCGGATCATCGCCTATACCTCGATGTTCGGGCACCAGTCGGACATCGGCGGCAAGGTCGCAGGGTCGATGCCGATCGACGCGACCAGCATCTTCCAGGAAGGGGTGCGCATCCCGCCGGTCAAGATCTGGAAGAAGGGCGAGTATAACGAGGACCTGATCAAGCTGATCATGCACCAGTCGCGCAGCCCGGAATGGTGCAGCGCCGACCTCAACGCGCTGATCGCGAGCTGCCGCGTCGCCGCGCGGCGGGTGATCGAGATGGCCGAGCGGTTCGGCGACGACGTGTTCGTGTCGGCGTGCGAGGACCTCTTGGCGCGCAACCACCGGGCGATGGCGGCGCTGATCGACCAGGCGATCGGCGAGGAGCCGGTCAGCTTCGAGGACTATATCTGCGACGACGGCCTCGGCTATGGCCCTTACAAGATCAAGTGCACGATGTGGCGCCAGGACGGCCGCGTGGTGCTCGACTTCGCCGGCACGGACCCGCAGTCGAAGGGGAGCATCAACTTCCTCCTCAACGAGAACATGATGCGGATGTTCTTCGGCATCTACATGATCATGGTGTTCGACCCGCAGATCCTGTTCAACGACGGTTATTACGACCTGATCGACATCCGCATCCCCGACGGGTCGCTCCTCAAGCCGAAGTTCCCGGCGGCGCTGTCGGGGCGGACGCATGCGCTCGGGCGGCTGTTCGACATCCTCGGCGGGCTGCTCGGCCAGAAGACGCCCGAGTTCCTCAACGCCGCCGGGTTCTCGTCGTCGCCTCACCTGTTCTATTCGGGGCAGGACGGCGACGGGCGCTGGTTCCAGCTGTTCCAGATCGGGTTCGGCGGCATCCCCGGCCGGCCGCTCGGCGACGGCCCCGATGGCCACTCGCTCTGGCCCAACTTCACCAACGTCCCCAACGAGTTCCTGGAGCGCTACTTCCCGCTGCGGATCGAGCAGTACACGACGGTGGCCGACAGCGGCGGCGCCGGCCTCCATCGCGGCGGCAACGGCATCCTGATGACCTACCGGTTCCTCGAGGACGGCGAGATCGCGATCCACGACGACCGCTGGTTCACCGTGCCCTGGGGGGTCAATGGCGGCCAGCCCGGCGCGCGCGCCAAGAAGATCCTCCGCCGCGTCGACGGCACCTCCGAGGTGGTCGGCAACAAGAAGGAAGACCTCTACGTCCACGCGGGCGACGAGCTCGACTTCATCACCTGGGGCGGCGGCGGCTGGGGCGACCCGCTGGCGCGCGACCCCGCGCTGGTCGCCAAGGAGGTTGGGCAGGGGCTGGTCAGCGCTGACGGCGCCAGGGCCTACGGCGTGGTGATCGGCACCGACGGCGCGGTCGACGCCGCCGCCACCGCGACGCTGCGCGACCAGCTGAAACGCGACCGGCCGGGGAAGCTGCCGACGTTCGACTACGGCCCCTCGATCGACGACCTGCGCAAGCGCTCGCTCGACGACACCGGGCTCGACGCCCCCAAGCAGCCGGTGTGGCGCACTCACCGCGCCGGCAACGAGGAACCGCTCGCAATCGCCGCCGAATGACTGATCTGCTCGACAACTACCTTCAGGCAGGGTTCAATGGCTCCCTGGCCTTTGGTCAGCGGCCAGCGCTGCTGGTGGTCGATGTCTGCCGAGCGTATCTCGACAAAGACTCTCCGCTCTATGCCGGGGTCGAAGATGCGCTGGCGGTCAACGTCCGGCTGGTCGATGCCGCCCGCGCCGCGGACGTGCCGGTTGTCTTCACCCGCGTGCGCTACACCGCGAACGGCGCCGATGGCGGTCTGTTTTATCGCAAGGTGCCGGCGCTCAGCGCATATCTACCCGGCAACTCGCTCGGCGACTTCCCCGACGGCTTCGGTCCTGATGCCGACGAGGTGCTCGTCACCAAGCAATACGCCTCGGCGTTCTTCGGCACGTCGCTCGCGGCGACGCTGGTCGCGATGGGTGTCGACACGCTTCTCATCACCGGCTTCTCGACCTCTGGCTGCGTCCGCGCTAGCGCGCTTGATGCCCTCCAGCACGGCTTCGTGCCATTTGTGGTCAGCGACGCCTGCGGCGACCGCGCGCCCGCGCCGCACCAAGCCAATCTGTTTGACCTCCAGGCCAAATATGCCGAGGTGGTCGACGAAATTGCGGCGCTGACGCTGATGCGCGGCTGCCGCAAGGTCGCCCGCGAAGATTGATGGGGATCGAGCCCGCGCGATTACGACAGCGCGGTGCAGAGGCTGACGGCGCAGAAGCGCCGATCCGTCGGCTCCATGTCCGGGCAGCAACCTAGCGATCAGTGTTCGAACGCACATTTGACGGCGTGCAGCGCCGCAACGATCGCATCGCGCTTGGCGTCCATCATATCGATAGGCACGCCCACCCCGACCGCGATCGACATGATACCGGTCGGTGGCGAGACGCTGACCGCGAATGCGCCAAAGCTGGGCGTCACATCGCCGCGGTCTCGGCAAAGCCACGCTTGCGGATATCGGCGAGGATCGCGTTGAAATCGCCGGCGGTGATGCGCAGGTCCTGGCTATCGGCCTCGGCATTGCAGCGATGCGCCCACCGCATCGCTTCGGCATCCGACTTGAGCGATAGCAGCGCGCGGCAGGTCGTCGATGCCGTCGACCTGCACCGCGCCCAGCCCCTGCGCCTCCGCCTCGCGATAGGCGACGGCCATTTTCCGCGCCCTCGCAACTTCACCGGCGGTCGGGCCGAAGACCTCAATCGCCGGTTCGATCGGCGACGGATGGATCGCCCATTTGCCGACCATGCCGAGCGCCTTGGCGCGCTTCGCCTTTTCGCGATAAGCGTTGGCATTGGAGAAGTTGGCAAAGGGGCCGTCGATCGCGTCGATCCCCGCCGAACGTGCCGCCATCGCGATGCGAAAGCGCGCATAATGAGAGATATCGCCGGGATAGCCGTCGGCAGCGCCGATGCTCTTCACGTCCATGCCCTGCGACGCCGAATAGTCGCCCATGCCGAAGATCAGGCATTCCAGCCGGTCGGTCGACGCGGCGATCGCCTCGACGTTCTGCAGCGCCTGGACTTCCTCGATCAGCACCTCGATGATGTCGTTGTGACACCATTGGGTGGTGACGTCGTTGATGCGGACGCAGCGGGTCTTGCCGGTCCAGTCTTGGGTCGTGAGCGCGTGGACGATCTTCGCCCGCGCCTCAACCTTCGCAGAAGGGGCAACCGCATCTTCAAGGTCGCAGAAGACATGGTCGGCGCGCGACTGGGCAGCCTTGGCGAGCATCTTCTCGCTGCTGCCCGGGACCGAGAGCTGGGACCACCGGGACGTTGCGGGCGGGTCATGGCATGGCTTTTTCGGTGGCGGCGCGTTGCGGGATCAAGGCGTCAGTTTTGGCATGGGTCAATCCGGCCTCGATCAGCCGCGCGCGGGTGTGTTCGCCGAGAAATGGCGCACGCGCGTGGACGCCGCCGGGGGTTGCGGTCATCTTGACCGGCACGCCGGCGATGCGGACCGCGGCGAAGCCTGGCTCGTCGACCGCAACGATCATGTCGCGCGCAATGAGATGCGGGTCGGCCGCGATCTCGGCGATGTCCATCACCGGACCGAACGGTATCCTGCCTCCCAGCCGCGCGACCAAGTCGGTCTTGGCGAAGGTAGTGTCTCAGTTTCAAGTTAGCCGCTAACCGGCTCGTGCCCGCAACCCCGACGTGCTATGCTTAGCGCAAAGCATGGAGGTGGCATGGCACCGTTTACGCATAAGTATGCCGACAAGGCGTGGATTGATTTTGAGAAAGACAAGAGCGGGGGTTTCGCCCCTGTAGGCGTCACAATCATTGCCAACATTCCCCTAGCGCGGGCTTCCTCGGGCTATCAAGCATCCCGTGTGACTGAGTTGGAAAACGCAGCCGTTGGCTATGCGAAGAAGCTAGGCGTGCCGATTACCTTTAGGAGCCAAAGCTAATGCCTAAAGGCCCCAACGGAGAAAAGCGCCCTGCCGACGCGATCGGCCTGGCAGTGATGGTCGGCAGGATCGCCACTGGCGAGATCGAGGACGAGCGCGAGAGCCTGTCCAGCGCCGCTGCCGAGATGGGGCGGAAGGGCGGGCAGAAGCGCGCCGCGAGCATGACGCCGGAGCGGCGGGCCGAGATCGCGAGGGCGGCAGCGGCGAAGCGATGGGCCAAATGACAGCAAGCATGCCGCTGTCTGTTACTAAGCAAGCTTGACCTCGCCTAAGCAAGCAGGATAGTGAGCCTCCCCAGCAAGCATGGAGGTTCCGCGATGGACGAGTCGAATCAGAAAAAGGGTGGCATCGCTCGCGCGGAGTCGCTGTCAGCCGAGCGCAGATCGGAGATCGCCAAGCGCGCTTCGCAGGCTCGGTGGGGTCTCCCTGAGACGCGCGGCGAGCTTCCAGAAGCAGAATCTCAGGGAGTGCTGCCGATCGGGGCCGTAAAGGTCGATTGCTACGTTCTCAAGGATGGGCGCCGACTGATCCACAAGCGAGCTATGGCCCGCGCGCTCGGCCTGAAGTCGGAGGGCGGCAACGCTCTAATGAAGACGTTGGGCGGCAAAACGCTAGGATCCAAGATCCCTCAAAAAGTGCGGGATCAGCTTGATAAACACATTGTTTTCAGTCCGTTAAGTGGGGATCCAGCGCACGGGTATGAGGCGACGGTTCTGATCGACCTGTGTGACGCACTCATTGACGCGGAACCAGATCTCCTGCCCAATCAGAAGTTCTTAGCGAAGCAAGCAGAGATCATAATCAGGGCCGCGGCTAAGGTCGGAATTGTTGCACTGATTGATGAAGCTACGGGCTTCATTGCTGATAAGCGGCGGGAGGAATACCGGGAACTCTGGCAGCAGTGTATCCGAGATGAGGCAAGAAAGTGGATGGAGCGCGAGTTTCCCGAAGACCTGTTTGAGATCTTTTATAAGACATACGGGCTAAAGCGTCTAAATCCCGACACTTCCCGGCACCCCCGCTTCTTCTCTAAGCTTATCCGCAAATATATCTATGAACCATTGTTGAACTCAAATGGAGCAATACTGGAGCTTCTTGACGAGAAGAACCCCGTTGTTTATGCCAACGGCGGCCGCAGATACAAGATGTGGCAGTTCCTGGACGAGCATGTTGGCATGCCTGCGATCAAGGCTCAGATCTGGCAGGTCGTGGGCATCGGAAAAGGGGCAAAGACGAAGCAGCAGTTAGAGACAAGGTTCTTCGAGTCCTTCCCCGAGGCGAGGCCGACCAAGCCGGGTGCGATGGCGGATCTGTTTGGATAATGCTTGACGCTAAGCAAGAGAGTTCATATACAATGCGTATGAACAAGCTTTCTCTCGCAAAGCGCACTCAAATCCTTGCCATGCTGTGCGAGGGTTCGTCCATGCGGTCGATCAGCCGCGTTGCCGACGTTTCGATCAACACGGTATCAAAGCTGCTGGTCGAGGCGGGCGAGGCTTGCCTGTCGCTACATGACGAGACCGTCCGCAACGTGAAGGCGAGCCGCATCCAGTGCGACGAGATTTGGTCGTTCTGCCATGCCAAGGAGAAGAACGTCGCGAAGGCGAAGGCCGCACCGGAAGGCGCTGGCGACGTGTGGACCTGGACCGCGATCGACGCCGACACGAAGCTGATCGTCAGCTACTACGTCGGCGATAGGTCGGGCGAGAGCGCCATGACGATCATGGACGATTTGCGCACCCGCCTCGCCAACCGTGTCCAGCTCACCACGGACGGCCACCGCGCCTACCTAGAGGCCGTTGAGGGCGCGTTCGGTGCCGACGTGGACTATGCGCAGCTCGTGAAGATTTACGGCCCCACGGCTAGCGCACCGGGCCGCTACAGCCCCGCCGATTGCAAGGGCATCAAGAAAATCCGGCGCGAGGGCAACCCGGACATTGCGCACGTCAGCACGTCCTATGTCGAGCGCCAGAACCTCACCATGCGTATGTCCATGCGGCGCTTCACACGCCTCACCAACGCCTTCTCCAAGAAGTTCGACAATCACGTCCACGCGCTGTCGCTCTACTTCGTGTTCTACAATTTCTGCCGCATCCATAAGACGCTGCGCATGTCGCCTGCTATGGCCGCTGGCGTGACCGATCGGCTTTGGTCGCTAGAGGACGTGATCGCGCGGATTGACGCCGATGCTCCCGCACCTGCTAAGCGTGGTCCGTATAAGAAGCGGGGGTAATTATGGCGATGATCGCGCTGGCGCTGACTGCCATAGCCGGATGGCTGGGTTGGTCTGGTTGGCTTGCGATCCCGATCGGACTCTTCGCCTTCATCGGAGCGCGACGCTCTCTTCCGGGCGAGGCGGAGCGCATCAATCGCGTGGGCATCCCGGTCTACATCATCGGCACGTTCCTGATTATGAAGTTGGTCGGCTGGATTCATGGGCTAGTTTGAAACTGAGACACTACCTTGGCGAAGCCGCGCGTGACGGCGCCCAGCACCTCGATCAAAGCAACGCGATTGACTGAGCGCAGTCTGGTCGTCGTGAACCGGTGGTCCGCCGCCAGCGCAGGTGCGTCGAGCGCAGTGCATAGCACACGGAAGAACTCGTCCGCCTGTGCCGCGACCGTGACGAAGCCGTCGGCGGCGGGGAACATGCCGAACGGGGACAGGAACGGGTGGTGGTTGCCCTCCGGTCCCGGCACGGCGCCGCCGAGCGAATGTTGCCACACCATCTGCTCGCAGACCGCGAGCAGCGCGTCCGTCATCGCCACATCGACGAACTGACCTTCACCGGTACGCTGCGCGTGGTGGATCGCCGCGAGCACGCCGAAGCCGAGCATCATGCCAGGGACGATGTCGCCGATGTCCGGGCTGATCTTGGTCGGGGTCGCGGCGTCGGGGCCGGTGACCGTCATGATCCCGCCCATCGCCTGCGCGACGACGTCGAACGCGGGCCATTGCTGATAACGGGTGGCGCCGGTGCGCGGATCGCCGAAGCCGCGCAGCGCGCCGTAAACCACGCGCGGGTTGGCGGCGCGAAGCACCTCTCGGCCGATCCCCAACCGCTCCATCACCCCGGCACGAAAGTTCTCGACCACAGCGTCCGCGGTCGCGACCAGCGCCAGGATGCCGCACGGCCGCCCGCGCTTTTCAGGTCGAGGACGACGCTTTCCTTGTTGCGGCCGATGCTCTGAAAATAGCCGGGCAGCTCGCGCGCGTCGGGGCTGGTGTTGGCGCGGGTCATGTCGCCTTCGAGGCTTTCGACCTTGATGACCGTCGCGCCGTGATCGACGAGCTTAAGTGTCGAATAAGGGCCGGCGAGCATCTGCGTCAGGTCGATGACCCGAATGTCGGACAATGCGCCGAATCTCACCGGTCCGCCCAGTGACTGCGTCGCTTGATCAACGCGATGCGGTCGAGCTGCGCGACGAGCTTGTCGCGCTGATTGTAGCCATAGTGGCGAAAGGTGATGATCCCGGCGTCGGGCTGGTCCGCGTCGGCAAGGGCGAGCACCTCGCTATAGGCGTAGAGCGTGTCGCCGTGCCTGACCGGCGCCGTGAGCTTGATGTTGTCGAGTCCGAGTTCGGCGAGCGCGTTCTCGCAGCAATCCTGCGTCGACAAGCCGAGCACGATCGAGAAATTGACCCCGCGATAGGACAGGATTCCCCCGAATGGCGTCGCCTCCATCAGGTGCGCGTTAAAATGGCCCTGCGCGGTGTTCATCACCATGTCGGTGATCATAACGTTCTCGAGCGGGGTCACGGTCTTGCCGCGCGCGTGACGAAAGGCGTCGCCGACCGGGAAATCCTCGAAATAATTGTCGCTGCTGGTCAGTGCGGCGAGATCGCCCATCAGGCCGCCTTTCGCGTGCGGCGTTGCACGAGGTTCGAGCGGCGATAGCCGACCAGCGTCTCGCCGGCGGCGTCGATTCCCGTTGTCGCCCAGGTGAATATTCCGTTGGCGGGGTTGCTGTCGGAAAGACGCGCGTCGATCGTCTCGCTGACGGCGCGGACGGTGATGCCGGGGTAGACCGGCCGCTCATTCTTCAGCTCGAAAACGCCCAGAAACGGCCCGCCGATCTTGCTCAGAGTCTCGACCGACAGGCCAAGCACGACGTTGAACAACAGGTGCGGCGACACGACGATTTCGGGGTGGCCGTGCGCCGCCGCATAGTTGCGATTGGTGTAGAGCGGGTTGTAGGCAAGCGTCAGCGTCACGAACTGTATGGCGTCGCTTTGCGTGATCGTGCGGCCCCAGTGGTCGACGAAGCGCTGGCCGACCGCGAAATCCTCGAACAGCCGCCCCTTCGGCCATGGCCGGGCGCGCTACCTGATATCGTCGGACATTCACCCTCTCCCGCGACTTACCCGCGTGATTGCGCCAGAACGGCAGGCCGGGCAATCCGATCGCACGTAGCAATGCAGATGTGATGACAGGAGCACGCCTATCGTCAACCCAGCCATCGCGGCTTAAACCGTGTCGCCATGACGAGAGTCGATCTGACCGACGAGCAGGTGATGATGCGCGATGTTGCTCGCGACTTTACCCGCGACGTTGTCCTGCCGCTGGCGAACCGGCTCGACCCGGAAAAGGGCGACATTCCGCGCGAGCTGATCGAGCAGATGGGCGAGCTGGGCTTCTTCGGCATCCTGATCCCGGCCGACCTCGGCGGCCTCGGTCTGGGCGTGACCGACTATTGCCTGGTCGCCGAGGAGCTGGCGCGCGGCTGGATGAGCGTGGCCAGCCTGATTGCCCGTGGCAACGGCTTCTACCGGGCGATCCGTGGCGGCCCCGACGCGCGTGCGGCGAAAATCGAGGCGATGGCGGCCGGGCGTTATTTGGGCGCGGTTGCGCTGTCCGAGCCAGGCACTGGCTCCGATCTGTCGAGCGTCGCCTGCCGCGCGCGTCGCGACGGGGATGAGTGGGTAATCACCGGCAATAAATACTGGTGCACCTTCGCCGATGGCGCCGACTTCATCAGCGTCCTTTGCCGGCGCGAAGACGGTCCGGCCGATGGTCCCCAGACGATCGGCATCACCGTCGAGAAACCGCGCGGCGAACTGCCGTCTGGGTGCAGCGGCAGCCCCATTCCCAAGATCGGCTATTTTGGCTGGAAAACGTGGGAGCTTCATTTCGACGGCGTCCGCGTGCCTGCCGAAGCGGGTCCAGCTGACAGCGAAGGGCGCGAGGCGGTGCGCGATACCGCGTTTGGGCTGGGGGTTGCACGGGCGCACACCGCGGCCCGCTCGATCGGTCTAGCGCGCGGCGCATTCGAGGACGCCGTCGCCTATGCCAAGGAGCGGGTCCAGTTCGGCCAGCCGATCGCCGATTTTCAGGCGATCCGGTTCAAGCTGGCGACGATGGCGACCGAGATCGAAGCGGCGCGCAGTCTCATGCATCATGTCTGCGCCGGGCTTGATGCGGGCCAGGCGATGCGCGCCGAAATCTCGATGGTGAAGCTGTTCGCCTCGGAAATGGCGGAGCGGGTGACCAGTGAAGCGCTCCAGATCTTCGGCGGCGCGGGGTACACGACGCTGTACCCGGTCGAGCGCTATTGGCGCGATGCGCGGCTGACCAAGATCTTCGAGGGCACGTCCGAAATCCAGCAGCGGATCATCGCCGACCTGCTGCTCGGTAAGCCCACACGGCCGGGGTCGAACTGATGGCGCAGAGGGAGGTAGCTGACGCGCTGGAGGCGCTCAACGCCTTCCGCCGGTGCGTCGCCGCATCCGTCATGCCGACCTCGCCTTCCTGATCGCGGCCGGCGCGGATGAGGCGCGGCTTGCGTTCGCGGGCGGCGCGGTCGTCGAGGCGGAGGTTCCGCCCACCTTGTCCATCCGCATGGACGGCGAAGCTTGGGCGGCGTTCCGGACGCCCGTGCCGCCACCGGGCAGCCACCATTTCGGCGCGATGGCGAAAACCGGGCGGGCGCGGATCGAGGGAGACTAGCTTGCGCTCTACCGCTACATGCCGGTGCTGCGCGACGTCGGCACTGCGCTTGCGGGCAAGGAGCTGGACCGGTGAGCGCGGCCTTCGAGCTGATCGTCGGCCGCTACATGAACCTGGAGCTGCAAGGCCGCCGTCACCGGCTGTATGCCAAGGCGGTGGGCGAGGGCGTCCCGGTCCTGTGCCTCCGCACCGAGACACCGGCAGCCGCCGGTATCGCGCCATCCTCAACGATCCGGCGGTTCTGTCACGCTTCCGGATCGTCGCCTTTGACCTGCCGCGGCACGGCAAGTCTTCGCCGCCCGCAGGGTGGCAGAATGAAGATTATTCCTGACACCCGACGCCTATGTCGGCACGGTGATGGCGGTGGCCGACGCGCTCGCGCTCGACCGGCCGGTGGTGATGGGGTGCTCGATCAGAGGGCGGGTAGTGCTCCACCTGGCGCTCAATCGCGGCCGCCGCTTTCGCGCCGCGATCGGGCTTCTGTCGGGCGCAAAACGGCGGCGACTGCGCCATGCAGATGACGGCGACGGGCGTGCTCGACCGGCCTGACGTCCATGCCGGTGAGATGTCGGCGGCGCTCGTTGCGGGCATCATGTCGCCCACCGCGCCGCCGGTCCACAAGTGGGAGACGCTGTGGCATTATATGCAGGGCGGCCCGGGCGTGTTCGCGGGTGACCTCTATTATTACTGGGACGAGGGCGACCTCAGGAACCGGATCGCCCCCGTGCTAGTGCCCGAGACGTGGCCCCCTCCACCTGCTCAGCGGGGAAGACGACCTGTCTGCGCCCCCGTCCGCTGCGCGCGAGGTGGCGGCCTTGTTTCCCGGGTCAACCTTCCGGGAAATGGAGCGACTCCGCCATTTTCCGATGAGCGAGGACCCCGACCATTTCCTGACCTATCTGCGCCCGGTGCTCGACGCGATCCTGGCGGCGGAGCCGGGGCAATTTCATCACCGGTGAAAGCGTGGCACCGGTGACCGGCGTCACGAACGAGACGCGGACGGCGCGCGAGGCGGTGTTCGGGCCGGTCCTGTCGGTCATCCCCTTCGCCGACCAGGCGGAGGCGATCCGCATCGCCACAGAACCCGACTACGGCCTTGCCGGTATCTGGACCCAGAACCTGTCGAGCGCGCACCGCATTGCCGCCGCGACCGGAGCGGGGCAGATCTACATCAACGTGTATAGGGCGGGCAGCGTCGAATTCCCGCTCGGCGGCTACAAGAACAGGGGCTACGAGCGCGAAAAGGGCATCGAGGCGTTCCACCATGCCGCCCAGCTCCAATGTGTCACGATCAAGTTGTGAGGAGCACGACATGAGCGGGTTCACCTTTGCTGACCGGCTGGCGTTCGTCTCTGGCGGCGCGTCGGGCATCGGCCGCGCTGTCGCCGAGGCGCTCGACGCGAAAGGCGGCCGGGTGGCGATCGGCGACGTCGACCTTGAAAAGGCGCGCCAGGTTGCGGCCGGGCTCAGCAACAATGCCCGCGCTTACTCGTGCGACGTTCGCGACTATGCCGCCGTCGCGGCGTTGGCCGAAACGATCGAGGCCGAACTCGGACCGGTGGACATCGTCTTCGCCAACGCCGGTATCGCGCTCAACGGCCCGGTACTTGTCGCCGACCCCTCGGCGGTCGATCGCATCCTGGCGGTCAACGTCAAGGGCGTGTGGATCGTCGCCTCGGTGTTCGGCAAGCGCATGGTCGCGCGCAGCACAGGCCATCTATGCCTGACTGGGTCCGAACATTCCTTTGGGCTGCCGCATCCCGGCTCGGGGATGTACACCGCGACCAAGCATTTCGTGATCGGTCTGGGCGACGCGATCCGCGCCGAGCTGCCCGACGGCGTCGGTATCAGCGTGCTGTGCCCTGGGCTGGTCAGCACAGAGCTGTATGACGACGGCCGCTACGACCCCCGCACTGACCGAAGACCCGATGCGCGATCTGCGCCGCACCCTGCTGTCACACGGTCTCGATCCCGCCGCCGTCGCCCCGAAAGCCGTGGCGGGCGTCGAGCGCGGCGACTTCATCATTCCGACTCACGGCCACTCGCGCAGCATCGCCGACCAGCGATATGCGGAGATCAATGCCGGCTTCGCCATCCACGCGCCGGAGATCAAGGATGCGGACAAATATGATGTCAAGCGCTTGATCGCCGCGATGATGGCCGGCGCGGCGGGGTAATTACCCTGTATCAGTTCGCCAGCTCGTCGTTCAGCAAGGGTCTGCCGCGCGCTGAGCTCCAAGGGGCTGAGCTACGAGTTTCACGAAGTTCAGTGCACCGTTATAAGTCGGCCGCTATGTCTTGCGCGCCGGTATCCTCAAGAGCCAGGGGTACCTGACCGGGCACAGGACGTCGGGCGCAAACCGCCGGAGCAGGTCGTTTTGGAACTCGAATGCCATTACCGCCGCTCGACGGGCGCGACTGGCTGGCGGGAGGCCCGCTGTCCGTTGCCGACCTCGCGGGGTCCGCGCAGCACCGCGCGCTGCAGGGCGCGGTGCTGCGCGCGACATCTTTCTGCGCTGCGCTAACGTCGCCACTTGGGTTGATCGCCTCGAGGCGGCGGCCCCGGACCGTCGAGGCTAGTCGATGCCGCTCGCCTTCGACACCGCCTCGTCGGTCCCGACCTGATCGTCGATCAGGAGGGGCGACCCCAAAGCTCTTCGCGCGCTGGCGCAGGCGATCCCGTGCATTTAATCCGGCGCCGCCGCCAAGGGGCTATCCGGCAACACTGGACGGTGGACGTACGATGCGTTCAGGCCCGAGATCGCGCGGGTCGCCGACGAGATCGTCGACGACATCTCGTCACGGGCGAGTGCGAGTTCATCTTCGACGTCGCCGCGTGCTTGCCGGTCTGTAGCTTCTGCGTGCTGATGGGCATTGCCGACGCCGACCGCGAACAAGTGTTCCGGCTCGGGGGGCGGCTCGCGGCGCTGCAGCTGAAGCTGCTGCTCAAGCGGATCAGCGCGCGTATTCCCGATATCCACCCCCTCGGGCAGCCGCGCTATTCTGCGGTCGATCTGATTCAAGCCCTCATCGACATGCCGGTGAGGTTCATGCCCGAGCGATCGTGAACGGCGGATCGATCGACGGCGGTCATCCATAGCGTCGCGCAAAATCATATAGTCGACTGCACGGCTCGTCAGGACGACATGGTACGCGCCGACCGCACCGCCGGCCACCACCTCCTTCTCGTTGGCGGCGAGGCGGGTCGATCGGGCACTTCGACCGCATTCCGGGTGCGTCGGGCCAGGGCGTTGCCGGCAACCGGCGGCTGATCAATCAGCTCGCATGCCCACATTGTACGACAAGCTCTGGTCCGCGCATGTCGTCGCGCATGAGCCGGATGGCGCCGACATACTCTACATCGATCGTATGCTGCTCCACGAAGTATCCAGTCCCCAGGCCTTTGCCGGGCTGCGCGAAGCGGGGCGCCGCCCGCGGCGCACCGGGCCGCATCTGGCGGTCGCGGATCATGCCGTGCCAACCCGACATCGCGACCGGCCGATCGCGGACCTGCGAGCGCGCGCGCAGGTGTCGCTGTTGGCCACCAATTGCCAGGCTGCGGGCATCGACTATCTGCCGCTCGACGACGTGCGTCAGGGGATCGTTCACGTCATCGGCCCCGAACAGGGGTTCACCCTGCCTGGGACGACGATGGTGTGCGGCGACAGCCATACCGCGACCCACGGCGCCTTCGGCGCACTGGCGTTCGGTATCGGGTCCAGTGAGACGGAATGCGTGCTTGCGACGCAAACGCTGCGTGTCAAAAAGGCGCGAACGATGCGCGTGGTCATCGAAGGGCGGCTCGACGATTGGGTTTCGGCCAAGGATCTTGCGCTGGCCTTGATCGGTCGGATCGGCGCAGGGGGTGCGGTCGGTCACGCCATCGAATATGCAGGGCAGGCGGTGTCGGCGCTGTCGATGGAGGCGCGCATGACGTTGTGCAACATGAGCATCGAAGCGGGGTCGCGCACCGGCCTGGTCGCGCCGGACGCGAAGACCCGCGCTTGGGTCGCTGGGCGCCCGCGCGCGCCGAAGGGCGAGGACTGGACAATGGCGCTTGCCTATTGGCGGACGCTCGCGAGCGACGCCGATGCGGCGTTCGACCGTGAAGTGACGATCGACGCAACGGCGGTCGCGCCGCAGGTGAGCTGGGGAACCAGCCCCGATCAGGTCGCAGGGATCGGGGGCACAGTGCCCGCCGACGCCGACGCCAAGCCGCTGGTCTATATGGGGCTGGAGCGCGGCCAGCCACTGGCCGGCCTCGCGATCGACCATGTCTTCGTCGGCAGCTGCACCAACGGCCGCATCGAGGATCTGCGTGCAGCCGCTGGCATCGTCGCCGGCCGCCACGTCGCGCCGGGGGTGAGGGCGCTGGTGGTGCCCGGCTCTGGGCTGGTGAAGCGCCAGGCCGAGGCAGAGGGGCTCCGCGCGACCTTCGAGGCGGCTGGGTTTGAGTGGCGTGAACCGGGCTGCTCACTATGCGTCGCGATGAACGACGACCGGCTGCAACCCGGCGAACGCTGCGCCTCGACCAGCAACCGCAATTTCGAAGGTCGCCAGGGAGTGGGCGCGCGCACTCACCTGATGAGCCCGGCGATGGCGGCGGCGGCGGCGGTTACCGGGCAGATCGTCGACGTGCGGACGCTGACGCGGTGAAGGTCGAAATCGTCGAGGTTGCTGCGCGCGACGGCCTTCAGAACGAGAAGGTGCAATTTACCACAGCGCAGAAGATTGATCTGATCCACCGCATGATCGCCGCCGGCGCACGGCGGCTTGAGGTGGCGAGCTTCGTGCGCGCCGACCGTGTCCCACAGATGGCGGACGCCGAGGCGGTGATCGCCGGGCTCGACCTGCCCGCAAACGTTGTCACGATCGGGCTGGTGCTCAACCCGCGCGGCCTCGATCGCGCACTGCGCACCGATGTGTGCGAGGTGGGCGCGGTGTGCGTCGCCTCCGACACCTTCGCGCGCAAGAATCAGGGCGAGGCCTCGGCCCAGTCGGCGAAGATTGCCGCCGACGTCGTGCGCGAAGCCCGCGCGGCCGGGCGACGTGCCCAGGCGACGATCGGCGCGGCGTTCGGCTGCCCGTTCGAGGGCGAGGTCGACACGGCCTGGGTCATGGCCATTGCCGAGGAAATCGCTGCCGCCGGCCCGGTCGAGATCGCGCTGGCCGATACGGTCGGCGTCGCGGTACCGCGCGAGGTCGCGAGCTTGGTGGAAAAGGTAAAGGCTACGACCGGCCTGCCGATCCGCGTCCACCTCCACGACACGCGTGGCGCCGGCATCGCCAACGCCTGGGCCGCAATCGGTGCTGGCGCGGCAACGCTTGACGCCTCGCTCGGCGGGATCGGCGGCTGCCCCTTTGCACCTGGCGCAACAGGCAACATTGCCACGGAGGATCTGGTGTATCTGTGCGCACGATCGGGTGTAACGACGGGCTACGATCTCGATCGCACGATCGCCACGGCGCGTTGGCTCGCTGGCGAGATGGGCCGGGCACTGCCGGGTGCGGTCAGCCGGGCGGGCGGCTTTCCGATGAAGGAAGATCGATGACGGCGAATAGCGGCGCCCTCAGCGACATCAGGGTGGTGGAGCTGGGCCAGCTCATCGCCGGGCCCTTTTGCGGCCAGCTGCTCGGCGACATGGGCGCCGACGTGATCAAGGTCGAGCCGCCCGGTGCGGGCGATCCCATGCGCGACTGGGGACATGGCGAGGCCAAACTCTGGTGGGAGGTGGTGGCGCGCAACAAGCGGTCGGTCTCGGCCAATCTGCGCGTGCCCGAGGGGCAAGAGGTGGTCCGCCGGCTGGTCGAACATGCCGACATTCTGATCGAGAACTTTAAGCCCGGCACGATGGAGAATTGGGGGCTCGGCCCCGACACGCTCCACGCTCTCAATCCGCGGCTCATCATCGTGCGGGTGTCCGGCTATGGTCAGACCGGGCCCTATGCCGGTCGCGCCGGCTTTGGCGGCATCGGCGAGGCGATGGGCGGCTGGCGCGCGATCGTCGGCGATCCCGATCGGCCGCCGAGCCGGATGGGTGTGTCGATCGGCGACAGCCTGGCGGCGACCTATGGCTGCATGGGCGCGCTCGCGGCGCTGCATGCGCGCAAGCGGACCGGCCGCGGGCAGGTGGTCGACTCGGCGCTCTACGAGGCGGTGCTGCAGGTGATGGAGAGCATGGTCCCCGAATATGTGGTTTCCGGACA
Source organism: Sphingomonas sp. (assembly GCF_965248875.1). Lineage (GTDB taxonomy): Bacteria > Pseudomonadota > Alphaproteobacteria > Sphingomonadales > Sphingomonadaceae > Sphingomonas. The sequence goes on along the minus strand of NZ_CBDFKR010000011.1, from coordinate 645,304 downwards.
TATCCGGCGGCGCAGCGGCTCGGTGCTGGAGGGGGTCGCCCCCTCGAATGTCTATCCCTGCAGCGACGGCGAATATCTGATCGGCGCCAACCAGGACGCGGTGTTCGGGCGACTGGCGCGGGCGATGGGGCAGCCCGAGCTAGCCGCCGATCCGCGCTATGCGACCCATGTCGCGCGCGGCGAGCACCAGGCGGAACTGGACACGCGGATCGCCGACTGGACCCGCACGCTGACCATCGCAGCGCTGGAAGCGCTGATGATCGAATACAGCGTGCCCGCCGGGCGCATCTATGGCGCGCGCGATATGCTCGCAGACCCGCAGTTCGCCGCGCGCGAGGCCCTTGTCGAGGTGGAGAGCCCGCGCTGGGGCCGTTTTGCGATGCAGAACGCCTTTCCCAAGCTGACGGAAACGCCATCGGCAGTTCGCCGCCCGGCGCCTGGAGCGGTCGGCGAGCACAATGACGAGGTCTATCGCGAGCTGTTGGGCATGTCGCCGGGGGAGATCGGCCGGCTGCGTGCGGCCGGTGCGATCTGATGACGCCCTTCACCCGCCTGACCGGCAGGGCCGCGCCGATGCCTGAGGACAATGTCGATACCGACATCATCGTGCCCGCCCGCTTTCTGCTTATCACCGAGAAACGGGGGCTCGGCCGCTGTGCCTTTTACGAGCGGCGGTACGACTCCGCCGGACGGCCCCGCCCCGATTTTCCGCTCAACGACCCACGCTATGCCGGGACGTCGATCCTGGTGACCGGCGCCAATTTCGGCTGCGGCTCCAGCCGCGAGCACGCGCCTTGGGCGCTCGCCGACCTCGGCATTCGCGCGATCATCGCGTCCAGCTTCGGGGACATCTTCGCCGGCAATTGCATCAGGAACGGCATCCTCCCGGTCTGCCTGGCCGATATCGGGCCGCTGATGACCGACGCTTTCGACGGGCGGCCGATCACTGTCGATCTGATCGACCGGGCGGTGCTCCGTCACTGCGGCGAGATATACCCCTTCGTGGTCGATGACGGGGTTCGGGAGGCGCTGCTCCACGGCTGGGATGAGATCGAGACCATTCTCGGCCGCCACCGTCCCGCCATCGCCGCCTTCGAAGCGCAGCAGCGCGGCACGCAACCCTGGCTATGGACAAACGGATGACCCGCATGACCCCCGACGCCCTGCGCCAGCGGCTCACCGGCGGACCATTGCTGGCCGTGCCGGGGATTCAGGACATGATCGCCGCCGTCATCGCCAACAAGGTTGGGTTCGAGGCAGTGTACGGCACCGGCTATTGGCTCACTGCGTCGGCATTCGGCCTGCCCGACGCCGGCATCGCCACCTATACGCAGATGCTCGATCGCATGGCGACGCTGGCTCGCACCAGCGAAGCGGCCGTGATCGCCGACGCCGATACCGGCTATGGCGGGCTGCTCAACGTCCATCACACCGTGCGCGGCTACGAAGCGGCGGGCATCGCCGCCATCCAGCTGGAGGATCAGGAGTTTCCCAAGAAGTGCGGTCATACGCCCTTCAAGCGCTTGATTTCCAAAGAGGATATGGTCGACAAGGTCCGCGTAGCGGTCGCGGCGCGCCGAGACATGCTGATCATCGCGCGGACCGATGCGCGCCAGAGCGAGGGGCTGGACGGGGCGATCGCCCGCGCCCGCGCCTATGCCGATGCCGGCGCGGACGTGCTGTTCGTCGAAGCGCTGGAGAGTGAGGCAGAGATGCGCCAAGCCTGCTCGGTGCTCGACCGGCCGTGCATGGCCAACATGTCTAACGGCGGTCTGACACCGATGCGCACCGCGGCGGAGCTTGCCGACATCGGTTATGCGATGGCGATCTTTCCCGCGCTGACCAGCCTCGCCGCTGCGAGCGCCATCGAGGTCGCTCTGCGCGGGTTGAAGGAACACGGCGAGGGCGACCCCGCCGGGCTGTTCGATTTCCAGGAGTTCTGCGGTCTGATCGGGTTCGAGGAGGTATGGGCGTTCGAGAACAAATGGGCGCGTGGCGACCAGCGCGCCTAGCGCGTCTGCGTTCTCGGCGAGGTCATGAGGGCCCGGTCTCAATCCGCGGACGCCTGCACCGCGGCTCAGACAGCGCCATGCACACCGTAGATCGCGTCCACCACTGCCGCTACGCGCACGATATCGTCGGCCTCTTCACTGAAACGCCCGTCCATTGCCAGACGCCGCGCCCAGCCGGCGGCGGCGCGGCCGCCCCAGGCGTCGGCGCCCTGGGTCAGCGTCTCGCGGGTGGTGCCGTGCAGGCGTTCGGCGGTGAAATCGTAGAAGCTGCCCCCGACATTGCGCAGCCTGGCGCCACCTTCTGTCCCGTAGAACGCCGCCTCGATCACAGCCTCTTGCCCGGCGTGCAGCCGCCACGAGCAGGCGAGGCGGACGTTGGCGCCGTTCGAGAGCCGGAACTGCGCGGCGGCGTAATCCTCGACCGCGCCCTTCGTGACCGGCTTGCCGCCCGCCAGCAGCTCCGCCGCGACCGGCCCGTCTAGCGACGGGAAACCAAGGCTCCACAATGCGAGATCGACCAGGTGTACGCCCAGGTCCATGACGCAGCCGCCGCCGGATTGTGCGCGATCGTAGAACCACGGCTTGTCGGGACCGTAAGCGTTGTGGAAGGTGAGATCGACCGCGAACACCGCGCCCAGCGCGCGGTCCTGCACCAGCGGCACGATCGCCTGCATTCCTGCGGTGTGGCGATAGGAAAAGTCGACGCCCAGCAGCCGGTCGGCGCGGCGAGCCGCCGCCACGACTGCCTGCGCCTCCGCCGTATCGCGTCCGAGCGGCTTCTGGCAGAATACTGCCACGCCCTCATCGAGTGCCTGCACGGATTGCGCCGCGTGCAACGCCGACGGCGTGGCGATCACCACCGCGTCGAGGCCGAGCGCGAGCAGGCCCTCCAGTCCCTCGACCTTGACCGCGCCGGGTGCGAGCGCCAGCGCGTCGGCCGCCATCTGGTCCGATGGGTCGGCGAAGCCGACCGCCTCGATGGTTCCAGTGTCGACCATCGCCGCCATGCGGTGCCGCCCGATCCAACCGGTGCCTAGGAAGCCGATGCGCGGGCGGCTCATACGGGGTACTCGATCCACGCCTTGACGAAGCCGGCGGGTTTGTCCCGTGTCGCAGCCAGCGCATCGTCGAGCCGGTCGAGCGGATAAGAATGCGTGAGCAGCGGCGCGAGGTCGATCCGGCCCGACGCCACCGCCTCGATCCCCTCGCACAGACCGCGCATCTGCACCGCCGGATTCCGCTCGTGCGCGTTGACCACGTCGATGCCCTTCCAGTTCCACATCTGCATCGACACCTGTCGCGGCCCGTCCTGATGATAGCCTGCGACGATTAGCTTGCCGCCCTCCGCGACCAGCTCGCCCGCAAGGTCGAGCGGCCATTGTTTGCCCACCGCCTCGATGACACGCGCGCAGCCGCGGCCGCCGGTCAGCGCCATCACCCGGTTGATGATCTCATGGTGATCGTGCATCGGCACCGTTTCGGCGGCGCCATGCCGGGTCGCCAGCGTCAGCGACTCCGCGCGCCGGGAGATCGCGATCACCTTCGCGCCTGCGTCGGTCGCCAGCCGCGTCAGCACCGCACCGAGGAAGCCAATTCCCACGATCGCCACCCACTGCCCGGCGTGAACATCCGTTCGGCGGAAGATATTGAACGCACAGCCGAGCGGCTCGCCGGGAAAAGGCCGGCCGGCAAGGGCAGGGGGCAGCATCGCCACCCGGTCCGCCGCCGCGATGTCGTAGGGCGCATAGCTGTTGCCCGACAGCATCGTCACCCGGTCGCCGGCCGCGATGCCGGTCACGTCCAAACCGACCGTGTCCACCACACCCCAGCCTTCATGTCCCGTCCCGCCGGGTTCGCCGGGGTAGGTCGACCAGGGCTGACCCTCCCACGGCTCGACGTTCGAGGCGCACACGCCGCATCCTTCCAGCCGCACGCGCACCTCGCCGGGCCCGGGCACGGGCAGGGGCACCGACCGCGTCGTCATAACCGCCGGGGCGGTCAGCACCGCGGCGTCCATCATCTCGCTCATGGCGTGCCGATGCCCGGTCGCGGTGCCGCCGTCTAGGGCACGAAGTCGCGCCGCCTTCGTTTGCTACAGCGATGAAAGTGCTCGATCTTCTGCTCGGCCGCCGTCTCGCCAACAAAGAGGGAGGCGAGCAGAAGATCGGCTGGGCCGCCGCCGTTCCCGCAATGGGTCTCGATGGGCTGGGTTCCTCATCCTACGGGCCTGAAGCGGCACTCACGATCCTGATCCCGCTCGGTGTGGCGGGGCTGGGATGGATCGGCTGGGTGCTGGCGCCGGTGGTCGCGCTGCTGGTGGTACTGTATTTTTCCTACCGGCAAACGATCGTCGCGTATCCGCACAATGGCGGGGTCTATACCGTGGCCAAGGAAAATCTCGGCACGGGCGCCGCGCTGATCGCCGTCGCGGCGCTGATGATCGATTATGTGCTGAACGTCGCGGTCGGCATCTCGGCAGGCGTCGGGGCGCTAACCTCCTCTTTTCCGCAGCTCCACGCCTACACGCTGCCGCTGTGCCTCGGCATTCTGACGCTGGTGGCGCTCGCCAATTTTCGCGGCACGCGTGAGGCCGGGTGGCTCTTTGCGGTACCTACTTATCTGTTCATCGCCTGCTTCCTCCTGCTGATTGCGATCGGGCTGTTCCGCATCATCACGAGCGGCGGCCACCCGGCGGCTGTTGTCGCGCCTCCCGCGCCTGCCCATGCGGTCGAAGCCGTCGGGCTGTGGCTGCTGATCCGGGCCTTTGCCGCGGGCTGCACCGCGATGACGGGTGTCGAAGCAGTGTCGGACGGCGTCAATGCCTTTCGGGAGCCGGTGGTCAGGGAGGGGCACCGCACGCTGACCGTGATCTGTGTTGCGCTCGGATTGTTGCTCGCCGGTATCGTGACGGTGGCGCATTTCTACCAGCTGACCGCGCTTGACCAGACCAGGCCCGGCTATCAGAGCATCCTGTCGCAGCTGACCGCCGCGATCGTCGGGCGCGGCGCTGCCTATCAGGTCGCGATGGCCAGCCTGCTGGCGGTGCTGTGCCTTTCGGCGAACACGAGTTTCGTCGGTTTCCCGCGCATCTGTCGACTGGTTGCGACTGACGATTATCTGCCGCGGTCCTTTGCCGTGGCCGACCGCAGACTGGTGTTTTCGGTCGGTGTCGGTTTCCTCACCGCCACCGCAGCGGCGCTGCTGATCGCCTTCCGCGGCATCACCGACCATCTCATCCCGCTGTTCGCGCTCGGCGCGTTCATGACCTTCACGATCAGTCAGGCAGGCATGGTCCGGTTCTGGCGGCGGCAGCCCGGGCGCAATTTCGGGCGGCTCGCGATCAACGCACTGGGCGCGCTGACCACCACCGTCGCGCTCGCGGTGATCGTCGCCGCCAAGTTCACCGAAGGCGCCTGGATCGTCGTGCTGGCCGTGCCCGTGATCATCGCGCTGCTGCGCGCGATCCGCGGCTATTACGACCGGCAGGGCGAGGCGATGACGATGCGGGGTCCGTTCGTGCTCCACGACTCCGATCGGCCGACGGTGCTCGTTGCGTATGAGGAACGTAACCGGATGACCGATCGGGCGCTGCAGTTTGCGATGACGTTGTCGCCCGACGTGCTGGCGGTTCACCTGCTGCGGCTGGATGGTCCCGAGTGCGAGGAGGACGCGCTGACCGTGCTGCGAGACCGGTTCGAGCAGGATATCGCTGCGCCGCTACGCCGCGCCGGGCAGATACCGCCGCGGCTGGTGCAGATCCCGGCGCCCTTCCGCGAGATCGAGGGGCCGGTGCTCGACCTGGTGGAGCGGATCGACGCGGCTACGCCGGGGCGTTCGGTCGCCATCCTGATCCCGGAACAGGTGCTTGGCCATTGGTGGGAACGGCTGCTGCATTCGCGCCGTGCCCAGCGCCTGCGTGCCGCGCTGCTCGCGCATGCCGGGCCGCGGCTGATGGTCATTACCGCGCCGTGGCGGCGATGAGCGCCGGCGCTGCGGCGACGCCGGCGGGCGCATAGCGCTCGATCATCTGCTGGCAGAAATCGGCGAACGCCTGCGGGTCGCGTGCGGGGCTGGTGTGATGCGGCTCCATGCCAAGGTGCTCCGGGGTGAAGCAGAAGGTGACGGTGACGTCGAAATCCGCCAACGCCGTCATCTGCCGGTCGAACCAGCCCAGCGCATCTTCGCGAAACGAGTCGGCCCAGCTCAGCCCCGTCCGCAGCTGCTTTGTCCCCAGCCGCTTCATCCAAGCGACCGCATCATCGAGGCGCGGGTCGCGGTAATGGAACCACTGCATCAGCCCCATGCCATCGGCGACCTTCGCATAATTGTCGAGCGCGGGCTTGGGCGTACCGTCGGCGCGGATCAGGCCCATGTAGAAATGGCGGTAATAGCTAGACCCTTCGGCCTCGCGATGGCGGGTGGTCGCGCCCCATTCCAGCGGCAGGTCGAATAGCGAATACCAGAACACCCGCGGCACGCGGCCGATGAGGAGTTCGGCGGTCTTCTTGACGCCGAACACCTGCACCTCCTCCGCGCCGAAGCTGCCGACGCCCACCTCGGTCACCCAGACCGGCTTGGCGGTGACAGCCTCGATTTCCGCGACCTTGGCGGGCCAGTCGTGGATCGACCACAGGTTCCAGTCGAGCGGAAAGCCGTGCACCGCGACCACGTCGATCGCGTCCATCATGCCGTGCCCTTCCATCCGCCGCACCCACAAGGGGTCGATCGGCGACATGCCGCCCAGCACGCGGGTCACTGCCGGATTGGCGCGCGCGATCGCCGCGCCGGCGCGCTTCACCATGTCGGCGAAGATGCCCCAGTCGGGATCAAGCGCCGGGTCCCAATGCGACTTGTTGTTGGGCTCGTTCCAGATCATCGCCGCGTCGACAGGCAAGGACTATGCTCCTTTCGCGGGGTAGACGGCGGCCGCACCCCATTCGGCATAGGGCACGTCGCTGACCCGGCAGAGATAGACCTCCTCCTCCGGATGCGCCTCGATCGCGAATCCCGCCGCGCGCAGCATCGCTTCCGAACACGCACGGTTGGGCGCCCACCAGTTGGTCCAGTCGCCCGCAAAGCGCCGCTCGATGAAGTGCATCTTGGGATAGGCCGGATCGTCGAAAAACGGGGGCGGATCGAACGTGCCCGCCATATGGAAGGGGTGGTCCTCAATCGGCCGCCATGGCGCCGTAGACCCCTGCTGCATCGTCTGGAACAGCAGCAGATCGCCGGCGACATGCTCGCGGATCAGGTCGAGCGCGAGCAGCGGGTGGCGCAGGTGATAGAGCACGCCCATGAAGATCACGAGGTCGAAGCGCTCGCCCAGCGCGCCGACATCATAGACCGACAGGTTGCGGAACTCGACCCCACCGTTCTTCAGGTCGAAACCGAGCGTCGCCGACGCCAGCCGCGCCTGCGCCAGATAGCGCTCGTCCGAATCGATCCCGAGCACGCGCGCCGCCCCGCGCCGCGCCATCTCGACCGAATAAAAGCCGGCGTTGCACCCGATGTCGAGCACGCTCTTGCCACTCAGGTCCGCCGGCAGCGCGCCGGCGAAACGCGCGAACTTGAAGCGGGGATAGTCGCCCAGGAAGTGGTCGGGCGCAGTGAAAACGCCCTGTTCCAATTCGATGTTGTGGAACCAGGGCGCCAGCCGGTCGACCGCCGCGCGCAGGGCCTCGCGATGCGCCATCAGTGCACCTTCTCGTTCAGCCACAACAGCTTCGCTCCCCAGTCGCCCCAGGCGATCCCCGTCACCGATGCGGGCTCCACCTCGAACCGAAGCAGATGGTCGAGCGGCAGCCCCAGCACATGCGCGACCGCGGCGCGGATCATGTCCGCATGCGTCACCATCGCCACCGTCTCGCCGATATCGGCGGCCGTGCGCAGATGCGCGACGACGCGCGCCTGCGCCTCCGCCATGCTTTCTCCGCCGGGCGCCCGCGCGGTCCCGCGGCGCGTGTTCCAGGTCCGCCAGTCGCAATCGTCGCCAAAACTGTCCAGCGCCCGCCCCGTCCACTCGCCCAGATCGATCTCCAGCAGCGCCTCGACCGGGGTCGGAGCATCAACCCCGCAGGCGCGGGCGATCGCAGCCGCGGTCTCGACGGTCCGGTCGAGCGGGCTGCACTCCACCCGCGTCACGCCGCGCCGGGCCAGACGCTCGCCCAGCGCCGCCGCCTGCTGTCGGCCGGCGTCGCTCAGCGGCACGCCTGCGCGCCGCCCCGAAAGCCTGCGGTCGAGATCAATGTGCGCGGCATGGCGAACGAGCAGAATAGTAGCGGTCAATCGTCGCCCCGGATGAACTAGCTTCTTCTACTTACCCTGCCGTATTCGATCGGGGTAAGCAAAGCTCGCATGCCGTAACACAGGTTAAGTAACTTTGGCTTGCAAGCCATGGTCAGGAACAAAGAAGAAGAAGTTCGGTTACGGCGCGGATACGAAACAGCCGACAGGGGACGCAAGGGTTGCGGTATTTAACAAATGTTAGTGCGGTAAAGTTTCGCGCGTGACCGAAACGATCCTGGTCACCGGCGGCGCCGGGTTCATCGGACGGTTTGTGACGGAAGAGCTGCTGCGCCGCGGCCATCGGGTCCGCGTCTTCGACAGTCTCATCCCGCAGGTTCACGGTGTCGTCGACGGTTCCGCGATGCTCCATCGCGACGCCGAGCTGATCCATGCCGACGTGCGCGACGGCGACGCCGTGACGCGCGCGCTGGCGGGGGTCGACAGCGTTGTCCACCTCGCCGCCGAGGTCGGGGTGGGCCAGTCGATGTACGAGGTCGAGCGCTACACCTCGACCAACGACGTCGGCACTGCGGTCCTGTTCGAAAAGCTGATCGACCAGCGCGTCCGCCGGGTCGTCACCGCTTCCTCGATGTCGATCTATGGCGAGGGACTCTATCACGACGCCGATGGCGCGTTCGTTGAGGACGCGGCGCGTCACGGGCTCAAGGACGGGCTCGCCGACTGGGAACCTGTCGACGTGCTGGGGCGTCCGCTGTCGCCGGTCGCCACCCCCGAATGGAAGCGGCCCAGCCTCGCCTCCATCTATGCGCTCAACAAATATGTGCAGGAGCGCACCACGCACATCATGGCCGCGCCCTATGGCATGGAGAGCGTCTGCCTGCGCCTCTTCAACGTCTATGGGCCGGGGCAGGCGCTGTCGAACCCCTATACCGGCGTGCTTGCGATCTTTGCGTCGCGGCTGCTCAACGGCGAGCGGCCGATGATCTTCGAAGATGGCGAGCAGCGGCGCGATTTTGTCCATGTGACCGACGTCGCGCGGGCGTTCGCCGATGCGCTGACGCTGCCGGCCGCGGCGGGTGGCACCTTCAACATCGGCTCAGGTCACCATCGCTCGGTGCGCGAGGTCGGCGTCGCGCTTGCCCGCGCGATGGGCAAGAACGACCTCGAGCCGGAGATCGTCGGCAAGGCGCGGATCGGTGACATCCGCCACTGCTTCTGCGACACGACGCTGGCGGAGGATAGGCTGGGCTTTCGCGCCACGCAGGACTTCGCGGCGGGGCTCGCCGAGCTCGCCGGCTGGGTCGCGCAGCAGACCGCAACTGACAACGTCGCGCAGATGCGCCGCGAGCTTGAAGCGCGAGGCTTGGTGGCGTGAACGACGCGCCGATCCTCGTCACCGGCGGCGCGGGGTTCATCGGCGTCAACCTGGCCGATCGGCTGCTCGGCGACGGCCATTGCGTTCGTGTCTACGATGCGCTCAGCCGCGCCGGGACCGAGCGCAACCTCGCCTGGCTGCAGGCGCGCCACGGCGGCCGCGTCGATTTCATCCACGCCGATGTCCGTGACCATGCCCGCCTGCGCGAGGCGGCGGCGGACGTGCAGGCGGTGTTCCACCTCGCCGCACAGGTCGCGGTTACCACCAGCCTCGACGATCCGGCCGAGGATTTCGCGATCAATATCGGCGGCACCTTCGCGCTGCTGGAGGCGTTGCGCGCACGCGGCGGCGGCGGCGTCCCGCTGATCTTCGCGTCGACCAACAAGGTCTATGGCGACCTCGCCGACATTGCGTTCGTGCGCGAAGGCGCGGCCTATGTCCCGGCCGACCCGGCGGTTCGCGCGCACGGCATCGGCGAGGCGCGGCCGCTCGACTTCCACACCCCCTATGGCGTGTCCAAGGGCGCGGCGGACCAGTACGTGCTCGATTACGCCCGCAGCTTCGGAATGCCGACCTGCGTGCTCCGTATGTCGTGCATCTATGGCCGGCGGCAGATGGGGACCGAGGATCAGGGGTGGGTCGCGCACTTCCTGATCCGCGCGCTGGAAGGGCGGCCGATCACGCTCTACGGCGACGGCTATCAGGTTCGCGACATCCTCGACGTGTCGAACGCGGTCGACGCGTACATCTGCGCGTGGCGGCGGATCGAGGCGGTGAAGGGCAGGGCATTCAACCTGGGCGGCGGCCCCGCCAACGCCGTGTCGCTGCGCCAGCTGCTCGCGCACATGGGTGCGTTGGTCGGGCGCGACATCGACGTGACATGGAGCGACTGGCGCGCAGGCGACCAGCGCTATTTCGTCGCCGACACCCGCGCGGCGGAGGCGGCGCTGGGCCTCGCGCCGAAGCTGGCGTGGCAGGAGGGTGTCGCGCAGCTCGCGGGCTGGCTCGCCGCCGAACGCCGCCTCAACCTGCCGTTCGTCGCGGAAGCCGCCGAATGAAGGTCCTGATGACCTGCGACGCGGTCGGCGGCGTCTGGCAATACGCCACCGACTTGGCGCAGGCGCTAGCGGGCGACGGCGTGGAGGTCGTGCTGGCGGTGCTCGGCCCTGTCCATGCCTGCGAGAGCGGATATCCCACTTCGGTCGAACTAGTACACACCAACCTTGCCCTCGATTGGCTCGCCGCCGGCCCGGAAGAGGTCCGCCACACCGGCCGCGCCATCGCCGCGCTCGCGGCCGAACACCGCGTCGACGTCATTCACCTCAACTCGCCTGCGCTCGCCGCGGCCGGGCCGTTCCCCGCACCCGTTGTCGCGGTCGCGCATGGCTGCATCGCCACCTGGTTCGACGCGATGAGCGAGGCGCCGCCCGCGCACCTCGCCTGGCATGCCGATCTGGTCCGCGCCGGGCTCAATGCCGCGAGCGCGGTGTTCGCGCCGAGCGCCGCCTACGCCGCCGCCGTGCAGCGCCGCTACGGGCTCGGGTTCGCCCCGCAGGTCGTCCACAACGGCCGCACACCCGCCGCGCTGGCCGCAGCGCAACCGGCCGATCATGTCTTCACCGCGGGCCGCCTCTGGGACCGGGTCAAGCGGACCCCGCTGCTCGACGCCGTCGCGGCGCTGCTGCCCGTGCCGTTCCGCGCCGCCGGACCAGTCACCGCCCCGCACGGCGAGCGCGTCGAGACGAGCCATCTCCACCTGCTCGGCACGCTCGACGCCGAGGCGCTCGCCGCCGAGTATGCGCGGCAGCCGGTCTTCGTCTCCGCCGCCTGTTTCGAGCCGTTCGGGCTCGCTGTGCTGGAAGCGGCGCAGGCAGGGTGCCCGCTGGTGCTGGCGGGGATAGAGACCTTCCGCGAGCTGTGGGCGGGCGCGGCGCTGCTCGTGCCGGAGGGCGACCCCGCCGCCTATGGCGCGGCGATCGCACGCATCCGCGGGGACGCGGGGTTGCGCGCGCACCTGTCGCAGGCGGCGCAGGCTCGCGCCTTGCGCTATACCCCTGCGGCGATGGCCGCCGGCACGCTCGCCGTCTATCGCGACCTCCTCCTCGCGCCGGAGCGCCGCGCGGCGTGAACATCGTCTATTTCACCCATTCGCTGCGCTCCTGCTGGAACCACGGCAACGCACATTTCTTGCGGGGCGTGCTGCGCGAGCTGCAGGCGCTGGGCCATCGCGTCCGCGCGTTGGAGCCCGACCGCAACTGGAGCCTCGACAATCTCCTCGCCGACGCGGGCGAGGCGGGACTCGCCGCCTTCCGCGACGCGTATCCCGACCTGCGGCCCGAGCCATATGCGCCTGACGCCGATCCGGCGGCGCTGGTCGACGGCGCCGACCTTGTCATCGTCCATGAGTGGAACGAGCCGGCGCTGGTCGCCGCGCTCGGTGCGCGGCGCAAGCGCGGCGCACCGTTCCGCCTGCTGTTCCACGACACCCATCACCGCGCCGTCAGCGCCCCCGCGGAGATGCAGGCCTTTGATCTCAGCGGCTATGACGGCGTGCTCGCGTTCGGCGAGACGTTGAGCGCGGTGTATCGCGCCTGGGGCTGGGCCGGGCGCGTCTGGACCTGGCACGAGGCCGCGGACACGCGGCTGTTCCACCCACCTGCCATCGAAGTCGAGCGCGACGGCGTGGTCTGGATCGGCAACTGGGGCGATGGCGAACGGACCGCGGAGCTGGAGCGCTTCCTGTTCGCCCCCGTCCAGGCGGCGGGCATGGCGCTCGACGTCTACGGCGTCCGCTATCCCGACGAGGCGAAGACGACGCTCGCCCGCCATGGCGCGCGCTATCACGGCTGGGCGCCCAATGCGCGCGCGCCCGCAATCTTTGCGCAGCATCTGGCGACGGTGCATGTGCCGCGCCGCTATTACGCGACGATCCTGCCCGGCATCCCGACGATCCGCGTCTTCGAGGCGCTCGCCTGCGGCATTCCGCTGATCTCCGCGCCCTGGCACGATGCCGAGGGACTGTTCCGGCCGGGTACGGACTTCCTCATCGCCCGCTCGGGCGATGACGTCGCTGCGCACCTGCGACAGCTGCGTGACGATCCCAAGTTCGCACGCGAGCTGACCACCGCCGGTCTGGCGACGATCCACGCCCGCCACACCTGCGCCCACCGCGCCCACGAGCTGCTTGCCACCGCGGCACAACTCGACCTACCGACAAGGAACGCAGCGTGAAGATCGCTTTTTACGGTTCAAGCCTGCTGTCCTCCTATTGGAACGGCGCGGCGACCTATTACCGCGGCATTCTATCTGCGCTGGCGAACCATAGCTACGACATCACCTTCTACGAACCCGACGCTTTCGACCGGCAGCAGCACCGCGATATCGACCCGCCCTCCTACGCGAAGGTCGTCGTCTATGCCGCCAACGACGAGGCCCTGCGCGGCGTGCTCGCCGAAGCCGCCAGGGCGGACATCGTCATCAAGGCGAGCGGGGTGGGGGTGTTCGACCGCGAGCTGCTGCAGGGCATCGTCCGTCATGCACGTCCGGACGCGCTGAAGCTGTTCTGGGATGTCGACGCCGCCGCGACGCTGGACGAGATGCGCGGCGACCCGCTGCACCCGGTGCGGCGTGCGCTGCCCGATCTCGACATGGTGCTGACCTATGGTGGCGGGCCGCCGGTGATCGAGGCCTATACCGGCTTTGGCGCCGCGCGATGCGTGCCCGTCTACAACGCCCTCGATCCGGACACTCATCATCCAGTCGCACCCGACCCGCGCTTTGCGGGCGACCTGTCGTTCCTGGCCAATCGCCTGCCCGATCGCGAGGCGCGGGTGGAGGCGTTCTTCCTGCGCGCCGCCGAGCTGCTCCCCGACCACCGCTTCCTGCTCGGCGGCAGCGGCTGGCACGACAAGGCGATGCCCGGCAACGTCCGCGCGATCGGGCATGTCGGCACCGCGGCGCACAACGCCTTCAACTGCAGTCCGCTGGCGGTGCTCAACGTCGCGCGCGACTCGATGGCGCATATCGGTTTTTCACCCGCGACGAGGGTGTTCGAGGCGGCGGGCGCGGCGGCGTGCCTCATCACCGACGCATGGGATGGGATCGAGCAGTTCCTGATCCCGGACGAGGAGGTGCTGGTCGCACGCGACGGGCAGGACGTTGCCGATCACCTTGCCGCGCTGACGCCCGCGCGGGCGCAGGCGATCGGCGCGGCGGCGCTGCGCCGGGTGCTGGCGGAACACACCTATGCGTTGCGCGGACGGCAGGTGCATGCGCTGTTCCAGGACCATGCCGCCCGGTTGCGAGCAGCGGCGTGAAGCTCGTCGTTCTTGGCCTGTCGCTCTCTTCCTCCTGGGGGAACGGGCACGCGACCACCTTCCGCGCGCTGTTGCAGGCGTTCGCGTCGCGCGGGCACGACGTGATTTTCCTCGAGCGCGACGTGCCCTGGTATGCCGGTCAACGCGACCTTGCCGATCCCGGCTGGTGCCGCCTCGCATTTTACCGCGACCTTGCCGCACTGGAACGCTGGGCGCCCGAGGTGGCCGCCGCCGATGCGGTAGTGGTCGGCTCCTATGTCCCCGACGGCGTCGCGGCCGGGCAATGGGTGCAGCGCACCGCGCGCGGCACGACCGCCTTCTACGACATCGACACGCCGGTGACGCTGGCGAAGCTGGAGCGTGGCGATTGCGACTATCTCTCGCCAGAACTGATCCCCGGCTACGACGTCTATCTGTCGTTCACCGGCGGCCCGACGCTCGACCGGCTGGAGCGGCACTATCGCTCACCGGCAGCGCGGGCGCTGTATTGCAGCGTCGATCCGCGCGCCTACCGCTCGACCGGCGCCGCCAAGCGCTGGGACCTGTCCTATCTCGGCACCTATAGCGACGATCGCCAGCCGCCGCTGACCCGGCTGCTGATCGATGCCGCCCGCGCCGCGCCGGCGAAGCGGTTCGTCGTCGCCGGGCCGCAATATCCCGCGGGCATCGACTGGCCCGCCAATGTTCAGCGGATCGAGCATCTGCCGCCCGCCGAGCACGCCGCCTTCTATTCCGCCTCGCGCTGGACGCTGAACGTCACCCGCGCCGACATGATCGCGCGCGGTTGGTCACCGTCGGTGCGGCTCTTCGAGGCCGCGGCGTGCGCGACGCCGATCGTGTCGGACTGGTGGGAGGGCCTCGACCAGCTGTTCGCGCCCGATCGCGAGATCGTGCTTGCCGCGACGGCGGCGGGCGTGCTCGCGGCGCTCGACCGGGCGGATGCGACGGCGATCGGCGAGGCGGGGCGCGCGCGCGTGCTGGCGGCGCACACCGCCGATCACCGCGCCGCCGAGCTGGAGCGCTATTTGGGCGAGGCTGCCGCGGTCAGAGCCGAAGCGGCCTGATCCGCCGCCACCAGCGCCAACACCGCCGCCGCCACCTCGCGCCGGCAGATCAACAGGTCGGGCAACAGCGGATCGGTGCAGTTGTAGCGCAGCGGTGCGCCGTCGATCCGCGACGCGTGCAGCCCCGCCGCCAACGCGACCGCGACCGGCGCGCAGCTGTCCCATTCAAACTGCCCGCCGGCGTGGAGGTAGATGTCGGCGCGGCCGTCGACCACCGCCATCGCCTTCGCCCCTGCCGAGCCCATCCCGAACAGTTCGGCATCCAGCGCCGCGGCGACCCGCTCGACAACCGCCGGGCAGCGCGTCCGGCTCGCGACCATGCGCAGCCGATTGGGAAGCGGTGCGAACGCTGGTGGCGGGTCATCGGTGGCGTGCGCGGCCCCGCGCATCGGCAGCGCGACCGCGCCCGCGATCGGCGCGCCGTCGATCGCCAGCCCGACATGCACTGCCCAGTCGTCGCGCCCGCCCGCGTAATCGTTGGTGCCGTCCAGCGGATCGACCACCCAGACGCGCCGCGCGCTGCACCGGCGGCCGTCGTCTAGCGTTTCCTCCGACAGGATGAAGTCATCCGGCCGCGCCGCGCGCAGCCACGGCAGGATCAGGTCGTCGGCCGCCCGGTCGCCGCGGGCGCCCAACGCCGGTCCGGCCAGCCCGCTCGTCGCGCGGATGTCGAGCAGCAGCGCACCCGTCGCCGTCGCCACCGCGCGCGCCAGGGCGGCGTCCGTGATGCCTGCGTCCATGCCGTCAGTTTCAGCGCATCGCCCGGCAATGTCCACCGTCAGGGCGCGCCGCGGGTGACCTCGACCGAATGAAGGATGCGCCCGCCCGCCATGAACACCGCGACCGGGCAGCAGGCGAAAAGTAGCTTGCCGCCGACACCGGGATACAGCTGCATGTAGTGAAACCCGCGTTCCACCGCGCCCATCCCGAGGCCGTAGATAACCAGAAACGCCTCGAATTTGGTCTTGATCGTGAACAGACGGGCGACGCGGGCGAACATGCCCGTAGTGTCGCAAGTATCGGGCCAAGCGCGGTTTTCTGACGTTTCCTTGCGCGCGACGATGGTTACCTGTAAGTTAATCCGACACGTCAGCGGTCGTGAACATCAGGCCAGCTCGAGCAGGTCCAGCGCCGCCAGCAGCGCCCGCCGCGCCGCCTCCGCCGCGGGCCAGTCGCCCAGCGCCGCATGGGCCGCCGCGTCGACCCGCTCGGGCCAGTGCGCGCTCACCGCCGCCGCGATCAGACCGAGCTTCGCCTCGTCGGCCAGGAAGCGCGGGTCGACGGTAGCGGGATCGCAGACGACGCGCAGCCGCAGGCAGGCCGGGCCGCCGCCGTTCGCCATCGATTCGCGGACGTCGACGGGGACCAGCCGCCGGATCGGGCCGTTGCCCGCGGCCAGCGCCTCCAGCCAGCGCCAGACCCGCGCGTGCGTCTGCGCCTCGGACGGCAGGATCAGGGCCATGCCGCCGCTTCCCGGCAGCGTCACGAGCTGCGCGTTGAAGAGATAGCTGGCGACCGCATCCGCCAGGCTGACGGCGCTGGCGGGCACCTCGATGATCTCGACGCCGGGCAGTCGCGCGCGCAGCGCGGCATAGAGCCGTGCGGGATCGGCGAACGCCTGTTCATGCGTGAGCAGGACGTGCTCGTTGGCGACCGCGACCACGTCATTGTGGAACGCGCCCGCTGCGATCGCCGCCGGGGATTGCTGTGCGAACAGCGCGGTGACGCCATGCCGCCGCGCGACCGCCTCGGACGCGACGCGGTGCTGGCGGGCGGGGAACGCACCCCCGCCCACGCCATAGACGAACACCTCCACCCCCGCCGCCTCGTGCCGCTCGCACAACCGCATGTGGTTGGCCGCGCCCTCGTCGCCGAACGGCGGCGGCACCGCGCCGTGCACCGCGAAGCCGGGATGGGCGAAGGCGAGCTGCAGCTGGCGCAGCGTCTCAGGCCATTCATGGCTGCGGTGCGGCATGGTGACGAGGTTTGCGACGGTCAGGTGGCAGCGGCCGTCGGCGGTATCAGGCGCAGGCGAGACGGTCGCCGCGTTCGCAGCCCACATTACGGAGGCCGAGCTGGCGGCGGACCAAAGCTGTCCAGCCGTGGCCGGTTCGGTCCCGAGCGTCGCCAGCCACTCCCGGTTAGGCCGTCGATGTGGCAGCAGAATGCCCTGCGCCAGCCCAAGCCGCAGGTTCGCGCGCATCTTAGCGATGCCCTGCAACGCCGCCGCCCGCGGATGCGACGGCGCGCCGGCATTCTGCGCCGCCGCCAGGTTGCCGAGGCTCAGCCCCGCATAATTGTGCGTGGGCCCGACGATCCCGTCGAAATTGACCTCGATCAGGGCCACAGCCGCGCCACGTGCCAGACCGCATCGCCGGGCGCGACGCCGACCGCGGCTGCGCCGGCCGCCGACACCACAACGCCGTCATTGGCTGCTTTGACCCTGCCATATGCGCAGCGAAAGCTGGCCAGATTGCCGCTTGCGACAAGCGACTCGACCCCGCCGCCATCATATTCGACCGCCGCCACCGCGACATGCTTCGCCTCTGCGACCGACCGCACCGCATCGGTGCGCGTCGTCATCGTCGGTCCGCCATCGAAGATGTCGACGTAACGCTCGAACCTGAACCCTTCGGTTTCCAGCATCCGCATCGCCGCGCGGCCCGATGGATGGGGCAGGCCGATCACCGCGCGCGCGGTCTCGCTCAGCATCGCGGTATAGATCGGATGCTTGGGCATCAGGTCGGCGATGAACTGGTGCCCGTGGACCGCATTGAACTGGTCGGCATCCTGAAAGTTCATGCCGAAGAACCGCCCCGCCAGCCCGTCCCAGAAGGGCGAGCCCCCCGCCTCGTCGATGATCCCGCGCAGCTCCGCCAGGATGCGGTCGGCGAAACGCGGCCGGTGCGCGCGGATGAACAGGTAGCGCGCGCGCGCCAGCAACAGTCCCAGCCCGCCCGCGCGCTCTCCCGGATGGAGGAACAGCCCGCCGACCTCGCAGCTCCCCTCCAGGTCGGTGGTCAGCGACAGCATCTCGGCGCGAAAGGTGCGGTCCAGCTTGGTGCTGTGCTGCGTCAGCATGCCGAGCCGGTAGGAATAGAAGGGGTGCCGCCGGCCGACCTCGGTGAACAGCTGACAGGTGCCACGCACTTCGCCGGTAGCGCCATTCTCCAGCACCAGCACGAACAGCTCGTCCTCCAACTCGTCGGAGTCGCGCGCAAGGGCCGCACGGCTGCGGTCCAGCTTGGCGCGGAGCGCCCGGCGGTCGGGCGGCAGGTTGGTGAACCCGCCCCCGGTCAGCTTCGCCATCTCGTATAGTGGCTGAAGGTCGTCATCGGTCGCCGCGCGGACGACGAAACTGGACGTCGGCGTCATAGGTGATCCGCGAACGCCGCCAGTATTTCGCGATACAGCTGCTGCTTGAACGGCACGATCAACGCGGGAAGGCCGGCGGGATCGACCCAGCGCCAGGCGCGGAACTCCGGCTCCGCCGTGGCGATGTTGACGTCACCGTCCGCGCCGAGGAACCGGAACAGGAACCAGCGCTGCCGCTGCCCGCGCCACTTGCCCTTCCAGACCTTGCCGATCAGCTCGGGCGGCAGATCATAGAAAAACTCGCCTGGCGCTCGTGCGAGCAGGTCGAGATGCGCTGGCGCGATCCCCGTCTCCTCGCCGACTTCCCGCACCGCCGCGGCCTGCGCGTCCTCGCCGGGGTCGATCCCCCCCTGCGGCATCTGCCACGCCTCCAGCACGGTATCGATCCGCTGCCCGACGAAGACGCGGCCGTCGCGGTTGACGATCATCGCGCCCGCGCAGGGGCGATAGGAGAGGGCGGTGGGGTCGACAGCCATCATGCTTCCCCGGCACGGGGAGGGAGACCGCCGGCGCAGCCGGTGGTGGAGGGGGGACGCCGCGAGCCATGCGCGTGAGGCGGGTCCCCGCCGTCACGCGCTGCGCGCGCGCGACCTCCCCGTGCCGGGGAGGATTTCAAGCGCCTGCTGCCTGCCGCATCACTCGCGCGCCCTCCGCCTCGACGACCGCCGCCTTCACCGTGGCCAGATACCCTGCCACGTCGCCCGCACTGGAAGGCGTCGCCTGGCGCAGCGTGATGAAGCCGTGGACGTTACCCACCGCCTCGCGGAAGGTGACCGGTACGCCCGCCTTCACCAGTGCTGCGGCATAGGCGCGACCCTGGTCGCGGATCGGGTCGAGGCTGGCGGTGACGATCACCGCGGGCGGCATGCCGGCCAGGCCGTACAACAGCGGCGACGCGCGCTGGTGCTGCAGGTCGGCTGCGTAGCAGTCGGCGAACCAGTTCATCGAGTCGCGGGTCAGCAGATGCCCTTCCGCGAACTGCTCGAACGACGGATAGCTGCCGCCCAGATCGGTCGCCGGATAGATCGGCGCCTGCACCAGCACCGGCACGGCGGCGGGCCGGTCGCGCAGGTCCATCGCCACGACCGCGGTCAGGTTGCCGCCCGCGCTGTCGCCCATCAGCACCAGCCCGGTGACGCTGCGCCCCAGCTCGGCCGGGCTACCCGCCACCCAGCGCGCCGCCGCTTCCGAATCGTCGGGCGCGGCGGGCCAGGCGGCTTCGGGAGCGAGGCGATAATCGACCGCGATCACCGGCAGGTCGAGCACCCGGGCTGCCTCGGCGGTGAAGCTGGCGTGGGTGTCGAGATCGCCGATGACGAAACCGCCGCCGTGGAAGAACACCACCGCCGGGCCCGGCTCGCGCCGCTCGCGCGCATCGAACAGCCGCGCCGGGATGCCGCCTGCCGGGCCGGGGATGGTCAGGTCCTTGATCACCGCCAGCGCGCCGATCGGCGGGTCGGCGATATCCTTCATGGCACGGTACATCTCGCGCGCCGCGGCCGCGCCGATCTCGTGCGTCTTGGGCCCGGGCAGCGCGTTCAGATAGGCGAGGAACTGCCGCACGTCGGGGCGGACATAGGGCGCGGCGGCAGGCTTGAGCTGCGGGTCCGGGGTCATGTCGTTCATCGGCTCGGCTCCTCTCGTGGCGCTGATGCGCTTGCCGCCTAACTATGCGGTGGGATCGGGGTCGTCCACCGCCTCTCGCCAGGTCCCCTACTGTCCACGCGCGGCGATGATCCGCCCGGTCCCGGTCAGGATCAGCAGCTCGGCGGGGCCGGGGTCCAGCCCCACGTCGTGTGCGCGCCTGAGTTTCCGCCGGTCCGCCAGCATGATCTCGTCGCTGTCCTCGACATCGCCATGGCCGCGGTTCATGTGCAGGAAGGTGCCCACGCGCTCGACCGCCACCGCCTGCCACACTGGCCCAACGATCAGGTCGTGCGCCGCGCCGATCGCGGTCAGGGCGGGAAACCCCGTGCCGATCGCCAGCACCGCCAACTGAACGGCGACGTAGCCACGTTTGAGGTAGCGCAGCAGCGGCAACACGCAGACCGCCGGCACGACGATGCACAGAACGACCCGCATCCAGAACAGGGCGTGCCAGCTCGCCTGGTTGACGTCGACGGTCTGGAACACGAACCAGCACAACAGCGGCGCGAACGGGATCGACAGCAGCCAGATCGCGCCGAGGCACCCCTCCCACCGTGAATAGGCGGGCTTGGGGTCTATCCCCTCCGCCACCGCCCGCGCGCTCAACCGCGGAATATATTCGAACCCGGCGGCGATGATCAGAAGGAACGCCGTAAGCGCCAGCGCGAAATCGTTGATCTCTCCCATCGCGACATAGCATATCCCGAGCAGCAAAGCTCCGCTGACCACGAGGCCGCGCCACCCCCGCATCAGCCATCCCAGCGACGCCCGACCATTGGCGGGTTCGGGGCCGCCCGCGGGATCAGCGCCGGACACGCGAAGCATCCTGTACGGTATCATTCACGGTTCTTCCCCGCTCGCCGCGCGCTCCCGCCCGCGCGCCACACGTGCCATCGACAGCGCCGGCCAACAACCCGTCGAAGCCCAAGAGAACGGGTTACACGCCGTCGGCGCGTGTCGTATCGCCTGCCGCGGTGATCCATGTCGTCCACCATCCCGACTATGTCGCTGCCGCGCCGACGCGGTCCACGTACAAGTGGAACAAGAACGGGATGATCCGCGACCTGCTGCTGGCGCAAGGCGATCGGATCGATTGGCATACCCCAGAGCCGATGCCGGCAGTGTGGCTCGAAGCGGTGCACGACGCCGCCTATGTCGCCGAGGTCCTCGCCGCCACGGTGCCGCGCGCAAAGGAGCGGCGCATCGGCTTTCCCGTCACGCCCATGGTCGCGGCGCGGGCGCAGGCGGTGCCGGGCGGAACGTGGCTCGCCGCTTTACTGGCCCTGGAGCACGGCTTCGCGGCGAACAGCGCGGGCGGCTCGCATCATGCGCTGGCGGACACCGGCGCGGGGTTCTGCGTTTTCAACGATCTCGCAATCGCCGCGCACCGGCTGATCGCGGAAGGCACGGTCGACCGGCTGCTGATCGTCGACTGCGACGTGCATCAGGGCGACGGCACCGCCGCGCTGCTGGCGGGGCGGCCCGAGATCGCGACCTACTCGATTCATGCGGAGAAGAACTTCCCCGTCCGCAAAGCGCGCTCTACGCTTGATGTGCCGCTCGCTGATGGAGTGGAGGACGACGAGGATCTGGCCACGCTGGAGCGCACGCTGACGCCGCTGCTCGACGATCTTGCGCCGCAGCTCGTCCTCTACCAGGCAGGCGTCGATCCGTATGCCGGAGACGGCCTTGGCCGCCTGGCGCTCAGCCGCGACGGCCTGATCAGCCGAGATCGCACGGTCGCCCGGCTGCTGCGCGAACGCGGCGTCCCCTTTGCGAGCACCGTCGGTGGCGGTTACGGTCATGACCCGCTGGAGATTGCCGAGCGCCACGTCGCCGCGATCCTGACGCTGGGCGACGACAAGCCTTTCTACTTGGCCCCGCGGCCATCCCGGGCTTAGAGAACCGGCAGTGAAGAGGAACGCCGCATGGCAACAGCCATCCACGAAGTGACCCCCGCCGAAGCCGCTGCCCATCCCGCGCCCGAATCCGTCGTCGTCCGCTTCGCCGGCGATTCCGGCGACGGCATGCAGCTGACCGGCGGGCAGTTCACCCTGTCGACCGCGCTGGCGGGCAACGACCTCGCCACCTTCCCGGACTTCCCTGCCGAGATCCGCGCGCCGCAGGGGACGCTGTTCGGCGTCTCCGCCTTCCAGATCAACTTCGGCTCGACCGAGATCGAGACCGCGGGCGACCAGCCCGACGTCCTCGTCGCGATGAACCCCGCGGGGCTGAAGGTGAACGTCGACGCGCTCCGCCCCGGCGGCCTCATCATCGCCGACGAGGGCGAGTTTACCGACCGCAATCTGGCCAAGGCGAAGTACGACGCCAACCCGCTGACCGACGGCAGCCTGTCGCGGTGGCAGCTCCTGTCGTTCAACATCTCGCAGCTGACGCTCGATGCCGTGAAGCCGTTCGGCCTCGGCAACAAGGAGGCGCTGCGCTGCAAGAACATGTGGACGCTGGGGCTGTCGCTGTGGATGTTCGACCGCGACCGCCAGCCGATCGTCGACTGGCTCAAGGCCAAGTTCGCCAAGCTGCCGGTGCTGGCGGAGGCGAACATCGCGGCATTGAACGCGGGTCACGCCTATGGCGAGACGGCGGAGCTGTCCGGCCCGCTCAAGCAGCATTCAATCCCCGCCGCCGCGGTCGAGGCCGGGCTGTACCGCACCGTCACCGGCGCCGACGCGATCAGCCTGGGGCTTGTCGCGGGCGCGCAGCTGGCCGGGCTGCCGATGTTCTTCGGCGGCTATCCGATCACGCCCGCGTCCGCGATCCTGCACAGCCTGTCGCGGCTGAAGGAGTTCGGCGTCACCACCTTCCAGGCGGAGGACGAGATCGCCGCCATCGCATCGGCGATCGGCGCGTCCTATGCGGGCCAGCTCGGCGTCACCTCCTCGTCCGGCCCCGGCATCGCGCTGAAAGGCGAGGCGATGGGGCTGGCGATCATGACCGAGCTGCCGCTCGTGATCGTCAACTCGCAGCGCGGCGGGCCGTCGACCGGTCTGCCCACCAAGACCGAACAGTCGGACCTCTATCAGGCGGTGTACGGCAGAAACGGCGACGCGCCGATGCCGGTGCTGGCGACGCGCTCGGCGGCGGACTGTTTCGACGTCGCGATCGAGGCGGTGCGGATCGCGACCCAGTACATGACGCCGGTGATGATCCTGACCGACGGCTATATCGCCAACGCCGCCGAACCGTGGAAGGTGCCCGACGTGAGCACCTACGCGCCGTTCCCGGTGCGGTTCGCGACCGACACGGGTGAGGGCTTCCATCCCTACGCGCGCGATAACAAGCTCGCGCGGCCCTGGGCCAAGCCGGGCACGCCCGGGCTGCTCCACCGCATCGGCGGGATCGAGAAGAAGCAGGGCACCGGCAATATCGACTACAGCCCCGCCAACCATCAGGAGATGACCGACACCCGCCGCGACAAGGTGGCGGGCGTGGTGGTGCCCGACCAGCAGGTCGAGCTGGGCGAGACGAGCGGCAGGCTGGCGGTGGTCGGCTGGGGCTCCACCTTCGGGCCGATCCATCAGGCCGTCCGCCGCGCGCGCCGGGCGGGCCGCGACGTCGCGCACATCCACATCCGTCACATCTGGCCGATGCCCGCCAATCTGGGAGCGTTGCTGAAGGGTTACGACGCGATCCTCGTGCCGGAGATGAACACCGGCCAGCTCAAGACGGTGCTCCGCGACCAGTTCCTCGTCGACGCCAAGCCGCTCAACAAGGTCAGCGGCCAGCCCTTCCGCATCGCGGAGATCGAGGCCGCAATCGACGCGGCGCTGGGCGGCCACGGCGGCGGCGAGGTGGCGGCGGACCGGACCGAGCTGCCGAGCATCGCTGCGGTCAATCCGTGAAGCTTGTTCCTTTAGCGTTTGCAGTTCCGCTGCTGTCCACTTGCAGCGGACATAATGATAGTTCCGCACCTCAAGGCTTCGCCCTTGATGGTCCGTCGCCACTTGTAGCCCAAACGGAAAGAAGTTGTGTACGTGCTCTAAAAAATGCGCCGTTGGTCCGGGTCATGAATCTACCGCTCGCCGAATACCAAGCCCGTAGCTCATTGTCAGATTTCGGTGCTGATCTTTGGTGGGCCAAAGGATCTATACCTGGCAACCCGACCGTGTCGTTATCTTGCGAAGTGGACCACAGCGGAAAAATCACCGACTTGGAACTGAACGGCGATACTATTTCAGCAAATTGAACACAGGCAAATCTTATGAACGACATGACCCCCTTCCTGACCAAGCCCAAGGATTGGGAGACCGACCAGGAGGTCCGCTGGTGCCCTGGGTGCGGCGACTACGCTATCCTGAAGGCGGTGCAGCGGACCATGCCCGATCTCGGTGCGCGGCCGGAGAACACGGTGTTCGTATCCGGCATCGGTTGCTCGTCGCGCTTCCCTTATTACATGGAGACCTATGGCTTCCACACCATCCACGGCCGCGCGCCGGCGGTGGCGACGGGGGTGAAGCTCGCCAATCCCGAGCTCGACGTGTGGATCATCACCGGCGACGGCGACGCGCTGTCGATCGGCGGCAACCACACGATGCACCTGCTGCGGCGCAACCTGAACTGTCAGTTCCTGCTCTTCAACAACGAGATCTACGGGCTGACCAAGGGGCAATACTCGCCCACCTCGCGCGTCGGCACCCGCTCGCCCTCCACCCCGCTCGGCTCGGTCGACCGTCCCGCGAACCCGTGCGCCTTTGCGCTCGGCAGCGGCGCGCGGTTCGTCGCGCGTGGCATCGACGTCCACAAGAACCTCGTCGGCGTGCTCAAGGCCGCCTATGCGCATCGCGGCGCGGCGTTCGTGGAAATCTTCCAGAACTGCATCGTCTACAATGACGACGTGTTCGCTGCCTTCACTGACAAGAAGCAGGGCGCGGACCAGAACCAGCTCTGGGTCGAGCACGGAAAGCCGCTGACCTTCGCGGGCGGCACGAAGGGCCTCGCGCTCGACACAGCGACGCTCAAGCTGAAGGTGGTCGCGGCCGACGATCCGGCGGTGGCGGTCCACGACCAGACCAACCGCGGCCTCGCGCACATGCTGGTCGAGATGCCGTTCGGCGACTTCCCGATGGCGCTGGGCGTCCTCTACGACGATCCCGCCCCGACCTTCGACAGCGCCGTGGTCGAACAGAACGCTGCCGCGGCCGCGGGCAGGAAGCCCGACCTGCAGAAGCTGTTGAGCCAGGGGCAGACCTGGCAGGTCGAGAAGGAACCGCATCTGGTGTGATGCCGGGACGCGAGCGGCGAAGCTGGGCGCGGGACCGGCGAACACGGCCGACGCCAAGCCCGTTCGACGTTACGTGATTTGCTCACGTGATAACCGCCAGCCTCGAGATGCTGTCCTACAAGCCTTCCCCCATGCCATAGCCGCCGCCGTGACGAGCCGCCCCATCCTTTCCGATGCCGCAATCGACCGTCCGTCGACGGCCGTCGACCACAAGCCGTTGTATCCGGCGGCCGCGGCAAACCACGGGTGGGGTCAACATGGACAACACCGATTCGCGGGCCTCGTCGGCTACCCATTTCATCGCATCCTCGACCGCATCGACGCCGGGCTTGAACAAGGCGGGATCGACGCGACGCTTCCCGACGGCACCCGCCGCCTGCTCGGCGGCCGCGCGCCCGGGCCGCTGCCGATCGTCGCGATCCATCGCTGGCGCGCGCTGGCCCGCCTCGCCACGGCCGGATCGATCGGCTGGTTTCGCGGCTGGCGCGACGGCGACTGGTCGAGCCCCGATCCGGTGCCGCTGTTCGACCTGTTCATGCGCAACCGTATCCCGCTCGGCCGCGTCGCGCGCTCCGGCGGCCCAGTCCGGCTCGCCGCCCGTGCCTGGCACTGGCTCCGCCGCAACACCCCCGCGCGGGCGCGGCGGAATATCGAAGCTCATTACGACCTGGGCAACGACTTCTACCGCGAATGGTTGGACGACAGCCTGACCTATTCGAGCGCGCTGTTTGATCCCAATCGCCCCGGCGAACCGCTCTTCGTCGCGCAGCACCGCAAGCTGCGCGCGATGTTGGCCCGCACCGGTGCGAAGGGAGGGGACAGGATTCTCGAGATCGGCTGCGGCTGGGGTTCGTTCGCGGAGATCGCTGCGGAGGAGGAGATCGCTGTCCACGGCGTAACCCTGTCGAGTGAACAAAAGGCCTATGTCGACGCAGAAAATATGCCCTCGGTTTCCGTAGCGCTGACCGATTACCGGGATGAGACCGGGCGCTATGACGCGGTCGTCTCGATCGAAATGGTCGAGGCGGTAGGGCGGCAGTTCTGGCCCGCTTATCTCGATACGGTGGCGCGCGTGCTCAATCCCGGTGGGCGCGCGGCGCTCCAGTTCATCTCGATCGCCGACGACGTGTTCGAGCGCTATGCGGAGAGCGTCGATTTCATCCAGCGCTACGTCTTTCCGGGCGGCATGCTGCTGTCGGCGAGCCGCTTCCGCGCGCTCGCCGAGGCGCGTGGACTGAGCTGGACCGACGAGCACCGCTTCGGCCTCGATTACGCGGAGACGCTGCGTCGCTGGCGGCGGTCATTCGACACGGCGGATGCGGAGGGTCGCATTCCCCTCCGCCTGGACGCGACCTTTCGCGACCTGTGGCGCTATTACCTGATGTATTGCGAGGGCGGCTTCCGCGGCGGCGGCATCGACGTACACCAGGTGACGCTAGTGAAGGGATGACGGGCCGCCACCCGTCAGGATCACCCCACCCGCTCGCGGTGCCCGTCCTCGAACCCCGCCACCGCCAGCGCCGCGATGTGCTCGCCCACCACCGCGGGCTCCTTGACGATCGCCGGGTCCTCGCCGGGATAGGCGCGGGCGCGCATCACCGTGCGGGTCGCGCCGGGGTCTACGATCGCGGTCCGCACCCGGCTGATCGCCGCCAGTTCGTCGCCATAGGCCGCGAGCAGCGTCTCGAACGCCGCCTTGGATGCGCCGTACAGTCCCCAATAGGCGCGCGGGTTGCGTCCGACCGAGGAGGTCAGCCCGATCACCTTGCCCGCCTTGGCCCGGCGCAGCATCGGGTCGAACGCCGCGATCAGCGCCGCCTGCGCGCTGACGTTGAGGGTCAGGACGCGCGCCATCTCCGGCGGGTCGATGGCGGGCACCGCACCCAGGCTGCCCAGCGTCGCGGCGTTGAGCACGAGCAGGTCGAGGGCATTCCAGCGACCCTCCACCGCAGCGGCAAGCTTGGCGATCGCGTCCGCTTCCGTCAGGTCGAGCGGCGCGATCGTCGCCGCGCCGCCGGCGTCGAAGATGCGCTGTTCCACCGCCTCCAGGTCCTTCGCGGTGCGCGCGGTTAGCACCACATGCGCGCCGCGCGCCGCCAGCGCCTCGGCGATCGCGGCGCCGATCCCGCGGCTCGCGCCGGTCACGACGGCGATCTGATGGTTGAGAGGCTTGTTCATGCCGCAGTCGAAGGCGAAGCGCCACGCCGGGTCAACCCCGGCTAGTTCACCCGCTCGGCCAGCAGCGCGAACTGGTCGACGTCCGATGCCTCGTCCTGATCGGTCAGCGTCGTCGGATAATCGCCAGTGAAGCAGGCGTCGCAGTGCTTCGGCCGGATCGCCGCGCGGCCCTGCTCGCCCAGCGCCTTGTACAGCCCGTCGATCGACACGAACGCCAGGCTGTCGGCATGGATAAAGGTCGTCATGCCGCCAACATCGTGCTTGGCGGCGAGCAGCTTGGCGCGCTCGGGGGTGTCGACGCCGTAGAAGCAGCTGTGCCGGGTCGGAGGACTGGCGATGCGCATGTGCACCTCCTTGGCGCCTGCGTCACGCATCATCTGGACGATCTTGAGGCTGGTCGTCCCACGGACGATCGAATCGTCGATCAGGACGACGCGCTTGCCCTTGATGAGCGCACGGTTGGCGTTGTGCTTCAGCTTGACGCCCAAATGGCGGACGCCGTCGCCCGGCTGGATGAAGGTGCGCCCGACATAGTGCGAGCGGATGATGCCCAGTTCGAACGGGATGCCCGACGCCTGCGCATAGCCGATCGCGGCGGGCACGCCGGAGTCGGGCACGGGGATCACCAGGTCCGCCTCGACCGGCGCCTCATGCGCCAGCTCGGCGCCGATCCGCTTGCGCACGTCGTAGATCGACCGATCGTCGACGATCGAATCGGGGCGGCTGAAATAGACCCATTCGAAGATGCACGGCCGCGGGCTCATCGGCGCGAACGGCCGGATCGAGCGGATCTGCTCGTTCTGGACGATCACCAGCTCGCCCGGCTGCACCGCACGCTCGAACGTCGCGCCGACGACGTCGAGCGCCACCGTCTCGCTGGCGAAGATGACGGCGTCGCCCAGCCGCCCCATCACCAGCGGCCTGATGCCGAGTGGATCGCGGCAGGCGATCATCCCCTCCGGCGTCATCACGATCAGCGAATAGGCGCCCTCGACCTGCTTCAGCGCATCGATGAAACGGTCGAGCAGCGTACGGTAGCTCGACGTCGCGACGAGGTGGATGATCGTCTCGGTATCGCTGGTCGACTGGAAGATCGACCCGCGCCGGACGAGCTCCTTGCGCAGCCGCTGCGCGTTGGAGATGTTGCCGTTGTGGCTGATCGCGAAGCCGCCCGACGCCAGCTCGGCATAGAGTGGCTGGACGTTGCGCAGCACTGCCTCGCCTGTCGTCGAATAGCGGACGTGTCCCGCGGCGACATCGCCCGGCAGCGCGCGGATCACCTCGTCGCGATCGAAATTGCCCGCGACATGCCCCATCGCGCGATGGGTGTGGAAGGAGCGTCCGTCGAACGAGGTGATCCCCGCTGCCTCCTGCCCGCGGTGCTGAAGCGCGTGGAGGCCGAGCGCGACCAGCGCCGCCGCCGAGTCGCTGCCCGACGCGCCGAAGATGCCGCACTCCTCGCGCAGCTTATCGTCGTCATAGGGATGGGTCGTCAGCATGGCGGGGGGCGGCTCCGTGCGGCGTCCCTATAGGCCCGCCTGGCCGGTTGGGCTAGGGCGCGGGGATGGCCGATCCTCGCGAGACCTCGACAGTGCTGGATCCCAAATGGGATGCGGCGGGCCTGGTGACCGCCGTCGTTACCGACCGAGCCGGTGCCGTGCTGATGGTCGCGCACATGAATGCCGAGGCGCTCGCCGCGACACGGACAGGCGGCAAGGCGACCTTCTGGTCGCGGTCGCGCGGGCGGCTGTGGCGCAAGGGCGAGACGTCGGGCAACTTCCTGCGCGTGGAGGAGATACGGATCGATTGCGACCAGGACGCGCTGTGGCTGATCTGCGACGCTGCCGGGCCGGCCTGCCATACCGGGGCAACCTCGTGCTTCTACCGGCGAGTGGAGGGCGACGCGCTCGTACCGGTGGCGTGAAGCGGCTCGCGCTGCTCCTGCCGCTCGCAGCCTGTCACCAGACGCAACCGCAGCCCGCGGCGGCGACACCTGGATCGCGGCTGGAGGCAGCGGCGCGCGCGCGGGGGCTAGTGAGCGATCCCGCCGCCAGTTCGCCGGTCGGCAGCTGGGCCAACGACAGCGACCGGCTCTGCGTCGCGCCGGCGGCCGGCAGCCTGCGCTTTGGGGTGTCGGTCGATTATGGCGACGGCCAGCGATGTGGCGCGTCGGGCAACGCGGAACGGCGCGGCGATCGATTGCGGATCAGTTTCGGCGACTGCCGGTTCGAAGCGCGGTTCGAGGGCGACCGGATCGGCTTTCCCGCCGAGCTGCCCGCCGCGTGCGACCGTTATTGCACCGGCCGGGCGTCGCTCACCGCGCTCACCGTCGAGCGGCTGAGCGGCGCGGCGTCGGAGGCCCAGGCCGTGCGCGGTGCCGACGGGCACTTGCTGTGCGGTGGTTGACGTTAACGTCAAGCGGGTCTAGCCGCTGCGCCATGCCGGACTCCGCCGCCAGCGCTCCAGCCTTTGCCGTGGTGCCGCCGCGGCCGGACCGCGTCAGCTTCTCGATCACCGACCTGTCGGCCGAGTTCGGCGTCACCGCCCGCGCGCTCCGCTTTTACGAGGACGAAGGGTTGATCGCGCCCGAGCGCCGCGGCACCGCGCGCATCTATTCGCACCGCGACCGCGCGCGCCTCGCCTGGATCCTGCGCGGCAAGCGGGTCGGGTTCAGCCTGTCCGCGATCCGCGAGATGATCGACCTGTACGATGTGGGCGATGGCCGCCGGCACCAGCGTGCGGTCGCGATCGAGCGCGGCCGCGAGCGGATCGGATCGCTCGTCCGGCAGAAGCAGGACATCGACGCCGCCGTCGCGGAACTCAACGACTTCGTCGCCGTGCTCGAGGCCGGCCGCGATCTGGACCAGGGATAAGCTCATGCCGACCTACACGCCGCCCGTCCGCGACACCCGCTTCGTGCTGGAGCATATTGTCGGGCTGCAAGGCCACGCCGGCCAGCCGGGCTTCGAGGGCGCGACGCCCGACGTCGTCGACGCGGTGCTGGAGGAGGGCGGCCGCTTCGTCGCCGAGGTGCTGTTCCCGCTCAACCATTCGGGCGATCAGGAGGGCTGCACCCGCCACCCGGACGGCAGCGTCACCACGCCCGCCGGGTTCAAGGACGCATACCGGCAGTTCGTCGAGAGCGGCTGGGCGACGCTTGGCAACCATCCCGATTACGGCGGACAGGGGATGCCGCATGTCATCTCGACCGCGTTTCAGGAATATATGATCGCCAGCAACATGGCGTTCGCCATGTATCCCGGCCTGACCCACGGCGCGATCGCGGCGCTGACCGCGGCGGGGTCGCCCGAGCAGAAGGCGACCTACCTGCCCAAGCTGGTTTCGGGCGAGTGGGGCGGGACGATGAACCTGACCGAACCGCAATGCGGTACCGATCTGGGCCTGATCCGCACCCGCGCGGAGCCGCAGGCGGACGGGTCGTGGGCGATCACGGGGACGAAGATCTTCATCTCCTCGGGCGAGCACGACCTGACCGAGAACATCATCCATCTGGTCCTCGCCAAGACGCCTGGCGCGCCGGACTCGTCCAAGGGCATCAGCCTGTTCGTCGTGCCCAAGATCATGGTCGAGGGTGACGGATCGCTAGGTGCGCGCAACGCGGTCAGTTGCGGTTCGATCGAGCACAAGATGGGCATCCACGCCAACTCGACCTGCGTGATGAACTATGACGGGGCGACCGGCTGGCTGGTTGGCGAGGAGATGAGGGGCCTGACCGCCATGTTCGTGATGATGAACGCGGCGCGGCTGGGCGTCGGGCTGCAGGGGCTGGGCGTTGCCGAGGTCGCCTATCAGAACGGGGTCGCCTATGCGCGCGACCGGCGGCAGGGTAGGGCGCTGACCGGCGCCAGGGAACCGGCGGAGAAGGCAGACCCGCTGCTAGTCCATCCCGATGTCCGCCGTATGCTGATGGAGGCGAAGGCGCTGACGGAAGGGCTCCGCGCGCTGTGCCTGTGGGGAGCATTACAGGTCGATCTGGAGCATAAGGCGGTCGACGACAGCGAGCGGCAGACGGCGGCGGACCTGATCGGGCTGCTGACTCCGGTCATCAAGGGTTTCGGAACCGACATGGGGTACCGGATCGCGACCGACATGCAGCAGGTTTTTGGCGGCCACGGCTACATCGCCGAATGGGGGATGGAGCAATATGTCCGCGATGCGCGGATCGCGATGATCTACGAGGGGACCAATGGCGTCCAGGCGATGGACCTCGTCGGACGCAAGCTGGCGCAGCATGGCGGGCGGGCGATCCAGGCGTTCATGACGCTGGTGACGCGCAAGCTGGCGGACGCGCCGGCGGATGCAGCGGTGGCCGCCTATGCCGCGCAGTTGAAGGAGGCGCTGGGCGACCTGCAGAGCGCGACCTTGTGGTTCCTGGCCAACGGCATGAAGAACCCGGAGCATGTCGGGGCGGGCGCGGTCCCGTACATGCACCTGCTGGGCCTGGTCGCGACGGGGGCGATGTGGCTGGACATGGCCGCGGCGGCAGTGCGGCTGAAGGCGGCGGACGGTGAGGATGCGGCGTTCCTCGACGCGAAGCTCGTCACCGCGCGCTTCTATGGCGAGCGGCTGTTGCCGCGCACCGCGTCGCTGCGCCGTGAGATCGAGGGCGGTGCGGACGCCGTCATGGCGCTGCCGCCGGCGCTGTTCCTGGCGGCGTGAGCGCGGAAGTAGAGGCTAAGTAGAGGCTAGAAGCATCATCCGCCTCTACTTGTTGCGCAGGCGAAAC
Source organism: Sphingomonas sp. (assembly GCF_965248875.1). Classification (GTDB taxonomy): domain Bacteria; phylum Pseudomonadota; class Alphaproteobacteria; order Sphingomonadales; family Sphingomonadaceae; genus Sphingomonas. The sequence goes on along the minus strand of NZ_CBDFKR010000011.1, from coordinate 613,105 downwards.
GACGGCGGGGCGACGCTGTCAAGGAACCCGGCGACCATAGCGTAGCGACCCGCGTGTAGGACAGGATTTTCCGTCAAGGCCGCGACGTGTCGGCTGGGGCAGGTGCGACCGCGGGTGACGCCCCGCGCCGGTGGACGCCGGTCAGTTCGGCCGGGCCGCGCGGGGTGGCGGTCGCGAGCGGAAGCGGCGCGGGGGCGGGCGTCTCGGCAGGCGGGCTCAGCACCTGCACCTTCATGCAGTCGGTCCGGCTGAGGCGCGGCGATTGCCGGCAGTTCCACAGCGTCCGTTCCAGCCCCGCCGGCCGGTCGCGGAGATAGGCAAAGGTCATCGTCGCCACCTGTTCGGCGGCGAGAGGGAGGGTACGCGGCGTCCGGCCTGCGTCGGCCCAGGCGGAGAACTTGCACTGCGGCCGATCGGCGCAGGCGCGGGCGGCGAGCTGCGGGTAGAGGCTGGGCGACAGGCGCGGCGGCAGGGTAACGAGGAAGCTGTTCGGGTCGCCCGCGACCGGCTGCAGCCCCCCGGTGGCGGCCGGCGCGCCGAGGAGATCGGTCGGCTGCGCCGGTTCGGCGGACGCAGCGCGGTGGACGTCGGACAGCGCCGCCAGCTTTGCGATCGCAGGCTCGGCGATCGGACCGGGATCGCGGAACGCGGCTGGGGTGCCCCACCAGCCGGTCCAGCGGAAGAAGAGGTGCGCGCCGACCGCGGCGATCTTGTCAAGGCTCGACTGCCAGTAAGGCACGACATAGTCGGTGTGGTAATGCGTCGCGAGGCCGACGCGGCGGTCGACCGCGCCGTTCAGCGCCGCCGCCGCGACCGTCTGCCCGCGCGCCCACCTGCCGGCCGCGGGGCTCCAGCGGGTCAGCGCACCGTCGCAGGCGAAGGTGAACTGACACCCCGTGGTCCGCTCCGATCCCTGGAAGACCACGCCGCAGACGGTCTTGGGATAGGCGGGGTGGCGCAGCCGGTTGAGCACGACCTGCGCGACGGCGCGTTCGCCGGAGGCGTCGTCGCCCGCCTCGTAGATCACCGCCGCGGCGAGACAGTCGACCGCGCGGGCACGGTCGGCGTCGCCGCCGGTGAAGCGATAGGGGCGCGCCGCCACGACGCCGCCCGCGACGAACGGGACCGAGGCGTTGTAGGCGCGCGCGTCCGCCGGGGCGAGGTCGACCAGCTGGACCGGCTCGACCGGGGGCACCTCGACCGCCGGGACGACGCGCTGGGGGGGAAGGGCGGGCGCGGGGCGGTGCGGGGCGGCGCGGACGACGGGACCGTAGCGGATGAGGAGCAGCGGCACGCCGATCGCCAGGGCGGCGATGAGCACGAGGAAAGCGGACAGCCGCGCCCCCGTTCGGCGAACGAGTGCCTCCGCCGCGATCACGCCTCAGGCAGGAAGTCGGGCACCGACAGATACCGCTCGCCGGTATCGTAGTTGAACCCCAGCACGCGGGCGTTGTCGGGCAGGTCGGGCAGCTTCTGCAGGATCGCGGCGAGCGTCGCGCCCGACGAGATGCCGACGAGCAGCCCCTCCTCACTCGCCGAACGCCGCGCCATGTCCTTCGCGACGTTGGCGTCGACGTCGATCACCCCGTCGAGCAGGTCCGGATGGAGGTTGGCGGGCACGAAGCCCGCGCCGATGCCCTGGATTGGATGCGGGCCAGGCTGGCCGCCCGCAATCACCGGCGACAGCGACGGCTCGACCGCGAACACCTTCAGGTGCGGCCATTCCTTTTTCAGCACCTCGGCGACGCCGGTGATGTGGCCGCCGGTGCCGACGCCGGTGATGAGCACGTCGATCGGCGCGTCGCGGAAGTCGCTGAGGATTTCCTGCGCGGTCGTGCGGACATGAACGTCGATGTTGGCCGGATTCTCGAACTGCTGCGGCATCCAGCTGCCGGGCTGTTCCGCCAGGATCTGCTTGGCGCGCTCGATCGCGCCCTTCATCCCCTTCTCGCGCGGGGTCAGGTCGAAGGTCGCGCCGTATGCCAGCATCAGGCGGCGGCGTTCGAGCGACATGCTCTCCGGCATCACGAGCACGAGCTTGTAGCCCTTGACCGCAGCGACCATCGCCAGCCCCACGCCGGTGTTGCCGCTGGTCGGCTCGACGATGGTGCCGCCGGGCTTGAGTTCGCCCGACGCCTCCGCCGCCTCGATCATGGCGAGCGCGATACGGTCCTTGATCGAGCCGCCGGGGTTCGACCGCTCCGATTTGATCCAGACCTCTGACCCCGGGAACAGCCGCTGGAGGCGGATGTGCGGCGTGTTGCCGATCGTATCGAGGACGGTGGTGGCCTTCATGGCTGGGCAACTCCGTTAGGTGCGGGAAAATCATTGACGGGCGGATCGAAGGTGGTGGCGCGGCGCAGCTCTGGAAAGAGGCGCGACCAGCCGAAAGTGATGACGAGCGCGCCGATACCGCCGAACACCACCGCGCCGACCGGCCCGAGCAGCGAGGCGAGGAGGCCGCTCTCCGCCTCGCCAAGCTCGTTGGAGGCGGAAATGGTAAGCTGCGACACCGCGCCGACCCGGCCGCGCATCGCGTCGGGCGTGTGGAGCTGGATCAGCGAGCTGCGGACATAGACCGACACCATGTCGGCCGCCCCCGCAACGACCAGTGCCGCGAAGCTGAGCGCGAAATTACGCGACACGCCGAAGGTCAGGATCGCGACTGCGAACAGCGCGACCGCCCACAGCATCTTGACTCCAACATTGGTACGCATCGGCCGGATCGAGAACCACAGCGACGCCGCCGCCGCGCCGATCCCCATCGCGGCGGCGAGGAAGCCGAGCCCGCGCGCGCCGACGTGGAGGATGTCACGCGCATAGATCGGCAGCAGCGCGGTCGCGCCGGCGAGCAGCACCACGAAGAGGTCGAGCGTGATGGTCGCCAGCACCAGCCGGTTGTGGCGGACATAGCTGAAGCCGTCGGCGATGCGCTGGAGCGGGTGAAGGTCGGCCTGGGCGGGCGGCTGCGGCACGGGGCCGATCAGGAAGATGAGGCCGAGCGCCACCACGAACAGTCCGGCGATCGTGGCATAGGCGACGTCGGGATGGATCGCGTATAGCAGCCCGCCGACACTGGGCCCGGCGATGGTGCCGGTCTGCCAGGCCAGCGTGGAGATCGCGATCGCGGTCGGCAGGCTCTCACGCGGGACGAGGTTGGGGGCGAGTGCGCTGTAGGCTGGGCCTGAAAAGGCGCGCGCCACGCCGACGAACGCGGCGGCGAGGAACAGGAAGGGCAGGGTGAGGTGCCCCGCCCGCGTCAGCACGCCGAGCAGCAGCGCGTTGAGCGTCAGGAGGGCGGTGGTGCCGCGCACGATCCAGCGCCGGTCGATACTGTCCGCCGCCAGCCCGACGACCGGGGTCAGCAGGAATAGCGGCACGAACTGGACCAGGCCGATCAGCCCGAGCATCGAGGCGGCGCGTTCGATCGAATAATGGAGCTGCTCGCGCGCCAGGCCATAGACCTGCCAGCCGATGATGATCCCCTGCGCGCTGATCGCGACCGTGCCGGCGAAGCGCGACAGCCAATAGGCGCGGAAGTCGGCGATCGTCAGCGGATGGGGGGCATCGGCCATGCCCGACCGGCCTTAGGCGGCGGGCGATGGGCAGGGCAACCCGCGGCGTTGCCGAGCTTGCCTTGGGGAGCCTATAGGCGGGCTTTCCCGCTCCGGAGGTCGACATTCCCTTGGCCAAAGCTCCTGCCCCGCGCGTGTCCGCGGCCCCGCCAGCCCCGAACCGCGAACGCCCCGAAGAGCCCAGGCCGTTCGAGGCGTCGAAGGAGCAGCTGGTCGAGTTCTACAAACAGATGCTGCTGATCCGCCGCTTCGAGGAGAAGGCGGGGCAGCTCTATGGCCTGGGTCTGATCGGCGGCTTCTGCCACCTGTATATCGGGCAGGAGGCGGTCGCGGTGGGGCTGCAGTCGGCGCTGAGCGACAAGGATTCGGTCATTACCGGCTATCGCGACCATGGCCACATGCTGCTCTGCGGCATTCCGCCCAAAGACGTGATGGCGGAGCTAACCGGCCGCGCCTCGGGCATCTCGAAGGGCAAGGGCGGCTCGATGCACATGTTCAGCGTCGAGCATAAATTCTACGGCGGCCACGGCATCGTCGGCGCGCAGGTGTCGCTGGGCACCGGGCTCGGCTTCGCGCACAAATATCGCGGCGATGGCGGCATTGCGCTCGCCTATTTCGGTGACGGCGCGGCAAACCAAGGGCAGGTGTACGAGAGCTTCAACATGGCCGAGCTGTGGAAGCTGCCGGTCATCTTCGTCATCGAGAACAACCAGTATGCGATGGGGACGAGCGTCAATCGCGCGTCATCGGAGGATCAGCTATACCGCCGCGGTGAGAGCTTCCGTATTCCCGGGCTGCAGGTCGACGGGATGGACGTGCTCGCGGCGCGGGGCGCGGCGGAGGCGGCGTTCGCCTGGGTCAGGAGCGGCAAGGGACCAATCATCTTGGAGATGAAGACCTATCGCTACCGCGGCCACTCGATGAGCGACCCCGCCAAATACCGCAGCCGCGAAGAGGTGCAGGCGGTGCGCGAGAAGTCCGACCCGATCGAGCATGTGAAGAAGCTGCTGGCGGAGCTGGGCGTCAAGGAAGACGAGCTGAAGAAGGTCGAGGCCGACATCCGGCGCGAGGTCAACGAGGCGGCGGACTTCGCGGAGTCGACGCCCGAGCCGGAGCCCAGTGAACTTTACACCGACGTGCTGGTGGAGTCCTACTGATGGGCGTCCAGATCAAGATGCCCGCGCTGTCGCCGACGATGGAGGAGGGCACGCTCGCAAAGTGGCTGGTGAAGGAGGGTGATGCGGTCAGGTCGGGCGACATCCTCGCCGAGATCGAAACCGACAAGGCGACGATGGAGTTCGAGGCGGTCGACGAGGGGACGGTCGGCAAGATCCTGGTCGCCGAGGGCAGCGACAATGTGAAGGTCGGGACCGTCATCCTGGAGATGGCGGGCGAGGACGAGGCGACCGCGCCTGCCGGTAACGACTCCGCGGCCGAGCCAGAGAAGCAGGAGCAAGCGGCGGAGAGCGGTGCCCCCGAGCCGCATAAGGTGGAGACCGGTGCCAGGCAGTTGTTCGAGGCGGCGAAGCATGACGCCGAGTTAAGCGACCCGGCGGTCCCGGCGGGCACGGAGATGATCAAGCTGACCGTTCGGGAAGCGCTGCGCGACGCAATGGCGGAGGAGATGCGCGCCGACGACCGCGTCTTCGTGATGGGTGAGGAGGTCGCACAGTATCAAGGCGCCTACAAGGTGACGCAGGGCCTGCTGGACGAGTTCGGCGAGCGCCGGGTGATCGACACGCCGATCACCGAATACGGCTTTGCCGGCGTCGGCGCGGGCGCGGCGATGGGCGGGCTGAAGCCGATCGTCGAGTTCATGACCTTCAACTTCGCGATGCAGGCGATCGACCACGTTGTGAACTCGGCCGCGAAGACCAATTACATGAGCGGTGGGCAGATGCGCTGCCCCATCGTGTTCCGCGGCCCCAACGGTGCCGCATCGCGGGTCGGCGCCCAGCATTCGCAAAACTATGGACCGTGGTATGCCAGCGTGCCGGGGCTGATCGTGATCGCGCCGTACGATGCGGCAGATGCCAAGGGCCTGCTCAAGGCGGCGATCCGCACCGAGGATCCCGTCGTCTTCCTAGAGAACGAGCTGCTCTACGGCCGCTCGTTCGAGGTGCCGAAGCTGGACGACTGGGTGCTGCCGATCGGCAAGGCGCGGGTGATGCGCGAGGGCGGCGACGTCACGATCGTGAGCTACTCGATCGGTGTCGGGCTCAGCCTGGAGGCGGCGGACGAACTGGCCAACGGGGGCATCGAGGCGGAGGTGATCGACCTGCGCACGCTGCGCCCGCTTGACCGCAGGACGGTGCTCAAGAGCCTCAGCAAGACCAACCGCATCGTCGTCGTCGAGGAGGGCTGGCCAACCTGCGGCATCGCCAGCGAGGTGGCAGCGTTCGTGATGGAGGAGGGGTTCGACGATCTCGACGCGCCCGTTTTGCGCGTCACCGACGAGGACGTGCCGCTGCCCTATGCCGCGAACCTGGAGAAGCAGGCGCTGATCAGCGCCGCCAAGGTGGTGAGCGCGGTCAAGAAGGTCTGTTATCGAGCCTAGGTGGTCGCGCCGCCGACCCCCTTCGTATAGCGATCGCAGGTCGACGCGGTGGCGGTAGGCGTCGGATTATAGATGCGCGAGAAGTCGCGATTGTCGCGGACGATGAACGAAGCGGTGTAACGGATCACCTGCGGGTTGACGAACAGCGATCCGAACAGCGGCCGGTACTGATAGTTGACCTCGACGAACATGACGCCGGAGTTCTGATAGGCGTTAACCTTCTGGGTCGGTTCACCCATGCCCGCGGGCGCATCGACGCCCTTGTTGGCGGCGGTGGCATCGCTGCCCGCAGCCGGGCTGGGGTGGACGGTCGGTGACGGATCATAGTGGGAGTTATAGTCGGCGGCGTCCGCACCGCTCGCGCCCTTCATCCCGAGGCACCGCTGCCAGTGAATGCGTTGCACCCGATCGGTGTCGTAGGGCTGCGACACATTCTCCAGGCTCGACAAGATGACGCGGCCGTTGGTGGTCAGCTTGATCAGATCGCTTTCACGGCGCGTCCCTTGCAGCACGTCGTTGAGGTCGGACTCGCGCAGTTGCGTAACGCCCGCATTGGCCTGAACACCGACGCGCGATGCATTGTCGGCGAGATTGAGCGCATATTGGCTGACGCGCAAGTTGCTGAGCGCCAGGAATGACAGTTCCGTGCCATAGCCGCCCATCGCCATGATGATCGGAAAGGTAAACGCGAACTCCATCAGCGCCAGCCCGCTCGTGTCGGACCGGAGGCTGCGAAGGCGCTGCAGGCGTGACGACAGCATCATGGCGGACAAACCTGTTTGGGCGTGTAGGCGGCCTGGTTGGCGTAGGGCTGGTTCTTCAGCACGGTGGTCGCGCCGATCGTCACGGTGGACGGCCAGCCCATCAGTCCCGCCATCGGAAACAGCCGCGGATAGGTGACATTCATGGAGTAGAGAACGACATCGTTGGCGCCGCCCTGACCTGACGCGCCGGGGTCCGCATCCCAACTGTTATTCCCGTTCAGATCGGTGAAGCATTCGGTCGCCGCGTCATAAACGCCGTTGTTGTTGTTGTCTTGGAAGGGCTCTGGGCCAATATTCGAGAACTGCGCGTAGCTCTTGCGGGTCGAGGTATAGGTCGCGTTCTGCGCCACCGAGCGAACCGTCGCCATGACCGCGCTGTCGAGCGTGCCGGTGCGATTGCTCGCGCCCTGAATGGTCGAGTCGCGCCCCGCCTTTTGCATGGCGCCGGTCAGGATCGATTGGACGTAGCTCTGATAGGTCAAGTCGCACAGGCCCATGATGAGCAGGATCATCGTCGGCGCGATGATCGCGAACTCGACCAGCGTGACGCCGCGATCGTCGCCGCGCAGGCGGTGCAGAAGCGCGCGCATCACTGCGTGAGCCGCAGCATCGCGATGCGCTGCGCGATCGCTTTGAAAGTGTCCTTCAGCGTTTGCGGATCGCTGGTCTGAAAAGCCTGGCCGGGCGAGGCGCAATAGCTGAGGTCACTGTTCAGGCTGGTGCCGAGCGCGATGACGTAGATGACATAGCCCTTGCGCTTGGCCGCGTCGCACTCGATCCGGAAGCGGGCGTTGTGCCGGTCATTCTGCGTCGTCGCATTGCCGTTGCTGCCGATGCGGTTGTCGTACTGCTCCACGCCGTACTGACCATAGATCAGCTCGTTCGGCGCCATGTCGCCGTCAGTCAGGAAGATGATGTTCCGGGTTGGATCCGAACGCCCCGGCCACGGCGCGGTGTCGTTCTTGAAGACTCCATCCGGCGACATCATCCGGGTGCCCCAGATCATGCCGGTGTCGTGATAGGTGCCGCCAAAGGGCTGGAAATCAACATTGTAGACATAGTCGTGAACGACCTGCGCCTGCCCCGAGGGGGTCATGTCGGTCAGCCGCAGCGCCGGCATCCCGCAGGCGGCGAAGCCGTGCGACTGGGCATAGCTGCCGGTGCGATAGGTCGTGTTGTAGTTGGTGTTGAAGTTGCTGGATTCCGACGCGCTGACGTTCTCGTCCTTGACGTCCTGATAGGACGAGCCGGCGGAACGCAGCCAGACCACATCGGGCCATGCCGGCCGCCACAGGTTTGCGGAATTGGTCGGCGTGACGTCAGGATTGAGGTCGTCGGGCAGGCTGGTCACGCTGAACGAACTGGAAGGCGACGTGTCGAGTTCCTCGATGCAGCCGTTCCATTGGGTCGACGTGCCGTCAAGACGGCTGGGGTTCGCGATCACGTTCCGCGCGAGGTACTGGGTCGTGTTGTACGTCACCGGCTCGTAGCGCCACATCGGCCGCAAGGCCTGCTGATTGCCGGTGCAGGTGCCGCCGTTTGCGGCGGACCAGCTGACGCCCGTGTACGACCGCGCCTGGTAATAGCCCGCATCGGACCAGGTCGTGGTGGCGCCCCACGTCGGTCCGACCCGCAGATAGCCCGACGCCGGCAGACGCTGGGCGACGCAACTCGTCTGTGTCACGCCGGTTACGGTGAAGCTGGACTGGTTGCCGTAATTGTAATCGGCGGTCACGTGACGCGACTGATAGGTCCAACTGTTCTGGAGATATTGCGACGGAATGACGCCGCCCACGTTCACCGCAGAGGAGTAGGTTACGAAGCCATAGCGGAAATGGGTCGTCGGATCGGCGTTCTGCCGCATGGTCGTGTCGAACAGCACTACCGACTGCCGCAACGCCTCGATCTTCGACATGTTGCTGCCCGACGTACCGGTCTCGGTATTGTGATAGCCGGTCGAGCCATCGCCTCTGGTGTAGGACACGATCGACCCCGAACAGCCGGTCGGGTCGCTGGGCCGGCACGACATCGAGCCGGTCGTGTCCAGCACGAACATCACATCGGCGTCCGCCAGGTCGAACCGCGCCTGACACGTCACCACAAGATCGCGGTCGCCGATCCCAAAGAACCCCATCACCGCCATCGGCACCGTCGCCCGGGCGGTAGCGCTGACGGCATTGGCGACGGTGGACGAAGAGCCGTCGACGGATTTGACCGGCGTGAAGCTAACGTTCGTCGTCTGATACCAGCCAGCGCGAAAGTTGTTGGTGAAGAATGCATTCGCCTGGGCCGCCGCGGTGGTGTCGAGCGGGGTGCTGAGCGATGTGTCGGTCATCGACTTTCGCCCGGCAAGCGCGCCGGCGTCGCACGCCTGTTGCATCCGGACCTTGACGACGTACAGCCGCGCCATGTCGACCGCCGATCCGGCGAAGCCCATCAGTGGCACCATCGCCGCCGCCATCATCGCGATGGTGTTGCCCGCACGGTTGCGCAGCAGCCGCCTGAGAAAGGAAAAGGGATCGCTCATGCCGTTCGTTTCGCCCTGCCGCCCGTCGAGGACGGGTGTCAGCGTCGCGCCATGGACGGGACGCGGCTAAACATCGGTGCATGGGCGTGGTTAACGACGTGATAAGCGAGAACCCGGAACGGGGGCTGGCGCTGAGTTATGCGCCGGCGGACAAGCGCGCGGCGCTGGTGACGCTGTTCGCGCTGGATGACCGGCTGCGGCGGATCACACGAGCGGCGCGCGATCCGATGATCGGGCTGATGCGGCTGACCTGGTGGCGCGAGGCGCTGGAGCGGCTCGACATCGCGCCGCCGCCGGCCGAGCCGTTGCTCCAGGCGATCGCGTCGGCGGTCCTGCCGCTCGGGATGAGCGGCGACGACATGGCGGCGCTGATCGAGGGATGGGAGCGGCTGCTCGAGCCGGCACCGATCATGATGACGCTAGCCGAGGAGACGGGCGGGCGGCTGTTCACCTTTGCGGCCCAGCTGCTGGGCGGCGGCAGTCCACAGGTCGCCGACGCGGGGACCGGGTGGGCGCTGGTCGGATTATCGCGGACCTGGCCCGACTTCTTCGGCGAGGGCGCTGCCGAACTTGCACCCCCCCGGTTCGCCGCGGCATTCAGTCTCGTTTGGCCTAGGCCGTTGCGGCCTCTGGGCGCACTGGCGTTGCTCGCTCGCGCCGATCTGGATGCAAAAAGCCGACCGGGCAGCCCGGTCCGGGTCGCACGGCTACTCGCACACCGGCTGACGGGGCGGTAGCTTCGCGCCCGAATCGGGAGAACGGGTGCATGTGGCGGTATCTTGCAGGGGCGGGCGGGGCGTTGGCGCTGGCGGGCGCGGGAGTGATGCTGTTCAGCGGGCATGCCACGCGCCAGTCGCTGCTCCCCGCCGCGCCCGCCGCGCAGGCGAATGCGAGTGGCGACGCGGACGCACAGGAGCTGCCCGACACGGTTCCTGCCGCAACCGAGCAGACGCGCGAGCAGCGCCGGTTCGGCCGCTATGACAAGGATCGCAACGGCCAGATCACGCGCGACGAGTTCCTGGCGGCGCGGCGCAAGGCATTCCAGAAGCTCGACCGCAACGGCGACGGGCAGCTGTCGTTCGACGAATGGGCGGCGAAGGCGATCGGCAGATTCGCCACGGCAGACCATGATCACTCAGGCGCGATGAGCGCCGCCGAGTTCGCGACCACGCGTGTCGTCCGGCACGCGCGCGCCCGGGCGAACTGTCCGCCCGCCACCCAGGCGCGCGGGCGCGCCGCCCCGGCGGAGCAGGGGGAGCCGGAGGAGAATTAGGCGTCGGCGAGCCACCCCGCCAGCGCCGCGCGGGCGCGGTCGGTGTATAGCTTCTTGCGATCGGCCTTGCGCGTCCGCCCCTTGAATGGCGGGAACAGCCCGAAATTGACGTTCATCGGCTGATAGGTCTCGGCCACCGCCGCGCCGGTGATGTGGCGCAGCAGCGCGCCCAACGCCGTCTCGGGCGGCGGCGGCGGCAAGGTCTCGCCGCGGAGTTCGGCGGCGGCGAAGCGTCCGGCGAGCAGGCCGATCGCGGCGCTCTCGACATACCCCTCGCATCCCGTGATCTGGCCGGCGAAGCGAAGCAGGGGCCGCGTGCGCAGCCGCAACTCGGGGTCGAGCAGTTCGGGTGAGCGGATGAAGGTGTTGCGGTGCAACCCGCCCAGCCTCGCGAACTCGGCGCGCTCCAGCCCCGGAATGGTGCGGAACAGCCGTACCTGCTCGGCGTGCTTCAGCTTGGTCTGGAAGCCGACGATGTTCCACAGCGTCCCGCTGGCATTGTCTTGACGAAGCTGGACGACGGCGTGCGGCCAGCGCCCTTTTGGCCACTCGACACAGACGCTGCGCGGATCGTCGAGCCCGACCGGCTTCATCGGCCCGAAGCGGAGCGTGTCGAAGCCGCGCTCCGCCATCACCTCGATCGGCATGCAGCCTTCGAAATAGGGCACGTCCTCCCACTCGCGATACTCGGTCTTCTCGCCCGCGATCAGCCCGGCGTGGAAGGCGGCGTATTGCTCCCGGTCCAGCGGGCAGTTGATATAGTCCGCCCCGCCCTTGTCCCAGCGCGCCGCCTTCCACGCCACGTCCATGTCGATCGTCTCGCCGTGGACGACCGGGGCGATGGCGTCGAAGAACGCGAGCTGGTCCTTGCCGGTCTCAACGGCGATTTGCCCGGCCAGGCCGGCGGCGGTGAGCGGGCCGGTGGCGACGATCGCGGGCCCTTCGGGGAGGGCGTCGACGCGCTCCCGGACGATCTCGACCTTGGGATGTGCGGCGAGCGCGGCGGTGACGGCGGCGGCGAAACCATCCCGGTCGACGGCCAGCGCGGAGCCTGCCGGGAGGCGATGTGCATCGCCCTCGCGCAGGATCAGCGAGTTTAGCGCGCGCATCTCCTGGTGGATCAGCCCGACCGCGTTGTGCTCCGCATCGTCAGAGCGGAAGCTGTTCGAGCAGACCAGCTCGGCGAGGCTGTCGGTCTGGTGCGCAGGTGTGGTGTCGTCGCCGGACCCCCGCATCTCGGACAGCCGGACGTGGAAACCGGCCTCGCCCAGTTGCCACGCCGCCTCCGACCCGGCGAGGCCGCCGCCGATGATATGGATGTCGTAACCGCCGCTCACGAAAGGTCACGCGCGGGAGGGGGGATGTGTGACTTTCTGACGCGGACGACGATGTGCATGCGCGGCCGTTAACGCGTGGGAGTGTTGTAGGACAGTGCTAGTCGGTCCAGCGCGTTCCCTGCCGACACACCAGCGCGCAGACCGAGCCCGTCCCGCCAAAGGCCGCTACCAGCGGCTGATCCGCCGAACAGGCCCACGCCGTGCCGCCCGCCGCCAGCCCGCCGACTAGCCCCCAGGCGACCGGCAGCCTCAGCGCGACGTTGCTGCGCCCCGCCCATGACAGCATGACGCTGCCGAGCAGCGTCGGGGGCACCGCTAGCAGGGCGCCGACCATCACGACCGGCGGGAATAACGCCAGCAGCAACGTCCACGCGGTCGTGACATCGATCGGCGAGGGCGTGTCAAAGGCTGTGGCGATCGCGACCAATCCGACAAAGACCGGCCCGGCGGTGAGCGCGCCCTTGATCACGCCCGCCGCATAGGTTTCGCGCTTCATCGTCCGATCAAGCGACGAATCGGGCATGAACTTGCTCCGACAGCCAGCCGTTCACCTTACGCCCGAACTGCGCGATCGCGCCCATGTTGAAGAAATGCATCGCGCCGAGCACGAGCACCGCCAGCCCGACCTTGCTCGACAGGAAGCGGATCGCCTCGGGAATGGTTGTCGGCTCGTTGCCGAGGCTGAGCGTCAGGGTGATGAAGCCGATGTTGACGAGATAAAATCCGACCACGAGCAGGTGGTTGGTCGAACGGGCGAGCTGGTCGTTCTGGCCGAAGCATTGGACCAGAAAGACGATGCCGTTGCGCGACAGCGTGCGCGCGACCCAGATGGTGATGCCGATCGTGATGACGAGATAAAGAGCGTAGGCAGTCTCGACCATGATCTTGCTCCTTGTTCTGATATTTCTGGGATTACCGAAATTGTCGGGCGTCAAGCGGGTCGGGTCAGGTCATCATGCCCTCCTACTTTTTCTTGCTGCCGGGGAGGAAGCGGGCGACCTTGCCGCCCAGCTTCATCAGCGCGACCAGTGTCGGCTTGGGGAGCACGCGGACCTGATCGTACCAGCCGCCGAGCGTGCCGATGAACTGGTGCATGCGGCCGATGCGTTCGCGCAGATGTGGCGGCGCGGCGTCATCCTGGGCAAGGCGCTCACTCAGCTCGCGCAGCAGCTGGATCGTGGGATCGATCTCGCGCCGCTTGCGCTCGGCGGCGATGCGCAGCAGCATCTCCCACAGGTCGGTCTCGGCGACGAAATGATCGCGCCGGTCGCCCTCGACATGCACCCGCCGCACGATGAGATAAGCCTGCAGCTCCTTCAGCGCCGTCGAGACGTTGGAGCGCGCGAGGGCGAGCGCGTCGGTGATCTGTTCGGCGTGGAGCGGCCGGTCGGAGAGATATAGCAGCGCATGGATCTGCGCGACCGAGCGGTTGACGCCCCAATGGGTGCCCATCTCGCCCCAGTGGAGGATAAAGCCCTTGGCGTCGGGATGGTCGAGGAGGGTCACGCGATTCGTCTGCCGTTTCTGTCTAAACAGAAATAGCAGAATGCGGATCACTTGCAAACCGTGCGGTGTCCGCCGACCTACGCATGATGACGATCTTCACCATCGGCTATGAGAGCGCCACGGTCGACGCGCTGATTGCGGCACTGCAGGCGGCGGGAGTAAGGCAGGTGATCGACGTCCGGGCGTTGCCGCTATCGCGCCGGCCGGGCTTTTCGAAATCGTCCTTGGCGGCCTCGCTAGCGGAGGCGGGGATCGCCTATCGCCACCTTAAGGCGCTCGGCACCCCCAAGCCGGGGCGCGATGCGGCAAAGAAGGGCGATGTGGCTACGCTGCGTGCGGTCTATGCCGACCAGCTGGCGCTGCCGGAAGCGCAGGCGCAGGCGGCGATCATGCGCGAACTCGCCGCCGAGCGGCCGAGCGCGCTGCTGTGTTTCGAGCGCGACCCGCACCATTGCCACCGCACGCTGCTGCTCGCGGCGGAAGGCGAGGGCGCGACGGTGGTCGACCTGACGCCCTAGCCCGTGACGGGCAGCTTCACCGATCCGTCGTCGCCTCGCTCCAGCGGCGAATAGGCGACTACCGCGTCCAGCGGCAGCGGACCGTAGAGATGCGGGAAATCCTCGCCGCCGCGCGACGGCTCCCAGCGGATCGCCTCGCCCAGCGCCGCCAGATCGACCTCCGCGATATGGTGGTCGCCGCCCGCGGCGTAGTGCTTGTCGACGGTCCCTGTCAGCTGCGCGGCGGTGGAGAGGTGGATGAAGCCGTCGCGCTTGTCGTCGGCCGAGCCCGCAAAGCTGCCGCCCTCCAGCTCGGCGAGCTCGGCTGCGGTCAGCACCTTGAAGGCGGCTTCATCACGCTGACTGCCCGTCATTCGTCCTCTCCCGGCTCATCGTCTTCCTGCACGCGCTCGTCGAGCGTCTGCGGGCCTGTGCCGTCGTCGACCGTGAGCGTGCCCGTGGGGTCGTCGGTGCCGCTCAGCTCGTCGGCGATCAGCGCCTCGGCCTCGGTCGCGGGTTCGTCCTGCTCCTCGTCGATGCGCGCGGCGGACACGACATGCTCGTCATCGGCGACGTCGAACAGCTTCACGCCCTGCGTGTTGCGGCCGGTGACGCGAACATCGCCCACCGACAGGCGGATCAGCTTCGCCTGATCGGTGACCAGCATCAGCTGCTCGCCGCCATGCGCGGGGAAGCTCGCCAGCACCGGGCCGTTGCGGTCGCAGGTGACGATGTTGGTGATGCCCTGACCGCCGCGGTTGGTGCGGCGATATTCGAACGCGCTGGTGCGCTTGCCATAGCCGTTGGCGGTGACGGTGAGGATGAATTCCTCCGCGGCCTCGAACGCCGCCATGCGATCGGCGTCAAGCGTGATCTCGCGCTCTCCCTCCTTCCACGGTGCGGCCTTGAGATAAGCGTCGCGCTCGTCGGGGGTCGCGGCGAAACCCTTGAGGATGGACAGCGAGATCACCTCGTCACCCGCGGCAAGCCTGGCGCCGCGGACGCCGGTCGCGGTGCGGCTCTGGAACTCGCGAACGTCGGTAGCGGCGAAGCGGATGGCGCGGCCCTGACGGGTGGCGAGCAGCACGTCGTCGCCCGGCGTCAGCAGCGACACGCCGATCAGCCGGTCGTCAGGCTCGCCATTGCCGTCCTCGTCGAGGAACCGCATCGCCAGCTTCCCCGCACGCGGGATGTTGCTGAACGCGTCCATGCTGTTGCGCCGGACGGTGCCCTTGGCGGTCGCGAACATGACGTGGAGGTCGCCCCATTTCGCCTCGTCCTCCGGCAGCGGCAGGACGGTCGAGATCGTCTCGCCGGGGCCGAGCGGCAGCAGATTGACCATCGGCCTTCCCTTGGTCGCCGGGCCGCCCTCCGGCAGGCGCCAGACCTTGAGGCGGTACGCCTTGCCCGCGGTGGAAAAGAACAGGACCGGGGTGTGGGTACTGGTCACGAAGAGCGACGTGATCGCATCCTCGTCCTTGGTCGCCATCCCGGCGCGGCCCTTGCCGCCGCGGCGCTGGGCGCGGAAGGTGTCGAGCGGGGTGCGCTTGATATAGCCCTCGACCGTGACGGTGACGACCATGTCCTCGCGCTCGATCAGGTCCTCGTCGTCGATGTCGCTGCCCGCCGCCGCGATCTCCGTCCGGCGTGGCGTCGCGAACTCGGCCCGCACGGCACGCAACTCGGCGCGCAGCACCTCGTAGAGCCGGCCGCGATCGGCCAGGATGTTCAGCAGCTCGGCGATTGAGCCCGCCAGCTGCTTCAGCTCGTCGCCGATCTCCTCGCGCCCCAGCGCGGTGAGGCGGTTGAGGCGGAGGTCCAGGATCGCCTTCACCTGCAGTTCCGACAGGCGGTAGACCTCGGCCTCCGCCTGTGGCTCGATTGCCTCGACCAGCGCGATATAGGGCCTGATCTCCGCGATCGGCCATTCGCGTTGCAGCAGCCTGTCGCGGGCGTCGGCGGGCGAGGCGGAACCGCGGATGATGCGGACCACCTCGTCCATGTTGGTGACCGCGATCACCAGCCCGAGCAGGATGTGTGCGCGCTCGCGGGCGCGGGCGAGCTCGAACTTCGAGCGCCGGGTGATGACCTCCTCGCGGAACTTCACGAAGGAGGAGATGATGTCGCGCAGGTTGAGGAGCTCGGGCCGGCCGCCGCGGATCGCCAGCATATTGGCGGGGAACGAGCCCTGCGCCGGCGTATGGCGCCAGAGCTGGTTGAGCACGACCTCGGGAGTCGCGTCGCGCTTCAGGTCGATGACGATGCGCACGCCTTTGCGGTTCGACAGGTCGCGCACCTCGCTGATGCCCTCGACGCGCTTCTCCTTGGCGGCCTCGGCGATGCGGGCGACCAGCGCGTCCTTGCCCTGCTGATAGGGGATCTCGGTAAGCACGATCGCGCGCTTGTCGCCGCGCCCCTCCTCGATCACATAGCGCGAGCGGACGATGATGGAGCCGCGCCCGGTCTCGTAGGCCGAGCGCGTGCCTGCGCGGCCGAGGATCACCGCGCCGGTCGGGAAGTCCGGCCCCGGCACGATCTCCATCAGCTCCTCGGTGGTGATGGCTCCGTTGTCGATCCATGCCAGGCAGGCGTCGATCACCTCGCCCAGATTGTGCGGCGGGACGTTGGTCGCCATACCCACCGCGATCCCGCCCGCGCCGTTGACCAGCAGGTTGGGGAAGCGCGCGGGCAGCACCGTCGGCTCGCGATGTGCGCCGTCGTAATTGTCGCGGAAGTCGACGGTGTCCTTGTCGATGTCGGCGAGCAGCGAGTTGGCGACCTTTGCCAGCCGCGCCTCGGTGTAGCGCATCGAGGCGGGCGGATCGGGGTCCATCGACCCGAAATTGCCCTGGCCGTCGATCAGCGGCACGCGCATCGACCAGTCCTGCGCCAGTCGCGCCAACGCGTCGTAGATCGCGGAGTCGCCGTGCGGGTGATAATTGCCCATCACGTCGCCGACGATCTTGGCGCATTTACGGTACGGCCGTCCGGCGACGAAGCCACCCTCCTGGCTGGCCCACAGGATGCGGCGGTGCACCGGCTTCAGCCCGTCGCGCACGTCCGGCAGTGCGCGCGCGACGATAACGGACATGGCATAGTCGAGATAGCTCGACCGCATCTCGTCAACGATCGAGATTGGCGATATGTCGGAGGGATCGGCGAGGATGGTCTCGTCGGCCAAGTTGGAACCTTTGCGTGACGGTAGGTAGCTGGCCGCGATAAGGGCCGGTCACGCAAATGTCACGCGCGCACGCGTACGCGAGGGGCCGGGGGAAGGGCCGGGCACGCGCAAGGGCATGCCCGGCCGATTCTGGTCAGTCAGCTCAATGCTGCTTGCACGCCTGCTTGTTGGCGTTGCCCGGCAGCGAACAGTTGTAGGTCACGGTCCGGCCATTGGCGAGGCGCGCCTGGACCATCCGTCCGGCAGGCGCCGTGGTGCGGGTCGTCGTGGTCCGCGTCGCAGCGGCATGAGGGGCGGCCGCCGTAGTGGTCGTCGTCGTATGGGCGGCTACCGCCGGGTGGGCAGTCGTGGTCGTCGTCGTGGTGTGGGCAGCGGCGGCCGGGTGGGCGGTTGTCGCCGTCATCGTGGTGTGCGCCGTCGTGACACGCGCAGTCGTGGCGTGCGCAGCAGGCGTGGCGGTCCGCGTCGTCGTGTGGGTGGTCGTGTGGGCGGCGGGGGCCTGCGCCAGCGCGGGAACGGCGATCGTCGCGGTGGCGCAAAGCGCCAGACGGGCGAGGGGGGTCATCGGCAATCCTCCTGTTGTGTGGGCCGCATGGCGGCTAACCTATGCTATAACCGCTGTCGTGGCGCGGACGTGATGCAAAGGTGAAATCGTCGTCACGTCAGGGTGAAATCTCCGTGCTGTCCCAGTTCCACAGCCTGCCGCTGTCACCCGGGCGCAGACCGTCCAGCACGTCGAGCAGCTGCACCGCCGCGCGACCGGGCGCGAACAGCTGATCGGCTGCGACGTTCGCCTGGAACGGGCGCGACAGTGGCGTGTCGACGGTGCCGGGGTGGAGTGCGACGACGATCGACCGTTCGTTGCGGCGGCGCTGCTCGATGGCGGCGGAGCGGATCAGCTGGTTCAACGCCGCCTTGCTGGCACGGTAGCCGTACCATCCGCCGAGCCGGTTGTCGGCGATGCTGCCGACCTTTGCAGACAACGCCGCGAAGACGGAGCGGCCGGTGCGGGGCTGCGCGGGCAGGAAATGCTTGGCGACCAGCACCGGCCCGATGGCGTTGACCTGATACTGACGCGCCAGCCAGACAGGGTCGAGCGCGGCTATGCCCTTTTCGGGGCCATCGTCGCCTTCGTGGAGCAGCCCGGTCGCGACCAGCACTACATCGGGCGGCGTGGCAAGGCTTGCCGCAGCGGCGGCGATGCTCGGCTCGTCGGTGAGGTCGAGCCGGTCGGCGCCGGCGAAGCTGCGCGCGAAGCTGCGAACGGCGACGCCTTCCCCTGCCAGCGCCTCGACCAGTGCCGCGCCGATCCCGCCGGACGCGCCGATCACGACCGCAGACTTGAACATTTCACCCATCACGGCCGCTTAGCGGCTGCCGGACGGAGCGCAACGGGCGGCTGTCGCGTTGTCGCCGCATGAACACTCCCGGTCCGTTCAAGATGTCGTTTGCCGCGTGGAAGGCCGCGCTCGTCGTCGCTTGGCGGCGGGCGGGCGAGGACAATATCTCGCTGATCGCCGCGGGCGTAGGCTTCTACGCCTTCCTTGCGATGGTGCCACTGCTGGGTGCGATCGTGCTCAGCTATGGGCTGTTCGCGGCGCCTGCGACCGTCGTGCGCGACATCAGGCAGCTCACTACCGTCATGCCCGCCGACGCCGCCAAGCTGGTCGGTCAGCAGTTGATGACCGTCGTGCAGGGGTCGTCGGGCAAGAAGGGGCTGGGGCTGCTGGTGGCGCTCGGCGTCGCGCTGTTCGGCGCGCGGCAGGGGGCGGGCGCGATCGTCACCGCGCTCAATATCGCTTATGAGGAAAAGGAGAAGCGCGGCTTCATCGCGCTCAATCTGCTGTCGCTGGGGATCACGGCGGCGGCGGTGCTGGTCGCGATCCTGGCGACGACGGCGATCGGCGCGCTGGGGCACCTCCAGGCGCTGCTGCCGCACCTGCCGGGCTGGGCGAGCGCGATCGGCAAGCTGGTGACCTATCTGCTGCTCGGCGCAGCGGGCGCGGCGGGCGCGGCGTCACTCTATCGCTGGGGGCCGTCGCGGACCGCAGCGAGGTGGGTGTGGCTGACGCCGGGATCGGTCCTGACGTCGGCGCTGTGGCTAGTGCTGACGATCGGGTTCGGCCTCTACGTGTCGCAGTTTGGCAATTACAACGCGACCTACGGCTCGCTCGCGACAGTGGTGGTGCTGCTGACGTGGCTGTACCTGTCCGCGTACATCCTGCTGTTCGGGGCGGAGGTGAACGCCGCGCTGGAGAAGCAGGAGGCGCCTGCTGGGGCGAAGGCTGGCGAGGAGGGGCTTGACGATGGCGGCAAGAAGCCGACTCCTCGACCGCATCCACCGGTTCCCGTCGCTTCGGTCAGGTCGGGGTCGAGCAGGGTCGGGCTGATCGCCACCGCTGTTGCGGCGATGTGGCTCGGGCGCAGGCTGGGCGTACGCAAGGGCAAGCGGATCGCCGCGCGGAAAGTGGCGGAGGCACCACGGCGCGGCGGCGAAGCCCCGTCGTGACGTTGGAAGGGCGCGCTACGCTTCCCGCCGTCCGCGCTTGCGCAAGTCAGCCGGGCGTAGCCGACTGCCGCGCTACGCGGGGCAATGGTCGGGGCGATAGGATTCGAACCTACGACCCCTGGACCCCGAGACCAGTGCGCTACCAGACTGCGCCACGCCCCGACACATTGCCGCTGGCGCGCCTAGCCGCAGGGTGCGTTGCGTTCAAGGGCCAATCGCGGGCGGCTCGCCGCGGCCGCTCGCCGCCAGCATCCCGGCGACGCTGGTGAACTTCTCGCGCGGCGCTCCGTCGCGCGCCGCCGCGATCTCGGCCGCCTCGATCCGCTGCCAGTCGCGGAAGGTGACCGGATCGGCCCCGCGCGCCGCCAGCAGCCGGTCCAGCCCGGGCCGCCCCTCCTTGCCGCTGTCCTTCGCCGTATCCGCGGCGATGTGGTCGGCGATCAGGAAGCCGTCGGGCCGGTTGGTGCCGATCGTCCCCGTCGGCCCGCGCCGCGCCCAGCCGGCCGCGTACAGCCCCGGCCCGATCCGCCCGTCATCATTGGCGAAGCGGCCGAGCTTGGCGTCATACGGCACGTCCGCGATCGGCGGCGTACGATAGCCGATGCAGCTCACCACCAGCCGCGCGGGCAGGACATAGGTCTCGCCCGTTCCCGTCGCGCGGCCGTTCGCGTCGATCGCGGTGCGCTCCACGATCACCCGCTCGACCCGGCCGTCGCCCTCGAGCCGCACCGGCATCGCATAGAAGTCGAAGGTCAGCGTGATCGGCTTGTTCGCGGGCGGCCCGGCGAAGCTGCGCAGGTGCGTCACCGACTTGCGCAGCCCCGGATCGAGCGCGGCGTCGGCTTCGACCGGGGGCAGGTCGGCGGGATCGACCACCGGCGCCGCGCGCGCAAGGTGGCCCAGCTCGCCCAGCTCCTTGGGCGTCATTGCGATCTGGTGTGGGCCGCGCCGGGCCAGGATCGTGACCTGCTCATGGATGCCGGCATCGAGATGGTCGAGCGCGTGGTTGACGATGTCGGAGCCCGCGAACTCCGCCGCGG
Organism: Sphingomonas sp.; assembly: GCF_965248875.1. Taxonomy (GTDB): domain Bacteria; phylum Pseudomonadota; class Alphaproteobacteria; order Sphingomonadales; family Sphingomonadaceae; genus Sphingomonas. The sequence goes on along the minus strand of NZ_CBDFKR010000011.1, from coordinate 592,339 downwards.
TCTTGGCCAGGATGCGCGCGACGTCCAGCGCGACGTTGCCCGCGCCCACCACCACCGCCGGGCCATCGAGCGGCGGCTTGAGGTCCGCGAAGTCGGGATGGCCGTTATACCAGCCCACGAAGGCGGCCGAGCCGATCACGCCCGGGAGGTCATCACCCGGGACGCCCAGCGGCCGGTCGGCGGGCGCGCCCGTCGCGAGCACTACCGCGTCGTAAAGCTCGAGCAGCTCGGGGATCGTCACCTGTTCGCCGACCGTGACGTTGCCGACGAAGCGGACATTGTCGCTCAGCGCCGTCGCCTCGTAGCGGCGCGACACCGCCTTGATCGACTGGTGATCGGGCGCGACGCCGGTGCGGATCAGGCCGTAGGGCACGGGCAGGCGATCGACGATGTCGACGCGGCATCCGTCCCCGAACTGCTTCTGACACGCCTCCGCGGTGTAATAGCCCGCCGGCCCCGAGCCGATCACCGCGATGTGACGCATGGCCTGTTCCTCTCGGAGCGCAAGCGTAGCGGGTTGGCGGGCGGGGGCAAGCGCGGCTAGAACCCAGGAGCGATGGCACGTTCGGGCAACGGCTTCCTGCTGGGCAAGTTCATGCCACCGCATGCGGGGCATCAGCTTCTGTGCGACACGGCAGTGAGCGAGTGCGAGCGCTTGACGATCTTGGTCTGCTGGCTGCCCGACGATCCCGTGCCCGGACCCCTGCGGCTCGACTGGATGCGCTCGCTCTATCCGGGCGCGCGGGTGCTCGGACATGACGCGATCGTGCCTCAGGAGCCGAGCGAGCATCCCGACTTCTGGCCAATCTGGCGCAGCATCGTCCGCGCCGCGCATCCCGAGCCGATCGCGCGGGTGTTCGCATCGGAGTCTTACGGCGCTCGGCTTGCCGCCGAGGTGGGCGCGCGCTTCCATCCCGTCGACATCGCGCGAAAGCGCGTGGCACTATCCGGCACCATGGTTCGAGCCGATCCGTCGCGGCACTGGACACTGCTGCCCGCGCCCGTGCGCGCTTGGTACGCTGGTCAGGGCGTGGTGCCGGCGCAATCATGAGCTTGATCGACCTCCTCGCCGCGGGGCTGACGCTGGTGAACGTGTGGCTGGTCGTCCGGCGGTCGCTGTGGAACTACCCGTTCGGGCTGGCCGCGGTGGCGGTGTCCGCGGCGGTGTTCTGGCGGGAGAAGCTGTACAGCGACGTGCTGCTGCAGGGATTCTTCTTCCTGGTCCAGTTCTATGGCTGGTGGGTGTGGGCGCGGCACCGCGAGGCTGACGGCGCGGTCGCGGTGGCGTGGCTCGACTGGCGGCGGCGCTTGATGGTGGCCGCTGTGACGCTGGCGGCGACGCTCGGCTGGGGCGCGGCGATGCATCGTTACACCGATGCGGCGCTGCCTTGGTGGGACGCCGCCAATTTGATGCTGAGCGTCGTCGCGCAGCTGCTGATGAGCCGCCGCTATGCCGAGAACTGGATCCTGTGGATCGTCGTCGATGTGGAGGCGACGGGGCTGTACGCCGCCAAGGGGCTGACGGCGTTCACGGCACTCTACGTGGTGCTGACGGCGATGGCGAGCTGGGGCTTCTACAGCTGGTGGCGGGCGGGGCGGACTTCGGCGCTTTGAGCGAGCGCGAACCCTGCTAAGGCCGCCCCCGTGACCCTGCGCACCATCTGCCTGCACGGGCCGGAGAGCACCGGCAAGTCGACCATGGCGCCGCGGCTCGCCAGGCATTTCGATACGACCTGCATCGCCGAGTTCGGCCGCACCTATTGCGAGGCGTTCGGGACCGACCTGACGATGGCGGACCTCATCATGATCGCGCACGCGCACGACGCGAAGACGCAGGCCGCGGTGGCGCAGGGGCGGTTGCCGGTGATCCTGGACACCGACCCGCTGATGACGGCGGTGTGGGCCGACATGCTGTTCGGCAAGCGCGACCCCTGGTTCGACCGCTGGACGAATTATGCGGACCTGTACCTGCTGTTCGACATCGACCTGCCCTGGGAGGACGACGGCACGCGGATGTTCGGCAGCGACGCCGACCGCGAGCGTTTCTTCGACGCCGCGAAGCGCGAGCTGGACCGGCGCGGGGTGCCGTGGAAGCTGGTCGGGGGAGAGGGGTCGCGCCGCTTCCTGAACGCGCTGGCGGCGATCGAGGCGGCGGCATAGCGGGGCGGGACGGTCCCTGCTAGGGCGCCGGGCGACATGACGACCCCGCTCGACCGCATCCGCAACTTCTCGATCATCGCGCATATCGATCACGGCAAGTCGACGCTGGCCGACCGGCTGATCCAAGCGACCGGCGGCCTTTCCGACCGCGAGATGTCCGAGCAGGTGCTCGACAACATGGACATTGAGAAGGAGCGCGGGATCACCATCAAGGCGCAGACCGTGCGCCTCGCTTACACCGCAAAGGACGGGGAGACCTACGAGCTGAACCTGATGGACACGCCCGGCCACGTCGACTTCGCCTATGAGGTGAGCCGCAGCCTGGCGGCGTGCGAGGGCGCGCTGCTGGTCGTCGACGCGGCGCAGGGCGTGGAGGCGCAGACGCTCGCCAACGTCTATCAGTCGATCGAACACGACCACGAGATCGTGCCCGTCATCAACAAGATCGACCTGCCCGCCGCCGAACCCGAAAAGGTCCGCGCCGAGATTGAGGACGTGATCGGCCTCGACGCCAGCGAGGCGGTGCTCGCCAGCGCGAAGGCGGGGATCGGAATCACCGAAATCCTGGACGCGATCGTCGCGAGGATCCCGCCCCCCGCCGGCGACGCCGCGGCGCCGTTGAAGGCAATGCTCGTCGACAGCTGGTATGACCCGTATCTGGGCGTCGTCATCCTGGTGCGCATCATCGACGGGGTGCTGCGCAAGGGCCAGCAGATCAAGTTCATGCAGGCCGGGACGACCCACCTGGTCGACCGCGTCGGTTGTTTCCGGCCCAAGATCGAGCAGCTGACCGAACTGGCGACGGGCGAGATCGGCTTCATCACCGCGCAGATCAAGGACGTGGCGCAGGCGCGGGTCGGCGACACGCTGACCGACGCGAAACGCCCTGCCGCCGCAGCGCTGCCTGGCTTCAAGGAAGTCCAGCCGGTGGTCTTCTGCGGGCTGTTCCCGGTCGACGCCAACGACTTCGAGAAGCTGCGCGAGAGCATCAGCAAGCTGCGGCTCAACGATGCCAGTTTCTCGTTCGAGACCGAGACCTCGGCGGCGCTCGGCTTCGGCTTCCGCTGCGGCTTCCTGGGACTCCTGCATCTGGAGATCATCCAGGAGCGGCTGACGCGCGAGTACGACCTCGACCTGATCACCACTGCGCCGTCGGTCGTGTACCAGATCGAGCTGACGCACGGGCAGGGGCATATCGAGCTCCACAACCCCGCCGACATGCCCGATCCCAACCGGATCGCGACGATCGCCGAACCGTGGATCGAGGCGACGATCTATGTTCCCGACGAGTATCTCGGATCGATCCTGAAGCTGTGCCAGGACCGCCGCGGCATCCAGAAGAACCTGACCTATGTCGGCGGCCGCGCGCAGGCGACCTACGAACTGCCGCTCAACGAGGTGGTGTTCGACTTCTACGACCGGCTGAAGTCGCTGACCAAGGGCTATGCCAGCTTCGACTATCACCAGATCGGCTATCGCGACGGCGACCTGGTCAAGATGGGTATCCTGGTCAACGAGGAGCCGGTCGACGCCTTGTCGATGATCGTCCACCGCGCGAGCGCCGAGACGCGCGGGCGCGGGATGGTCGAGCGGCTGAAGGAGCTGATCCCGCGCCACCTGTTCAAGATCCCGATCCAGGCGGCGATCGGCGGCAAGGTGATCGCGCGCGAAACGATCAGCGCGATGCGCAAGGACGTGACCGCCAAATGCTATGGCGGCGACGCGACGCGCAAGCGCAAGCTGCTCGACAAGCAGAAGAAGGGCAAGCTGAAGATGCGCGAGTACGGTTCCGTCAGCATCCCGCAGGAGGCGTTCATCGCCGCGCTCCGGATGGGGGACGACGCCTGAGCGCACGTTGCGACCACCGCGTGCGCGCGATAAGCATCACCCGACAACCAAGGAGGACGGCAATGCTGCGCAAGGCGATCGCGATCGGACTGACAGGCATCTCGATGGCGGCGCTGCTGCCGCTGACGGCGGCGACGGCGCAGGGACGGGCGGGCACCGTGCTGACGGCCAACCAGGTGACGGGCGTGACGCTGGGCGGCGCAAACCGGGCGCAGACCTTCCGGCTGCGGCTGGAGCGCGGCGGCGCGGTGATCATCGATCTGGTGCCGGTGGCGACTGCCGCGGCGACGGCGCACAGCGGCGATGACGCCATGACGGCGAACACGCCGCAGATCGGTCTGACGATTGCCGGGCCGGACGGCGCAACCGTGCGTCAGGTCGGAGCCGGCGCCCCGACCGCGCCGGGCGTGCGGCCGAACAGCGTCGAGGCCGGCGTCGGCGACTCCGGCGTCCGGGCCGCTGTCTACGCCACGGCGGCGGGCGACTATGTGGTCACCGCGCACAACGAGTCGGACGCCGCCGCGGCGTTCGAGCTGATCGTCCGCCCGCGCCGTCTGCCCGCGCCGCCGACGCCGGTGGCGATCGGCACCAGCTATGACCAGCAGGCGACGCTGGCGCCCGACGCGACCGGGCTGTTCCAGTTCACCACGACGCGCCCCGACCAGATGGTGACGATCGACATGACCGCGCCGCATTTCGACACGCTGCTGGAGCTGCACGGCCCCGGCGGCGGCGCCGACGGGGCGATGGTGGCGCAGGATGACGATTCGGGCGAGGGCACCAACGCGCGGATCGTCACCACGCTGGCGGAGCCGGGCAGATACAGCATCGTCACGCGCGCCTACACGGGCTCCGGCCCCTACCGGCTGAAGGTCGCGACCACCGACGCGCCGCACATCGCGCCGGTGCCGGTAGTGGTGGGTACGCCGATCGACGGCCATTTCACCGGCGGCGATGCGATGGTGCTGACCGGCGACACGCCGCGCGGCTATCAGCTCTACAGCCTCGCCGGTCACGCCGGGCAGCGGGTGGCGATCGCGATGGATGCGGTCGGCCGCGAGCATGCGCAGGATTCGGAGTTCGATCCGATCCTTCAGGTCGTCGGCGACCCGCCGATCGCGGTCGATGCGGGCAGCAGCGGCGGCAACGGCCTGTCGGTCATCGCCGAGAATGACGACGATGTCGGCTATAATTCAAAGGTCCACATCCGGTTCGTCCATGACGGCACCGTGCTCATCCGGGCGGGGGTCCGCAACAACACCGATCCGCGCGGCAATTACCGGCTGACCGTCACCGACGAAGGCGCTCGATAGGCGCAGCGGTCGGGCGTACGGCGGGACCAATCGGGTTCCGCCGCCGCGTGTATGGCCGATCATCGGCGACGGCGTGTGCGGACCGTCCGGCCGTTCGACTGCCCGGCGTGCCGCCGTAATAGCGGCCCAGCACTCTTCATGCGTGGCGGCGCCGATAGGCCCGGGGCCCGCGAGCGGAGCGATGAAGCGGCGCTGCAGCGTCGGCGTCCCGCCGTCGAGGCCTACGCGCGTGAACGGCACGGGTTTGAAATCGAGCAGCGTTCCGGGTTCGGGCGCATCTTCCATTGGGCAGGCGGCTGACCGCTCCGGCTCGTACAGGACAGAAGGTCTGCATCTCCGATACCATGCGGCGCAAGCGGGCAGGGGGGGGGGCGCGGGGGGCGCCGGGATCGGCTACTGGGGTCGCCATGCGCCGCCTCCTGCTCTTCCTCGCGTTGTTCGCCGCCCCGTTGCGGGCGCAGCCGCCGCGCGGCCCCGTCGTCCTTGCCGCGTCCAGCCTTCAGGAAGCGATGACGACGGCGGCGGAGCGCTGGACGCGGATCGGACATGCGCGGCCGGTGCTGTCGTTTGCGGCATCGTCGGCGCTGGCGCGGCAGGTGGAGGCAGGAGCGCCGGCGGACCTGTTCGTCAGCGCCGACGAGGCGTGGATGGACGCGCTCGACCGGGCCGGGCTGCTGGCGGCGGGAACGCGGACCGACCTCGCCGGCAACCGGCTGGTGGTGGTGGCGCCCGCTAGGTGGCGCGGGCGGCTTACGCGCGCGACACTGGCGCGGACGCTCGCGGCGGGGCCGGTAGCGATGGCGGACCCGGCGGCGGTGCCGGCGGGGCGCTATGGCGAGGCGGCGCTGCGCAGGCTGGGCGCGTGGGAATCGGTAGCGCCGCATGTCGTGCGCGCGGAGAATGTCCGCGCGGCGCTGGCGCTGGTGGAGCGCGGCGTGGCGCCGTTCGGGATCGTCTATGCGACCGACGCGCGCGCCTCTACCGAGGTGCGCATCGCCGGGCTGTTCCCCGCCGACAGCCACCCCCCGATCCGGTATCCGCTGGCGCGGCTGAAAACCAGCACGAGCGGCGAGGCGGAAGGGTTCCGGCGGTGGCTGCTGTCGGGCGAGGGCAGGGCGGTGTTCCGCCGTTACGGCTTCACGCAGTGAGGAACGCCGAGCCATCGCCGTGCGCGAGGTGGGGTGATTGACCCCAGTCATCGTCCTCACCCTCAAGGTCGGGTTGGTGTCGACCGCGCTGACGCTGCCGGTCGCGTTTGCGCTCGCCTTTGCGCTCGCGCGCGGGCGCTTTCCGGGCAAGCTGCTGCTCGACGGCGTCGTCCACCTGCCGCTGGTGGTGCCGCCGGTGGTGACGGGATGGGTGCTGTTGATGCTGTTCGCGCCCGCGGGGCCGCTGGGGCGGCTGCTGGCGCTGGGCGGGACGACGGTGCTGTTCCGATGGACGGGGGGGGCGATTGCGGCCGGGGTGATGGCGCTGCCGTTGATGGTGCGGGCGATCCGGCTGTCGCTGGAGGCGGTCGACCGGCGGCTTGAGGAAGCGGCGCAGACGCTGGGCGCGGAACGGGCGCGGGTGTTCCGCACGGTGACGCTGCCGCTCAGCCTGCCCGGCGTGCTGGCGGGCGCGATGCTGGGTTTTGCGCGCGGGATCGGCGAGTTCGGCGCGACGATCACCTTCGTGTCGAGCGTGCCGGGCGAGACCGAGACGCTGCCGCTCGCGATCTACGCCGCGCTCCAGCGGCCGGGCGGCGAGGCGATGGCATGGCGGCTGGCGGCGGCGTCGGTCGCGCTCAGCCTGGCGGCGTTGCTGGCGTCCGAGCTGCTGGCGCAAAGCTATCATGGGCGGCAAGGAGGCCGCGCGCATGTCCTTTGACGTCGATCTGACGCTGCGCCGCGGCGAGCGTGTGATCGCCTGCCGGTTCGCGAGCGATGCGGGCGCGACGGTGCTGGTCGGACCGTCGGGGGCGGGCAAGACCAGCGTGCTGCACGCCATCGCCGGGCTGCTGCGGCCGGCAGCGGGGCAGATACGGGTCGGCGGGGTGACGCTGTTCGACGCGGCGGCGGGTGTCGACGTGCCGGTCGCGCGGCGGCGGGCGGGGTATGTGTTTCAGGACACGCGGCTGTTCCCGCACCTCAGCGTCCGGGCGAACCTGCTCTACGGCGCGGCGGACGACAGCGGGCTGGCGGCGACGGCGGCGCTGCTGGAGCTGACCCCGCTGCTCGCGCGCAAGCCTGCGACCCTGTCCGGGGGCGAGGCGCGCCGGGTGGCGATCGGCCGCGCGCTGCTGATGCGGCCGGCGTTCCTGCTGCTCGACGAGCCGACCGTATCGCTGGACGCGGGCCGTCGCGAGGAAGTGCTCCGCGCGGTCGAACGCGTGCGCGACGCGGCGGGAGCGCCAGTGCTGATGGTCACGCACGACGCGGCGGAGGCGGCCCGGGTCGGGGAGGTGATCACCCTTCACTCCGCTTGACCGGTAGCGGCCGGACAGACAAAAGCCGCCGATCTTTCGACCGGCGGCTTCGTTCGACCAGATGGCGACTAGGCATAGGTGACGCGTGTCACGACCTTCTGGCGACGGCGCAGCGCGAACCCGGCGAGACCGAAGCCGGCGATCATCATCGCCCAGCTCGCGGGCTCCGGCACCGCACCGACCGCCGGCACCGCCGTGATCGAGCCGGTCAGGGGAAGCACATCGCCGGCAACATTCTGACCGATCGGCGAGTAGGCGACCGCGAAGGCGCCGCTGTCATAGTATAGATTGGCGATCGTCGTCGACGTCGTGAACAACAAACCACCCGAGTCGAGCAGGTTGTTCGCCAGCAACAGATTGTCATAGGAATAGTAGTAGACGGTGCCGGTCGTCGCCACCGGCGGCACCGGTGTCGTCAGTCCGGTACCCGGTGTAAAGTTAGCGGTCGCCGGCGAATAGGGATTGGCAATGATGCCCGTGATCGCTGATCCCATGAACGAGCCGGTGACACTAGTGATCGCCTTGTTCGTGCCGGTCGACGGCACCGTTGTGATCTGACCGTTCAACACCGCGCCGAAGTTGAGGTTGTAGCTCTGCGCCGAGGCAGGTGCCGCAATCGCCGCCATCGCAACCATGCTGCCTGCCGCCAAAAGGCGGATAAGTGTCGTCATTTCGTCCTCCAAAGCGTCACGCCGCTCGAAGAACGACACGCAAGCCAATCATTAAGCGCAAGTTTAGCGATCAACAATGTGAGCTAGAGCATGACCGCATCTGACGGATTCAGGATTTCGTTTGAGCGCCAGATGTGATTCAAGCTGCTGGCTGGTCAGGAGGCGGGCAGCGATGGCGCGACCATATTCTCAAGATCTTCGTGAGCGTGTTGTTTTGTGCGTGGCGTCGGGAGCAACGTGCCGCGAGGCGGCGGCGCGGTTTGATATTGGTCTGGCGACAGCGGTGCGCTGGTCGCATCGGTATCGCACGACCGGCGATGCATCGGCGCGTCCGATGGGCGGCAGCCGGCGTGCGGTCCTGGGTGGCGAGCGTGACTGGTTGCTGGCGCGGATCGCCGAGAAGCCGGACCTGACGCTGCGGGCGATCGTGGCCGAGCTGGCGGCACGCGATGTCCGTGTCAGCTATGATGCGGTTTGGCGCTTCTATCGTCAGGCGGGAATGACGTTCAAAAAAAAGCCTGCATGCGGCCGAACAGGACCGACCGGACGTGGCGCGCAAGCGGGAACGCTGGCGACGTCATCAGCATAGGCTCGATCCACGCCGTCTGGTCTTCATAGACGAGACCTGGGCCAAGACGAACATGACGCGGACCCACGGTCGATCGCTGCGCGGCGAGCGGCTGGTGGCCAAGGTCCCGCATGGTCGCTGGCGCACGCTGACCTTCATCGCCGCGCTGCGCCACGACCGGATCACCGCGCCCATCGTGTTCGACCAGCCGATCAATGGCGAGACGTTCACGGCCTATGTCGAACAGGCGCTGCTGCCCACGCTCACACCTGGCGATGTCGTCATCCTCGACAACCTGGGCAGCCACAAAGGCAAGGCTGTCCGTCAGGCGATCCGCAAGGCGGGCGCGCATCTCCTGTTCCTGCCGCCATACAGCCCCGACCTGAACCCCATCGAGCAGATGTTCTCCAAGCTCAAAACACTGCTGCGAAAGGCCGACGAGCGATCTGTCGAGGCAACATGGAAACGGATCGGCTCCCTCCTCGAATGCTTCTCATCACACGAATGCGGCAACTACCTCGCCAACTCAGGATACACCACAACGTGATCCGGTCACGCTCTAAAGGAGAATTGGGCACGATGGGTGCAATTTTGGCACACTCGTGACCTAGCAGTCGGCGCATCGCAGCGAGATTGTGCGGTAGCTGCACGACCGTTGAGGCCGTTGCTGTGAAGTGGTTACGATGCAACCGTTTTCTTGATCGCGGCGGTCCAGCCGGCGATGCGGTCGCGGCGCGTATCATCGTCGAGACTGGCTTCGAACCGCTCAACCGCGCCGCGCATCGCGCTCGCCTCGTGTAGATCGGCGAACAGCCCCGCGCCGACGCCGGCCAGCATCGCCGCGCCCAACGCCGTGGTTTCGGCAAGACGCGGGCGTTCGACGGGAAGGGCGAGCATGTCGGCCAGGTCCTGCGCCAGCCAGTCGTTCGCGACCATGCCGCCGTCGATCCGCAGCGTCTTCCAGCCCGCGCCGTCGGCGGCGAACGCCTCCTTCAGGTCGTGCGACTGATACGCCATCGCCTCCAGCGCGGCGCGGACGATATGCGCCTTGCCGGTCGCGAAACTCATCCCCGTGAGCGCCGCGCGCGCCTCGGGCCGCCACCACGGCGCGCCCAGCCCCGACAGCGCCGGGATCAGGTAGACGCCGCCGGTATCGGGCACGCTCGCCGCCAGCGCCGCGGTCTCGCCGGCATTCCGGATCAGCCCGAGCGAATCGCGCAGCCACTGGATCAGGCTGCCCGCGACGAACACCGACCCTTCCAGCGCATAGGCGCGCTTCCCGCCGAGCTGCCAGGCGACGGTGGCGAGCAGGCGGTGCGCCGAGCGCGGCGGCGCATCGCCGGTATGGCTAAGGACGAAGGCGCCTGTGCCGAAGGTCGCCTTGGTCTCGCCGGGCGCGAGGCAGGCATGCCCTATCGCCGCCGCCTGCTGGTCGCCCGCCATGCCGGTGACGGCGATGCGGCCGCCGAACAGCGTCGTCTCGCCGAGCGTTCCGGCGCAGTCGACGATCTCCGGCAGCGCCCCGCGCGCTGCGCCGAACAGCGCGAGCAGATCGTCGTCCCAGCCGCCGTCGAGCGTCATCAGCGCGGTGCGGCCGGCATTGGTCGCATCGGTCGCATGGACGCCGGTAAGCTTCCACAGCAGCCAGCTGTCGACGGTGCCGATCGCCAGCCGCTCGCCTGCCTCGCGCAGCTGCGGCCACTCGTCGAGCGCCCAGCCGATCTTCGAGCCGGAGAAATAGGGGTCGAGCAGCAGGCCAGTGCGCTCCTGGACCAGCGGTTCGTGCCCGGCCTCGCGCAGCGCGGCGCAGCGGTCGGCGGTGCGGCGGTCCTGCCAGACGATCGCGGGCGCCAGCGGCTCGCCCGTGATCTTGTCCCAGAACACGATCGTCTCGCGCTGGTTGGTGAGGCCGATCGCGGCGATGCGGCCGGGCCCGCCCGCCTGCGCCACCATCGCGCCCGCAACGCGCAGCGACTTGCGCCAGATTTCACCGGCATCGTGCTCGACCCAGCCGGGGCGAGGATAATGCTGGTCGAGCGCCGCGGCCTCGCTGCCGACGCAGGCGCCGCCGGGGGTGAACAGAATCGCACGGGTCGAGGTGGTGCCCTCGTCGATCACGAGCAGATGTTGGGCCATGCGCCTTTCCTCCCTCCGCTTTCGCCGGGATGACGGGAAAGCCAAGCATGACGTAGGACAGTAGCAAACGGGCGCAACCACGCTACAACCGCATGCGTGGCAGATCAGGGCACCCCCATTCCCTCCTTCGCGCCGGCGGCGGAGGACACGCCGGTCACGGCCGAACGGCGCGACCGGCTGCTCGCGGCGCTGACGCTGATCGCGGGGCTGGGACTAGCGGTGGGGCTGCCCTTTGCACTGCAGGCAGGGACCGAGTTCTTCATGCCGCTGACCGCGTCGCTGGTCATCGCGGTCGCGCTGGTGCCGCTGCTGGAATGGCTGGAACGGCATCGCGTGCCGTCGCCGCTGGCGGCGCTGTTCTGCGTGCTGCTGTTCCTGATCGTGGCCAACATCGCGGTCGCGGCGATCGTGGTCCCCGCGACCGATTTCTTCCAGCAGCTGCCGAGCCGGGTCAGCCGCATCCAGCATAATCTGCAGCCGCTGCTGGACCTGTATTCCAGCCTGGAGCGGTCGGTGAACCGCTTCTTCCACCAGATCGCGTCGACCCCTGTGCGCCAGCCGCGCACGGCCGCGGTGGCGCCGCCCAGTTCGGTGCTGGAATTGGCCGCGACCAGCGCGCCCGGCGTCATCGTCCAGCTCTTCTTCGCGATCCTGATCATCTATTTCTTCCTGTCCGGGTGGAGCCGCATGCGGCGGCGCACGATCACGGAGCGCACCAGCTTCGACGGCGCGATGGCGACGGCGCGGGTGATCCAGGACGTGGTCGACGACGTGTCGGCCTATCTCGGCACGATCACGGTCATCAACCTGACGCTGGGCGGGATCGTGGCGGGCGCGCTTTACCTGCTCGGCATGCCCTCGCCGCTGATGTGGGGCGGCATCGTCGCGCTGCTCAACTACGTCCCCTATTTCGGGCCGATCGTCGCGGCCCTGCTGCTCGCGGTCGGCGGGCTGATGACCTTTGCCGACATCGGCACGGCGATGATCGCGCCGGCGATCATGATCGGCTGTCACCTCGTGGAGGCGAATGTGGTGACGCCGTTCATCGTCGGCCACCGGCTGACGATCAGCCCGCTGATGATCCTGATCTCGCTGAGCTTCTGGGGCTGGGTGTGGGGGACCGCGGGGGCGCTGCTGGCGGTGCCGCTGCTCATCATCCTGCAGACCGTGCTGGGGGCGGCGGGCAAGCCCGACATCGCGGGTTTCCTGTTCGAGCAGGGCTCGTTGGTGCAGACCGGCAAGGCCAAGCGGCGCTGGCGGCTGGGGGGCCAGAGGGACGTTGACAGCCCGGAGGGGCATCCGTAACAGCCGCGCCTCGCGTAGTGCGGTTCGCATCAGCGGGTGTAGCTCAGTTGGTTAGAGCGCCGGCCTGTCACGCCGGAGGTCGCGGGTTCGAGCCCCGTCACTCGCGCCACCGCGCCGCGCGGGCGCGATTAGCGGCGCTAATCGCACCTCACGCAAGCGCGGCCGGGCTCGGCATCAGCCGAGCTTCGACGACGCGGCTTTGCCGCGGCGCCCATTCCACCGCCGCACGCCGCCGGTCGCGCCTTATACCGCGCCCTCCCGCGCTGGCACACGCGCGCTGCAGCTACGCCGCATCGTCTCCCGCGCCGGCGCCTTCCATCCACACCAGCAGCGGCTTCAGCGGCGTGATCCACACGATCCCGGTGCCCACATAGAACAGCAGCTGTAGCCCCCACCACCATCGCCCCACCACCCCTGACAAGCTCGCCACCAGCACGCACCACACCGCGATCAGCAGGCAGATCGCCAGCGCGCCCGCGGGTTTGCGCCAGCTCGGGGCCGCGGGGTCGGTCATGGCGTGATCCACTCCTGTTCGGTAATGATGGCGTGCAGCGGCACATCCCACGGATCCGGGCGCAGCGTGTCCACTTCCTGCACGGACCAGGCGAGCCCGACGCGCCATGCACCGGGATGGGCGGCGAACGCGCGGTCGTAATGGCCGGCGCCCTGCCCGAGCCGATTGCCGCGCCGGTCGAAGCCGACCAGCGGGGTGAGGATAATGGTGGGGGCGACCTCGGGCAGGTCGGCGGCGGGCTGGCGCAGGCCGAAGGGGCCGGGCATGAGGGCTGCGTCGGCGGGCCCGGCGAGAAAGCGGAGCTGGCCGGCACGGTCGACCAAGTGCGGGAGCGCGAGGCGGCAGCCCTGTGCGCGGGCCGCGGCGACGAGGGGCGAGGGGTCAACCTCGCCACCGACGGGGATGTAGCTGGCGACAATGGCGTTGGGGCTCAGCCGCTCGACAAATGGCGCGAGCGACGGGGGAAACGGCACTGGTGCGAAGCCGTCGCGGGCGGCGCGGAGCCGCGCGCGAAGAGCGGGCTTGCCGGTCATCGGACGAGTGCGCCGCGGCGAAGCCCCGTCGTGACGGCGGACGGGTTTGCTGGCGCCACTCGCCGGCCGTGCTCGCGCGTCTCGTGGGCAGCGCGTGCACTGCTCACGTGCGCGCTGCGCGGTGACGGGAACCGCCTTGACCGTGTGCCGGGTTATCCACTGACGCACGGTACGTCAGGTGGGGACCATATACGTCGGACCAGGGTCCGGGCAGGGACAGCCCCCGATGGATGATGAATAGCCTCAGGGATAATATAGGCTCGTACCAGGCAGAACCCGCCTTCCCCTATCTAGGCACTCGCGGTCGCCTGCTCAAGGGTGTCGGCGAGCGCCTCCAGCCGGGCGGCGACGCGGGCCAGCGCGCCCTCACTCATCGCCGCCCCCGCGGGCGGGCGGCTCTGCGTCTCGTCGAGCGCATCGGCGAGCAGCAAGGCGACGAAGAACATCGCACGCTCCGGGTTTACGCCGCCGGCAGCGCGCTGGGCAGCGGGCCAGCGTTCCTCCAGCAGGCGGCCGAGGTCGCGCACCCGCGCCTCTTCGCCGTCGCGGCAGGCGACCGGAAAGGCGCGGCCGCCGATCTGGAGCACCACCTCGGCCATCAGGCAGCCGGCCCGCGCGCGATGACGTCGTCCAGCGCCGCCACCGCCTCCGCCATCCGCGCCTTCAGCGCGGCGTGACGGCGCGCCAGGGCATCGCCCGCGGCGGCGCGGGCGGCGATCGCCGCCTCGATACGGACCAGGGCTGCGTCGATGCGATCGGCGGCGGGGGGCTCTGCCATAGCGAGCGCGATAGGACTCCCGTTTCGGGGCGGCAAGGGGTGGTGCGCGAAGGTTGACAGCGCCGGTGCGGACCGCAAAGGCGTGCCCCCACATCATCTTCTCGGGTGGCGGCGGGTGGCCGGATCGGCCCGCCCGCACGGCCTTTGCGCGCCACCTCAACAGCTTGCGGGAGTAGCCTCACATGGCGGTCAAGATTGCGATCAACGGCTTTGGACGGATCGGCCGCCTGGTCGCCCGCGCCATGCTGGAGCAGGGCAGCCCCGAGCTGGAGCTGGTCGCGATCAACGACCTGGCCGACGCGAAGTCGAACGCCTGGCTGTTCAGCCGCGACAGCGTGCACGGCAAATGGGCGGGCGACGTCCATGCCGAAGGTCAGGACCTGGTCGTCGACGGCAAGCATATCCGCGTCACCGCCGAGCGCGATCCGGGCAAGCTGCCGCACAGGGAGTTGGGCATCGACCTGGTGCTGGAATGCACCGGCTTCTTCACCGACCGCGACAGTGCGGGCAAGCATATCGAGGCGGGCGCGGGTCGCGTACTCATCTCGGCGCCGGCCAAGGGCGTCGATCTGACCGTGGTCTATGGCGTCAACCACGACAAGCTGACCGCGGACCACCGCATCGTCTCCAACGCCAGCTGCACCACCAACTGCCTGGCGCCGGTCGCCAAGGTGCTGAACGACAGCGTCGGCATCGAGCGCGGCCTGATGACCACCGTGCACGCCTATACCAACGATCAGA
Source organism: Sphingomonas sp. (assembly GCF_965248875.1). Taxonomy (GTDB): domain Bacteria; phylum Pseudomonadota; class Alphaproteobacteria; order Sphingomonadales; family Sphingomonadaceae; genus Sphingomonas. The sequence continues at coordinate 577,305 of NZ_CBDFKR010000011.1, read as the reverse complement.
AGATCCTGGACCAGATCCACCCCGACCTGCGCCGCGCCCGCGCCGCCGCGATGAGCATGATCCCGACCACCACCGGCGCGGCGCGCGCCGTCGGCGAAGTGCTGCCGGAACTGAAGGGCAAGCTGGACGGATCGGCGATCCGTGTGCCGGTGCCCGATGTCAGCCTGATCGACCTGACCTTCACCCCCGAGCGGGAGACCACGCGCGACGAGGTCAACCAGCTGCTCAAGGCGGCGGCGGAAGGGCAGATGAAGGGCGTGCTGGACTGGACGGACGAGCCGCTGGTTTCGATCGACCTGATGCACACCGCCGCCTCCTCGACGGTCGACAGCCTGGAGACCGCGGTGCTCGACGGCAAGCTGGTGCGCGTGGTCAGCTGGTACGACAATGAATGGGGCTTTTCGAACCGGATGGTCGACACCGCGACCACGATGGCCCGGTTCGTCTAGGCCCGGTGGACGCGTCGATCCCGGACGCGGCCGTCCTGGGCACGGCGTGCCGCCCGCCCGCGGCGGCGGGGCCGGGAACGCTGGCGGGCATCGCGCGCAAGGCGCACCATCGCGCGCCGATGGAGCTGCTGGAGCAGGGGGCGCTGACGGTCGATCTGGGACTGGTCGGCGACTTTCGCGGCGTACGCAAGCCAACCGGGCGTAACCGGCGGCAGGTGACGTTGTTCGCCCGTGCGGATTGGACGGCAGCGTGCGGCGAGCTGCGGATTGATCCGCCTTGGTGGCGCCGGCGATGCAACCTGATGGTCGATGGGCTCGGTCTGCCGCAGCGGCCGGGCGCGATCATCCGGGTCGGCGGCGCATTGCTGGAGGTGACGGTCGAATGCGATCCGTGTGTCAGGATGGATGAGGTGGCGCCGGGCCTGTTCGCAGCGTTGGTGCCGGACTGGCGAGGCGGCGTCTGCACCCGCGTGCTGACGGGTGGCGCGATCGCGCTGGGTGACGAGATCGAGGTGGTGGGATGACGCGAGCCTTCAAGACATTGGACGATATGGGCGAGGTACGCGGCAAGCGCGTGCTGGTCCGCGAGGACCTGAACGTGCCGATGGCGGACGGGCAGGTAACCGACGACACCCGCCTGCGCGCCGCGCTGCCCACCGTCGCCGAGCTGGCGGATCGCGGTGCGATCGTGCTGGTGCTCGCGCATTTCGGGCGGCCAGAGGGCGTGCGCGATCCCAAGCTGTCGCTGGCGCTGCTGGTGCGGCCGTTCAGCCAACTGCTCGGAAGGCCGGTGCAGTTCGTCGACTGGGACGCGGCCGATGACGCGATCGCCGCGTTACGGCCGGGCGACATCGCGGTGGTCGAGAACACGCGCTTCTTCGCTGGTGAGGAAACGAACGATGCCGCGGTGGCGGATCGCATGGCGCAGCTGGGCGACCTGTACGTCAACGACGCCTTCTCGGCAGCGCATCGCGCGCACGCCTCGACGGAAGGGCTGGCGCACCGGCTGCCCGGCTTCGCGGGACGACAGATGGAGGCCGAGCTCGATGCGCTGGACAAGGCGCTGGGCAACCCCGAACACCCGGTCGCCGCGGTGGTCGGCGGGGCCAAGGTGTCGACCAAGCTCAACGTCCTCCAGCACCTCGTCGCCCGCGTCGATCACCTGATCATCGGCGGCGGCATGGCCAATACCTTCCTCGCCGCGCGCGGCGTCGCCGTGGGCAAATCGCTTTGCGAGCATGACCTCGCCGCTACCGCCGAGGCGATCCTGGCGGCGGCAGAGCGCGCGGGCTGCACCGTCCACTTGCCCTATGACGTGGTGGTCGCGACCGAGTTCAAGCCGAACCCGATGACGCGCACCGTCAACGTGCACGAGGTCGCCGCCGCCGAGATGATCCTCGACATCGGCCCGGCCGCAACCGAGGCGCTGGGCGACGTGCTCAAGAACTGCCGCACGCTGGTGTGGAATGGCCCACTGGGCGCGTTCGAGACGCCGCCGTTCGACGCCGCGACGGTGGCGTTGGCGAAGACCGCGGCGGCGCTGACGCAGGACGGCAGCCTGGTGTCGGTCGCGGGCGGCGGCGACACGGTGGCGGCGCTCAACCAGGCGGGCGTGGCCGACCGCTTCAGCTTCGTGTCCACCGCCGGCGGCGCGTTCCTGGAGTGGATGGAGGGGCGGCAATTGCCGGGGGTGGCGGCGTTGAAGCGCTAGGACGGGGGAGCTTGCTCCCGTAATAGCGGCACCAGCACGGTGTTGAGCGTACCGAGATCAAACGCGCCTGCTTGGGCGTAACGAACCCGCCCGTCGCGGCCGATTACGAAATTAGTAGGCATCGCATCGTTGATTGGGTGAAAAGGTCCGTTGATCCGACGCACCGGCGTCAACCGCATCGCCCCGAACAACTGACGCAATTGTCCGACCGGCAGCGAGTCCTCGGTCGCGACCGCGAATACACGCAGGCCGTGGCTCCGCTGTGCCTCATAATAGGCGTCGAGCGTCGGCAATTCGCGGCGGCATGGTCCGCACCAGGTCGCCCAATAGTTGAGCACGATCACCTGACCGCTGAGCGTGTCAGAGCGCAGCTTGGTCCCGTCGACCAGGGTCAGCTCGAACGGCGGTGCCATTTCACCGGGTCTGGGCTCGCGCGCAGTGGCCGGCATCATCCATAGCAGCAGCGCGGTCGCCGCGCCCGCCCATCGAATTCGGACCACCATCGGCGTTTCTCCGTTCGCCAGCCAAGCTGGCGCAGCGTCGCCGCGAGTGTCAACCCGGCGTTGCCCCGCCCGTGCCGCGCCGCTAACAGCCCCGCATCTCTCGCCAGATCAAGGACCGCGCATGACCCCGGCCGTCAAAGCCATTCTCGACAAATACGAGGCGACCTCGCCCTCGATCAAGGCGAACCTGGCGCAGATCCTCAACCACGGGCGGCTGGGCGGCACCGGCAAGGTCATCATCCTGCCGGTCGACCAAGGCTTCGAGCACGGCCCGGCGCGGTCCTTTGCGGTCAACCCGCCGGCGTATGACCCGCACTATCATTACCAGCTCGCGGTCGACGCCGGGCTCAACGCTTTCGCCGCGCCGTTGGGGATGCTGGAGGCAGGTGCCGACACCTTTGCAGGGCAGGTGCCGACCATCCTCAAGCTCAACAGCTCGAACAGCTGGGCGACCTCGATCCAGCAGGCGCAGACCGGGTCGGTCGGTGATGCGATCAGGCTCGGTTGCGCGGCGATCGGCTACACCATCTACCCCGGATCCGACGACATCTTCGCGTCGATGGAGCTGATCCGCGAGCTGCGTGAGGAAGCGGCGGCGGTCGGGCTGGCGACGGTGATCTGGAGCTATCCGCGCGGCGGCAACCTCAGCAAGGAAGGCGAGCTGGCGCTCGACGTCGGTGCTTATGCCGCGCACATGGCGGCGCTACTCGGCGCGCACATCATCAAGGTAAAGCTGCCGACCGCGCACATCGAACAAACCGATGCGCAAAAAGCCTATGAGGGCGCCGACTGGTCGAAGCAGAGCGACCGGGTGAAGCACGTCGTCCAGTCGAGCTTCGCCGGGCGGCGCATCGTCGTCTTCTCGGGCGGCGCATCGAAGGGGACGGACGCGGTCTATCAGGACGCGCGCGATATTCGCGACGGCGGCGGCAACGGCTCGATCATCGGCCGTAACACCTTCCAGCGCTCACGCGAGGACGCGCTGGCGATGCTCGACCGGCTGGTCAAGATCTATGAGGGCGGGGAATAGGACGTTGGTCGAGCGGTCGGAGGCGCCGGACCCGCGTTGGGGCGAGGTGGACGGCTATATCCGAGACAAGCTGCTCGGCGACGACGCCATCCTAACGGCAACGCTGGCGGCCAACGCGGCGGGCGGGTTGCCCGACATCGACGTGTCGCCTGCGCAGGGACGAATGCTGCACCTGCTGGCGCGGATGGCGAGGGCGCGGCGCATCCTGGAGATCGGCACGCTCGGCGGCTATTCGACGATCGAGCTGGCGCGGGCCTTGCCCGATGGCGGTTCCCTCGTGACGCTGGAGCTGGACCCGCACCATGTGGCGGTTGCGCGTGAGAACATCGCGCAGGCAGGGCTGATGGAGCGTGTCGAGGTGCTGGTCGGGCCGGCGGCGGCGACATTGGCAATGCTGGATGGCCCGTTCGACTTCGTGTTCATCGACGCCGACAAGCCGTCCAACGTCACCTATCTGCGCGAGGCGCTGCGGCTGACGCGGCCGGGCGCGACGATCGTCGTCGACAACGTCGTCCGCGAGGGCAAGCTGCTCGACGACGCCAGCGACGATCCGCGCGTCACCGGCACCCGCGCGCTGTTCGACGCGGTCGCCGCCGAGCCGCGGCTGACCGCGACGGTGGTGCAGACGGTCGGCGTCAAGAAGTGGGACGGCTTTTTGCTGGCGGTCGTCACCGGCTGAGCCTGGTCGGCTGTACCGTCAGGCCGTTTTTGCGCTGTCCTACAGCCGCAGTTTTTGGCAGCAGGCCTGGATGACCGCTTTTCGCCCGCTGTCGCGCGCCGCAGATGATTGCAACCTGCGGCAACATCGACAACTTCCGCGCGCATGATCCCCGATCCGAACGCTGCGTCGAATGACCCGTTGGGCCCGCTCGATCCCGACTTCGCGGTCGCGTTTCGTCGCAACGATCGTCGACCGCCATGCCAGCTTTATCTCGTTTCGGCACTTGAGGTCGGTGGCGATTTTTCCGACCGCCTCGCCCGTGCGCTGGATGCGGGCCCGGTCGCGGCGTTCCAGTTCCGGGTCAAGGACGTCGACCAGCACCGCGCGGCGGCGTGGGCCGAGCCGCTGCAGCGCCTGTGCGCCGATCGCGACGTCGCGTTCATCGTCAACGACTCGGTCGCGCTGGCGAAGCGCCTCGGCGCCGACGGCGTCCATCTGGGGCAGGAGGACGGCGATCCGCGCGAGGCGCGCACCCTGCTGGGACCGGCGGTGCAGATCGGGGTGACCTGCCACGACAGCCGGCACCTGGCGATGGAGGCGGGCGACGCGGGGGCGGACTATGTCGCATTTGGCAGCTTCTACCCGACGACCACGAAGGTGGTGAGGCACCGGCCGGACTTATTGATCCTGAGCTGGTGGGCGACGATGTTCGAGCTGCCCGCCGTGGCGATCGGCGGCATCACGCCCGCCAACGCTCGGCCCCTGATCGAGGCAGGGGCCGATTTCCTGGCGGTGAGCGCGGGGGTCTGGGCGCACCCCGACGGCGAGGCGGCCGCGGTGCGAGCGTTCGCGGCGGTGCTCGGCGGCGAGGGATAGAAGCGCCGGCCCGGCCGTTTAGTGCGCCAGCGTAACAGTTCCGGCGAGGTCGAGATGACGAAGTGGGTAGCAGCAGTTCTGATGGCGGGCGCAGCGGCGGCGGCGACTGCGGTGGCGCAGGCTCCCGCGCGGCGTGCGGGTCCAGCGGCGACGCTCACCCCGGCTGCATCGCCAACTGCGACGGCCGCCGCCATCGACCGCGACATCCTGCACGTCCAGGTCATCCTCGATCATCTCGGCTTCTCGCCCGGCATGCTCGACGGCAAGCCCGGCATGTCGCTCACCGCTGCGCTTAAGGGTTTCCAGGAAGCACGCGGCGTGCCGATCACCGGCAAGATCGACCAGCCGACACTGGCGGCGCTGCACCCCTACGCCGCCTGGCGTCCGACCGTGCGGCTGCGGCTGAGCCAGACGGCGTTGGCCGGGCCGTTCGTCGGCACCATCCCGCATAATGAGGACGAACAGGCGCGCCTGCCGTCGCTCGGCTACCGCAACCCGCTGGAAAAGCTTGCGGAGATGTTTCACACGACGCCCGCGGTGCTGATCGCGCTCAATTCGGCGCAGACCCGACTGGCGGTGGGGCAGGAGGTGGTGTTCCCCAACGCGCTGCCCACCAGCCGCAGCTATGACGACAGCCTGCCGCCGCTGTGGCGCCAGACGCTGAGCGACCTGAACGTCGACGCGAACCAGCCGCAGGGCAAGAAGATCGTGGTCGACAAATCCGATTCCGTGCTGCGCGTGCTCGACGCGAACGACCGGCTCGTCGCCCAGTTTCAGGTAACGACGGGAAGCGAGCACGATCCGCTCCCGATCGGCACCTGGAAGGTCACGGTGATCGACCGCAACCCACGCTTTCACTACAATCCGGCGCTGTTTTGGGACGCGAACTCGACCGACACAGCTGCGATGCTGCCGCCGGGGCCGAACGGGCCGGTGGGCGTGGTGTGGCTCGACCTGAACAAGCCGCACTACGGGCTGCACGGCACCCCCGAGCCGCAATATATCGGTCGCACGGAGAGCCACGGCTGCGTCCGGCTGGCCAACTGGAACGCGGCACGGCTGGCGCAGATGGTCAGGGCGGGGGTGCCGGTGATCTTCCAGGAGTGAGGGCGTGACGCGGGTCGGTTGGGTGGTGCTCGGCGCGGTTGTGCTTATCGCCGCGCTGTTCGCGTCGATGGTGCGGCTCGGCGGACCGGAGCGCGTGGTCGGGCTGCCGGAAGTGCGCTTCGAACCGAGCACCACCGTCGCGGCACGCCCCGACGGCCTGCCCGTCCTGCAGGTGCCGGTACAGGGCGTGACGCGCAATCAGATCGCCGACACCTGGGGGCAGGCGCGCAGTCAGGGGCGGGTGCATCACGGGACCGACATCATCGCGCCCGGCGGCACGCCCGTACTGGCGGCGGCGGACGGGACAGTCGAGAAGCTGTTCGACAGCCGGCTGGGGGGCACGACGCTCTACGAACGTTCGGTGGATCGGCGCTGGACCTTCTATTACGCCCATCTGCGCGACTACGCCCCCGGGGTGCACGAAGGGCAGGCGGTGCGCGTCGGTGACGTGCTCGGCTATGTCGGCGATACCGGCGACGCGGGCCCGGGCAACTACCATCTGCATTTCAGCCTCGCCCGGCTGGCGCCGGAGCAGCACTGGTGGCAGGGCGAGGACATCAACGCCTATCCCGTGCTCCGGGGGCGCTGACCTTGGCATTCGGCGGGTCAGCCGCTAAGTCGCCGCGCATCGGGCGTTCGCGCCCCGGCTCTTTCCACAGGCAGCCCCATGAAGATCAGCGGCGTGGACATTCGTCCCGGCAACATCATTGAATATGAGAGCGGCATCTGGCGCGCGGTCAAGATCCAGCACACCCAGCCCGGCAAGGGCGGCGCGTACATGCAGGTGGAGCTGAAGAACCTGCGCGACGGCCGCAAGAACAACGTCCGCTTCCGCTCGGCGGAGACGGTGGAGCGGGTGCGGCTGGACACCAAGGACTTCCAGTTCCTGTTCGCGGACGGTGACGGTCTCGTCTTCATGGACAAGGACAGCTACGAGCAGGTGACGCTGCCGCGCGACCTGCTGGGCGACGCCGCCGCGTTCCTGCAGGACGGCATGGACGTGGTGATGGAGCTGTACGACGAGGACCCGATCAGCGTGCAGCTGCCCGACACGATCGAGGCGATGATCGTCGAGGCGGATGCGGTGGTGAAGGGCCAGACGGCGTCGTCCAGCTACAAGCCCGCGATCCTCGACAACGGCGTGCGCGTGATGGTGCCGCCGCATATCGGCGCGGGGACGAAGATCGTCGTCGACGTGTATGAGCAGACCTACGTCCGTCGGGCTGATTAGAGGTGTACAAGCGGGCGTCCGAGTTTTTGCTGCAACGGCGGGTTCATGGGACGGGCGCTCAGCAATCCTACCCGATGACTAAGATTGTTGATCATACAGCCGCACTTAGCGGAGCTGGATCGAAGCTCACGTTGCTTAAATGGCTCAATCAAGAAGTGAAGCAGCTTGGTGCTCGAGCCTGATCGGCAACTGGTCAGCGCCACGTCACTTAGCATCTTGTCGCAAAAAAGAAGAACTAGATGCCCTCCCATTCCGGCCTTCTCACCATCATGGAGCGCGCCGCGCGAAAGGCGGCGCCGCGGCTGCGGCGGGACTTCAACGAGGTCCAGCAGCTACAGGTCAGCCGCAAAGGGCCGGCGGACTTCGTCTCGATGGCCGACCAGCGCGCCGAACAGTCGATCTATGAGGAGCTGAGCCACGCGCGGCCCGACTGGGGCTTCCTGATGGAGGAGCGCGGTGAGATCGCTGGCGATCCAGCCAAGCCGCGCTTCATCGTCGATCCGCTGGACGGGACCAGCAACTTTCTCCACGGCATCCCGCATTTCGCGATCTCGATCGCGGTCGAGGACGTGGCGCCGAGCGGCAAGCGCGAGATTACCACCGCGCTGGTTTATCAGCCGCTGACCGACGAAAGTTTCTGGGCGGAGAAGGGCCGCGGCGCCTGGCTGACCGACCAGCGGCTGCGGGTGTCGTCGCGGCGCGAGCTGTCGGAAAGCCTGATCGCGACGGGTATTCCGTTCATGGGGCATGGCGACTTCGTACAGTGGAGCCGTATCTTCGGCGCTGTTGCGCCCCAGGTCGCCGGCATCCGCCGCTTCGGGTCGGCGGCGCTGGACCTCGCCTGGGTCGCGGCGGGACGGTATGACGGCTATTGGGAGAGCGACCTGCACCCATGGGACGTCGCCGCCGGGCTGTTGCTGGTCAGGGAAGCCGGCGGTTTCGTCACCGACTTTCGCGGCGGCGACAAAGCGATGGAGCGCAACGAGTTCTTGGCCGCCAATGACGGGCTCCATTCCAAGCTGCACAAGCTGCTGGCCGGCGCCTTGCGCTGACCGGGAGCCGTCAGCGCCTGGTCAGCGTGCAGGACCGGTCGGTGCTGCCCGCAATCGGATCGACGATCAGATGGGTCGCGTCGCGGACATGGATTACCGCGGTGTTGTGCAGTGTCCCCTCCGAGATTGTGACTGTGGCACCTGCCGGGCTGACATCGGCATAGCTGACCGGGTTTGACGGCTTGGAGGCGTCAGGCGAGTGGAACAGCGCCAGATTTGGGGTGAACTCGATATCCTGCAAGTCGACTAGGCAGTCCTCGCCGCCCGTCCAGCGGCCGAGCACGGGATTGCCCGTCGCGGCCGCGATGACCGTGCTGCTCGCCGCAGTGCGTGCGCCGTCAGCCTGGGCAGCGCTCGCGTTGGTGGCGGCGGGATGCGCGGAGCAGGCCGTCAAGGCGATCAGCGGAAACACACCTGACAGTCCTTCATCATCCCCCCCTGTCGTTTCGTAAGCGTGATGATAAGCGGGCCGCACCCCGGCGGCAACTCCCTCCGCTCCGCCTTTGCCGGCAGCCAATTGCGATACCTTTTCATACGTGTTCGCCTTGCCGGTGCGGAGGCGAGCGCCTAAAGCGGGCCCGATCCGTTCCGCAGCCGCGAGCATGCCTTGGTTGACCTGTCCCACTATCTGCCGATCCTGCTTTTTCTCGGCGTCGCCCTGGCGTTGTCGAGCGCGTTCGTGTTCCTGCCGATCATTGTCGCGCGGTTCACCGGCACGCACCAGCCGACGCCCGAGAAGCTCAGCGAGTATGAGTGCGGCTTTCCCGCGTTCGAGGACCCGCGCAGCCAGTTCGACGTGCGCTTCTACCTCGTCGCAATCCTGTTCATCGTCTTCGACCTGGAGGCGGCGTTCCTCTATCCATGGGCGGTCAGCGTCTTCCACCTCGGCTGGACGGCGTGGACCGCGATGATGGTGTTCATCGCCGAACTGGCGCTGGGGCTCGTCTATGCTTGGAAGAAGGGGGCGTTGGAGTGGGAATGACGCCGTCCGTCACAGGCCATTCCGGTCCCGTCGAGCTGCAGCCGCGCCCCGATGCGGGCAAGGCGGTCGTGCCGCCGGATCAGGGCTTCTTCGACAGCCTCAACGGCGAGCTGACCGACAAGGGCTTCCTGGTCACGAACGCCGAGGACCTGTTCCAATGGGCACGCACCGGCTCGCTGTGGTGGATGACATTCGGGCTGGCGTGCTGCGCGGTGGAGATGATCCACGTCAACATGCCGCGCTATGACCTGGAGCGGTTCGGCGCGGCCCCGCGGGCGAGCCCGCGCCAGTCGGACGTGATGATCGTCGCGGGCACGCTGTGCAACAAGATGGCGCCGGCGCTGCGCACCGTGTACGATCAGATGTCGAACCCCAAATATGTGATCTCGATGGGGTCATGCGCGAACGGCGGCGGCTATTACCACTACAGCTACAGCGTCGTGCGCGGCTGTGACCGGATCGTGCCGGTCGACATCTATGTCCCCGGATGCCCGCCGACCGCCGAAGCGCTGCTCTACGGCATTCTGCAGCTGCAGCGGAAGATCAGGCGAAGCGGGAGCATCGAGCGATGACGCGCGGCCGGCGTGGCTGGACGGTGTTCGCGGCGGTGCTGCCGGTCACGGTCGTCAACCTTGTTCGTGTCCTGCGCGACCGGGCGGACATCGCGCGGATGTGGCCGATGTGGCGGCCGATGATCCTGGACCTGACGCTGCTCGTCGCGGGAGCCGTGCTGGTGGCCGGGGCCGCGTTCGGCGTTCACGCCTGGCGCGAGGCGAAGCGGCTTCATCATGCGTAGTCCCGCGCCGACCTATGCCGTCGACCTGAACGATGCGACGATCGACGCGGCGCACGCGGCGCTCGGTTCGGCTCTGCACGATGGGCGGGTGCGGGTCGGCGAGGTGCAGCTGTTCGTCGCGCGCGACAGCCTGGTTACGACGCTGACGGCGCTCCGCGACACGCCGGGGCTCGCCTATCAGCAGCTGATGGAGATCGCGGGCGTCGACTATCCCGACCGGCCCGAGCGCTTCGAGATCGTCTATTGCCTCCTGTCGCTGACCCGCAACCATCGCGTCCAGGTCCATGTCTCCACCGACGAGGTGCAGCCGGTGCCGTCGGTGACGGGGCTGTGGCCGGTCGCGGGCTGGCTGGAGCGCGAGGTGTACGATCTGTTCGGCGTGCTGTTCGAGGGCAATGCCGACCTCCGCCGCATCCTGACCGACTACGGCTTTCGCGGCCATCCGCTGCGCAAGGACTTTCCGCAGACCGGGTATAATGAACTGCGCTACTCCGAGGAGGAGAAGCGGGTCGTGTATCAGCCGGTACAGCTGGCGCAGGACTGGCGCAGCTTCGATTTCCTGTCGCCCTGGGAAGGCGCCGAGTACACGCTGCCGGGCGACGAAAAGGCGGCGCTGCCGCAAGAGAAGGGGGCGCCGACGCCTGCTACCGCCGATCAGGTGGGCAAGGCCGATGCCGCCAGGGTGGCCCCGGCCGCGCCGAAGGGCACCGATGGGCAATATGCCGCGGGCAAGACCTCGCCAGGGCAGGCGACCGGTGGCGATGCCGGTGCCAAGCCCGCCGACGCGGACGTGGTGCCCACCCCGGGCAAGGGACAGAACCAGTGAGCGCAGACACGCTGATCGCCCCCGCCGACGCGCCCGCACCCGCGACGACGGAGATCGACCCGTACATCTCGGAGCTGCTCCATGAGCCGACGCCCGGCGAGGAGACGACCGGCGACACCACGATCACCAACTACACGATCAACTTCGGCCCGCAGCATCCGGCCGCGCATGGCGTGCTGCGGCTGGTGATGGAGCTGGACGGCGAGCTGATCGAGCGGATCGACCCGCATGTCGGGCTGCTTCACCGCGGCACCGAGAAGCTGATCGAGTATCGGACCTACGCGCAGAACATCCCCTATTTCGACCGGCTTGATTACTGTTCGCCTTTGTGCATGGAGCATAGCTTCGTGCTCGCGATCGAGAAGCTGCTCGATCTGGAGGTACCGCTGCGCGCGCAGTATTTGCGCGTGTTCTTCGCCGAGCTGACGCGGATCAGCAACCACATGCTCAATCTTGGCTCGCACGTGATGGACGTCGGCGCGATGACGCCGAACCTGTGGATGTTCGAGGTCCGCGAGGACTGCTACAACTTCTTCGAGCGCATGTCGGGTGCGCGCATGCACCACAATTATTTCCGCCCGGGCGGGGTGCATCAGGACGTGCCGCTTAAGCTGCTGACCGACATCGCCGATTGGCTCGACACGCGGCTGCCGCGGTTGTTCGAGGATGCGATCAGCCTGGTCGCGGACAACCGCATCTTCAAGCAGCGCAACGTCGATATCGCGACGGTGAGCCGCGAGGATGCGATCGCCTGGGGCTTTTCGGGGCCGATGATCCGGGCGGCGGGGCTGCCGTGGGACCTGCGCAAGTCGCAGCCCTATGACGTCTACGCCAAGATGAACTTCGACGTGCCGGTGGGCACACGCGGCGACTGCTACGACCGGTTCATGGTGCGCGTGGAGGAGGTCCGCCAGTCGGCGCGGATCATGAAGCAGTGCCTGGCCGAGATGCCCGAGGGGCCGGTGCAGAGCCTCGACCGCAAGGTGATGCCGCCCCCGCGCGGCGACATGAAGCGGTCGATGGAGGCGCTGATCCATCACTTCAAGCTGTTCACCGAGGGGTATCACGTGCCGGCGGGCGAGGTGTACGTCGCGACCGAGAGCCCCAAGGGTGAGTTCGGCGTATATCTGGTCGCGGACGGCACCAACAAGCCGTACCGTTGCAAGATCAGGCCGACGGCGTTCAGCCATCTGCAGGCGATGGACTTCATGTCGCGCGGGCACATGCTGGCGGACACGACGGCGATCCTGGGCGCGATGGATATCGTGTTCGGGGAGTGTGATCGGTGAGGGCGCTTTGCCTGCTGCTGGCAACGCCGCTCGTGCTTGCCGACGGTTTTCCTGCCTCAAAGTACGAGATGGCGGCGACGTTTACGGGAGCCTTGGTCCGCGGCGATTTGCGAAGGGCGCAACGTATGCTCACGCCGAATGCTAAGCTCATGGAGTGGAGCGGCGGACCTCATGCGTTGGCTGATGTCTCGCGATACATGCAACACTGTCCGCTCAAGAGCATCGAAGGTAACGAGCAGCTCAACATTAACGTAATACTTGACTGCTCCGAGGGTTACCATGGCATGTCGCTGTTATTTAGCGGCGATCGTATCAGCGAAGTGGATTTCGGGCCGCCGCCTGTGATTCAAATCGTGACTCCGGCGAACTCAAATGGCTGAGGCCGCCACCATCCCCGACGAGACCGAGGTCCGCGCGCGTTGGGGGGCGTTCGCGTGGTCGGAGGAGAACGGACGCAAGGCGCAGGAGGTGCTCGGGCGCTATCCGGTCGGGCGCGAGCAGTCGGCTTCGCTGCCGCTGCTCGACCTGGCGCAGCGACAGGTGGGGGCCGAGACCGACACGCAGGGCTGGCTGCCCGTGCCCGTGATCGAGTTCGTCGCGCGCCAGATCGGCGTGCCGTACATGCGCGTGTTCGAGGTCGCGACCTTTTATACGATGTTCAACCTGGCGCCGGTCGGGCGCTACCATGTCCAGGTCTGCGGCACGACGCCGTGCCTGCTGGCGGGCTCCGACGACGTGCTGGCGGCGTGCAAGAACCATGGGCTGGTGAAGGGGAGGACGACGCCCGACGGGCTGTTCACGCTGACCGAGGTCGAGTGCCTGGGCGCCTGCGCCAACGCGCCGATGGTGCAGGTCAACGACGACAATTACGAGGATCTGGACTACGACCGCACCACCGCGGTGCTGCAGGCGCTGGCGAAGGGCGAGCGGCCCGAGGCGGGGTCCACGACCGGCCGACGGGTTAGCTGCCCCGCGGGCGGGCCGACGACACTTAAGGAGATGGTGGACGCGAACCACGATTATCGCGGGAGCTGGGAGACGATCGCGGTGCCGGCGGCGGTGACGTTGGAGAAGGCCGATGGCTGAGGACTTCCTGATGGAGATGCTCAGAAGTATTCAGACCAACATCGCCGAGCTTGGCCGGCGCATGGATCGGCTGGACGCGCGCCTTACCGGCATCGAGGATCGGATGGAGCGCATCGAGAAGCGGCAGACGGCGATGAAGCGTTTTCATCAGCACGTTTTGGTCAAACTCACCGGTGTCAACGAGCGGTTGGACAACATGACCGGGCAGCTGCTCAGCTTCGATCGTCGCATCGGCGCGCTGGAGGCCCGGGCCTGATGCCCGGCCTGATCGCCCTGTTCGCCGCCTATCTGGCGTTCTGGCTCACGCATGTCAGCTTCACCTTGCCCTGGGCAACGCTGTTCGCGCTGGGCGTGGCGACGGTGGTGTACCCGCTGGCGGAGCGGATCGTCGGAAAGAGCCATTGATGCTGCACGATCGCGACCGCATCTTCACCAACGTCTATGGGTTCCAGCCCTGGAACCTGCCCGCCGCGCGTGCGCGCGGTGATTGGGACAATACCAAGGCGCTGCTGGCGCTGGGCAACGATGCGATCATCGATGCGATCAAGGCGTCCGGCCTACGCGGGCGGGGCGGGGCGGGGTTCCCGACCGGCACCAAATGGTCTTTCATGCCCAAGGAGCCGAAGCCCGACCGGCCCAACTTCCTGGTCATCAATGCCGATGAATCCGAGCCGGGCAGCTGCAAGGACCGCGAGATCATCCGCCACGATCCGCACAAGCTGATCGAGGGCGCGCTGGTCGCGGGCTTCGCGATGCGCGCGCGGGCGGCGTACATCTACATCCGCGGCGAGTATATCCGGGAGGCGGAAACGCTGTTCGCCGCGGTCGCCGAGGCCTATGACGCCGGGCTAGTCGGCAAGAACGCGGCCGGATCGGGCTACGATTTCGACGTCTTCGTCCATCGCGGCGCGGGCGCGTACATCTGCGGCGAAGAAACCGCGATGCTTGAATCGCTGGAGGGCAAGAAGGGCCAACCGCGCCTGAAGCCGCCCTTCCCGGCGGGGGCGGGGCTGTATGGCTGTCCAACCACGGTCAACAATGTCGAATCGATCGCCGTCGCGCCGACCATCCTACGGCGTGGGTCGGCCTGGTTCGCCGCGATCGGCAACAAGGGCAACGAGGGCACCAAGCTGTTCCAGATCAGCGGGCATGTGAACACGCCCTGCGTGGTCGAGGAGGCGATGAGCATCCCCTTCCGCGAGCTGATCGAGAAGCATTGCGGCGGCATCCGCGGCGGCTGGGACAATCTGCTGGCGGTGATCCCCGGCGGCTCGTCGGTGCCGCTCGTCCCCGCGGCGCAGATCATGGATGCGCCGATGGACTTCGACGGGCTGAAGGCGCTGGGCAGTGGATTGGGCACCGCGGCGGTGATCGTGATGGACAAGTCGACCGACATCGTCCGTGCGATCAGCCGCCTCAGCTATTTCTACAAGCACGAGAGCTGCGGCCAGTGTACGCCGTGCCGCGAGGGCACCGGCTGGATGTGGCGGATAATGGAGCGGCTGCGAACCGGTGATGCCGAGCTGGGCGAGATCGACATGCTGCAACAGGTGACCAAGCAGGTCGAGGGCCATTCGATCTGCGCGCTCGGCGATGCGGCGGCGTGGCCGGTTCAGGGGCTGATCCGCCACTTCCGCCCGGAGCTGGAGCGGCGGATCAAAGAGCGCTCGGGGTTGCTGGGCGGTGACCTGGCGCCGATGATGGAGGCGGCGGAATGACAGCGGCGTGGCTGGCGGCCCAGTCCCCCCGACGCTGATCTTTGATTGGAGCAGATGCGGATGTTCAGATCGCTACTGGCCGCCGCCGGGGCCTTATCGCTGGCGGGCGCGGCCGCGAGCGCCCAGGACAACCGCAACGACCGTGCGCGCGACGAAGCGCGCACCGTGATGCGCGCGTTCGGCGCGTGCCTGGTCGATCACGCATCGATGACCGGGCCGCACGGCCGGTTGGTGGTGTTCCTCAACACGCCGCCGACGGGTCGCGATGGCGCGCGTACCGGGACGGCCGTGAGCGATCCCGAATGCCTGACGCGCGCGTCGTCCTACGTGTCCGGCGTGCGGATGCGGTTTCGCGCCGACCTGTTGCGGGGCGCGGTGTTCCGGGCCCTCTATCTTCAGCGCGGGCGCACGCCGATTGCGCGTGCGGAGATCGAACCCGGCTTTGCGCAGCCCGAGACCGCGGTGATCACCGCGCTCCAGCATTTCGGCGATTGTGTGGTGGCGGGCGATGCGACTAACGCCGATCTCGCGATCCGCGGCGCGGCGGGGACGGCGGCGGAAAGCGGGGCCTATCAGGCACTGGCCCCGGTAATGGGCGCCTGCCTGCCGCGCGGGCGGCAGTGGCGGTTCACGCGCGAGGTCCTCGAGGGCGTGCTGGCCGAAGGACTGTACCGCCGGACGACCGCGCCGGCGCCCGCGCCTCACCCCTGAAAAGGGCAATCCGGCCTTCCAATCCCCCTCACGGCCGCTAAAGGATTGCGACAGCGGGCATCGAACCGCTTCGAGACCATATAACCGGACGGTTCATGCCCAAGCTGAAGGTCGACGGCGTTGAAGTTGAGGTGCCGGTCGGCGCGACGGTGCTGCAGGCATGTGAAGCCGCGGGCCGCGAGATCCCGCGCTTCTGCTATCACGAGCGGCTGTCGATCGCGGGCAATTGCCGTATGTGCCTGGTCGAGGTGAAGCCCGGGCCACCCAAGCCGCAGGCGTCGTGCGCGCTTCCCGCCGCCGACAATCAGGAGGTCTTCACCACCACGCCGATGGTGAAGCATGCCCGCGAGGGCATCATGGAGTTCTTGCTCATCAACCACCCGCTCGACTGTCCGATCTGCGATCAGGGCGGCGAGTGCGACCTGCAGGATCAGAGCTTGGCCTATGGTCGCGGCCATTCGCGCTACGACGAGAACAAGCGCGCGGTGACCGAGAAATATATGGGGCCGATCGTCAAGACGATCATGACGCGGTGCATCCAGTGCACCCGCTGCGTCCGTTTTGCCGAGGAGATCGCGGGCGTCGAGGAGATCGGCGCGATCGGCCGCGGCGAGGACATGCAGATCACCTCCTATCTGGAGCGTGCGGTCAGTAGCGAGCTGTCGGGCAACGTCGTTGATCTCTGTCCGGTCGGCGCCCTGACGTCGAAGCCGTATCAGTATGAAGCTAGGCCGTGGGAGCTGCGCAAGACGCTGACTATCGACGTGCAGGACGCGGTCGGCACCAACATCCGCCTCGACAGCCGCGGGCGCCAGGTGCTGCGCTGTGTGCCGCGCATCAACGAGGACGTCAACGAGGAATGGGCGCACGACAAGACTCGCCACCATGTCGACGGCCTGGTGCGGCGGCGGCTGGATCGGCCGTACGTCCGGAGCGGCGGCAAGCTGCACGAGGCGACCTGGGACGAGGCGTTCGCTGCGATCGGTGCGGTGGAGCATGGCGGCAGCGTCGCGGCGGTCGCGGGCGATCTGGTCGATTGCGAGACGATGTTCGCGGCCAAGCGGCTGGTGCAGGCGCTGGGCGGCTCGTTGTTCGAGGGCCGGCAGACCGGCATGGACTATGACACGTCCAGCCTAGCGGCGGTCAATTTCAACACGACGATCGCAGGCGCCGAGCGGGCGGATGCGATCCTGCTGATCGGCACCAACCTGCGCTGGGAAGCGCCACTGGTGAACACGCGCGTGAAGAAGGCGGTCAAGCGCGGCGCGAAGGTGTGGGCGATCGGGCCGGAGACCGAGCTGACCTATAAAGTCGATTGGCTGGGCGACGACGTGGCGATGCTGGGGAGCCTTCCCGAGGCAGTGACCGATGCGTTCGGCAAGGCCGAGCGGCCAATGGTGATTGTCGGCGGCGCGGCGATGAAGGGCGCGCATGGGGCGACGCTGGCGCTGGCCGAGCCGCTGAAGCTCGTTCGGGAGGGATGGAACGGGTTCAACGTCGTCCACATGGTGGCGAGCCGGATGGGCGGGCTGATGCTCGGCTATGCGGCGAAAGGCGGCATCGCCGAGCTGGCGGACGCGAAGCTCGCCTTCTGCCTCGGCGCTGACGAGGTGGACTACAGCCGTTTTAACGGGTTCAAGGTCTATGTCGGTCATCACGGCGACCGCGGCGCGGGCGCGGCGGACGTGGTGCTGCCGGGTGCTGCGTACAGCGAGAAGGGCGGCACCTGGGTCAATCTGGAGGGCCGTGTCCAGCGTGGCGAACGCGCGGTGTTCCCGCCGGGCGATGCGCGCGAGGACTGGTCCATCTTCCGCGCGCTGTCGGAGCGGCTGGGCGTCACGCTGCCGTTCGACAGCCTCGCCGGGCTGCGCGACGCGATGTACGCAGATGTTCCGGCGCTGCGCGATCTTGGGCTGGCGCGGTTCGATTGGAGCCCGCCCGCGCTCGACACCGCCGCGCAGGGTCGCATCGAAGGCTATCCGGTCAAGGACTTCTACCTCACCAACGCCATCTGCCGCGCCAGCCCGACGATGCAGCGCTGCTCGCAGGAGCTGATCCACGGCGAAGCCTTTGCGGAGGCGGCGGAGTGACTTTGACAGCATGGTTCGTCATTCCCGCGGACGTGGGGATCGCGCTTCTACTTGACCGTGACAGCAGCAGCACGATGCCCGCTTTCGCGGGGATGACGGAGGCAGGGCTCCGTGACTGACTTCTTCAATCATACCGTCGGCATGCGCTACAACGCGGCGTGGTTTGCGGCGACGCTGTCGGGCATCCTCCTGATCGCAGTGCCGCTGATGCTGGCCGTCGCGATGGTGATCTATGCCGAGCGCAAGATCTGGGCGGCGATGGCGTTGCGGCGCGGGCCTAACGTGGTCGGGCCGTTCGGCCTGCTGCAGAGCTTTGCCGACGGGCTGAAGGTCTTCTTGCAGGAGACGATCGTGCCGTCGGCGGCGAACCGCGTCCTGTTCCTGCTCGCGCCGATCATCACCTTCACTGTCGCGCTGATCGTGTGGGCGGTGGTGCCGTTCCAGGCGGGTGTCGTGCTCGCCGACATCAATGTCGGGCTGCTCTACATTCTCGCCGCGTCGTCGCTGGGCGTCTACGGCATCATCCTGTCGGGCTGGGCGTCGAATTCCAAATACCCTTTCTACTCGGCGCTGCGGGCGGCGGCGCAGATGGTGAGCTATGAGGTATCGATCGGCTTCGTGCTGGTGACGGTGGTGCTGTGGTCGGGCAGCTTCAACCTGTCGCAGATCGTGATCGCGCAGGCGCAGATGTACGGCCTGCCGATCAACGGCTTGGTTCTCAATCCGCTGCTGTTCCCGATGTGGGTAGTTTTCCTGATCTCCGGCATGGCGGAGTGCCAGCGCGCACCGTTCGACCTGACCGAAGCGGAATCGGAACTCGTCGCGGGGTATCAGACCGAATACAGCTCGATGAGCTTCGCGCTGTTCTGGCTTGGCGAGTATGCCAATGTCCTGCTGATGTGCGCGCTCAACGCGACGCTGTTCTGGGGCGGCTGGCTGCCGATCTTCAATTTTGCGCCGTTCACCTGGGTGCCCGGCATCCTCAACCTGTTCTTCAAGATCGCGTTCTTCTTCTTCATCTTCGGCTGGGTGAAGGCGACCGTGCCGCGCTATCGCTACGACCAGCTGATGCGGCTGGGCTGGAAGGTTTTCCTGCCGCTATCGCTCGTCTGGGTGTTCTTGGTGTCGGGGGTTCTCATGTGGATGCGGGTGCCGCTATGATCGCGATGTTGCTTCTTCTGCCCACCGCACAGCCGCCGGTGGTGACGCTGGCCGACCGTGCGGCGCTCGGCTGCACGTTGGTCGGGCCGGGCGAGGCCGCACCGGTTACGGTGGAGATCGACAACCGGTCGAAGCGCGACGCCAACGCGGTGATCGCTTTCGCGCCCGCCAGCCAATATGCCCGCATCAGCGCCAGCAGCCCGGCGACGTCCCGCGCCGACGGCAGCATCGTCATCGCCTTTGCGACCGGCAGCGGCCAGTACCGGCTGGAGATCACACCCGGCGCGGGCGCGGCGCGGATCAGGATGGTGACGCTGGCATCGCCGTCGCTGACCGTCGCGCAGGGCTTCTGCACCGCGCGGCCGGGGCGACGCTCATCGCTGCCGCCGACGCAGCCGCTGACGGTCGATCCCGTCATGTTCGGACGACCGTGGCGGCTACAGCCGCTTGCCGGCCGCCTGGCCGATGCGACCTGCCGCCTGGTCGCGCGTGACCGGCGGGTGTTTCAGATGAGCTATCACGTGACCGCCGCGGAGGCGAACGAGCTGTCGGTCGCCTACCGCTTCCTCACCACCGACCTGCTTGGCGCGACCGACCGGACGGGGACCGGCACGCAGTTCTTTCTGGTCGCGCCGGCCGAGCGGATGGTCGCGACCACCGTAAACCTGGGCGACACGCCAACCACCTATGTCCACACCACCTATGAGCGGATGGGCAGCTTCGTCGATTTGAGCCGTGCCGGCCAGCAGTTCGCCGTCGGCGACTGCGGCGCGTCGCCGGGCTGGATTGCGACGGCGCCTGCCGGAGCGCCGCGATGAGCCCAGCCCAGTTCGTCAAGGCCTTCACGCTGTGGGAGTTCCTGAAGGCGCACGTGAAAACACTGCATTATTTCTTCAAGCCCAAGGCGACGATCAACTACCCGCACGAGAAGATGCCGCTCAGCCCGCGCTTTCGCGGCGAGCACGCGCTGCGGCGCTATCCGAACGGCGAGGAGCGCTGCATCGCGTGCAAGCTGTGCGAGGCGATCTGTCCCGCGCAGGCGATCACGATCGAGGCGGAGCCGCGCGATGACGGCAGCCGGCGCACGACGCGCTACGACATCGACATGACCAAGTGCATCTATTGCGGACTGTGCCAGGAGGCGTGCCCGGTCGATGCGATCGTCGAGGGGCCGAATTACGAGTTCTCGACCGAAACGCGCGAGGAGCTGATCTACGACAAGGCGAAGCTGCTCGACAATGGCGACCGCTGGGAGAGCGTGCTCGCCGCCAACCTTGCCGCCGATGCGCCGTACCGGTAGGCGGCGCCGGAGATGATTCAGGCAATCGCCTTTTACCTGTTCGCCACGGTGGTGATCGTTGCCGGTGCGCTGACGGTGTCGTCGCGCAACCCGGTAAATGCGGTGATGTGGCTGATCCTGGCGTTCTTCAATGCGGCGGGATTGATGGTGCTGTGCGGCGCCGAGTTCATCGCGATGCTGCTGGTGATCGTCTATGTCGGCGCGGTCGCGGTACTGTTCCTGTTCGTGGTGATGATGCTCGACATCGACGTGGCGGAAATGCGTGCCGGGTTCGCGCGCTACTGGCCGTTGGGGCTGGGGCTTGCGCTCATCCTCGCCGCTGAGCTGGTGATCTACGGGGTCGGCGCGGTGAGCATCGGCAATGCGCAGCTGGCGCACCGGGTGGGCGCGATCCCGGCCGCCACGCCCAATATCGAGGCGCTCGGCGACCTGCTCTACACCCGCTATCTGTTCGTGTTTGAGGGGGCGGGGCTGGTGCTGCTGGTCGCGATGATCGGCGCGATCGTGCTGACCCATCGCGAGCGCAAGGGCACGCGCTATCAGAACGTCTCGCGCCAGGTGGCGCGGCGGCCGCAGGACGCGACCCGCAATGTCGATCAGCCGGTCGGTGTGGGGCTGGAGCTGTGATAGGTGGGTTCAGCGTCATTCACCTGCTCGTGCTGTTGCTGATCCTGGCTGTTCCGGTAGCGATCGGGGCGATCGTCTTCCCGACGACGAGAAAGTCGCGATGATCGGCCTCATCCATTATCTCGTCGTCGCCGCAATCCTGTTCGCGCTCGGCGTGCTCGGGCTGGTCGCCAACCGCAAGAACCTCATCGTCATGCTGATGGCCATCGAGCTGATCCTGCTCGCGGTGAACATCAACCTGGTCGCGTTCTCGGCGTACCTGCACGATCTGGTCGGCCAGGTGTTCGCGATGTTTGTGCTCACTGTCGCGGCGGGCGAGGCGGCGATCGGGCTCGCGATCCTGGTGATCTATTTCCGCAGCCGCGGGACGATCGCGGTCGACGACGTCAACCGGATGAAGGGCTGAGATGATCCTCTTCATCGTCTTCCTGCCGCTGCTCGCTGCAGCCGTGGCCGGGCTCGGCAACAAGCAATTGGGCGCGCTGCCGGCGAAGATAATCACGACGGGCGCGCTGTTCACGGCCGCGGTGCTGTCTTGGATCGTCTTTGCCGGCTTCCTCAGCGGCACCGCGACGCCCGGTGCGACGACAATCTTTACTTGGATCAACTCGGGCACGATGCAGGCGGCGTGGCGGCTCAACGTCGATGCGCTGACCGCGGTGATGCTCGTCGTCATCACCAGCGTCTCCGCGCTCGTCCACCTCTACAGCTGGGGGTACATGGCGGAGGACCCGGACCAGCCGCGTTTCTTCGCATACCTGTCGCTGTTCACCTTCGCGATGCTGATGCTGGTGACCGCCGACACGCTGGTGCAGATGTTCTTCGGCTGGGAGGGCGTGGGGCTCGCCAGCTACCTGCTGATCGGGTTCTGGTTCAGGAAGCCGAGCGCCAACGCCGCGGCGATCAAGGCGTTCGTCGTCAATCGCGTCGGCGATCTGGGCTTCATGCTCGGCATCTTCGGCACGTATCTGGTGTTCGGCACCGTCTCGATCCCCGCGATCCTGCACGCTGCGCCCCACATGGCGGGGTCGACGATCGGCTTCCTGTGGTTCCGCGCCGACACGATGACGGTGCTCTGCCTGCTCCTCTTCGTCGGCGCTATGGGAAAGTCGGCGCAGCTCGGCCTCCACACCTGGCTGCCCGACGCTATGGAGGGGCCGACGCCGGTCTCCGCGCTGATCCACGCCGCGACGATGGTGACCGCGGGCGTGTTCATGGTGTGCCGCCTGTCGCCCATGTTCGAGACGTCTCCGGACGCGCTCGGCGTCGTTCGCTTCGTCGGCGCGGCGACCTGCCTGTTTGCGGCCACCGTCGGCATGGTCCAGACCGACATCAAGCGCGTGATCGCCTATTCGACCTGTTCGCAGCTCGGCTACATGTTCTTCGCAGCCGGGATCGGCGCGTACGGCGCGGCGATGTTCCACCTATTCACCCATGCCTTCTTCAAGGCGCTCCTGTTCCTGGGCGCGGGCAGCGTGATCCATGCAATGCATCACGAGCAGGACATGCGCTATTACGGGGCCTTGCGGAAAAGCATCCCGCTGACCTTCTGGGCGATGATGCTGGGCACGCTGGCGATCACCGGCGTCGGCTTGCCGTTCGTCGACATCGGCTTTGCAGGGTTCCATTCCAAGGACGCGATCATCGAGGCGGGCTGGGCCTCGGGCTGGACCGGAACTTGGTTCGTGGGCACGCTCGTGGCGCTTATCACCAGCTTCTATTCGTGGCGGCTGATGTTCCTGACCTTCTGGGGGGCGCCGCGCTGGGCGAACTCGGAGCATATCCAGCACGCTGTGCACGATGCGCATGGCGGCCACGATCACGGCGAGAGCGAAGAGGCGACGCAGCAGACCACCGCGCATCCGCACCAGCACCAGCCCGGGGCGGCCGAACTGCACGACGGCACCGGCGGCTATCATCCGCATGAGAGCCCGGCCTCCATGCTGATCCCGCTCGCGCTGCTGTCGCTGGGCGCGGTGGTGGCGGGCTACCTGTTCAACGGCTTCTTCATCGCGCCCGAGGCGGGCGAGCGATACTGGCACGGCACCGTCGCGTTCCGCACCGCGCTGATGGAGGCGACCGAGCACGTGCCGTGGCCGATTGCGCTGTCGGCGACGAGTGCGATGCTACTCGGGCTGTTTGGCGCCTGGTACGCCTACATCCGTGCCCCGGACACACCCGCGGCGGCGAGCGAGCAGTTCGCGCCGGTTTACCGCCTTTTCCTCCACAAATGGTATTTCGACGAGCTGTACGACCTGCTGTTCGTGCGCCCCGCCTTCGCGATCGGCCGGCTGCTCTGGCATCGCGGTGACGAGAGTACGATCGACCGCTTCGGCCCCAACGGCATGGCGGCGCTCGCCAGTCTCGGTGGCCGTGTCGCGGGGCGGGTGCAGTCGGGCTATCTCTACACCTATGCCTTCGTGATGCTGCTCGGACTGACGGGCGTCGTCACCTGGGCCATCGCGGTGACGCGATGAGCGGGGTGCCGATCCTCTCGCTGCTGCTGGCGGTTCCCGGCGTGGCGGCGGTCCTGTGTCTGTTCCTGTCGGCGGACAATGCCCGGCGGCTGGCGCTGCTGGCGACGCTGACGGACCTGGTGCTCGGCATCGTGATGTGGTCGCAGTACCAGATCGGCGGTCCGCAATGGCAGTTCGTCGAGCATGGCTCCAGCCTCGGCTTCTTCGCCTGGAACTTGGGCGTCGACGGCTTCGCGTTGCTGCTGATCATGCTGAGCGTCTTTCTGATGCCGATCTGTATCGGCGCGAGCTGGCGCGCGATCACCGAGCGCGTTCCCGAATATATGGCCGCCTTCCTGCTGACCGAGGTGCTGATGATCGGCACCTTCGCGGCGCAGGACCTGTTCCTGTTCTACATCTTCTTCGAGGCCGGGTTGATTCCGATGTACCTCATCATCGGCGTCTGGGGCGGCGCGAACCGCATATACGCCAGCTACAAGTTCTTCCTCTATACGCTGCTCGGCTCGGTCGTGATGCTGATCGCGATGCTGTACATGGCGCATGCCGCGGGCACGTCGTTTATCCCGCAGCTGATGGCGTATAATTTCGATCCGCAGGTGCAGACCTGGCTTTGGCTTGCCTTCTTCGCCAGCTTCGCGGTCAAGATGCCGATGTGGCCGGTCCATACCTGGCTTCCCGACGCGCACGTCCAGGCGCCGACGGCGGGATCGGTGATCTTGGCCGGCGTGCTCCTCAAGCTTGGCGGTTACGGTTTCCTGCGCTTCAGCCTGCCGATGTTTCCGGAGGCGAGCGCGCAGCTTGCCTGGCTGATCTGGCTGCTGTCGGCGGTGGCGGTGGTCTATACCAGCCTCGTCGCGCTGGTGCAGGCCGACATGAAGAAGCTGATCGCCTATTCCTCGGTCGCGCACATGGCGATCGTGACAATCGGCCTCTACGCGTTCAACCGCCAGGGCGTCGAGGGCGCGATGGTGATGATGCTCAGCCACGGCCTCGTCTCGGGCGCGTTGTTCCTGTGCGTGGGCGTAATCTACGACCGGCTGCACACGCGCGAGATCAGCCGCTACGGCGGCTTGAGCATCAACATGCCGCGCTACGCGCTGTTCTTCATGCTGTTCACGATGGCGTCGATCGGCCTGCCGGGCACTAGCGGCTTCGTGGCCGAGTTCCTGAGCCTGATGGGGCTTTATCAGCTGTCGACCTGGACGACGCTGATCTGCACCACCAGCATCATTCTGGGCGCGGCGTACATGCTCTACCTTTATCGCCGCGTCGCGTTCGGCGACATCAAGGCGGCGGATGTGGCCGAAATGCGCGACCTGTCGGGGCGCGAACTGTGGCTGCTCGCCCCGATCGCGGCGGTGGTGCTGTGGATGGGCGTGTACCCGGAGAGCTTCATGGCGCCGATGCGCAAGGATGTCGGCGTCCTGCTCGCGCGCATTGGCCGTACCGCGCCGGCAGGCGACGCGCGGCCGACGAGGGTTCCTGCACATCTTGCTGAAGTACCGGCGGACTTCTCACATTTTCCGGCCGCCGAAGAGCGCGTCGCGGAGGCGCGGCCGTGACCGCCAACCTGCTGATGACGCTGCCCGAGGAGGTGCTGTCGCTCGGCGCCATCCTGTTGATGCTGGTTGCGGCATGGGGCGGCAGTGCGTCGACACGGGCGGTCAGCTGGGCGGCCGTGGCGGTGCTGACCGGTGCGGGGATCGCCCTGGCCGGGCCGGCGACAGCGGGCGGCGTGGCCTATGATGGGCTGTACCGCGCGGACGCGTTCGCCGGGTTCGCCAAGGTGCTGATCTATGCCGCGACGGCAGTGTCGATCGTGATCGCGCCCGGTTTCTTCGCCCGAATGGCGGGCGACGACCTTCGCCCCGAATACCCCGTACTGATGCTGCTGGCCGCGGCGGGGATGGGGATGATGGTGTCCGCGGGTGACATGCTGACGCTGTATGTCGGGCTGGAGCTGCAGAGCCTCGCCTCCTATGTGCTGGCGAGCTTCATGCGCCGCGACACGCGCTCGGCGGAGGCGGGGCTGAAATATTTCGTGCTTGGTGCGCTGGCGAGCGGGATCCTCCTGTACGGTATCAGCCTCGTCTATGGCTTCACCGGCACCACCCTGTTCGGCGGTATCGCCAGCGCCTATGCGGGGACTGTGCCCGGCTCGGCAGGCTTCGTCGGACTGATCTTCGGCCTGGTGTTCGTCTTCGCCGGGATCGCTTTCAAGATGGCGGTGGTGCCGTTCCATATGTGGACCCCCGACGTGTACGAGGGTGCGCCGACGCCGGTGACAGCGTTCTTCGCCAGCGCCTCCAAGGTGTCGGCGGTGGCGCTGGCGGTTCGCGTCGCGATGGGAGCGATGGGCCCGGCGCTGCACCAGTGGCAGCAGATCGTGATCTTCGCCGCGCTCGCCTCGATCATTCTGGGCGCCTTGGCGGGGCTCAACCAGCGCAACATCAAGCGGCTGCTCGCCTATTCGTCGATCAACAATGTCGGCTTCATCCTGGTCGGCCTCGCTGCGGGCACCGCACAGGGCGCGGCGTCGGTGCTGTTCTACCTCGCCGTCTATATCGCAATGACCGTGGGCGCGTTCGTCGTGGTGCTGCAGATGCGTTCGCCTGAAGGCGAGCCGCTGGAGGCGATCGCCAGCCTGTCGGGCCTGTCGCGGACGCGGCCAGGGCTGGCGGCGGCGATGGCGATCTTCATGTTCTCGCTTGCCGGTATCCCGCCGCTGCTCGGCTTCAACGCCAAGCTGGCGGTGATCAACGCTGCGGTGTCGGCGGGGCTGTACCCGCTGGCGGTCGCGGCGATCGTCGGCTCGGTGATTGGCGCCTATTATTACCTGCGCATCGTCAAGGTGATGTATTTCGACGATCCGGCTCCCGCCTTTGCGCAGGGCGGCGACGCCGTCGAGGGCGGTCTGATCGCGGCGGCGGCGGTGGCGGTCTCGCCGGTCGGCTGGCTGCTGCTCGCGCCGCTGTCCGCCTGGACCGCGCACGCGGCGCAGTCGCTGCTCTAGGCGCGCAGCCCTGCCGGCGATCCGCACCGTCGTTGAGACGGGCTCGACCAACGCCGACCTGCTCGCGCTCGCGCGCACCGGCGTCGAGGAAGGATTGTGGCTCCGGGCCGAGCGTCAGACCGCGGGGCGGGGGCGGCAGGGCAGGGCCTGGGCCTCTCCGCACGGCAACCTCTATGCCTCGACCCTGGTGCGCCTGCGCGCCGAAGACCCCGCGGCGGCGACGCTGGGGTTCGTCGCGGCGGTAACGCTGGCGGAGACGGTCGCGCCGCTGCTTC
Organism: Sphingomonas sp.; assembly: GCF_965248875.1. Taxonomy (GTDB): domain Bacteria; phylum Pseudomonadota; class Alphaproteobacteria; order Sphingomonadales; family Sphingomonadaceae; genus Sphingomonas. The sequence continues at coordinate 550,334 of NZ_CBDFKR010000011.1, read as the reverse complement.
CCCGCCGCGCGCAGTTGAAATGGCCGAACGACGTGCTGATCGACGGGGCGAAGCTATCCGGCATCCTGCTCGAGCGCGCCGACGATGCGGTCGTCGTCGGGATCGGCGTCAACCTCGCGCATCACCCCGACCTGCCTGACCGCCCGGCGACCAGCCTTGCGGCGCAGGGGGTAGCGGTGGGTGCGGAAGCCTTTGCCGAGATGCTCGCCGACGCCTTCGCCCGCTGGCTGGCGCGCTGGCGGGGCGATGGGTTCATGCCGATCCGGGCGCGATGGCTGCAGCTGGCGCATCCGCGCGGGACGGCGCTGACCGCGCAACTGCCCGACGGCGGCCGGGAAACCGGGCTGTTCGACGGGCTCGGCCCGGATGGCGCGCTCATCCTACGCTTGGCGGAGGGGCCGCCGCGTGCCATCCACGCCGCCGATGTCTTTCTGGTCTGAAGCCTGATGCTGCTCGCGATTGATGCCGGCAACTCGAATGTCGTGTTCGCCGTTCTGGACGGGCGCAGGATTGTCGCCCGCTGGCGGATCGCGACCGATCCGCGCCGCACCGCCGACGAATATGCCGTCTGGCTGAGCCAGCTGCTCCACCTGGAGGGAATGGCCCGCGACCAGATCGAGGCAGTGATCATCGCCACCGTTGTGCCGCGCGCGCTGCACAATCTGGAGGTGCTTGCCGACAAATATTTCGGTACGGCGGCGCTGGTCGCGGGGCGTGCACCGGTGGAATGGGGTATCGCGCTCGACGTTGACGAGCCGCAGTCGCTCGGCGCCGACCGCGCGGTGAACACGATCGCGGCGCACGCGCTCCATCCGGGCGACCTGATCGTGATCGACTTCGGCACCGCGACGACCTTCGACGTCAGCGATTACAGCGGCGCGTACAAGGGCGGGATCATCTCCCCCGGCCTCAACCTGTCGCTCGACGCGCTGGTCACCGCGGCCGCCAAACTGCCACGCGTCGCGATCGAGGCGCCGTCGCGCAACAGCGTGATCGGACTCAACACGGTCGATCAGATGCAAATCGGTATCTTCTGGGGCTATATCGCACTGGTCGAGGGGCTGGTCGCGCGGCTGAAGCAGGAGGTCGGCCGCCCGACAAAGGTGATTGCCACGGGCGGCCTCGCGTCGCTGCTGACTGGACACACGGCGGTGTTCGACGTGATCGAGCCCGACCTGACCATCCAGGGACTGGCGATCATGTACGGGCGTGCCCATATGAGTGTGTAAATTCGGCTGGTCCATCCGGCACCGCGCGCCGCCGGCGCGCACATCTGAACAGGAAATTGAGTGACTCCCAAGAACAACGAACTGCTCTTCTGCGCCCTTGGCGGCTCGGGAGAGATCGGCATGAACGTGACGCTGTACGGCACGGCCGGCAAATGGCTGATGGTCGATTGCGGCGTGACCTTCGCCGATGCGGGCTATCCGGGTATCGACCTGATCCTACCCGACCTGCAATTCATCGAGGATCGGGTTGACGATCTGGTCGGCATCGTCCTGACGCACGGGCACGAGGATCATATCGGCGCGCTGCCATACCTGGCCGAGGATTTGGGCGTGCCGCTCTATGCGACCGCCTTCACTGCCGGGCTGGTGCGCGGCAAGCTGGAAGAGGAGGGCAACGCCACCCGCGTCAAGCTTCACGTCGTCGATGCGGACAAACGCGTCGACCTCGGGCCGTTCGGCGTCACCTTCGTGCCGCTGTCGCACTCAATTCCGGAGGCGAACGCGCTGCTGATCGAGACGGATGGTGCCCGTGTCTTCCACACCGGCGACTGGAAGCTCGATCAGCAGCCGCTGATTGACAAGCCTTCCACCCCGGAACAGCTGACCGCGATTGGGGACAAGGGCATCGACGTCCTTGTCTGCGATTCGACCAACGTCTTCAACGCGGACGCGTCGGGGTCGGAGGCTAGCGTGCGCCAGGGGCTGATCGACGTGGTCGTCGCGGCGAAAGGCCGGGTGCTGGTCACCACCTTCGCCTCGAACGCCGCGCGGCTGCACACGCTGGGGCAGGTGGCGCGTGAGACGGGACGGCAGCTATGCGTCACCGGGCGCTCGCTCGACCGCATCCTGCGCGTCGCCAAGGCGACCGGCTACCTCCGCGACTTCCCCGACACGATCGATGCGGATGCGGCGATGAAGCTGCCCGCGAACAAGGTGATGGTCGTCGCCACCGGCGGCCAGGGCGAGCCGCGTGCCGCGCTGGCGCGGGTTGCGGAGGGCACGCACCCGATCAGCCTGGCGAAAGGCGATACGGTGATCTTCTCGTCCAAGCAGATCCCCGGCAACGAGGTCGCGATCGGCCGCATTCAGAACATCCTCGCCGGCAAGGGCGTCGAGATGGTCACCGAGCGGCAGGCGCACGTCCACGTTTCCGGCCATCCCGGCCGCCCCGAACTGGCGCAGATGTACCGATGGATGCGCCCTCAATTGCTCATCCCCGTTCACGGCGAAATGCGCCACCTGCAGGAACAGGCGCGCTTCGCCAGGGCTGAGGGGGTGCCTGCGGCGACGGTGCAGACCGATGGCGATGTCCTGCGGCTGCTGCCCGGCCCGGTGGCCAAGATCGGCAACGCCACGGTCGGCCGGCTGGTGCTCGACGGCGACATCATCCTGCCCGCCGATGGTGCCACAATCAACGAACGCCGCAAGATTGCCGTTAATGGCCAGGTGTCGGTGGCGGTCGCGGTGCGTGACGGCCGGTTGCTCGGGCGTCCGGAAGTGCGGGTCCAGGGCGTTCCGGTTGAGGAGGACCGCGCCGCCTTCATCAAGGATACGGGTGAGGCGGTGGCGGCCGCGGTCAAGGGCGGCAAGCGACAGGGCGCGAATGGCAGTGATCGTCTGCGCGAGGATGTGCGCCTCGCCGTCCGCCGGATCGCGACGCGCTGGACGGGCAAGAAGCCGATCGTGGACGTGCTGCTGATCGAGGTCTGACGGAGTTTCGGCGATGCAATGGACCTCGCTGGTCGCGATCTACACCCTGTTCTGGGCGTTCTCCGTCTTCCTCGTGCTGCCATGGGGCGTGAAGACGACCCATGAGGCCGGGGGTGAGCACATCCCCGGCACGGCGGAGAGCGCGCCGCATGAGTTCCGGCCCGGGCGTATTGCGCTGCGGGTGACGATCGTCGCGACCGTGTTGTTCGCGCTGTTCGTCCTCAATTACGAATATGACTGGATCTCGCCGGGGGCGCTCGACCTCTACAACTGGGCGCCTGCCTCCAACTGATCGGCGTCAGCGCAGCCGCTCGATCGCCTGGGCGAGAGCGACATAGAGCTTGCCCATGTCGCTCGACAGCAGGGTGACGCCCAACGGCGAGCCGTCACGTTGCGACAGAACCGCGCGCAGCATCGCCTCGAAATCGTGGATGTAGCGATTGACCTGTTCGCGAAACCCGGTGTCCGCGTCGTAGAGCTGCGCGATGCCGCGTGCTTCGCCAGCGTCGAGCAGCCGCACCGCGCGGCGCGTAAAGACGCCGCGGTCGCCTTTCAGATAGGCACCCCAGGCGCTGTCCGACACCTCGGGCGCCAGTGTGCGGGTGATATCGATCGCCGCCGAGTTGAGCGATTCGATCAGCATGGACGCACGGCGCGCGAAGGTGTCGCGGTCATGCTCCTCGCGTTCGGCCCGCGCATCCTCGATCCTGGTTTCGACGATGGCGGTCTGGTCGGCGATCGCCTGGACCTGATGTGCCAGCCGCTCCGTCGCGCGCGTCGAGGCATCGACGGCGCGGGCGGTGGCGTCCTCGACCGCGGCGATCTGCCGTTCGACGGTGTCGCTGGTCGCACGGCGCAGCGCCTCGGCGCTAGCCTGCTCGAGCTTGGCCGCGGCCTCGGGAATGACCGATCCCAGTGTCTCGCGCGCGCGGTCCGCCGCGACCTGCGCCGTCTCGCGAACCCGCAGCAGCGCGTCGAGCAGGCGCGGCGCGGCCTCCTCGGTGAAGCGGTGCGACCGGCCGATCGTCTCGTCGACCATCACGCCAAGTGCGTCCGCCTTGGTCCGACCCTCGTTGAGCGTCTGGAGTAACTGGGCGGTGAGCTGATCGACGACGCGGCGCTGTTCGCCGATGACGCCCGCGATCGCTTCGATGGCGTCATGGGTACTTTCGGCCGCGGTGACCAGCGCCATCAGCTCCGGCTTTGCCGAGGCGACGACCGCCTTGCTGTTCGCCACCCGCGCGTCGAGCCGGCCAAGCGCATCGGGCAGCGTCTCGTCAATCTCGCGCGCGGCGGAGTCCAGCGCGATCAGCAGCGTTTCCGTCGTGCCGATGGTGCGTGTCGCCATCGTTTCGCCCGCACGCAGCGCCTCCGTCATCGAATCGGCCGAGCCGCCGAGCGCGCTGATCGACGCGGCGAGCAGCTGCGAACGCTCGACGCCGTGATGATGGAGCGTCGCCAGACGGCCGTCGACGCGGTCGAGCCCGTCCTCAAGCCCCGCCACAACTGCATCCCCGGCGACGCGCTGTTCGTCGAGCCGCGTGGCGATCCGGCTGATCGCGGCCTCGACCGACGCGATCCGCATACCCAGCGCTTCTGCCGACTCGCGGGCGGCGGTGTCGAGCGTCGCCTGGTGCGCGCCGACCATCGCCAGCATCGCAGCACCCTGCGCCTCGATCCCCTGGCGGGAGCTCTCGACGGCGTCCGCGGTGCGCCCGAGCAGGGCGTCGACCGAGGTCGACATGGCCGAGGTGACCATCTCCAGCCGCGCCGCCGCCGCTTCGCTGGTGCCCTCCATCCGTGCGAGATGGTCGGCCAGCGCGTGCGCCGCGCCGCCGGCGATGCGGTCAGCGTCGTGACCCTGTTCGGCAAGCGACGCGAGCTGGGCATGTAGCGCGGAGGTCTGATCCAGCGCCGTTGCCGCCGTCCGGTCGAGCAGCGTCGCTGCCGCCTCCGTTTCACCGCGCGCCCGCGGCAAGGCGGCGAGCAGTGCGCCAACGCTGCTCTCGGCCGTCTGCGCCGCGGCGCCAAGGCCCGTCGCATGACGATTGGCAAGCGCGATCTCCCCTGCCAGATCGCGGCCAATCGCTGCGAGCCGCGCGCCCGCGGCATCACTGCGCGTCAGCAGGTCGTCGGTCTGCGCAGCCAGCTGCTGCCGATGGCCCGCGATCGATCCGCCCATCCGCGCCACCGCGCGCTCCAACGCGGCGGCCTCTGCGCGCATTGCCGCCGCGGTCGCACCGAACCGCTGCGCCTCGGCGTGGCTCGTGCGCAGTCCGACCAGCCAGAGAATGCCAATCAGCGCCGGCACCACCGCCAGCGCCGCGCCAAATTGCGCTAACGCCAACGGGGAGAGCGTCGGCAGCGTTGCGCGCGCCGCCCACAGCAATCCGCCGATCCATGCGAGCGCCGCCACGATGGCGAGCGCGGCCAGAGCGCGTCGCAGGCCGTGACGCAGCGGTAGTACGTCCTCGTCGTCTGGCTCGATCCATTCGGGTACGAGGTCCAGATCGTCGATGATATGCGGGCCGATTTCTGCCGGTACGCGGCTGGTGTCGGCCCTAATATCGACCTGCAGGGAACCCCCGTTCATCATGTCAGGTTACCATCTTTCGTGCCGACGAGAAGAGGCGTTCGCAACGCTTCGGTAAGCTTCACCAGCGTAAGGCGGTGGGATGGCATTCGACCCCGGGGCGATCGACTCGACACTGGCGGCAGCGATCGGCGATGATCCGGTGCTGATAGCGGAACTGCGCGTCGCTTTTCTGGACAGCGTCGAAACCACGCTGGTTGCGCTGGTTCAGGCGACGACGGCGGAAAGCTGGTGTGCGTCCGCATGGCGGCTGAAAGGCCTGGCCGCGAGCTTCGGTGCGGTGCGATTGACGACGCTGGCGGGCGAGGCGGTCGCGGCCGGGAAGCCGGACGCGGTGCTCCTCGGCCGAATCAAGCGGATGGCCGCCCGCCTCTAGCCGCGGACTGACGCGGGCCGTAACAGCGGCCCATGCTCGCCGGGCTTCTCTTCGCTGTTCAGGAAACCAATGACCGGCCGGAGCGGCTGACCGCGACGCTGCCGTTCGGCGGCGTCACGCTGCTCGAATATCAGGCGCGATTGCTGATCGAGGCAGGCGCGGCGCAGATCGTCATCCTGGTGGCGCGGCTGACGCCGGAGCTGCTCGGCGCGGTGACGCGGATCGGACGTCGCGGCGTCGCCGTCGATGCGGTCCGACACGTCAGTGAGGCCGCCGCGAAGCTGCATCCCCTCGCCCGGCTGCTGGTGCTGGCGGATGGGTTGATCACGACCGAACGGGTGGTCGGCTCGCTGGCATCCGAAGGCGGTGACGCGCTGCTGGTGGTGCCGCAGGCGGATGCGGGCGCGGTGTTCGAGCGAGTCGGCGGCGGCCAGGCCTGGGCCGGCGTCGCGCGGCTCGATCCGCGGCGGTTGACCGAGGCGGCACGACTGCCGCGCGATTACGATGCGCAGTCGACGCTGCTCCGCGTCGCGGAACAGGCACGGGCGGTCCACGTCCTGCTTCCGGCTGAGGCACTGGCGCACGGCCACGGGATCGAACGCGATGCGGCAGCGCTCGACCGCCGCGGTCGTGCGGTGCTGGCGGCGATCGTCTCGGATCGGCGTGGCTGGTTCGACCGGCAGTTGGTCGCGCCGCTAGCGCGGGTCACGCTGCCGGCGATGGTGGAGCGCGGCTGGAGCGGGACGGCCACCGCCGCTGCGGGCTGCGTGCTAGGGCTGACGGGATTGGCGGCGATCGCGTTGGGCTGGAGCACGGCGGGGCTGTCCGCCGCGTTCATCGCCTGTCTGGTGCTGGCGCTCGGCACGACGCTGAGCGGTCTGCGCGACGAGCCGCGGATCGAGCAGACGCAGCGGGTTGCGGGGCTGACGCTGCCCGCGCTGGCGGCGCTGTTCCTCGGCGCGGCGGAGAGCGGGCGGGCGGGCAATCTGACCGCGTTGGCGGTCGCCGCCGCGCTGGTGACACTCGCGGCGCTGGCCCAGCGCGCCGGTACGGAGCGCATCCGCCGCTGGTGGTGGGGCAGCGCCCCCGCGGTGCTGCTGATCGTGACGCTGGCGACGGCAGCGCACTGGCCGCTGAGCGGCATGGCGGTTGCCGCCGCCTATGCTACCGCGACGCTGGCGGCGGCGATCGAGCGGCTGCGGCGATGAGCGCGGACCCGAGAGGCTTAGTCGCGCCTTAACCGCGACCGCGCTAGAGAGACGACCCGATGGCGGCCGACCCCACCCCCTCTGCGGCTGCCCGTGCGGCCGCTGCGCGTGCGCGCGCCGATGCGCGGCTGCGGGTCGCGATCGATGACCTGCTGCTGCCCGATGACGGCCGCCTGGACGAGCGGACGCGGCTGCGGCTGTTTCAGTTGCTGACAGAGACGATCGGCGGAATCGAAACCGCCTTGCGAGGACAGGCGGCGCGTCTGCTGACGGCGCGGGGGGCGGCGAGGTCCGCCGAGTCTGTGCTGCGCGGCGGCCAAGGGGCGGCGACGCGGCTGCTTGGGGCGGGATTGTTGCGCGACGAAGCCCTGGTGGAGGCGCTCGCGGCGGAAGTCCGTGCCCGTCTGCTGACCGAGGCGTTGCCTGCGGTAGCCGCCGGGATTGACGAGCCAAGCCTGCTGGTGCGGTTGGCGGCGGTGCCCGATCGCGTTGTCGCGGCGGCCGCACGGGCGCTGCTGGCGGTGGACGGGGCGGACGGCGTGACGCTCTCCGCCGAGCTGCAGCATCGGCTGGTGTGGTGGACGGCCGCCGCCATCCGGCCCGCCGACGACGTGGCGGAGGTGGATCGCGCGATCGCCGAGGCCGCGGTGCGATCGCTCGGCGCGCATGACGAGGGGCTGGGCAGTGGCGTCGCGGCGATGCGGCTGGCGCAAGCCATCGATGCCCGGCCGGACGAGCTGGCGCCGTTGCTGGTCGAAGCGCTGGGCGATCGACGGCTGACGCTGTTCACCGCGGTGCTGGCACACGCCATCGGGTTGTGCTTTGCCGAGACGCTAGCGCTGGTGCTGGAGTCGGAAGGCGAGCGGCTGTGGCTGGCGTTGCGGGCGGCGCAGCTTGACCGGGCGACGATCGCGCGCATCGCGCTGACGCTGAGCGATGCCGATCCGCGCCGCGACATCGAAGCCTTTGCGGACGACATCGACCGCATCGCCGCGGTCAAGCCGGCCGAGGCGCGGCTGGCGCTGGCACCGGAGACGCTAGAGCCTGACTTCCGCGCGGCGATCCGCGCGCTGGCGCGTTCTGGACGGCGATGAACGCGCCGGGACCCGGAATGGATCACGCGGTAGCGCATGCGGTGATCGATGCCGAGGGCAAGCTGCTTTCTGCCGATCCCGCGATCGCATCGCTCAACGCGCGCGCAGGCGGCGCGGCGGCGATGCCGCTTGCCGTACCGCAGCTGGCGACCGCGGCGCGGCTGGCGTGGCGGCTGGGCGTGGTGGTCTCGCGCGGGATCACGGTGGCGGACGAGGATGCCGACATCGAGCTGTGGGTGCGTGCGCAACCCGAAGGCAACAGCGTGCGGCTGGCGGTCAGCGGCTGGCGCGAGGTGCAGCCGTGGCGGCCCAAATCGCATGAGCCCGTCGCGCTTATCGGCGCGGGTGCAGACTGGCGCTGGGAAACGGATGCGGCGTTGCGGCTGACGTTCGTGTCGCTCGACGCGGCGGCGGGCGCGGGGTTAGACGCGATCGCGCTGCTCGGCCAGCCGCTGACGGCGCTGTTCGCGCTGGAGGGTGGAGATGACGGCGCATTACCGATCCTCGACGCGCTCGCGCGGCGCGCACCGTTCGACGTGCAGCCGGCGCGGGTGCGCGCGAACGGACGAATGGTGACCTTATCGGCGGCAGTGCGCCATGACGGCAGCGGTAACTTCGCCGGTCTGGCCGGCGCGGCTACGGCCGTGATCACGCCGGCATCGGCGGCGGCGTTGCCCACAAGCTTCACGGGCGGGCTGGATCGTGCGTTGCGAGCCCCGCTTGCGCGGATCGTCGCGAATGCCGACAGCATCAACGCCGAAACGGATGGGCCGATCGCGCCCGGCTATGCCGAGTATGCCGCCGACATCGCGAATGCCGGGCGGCATCTGTTGGGGCTGGTCGACGATCTGGTCGATCTGCAGGCGGTGGAGCGGCCCGATTTCGCGCTTGCGGTCGAGCAGATTGACCTTGCCGATGTGGCGCGACGGGCAGCGGGGCTGCTGTCCGTTCGCGCCGGCAATGGCCAAGTGACGATCGACCGACCCGTCGGCGACATGCATGCGCCCGCGCGAGGCGACTTCCGCCGGGCGTTGCAGATCGCGGTCAACCTGCTCGGCAACGCGGTCCGCTATTCGCCGCCGGGGTCGACCGTCGCGATCACCGCCGACGGGCAGGCCGGCTACGCGCGGTTGATGGTGACCGATCAGGGCAAGGGTATCGATGCCGCCGATCAGGCGCGCATTTTCGACAAGTTCGGGCGCGTCGACCCTGGCGAGACCGGCGGCAGTGGGCTCGGGCTGTACATCGCCCGGCGGCTGGCGCGCGCGATGGGCGGCGACTTGACGGTGAAGAGCGCGCCGGGTGAGGGCGCGTGCTTCAGCCTCACCTTATCGGCGTAGCCGCCGCCCGACCAGGATCAGCAGCAAGCCAATGACGGCCAGCACCGCGCCCCGATCAGCCCACGGACGCTGATCGAGCATGAAGCTGGACGCGGGCCAATGGACGTAGCCGAGACCCTGGCCGATCCACAGCAGCCCCATCAGCGTGGCGAGCACGCCGATGACGAGCAGGATCGTGCGCAACGGGCGCCTGCGATCCCCGGGCATCAGCGCTTGCCCACGGGCACATAGCTGCGCGCGGTCGGCCCCGTGTAGAGCTGGCGAGGGCGGCCGATCTTCTGGTCGGGATCGGTGATCATCTCGTTCCACTGCGCCACCCAGCCGACGGTGCGGGCGAGCGCGAACAGCGCGGTGAACATCGAGGTCGGGAATCCGATCGCCGACAGGATCACGCCGGAATAGAAGTCGACGTTCGGGAACAGCTTCTTCTCGGCGAAGTAATCGTCCTTGAGCGCCAGCTCCTCCAGCTGCAGCGCAACGTCGAACACCGGATCGCTGACGTTCATCGCCTTGAACACTTCGCGAACGGTCTTCTGCATGACGGTCGCGCGCGGGTCGTAATTCTTGTAAACCCGGTGGCCAAAGCCCATCAGGCGGAACGGATCGTTCTTGTCCTTGGCACGGGCGATGAATTCCGGAATACGCTCGGGCCGGCCGATCTCGCGCAGCATGTTGAGCGCCGCCTCGTTGGCGCCGCCATGCGCCGGTCCCCACAGGCATGCGATCCCCGCCGCAATGCAGGCAAAGGGGTTGGCGCCCGAGGAACCCGCGAGCCGCACGGTCGAGGTCGACGCGTTCTGCTCATGGTCGGCGTGGAGGATGAAGATCCGGTCCATCGCCCGTTCGATCACCGGGTCGACGACATAAGGCTCGGCAGGGACGCCGAAGGTCATGCGCAGGAAATTGCCGGTATAGCTCAGCGAGTTGTCGGGGTAGAGGAAGGGCTGGCCGACGCTGTACTTGTAGGCCATCGCCGCGATCGTCGGCATCTTCGCGATCAGCCGATGCGAGGCGATGACCCGCTGCGCCGGATCGTGAATGTCGGTCGAATCGTGATAAAAAGCGGACAGCGCGCCGACGACGCCGCACATTATCGCCATCGGATGCGCGTCGCGCCGGAAGCCGCGGAAGAAGGTTGCCAGCTGTTCGTGCACCATCGTGTGGCGGGTGATGGTGGTGGTGAACTGGTCCAGCTCCGCCTGTGTCGGCAGCTCGCCGTTAAGGAGCAGGTAGCTGACCTCCATAAAGCTCGACTGCTCGGCCAGCTCGCCGATCGTGTAGCCGCGATGGAGCAGCACCCCCTCGTCGCCGTCGATATAGGTCAGCGTCGACCGGCAACTCGCGGTCGAGGTGAAGCCGGGGTCGTAGGTGAACATTCCCGTGTCGCCGTACAGCTTGCGGATGTCCACGACCTCGGGCCCGACCGAGCCCTGCATCACCTTGTAGTCGTGGTCGGCGAAGGCGACGGAGTCGATCATGCGGCGGGTTCCTCTGCAAGAGCCTGATCGGCGATCCGCGCCAGGCTCTCGTCGCGGCCCAGGAGGGCGAGCACGTCGAAGATGCCGGGCGAGGCGCGCCGACCGGTGAGCGCAACGCGCAGGGGCTGGGCGACCTGACCGAGCTTAAGCCCGGCTGCATCCGCCACAACCCTGACCGCCGTCTCGGTCGTCTCCGTATCCCAGTGCTGTACCGCGTCAAGCGCGGCGTGTGCACGGGCGAGTGTGGCGCGCGCATCGCCGTCCAGCAGCGGCGCAGCGTCGGCGTCGACGTCGAGTGGGCGGGCGGCGAACAGGAAATGCGCGCTGTCCGCCAGCTCGTTGAGGTTCGCGGCGCGAGGCTTGAGCGCGGGCATGGCGCGGGTGAGCAGGTCGAGCGCTGGATCGTCGCTCATCCCAAGCCGCTCGCCGGCCAGCGCGGCCAAGCGGGCGTCCCCGGCTTCGCGGAGATAGTGGCCGTTGAGGCTATCCAGCTTCCTGAGGTCGAACCGCGACGGCGCCTTGCCGACCGCCCTCAGATCGAACCACTCGACCGCCTGCGCGCGGGTGATGATTTCGGCATCGCCATGCCCCCAGCCGAGGCGTAGAAGGTAGTTGTCGAGCGCCTCGGGCAGGATACCAAGCTCGTCGCGATACGCCTCGACACCGACCGCGCCGTGCCGCTTCGACAGCTTGCCGCCGTCGGCGCCGTGGATCATCGGCACATGCGCATAGGTGGGCTCGGGCCACCCCATCGCGCGGATGATCGGCAGCTGACGGAAAGCGTTGTTGAGGTGGTCGTCGCCGCGGATGACGTGCGTGACGCTCATGTCGTGATCGTCGACGACGACCGCGAGCATATAGGTCGGCGTGCCGTCGGAGCGGAGCAGGACGAGGTCGTCGAGTTCGGCATTCTGAACCGTGACAGCGCCCTGAACGCGGTCGTCGATCGTCGTCGCGCCCTCGCGTGGCGCCTTGAGGCGGACGACAAAGCGCCGGTCCGCGGGTCCGTCGGTCCGGTCGCGCCAGGGCGAACGGATGCGGAGCGGCTGTTTCGCAGCCTGGGCGGCGGCGCGTTGTGCGTCGATCTCCGCAGGCGTCATCCAGCAGCGATAGGCGTGGCCGCGCGCAACCAGCTCGTTCGCGACCTCGGCGTGGCGGGTGGCGCGGGCGAACTGGAACACAGCGTCGCCGTCCCAGTCGAGCCCGAGCCAGCGCATCCCATCCAGGATCGCGTCGATCGCCGCCTGGGTCGAGCGAACGCGGTCGGTGTCCTCGATCCTTAGCAGGAACTTGCCGCCATGGTGCTTCGCGAACAGCCAGTTGAACAGAGCAGTACGCGCGCCGCCGAGGTGCAGGAAGCCGGTCGGTGAGGGCGCGAAGCGGGTCACCACCGGCGCGGTCGTGTTGTCGGTTGCGCTCAAGCGCGGCTGCTCCCAAGCTGACGGGCGATGGCGAATACCGCCCTTCCGGCCGCTAGCATGGGGTTCGACCGGCCGCAAAGGGTCCGGCGCGTGGGCGATGCGATCGAGCGCTGGCTTGAAGCGGAGCGCGACCAGCTGGCCTTGTGGCTGCCCGTTGCGCTCGGCGGCGGGGTGACGTCGTGGTTCCTGCTCCCGGATGCGCGCAGCTGGACGGCGGCGGTGCTGGGCTGTCTTGCTGTTGGGCTGGCGGCGCTCGCCGTGGGCAGGCACGAGCGGTTGTGGCGTGCGGTCGGGATCGGCGCGCTGACGGCGGCGCTAGGGGTGACGCTGATCTGGTGGCGGGCGGAGCGGGTGGCGGCGCCGGTGCTGGCCGGGCCGACGATCGCGCAGTTCACCGCCCGCGTCGATGTGGTGGAACCGCTCGCTGCCCGCGGGCTGGTGCGGCTGACGCTGCGACCGCAGGCAGACGCGACCGACGGCGGAGGCGGTCCGGTCGCGTTACCGCCGCGTGTCCGCGTCAACCTGCAGGAGGCGGATGCCCCGGCGGGGTTGGGAGCGGGAGCGCTGGTGAGGTTGCGTGCCCGGCTGATGCCGCCACCGACCGCCGCGGTGCCTGGCGCTTACGATTACGGCGTGCAGGCCTGGTTCGACGGCATCGGCGCGACGGGCCGTGGCTTTGCGCCGGTGACGGTGGTGCGGCCCGGCCGGGCGGGCGGCGGGCTGCGGCCGGCGCTGACCCGGCACATCACCGACCAGCTGCCCGGCAGCGAGGGCGGCATTGCGGCGGCGCTGGTCACCGGCGACGTCGGTGCGATCGGACTGGCCGACTCCGACGCGATGCGTCGGGCCGGGCTCGCGCACCTGCTGTCGGTCAGCGGGTTGCACATCACCGCGGTAGTGGCGGCGACGATGTTCGTGGTGCTGCGGTTGCTCGCGCTCAGCCCCTGGCTGGCGCTGCGGACGCGGCTGCCGATGCTGGCGGCGCTGGCGGGCGCGGCGGCCGCGATCGGCTATACGGCGCTGACCGGATGGCAGGTGCCGACGATCCGCTCGTGCGTGGCGGGGTTGCTGGTGCTCGGCGCGCTGGCGCTGGGGCGCGAGGCGGTGACCCTGCGGCTGGTCGCGACGGGTGCGATCGCCGTGCTGCTGATCCTGCCCGAGGCTCTGGCGGGACCGAGTTTCCAGCTCTCCTTCGCCGCGATCACTGCGATCATCGCGCTCCACGAACAGCCGCAGGTCGCCGCCTTTTTCGGTCCGCACGAGGAAGGGCGCTGGCGACGCATGGGTCGCGAACTGCTGTCGCTCTTGCTGACCGGGCTGGTTGTCGAACTCGCGCTGATGCCGATCGCCGCGTACCATTTCCACCGGGCCGGGCTGTACGGCGCGGCGGCCAATATCGTCGCTATCCCGCTGACCACCTTCGTCATCATGCCGCTGGAGGCTGCGGCGCTGTTCCTCGACCTGATCGGTCTGGGCGCGCCGCTGTGGTGGCTGACGGGCAGGTCGATGGCGGTGCTGCTATGGCTGGCGCGAACCGTCGCGGCGGCGCCTGGGGCGGTGGCGGCGCTGCCGTCGATGCCGGAGGGGGCATTCGGCCTGATGGTCGTGGGCGGACTGTGGCTGGCCCTGTGGCGGACGCGGTGGCGGCGGCTGGGGGTCCTACCGCTGGTTGCGGGCGCGACGTGGGCGGTGGCGACGCCGGCGCCCGACCTGCTGGTGACCGGCGACGCGCGACACATGGCAGTGCGGCTGCCCGATGGCGGCATGGCGCTGCTGCGCGATCGGGCGGGAGATTATACCCAGTCGATGCTGGCGGAGAGCGGCGGTGTCGACGGTGCGCTGGCGCTGCTGCCTGACCAGCCGATGGCGCGGTGCAGCGACGACTTATGCCTGGCCGAGCTGACGCGGAACGGGCGGCGTTGGCGGGTGCTGGCGACGCGGAGTGGGTATCCCGTGCCGACCGTCGAGCTGATCACGGCATGCCGGCAGGCAGACATCGTGGTGAGCGAGCGGTGGCTGCCGCGCGGGTGCACGCCGCGCTGGCTACGGCTCGACAAGCCGGTGGTGGCGCGGATCGGCGGGGTGGCGATCACGCTGGGCGCCGAACCGCAGGTGACGACGGTCCTCGACCCGGGCGATGAGCATCCATGGCGGGCGCCGGTGCGGCTGGGACAGGCAGAAGATGGCGACAGGAGCCGGTTTCGTCGACGCCATGGTGGCCGCGACTCGCCAAATCATCACGACCGACTACGCCCAGCTGGCGTGCGACCGTGATCACCCGTTACATCGCCGCTCGGCCCAGTTTAGTGGTTCCGCTCCGGCAAGCGTGTAGCTGCGTCAATGATACCGCCGCAGGATCCCTGACAGCTTGCCCTGGATGCGGACCTGTGCGGGCAGATAGCGCTGCGGATCGTAGGCGCGGTTGGCGGGGTCGAGGCGGACCATCGCGCCTTCGCGGCGGAAATATTTGAGCGTCGCCTCCGCGTCGTCGATCAGCGCCACCACGATCTCGCCGTCACGCGCGACCTCCTGCCGCTTTACCAGCGCATAGTCGCCATCAAGAATGCCTGCCTCGACCATCGAGTCGCCGGCGACCTCCAGCGCATAGTGATCGCCCTGACCGAGCAGGGCGGCGGGCACGGCGAGGGTGGATACCCCCTCGAACGCCTCAATCGGTACGCCCGCGGCGATACGGCCATGGAGCGGGATCTCGATCACGTCGTTGGCGGGCGCCGGAAGTTGTCGAAGTTGCGGCGAAACGACTTTACTCGGCGCCTTTTTCTCCGGTCGCTCGGGCATGCGCAGCACCTCCAGCGCGCGGGCGCGGTTGGGCAGGCGGCGGATGAACTGGCGTTCCTCCAACGCCGATATCAGACGGTGGACGCCGGACTTCGACTTGAGGTCAAGCGCCTCCTTCATCTCCTCGAACGAGGGGGAGACGCCGGTCTGGGCCAGCCGGTCGTTGATGAAGCAGACCAGCTCGTGCTGCTTGCGGGTAAGCATCGCGGTTCTCCGTCCAGGAACGAACGCGGAACTCCTATGGAACAAATAAGCTGACGTCAACCCTGATCCCTCAGGCGATGTCGAGGACTTCCGCCGAGTCGCCTGCGCATGCCGACGGGGCGTCGGCGGCGCGGATGACGAGGCAAGTCGATCGCGCGAGGGTCAGCAGCATCGAGCTGTCCTGCACCGGGGCGGCGAACACCTGCCCGCCGCGCTCCACGCAGCGCAGGTAATCGGTGCGGCCGTTGTTGGCGGAGAGACCCTCGCCCAGCACCGCGCGCCGCGGACGGGGGAGCGGATCTGCCGCCCCGGCGAGATGTGCGATCAGCGGCCGGACAAACAGGATCGTCGTCACGAACGCCGACACGGGATTGCCGGGCAGGCCCAGCACCGCCGCGGCGCCCAATCGGCCGGCCAGCATCGGCTTGCCCGGCCGCAGCGCGACCCGCCAGAAGTCCAGCGTGCCCCCCGCCGCCTCCAGCGCCGGACGGATCAGATCGTGGTCGCCCACCGATGCGCCGCCCGAGGTGACGAGCAGGTCGGCATCCACCGCTGCAAAAGCGTTGCGCAACGTGGTCAGATTGTCGGGCAAAATGCCGAGGTCGATCGGCTCGACAGGTAGATCAGCGAGCAGCGCGGCGAGCATCGCGCGGTTCGACTCCGGCAGCATCGTGCCGATGACCGGCGTACCCGGTTCGACGAGCTCGTCGCCGGTCGCGGCGATCGCAACGCGGATGCGGCGGCGGACCGGCAGGGTGCCGTGACCGGCGGTGGCGGCGACGGCCAGCCGTGCGGGGGTGATCCGCTGGCCGGCTTCGATCAGGAGGTCGCCCTTGCCGAAATCGAGCCCGCGGCGGCGGGTGTTGCGTCCCAGCCCGGCAGGCCCCTCGCCGGTCAGGCGAAGACGGTCGCCGTCGCTCCCGGCTTCTTCCTGGATCAGCACGGTGTCGGCGCCGTCGGGCATCGCTGCGCCCGTAAAGATACGGGCGGACTGGCCGGGTCCGATCCGGCCACCATGGGGCCGCCCCGCTGCGCTCTCGCCCACTACCCGCCACGGCCCGGGCAGGTCGGCGAAACGGATCGCGTAACCGTCCATCGCCGACAGGTCGGCTGCGGGCTGGGTGCGAAGTGCGCGGATGTCGGCGGCGGCCCAGCGGCCCGCGGCGTGCGCAAGCGGCGCGTTCTCGATGCCGACCGGCTCCGCCAGCGCAAAGAGCCGAATCTGTGCCTCGGCGATCGGCAAGAGTGGGGGGGCGGTCACCGGCACCCCATGCCACATCGACCTCGCCGCGCGACAGGCTTTCATGCTATCCCCGTCCGGCGACTGCGCAGCGCGGGGAGCTGCCACGTCATTGGGGGTGGAGCATGCGCTTTTTGCGGTGGCTCTGGCGGCTGGCGGCGCTGATCTGGCCATTCGTGATCGACACGGGGCTGTGGTTCGCCGGGGCCGGCACGCTCTACGCCTTCCTGTTTCTACTCTTCTTCCTGCTGTTCGCCGTTGCGTGGCTGTTCGGCTTCTCGCCACCGGAGATCACCGCATGGCTGGACGATCATGCCGCCTTGTTCGACCGGATCGGCGACTGGCTGTGGCGGGTGTTCATGGGTTTCGTGCTGCTGATCTGCGCGCTCGGCCTGGTCGCGGTCTGGTCGCAATGGTTTGGCGAGAAAGATGAACCCGATAAGCCGCGCAACGTCGGCGGCGGGTGCTGCGGGCTGATTGCGATCCTGGTGTTCGGCTATGCTGCGTGGGTGGGCATGACGATGCCGATGGATTAGCGCTGATCCCAATCCCCCGACGTGCCGCCGCTTTTGGCGAGCAGCCGCACGCCCTCGATCGTCATGCCCCGGTCCAGCGCCTTGGCCATGTCGTAGATCGTCAGCAACGCAACGGAAACGGCGGTCAGCGCCTCCATTTCGACGCCGGTCTTGCCATCGGTCGCGCAGGTGGCGGTGGCGGTGACCTCGCGGTCGCCGAGCGCCAGGTCGAGGGCGACGCGGGTGAGGGGAAGGGGGTGGCAGAGGGGGATCAGGTCGCTGGCGCGCTTGGCGGCCATGATGCCGGCGACACGCGCGACGGCGAGAACGTCGCCTTTCTTGGCGCTGCCATCGCGGATCGCCTGCAGGGCCTCGGCGGATAGGGTGATGCGGCCGGTTGCCGTCGCTTCACGCCGGGTGATCTGCTTGGCGCCGACATCGATCATGTGGGCTGCGCCGGTCGCGTCGAGGTGGGTGAGGTCAGCCATCAAGCAGCGCGCGGGTGGCGGCCTCAACGTCGGACTGGCGCATCAGGCTCTCGCCGACGAGGACGCAGCGGATGCCGTGATCGGCGGCGGCCTGAAGGTCCGCGCGAGTGCCGATGCCGCTTTCGGAGACGATCGTGTAGCCGGCAGGAAAGCGGGCGGCGAGCTGCCACGCGCGGCGGGGGTCGACATCGAAGGTCCTGAGATCGCGGTTGTTGACGCCGATCAGGCGCGTGCGGAGGCGGAGCGCGCGGTAAAGTTCGGCTTCGTCATGAACTTCGATGAGCACATCCATACCGTCCTCGATGGCTGCGGCCTCGAACTCGACCAACTGCGTGTCGTCTAGCGCGGCGACGATCAGCAGGATCGCGTCGGCGCCGTGCGCGCGGGCTTCGGCGATCTGCCACGGGTCGACCAAGAAGTCCTTTCGGAGCACCGGCAGGTCGACCGCGGCGCGCACCTGGACAAGGTAGTCGAGGCTACCCTGAAAATAGGGTTGGTCGGTGAGCACCGACACGCATGCCGCGCCGCCCGCGGCATAGGCGCGGGCGTGGGCGGCGGGGTCGAAGTCGGCGCGGATCAGGCCCTTGGACGGGCTCGCCTTTTTGACCTCGGCGATAAGGCCGAAGCCGTGCTGCACCTTGGTCAGAAGGGCGGCATGGAAGCCGCGCGGCGGGGTCGGCGGCGGCAAATCGGGGAGCCCGGTGCGCCGGCGGCGGGCGACCTCCTCGCGGGTCGTCGCCAGGATTTCCCCGAGCCGGTCGGTCACCAAGCGATCCAGCGGTCGAGCAGATCGTTCGCCGCCCTGGAATCGATTGCTTCCGCCGCCAGCACCGCGCCCTCAGGCAGCGTCGCAGCGGTCCCGGCCAGAATCAGTGCGGCGGCGGCGTTTAGGAGGACGGCGTCGCGATACGCACCCGTCTCGCCGCGAAGCAGCCTGCGCAGCGCCAGCGCATTGTGGGCGGGGTCGCCGCCGCGGATCGCACTGAGCGGATGGCGCGGCAGGTCCGCATCTTCCGGCGCGATCCGGTCGGGGAAGGCGGCGCAACCGACCGATACGGCGACGCTCGGCCCAGCGCCCGAAAGCTCGTCCAGGCCTTCCTCGCCCGACACGATCAGCGCTGCCTCGGTACCGAGCAGCGCCAGCGCCTCGGCGTAGACCGGCGCGTAGTCGGGCCGGGCGATGCCGACAAGCTGGCGCTCGACGCGCGCGGGATTGGCGAGCGGGCCCATCAGGTTGAAGATGGTGCGGCGGCCCAGCCGCTGCCGGATCGGGGTGATCCGCTTCATCGCCGGATGGTGGTTGCCCGCGAACAGGAAGCAGATGCCGAGCGCGTGAAGCGTGTCTTCCGCCGCCGCGCCTGCACGAACCATGTCGAGGCCGAGCGCCTCCAGCGTGTCGGCCGCACCAGCCTTCGAGCTGGCGGCGCGGTTGCCGTGCTTGGCGACCGGCACCCCCGCCGCCGCGACCACCAGCGCGACCGCGGTCGAGACATTGAGCGTGTGGTGGCCATCGCCGCCGGTGCCGCAGACGTCGATCGCGCCCGACGGGGCGGTGATCGGCAGTAGGCGTTCGCGTAGCGCCCGCGCGGCCTCGGCGATCTCGATCGAGGTCTCGCCACGGTCAGACAGGTCACAGAGAAACCCTGCGATATCGTCTGCGGCGGCGTGGCCGTCCAGGATGTCGGCGAACGCGGCGCGTGCGGACTCGTGGCTGAGCGGCGTCGCGGGAGAGGGCAGGACCGCGAGCGTGGTCATGCGGGCTCGCGCGCCGGCATTCCCGCGAGGCGCAGGAAATTGGCGAGGATCGCGTGGCCGTGTTCGGTCGCGATCGACTCGGGGTGAAACTGGACGCCGTGGATCGGCAGATCGGCGTGGCGAAAACCCATGATCGCACCATCGCTGCTGTGTGCATTGACGACCAGCGGCGCGCGCACGTCGTTGACGATCAGCGAATGATAGCGGGTGGCGGTGAAGGGGCTGGGCACGTCTTCGAATACGCCGGTGCCGTCATGCAGCACCGGGCTGGTCTTGCCGTGCATCAGGTGGCCGCGCTCGACCCGGCCGCCGAAATGCTGGCCGATCGCCTGATGCCCCAGGCAGACACCGAGCAGCGGGCGGCGCTGGTCCGCGCAGGCGGCGACGAGATCGAGGGTGACGCCGGCATCGTCCGGCGTCTTCGGCCCCGGCGAGATGAGGAAAGCGTCCGCGCCCGACGACAGCGCCTGGCCGGCGGAGATGGCGTCGTTGCGCACCACCTCGACCTCGGCGCCGAGTTCCTGGCAATAATGCACCAGGTTCCAGGTGAAGCTGTCGTAATTGTCGATGACGAGGAGCATGCGCCCGGCGCTCTAGCGGGCGGGGGCGGGGTTGCAAGCGCGCCCGTCGCTCCATAGCGGCGGGCGTCATGGCTTCGTGGAACAGAACGCTGCCGCGCGGCCTTGCGCCCGGCGAGCTCGTCGCTGCGCGCGCGGTGTTCGGCGATGCGATCGACTGGGTGCGCGTGCGGGTCTTCGCGCGGCCGTTCGTGCCGATGCAGACGAAGCGGACCGCGGTGACGCCGTGGGGCGCGATCCACTTCCGGCCGGAGGACCATTTACCCGATTTTTCAATCAGCTGGGACAATATGGCCTGGCTGATCCACGAGCTGGTCCATGTCTGGCAGCATCAGACCGGGCAGTGGGTGATCCCGCGCGGGTTCTGGGAGCGGAACTATCAGTATGGCGCGCTTGATCCGCTCAAGCCGTTCGAACGCTACGGGATCGAGCAGCAGGCGGCGATCGTCGAGGACTGGTATCGCCTGACGCAGCATCGGGCGGCGTGGCGCGGCAGCGGGCGGGCGGCGGATTATCGCGCGGTGATCCCGTTTCTGCCAAGCTGAACTGCGGACCCGACACACCGTCCGCGCGTTGGGCGGGGCAAAGGAGCTTTTGCTTATGCTACGCCTCGCTGCCGCCATCCTGATCGTCGTGCCTGCGCTCGCGACCGCGCAGGGCTCGCCGACCCCGCAGCGCATCCGCAGCGTGACGATCCAGCGCGGTCAGGCCTGTCCCCGTTCGACGGTGGCCGGCGAGGTGGTGGTTTGTTCTTTCGCCGAAGAGCCTTACCGTATCCCGCGAGCGCTGCGCGACGACGGGCCGGTGACCGCCGCCAATCAGAGCTGGGCGGCCCGCGCGGCTGATGTGGATCAGGAAAGCCGGGTGGCGGCCGGGCTTCCCGACACCTGCTCGCCGATCGGCACGGGCGGGCAAAGCGGCTGTGCGCTGGCGGCCGCGCGGGCCTATGCGGCGGAGAAGCGCGCGGGGAACGTCACGGGTCGCGGACCGGCCACCGGGCAGTAGCTCGCCACCGTCGAGAGGGGCGGCCTTACTGGCCCCAGCCTGCTTCGCCCGCTCGCGCCACGGCGTCCCGCGCGGCCGCCAGGATCGCACCGGCCTTTGCTTCGCACTCCCGCTGTTCCGACGCAGGATCGCTGTCGGCCACGATCCCTGCCCCGGCCTGGGCATGGATGAAGCCGTCCTTCACCACCGCGGTCCTGAGCACGATGCACGAGTCGAGGGAGCCGTCGGGCGAGAAATAGCCGACGCCGCCAGCATAGGCGCCGCGCCGTTCGGGCTCCAGTTCGGCGATGATCTCGCAGGCGCGGACCTTGGGCGCGCCGCTGACCGTCCCCGCCGGAAAACCGGCGAACAGCGCGTCGAGCGCATCGCGGCCGGGCGCTAGCGCCGCCACCACGTTCGACACGATGTGCATGACGTGGCTGTAGAGCTCGACCGTGTAGCTTTCGGTCACGCGCACGCTGCCTGCCACCGCCGCCCGCCCCGCGTCGTTGCGGCCGAGGTCGAGCAGCATCAGATGCTCGGCGCGCTCTTTTGGGTCGGCGAGCAGTTCGGCGCGGTTGATCTCGTCTTCGCCGGCGGTGCGGCCGCGGGGGCGGGTGCCGGCGATCGGGCGCACGGTGATCTCGCCGTCGCGGACGCGGACCAGGATTTCGGGGCTGGAGCCGATCAGCGCGAAGCCGGGCAGGTCCAGATGATAGAGGAACGGTGACGGGTTGATCCGGCGGAGCGATCGGTAGAGTTCGAACGGGGGCAGCGCGAAGGGGGCGGCAAAGCGCTGGGCGAGGACGACCTGGAAGATGTCGCCCGCAGCGATGTAGCTCTTCGCCCGCGCGACCATCGTTGCGTAGTGCGCGGGCGGCATCGCCGGGACGTAGGCGGGCTCGGGCGCCTCGGCACGGACCGGGGCGGCGAGCGGCGTTCCTGCGAGTCGCGCAGCGGTGGCGTCGAGGCGCTCCTCGGCCTCGGCGACGATCGCGGCGGGGTCGCGCGCGGCGTCGGGCCAAGCGGGCGCGACAAGGAAAAGCGCATCGGCCAGGCGGTCGAACACCAGCAGCACCGTGGGGCGGACGAACAGCATATCGGGCAGGCCGAGCGGGTCGGCCTCGGGCTGCCGCAGCCGCTCGACCAAGCCGATCGTTTCGTATCCGAAATAACCGACCAAGCAGGCGAGCGCGCGGGGCAGCGCGGATGGGACGTGGGCACGGCATTCGGCGACCAACGTGCGCAGCGCCGCCAGCGTCGGTCCGGCGGCAACGAACGAGTCGCGGTCAGTAGCCCAGTGGCGGTTGATCTCGGCGGCATCGCCCTGCGCCCGGAAGACGAGGTCCGGCGCGAGCCCGAGCAGGCTGTGCCGTCCGCGGATCGCGCCGCCCTCTACCGATTCGAGCAGGAAGTCGCCGCGTCCGGGCTCGATCAGCCTGAGCGCCGCGGCGACCGGGGTTTCCGTGTCGGCGACCTGCCGCCGCCAGATCAGCGCTGGACGGCCAGCGGCGAGCGTCGCAGTGTGCGCCTGCGCTGCGATCGGCTCGGGGCACACGGTCATGCGTTTAGTTGCCGCCGGAGCCACCTTGACCGAGCAGCTGCGCCCTGACCCTCGCCACGACGGCAGGGTTGGTGGAGGTGCCGACCTCGCGTTGCGCCGCGCGGGCGAACTGTTCGGCATATTCGCGCCCGATCAGCCCGCCGAACGCCTGCCGCACGGCGTTGACCCGCGCGACGTCGTGCGACGCATCGCCGCGCTGGATCGCGTTGAGCCGGATCACTGCCCAGCCTGCGCCGCCGGGCGCTTCGAGCAGCTTGGTCGTGCCCGGCGCCATCGCGAACATCAGCGCCAGTGGCTGTTTGGTCGGCCCCTGGGCGCGATCGACATCGTCGCGGCTGGCGCTGATCGGCTTCGGCCCCGCCGCGGACAATCCGGTCGAGGTCCATGCCTGTTGCAGGGTCTGGCCGGCGTTGACGCGCTGCAGGATCTGCCCGGCCACCCGGCGGGCGGCCAGCACCGCGCGCTCGCCCGCGACATCCCGCTGAACGTCGTTGCGCACCGTCGCGAGCGGCCGCGCCGTCGCGGGCACCACCTGTCCCAGCGCAACCAGCGCGAAGCTGCCGTCGGCGCCGGTCGGCACCAGCAGCGGCTCGTCGCCAGCCTGCATCTGATAGACCGCCTGCACCAGCGGCGTCAGCGCAGGATCGGGCTGGCCCGGGTGATCGGGATCGGTGCCGTTGGGAAGCAACCCGGCGGTGACCTGCGCCTGCAGCCCCTTGTCGCGCGCCAGCTCGTCGAAGGTGCCGTGATCGGCCAGCGCGTCGTCCAGCTGCTCGTGCAGCGTGCCGAGCGCTTCCGCCGTTTTCTGCGCGCGCAGCGCGGCGGCGATCTCGCCATGCGCTTGCGCCAGCGTCTTGCCCGCGACCTGTGCGACGCGGTCGACATGCGCGACGGTGAAACCGATACCGCCGCGGATCGGGCCGACGACGGCGCCGTTCGCTGCGCCAAACACCGCGTCGGCGACCGCGGTTGAGGTCTGGGTTGCGAGCGCCGCCCGGGTCAGGCCGGCCTTGACCGAGGAGGACAGCCCCGCCGCGGCGGCGGCGGCGGCAAGCGACTGGCCGTTCTTCACCTTGGCGGCGAGCTGCGCGGCCCCGGCAGCGTCGAGCACCACCACGGTCGTCACCGTGCGCTGCTCGGTCGGCGCATATCTCAGCCGGTCGGCATTGTACGCCGCGGCGATTTCCGCCTCGCCCGGCGCTGCCTGCGCCTGCACGCGCTCGGGCGTGACGCGCGCATAGCGGATGACGCGCCGCTCGGGCACGGTGTAGCGCGCGATGTTCCGCGTGTAGAAGCTCTGCAGTTCCGCCTCGGTCGGCGGGGGACCTGCGGTCATCGCTTGGGTGGGCACAAAGGCGATCAACCCCTGCCGCCGCTCCAGCAGCAGATCGGCATAGGGAACCGCCAGCTGTTGCGGCACGGTCTGGATGCGGCTCAGCGGGATCGTCAGCGCCTGGGTCAGCAGATCGCGGCCGAGGTCGGCGCGGAAGTCGCGCTCGCTGATCTTCTGGTTCGCGAGCACCTGTCGAAAGATGGTCGGGTCGAACTCACCGTTTGGGCCCTGCAGGCCGGGAAAGGACGCGATCTGGCCATCAACCGCTCGTTTGGAAATGCGCATGCCCTGGCTGTGCCCGAACTGCTCCAGCGCCAATCCGCTAAGTTGCCGCTGGAGCGTGCCGTCGAGGCCGTTCCCCGCAATATACTGCGCCATTGTCAGCGTCGGTTGCTGCGCACGGAAATTGGCGAGATCCTGTTGCGCGCGCCGGGTCAGCTCGGCCGCGTCGATACGGACATTGCCGACCCGCGCGGCGTCGCTGCCGCTGCCGCTGCCGCCCAGCGCCGCCAGCCCCTGCGACCGCAGTGACGAGACGTCGCCACCGGCGAACGCCAGCGCGATCAGGACCAGCACCACGCCCGTGACGATCGCGCCCGCCTTGGAATAGATCAGGCGGCGGAAGGTGGAGAGCATGCGGGCGGAGCTTTCGGCCGGTGAGAACGGGATTGCCTTACGGGGGCGGGCGCGGTGCTTCAAGCTTGTGCGGCGGCGGTTGCGGGCTATCGACGGCGCGCGAGGAGACCGAGATGCGGCGCAAGCTGGTGGCGGGGAATTGGAAGATGAACGGCGTGCGCGCATCGCTCGGTGAGCTGGACGCGATCGCGGCGATGGTTGCCGAGGGGGTCGACGTCGCGGTGGCGGTGCCGTTCACGCTCATCGCCGCGGCGGCGGAGCGCGTCCCGGGACTCGGGATCGGGGCGCAGGACGTGCACCACGCCGATGCGGGCGCGCATACCGGCTGCGTCTCCGCCGCGCAGGCCGGGGATGCCGGCGCGCGATTCACGATCGTTGGCCATAGCGAGCGGCGCGCGGACTGCAACGAGACCGACACGATCGTCCGTGCCAAGGCGAAGGCGGCGCGGCGCCACGGGCTCGATGTCATCTTGTGCGTCGGCGAGACGCTGGCGGAGCGGGATGCGGGGCAGGCGGTGAGCGTCGTAACGGCGCAGCTCGCCGGGTCGCTGCCGGAAGGCGCGGCGGGCGACTGGCTGTCGGTCGCCTATGAGCCGGTCTGGGCGATCGGGACGGGGCGGACGCCGACGGTCGCCGACGTAGCGGCCATGCATGGCGCGGTGCGGGCCGAGCTGAGGCGGCTGAGCGGGGAGGAGGCGGCGCGGGTGCGGGTGCTGTACGGCGGGTCCGTGACGGCGGACAACGCCGCAGCCCTGATCGGCGCGAGCGATGTGGACGGCGCGCTGGTCGGCGGCGCGAGCCTGACAGCTGCGAAGTTCGTGCCGATCATCGCGGCGGCTGCGGCGCTCTAGCGGGAGCGCCGCACCGCGCTGGTCAGCAGCCGCGCCTGCGGCCGAGCATGCCGCCCATGATCCCGCCGACGCTCGGACGGCAGGGCTGCTGGCCGTTGTTCTGTCCGCCCGCCGCGCCGCCCATACCGGGCACTACCATCGTCGTCGACTTGTACCGGACTTTCGCCTCCCAATCGGGATGCCAAGGCACGCGCGGGTTGGCGGGGCGGGGCGGATAGGCGAAGTTCAGCTCCGGCCCGAACGCGGTCATGAAGGTGATGAGCTGTCCGCTGCCCTTCGCCTCGGCCGGGATCGCGCAGCTGGTGCGCGCGGCGGGCATCACCGTGCCACGCGCCGCCAGCCGTGCAACGACGGAAGGCGCGACATAGTCCCACAGCCCGCCGCCCATCTCGCGCGTCGACGACGACGCCCACCAGATCGCGTCGCCATTCTGGCCGCTGCCGAACGCCCAGGCGTAATAGCCGGTCGCGTTAGTGACGCTGTTCCAGCTGAGCAGCGACGACCCGTCGGGCTGCGCGGCGCTGGTGACGTTGAGCGCGGGCAGGAAATCCTGCTGGACGTTGAAGGCCATGGCGGGGCTATAATTGCCGGCGACGCGGTGATCGCCGATTAGCGATGATGTGTTGCGCGGCTTGGCGACGCGGCCGATGGGATATTGGCCGAAGGTGCGGCTGGTTGCGGCGCTGGGCGGATGGTCGACCGGAACGTTTGCGGTGAAGAGGTTGGGCGGCAGCTGGCCCTCGCCCAGATGCGCGAAGTCGATGATGACCGGCTGTCCCGGACCGGCATGCGCGCCGCAGCCCCAGAAGATCAGCAGGCGACCCTGCGGTCGGCGATACTGGCCCGGCTCGCTGTCGCCGGGCGTGGTCGGCTCGGACGTCGCGGCGGCGGTCGGGGTCGGCGAGATCAGCGGCACCGATGCGCCCATCTGCGCGCCGGCGGGCAGGAAATGGTCTGCATGCGGCGCACCGTCGCTCGCCGGCAGCGTCGAGCCGAGGCGGAGCGTCAGGCTGCGGCTCTCACCACCGCCGCGCATCATCGCGCGCAGGCCGCCGGCGAGCGGGCCCGACGCGGTACTGACGTCCATGTAATAGCGCACTTTTGGCGGGGTCACCGTCTGCGCGCCGCCCCCGGCGAGCATAAAGGCGGCGATCCCGGCCGCCGCGGCGCCGGTGAGAAGAATAGTCCTGCGCATGCGCACCCCCTGTTCGAGTTCGTGCGCGACCCTTTTGTTCTTTCCCGGTCAAACGAGATTGCGCCGGTTCGACGGCCATGTCGAGAGCCGTCAGCCGCGGCCGTAGCGGTCCTTCAGCACCTGAAACGCGGCGCGCAGGCCGAAGGCGTCGCCGCCCTTCGGCCGCCCTGCCCTTGCGGCCGGCCGCCAGGCGAAAACGTCCATGTGCGCCCAGGCGACGTCCTTCGGCACGAAACGGCGGAGGAAGAGCGCGGCGGTGATCGCGCCCGCCATGCCGCCTTCGGGCGCGTTGACCAGGTCGGCGACGTCGGATTTGAGGTCGGCGTCGTAGCCGTTCCATAGCGGCATCCGCCACAAAGGATCGCCAAGCGCGGCCCCCGCCGCGAGCAGCGCCTCGGCGAGAGCGTCGTCATTACTGAACAGCGGCGGCAGGTCTGGGCCGAGCGCAACGCGGGCGGCGCCGGTCAGCGTGGCGTAGTCGAGGATCAGCTCGGGCTTGTCCTCGCCTGCCTTGGTCAGCGCGTCGCCCAAAATGAGACGGCCCTCGGCGTCGGTGTTGGTGTTCTCGACCGTCAGCCCCAGCCTCGTGCGGAGCACGTCGCCCGGCCGGAAGGCGTTGCCGGCGATGCTGTTCTCCACCGCCGGGATGAGCAGGTGGAGCCGCACCGGCAGCTCCGCCGCCATCACCAGCCCGGCGAGTGCCAGCGCATGCGCCGCGCCGCCCATGTCCTTCTTCATCAGCTTCATGCCCGCCGCGGGCTTGATGTCGAGGCCGCCGGTGTCGAAGCTCACGCCCTTGCCGACGATCGCGACGCGCGCGTGGGCGGGGTCGCCCCACTCAAGCTCGATCAGGCGCGGGTGGCGGTCCTTCGCCGCGGCCATGCCGACCGCGTGGATCATCGGGTAGCCGATCGCGAGCGGGTCGCCGCGGGTCACGGTCAGCTGCGCGCCGTGGCGGTTGGCGAGCGTTTCCGCCTGCGCTTCGATGTCGGCAGGCCCCATGTCGGACGCGGGCGTGTTGACCAGGTCGCGGACCAGCGCGGTCGCCTCGGCGAGGCGGACCGTCTCCGCGATCCGCGCCGGGTCGGGGGTGAGGAGTATGCGGGGCCCCGCATCGCTGGCCGGCTTGTACCGGTTGAAGCGGTACTGACCCAGCAGCCAGCCGAGCACGCCCGCGCCGGGGTCGCCAGCGAGCCGATAATTGCCGGCGGGCAGAAACCCGCCCATCGAGGCGAACCGCCAGGGTGAGCTTGGCGGATCGTCGCAGACGAGCACCGCCGACCAGTCCTCCGTGCCGTCGCCGGGCAGCATCGCCTTGTCGCCGGGCTTGCCGGTCAGGCCGTGCGCAGCGACGGCGGCGCGGGCGCGCGCAGGCTGCGCCGTGAGCCAGCCGGTCCACTCGCCGGGCTTTACGACATGGATGCCGCGGGCGGGCTGGCCGCGGTCGGGCTGGAGCAGGTCGGCATATTTCATTGCGCTGACGCCACCAGGAATTGTTCGAACCGGCCGTGTGCGCCGGGCTCGGCATAGGTGCTGACCGCCAGCGTGCGACCAGGATAGGTGATGCGGAAGACCCGGTTGACAAAACCGCCGCGCAGCCGCGTCCTGCCGGTCTGTGTGAACGCGGTCGGCGCGCCCAGTGGGCGGAGGCTTGCGCGGTAATCGGCCAGAGTCGCAGGCGTGAAGTAGAAGTTCGCGTCCTCCGTCAGCGCCGTCCGATCGAGCGTGCCGTCACGCAGCTGGTCATAGATGCGTCGCGCCGCAGCCAGCGCGACGCTGTCCTCCGCCGCGACGGGCGCGGGCGGCAGTACGATCTGCGCCAGCCCCCGCGCGATGCGCATGAAACTGTCCGACGACCAGCTGTTGGTCAGCACCACGATCGCGGCGTGCTGGTCGGGGAAGACAATGTTCTCCGACAAGAAACCGACGGCCTCGCCCGAATGCTCGATATAGCGCCGCCCGTCGTTGCTGCCGGTCGACACGCCCATGCCATAGCCGTTGGTCGACCCGTCCGTCAGCCGCACCGGCGTCTCCTGCGCCTGCCAGTCGGCGGCGGGCAGCACCGCGCGGTTGAGCCGCGCGACATCCCATTTCGCAAGGTCCTCCGCCGACATGGCTAGTTCGCCCGCCGCGAACAGCCAGCCGCGTGCGGCGGGGGTGGCGGGGCGGACCGGGCCGAGCGCGTGACGGCCATAGCCCTGCGGGAAACCGAGGCCGACCGCCAAGTCCTGATCCACCGCCCGGATGCCGAGTGGTGCGAAGATACGATGCTGCAGGAACGACAGCAGCGGCTCGCCCGCCACCTGCTCGACAATCAGTCCCGCGACGACATAGCCGGTATTGGAATATTGCCATTGCGTGCCTGGCTCGAAATCGAGCGGCCGCTTCGCCCAGCGATCGACGATCTGCTGCGGCGTGACCGGCGTCGCCATCGCGCGGAAGCTGTAGTCCTGCGGCCAGTAATCCTGCAGCCCGGCGGTATGCGACAACAGCTGGCGCAGGGTGATGCGGTCGCCGCCGGTGATGCCGGGAAGGTAGCGCGACACCGTGTCGTCGAGGTGAAGCCTGCCCTCGTCCTGGAGGAGCAGCATCGCCGCGGCGGTGAACTGCTTCGAATTGGACGCGATCGGATACGGCAGATGCGGGTCGGGCGCGCCGCAGCCCTCGCACTGCTTGCCATAGGCGCGGGCAAGCACGATCCGCCCGCCTCGCACCACCGCGATGGACGCGGACGGGACGCCGGTGTCGCGCAAGGTCGTTCCGACCAGCCGGTCGATCCGCGCCTGCTCCGCGGGCGTGATCGCCTGGGCGAGAGCAGGGACGGGGAGGAGGGCGAGGAGGGCGGCTAGCAGTTTCAGAAGCATTGTCGCAGCGAAGCAGAAGCGGTGAGGAGGCGCAATCGTGGACGCACGGGGGTACTCCTTGCAGGAGTGTCCCACGCTCAGGCGGGCGCCGCGAACAGGTCGTGCTCGTCGGCGTCTTCGACGTGGACGTTGACGATGTCGCCCGGACGGAGGTGTCCCGCGTCACGGAGCAGCACCTGGCCATCGATCTCGGGCGCGTCGGCCTGCGATCGGCCGGTGGCGCCGCCCTCGTCGCCGACTTCGTCGATGATGACGGGGAGCGCGCGGCCGATCTTCGCCTGCAGCTTGGCGGCGCTGATCGCGGCGGTCTTCGCCATGATACGGGCATAGCGCTCTTCCTTCACCGTCTCGGGCACCTGGTCGGGCAGCGTGTTCGCTGCGGCGCCGGCGACCGGCTCGAAGCGGAACGCGCCGACGCGGTCGAGCTGCGCCTCATCGAGCCAGTCGAGCAAATACTGGAAATCGGCTTCGGTCTCGCCGGGAAAGCCGACGACGAAGGTCGAGCGGATCGCGATGTCCGGGCAGACCGCGCGCCACTTGCGGAGCCGTTCCAGCACCTTGGCGTCGTTGGCAGGGCGCTTCATCCGCTTCAGCACCGCCGGCGCCGCGTGCTGGAAGGGGATGTCGAGATAGGGCAGCACCAGCCCCTCCGCCATCAGCGGAATGACCGCATCGACGTGCGGGTAGGGATAGACATAGTGGAGCCGGACCCAAGGAGCGATCCGGCCCAGTTCGCGGGCGAGATCGGTCATCGCGGGTGCCACCTCGCGGCCCCTCCACGCGCGCGGCTCGCGGCGGATGTCGATGCCATAGGCGCTGGTATCCTGGCTGATGACCAGCAGCTCCTTCGTCCCCGCCGCGACCAGCTTTTCCGCCTCGCGCAGGATCGCGTCGGGGCGGCGGCTGACGAGGTCGCCGCGGAGCTGCGGGATAATGCAGAAGGCGCAGCGATGGTTGCAGCCCTCGCTGATCTTCAGATAGCTGTAATGGCGCGGCGTCAGCTTGAGGTCGGTGTCTTCGACGGCGGCGCCGGGCATTAGGTCGAGATAGGGCGACCGGCCAATCGGCGCGGCGGCGTGGACGGCGTCGACGACCTGTTCGTACTCGTGCGCGCCGGTGATCGCGAGGACGTTGGGGAAACGGTCCCGGATCGTCTTCGCCTCCTTGCCGAAACAGCCGGTGACGATGACGCGCCCGTTCTCCGCGATCGCCTCACCAATCGCCTCGAGGCTTTCCTCCTTGGCGGAGTCGAGAAAGCCGCAGGTGTTGACCAGCACCACGTCGGCGCCGGCGTAATCGGGCGACATGGCGTAGCCCTCCGCCCGCAGTCGGGTGAGGATACGCTCGCTGTCGACCAGGTTTTTGGGACAGCCGAGCGACACCATGCCGACGCGCGGCGGGGAGGGGAGGACGGTGGCCATGGCGGGGCCACGGACATAGGCGGGTGCGCCCAGCTTTGCCAGCGCCTCGCCCTTGTCAGAAATCCTTGAAGTCCACCCCGATCCGCTTCGCCTTCATCTTGACGCCCTTGGAGTCGGTTCCGTTCATCTGGAACGGCGGCTTGAGCGCGTTCCAGCACGCCCAGCTCTCATCGAGACTCTCTTCGGGCCAGCGAATCCTGAGATCGTACATATGCCGCGGCGGCCGTTCATAGGTGCCGGTCGTCATGTCGCCCGTCGGCTTCGCATTGCCGTGCGCCGGTCTGAGCGACGTATGCACGACCTTCCCGCCCGCGCCGAAATAATAGAAATTGTGGCTGGAACCGGGCTGGTCGATTTCCCACCAGCCGCCGAGCCACGGGTCGGTCTGCTTCCCCGCCGCGAGCAGCGCGCGCATGCTGACCCAGCCACTAACCGAGGCCGGCATCCCGCCAGGTCGCACCAGCATCTTGACGGAGTCATAGCCAGAGCTGGGGCCACCCTGACCCGCCTCGACGGTATGCCAGCCATCGGTGTCAGACCACAGGAACACGCCCATATGGAGCGTCGCGAGCCCGTTCGGGTCCTTAGCGTTGGCGGCGTAGACGCGGAACGGGTCGCCATATTCGGGCGTCGCGCCGCTCGACGCTGGCACCCAGCAATGCGCCAGCCCGAGCCTGGTCAGGATATCGGCGATGTCGAATCGTCCGACGCCGTATTTGTCCTTTCCCCCGACATCGAGGCCCGTGAACCCCATCGCGATCCCGCATTGGGTGACAAAGTCGTTGCAGGTCGTGGTCTTGTCGCTGATCCACTTTTCGAGAAGCTG
This sequence comes from Sphingomonas sp., assembly GCF_965248875.1. Lineage (GTDB taxonomy): Bacteria > Pseudomonadota > Alphaproteobacteria > Sphingomonadales > Sphingomonadaceae > Sphingomonas. Next base: position 518,632 of record NZ_CBDFKR010000011.1, on the reverse strand, counting down.
GCGGTGCGTGCGTCCGGTCAGCTTTGCGAACAGCGGGTTGTCCACGATCGGATTGGCCTTGTCGGCGATGGCGGCGTCGGCGCTGGCGCGGGTGTAGGGCGGCTTGAACGCCGGGGTCCCCGATTTGACTTCCTGTCCCTGCGCCAACGGTTGGATAAAGACCATCAATTTGAGTTGATGTTCGAGCATGCGCCTCTCCAGACCGACGATCGCAGCAAAAGCCGGGAAGGCGGCCGCGGATAGGATGGAAGCGACGTGGCGGGCGGGTTGAGCGCACGGTTGTCGCGAAGCGGTACAGTGCTTGCCGGACGCCGTCCTGCTAAGGGTGGCTGGTGTCCGAGTTCCGTCTGCTGCCGCATCCTGACATCCCTGCTGCACGCGTCAAGGCCGTCGCCGCGACGTTACGGCGGACGCAGGATGTGCTGACCCTTGCATATCGGGTGGAGGGGGCGGCGGCCGTGCGTTGGCCGACCCCCGCCGCCCCCGACCGCACCGAGGGGTTGTGGCGGACGACCTGTTTCGAGCTGTTCCTCCGGTTCGACGATGGTGAGCGTTATGTCGAGTTCAACTTCTCGCCGTCGACACAATGGGCGGCCTATGCGTTCGACGGCTATCGAGAGGGCATGGCGGACCTGCCGCTCGCCGTGCCGCCGCAGGTCGCGCCGACGTCCGACGGGGTAGCGGTGGCGCTCGACCTGACGGGACTGCCGCGCGGCGATATGGCGATGGCGCTGAGCGCGGTGATCGAGGAGGCCGGCGGGACCAAATCCTATTGGAGCCTGGCCCACCCGCCCGGCGCGCCCGATTTCCACCACGCGGCTTGCTTCGCGGCGCGGCTGCCGCCACCGGACGTGTCATGAAGTTCGGCATCGACCGGCTCCTCGCTGAGCCCGACCTCCGCAACCCGTTGGAGGGCAAGCGCGTGGCACTGCTGGCGCATCCCGCGTCGGTTACCGTGGACCTCACCCATTCGCTCGACGCGCTGGTCGCGGCGGGGGTGAAGATCACCGCGATGTTCGGGCCGCAGCACGGCGTGCGCGGCGACCTCCAGGACAATATGATGGAGTCGCCCGACTACACCGACCCGGTCTATGGTGTCCCGGTCTTCAGCCTGTATGGCGAGGTCAGGCGGCCGCGCGGGCATTGGATGGGCACGTTCGACGTGCTGCTGGTCGATCTGCAGGATGTCGGCTGCCGCATCTACACCTTCGTGACGACATTGCTCTACGTGCTGGAAGCGTGCGCCGAGCACGGCAAGGCCGTGTGGGTGCTCGACCGGCCCAACCCGACAGGGCGGCCGGTGGAGGGGACGACGCTGCTGTCCGGGTGGGAGAGCTTCGTCGGCGCAGGGCCGATGCCGATGCGGCACGGGCTGACGCTGGGCGAGATGGCGCGTTGGTTCGCAGCGCGCTTGGGGCTCGACGTCGATCTGTGCGTGATCGCGATGGATGGCTGGCGGCCTGACGAGGCGCCGGGGTTCGGCTGGCCGCCCGAGCGCGTGTGGATCAACCCGTCGCCCAACGCCGCCACCGTCAACATGGCGCGCGCCTATGCCGGGACGGTGATGCTGGAGGGCACCACGCTATCGGAAGGCAGGGGGACGACGCGGCCGCTGGAGCTGTTCGGCGCGCCCGATCTTGATGCGGGCGAGCTGTTGGCGGCGATGCGGCGGATCGCGCCGGACTGGCTGGCGGGATGCACGCTGCGGCCGATCTGGTTCCAGCCGACCTTCCACAAGCACGCAAGCGCGCTCTGCGCCGGGTTGTTCATCCACGCCGAGGGCGGCGGGTACAACCATGCCGCGTTTCGCCCGTGGCGGCTGCAGGCGGCGGCGTTCAAGGCGATCCGGACGCTGCGGCCGGATTATCCCCTGTGGCGCGATTTCGCTTACGAATATGAGTTCGGCAGGCTGGCGATCGACGTTATCAACGGCGGTCCGGGTCTGCGGACATGGGTTGACGATCCTGCAGCGGGGGCGGGCGATCTCGAGGCGCTGGCTGCGGCGGACGAGAGTGCCTGGTTCGAGGAGCGGAGAGGCGCGCTGCTGTACTGACGGTCATAGTTGCGGCCTCGCGTAGGCGCGCACTGCAGGCCGTTCAGTCCTTCTTCGTCTTCTTGGGCGGCTTTTTTGCAGACGGCTTTTTGTCCTCGCCCTTGAACGCGCCGGTCGCGGCGCCGACCAGCGCGGCGGCGCCGGCAACGAGGCCCGCGCCGATCGCCGCGGCAGTCTTCGGCCGCGCCTTGACCGCGTCGACCGCCTCCTCGGCCAGATCCTGCGCGCGCTCACCCAGACCTTTGGCGCGATCGCTCAGCGACGCACCCTTTTTCTCCTTTACGGCCTTAGGCGCGGGGCGTGCCTGATCCGCGTCGGGGACATGCGCGTGCTTCATCTTGGCGTTGGGAATGCTGGACATGAAGAACTCCGTTCCTTCCCATCACAACTCAAAGCCCATCCCGGATGTTCCTAGCGCTTGCGCGTCAGCTCGCGCATCGCATCGTCCAGGCCGTTGAGCGAGAGGGGGTACATGCGGTTGGTCATCAGTTCGCGGACGATCTTGACCGACTGCGAATAGCCCCATTGCTGTTCGGGCACCGGGTTGAGCCACACCGCGGCGGGGTAGGTGGTGGTGAGGCGGTGCATCCACACCGCGCCCGCTTCCTCGTTGAAATGTTCGACCGAGCCGCCCGGGTGGGTGATCTCATAGGGGCTCATGCTGGCGTCGCCGACCAGCACCAGCTTGTAGTCGTGCCCGTATTTGTGGAGCACGTCCCACAGCGGCGTTCGCTCGGTGAAGCGGCGGCGGTTATCCTTCCACACGCCCTCGTACGGGCAGTTGTGGAAGTAGAAGAACTCCAAGTTCTTGAACTCGCTTGTCGCCGCCGAAAACAGCTCCTCGCAGAGCTTGACAAAGGGATCCATCGACCCGCCGATGTCTAGGAAGAGCAGCAGCTTGACGGCGTTGTGTCGCTCCGGGCGCATGTGGATGTCGAGCCAGCCCTGCCTCGCAGTGCCCTCGATTGTTGCGTCGAGGTCAAGCTCGTCGGCCGCGCCCTCGCGCGCGAAGCGCCGCAGGCGGCGGAGCGCGATCTTGATATTGCGGGTACCCAGTTCGCGGGTGGAGTCGAGGTTCTTGAACGTGCGCTGGTCCCAGACCTTGAGCGCTCGCTTGTGCTTGCTCTCGCCGCCGATGCGGACGCCTTCCGGGTTGTAGCCGCTGTTGCCATAGGGCGAGGTGCCCCCGGTGCCGACCCATTTGTTGCCACCCTGATGCCGGCCCTGCTGTTCCTCAAGCCGCTTTTTAAGCGTCTCCATGATCTCGTCCCAAGAGCCCAGCGACTTGATCTCCTCCATCTCTTCGGGCGTCAGGAACTTCTCGGCGACCGCCTTCAGCCAGTCGGCGGGAATTTCCGATTCGGTTTGCCCGAAGGTGGTGGCGATGCCCCGAAAAACCTTAGCGAAGACCTGGTCGAAGCGGTCCAGCAGCCCCTCGTCCTTCACATAGGTCGCGCGCGCGAGGTAATAGAACTCCTCGGGCGTCCGCTCGATGACATCGCTTTCCAGCGCCTCCAGCAGGATCAGATGTTCCTTGAGGCTCGCCGGGATACCGGCGCCGCGCAGTTCGTCGAGGAAGTTGAGGAACAAGGGTGCGCTCCAGGCTTAACGCGGTGCTAACCAGGGGGCGGCTAGCGCGATCGTGAATGTCGGACCCCGCATCTAGCATGGCGATCGGCGCGGACGCGAGGGCGATCGACGACATGGCGCGCCAGTGCGGCGCAGTCGCGATCGGTGCGACCGAGGCGCACGGCCACATGACTCGCGTGTCCGAAACCATTCGCGATCAGCTGGCCAAGCTTGCGACCCTGCAGGAGGTGACAGAGCAGGTCTCGGCCGAGCAGGTGCAGACCGCCGCCTCCGTGCTCGACGCACGCGCGGTCGCCGACCAGTCCAGCGCCAATGTTCGTGCCGGCACTGCGATGATCGCCGACGCGATGGAGGATTTCGGCTCCTTGACCGGGCTGGTTGTCAGGCTGGGCGAGCACGTCCAGCGTTTTGCGATCGCCATGGAGGACGTTCGCCGCGTCACCGCCGATATTGATGTGCTGGCGCGGACGACCAACGTCCTGGCGCTGAACGCCACGATCGAGGCGGCCCGGGCCGGGGATACCGGGCGCGGCTTCGCCGTCGTCGCCGATGAGGTGAAGCGACTCGCGGCCTCCACCCGTATCGCCAATGACGCAATCGGCACGCGGATCGCCTCGCTGCATCAGGAGGCGAATGGAATTGCCGCCGACCTGGGCGCCGGCGTCGATCAGGCACGCGCGGCGCAGGACCGCTTCGGCGCGGTCGACGGCGTGTTGGGCGAAGTGTCGCGACTGGCGGAACTGGTGACGCAGCAGTCGCACGACATGGTTCGCTCGACCGGCCGGGTGCAGGCGGGCGTCACTCGCGTGCGCGACGGGCTGGACGGGTTCGTCCGCGACGCTCGCGCCAACGGCGAGCAGCTGGGGGAGGCCGAGCGTAACATCACCGAGCTGGAAGTGCTGTCGAACCGCATGTTCGACCGGTTGGTGGTCGGCGGCTTCGCGCGGGACGACCAGCGGTTCGTCGAGATCGCGATCGCCGGGCGCGACGCAGTGCAGGAGATCGTCGACGCGGCGATCGCGCGTGGCGAGATCGATCGCGCCAGCGTGTTCGACACCGCCTACCGGCTGATCCGCGGCTCGGACCCCGAGCGGTTCGACACACGATTCGCCGACTTCGCCGATGCGCAGGTCCGCGCAATCATCGACCAGGTCGCGAAATCCGACGCGCGGATCGAGGGATCGGTAATCTCCGACGTCAACGGCTATCTGCCGACGCATGTATCCGAGCGCTCGCTGCCGCCGCGGCCGGGAGACGCCGCCTGGAACGACATGCATTGCCGCAACCGGCGAATCTTCATGGATCCCGCAACGCAACGCGCAATCGATTCGACCGACTCGTTCAGCATGTCGGTGTACCAGCTGGAGCGATCGTCGCAGCGGACGATGGTCAAGAGCGTGTTCGTACCGCTGTTCTTTGACGGACGGCGATGGGGCAATTTCGAGATCGCTTACCGGGATGCCTGACCGATCCCGGGCGAAGAGATATCAGCGCCCGTAAGCGTCGATCAGCGCTCCAACATAATCGGGGCTGCGCCCCGTCAGCTCACTCGCCGCCGCCCCCCCCCCGTAGATGAAGCCGTCGACCGGATAGACCGAGTTCCCCAGTCCGTCCGAGTCGCGAAACCAGACACGGACCTCGCTCCAGTCGTTGCGAGGCGATACGTCGAACAATGTCACGTCCTGCTCGGCATGACCCCGCGCACCGTTAAAACGCGACCAGTTGGCGTGGGTCAACAGCACCACACGCGTCTCGACGACCCGGCTTACCACCGCGACATGACCGAGCGGCAACCGTTCGTTGCGGGCGAACACCACCACCGCGCCCGGCCGCGGCCGATGACCCCGGTCATAGCGGCCGTCAGCTTGATCCCACCAGGTCCAGGCATCACCGTAGATCTGGATGCCCGACGCCGCGCGGGCGAAGGGCACGCACTGGCCGACATAGTCCAGCAGCGACGCAGCCGCCGCCGGCGCCGCGATCGAGCCGGCGATCATCAAGGCTAGAGCGGGCAAAACGCTACGCATACCGATCATTTACCATGCTGCCAGATCACCCCTCTTACTGATCGCGGTAAAATAAAGATGAATGCGGGCCGGGTGCCGTTCCCCTGACCGCAAATGTAACTTGCTGAAGCGCGCAATTGGCGCAAGATTGGCTTACGTCTCCGGGGGTATGCGGAGGCCAACAGGGAGTCTCATATGTTCAACCACATCGCCGGGGCGGCCGTGTCCGCCGCGCTGCTCGCCACCGCCGCCGTCGTGCCGCTACCGACGCTGGCCATTGCCCATGCCGCACCCGCGCCTTCGCTTACGTGCAACGACGGCAAGGACCGCCGGGTACGGATGATCAACGCATCCGGCCAGACCATCCAGAACCTTTACGGCTCGAACGTCAATCGCCGCAGCTGGGAGGAGGATGTGCTGGGCGACCAGGTGCTCCGGCCCGGCGCGGCGATCACCATCAACTGGGATGACGGCAGCTGCGCCTGCGCGTTCGATTTCAAGGCTGTTTATTCGGGCGGTGACAGCAACGAACGGCGCGGCATCGATGTCTGCCGAATCACCGAGTACACCTTCGGCGAATAATCGTCGCACGTGGTGGGGGTGGAGGGCGACCGGCGATGGGAAACCGTCGGTCGCTCCTTTCGTCGATCCGGGGCCTCGCCCTTGCCTGATCCGCCATCCGGGTTCAGCTTGTCGATCCCTTTTCAAAGGGGTCCGGGAGTCAACAGGGAGTTCGTCGTTATGAAGCATCTGGTCGCGGCCGCCGCGTGTGCCGCCCTGCTATCCACCGCCGCCGTCGTGCCGCTGCCTACCCTCAATCAGGCGCATGCGACGCCGCCCAGCGGGTGCCGCGACGGCAAGGACCGCCGCGTGCGGATGATCAACGCCACGCGTTATACTATCGAGCGCCTGTTCGGGTCGAACACCAGCCGCCGCACCTGGGAAGAAGATGTGCTCGGCGAGCGCGTGCTGCGCCCGGGCGACGCGGTGATGGTCAATTGGGATGACGGCACCTGCGCGTGCATGTTCGATTTCAAGGCGAACTTCTCCGACGGCGACAACAGCATCAAGCACGGCGTCAACGTCTGCCGGATTTCGCGTTTCCGCTTCGTTGAGTAGCTGAAGGGCGGCAGGCTCCGGGGATCAGCCCCGGTTCGCCTGCCGCTTGGCCATGAAGGCGAGCCGCTCGAACAGCATCACGTCCTGCTCGTTCTTGAGCAGAGCGCCGTGGAGCGGTGGGATCGCCTTGGTGGGATCGCGGTTCTGGAGCACCTCTAGCGGCATGTCCTCGTGGAGCAGCAGCTTGAGCCAGTCGAGCAGCTCGCTGGTAGACGGCTTCTTCTTGAGGCCGGGCACCTCCCGCACGTCGTAGAAGATGTCCATCGCCTTGGCGACGAGCAGCCGCTGGATGCCCGGGAAGTGGACGTCGACGATCGCCTGCATCGTCTCGCGGTTGGGGAACTTGATGTAGTGGAAGAAGCAGCGGCGCAGGAAGGCGTCGGGTAGCTCCTTCTCGTTGTTGCTGGTGATGACCACGATCGGGCGCTCGGCCGCGCGCACCGTCTCCTTCGTCTCGTAGACGTGGAACTCCATCCGATCGAGTTCCTGCAACAAGTCGTTGGGAAACTCGATATCGGCCTTGTCGATCTCGTCGATCAGCAGCACCGGCGCGGCGGGGCGGGTGAACGCCTCCCACAGCTTGCCGCGACGGATGTAGTTGGAAATGTCGTGGACGCGCTCGTCGCCGAGCTGGCCGTCGCGCAGCCGGGCGACCGCGTCATATTCGTACAATCCCTGCTGCGCCTTGGTGGTTGACTTGACGTTCCACTCGATCAGCTCGGCGCCGACCGCCTTGGCGATCTCGTGCGCCAGCACGGTCTTGCCGGTACCGGGCTCGCCCTTGACCAGCAGCGGCCTGCGGAGCGCTACGGCGGCGTTGACCGCGACCTTCAGGTCGTCGGTCGCGACATAATCCTGCGTACCTTCGAAGCGCTTCATCTCGGCCTACCCGTTTGGATCAACGGGGACGCGCTTGGCCTAAGGGGTTGCCGGGTGCAACCCGTTGAATGCCCGGTTCACTGGCTGCGGGCGCTGCTGCGCGCTTCGAGCAGGCTCCACAATCCGCGATGCTGGGCGAGCAGCTGTTGTGCGCCGAACGCGGCGGCGCGCTCCGGGACCCGGGCGAGCACCGCATCGACGGGCGGCAGCATCGTCGCCGGCAAGGTGATGCCGAACCGCTCGGCCGCCCGGGCGAGAACGGCGCGCACCGGCTGCCAGTCGCCGACCAGCGCAGCGGCGGCGCCAAGCGCGACGCCCACACGCTCGGACCGGGCAAGCATCTCCATCGCGTGCCGCTCGGCGGTGAGTGCCGCGGATGTCTCCGCCTGGCCGGGCGTCGAGGGCAGCGGTCCCGCCGCCGCGACCAGCTGCGCGAGTACGGCACGCTCCGCGGTAAAGCCTGCGGCCGCCTCCGCTAGCCATGAATGTGCGTCCCCCGTGTCGCCCAGTGCCGCGGCGACGGCGAGCAGATCCGGATGGTGCCCGTGCACCGTGCACAGCGCGTGGATTGCATCGCCGAGGTCGCGGGCAGGGGCACGCGGCGCTGCTAGGGCGGCGGCATAGGCATGCGCGGCGGTGCCGTCGGCAGCGAGCAGCCGGCGCAGCGTTGCCCCTGCACCGCCGTCGGATGATAGTGCATGAGCGTGCGACATCGGCTCGGTGCTTCCTCACGGAGATGCCGATCTGGTCCGGCAGCATCCCTGTCCGCCCGCTATCTATACCGAAGCGCGTAAAGACGCGGTTGACCCCGGCTTAACCGTCGCGCAACCCGCGCGGCGAGCCCGGTGGAGAGAATGGATGCGCGCATGGCTGATCGGGATGGGAGTGGCGGGATCGGCGCTGGTCGGGCTGGGGAGCGTCGCCGTGGCGTCTGACGCGCCCGCGCAATCCCAAGTGCATCCGGGCGACCTGACGCTGGCGCGCGTGTTCGGCAGTCCGGACCTGTCCGGCCAGCAGCCGCAGTCGCTCAAGCTCTCTCCCGACGGCACGCTGCTCACCTCCGTCCGTCCGCGCGCCGACGAGCGCAACCGCTATGACCTGTGGGCGCTCGACACCCGTACCGGGCAGGAGCGGATGCTGGTCGATTCGAAGCGGGTCGGCAGCGGCGCGGAGTTGTCCGAGGCCGAGAAGATGCAGCGCGAGCGTGATCGTTCGCTGACCGGCAAGGTTGGAGTGGTGAGCTATAGCTGGGCGCCCGACAGCCGCTCGCTGCTGGTGCCGCTCGACGGTGAGCTGTACCTGGCGACGCTCGACGGGCGGGCGCGACGGCTGGCGGGGACGCGCGATGCGCTTAACCCGGCGGTCTCCCCTCGCGGCGGATCGATCAGCTTCGTCCGCGGCCAGAACCTGTGGGTGCAGCCGCTCGCCGGCGGCGCGGCGCGGCAGGTCACAGCCAGCGGCGCGGGCACGATACATTGGGGCGAGGCCGAGTTCGTCGCCCAAGAGGAGATGGACCGCCGCACCGGCTATTGGTGGTCGCCCGACGACAGCTACATCGCGGTGGAGCGCTTCGACGAAGCGTCCGTCCACACCTCGATCCGCGCGTCGATCGGCGCGTCGGGGACGCGGACCTATGAACAGCGCTATCCATCGGCGGGCACCCCCAACGTGATGGTCGAGCTGTGGGTGATGCGCCCCGACGGCTCGGGTCAGGTCAAGGTCGACCTCGGTCCCAACCCCGACATCTACCTCGCGCGCGTCGACTGGACGCGCGATGGCCGGCATCTGATGGTTCAGCGCGAGAGCCGCGACCAGAAGACGCTCGACATGCTGGAGGTCGATCCCGCCACCGGCCATGCGATCGTGCTGTTCACCGAACGCAGCGGCGCGCGAAGCTGGCTCAATCTTTCCGACAGCTACCACTTCATGCGTGACGGCAGCCTGATCTGGCGGTCGGAGCGCGACGGCTTCGGTCATCTCTATCGCTTCGCCGACGGCCGTTGGACGCAGCTGACGCATGGATCGTGGGTGGTGACGGCGCTGGTCGGGGTCGATGAGGCGCATGGGCGGCTGTACCTGACCGGCAACAAGGACGATATGCTGGAGCAGCACCTCTATTCGCTCGACCTTGCTCATCCGGGCACGCTGACGCGGCTTACCGAGCCGGGCTGGTGGAACGCGGCGGCGATGGATCGTGCGGCGACGCGGCTGATCGTGACGCGCTCCAATCCCGCACAGCCGCCCCAGGTCTATCTTGCCGATACCGGCGGGCATCGCCTGTCGTGGGTCAACGAGAATGCCGTGCGCGCCGGGCATCCCTATTTTCCCTTCGTGCAGAGCCACCAGGCGACGCGGTTCGGGACCATCCCGGCCGCCGACGGCTCGACGCTCTATTGGGAGATGATCACGCCGCCACTGGAGCCCGGCCGGCGCTATCCCGTGTTCTTCGAACATTATGGCGGCCCCGGTACCGGTCAGCAGGTGACCCGCGGCTGGCAGGGGGCGTTGCCGCAATATCTGGTCGATCAGGGCTGGATCTATTTCAAGATCGACAATCGCGGCTCGTACAACCGCGGCAAGGCGTTCGAGGACCAGATCTACCACGCGATGGGCACCGTGGAGGTCGCCGATCAGCTGGCGGGCGCGACCTATCTGAAGACGTTACCCTTCGTCGACGGGCGGCGGATCGCGACCTATGGTTGGTCTTATGGCGGCTATATGTCGTTGAAGATGCTTGAGAAGACACCCGGCGTCTATGCTGCGGCGGTGGCGGGGGCGCCGGTCACCGACTGGCAGCTCTACGACACCCATTATACCGAGCGCTATCTGGGCGACCCGGGGCACGACCCGCACAGCTATGCCGGGTCGAGTGCGGTGGTCGAAGCCAACCATATCCGCGATCCGCTGCTGCTCCTGCACGGCATGGCCGATGACAACGTCTTCCTGACCAACTCAACGCTGGTCGCGGCCGAGATGCAGAAGACGCGGACGCCGTTCGAGATGATGTTCTATCCGGGCTATACTCACCGCGTCGGCGGCGAGGGTGTCAGCGAGCATCTGTGGGGCACCATCCTGGCGTTCCTTGACCGCAACGTGAAGAACCGGCCAGCCGCGCCGGCGGAGAACAGATGATGGGCTATCGGGTCGCCATCGCCGGCGCGACGGGGAGTGTGGGACGCGAGATGGTCAACATCCTCGCGGAACGCGAATTTCCGGCCGACGAGATCGCCGTGCTGGCTTCCGCCCGTTCGCAGGGTGACGAGATCGAGTTCGGTGAGACCGGGCGGATGCTCAAGGTCCGCAACATCGAGCATTTCGATCCCGCCGGCTGGGATATGGCGCTGTTCGCGATCGGCTCCGCCGCGACCAAGCAGTACGCGCCGGCCTTCGCGCAGGCCGGGTGCACGGTGATCGACAATTCGTCGCTCTATCGCATGGACCCCGACGTGCCGCTGATCGTGCCGGAGGTGAACCCCGAGGCGATCTCGGGCTATACGCGCCGCAACATCATCGCCAACCCGAACTGCTCGACCGCGCAGATGGTCGTGGCGCTGAAGCCGCTCCACGACCGCGCCCGGATCAAGCGGGTGGTGGTCGCCACCTATCAGTCGGTGTCGGGCGCGGGGAAGGAGGGGATGGACGAGCTGTTCAGCCAGTCGCGCGACATCTTCGTCGGCGACCAGCCAACGCCCGCCAAGTTCACCAAGCAGATCGCCTTCAACGTCATTCCGCACATCGACAGCTTCCTCGACGACGGTTCGACCAAGGAGGAGTGGAAGATGGTGGTAGAGACCAAGAAGATCCTCGATCCGAAGATCAAGGTGCACGCCACATGCGTCCGCGTGCCCGTGTTTGTGGGGCATTCCGAAGCGATCAATATCGAGTTCGAGGAGGAGATTTCGGCGGCGGAGGCGCAGGCGATCCTGCGTGAGGCGCCGGGCGTCATGCTGGTTGATAAGCGTGAGGACGGCGGCTACGTCACCCCGATCGAGTGCGTCGGTGAGTTTGCGACGTATGTGAGCCGCGTGCGCGAGGACCCGACCGTCGAGAACGGCCTGTCTCTTTGGTGCGTTAGCGACAACCTCCGCAAGGGTGCGGCGCTGAATGCAGTGCAGATCGCGGAGCTGCTTGGACGGCGGCATTTGCAGAAGGCGGCTTGAAGGTGTGCAGGCGATCACCGAACGTGCGAAAGTGCCTGGTGTTGTTCGCCGGCATCAGGTTCCTCTCTAAGGTCAAGGCATCCGACATGTCCGATCTGGGCCGCCCGCTATGACAATCACCGGCCGCTGCCGCTGCGGGGCTTGTAACTATGCGATCGACGTGCCGGCGCTGCCGCCGGTTTATGCCTGCCATTGCCACATCTGCCAACGCGCAAGCGGGAGCGCGTTCAGCGTCCAAGCGCTGGTGCGTGAGGAGCAGCTGACCGTCACCGGGCCGGTGATCGTGCGCGAGATCGTGACGCAGGACAGTTCCGGGCCACGTACCTCCGCTCAGCGCTTCTGCGGCGAGTGCCTGGCGCGGATCTACAACACCAACACGCGTCGGCCGGGGATTGTGGTGGTGCGGGCGGGGACGCTCGAACGGTCGGAAGAACTGGCGTGCCGGGCGCACATCTTCACCAACTACAAGCAAACGTGGGTGACGCTGGACCCCGCCGTGCCGCAATGGGGCGAGGCTGCCCCGCCGGATGCGTTCGTGGCCGCGCTGCTCGCCTAATGCCCCATCGCGTCGGCGGCCGATGTCGCCGGCGCTCCGCCCAGCTTTGGGCGGCGCAATACCAGCACCAGCGGGATGGCGCAGGCGGTCAGCGCCATCATCACCGCGAAATCGTTGAGATAGGCGATCATCGCCGCCTGCTGATTGACGATGCCGTTCGCCACGGCGAGCACCTGATCGGTGGTGGTGCCGGTAATCGCCGCGACGATCGGATCGCTTCCGGTGACACCGAGGTCGGGCAAACGTGCGCCCAGCTCCTCATGATTGCGCTGGATGCCCGCCCCGAGCAAGGCGGTGACAACGGAGATGCCGACCGACGCGCCGATATTGCGCGACAGGTTCATCAGACTCGATCCCTCCGTCCGCGACCGTTGCGACAAGGTGGCGAACGCCATGATGTTCAGCGGGATGAAGACCAGGCCCAGCCCGAGCCCTTGGACGAAGCCGACGATGACGAACTCGCGTGCGCCCATCTGCAGCGTCCATCCGGTCATCTGCCACAGCGTGATGGTGGCGATCACGAGGCCTACCGCAACCATGATGCGCGGGTCCGTGCCGCGCGCGATCAGGCGGCCCGCGACCCACATCGTCACGACGATGCCGACGCCGCGCGGCACCAGCAACAGGCCGGTATCCATCACCGGGTAACCGAATAGGTTTTGCAACATCGGCGGCAACAGCGCCATGCTGGCCATCATGATGACGCCGACGACCAGCATGAAGAACAACCCGGTTACGAGGTTGCGATTGGCGAACAGCGCACGATCGAACATCGGCTCGCGCGCAGTCACCAGATGCGCGCCGAACATCCACGCGGCGCTGACCGCGACCGCCAGCTCGATCCAGATTTCGGTCGAATGAAACCAGTCGGCGTTGGTGCCGCGGTCGAGCATCACCTGCAGGGCGGAGATCGCCAGCGCCAGCATGGAAAAGCCGAACAGGTCAAACCGTCGTCGCGCCAGCGGACGCGAGGGCAGCAACCACCAGAGCACCGCAAAGCAGGCGACGCCGATCGGTACGTTGACATAAAAACACCAGCGCCACTCGTAATTCTCGGTCAGCCAGCCGCCGATCACGGGCCCCAGGATCGGGCCGACCATGACACCCATCCCCCATACCGCCATCGCGCTCGCCTGTTTTGACGGCGGGCTGATGTCCATCATCACCGTCTGGCTGAGCGGGTTCATGAAGGCGGCGGCGACGCCCTGAAGAACGCGAAACGCCACCATTTCGGGCAGGTTGGTTGCGAGCCCGCACAGCATCGACGCCGCAACGAAGCCGGCGATGCTGGTCAGAAACAGCTTGCGGCTGCCGATCGCGTCCGCCAGCCAGCCAGTGAGCGGGATCGCGACGGCTGACGCCACGATGTAACTGGTCAGCACCCAGGTGATAGAGTCATCGGTCGCACCCAGATCGGGCTTGATGTGAGGCAGCGCGACATTGGCGATCGTCGAGTCGAGGATCTGCATGATTGTCGCCGCCATGACGCCGATCGTCAGCAGGGCACGGTTGGAGGTTTGCAGCAGAGGCAGGTCTGCAACGGGCAAGCTCTTCAGCTCAGTGGACGCCACGCACGTCCACCCGCACCTTGGCTGACTGTCCAGCGATCATCTGGCGCGGCGAGTCCTCGTCGATCGCGATCCGGACTGGGATGCGCTGCGTAACCTTGACCCAGTTGCCCGTCGCGTTCTGCGCCGGCAGCACCGAGAACTCGGAGCCGGTACCGGCGCCGATCGATTGAACATGGCCGCGCAGCCGTAAGCCCGGATAGGCGTCGAACGTCAGCTCTGCAGCCTGGCCGACCCGCATCTTGTTGAGGTCGGTTTCCTTGAAATTGGCCTCTATCCACGAGCGGCCGTTGGCGACGATGGTGACGGCGGGCAGACCAGTGATCATCATGTTGCCCACCTGAAGCCGTCCTGCCTGACTGATCGTCCCCGCGACCGGCGCGCGTACCGCAGTGCGGCCGAGGTCGAGGCTGGCGCGGCTGCGCTGGACCTCGGCAGCGGCGATGGCCGGGTTCTCGCCTGGCGCGGCGGCCCCGAAAGCCAGCTTGGATCGCGCCTCTTCGGCTGCGGACTGCGCGTTGGCGAGCTGCGCGCGCGCCTGGCTCAACGCCAGTTCCGCCTGCTGCAATCGCGCACGTGTGGTGAAGCCCTGACCCAGCAGCGCCTGCTGACGGCCATAATCCTGCTGCGCATTGGCGACCGCGGCGCGTGCGCCCTGAATGTCGGCGGCCGTCCCGGCGTAGCTGGCGCGCAGCGAGGTGAGCTGGACCTGTGCATTGGCGATCGCTGCGTTCGCCTGGTCGACCGCGATCCGATAGGGTGCGGGATCAATGCGGAACAGCAGATCGCCAGAGGCGACGTGCTGATTTTCCTGCACCGCCACTTCGACGATGCGTCCGGCGACATCGGAGGATACGGACACCTTGTCCTGCCGCACATAGGCGTTGTCGGTCGACACGAACTGGCCGCCGGTCAGCCAGAACCAGGCGCCGATCGCGGCGATCACGAGCGGCACTACCAGGATCAGCCCGGTGCGCAGCCAGCGGCGGGGTGGCTTTGCGGTGACCGGCGTATCCACCGCCATGGCCGGCATCCGCTGCGGGTCGGCATCAGCCATGGGCGACACGGTCCTTGGTATCGGGCGCGGACAGGTTCGCGCGAAGTTGGTCGAGGGACTGGGTAAGCAACGTCCGACCGGCCAAATCGAGCCCGCCGAGCGCATCGGCGAGCACGGCGTCGCCGATCGCGCGGAGCTGATCGAGCAACGGTCGTGACCGATCGGTCAGATAAATGTTCCATGCCCGCCGGTCGGCCGGGTCGCGGCGGCGCTCGACATGGCCCGCCTCCGCGAGGCGGTCGATCATCCGGCACAGCGTGATCGGCTCCACCTCCAGCATATCGGCCAGCGCACCCTGGTTCGCGCCTTCATGCCGCGACAGCAGCGTCAAGACCCGCCACTGCGCACGGGTGACGCCGATCGCGCGCGCGCGCTCGTCGAACCTGCGGCGGAGCAACCGCGCGACGTCGCTCAACAGGAAGCCGATGCCGTCGGTCATACACCGCATATAGTAAGGATGCTTAGCAATGAAAGGGTTGCGCCGATCGCGGCGAGCGGAAACAACGTCGTGGTGGACGCGCAGCTCTTTTTCTCGTTTCGCAGCCCATACAGCTATCTGGCGCTGGTCAGGTGGCGCGCGGTGCTGCGCGAATTGACGCTGAAGCTCGATGCGCGGCCAGTCTATCCACTGGCGATCCGGCAGCCGGATTTCTTCGAACGAAATCATCCGAACTGGCTGCGCTACACCAGGCTGGACGTACTGCGCCTCGCTGCCTTTCACGGCATCGCGATGGGACGGCCGGACCCAGACCCGATCATACAGGACTTGGCAACGCGGTCGATCGCGGCGGAGCAGCCGCAGATCTTCCGGCTGGTAAGGATGGGCCAGGCCGCGGCGCGGCAGGGTGCCGGCTTCGCCTTTGCTGACGCGGTCATGCCGTTGATTTGGGACGGCGAGGGCAGCTGGACAGCGGCGGGGCGACTGGAACAGGCGGTCACGGCCGCCGGGCTCGATTGGACGATGCTGGCGGCGGCGGCCGAGTCCGAAGCCCAGATCTTAGATGAAGAGGTCGCGGCGAACCAGGCGGCGCTGGAGGCGGCGGGGCATTGGGGCGTGCCCACGCTCGTCTTCGCCGGCGAGCCGTTCTTCGGCCAGGACAGGATCGAGTTGGCGTTATGGCGGATGCGACAGGCGGGGCTGCAGCGGCGGGAGGCGGTATGATCCTAGCCGGCGGCTGCCAATGCGGGCGCATCCGCTACCGGGTCGAGGTCGACGAACTCGACGCCTATCTCTGCCATTGCCGGATGTGCCAGCGCGCCACCGGCGGCTTCGCGGCGGCGCTGAAGCAGGTGAAGCGCGGGGCGATCACCTGGGCGCGCGAGCCGGACCGATACCGCTCGTCGCCAATTGCGCAGCGGGGCTTCTGCGCCGCGTGCGGGACGCCGCTGACCTATGAGGGCGACGGGTCGGAGGGACTGGACCTGACCGTCGGCAGCTTCGATGAGGCCGGGCGGTTGACGCCGGTAGAGCATAGCGGCGTGGAGAGTATTCACGAGGCGTGGCTGCATACCGCCAGCCTGCCGCGCAGCCGCACCGACGCAAACCCACGAATTGTGCAGAAGTGGAAGGATGCCGGTGCCGACCTCCCCGATTGAGCCGCATTTCTTCGCTGGCTGGGACGGTGCGCGGCTTGCGTGGCGCGAGCTGGGCGAGGGGCGACCCGCGGTCCTGCTCCACGGCTTCTTCTCCGACGCCTGGACCAACTGGATCCGCTACGGCCATGCCGCAGCGCTCGTGGCCGAGGGCTTCCGCGTCATAATGCCCGACCTGCGCGCGCACGGGTCGAGCGACAAGCCGCGCGATCCGGCCGCTTATCCGCCCGATGCGCTGACCCGAGATGGGCATGCGCTCGTCGCGCATCTCGGGCTCGGCGAGTACGACCTGGTCGGCTATTCGCTCGGCGCGCGCACCGCGTCGCGGATGCTGGCCACCGGCGCGGCCCCGCGCCGCGTCGTGTTCTCGGGGATGGGACTGGAGGGGCTGACCGACACCGGGCGGCGCGCCGGGCATTTCCGGAACATTCTGATCAATCTCGGCCTGCACGAACGCGGGAGCGGGGCGTGGATGGCCGAGCAGTTTCTGCGGACGACAGGTGGCGATGCGCAAGCGCTGCTGGGCGTGATCGACACCTTCGCCGACACGCCGGACGCCGTGATCCGCACCTTTGACCTGCCGGTGGGCGTGGTCTGCGGCGCGGAGGATCAGGACAACGGCTCGGCGGCCGCGCTGGCCGAGGCGTTGCCGCAGGGACGCTATATCGAGGTGCCCGGCGGGCACATGAGCGCGGTCGTCAAACCCGAGCTGGGACAGGCGATCGCCGCGTTCTTGGCCGCTTGACCGGGGCGGAGCGGGGCCGCACTCTGGCGGGTATATCGTCGCTCCCGAGGTGCCCATGCTCCGACTGACCGCCTCCTGCGCCGCGCTGGCGCTGATGCTCGCCGTAGCCGCGCCATCGCCGACCGCGCTCCCAGCAGCGGCGGCGCGCCCGACGGCGGTGGAGGCCGACGCCTTTGTCGCGGAGGCGGAGCGGACCTTCGCGGCGCGGGCAACCGACTGGAACCGCGCAGCCTGGGTCAACGCGACCTTCATCACCGACGACACCGACGCGCTTGCCGCGCGGGCGGCGGCGGATCAGACCGAGCTGCAGGTCCGCTATGCGCTGGGCGCGGCGCGGTTCAACAGCGTCCCAGGCCTGTCGGCAGACACGCGCCGCAAGCTCGACCTGATGCGCAATGGCATCACCCTGCCGGCGCCGACCCGCGATGGCGCGGCGACCGAACTGGCGACGATATCAACCCGCATGTCGTCGGCCTATGGGCGCGGGCAGGGCACACTCGACGGGCGGCCAGTCAACGGCTCGGACATCGAGGCGGCGATGGGGACGGTGCGCGACCCGGCGCGGCTGCAGGAGATGTGGACGAGCTGGCACGACCATGTCGGTGCACCGATGCGGACCGATTACCAGCGCATGGCGGCAATCGCCAACGAGGGCGCACGCCAGCTCGGCTACGCCGATACTGGCGCGCTATGGCGGTCGGGCTATGACATGTCGCCCGACCAGTTTGCGGCCGAGGTTGATCGCATCTGGCTGCAGGTCGAGCCGCTGTACAAGGCGCTCCACACCTATGTCCGCTGGAAGCTCAATCAGAAATACGGCGACGCGGTCCAGCCCGCGGCCGGCCCGATCCGCGCCGACCTGCTTGGCAACATGTGGGCGCAGGAATGGGGCAACATTTATGACATCGTCGCGCCGCCCGGCGCGGGCGACGTCGGCTACGATACCGAGGCGCTGCTGCGAGCGCAGAATTACGACGCGGTGCGGATGGTGCGGCAGGGGGAGGCGTTCTATTCGTCGCTGGGCTTCGCGCCGCTGCCGCAGACCTTCTGGCAACGCTCGCAATTCGTGAAGCCCGCCGATCGCGACGTGATCTGCCATGCGTCGGCCTGGGATATCGACAACGCCAACGACATCCGCGTCAAGATGTGCATCAAGGTCAACGGCGACGACTTCGTCACGGTGCATCACGAACTGGGGCACAACTACTATCAGCGCGCCTATATGGGCCAGTCCAACCTGTATCAGAATGGCGCTAACGACGGGTTCCACGAGGCAATCGGCGACTTCGTGGCGCTGTCGATCACGCCCGATTACTTGGTGCGGATCGGGCTGCTCGACCGGGCGCACGTGCCGGCGGCGGACAAGGACATCGGCCTATTGCTACGCCAGGCGATGGACAAGGTCGCGTTCCTGCCGTTCGGGTTGCTGGTCGACAAATGGCGCTGGGGCGTCTTTTCCGGGCAGATCACGCCGGATCACTATCAATCGGCATGGGATGCGCTGCGGCTCCGCTATCAGGGTGTGCGGCCGCCGGTCGCGCGCGACGAGACGCGGTTCGATCCGGGCGCGAAATATCATATCCCGGCATCGACGCCTTATGCGCGCTATTTCTTGGCGCGGGTGCTGCAGTTCCAGTTCTACAAGGCGGCGTGCCAGCAGGCGGGGTGGACGGGGCCGCTCCACCGCTGCTCGTTCTATGGCAACCGCGCGGTTGGACAGCGGCTGAACGCGATGCTCAGCATGGGCCAGTCGCGGCCCTGGCCCGACGCGCTCCAGACCTTCACCGGCAGCCGTGAGATGTCGGGCGCGGCGCTGGTCGAATATTTCGCGCCGTTGAAGGCGTGGCTGGACCAGCAGAACCGGGGGCATGCGACCGGGTGGTAGGTCTGGCCACGGCTGGCGAAGGGTCGACGCGCGATCGACTGATCGATGCCGCTTTCCGAGCGGTGACACAGGACGGGCTGGAGCGGCGAGCGTCAAGGCAACCACCGACCCGGCCTTTCCAGTCGCCCAAACTGCGACGTCGCCGGAGCGCGCGATCGTCGAGGCGATCGTGGTCGATTTGCGACCATAGCCAACAGGGTTACGGGTTGGTCGACCAATCAACGGAGCGGTAGTCGTGCACATTGTGATGACCGGGGCGACAAGCGGGATCGGGCGGGAGGCCGCCTTGCGGCTGGCGGCGATGCCGGACGTGCGACTGACGATCGGCGCGCGCTCGCCGGACGCTGTTCCACCGTTGCTCGCCGACAAGGCGACGGTGTTACCGCTTGATCTTGCCGATCTCGACAGTGCGCGCGCCTTTGCCGACGAGCTGGCCGGACCGGTCGATGCATTGATCGGCAATGCGGGCATTCAACTGACGCGGCCGATGCAGAGCGTGCAAGGATACGAACTGACCTTCGCCACCAACCACTTGGCGCACTACCTGCTGCTCCGCTTGCTGGAGCCGGTGCTGGCGCCTGACGCGCGGGTGGTGCTGACCGCTAGCGGCGTCCACGATCCGGCAATGAAGACCGGCATGCCCGCTCCCCGTCATGCACGCGCCGAATGGCTGGCGCATCCCGAACGCGATTTGCAGCGCGATCCGTCGCCGGGGACTGCGGGGCGGCGGGCCTATGCGTCGTCCAAACTGTGCAACCTGATGACGGTGCTGGAGGCGGCCAGGCGGTGGGCCGATCGGCCGGGTCTGAGCCTGATGGCGTTCGATCCGGGCTTCGTGCCTGGCACCGGGCTGGCGCGCGCCTATCCTGCGCCGCTCGCGTGGATGTTCAGACGCGTGCTGCCGCTGGTGGTGCGGGGCAGGGGCGTCAGCCGAGCCCCGATTTCGGGAGCGGCCCTGGCGGCGCTGGCGACCGCGCCGCAATATGGGAGCGGACGCGGGGTTTATTGGTCGATGGACAACCGCGTGCCGATCGACCGCACGCCCTCTTCGCTCGCGCAGGATCGAGCCGCCGCAGCAGCGCTGTGGGACGACAGCGCCACCATGGTCGGGCTGGCGGCCTAGCGCTTGTTCGGTACCGTCCCCTCGTCCGCGATCCCTGCTCGGAACGAGGCTGAGGAGTCGCTCCCGTCCGCCTGATGCGCGCCGCCGGAATGGACGGTCTGCGGGTGCATCTTCTCCTTGTCGCCGCTGCCGGAAACGTCGATCGGTTTCCTCGCCGTGCCGAGGCCCTTGCCGCTCGACCCGCGCAGCGTCAGCACCGCGGCGGCGGTCGCGCCGGCCGCGGCGACGCCCGCGAGTGCTGCGGCCGCCCATTTGCCGCCGACCCGGTCGGTCGCCTTCGCCAGCGTCGACTTGCTGTTGGCGGAGCGGCCGCCCGACGCCGTTGTCGACGATTTCTTGTCGGCGTTGGTGCGCGTTTTCCGGTTGCCGCCGCCCCCATCGGACGCCGCGGCTGCGCGCGTCGTCCGGGCCGGGGTCGGGGTCGCGCGCTTCGTCGAACGGGGCTTTACCGCGCGCACCACGCGCTGTTCCGCGTCGACGACGGCGTCCCGGGCGCTGGTCGCGGCGCGGGTCACCGCACCCTCGGCCCGCGCCACGACGCTGCGGGCAGACGAGCGGCCCGGCTTGGGCGTTGCGGCGCCGTCAGCCTTGGGCTTGCGGATCGCTGCCTTGCGCGGGGCGGCGCGGCGGCGCGGAGTGGGCGGCGTGTCGCCGGCGGGGGCGCCGGGCGTATCGGGGGTGTCGTCGGCCATTCAAAGCTTCCCTGTCTAAATCGGTACGGCTGCGTAACGCGCAGCGAGCGGTTGGTTTCCGCGATCAGCGGAAAGGCGGCTCGTCGAACGCGCGCAGCTTGCGTGAATGAAGGCGGTCGCCCTCGCGGCGAAGTTGTTCGCAGGTCTCGATGCCGATCCGCATATGCTCGCTGATCGCGCGTTCGTAGAAGCGGTTGGCCTGACCGGGGAGCTTCAGTTCGCCGTGGAGCGGCTTGTCCGACACGCAGAGCAAAGTGCCGTAGGGCACACGGAAGCGGTAGCCTTGGGCGGCGATGGTGGCGGATTCCATGTCGACGCCGACCGCGCGGCTCAATGAGAAGCGCAGCGCCGAACGGCTGTAGCGCAGCTCCCAGTTGCGGTCGTCGGTAGTGACGATGGTGCCGGTTCGCAGCCGGCGTTTCAGGTCCTCGCCCGACTGGCCGGACACAATCTCGGCGGCGCGGGCGAGTGCGACCTGCACTTCTGCGATCGCAGGCACGGGGATCTCGGGCGGGAGCACGTCGTCCATGATGTGATCGTCGCGAAGGTAAGCGTGGGCGAGGACATAGTCGCCGATCCGCTGCGACGGGCGTAGGCCGCCGCAATGGCCGATCATCAGCCACGCCTCCGGCCGCATCACGGCGAGGTGGTCGCAGATCGTCTTCGCGTTCGACGGCCCGACGCCGATATTGACCAGGGTTATGCCGGTGCCGTCCGCCGCCATCAGGTGATAGGCGGGCATCTGATGCCGCCGCCACGCGCTGTCGGAGATGATGTTCTCGACGTCCTCGGGCCGATCGATCAGCACGCCGCCCGCACCCGACAGCGCGGTGAAGCGGCTGGGGCTCCCATCGGGATTCGGGGCGAGTTGCGACGCGCCCCAGCGGACGAACTCGTCGACATAGCGATGATAATTGGTGAACAGCACGAAGCGCTGCGTGTGCTCGGACGGCGTGCCGGTGTAGTGGCGGAGCCGCGCGAGGCTGAAGTCGGTTCGCAGCGCGTCGAACAGCGCCAGCGGCCGCGTGGCGTCCTGCGGAATCCACAGGCCATCTGCAACTTCGTCGCCGATCTGCTGCAGCTCGGTGGCGGGGAACCAGCGCGCCAATTCCGCGGCAGACACCGCGTCCAGGCTGAGCGCGTGGCCGGGGTCGAGCACATAGGGAAAGGGGATTTCCTGGCGGCCGGGCGCGGCCTCCACCTCGACGCCGTAATCCTCGATCAGGAAGGTCAACTGTTCGGTCAGATAATCGGCGAACAACGCGGGCTTGGTGACGCTGATCCGGTAGTCGCCGGGCGTTACGAGGCGGCCGAACGACCGCAGCGGCGTCATCGATCCGTGCGGCCGATCATCGTCGCCGCGATAGCGGACGCGTATCTCGGGGTAGGCGAACAGCCCTTCGCGCCGGGCTTGCGGATCGGGGCGAGTGCCGTCGGCGAGATAAGCGGTAAGCGCGTATTGGAGGCGCTCGACGGCGGCGCGATACAGCTGGTCCAGCTCGGCGACGATCTGCGATGCGGTTGTCATCGGAAGCCGCTACGCGTGTCGACAATCAGGGGCAAGCCGGGGACAACACCGCCGGCATGTTGTCCATGTTGTCCGCTAGACCACGTTGCGCGGCGCCCGCCCGCGACCATGATCGGCAGGTCGGAAGAGTTCGCTTCGCACGTCATGACGTGGTCCTGCACCGGCCATCGGCGTGTAGGACAGCGAAAAATGACCAGCGGAGCGCAACTCGGGTCCGGCCCGCGGGCCGGACCTCTTAAAGCGACTCGAGCAGATAGTCGGCGCTGCTGACCTTGAACTCGCCGGGCGCCTCGACGTTGAGCTGCTCGACCGCGCCGTCGTTGACGATCATCGAGTAACGCTTGCTGCGCATGCCCATGCCGAACTTGGAACTGTCGGCGCTCAAACCCAGCGCGTCCGCGAAGCTGCCGTTGCCGTCGGCGAGCATGGTGATGCCCTGCGCGTCCGCAGACTTCGCCCAAGCGCCCATCACGAACGCATCATTGACTGCGGTGCAGGCGATCTCGTCGACACCCTTCGCCGCCAGCTCGTCGCGTTTTTCGACGAAGCCGGGGAGGTGCTTGGCTGAACAGGTCGGGGTGAACGCGCCCGGCACCGCGAACAACGCGACACGGCGGCCCTTGAAATAGTCGGCGGTGGTGACGGGCTCGACCCCGTCGGCGGTCACCTTGATGAGGGTCGCTTCGGGCAGGCGGTCGCCGACGGCGATGGTCATGGTCTTTCTCCTGTGGTCACCGCGCGTTCCACGAATGCGCGCGCGATTTCAAGCGCGACGGTGCGCCGGCGCCGGGCTATGGTGCCAAGTCATGGACGACCCAGTCTATCTTTCCGGGAAATTCCTGCTCGCCATGCCCGCAATGCCCGATCCGCGCTTCGCCCATGCGGTGGTGGCGATGTGCGCGCACGGCAAGGAGGGTGCCGTCGGGGTCGGGATCGGACAGACCTATGACGGGCTCGGCTTTCATGACCTGCTGGAAGAGTTCTCCATCGATCCGGGCGAGAGCGAGAATGCGCCCGTCCATATCGGCGGTCCGGTCGAACCGCGCCGCGGGTTCGTGATCCATTCGCGCGACTGGGGCGGGCAGGATACGCTGGACGTCGCCGGATGCTGGTCGCTGTCGAGCACGGTCGATGTGCTGCGCGCGATCGCCGGGTCGCGCGGGCCGAGCCGCTGGCTGGTGGCGCTCGGCTATGCCGGCTGGGGCGAGGGGCAGCTGGAAGGCGAGCTGACGCGGCCAGGCTGGGTAACCGTCAAGGGCGACGAGGCGCTGCTGTTCGACACAGCGGCCGCCCAACGCTGGGAGCGCGGGTTCGCGGGCGCGGGCATCGATCCGCGGCTGTTGGTGGGGTCCGTGGGACGGGCCTGAATGCGGCGCGTGTCGTGCCGGAATTGTCCCGGCATCCGTCGAGCCGAAAATGTTGCGGCCCGAGGCGCTGTTGACCCCGGCTCAAGGCCGGTCGACGACGAGATATAAAGAAAGCTTTATGTCCGGATCGCGATCGGCTACACGCCCTCCATTCGGCACGGGCGCCCGGCCCGCCGACCACGATCATCCAGGAGTAGCCCACGTGGCCACCGCGCTTGCCCCGGAACAGACCGGCACGACCGCCAACGATTACGTCGTCAAGGACATCGACCTCGCCGATTTCGGCCGCGCCGAGATCAGGATCGCCGAGACCGAGATGCCCGGGCTAATGGCGCTGCGCGACGAGTTCGGCGCGAGCCAGCCGCTGAAGGGCGCGCGGATCACCGGTTCGCTGCACATGACGATCCAGACCGCGGTGCTGATCGAGACGCTGACCGCGCTTGGCGCGGACGTGCGCTGGGCGACGTGCAACATCTTCTCGACCCAGGACCATGCCGCCGCGGCGATCGCCGCGACCGGCGTTCCGGTGTTCGCGGTCAAGGGCGAGAGCCTGGCCGATTACTGGGACTATGTCGGCGATATCTTTTCGTGGGACGGCGAAACGGAAGGCCAGACTGCCAACATCATCCTCGACGACGGCGGCGACGCGACGATGTTCGCGCTGTGGGGCGCGAAGCTGGAGGCCGGTCACACGCTCGGCGAGCCCGAGAACGAGGAAGAGGTCGAGTTCCAGCGCGCGCTGAAGGCGTTCGTCAAGCGCAAGCCCGGCTATCTGACGCAGACGGTCAGGAACCTGAAGGGCGTGTCGGAAGAGACGACGACCGGCGTGCACCGCCTGTACGAGATCGCCAAGAAAGGCGAGCTGCCGTTCCCCGCGATCAACGTCAACGACAGCGTGACGAAGTCGAAGTTCGACAACCTCTATGGCTGCAAAGAGTCGCTGGTCGATGCGATCCGCCGTGCGACCGACGTGATGCTGGCCGGCAAGGTCGCCTGCGTCGCCGGCTTCGGCGACGTCGGCAAGGGATCGGCCCAGTCGCTCCGCAACGGCGGCGCGCGGGTGATGGTGACCGAGATCGACCCGATCTGCGCGCTGCAGGCGGCGATGGAGGGGTTCGAGGTCGTGACGATGGACGAGGCAGTGACCCGCGCCGACATCTTCTGCACCGCGACCGGCAACGCCGACGTCATCACCGCCGATCACATGAAGGCGATGAAGCCGATGGCGATCGTGTGCAACATCGGCCACTTCGACTCGGAGATCCAGATCGCGGCCTTGTCCAACTACAAGTGGACCGAGGTGAAGCCCGGCACCGATCTGGTCGAGTTTCCGGACGGGAAGCAGATCATCGTGCTCGCCAGGGGGCGTCTGGTGAACCTGGGCTGCGCGACGGGGCATCCGTCCTTCGTCATGTCGGCCAGCTTCACCAACCAGACGCTGGCGCAGATCGAGCTGTGGACGGCGGGCGAGAAGTACGGGAACGAGGTCTATGTTCTGCCCAAGCACCTCGACGAAAAGGTCGCGGCGCTGCATCTGGAAAAGCTGGGCGTCCATCTGTCGACGCTGACGCCCAAGCAGGCGGGCTATATCGGCGTGCCGGTGGAAGGACCCTTCAAGCCGGACCATTACCGGTACTGAGCCGCCAGCCGGTCGCGGACTGCGCAAGCAATCCGCGCACCCGGCAGGGGCGGGCGGCACTCATCGCCTGAAGAGTCCCTCGCGTCGCCCCCGCGTTCGTGCGGGGTGACGTAACCCGCCGCCATCCGCTAACACCCGCGCGATGACCTCGCGCCGTTCGTCCCGTCGAGCCCGGCTCGCATGATTCAGGTCACCCCGCTGGCGGCGTTTCTCGGCGGCGCGGCGCTGTTGCTGATTGTGCTCGGCGGTGCGCTGATGCTGTTCTGGGGCGCCCGTGCGCGGCGCGCGGCGGGGGCGTCGGTGGCGGAGGCGGCGCGGCTGACGGCGCTGCTGCGCGGCGCGCCGGCGCTGGCGATGACGGTGGAAAGCGACGGCCGGGTCGAGATGCCGCGGCGGCTGGCCGACTGGCTGGGGCTGGCTGAGCCGGTACGCTTCCTGGGCGAGATGGCGGCCGATGACCGCGGATTGACCCGCGAGGATGCCGACCGGCTCGCCACCGACATCGCGGGCGCGGCGCGCGCGGGCAAGGCGTTCGAGCGCGCGGTGCGCCCGGTCGGTTCGACCCGGACTTTGACGGTGCGCGGGCTGCGCGCACCCGGCGATGCCGGAGCGGCGGGCGAGACGGTGGTATGGTTCTTCGACGCCAGCGACCGCGAGGCGGAGATCGCGCGGCTGGGCGGCGAGACGGCGCGGCTCCAGGCGGCGTTCGAGGCGCTGACCGCGCTGATCGAGGTGGCGCCGCTGCCGATGTGGTACCGCGGTGCCGACCTCAAGATGCAGATGGTCAATTCGGCCTATGTCGCCGCGGTGGAGGGCAGGGACGCCGCCGACGTGATCGCGCGCGGACTGGAGCTGGTCGAGGGCGCCGGCCATGGCGGGCCGCTGGCGGGCGCGGAGGCGGCGCGGGCGAAGGGGCGGCCGAACGAACAGATACTTCCCGCGACGATCGACGGCGAGCGGCGTTCGCAGCGGGTCTATGACGTCCCGCTGGCGGACGGCGGCGTCGCCGGGTTCGCGGTCGACGTCGAGGAGCTGGAGCAAGCGCGCAGCGGGCAGAAGCGCTTCGCCGAGGCGCAGCGCGCCATGCTCGACCGGCTGAGCGCCGGGGTGGCGCAGTTCAACGCCGACCGCACGCTGGTCTTTTCCAACCAGCCGTTCCGGCGGATGTTCGCGATGCGCAGCGAATGGCTGGCCGACCGGCCCGAGTTCGATCGCGTGCTGGAACGGATGCGCGAGGCGGAACGGCTGCCCGAAGTGCGCGATTTTCCCGGCTGGAAGGCGGAACGGCGCGAATGGTTCTTCCAGACCGATGACGCCGCGGAGGAGCATTGGCACCTGAGCGGCGGCACGCATCTGCGCGTCGTGGCGCAGCCATTGCCCGACGGCGGGCTGCTGCTCATCTTCGAGGACCGGACGGAGCAGGTGCAGCTGGCAAGCGCGCGCGATACGCTGCTCCGGGTGCGGACCGCGACCTTCGACAATCTGTTCGAGGCGCTGGGCGTGTTCGCCGCCGATGGCCGGCTGCAGTTGTGGAACAACCGTTTCCGCGCCCTGTGGGGGCTGGAGGAGGAGTTCCTGACCGCGCATCCGCGGGTCGACGTCTTCGCGCAGGCGGCGGCGCCGCTGCTGGCGATCCCGGGCCGCGCGACGCTGATCCCCGAGCTGGTGCGTGCGGCGACCAGCGAGCGTCAGCAGCGCGGCGGGCGGGTGGCGTTTGCGGACGGGCGGCATTTCGAATTTGCCGCGGTACCGCTGCCCGACGGCAACGCGCTGTTCACCATGCTGGACGTCACCGACAGCCGCCGTGCGGAGACGGCGCTGCGCGACCGCAACCAGGCGCTGGAAGAGGCGGACCGGGTCAAGACGCGGTTTGTGGCGAACATGAGCTACGAACTGCGCACGCCGCTGACGTCGATCGGCGGCTTCGCGGAGATGCTGCACGGCGGCTATGCGGGGGCGCTGGCGCCGGAGGCGGGCGGTTACGTGGCGGCGATCCTTGAATCGGTCGAACGGCTGGGGCTGCTGATCGACGACGTGCTCGACCTCACGCAGGGGCCGGCCGAGGGCGAAGCGCCGCGCGAGGACGTCGATCTGGCGGCGGTGGCGCGGGCGGCGGCGGCGACGGTGAAGCCCGCGGCGGACCGCAAGCACGTCGATTTCGCCGTCGAGGTGCAGCGCTCGGTCGGCCGGGCGACGGGCGACCCGCGGCGACTGCGCGAGGCAATTGAGCATCTGCTGCGCCACGCGATCGGCGCGGTGGCTGACGGCGGCCGCGTGCTGCTCCATGCCGACGGCAACGCCAAGGCAGCGCGCGTGGTCGTGTCGGACGACGGACCGGGGATGGATGCGGCCGCACAGGCGCATGCGTTCGACCGCTTCGCGATGCCGGGCATCCAGCCGAGCGGCGAGCGCGCGCTGGGCCTGGGGCTGCCGCTCGCCCGGCAATTCATCGAGGCGCATGGCGGCACCGTCACCCTGGTGAGTGAGGTCGGGGAGGGGACGCTGGTCACCCTGGAGCTGCCGCGGCGGTGATCCTACCCGATGCTGCAGCGACCGAAGCATTCGGCGCGTCGCTCGCGCCGCTGGTCCGGGCGGGCGATGTCATCGCGCTGTCCGGCGAGCTGGGCGCGGGCAAGACCTCGCTGGCGCGCGGGCTGCTGGCGGCGCTGGGGCTGGCGAGCGAGGCGCCGTCACCGTCCTTCGCGATTGTTCAGCCCTACGCGCTGCCGGACGTGCGGCTGCCGGTGCTGCATGTCGATCTGTACCGGATCGACGATGCTGCCGAAATCGAGGAGCTGGGGCTGGACGAGGCGCTGGGCGACGCCGTGCTACTGGTCGAATGGCCGGAGCGGGCGGGCGGGCGCTGGCCAGACGCGCTGCGGCTGACGATTGCGGCCGACGGCGCCGGGCGTCGCTTGACAGCGACGGTCCCGGCGGCATGGGAGGGGCGATGGCCGACCTGACCGAACCGGCGCAGGCCGGCCTCATGCAAATACCGGCCGGCGCCGCCGGTTTTCTGGCGGCAAATGGCTGGGCCGGGGCGGCGGTGACACCGCTGGCGGGCGACGCCTCGTTCCGTCGCTATTTCCGTGTCGTCGATGGGACGCGGCGCGCGATCCTGATGGATGCGCCGCCGCCGCATGAGGACCCGCGGCCGTTCCTCACGGTGGCTGCGTGGCTGATGGATCGCGGGTTTGAGGCGCCACTGATCCTCGGCGCGGCAGCGGACGAGGGGCTGGTCCTGTTGGAGGATTTCGGCGACGCCCGGATGCGTGAGGCGGTCGACGCCGCGCCCGCGGATGGGCTCCGGCATTACGAGGCGGCGGTCGACCTGCTGGTCGCGCTGGCGCGGCATCCGGCAGGGCCGTTCTCGCCCTATGACCAGAGCGCGCTGCAGCGTGAGGCGGCGTTGCTGGTCGACTGGTACTGCCCGGCGGTCGGGCTCGACGTCGACGTCGAGGGGTATCGCGCGGCGTGGGAGGCGGTGCTGGGGCATGCGCTGACCGACGCGCCCGTGACCGTGCTGCGCGACTTCCATGCCGAGAACCTTATGCTGGTGGGCGAGGAGCAGCGGCTGGGGCTGCTCGACTTCCAGGATGCGCTGGCGGGGCACCCGGCCTATGATCTGGTGTCGTTGCTGCAGGATGCACGACGTGAGGTCGACCCGAGTGTCGAGGCGGCGATGCTGGCGCGCTACCGGGCGGCGACCGGCGCAGGCGACGACTTCATGCGCGCCTATCATGTGCTCGGCTGTCAGCGGAATGCGAAGATTGTCGGTATCTTCACGCGGCTGTGGCGGCGCGACGGCAAGGATCGTTACCCGGCGCTCTGCCCGCGGGTCTGGGCGTATCTGGAGCGCGACCTGTCGCAGCCGGTGCTGGAGCCGGTGGCGGCGTGGTTCGATGCCAACATCCCGCCCGAACGCCGCGGCGATCCGAAGGTGATTGCGGGTGAGTGAGCCTGTGGACGGACGGCGATGAGCCGTCTCAAGGCGCTGCGTCCCGAGCCGGGCGGGCGCGTCCCCGAAACGGCGATGGTGATGGCGGCGGGGCTGGGCACCCGCATGCGGCCGCTCACCGCGACGCAGCCAAAGCCGCTGATCGAGATCGCCGGGACGACGCTGATGGACCATGTGCTCGATCATCTCCGCGCGGCCGGGGTGAAGCGTGTCGTCGTCAACGTGCACTATCTGGCCGACGCGATGGAGGCGCATCTGCAGCGCGTGGCGGGTTCGCTGGAGGTCGTCGTCTCCGACGAGCGTGCGCGGTTGATGGAGACGGGCGGCGGCCTGGCCCAGGCGCTGCCGCTGATCGGCGACCAGCCGTTCGTCTGCGTCAACAGCGACAATTACTGGGTCGACGGTCCCGTGGACGCGATCAAGCTGCTGGCGTCGCATTGGGACGACACGATCATGGACGCGCTGCTGCTGATGGTGCCGCTGGCGCGGGCGCATCATCATGGCGGCAAGGGCGATTTTCACCTCGGCCCCGACGGACGCATCGTGTCGCGGCGGCGTCCCGGGCGAATGGCGCCGATGGTGTGGACGGGCATCCAGATCCTCCACCCGCGGCTGATCGCCGACTGGCCCGATGGTCCGTTCTCGACCAATCTGTTCTGGACACGCGCCATCGAAGCGGGCCGTGCCTATGGCCAGGTGCATCAGGGATTGTGGTTCGACGTGGGCACACCGGGAGCGATCGGACGGACGGAAGCGATGCTGCTGGATGGCTGATAGCCGGGACGCGGCCCCTCGGCGGCTGAGCCTGTGGACGATCCCGTCGCATCGCGCCTTTTCCGACGCGCTGGTCGCGGGATTGAGAAAGCGCGCCGGGACGGACCCGCTGGCTTTGGCGCGCGCGACCGTGCTGTTGCCGAACAACCGCGCGGTGCGGGCGGTGACCGATGCGTTCGTGCGTGCGAGCGACGGCGGATTGCTGCTGCCGCGGCTGGTGGCGCTGGGCGATCCGGCGGCGGGCGAGGCGCTGGGGGCAGCGCTCGATCCCGCTGACGGCGACCCGATCCTTCCTGCGGTCGATCCATACCGGCGGCGACTGGTGCTGGCGCGGCTGGTGCAGGAGGAGCGGCGCAGCGCCGGACAGCCGGTCGATGGCGCGGAGGCGGTGCGGCTGGCGGGTGAACTGGCGCGGACGCTCGATCAGCTGCTGGCGGAGGACGTCGCGCCCGCGAAGCTACGCGGCATCGAGCTGGCGGAAAATCTGTCGGAACATTGGGCGCGGGCGCTGCAGACCTTCTCTGTGGTGCTCGATCGCTGGCCCGCCGAGCTGGCCGCGATGGGGTGCATCGACGGCGCGGACCGGCGCAACCGGCTACTCGACCGGACGACGGCGCGGTGGCGGGCGCTGCCTGCTGCAGGCATGGTCTGTGCCGCCGGGGTGACCGACGTGGCGCCGGCGGTGGCGCGGCTGTTGCGGCGCGTTGCGGCATTGCCGCAAGGACTGGTGGTGTTCGCCGGGCTCGATCTGGCGATGCCCGAGGAGGAATGGACCGCGCTTGGTCCGCATGCGCCGGAGCCGGTGACGGGGCTCGTTCGGCGGTCGATCGAGGCGCATCCGCAGTTCCACCTGAAGCAGTTGCTCCACCGCATCGGCGCGGACCGCAACGAGGTGGAGGAATGGCGCGACCGGGCGAAGGGCGATGCAGGCGGACGTGACGCCGATGCGGCGCGGGCGCGGGCGATCGCGAACGCGTTGGCGCCCGCTGCATTCACCGGCAAATGGACGCGGCTGTCCGCGGCTGACCGGCGGCTGACCGGAGTTGAGCGCGCGGAACTCGCCACCCCGGCGGAAGAGGCGCAGGCGATCGCGCTGGCGTTGCGGGGCGTGCTGGAAGAGCCGGGCGCGACGGCGGCGCTGGTCACCCCCGACCGCGCGCTGGCGCGGCGGGTGGCGGCGCATTGCGCGCGCTGGGGCATCCGTGTCGACGATACCGCCGGACGGCCACTATCGATCGCGCCGCCGGGCGTGCTGTTGCTGCTACTGGCGGAGGCGGCGGCGCAACGCTGGGCGCCGCTGCCGCTGCTGGCGCTGCTCAAGCATCCGCTGGTTCGGCAGGGCGAGCGGCGGCTCGCCTGGCTCGACGGCGTGCGGGCGATCGACCGCCGCCTGCGTGGGCCGCGCCCGGCGACGGGGCTCGACGGCATCGGCGGCGTGCTGCGGGGCTCGGCGAGCGAGCTGTGGGCGGAGGCGCAGGCATGCCTGGCGCCGCTGGAGCGGGCCTGTGGTGACGGGCCGCAGGCGCTCGGCATGCTGCTCGCCTGCCTGCGCGAGACGGCGCAGGCGTTGTGTGGCGATGCGCTGTGGGCTGGCCCGGCCGGACGTGCGGCGGCGGAATTCCTCACCGCGCTGGAGGCGCAGGCGGTGGCGGGGCCGCCGAGCGTCGATCCGGCCGAGATGGCACCGTTGCTGCGGACACTGCTCGACGAGGTCGCGGTGCGGCCCGCGCCGGGGCAGGGACATCCGCGGCTGGCGATTTATGGCTTGATCGAGGCGCGGCTGCAGGCGGCGGACCTGTTCGTGCTCGGTGGACTGAACGAGGGCGTGTGGCCGGGCCGTCCCGCGCCGGACCCGTGGCTGGCGCCGCCGATCCGGCAAGCGCTGGCGCTGCCCGGGCTTGAACGGCGCGTCGGCGTGGCGGCGCATGATTTCGCGCAGGGGCTGGGCACGCCGCGCGTGCTGGTCACCCGATCGCGGCGTGATGGCGGTGCGCCGGCGCTCGCGTCGCGACTGTGGCTGCGGCTGGAGGCGATGGCGGGCGACGGGTTCGTGCGCGCCGGGGCGCTGGAGCGGTGGGCGGTCGCGCTGGACGCGGCGGCGGCGCACAAGCCTGCCGAACGGCCCGCGCCGATGCCGCCAGCCGCGCTGCGGCCGCTGGTGATCCGCGTGACCGAGGTCGACCGGCTCAAGGCGGACCCCTATGCCTTTTACGCGCGCCGCGTGCTGCGGCTGGGCGCGATGGAGCCGGTCGACGCCGATGCTGGACCGGCGTGGCGGGGTACGGAGGTGCACCGAATCCTGGAGGAATGGGCGCGCGAGGACGGCTGCGCGCCCGACCGGCTGGTCGCGCGCGCAGAGCGGTTCCTGGCCGACGCGCGCACGCATCCGCTGACCCGGGCGCTGTGGCAGCCGCGGCTGATGGAGGCGGTGCGCTGGATCGCCGAGCGGGTGACGGCGCACGCGGCGGACGGGCGGCAGGTGATCGGGGTCGAGGGCGAGGGCGAGATCGCGCTCGCCGGCGTGACGCTGATGGGACGCTATGACCGGATCGACCGGTTGCCTGACGGCGGCCTGGCGATCGTCGACTACAAGACGGGTAAGGCGCCGAGCACGCGGGCGGTCAACGAGGGCTATTCCCAGCAGCTGGGGCTGCTCGGCATGATGGCCGAGCGCGGCGCGTTCGCGGGCGTGGGGGGAGCGGCCGCCGCGTTTGAATACTGGTCGCTCGCCAAAAGCGCGCGCAGCGGCTTTGGCGAAGTGCGTTCGCCCTGCGACCCGGCGGGCAAGGGCGGGCGGATCGTCACCGAGTCATTCGTCAGCATCGCCGAGCGCAATTTTCGTGCGGCGGTGGAGGCATGGCTGACGGGCGACGCGCCATTCACGGCCAAGCTGAAGCCGGAATATGCGCCCTATGCCGAGTACGACCAGCTGATGCGGCGGGACGAGTGGTATGGGCGGGAGCAGGGAGCGTGAGCGCCGCCTCGCTGAAGCCGCTGCCGCCGCTCAAGGGCGAGCAGGAGCGGGCGTCCGATCCAGGCGCGCATGTCTGGCTGTCGGCGTCGGCGGGCACGGGCAAGACGCAGGTGCTCGCCGCGCGCGTGTTCCGGCTGCTGCTGCGCGGCGTCGATCCGGCGGCGATCCTGTGCCTGACCTTCACCAAGGCGGGCGCGGCGGAGATGGCTGGGCGGATCAGTGAGCGGCTGGCGCGCTGGGTGCGGATGGAGCCGACCGCGCTCGACGACGATCTTCGCGCACTGGGGGAGAAGGGCGGCCCAACGCAGCGCGAGGTCGCGCGGACGCTGTTCGCCAAAGTGCTCGACGCGCCCGGCGGCGGGTTGCGCATCCAGACCATCCACAGCTTCTGCCAGGGATTGCTCGCGGCGTTCCCGGTCGAGGCGGGACTGACCCCGGGCTTTCGGCCGCTGGAGGCGCGCGAGGAGGCGGTACTGCAGCGCGAGGCGCTGGCAGGAATGCTCGCGGAGGCCGAGGCCGAGGGGCGGCGGCGGCCGGAAGCGGTGATCGGTGCGTTGAGCCTCAGGCTGGGCGAGGGGAGCGCGGAGACCTTCCTGGTCGCCTGCGCGCGCGCGGCCCCCGCCCTCGAAGCGTTGCCGAGCGGTGTTCAACCATGGTTGCGGCGGACGCTCGACCTGCCTGCAGGTGACGTGGCGGCGCACGTCGCCGAACGCTGCGCCGCGTTCGATTGCGACGCCTTGGCCGAGATTGTCGCGCTCAACCGCGCCTGGGGCGCTGCGCGCGGGGTGACGCGCGCCGACGCGATCGAGCGCTGGGTCGCGCTGGACGGGGCGGGGAGGGCGGCCGAGCTCGACGCGTTCGGCAAGCAATGGTCGATCGCCAAGGGATGGGCGCCGCAGGACGAAGGCTATGCCGACCAGGCCGCCGGGCTGCGCGACGAGTGTGCGGAGCTGGCGGCGCTGCTGCGGCGCGCGCTCTACGCCGACCTGCTCGCCGACGGGCTGGAGGTCGGGCGCGACTATGCCCGCACCTATGCGGGGGCGAAGCGGCGGGCCGGGGCGGTCGATTTCGACGACCTTATCGGCACGGTGGTGCGGCTGTTCCAGCAGCCGGGCATCGGCGACTGGGTACGCTACAAGCTGGACCTGGAAACGGAACATATCCTGATCGACGAGGCGCAGGACACCAATCTGCACCAATGGGAGATCGTCACGGCGCTCGCGCGCGAGTTCTTCGTCGGCAGGGGCACCTATGCGCCGCGAACGCGGACGCTGTTCACCGTCGGCGATTACAAACAGGCGATCTTCGGCTTCCAAGGCACCGACCCGGTCTATTTCCAGGCGGCGCAGGCGCGTTTCTCGACCTATGCGCGCGAGGCGGAGGGCGGCGAGGACTGGCCGATCGCCGAGCGCGGCCTGCCGATGAACGAGCTGTCGCTGGTGCAGTCGTTCCGGTCGACCGCGCCCGTGCTCGCTTTCGTCGATGCGGCGCTGCGCCTGCTGCCGGCGCCCGGACTTGGTATCGAGGACTGGTCGGAACGGCACGTCAGCCAAGTGCCCGGCGTCGGCAAGGTGACGCTGTGGCCGCCGGTGATCGAGGGTGGCGATCCCGATGACGAGGAGAACTGGGTCGACGAGCCGGTCCGCAAGCTCGCCGCCAACGTCGCGAAGGCGGTGCGCGGCTGGCTGCGCGATCCGGCGATGTGCAAGCGCGATGGGTCGCGGCTGGAAGCGCAGGACGTGATGATCCTGGTCAAGCGGCGCGGCGAGCTGGCGTCGCTGCTGGTCGCGCGGCTGCATGCGGAGGGGGTGCCCGTCGCGGGGGTCGACCGGCTCCGCCTCAACACGCCGCTGGCGGTGCAGGATTTGCTGGCGGCGGTGCGCTTCGTGCTGCAGCCCGAGGACGACCTCAGCCTCGCGTCGCTGCTGGTGTCGCCGCTGATCGGCTGGACGCAGGACGAGCTGATGGCGCGCGCGCCGCGCCCGGAGCGCGTACCGCTATGGCGTCATTTGCAGCAGACCCAGCCGGTCGAGCGGCTCCAGCCGCTGCTCGACATGCTCAACCGCGCCGATTTCGCCACGCCGTACCAGCTGCTGGAGGAGCTGTTGTCGGGTCCGCTTGACGGGCGGCGGCGGCTGCTTGAGCGGCTGGGGCATGAGGCACGCGATCCGATCGAGGAGCTGCTCAACGCCGCGCTTGCCTTTGAGAGCACGACGACGCCTTCGCTGCAGCGCTTCCTCGACTGGTTCGATCGCGGCGAGGTCGAGATCGTCCGCGATCCGTCGGCGCCGCTTGACGCCGTGCGGGTGATGACCGCGCATGGGGCGAAGGGCTTGCAGGCGCCGCTGGTCGTGCTAGCGGACGCGTGCGTCGACCCGACCCAGTCGCCGCGGTCGGTGATGGGCTGGCGTTACGACGAGGCTGCGCCGCCGGTGCCGATCTTCCGCCCGCGCAAGGAAGAGCGCGGCGGGCCGCTCGACGAGGCGATCGCAACGGTCGAGCGCAAGGAGCTCGAGGAGCATTGGCGGCTATTCTACGTCGCCGCGACGCGCGCGGAGGAGCAGCTGGTCATCGCAGGCTCGCTCGGGCCGCGCGCGAAGGGCGTGCCCTATCCGCAGAGCTGGTACGCGATCGCAGGCCAAGCACTGACCGATCTGGGCGTTGCAGCGGGCGACGGCGAGCGCGTCTATGTCGGGGGCGACGCGACGCCCGCCGCGACGCCGGGCGCGCCCGCGGCGGAGATCGACGGCGTGGCGCTACCCGACTGGGTGCGGCGGCCTGCCCCGGTCGAGGCGCGGCCGCCGCGGCCGCTGACCCCGTCGACGCTGGGCGACGATGCAGTCGCCGATCCGCCGCCATCGGCCGCGATGCGTGCGGCGGCGGAGCGGGGGCGGCTGCTGCATGCGCTTTTCGAGCGGCTACCGGGGGTTGCGGCCGATGCGCGGATGGCGGCGGCGGACCGCTGGCTGCGCGATAGCGGCCGCGTCGCCGATGCGAGCGAGCGCGCAGCGATCGCGCACAGCGTCTGCGGCATCATCGGCGACCTGCGGTTTGCGCCCCTGTTCGGGCCCGACTCGCTCGCCGAAGCGCCCGTGACGGCGGTGCTCGCCGATGGACTGGTGGTGGCGGGGACGATCGACCGGCTGCTGGTCGGCGGCGGCCGCGTGCAGGTGGTCGACTTCAAGACCGGGCGGCGCGTGCCGGCATCGCTCGACGAAGTGCCCCCCTATCACCTCCGCCAGATGGCGGCGTATGCCGCGGCGTTGCGCGTGATCTTTCCGGACAAGGCGGTGGAGGCGGCGCTGCTCTATACCGGCGGGCCCGTTCTGTTCGTGCTGCCGGACGCGGTGCTCGACGCGCACAAGCCGCACTTGACGGCGGCGGAGCAAAGCTAGCCGATCGGCGGTTGGACGGCCGCATCCGCGCGCCTACATTGGGGACAAGGAGATACGACATGGCCACCAAGCAGATCACCGACGCCAGCTTTGCGCACGACGTCCTCAACGCCGACAAGCCGGTGCTGGTCGATTTCTGGGCGGAGTGGTGCGGGCCGTGCAAGATGATCGGGCCGAGCCTGGAGGAGCTGTCCGATGAGCTGGGCGAGCAGGTCAGCATCGTCAAGCTCAACATCGACGACAACCCCGAGGCGCCGGGCAATTACGGCGTCCGCGGCATCCCGACGATGATCCTGTTCAAGGGCGGCGCGCCTGCCGCGACCAAGGTCGGTGCGGAGCCGAAGGGGCGGATCAAGGCGTGGCTGGAGGGGGCGTTGGGGTGATCGATGTTGGCCCGCAATATGGTTGCGGACCTAGTCGTTCAGCGGTGGTAGTCATGCCGCTCCACGCCATCGAAACCGGCCGTTGTGCAGACAGCATCGTTTGAAACCGATGACCTGATCCGCACGGGCAAGGATCGTTGCGGCCGAGCTTCTCGATGAGTTCCTTGTCGCCACGCACGAAGCGCAGGCCGCGCTTCACATGCGTCTCAGATGGGAACCCCTTACGCCGCTTCGAGGTGATCTCGAAAGCAGGGCAGGTCGGCGAAGTGATCGATGCGTGGTATGACGGCCTCCTGTCGCGGTGCCGCCAGTCGCGGCAGTGGACGCGTTAGGTGATCGCGAAAGCTCTGTCCATTCAGCTCCGGTAATCGGCGTTGATGCTGATGTAGCCGTGGGTCAGGTCGCACGTCCACACGGTGGCGCTGCCCCCGTCCAAACCCAGGTCGACGCCGATCTCGACCTCCTGCCCCTTCAGGTGCGCCGCCACCGGCGCCTCGTCGTAGCCCTCCACCGCCAGCCCGTCGCGCGCCACCTGAGTGTTGCCGAAGCGGATTGCGAGGCGGTCGCGGTCGGCGGGTTCGCCGGCCTTGCCGACCGCCATCACGACGCGGCCCCAGTTCGCGTCCCCGCCGGCGATCGCAGTCTTCACCAGCGGCGAGTTGGCGATGCTCATTGCGATGCGGTGGGCGGAGCGGTCGCTTTCGGCGCCGGTGACCTGCACCTCGATCAGCTTCGACGCGCCTTCGCCGTCGCGAATCACCAGCAGCGCAAGCTGTCGACAGAGGTCGTCGAGCGCCGCCCGGAAGGCGTCCGCGCCGGAGCTGTCGTCGTCCGCCAGCACCGCATTCCCCGCCGCGCCGGTCGCGAAGGCGAGCACCGTATCGCTGGTCGAGGTGTCGCCGTCGACGGTGATGCACGCAAAGCTCGGCGCGTTCGCCGCCACCAGCGCCGCCTGCAGATAGCCCGCATCCACCGTCGCGTCGGTGAAGATGAAGCCGAGCATCGTCGCCATGTCGGGCGCGATCATGCCCGAGCCCTTGATGATCCCGGCGAGCGTCACCGTGCGCCCGTCGACCACCGCCTGCGTCACGGCGCCCTTGGCGAAGGTATCGGTGGTGCCGATCGTCTCGGCCGCCGCCTGCCAGCCGCAAGGCTGCGCGACGAAGGCGGCGTCTAGGCCGGCTTCGGCCTTGTCGATCGGCAGCGGCACGCCGATCACGCCGGTCGACGCGACGAACACATCCGACGGCTTGCAGCCGAGACGCTGCGCCGCCCGCGCCGCGATCGTCTCCACCGCCGCGCGACCGCGATGGCCGGTAAAGGCGTTGGCATTGCCCGCATTGACCACCAGCGCCCGCGCCTGCCCGAGCACCAGTGCCTGGCGGCACCACTCCACCTCCGGCGATGGACAACGGCTCTGCGTCAGCACGCCTGCGACGACGGTGCCCGGCGCGAGTTCGACATAGGTCAGGTCGCAGCGGTCCCACGCCTTGTACCGCGCCCGGGCGACCCGCAACGTGACACCCCCGATCATCGGAATCGCCGGAAAGGGCTTGGCAAGCGGCGAGATGGTGGACGACATACGCGAACTCGATGACGTTGGGCAGGGATGAGGGTTGATAGCGTGACACGGCGTCCAACAATAGCGACGTGGCCGTTGCTGGCGCTGATAGCGACGGCGCAGGCGGCGACGGGCGCCCCCGCGCGCCAGGCACCAAACATGCGGCCGGTGCCGATCGGCAATCCCGGCGACTGGTTCTCTCCCGACGACTATCCTCCCGAAGCGCAGCGGAGCAGCCGTCAGGGGCGGGTCGTCGTCGAGGTCGGCGTCGATTCGATCGGCAATGTCGAGACGTGCAACATCGTTCAATCGAGCGGCACGGCGGTGCTCGATACCCGCACCTGCGCTCTGGCGGTGCAGCATGGCCGGTTCGACCCGGCGACCGATCGTCGCGGACGGCCAGTCGGCGCGAGCTACCTTTTGCCGGTGCGATGGGTGTTGCCCGAAGGATCGCCGCCAACCCTGGATGCCGCGCATGCTGCCGACTATGACGGCGACCTGACGATCGAATATGTCGTGGTTGGCGAAGGCAAGCTGGCCAGCTGTCGTGTGCTGGCCGGCCGGCGGGCGCCCGCCGTCACGGCCGATCCATGTCCGGCGCGACGGATCGGCCAACCATTCAGCGCGCCTTGGCAGCGGGACGGCCATCCGGTCCGGGTCAGGATCGTCCGGCGCGAGACTCAGACAGTGAGCGTTGCGCCATGAACACCGGCGCTTCATCGGGTCCGACGCCCGAACAGCGGGCCCGTGACGGGCGGCTCGCGTGGATCATCGTCGGCATCTGCGGCGCTGTCACGCTATCGCTGGTCATCGGGATGATCCTCCTGTTGCGCGGGCAGGTCACCCGCTGGGCGGCGCAGCACCCGCCGACCGCATCGCGGACGCCGACGAGCATGGGTGAAGCGAACGAGCAGGCCGAGGCGGACGACGATGCGCCGGCGGCAAGTGCGACGCCGCGCGCCCCTGCCTCTCAGGAAACAGGGCCGCGCCGTCACGGCGATGTGGATGCGAGCGGCGATGACGGCGCTGAGCTGCGGAAGCAGGATGCACGGCCGGACGCCGAGATCCATAAATCGTCGGGCGGCGACGATGGGGACGACGCCGAGCCGCCGCGGCCCGAACCGGACGACGACGCTCCTCAACCGCATCGGATCTGACGGCGGTGCGGCATGCCCCGATGACGGCGGAACAGCGGACGCGCGACGGGCGGCTGGCGTGGATCATCGTCACGGGCTGTGCGCTGGTCACCGCCACGCTGCTGACGCTGCTGGTGGCGGCGGCGGTGCGGCGCATCCCGCCGTCGTTCGACCGGGCGCCGTTTGAAGCCGACGTCGCCGCCAGGCGTCGGCGCGTCCTGGCGATCCCGGCGAACACGGCGACGCCGGTCGGCGACCCCGCCGGCTGGCCCGCCAAGGCAGGCAGGCCGGCAGAGCCGATGGCGCGGGGCGAGGACGGTGCGGTGCGGGTGACGCTGACCGTGAACGTCGATGGCGTGCCGACGGGCTGCGCGGTTGCACAGAGCAGCGGCTATGACGACCTGGACAGCGCGACCTGCAACGCGATGCTGTGGGCGGCCGACTTTCGGCCCGTCCGGCACGGCGCCGCCGGCCCCGGCTCGCCAGGCGTCCGGTACTGGACGTCGCCGCCGATCGACTGGAATCGGATCAGATAGCCAGCGCATTCCGGACCAACGGCGTTTGCGGTTGGCCCGACGGGCGGAACACCCTATGTGCGCAGCGCCGTGAAGCTGCTGTTGCTCTTGTCCGCTCTGCTGTCCGCGCTGACCGGCGCCGGCGGTCCGGCGCGTGCGATGCAGACGCCCGTGGCGGTCAGCCGGGTCGCGGAGAAAGCCGCCGTTCAGCGTATCACCGGGCTGGCGGCGCACGGCCGGCCGATTCAAGCGCTGCCCGTGCTGCGCCGCGACGACGGTGGTGCGGCCGCAGCCTGGGTGTTCGCGCCCGCGACGCCGCTCTATGCGAGCCGCCGCCGCGAATAGCGGCCGCGCCTGACCGCCTTCGCCTGTCTTGTGCCGCGCCCGGAGCGCCGCACCCCATGCTTCATATCAGGAACACGCCCATGCTCGGCGGCCTCGCAAAATCGCTTTTTGGTTCTTCCAACGACCGCTACGTCAAATCGCTCAATCCGCTGGTGGCCAAGATCGCGGGACATGAGCCCGCGCTCGAAGCCATGCCGGATGAGGAACTGGCCGATCAGACGGCCAAGTTCCGCGCCCGGCTGGCGGACGGGACGAAGCTGGACGACCTGATCCCGGAGGCCTTCGCCACGGTGCGCGAGGCGGCGCGGCGCGTGCTCGGCCAGCGGCATTACGACGTGCAGATGGTCGGCGGTATCGTCCTCCACCGTGGCGAGATCGCCGAAATGAGGACCGGCGAGGGCAAGACGCTGGTGGCGACGCTGGCGGTTTACCTAAACGCGCTGCCGGGCGAGGGCGTCCATGTCATCACCGTCAACGATTACCTCGCCGCGCGCGACGCGGAGTGGATGGGACAGGTCTATAAGTTCCTGGGCATGACGGTCGGCGTGATCGTACCCAACCTGACCGACGAACAGCGCCGGACCGCGTACAACAGCGACATCACCTATGGCACGAACAACGAGTTCGGATTCGATTACCTGCGCGATAACATGAAGTACGACCGCGCGTCGATGGTGCAGCGGCCGTTCGCGATGGCGATTGTCGACGAGGTCGATTCGGTCCTGATCGACGAGGCGCGCACGCCGCTGATCATTTCGGGCCCGACCGACGACAAGAGCGAGCTGTACATGCAGGTCGACGCGGTCGTGAAACAGCTACACCCCGACGATTACGAGAAGGACGAAAAGCAGAAGACGATCATCCTGACCGAGGACGGAACGGAGAAGGTCGAACGCATGCTGGAAGCCGCCGGCCATCTGCAGGGCGACAACCTGTATGACTTCGAGAACACGCAGGTGGTGCACCACCTCAACCAGGCGCTGCGTGCGAACGTGATGTTCAAGCGCGACACCGACTATATCGTCAAGGATGGCAAGGTCATCATCATCGACGAGTTCACCGGCCGCATGATGGACGGCCGCCGCTGGTCCGACGGGCTGCACCAGGCGGTCGAGGCGAAGGAGGGCGTGACGATCGAGCCCGAGAATCAGACGATGGCCTCGATCACCTTCCAGAACTATTTCCGCATGTACCCCAAGCTGTCGGGGATGACCGGCACCGCGGCGACCGAAGCGGCGGAGTTCTACGACATCTACAAGATGAATGTCGTCTCGATCCCGACCAACGTGCCCGTCCGGCGCGAGGACGAGGAGGACGAGTTCTACAAGGACACCAAGGACAAGTTCGCGGCGATCGCCAAGAAGATCAAGGTTCATGCCGACCGCGGCCAGCCGGTGCTGGTCGGCACCGTCTCGATCGAGAAGTCCGAGCTGCTGAGCGAGTTCCTGCAACAGGAGCGCGTCGAGCATCGCGTGCTCAACGCCCGCCACCACGAGATGGAGGCGCATATCGTCGCGCAGGCCGGGCGCAAGTCGGCGGTGACGATCGCCACCAACATGGCCGGGCGCGGCACCGACATCCAGCTCGGCGGCAATCTGGAGTTCCGGATCAACGACGAGCTGACCGCGCTTGCCGGCGGACCGGAGCGCGAGGCGGCGATCGAGCGGATCAAGACAGAGATCGCGGCCGAGAAGGAGGAGGTGCTCGGCGCGGGCGGGCTGTTCGTGCTCGGCACCGAGCGGCACGAATCCCGGCGCATCGACAACCAGCTGCGCGGGCGTTCGGGGCGTCAGGGCGATCCGGGGCTGAGCCGCTTCTACCTGTCGCTCGACGACGACCTGCTCCGCATCTTCGGGCCGGACACGCTGTTCGCGAAGATGATGCGCAACAACATCGAGGATGGCGAGGCGATCGGCAGCAAGTGGCTGACCAAGGCGATCGAGACCGCGCAGAAGAAGGTCGAGGCGCGCAACTACGACATCCGCAAGCAGGTCGTCGAATATGACGACGTGATGAATGACCAGCGCAAGGTCATCTACGAACAGCGCGCCGACATCATGGATGCCGATGCGGTCGACGAGATCGTCGCCGACATGCGCCAGGAAACCGTCAACGTCATCGTCGGCGAGGCGTGCCCGCCCAATTCCTATCCCGAACAATGGGATGTCGGCGGAATGAAGGAGCGCATCCAGACGGTGCTTGGCGTCGAGCCGCCGGTCGACGACTGGCTGGGCGAAGAAGCGATGGACCCCGAGGTCGTCGAGGAGCGCGTCCGCACCGCCGCCGACGAGTCGGTCGCGGCAAAATCGAAGGAACTCGATCCGGAGACATGGGTGCAGGTCGAGAAGTCCATCCTGCTCCAGAACCTGGACCATCACTGGAAGGAGCATCTGTCGACGCTGGATGCGCTGCGCCAGGTGGTGCACCTTCGTGCCTATGCGCAGAAGACTCCGATCAACGAGTACAAGCAGGAGGCGTTCGCGCTGTTTCAGCGGATGCTCGACGCGATCCGCGAGGACGTGACGCGCACGATTGCGCACGCGCAGTTCCAGCTGCAGCCGCCGCCGTCGCTGCCCGACCTGCCCGATTTCATCACCACGCACTTCGATCCGTTCACGGGCGAAGACGACAGCCTGGCGTCGGGGGGCCCGATCGGGGGTTTCGGCGGGCTGGTGCAAACGCAGCTGCCGCCGTTGCAGATCGTGCGGCCGGAAGCGGGCGACCTGGGCGACAACCCCGAGCATTGGGAAGGCAAGGTCAGCCGCAACGCGCCGTGCCCTTGTGGGTCGGGGCGGAAATATAAGCAGTGCCACGGGTCGGTGACGGCGTGAGTGACGCGAGCGGAGAGCCT
The DNA here is from genome assembly GCF_965248875.1 of Sphingomonas sp. Lineage (GTDB taxonomy): Bacteria > Pseudomonadota > Alphaproteobacteria > Sphingomonadales > Sphingomonadaceae > Sphingomonas. The sequence continues at coordinate 475,180 of NZ_CBDFKR010000011.1, read as the reverse complement.
CGACGGCTTTACGCTTCTCTGCACATCGGTATCTTGTGCGTTCCGGCGGTGTTCGGGTGGATTACGCTTAGGCGCGGATACTCACGCGATCTCAGGATTGCGGTGTTGAGCTATGCCGCAACGACTTTGGCCATCGGCGTGATTGGCCGCTTGTAACACGATTATAAGTAGGGCCGACCACCGTGCTGATCGGCCCCGCTCTGCCTCAGTTACAGCCATCGCGGCGAAGCCGCGTCGCCGAGAACCTAGCGCCGCCGCTCCTGGCCAGGCAGCACCACCGTCGGGCCGATGCGCTCGGCGACCTGATGCGCGTTGAAGGCGCGGACATTGTCGCGCGGCACCGGGCCGTGGCCGACGACGATCTCGGCGGTCGCCTCATAACGCTGCACCGTCTCGACGTCGAAGTCGTTGAACGCGCCGAAGCCGCCCCCGTACCAAGGGCTCCAGCCAAACCCGCCGAACCCGCGGCGATAACCATAGCCGCCGAACCCGCGTCCGTAATAACGCCACGACGGGCCCCAATAGCCGCCGCCAAATCCGCCATAGCCCCAGCCCGGGCCGAACCCGGGCGTGGCGTAGGTGCGCGACTGCAGGTCGGTGTCACGATTGGCCATGACGAAATAGTCGCCGCCCGCCTGCAACGTCACCTCCGCGGCGCGGAACAGCAGGTACCGTTCGACCGTGTCGCGCGGCGTCGAGCTGTTGCCGGCGAAGCTGACCAGGAAGCGGTTCTGCTCGACCTGCCGCTCGCTGAATCCTTCGCTGTTGAACCCGCGGCCGGTGGCGGGGTGATAGGTCGTCTCGGTCACGCACCCGCCAACCAGCAGGGCGCCTGAGGCGACGGTGGCAAGCATCAGCTTGCGTCCCAGGGACATGGACATGCGCTTCACTCCATCCGCGGCCCAATGCCGCGACCGCATCGGCTTACCGAGCAACAGTGGAACGTGCGATGAACAGTTTTATATCCGCGACGAGATTTGTCATAACAATCAGCGACTTCGCTTTGCGGTGGAATGTTCGCTGAGGGTCGACCAGGCGATCAGCGCCGCCAGCAGGCAGGTCGCGCCCGCGATCAACGCCGCCAGATGATAGGCGGACACCAGCGCCGCGCCGCTTGCCCCGATCACCGCGCCCGTGGCGGCGGTCGCGATCAGGCCGCCGGTTCGGGCGAGCGCGCTGTTGAGTCCGGACGCCGTGCCCGTATGCTCCTTGTCCACCGAGCCGAGCACGGCGGTGGTGAGAGGTGCCACCGCTCCCGCCATCCCCGCCGCGATGATCAGCAACGGCGGCAGCACGCTGGTCCAATAGCTCGCCTGCGGATCGAGGCGCAGCATCAGCGCGAAGCCGCCCGCGACGATCAGCGGCCCGATCGAGAGCGGCAGCCGCGGCCCGAGCTTCTCCGCCAGCCTGCCCACCGCCCGCGAGGCGCCGCCGATCAGCGCCGGAAACGGCAGCAGCGCCAGCCCCGCCTGCAACGGCGTGTACCCGCCCGCCTCGATCAGCAGATAGGGAAGCAGCACCAGCAGACCGCCTAGTGCGCCGTAGAGCAGGAAGGTGAGCAGGCTGAGACCGACGAACGCCCGGCTGCCGAACAAGGCCAGCGGCATCATCGCGCGCTCGCCGCGGCGGCGCTCGTACCAGACGAACAGCACCAGCGCGACGATCCCGGCCGCAAGGCTTGCCGATGCCATTGCATCGATCGCGCGGGCGTTGCTCCACCACGTCAGCCCCCAGGCGAGTGCGCCGAGCGCCACGGTCGCCAGCGCCGCGCCAGGCAGATCGAGCGGCAGCTTGCCCTCAGCACTTTCCGCCACGCGTGCCCACGCCGCCACGATCGCGCCGAACGCCAATGGCAGGTTCAGGTAGAAAATCGCGCGCCAGCCGACGCTGTCGACCAGCCAGCCGCCGAGCGGCGGCCCGACTGCCCCCGCGATCGCGCCCGCCGCAGCCCAGGTCCCGATCGCCCGGCCACGCGCCTCGCCGCTGAAGGCGTTGCCGAGGATCGCCAGGCTGTTGGGCATCAGCATCGCCGCGCCGATCCCCTGCGCCGCGCGCGCGGCGAGCAGGACGGCGCGGCTGGGCGCCACGGCGCAGGCGACGGAGGCGACCGCGAACAGCGCCACCCCTGCGATCAGCAATCGCCGTCGCCCGAATCGGTCGCCCGCCGCCCCGCCCAACAGCAGCAGCGCCGAGAGCGGCAGGAGATAGGCGTTGATCGTCCATTGCAGGTCGGCGGCGCCGGCATGGAGATCGCGTCCGATCGCGGGCAGCGCGACATTGATCACCGAACCGTCGATGAAGGCGAGGCTGGAGGCCAGGATGCAGGTCGCCAGCGTCCAACCGGAATAGGGGGTGCGGCCGCCGTCGCCCGCAGCGGCGCCGGTGCGATCGCAGTCGGGATGCGCCGCGCTCATGCGCCCAGCAGGTGAAGGGCGATCTCGCGCCGGTGCGGCGCGCGGCGGTGTTCGAAGAGGTACACGCCCTGCCACGTCCCGAGCGCGAGGCTGCCCCCCAGAAGCGGGATCGACAGCTGCACACCGGTCAGCACGGTGCGCAGATGTGCGGGCATGTCGTCCGGCCCCTCGTCATCATGCTCATAGCCGTCGCGCTCGGGCGCCAGCCGTTCGACCCAGCGCTGCAGGTCGCGCTGCACGGCGGGGGCGGCGTTCTCCTGGATCAGCAGCGATGCGCTGGTGTGGCGGCAGAAGAGGGTCAGCAACCCCTCGGTCATGTGCTGGTCTGCGGTCCAGCGGGCGACCCGATCGCCGATGTCGTGAAGGCCGGGGCCGGGCGTGCCGATGCGCAGGATGCCGGTGGACTGACGCAGCATCGGCGGGTCAGTCTCCATCAATGGCATGGCCCGCGAATGGCTCCCTGAGTTGGATTCGAACCAACGACCAAGTGATTAACAGTCACCTACTCTACCGCTGAGCTATCAGGGACCGTTCGCAGAAGCGCGCTCTATACGCGGGTGTGAAGGGGATTCAAGGGGGTTGGGTGGTGATGCCAGGCTGGGCTATGTAAGGCTCAGGCAGCGCCGCGGCCGAGCCGCGTCGTGACGTCGAACGGGTTTGCTGGCGCGATCCGCCGGCGGGGTCTGCGCTTATGGTCTGCTGTTTCGCTGCAGGCGCGCGCTACGCCGCGAACTGTTCCATCGTGATCCGGTCATCCAGCGCATGCTCCGGGTCGAACAGCAGCGTCAGCTCGCGCGCCCGGTCGAGCGCGACGTCGACGCGCGCCACGTCGCGCACCTCGCGTTGGTCAGCCACTGCGGATACCGGGCGTTTGGCCGGTTCCAGCACCTTCAGGCTGACCCGCGTCCTGTCGGGCAGGATCGCGCCGCGCCACCGTCGGGGGCGAAAGGGACTGATCGGGGTCAGCGCCACCAGCGCCGACCCGAGCGGCAGGATCGGGCCCTGCGCCGATAGATTATACGCCGTCGAGCCGGCCGGGGTCGCCACCAGAATGCCGTCGCAGGCCAGTTCCGCCATGACGATCCGGTCGTTGATCGTCACCTCCAGCTTCGCCGTCTGCCGTGTCTCCCGCAGCAGCGACACTTCGTTGATCGCGGGCAATGTGTGGACGCGGCCATCGACGCCGGTTGCGGTCATCTGCAGCGGCGCGACGCGGAACGGACGCGCGCGCGCCAGCCGGTCGTCCAGACCATGCGGCCGCCACTCGTTCATGAGGAAGCCGACCGTACCCAAGTTCATGCCGAAGACCGGCACGGCGAGCTGGCGCCGGTGCAGCATCGCGTGCAGCGTCTGCAGCATGAAGCCGTCGCCCCCGAGCGCGATCACGACATCCGCCTCGTCGGGCTGCACCCAGTCCCAGGCGTCGGCCAGCTTCGCCGCCGCCTCGCGCGCCGGCGCGGTGGGCGAGGCGACCAGCGCCCGCCGCGCATAGTCCGTCATCCGCCCGTCACGCTCATGTGCCGCGCGACGGCGGGCGCAGCGCCCTGATCGATACGGAAGTCGTGGCGGCGCGGCTTGATCCGCAATGCCTGGTCGATCGCGACGTCGAGCGCGGTCAGGCCACCGCTGCGGAGCGCGGCCTTTAGGTCGACCTGATCGTCATGGCCCAGACACGCGTACAGCTTGCCCTCCGTCGTCAGCCGCACCCGGTTGCAGCCGTCGCAGAAATTGGCGGTCAGCGGCGAGATGAGGCCCAACCGCGTGTCCGTCCCGGCGATCCGCCAGTAGCGGGCCGGGCCCCCCGTACGATGGGCATCGCGGACGAGGTCGAAGTTGGCGGCCAGCCGCTCGAACACGCGCGTCAGCGGCACGAAGCGATCGGCGCGGTCCTCGTCTATCGCGCCAAGCGGCATGGTCTCGATCAACGACAGGTCATGCCCCTGCGCAGCGCACCAGCCCAGGATCGCGGGTATCTCCTCCTCGTTCAGCCCGGCCAGCGCCACCGTGTTGATCTTGACGCGCAGCCCCGCGGTGGCGGCGGCGGCGATGCCGCCGAGCACCTGAGCCAGGTCGCCGTGGCGGGTGATGTAGCGGAAGCGCGCGGGATCGAGACTGTCGAGACTGACATTCACCCGCCGCACCCCGGCCGCGATCAGTGCACCGGCATGGCCGGCGAGCCGGGTGGCGTTGGTGGTCAGCGTCAGCTCGTCAAGGCCATGCCCGACATGAGCCCCCAGCCGCTTCACCAGCTCACCGACATCGCGCCGGACGAGCGGCTCACCGCCGGTCAGCCTGATCTTGGTCACGCCGCGTGCGATGAAGCGCTCGGCGATGATCGCGATCTCCTCCAGGCTGAGCAGCGCCGATCGCGGCAAGAAGGTCATCGCCTCCGCCATGCAGTAGCGGCAGCGCAGGTCGCAGCGGTCGGTCACGGAAATACGCAGGTAGCGGATGACGCGGCCCCAGGAGTCCGTCATCGGCGCGTCGACACGCGACGACTGGGGGAGGACGGGCGCCATCGGCATGAGCTAGGCGCTTCGCCGTGGCGGAACAAGGTGTTGACGTGGCGCGATGAGCCTGGCTCGGCTAAGCTTGCCGGGCATGACCGCCATCGACCCCCTGATCGCCGCGGCGCCCAAGCGCCGCCTCTCCGACGACCTGCGTGGCGCGATCGGCGCGGGAGAAATCGAGCTCCGCTACCAGCCGCAGGTGGCGATGGCGGACGGCAGGATCATCGGCGTCGAGGCGCTGGCGCGATGGCAGCATCCGACGCTTGGCGAGCTGGGCGCCGACCGGCTGTTCGCCGCGGCGACACGCGCGGCACTGTTGCCCGAGCTGTCGCAGCATATCCAGAGGAAGGCGATCGGATCGATCCCGCTCTGGCCGGCGTCGCTGCAGCACCTGACCGTGGCGATCAACGTGACTGCGTCCGACCTGGCGTCTCCCGGCTTTGCCGAAGACCTGCTCCGGCGCGCACCGTCGGTCGGCGTCGCCCCGGCGCGGCTTACCGTGGAGGTCACCGAACACGACCTGATCGCCGACCTGTCCGCCGCCGCGGCGGTGCTGGGCGGCCTGCGCGCGGCGGGGGTCAAGGTCGCGCTTGACGATTTCGGCACCGGCTATTCGAGCCTCGCCTGGTTGAAGGCGCTGCCGCTCGACTATCTGAAGATCGACGGCGCCCTGTCGCGCGACCTGCTGGGATCGCGGCACGATCAGGTCGTGGTGCGGCACGTCATCGCGATCGGGCGAGAGCTCGGGCTGGGCGTGATCGCCGAGGGGGTCGAGACGGAGGCGCACCGGGCGCTGCTCGCCGAAGCGGGGGCGACGCACTATCAAGGCTTCCTGTGTGCCGGACCGTTGGCCGCGGCGGCGTTGGCGGCGCTGGTCGAGGCGCGCTGACTTCTACCCCGCTGTCTTGGCCAACCCCTTCGCCAGCTGCAGCGCGCCGTGAAGCCGCGCCTTGGCGTCGGGCCAGGCGCGAGACAGGACGAACTTCGCGTCCGGCCTGATCTTCGCGATCGCGCCCAGCCGCTGGACATAGGCGAACAGCGCGTCGACGTTGGGCGGCTTGTTGTCGTGGAAGGTCACGACCACGCCCTTTGCGCCGACATCCATCTTGCTGATGCAGGCGCGCTTGGCGTTCAGCTTGATATCGATGACGCGGATCAGGTTGTCGGTCGCGTCGGGCAGCGGGCCGAAGCGGTCGATCAGCTCGGCCGCGAACGCCTCGACGTCGCTGCTCTGGTCGATGTCGTTGAGGCGGCGGTAGAGGCCCATGCGCAGGTCGAGGTCGGGGACATAGTCCTCCGGGATCAGGATCGGCGCGTCGACGGTGATCTGTGGGCTGAAGTCGCGCGCGCGATCGCGCAAGCCACCCGCCTTGGCTTCCATGATCGCCTCCTCCAGCATCGACTGATAGAGTTCGTAGCCGACCTCCTTGATGTGACCCGATTGCTCGTCGCCCAGCAGATTGCCGGCGCCGCGGATGTCGAGGTCGTGGCTGGCGAGCTGGAACCCCGCGCCCAGCGAGTCGAGATCGCTCAGCACCTTCAACCGCTTTTCCGCCGTATCGGTCATCTGCCGCTCGGGCGGCGTCACCATGTACGCATAGGCGCGCGTCTTCGACCGGCCGACGCGGCCGCGCAGCTGGTACAACTGGGCGAGGCCGAAGCGGTCGGCGCGGTTGACGATCATCGTGTTGGCGCTGGGTATGTCGAGCCCGCTCTCGACGATGGTGGTCGACACCAGCACCTCGAACTTGCGGTCGTAGAAGGCGCTCATCCGCTCCTCGACCTCCGTCGGGCTCATCTGGCCATGGGCGATGACATAGCGGACCTCGGGCACCTCGCGGCGGAGGAACTCCTCGACATCGGGCAGGTCGGCGATGCGCGGCGTGACGAAGAAGCTCTGGCCGCCACGATAGTGTTCGCGCAGCAGCGCTTCGCGCAGCACCACCGGATCCCACGGCATGACATAGGTCCGCACCGCCAGCCGGTCGACCGGCGGCGTCTGGATCACGCTGAGCTCGCGGATGCCGCTCATCGCCATCTGCAGCGTGCGCGGGATCGGCGTCGCGGTCAGCGTCAGCATGTGGACGTCGGCCCTGAGCGCCTTCAGCCGCTCCTTGTGGGTGACGCCGAAGCGCTGTTCCTCATCGACGACAACCAGGCCCAGCCGTTTGAACTCGACCGCCTTGGCAAGGATGGCATGGGTACCAACGACGACGTCGATCGTGCCCTCCGCGAGGCCCGCACGGGTAGCGGCGGCCTCCTTGGCCGTGACGAGACGCGACAGACGGCCGATCTGGATAGGGAAGCCCTCGAACCGCGCTTTGAAGTTGGTGAAATGCTGGCGCGCAAGAAGCGTCGTGGGGCAGACGATGGCGACCTGTTTGCCGGCCAGCGCAGCGACGAACGCGGCGCGCAACGCCACCTCCGTCTTGCCGAAGCCGACGTCGCCGACCACCAGCCGGTCCATCGGCTTGCCCGCGCCCAGATCGTCGATGACGTCGCCGATCGCGCGGTCCTGGTCGTCGGTTTCCTCGTAGGGAAAGCGGTCGACGAAGCTGTTGTAGCCGCCCTCGTCGGGCTCCAGCACATCGCCCGGCTGAAGCGCGCGTTGTGCCGCTGTCGCGATCAGCTCGCCCGCGATCTCGCGGATCCGCTCCTTCATCCGGCTCTTTCGCCGTTGCCAGGCCTCGCCGCCCAGCCGGTCGAGCGCGGCGCCGTCCTCGCCCGACCCGTAGCGGGACAGCACCTCCAGGTTCTCGACCGGTACATAGAGCTTGTCGCCGCCGGCATATTCGAGCGCGACGCAGTCGTGGGGCGACTGGCCGACCGGGATCGAGGTCAGCCCGACATAGCGGCCGATGCCGTGATCGGCGTGGACGACCAGGTCGCCGGGCGACAGCGTCGCCAGCTCGGCGAGGAAGGCGTCGGCCGACTTCCTGCGCTTCTGCCGCCGGATCAGCCGGTCGCCGAGCATGTCCTGCTCGGTCAGCACCGCAACGTCGGGCGCGGTGAAGCCGTGGTCGAGCGGCAGGACAACCAGCGCCGCTCCCGCGCCGCCGAGCGCCGCTTGCCAGCCATCGGCCAGCCGCCCGGCCAGGCCGTGGTCCTTGAGCAGCCCGTGCAGCCGCTCGCGCGCACCCGTCGAATAGCTCGCCAGAATCACTTTGCGCCCGGCGCGCTGCTCCTTGGCGGCATGAGCCGCGACGGCCTCGTAGACATTGGCCCCGCTGCCGCGCTCGGCTGCAAAGTCGCGCGGGCCGTCGACACCGAAATCGTGCACCGTGGCACTCTCGGGCTCGTGGAACGGCGTGGCGGTGTGGACCTTCGCGGTTGCGCCCGCCGCGGCAAACTCGTCCGCGCCGAGGTACAGCGCCTCCTTCGGCAGCGGACGGTAGCTGCCCGGCTCGGCCGCCTCGGCGCGGCGGCGGTTTTCCCAGTAATCGGCGATGCTCTCGAACCGCTGCTCGGCGGCGGGGATCACGCCGGTGTCGCGGACGATGACCCCGTCACCGAGGTGATCGAACAGCGTGCTCAGCTTCTCCTCGAACAGCGGCAGCCAATGCTCCATGCCGGCCAGCCGCCGCCCGTCGCTGACCGCCTGATAGAGCGGGTCGCCGGTGGCGGTGGCCCCGAACCGCTCGCGGTAGCGGCTGCGGAAGCGCTTGACCGATTCTTCCTCGAGCAGCGCCTCGGACGCGGGCAGCAGCGTGAAGCGCTCGACCCGGCCGGTAGTGCGCTGGTCGGCGGCGTCAAAGGTACGTACCGTCTCGATCTCGTCGCCGAAGAAATCGAGTCGCAGCGCCTGTTCTTCGCCCGAAGGGAACAGGTCGACGATGCCGCCACGCACGGCGTACTCGCCCTGGTCGTGCACGGTGTCGGTGCGGACATAGCCGTTCGCCTGGAGCAGGGCGGCGAGCTTGTCGCGCCCGATCCGCTCGCCGGGCGCAAGCGTCGCGACGAGCTGGCGGATACGGAACGGCGTGAGCACGCGCTGGGTGACGGCGTTGGCGGTTGTCAGGACGAGCTGCGGTTTGTCCCGTTTGGCCTGCAGGCGGTGCAGCGCGGCGATGCGCTCGGCCATGACGCGCAGGGACGGCGAGGCGCGGTCATAGGGCAGACAGTCCCAGGCCGGGAAGGTGACGACCTCAAGTTCGGGCGCGAAGAACGGCGCCGTCGCCGCGATCGCGCGCATCGCCGCGTCGTCGGGCGCGATGAACACGGCGCGGCCAGCCTGCTTTTGCGCGGCCGCCCGCGCGAGGTCGGCGAGCAACGCAGACTGGAAGCCCGCCGGGATGCCGGCGAGGGTGAGGGGCCGGGGGGCGGCGAGGATCGTATCGAGGGCGGGCATTCTGGTCCTTCGTCACCCCGGCTTCGTGCCGGGGTCCATCGAGCCCCACATAAGGCGGCCGATGGTCTAGCGGATGGCTGGATGCCGGGACGCGCCCGGCATGACTCCGGCTACGGCAGTGGCACGAAATCCATCGCGCGCATCCGCGCCATCACCACGCCGACCCAGCGATCGGGGCAGGGCTGCACCCCCATCGCCCACGCCATGATGTCGACATCCTGTTCCTCCAGCAGCGCCTCAAACAGGTCGAGTTCGGCCGCATCGAACGCGACCGCATGCGCGTCGAAGAAGCCGCCGATCATCAGGTCGGCTTCGCGCGTGCCGCGATGCCAGGCGCGGAAGCGCAGGCGCTTGAGGCGGGTGTCGTGATCCATGCGCTCTTTCAACATGCCCCTGCGGGCTTTGGGCCAACGGCGAATGGCCGGCCTGCTTTCGCAAGTCGGCTCGAACGGTCTAGGGCCAGATAGCGATGCGTCCCGACATCCTCAATCCGCTGTTTGCCGAAGCCACCGCGCTCAAGGGCGTTGGGCCGACACTGGCGAAGCCGCTGGAGCGGCTGGGGCTGCGCCGCGTGGTCGACGTCGCCTTCCACCTGCCGACGGGGTGGATCGACCGCGTGGTACGGACGAAGCTGATGCAGGCCGATGTCGGCCGCGTCGTGTCGATCGTGGTGACGCCGGTGGAGCATCGCATCAGCCGCTCACCCCGCGGCCCCTCGCGTGTGCTCGCGACCGATCCACAGGGCAACTATGTCAGCCTGACGTATTTCGGCGGCTCATCGGGCTATGTGAAGAAGCTGCTGCCGCTCGACGAGCCGCGGCAGGTGTCGGGCCGGCTCGACCAATATGGCCAGGAGCTGCAGATCGTTCATCCCGACCTGAGCGAGCCGGGCGAGGAGGTGCGCGAACGCGAGGCGATCTATGCGCTGTCGGAGGGACTGACGTCGCGGCGGATGGCGCAGCTGGCGGCGCAGGCGGTCGAGCGCGCGCCGGTGCTGCCCGAGTGGATCGACGCCGGGCTGAAGGAGCGCCGCGGCTGGCCGGGATGGCGCGAGGCGCTGGCGCGGGTCCACGCCGACCCGGCAGACGCGGTGGCACGGGCGCGGCTCGGCTATGACGAGCTGTTCGCCAATCAGGTCGCGACCGCGCTGGTCCGGGCATCGACCCGCGCGCGCAAGGGGCGGCCGCTGGTGGGGGACGGGCGGTTGCGCGACCTGCTCGCGCTGCCCTATGCACTGACGGGGGCGCAGGCGCGGACGGTGCGCGAGATCGAGGGCGATCTGGCGCAGGCGTCGCCGATGCTGCGGCTGTTGCAGGGCGATGTCGGATCGGGCAAGACGCTGGTCGCGGCAATGGCGTTGCTGATCGCGGTCGAGGCGGGGGCCCAGGGCGCGCTGCTGGCGCCAACCGAGATCCTGGCGCGCCAGCATGGCGAGACGCTGAAGCGCCAGCTCGCCGGACTACCGGTCCAGGTCGCGGTGCTGACCGGGCGCGACAAGGGTCGCGCGCGCGAGGCGACACTGATGGGGCTGGCGGACGGCTCGATCGATATTCTGATCGGCACCCACGCGATCTTCCAGGAGGCGGTGAGCTATCGCGACCTGGGGCTGGTGGTGGTCGACGAGCAGCATCGTTTCGGCGTCGCGGAGCGGCTGCTGCTCCAAGCGAAGGGTCGCTCGCCGCACCTGCTGGCGATGACCGCGACGCCGATCCCGCGCACGCTGACGCTGGCGCAATATGGCGAGATGGATGTCAGCCGCCTCGACGAGATGCCACCGGGCCGCCAGCCGATCGAGACTCGGGTGATGTCGGACGGGCGGCTGGACGAGGTGGTCAACGCGCTCGGCCGGCACTTGGCGGAGGACAGGCAGGCCTATTGGGTCTGCCCGCTGGTCGAGGAGAGCGAAAAGAGCGACCTCGCCGCCGCCGAGGCGCGGGCGGAGGCGCTGCGGCGGCGGTTCGGTGACCGGGTGGGGCTAGTGCACGGGCGCATGAAGCCGGAGGTAAAGGATGCCGGGATGGCCGCTTTCGCCGCGGGGCGGACGGCGGTGCTGGTGGCGACTACGGTAATCGAGGTCGGCGTCGACGTGCCCAATGCGACGCTGATCGTCATCGAGCATGCTGACCGCTTCGGGCTGGCGCAGCTGCACCAGTTGCGCGGGCGGGTGGGGCGGGGCGGCGGCAATTCGGTGTGCCTGCTGCTGCGCGGTCCGGCGCTGAGCGAGACGTCGCGCGCACGGCTGGCGTTGATGCGAGAGAGCAACGACGGTTTTCTCATTGCCGAGCGGGACCTGGAACTGCGCGGCGGCGGCGAGTGGCTTGGCACGCGGCAATCGGGGGAGGCGGGCTTTCGGCTGGCGCCGCCGGACCAACTGGCGGACCTCCTCTCCTGCGCCCACGACGATGCGCGGCTGCTGATCGAACGCGACGGCGGGATAGAGGGCGCACGCGGCGAGGCGGCGCGGGTGGCGCTGTATCTGTTCGAGCGCGACGCGGGGGTGCAACTGCTGCGTGGCGGGTGACGATCGGATGCACCCCTGTCATCGACCCGGGATGGCGACCCTTCCTGACGAACCGTCCCCTGACCTCCGGGAAGAACTCGCTCGTATCGGCAGAGTGCGCGCAGAGACACAAAAGCTGCTTGTCGGGCATAACAAGGCGATGGCGGAGACAAAATGCGAAGCTCGCGCCGTGGACAGTCGGTTTTGCCGGTGTCGGCACAGACGCTGCGTTGCGCCGCCGTTGCGGGGCTGGCAGGACTACTGATCGGCTAACGCCGCATCCCGCTTAGCAGCGCGTAATAGTCGCTCAATCCCAGCGGCGTCGGCAGACGGCAACCGATCCGTCCGCCTAGCGACCAGCGCACCTCGACCGTGATCAAGCCGACGTTCGGCAGGTCCACGCGCAACCGGTCACCCTGCTCGCACGGCGCATCGCACCGCGCCATCAGCCCGCCAGACGAGACATTGACGACCACCAGCGGCAACAGGCGCCCATCGGCATGGTGCGCGCGGGTGCGATGATGCACCGCGTCGCGCGGCTCGCTGCGGTCATCGCCCACCCAATTCAGCGCGCTTGCCGCCACTCCAAGCTCCTGCCTCTGGTTGAGACCGGGCTAACCGCCAAGGCTTTGCCGGGAGGCGAAGGAAAGTGGTTGCGGCACAGTTAGCTACGCCACAGCAATGCGTGGCGTTTCTTGCCGAGGCTGACCTTTACCGGAGCGCCGCGGACCAGCGCGATGATGTGGTCGTCGGCGACGACGCTGTCGTCCACCCGAACCGCCCCCTCTGCGATCTTGCGCCGTCCCTCACCTTTCGATGCCGCCAGGCCGAGCAATGTCAGTGCGTCGACGATGCCGATTGCGTCGACGTCGGCGGCATGGGCCGGCAAGGACGCGCCCGCGCCACCCTGCTCAAAGGTCTGCCGTGCCGTCTCGCCAGCGTCGGCCGCGGCCTGCTCCCCGCGGCAGAGCGCCGTCGCCGCGTCGGCCAGCGCCTTTTTGGCGGCATTGATCTCGACTCCCTGCAGCGCCTCCAGCCGCGCGATGTCCGCAAGCGGCAGATCGGTGAACAGGCGCAGAAAGCGCCCGACGTCGCGATCGTCGGTGTTCCGCCAGAACTGCCAATAGTCGTAGGCGCTGAGCTGATCCCCGTTGAGCCACACCGCGCCCGCCGCAGTCTTGCCCATCTTCGCGCCATCGGCGGTGGTGATGAGCGGCGTCGTCAGCCCGTACAGCTCGGTACCGTCGATCCGCCGCGTCAGCTCGATGCCGTTGACGATATTGCCCCATTGATCCGACCCGCCCATTTGCAGCCGGCATCCGACGCGCCGCGACAGCTCCAGAAAATCATAGGCCTGGAGGATCATGTAGTTGAATTCGAGGAAGGTCAGCGGCTGCTCGCGGTCGAGGCGGAGCCTGACCGAGTCGAAGCTCAGCATGCGGTTGATCGTGAAGTGCCGGCCGACGTCGCGCAGGAACGGCACATATTCCAGCCGGTCGAGCCAGTCGGCATTGTCGACGATCACCGCATCGGTCGGCCCCTCACCAAAGGTCAGGAAGCGTTCGAAGACCCGCCGGATCGAGGCGATGTTGGCCTGAATGTCGGCGGTGGTGAGCAGCTTGCGGCTCTCGTCCTTGCCCGACGGATCGCCGACCTTGGTGGTGCCGCCACCCATCACGACGATCGGCTTGTGCCCCGATTGCTGCAGCCGGCGGAGCATCATGATCTGGACCATCGAACCGACATGGAGCGACGGGGCGGTGGCGTCGAAGCCGATATAGGCGGGCACCACCAGTCGCGTCGCCAGCGCGTCGAGCGCAGCCGCGTCGGTCATCTGATGGATGTAGCCGCGTGCGGCCAGCGTGCGGAGGAGGTCGGACTGATAGTCGATCATGCGCGCGCGGTGTAGCGGGGCGGGTGCGGCTTGACGAGGCTCACCGCCGCGGCAGCTGGTCCTCGGGATTGACCGGCGTGCGGCCGCGGCGGAGCTCGAAGTGGACGGCCGGGCGTTCGACGCTCCCGGTCTCACCGGACAATGCGATGGTCTGGCCGCGACGCACCGCCTGCCCGCGCTGGACGAGAAGGCGGCTGTTATAGCCGTAGACGGTGGTCCAGGTGCTGCCGTGCTTCACGATCACCAGCCCGCCCAGCGACGGGATCGCGCTGCCGACATAAGCGACGACGCCGTCCGCCGATGCACGCACCGGTGTGCCGACCGGCGCGGCGATGGTGACGCCGTCCTGTCGCTCGCCGGGCTGGCCGGGGCCGAAATGGCTGAGCAGACGCCCCTCGACCGGCCAGCTGAAGCCGCCGCCGGCGAAGCGCGCGGGCGGCGCCACTGCGGCGGTGACGGGCAGCACGCGCGTCGGGCCGGGGGCAGGACGCGATGGCTGCGCATTGGCCGCCAGCGCAGGTTCGCCGCCGGTCAGGATATCGTCGATATCGAGGTGAAAGGCGGCGGCACGCTGGGCGGCGATGCTCGGCTGCGACGAAGACGGTCCGGGCGTGACGGCAGCGCTGGCACCCGGGATCAGCACGCGCTGGCCGGTGCGCAGGATGAAGGGCTCGATCAAACCGTTGGCTTCGACCACCCGGCTCCACGGCACGCCATAGGCGCGTGCAATGGCGATGCCGCTCTCGCCGGTCCTGACGAGGTGATAGCGGCCGCCGGGGATATCCAGCCGATCGCCCTCACGGACCGCATAGGGCTTATCCAGACCGTTTGCGCGCGCGATCGCGTCGACACCCGCACCGGTGCGGGCGGCAATGCGGGTGAGCGTGTCGCCGGGGACGACGGTGTAGCGTTGCTGCGGCACCTCCGGCGCGTCCGCCACCACCGGACGCGCTTCCCACGAAGGGCGCGGGGCGGGCAGGGCGGTGACCTCCTCATCGCCACGCTGCGATGTGTGGTCGGGCTCGCGCGGTGCCGCACCGTCCTGTCGCGGCGGCTCGGGATAGCCGGGCTGGCCCGGTGGCGGCGGGTAGTCGCGCGCGCCGTCATCCAGGCTGGGGATGCAGCCGGAGAGGAGGGCCGCACCCGCGATCGCCACTATCAGCCGCATCTCGATCCTCCGTCGCCGGAGGCAACTATGCCGGGACGCGGTCCGCTTGCCTAGCGCGGCTCCAGCCGATTGAGCCCGCCCAGATAGGGCTGCAGCACCGCGGGCACTGCGACCGCGCCGTCCGCCTGCTGATAATTCTCCAGGATCGCGACCATGATCCGCCCGACCACCAGTCCCGAGCCGTTGAGCGTGTGGACAAACCGCGTGGGCCCCTTTTGATTGCCGGTGGCACCGGCGGGCTCGCCCTCCGGCCGGTAACGCGCATTCATGCGCCGCGCCTGGAAATCGGTGCAGGTGGAGCAGCTCGACACCTCGCGGTAGCGGTCCTGTCCGGGGAGCCACACCTCCAGATCATAGGTCCGGGCCGCCGCGAACCCCATGTCGCCCGCGCACAGCTTCATCCGGCGAAACGGCAGCTCCAGGCGCGTCAGCACATCCTCCGCCGCCGCGGTCATCCGCTCATGCTCGGCCTCCGACCGGTCGGGCTCGACGATCGACACCATCTCCGCCTTGTCGAATTGATGCTGGCGGATGAAGCCGCGCGTGTCGCGCCCCGCCGCGCCCGCCTCCGACCGGAAGCAGGGCGTCAGCGCGGTGAAGCGCAGCGGCAGCTCGTCGGCGCGCAGAATCTTCTCGCGCACGATGTTGGTCAGGCTGACTTCCGAGGTCGAGATCAGGTAGCGGCCGTCGGTGGTCTTGAAGAGGTCTTCCTCGAACTTGGGCAGTTGACCGACGCCGTAGACCGCGTCCTGCCGGACCAGCAGCGGCGGCATCACTTCTTCATAGCCGTGGTCGCGCGTCAGCACGTCCAGCCCGAACTGCCCGAGCGCGCGGCCCAGCCGGGCGGCGTGGCCGCGGACCAGCGTGAACCGCGCGCCCGCAATCGCCGCGCCGGTCTCGAAGTCGAGGCCGAGCGGAGGGCCGATATCGGCATGTTCGCGCACCGCGAAGTCGAACACCGGCTTGCGCCCGCGTTCGTGGACCAGCTGGTTGTCAGCCTCGTCGACGCCATCGGGCACGTCGGCGAGCGGCAGGTTAGGGAGCGCCGCCAGCGCGGTCTCAAACTTGCTGCCGAGCCGCTGTTCCTCGCTCGCCAGCGCGGGCAACCGCTCCTTCAGCGCCGCGACATCGCGCATCAGCGCCTCGGCCGTCGCACCGTCGCCCTTCGCCTTCGCCTGGCCGATCGCTTTCGACAGCTCGTTACGCCGTGCTTGCGCCGCCTGCGCCGCCGCGATCGTCTGCCGCCGCTGTTCGTCGAGCGCCAGCAGCGCCGTCGCCGACGCCGACGCGCCGCGGCGCGCCAGCGCGGCGTCGAAGGCGGCGGGGTCTTCCCGGACGAGACGGACATCGTGCATGGCGCGCGGCTATGGCGGCGCACCCCCGCCCGCGCAACCCGCGCCGCCGCGCGGGCGTTATCCTTCCAACATTGACCCCGAGGAGAATAGCCCATGCAGGTCCCGCACAACGCACGCGTGCTGGTCGCCGATGGACGCAAGCTTTTGTTCCTGCGCAACGAGGGCGACGCGCAGGCGATCAACCTGCAGGTCGACGCGGCGGAGGAGCATGCCAATCCCGCCACGCGAGATCAGGCGACCGATGCCGCCGGGCGTGCGTCGAACACCAGCCCAGGCGGGCGTAATGGTCAATCCGGCAGCTCGGTCGGGCCGACCGACTTTCATCAGCTGGAAGAGGATCGCTTCGCCGCGGAAGCCGCCGAAATGCTCAGAAAGAGAGCGCTGGCCAATGATTTCGAGCAGTTGATCATCGTCGCCCCGCCCAAGACGCTGGGGGAGCTGCGCAAGCACTATCACAAGGAGGTGGAGCAGCGGCTCGCCGGCGAGCTGGCGAAGGATCTGACAGGCCATCCCATTCCCGAAATCGAAAAGGCGCTGCTCGCCGCGGCGTAGATCGGCGCTGACGCCGTTCGTAACCGAGACCAACAAGAAGGCCCGCCGTTCCCTCCGAACGACGGGCCTTCCTGCTGCGGGTTGCGAGCGCTTACGCTAGGGTGGGCTTCGCCAGCCGCTTGCGCGCCACCAGCGCCGCAGCTGCCGCGCCGAACAGCAGCACCATCGGCGGCGCCGGAACCGGGGCGGGCGGGCCGCCGCTCGAACCGGTGCTGCCGGAACTGCCCGAGGACGAGC
Source organism: Sphingomonas sp. (assembly GCF_965248875.1). Taxonomy (GTDB): domain Bacteria; phylum Pseudomonadota; class Alphaproteobacteria; order Sphingomonadales; family Sphingomonadaceae; genus Sphingomonas. The sequence goes on along the minus strand of NZ_CBDFKR010000011.1, from coordinate 458,202 downwards.
TGGACGAGGAAGAAGACGAGCTGGAAGACGAGCTGCCCGACGATCCGCTGGACCCGTTGCTGCCGCTGCCGCCGGTCGAGCTGGTGCTCGACGAGCCGTTGGACGACCAGCCGCCGGTCGAGGACCAACCTTGGCTCGACGAACCATAGCCGCTCGACGAACCGTTCTGATTTTGGTTCTGATTTTGGTTTTGGTTTTGGTTTTGGTTCTGATTTTGGTTCTGATTCTGACCCTGGCTCTGTGAATTCGAATTGGTGTTCGAGTTGTTCGAGCTGTTGTTGCTCGAGTTCGAGTTGTTGATGTCGACATTGGCGCCGCCGGTCGAGCTGGAGCTCGACACGTTACCCGATGAGGAGACATTGCCGCTCGACGATACCGACACGTTGCCGCTCGATGACGAGACGCTGCCGCCCGACGATGACGAGACGTTGCCCGACGAGCTGGACGATCCGCCGCTCGAGGTCGACGAGATGACGATGCTGCCGCTCGACCCGCTGCTGCCGCCGCCGAAGAAGCCGCCGCCGAACCCGCCGCCGCCGCCGAAGAACCCGCCGCCGCCGACAACGACGGGCACCCCGCCGAAGCCGCCGCCGGTGAAGCCCTCCGCCACGGGTCCGGGTCCGGGCACCGGCGTGCTCGCCACCGTGACCACAGCGGGCGCGCAGCTTGTCGTCGTGGTCGTGATGACCCGCCGGCGCCCCCCGGCGCGCACGGTCTGCGTCGCGACCTGATGCCGGACGACGCGATGGGTTGTGACCCGCTGCGCCGCAACCCGGTGCGGCCGCTCGACCGCGTGAACGGCGCCGCCGCCGATGATCGCCCCGCCGCATGCGCAGGCACAAAGTTTCGCCAGAGCCATTCGGACGGACATACGCTCATCTCTTCCCAGTTGGCGCCTGGGCCGACCACAGACCGGATCGGCCGCAACGCGGGGCTGCTAGGTCAACAAGCCGAAACGAAACGTTAAGTTCAACCTTGTTAACCATGATACCGGCCGAGCCGAGCGAATACTTGGCGTCGTTATCCGCAATACTTGCCTTAACGTACCAAGTCGGGACGGTCTGCCGGTGCCACGCTTGGCCGTGTCAGCGGTGATGCCCGGAAGTGACACCTCCATCCATTTCGCTTGATCGAAATCAGCGAACTTGAAGGGCTTGGCGCTCGTCCCTATAGGCGCGCCGCATGGGGGCGGCCCGACCGGCGCGGCGTGATCGCGGCTGGCGGGCCGCAAGGGAGAGTGGTCATGGCAACTGTTCTGCAACGTACCGATCCGAATACCGATTTTACCGCCGCCAACGATGCCGCCCCGGGCTACCGGCCCACGGGCGATGAGCCGTTCATGAGCCTGAAGCAGCAGGCTTATTTCCGTACCAAGCTCGTGGGCTGGAAGGACGCCATCCTGCGCGAATCATCGGGTACGCTGTCGCAGCTGCAGATCGATTCGCTGCGCGAGGCCGACCTGACCGACCGCGCATCGAGCGAGACCGACTGGTCGATCGAGCTGCGGACCCGCGACCGGCAGCGCAAGCTGATCTGCAAGATCGACTCGGCGCTGCGGCGGATCGACGAAGGTGAATATGGCTATTGCGAGGTCACCGGCGAGCAGATCAGTCTAGCCCGTCTCGAAGCGCGTCCGATCGCGACCATGACGGTCGAGGCGCAGGAGCGCCACGAGCGCCACGAAAAAGTCAGCCGCGAGGATTAAGGACAGTGATTCCGGGCGTACTGACAACCCCAGATCTGCTGCGCGGCTCGTGGACAATGTGCTCCGATACGGGACAGAACGCTACAGCAGCTTAGCCTTTCGCTAAACCTTTTCCGGCCAAAGACCCGAACGGCAAGAGTAACAGGCTGGTGAGAATGGACGGCGTCGGTCGCATTCGGTTCGGTTCGATGACAGGGGGAGAGGCGGCGGCGGAGGATGGTCAGCGCGCCAAGAAGCGCGACAGCCTTTTTCTTTCGGCGCGGTTGCGCATCGCGGACAATCCCACCGTGCACGATGTGAGGGTGCGCAACCTATCGGCGGGCGGGCTGATGGCCGAGCTGGCGCGCGCGGTCGAGACCGACACGCCCGTGACGCTGGAGCTGCGCGGGCTGGGCGAGCTGACCGGCAAGATCGCGTGGTCGACCCACGGCCGCATCGGCATCGCGCTCGATCATCCGATCGATCCGGCGCGCGCACGCAAGCCGGTCGGCAAGGGCCGAACGACCCCTGCCTTCGCCAAACCGCTGATCGTCAATCTGCGCCCGCGATAGGACGCCGCGCGCCGGCCGCGACGTGGTGAAGCAGCATCGTCGGATGGATGCGTGACCCGTCCGGCCGTCCTGCCTGTTACAGGCCGGCCAGCTCTTCCTTCAGCCTGAGCTTCTGCTTCTTCAATCCCGCGATGAGATGGGCATCGGGCAGCGGGCGGTGGCTCTCCTCTGCAATGCGGCGGTCAAGACCGGCATGCTTGGTTTCCAGGGCTGCCTGGTGCGTCGTCATCGCTGACACCTCGTTGCATATGGGGAGCTGAGTAAATCATCGGCAGCGCTTAAAGTCGCGTTACATTTTCATGGCTGCGGCGAACCGATGCTTGATCCGCGACGACCCGTTGCACCGGCTCCACCCGTCGCTATGGCAGCAGCGGGGCGGGGGAGCGGAGCGTGGACGAGGCGCAGGTCAGGATGCGGCTGGAGGCGGCGCGGAGTGAGCATCGCGACCTCGACGCCGCGATTGCGGCGCTGGCCGGTCAGTCGCTGCCCGATCAGCTTCAGATCGCACGGCTGAAGAAGCGCAAGCTTCGTCTCAAGGACGAGATCGCCATGCTGGAGGATCAGCTCATCCCCGATATCATCGCCTGACGCCCCGCGCTGGGACGCCGGGGCGTCCCGCAGGCGGTTGGCGGCGGCGAGGCGGCGTGGCAATTCCGGGACGATGATGATCGCCCACGACTCGCGCCTTCATCGCCGGCTGGTCGACTCGCTGCACGTCGAGGCGATGCTGCTCGCGGACGAGGCGCGCTCCTATTTCGACGAGGCAGGCCGCGCCGAGCGCGAGGCGCTCGACCCGCTCGACCGGGTCTGTTTCTCGTGCGAGTCGCTGAAGGTCACTACGCGGCTGATGCATGTCATCGCCTGGCTGCTGACCCAGCGTGCGGTGGATGCCGGCGAGCTGCGGGCGCGGGACGCGCTGCACCCGTCGCGGCGGCTGGGCGAGGCGCCGATGTCCGATCCGGCCGCGATCGCGGTGCTGCCGCTGCGCGCGCAGCTGTTGATCGACACCAGTACCGATCTTCACCGCCGGGTCGGACGTCTGGATGTGGCGCAGGAGGACGCGCCCGCGGTGGCAAGCCCTGCCCGGGCGATGCAGGACAGGCTGGCGGCGGTTTTCTAACCCGCGCCCCTGGGCGAAGGTTCAGGCCGCGATCCGCAGGCGCGCCGCCTCATATTCGCTCTTCATCCGCTCGATCCGGACCGCGACCGGCTCGACCACGCTGACCGCGCCGATCCCCTGACCCGAGCCCCAGATGTCGCGCCACGCTTTCGGCTTGGCCGAGTTGCCGCCGCCAAAATCCATCGTCTTGAGATCGCCTTCGGGCAGGTTGTCGGGATCGAGCCCTGCGCGGCTGATCGAGCCGCGCAGATAATTGCCATGCACGCCGGTGAAGAGGTTTGAGTAGACGATGTCGCTCGCCCGGCCTTCGACAATCCCCTGCTTATACTCGGCGTCCGCGTTCGCTTCGTTCGTCGCGATGAAAGGCGAGCCGATATAGGCGAAATCAGCACCCATCGCCAGCGCCGCCAGCACCGCATCGCCGGTCGCGATCGAGCCGGACAGCGCCAGCGGACCATCGAACCACTGCCTGATCTCGCCGATCAGCGCGAAGGGCGACAGCCGCCCGGCGTGACCGCCGGCACCCGCCGCCACCGCGATCAGCCCGTCCGCACCCTTTTCAATCGCCTTGTGAGCGAAGCGATCGTCGATCACGTCGTGCATCGTGATTCCGCCCCAGCCATGCACCGCCTGGTTGAGCTCCTCACGCGCGCCAAGCGAGGTGATGGTGATCGGCACCTGCCACTTGGCGCAGGTCGCCAGGTCCGCGTCGAGCCGGTCGTTCGACTTGTGGACGATCTGGTTGACCGCATAGGGCGCGGCCGGCCGGTCCGGGTGGTCGCGGTTGTGCGCCGCCAGTTCTTCGGTGATGCGGTGCAGCCATTCGTCGAGCAGCGCCTGCGGCCGGGCGTTGAGCGCTGGAAACGCGCCGACGATCCCCGCCTTGCATTGCGCGATCACCAGCTCCGGGCCGGAGATGATGAACAGCGGCGACCCGATGACGGGCAGCGCGAGGCGATCGAAAATGGCGGGAAGGGTCATGAGACCGGTTGTGTAGCGCAACCTGTTTCGCTGTCCAGCGGCGCTGGCTATGGGACGGGCATGCAGATCCTCTCCAAGCTCGCCGCCCTGGCCATCCTTCCTCTCGCCATCGGTGCTGCCGATACCGGGGCCGGCCGCCTGCCGCGCGGGGCCGTGCCGGTAAGCTATGACATCAGCGTCACCCCCGATGCCCGTGCGATGACCTTTACCGGACACGAAACGGTCGTGGTCGACGTCCGCGAGCCGATGCGCAGCCTGACGCTCAACGCCGCCGAGCTGACGGTGACAGCCGCAGGCTTCGATGGCCGAGCCGCGACGACGAGGGTCGATGCGGATGCGCAGACCCTGACGGTAACGCTGCCCGCAGCGGCGCATCCTGGGCAGCACCGGCTGACGCTCGCCTGGACGGGGAAGATCAACCGGTCGGCTGCCGGGCTGTTCGCGATCGACTATAGCAACGGCGACGGCACGGCCGCGCGCATGCTCGCGACGCAGTTCGAGGCGCCCGACGCACGGCGGTTCGCGCCGTTGTGGGACGAGCCCGACTTCAAGGCGCGGTTCACGCTCACCGCCGTTGCGCCCGCCGGGCAGCTGGCCTTCTCCAATATGCCGGCTGCCGTGACGCCGCAGGCCGACGGCACGCAGCTGTACCGCTTCGCCCAGACTCCGGTGATGTCGAGCTATCTGCTCTTCCTCGGCATGGGCGACCTGGAGCGGCGGACGGTGATGGCCGGACGGACCGAGATCGGCGTCATCACCCGCAAGGGGGTGTCGCAGCAGGGTGACTACGCACTCGCCCAGGCGCAGCGGCTGCTGGCCTATTACAACGAGTATTTCGGCCAGCCCTATCCGCTACCCAAGCTCGACATGATCGCCGGGCCGGGATCGTCGCAATTCTTCGGCGCGATGGAGAATTGGGGGGCGATCTTCTATTTCGAGAACGAGCTGCTGCTCGATCCGGCGCGAACCAGCGAAAGCGGGCGCCAGCGCATCTTCACCGTCGTCGCGCACGAGATGGCGCACCAGTGGTTCGGCGATCTCGTGACGATGGCCTGGTGGGACGATTTGTGGCTCAACGAGGGCTTCGCATCCTGGATGGAAAGCAAGACCGCGCGCGATCTGCATCCTGACTGGAGTGCCGATGCAGAGGCGCTGGCCGGCGCTCGCGAGGGTGCGATGGGTCTGGACGCGACGGCGGGCACCCACCCGATTGTCCGTCATGTCGAAACGCCCGACCAGATCAGCGAGGCGTTCGACAACATCACCTATGCCAAGGGCCAGTCGGTGATCGGCATGCTGGAGGCGACGCTGGGTCCCGACCGCTTTCGCGCCGGCATCCGCCGCTACATGGCGCGTTACAAGTTCGCCAACACCGCCACCGATCAGCTGTGGACCGAGCTGGCGGCGGCTGCGACGGGGCAGCCGGTGGCGGGCATCGCGCACGACTTTACGCTGCAGGCCGGGGTGCCGCTGGTGACGGTGAGCGGCGTGCGATGCGCGGGCGAACGAACGATGGCGACGGTGGCGCAGGGGCGGTTCGGGCTCGATCAGGCGTCGCAGGCGCCGCAAAGCTGGCACGTGCCGCTGGTGGTACGCACGATCGGCGGCACGCCTGCCCGTGCGGTGGTGAGCGGGCCCGCGACGCCCGTCACGGCAGCAGGCTGCGGACCGCTGGTCGTCAACAGCGGGCAGGCGAGCTACACGCGCATCTCCTACGACGATGCCACGCACGCCCAGCTAATCGCTGCTTATCAGCGATTGCCGGTGGTCGACCGTCTGGGCCTGATCGCCGACGATTACGCGCTGGCCGCAGGCGGTTATCGCGACCTCTCCCGCTGGTTCGCGGCGGTCGAGGCAATAGCGCCGGATGCCAATCCCGATGAATGGGGCTTTGCCGCCCAACGGTTCGGCAATCTCATCGATCTGTATGACGGAACCCCGCTTGCCGCGCCGCTGCGCAGCAAGGCGGTGGCGCGCCTGTCACCGGTGCTTGCACGGCTGGGCTATGCGCCGCGACCCGGCGAACCGGCGTTGGAATCGGTGCTGCGCGAGGAGCTGATCAGTTTCGCCGGCGAAAATGGCGATCCGGGCGTGGCTGCGCGCGCACGGCAGTATGTCGCGACGCTGCGGTCGAACCCCGCGGCCATCCCGGCGGCGATCCGTCAGCCGATCCTGCAGGCGTTCGCGCGCAACGCGACCGCGCCGGAATGGGCGCAGCTGCTGGCACTGGCGCAGGCGGAGACCAGCCCGGTGGGCAAGAACAGGCTGGTCGCCCTGCTCGGCACGCCCGCCGATGCAGCGGTCGCGCGCCGCGGGTTCGACCTGCTGGTGACCGACGCCATCACGGCGCCGCAAAAGGCGTCGCTGCTGCGCGGCATGGCGGGGGTACATCCCGATCTCGCCTTTGACTGGGCAGTCGCGCATCACGATTTGGTCGAGAGCTGGGTTGAGGAAAGCTCGCGCGCGCAGTTCGTCGTCAGCCTTGCCGCCGGATCGAGCGATCGGGCGATGGCGGGGAAGGTCCGAAGCTATGCGGAGCGTTACATTCCGGCGGGGTCGCGCGGCCCGGCGATGAAGGTGATCGCCGGGCTGGACGTCCGGCGCGCGACGGCGGAGCGGATGCGTGCAGCGGTTGCGGCCTGGGCTGGATAGCGTGCGGTCTGCCCGCTGCCGTCCGGGCAACTAGCCGACGCGGTTCGCGACCAGCTCCTCCACCACCGTCGGGTCCGCGAGCGTGCTGGTGTCGCCCAGGTTCGACACGTCGCCTTCCGCAATCTTGCGCAAAATGCGGCGCATGATCTTGCCGGAGCGGGTCTTGGGCAGCGCGGGCGCGAATTGCAGCACGTCGGGAGTGGCGATCGCCCCGATCTGCTGGCGCACCCACGCCTTCAGCTCGGCCGCCAGTGCGGCGGTCTGCTCGACGCCGGCGTTGGCGGTCACATAGGCGTAGATGCCCTGGCCCTTGATGTCGTGCGGCATCCCGACCACCGCTGCCTCGGCGACCTGCGGATGGAGGACCAGTGCCGATTCGACCTCGGCGGTGCCCATCCGGTGCCCCGAGACGTTGATGACGTCGTCGACCCTGCCCGTGATCCAGTAATAGCCGTCGGCGTCGCGGCGGCAGCCGTCGCCGGTAGTGTATTTGCCCTCAAAGGTTGTGAAATAGGTCTGGAAGAAACGCTCCGGGTCGCCCCAGACGCCGCGCATCTGGCCCGGCCAGCTCTGGCTGATGACGAGGTTGCCCTCCGCCGCCTTGGTCAGCACCACGCCGTCCGCGTCGACGATCTGTGGCACGACCCCGAACAGCGGCTTGGTCGCCGAGCCGGGCTTCAGCGGCGTCGCGCCCGGCAGCGGCGCTATCATCGCGGCGCCGGTTTCGGTCTGCCACCAGGTGTCGACGATCGGGCAGCGGCCCTCGCCCACGACATCGTGATACCAGCGCCACGCCTCCGGGTTGATCGGCTCGCCAACGGTGCCGAGCAGCTTCAGCGACGCGCGGCTGGTCGCCTGCACCGGCGCAGCGCCCTCCTTCATCAACGCACGAAGCGCGGTGGGCGCGGTGAAGACAGTGTGGACCTGATGCCGGTCGACGATCTGCCAGATGCGGCTGGCGTCGGGCCAGTTGGGCAGCCCTTCGTACATCAGCGTCGTCGCGCCGTTCGCGAGCGGGCCATAGAGGATGTAGCTGTGGCCGGTCACCCAGCCGATGTCGGCCGCACACCACCACACGTCACCGGGGCGATAGTCGAAGCACCATTCATGTGTGCAGGCGGCCCAGAGCAGATAGCCGCCCGTGGTGTGCATCACGCCCTTTGGCTTGCCCGTCGACCCCGATGTATAGAGCAGGAACAACGGGTCCTCCGCCCCCATCGGCGCGGCCGGGCAGCTGTCCGCAACGTCCGCGACCGCCTCATGATACCAGCGGTCGCGCTCGTTCGTCGCCACGTCGGCGCCGGTTGCCCTCACGACGATCACGCAGTCGATCGGCACGCGCTCCGCCGCCGCGTCGACATTCGCCTTGAGCGGCACGCGCTTGCCACCGCGTCGCCCTTCGTCGGCGGTGACGACGACCCGCGAGCCGCAGTCCTCCATCCGCCCCGCCAGCGCCTCGGGCGAGAAGCCGCCGAACACCACAGAATGGACCGCGCCGATCCGTGCGCAGGCGAGTACCGCGAACGCCGCCTCCGGGATCATCGGCAGGTAGATGGTGACCCGGTCGCCTTTCTTGACGCCCTGCGCGGTCAGGACGTTGGCGAAGCGGCACATCTCCCGGTGCAGCTCACGATAGGTGAAACGGCGCGGTTCCTCCGCCGGATCGTCGGGCTCCCAGATCAGCGCGACCTGATCGCCGCGGGTGTAGAGATGCCGGTCAACGCAGTTCGCCGCGGCGTTGAGCACGCCGTCCGCAAACCATTTGATGTGAAAATCCTTCTTCCCGAACGACCAGTCGCCCGCGATCGTCGGCTTCTTGATCCAATCCAGCCGTTCGGCCTGCTCCATCCAAAACTTCGCCGGGCTGCTGACCGACTGTTCGTACACCCGCTTGTACCCCCCCTCGTCGATGCGGGCATGCGCCGTCCACGATGCTGGAACGGGGTAGGTCTGGTCGGTCATGCCGGCTCCGGGATTAGCAGGAGGTCCTCGCGCCGGACGCGCTCGGTCGCGGCGGCAAAAGCGGCGGCGTCGCTCCCCCAATTCTGCGGATTGCGGCCGTCCGCGGTCTTGTACCAGGACGTGCAGCGCGGATCGGCCCACACCGTCTTCGCGAGCTTCGTCTGCAGTTCGGCGTTGAACCGCGCCTGCGCGCCCGCGTCGACCTCCAGAGCCGCCTTGCTTTCCGCGTCGAGCAGCCGGAGCGCGTCGAGCATGAAGGCGACCTGTGCCTCCATCATATAGGTGATCGAGTTGTGCCCGAGGTTCGTGTTGGGCCCATAGATCACGAACATGTTCGGGAAACCGTGGACCAGCGTGCCCAGATACGCCTGGGGCGCGGGCCGCCATGTCTCGGCAAGGCTACGCCCGTCGACACCGATGACCTCGAACGACCAGTTCCAGCCGGTCGTCTCGAACCCCGTCGCGAGGATGAGCACGTCGAGCGCGTGCTCGGCTGCCGCGGTGGTGACGCCCGCTGCGGTCACCGCGCGGATCGCAGCGACCTCCAGCGTCACGTTTGGCCGGGTCAGCGCGGGGTAGAAATCGTCGGAGAAGATCACCCGCTTGCACCCCGCCGGGTAATCGGGGGTCAGCTTCGCCCGCAGGCCGACGTCGGTCACCTGCGCGTGAAGGTGGTCGCGCGCCTGTCGCTCGACCGCGGCGCGCCCTTCCGGCGTCCATTCGATCGCCTGGAACAGGAAGGCGTCGGCGTTCTCGAAGATCATCGCACGCTGCATCTGGTACAGCCGCATCGCCGCCTCCGGCCGCGTCATCGCCAATGCCATGTCCTCTGGCGTCACCGCCCGGTCGTTGCGTGGCAGCAGCCAGTTGGGCGAGCGCTGGAAGACCGTGAGGTGGCCCGCGACCTTCGCCAGTTCGGGGACGATCTGCGCGGCGCTTGCGGCGGAGCCGATGATGCCGACACGCTTGCCGGCGAGATCGACCCCGTGGTTCCAGCGCGCCGAGTGAAAACGCGCGCCGGCAAAGCTCTCCAGGCCGGGCAGGGGCGGGGTCCACGGCCGGCTTAGCTGCCCCGTCGCAGGCACCAGGACATCGAATCCCTCGTTCCCACCCGCCATGGTCTCGACCTGCCATTTCGCGGAACGCCCGTCCCACGCGACGCGTGTGACGCCTTCGTTCAGCCGCAGCGTTTCGGTTAGGCCGAACTGTTCGACCAGCGCCTGCGTATAGGCGTGGATCTCCGGCTGACGCGCATAGAGGTGGCTCCATGCCGGGTTGGGCGCGAACGAGAGCTGATAGAGTAACGCGGGCACATCACACGCTGCGCCAGGATAGCGATTGTCCCGCCACACCCCGCCGACGCTGTCGCCCGCCTCGAAGATGGTGACGGCATGCCCCGCCTCGCGCAGCTTGATCGCCGCGGTCAGCCCGCCCAGACCGGCTCCGATAATCGCCACCCGCTTTGCCATCGCGCATCCTCTCTCGCGCACGGCGTAGCGCAGGTGAGGAGCATCCCCAAGGGGATGGTGGACGCACTTGGGCTCGAACCAAGGACCCGCTGATTAAGAGTCAGCTGCTCTACCAACTGAGCTATGCGTCCGCGATCGGCGGCGGGAACGGCGCTCCCGGGATCGGAGGCGCGCTGTTAGCATTCCGGCGGCGCGATGCAAGCCCCTCATCACCGCCAGCCGACCCGCTTGCGGTTCTGCCGGTCCATGGACATCAGGATCGCGAGGCACAGCAAGACCGTCATCTGGGCCGAACCGCCGAAACTCACTAACGGTAACGGTATCCCGACCACAGGCGCGAGGCCCATCACCATCGCCAGATTGATCGCGACGTAAAAGAAGATCGTTGTCGCAAGCCCAGCCGCGGTCAGCCGGGCGAAGCGGCTCTCGGCGCGCTGGCCGACGTCGATGCCCCAGCGGATCACCAGCAGAAACGCGAGGATCAGCAGGCAACCGCCGACCAGCCCCCATTCCTCTGCCATGGTCGCGAAGACGAAGTCGGTGTGCCCCTCCGGCAGATAATCGAGGTGGCTCTGCGTTCCGTTCAGGAAGCCCTTGCCCCAGATGCCGCCCGACCCGATCGCGATCTTGGACTGACTGATGTGATAGCCGGTGCGCAGCGGATCGCTTTCCGGATCAAGGAAGATCAGGATGCGGTTGCGTTGATATTCGCGCAGGAACCCGAACCCGATCCGCCCGACGACCGCGGCGCCCAGCGCACCGCCGACGAACAGCCGCAGCGGCAGCCCGGCGAGGAACATCACCGTCGCGCCGCCCGCCCCGATCATGATCGCTGTGCCGAGATCGGGCTGCAGCATCACCAGTGCGGCGGGAACGGCGATCAGCACCGCCGGTCCGATCACCGCCGGCCAGCGGCGGATCTCGGCGGGCGGCATGAAGTCATAGAAGCGCGCGACCGCCAGGACGATGGCGGGCTTCATCAGTTCCGACGGCTGCAGCCGGATGAAACCGAGATCGAGCCAGCGTTGCGATCCCCCCGAAATGTGGCCCAGCGCCTCGACCCCGATAAGCGCCAGCGTCAGCAGCGCATAGACCGGCCAGGCGCCGGCCTTCCACACCCCTTCCGGTACGCGCGAGGCGGCGACGGCGGCACCCAGGAAAACGACCAGCTTGATCCCCTGCGACAGCGCCCAGGGGCGCACCGACCCGCCCGCCGCCGAATAGAGGACGAGCAGGCCGAACGAACCGATCGCCAGCACCAGCAGGATGATGCGCCAGGGCAATTCCGCCAGCGGTTGGGGAATAATGCCCGCCCTCATCTGCCGTCCCTCACTCGTCCGGCCGTTCGGTCGAGCCGTCCTGCGCCACCGTGTTGCCCTGCGGCCCTGCCGTTGCCAGGCTCTCCTGCACATTGGCGGCCTGATCGGTCGCGGACTCGACCGCGTCCGCGGTGGAGGGCACTTCCGCGTCGATCTTGGTCGCGGCGGCAGCAGGGGGGGGCAGTCTGGACAGGCGATACGCCTCCGCCTGCGCCGCCATCCGCGTCTGTATATCGCCGCCCCAGGTCGGCTCGAGCGCGGCCAGCGACTGCAGCGCGCGATCGCGATCGAGCAGATAGGTCATCACGTCGCGACCGATCCCCGGCGTGTCGAGGTTGCGTTCGGTATGACCGCCATGTTCCAGCACGATACCTGCCGCATAGCGGGGATTGTCGGCGGGTGCGAAGCAGATGAATAGCGCGTGGTCTCGCATGCGGAACGGCAGGGCGGCATTGCGCAGCACCCCGGTCGCGCGTTCGGCCATCGTGATGCGCCGAACCTGTGCGGTGCCGGTTTTCGCCGCGATCTGGACGCCCGGAATCGCAAGCCGCGCCGCGCCGCCGGTGCCGCCGCCGTTCACCACCTTGACCATCCCTTCGCGGACGATCTGAAGATGGGCGGGATCGACCGGCAGCCGCGCGGCCGGGCGCGCCGCCCCTGCAAGCAGCGTCGGCTGCAGCAGCCGTCCCGAAGCGATGCGCGACGCGGCCACCGCGAGTTGCATCGGATTGGCCAGCACATAGCCCTGACCGATCGAGGCGTTGACCGAGTCCGCGACGGTCCACCGGCTGCGGTACTTGCGCTGCTTCCAAGTGCTGTCGGGCACGGTGCCGAACCGCTGCGTGGAAAACGGCAGATCGAAGCGTTGCCCCAGCCCCAGCATCCGCAGCGAAGGGGCGAACCGGTCGTACCCCAGCCGTCGCGCCATTTCGAAAAAATAGACGTCGCAGCTCTGCGCGATCGCGTTGCGCAGGTCCATGGCGCCATGACCGCTCTTCTTGTGGCAATGAAAGATGCCGTTGCCGACGCGGATCGCACCACGGCAGACCACCCGATCCTCCGCTGCGACTCCGGCAGCGAGCAGCGCCAGCCCGTTCATCGGCTTCACCGTCGAGCCGGGGGGATACAGCCCCTGCGTCACCTTGTTCATCAAGGGGACGTGATCGTCCTCCGACAGCATCTGCCATTCCAGATGGCTGACACCGTCAGAAAAGGTGTTGGGGTTGTAGGCCGGCATCGATACCAGGCTGAGGATTTCGCCGGTGCGGCAGTCGAGCACCACCGCCGATCCCGAATTGGTGCCGAGGCGGCGTGCGACATACTCCTGCAAGCCCGCGTCGATCGTCAGCCGCTGCGTTGCGCCCGGCGTGTCGGGACGGCTGGCGAGTTCGGCGACCAGCTTGCCCCGGGCCGTGACCTCCACCCGCTTTGCCCCCGGCACCCCGCGCAGCTTCGGCTCGAGCGCACGCTCCAGCCCGTCCTTGCCGAGCTTGAACCCCGGCGTGACGAGCAGCGGGTCTTTCGCGGCGCGATACTGTTCTGCGGTCGCCGCCCCGACATAGCCCGTCAGGTGCGCTACCGCCGCGCCGGCAGGATAGGCGCGCGAGAACCCCCGCGACGGCGCGACGCCGGGCAGTTCGGGCTGGCGTAGCGAGACGGCGGCGAACCGCTCCCAGCTGATATTCTCGGCCACCTGCACCGGCTGGAACCCTGCCGCCTGCTTCAGGTCGAGGCGGATGCGGTTCAGGTCGGCGGGCGCGAGCTGCAACAGCCGGCCGAGCAGCGCCAGCTCGCGCTCGGCATCCTCCAGCCGCTCGGGAATAATATCGACGCGGAAATCGGTGCGATTGTTTGCGATCGCGACGCCGTGCCGGTCGACGATCCAGCCGCGCCGCGGCGGCACCAGCGTCGTGTTGACGCGGTTGCTCTCGGACAGCACGCGGTAATGCTCGTTCTCCGCGATCGCGAGCCACCCCATCCGCACCGCCAGCGCGCCGCCGATCACGCCCTGGGCGGTGCCGAGCAGCCAGGCGCGGCGCGAAAAGCTGAACGCCTGGCTGGCGGCGGTGGGCGCGGGTTTCACGGATAGGCTCGCTTGGCGTCGATCCACGCCGCCACCCGCGTCGCCAGCGGAAACAGCAACACCGCCATGCCCCACTGCGCCACCACGGCGGCGTCGAGATGCGCCGCGAGCGGCACCGCGATCAGGCGGCCACCCCACAGCGCAAGGGCGAGCAGGCCGGCGGCGATCAGCCAGTCCTGCCAGAAGTCGCGAAAGGCGAGCCGCTGTTCGATCAGGTCGATCATCAGGAAGCAGAGCGACCAGAGCAACACCGCGGATCCGAGCGGCTGGCCGCTCAGCAGATCGTCGACGAAACCCAGCGGCGCCGCCGCCCAGCGTCGCATCGCGTAGCGCGCGAGCAGCCGCCATCCGAGCAGCATGAGCAGTCCGAAGGGCGGCAACAGCGGGACATGCGCGACAAGCGGGACTGCGGTCAGCAGCGACCCCGCAATGACGCTGAACCATGGCAACGCGCGGGCGGGATTGCGCGGCAGCGGCGGCGCGAAAGGGCGATCGGGCGTCACTGTCCCGGCGCCGGCATCAACGCCCGGGTCACCAGCGCGAAATCGAGCGCCTCGGGCCTGGCGATCGGCACCGCGGGCGCATTGTCCTCACCAGCGGCCATCACGCGCGCCACCGGCAGGCCGGGCGCGTAGATGCCGCCGGTGCCGGTAGTGACGAAGACGTCGCCCGGCCGCAGCTGCGTGTTGGTGCTGACCGATCGGATGTCGAGCAGGCCGTCGCCGCGCCCGACCGCGATCGCGGGCACGCCGTCGCGCGTGCGGCGGACGGGCACGGAGCTCTCGGCATCGGTCAGGAGCAGCACGCGGGCAACGGCCGGCCCGGTTTCGACCACCCGCCCCACCAGGCCGTCGGGTCCGGTGACCGGCATGCCGGCATGAACACCCTGCCACCGCCCGGCGTCGAGCAGCGCGAAACGGCGTCCGGACGAAGCGGTGGAGCTGACCAGCCGCGCCGTGACGACCACGTCCACGCTGCGATCACGCACCGCCAGCAGCGCGCGGAGGCGGCGATTGTCGTAGACGATCGAGCGGGCGCGGGCGAGCAGCGCCCGGTTGCGGCTGATCTCGCCGCGCAACCGCGCATTGTCGCTCTTGACCGCGAAGTGATCGCCGATCGCATCGGGTATCGCCGCCACCCAACCGGCCACCGTATCGAGCCCAGCGGAAACCGGTACGGTGATGCTCGCCGCGGTCATCCTGACCGCGGCAAAGGCGGGCGGGTCCAACCGCGAGAGCAACAGCAGCACCGCACCGACCACCGCGCCAGCGACGGCGACGACATAGCTTGCGAAGGCGCCATACTGCCGTCGCCGCGAGAAGCCGGTACGGCGGTCGCGAGCGGAAACGGCCATGCGCGCGCGCCTTCACCACCCCGGCGACGGCCGGGGACCAGCAGCGCAGCAATTGATCGGGCCGGGAGCCTGCATCGTTGGCCGTTTCGCACCTGGGCCCCGGCCGTCGCCGGGGTGAGATTGCCGTTGGGGCGTCGTCTTAGCCGCTTTGCAGCACGCCGCGGTAGACCGGATCCTCCAGTGCGCGGCCGGTGCCCAGCGCAACGCAGGTCAGCGGGTCCTCGGCAACCGTCACCGGCAGACCGGTCTCGTCGCGCAGCACCTCGTCCAGTCCCTCCAGCAACGCACCGCCGCCGGTCAGGACGATGCCCTGGTCGACGATATCGGCGGCGAGTTCGGGCGCGGTGTTCTCCAGCGCGACGCGCACGCCCTCGACAATGGTCGCCACCGGCTCCGACAGCGCCTCCGCGATCTGGCCCTGGTTGATCTGGATCTCCTTGGGCACGCCGTTGACGAGATCACGTCCCTTGATGAAGATCACCTGGCCGATCCCGTCCGCCGGGGGGCGGGCTATCCCGACTTCCTGTTTGATCCGCTCGGCGGTCGATTCGCCGATCAGCAGATTGTGGTTGCGCCGGACGTAGCTGACGATCGCCTCGTCCATCTTGTCGCCGCCGGTTCGCACCGAGGTGGTGTACGCCAGGCCGCGCAGGCTGAGCACCGCGACTTCGGTGGTGCCGCCGCCGATATCGACCACCATGCTGCCGATCGGCTGCGTCACCGGCATGTCGGCGCCGATCGCCGCCGCCATCGGCTCCTCGATCAGCCACACCTGGCTGGCGCCCGCGTTGGATGCAGCATCGCGGATCGCGCGGCGCTCCACCTTGGTGGAGCCCGACGGCACGCAGATCACGATTTCCGGCCAGCGCGCGAACTTGCGCGGCCCGTGCACCTTGCGGATGAAATGCTTGATCATCTCCTCGGCGATGTCGATGTCGGCGATGACGCCGTCGCGCAGCGGGCGGATCGCCTCGATCGAGCCGGGGGTCTTGCCCATCATCAGCTTGGCGTCGTCGCCGACCGCCTTGACGCGCTTGACGCCATTGATCGTCTCCACGGCGACGACCGACGGTTCGTTGAGCACGATGCCACGGCCGCGCACATACACCAGCGTATTGGCGGTGCCGAGGTCGATCGCCATGTCGTGCGACATCATCTTGAAGAAACGAGAAAAGATGCTGGGCAAAGTTCGGGTCCGATTGCGAGGGGCGCGGCTGTACCCCGCGCCCACCGCCGTCGGTGCGTGCCTCGTCAGCGGGGTCGCGGGATGCGGCCGGATGGGCTAGGGTTTGCCCGGTGTCAATACGCCGTCTGCCCGAGCATCTGATCAATCGCATCGCGGCGGGCGAAGTGGTGGAAAGACCCGCCAGCGCGTTGAAGGAGCTGGTTGAAAACGCGCTGGACGCGGGCGCGACTCGCGTCGCGGTCAAGCTGGCGGGCGGCGGCATCGACCGGCTGGAAGTTGCGGACGATGGCTGCGGCATGAACCCGGCCGAGATGGCGCTGGCGCTGGAGCGGCATGCGACGTCGAAGCTGCCCGACGAAGCGATCGAGGCGGTAACGACGCTGGGCTTCCGCGGCGAAGCGCTGCCGTCGATCGCCAGCGTCGCCCGGCTGACGGTGGAGAGCCGGGTCGGCGGCGGGGAGGGCTGGATGCGGGTCGTCGACAACGGCCATCCGGCGGGGGAGGGGCCGGCCGCGCTGCCGCCCGGGACGCGGATCGTGGTCGAGGCACTGTTCGCGCGCGTTCCCGCCCGGCGCAAGTTCCTTAGGTCGGTGCGGTCCGAATATGCCGCCTGCCTAGAAGTCGCGCGTCGGCTGGCGATGGCGCGGCCGGAGGTGGCGTTCTCCGTCGAGCATGACGGCCGCCGCGTGCTCGGCGTCCCGGCGGGACAGGACCGGCCGGCGCGGGTAGCGGCGCTGACCGACCGCTCGCTGATCAACAATGCCGTGCCGGTCGACTTGGTGCGCGAAACGCTTCAGCTCGGCGGGGTGGCAAGCCTGCCGACGTTCAATCGCGGTGTCGCCGATCATCAGTATCTGTTCGTCAACGGCCGCCCGGTGAAGGACCGGCTGCTCCTTGGCGCGATCCGCGGCGGCTATGCCGAGATGCTGCCACGCGACCGCCACGCCGTCGTCGCGCTGTTCCTCGACCTGCCAGCGAGCGAGGTCGACGTGAATGTGCACCCGGCGAAGACCGAAGTCCGCTTCCGCGACCCGGCGATCGTCCGCGGGCTGGTCGTGTCGGGCCTGCGGCGCGCACTCGATCAGGCGGGGTTCCGGGCGGCACAGCCCGCCGCCCCCGACCTGCGGGCGCTGTTCCGGGCGGGCGGGCTTGGCAGTTTCATCGGTCATCCAGACGGCGACTACCCATCACCTTCCTGGCCGCTCGCAGACGGCGGGCCGCAGGCTGTCGCGGGAGTGTCGGCGGCTGCGCTCCACGAGGCGCGCCCCACCTTCTTCAACCCTCCGCCCCAGGCTCGTGCCGACATTGCGGTCGCGGCGCCACCTCCGACGGTCACCCATCCGCTCGGCGTCGCCCGCGGGCAGGTCGCCAGGACCTACATCGTCGCCGAGGCCGAGGACGGGCTGGTGCTGGTCGATCAGCATGCCGCGCACGAGCGGCTGGTGCTGGAGCGGATGCGGGCTGCGCTGGCCGATGGCCGCGTCGCAGCGCAGACGCTGCTGATGCCAGCCGTCGTCGAACTGGACGAGCCGGCCTGCGACCGGCTGGAGGCGCGGGCGCAGGAGCTTGCGGATTACGGATTGGACCTGGAACGTTTCGGCCCTGCCGCGATGCTGGTCCGCGCGACTCCGGCAGCGCTCGGTGCCGCCGACCCGAGCGCGCTGGTCACCGACCTGGCCGACGAGCTCGCCGCATTCGACGAAACCCTGTCGTTGCGTGAGCGGCTCGATCGCATCGCCGCGACGATGGCGTGCCACGGTTCGGTCCGCGCCGGGCGCGTGCTCGCCGTCGCCGAGATGAACGCGTTGCTGCGGGAGATGGAAGCGACCCCACGGTCCGGCCAATGCAACCACGGCCGTCCGACCTGGGTGAAGCTGGCGCATGGCGATATCGAGAAGCTGTTCGGACGGCGGTGATCAAGCCGACCCGCTAAACGGACTCAACCTTCTGGTTCAGCCCTTCGCAACCTTTGCGCGTCAGGAACATTCAAGCAGCAACCCAGAACAAGCACAGGTTGCTCGGCCATGAAACAGATGTTCCCCCTAGTGATGGCGCTCATTCCCCTGTGTGCGGTGATCGGCGCCTGCGTCAGCTGCCCCTGACCAACGATCTCTTTGACCGGAAGAAGATAGGGCCGCTCGACTGATGTCGAGCGGCCCTTAACTTTGGCAAGACGGTCAGAACCGGATGCCCGGTCCACATCGCCGGCCGGACAGTCGCCGTTACGCCTGCTGGCCGTCAGCCGCCGGCGCCGGAACCTCGGCGGTGGCACCAGGTTCGGCGTTAGGATCATAGGCCTCGACGAAACCCGCCTCGTCCTTCTCGAACATCGCCGACATGACGTCGACGCCCGACGCCTGCATCTCGGCCTCTTCGGGCGAACGGGCGACGTTGACCTTGACGGTCACCGCCACCTCGGGGTGCAGCGCCAGCTTGACCTCATACAGCCCGATCGCCTTTATCGGCTTGTCGAGCACGACCTGCGCCTTCGACACCTTGTGACCGTCGGCGACGAGTGCATCGACCAGGTCGCGCACCGCGACCGAGCCGTACAGCTGGCCGGTGTTCGACGCCTGACGAATCAGCGTCACGGTCGCCTTTTCGAAGGTCTTGGCTTCCGTTTCGGCCTCGCCGCGGCGGCTGGCATTGTCGGTCTCGATCCGCGCACGATTGCTCTCGAAAACCTTGCGGTTGGCCTCGTTGGCGCGCAGCGCCTTCTTGCGCGGCAGCAGGAAGTTACGGGCGAAGCCGTCCTTCACCTTGACCACGTCACCGATGGCGCCGAGCTTCTCGACGCGTTCCAGCAGAATGACATCCATTGCTGCTACTCCCTCACTTCACGACATAGGGCAGCAGGCCCAGGTGACGCGCGCGCTTGATCGCGACCGCCAGCTCGCGCTGCTTCTTGGCCGACACGCTGGTGATGCGCGACGGCACGATCTTGCCGCGCTCGGACACGAAGCCCTGGAGCAGGCGGACGTCCTTATAGTCGATCCGCGGCGCGTCCTTGGCGCTGAACGGACATGACTTGCGGCGGCGGAAAAACGGACGGGCCATTATGCCATCTCCTCTTCACGACGCGGACGGGGAGCGCCGCCGTCACGGCTACCGTCACGATCGCGGCCGCCGTCACGGCCGCCTTCGCGCGGTCCATCCCGCCCTTCGCGGTCGGCGCGGCGCTCGCGGTCGCGCTCCTGCTTGCGCATCATCACGCTGGGGCCGGCCTCGGCCTCGTCGACCTTGACGGTCATGTAGCGGATGATGTCCTCGTTGATCTGCATCTGCCGCTCCAGCTCGGCGACGGCGCCGCCGGGCGCATCGATCTCCAGCATCACGTAATGCGCCTTGCGGTTCTTCGCGATCCGATAGGCGATCGAGCGCAGGCCCCAGCTCTCGGTCTTGGTGACCTTGCCCTGGCTATCGGTGATGATCTTGGTGGCGGTTTCCGCCAGCGCGTCCACTTGCGCCTGAGCCAGATCCTGGCGCGCAAGGAACACATGCTCGTATAGAGCCATGTTTCCGGTTCTCCTGCCGATCGCTGACGCCGCCCCATGCGGCGCCCCTCCGGCTGTCGTCTCAAAAGCAAGCGGGCGAGAGACTTGCGTCCTCGCCCGCTGGGGAGGCCCCTAGCCGAAGTGCGGGCCGGCCGCAACTCTTGCCGTTGCCGTGCGCTTGCTCGTAACGGCCGAACGGCGAAACGAAGCGAGAGGAAGCCGATGCGGGCATTCATCTTTCCCGGGCAGGGCAGCCAGGCGGTCGGCATGGGCAAGGCGCTTGCCGACGCCAGCCCCCACGCGCGCGAGGTGTTGCAGGAGGTCGACGAGGCGCTGGGGCAGAGCCTGTCGCGGCTGATGGCGGCGGGGCCGGCCGAGGAGCTGACGCTGACCGAGAACGCGCAGCCTGCGATCATGGCCAATGCAATCGCGACGCTCCGGGTGCTGGAGCGCGAGGGCGGGGTGCGGCTGGCCGAGAAGTGCGATTACGTCGCGGGGCATTCGCTGGGCGAATATACGGCGCTGTGCGCGGCGGGGGCGTTGGACCTTACGACGACCGCCCGGCTGCTGCGGACGCGGGGGCAGGCGATGCAGGAGGCGGCGCCGGTCGGCGAGGGGGCGATGGCGGCGCTGCTCGGCTGCGGCCTTGACACGGCGCGCGCGATCGCCGGCGCGGCCCGCGACGCGATCCGGCTGGAGGGCGGCGGCGAGACGGTCTGCACGGTCGCCAACGACAACGACCCGTCGCAGGTGGTGATCTCCGGCCACCGCGCCGCGATCGAGCGGGCGATACCACTGGCGAAGGAGCTGGGCGCGAAGCGTGCGGTGCTGCTGCCGGTCTCTGCGCCGTTCCACTGCGCGCTGATGCAGCCCGCCGCCGACGTCATGGAGAATGCGCTGCTCGACGCCGATCTGCGCGCGCCCTTGGTCCCGGTCTACTGCAATATCGATGCCGTGCCGATCGCGACGCCGGGTCAGATCAGGGTGGCGCTGGTGCAGCAGGTGACGGGCATGGTGCGGTGGCGGGAATCGGTGCTGGCGATGGTGTCAGCGGGGGTGACGGAGTTCGTCGAACTGGGCGGCAAGGTGCTGGGCCCGATGGTCAAGCGGATCGCGCCGGACGCGACCGTGACCAGCATCGTCGCGATTGCCGATATCGAAGTGTTGGCGGCGACCCTGTGACGCGCTGGCTGCTCGCGATCTTGGCGCTGGTGCCGTTACCGGCGATCGCGCAGACCGGCGCACCACGTGTCGAGCTGCCGGTGCGCGAGGTCGACCTGCCCAATGGCGACCGGCGGTTCGCGACGACGCTGCAGATCGACGGACGCGCAGTCGAGGTGGGGATCGACACCGGCTCGACCGGCCTGCGGGTGCTGCCGCGCGCGTTGGGTCCGGCGGGCGCGGCTGCGCATGGTTCCCGCGTGACCTACAGCTATGGCGCGGGCACCGGCTTCGCCGGGTCGGCTGTCGATGTCGCGGTCGCCGCGGGCGCCGTCGCCGGCACGATCAGGGTGATGCGGATCGAGGCGGTCGGCTGCACCGCGACGCATCCCGACTGCCCCGTCGCGCATGCCGACCTCGCCGCCTATGGCGTGCAGGGCGACGGCATCGCGGGGCAGGGCTTCGCCGCCATCCTGGGCATCCGCCTGCAGCATGACGAGATTGCCAACCCGTTCGAGCAGCTCGGCGTGCGCCGCTGGATCGTCGAGCTGCCGACGTCGGGCACGCAGCCCGGGCGGGTCATCCTCAACCCCGACGACGCGGAGGTGGCGGCCTATGCGCGGGTCGATGTCGACGCCGCCGGGACCACGCCTGTATGCCTGCAAGGACCGGAGCGTATCTGCGCGCGCGGGTTCTTCGACAGCGGCGCGGCAGGGCTGCGCGTGATCCGCGCGGCGCCGTTCCGGCCTTGGCCCAACGGCACCCCCACGACGATCACCGTCGGCAGCGGCGGCGCGGCGCAGCAGATGGCGGTGACGATCGGCCGCCGCGATCAGGCGAGCGCCCTGCTTTATGCGCCCGGCGGCGGCGACACGCGGCTGTCGCTAGGCTTCGCGCCCTATTTCCACTGGTCGGTGCTGTACGACGCCGCCGCGCATCAGATCGGGCTGAAGGCCCGCTAGGAGGATCATGTTCGATCTCAGAGGCATGACCGCGCTGGTCACCGGCGCGTCCGGCGGCATCGGCTCGGCGATTGCGCGCGCGCTGGCGGGGCAGGGGGCGCGGCTGGCGGTGTCGGGATCGAATGCCGACAAGCTGGAGCAGTTTCGCAGCGAATTGGGCGGCGATCACGTCGCGGTGCCTGCGAACCTGGCCGACGCGGCCGAGGTCGACGCGTTGGTGCCGACCGCGGTTGAAAAGCTCGGCGGCCGGCTCGACATCCTGGTCAACAACGCCGGCGTGACGCGCGACAATCTCGCAATGCGGATGAAGGACGAGGAGTGGGATACGGTCATCCGCGTCAATCTGGAGGCCGCTTTCCGCCTGATCCGCGCTGCCGCCAGGCCGATGATGAAGGCGCGCTTCGGCCGCGTGGTCTCGATAACCTCGGTGGTCGGCGCGACCGGCAATCCGGGGCAGGCGAACTATGCCGCGTCCAAGGCGGGGCTGGTCGGCATGTCCAAGGCGCTGGCGCAGGAGCTGGCGAGCCGCAACATCACGGTCAACTGCGTGGCGCCCGGCTTCATCCGCTCGGCGATGACCGATGGGCTGCCCGAGGCGCAGAAGACCGCGCTGCTGACGCGCATCCCCGCGGGCGAACTGGGAGCGGGCGAGGACATCGGCGCGGCGGTAGTGTACCTAGCCAGCCGCGAGGCGGGCTATGTCACCGGGCAGACGCTCCACGTCAACGGCGGCATGGCGATGCTCTAGCGGCAGCGCCCGCCTGATCGCCAGCCCGGCCACCATCAGGATTGCGAAAAGGTTGAGCGGTAACCCCGTCGCCTGCGCGACGGCGCGGCCGACCAGCGGCGCGATCCAGGCGAGCGCCAGTGCGGTCTTCTCCCAGTCCCGCCAGCCGCTCGCCTGCGCGTCGGCGGCGAGGAAGGCGATGGCGAGGCCCAGCACGACCATGTCGTAATCGAATGCGTAGGGCGTCGCGAGCAGCGTCGCGGCGCAGACGATCGCGTTGCGCATCGCCGGCGGCCCGCGCCAGGCGGTGACCGCCGCCGCGATCACGGCCGTGGCGCTCACGATCGCCTGCACGCCATAGGCGAGCGCGACGCCGCCGCCGTTCAGCCGCACCGCCGCGAACGCGCTGACGATCTTGTACGCGCCGGTGTCCGCGCCTTCGATCACCACCGTCCGCGTCAGCGTCAGCGAACGGGCGAACGCCGTCCACACCTCGACGCCCCAGATCCCGGTGGTCAGCGCCACCAGCGCCAGCGCCGTCACCACCGCCGTGCCCGTCGCGCGCCAATGGCGGCCCATAAGCAGCAGCAGCGGCAGCACCGGCGCGAACTGCGGCTTGTAGCACAAGCAGCCAAACAGCACCCCCGCCAGCACCGGCCGCCGCTCCAGCGCGAGCAGCCCGCCGCCGAGCAGCGCCGCGGTCAGGAAGCCGTTCTGGCCATGCCCCAGGCACACGAACACCGCCGGATAGCCCAGCGCGACGAGCCCGGCTCCCGGCGCGATCCGCCGCGTCACCAGCCACGCCGCGACCAGCGTCACCGCCTGATAGACGAGGTACGATGCCACATAGGGCAGCCACGCCAGCACCGTCGCGACAAGGAGAAACGGCGGGGGATAGTGCCAGCCATAGAACGGCACGCCGCGCCCATGCAGCGCCTGCTGCGCCGCATAGTGCTGCGGCCAGTCCCAAGCCGCCGCCGCGCGGCCGGCGCCGGCCATCTGCCCGGCGGTCCAGACGTTCGAGAAATCCGTACCTACCGGCCGTCCCCAGAGGTCGACGGTGCCGTGCGCGGTCAGCACCAGCCAGCCGATCGCCAGCACCGTCATGGCGACGCTGACGATCGCGAACCGGTGTGCGCGATCGGTGGTCAGCCAGGTGCCCGAGCGAAGCGAACGCCACATCCGCAACCTGTTAGGCAAGCCTTCGTTAAGGATGCCTCACCGCCGCACGGGCTTGTCAGGCTCCCGACCCCGTTCTACGGCGGGCCCAGCACCAACCCCAAGAGGGAATGAGTTTATGAGCGAGACCGCCGACCGCGTGAAGAAGATCGTCGTCGAGCACCTCGGCGTCGAGGCCGACAAGGTGACCGAGGATGCGAGCTTCATCGACGATCTCGGCGCGGACTCGCTCGACATTGTCGAACTGGTGATGGCGTTCGAGGAAGAATTCGGCGTCGAGATACCCGACGACGCGGCGGAAAAGATCACCACGGTCAAGGATGCGATCAGCTATATCGACGAGCACAAGTCCTGAGCCTTTGAGGCTGGGCCATCGCTCGTCATGACATATGAACGGCTCCCGCCCGGGCCACGGGCCGGGGGCCGTTTTTTTTTGATCAAGGGAAAGGGAGCGCAGATGCGGCGTGTCGTCGTTACCGGCCTGGGCCTGGTCACCCCGCTCGGCGCGAACGTCGAGACAGCCTGGGCGAACATCATCGCCGCCAAATCCGGTGCGGGCACGATCACCCGGTTCGACGCGACCGACTTCCAGTCCAATTACGCCTGTGAGGTGAAGCCGGCCGACCACGAATACGGCTTCGACCCCGGCAAGCGCGTCGACCACAAGGTGCAGCGGCAAGTCGATCCCTTCATCGTCTACGGCATCGACGCCGCGGGGCAGGCGCTGGAAGACGCCGGGCTGACCGACATGGCGGAGGCGGAGCGTTTCCGCGCGGGCGCGTCGATAGGCTCGGGGATCGGCGGGCTGCCGGGGATCGAGAGCGAGTCGCTGGTCCTCGCCGAGAAGGGGCCGAAGCGCGTCAGCCCGCACTTCGTCCACGGGCGCCTGATCAACCTCATCACCGGCCAGGTGACGATCAAATACGGGCTGATGGGCCCGAACCATGCGGTCGTCACGGCGTGTTCGACCGGCGCGCACTCGATCGGCGACGCGGCACGAATGATCGCGATGGACGACGCCGACGTCATGCTCGCGGGTGGCGCAGAGGGAGCGATCTGCCCGCTCGGCATCGCCGGTTTCGGCCAGGCGCGCGCGCTGTCGACGGGGTTTCGCGACGAGCCGTGGCGCGCCAGCCGTCCCTATGACAAGGGTCGCGATGGGTTCGTCATGGGCGAGGGGGCGGGCGTCGTCTGCCTCGAGGAATATGAGCGCGCGAAGAAGCGCGGGGCGAAAATCTATGCCGAGGTGATCGGCTATGGACTGTCGGGCGACGCCTATCACGTCACCGCCCCGCATCCCGAAGGCTCGGGCGCGTACCGGGCGATGGAGATGGCGATGAAGAAGTCAGGGCTCGCGCTCGGCGATATCGACTATATCAACGCGCACGGCACCTCGACCCCCCTTGGCGACGAGCTGGAGCTGGGCGCGGTGCGGCGGCTGTTCGGCAACGCGATTGGGACGCTGTCGATGAGTTCGACCAAGTCGGCGATCGGGCACCTGCTGGGCGGTGCCGGCGCGGTCGAGTCGATCTTCTGCATCCTGGCGCTGCGCGATCAGGTCGCGCCGCCGACGCTAAACCTCGACGATCCCAGCGATAATTGCGCGGGCGTCGATCTGGTGCCGCACCAGGCGAAGCAGCGACCGATCCGGGCGGTACTGAACAACAGCTTCGGCTTTGGCGGGACCAATGCGTCGCTGGTCATGACGGCGGTCTAGCAGCTGATGCGCCGGCTCGGCTGTTCCGGTCTCGTCGCGATCCTCGCCGCGGTAGGCGTGCTGTTCTGGACGGTGCGGAGCTGGGGCGGGGCGGGGCCGAGCACGCACACGATCACCTTCGAGGTGGCGCCCGGCGCATCGCTCGCGTCTACTGCGCAGAAGCTGGAGCATGCCGGCGCGATCCGTTCGGCCGACCGCTTCCGGCTGCTCGCGCGGGTGTTCGGCTCGGGCGAGGGGATCAAGGCGGGCGAATACCGGCTCCCGCCGCACATCTCGGCCGCCGACGTCCTGAAGCTCGTCCAGGGCGGCCGGACGCTGCAGCGGATGGTCGTCGTCCCGGAGGGCTGGGCGTCGGTGCAGGTGCAGGATGCGCTTCGCGACGCGCAGGGGCTGACCGGCCCGCCGCCGCTGCCGCCCGAGGGCTCGATCCTCCCCGACAGCTACGCCTTTGAGCGCGGCGCGACACGCGCGAGCGTCGCGGCGCGAATGGAAAAGGCGATGCGCGATTACCTCGCCGCAGCGTGGGCGAAGCGGAAACCCGGCATTGCGGTGACCACGCCCGAACAGGCGATCGTCCTCGCCTCGATCGTCGAGAAGGAGACCGGCAAGGCGTCCGAGCGGCGGCTGGTCGCGGCTGTTTATTCCAACCGCCTGCGGCGCGGCATGAAGCTGCAGGCCGATCCGACGGTGATCTATCCGATCACCCACGGCCGCCCGCTGGGCCGGCGTATTCGCGAGTCGGAATTGCAGGCGGTGAACGGCTACAATACCTATGCCGCGATCGGGCTGCCGGCCGGGCCGATCGCCAATCCCGGCCGCGCCTCGATCGACGCGGTACTCGATCCGGCGGACAGCCAGGCGCTGTACTTCGTCGCGGACGGCAGCGGCGGCCACGTCTTCGCGACGACGCTGGACGAGCACAACCGCAATGTCGCGAAGTGGCGCGCGTACCGCGCGGCGCACGGGACCTGATCCCCCGCGCGTGCGGAGAGGTGGCGCGCGGCGCAGCCGCGGGACGGAGGGGCGGCCGTTTCAGGCGGCGTCGCTAACGGGATACCCCTCCACCACGCGCTTCGCGAGTGGTTCCCCTCCGCCGCAAGCGGGGAGGATCACCCAAACTGCTGGGCCGCCGCCGCAGCCGCGCCGAACAGGCCAGGCTGCGGGTGGGTGATGAGCTTGACCGGCAACCCCGCCATCAGCTGCTGGAACCGTCCTTTCGCGGTGAAGCGCACCCCGAACCCTGACCGCGGCAGCCGATCGCGCAGCCGATAGCCCAGCCCGCCCGCGATCACGACCGCCTTCGCGCCCTGCGCCAACGCGAGGTCCCCCGCTACCGCGCCGAGCGCGAGACAGAAGCGGTCCAGCGCCGCCACCGCCAGCGGATCGTCGCCGTCGAGCGCAGCGGTCCAGATCGCGCGGTCGTCGCGATGCGTCACCGCCGCGCCATCCAGCCCGGCCAGCGTCTCATACCAGGCGACGATCCCCGGTCCCGCACACACCCGCTCCGCCGACACCCGCGTGAACTGCGCGCGCAGCCGGACGATCAGGGCGTCCTCGACCGCGTCGAGCGGCGCATAATCGACATGACCGCCCTCGGTCTCGATCACATGATAGCCGCCTGCCATCCGCAACAGCTGCGCGACACCCAGCCCCGTGCCCGGCCCGCAGATGCTGATGCTGCCCATATCGGGCAGCGCCATGTCGGGGCCGCAGAGATGCTCGAACTGATCGGGCGCCGCATGCTGGACTGCGTGGCCAACCGCGCCGAAGTCGTTGACCAGCAGCTGCCGGTCGAGCCCCAGCTGCGCAGCCAGCTCGGCGGGGCGGATCACCCAGGGGTTGTTGGTCAGCTTGATGACCTCGCCCCCGACCGGCGACGCGATCGCCAGCGCTGCGGCACGGGGCAGGGGCTGGCCGACGCTGCGCCCGAACGCTGCCCAGGCGAGCTGGAGGCTGCCATGTTCGGCAGTCTTGAGCGTCACCGGCTCGCTGAGCCGGACGACATGGCCATCGGCGACCTCTGCAAGCGCGAACCGCGCGTGAGTCCCGCCGATGTCCGCCGCGACCAGTTCCATCGCCGTCGCCTCTATGGCGCCCAGTGGATGTCGACCGGCAGGTCTGCGCCCGCCAGCACGCGCCCGATCGGATAGCTCGACGATTCGCCCTGCTTGATCGCATCCTCCAGCACCTGGCGCTTCTTGGCGCCGGTGATGACCACTGTCAGCGCCTTCGCGGTGACGATCCCCTGCCGCGACAGGCTGACGCGGGCGACCGGCGCTTCGGGCGGCAGCGGCGCTGGCATCACGCCCAGCGCCCGGCGCTCACGCGGGCCCGACAGCGCCTCGTCATAATCGGGGCCATGGAAGATCGAGGCGGTGTGCCCGTTCTCGCCCATGCCGAGCAGCACCAGGTCGAGCGGCCAGTGCAGGTCCTGCATCAGCGCATCGGCGGAGCGGCCCGCCGCCTTGTAATCCCCAAGGGATGCCGGCGTCGCCTGCGGGACGATCGGCATCACGCGCGCGCCCTTGGGAATGAACGCCTTGCCGATCATCGTCACGTTCGACAGCTTGTCGCCGATCGGAACGACGCGCTCGTCGGTTGGGATGATCGTCACCCGCTTCCAGTCGAGCTTGGCCGCGGCGAGCTTGGCATAGACCGGCGCGGGGGTGCTGCCGCCCGCCAGCGCAATCACCGCCGCGCCGCGCGCGTCGAGCGCCGATTCGATCACGAACTGCACATCGCCCGCGACGGCGTCGGCGAACTCCGCCGCGTCGTCATATTCCCACCATTCGACTTCTTCGGTCATCAAACTTCCTCGGATGACCTCTCCCGCTGGCGGAAGAGGGTGTTCAATCGTCCTGCCATGTCACGCCGTCGCGCTCGGTCAGCGCGATCGCGGCGGACGGCCCCCAGCTGCCCGAGGCGTAGCTCTTCGGTCGCGTCCCGTTTGCAGCCCAGCCGGCGCGGATCGCATCGATCCAGCGCCATTGCCCCTCCACCTCGTCGCGGCGAACGAACAGCGTCTGGTCGCCCTCGATCAGGTCGAGGAGCAGGCGTTCATAGGCAATACGCCGCCGTTGGCCGCCGAACTCCTGGTCGAGGCTGAGGTTCAACGGCACCTCGCGCAGCTTGACGCCATCGCGATCGAGCCCCGGCTGCTTCGCCATCACCAGCAGCTGGATATACTCCTCCGGTTGCAACCGAATGACGAGCACATTGGGCTGGAGCATGCCGCCGCGTCCGGCAAACATCGAATGCGGCACCGGCTTGAACTGGATCGCGATTTCCGACCGCCGCACCGCCAGCCGTTTGCCGGTGCGCAGGTAGAAGGGCACGCCTTGCCACCGCCAATTGTCGACATAAGCCTTGATCGCGACGAAGGTCTCGGTGTCGGATGGCTTGCCCAGCTCGTCGGTATAGCTCTTGACGATCTCGCCGCCCGAGGCGCCGGCACCGTACTGGCCGGAGACGACGTTGCGGCCGACATCTTCGGGGGTGATCTCGCGCAGCGAGTGGAGCACCTTCGCCTTTTCGTCGCGGATCGCGGTCTTGTCGTAGCGGGCAGGGGGCTCCATCGCGACCAGCGTCAAGAGCTGCAGCGTGTGGTTGGCGATCATGTCGCGCAGCGCGCCCGCGCCATCGTAATAGCCCGCGCGCTCCTCCAGCCCGACCGTCTCCGCGATCGTGATCTGGACGTTGTCGATCCCGCGCGCGTTCCAGATCGGCTCGAAGAAGGTATTGCCGAAGCGCAGCGCCAGGATGTTCTGCACCGTCTCCTTGCCCAGATAATGATCGATGCGGAAGATGCGTTCCTCCGGAAAAACCTTGGCGACCGCGTCGTTGATCTCGCACGACGAGGCGAGGTCGTAGCCGAGCGGCTTTTCCAGGCCGATGCGCACCGTCGGCCCGGCAAGGCCGACCGCCTCCAGCCCGCTGATCGCCGCCTCGAACAGCGACGGCGCGGTCGAGAGATAGATGGCGAGCCCGCCCGCCACGTCGCCGACTTTGTCCGCCAGCGGCTTGAACTGGTCGGGCTGGCTCATGTCCATCGCCTGATAGCCGAGCCGCGGGAGGAAAGTGCCGAGCGCGCTTTCGTCCTTCAGCTCGGGCGGCAGGAACTTGTCGAGCGCCTTCTTCGCGAAGTCGCGATAGCTGTCGTCATTATAGTCGCTCCGCGCCGCGCCGGTGATCGTCAGGTCCTTGGGGAGCAGCCCGTCGGCGTGGAGGCCGTAGAGCGACGGCAGCAGCATTCGCTGCGCAAGGTCGCCGGTCGCGCCGAACAGGAGGAGCTTGGAGACGGGATTGCGGTCCATCGGCGTTCCTTCGCTACACGACGAGGCCGGTCAGCGGATCGACGCCGGCCATAAGGTTAAGGTTCTGCACCGCGGCACCGGCGGCGCCCTTGCCGAGATTGTCGAGCACGGCAACCAGCCGTGCCTGCGTTCCGGCTGTGTCGGTGGCCACATAGAGGTCGAGCCGGTCGGTCGGCGCGGCGTCAACCACGATCAACAGCTCGGCCGGCACGGTGTCGTGGACGCGGACCAGTGGCGCGCCGGCGAACTGGCGGTGGAGCACGTCGAGGATCGCGGCGCGCGAGGGCCGGGCGGGCAGCGCCGCGAGCGGCAGCGGCACCTCGACGATCATGCCGCGAAAGGCGCGGGTGACGCTGGGCGCGAACACCGGCGGATGGGCGAGGCCGGCGTGGCGCTGCATCTCCGGCACATGCTTGTGATCGAGCGCGAAACCATAGCTGCGGAAGGCGAGCGTCGTGTCGCCCTCGACCCGTTCGATCAGCGCCTTGCCGCCCCCCGAATAGCCCGACACCGCATTGACGGTCAGCGGCCAGTCGGCGGGGATCAGCCCCGCACGGACCATGGGCGCGATGAACGCCAGAAAACCGGAGGGGTAGCAGCCAGGGTTCGACACCCGCCTCGCCGCCGCGACGTCGAAGCCGAGTTCGGCAAAGCCATAGGTCCAGCCCGCCGCCACCCGGTGCGCGCTCGAAGCATCGATCACGCGGGTAGCACCGCGGATCAGCGCCACCGCCTCGCGCGCGGCGGCGTCGGGCAGGCACAGGATCGCGATGTCGGCGTCGTTCAGCGCCTCGGCGCGCGCGGCGGCGTCCTTGCGCCGCGCCTCGTCCAGCACAATCAGCGACAGGTCGTCGCGCCCCGCCAGCCGCTCGCCGATCTCCAGCCCCGTCGTTCCCGCGGCCCCATCGATGAAGACGCCCGTCGTCATGCCAGCGCCAGCGCGGTGCGATCGCAATAGCCGACCAGTCCGGCCCCCTCCGCGATTCCCCAGGCGCTGCCCCCCGCGAGCTCCAGCAGCGCGAACGCTTCGCCGGGCGCGAGCTCGGCGAGCAGCTCGCCGTCGTCCCAACGGCTATGCAACGCGGTCGCCACGCTCACGAGGCAGGCGATCGGCAGCGCGTAATGCGGTGCGAATACCTGGTCGGCGAGGCGGACGTCTGCAAGATCGCCGCGCACGGCATGGGTCCGCGGATCGAGGCGCACGGACGGGCCGGTCAGTGCAAATTGCGGCCGGACGGTAAGTCCGCCGCCGGGGTCAGGCGACCGCGGGCTGGGCAGTGGCGTGCTGGAAGAGCGCGGGGCGTCGCTCGCGTTCGCCAATGAATTGCCCGAACTCTTCAAGGAAAGCCGCCCCCCGGGGTGTGCGCGCGACGAAGATGTTGCGCTTGTCGCTGTCGTCACGTTGCCGGCGCAGATAGCCGAGCGTCCCCAGCCTGTTCAAGGCGCGCGTGACCACCGGCTTCGACACGTTCAAACCCTGCGCCAGCCCGCGCACCGTATGCGGGCCGGGATCGAGATAGACGACCATCAGCAGCGCCATCTGACGGTTGGTCAGGTCCGGCTCGCCCGAGCGGACGTAATCGACCAGCGTCGCCATCCAGCTCGATAGGGTAGGGGCCAGGCTCGGCACGGGCACGCAGGTCCGATCTCAGTCGTTGCGCTTGCATAACGCCCTGGCCTAGCGACGGTTTCGCTGGGGCAAGGATTATCCGGACTGCGCATCAGGTTGATCGGCCGGGCGCCTGCGCCTATGTCGCGCGCCGACCACCGAACCGCGAAGGCTTCACCCGCGCCCATGTTCCAGTTTCTGCTCGTCATCCACGCGCTGGTCGCTGCCGTCCTGGTAACGGTGATTCTGATGCAGCGGTCCGAAGGCGGCGGGCTGGGGATGGGGGGTAGCCCGTCGGGGTTGATGAGCGCGCGTGGCGCTGCCGATTTCCTGACGCGGATGACGTCGATCACCGCGACGCTGTTCGTCGGGCTGTCGATCGTGTTGGCGGTAACGGCGGCAACTCGGCACAACGAGACGATCGACACCTCGCTGGCGCGCCGGACGCCGGCGCCGGCCGCGCGGCCTGCGCCAGTGATCGATCCGGGCGCGCCGCCCGCCGAAGCGCCAAACACGACCTCGCCTGCCTCACCGCCCGCCAACGGTCAGGCGCCGTTCGGGCAGTAATCCACAGCTGTCGTCGCAGCTCGCCGCCCGTCTGACCCGCGGGCGCTTGCCGCGCATGCTTCCTTCCGGCTAAGCGGATTTCCCCATGGCCCGGTTCATTTTCGTCACCGGCGGCGTGGTGTCCTCGCTCGGCAAGGGCCTGATGGCCGCCGCGCTCGCCGCGCTGCTTCAGGCACGCGGCTACCGCGTCCGCATCCGCAAGTTCGATCCCTATCTCAATGTCGATCCGGGTACGATGAGCCCGTACCAGCATGGCGAGGTCTATGTCACCGACGACGGGGCGGAGACCGATCTCGACCTGGGCCATTACGAGCGCTTCACTGGCGTCGCCTCGCGCCAGTCGGACAATGTCACCTCGGGCCGCATCTATCAGCAGATCATCACGCGCGAGCGCCGCGGGGATTATCTGGGCGCGACGGTGCAGGTGATCCCGCACGTCACCGACGCGATCAAGGCGTTCGCACGGGCGGAAACCGAAGACCTCGACTTCGTCCTGTGCGAGATCGGCGGGACGGTCGGCGACATCGAATCGCTGCCCTTCATCGAGGCGATCCGTCAGCTCCGCAACGAGCTGGGGCGCGGCCAGACGGTCAGTATCCACACCACGCTTGTACCCTACATTACTGCTGCGGGCGAGCTGAAGACCAAGCCGACCCAGCATTCGGTGCGCGAGCTGGCGGCGCTGGGCGTGGTGCCGGACGTGCTCGTCTGCCGCTGCGAACACCCGCTTCCCGCCAGCGAGCGCGCCAAGATCGCGCTGTTCTGCAACGTTCCCGCGTCGGCGGTCATCCCGGCGCTCGACGCCAAGAGCATTTACGCCGTCCCGCTCCAATATCATGCCGAGGGGCTGGACGAGGAGGTGCTCCGCGCCTTCGGCATCATGCCCGCGAGCGCGCCCGACCTGTCCCGCTGGACCGATATCGCCGATCGCCTGACCAATCTGGAAGGCGAGGTGACGGTCGGCGTGGTCGGGAAATATGTCGGGCTGCAGGACGCGTACAAGTCGTTGAACGAGGCGCTGGTCCATGGCGGGCTAGCCAACCGGGTCAAGGTCAACATCCGCTGGATCGACGCTGAACTGTTCGAGGGCGAGGAGGCGGACGTCGCCGCAGCGCTGGAGCCGTGCCACGCGATCCTTGTCCCCGGCGCGTTCGGCGAGCGCGGCGCGGAAGGCAAG
Source organism: Sphingomonas sp. (assembly GCF_965248875.1). GTDB lineage: Bacteria > Pseudomonadota > Alphaproteobacteria > Sphingomonadales > Sphingomonadaceae > Sphingomonas. The sequence goes on along the minus strand of NZ_CBDFKR010000011.1, from coordinate 424,914 downwards.
ATCGCCAGCGTCCGCTTCGCGCGCGAGCGAGGCGTGCCGTATTTCGGCATCTGCTTCGGCATGCAGATGGCGTGTGTGGAAGGCGCTCGCAGCCTCGCCGGAATAGCGGGCGCTAGCTCCACCGAGTTCGGTCCGACGCCCGAGCCGGTGGTCGGCCTGATCACCGAATGGATGGGGCGTGACGGCCTGGAGAAGCGCGAGGAGCAGGGCGACCTCGGCGGCACGATGCGGCTCGGCGCCTACGAAGCGCGCCTCGACGGCAATTCGGTGGTCGCTTCGATCTATGGCGGCAGTATCATCAGCGAGCGGCACCGCCATCGCTATGAGGTCAACACCGGCTATCGCGACGCGCTGGAGCGTGGCGGCCTGGTCTTCAGCGGCATGTCGCCCGACGGCATGCTGCCCGAGATCGTCGAGCGGCCCGACCACCCGTGGTTTGTCGGTGTCCAGTTCCATCCGGAGCTGAAGAGCAAGCCCTTCGCGCCGCATCCCCTGTTCCGCAGCTTCATCGAAGCCGCGGTGAAGCAGAGCCGGTTGTTCTAAGGTCTTCGCCCCGGTCCCGCAGTGCCCCCTGGTGCTCGCCGTTGCCCCCACGCGAAAAGGGCGCCCGGACCACCGGCCCGGACGCCCTAGGCATCGTCAGACGCGGGCCGGCTTACGCCGCCTTTGTCTCGTTGTCGGACGCGTTCTCGACGGCGGCGAGCGGCGCGCCGGTCTTGATCGACACCGTCTTAGGCTTCATCGCCTCGGGCACCTCGCGGGCCAGGTCGATCACCAGCAGCCCGTCGTTCAGCCGGGCATCGCTGACCAGCACGAAATCGGCCAGTTCAAAACGACGCTCGAACGAGCGGTTGGCGATACCCAGGTGGAGGAAGTCGCCCTGCGGCGCCTTGTCGTCCTTGCGCCCAGCGACGAGCAGCAGGTTCTGCTGTGCGGTGATCTCGATCTCGTCGCGAGTGAAACCGGCGACCGCCAGCGTGATGCGGTAGCGGTCATCGGCGACGCGCTCGAGATTGAACGGCGGATAGTTGTCGGCTGACGCGCGCTGTGCGGTGGTCTCCAGCATGTCGAACAGCCGGTCGAACCCGATCGTCGAGCGGCGGTAGGGGGTCAGGTCAAGTCGCATGTGATCAATACCTCTGGTTGAGCGAGTTGATGTGAGCGGGGCGCCCGCCGATGTGCGGCGCTCCGTACGGCCCCGAAGGCGCCGCATGGATGAGATGGGATCGGGCTGCGGCGCGTCAAGGGCCGCCTGCCGGTTGCGCATCAGCGCAAGGCTGCGGCGGCAAAGGTGCGTGCCGATGTTCCAAAGGCTACCGCTCATTCGAACGGCCGCCTTGGCAGCCCAGAGTGCAGCGCACGCACAAACGCCCGGGCCTTTCGGCCCGGGCGTCCTGCGTGACGAAAACTCGTCAGCCCCCGATCTCTCTTCCGCCGCGCGCGCGCGCTTGGCTGCGCGCTGACAGACCCTTCCCCGAACCACGGCCATTGCCTGTGCCTCGAACGACCAGGTGGGTAGGTCAGGGCTATGGCGTTGTCATCCGGCAAGTATCGGCGATCGCACGATTGCGGCGGGTCTGTGGCAGCCGCGCAACATAGCCTGCCGGGTCGCCCCGGTTGCCACTCGCGCAGCCCGTCCCTAAGCGCCGCCCATGCTGCTGTCCCGCTACGAACGGCTCATCGCCCGGCGCTATCTGCTGCCGGGCAAGGGGGAGCGCTTCATCGTCCTGGTCGCGGGGCTCAGCCTGGGCGCCGTCATGCTCGGCGTTGCGGCGCTGGTGATCGTGCTCAGCGTGATGAACGGATTCCGTGCCGAGCTGTTCGACAAGATCGTCGGCCTGAACGGCCACGCCGTCATCCAGGGCGTCGGCGGCCGGCTGCCCGACTGGCGCGAGGTGGTGCAGGCGGCGCGGCATACGCCGGGCGTCACCAGCGCGGTGCCGCTGATCGAACAGCCGCTCGCCGCCACCTATAATGGCCGCGCAGAGGCGGTGTTGGTCCGCGGTATGCAGCTGGAGGACATCCGCGCGCTCGGCGCCAAGGGACAGGTCATCGCGGGCAGTCTGGCGAGCATCACGCCCGGCTCAAATCGCATCGCGATCGGATCGCGCCTTGCCGAACAGCTCGGCGCACAACCCGGGTCCGAGATCGCGCTGTTCAGCCCGCAGGGGCAAACCACGCCGTTCGGTACCGTGCCGCGGATCGTCAGCTATACCGTCGGTGCGATCTTCGAGATCGGCGTCTATGATTACGACAAGGCGTTCATCGTGATGCCTATTCCCGATGCGCAGACGCTGCTGCTGATGGGCGACGATGTCGGCATGGTCGAAATCCAGACGGACGACCCCGACCATGTCGGCCGGATCCTCCGCCCGCTGCAGGGCCGGATCGGCGGTCAGGCGGTGATCGCCGACTGGCGAAGCATGAACGCCAGCCTGTTCGACGCACTGGCGGTCGAGCGGATCATGATGTTCCTGGTGGTCGGGCTGGTGATGCTGGTCGCGGCGTTCAACATCGCGTCGGCGCTGATCATGCTGGCGCGCGCCAAGACCCGCGACATCGCCATCCTGCGCACGATGGGGGCGAGTCGTGGCGCGATCCTGCGCGTCTTCATGGTCGTCGGCACCAGCATCGGCGTACTCGGCACGATCGCCGGGCTGGGCTTGAGCGTCCTGTTCCACTTCAATCGGCAAGCGGTGGTCAACGCTGTCCAGTTCGTGACCGGGCAGAACCTGTGGGACCCGTCGATCCGCTACCTGACCGAGCTGCCGTCGAAGCCTAATCCGCTCGAAGTCACCGTGGTCGTCGCAATGGCGCTGTTCTTCTCCTTCGCGGCGACGCTGTACCCGGCGTGGACGGCGGCGAGCACCGACCCGGTGCAGGTGCTGCGCTATGAGTGACGCGGCTGCGGTGCTGGCGACCGCCGGGCTGTCGCGCGATTTCACGCAAGGGGGGCAGACGATCCATGTGCTCCGCGGCATCGACCTCAGCGTCGAGCCTGGCGAGATCGTGGCGCTGCTCGGCGCGTCCGGGTCGGGCAAGTCGACGCTGCTCCAGGCGGTCGGGCTGCTCGAAGGCGGGTTTTGCGGGTCGATCCGCATCGACGGCGAGGAAGCGGCGCGGCTCACCTCCGCGCAGCGGACCGCGCTGCGCCGCGACCGGCTCGGCTTCGTTTATCAGTTCCACCATCTGCTGCCCGACTTCACCGCCGTGGAAAATGTCGCGATGCCGCCACTCATCGCCGGGCGCGCGCACGGAGAGGCGACCGCGCGCGCGACCGAATTGCTGGCGGCACTCGGGCTGGGGCACCGTCTCGGTCACCGCCCCGCCAAGCTGTCGGGAGGCGAGCAGCAGCGCGTCGCCGTCGCGCGCGCGCTCGCGAACCGGCCGCGGCTGGTGCTGGCGGACGAGCCGACCGGCAACCTGGACGAGGCGACCGCCGATATCGTTCTCGCCGAGTTCCTCCGCCTGGTCCGCGGCGAAGGCGCCGCCGCGCTGATCGCCACGCACAACGAGCGGCTGGCGGCGAAGATGGATCGCGTAGTGCGCCTGCACGACGGCGTCCTGGCATGAGCCGGGCGGCGCGCTTCGGGATCGCCATCGCGCTGGCCGGATGGGCGATGATCGGCATAGCGATCTGGCTCGCCTGGCCCGCGATCGGTCAGATGGCCGATCCGCACAGGCCCAAGACCTGTTACATTCCCTCCGAAAGCATGCTCCCGACCCTGCACGTCTACGACCGGTTGCGGCCGCGCGAGGCCGTCGAGCAGGATTTGCGGCGCGGCGTCGTGATCGTCTCTCAAGCCCCGTCGGCCGTTCGCGTCGCCCGCATTGTCGGCGTCGCCGGGGATGTGATCGCGCTGCATGCTGGTATTCTGGCGGTCAACGGTCATAGCGCGGTGCGCCGGCTGGGCCCCGGCCCGTTGATCGACGGCGCGCCGACACAGCTTCAAGCCGAACGTCTTCCGGGAGAGGCCGGTGAGCATCGCCTGCTCGACGCCGGTCCGTCAATTGGCGACGAGTTTGGCCCGGTCAGCGTTCCGGCCGACTATCTGTTCGTCCTCGGCGACAACCTCGATCGCGCCGCCGACAGCCGCTATCAGCCCGATCAGCTGGGGGTCGGGATGGTGCATATCAGCGCGGCGATCGGCATCGTCGACCGGCTCCTGTGGTCGGCCGGGTTCCATGACCTTGGCCGGCCGATCGACGCGGTCAGGCGATGAGCGCCTGGCGCGAGACCCCGACGCTGCGCGGCGCGCATGTGACGCTGCGTCCACTTGACCCGGCCGACCTGCCCGCGATCGAAGCGGCGGCGGCCCAAGACGATCTATGGGACACTTTCTACGCCGGTGTCGCGCAGCTCAAGGACGGAGCGCGCTGGCTCGCCGCGGCGATGGAGCAGCGCGACGCCGGGCGCGCGCTCCCCTTCACCGTCCTCGACGCCGGCGGTGCGGTGGTCGGGACGACGCGGTTCATGCGGATGAGCGAAGCCAACCGGCGGCTGGAGATCGGCGGCACCTTCTACGCGCGCCAGGTGCAGCGCACCGGCGTCAACACCGAGGCGAAGCTGCTCCTGCTCACGCAAGCCTTCGACGCGCTCGGCTGCCAGTGCGTGCAGATCCGTACCGACTGGCTCAACAAGGGGTCGCAACGTGCGATCGAGCGGCTGGGCGCGAAGCGCGACGGCGTGTTGCGCGGGCATCAGCGCTTCGCCGACGGCCGCTTGCGTGACACGGTGGTCTATTCCATCCTCGACCGGGAATGGGCGGGGGTTCGGGACAATCTGCAGCTGATGCTCACGCGCGGAGGACGATCATGACGGCGATCACCGACATCGAGGTGAAGGCGGCCGACGGCGGCGTGGTCAGCCTCGACACGTGGCGGGGCAAGGTCCTGCTGATCGTCAATACCGCGTCGAAGTGCGGCTTCACTCCCCAGTATGAGGGGCTGGAGGAGCTGCACGCCCGCTATGGCGGCCAGGGGTTCGAGGTCCTGGCGTTCCCGTGCAACCAGTTCGGCGGGCAGGAGCCGGGCGACGCGGCCGAGATCGCCAATTTCTGTTCGCTGACCTACGATATCACCTTTCCGATTTTCGCCAAGATCGACGTCAACGGGCCGAAGACGGACCCGCTGTTCCAGGAACTAAAGGAACAGGCCCCGGGAGTGCTGGGCAGCCGCGGGATCAAATGGAACTTCACCAAGTTCCTGATCGACCGCGACGGCAAGGCGGTGCGCCGCTACGCCCCCACGGTGAAGCCGGAGGCGCTGACGCGGGATATCGAGGCACTGCTTTGATCGCTTCCTGGCCGCGCCGTTTGCCCATCCGCGCGTCTTCGGGCTGCGCGTGCAGCAGACTGAGGCCAGCGTCATCACCAACCCCTCGCAGTTCCTCCGCTCCGATGGCTGGCCGGACCTCGCGGCGGGGGCGACCCGCAATGTCTACGCGATCGAGACACTGGCCAATGCCGATCGCGACGCACGCCAGCAGAGCCATCGTGACCACCTCCAGGACGCGATCACGCTCGCGACGGCGGTATCCCGCGGGCGTGGCCGTGGCGGAGGCGGCCGGATGGAAGCGCGCGGGCACGCCTTTACCCAGCGCGAAGTTCCGCTTCAACAAGACGCTGCAAGGCAACAGCTTCTACACTACGGACCTGAGCGCGGCGTGAGCCGGGGATAGTCCGTGCACAGCCGGTGGCTGGGCGAATCAGCCGCGACGGCGCATAGCAACCTGATGCATGCCGATTACGTCCCGCTGCGCATCTTCTCGTCCTACACGATGCTTGACGGCGCGATCGAGCCCAAGGATCTCGCCGCTCGGGCCGCGACGCTCCGCTTTCCGGCGGCCGCCCTGACCGATCGCAACGGGCTGTACGCGGCGATGGCCTATTCGGACGCGGCGCGTGCGAAGGGGGTGCAGCCGATCATCGGCGCGATGCTTGCGGTCGCGCGGCCCGACATGCCCGAGGGCGCGGCGCCCGTGCTCGACTGGCTGGCGCTTTATGCGCAGGACGAGGACGGCTATCAGGCGCTGTGCGCGCTGGTGAGCGAGGCGCATCTCGACCGGCCGATCGAACAGCCCGCACATGTCCGCTTTGCTGCACTGGCGGAGCGCACCGCGGGACTGCTGGCGCTGACCGCTGGCGGGGAGGGCGCGGTGGCGCGGCTGCTGGCGGAGGATCAGGCGGCGCGCGCCGCGGCGTATCTCCACCGGCTGGAGCTGTTGTTCCCCGATCGGCTCTACATCGAGCTCGCACGCCGCGGCGATCCGGTCGAGGAGCGGGCGGAGGAGGCGCTGATCGACCTCGCCTACGCCCGCAACCTGCCGCTGGTCGCGACCAACCCCAGCTGCTTCGCCGAGGCGGCGTTTGGTGACGCACACGACGCGATGCTGTGCATCGCCAGTTCCTCCTATGTCGACAGCGAGGATCGCGCGCGCAGCTGCCCGCACGCGTGGATGAAGCCCGCCGCCGTCATGGCCGAGCTGTTCGCGGACCTGCCGGAGGCGATCGCCAATACGCTGGTGGTGGCGCAGCGCTGCGCGGTCGCGGCGCCGGCGCGCAAGCCGATCCTGCCGACGCTGGCGGGCGATACTGCGGCAGAGGCCGACCTGCTGCGTCGCGACGCCCGCGCCGGGCTGGAGATACGGCTGGGCAGGATCGAGGAACTGGGAAAAGGCGGGGAAGGCGACTGGCGCGAACCGTACCGCGCCCGCCTGGCGTTCGAGCTCGACGTCATCATCCAGATGGGCTTTCCAGGCTATTTTCTGATCGTCGCCGACTTCATCGGCTGGGCGAAGGATCACGACATTCCGGTCGGGCCGGGGCGCGGGTCGGGCGCGGGCTCGGTCGTCGCATGGGCGCTCAGGATCACCGACCTCGACCCGCTCCAGCTCGGGCTGCTGTTCGAACGGTTCCTCAATCCCGAGCGCGTGTCGATGCCGGACTTCGACATCGACTTCTGCGAAACCCGGCGCGAAGAGGTGATCCGCTACGTGCAGGGCCGCTACGGCGCCGACAAGGTCGCGCAGATCATCACCTTCGGCCGGTTGAAGGCACGAGCGGTGCTGAAGGATACCGGCCGCGTGCTGCAGATGAGCTATGGCCAGGTCGACAGGCTGGCGAAGCTGGTGCCCAATCACCCCACCGACCCCTGGACGCTGGAGCGCGCGCTGAACGGCGTGCCCGAGCTGGCGCGCGAATACGCCAACGACAATGGCGTCCGGCGCCTGCTCGATCTCGCCCGGCAGCTCGAGGGGCTGCCGCGCCACTCCTCGACCCACGCCGCCGGGGTCGTGATCGGCGACCGGCCGCTCGCCGAGCTGGTGCCGCTGTACCGCGATCCGCGCTCGGACATGCCGGTCACGCAGTTCGACATGAAATATGTCGAGGGTGCGGGGCTGGTGAAGTTCGACTTTCTCGGCCTCAAGACGCTGTCGGTGCTGCAGAAGGCGGTGCAGCTGCTGGCGGCGCGGGGGATCACGGTCGATCTCGATGCGCTGACCTGGGATGACCCGGCGGTCTATGTGCTGCTCCAGCGCGGCGACACGGTCGGCGTGTTCCAGCTTGAATCGGAGGGGATGCGGCGCACGCTGGCGGCGGTAAAGCCGAGTAATTTCGGCGATATCATCGCGCTGGTCTCGCTCTACCGCCCCGGCCCGATGGACAACATCCCCAGCTTCGGCCGTCGCAAGGGAGGCAGTGAGCCGATCGACTATCCGCACCCGCTGCTGGCCCCGATCCTGGGCGAGACCTATGGCATCTTCGTCTATCAGGAACAGGTGATGCAGGCCGCCCAGGTGCTGGCCGGCTATAGCCTGGGCGGCGCCGACCTGCTGCGCCGGGCGATGGGCAAGAAGATCAAGGCGGAGATGGATGCCCAGCGCGCGACCTTCGTCGACGGCTGCGCCGCCACCAACGGCATCGCCGCGGCGAAGGCCAATGCGCTGTTCGACCTGATCGACAAGTTCGCCGGCTATGGCTTCAACAAGAGCCACGCCGCCGCCTATGCGCTGCTCGCCTATCAGACCGCGTGGCTGAAGGCGCATCACCCCGCCGAATTCTACGCTGCGTCGATGTGCTACGACATGGCGCTGACCGACAAGCTGGGGCTGTTCGTCGAGGATGCGCGCCGTCTGGGCGTTGCGGTTCTGCCCCCCGACATCAATCGCAGCGGAGCGGATTTCGGCGTGGAGCTTGTCGAGCATGGCAAGCCCCTCCCCTTCAGGGGAGGGGATGGGGGCCGGGCCCCTGCTCTAGACGAACGGCTCGGGGCGACGCCCCACCCCAACCCCTCTGCTGAAGGGGAGGGGCGAACCACCGCCGTCCGCTACGCGCTCGGCGCGCTCAAGTCGGTCGGTGAAGGCGCGATGGAGCGGCTGGTCGCAGAGCGCGACGCCAATGGCCCGTTCGCCAGCCTCGACGACCTCGCCCACCGCGTCGACCCGCGCCTGCTCAACAAGCGGCAGCTGGAGACGCTGGCGGGGGCGGGGGCATTCGACGGCATCGACGCGAACCGGGCCGGCGCGTTCGCGGTTGCGGAGACGATGCTGGCCGTCGCGGCGCGGACGCATGAGAACCGCACCAGCGGGCAGGGCGGGCTGTTCGGCGCCGACGCTCCCACCGGCGACGCGGTCCAGCTGCCGCATTCGGCGCGCTGGAGTATCGCGGAGCGGATGGAGGCGGAAAAAGAAGCATTCGGCTTCTACTTCTCCGCCCACCCGGTCGACCGTCACGCGCATCTGGCGCGGATGTACGGCGCGCGGGCCTATGCCCGGCTGGGCGAGTTGCAGATTCCCGACGACGGCACGCGTGCCGGCGCGACGATGGCCGTACTGGTCGAGGACACCCGCTGGCGCACCTCGGCGCGCGGCAGCCGCTACCTGATGGCGACGCTGTCCGACGCGTCGGGCCAGTTCGTCGCGACCTGTTTCGACGACGCCGTGTCAGGCGAGCTGGAAGCAGGCGCCGCGGCGGGTGGTTGCGCGCTCGTCACCGTCGAGCTGGACCGCCGCCCGGGCGAGGATGCGCCGCGCGTCGCCGTCAAGCGCGTCCAGCCGTTCGAGGCACTGGCGGCGGGCGCGCGCTTCGCGGTCGAGCTGACCGTCACCGACGCCGCTGCCTTCCCGGCGCTGGCGGCACTGCTGGCCGATCATCGCGGCGCGCGTGGGGAGCTGCGCGCCCGCGTCCCGCTGGCGGACGGCGGCGAGGCCAGGCTACTGCTCGGGCGCGACTTCCTGCTCGACGCGGAGCTTGCCGGGCGATTGGAGGCGATGCACGGTGTGGAGGCCGTGGAGTTCAGGCAGGCGGATACGCGCCTCCAGCTCGTCGGATAGGCAGAGGAAAAAGGCCATGAGCGGTAGCGAGAGCACGATGCAGGATTTCGCACTGCGCGTGCCGCGTCTCATCGATCACGCCGCCCGCGAACATGGCCGCCGCGAGATCGTCAGCCACTGGGCCGACGGCGGCGAGACGCTGACCGACTGGGCAGGCATCGCCCGCGACGCCCGCAGGCTGGCCCAGGCGCTTGAACGGTTGGGCGTGAAATCCGGCGACCGCGTCGGCACATTGGCGATGAACCACGCTCACCATCTGGTCGCCTGGTACGGCACGATCGGCATGGGCGGGGTGATCCACACCATCAACCCGCGCCTGTTCGACGACCAGCTCGTCTACATCGCCAACCATGCCGAGGATCGCGTCCTCTTCTACGACAGGCAGTTCCAGCCGCTGGTCGACCGGCTGCGCGATCGCTGGACGACGATCGAGCATTACATTCCGTTCGATGGCGGGCCGCAATGGGATGCGCTGCTCGACGCGGAGGATGGCGATTATGCCTGGGTCGAGGGGCCGGAGCGCGATCCGTGCATGCTGTGCTATACCAGCGGCACGACGGGCAACCCCAAGGGCGTGCTCTATGAACACCGGTCCACCGTCATCCACGCGCTGGCGGAGATCGCGCCCGCGATCTTCAATCTGTCGAGCCGCTCGGTCGTGCTTCCCGTCGTGCCGATGTTTCACGCCGCCTGCTGGGGGCTGCCGTTCGCGGGCGCGCTGGCGGGGGCGAAGTTCGTCTTCTCCGCCACCAACGACGCGGCCGTGCTCTGCGGGCTGATGAACCGCCACCGGGTCACGCACTCGGCCGGCGTGCCGACGGTCTGGCTCGCGATGTTCGGACACATCGACGCGACCGGCGATGCGCCGCAATATCTGGAACAGGCGACGATCGGCGGCTCGGCGGCGCCGCGCGCGATGATCGAGCGGATCATGGGCATGGGGGTGGAGGTCAAGCATCTGTGGGGCATGACCGAGACCTCGCCGATCGGCACAGCCGGTTCGTCCCCGCCCGACTGGGCGGCCATGAGCCTGGACGAGAAACTCGACCGCGTGTCGAAACAGGGTCAGGTGCCGTTCGGGATCGAACTGCGCGTGGTCGGCGATGACGGCGTCGAACAGCCGCGCGACGGAGTCAGCTCCGGTCGGCTGCAGGTGCGTGGCCCGTGGGTGGTGCAGCGCTACTTCAAGGCCGACGCGCCCGCCGTTGATGCCGACGGCTGGTTCGACACCGGCGATGTCTCAGTGATGCACCCCGACGGCACGATGCAGATCACCGACCGCGCCAAGGACGTCATCAAGTCCGGCGGCGAATGGATCAGCTCGGTCGAGCTGGAGAATGCCGCGATCGGCTGCGCCGGTGTGGCGGAGGCGGCGGCGATCGGCGTCGCGCATCCCAAATGGGACGAACGTCCGCTGCTGCTGGTCGTCCGCAAGCCGGGCAGCGCGGTGACGGAGATGGAGGTCCGAACGCATCTGACCGGCGTGGTCGCCAAATGGTGGCTGCCCGACGCGATCGTCTTCGTCGACGACTTGCCGCACACGGCGACGGGCAAACTGCTGAAGACCGCGTTGCGCGAGCAGTTCAAGGATTTCAGACTGGCAGCTGCCTAGGCCGGCAAGGTTGACGGGCCGGCCCGCGCCGGCCCGCCGGAGACTTATTCCTTGGCGTCGCCCGTGCCCTCGGTCTCACCCTTCTGCTTCTCGTCGGCGCCATTGTTGCCATAGCCCGCCCCGGAGCCGCCCGCGTCGCCGCCGGTCTTGCCCGAGCTGTCTTCGCCGGTCTTTTCGTCAGCCATTCTACCCTCCTGCTGGTGCGCCTTGCCGAACGGTCGGCAGGCGATTCGGTTCAACCGAACCGGCCCATCTTGCGCCGACGGCCAGGGCGGGGCGAGTCCCGCGCCGTGCCTGTCGGCGATTGTCATGCGGCGGCGGCTTACGCCACGGACCGGACCTGTTAGCGTGACTGCAGAAGATCCGGGTAAATTCACATGATGATGGCCGCATTGCTGACGCTCGCACAGGCTCATCTCGATCACCGGCCAGGCTATCGGCTGCGGGCGCCGTCGGGCTGCGTCATCGCCGGTGCGACGCCAGTGGGACGGCTGGACGCGATCCCGACGGGCATCCGCCAAGCGGCCGACCTGCCGACAATGGCGGAGGCGGACGAACCCTTTAACGGGCGCGACATGGTGGATTGGCGGCCGAGCGCCCGGTTTCTGCGTGCCTATCGTCACGGCGACCAATGGGCGATCTGGTTCGAAACGGGCGGCTGGCATCCCCGGCGGCATGCCGTGGGCGTCCGCCCCGGCCTGGTCCACGGCGATATGAAGCCGCTGCTGTCGGCTTACTTCCTGGCCGGGAACGACGAAGTGCTGTGTCTGGCGTCCCGCGCGTTCTTCGCCGGCGCCTCGACGGAGGTCGAGCTGCGGCCCCGATCGGACACGCAATAGGGTCAGAACAGCTCCCCCTGCGGTCCTCGTGGCGCGCGGAACAGGTCGGTGCGCAGCGTCATGCGCTCGTTGCCCAGACCGTGTTTACGGCAGGCCCGCCCAAACCGCACCTTGAGCAGGTCCGCCCACGCCCCGCTGCCTTTCATTCGCGTGAAGAAGTCCGGATCGTTGTCACGGCCACCCCGTAGCGACTGGATCGTCGCCATCACCTTGCCTGCACGCTCCGGGAAATGCCGGTCGAGCCAGGCGCGGAACAGCGGCGCGACCTCCCAGGGCAGCCGCACCGGAATATAGAAGCACCCTCGCGCCCCCGCCTCTGCGGCGCGCTCGATCAGATGCTCCAGCTCATGGTCGGTGATCGCCGGGATAACGGGCGCGATCGAGACGAACACCGGCACGCCCGCGTCGGCCAGCCGCCTGACCGCGGTCAGCCGCCGCTCCGGCGCGGGTGCACGCGGTTCCACCGTCATCGCGATCCGCGGGTCGAGCGACGTCACCGACAGGCACACCGCCGCCAGCCCCTTCGCCCCCATCGGCGCGAGCAGGTCGAGGTCACGCACCACCCGGTCGGACTTGGTGGTGATCGTCACCGGATGATCGACCTCGCGCAGCACTTCCAGCACCCCACGCGTCACCCGCCACTCGCCCTCGATCGGCTGATAGGGATCGGTGTTGGTCCCCATCGCGATCGGCTTGCAGACATAGCCCGGCTTGGCGAGTTCGGCGCGCAGCAGCGCCGCCGCGCTCGGCTTGGCGAACAAGCGGCTCTCGAAGTCCAGCCCCGGCGACAGGTCGTGAAACGCATGGCTCGGCCGCGCGAAGCAATAGATGCAGCCATGCTCGCAGCCGCGATATGGGTTGATCGACTGATCGAACGGGACGTCGGGGGAGGCGTTGCGGGTCAGGATTGTGCGCGGGTGCTCGACGGTGACGGTGGTGCGCAGCGGCGGCGCCGCGCCATCGATCTCGTCGCGCGCATCAAGCCAGTCGCCGTCCGCCTCGCGCGCGGGCAGGTTGAAGCGGCTGCTCTCGGCGTTGAGCGTGGCGCCGCGGACGGCACGGGTCTTGGCCATGCTGATGCACTATGCTAATCGCCAGAACATAGCAAGAACTTGGAGGACGGGATCAGAGCCAGGATCAACTATGTCGAGCTGCCGGTCGCCGACACCGCGGGGATAAAGGCGTTCTATGCGCAGGCGTTTGGGTGGACCTTCACCGACTGGGGCCCGGACTATTCGGCGACGACGACCGGCGACACCGATTTGGGGCTGAACGGCGACCGCGCGCAATGGACCGCGCAGTTGCTGCCGGTGATTGAGGTCGACGATCTCGAAGCCGCCCTGGCGGCGGTCGAGGCGGCGGGCGGAGCCGTCACACTGCCGGTCTTCGCCTTCCCCGGCGGCCGCCGCTTCCACTTCCGCGACCCCCACGGCCACGAACTGGCGGCGATGCAGGCGGACGGCGGCTAGACAGCGCCGGGCAATAGCGAGCGCATCAGGTTCTGGCTGATGGGGGCGGCGAACCGGCAGCCGGCGACGTCGCCCTCGACCCAGGCGACAGCGGCGATCACCGGGGGCGAGCCGGGCAGGCGGACCCACAGCCGCTCGCCGGGTTCCAAGCCTGCCGCCTCGACCAGGCGACAGCCGAAGCTGGAGATGTTGTCGAGCAACGCCGCGAAGGGCTGCTCGCCGGGGTCGGCCGCGTCGCCGCGCGTGGTCACGCGCACGCATTGAACCCGATGCCGCGCCTCATCGCGCTGCTCGACCAGCGCCGCCTCGCGACGATTGAACAAGACCCTTGTCGCCATTTCTCACCCGCTCGGCGCTTCTCGTGCGAGCAGGCAGGCACCAGCAAAGCTGCAGCTTCGATGAACGGACCGTCAGCATTGTCCGCCGCTACGTCCGGTTGTTCATCATCGACGATGAGCCGAACATTTCCAGCAGCTTAGCCGGTTTGCATCGACTATCTCTCGGTCAGCCTCGGCATCAGCTCGACAAAGTTGCAGGGCCGGTGGCGGCTGTCGAGCTGGTCCTGAAGAATGCCGTCCCAGCCATCCTTCACCGCGCCGGTCGAGCCCGGTAGCGCGAACAGATAGGTGCCGCGCGCGACCCCGGCACAGGCGCGCGACTGCACCGTGGAGGTGCCGATCGTCCGGAACGACAGCCAGCGGAACAGCTCGCCGAACCCGGGAATCTCCTTTTCCCATACCCGCGCGAACGCCTCGGGGGTGACATCGCGCCCGGTCACTCCGGTACCCCCGGTCGATATTACGCAATCGACCGTCGGGTCCGCGATCCACGCATGCAGCCGCGCGACGATGAGGTCGGCGTCGTCGCGCTCGATCGCGCGATCGGCGAGGACATGGCCCGCCGCGGTCAGCCGCGCCACGAGCGTATCACCCGAGCGGTCGTCGGCTGGGCCGCGCGTGTCGCTGACGGTGAGCACCGCGATGCGGACGGGGAGCAGGGGCAGGGTAGAGTCGATGGGCACTGGCACCTCGTCATCCCGACATCCTGCCGGGATCCATCGTCGAACCGGGCGCGCCGCCCGCGTTTGACGCCGAGCGCCAAGATGGGTGCCGGGTCAAGCCCGGCATGACGACCGATTCAGTTCGTTCCGGCCGACGCCACCGCGACGCCTGCCACCGCCGCGCGCGGCTCCACCCGCACCGCCGCTGCGCCCGGCAGCCCCGGAAAGCGCGGCCACAGCCCCTGCGCCAGCGCCGCCCGGCTCGGCGAGCGGGTGCGGCCCGTCTGTGCTTCGTACACCCAGTAGTTGCGCAGCACGGTCAGCACGTAGCCGCGCGTCTCCCAATAAGGGATGCTCTCGATATAGAGCAGCGGATCGCCGCCGTCGCGGACTAGCGCATTCCAGTCGCCGACCGGCCTCGCGCCAGCATTGTAGGCGGCGATCACCTTGGGCAGCAGCCCGCCGGTGGCGGTCATGTCGCGCAACCGCTCTAGCTGCCGCTGACCGACGTCCATGTTGGTCGAGGGGCGGGCGAGGGCGTTACGGTCGACCGCAGGCAGTCCGCGCTCTCGGGCGAAATCGGTCGCCGCGGCGGGCATGATCTGCATCAGGCCATAGGCGCCGGCGGCGCTGGCGACCCGCTGACGGAACCCCGATTCCTGGAGCATGTGCGCCAGCACCAGCGGCCGGTCGACGCGCCAGCCGCTGTCCGGCCGCCAGCTCGGCGTCGGAAAGCGCGCCTCGGGTGCGGCAGCGACGCCCACGGGACAATTGTGCGCGAGCCAGACCGTTGTCGCCGGCAGGTCCAGCGTCTCGGCCAGCCGCACCAGCGCCGGAAACTCGCCCGCGGGCCCGATCCGCGCCTGCTGCCGCACGACGCGGTCGGCCAGCTCGGTCTCACCGACCTCGACCAGCGCCGCGGCGACGCGGACATTGGGCCGCGCCTGCAGCGCCGCCCAGTCGGCCGGAACCAGCCCACCGGCGGGCCGCGCCGCCGTGCCCAACCCCAGCGCCTGGCGCGCCAGCTGTCCGTAGAAACTCTCGGTCCATTGCGCCGCGGTCTTGAGCCGCCCCTCGACCCGGTCGGGCCGCCCGCCCGCAATGTCCGCACGCGCCGCCCAATACAGCGCCGCCGCGCGCAGGTCGACATCGCCCGCCCGCGCCGCCACCGCCTGGAACGCCACGCTCGCCGCCGTCCAGTCACCCAGCCGCCACGCCGCCAGCGCCCCGGTCCAACGCCCCTGCACCGCCCAGTCGCCCGCGCCGTCCTGCGCCAGCGCCGCGAGCCGCCGCGCGTCTGCGTCGTGCCCCGCATGATAGTACATCCAGGCCGTCCGCGCCTGCCATTCGGTTGTCGCTTCCGGCGACAGCCCGGTGGTCGAGCCCAACAGCGCCTCCGCCCCGGTGCCGTCGTCGGCATGGACGAACGGCTGCATCGCCGCCGCCAGCGTCGACGCCACAGCGTCGCCCCGCGTTGCATGCACCCGCACCCGGACCGGCGCGCCTTCCTGCCAGATCAGCGCCCGCGTATCGGGAAGCGGCGGCAGCTCGACCGCGCCGCGTGCGCGCGCCAGCCGCTGCAGCGCCTCCGCCTCGGGCAACTCGGGCGCTTCGTTGAGCAGCTGAACCACGGGGTCGAGATCGACCCGGGGGCTGCCGTGCGCGGTGAACAGCTCCGCGCGCGCGATCGCGTGGAGGGGGCCGGGGGCGATCGCGTCGAGCGCCAGCTGCGCATCCTGCCAGCGACCCTCGCGGATTGCGGCGAAGACGCGGACGTATCCCGCCCGCTGCGTCGCATCGAGCAGCGGCGGGATCGCCGCTGCCGCCGCCACGTGCGTGCCGCCGGCCGGCTCGGCGAACAGCGGCGCGGGTGCAGCCGCCACCAGCAGCGCAAGGAGCAGCGCGTTTCTCATCCGGCACCCATCAGCAATTGCAGGTCGCGCCACGCCTCCGCCTTGCGCGCCGGGTTCTTGAGCAGGAAGCGCGGGTGGAAGGTCGCCACGGCTATCGTTTGACCACCGTCATGGTTAACGGCGTGTAAAGCTCCGCCCGCGCGCACCACTTCGGTTCCGAGCAGCGCGCGCGCCGCGCCGTCGCCCATCAGCAGCAGCCGCTTGGGCGCGAGCAGGCCGAGATGATGCCGTGCCAGCCGATGCAGCTCGCCCTCGACGTCGCGCACGGCATAGGAGGTGGCGGGCCGCCGCGCGCATACCGCTGCCAGGTGCACGGAGTCGCGGCCGAGCCCGATTGCCGCGAGCATCCGATCGAACAGCCGCCCCGCCTCGCCGCCGAGCAGCCGCTCGCCGTCCTCGCGATCGGGGCAGTCGACCAGCACCATCGTATCGGCATCGAGCGGCCCTGACGGCGCGACCCAGGCGCCGCGCCACGTGGCTTCGGGGGCCGTCTCGCCAACGCGCCAAATCAGGAACGCGGCGAGCGTCGCGGGCAACGCCACCGCCGGCGCTGTCGCCACATATGTCGGGACCGGCTCGACCCTGGCCAGCCAGTCGCGCGGCGTCTCGTCGACCAGCACGTCGACCCCTGCCTCGCGCCACCAGTCGAGCGCGCTGACCGCGGCCGCTTCCCAGCCCCCCAGATGCGCCAAACTCACGATCCGGACCTAGCGCCCCGGTTGACGCGGCGGTCAACTTGGCCAATCGGCTTTGTCGTCAGGACGTTGCGCGGCCACGGCGATCCGTGCGCCCGCCCGGGAGCGAAGAGAATGACCGAACGCGAGTCGATGCCTTATGACGTGGTGATCGTCGGCGCCGGCCCGGCCGGGCTGTCCGCCGCGATCCGCCTCAAGCAGCTCGCCGAAGAGAAGGGTGCGGAGCTGGCGGTCTGCGTGCTGGAGAAGGGGTCGGAAGTCGGCGCGCACATCCTGTCGGGGGCGGTGATCGACCCGAGCGGTATCGACAAGCTGATCCCGGACTGGCGCGACACCGATTGTCCGCTGGCGGAGACGCCGGTGACGCAGAACCACCATTGGGTACTGACCCGGGGCAGGAAGTTTAACCTGCCGCATCTGTGGACGCCGCCATTCCTCCACAACAAGGGCACCTACACCTGCTCGCTCGGCAATTTCTGCCGCTGGCTGGCGGGCCGGGCGGAGGCGATGGGGGTCGAGATCTTCCCCGGCTTCGCCGCGGCGGAAATCCTGTTCGATGACGACGGCCGCGTGAAGGGCGTTGCCACCGGCGACATGGGCGTGGCGCGCGACGGCACGCACAAGCCCGATTATCAGCCGGGCCTGGAACTCCACGCGAAATATGTCTTCTTCGCCGAAGGGGTGCGCGGTCACCTCACCAAGGAGATCATCCGCACCTTCGACCTCGCCCGCGATGCACAGCCGCAGGTTTACGGTCTTGGCATCAAGGAGCTGTGGGACGTCGCGCCCGGCAAGCACGAGCCGGGCAAGGTCGTCCACACCCAGGGCTGGCCGCTGACCGAGACCGACGGCTCCAACGGCGGCGGCTGGATCTATCATCAGGCGAACGGGCAGGTCAGCCTGGGGTTCGTCACCTGGCTCAACTACACCAATCCGTACCTCTCGCCGTTTCAGGAAATGCAGCGGTGGAAGACCCATCCCGCGGTGCGCGACCTGCTGGAAGGCGGCAAGCGCGTCTCGTATGGCGCGCGTGCGATCAACGACGGCGGGTTGCAGGCCATCCCGAAGCTCGTCTTTCCCGGGGGTGCGCTGATCGGCTGTTCGGCGGGCTTTCTCAACGTGCCGCGGATCAAGGGCACCCATGGTGCGATGCTGTCGGCGCAGATGGCGGCAGAGGCGGCGTTCGCGGCGATCGAGGCGGGGCGCGCGCAGGACGAACTTGCCGCGTATCCCGAAGCGTTCGACCGTTCCGGCCTCAAGAAGGAGCTGTCGATCGTCCGCAACGTCGTGCCGCTGGTCAAGAAATGGGGCGACTTCGTCGGCTCTGGTCTGTCGGGCGTCACCATGTGGCTCGAGCATTTCGGGCTGAAGATGCCGTTCACGATGAAGCATCATCCGGACAATGAGAGCCTGTGGCGCAGGGACCTGGTCCAGCCGATCAGCTATCCCAAACCCGATGGGGTGCTGACCTTTGACCGGCTGTCGAGCGTGTTCCTGTCGAACACCAACCATGAGGAGGACCAGCCGGTCCACCTGACGCTGCGCGATCCCGACATTCCGGTGGGCTATAATCTGCCGATGTATGATGGCCCGTCGCAGCGTTACTGCCCGGCCGGCGTCTATGAGTTCACCGGCGTCGAGGAGGGCAATCCCAAGTTCGTGATCAACGCGCAGAACTGCGTCCACTGCAAGACCTGCGACATTAAGGACCCGCTGCAGAACATCAACTGGGTGGTGCCGGAGGGCGGCGGCGGGCCGAACTATCCGAACATGTAGCGCAGCCGGCAAGCACGCAACGCAGCTGCGGGCGAGACGGGCAAGCCCGGCCGGCGGGTCGCAGAGCGAACCCGTCCGACGTCCCGGGATTTACTCGCGTGACGGCTTGCCCATAGCGGATGCGGTGATCACCGAACCCGCCCCCGCCAAGATCAACCTCGCGCTGCACATCCGCCGGAAGCGTCCGGACGGTTACCATGACCTCGAAACCCTGTTCGCCTTCGCCCGTGACGGCGACATGGTGACCGTCGCTCCGGCCGAACGGGACAGTTTCACGGTCACCGGCCCGTTCGCCAAGGCGCTGGGGGACGGCGACAACCTCGTCACCCGCGCTCGCGACGGCTTTCGCTTGGCGTGCTCCTGCGCGCCGGTCACCATCACGCTCGACAAGAACCTCCCCGTCGCATCAGGTATCGGCGGCGGTTCGGCCGACGCGGCGGCCACGCTGCGGGCGCTGGCGCGACTCACCGGCGTCGATCCCGCCGATCAGCGGCTATTCGCCACCGCCGCTGGCCTCGGCGCCGATGTTCCCGCCTGCCTGCGTGGCCAGACCGCCTTTGCGACCGGCCGCGGTGACGACCTGCAGCCGCTGCCGCCGCTCGGTGATCTGCCGCTGCTTCTCGTCAATCCGAACGTGCCGCTGTCCACCGCCGCGATGTTCGCAGCGTGGGACGGCGTCGATCGCGGGCCGATTCCCCGCCGCGGCGCGACGCTGGCGTGTGCCTCGGCTGGACACAATGATTTCACGCAGCCGGCCGTGCGCGCCGCGCCTGTGGTTGGCGAAGTCCTGCTGCTCCTGAACGCCGCGCCCGGCTGCACCTTCGTCCGAATGTCCGGATCAGGTGCTACCTGTTTCGGGCTCTTCACCGACGCCGGGAGCCGCGACATGGCGGCGGCGGCGGCTGCGGAGCGGGGCTGGTGGACGCTAAGGACCTTCGCAACCTGAGCGTCGAAAATCCCCATGTTCCTCTCTTGTTCCCAGCGAACAAAGCTGATACGCAAGCTTCCATAGCGTTGAACCGGGCCGGTAGATGCCCTAGCGATGGAGCCTGACGAATGGCCGCTCAACTGAAAGTGATCGACACCGGCATGGCAACCGCAACGACCGACCGGCAAAAGGCGCTGGACGCCGCGCTGGCACAGATCGACCGCGCCTTTGGCAAGGGCTCGGCGATGAAGCTGGGCGCCAAGGAGACGATGCAGGTCGAGACGATCTCCACCGGTAGTCTCGGGCTCGACATCGCGCTTGGCGTCGGCGGTTTGCCGCGCGGCCGTGTCATCGAGGTCTATGGCCCGGAAAGCTCGGGCAAGACGACGCTCGCGCTCCATGTCATCGCCGAGGCGCAGAAGGGCGGCGGCACCGCCGCATTCGTCGATGCCGAGCATGCGCTCGACCCGGTCTATGCCAAGAAGCTGGGCGTCAACATCGACGAGCTGATCGTGTCGCAGCCCGATACCGGCGAACAGGCGCTCGAGATCGTCGACACGCTGGTCCGCTCCAACGCGGTCGACGTGTTGGTGGTCGATTCGGTCGCGGCGCTGGTCCCGCGCGCAGAAATCGAGGGCGAGATGGGCGATAGCCATGTCGGCCTGCAGGCGCGGCTGATGTCGCAGTCGCTGCGCAAGCTGACCGGATCGATCAGCCGCTCGCGCTGCATGGTCATCTTCATCAACCAGCTGCGTATGAAGATCGGCGTGATGTACGGCAATCCGGAGACGACGACGGGCGGCAACGCGCTGAAGTTCTACGCCAGCGTGCGTCTCGACATCCGCCGCACCGGCGCGATCAAGGACCGTGACGAGGTGACCGGCAACGCTACCCGTGTGAAGGTAGTCAAGAACAAGGTCGCACCGCCGTTCAAGCAGGTCGAGTTCGACATCATGTATGGCGAGGGCATTTCCAAGATCGGCGAAATACTCGATCTGGGCGTCAAGGCGGGGCTGGTCGAGAAGTCGGGCGCCTGGTTCAGCTACGACTCGGTACGGATCGGGCAGGGACGCGAGAATTCGAAAACCTATCTGCGCGACAATCCCGACATGGCCGCGCGTCTGGAAAAGGCGATCCGCGCGCGCACGGACAAGGTCGCCGAGGAGCTGATGGCCGGACCCGATGCCGATGACGACATGTAGCGCACTTCTTTTCCATTTAGGGGGCGTCGAGCGGGTCATGCCCCCGGCATGGCCTAGACGGAGTGGAATGCTGTTCACCTGATGCGGAAGGGACCGCAAACCGGCGGAGGGAAAGAAGAGACGACAATTGCTTGTATCGTTCGCCTGGAAAGGTCTCGGCGACGGCAGGCCTATCGTCCATTCGCGTAGCGTGACATGGAAGCGTTACGCATGAACTTCATAAACTTTGACGCATGCGGCAGGGCGATGTGACTACCGCCATCGAATGGTCCGGCCCCGTCGGCGACGTATGGGCGGCCGAGTGGCGGCGCACCGATCGCAGCTTCGCCGGGCTGACACCGCATCTTGACGCCGCGATCCTTGCCGCGGCCCCGGCCACGGGCGGCAGGGCGGTCGACCTCGGCTGCGGCGCCGGCCAGACCAGCATCGCGCTCGCCGCCGCGCTGCCCGGCCTGGCGGTGACCGGCGTCGACATTTCGGCGGAACTGGTTCGCCTGGCAGCCGGGCGCGCGGTGGCTATGCCTAACCTCCGCTTCACGGCCGCCGACCTCAACAGCGACGTCGCCGTAGCCGACGGCGCGGACCTGCTCTGCTCGCGTCACGGTGTCATGTTCTTCGCCGATCCCCGCACGGTCCTCACCCGGCTCCACGCCGTTGTGGTCCCAGGCGCGCGGCTCGTCTTCTCCTGCTTCCGCGTGGTGTCGGAAAACGCCTGGGCAGGCACCCTCGTCGAGCGGCTGACCGGGCAATCCTTGCCTGCGCTGGACGGCTACGTGCCGGGACCATTCGGCTTTGGCGACGAGGAGATGGTCGCCGCGATGCTGAAGAACGCGGGCTGGGCCGCCCCGCCGCCCGTACCGATCGACTTCGACTATGTGGCTGGCGAGGGGGCCGACCCGGTCGGCGACGCGGCCGCCTTCTTTCGCCGCATCGGCCCGGTCGCGGCGGCGCTGCGTGCCGCGCCGGATGATCAGCGCGTCGCGATGGGGGATCGCCTGCTCACTGTGCTGACGGAGCATCGCTGCGGCGATCGCGTCGTCTTCCCCGCAGCCGCGTGGATCTGGACGGCGCAGGCCTGAATCCGGGGCTGTCCTACAGCGGCCGACCTGTCATAAGGCGGCGCCGATGATGACGCTTCGACCCGAACCCGGCGGCGCGGCGCGTTCGACCCGCCGGTACGCCGGTGGCCGCGCCTTCACGCCGGCCCGCGCAGGCCTCTACTTAGCCTCTACTTCCGACCGGAGCCGTTGCCGATGATCATCGTCCACCACCTCGAGAACTCCCGCTCGCAGCGCGTGCTGTGGATACTGGAGGAGCTCGGCCTGCCTTACGAAATCCGCCGCTATGAGCGAAACAAGAGGACGATGCTCGCCCCGCCCGAGCTCAAGGCCGTCCACCCGCTCGGCAAGTCGCCGGTGATCGAGGACACCCAGGAGGGCCGGGTGGTCGCGGAGACCGGCGCGATCGTCGAATATCTGGTCGAGAAGGCCGACGGCCGGCTCGGTCCGCCGCCACACCGCGAGGATGCGCTGCGCTATCGCTTCTGGCTCCATTACGCCGAGGGCTCGCTGATGCCGCCGCTGCTCGTCAAGCTGGTGCTCACCCGCATCCCCATCTTCGGCAAGGCCGGGCAAAAGCGCATTCAGCCGATGATCGATGTCCATCTCGACCATGTCGAAGCCGAGCTGGCGCAGCGTTTCTGGTTTGCAGGCGACCAGCTCACCGCCGCGGATGTGATGATGAGCTTCCCGCTCGAAGCCGCGCGCAGCCGCGCCGGCCTGGATGCGAGCCGCCCTGTGACGATGGCGTGGCTCGACAAGGTCCATTCCCGCCCGGCCTATCAGACGGCGCTCGCCAAGGGCGGCCCCTATGCCTATGCCTGAGGGCGATCCGGAAGCGGTGCCTGGTCGATCCGCTCTAAGTTGACCGGTTGGGGCGGCAGGCCCCCTGACGGGGCGGGAGCGTTGTCGATGACCGGCGATCCCGCCCGGTCGAGCTGCCCCTCCCATCGCGCCACCACCGCCGTCGCCACCGCGTTGCCGACCACGTTGGTACCGGTCCGCCCCATGTCGAGGAACTGATCTACCGCCAGGATCAGTACCAGCCCCGCCTCGGGCAGCCCGAACTGCGCCATCGTCCCCGCGATCACGACCAGCGACGCGCGCGGCACCGCAGCCATGCCCTTCGACGTCAGCATCAACGTCAGCAGCATCGTCACCTGCTGGCCGAGAGAAAGGTGGATGCCCGCCAGCTGCGCGATGAAGATCGACGCGAACGTCATGTACATCATGGAGCCGTCAAGGTTGAATGAATAGCCCAGCGGCAGCACGAAGCTGGCGATTCTGGGCGGCACCCCGAACCGGTCGAGCGCCTCCAGCGTGCGGGGATAGGCCGCCTCCGACGATGCAGTCGAAAAGGCGAGCAGGATCGGCTCTCGGATGTAGCGGAACAGTGTCAGCGCGCGCCTGCCGATGACGAGATACGCGGCGACCAACAGCAACGCCCACAACATCGCCAGCCCCAGATAGAAGGAGCCGATGAACTTACCGAACGTCAGCAGCACCCCCAGCCCGTTGGTCGCGACCGCCTTCGTCATCGCCGCGAACACCGCCAGCGGCGACACCCGCATGACATAGTTGGTGACGACCAGCATCACCTCGACCAGCGCGTCGATGCCCCGGACGATGGGCCGCGCCTTGTCGCCGACCGCGGTCATCGCCACGCCGAAGAACACCGAAAAGATGACGATCTGCAGCATCGTCGTGTTCGCCATCGCCTCGAAGATCGACTTGGGCGCCATTTCGGTGATCGTGGTGAACATGTCGGCATGGACGGCGTCGATCCCCGACGATCCGTGCGCGGCGGCGATGTCCAGGCCCGAATTGATCCCTGGCTGGAGCAGGTTGACCAGCGCCATGCCCAGCGTCAGCGACACCAGGGTCGCACCCAGAAACCAGCCGATCGTCTTCGCACCCACGCGGCCCAGCGACGCGGTGTCGCCCATATGGACAATCCCGGCGACCAGTGTCGCGAACACCAGCGGCCCGACGATCATCTTGATCAGCCGGAGGAAGATGTCGGTCACCATCTTGAACCACTTGCTCGCCTCCGTGATCGTGGCGGGCGACAGGGTCGCGTGCATGACGGCGCCGACGACGATGCCGAGCACCAGGCCGATGAAGATGAACAGGGTCAGGCGCTTGGCCATCTAAGGCTCCCGGAGTGTGTAGGCCGGAGGGAAGGGGATTGCGGCGACGCGGTCAAGCGCTCACACGCTGCCGCCATGATGCCGAACCGTCGCCAGCTTCTCGCTGCGGGCGCTGCAGCGCCGCTTCTTGCAGGGGCAGGGGCGGCCCGTGCCGCCGACCCGGAACTGTCGGCGTTGCGGGACATGACGGCTGCGGCCTGCCCGATCGACGCCGCCGAGCGGGCCGGCCGGCTCGCCCGCGCCCGGGCGCTGATGCGCACGCAGGGATTGGGCGCGGTGATCGTCGAGGCCGGCTCGTCGATGAGCTACTTCACCGGTGTCCGCTGGGGCCGGAGCGAGCGGCCGACGCTGGCGGTCATCCCGGTCCAGGGACAGCCCTGCATCGTCACACCGTTCTTCGAGGAGCCGTCGGTACGCGAGACGCTCGCCGTCCCTGCTGAGGTGCGAATTTGGCAGGAGGACGGCAGCGCGTTCACGGTGGCCGCAGGGTTCCTGCGCGATCGCGGCTTGGCCGCGCGGCCGGTCGGGGTTGAGGAGACGGTGCGCTTTTTCATCAGCGACGGACTGGGGCAGGCGCTGGGCAGGCGGCTGGTCTCGGCCAATCAGGTGGTGCGCGGGTGCCGCATGATCAAGACGCCGGCCGAGCTGGCGCTGATGCAGGCCGCGACCGACGTCACGATCGCCGCCTATCGCTGGACCTATCCGCGTGTCGAGGCGGGGATGACCGGCCCCGACGTCGCGGCACTGATGAACGCCGCCACGCGACAGCTGGGGGGCAGTCCCGAGTTCGCGCTGGTGCTGATCGGCGAGGCCGCCGCCTATCCGCATGGCAGTCGCGAAGTCCATCGCGTCGCGCCCGGCCAAGTCGTGCTGATGGACTGCGGCTGTACGGTGCAGGGCTACCAGTCCGACGTTTCGCGGACCTTCGTCTTCGGGACCGCCTCGCGCGAACAGCGCACCGTGTGGGAGCAGGTCGCACAAGGGCAGCGGGTCGCCTTTGCCGCCGCACAGATCGGCACGCCCGCGGGCAACGTCGACGATGCGGTAAGGCGTTACTACGCCTCGCTCGGCTATGGCCCTGACTATCGCTTGCCGGGGCTGTCGCACCGTACCGGCCACGGCATCGGCCTCGACGGACACGAGCCGGTCAACCTCGTCCGTGGCGAGATGACGCCGCTGGCGGCTGGCATGTGCTTTTCCGATGAACCGGGGCTCTATCTGCCTGGAAGGTTCGGCGTGCGGCTGGAGGACTGCTTCCACATGACGCCTGAAGGGCCGCGCTGGTTCAGCGAGCCGCCCCGATTGCTGGATGCGCCGTTCGGATGAGCGAGCGTGTCCCTGTGCTCGTGAACGCGGGGGGCGGGACGGCGCGCACGCTAGGCGAGCGCTGCCCGGCCGAGGTCGAAGCGGCCTTTGCGGCGGCGGGGATGACGGTCGACGTGCGCATGGTGCCGGGCGGCGCGATCGGCCGCGAGGCAGCGGCGCTTGCCGGCCGCCGCCTGGTCGTGGTCGGCGGCGGCGACGGCACGCTGGGGACGGCCGCCGGAGAGCTGGCGAAAAGCGGCGCGACACTGGGCATCCTGCCGCTGGGGACGCGCAACCATCTCGCGCGGGACCTGGGCATCCCCGACGATTTGGGGGAAGCCGCAAAGCTGATCGCGAGCGGCTCGGTGCGGCGCATCGACCTTGCGCGTGTCAATGGCCATGCCTTCGTCAACAATGCCTCGATCGGCGCCTATCCGCATCTGGTCGAGGAGCGGGACCGGCATACCGGTCCGAAATGGTTGGGTACTATTCCAGCCGTGCTGTCGGTGCTGAAGAACCTCCGTCACCACCGGCTGCGGCTACAGTCCGGTGATCAGGAACGGCCGATCGCGACCCCGTTGCTGTTCGTGGGCAATAACCGGTACGCGCTGGATGCCGGTCATCTGGGCGAGCGGGCCGCGCTGGCGGATGGCGTCCTGTCGGTGTTCGCGGTCGCGGCGCAACGGCGGCGCGAGCTGATCGGGTTCGGGCTGCGAACGCTGCTGGGCCGTGCCGATGCGGGGCGCGACTTCGCGGCGATCGACGACACGCCCGTCCTGACGGTCGCAGGCCATGCCCGCCTGATCGCGGTCGCGCTGGACGGAGAGGTCATGCGTCTGCCGCTGCCATTGCGCTTCAAGGTCGAAGCCGGGGCCCTTGCCGTCGTCGCTCCGCTTGAGGGCAAAGCCGCAACCGCCTAAGCCGCGGCGACATGACCTCCACCAACGATATCCGCCGCGGCTTCCTCGACTATTTTGCAGGTGAGGGTCACCAGATCGTCCCATCAGCGCCGCTGGTGCCGCAGAACGACCCAACGCTGATGTTTGTCAACGCCGGCATGGTGCCGTTCAAGAACGTCTTCACCGGGCTGGAGACGCGATCCTATCAGCGGGCGACCAGCAGCCAGAAGTGCGTGCGCGCGGGGGGCAAGCACAACGACCTTGACAATGTCGGCTACACCGCCCGGCATCACACCTTCTTCGAAATGCTGGGCAATTTCTCGTTCGGCGATTATTTCAAGGAACGTGCGATCGGCCTTGCGTGGACCCTGCTGACGAAAGAATGGGGGCTGCCGGCGGAGAAGCTGACCGCAACGGTATACCACACCGACGACGAAGCGTTCGAGCTGTGGCGCAAGATCGCGGGCCTGCCCGAGCACCGCATCATCCGCATTCCGACCAAGGACAATTTCTGGGCGATGGGCGACAGCGGCCCATGCGGGCCGTGTTCCGAAATCTTCTACGATCACGGCGAGCATATTCCCGGCGGCCCACCAGGATCGCCCGACGAGGACGGCGACCGCTTCGTCGAGATCTGGAACCTCGTCTTCATGCAGTTCGAGCAGGAGGCGAACGAGATCACCGGCGCGTTGCCACGGCCGTCGATCGATACCGGCATGGGACTGGAGCGCATCGCCGCGGTGATGCAGGGCGTCTCGGACAATTACGATACCGACACTTTCAGGGCGCTAATCGCCGCATCGGGCGCGCTCACGCACACCGCGATCACCGGCGCAGCTCAGGCGAGCCACCGGGTCATCGCCGATCACCTGCGCACCGCCGGCTTTCTGGTCGCCGATGGCGTGCTGCCCGCTAATGAGGGGCGGGGCTATGTGCTGCGCCGGATCATGCGGCGCGCGATGCGGCACGCGCATCTGCTCGGCAGCGCCGAGCCGCTGATGTGGCGGCTGGTGCCCGCGCTGGTCGCCGAGATGGGTGCCGCCTACCCCGAGCTGGTGCGGGCGCAACCGTTGATCGAGGCGACGCTGCGCCAGGAGGAGGTGCGTTTCCGCCAGACTCTCGACCGCGGGCTGAAGCTGCTCGACGAGGCGACCTCCGGGCTGGCCGCGGGCGGGACGCTGGCGGGCGAGACCGCGTTCCGGCTCTACGACACCTATGGCTTTCCTTATGATCTGACCGAGGATGCATTGCGGGCCCAGGGTTTTGGGGTCGATCGCATCGGGTTCGACACGGCGATGGCCGAGCAGAAGCGCGCGGCGCGGGCAGCATGGAAAGGCTCGGGCTCCAAGGCATCCGACGATCTGTGGTTCGACCTCGCCGAAGCGTTCGGCGCGACCGAGTTCACCGGCTACGCCGCGGAGCAGGGCGAGGGCGAGGTGCTCGCGATCCTCAAGGACGGCGCACGGGTCGGCCGGGCGGCAGCGGGCGAGACTATCGAACTCGTGCTCAATCAGACTCCCTTCTACGCCGAGAGCGGCGGTCAGGTCGGCGATGCCGGAACAGCGCGCAGCGACAAGGGCTTCGCCGGCGCGGTCCAGGACACGCAGAAGCACCTCGGCCGCATCTGGGCGCACCGCACGCGTATCGAGGCCGGTGAGATCGCGGTCGGCGACGCGGTGCAGCTGACCGTCGATCACACGCGCCGCGGTGCGATCCGCGCCAACCATTCGGCGACGCACCTGCTCCATGCAGCGCTGCGCGAGCGTCTAGGCGCCCATGTCGCCCAGAAAGGCTCGCTGGTCGCGCCGGAGCGGCTGCGCTTCGACGTGTCGCACCCGGCGGCGATGAGCGCCGCCGACCTGGCGCAGGTCGAGGCGGATGTGAACGCGCAGGTGCGGGCGAACACGCCGGTGACGACCCGGCTGATGACGCCCGACGAGGCGATCGCCGAGGGCGCAATGGCGCTGTTCGGCGAGAAATACGGCGATGAGGTACGCGTCGTCTCGATGGGAACCGACGCGGGGCGCTATTCGGTTGAGCTGTGCGGTGGCACCCATGTGGGAGCGCTGGGCGATATCGGACTTTTCAAGGTGATCGGTGAGGGCGCGGTCTCGTCGGGCGTCAGACGTGTCGAAGCGTTGACCGGCGAGGCGGCGCGGGTATGGCTGACGGCACGGGACGACAAGCTGCGTGAGACGGCCACGGCGCTGAAGACCTCACCCGACGAGGTGCCGCTGCGCGTCGCGGCGCTGGTCGAAGACCGGCGGCGGCTCGAGCGCGAACTCGCCGAGGTCAGGAAGCAGCTTGTTTCGGCGGCTGGACTGGCGAGCGGGACATCGACCGCGCAGGGCGTCAGCCAGCTGTTGGTGGGCGGCGTCGCCTTTGCCGATACCATCGCGGATGGGCTGAACCCCAAGGACTTGCGCTCAACGGTGGACAATCTGAAGCAGCGTCTCGGATCGGGCGTCGCCGTCGTGGTGGCGGTCAACGACGGACGCGCTTCGATCGCGGTCGGGGTCACCGACGACCTCACCACCGGAATTAGCGCGGTGGACCTGCTCCGCGCCGCCGTGACCGTCCTTGGCGGGCAGGGCGGGGGTGGGCGTCCCGACATGGCGCAGGGCGGCGGACCGGACGGCGGCAGAGCCGTCGACGCGGTTGCGGCAGTGCGGGCGGCGCTCGCGGAGCGGGCGGCGGCATGATCCTGCCCTTCCTCCTGCTCGTCCAGGCAGGCACGGCGCAAGCGGCGGCACATGACGTCACGGTCACCGCCCGCCGCCCCGATCATGACCGCGCGGTGCAACACATGACTGCGACCATCGCCCCGCTCGGCGACGCTAGCCAGCCGCTGCCGCGCTTCGCTGCACCGATCTGCCCAGAGGCCGCTGGGCTGCCGCCCGCCATCGCCGTCCGCTTCGCCGGTCGCATGCGGCAGGGCGCGCGGGCGGCGGGGCTGCGCGTGGACGAAGTCGGCTGCGCGCCGAACATCACCGTCGTCTTCGTGCCAAACGGTCAATCGGTGGTCCGCGCGTTGAAGCGCAGCAACCCCGCGATGTTCGGCGGGCTGGAGCCATATCAGGTTCGCCGTCTCGCGGCCGACAGCGGTCCAGTCCATGCGTGGAGCTTCACGGAGGTGATGAGCCGCGATGACGACCGGCCGCGGGTCGGCACGAGCACCGGACTGCAGGCGCCCGAGCTGCAGGTGCGCAGCGCGTCCATCCTGTCATCGCCGATCCGCATCGTCGTCGACGGCGCGGTACTGCTGATCGATCAGGGCGCGGCCGAAGGCAAGACGATCACCCAGCTTGCCGATTATGCGACGATGCGGTTGCTGGCATCGGCGCGTCCGGTCGGCGACGCCGCTTCTGAGCCGACCATCCTGCGGCTATTCGATCGGGCCGGCACACCGGCGGCGGGCCTGACGCCGTTCGACACTACATATCTGCGGGCGCTGTACCGCGGTGAGCCGACCGATTTTGCGACCACGCGGATCTCGACCATGGCGCGGCAGATCAATCGCGATCTGGCGCGTGCCGTAGCGGGAACGCCCGCGCCCTAACCGAACTGGCGACATTGTCAGGCGGGCTTGCGTCGGCCCCGGATGCGGCGGATGCGCGGCTCGCGCTCCAGGTCGGCGGCGACGCGGATCGCCTGGCGCAAGGCATCTCGCTTCTCGTGGATCGAAGCGATCACCGGACCCATCGCGACACCCAAATCTACCAGCACGGCTTCCGATAGCTGCAGCGAGCTCTCGAGCGTCTCGGGCACCGCATCGGTCACTCCGGCGCGATAGAGTTCCGCAGCGTGTGCAGGATCGCGGGCACGGGCGATCAGAGTCAGCGACGGCGCCAGCGCGCGGACCCGCTTCGCCAAGCTTACGGTGAGCGGCGGGTCGTCCATCGTCAGCACCAGCGCCTCGACCCGGTCGAGGCCAAGCCGCTCGATCAGGTCGGCGCGAACCATGTCGCCGTACATGACGGGGAAGCCGTCGCGGCGACCGGCGGTGACGCAGTCGACGTCGGCGTCGAGCGCTAGAAACCGTCGGTCGTGCGCCTGCAGCATCTCGGCGACGAGCCGTCCGACTCGACCGAACCCGATGATGACGGTGCCCGGTCCGGCTTCATCGATGTCGACGACGGGCAGCGCTGTCGCTCTTCGGCTCAAAGTGCTAGTCGCGATCTGACCAAGGCGGACGATCAACGGGGTGACCGTCATACCCAGCGCCGTCGCGGTCTGCCAGAATGCCGCGTCCGCATGGCTGACCAGCATCGCCTCCGCAGCAACGCCAAGCACGATCAACGTCGTCTCGCCGGGACTGCCGAGCAACAAGCCGACCTCGATGGCGACGGCCCATCCTTCGCCACGCTGGCGGAGCAGCAAGGCGGTGACTAGCGTCTTGACCACGACAACGCCCGCGAGTGCGGCCGCCAACAGGGGCCAGCCGGATAGCAGCGCCTTGAGATCAAGACGCATCCCGACCGTGATCAGAAACACGCCGAGCGCCAGCCCCTGAAACGGGCGAACGATGTTCTCGACCTCCTCGACATAAGCGGTCTCAGCGATCAGCAACCCGGCAAGCAGGGCGCCTACGATCGGCGACAACCCTGCAGCGGCTGTGGCCAGGCTTGCGGTGATCGCGACGAGGAGCGCGGCGGCGAGAAACAATTCGGGGCTCTTCGTTCGTGCCGCTTGGGCGAAAAGGCGCGGCAGCACCGCCCGCCCGGCGCCGAACATCGCGATGACGGTCAGCCCGCCCAGCAATGCCGTCCGGCCGACGCCGCCGAGCCCCCCGCCGGCCATCGCGCCGAGGGCGAATACGATCGGCACCAACGCCAGGTCTTGCAGCAGGAGCAGTGGAAAGGCGCCACGGCCGAGCGGGCCGTCAGTGCCGGTGATCGGCAGCACCAGCGCGGTCGAGGACAGCGCGATGGCCAGCGAGATCGCGACCGCAGCGCCGACCGGCTGACCTGTAATTAGCAGGGCCGCGCCGAGCAGGATGGCGCAGAGCAGCAGCTGGATGCTGCCGGAACCGAACACGCTTGCGCGCATCGTCCACAGGCGGCGGAAGGATAGCTCCAGCCCGATCGAGAAGAGCAGGAGGACGATACCGATCTCCGCGATCGGCGCCATCGCCGCAGGATTCGTGATCGTGACGTGATAAAGCCACGGGTGGCGGTCGACCAGTGCGCCAAGGCCGGCGGGCCCAACCGCAATCCCGACCAGGATAAAGCCGATGACCGGGCTGATCCGCACCCGGGCGAACGCGGGGATGATCAGCCCGGCCGCGCCGAGCACGACGAGCGCATCGCTGATCCCGTCGCCGCCCAGCTCGCCTGCCATCCGGCGGTTAGATCAGCGCCGCACCGATAATGCCAGCATATTGTCGGCCGTCAGCGGCGGCGCCCGGTGTGACGCGCCGGAGTGGCGCTGGGCGTCGTCGGGGTAGTTGGCTGCGACTCGGCGGGGGTGACGGTGGGGCCGTCGACGCCCGGTGGAGTGGTCGAGCTCGGCGGGTTGGTCTGCGCGAGGGCCGCAGTCGCGGTCAGGGCGGCGGCGGTAGCGAACAGGGTGACAAAACGCATGAGTGTGGCTTTCGTTGTTGATCCCACTCATCAACAGCCCGGCCACACCGGCCACACCGGCCGTTCCGGCCGCGACACGGTTGATCGCGCGCCGGCCACAGCCTGCCCCTTGGTGCGGGGTCAGGCCTCGCTGGCCATCGCCTGTTCGAGATTGACGCGGACCGCCTCGAAAAAACGCTCGGTCGTCATCCAGGGCTGATCGGGACCGATCAGAATTGCGAGGTCCTTTGTCATGTCTCCCTTCTCCACGGTCTGGATGCAGACGCGCTCCAGCGTCTCGGCGAAGCGGGTCACGTCGGGCGTGCCGTCAAACTTGCCGCGATATTTCAGGCCGCCGGTCCACGCGAAGATCGACGCGATCGGGTTCGTTGAGGTCGCCTTGCCCTGCTGATGCTGGCGATAGTGGCGGGTGACGGTGCCATGCGCCGCCTCCGCCTCGATCGTATTGCCGTCCGGCGTCATCAGCACCGAGGTCATCAGGCCCAGTGATCCAAAGCCCTGGGCGACCTGATCCGACTGGACGTCGCCGTCATAATTCTTGCAGGCCCAGACAAACTCGCCGCTCCACTTGAGCGCGGAGGCGACCATGTCGTCGATCAGGCGGTGTTCGTAGACGATCCCGGCCGCCTGGTACTGGTCCTTGAACTCGGCCGCGAACACCTCTTCGAAAATGTCCTTGAAACGGCCGTCATACGCCTTGAGGATGGTGTTCTTGGTCGAAAGGTAGAGCGGCCATTTGCGGCCTAGCGAATAGTTCATGCTGGCACGCGCAAAGTCGCGGATCGACTCGTCGAGATTGTACATCGCCATCGCGACCCCAGATGCGGGAAAGTCGAACACGTCATGCTCGATCGTGTCGCCGTTCTCGCCTTCCCATTTGATCGTCAGCTTGCCTTTGCCGGGCACGCGAAAGTCGGTTGCGCGATACTGGTCACCGAAGGCGTGGCGGCCGACCACGATGGGCTGCGTCCAGCCAGGGATCAGCCGCGGAACGTTACGGATCACGATCGGCTCGCGGAAGATGACGCCGCCCAGGATGTTGCGGATGGTGCCGTTCGGCGACTTCCACATCTTCTTGAGATGGAACTCCTCGACCCGCGCTTCGTCCGGCGTGATCGTCGCGCATTTCACCCCGACGCCATAGCGCTGGATGGCTTTCGCGCTGTCGACGGTGACCTGATCGTCGGTCGCGTCGCGATGCTCCACGCCCAGGTCGTAATAGTCGAGCTGAATGTCGAGATAGGGCTTGATCAGGCGTTCGCGAATCCATTCCCAGATGATCCGCGTCATTTCGTCGCCGTCGATTTCCACGACGGGCGTCTTCACCTGAATCTTGGCCATGCTTTTCGGTCCTCGGATGCGTTGGGCGGGCGTCTAGGCAGTTGGGATAAGGCAATCAAGGCGAGGGCGGGGCAGGGACATGTTGTCCATGTTGTCCGCCAAACGCGTTTCTCGGTCTGGCGCGGCGAGCCGGGCGCGGCGACGCGCAGCAGGCCGGCGCGAACGCCCCAAGGGCGCGAGGCCAAGCGACGGAGGCGTTGGGGCGAGATCGTATCGAGCGCATCGCCTGTCCAGAGCACGGCCGGGGGGTTGTAGGACAGCGCTGATTGTGTCGGGGCGTTCACGCGGGTACACGCCTTGCCGCATGGCATCGCTCGACAAGCCGCCCCACACGCCGTTGCCGACGACGACGGTCAAGTGGCGCTTTCCCGCCGTCCATTCCGAAGGCTATAAGTTCGTCGCGATCGCGATCGGGCTCACGCTTCTGCTCACGATCGCGTCCAACATCCTGTTCTGGCCGATGGTCGGGCTGACAATCTGGGTCGCCGCCTTCTTCCGCGATCCAATCCGGACAACACCGCAGGGGCAGGGGCTGATCATCGCGCCCGCCGACGGGCTGATCACGATGATCGAGCGGGTGCCGGTGCCGCGCGAACTTGACGGGCCCAACGGGCTGCTGACCGGCGACTATGTGCGGGTGTCGATCTTCATGTCGGTGTTCGACGTCCACATCAATCGCTCGCCGATTGCGGGGACCGTGAGGCAGGTAGTCTATGTCGCGGGCAAGTTCCTGAACGCCGATCTCGACAAGGCGTCGGACGAAAATGAGCGGCAGTATTTCGTGGTCGAGGGGCATGACGGCCGGCGCGTCGGGTTCACGCAGATCGCCGGGCTGGTGGCGCGGCGCATCCTGGGCTTCGTCAAGGCGGGCGACATCGTCGCGGGCGGGCAGCGGATCGGGCTGATCCGCTTCGGCAGCCGCGTCGACGTGTTCCTGCCCGAAGATTGCGTATGCCAGGTCGCGCTGGGGCAGCGCAGCATCGCGGGCGAGACGGTGCTGGGCCGCGCCGGCGGGATCGCGCCGGTGGGCGTGGCGCAGTGAGACGTGCAGCGGCCCTCCCCGGAGAGGGGGGTGGTGCGTGCCATACGACGGAGGGGGGTCGCCGGCTCGACCGGCATGCGTTCACGTCAAAAGCCTCACCCCTCCGACCGGCTGCGCCGGTCACCTTCCCTTGCAGGGAAAAATCCAGGTGACGGTGCGTCCCCGCTTCCGGCCGCGGCCGCGCGGCATCCCGCTGCGGGCGGTGGCGCCCAACGTCATCACCGCACTGGCGCTTTGCTCCGGCCTGTCGGGGGTCCGCTTCGCGATCGCGGGCGAGTGGGAGCGTGCCGTGACGATGATCGTTCTCGCGGGCGTACTCGACGGGCTCGACGGGCGCGTCGCCCGGATGCTGCGCGGTGAGAGCCGGTTCGGGGCGGAGCTCGATTCGCTTGCCGACGCGATCTCGTTCGGGGTCTCGCCGGCGCTGGTGCTGTTCCTGTGGTCGCTGACCGGGTTGCCGCGGCTCGGGTGGATCGCGGCGCTGATGCTGGCGGTCTTCTGCGCGCTGCGGCTGGCGCGGTTCAACGCGCAAATCGATGTCGACGATCAGCCGCGCAAGGCAGCGGGGTTCTTCACCGGTGTGCCCGCGCCGGCGGGGGCGGGGCTGGCGCTCTTGCCGCTGATCGCATGGCTGTGGAGCGGGGAGCCGCTGCTGCGCTCCTATTGGCTGGTCGCGCCCTGGGTCGCATTCGTCGCCACGCTGATGGTATCGAGCGTGCCGACGTTGAGCTGGAAGTCGTTCCGCCTGCGCCGCACCGTGCGGTTCGAGGCGATCGCGGCGGCGGTGGTGCTGGCCGCCGCACTGGTCACCGCACCGTGGCAGACGCTGACGGTTGTCTCGATCTTCTACCTGCTGACCATTCCGGCCAGCATGGTCAGCTATGCGCGGTTCAGGCGGCGCGCAGCTGCCGCACCACTCGCACCGCCACCGGCGACGTAGCGGCGGCCCAGCGGCGCACCGCAATGCGATGCTCGGCGCGGGCGAGGTTCGCCAACGGCTGGAACGGCTGATCGGGATTGCCCGCGGCGAGCCGCACGATGCGCCGCCATTGCGGCGCGATGCTCACCCAGATCGCCGCCGACGCCAGCGCCATTGCGCCCGTGAAAACAATCGTCCCGATCACTGCCATCATGTTCGCCTCCCTGACGCGAACGCACCCTTCGATAGTGCGTTAACCATCCAGTTATCCACAGGTTCCCGCAACCTGTGGAAAAGTTGTTCGTTCAGAGGATGCTGGCCCGGATTGTTGATCCGCATCAGCTCAACGTGCCTCTTACGAGCACTGTATGTTCTACTCGCGTTCTTTCTGTCAAGGCTTGTCAGTCGACAGCCGCGCGACTATGTGGCGCGACTTCAACACCGCATGGGAAGCATCATAACCCGGTGTCCGCGCTCGCGTGGATCATCCGCTTTCCAGAGGCATAACCGGAAGGATCGATCCCTATGGCGGCTCCTGTCGTCTCCATGCAGCAGCTCATCGAGACGGGCGCGCATTTCGGCCATCAGACGCATCGCTGGAATCCGAAGATGAAGCCATACATCTTCGGCGACCGCAACGGCGTCCATATCCTCGACTTGTCGCAGACCGTGCCGCTGTTCGCGCGCGCGCTCGAGTTTGTCAGCTCCACCGTCGCCGGGGGCGGAAAGGTGCTGTTCGTCGGCACCAAGCGTCAGGCGCAGGAGCCGGTCCGCGACGCGGCGCAGCGTTCCGGCCAGCATTTCGTCAACCATCGCTGGCTGGGCGGGATGCTTACCAACTGGAAGACGATCTCCAATTCGATCCGGCGGATGAAGAGCCTGGAGGAGCAACTCCACGGCGACACCGTCGGGCTGACCAAGAAGGAAGTGCTGCAGCTGACGCGTGAGCGCGACAAGCTGGAGATGAGCCTGGGCGGCATCCGCGACATGGGCGGCATTCCCGAAGTCATGTTCGTGATCGACGCCAACAAGGAAGAACTGGCGATCAAGGAGGCCAATACGCTGGGTATCCCGGTGGTGGCGATCCTGGATTCGAACGTGTCGCCGGATGGCATCGCCTTCCCGGTGCCCGCCAATGACGACGCCAGCCGCGCCATTCGCCTGTATTGCGAGGCGATCGCGATCGCGGCGACGCGTG
Source organism: Sphingomonas sp. (assembly GCF_965248875.1). Classification (GTDB taxonomy): domain Bacteria; phylum Pseudomonadota; class Alphaproteobacteria; order Sphingomonadales; family Sphingomonadaceae; genus Sphingomonas. The sequence continues at coordinate 388,652 of NZ_CBDFKR010000011.1, read as the reverse complement.
GCGGACAGGAGCAGCAGGCGCGCTCGGGCCGCGACATCGGCGCGATGGACGCGCCGCCCGCGGAGGAGGCGCTGACCGAGCCGACGCCGCACGCCGAGCCGACGGCCGAGGCTGAGTTCGCGCCGGTCGAGGCTGCGCCTGCGACGACCGAGGGCGCAGACGCCGCCGTCTGACCGTCACATTTGCCGATTACCGGCATCAACGACCGGGCGGGCGGGGCTGAAGCGATCAGCGCCGCCCGCTGTACATGCTATATTGAAGGACGATGACATGGCCGACATCACGGCTGCGATGGTCAAGGACCTGCGCGAGAAGAGCGGCGCGGGGATGATGGACTGCAAGAAGGCGCTGAACGAGACCGGCGGCGAAATGGACGCGGCGATGGACTGGCTGCGTACCAAAGGCCTTGCCGCCGCGCAGAAGAAATCGAGCCGCACCGCCGCCGAAGGGCTGGTCGGCGTCGCCGTCAGCGGTACGCGCGGTGCGGCTGTGGAAGTCAATTCGGAGACCGACTTCGTCGCCAAGAACGAGCAGTTCCAGAACTTTGTCCGCGAAGTGACGCAGGTCGCGCTCACGGGCGCGGCGGACGTCGACGCGATCAAGTCGGCGGCGATGCCGTCGGGCACGACGGTCGCGGAGACGCTGACCAACAACATTGCCACGATCGGCGAGAACCAGTCGATCCGGCGCGTCCGGCGGCTGGAGGTCGGCAAGGGCGCGGTGGTCAGCTACGTCCACAACGCCGCCGCCCCGGGGCTGGGCAAAATCGGGGTCCTAGTGGCGCTGGAGAGCGAGGCGCCGGCCGACGCGCTCGCCAAACTGGGCAAGGACCTGGCGATGCACATCGCCGCGGCCTTCCCCAAGGCGCTGAACGAGGGCGACCTGGACGAGGCGGAGATCGATCGCGAGCGCGCGATCGCGACCGAGAAGGCGGGCGAGTCAGGCAAACCCGCGGACATCATCGCCAAGATGGTCGAGGGCTCGATCGCCAAGTACCGCAAGGAGCATGCGCTGGTCAGCCAGTTGTTCGTGATGGACGGCAAGACCAAGATTTCGGACGTCGTCGCCAAGGCGGGAAAGGATGCGGGCGCGGCCATCGTGCTCACCGATTACGTCCGGTTTCAGCTGGGCGAGGGGATCGAACGCGAGCAGTCCGACTTCGCGGCCGAGGTCGCGGCGGCGAGCGGCGTGCCGCAGAAGCCCAAGGACGAAGACAAGCCGCAGGTTTGAGCCGGTTTTCCTTGTCCTGCAGGCGGGAGAAGGAGAAACGGTGCAGACGGTTGCCCCCGTCACCTTCCCCGCGTAACCCGCTCTCCCGATGACCGCCCGCCGCTTCAACCGCATCCTCCTGAAGCTGTCTGGTGAGGTCCTGATGGGCGGCGCGGGCCAGGGCGACGGCTATCCCGAGGACCGCCGCAAGGGAGGCGGCGACGGCGGGCTTGCGATCGACCCGACGGTAACGGCGCGCGTCGCGCAGGAGATCGCGGACGTCCGCGCGGAGGGCTATCAGCTCTGCGTCGTCGTCGGCGGCGGCAACATCTTCCGCGGACTGTCGGCGGCGGCCAAGGGGATCGAGCGCGCGACAGCCGACTATATGGGCATGCTGGCGACGGTGATGAACGCGCTCGCGGTCCAGAACGCGCTGGAGCAGATCGGGGTCGAGACCCGCGTCCAGTCGGCGATCCCGATGGCGGCGGTGTGCGAGCCCTTCATCCGCCGGCGCGCCGAGCGGCATTTGCAGAAAGGGCGGGTGGTGATCTTCGCCGCCGGCGTCGGCTCGCCCTTCTTCACCACCGACAGCGGCGCGGCGCTGCGCGCGGCGGAGATGAAGTGCGATGCGTTGTTCAAGGGCACCAGCGTCGACGGCGTGTACGACGCCGATCCGAAGAAGGTGGCGACCGCCACGCGCTACGAAACGGTGAGCTACGGCCGCGTGCTGTCCGACAACCTGAAGGTCATGGACGCGAGCGCGGTGGCGCTGTGCCGCGACAACAACATTCCGATCGTCGTCTTCAACATCCGCGAGCACGGCAATTTCGCTGCAGTGCTCGCCGGGAGGGGGATCAGCACGGTCGTGCAGGGAGGATGAGCGATGCCGGCATATGACAAGGCCGATCTGGAGCGCCGGATGACGGGCGCGGTCGACTCGCTCAAGAGCGACCTGGCCGGTCTGCGCACCGGCCGCGCGTCGACCGCGCTGCTCGATCCGGTGACGGTGGAGGTGTATGGCAGCCACATGCCGCTCAACCAGGTGGCGACGGTCTCGGCGCCCGAGCCGCGGATGCTGTCGGTGCAGGTGTGGGACAAGAGCAATGTCGGCCCCGTGGAAAAGGCGATCCGCTCGGCCGGGCTGGGGCTCAATCCGATCAACGACGGCAACAACCTGCGGCTGCCGATCCCCGACCTGACCGAGGAGCGGCGCAAGGAGCTGGCGAAGCTGGCGGGCGCCTACGCCGAAAAGGCGAAGATCGCGGTGCGCAACGTGCGGCGCGACGGCATGGACGCGCTCAAGACCGACGAGAAGAAGCACGTCTTCGGCGAGGACGAGCGCAAGCGCCACGAGACCGAGCTGCAGAAGCTGACCGACAAGACGGTCGGCGACATCGATGTCGCCGCGGCGGCGAAGGAAAAGGAGATCATGGGGAAGTGAGGGGACAAGCGTCTCTTCACCCCTCCCCTTCAGGGGAGGGGCCGGGGGTTGAGCCTCTCGGTCGGGCGAATGGCTTAAGGCACCACCCCACCCCAACCCCTCTCCTGAAGGGGAGGGGTTAGCCGATGGCCACCGCGCTTGCGCCGCAGCCGGCCCCTATCCCCCGCCACATCGCCATCATCATGGACGGTAACGGGCGCTGGGCGAAGCGGCGGCATCTGCCGCGGCTGGCGGGGCATCGCGCCGGTGTTGAGGCGGTGCGCCACGTGACGCGTGCGGCGCGGGCGATGGGGATCGAGGCGCTGACGCTTTACGCCTTTTCGTCGGAGAACTGGCGGCGGCCCGAGGCGGAGGTCGGCGACCTGATGGGGCTGTTGCGGCTGTTTATCCGCTCCGACCTGGAGGAGCTGGTCCGCGAGAATGTCAGGTTGAAGGTGATCGGCGATTTCCGCCGCTTCGCCCCCGACCTGGTGGCGATGGTCGACGATGCGGTGGCGCGGACCGCGCGCAACACCGGGCCGATCCTGGCGATCGCGCTCAATTATGGCGCGCAGGCGGAACTGGCGGCGGCGGCGCGGCGGCTGGCGGCCCGGCTCAGCCCGGAGGAGATCGACGAGGCGGCGATCGAGGCGGAACTGGAGACGCGCGAGCTGCCGCCGCTCGACCTGCTGATCCGGTCGTCGGGGGAACAGCGGCTGTCGAACTTCCTCCTGTGGCAGGCGGCCTATGCCGAGCTGCTGTTCGTCGACACGCTGTGGCCCGATTTCGGCGCGGACGAGCTGGCCGAGGCGGTGGCGGCGTTCGGACAGCGGCAGCGGCGCTACGGCGGGCTGTGAGCGGCGAGGCCAAGCCCAAGTCGGACCTGCCGGTGCGCGCGGCGGTGGGGGTGGCGCTGATCGTCGTCGCGCTGGTGGCGGTGTGGTTCGGCGGTGCGGCCTATTGGCTGCTGGTGACGGTCGCGGCGCTGTTGATCGTCGATGAATGGGGCAATCTTCACGGTGCTAGTCAGCGGGCGAAGCGGCTGGCGCAGTTCGCGCTGTTCGTACCGCTGGTGACGATGGCGCCCGCCTGGATCATCGGCGAGACGCGCGACTTCTTCACGCTGGGACTGCTGGCGGGCGCGGCGTTCTTCGTCGTCATCGTCACGCGCCAGCCAAAGCTTGCGCTCGGCGTCCTCTATGCCGGGCTGCCGGTGCTCGCGCTGGTCGTGGTGCGCCGACAGCATGGCGTGCTGGCGTTCGGCGGGCATCGCCTAGGCGAGGGCCTGACCTATACGGTGTGGGCGCTGGCGCTGGTGTGGGTGACTGACATCGGCGCTTATTTCGCGGGACGGACGATCGGAGGCCCGAAGCTGTGGCCTGCGGTCAGCCCCAACAAAACCTGGGCGGGGCTGATCGGCGGCGTCGTGGCGGCGAGCCTATTCGCGGTCGCGATGCACTTTCATGCCGGGCTGCCGCTGCGGCTGACGCTGGCGACGCCGGTGCTGGCGGTGCTGGCGCAGGGCGGCGACCTGTACGAGAGCTGGCTTAAACGGCGGGCCGGGGTCAAAGATTCGGGCAGGCTGCTGCCCGGACATGGCGGAGTGATGGACCGGCTTGACGGACTGGTGCCGGTAGCACCGGTGGCGGCGGTGCTGGTCGTGCTGCCCAGCCTGCTGCGCTATCTGCACGCGCAGTTCGGGTGAGCTGGCGGTGAGGAGCGTAACGGTGCTGGGCGCGACCGGGTCGGTCGGGCGCTCGACGCTCGACCTGGTGGAGCGTGCGCCCGACCGTTTCCGGGTGCGGGCGCTGACCGCCAATTGCGATGTTGACGCGCTGGCCGTGGCGGCGCGGCGGACGCGCGCGGGGCTGGCCGTGGTCGCCGATGAGGCTTGCCTCCCGGCGCTGCGCGAGGCGCTGGCCGGGAGCGGCGTCCGCGCGACGGGGGGGCGTCATGCGGTGATCGAGGCTGCGGCGGGCGCCGACTGGACAATGGCGGCGATCGTCGGCTGTGCGGGGCTGGAACCCGTCATGGCGGCGATCGCGGGCGGCGGCACGGTGGTGCTCGCCAACAAGGAGCCGCTGGTCTCGGCCGGCGAGCTGGTGCTGGCCGCCGCGCGCGCGTCGGGCGCCACGCTGCTCCCCGCCGACAGCGAGCACAACGCGATCTTCCAGTGCTTCGATTTCGCCCGTCCGGAGCGCGTGCGCCGGATCGTACTGACCGGCAGCGGCGGGCCGTTCCGCGACTGGACGCGCGAGGCGATGCGCAATGCCACCCCCGAACAGGCGGTGGCGCATCCGAACTGGTCGATGGGGGCCAAGATCTCCGTCGACAGCGCAACCCTGTTCAACAAGGGGTTGGAGCTGATCGAGGCGGCGCGGCTGTTTCCGGTGCCGCCGGACGCGATCGAGATCGTCATCCACCCGCAATCGGTGATCCACAGCCTCGTCGATTATGTCGACGGGTCGATGCTGGCGCAGCTGGGGCCGAGCGACATGCGGGTGCCGATCGCGCACACGCTGGCCTGGCCGGACCGGATGCCGACGCCGATGGCGCCGCTCGACCTGGTCGCGCTGGGGCGGCTGGACTTCGCGGCGCCCGACGCGGCGCGCTTCCCAGCGCTCGGCCTGGCGCGCGCGGCGCTGGTCGCGGGCGGCGCGCGGCCGGCGATCCTCAATGCCGCGAACGAGGTCGCGGTCGCGGCGTTCCTGCAGCGGCGGATCGGCTTTCTTGAAATCGCCGCAATCGTCGCTGATACGCTGACGCGCTACGACCCGCCCGCGCCCGCCACGCTCGACGCCGTGCTAGCGGTCGACACGGAGGCGCGGGCGTTGGCCGGAGAGCGCGTGAAGGATTGCGTTTCTTGATCCACTCCCCCGGCCTCGCGCTGACGATTGTCGCATTCCTGTGCGTCATCGGCCCGCTCGTCTTCGTGCATGAGATGGGGCATTATTGGGCGGCGCGGCTGTTCGGGGTGAAGATCGACGCCTTTTCGATCGGGATGGGACGCGAGGTCGGTGGCTGGACCGACCGGCGCGGCACGCGGTGGAAGCTGGGCTGGGCGCCGATCGGCGGCTATGTCCGCTTCGCGGGCGACATGAACGCGGTATCGCAGCCGACCGTCGAGTGGCTGGCGCTGCCCGCGGGCGAACGCGCCCGCACCTTCCAGGCGAAACCGGTGTGGCAGCGCGCGATCATCGTCGCGGCGGGGCCGTTCGTGAACTTCCTGCTGGCGATCCTGATCCTCGCGGGCTTTGCGATCGGCTATGGCGACAGCCGAACGCCCGCGGTGGTCGGCGGCGTCGAGGCCCACAGCGGGGCGGCGGCGGCGAGGCTGCAGGCGGGGGACCGGATTACGGCGCTCGGGGGCCGCGAGACGGAAGTGTTCGGCGACTTGGCGCAGTATCTTCAGATACGCCCCCACGAACAGGTGCGCGTCGACTTCGTACGCGGCGGCCGTGCGCAAAGCGTGCAGGCGACGGTCGGGGCGGACACCCTGGTCGATCGCTTCGGCAACCGCACCGAAATCGGCCTACTCGGCATCGCCCCGCCGCCAGCGGTAGTCGTACCTGTCGGCTTGGCGCAGGCGCCCGTCGTCGCCGTTCGGCGCACCGGCGAGGTCCTGCGCTTGATGATCGACACCATCGGTCAGATCGTGACCGGTCAACGCTCGTTGAAGGATATGGGCGGCCCCTTGCGCATCGCCAAGGCGTCGGGCGAGCAGATGTCGCAGGGGCCACAGGCGTTCGTGGCGTTGATCGCCCCGGTCTCCATCAATCTGGGGTTCATCAACCTGCTGCCAGTCCCGATGCTGGATGGCGGCCACCTGTTCTTCTACGCGATCGAGGCGATCCGGCGAAGACCCGTGGGGCCGGAGGTGATGGAATGGGCGTATCGCGGCGGTCTGGCCGCGCTGCTCGCCCTGATGCTGCTGGTGACCGTTAACGATCTCGGCTCCTTCGGCTTGTGGCACAGGCTGGCCGGGCTGGTCGGCTGAAGATTGATAAGCGGGGCAGAATAGGGCAGGGGGCGCGGCTTGGGCCGCGAGGGCTTTCTTTCCACGCGGGTTGGGGTTTTTTGGTGGCATTTTCGAAGCTTTCTACGCCCGGCGCGCGCTCCGTCGCGACGCTGCTGATGACCAGCACGGTGCTGGTGAGCATCCCCGTGCCCCTCTATGCACAGACCGGCGCCGGCGGCGCGCCGCGGGCAGGACAGGCGCGGCGCGGCGCGCCGCCCGCCGGGCGTCCAGGCAATCTGAGTGTTCCCGCCACTGCGCGCGCGGAACAGCTGCCTGCACCCAATCCCGCCGCGCCGCGGCCGGTTACCGACCCCGCCGCCCGCACCATCCGCACACTGCGCGTCGAGGGGGCGCAGCGGATCGAGCCGGAGACGGTGCTGTCCTACACCCGCCTGCGCGTCGGTGTGCCATACAATGCAGAGACGCTCGACCAAGCGTTGAAGGACCTCCAGGGGTCCGACCTGTTCGCCGACTTCTCGATCTCGGGTGTCGAGAGCGGCGACATCGTGCTGCGCGTGCGCGAAAACCCGATCATCAATCGCGTCATCTTCGAGGGCAACCGCGCGCTCAAGACCGACAAGATCCAGAAGGAAGTGAAGCTCGCGCCGCGGCAGATCTTCACTCGCTCGGCGGTGCGCGCCGACGTTGCACGGATCGTCGAGCTGTACCGCCGCCAGGGCCGCTTCGCCGCCGTCGTCGAGCCGCAGATGGTCAGCCTCGATCAGAACCGCGTCGACATCGTTTTCTCAATCACCGAGGGCGCCAAATCCAAGGTCCGCCAGATCAACATCATCGGCAACCACGTCTTCTCCGCCGACCAGCTGCGTGGCCAGATGGCGACCAAGCAGGCGCGCTTCTTCCGCCTGCTCTCGTCGGGCACCAGCTACGATCAGGATCGGCTAAACTACGATCAGCAGAAGCTGCGGCAGTTTTACCTGACACATGGCTATGCCGACTTCCGCGTCGTCTCAGCGGTCGCCGAGCTGACGCCGGACAAGCGCGACTTCATCATCACCTATGTGGTGGAGGAGGGTCAGCGCTATCATTTCGGCGGCGTCACGGTGGACTCCGAGATTCGCGATTTCGACAACACGCGGCTGGCGGCGACGCTGCCAGTCAAAGCCGGCGAATGGTACAACGCCAAGCTGGTCGAGGATTCGATCGACCAGCTGAGCGAGGCGGCCGGGCTGTTCGGCTACGCCTTCACCGACGTCAGCCCGGAATACACGCCTGATCGCGAACATCTGACGATGACGATCAACTTCCACATCGCGCAGGCCCAGCGCACCTATGTGGAGCGCGTCGAGATCAACGGCAACACGCAGACCCAGGACAAGGTGATCCGCCGCGAGATCAGGCTGGCGGAAGGCGACGCCTTCAACAGCTTTCAGGTCAAGCGGTCGCAGGATCGCATCAATTCGCTGGGTTTTTTCCAGGACAAGTTCGAAATCCATCAGACGCCTGGCTCCGCGCCCGACCGCGTCGTGCTCGAAGCGAATGTCGAGGAGAAGTCGACCGGCGAGCTGCAGCTGTCTGCTGGTTACTCGAGCCTGGAAAAATTCATCATCCAGGCGAATATCACCCAGCGTAACTTCCGCGGGCGGGGCCAGGAGCTGCGGCTGGGGGTGAACTATTCGAGCTATTCCAAGTCGATTGAGGCCGGCTTTACCGAACCTTATCTGTTCGACAAGAATGTTGCGCTTGGGATCGACGTTTTCCGGCGCGACTACAACGCATTCAATTACGTCGGCAACCAGCGCCAGACGACGTACACGCAGGTGTCGACCGGTTTTCAGGCGCGGGTCGGCGTACCGCTGACCGAATATTGGTCGCTGTCGGGTCGGTACGGACTGTCTTATGACGAAGTCGGGCTGGACCAGAGCACCTATTTCACCAACGGCCAGTGTGATCCGCTCAAGGCCGGGCGTTATCTGTGCGAGGCGTTGGGCAATCGCTGGACGTCGTCGGTCGGCTTCTCGCTGATCAACGACAGCTTGAACAGTCGCCTCCGGCCGACTGCCGGGTCTCGCTTTTCGCTGGGCGCCGACTTTGCCGGGCTTGGCGGCGACGTGCGCTATTTCCGCGCGATCGGCAATTATGCGCGGTACAAGGACATCGGCAGCGGGTTCATCGCATCCGTCAACCTGGAGGGCGGCTTCATCCGCTCGCTCGAGGCGAGCCGCGGGGTTGGCGTTGACCGGGTGCGGATCACCGACCGGTTTTATCTCGGCGAGCCGCAGTTCCGGGGCTTCGACATTCGCGGGGTCGGGCCGCGCGTGCAGCGGATCGGCTATACCACCGATGCGAATACTGGCGCGCAGGTGCTGGTCACCGACCGCGACCAGATCGTCGACGATGCGTTGGGTGGGCGGGCCTATTATCTCGGCCGACTGGAGGTGGAGCTACCGCTCGGCTCGGGCGCGCGCGAGCTGGGCCTGCGGCCGTCGGTCTATGTCCAGGCTGGCTCGCTGTTCGGGATCACCCGGCCGTTGCCGACCGCCACCTTCCCTGTCGTCAACGGCGTGGTGCAGCCGATCGTGACACCCGTGCTGGATAGCTCCGGCCGGCAGCTGTATGTCGTTGACGCGGCAGACACGACCAATGCCGGGCTGTTGACGACCTGTCAGACCGGCTATTCGGCGACGCTGGGCGGCGCCTGTGCCGGCACCTCGACCAACACCGCTTACGCCACGACGACCAGCCCGTTCCTCGAGCGTTTCCTCGGCAACTCGGCCCGGCCGCGCCTGTCGGTCGGGTTCGGGGTCAACTGGAACTCCCCCTTCGGCCCCTTGCGCATCGACGTCGCCAAGGTGCTGCTGTCGCAACCGGGTGACGACAAGAAGCTCGTCACCTTCAACGTAGGAACGCAGTTCTGATGACCAAAATCGCCAAGATCATGCTCGCCGCCGCGCTGGTCGCGCCCGGCGCCGTCGCCGTCGCGCCCGCCAGCGCGCAGGTCGGCGGGGTCGCCGTCGCCGATCCGCAGGGCGCGGTCGCCAACAGCCATGCGTGGCAGGCGGCACGGACGCAGATCCAGACCACGTACGCAGCCCAGCTCGCACAGGCCGAGACGCGCAGCCGCGCGATCCAGGCCGAGCTCGCGCCGATGGTGACTGCGTTCCAGACCGCGCAGCGCGCGCCCAACGCCAATCAGGCGGCGCTGCAGACGCAATATACCGCGATCCAGACCAAGCAGCAGACCGGCCAGCAGGAGCTGGCGCGGATCACCGCTCCGGCCGAGCGGGCGCAAGCCTATGCAGTGGAGCAGATCCAGGGGCATCTGGGCGAGGCCGTCCAGAACGTCGTGCGCGCGCGCAATGTCAACCTGCTGATCTCGCCGCAGGCGGTCTTGTTCCTGCAGCCGACCGCGGACATCACGCCCGCGATCACGACCGAGCTCGACCGGCTGGTCCCGACCGTCAGCACCGCGGTGCCGGCAGGTTGGCAGCCCGGCCAGCAGCAGGCGCCCGGTACGGCGCCGGCGCCCGGAACCGCGCCTGCGCCCGCGACGACGCCTTCAACGCGCAGCAACGGCCGCTGAGCCACGCTGCCGGTGAGCGAGGGATCGAATAGCGGCGGGGGCAGAGCGCCGATGGGCGCGCTTGATATCGGGCGCGTCATGACGGCGCTGCCGCACCGCTATCCGATGCTCCTCGTCGATCGGGTGGAGGAGCTGATCCCCGACGAGCGGATTGTCGCGATCAAGGCCGTCTCGATGAACGAGCCGTTCTTTCAGGGTCACTTCCCCGGCCGCCCGATCATGCCGGGCGTTCTCCAGGTGGAGGCGCTGGCGCAGGCGGCGGGGGTGCTGGCAGTGGAGAGCCTGGGCCTCGCCGGCACGGGCAAGCTGGTCTATTTCATGTCGATCGACGGCGTGAAGTTCAGGAAGCCGGTCGAGCCGGGCGTGCTGCTCCGGCTGGAGGTGTCATTCCTTCAAAAGCGCGCGCGCGTCTGCAAGTTCGCGGGTCGTGCGTTGCTCGACGGCCACATCACGGCCGAGTGCGAGTTCACCGCGATGATTGCGGACCCGCCACAGGGCTAGCGTCCTTCGTCTGCGTGGCAGCCGGGGTGGCGTCCGTCTCGGGCCTCTGCCCGGCCGGCGCGGGTTGCAGCGGCATCGGCGCCCCGGCAAGCGTGATGACGGGTGGCTGGATCTGCGCGACCTTTGGGGCCGGATGATGCGCGCCCCTTGACGGCGCCTTTGCCGACGCCCCCGATGCGACCAGCGCCGCCGCAGCGAGCACGGACGCGACCGGCACCCGGTAGCTCACGCAGATGTCGCCGTCGCATCGCCGCAGCAGCGCCGCGCGCTCGGCGTCACTCAGATCGGTGATGTCGTGGACCTGCTGTCCGCAGACACGGCACCAGTCGCCGTCCATTACCGCCGACAGCTCGGCCTGATAGGGGCAGGGGCGTCGGAAGCTCGGGAACAGCGGCATGGCGTCTCTCCTATATGGCACAGTATAACATGACCGATTACGTATGGCCAGCCGGTTGCCGCAGCCGGCTGCCTCTGCTAGGCGCGCGCCTTCCGTTCGAGGCTGGTCGGAACCAGCCACCCCAGGAGCTTACCCATGAAGGCCGAAATCCACCCCGACTATCACCTGATCAAGGTTCAGATGACCGATGGCACCGTGTACGAGACCCGCTCCACCTGGGGGAAGGCCGGTGACACAATGACCCTGGAGATCGATCCGCTGGCGCATCCCGCCTGGACCGGCGGCCGCGGCACGATGCTCGATCAGGGTGGTCAGGTCGCACGCTTCAACAAGCGCTTCGGCGGGGGGCTGACGCTGAAGGGCCGCTGAGCCGGATCGTCGGCGTCGCTAACGCGGCGTTTACCATCGGCGGCTAGGCTCCACGCCATGTTTGCCGCGGAATATGAACCAGCCGTGCTCGACCGGCGCCGGAGCCCGCGGGCCCCGGTTTCGCTGGACGCGCGACTGGGCCGCGGCGGACTGGAACGTGCGCTGTGCAAGGTCGTCGACCTGTCGATGCACGGTGCGCGCGTGCAGAGCTATTCGGGGATGAAGAAGGGCAGCACCATCTGGCTGACTCTGCCCGGCATCGCGCCAGTTGCCGCCGACGTGATGTGGGCGGAGGATTATGTCGCGGGCTGCCAGTTTCGCGTGCCGCTGACGGTGGAGCAGTTCGAGGGGCTGCTGGAACGGTAAGGCAGGGCGTCGCGCGCCGTTTCTTCGGATACGGCTCTGGCGGGAAATGTTGCGGCTCGGTCGACCGCGATGCAGAAGGCACGCGTGACGCCCTCCCTTGCCCTTGTCGGAGCATGTTCCAGTCCGATCCTGGTGATTGACGGCTTTGACGGTGATCCATTGAGGGTCGTGGTGACCGCCGCTGCGCTCAGCCCTTTCCCGAGCGCAGAGGGCACCTATTATCCGGGCCTGCGGAGACCTCTGACACGAGAGGACAAGACGGCCTGGCGTTATGTCGAGCGCTCCGTCCGAGCGGTCGCGCCATTCGTCGGTCGCGCGTTTGGTGTTGCGGCGTTCGACCTGCTGGCCGCCAGCTTCTCTATCGTGACCAGCTTACCCGCCACGCTTTCGCCGGTTCAGCGCATTCCGCACTTCGACTCCGCCAACCCCAAAGTTTTGGCGATGCTGCATTATCTGGGCGGCACGACCGGCACGGGCACCGCTTTCTATCGGCAACGATCGACCGGCATCGAGATGGTCGACGAGGAAAACCGCGCGGCTTTTATCGCTGCCGCCAGCCCGGCGAGCGCCAGTGCAACGGGCTATATCAACGCTTCGGACAATCATTTTGAGCAAATCGCATTCGTGCCAGCGAAACCGGACAGGTTGGTCGTTTATCAAAGCGCCCTGCTTCATTCCGGCATCATACCGGCCGACCTTCCGTTCTCGGCCGATCCGAGCGTCGGCCGATTGACGGCCAATTTCTTTCTCGAGCTTGCCGATCGCCACCAGTAGGGGAGGGGTACGCCCCGGCCACATCCGGCCCTGGGCGCGATCGCATGGCGTTCAGGGCCTTATGCGGCCGCATCGTCTCGATCGGCCGGATGCGGAAATCGGTGGCGGAGCGGGTGGGATTCGAACCCACGGTGGACTTGCACCCACGGCGGTTTTCAAGACCGCTGCCTTAAACCACTCGGCCACCGCTCCGGTGTCAGCGCCCTAGGGCCGCCGCGGCGCTGCGTGCAAGGGGCGCGACGAAAGGGGTTCGCCGCGCGGCGCCGCCATGGCAAAGCTGCGGCCATGTGGGGATGGATGAAAACGGGGGCGATGGCGGCGCTGCTGGCGATGGCCGGCGGCGCATGGGCGCAGGAAGACCCGCCGCGAGGAGACACCGCGTTCCAGGCGTATCTGGGCGATCTGCGCGCGCAGGCGATCGCGGCGGGCGTGCGACCGGCGACCGTGGATGCGGTGCTGCCGACGCTGACGCTCGACCCGCAGGTGATCCGTAACGACCAGGCGCAGCCAGCGCCGGTCAATACCGACCGGTTCAGCCCCTTCGCGCCGTATCGGGCGCAGCATCTGACCGCTGGCCTGATCGCGGGTGGCCGCCGGGTCTGGGCGGCACAGCGTTACCGGCTGACGGCAGTCGAGCGCGAGACGGGCGTGCCCGAGGCGATCACGGTTGCGATCTGGGGGCACGAGACGAGCTACGGCGTCGTCACCGGGCGTTACGACCTGCTCCGCAGCCTGGCGACACTGGCCTATGAAGGCCGACGGCGGACGCTGTTTGCGGGTGAGTTCGTCGCGACACTCCGGATGCTGGAGCGCGGCGTCCCTCGCGAGCGGCTGCGAGGGAGCTGGGCGGGCGCGTTTGGGGGGCCGCAGTTCCTCCCGTCGGTCTATCTGCGCCTGGCGCGGGACGCCGATGGCGATGGGCTTGCCAATCTCTGGAACAGCGACGCCGACACGCTGGCGTCGATCGGTGCCTATCTGCAGGATGCCGGATGGCGCGCTGGGCAGCCCTGGGGCCTCGCGGTCGGGGTGCCGCCGGGGTTCGACCGGACGAGCTTCCGCTCGCGCCTGCTCGCCCCGCGCTGTCCGCGAGTGTTCGTGCGGCATTCGGGATGGCGGACGATGGCGGAGTGGCGGGCGGCCGGCCTGGTCCCTCAAAATCGCGGCTGGCCCGCCGATGACGTCATGGCGACACTGATCGAGCCGGACGGCGAGGGCGCGACCGCCTATCTGCTGACGAGCAATTATCGCGCGATCCTCGACTATAATTGCTCCAATTTCTACGCGCTGTCGGTCGGGCTGCTGGCGGATGCGGTCGAGGGCTAGTCTTGCGGCAGCGGTGCTGGCGCTGACGGCGTGCGGCGGTGGCCGCGAGCACCTGCGCGCGCCAGCCACGGCGATGCGGTATGACGAGACCGGCATCGCAAGCTGGTACGACGCTGCCTTTGCCGGACGGCCGACGGCGTCGGGCGAACGCTTCGACCCGGCGGCCATGACCGCCGCGCACCGGACGCTGCCGTTCGGCACGTTCGTCCAGGTGACGGCGCTGACCACCGGCCGGTCGGTGGTGGTGCGGATCAATGATCGTGGTCCGGGACGCCGCGACCGGCTGATCGACCTGTCGCGCGGGGCGGCAGGGCGGCTGGGCATGCTCGACGGCCTGGCGCGGGTGCGGGTGCGCACGATCCGCTGAGCTTCGCGCGTGACGCCGCCGCACCGCATGGTTAAGGCCATGGCGTCTGCCGAAGCACACGGACCTGTCATGACCCGCTACCTCGCCGCTCCCCTCGCGATCGCGCTGCTCGTCGCGCCCTCGACCGCCGCCGCGCCGCAATTCGCCGGCGCCGCGCCGATCGCGTTCATGGAGGACGTGTCGACCGGCGCGGTGCTCTACGCGCGCGACGCCGACCGCCGGATGCCGCCCGCGTCGATGGCGAAGATGATGACCGTCTACGTCGCCTTCGACATGATCAAGCGCGGGCAGCTGCGGCTCGACCAGACCTATAACGTCAGCCCCGACACCTGGCGGCAATGGCACGGGCCCGCGGCTGGATCGACCATGTTCCTGTCGGTCAACGAGAATGTCAGCGTCGAGAATCTGCTGAAGGGCATTGTCACCTTGTCGGGCAACGACGCCTGCGTGGTGCTGGCGCAGGGCGTGTCGGGGACCGAGCAGGCGTTCACCGACCGGATGAACGAGACTGCGCGGCGGCTAGGGCTCGCCAACAGCCATTTCGGCACGTCGAACGGCTGGCCAGACAATGGCGTCACCTATGTCAGCGCGCGCGATCTGGCAGCGCTGGCGACGGCGACGATCCGCGACTTTCCGGACCTATACCGGCGCTTCTACTCGCTGCGCGAGTTCACCTGGGGGCATACGCTCGGCAGCAACGCCGACATCACGCAGGCAAACCGCGACCCGCTGCTGGGGCATGTCGCTGGCGCCGATGGGCTGAAGACCGGGCATACCGACGAGGCAGGGTACGGGTTCACCGGCTCGGCCGAACAGAACGGACGGCGGCTGGTGATGGTGGTGGCTGGACTGCCGACCTTCGGCGCGCGGGCCGCCGAGTCGGTCAGCTTCATGAACTGGGGCTTTGCGGCGTGGCAGGCGAAGCCGATCGTCGCGGCGGGGCGGCATGTCGCCGACGCTGAGGTCCAGCTGGGCGACGCCCGTACCGTTGGGCTGGTCGCGTCTCAGGCGCTGAGCGTCGCGATCCCGTCGGGGGCGTCCCCGCCGCTGACCGCGCGCGTGGTTTACGAGGGGCCGCTCAAGGCGCCGCTGGCCAAGGGTGTTCATGTCGCCGACCTGGTGGTGACGAGCCCCGGCCTGCCCGAGCAGCGCTTGCCGTTGGTGACGGCGGCGGCGGTGGGAGAGGCAGGGTTCTTCCGCCGCGCTTGGACGGGGCTGTTTGGCTGACGTGACGCCGTGACGTCAATCGTCGGAAACACCGCCGCGCAGACGCAGTTCGCGGCCGCGCTGGCAGGAGGCGCGCTCCACCACGCCTGGCTGATCGCCGGGCCCCCGGGGGTGGGAAAGGGCAGCTTCGTGCGGGCGGCGGCGGCAACGCTGATCGGTGGCGGAGCGCAGCGCGACTCACTGATCGCCAGCCGCGGCCATCCAGACTATGTGCTGATCGAGCGTGAGCCGTGGACGACCGGGTCGACGCCGCGGGTGGTACCGCTCGACGAGCGCAAAGGCGACGAGCCGATCGCGCGGTCGATCCGCATGGCGCAGGTACAGGCGTTGGCGCCGAAGCTGGCGATGCGCCCGTCGTTCGGCGAACGCCGCGCGATCGTCATCGATGCGGTCGACGATCTGGAGCGCGGCGGGGCGAATGCGCTGCTCAAGAATCTGGAGGAGCCGCCGGCGGGGACGGTGTTCCTCTTGGTCAGCCATGCGCCCGGCGGGCTGTTGCCGACGATCCGGTCGCGGTGCCGGCTGCTACGCTTCGGGTTGCTGAACGAGGCCGAGGTCGGGCAGGTGCTGCGCGCCGTCGAGCCCGAGCTGGGCGACGCGGAGGTCGCGGCGCTGGCCGCGGCGGGGGAGGGGTCGCCGGGAAGGGCGCTGCGCTTCGCCGGGCTCGATGTGCGTGGGCTCGACCGCGCGATCACGGCGATCGCAGGCGACGGCGATCCCGACAATGCGCAGCGGAGTGCACTGGCGCGGTCGCTCGCCGGCAAGGCGGCGCAGGCGCGCTACGAGGCTTTCCTCGAACGCGTGCCCGCATTCATCGCACAGGCGGCGCGGCGGCGGAGCGGGGCAGCGCTGCAGGCGACCCTGGGCGCACATGCCCGGGCACGCGACGTGGCCGGCGCGGCGCTGGGCCTTAGCCTCGACGCGCAGGCGACGGTGTGGGAGATGGCGGGGGTGCTTGCCGGTTTGCCGCGCTAGCGGGGGGTGACACGCGCTGGCGGGGGTGACGGGGTGCAGCGGCCTCTGCTAGTCGCGTGATCATGGCCGAGCCCTTCTACGTCACCACGGCGATCAGCTACCCGAACGGCCGTCCGCATATCGGCCATGCCTATGAAGCGATCGCCGCCGACGCGATCGCCCGGTTCCAGCGGCAGGCAGGGCGTGACGTGCGCTTCCAGACCGGCACCGACGAACACGGCCTGAAGATGATGCAGGCGGCACGTTCTGCAGGGCTGGCGACAGCTGTTTATGCTGAACGGATGTCGTCACAATTCAAGGCGATGTGCGATCGTCTTCAGATCAGCTACGATCGATTCTTCCGCACGACGGACCCCGCGCATCACGCTGCCAGCCAGGCGATCTGGGCAAGAATGGCGGCGAATGACGACCTGTACCTGAGCCGCTACGAAGGATGGTATTCGGTACGCGACGAGGCGTTCTACGACGAGAAGGAGCTGACCGGGGAGGGCGAAGCGCGCCGATCGCCACAGGGCACGCCGGTCGAGTGGACGACGGAGGAAAGCTGGTTCTTTAGGCTGTCGAAATACCAGCAGCCGCTGCTCGACCTCTACGCCGCCAATCCCGATTTCATCCGGCCCGACAGCCGCCGAAACGAGGTGATGCGCTTCGTCGAGGGCGGACTGTCCGACCTGTCGGTGTCGCGGACCAGCTTCGACTGGGGCGTGCCTGTGCCGGGGTGTCCGGGGCATGTGATGTATGTCTGGGTCGACGCGCTGACGAGCTATCTGTCGGGCACCGGCTGGCCCGGGGAAACGCCGGACGCCCGTTTCTGGCCCGCCGACCTGCACCTGATCGGCAAGGATATCGTGCGCTTCCACACGGTCTACTGGCCCGCCTTCCTGATGAGCGCATCGCTTCCTTTACCTAAGAGCATATTCGGACACGGCTTCCTGCTCAGCCGGACGGGCGAGAAGATGTCGAAGACGGTGGGCAACGTCGTCGATCCCGACGCGCTGGCCGACGCCTTCGGGGTCGACGCGCTGCGCTATTTCCTGCTGCGCGAGGTCAGCTTCGGGCAGGACGGCAGCTATTCCCCAGAAGCGATCGTGACGCGGGTCAATGCCGAGCTTGCGAACGGCTTCGGTAATCTGGTCCAGCGGACATTGTCGTTGGTCGCCAAGAACCTGGAAGGCGCCTTTCCCGAACTGGGCAAGGTCGACGCTGCGGACGGCGTGCTGATCGAGGAGGTGGTGGTCGCCTGCGCCGGTTTCCGATCGGCGTTCGACGACCTGATGCTGTCGCAAGCGATCGAAGCATGGATGCGCGGGGTATTCGCGTGCAACGGGTACATTACCGCCGAGGAGCCCTGGGCGCTGCGCAAGACTGATCCGTCGCGGATGCATGCGGTGCTGGGAACGCTGCTGCGCGCGATCCGGATGCTGGCGATCACGATCCTGCCGGTGGTGCCGGAGGCGGCGGCCAAGGTGCTCGACCAGCTTGGCGCCCCAGCGCGCGATCACGCGGCGGTGGACGATGACGGCTGGTACGCGCGGACGGCGGCGGGCGGCTTCCGCATCGCCCCGCCGACGCCCGTCTTCCCGCGGCTCGAGCTGCCGGCGGAGCCCGTCTGATGCTGGCGGACAGTCACTGCCACCTGAATTACAAGGGCGTGGCCGAGGATCAGGCCGGCATACTGGCGCGGGCACGCGCCCGCGGTGTGACGGCGATGCTCAATATTGCGACGCGCGAGAGCGAATGGGATGCGGTGCTGGCGACCGCCGAACGGGAAGCGGACGTGTGGGCGACGGTGGGCGTCCATCCGCATGAGGCGGACCAGCACGCGCATGTCGATGCGGCCAAACTGGTCGCGCGCGCGCAGCATCCGCGCGTTGTCGGCATCGGCGAGAGCGGCCTCGACTATTACTACGATCATAGCGATCGTGCGCGGCAGCAGGTGAGCTTCCGCACCCACATCGTTGCGGCGCGCGAAGCCGGGTTGCCGATCGTCGTCCATACCCGCGATGCCGAGCAGGATACGCTGGGCATCCTCGCCGACGAACTGCGTCAGGGAGCGTTTGCGGGCGTCATCCATTGCTTCACGGGTACCGGAGCGTTCGCCGACAAAGCGCTGGAAATGGGCTTCTTCATCTCCATTTCCGGGATCGTGACCTTCAAGAGCGCGCGCGATCTTCAGGCGACGGCGGCGCGGCTGCCGGTCGAGCGGCTGCTGATCGAAACGGACGCCCCGTTCCTCGCGCCCGTGCCCCATCGGGGAAAGGCGGGCGAGCCGGCCTTTGTGGCCGACACGGCGGCCTTCCTTGCCAAGCTGCGCGGAGAGGACGTCCAAGAGCTGACGAGGCGGACCGCCAAAAACTTCCACACGCTGTTCAGCAAGACGGTTGCGGCGTGAAGGCCCGCATCCTCGGATCGGGTACCTCTTCCGGGGTGCCGCGGCTGGGGAACGATTGGGGAGCGTGCGACCCGGCCGAGCCCCGCAACCGGCGTACCCGTGCGTCGCTGCTGGTCGAGCAGGACGGCGTACGCGTGCTGGTCGACACTAGCCCTGACATGCGAGAACAGCTGCTGGCGGCGGATGTGGCGACGGTCGATGCGGTAATCTGGACGCACGACCACGCCGACCATCTGCACGGCATCGACGATCTTCGGCAGGTCTACCACGCCCTTGGCCGGCCGGTACGCGGGCTCGCCCGGGCGGAGACGCTGGCGGTGATCGGCAGACGATTTGGCTATGTCTTTGCTGGACGTGAGGGGTATCCGGCGACCGTGGCGGCACAGCAGCTGCCCGACCGGCTGCAGATCGGCGGGCTGACGATCCGTTGCGTCGATCAGCCGCACGGGAGCATCTCATCGGTCGGGCTGAGGTTCGAAGGAGACGGCAAGAGCATCGGCTATGCCACTGATTTCCATGATCTCACCCCAGCCATGCATGCGCTCTACACGGATCTCGACGTATGGATTGTCGATGCGCTGCGTCATGCGCCGCATCCGACCCATCCAACGGTAGCCTCGGTGCTCGATTGGGTGAGGGAGTTGCGGCCGCGGCAAACCGCGCTCATTCATATGGACAATTCAATGGACTATCGGACGGAGGCGGAAACGCTGCCCGCGGGGGTCGAGCCAGGCTATGACGGGCAGGAGTTCATGCCATGAACGACATTGGTCCGAACATCTGGATCTATGCGGCGCTGCTGGTCCTGCCGCTGTCGGCGCTTGTTGCGCGACGCGTGCCGTTTCTGCGGGTCGTCACCATGCTGGCGACCTGGGGCGCGTTGTTCACCATCCTGGCGCTGGTCGTTGCGCAACGCGAGCGGTTCGACCCCTATCTGGCGCGTGTCACCAGCGTGCTTCATCTGTCGGATCAGCAGGTCGAGGGCGCGGAGGTGCGAATCAGGATGAGCGGCGACGGGCATTTCTGGGCGGATGTCGACCTGAACGGCACACAGCGGCGGATGCTGATCGACAGCGGCGCGACGATCACCGCGCTGTCCAGCGGTACGGCAGCGGCAGCCGGCATTACACCGGAACGGCCGCTCTTTCCGATGGTGATCGAAACGGCCAACGGCCGGGTCTCGGCGAAGACCGCAACCGTGGCGACACTAAGGTTGGGCAACGCCGTGGCGCGCGATCTGCCGGTGGTCGTGTCGCCGGCCTTTGGCGAAACGGACGTGCTAGGGATGAATTTCCTGTCGAAGCTCAAAAGCTGGCGGGTGGAGGGACGGACCCTGATCCTCCAGCCCAACCATCCAGCTAATTAAACATAATGTGTATTATCGGACTCCGATGTGGTTGAGGAAGCGGGCTCCCCCATCGCGCGACTGACAGCGATCATGGCGCGGCTGCGCGACCCGGTCAGAGGCTGCGATTGGGATCTGGAGCAAAGCTGGGCTTCGATCGCACCGTATACGATCGAGGAAGCTTACGAGGTGGCGGACGCGATCGCACGCGACGACGCGGCGGACCTGAAGGACGAACTCGGCGATCTGCTGCTCCAGGTCGTTTTCCACAGCCGTATCGCCGAGGAAATCGGTGCGTTCACGCTTGCCGACGTCGCCACCGGGATCGCCAACAAGATGGAGCGCCGGCATCCCCATATCTTCGGCGACGCTGACGCGCTCGACTGGGAACGGTCGAAGGCGGCGGAGCGCGCGGCCAAGGGTGCGGCTGGCGCACTCGACGGCGTGGCGCTGGGATTGCCGGCGCTGTTAAGGGCGGAAAAGCTGCAGAAGCGCGCCGGGCGGGTCGGCTTCGACTGGCCTGATGCGAGCGGACCGCGCGCCAAGATCGACGAAGAGTTGCAGGAAGTTGAAGAAGCTTGCTGCGAAACTATCAAGGAAGAAGTCGGCGACCTGCTATTCGCAATCGTGAACTGGGCGCGACATCTGGGCGTCGACGCCGAGGCAGCGCTGCGGGCGGCTAATGGCAAGTTCGAGAAGCGATTCAGGGCGATGGAAGCCGATGCCGGAGCGGCCTTTGCCGGCCTGTCGCTGAACGATAAGGAAGGGCTGTGGAACGCCGTCAAGCATCGCGGCGGGTGAAGCGTTCATAGTCGGCGGGCGACAAGCGCACCTCGTAGCTTGTCTCCTCCTCCCCCGGCACCTGCATTAACACTTCGCCATGGGCATGCAGCCAGGCGGCACCCGCCCCG
The DNA here is from genome assembly GCF_965248875.1 of Sphingomonas sp. Lineage (GTDB taxonomy): Bacteria > Pseudomonadota > Alphaproteobacteria > Sphingomonadales > Sphingomonadaceae > Sphingomonas. Next base: position 367,517 of record NZ_CBDFKR010000011.1, on the reverse strand, counting down.
TCGGCGGCGCCCAGTACGACCGTATAGCGGCGGTGACCCGCCGTCAGATCGGTCGCGATGTGCCGGGTGAGGACGTCCACGCCCTCTCCCGTCAGCGCTGATACCGGTATTACATCGGTACGCCTGGCGGCGTCGGCGAGTAGCGCGTCGCGGTCTGCGGCGTCGATCAGGTCGAGCTTGTTCCACGCCTCGATCCGCGGGGTTTCAGCCGCGACGCCGATCTCTGCCAGCACCGCCTCAACGTCGGCGCGCTGAGCCTCGGTGTCCGGATGAGCGACATCGCGGACGTGGAGGAGCAGGTCGGCGGCGACCACCTCCTCCAGCGTCGCCTTGAACGCGGCGACCAACTGGGTCGGCAGGTCGGAAACGAAGCCGACGGTGTCCGACAGGATCGCCTTGTCCAGCCCCGGCAGGCTGATCTGGCGCAGCGTCGGATCGAGCGTCGCGAACAACAGGTTTTCCGCCATGACGTCAGCGCCGGTCAACCGATTGAAAAGCGTCGACTTGCCGGCATTGGTGTAGCCGACCAGCGCGATGACCGGCCAAGGCGCTCGCTGGCGCCGATCGCGGTGGAGACTACGCGTGCGGCTGACGCCCTCAAGCTCGCGGCGCAGGCGCGCCATGCGGTCGCGGATCAATCGGCGGTCGGCCTCGATCTGCGTCTCGCCAGGGCCGCCCAGAAAGCCGAACCCGCCGCGCTGACGTTCGAGATGGGTCCAGCTGCGCACCAGACGGCCGGCCTGATAATCCAGATGGGCCAGTTCAACCTGCAGCCTGCCCTCCGCGGTGGCGGCGCGTTCACCGAAAATTTCGAGGATCAGCCCGGTCCGGTCGATCACCTTGGCGTCGAGCGTCGTCTCCAGATTGCGCTGCTGCACCGGCGTCAGGGCGCCATCGAAGACGACGAGCTGTGCTTCTTCCTGCCGCACGCGAACCGCCAGCTCATCCGCCTGACCGGAACCGATCAGCGTCGCCGGGCGCGGCGCGCGGACGCGCAGCGCGACCCTGGCGGCGACGACAAGGCCGATCGCCGCGGCGAGCCCCGCCGTCTCCGCCAGCCGAGCGTCGGCATCGCGCGTCGCGTCGCCACGGTCGGGCAGGACGACCAGCGCACGGGCGCCGCGGGCGAACTCATCCTTGTCGCGATCGAACCCGCCGCTCGTCACCGGCAGGCTCAATCCGGGTCGCCATCGGGCTCGGCCTGCTCCTCGGCGAGATTGAGTGGACGGGCTGGCTGAATGGTCGACACCGCGTGCTTATAGACCAGCTGCGCCATACCCTCCCGCGTCAGCAGCATGCAGAACAGGTCGAACCCGGCGATATAGCCCTGCAGCATGACGCCGTTGATGAGGAACATCGTAACGCTTTCATCCGAGCGGCGGACGGCGTTGAGAAAAACATCTTGCAACAACGGCTTGCGCGCCGTTTCTGCGATCGGTCCCACGATCGCGTCGAGGTCGATCGAACCCGCCGGCATAATCGTCGAGATGGCGTGTTTGTAGATCAGCTGCGACTGCCCGTCGCGGCGCAGCAACACCGAAAAATTGTCGAACCAGGTGACGATGCCCTGCAGCTTGACGCCCTTGACCAAGAACATGGTAACTGGCGTCTTGGTCTTGCGAACGCCGTTGAGGAACAGATCCTGCAGCGAGCCCTGCTTGTCGGTCATCGCCTGTACCTTTCGTTCTTGGCGGGTCCATGCCCCGCGTCGCGCCGGTTCCGGCGTCAGGATCCACAACGTAGGGAGCGGCGCGCCCGGCGTCTATGAGTCGTCGCGCGTTTCCGCGATCCCGAGCAACTTCAGTTTTCGATGAAGAGCGGAGCGCTCCATGCCGATAAAGCTGGCGGTGCGGGAGATGTTGCCGGAAAATCGGCGGATCTGAACGCGGAGATACTCGCGCTCGAAGCTCTCGCGCGCCTCACGCAGCGGTGCGCCCATCATCGCGCCCGCCCCGCCCCCACTGCCCCCTTCGCCCAGCACCTCGGCCGGGAGCAGATCGAGATCGATCCGCCCGATCCGATCGCCGGGTGCCAGGATAATGGTGCGCTCGATGACATTGCGGAGCTGGCGGACATTGCCCGGCCAGTCATAGGATTGCAGCGCCACCATCGCATCGGCGGCAACCTCCGGCGTCGGCACGCGGCGGTCCGAGGCGTAGTGCGCGGTGAAATACTGGACCAGCGGCGGGATGTCCTCCCGCCGCTCGGCCAATGCGGGAAGCGACACGGGCACGACGTTCAGGCGGTAATAGAGATCCTCGCGGAAGCGGCCCTCGGCGATCTCGTGGGTCAGGTCCCGGGCGGTGGCGGAGACGACGCGGACATCGACCTTGACGATGCGGGTGCCGCCGACCCGGGTGAAACTCTGGTCGGTCAGGACACGCAGGATGCGCGCCTGTGTGGCGACCGGCATGTCGGCGATCTCGTCGAGAAACAGCGTGCCGCCATGCGCCTGTTCGAGCAGGCCGGGGCGGACCAGGTCGCCACCCTCCTCAACCCCGAACAGCTCCTCCTCGACGCGCTCGGGCGTCATACGCGCGGCGGAGACGACGATGAAGGACCCGCCCGCGCGGTTGCTCCAGCCGTGGAGCAGGCGCGCGGCGACTTCCTTGCCTACCCCCGCCGGCCCCATGATCAGCACCCGGCTGCCGGTCGCGGCCACGCGCTTCAGCGTTGCCCGGACCGCGTTGATCGAGGCTGAGCTGCCGGTCAGATCACCGTCGCGACCGGCCGAGGCGCGCAGCGAAACAATCTCGCGGCGCAGGCGCTCGGCCTCGGTCGCGCGCTCGACCATCAGGAGCAGGCGTTCGGCCTCGAACGGCTTTTCGATGAAGTCGGCGGCGCCGCGGCGGATCGCGGCGACGGCGGTGTCGAGGTTACCGTGCCCGGAGATGACCAGCACAGGCAGCGTCGGGTCGCGACGCTTCACCTCGTCGAGCAGCTCCAGCCCGCCGAGCCGCGAGCCGTGCAGCCATACGTCGAGCAGAACGAGCGACGGGCGGCGGGCGGCGATCGCCTCCAGCGCATCGTCGCTGTTCGCCGCGGCGCGGGTGTCGTAACCTTCGTCCTCCAACACCCCGGCCACCAGCTCGCGGATGTCCTGTTCGTCGTCGACCACGAGAATATCGAGCGCCATGAGGGGTCAGGTCCGTAGAGGCATGAGTTGGGCGAGCTGTTCCTCGCCTGACGCGCCGGCGTGATCGCCATTGTCGCCTAGGGCGGCAAGCGCGACGGTATCGAAGGAGAGCAGCACAACCGTGCCGCCGCCGTCGCGGTCGGACAAGGTCATCGTGCCCGCATGTTCCTCAACGATCTTTGCCACGATGGCGAGTCCCAAACCGGTGCCGCGGGCGCGGGTGGTGACGTAAGGCTCGAGGATGCGCGCACGGTCGGCGGGCAGACCGATGCCGGTATCGCTGATCGCGATCGTGGTGCGCGCATCGGCTTCGCCCAGAGCCAGCGTCACCTCACCTTGCGCGGCCCCGGTCGCCTCGATCGCCTCGGCAGCATTCTTGACAAGATTGGTCAGCGCTTGGCCGATCTGGCGGCGGTCACAGATCAGATGCGGCGCTGGGTTGGGTGCGTCGAGGCTGAAGCTGATGCCGGGGTGCGCGACCTCGTGGAGGAAGAGCGTCTGGCGGGCGATGTCGGCGAGCGGCTCGTCGCGGAACACCGGCTTGGGCATGCGCGCGAAGGACGAGAATTCGTCGACCATGCGGCGGAGATCGCCAACCTGGCGAACGATGGTGTCGGTCAGCCGCTGGAAGGTGGTGTCGCCCGCCTCGACCTTGCCGCCGTAACGCCGCTGCAGGCGCTCGGCGGCGAGCTGGATCGGCGTAAGCGGGTTCTTAATTTCGTGCGCAATGCGGCGTGCGACATCGGCCCAGGCAGCGCGCCGCTGATCGAGCTGTTGCTCGGTGATGTCGTCAAAGGTCAAAATCGCGCCGGTCCCGCCGCGCGCGATACGCACCGCGAGCGTGCGTTGCTCCCCCTCCCCACCGACCTCGATGATCGCTTCACGCTGATTGTCGCGGACGAGTAGATCGAGCGCGGGCGCTGTCTCGGCGAGCGGCCGTCCGGGCAGCGAGGCGCCGCCGAGCAGGCGGATGGCGGAGCTGTTCGCCACAGTGACGGTGCGATCGGCGTCGGTGGCGATGACGCCCGCGGAGACCCCCGCCATCACCGCCTCGATAAAGGCGCGGCGGCTGTCCAGCACGCCGTTCTGCTCCTGCAACCGTCCGGTCATCCGGTTGAAGGCGCGCGCGAGCGTGCCAACCTCATCGCGCTCTTTGGTCTCTGCGACGCGGGCAGACAGGTCGCCCTCGGTCACCCGTTGCGCGGCACCGACGAGTTCGTCGATCGGCCGGACAAGACGGTCGGCCAGGCGCAAGGCGATCCAGACGGCGATGCCGACGATGAGGAGGCCCAACAGCAGCAGCGCGGCGTTGAAGCGGAGCTGAAGCGAGCGGGACCGGGACTGGAGCGCGCGATAGTCCGACGCGATCGCATCGCTCCGCTGCATCTGCGTTGCGAGCCGCTCCTGAAAAACCCGCGATGTGTAGAGATAGGTGTGGCTACCGTAAGCCAGCGGCAACAATACGCCCAGCCGGTCGCGTTCCTCGATCAGAACCTGCGGCTCCCCGCGGTCTATTGCGTTCATCATCGCCGATGTGACGACGTTGACCAACGGGCGGCCGTAAGGATTGAGCACCGCCAACGGATCGCGGTCCGCCCGGTCGACGATCATCGCTTCGGACAGGTTGCGAACATAAGCCTGATACAAGAGCGCATCGGTGAAAGCCTTGCTGCTGATCGAGGATTCGGCCAGCGTTCTCGCCAGGTCGCCGCTCATCGCCTTGCCTTCGTTGGCGACTCTGTCCTGCTCGGTCCGGTAATTCTCCTGCACCAGCGCCCGGGCGTTGCCGAGCATGGCTTGGGCACGCTGCGAGGACCAGAACTCCGTGCCGTACTGAAATAGCAACGACGCCGTGATCGTGACCAGGATCATCGGCACCGCCGCCGCTGTCGAGAACAGCGCGACCAGCCTGACGTGAAGTTGGCCGTTCCCGCCCGACGGCGAGCGGGCGGCGCGGCGGCGCGCGATGCTGCGGCCGATCAGGACCAGGACCGCCGACCCGGCGATCAGATTGCCGACCAGCAGCAGCGCAATCAGCAGCGGGTTGTATGGCGTCGCGGCACTGCCCTGCCGCGTGATGTAGATGTAGCTGCCGGTCGCGGCGGCGACGAGCGCGGCGACCAGCATGGCCCGCCACACCGGCGCCAGGGTCGGCGGGGAGAGGCGAAGCTCCCCACCACTGTCCGCAAATACGCTCGACGCCATTACCTGTCCGCTACCGCGTCAGGTGTTGCAAGGAAAGCACATATTGCGGATGGCTACCCTGCGTCGGGTCCTCGCGCCACGATGCCGAGCATATCCAGACGTTTTTTGAGGGTGTTGCGGTTCAGTCCCATCGCGCGGGCCGCGCGGAGCTGGTTGCCGCCGTGACGGCTCAACATGGCCTCGATGAGGGGGCGTTCGACATCGGCGATAACGCGGTCGTAGAGCGATCCATCGTCGAGCGCTCCAGTACGTTCACGTGCGATCTGCTCGATCAGCAGCCGGACAGCCACCGCCATGCCGTCGGTCGCCTGCGGCTCGCGCTGACCGCCCAACATGGCGCGGATGCCGTCGGCTTCGATAACCTCGTCGCGCGCAAGCACCGCCAGGCGTCGCATGAGGTTCTCGAGCTCGCGGACGTTGCCGGGCCAGTCATGGGCGGCGAGCACGACAACCGCATCAGCGGCAAGCAGACGGCGGGGCAGCCCCTGCGCGGCGGCGATCTCAAGAAAATGACGGGCGAGCAGCGGCACGTCCTGCCGACGCTCGCGTAACGGCGGCAGCCGGACCGGGACGACGTTGAGCCGGTAGAACAGGTCTTCGCGAAACACGCCGCCAGTCACCTGTGAAGCAAGATCGCGGTTGGTGGCGGCGATGATCCGGACATCGGCACGGATCGCTCGGGCGCCGCCAACGGTGGTGAACTCGCCCTGCTGCAGGACGCGGAGCAGGCGGGTCTGCGCCTCGATCGGCATGTCGCCGATCTCGTCGAGGAACAGCGTGCCCCCCGCCGCCTGCTCGAATCGGCCGGCGGTGCGCTGGGTCGCGCCGGTGAAAGCGCCGCGCTCATGCCCGAACAGCTCGGCCTCGATCAGCTCACGCGGGATCGCAGCCATGTTTATCGCGACGAATGGCGCGGCGCGGCGCGGACCCAGATCGTGGATGGCGCGCGCGACCAGCTCCTTGCCCGTGCCCGACTCGCCCGACACCAATACGGTCAGGTCGTTGGCGACGACGCGTGCGATGACGCGATACACGTCCTGCATCGACGGCGAGCGGCCGATCAGCGGCAGCCCACGTTCCTGGGCGGCGTCCTCCTCCCCCGCCCCGCTCTCCGCGACCGCGCCGCCGCGAGCGAGCGCGCCGGCGACAGCGTCGGTCAGCGCCCCCAGATCAAACGGCTTTGGCAGATATTCATAGGCGCCCATCTCGGTCGCGCGAACCGCGGTGGTGAGCGTATTGCGCGCCGACAGGACGATCACGGGGAGCGCGGGGTATAGCGCCGCGACATTGGCGAGATGATCCAAGCCGTTGCCGTCGGGAAGCACGACGTCGGTGACGAGGACGTCGGGCGCCGCGGCGGCGAGCGCACGATCTGCGGCGGCGAGCGTCTCGACCGCCTCAACCTCATGCCCGGTGCGCCGCAGCGCCTGGGCGACGACGGTGCGAATGGCTGCGTCATCCTCGATGACCAGGATGCGACTCATGCCGCTCTCGGCAGCAGGAGGCGCAGCACCGTCATCTCGGGCACGCCCTCGCGGGCATATTGGACGATGCCGCCCTGGTCACGCATCAGCTTGTCGACCAGCGCCAGCCCCAGGCCCTGCCCTTCCGGACGGCCCGAGACGAACGGATCGAACAGATGGTCGGCGATATCGGCGGGCGCGCCCGGTCCGTTGTCATGAACGCAGATTTCGATCGGTAGCGGTTGCCGCGGGCGATCGGGACCGGCGCTGACCGCCATGCCGTGACGGTACGCGGTGCTGAGCATCAGGCGCGGTTGGACGATCCCGCGAACCGCCTCGCGTGCGTTCTTGAGGAGGTTGAGCAGGATCTGCGTCATGGCGTCCGCGTTGACTTGGGCGGGCGGCAGCGACGGATCGAACCGTTCCTCGATCGCGACCCCCGCCGCGAACCCGGCCTGCGCCACCCCGCGGACGTGAGCGAGCAGCGGATAGATGTTCGCCGGCTGGGTCGGCAGCGGGCGTGTGTCCGCAAAATCGGCCATCCGGTCGATCAGCGCCGCGATGCGGTCGACCTCGGTGACGATCAGCTGCGGCAGCGCGGGTCCTGCTTCCCCCTGACCGATCAGCTGCGCGGCGCCGCGGATGCCCGACAGCGGGTTCTTGATCTCGTGCGCCAGCATTGCCGCCGCGCCGACCGCCGCGCGCGCGCCGGCGTCGCGATCGGCGGAATGACCGAGCCGGCGCGAGGCGGCGCCGGGATGAAGCGTGATCAGCCGCCAGCCGGAGCGGTGTGGCACCTGCACCTTCAGGTAGTCGACCCGCAACGTGCCGCGAGGGGTTGTGATCTGTGTGTCATACGCCGCAAAATTGTGGCCGTCGCGGCCGCCGCCATGATCGGGCGGGGGCAGCACGGTTGCGAGCGGCTGGCCGATCATGTGGCGTTCGGACATCTGAAGCAGCTGCTCCGCGACGGCGTTGGCGTGGGCGATGCGATCGCCGGGGTCGACCAGCAGCGCTGCGACGGGGAGCGCGGCGAACAGCTCGCCGCCGTCCGGCCGCGACCGTTCAGGCGGCGGCACGCGTCCGCCAGGGCAGGTAGAACTCAGCCAGCATCGTGCGGACGCGCTGCGGGCTCGGCTCCTGATTGACCGCATTGCGGAACTCGGCCGAGCCGGGCAGCCCCCTGGTGTACCAGCCGATATGCTTGCGCGCCATGTTGACGCCGGTGACGATGCCGTAATGCGCCAACATCGCCTCGTAATGGCCAGCGATCGTGTGATATTGCTCGTCGAGCGACGGATCGGCGATCTGGCGGCCGGTGCGCAGCCCCTCCATCACCTGCGCCAGCAGCCAGGGGCGGCCATAGCTGCCGCGGCCGATCATCACGCCGTCGGCGCCCGACTGGTCGAGCGCCGCCTCCGCGTCCGTCACCGAGCAGATGTCGCCATTGACGATCACCGGCACACTCACCGCCTGTTTGACGCGGCGGACAAAGGCCCAGTCGGCCTGACCCTTGTACATCTGATTGCGGGTGCGGCCGTGGACCGTGACCATCTTCACGCCCAGATCCTCGGCGATCCGCGCCAGCTCGGGCGCGTTGAGGCTGTCTTGATCCCAGCCCATCCGCATCTTGAGCGTGACTGGGGCGCCGACCGCCTTGACCACGCCCGCCACGATCGCTGCGGCGAGCCGCAGGTCGCGCATCAGTGCGGAGCCCGCGTCCCCCGACGTCACCTTGCGGACCGGGCAGCCCATATTGATGTCGATGATCGCCGCGCCGCGATCTTCCGCCAGCCGCGCCGCCTCCCCCATCTCATAGGGCGTGCAGCCGACCAGCTGCATAGACACCGGCTCCTCGATTGGATCCCAGGCGAGCTTCTGGAGCGACTGGCGCGTCTCGCGAATGGCGGCCTGGCTGGCGATCATCTCGGTCACGTTGAGGCCGGAGCCGTAGCGGCGGACGAGCGTGCGGAACGGCAGGTCACTGACGCCGGTCATCGGCGCCAGGATGACGGGGGTGTCGATCTGGACGGAGCCGATCTTAAAGGGAGCGAGAGTACGCATGCGTGCCTGAAAAACGGGCAGCGTGTACGCCGATTGTGCAGTTGCAGCAAGGCTCCAGGAGGGAGTAGCGGCGCGGACATGTCGGTCGCCGCCATCATTGTCGCCGCCGGGTCCGGCATTCGCGCGGGCGGTGCCCTCCCCAAGCAGTTCACGACGGTGGCGGGGCTGCCGATGGTGGCGCATAGTTACCGCGTCTTGCGGGCTCACCCGGCAATCGCGGAGATCGTGATCGTGGTGGGCGAGGGGCAGGACGCGTTGGCGCGGACCGCGACCGGTGAGGCTCGGTTATCGCTGGGCGGTGCGACACGGCGGGAGTCGGTGCGCAACGGACTGGCGGCACTGACGAACCGGCCTGCGCGAGTGCTGGTCCACGACGCCGCGCGGCCGTTCGTGCCGGCGGCGGTGGTCGACCGGCTGCTGTTCGCGCTCGATACCCATGATGGCGCGGTCCCGGTGCTTGCGGTAGCGGACACGCTGGTGTCTGCCGATGGAGAAACGGTCGACCGCGCGCCACTACGCCGGGTACAAACACCGCAGGCGTTCCGCCGGGACGAACTGCTGGCCGCCCACGCGGCGTGGTCCGGACCGGAGCCGACCGACGACGCACAGATGGTGCGCGCGCTTGGCGGCAGCGTCGCGCTGGTGCAGGGCGACCCGATGCTGGACAAGGTCACCTATCCGGAGGACTTCGCCATAGCGGAGGCACGCGCCCAAGCTTTCGGAACGTGGGAGTGGCGCAGCGCCACCGGGTTCGACGTCCACCGGCTGGCGGCGGGCGAAGAGCTGTGGCTCGGCGGCGTGCTGATCCCGCACGACCGGGGTTTGTCGGGGCACAGCGACGCGGACGTGGCGCTGCACGCGCTGACCGACGCGCTGCTCGGCACGATCGCGGCCGGGGATATCGGCACGCACTTTCCGCCGAGCGACCCGCAGTGGAAGGGTGCGGCGTCGCACCGCTTCCTGACCCATGCCGCCGGCCTGATCGCGGCACGCGGCGGGCAGGTGAGCTTCGTCGACCTGACGCTGATCTGCGAGGCGCCGAAGATCGGGCCGCACCGGGCGGCGATGCAGGCGCGGATCGCCGAGCTGCTGAGGCTCACCCCCGACCGAGTCAGCGTCAAGGCGACAACCACCGAGCAGCTGGGCTTCACCGGCCGCGGCGAAGGTATCGCGGCGCAGGCGAGCGCGACGGTGCGGCTGCCGGCGGGCGCGCCGCGATGAGGGCGGTAGGGGCTATAGCGGCCGCGCTGCTGCTGACCGCCGCCGCGCCGCCGGCCGACGCGTGCCTGACCGATAGCGAGGCGCAGGCGCTGGCGAGCGCGGCGCTGCCCGAAATCCTGCGTCAGACGGGGACGGCCTGTGCCACGCGGCTGCCGGCGACCAGCCTGCTCAGACGGACGCCGTCACCGCTGCTGGGCCGCTACGATGCCGAGGCCGACCGCGCCTGGCCGGCGGCGCGGGCGGCGCTGGTCAAGCTGTCCAACCCGACCGCCGACGCGTTGCTCGGCTCCGCCTATGCGCGGCCGCTGCTCGCCTCGCTGGTCGCGCCGCTGATCGTGGGCCGGATCGCGCTGCGCGACTGCGGCACCGTCGACCGGCTGGTGACGCTGCTGGAGCCGCTGCCGCCCGCCAACGCGGCGGGCGTGATCGTGACCGCGCTGCGCTACGCCGCGGCGCAGCCGTCGCCGGGCGCACGCAACCCCGTCGCGACGCTGCCGTTGTGCCCGGTGGAGACCCGCTGATGGACACGCTCTTGCCCGCCGAACTGGTCGAGGCCGCGCGCAAGGTGATCGACGCCAACCGCGCCGCCGGTCGGCGGGTGGCGGTGGCGGAGAGCTGTACCGGCGGACTGGTATCGGCGGCACTAACCGAACTGCCCGGATCGTCGGATGTGTTCGTCGCGGGCTTCGTCACCTATGCCGACGAGGCGAAGGCAGGCATGCTCAAGGTCTCGACCGACGTGATCGAGACCTTCGGCGCGGTCTCGATCGCGACCGCGTGGAGCATGGCGCAGGCGGTACTGAAGCGGACCGAAGTCGACGTCGCGGTGGCGATCACCGGTGTCGCCGGGCCCGGCGGCGGATCTGACCGCAAGCCGGTTGGCACTGTCGTTTTCGCGCGCGCCGAGAAGGGGCAGGACCCGGCCGATGTCCATGCAGAGCGCAAGGATTTCGGCGACCTCGGCCGCGGCGGCGTCCGGCTTCAGGCGGCGCTGTGCGCGCTGGAGCTACTGCTGCCCGCCTCGCCCGCGCCGTAGAGCTGGGCGGCGCGGGTCTCGAACGCGCCGATCATCCGGCGCAGCGCCTGGCCGAACACCTGTCCCGCCAGCAGCTCGAACACCCGGTTCTTGAACGCGAAGTCGACGGTGAAGTCGACCGCGCACCCCTGCCCCTCCGGCCGGAACGCCCAGTCGTTGCGGAGGTGCTTCAGCGGACCGTCGATATAGTCGACATGGATATGCTCCGGCCGCAGCTTGCCGACGCGGCTGGTGAAGGTCTCGCGCAGCCCCTTGAACCCGACGATCATGTCGGCGAGCGTCTCGGTCGGCGTGTCACGGCGGACGCGCATGGCGCTGACCCAGGGCAGGAACTCGGGATAGCGCTTCACGTCGGCGACCAGATCGAACATCTGCTGCGCGGTATAGGGCAGATGCCGGGTCTCGTGGTGGCTAGGCATGCGCGGGGGTACGACGGAGCAGCGCCTCCCGCGCCGCCTTCATCTTCGCAAAATCGTCGCCGGCATGATAGCTCGAGCGCGTCAGCGGGGTCGCGGCGACCAGCAGGAAGCCCTTCGCCCGCGCGATCGCGGCATAGGCGTCGAATGCCTTGGGGGCGACGAACTCGGCAACCTTGGCGTGGCGCGGGGTTGGTTGCAGGTATTGGCCCATGGTCAGGAAGTCGATGTCGGCCGAGCGCATGTCGTCCATCACCTGGTGCACCTCCAGCCGCTCCTCGCCCAGCCCCAGCATGACGCCGGACTTGGTGAAGATCGACGGGTCGTGGCGCTTCACCGATTCGAGCAGGCGCAGCGAGGCGTAGTAGCGCGCGCCGGGGCGGATAGTCGGGTAGAGCCGCGGCACCGTCTCCAGATTGTGGTTGTAGACGTCCGGTCGCGCCTCGACGATCGACTCGACCGCGGCCTGCGCCTTGTTGCGGAAGTCGGGGGTCAGGATCTCGATTGTCGTCGCGGGCGTGGTGCGGCGCAGCGCCTGGATCACCTTGACGAATTGCGACGCGCCGCCGTCGGGCAGGTCGTCGCGATCGACCGAGGTGACGACGATGTGGGTGAGGCCCAGCTCCGCCGCGGCAACGGCGACATGTTCGGGCTCATGGGCGTCAACCGCCCGCGGCATGCCGGTCTTGACGTTGCAGAAGGCGCAGGCGCGGGTGCAGGTGTCGCCCAGGATCATCACCGTCGCGTGCTTCTTGGTCCAGCACTCGCCGATATTGGGGCAGGCCGCCTCTTCGCAAACCGTGGCCAGGCCCAAGCGCCGCATCAGCTTGCGGGTCTCGCCGACCCCGGCCGAGGTCGGCGCTTTGACCCTGATCCAGTCGGGCTTGCGTTGCCGGGCAGGAGCGGCCAGCGGGAGAGCGTCACTCATGGAGCGGCAGATAGCGACTGCCCGGCCGCCAGACAACGAAGGGACACGCGCGTGACGCACTTCACCGACCTGATCGAGGGCTATTACCGGTTTCGTGGCACCGAATGGCAGGCCGAGCGCGCGCGCTGGTCCGAGCTGGCGACGGGACAATCGCCCAAGGTGATGGTGATCGCCTGTTCCGATAGCCGGGTCGACCCCGCGACGATCTTCGGCAGCCGCCCGGGCGAGGTGTTTGCGGTCCGCAACGTCGCCGCGCTGGTGCCGCCTTTCGAGACGGGAGGTATCTATCATGGCGTCTCCGCCGCGCTGGAGTTCGCGGTTACCAAGCTGGAGGTGGAGGAGATCGTCGTGCTGGGCCATGGCGCGTGCGGCGGCGTGAACGCCGCGCTGACGCAGAGCTTGGCGGGAGCCGGGATCGGCGAAGGCGGCTTCGTGGCGAACTGGATCTCGCTGCTCGACGCTGCACGCGACAAGGTGGCGGCCGAGCATGGCACCGGCGCCGAGGGCCAGGCGGCGCTGGAGCAGGAAGGGGTCAAGGTCTCGATCGCCAACCTGATGACCTTTCCCTTCGTCCGCGAACGGGTGGAGGCGGGGACGCTCCACCTCCACGGCGCGGTGTTCGCGATCGCCGACGGCAAGCTGCGGGTACTGGGCGAGGACGGACGGTTCGCGGCGGCGTGAGACGCGGAAGTAGAGGCTAAGTAGAGGCTCGATCAGTCGCGCGTCCGACCTGTCCCAGCGCGTTACCGGCACCTCTCCGCCGGCGCGGTGGTGATGCACAGCGCGGCGCATGTAGGACAGTTTATTCGGGGACGTTCACGGTCCACGCCCCCCGGCGGCGCAGCACCAACCAGTACCACGCCGCCGCCGCGGCGATCTGCACCGCGGTCGCGATCAGCGCGGGGCGGCCGGTCTGACGGTCCATCCAGTTGGTCCAACCGACGTAGAACAGCGCTGCGACCGTGACGAGCGGCGCCAGCGGATAGAGCGGCATCCGGTACGGCGCGTGGGCACTGGCGCCGCTGCGGCGGCCAACCATCACCGCAACCGCAATTCCAGCGTAGATCGCAATCAGCCCGGTGCCGCTCCACACCTCCAGCCGCGCCTTGTCGATAAAGCAGAGCAGCATGCCGACCGCGCCGACCACCAGCGTGCCGATCCACGGCGCGCCGGTCCGCGGATGGATTGCGGTGAGCAGCCGGTCGACCGGCGCGCCCCAGCTGCGGTCTCGCGCGGTGCCGTAGAAGAAGCGCGCGCAGGCGAGCACCCAGGCGATCAGCGCGTTGACGATGGCGAGCGCGACCCCAACGGCGACCCACCTCGCCAGCCCTGCGCCGCCGAGCTGCGCGACCAGCTCGCCGAACGGATTGCCGCTGTGGAACAAGGCCGGCAGGTCGCGGGCGCCGGTGAGCGCGGCGACCAGCGGCAGCGCCTCCAGCGCCAGCGTCAGCACCAGCGCCCCCATGATCGCGCGGGTAATCTTCGCCGGCGCATCGAGCATCTCCTCGCCGAAATAGACCGCCGCGCCATAGCCGTTGAGCGCAAAGATGGCGATCGAGGTGGCGACCCCGACCGAGGCGATCCCGGCAGGCGCGAGCGTCGGCCCCGCGACTGGGTCAGTCAAGAACGCGACCGGCGAGCGCACGGCGTCGCTCAGGCCGAGCGCGGCGACGACGGCCAGCGTCGCCACCTCCAGCGCGAGGAAGCAGCCGGTGATGGCGGCGTTCACGCGGATGTCGAACAGCCCGACCACGGTGCATGCCGCGACGACGCCGAGCGCGACCGGCAGCTGCGGCAGGCCGGGCAGGACAACTGACAGGACGTCGCTGATCCCCAGCCCCGCAACGGGAAGGAAGATGAGGTTGTTGACAACGTTGACGCCGAGCATGACGAAGCCCGCGAACGGGCCCAGCGTCTGTGCGACCATGACGTACTCGCCGCCCGCGACCGGCCAGGCGGAGGAAAGCTCGGCATAGATGAACGCGGTCGCGACGCAGACCAAAGCGGCGATGACGAACGCCCACACCGCACCGGTACCCGCCGCGCCGAACATGTCGGGGATGAAGACGAACACCGAGGAGGCGGGCGTCGCGACCGACAAGGTGAGGAACAGCACGCCGAGGACGCCGAGCGAGCGCACGAACGGCGGCGGCGCGTCGGAACCGAGCTGTGCTTTCTGCATGCGTCCCCCGATGTTGGCGCGCTTGGTGGTGGCACGCTCGCTGGGCCACGTCACCCGGCTTGCTGCAGACCGCGTACTCTGCTCTTGTCGTTGCGATCCCGGAACAGTCAGGATGGGAATAGCAGATGGCCGAGGTTATGACGGGCCAGCTTCGCCGGGTGCTGGGTGTGGTGTTCGGGATTGCGGCGATCATCGGCGGCACGATCGGTCAAGGCATCCTGCGCGCGCCCGGACAGGTCGCGGCCGGCGTGCCCGACGCGACGATCATCATGGCGGCGTGGATTGTGGTCGGGCTGTTCTCTTTTGTCGACGCGATGTCCACTGTGGAGTTGGCGGTGGCGATCCGGCGCACCGGCGGGCCGTACACCTTCGCCGAGCGCGCGTTCGGCCCGTTTGTCGGGCTGGCGGTCGGGCTGACAGACTGGGTCAGCAACGTCGCCGCGATCGGCTATATCAGCGTCGTGCTGGGCGAATATCTGCACCGCATGGGTCTGGCGACCGCGGTACCCGTCGGCGCGCTGGCGGCGCTGCTGCCGATCGCGATCGGCGGTATCCAGCTCACGGGGACGAGGGCGGCGGGGCGGTCACAGGAATTGGGCAGCGCGGTCAAGATGCTGTTGTTCACCATGCTGATTGTCGCGTTGCTGTTCGGCCCGCGGGGTGTGCCGGTCGTGCATGCCGCCCCGCCGGTCGCGGTGTCGATCCTTGGCGTCGTCGCGGCGCTGCGCGCGGTGATCGGCACGTACAACGGCTGGAACGGCGCTGCTTATTATTGCGAGGAGACGGTGGATCCGCGCCGGGCGATCACGCGCGCGACCTTCAGCGGTATCGCTATGGTCACGGCGTTGTACGTGCTCGCCAATCTCGCCTTCCTGCGGCAGGTCGCGCCGGCGGCGATGGCAGGCGATACGCTGGTCGCGGCGAGCGCGACCGCAGGTCTGTTCGGCCCACGCGCCGATTTCTACGTCACCGCGCTCTCCACGATATCGCTGGTCACGATCGTGAATTCCTCGCTGATGATGTACACGCGCGTGCTGTGGGGCGTGGCGCGCGATCGACGTGTGCCGGTGCTCAACGCGGTCGCGGCCAATGGCACGCCGCGGACGGCGCTGCTCGCGACGGTCGCGGCGTCGGCGCTGATGGCGACCGTGGGACTGTTCGACGTGCTGCTGGCGTTGAGCACGGCGCTTTACGCGGGAATGTGCGCCAGCGTGAACCTGGCGGCGCTGGTGCTTCGGCGCCGTGAGCCGGCGCTGGAGCGCCCTTACCGGATGCCGCTCTTTCCCGCGCCCGCGCTGCTCGCCCTCGCGGTCAACACGGCGCTCGCTACCGCCTTCACGATCGAGTCGCCCCGCTCCGCGGGCGCGGGCTTCGCGTTGATGCTGGCCGTGACGGCGATTGTGCAGGTGGCAGTGGGGCGATCGGGACGCGCCGCCACCGCCTAACGGCTAGCCAGCCTGAATCGACACCGCGGCCGCATCCTTCACCTCCGCCGTCGAGCGCAGGTGAAGCTCCTTCAGCTGCTTCGCGCTGACGAAGCTGGGCGCGCCCATCATCAGGTCCTCCGCCTTTTGAGTCATCGGGAAGGTGATGACCTCGCGGATGTTCGGCTCGTCGGCGAGCAGCATGACCATACGATCAATGCCGGGCGCGGAGCCGCCATGCGGGGGAGCGCCGAACTTGAAGGCGTTGATCATGCCCGCAAAGTTCTTGTCGACGTCCTCGCGGCTATAGCCGGCGATCTCGAACGCCTTGTACATGATCTCCGGCCGGTGGTTGCGGATTGCCCCCGACGACAACTCGATGCCGTTGCAGACGATGTCGTACTGATAGGCGAGGATGTCGAGCGGGTCCTTCGAGACAAGCGCAGCCAGCTCGCCCTGCGGCATCGAGAAAGGGTTGTGGCTGAAATCGACCTTCTTGGCGTCCTCGTCATATTCGAACATCGGAAAGTCGACGATCCAGCAGAACTCGAAGCGCTTTGCGTCGATCAGGCCGAGCTGTTCGGCAACACGGGTGCGGGCGAGGCCGGCTAGTCTTGTCGCCTGCGCGACGGGGCCCGCCGCGAAGAACAGCCCGTCATCCGGGCCGAGGTCCAGCGCGTCGGCCATCGCCGACATCTTGTCCTCACCATGGTTCTTGGCGATCGGGCCGCCCCACTCGCCGCCCTTGCGCGTCGCGTAGCCGAGGCCGGCGAAGCCCTCGCCCTGCGCCCAAGCGTTCATATCGTCGAAGAACTTGCGGCTTTTGTCTGCGGTGCCCGGCGCGGGGATCGCACGGACGACGTCGCCCGCCTCGACAATCGATGCAAAGCGGCCGAAGCCAGAACCGCGGAAATGGTCACTGACGTCCGCGATGAGGATAGGGTTGCGCAGGTCGGGCTTGTCGTTGCCGTATTTCAGCATCGATTCGCGGTACGGGATGCGGCGAAACGGGAGGGCCGAAACCTGACGACCCTTGCCCTGCCAGTCGGCGAACTCCTCGAACAGGCCGTGAAGGACCGGCTCGATCGCGGCGAAGACGTCGTCCTGGGTGACGAAGCTCATCTCGAAATCGAGCTGATAGAACTCGCCCGGCGAGCGGTCGGCGCGCGCGTCCTCGTCGCGGAAGCACGGCGCGATCTGGAAATAGCGGTCGAAGCCGGCGACCATCAATAGCTGCTTGAACATCTGCGGCGCCTGCGGCAGCGCGTAGAACTTGCCGGGGTGGACGCGGCTGGGGACGAGATAGTCGCGCGCACCCTCCGGGCTGGACGCGGTCAGGATCGGGGTCTGGAACTCGGTAAAGCCCTGCCCGATCATGCGCTGGCGGATCGAGGCGATGACCTGCGCGCGCAGCATGATGTTGGCGTGGAGCCGCTCGCGACGGAGGTCCAGAAAGCGATAGCGCAGCCGGATGTCCTCCGGATATTCAGCCTCGCCGAAGACGGGGAGCGGAAGCTCCTGCGCGGGCGACTGGACCGTCACCTCGCCCGCCTCGACCTCGATCTCGCCGGTCGGCAGATTGGCGTTCGCCTGACCCGCCTCGCGCGCGACGACCCGGCCGGTGACGGTGACGACCGTCTCGACGCGCAGCCCCTCCAGCAGCGCGAAGACAGGGCTGCCGGTCTTGGCGACGATCTGGGTAATGCCGTAATGATCGCGCAGGTCGATGAACAGCACGCCGCCATGGTCGCGTTTGCGGTGAACCCAGCCGGATAGGCGGACGGCGTTGCCGACGGCCTCGGCGTCGAGCGCGGCGCAGGTGTGGGTGCGGTAGGCGTGCATGGGTATCGCGATCGTCGAGAGGCTGTGAACCGAGCGCGGGCCCTCCCCACCCCTCCCCCTTTTGTCAACCCGATGCAGCGCCTATGGCCCGGCCGATGCACGTTCACCCGCTGGTCACCGACACCGACACGCTCCGCCGCCTGTGCGACCGCTGGTCGCAATGCGACTTCGTCACGGTCGACACCGAGTTCATGCGCGAGAGCACCTACTGGCCGGTGCTGTGCCTGATCCAGGTCGCGGGCGGCGACGATGCGGCAGCGATCGACCCGATGGCGGGCGGCATCGACCTGTCGCCGCTGCTCGACCTGCTGACTGCCAACGAAGAGGTGCTCAAGGTCTTCCATGCCGGCGGCCAGGACCTGGAGATCATCTACAATCTGACCGGCAAGACTCCGCACCCGCTCTTCGACACGCAGGTCGCGGCCATGGCACTGGGGCAGGGCGAGCAGATCGGCTATTCGAACCTCGTCGACAGCTGGCTGGGCATCCAGATCGACAAGGGTGCACGCTTCACCGACTGGGCGAAGCGGCCGCTGGAGGCGCGGCAGATCGATTATGCGATCGGCGACGTCACCCATCTGCTGCAGATTTTCCCCAAGATGCTGGAGCGGCTGAAGAAAAACGGGCGCGGCGGCTGGCTGGATCAGGAGATGGAGCGGCTGGCGGACCCTGCCAACTACGCCAACGACCCCGATCTCGCCTGGCGCCGGGTGCGGGTGCCGAGCCGCAAGGCCGAGGTGCTGGGGCGCCTCAAGGCGCTGGCACGGTGGCGCGAGATGGAGGCGCGCGGCAAGGACCTGCCGCGCGGCCGCATCGTCAAGGACGAGACGCTCGCCGATCTGGCGGGGCATGCGCCGCGGCGGCAGGCCGACCTGGCCAAAGTGCGCGGGCTGTCGGCGACCTGGGCGGGGAACGAGATCGGCGCACGGCTGATGGCGGCGATCGAGGGCGCGTCGCCGCTGAGCGAGGCGGAGCTGCCGCCGCGTGAGGACCGGACGCCGGGGTTGGGCAAGGACGGCGCGCTGGTCGCGGACCTGCTCAAGCTGCTGCTCAAGATCAGGGCGCGCGACATCGACGTTGCGTCCAAGCTACTGGCGCGCGCCGACGAGCTGGAAGCGCTGGCGGCAGGCGTGCGGAGCGGGCTGCCGATGCTGGAGGGCTGGCGTTTTGACCAGTTCGGCCGCGACGCCCTCGACCTGGTGGAGGGGCGATTGGCGTTCGCGGTCACCAAGGGCAAGCTCAAGATGACGCGAACCGACGATCAGGCTGAAGAGGAGATGGCGGCATGATGCTGGCCGTGATGCTGATGCTGGCGCAGTCCGCTACGCCGATCGATCGCGACGATGCGGTGCCGGGCATGTGCGCGGCGGCGGCGGCCGAAGTGCTGGTCGGCGAGCATTACCGGCGGCACGTGCCGACCCGGGCCAGACAATTGTCGGGCGCGCGGACGGTGCGGGTGATCTGGCCGGGGCAGATGGTGACGCAGGATTTCCGCGAAGACCGGCTGAACCTGCGCATCGATCACCGGCGGACGATCACGGCGGTCAGCTGCGGGTAGCTGCTCGCCCGATCAGGCGCTGAGGATCGGCAGGCGGCCGAGGAACGCGGCCAGTCCGGTGTGCCTGCGCTCCACCGCTTCGCCGTAGAGGGCGCGATCCTCGGGGGCGAGATGAAGCGTCACCGTGCCCTCGTCCGCCGACAGGCGCGAGCGCTGGAGCGGGCCGGCCAGGCCACCGCTAAGCCGCTGGCCTAGCCGCATCGCCAGGCCCCAGGCAGTGGCGCGATCGAGGCGGTCCTTGGGCGCCAGTCGCGGCAGCGGATCGGGCGCGCCTTCGCCGCCCAGGCTGGCGTGGAGCGCCTGGGCGAGCTGGGCGCGGCCGGGCGCGTCGATGCCGACCCAGTTGCCGTGCAACGCGACCTCGACCGCGCGCACTGCGCGGAACTCCGGATTGGCGCGCCAGCCGACATCGGCGAGCTGACAGGCGGCGTGGCGGAGGCGCGCGGCGGCAGGCTGATCGCGGTCGAACAGGGGTGCGAGCCAGCGGTCGAGCAGGTCGCCATGTTCGGGAAACCGCCCTGCCCTACGCCCCTCGTCGCGGGTCGCGACCGCGAGCGGGTCCTGCAACCGCGTGGCGGCGTCGAGGTCCTGGAACAACAGCCCTTCGCGCAGGCCATAGGCCGAGGCGATCGTCGCGGTGCTGCCGAGATGCCTGAGCAGCAGCGTCAGCACCGCCGCCGCGTCGCCCAGCGTCGGAATGCGGCCAGCCGACAGGCCCGGCGCGGCGCGCACGCGACCCTTGGGAGACTGGTCGATCAGTATCTTCAGCCGCCCGACGGCAGCATCGTCCATGCAGTAATGGTGGATCATCGGCAGCGGGTAATCGGTCTGGACCATGTCGAGCCGCGCCAGCGCACGCCACGAGCCGCCGACCAGATAGAGCGGCAGGCCCTTGCCCCGCCCGCTCCACCCCGCCTTGTCGATGGCGCGGACGACCTGCTTCTCGAACGCCGCGTCGCCCTTCGCACGCGCGGCGGCGACGCGGAGCACGCCCAGGGGGAACGACACCCGCTCGCCCGCCTCGCCGTCCCTCACGCGGATCAGCTCCAGGCTGCCGCCGCCCAAATCGCCGACGATGCCGTCTGCGTCGGGAAAGGCGGACAGGACGCCGTGACCGGCGGCGAGCGCCTCGTCCTCCCCCGACAGCAGCTCGACTGAAAGGCCGACCTCCTCGGCATAAGCGATCAGCCTCGCGCCGTTGGCGGCATCGCGTACCGCGGCCGTGGCGACGGTGCGGATCCGAGTGACGGTCATCTCGCGCGCCAGGGCGGCGAAGCGGGCGAGCGCGGCGCGGGCGAGCGCCATCGACTCGGGCGCGATCGCGCCGGTCGCGGCGAGCCCGCGGCCGAGCCCGGCGAGCACCTTCTCGTTGAACAGGATCGAGGGGACACGCGGCGGCCCGGCATAGACGACGAGCCGGATCGAATTGGAGCCGATGTCGATGATCGCGGTACGAGGATCGGCGGTCTTGCTGCGGCCGAACAGGTTCAACTGCCCTGCCCCAGCGACAGATGCGGGACCTCGCCGCCTTCCTCGCCCGCCGCGCCGCGGCCCGACAGCGACGGGTTGGTCATGAAGTAGCGGTGGAGGTTGAACGGCCGCTCGCCCGGATCGGTTCGGGAGTAGTCGCCGTCGGCGCCGAGCGCCCAGCTTTGTTCGGTATCGATCAGGTTCGCGACCATCACCTGGTCGAGAATCTGTTCGTGGACGGTCGGGTTCTCGATCGGCAGCATGTATTCGACACGGCGGTCGAAATTGCGCGGCATCCAGTCCGCGGACGAGATGAAGAGCGCCGCACGGTCATTGGGCAGCGCCCTGCCCTGTCCGAACGCCCAGACGCGGCTGTGCTCCAGGAAGCGGCCGACGATCGACTTGACGCGGATGCGCTCGGACAGGGCGGGGACGCCGGGTTTGAGGCAGCAGATACCGCGAATGACCAGGTCGATCTCCACCCCCGCCGCACTCGCCTCGTACAGCTTCTCGATGATCGCCGGGTCGACCAGGCTGTTCATCTTGGCCCAGACCGCGCCGGGACGGCCGGCCTGTGCATGCGCGATCTCCGCGTCGATCAGTGCGGTCAGCCGGGTCCGCAGGTCGCGTGGACTGAGCGCGAGCTTGGCGAGCCCGGTCGGCTCGACATAGCCGGTGATGTAATTGAACATCTGCGCCGCATCGCGCCCGGTCGCCGGATCGGCGGTGAAGAAACTGAAATCGGTATAGATGCGCGCGGTGA
Source organism: Sphingomonas sp. (assembly GCF_965248875.1). Taxonomy (GTDB): domain Bacteria; phylum Pseudomonadota; class Alphaproteobacteria; order Sphingomonadales; family Sphingomonadaceae; genus Sphingomonas. The sequence continues at coordinate 345,809 of NZ_CBDFKR010000011.1, read as the reverse complement.
CCGGGTGATAGTTGCCGGTGCCGAAATGGCAGTAGGTGCGAAACGCCGTGCCTTCGCGCCTCACCACCATCGCGACCTTGGCGTGGGTCTTCCAGTCGATGAAGCCATAGACGACCTGCACCCCCGCGCGCTCCAGCGCCGACGCCCAGGCGAGGTTCTGTTCCTCGTCGAAACGCGCCTTCAGCTCGACCACTGCAGTAACCGACTTGCCCGCTTCGGCGGCGGCGATCAGCGCGTTGATCACCGCGGACTGCTTGCCGGCGCGATAGAGCGTCTGCTTAATCGCGACCACGTCGGGGTCGGCGGCGGCCTGTTTGAGAAAGGCGATCACCACCTCGAACGTCTCATAGGGATGGTGGACGACGATGTCCTTTGCCCGGATCGCGGCGAAACAGTCGCCGCCATATTCGCGGATGCGCTCGGGAAAACGGGGGGTCAGCGCGGCGAACTTCAGGTCGGGGCGGTCCTGGTCGACGAGCAGCTCGAGGTCGGCGAGACCAAGCAGCTGGCCCGATTCGGTGACGATCGCGTTGGCGCCGCCCAGCTCGTCGCGGAGCACGGTGGCGAGCGCGGCAGGGGTACCGGTCTCCAGCTCCAGCCGGATGACGCGGCCGCGGCGGCGGCGCTTGATGGCATTGGCGAAGTAGCGGACCAGATCCTCCGCCTCCTCCTCCAGCTCGATGTCGCTGTCGCGGAGGACACGAAAGGTAGCGCTGCCGCCGATCGAGTAGCCGGGAAACAGGAGAGGCGCGAAGCGTTTGAGCAGCGTCTCGACGGCAACGAACCGCGCCGGTTCGCCGGGTAGCTGGACGAAGCGGCGGGTAACGGCGGGAAGCATGACCAGCTCGCGGATCGGTTCGCCATCCGATTCGCGAACCAGATCGAAGATCACCGACAGGCCGCGATTGGGGATGAACGGGAACGGATGCGCGGGATCGAGCGCCTGCGGAGTCAGCGTCGGGAAAACCTGATCGCGAAAATGCTCCTCCAGCCAGATCGAGCTGGCGGCATCGATCTCGTCGCGCCGCAGCACGCGCAGGCCCGACTCGTCCAGCTCGGCGCGCAGATCGGCCCAGACGCGCTGCTGCGACGCCATCAGCCGGTCGGCCTCGACAACCACCGCGGTCAGCTGCTGACCGACAGTCAGCCCGTCGGCGGAGCGGTGGTCGACGCCCTGCAGTTGCTGCCCCTTCAGTCCGGCGACGCGGACCATGAAGAACTCGTCGAGGTTGGAGCCTGAGATCGACAGGAAGCGCAGCCGTTCGAGCAGCGGGTGGGCGCGATTACACGCCTCCTCCAGCACGCGGCGGTTGAACGCGAGCCAGCTCAGCTCGCGATTGAAATAGCGATCGCCCTGCGGCCCCGCGCCCGCCGGATCGTCGTCGGGCTCGGTCAGCCGCGCAAGATAGGGTCGACCGGTCATGCCCCCTCCAAACGCTCCGGGTTCGCGATCAGCCCCGCCGCCCTGAGCGCCGTGCGGGCGAGCGGGATCGAGAGGCGTTTGCGGGTTTCGAGCACCTCCTGATCCAGCACATCCACCGTCCGGATGACAGCTACATGACTGCGCTCCAACCGCGCCGCCAACCAATCGATCAGGTCGGCGCGCGCATCGAGACCGCGGCGCTCGAACTGAGCGGCCAGAAGCGCGCGGACGAGCTGGTCGTCGGGCGCGCCGATCTCGGCGACGATGCCGGCTGCCAGCCGCGAGCGTAGATCGGGCAGCGTGATGGTCCAGCGCGGCGGCGGCGCATCCGCGACCATCAGCAGGGGACGACGCATGGCCTGCGCGTCGTTCCAGGCGTGGAACAGCTGTTCCTCCGGCGCACGCTCGGCGTCGTCGATCACCCGGCCCCCGCTCTTCGCGGCGAAGATGCGCGCGAGCAGGCTGCGTCCTGACTTGCGCGGTCCGACGAGCAGCGCCGCCAGTACGGGCCACGCGCCCCAGTGGTCGAGCAGGTGCGCAGCATGGGCGTTGGACGCGGTGACGAGAAACGCATCGTCGCGGGGCCGGGGCGGCCAGCCGAGCGGCAGCGCGATCTGCCCGCTCACGTCGCGCGATCCCTGGCGCGGGTCACCCGCTCGGCCGGTCGTCCGTGGGAAAATCGGGCAGCTGCAGCTGCGGTGCGCGCCGGATCCGCAAGGTCGTGCCGCTGCCGTTGACGGTATAGCCGCGACTCTCCAGTGCCGTGCGCAGCCCCTCCGGATCGCCGTCGAAGACGACGCGCATCAGCGACACGCCGCCCAGCGCCAGGCTGCTTGTCTGCGCCGAGCGGACACCCGCCACGCCGCGCAACGTCGACTCGGCGTTCGCGACCGATGCCGCTGATGGCGAATCATACTGGACGGTGACTGTAACAGCCTGTCCGGCCCCGGCGGCCGTCGGGGCATCGTCGGCCGTGTCGGTCGCGTCGATCAGATCGCCGACCTCATCCGGCGGCGGCGCGACCGGCTGCGGCGGCGGCGTTAACGCGATGTCGCGGCTGAGCGCGCCGAGCGACAGCGCGCGCGCGTACAGCGCATCCATCCGCCGAACCCCGGCGTCGAGCAGCGCGGCAACGCCGTCGGCCGAGGCGACCCGGAGCGAAAAGCTGTCGAGCAGCTCGTTGTCGGGGCCGTGCCGCGCCTCGAACACACCGATTACCGGGCCGCCGGGCCATTGCCGCTGCAGCCGGACAATCGGGATCAGGATGTCGGACGCACCATATTGATCGAGCAGCATTCGCCACCAGCCACGGCCGCGCCGCTGCGCCTGCCCTGCGGTCAGCAGCAGCGAATCGGGGCCGGTGCCGGCCGCACGGACATAGTCGATCGCGCTGTTGCCCGTGCGAAAGCGCGCCCATGCCTCCTGCCAATCGGTGCGCGCCTCGAACACCTGCGCGACGCCGCCCGACACCTGCACCGGGATGACGAGCATGGGCGAGGAGTGCGCCGCCTGGTCGACGATGCCCAGCATCGCGGAGGTCCGAGCACGGTCGAACAACACGCCAAGCCGCGCGATGTAGCGGGTCGGGCCGATCTGCTCATTCTCGACGACGATACCGGAGACGAGCTGGTCGAGCGTGCCGTCGCTGACCGCGCCCCCGCCCGCGCCCATGCGCCGCGACAGCTGAGTCCATGCCTTGCGCTGGGCCGCGCGCCAGCCGCCATAGCGCGCCTCGTCGGCGGTCCTGGCGGCGACATCGACAGTGATGCCCGACACTTCGTAGGACGAGGTACCCGCCATCGGCGCGACGCCGCGATCGCCACCTTCGATCTGCGCCCACGCCGCCGCCGCGAGCGCGGTTGAGACAAGACCGGTGAGGATGAGGGACGCGCGCATGGGTTGCCGCAGCTTTTGGCAAGGCGGCGGTGGAAAGGGAAGCGGCAACGGTCTAGGCGGCGGTCCGATGAGCGACGACGCCTATAGCTATGCCCGCGCGGGCGTGTCGATCGCGGCGGGCAACGCACTGGTCCGCGCCATCGCGCCGCTCGCCCGCGCGACGCGCCGGCCCGGCGCCGACGCGGAGCTGGGCGGCTTTGGCGGGGTGTTCGATCCCAAGGCGGCCGGGTTCGTCGACCCGCTGCTGGTCGCGGCGAACGATGGCGTCGGCACCAAGCTGAAGCTGGCGATCGAGTGGGGCCGGCACGACGGCGTTGGCGTCGACCTGGTCGCGATGTGCGTCAACGACCTGATCGTGCAAGGCGCGGAGCCGCTGTTCTTTCTCGATTACTACGCGTGCGGGCGGCTGGAGACCGCCGTCGCCGAGCGGGTGGTCGCCTCGATCGCCGAAGGGTGCCGGCAGGCGGGCTGCGCGCTGATCGGCGGCGAGACGGCGGAGATGCCGGGGATGTACGCCGGGGGCGATTACGACCTGGCGGGCTTTGCGGTCGGGGCGGTCGAGCGCGAGCGGCTGTTGACCGGCGCGCACATCACGCCGGGCGACGTGCTGCTGGGGCTGGCGTCGACCGGTGTCCACTCCAACGGCTTTTCGCTGGTGCGGCGGCTGGCGGCGGACAAGGGCTGGCGGCTCGACCGGCCGGCGCCGTTCGACCAGGACCGGCTGCTGATCGACACGCTGATGACACCGACGCGGATATACGTCGCATCGCTGCTGCCGCTGCTCAAGACGGGGCGGATCAAGGGGCTGGCGCATATCACCGGCGGCGGGCTGCTGGAGAATGTGCCACGGGTGCTGCCGGCCGGGTGTCATGCCTCGATCGCGGCGGACGCGTGGGAACAGCCGCGGCTGATGGCGTGGCTGCAGGCGCAGGGTGCGATCGAGCCGGAGGAGATGGCGCGGACGTTCAATTGCGGGATCGGGATGGTCGCGGTGGTCGCACCCGCCGAGGCCGATAGCGTCGCCGCCGCCCTCTCCGCCGCGGGCGAAACGGTAATTCCGATCGGCGACGTGCAAGCCGGCGAGCGCGGCTGCACCGTGGCCGGTGGCCCAGAGGATTGGAGCGGCCGGAGGGCGTGGTCCGGCATGCACCTTGCATAAGGTCGGCGTGCTGATCTCCGGGCGCGGGTCGAACATGATGGCGTTGGTGGACCAGGCGCGCGGATACGCGCTGACGCTCGTTGGCTCCGACAATCCCGACGCGGCTGGGCTGGCATGGGCACGCGAGCGTGAGCTGGCGACCTTTGCACTCTCGCCCAAGGGGATCGGCAAGGCGGCGTATGAGCAACGGCTCGACGCGGCCCTTCGCGACGCAGAGGTCGAGGTGATAGCGCTAGCGGGTTATATGCGGCTGCTGTCGCCCGATTTCATCGCGTGCTGGCGGGGGCGCATCCTCAACATTCACCCTTCCCTGCTGCCGCGGCACAAGGGGCTCGACACGCACGCCCGCGCGCTGGCGGCGGGTGACGTCGAGCATGGCTGTTCGGTCCACCTCGTCACCGCCGAACTGGACGCGGGCGAGGTGCTGGCGCAGGCGCGCGTGCCGGTGCTGGCCGGCGACACGCCGGAAAGCCTTGCGGCGCGGGTGCTGGTGGAGGAACATCGGCTCTACCCGGCGACGCTGGCGGAGTTCGTGACGCGATGAGTCCAGACTATCCCGCCGACCTGGAGCGTCTCCGGGCCATCGCGCTGGCGCTGCCCGAGGCGGTCGAGCGCACCTCGCATGGTTCGCCGGGTTTCCTGATCAAGGGCGGCCGGTTCTTCGCCTATATGTGGCACGACCATCACGGCGACGACGAGACGGCGGTAATCGTCAAGTGCGCCGACCGTGACGAGCAGGCGATGCTGGTCGGGGCGGACCCGGCCTTCTACTATGTCCCTGCTTATCTCGGGCCGTCGGGCTGGGTGGCGATGCGGGTCGGTGCGGCCGACACCGACTGGGACCGGATCGATGATCGCGTGGCACGGAGCTGGGAGCTGGCCGCGCCGCGGCGGTTGCTGGAGGCGGGCGGACGATGAACGGGTCCGGTAATGAGACGGTGGAGCAGAAGGTGCGGCGGCGGCGCTGGCTGTCGCTCGCCGAGTTCGTCGCGGTGGCGGGCGTGCTGATCGCGGGCGCTGGACTGTATCTGACCTGGTCCGACCGGCAGGCGTCGCGCGCCGACCATGCGCGATCGAGCGCGGCGGAGGAGCGCGTGACGCTGACCGCGACGGTGGCGGACGGCGGCCGGACGCTCCGCCTGGCGGATACGCGGCACGAGATCAGCGATGTCGCGATCGCCTATCCGCGGGCGTTGGGAATCGTAACGCAGCGGCCGTCGGGCGACCCCGTCATCACGACGGATGCAATTGGAGACACGCTGCTGCGGCTGACCGACGGTGGCTCCGACAGCAGGAGCGGGCGGCTGCCGGTGCTCGTCACCGTCACCTATGTCGACGGCGACGCGCGGCGCGATGCGAGCGGCGTCTATGACGTCGTCTGGGCGACGCACGGCCGGATGCTGCGCGGGCGGGTGCTGGTGCTGACCGGGCTCAGGCTGCGCCAGCGCGGCGGCGGACAGGCGGCGGTCGACGCGGCCTGGGCGCGCGAGAAGCCCTAGAGATCGAGGGCGTAGATCGGGTCGGTGAACCGCTGCGTTCCGACGGCGAAGGTGCGTTCGCCGACCACCGTGAAGCCGTTGCGCTCGTAAAAGCGCCGCGCCCGGCGATTGTCAGGGTGGACGCCGAGCAGCAGGCGGTGGTGACCGCGCGCGCGGGCTTCGATCAAGGCGGCGTCGAGCAGCGCCGGCCCGAGCCCCGCCCCATGCGCGGCGGCTAGCGTGTAGATGCGACGGAGTTCCCAGTCGCCGGGTCGCAGCACCGCCGCCGGGAATTCGGCTGTGGTCAGGACCGCGTAGCCGAGCGGCGCTTCGGTGCCAGCCGCGCCCGCGTAAAAGACCTGCGAGTCAGCGCCCGCGATCCAGCCGCCGAACGCCGCGGCGCTGCTCTTGCCGGTCGTGTGCGCCACCAGGTCGGCGGCGGGAATGATCGCGTGAAACGTCTCCAGCAGCGTCGCGCCCGCGACCAGCGCCAGCGCGCCCGCGTCGCCGGCGCGGGCCGGACGCAGGGACCAGCCGACGCTCAGCCGACGATCTCCTCGGGCTTGAAGAAATAAGCGATCTCGATCGCCGCGTTTTCGTCCGAATCAGAGCCATGGACGCTGTTCGCCTCGATCGATTCGGCCAGCTCCTTGCGGATTGTGCCGGCATCCGCATTGGCGGGGTTGGTCGCGCCCATCACATCACGGTTGCGCTGCACGGCGTTGTCGCCCTCCAGCACCTGCACCACCACCGGGCCCGAGATCATGAAGCTGACCAGGTCGGCGAAGAACGGGCGCTCGCGATGGACGGCGTAGAAGCCCTCCGCCTGATCCTGCGTCATCCGGATCCGCTTCGACGCGACGACGCGCAGCCCCGCCTCCTCCAGCATCCTGGTGACCGCGCCGGTCAGATTGCGGCGGGTGGCGTCGGGCTTGATGATCGAAAAGGTACGGGTCGCGGCCATGACGGTCACGTGCTCCTGGGTTCAACGGTTGCGGAAAGTCGCGCGCCCCCTAGGCTGGGCAGGCGGCGAGCGCAAGGAGGGGACGATGGTGGCGCGGTGGCTGCGACGGCTGGGCTGCGCCGGGGGAGTGATCGTCCTGCTCCTGGGCGCGGCGGTGTGGTGGCTGTTCTACGACAACCGGATGCCGCGTTCGGGCCGCTTCGACCTCGATCTGGCGGCGATCCGGGCGGAGGCGGCGCGGCTGCCCGGGCCGGGGCCGGCGCGGATCGAGGTGGAGCTGCTGTCGCATACCAATGCGCCGCGGATCGGCATCGTCGCCGGGACGAGCTGGGGCAAGATGGACATGGTGCGCGCCAGCTATCGGCTGGTCTGGCCCGATCAATCGATCATCGTCGACACGGGCAACAGCGGCGCGCTGGCCCGGCGTTTCGGGGCGCGCAGCTATGACGCGGCGGCGTGGTCGCGGTTGGTCGCGGCGATGGACCGCGCGAGCGATATCGTCGTCACTCACGAGCATGCCGACCATATCGGCGGGCTGGTAGAGAGCCCGCATCTCGCCGCGATCATCGGCCGGGCGCGGGTGACGCGCGAGCAGCTGGCCGACCCGACCGAGATGGAGCCGCTGCGCTGGCCGCGCGGCCAGACGCCGACGCCACTGATCTATGACCGCCTCCATGCGCTTGCGCCGGGCGTCGTGCTGATGAAGGCGCCTGGGCACACGCCGGGGTCGCAGATGGTCTATGTCCGCCGCGCCGACGGGCGCGAGTATCTGTTCATGGGCGATGTCGCGTCCAACGCCGACAATGTCCGGCTGCAGCGCATCCGGCCGCGCTACACGACGACCTACCTCGACGGCCACCACGACGATCGTCGCGCGGTGATGCTGGAGACGCAGGCGCTGGGGCGGCTGGCGACGAGCGACCCGGCGCTGGTGCTGGTGCCGGGTCACGATGCGATCGCGATCCACGAGTTGGTACGTCGGGGACTGCTCCACTGCGGCTTCCGGCTTTAGGTGCGCAGGTCCGGGCGCTGGCGTCGGCATTCTAGCGATAGTCCGGCGAGCCGTCAGGGCTGTTGACGCGCGGCCGGCCGGGGCGCGATTTATGGATCGCAAGCGCTATCGCTAGGTTGCGACTGGTATCCCACCGGCATTACGCTCGTGCGGATTGCCCGTCACGGCCGTCTCCGCCGCAATTTCGATCGGATCGGGCGCGCCGAGCCGGAGCGCCCAACGTTTACCCAGCTGGCGGCCTGGACGCTCGACAACCCGGTAGACAACCTCCTGTATCACCAGCACGAGGGGCACGGCCGGGAGCATCCACAGGGTCAGCGCCGGTCCGGCTGAAACGCCCCGGTGGGTGGCGATCGCACCCATCAGCGTGATGATCGGCCAATGCAGCAGGTAGGTCGAGTAGGAGCGCTCCGCCAGAAACAGGGTCGCCCGGCTTTCCAGCAGCGCCCGCATGACGCGAACATGCACTAGGTCCATGCCGATCGCGACGTCCGGTTTCCTGAGCACGAAGGCATAGACGAGCATCCACATTGCAATCGACGGCGGCCCGATCCACAGCAGCGAACAGGCAAGGCTAAGCCCCGTCGCGGCGACGTAAGGTAACCGCCCCGCCAGATAGGGCGCCGCGAAGCGGCAGCCGATGCCGATCAGAAAGAATTTGGCCGTCCCGACGAGAAAGCTGGGCCGATCCCACAGCGGGCGCAGCGCGAAATGGTAGGCGACGCTCATGATCGCGACCGTCCCGACCAGCACGACGGCGCGGCTGTGAGTGCGGCACAACCAGATCACCGCCGGCGCGACCAGATAAAACTGCCATTCCAGCGACACGCTCCAGCCGGGCGGGATGAACGCGTATTCGGACAGGGGCAGCACCGTGTTCGGGATGGCGCCGTGCAGCATCAACAAATGGGCGACGCTATGCGCAGGCAGGTAGGCGATCAGGTTGCGGTATTCGATGCCGTGAGACGGTTCGAACCAGCCCGCCGCTGCCCACTGTGATCCAAGGGCGAGCGATCCGGCGCCCAGCGCACAGGCCACGACGAAGGCCGGAAACAGACGCATGAAACGAGGGATGATGTAGGCGAGATAGCCGCCGGACCGTTCGATCAGCAGATGCGTGATGACGAAGCCGCTGATGATGATGAACGTGTCGACCGCCTGTCCGCCGAGGTCGAGCTTGATCCAGGCGGCCGGGCCGCCGCCGGGCAAGCCCTGCTGAACAATGTGCATGGCGAGCACCAGCCATGCCATCCACGCGCGAAGTCCATCGATCGCGACGAAGCGCAGCATCGCCGTCGGTGCGGCTCCCCTGTCCAACCCTCAGCCCCCAATTGCTCCGACGAGCCTTTACCCCCTTCTGGTATTAACATGGTTAAGCAGGGGGAATGCAATTGCGGCAGTCAGGCGACCTGCTCCCAGCGGCCGGTATCGTTCTGCTTCCAGTAGCGCGGCTCAACGCCGTCGCGGTCCTTGACCAGCCGCCAGGCGGCGCGTGCATCGGCAATACGTTCTTCGTCGAAGAAGTGGAATGCGCGGTCGAAGTCCAGCGCACCGTCGCGCCATTTGCCGTCGGCGAGCGCCACGTTGCGGGCGCCGTTGGCGGCGTTGATGTCGGGCGCGAGGAGGACGGGCTGGGCCGTGTCGCCGCCGGTGCCGACCTGCGCGTGCGGCATGAAACTGCCGGCAGTGTAGGTCCAGAGATGACGGTCGAGCCGGACCCGCTCGGCTTCATCCTCGACGACGATCAGCAGGCGGTCGCCCGCCGCGAGCACCTTTTCGGCGATCTGCGGCAGGACGCGGTCCAAGGGCTGGCGGGTAAGGTGATAGAAGTCGACCTGCATCCAACCTCCGCCATGCCGGGCGCGACGAGAAACAACGCGAAATGCCGGGTCAAGCCCGGGATGGCGAGGCCTGTTCGACATTGTCGCGGACGAAGCGGTCGAGCAGGCGGACGCCGTAGCCGGTGGCGCCCTTGTCGTGATGAACGCCAGGCTTGTCGCTCCACACCATCCCGGCGATGTCGAGATGAGCCCATTTCACGCCGTCTTCGACAAACCGCTGGATAAATTGCGCCGCGGTGATCGACCCCGCACCGCGCGGGCCGACATTCTTGACGTCGGCGATCGGCGAGTCGATCAGCTTGTCGTAGGTCGCGGACAGCGGGAAACGCCACAATTTGTCGTCGGTGGCGAGTCCCGCCGCCTCCAGCTGCCTGGCCAGCGCGTCATCGTTGCTGAACAGCCCGCCATATTCATGGCCCAGCGCGACGATCATCGCGCCGGTCAGCGTCGCCAGGTCGACGATCGTTTCGACCCCATGCGTCCGCTGTACCCAGGTGATGCAGTCGCACAGCACCAGCCGCCCTTCGGCATCGGTGTTGAGCACCTCGATCGTCTGACCCGACATCGAGGTCAGCACGTCGCCCGGACGGATGGCGTTGCCGTCGGGCATGTTCTCGACCAGCCCCATGACGCCGATCACGTTCGCCCTTGCCTTGCGAACGGCGAGCGCCTTCATCGCGCCCGCGACGGCGCCGGCCCCGCCCATGTCCCACTTCATGTCCTCCATGCCAGCAGCGGGCTTGATCGAGATGCCGCCGGTATCGAAGGTGACGCCCTTGCCGACCAGCGCGATCGCGGGCGCGCCCTCTCCCGCCCCGTTCCACCTGAGCGCCAGCAGGCGTGCGTCGCGGGCCGAGCCCTGGCTGACGCCGAGCAGCGCACCCATGCCGAGCTCACGCATCGCGGGCTCGTCGAGGACGGTGATCTCCAGGCCAAGGCCTTCGACCGAGGCCGTCACCTGTTCGACGAATGTCTCCGGATAGAGGAGGTTCGGCGGCTCGGTGACGAGCTGACGGGTCAGCGCCATGCCGTCCGTGACCGCGCTCTGCGCCAGCCAGGCGGCGTCGGCGCCATCGGGCGCGCCGACGATCGTCAGGCTCGCGAGCGTCGGCTTTTGCGCCTCGGGCAGTCTGGTGCGGTAGACGTCGTGCCGCCACGCGCGCTGCGCCGCCGCGCCCGCCAACCGCGCCACCGCCGCCGGGGTGACCGAGATACCGGTCAGGTCGATCGTTGCCGCCGCTGCGGTGGTCAGCAGCTTCGCGGTCAGCGCGCCGCCCGCCTTTGCCCAGTCGGCCTCGTCGCCGCCGCCGACGCCGAGCAGGATGCGGTGGCGCACCCCCGCCGCTTCGCCCGCGAACAGATCAACGCTGCTGCCCGCCTCGCCGGTGAATCGCGCGGCGGCGGCAGCGGCGTCGGCGACCGCGCGCGCGTCAGCCAGATCGCGGCGGCCGAGCGCGTCCTTCTCGACCGGAAGGACGAGGACGTCCGCCTTGCCGGCAACGGACGCGAAACTGATCTGCATGGAAAGTCAGGCCTTTGCGGTGATGATGTCCCGCCTCTACGCCGTGCGGGCGGCGAGGCAAGCGATTGCGGTGGCGGCGGGGCTGCGATAGGCGCGCGGTCAGCGGCGGATCGGCCGCCAAAAGGGGTCGGCTTATCCTCCTGTTGCGTGATTTGTTGCGGGCGAGTTCCGCTGCGCTCGCGTTGGCCGCGGTGACGCCGGCGGGCGCGCAGGATCTGCAGACCCGGCCGGTCGCGCCGCCGCCCGCGATCGATCCGGCGGCGGCTCAGGCGGCGCCGGCGGACGCGCAGCAGGTCCAGTTCTCGTCCGACAGCCTGGAATATGACAACAACGCCGATGTCGTCACCGCCGTCGGCGCAGTGCGCATGACGCGCCAGGGCAACCGTTTGCGCGCCGATCGCGTCGTGTGGAACCGGCGCACCGGCCAAGTCGTCGCGACCGGCAACATCGCCGTCGTCAACCCGCAGGGCGACGTCGCCTATGGCGATTCGATCGAACTGACCGACAGCCTAAAGGATGGGGTCGTCGACAACATGCTGGTCGTGCTGGAGCGCGGCGGAAGGCTGGCGGCGGCGCGCGGCACGCGGTCGGAGGACGGGACGGTCGATCTCAACCACGCCGCCTACACGCCGTGCGCGGTGGTCAACAGCGCAGGCTGTCCCAAGGCGCCATCGTGGAAGATCACGGCCGTGCGCGTGACCTATCGCCCCGACCGCGAGCGCATCTATTTCGTTGGCGGCCGATTTCACCTGTTCGGTCTGCCGACCATCCCGCTGCCGAAGTTCTCCGCGCCAGTGGGCGAAGACAGCGACAGCGGCTTTCTGACCCCCGACATCCGTTACAAGAACGTCAACGGGCTGGAGATCGTCGCACCCTATTATTGGCGGCTCGCGCCCAATCGCGGGCTGACCTTCACGCCGCATCTATTTACCGCGGTGCTGCCGATGGTGGAGCTGTCCTATGACGCGCTGGGCACGTCCGGCGCGTTCAAGGTGACCGGCTATGCGACCGCGAGCCGGCGCAGCGACGACCTATCGACGGTGACGGGAAGCGGCACGGAGCAGGCGTTTCGCGGTTACCTCGACGGCGTCGCGCGCTATCAGTTCTCGCCCATGTGGTCGGCCAGCGGCTCGCTTCGCGTGACGACCGACCGCACGTTCCTGCGCCGCTACGACATATCGCGCGATGACCGGTTGCGCTCGACCGCGTCGCTAGAGCGTATCGACCGCGACAGCTACTTCGCGATCACCGGCTGGGCGGTGCAGACGCTGCGCGTCGCGGACAGCCAGGGCATGCAGCCGATCGCCCTGCCCGAGATCGACTATCGCCGGCGCTTCACTCAAGTCGCGGGCGGGGTGGCGCAGCTACAGCTCAATAGCCTGGCGCTGACGCGGACCGGCGGTCAGGACACGCAGCGCGCCTTTGCGAGCATCCGCTGGGATCTGCGGCGGGTGACGAGCGGCGGGCAGGTGCTGACGCTGACCGGCTATGCCCGTGGCGACGCCTACAACACCCACGACACGCTCAGCACGGCGGTCACCAGCTATCGCGGGCTGGAGGGGTTCCACACGCGCGCCATCGGCGCTGCGGCAGCCGACCTGAGCTGGCCGCTGATCGGTGCGCTCGGCGGCGGCACGCAGCGCTTTACGCCGCGGCTGCAGATCGTCGCCTCGCCGCGGATCGCCAACCTGTCGCTGCCCAATGAGGACGCGCGCGCGGTCGACCTGGACGACAGCAATCTGTTCGCGCTCAATCGCTTTCCCGGATATGACCGGTGGGAGGACGGAACGCGCGCGACCTATGGCGCGGAATGGGCGCTCGACCTGCCGGGCCTCCGGGTCGATGCGGTGGTCGGGCAGAGCTATCGCCTGACGCGGCGCGCGGGCATTCTGCCGGACGGAACGGGGCTGGCCGATCGCTGGTCGGATATCGTCGGGCGGACCGAGGTGAGATTCCGCGACTTCGTGTCGGTGACCCACCGCTACCGGCTGGACAAGGACAGCCTCGGGTTTCGCCGCAATGAGCTGGACGCGACGATCGGCTCGCGCTCGACCTATGTGCTCGCAGGATACCTGCGGCTGGACCGCAACATCTATCCCGCGATCGAGGACCTGCAGGACCGCGAGGAGCTGCGGCTGGCGGGGCGGGTGCAGTTCCGCCGCTTCTGGTCGGCCTTCGCCAGTACCGTCATCGACCTTACCAACAAGGCCGAAGACCCGCTCAGCCTTGCCGACGGTTTCGACCCCGTCCGCCACCGGGTCGGGGTTGAGTATCAGGACGATTGCCTGCGGCTGGGACTGACCTGGCGGCGTGATTACCAGGATACTGGCGACGCGCGTGCGGGCAACGCCTTTTTGTTGACACTGGCCTTCACTAATCTCGGTCGCTAAGCGCGCGTTCAGGGCACGGCAGCCAGTTGCGGTCGCGGATGCAGGGCCGCGCCGGTGCGCGTGCGGGAGTGACGACAGAGTGATCAGGCGTTTCAGAAGCGTGTGTGCAGCCGTGGCGGCGCTGGTGACGATCGGCGCGGGAGTTTCCGCTCAGACGGTGCCGGACCAGAGCGCGCCGGAAACCGGCGGACTGGATATCCCGGCCAATCTGCAGATTTTCGGGCGGTTCGATCCCAACATCCGCAAGCCGACCGCGGTCGTCAACGAGACGGTGATTACCGGCACCGATGTCGATCAGCGCATGGCGCTAATCGCGCTGTACAACAACGTGCCGGTGGCGAGCATCACGGGCGACGAGCGCGACCGGTTGCGGCTCCAGGTGCTGCGCCAGCTGATCGACGAAACCCTGCAGCTGCAGGAGGCGAAGACCGCCGAGATCACCGTCACGCCGCCTGAGATCGAACAAGCGTTCGCGCGCACCGCGCAACAGAGCTTTCACGTCACGTCGCCGGCGATGCCCGCGCTGCTGCAGCGCGCGGGCACGTCCGAGCGGACCCTGCGCCATGAGATCGAGGCGGAGCTGGCGTGGCAGCGCTATCTGCGGCGCAAGATCTCGCCCTTCGTCAACGTCAGCGATCAGGAGGTGGCGGGCATCCTCCACCGCCTGGAGCTGGCGCGCGGGACCCAGGAGTTCAACGTCCGCGAAATCTTCCTGCGCGCGACGCCCGCCAACGAGCAGCAGGTGTTCGCCACCACGCGCCAGATCATCCAGCAGCTGAGCGCCGGCACGCTGACCTTCGACGCGGCGGCGCGCCAATATTCGCAGGCTTCGACCAGCAGCGTCGGCGGCGATCTGGGCTGGGTGCGCGCCAACGTGCTGCCTTCCGAGCTCGCACAGGCGGCGCAGGAGATGCAGATCGGGCAGGTTGCGGGACCCGTGCAGAACTCTGGCGGTTTCTCCATCCTGTACATGACCGACAAGCGGCAGGTGCTGACCGCCGATCCGCGCGATGCGCGCCTCAGCCTCAAGCAAATGACGCTGCGATTCCCCGCCGGGATCACCCAGGCTGATGCGACCGCGCGCGCCGCGGCGTTCGCGACCGGGCTGCGGACGCTGCAGGGGTGCGGCACCGTCGAGCGCATCGGCGCGTCGCTGGGCGCCGAAGTGGTCGACAACGACGCGGTCCAGCTCCGCGCGCTGCCGCCGCAGCTGCAGGAGATCGTGCTGCACCTGCAGATCGGTCAGGCGACGCCGCCCTTCGGCTCACCGACCGAAGGCGTTCGCGCGCTGGTGCTGTGCGGACGCGATGATCCCACCACCGCACAGCTGCCGCGCGCCGATCAGGTGCAGGACCAGCTGGAGCAGACCCGCGTCAATCTGCGCGCGCAACAGCGGCTGCGTGACCTGCGGCGCGATGCGGTGATCGACTATCGGTAAGCCGGCGCTGCGCCCGCTCCCGCTGGCGGTGGCAATGGGCGATCCGGTGGGTATCGGGCCCGAGATCATTGGCAAGGCGTGGCGCGCCAGGGAGGCGGAGACGCTGCCGGTGTTCGCCGCGGTAGGCGACGCTAACGCGGCGTGGGGCGTGCCAGTCGAGGTGATCGGGACGGTGGCCGAGGCGTCATCCATCTTTGACCGCGCACTACCGGTGCTCGCCGTCGCCGAGGCGGGCCGCCACGCGCCGGGGACGCCCACGCAGGCGGGGGCACGCGCCGCGTTCGCATCGCTGACCGCTGCGACCGGCCTTGCACGCGCCGGTGACGCTGCGGCGCTGGTGACCGGACCGGTGGCGAAAGCACAGCTCTATGCGATCGGGTTCGATGCGCCAGGGCAGACCGAGTTCATCGCGGACCGGTGCGGCGTCGCCCGGCGTGACACGGTCATGATGCTGGCGGGGCCGTCGCTCCGCGTCGTGCCGCTGACGGTGCATGTGCCGCTCGCCGATGTCTCGCGGCTGCTGACCGTGGAGCTGATCGTCGCCAAGGCAATCGCGACGGCGGCGGGACTGCGGCGCGATTTTGGGATCGCCGCACCGCGGCTCGCGGTGGCGGGGCTGAACCCGCACGCAGGCGAGGACGGCACCCTCGGGCGCGAGGAGATCGACGTCATCGCCCCCGCCGTCGCGGCGCTGCGGGCGCAGGGCATCGATGCCCGCGGGCCGTTCGCGGCCGACACGCTGTTCCATGCACGAGCGCGCGCCGCCTATGATGTGGCGCTGTGTCCGACGCACGACCAGGCGCTGATCCCGATCAAGACGCTCGACTTCGACGAGGGCGTCAACATGACGCTCGGCCTGCCAATCGTGCGGACATCGCCCGATCACGGCACGGCCTTCGACATCGCGGGTAAGGGCATGGCGCATCCGGGCGCGATGATCGCCGCGATCCGGATGGCGGGCGAGGCGGCGGCCCGGCGCGCCGGAGCGTGACCCCTGACCTGCCGCCGTTGCACGCCCTGCCCGCTCTTCGAGACGTGGTGGCGCGGCACGGGCTGCAGGCCTCGAAGGCGCTGGGGCAGAACTTCCTGTTCGATCAGCGGCTGCTCGCCCGGATCGCGGCGATCCCGGGCGACTTGGCCGACGCGGCGGTGCTGGAGGTTGGACCCGGTCCCGGCGGGCTGACCCGGGCGCTGCTCGCGGCGGGTGCGCGGGTGACGGCGGTGGAGCGCGACCGGCGGTGCCTGCCGGCGCTGGCGGAACTGGAGTCGGTATATCCCGGACGGCTGCGGGTGATCGAGGGAGACGCGCTGGCGATCGATCTGCCGGGGCTGTTCGACGCTCCCGCGCATATCGTGTCCAACCTGCCGTACAATGTCGGCACCGCGCTGCTGGTCCAGTGGCTGACTGCCGCATGGCCGCCCTGGTGGGCATCGGCGACGTTGATGTTCCAGCGCGAGGTGGCGGAGCGGATCGTCGCAGCCGCCGGTAGCGGTCATTACGGCCGGCTGGCGGTGCTTGCCCAGTGGCGCGCGGCGGCGCGGATCGCCATGCCGGTGCACCGCTCCGCGTTCACGCCGCCGCCCAAGGTGATGTCGGCAGTGGTCCATCTGGCGCCGGGCGCGTCGCCAGCAGGCGTAGAGGTCGCCGTACTGGAGCGGCTGACCGCGGCGGCGTTCGGAAAGCGGCGCAAGATGCTCCGGCAGAGCGTCAAGGCCGTGCCGGGCGCGCTCGCGGCGCTGGACGCGCTCGCGATCGATCCGGCGCGGCGGGCGGAAACCGTCACCGTACCGGAGTGGATCGCAATGGCGCGGCTGCTGTCGGGCTGACTATTCGTGCGCTGCGGCAGGGACGGGTGTCACCGCCTGCGCCGTCGCGACCGGCGGTCCGTGGGCGATCGCGGCGGTCAGCTGGGCGAGCTGAGGGCAGCCGCCACGGCACAGCGTGCGCACCCTGGCGAGGTTTTCACGCGCGCGATTGACGGCGCCGCGGCGGACCAGCGCCTCGCCTTGCCCCGCCAGCGCGACGACGTCGTTGGGCTCCAGCTCCAGCGCCTCGCGGTACAGCCTGATCGCCTTTCCGGGCAGATTGCGTGCTTCCGCGATTTCGGCGAGCTGGATGAACGCCTGCCGATTGCGAGGATCGACCGCGGCCGCCGCCTCCAGCGCGTCCTGCGCCGCGTCGAGATCGCCCGCAGCGCGCGCCGTCTTGCCCTCCGTCAGCAGCTGCAGCGAGCGCGTGTCGATCGCCGCAGCGGGACGCTGCCCCGCAAGCGAGGTGGATATGGAGAGCACGGCCAGCGAACCGGCGAGCACGAGCGGCAGGGAACGCATCATCATCTCCAGACGGGATCGCACGCGCAGCAGGCTATCACGGTGCCCGGAACCGCGCGACAAAAAAGCCGTCTGTATCGTCGTGCGCCGGATCGAGCCGCCAGCCGGCGCCGTGCGCACAGCCTGCGGACAGATCGACCTGCTCGGCCGCCCAGCCGCTGCGCGCCGCGAAGGCGGCGGCCTGATCGGCGCCTTCCACATCAAGTAGTGAACAGACGACATAGACCAATGCGCCACCCGAACGGAGCAGCGGTGCGGCGATGTCGAGCAGGCGCGCCTGGGTCGCGGCGAAACGCGCGAGCCGATCGGCGTTGAGCCGCCAGCGCGCCTCCGGATTACGCCGCCAGGTGCCGGTGCCCGAACAGGGCGCGTCGACAAGCACCGCGTCCGCCCTGCCCTGCCACCCGGCCAGTGCCTCGCGTTCGCGATCGGGATCGAGCAGCAGCGTTTCGATAATCCTCGCGTCCGCCTTTTGGGCACGCATGGGCAGCCGCGACAACCGGCCGCGATCGGTGTCGCAGGCGACGATGCGGCCGTCATTGACCATCGCGGCCGCGAGCGCGAGGCTCTTGCCGCCTGCGCCCGCACACAGGTCGACAACGGTTTGTCCCGGGCGGGCGTCAACGGCGAGCGTCACGAGCTGACTGCCCGCGTCCTGCACCTCGACGCGGCCGAGGACCGGGGCGATGTCGGTCCCCGCGGGCAGGCGCAGCGCGGCGGACAGGCCCGCGATCGGCCTGCCGCCGATCTCTGTCGCGACCGCTGCCGGGTCGGCGAGAAGCGTGTTGACGCGAACGTCGAGCGGCGCACGGTCGATCAGCGCATGCTGCCCCGCGGTATCGATCCCGGACGCCGCCAGCAGCTCGGCGAGCCAGGCGGGCGCGACGCCGGCCGTGGCGATCCGCTCGCCCGGAGCGATGGCTGCAGGCCCGTGTGGCGAACCGTCGAAGGTGGCGGCGACCGCCGGATCGGCCTTCGCCAAGAGCAGCAGCGCCGCGCGCCCGCTCTCCGGCCGCTCACCGGCGGCGCGGACCGCGGCGTAGACCAGCGCGCGCACGGCCCGGCGGTCCTTCGATCCTGCATAGCGCCGCACCGCGAAGTATCGGCCGATCAGCGTATCGGCCGCCGGGCCATGGTCGCGTGCGGCGGCGATGATGGCGTCGAGCAACTCGATAGCGGCTTGGGTACGGGCGGCAGGGGTCATCGCAGCTACTCGATCCTCACCCTGCAGGACTCGCTAAGGCCATGTCCGCGGCCAGTGTGCCGCGGCTCGCCGGCCACCAATGGTCATAGCCGCACGCCGCACGCGGGTCGAACGGCGATGCTCAAGGAACCGGCTTGCGTCCGAAGCCGCGCGGCGCCGCCGTCGCGACAACCGGCGAGGTGGATCGCTCCGCACGGGGCCGTGCGACTGCGGCCGGGGGGTCGGCGGCGACGCCGGCCGGTGCGGCGGGATCGGCGTTACTGCCGCGGAACGCACGAAAAGCGCCGATGCCGGCATAGATGAAGCAGGCGAGCGCGCCGATCGTGGCGACCAGCGCGAAAAGGTGGTATTGAAGTGCCCCGGCATTGTTGCCGGTTGCATGGTCGATATCGCCCAACTCGCCGATCAGCTTGCCCAATCGGTACAAGCCAAAGCCGATGCCTGCAGGGAGCGCAGTGCGGGTGAAGGAGAGCGCCATGCGCGGCCGGATAGCGGCGCAGGGTTAAGCATTTTCTACCCGCGCCGATGCGATCTGCATCGCAACGGCAACTCACCGACGTTGACCGGCGGCGTGGGCGACAACGCTGCTTCCCGCCAGCTGCGCTCGGCCGAATGGTGCGTTTGGTGCTGCCCGCACATGCGTCATCGCGTGGGGTAGTTCGGTGCTTCCCTGGTGATCGTCACGTCGTGGACATGGCTTTCGCGCAGGCCGGCGCCGGTAATCTGCACGAAGCGGGCGCGGGCGCGGAGTTCATCGAGGGTCTGCGCGCCGGTGTAGCCCATCGCTGCCTTCACCCCGCCGACGAGCTGATGGACGATGTCGCGCGCCGGGCCTTTGAAGGGGACCTGGCCCTCGATACCCTCGGGGACTAGCTTCATCTGGTCCTTGACGTCGCCCTGGAAATAGCGGTCGGCCGAACCGCGACCCATCGCGCCGACCGAGCCCATGCCGCGATAGGATTTGTACGCGCGGCCCTGGTAAAGGAAAGTTTCGCCCGGCGCCTCCTCAGTGCCTGCGAGCAGCGAGCCGATCATCACCGACGATGCGCCCGCCGCCAGCGCCTTGGCGATGTCGCCCGAGGTGCGAATGCCGCCGTCGGCGATCACCGACACGCCCGCGGCGCGGCCCGCCTCGGCGCACTCCATTACGGCGGTCAGCTGCGGCACGCCGACGCCGGCGACGACGCGGGTGGTGCAGATCGAGCCGGGGCCGATCCCGACCTTGACCGCGTCGGCGCCCGCACCAGCCAGCGCGCGGGTTGCCTCGGCGGTGGCGACGTTGCCGGCAACGACCTGAACCGAGTTGGAGAGCTTCTTCACCCGCTCGACCGCGCGCGCGACGTCGCGGTTGTGGCCATGCGCGGTGTCGATCACGACCAAGTCGCATTCGGCGTCGACCAGAGCCGCGGTCCGTTCATAGCCCTTGTCGCCGACCGTGGTCGCGGCGGCGACGCGGAGGCGGCCGGCGGCGTCCTTGGTCGCGTCGGGATAGGTCACCGCCTTTTCGATGTCCTTGACGGTGATGAGGCCGATGCAGCGATAGGCGTCGTCGACGACCAGCAGCTTCTCGATCCGGCGCTGATGGAGCAGGCGGCGCGCCTCCTCCTGCCCTACCCCATCGCGGACCGTCGCAAGGTTGTCGCGGGTCATCAGCTCGGCGACAGGCTGGGCGAGATGTTCGGCAAAGCGGACATCGCGGTTGGTGAGGATGCCGACCAGCTTGCCGTCGGCCTCCACCACCGGGATGCCGCTGATCCGGTGGCCGGTCATCAGTGCGCGCGCGTCGGCCAGCGTCGCGGTCGGCGCAATAGTGATCGGATTGACCACCATGCCCGATTCGTAGCGCTTGACCTGACGGACGGCGGCGACCTGCTCCTCGACGGAGAGGTTGCGGTGGAGCACGCCGACGCCGCCCAGCTGCGCCATCGCGATCGCCATGTCAGCCTCGGTCACCGTGTCCATCGCCGACGAAAGGATGGGGATATTGAGACCGATGCCGCGCGTCAGCCGCGTCCGGGTGTCGGCGGCGGTCGGAAGCACGTCCGATTCGGCGGGAATGAGGAGGACGTCATCGAAGGTGAGGCCGAGGCGGATGTCCATTTGTGGCTCTTAGCGAGGTCAGGGCGGGAGGCAAGGCAGTCCGCCCCCCTCCCCTGTAGGGCAGCGAGGGGGGTGGCGTGGCGTCACAAGCGCAGTGCTCGGGGAGAGGCCCCACCCCAACCCCTCCCCCGCAGGGGGTGGGCGATACTCGCTTGCGGCCGTCGCCGCCTTCGCCGAAGCTGGCGAGATGCTGACCCGCCGCGCTGTCCTCGCCGCCACCACCGCCACCGTCGCGGCGGCCGCCGTTCCCGCCTTCGCGGCCGGCGACGATCCGACGGTTGCGCTCGACGCGATCGCCGAGCGGTTCCTGCAGGATTATCCGGCGCAGGCGTCGGAGCTGGGGGTCGACACCGGCGCGCGCGCGGCGCTGCGCGGGCGGCTGGCGGACCGCAGTCCGGCGGGACTCCAGGCGATCGCAGGGCATCTGCGCGACGGCTTGGCGCGGCTCGAGCGGCTGGACCCCAGGCGGCTCGACCCGGCGGCGCGGGTGCATGTCGACGTGGTGCGGACCGCCTACACCAGCGCGCTGGAGGGGTTCGCCTTTGCCTATGGCGAGGTCGATGTCGGCGGGTGGCGCAACTCGCCCTATCCGGTGATCCAGAATGTGGGCGCGTTCATCGACGTGCCGCGGCTGCTGACGGGCACGCAGAAGCTGGACAGCGTCGGCGACGCCGATGCCTATCTGGCGCGGCTGGCGGGCTATGCGGCGCAGCTGGAAGGCGAGACCGAGCGCGTGCGGCTGGGCACGGCAGCGGCGGCGGTGCCACCCGACTTCCTGCTCGACAAGGCGATAGCCGCGCTGACCCTGTCGCGCGGCGGCGATCCCGCGGGGTGGCCAGTGGTGACGACGCTGGCGTCGAAGTTTCCGGCGCGCGCAGCCGAAGCGGTGCGGCTGTGCCGGGAGCGGGTCGTCCCGGCGCTCGACCGGCAGATCGCGGCGTTGCGCGACCAGCGGGCACGGGCGGGGAGCGACGCGGGGGTGTGGCGGCTGCCGCAGGGCGACGCCTATTACCGCTGGGCGCTGGCGGCGGCGACGACGACGACGCGCTCGCCCGACGAGATCCATCGCCAAGGTCTGGACGAGCTGGCGCATTACCAGTCGGAAATGGACGCTATCCTGCGGCCGCTCGGCTACACGCAAGGATCGGTCGGCGCGCGGATGACCGCGCTCGGACGCGACCCGCGCTTCCTGTTTCCCGACAATGATGCCGGCCGGGCGCAGATCATCGCCTTTATGCAGGTGCAGATCGACGCGATCCGGCCGAAGCTG
Organism: Sphingomonas sp.; assembly: GCF_965248875.1. Lineage (GTDB taxonomy): Bacteria > Pseudomonadota > Alphaproteobacteria > Sphingomonadales > Sphingomonadaceae > Sphingomonas. The sequence goes on along the minus strand of NZ_CBDFKR010000011.1, from coordinate 323,781 downwards.
CCGGGCGCCTTCGCGCATCCGGTGCGCGGGCAGGTGGAGGTGCGACGAATCCCGTCGGCGGAGGAGCCGGGCGCCGCGGGCGCCTATGGCGGCGCGGGCGCGATCGACGGCTCGACGCCGGGCAAGCTGTGGATCAACCTGCGCTCGCCCGGCGCGCTCCCCCGCTATTCGCTGCCGACGCTCGCCTATCACGAGGCGATCCCCGGCCATGTCTGGCAGGGCGAATATGCCTTCCGCCTGCCGGTGATCCGCAACCTCCTGAGCTTCAGCGCCTATCAGGAGGGCTGGGCGCTCTATGCCGAGCAACTGGCCGACGAGCTGGGCATGTACGCCGACGCGCCGGTCGACCGGCTGGGCTTCCTGCAATCGATGGCGTTCCGCGCGGGTCGGCTGGTGGTCGATACCGGGCTGCACGCGAAGCGCTGGACCCGGGACCAGGCGATCCGCTGGTTCGCGGCGGCGAACGGCCAGGATCCGGGCGAGGTGACGAGCGAGGTCGACCGCTATTGCAGCTGGCCGGGCCAGGCATGCGCGTACAAGGTCGGGCATTCGGAGATCCTGCGGCTGCGCGCAGCAGCGCGCGGACGGCTGCACCTGAAGGCGTTTAACGACCGCGTGGTTCAGGCCGGGCCGGTGCCGATGACGGTGCTGGCGCGGATCGTGGCGGCATAGCCTGCGGCGTCAGAAAGCGCGTCACGGAGCCGCGCCGAGCCTACACGACCCCGTGTCCATGCTGCTAATCATCTTAATTGTGCGCTGGATACTTAGGTCTGTCCGGCTAACGACGTACGACAACAGCCTGTTCTGGAAGCGTACCTCTGTTGGCGTGAAGGCGGCAGGATAGCTTTCCGAATAGCCGGTCGATCTAAGTGCGGTGGTGACAGAGCCGTTCGCCTCGTCAGCTGTCACGTCCAATACTGCGTCGTTACCGGGAAGGTACATTGCAGATAGGTCGACTGACCAGTCAGGGCAGCTAAAAGAAATAAGCTTACTATTAATTTAGAATCCTTCGCTCAGGCCGGCTCGCTGACCTTCGTCACCTTGGGCGCGGCCTGGCGGACGCCCTCGTCGACATGCTCCGCGAACTGAGCGAAGTTGTCGACGAACTTGTCGACCAGCTCGGCCGCGGTGGCGTCATAGGCCTGCTTGTCGAACCAGGTCGCGCGCGGATCGAGGATCGTGCTGTCCACCCCCTGCACCGCCACCGGCACCTGGAAGCCGAAGTTCGGATCGGTCCGGAACTCGGCCGCGTTGAGGCTGCCGTCGAGCGCGGCGTTGAGCAGCGCGCGGGTGACCTTGATCGGCATGCGGTGGCCGACGCCGTATTTGCCGCCGGTCCAGCCGGTGTTGACCAGCCAGCAATCGACCCCGCCCGCGGCGATCCGCTCCTTCAGGAGATTGCCGTAGACCGACGGGTGGCGCGGCATGAACGGGGCGCCGAAACAGGTGGAGAAGGTCGCGTCGGGCTCGACCACCCCGATTTCGGTGCCTGCAACGCGCGCGGTGTAGCCCGAAAGAAAGTGATACATCGCCTGGTCGGGAGTCAGCTTCGCGATCGGCGGCATCACGCCATAGGCGTCCGCGGTCAGGAAGATCATGTTGGTCGGGACGGGCCCGAGATTGTCGCGCGACGCATTGGGGATGAAGTTGATCGGATAGACGCCGCGGCTATTCTCCGCGAGCGTCGGATCGTCCAGGTCGAGCGTCCTCGCTTCGGCGTTCATGACGACGTTCTCGAGCACGGTGCCGAAGCGCTTCGTCACCGCGAAGATCTCCGGCTCCGCCTCCGCCGACAGCCGGATCATCTTGGCATAGCAGCCGCCCTCGAAATTGAAGACCGCGGTGTCGGACCAGCCATGCTCGTCGTCGCCGATCAGCGTGCGCGTCGCATCGGCCGACAGCGTCGTCTTGCCGGTGCCCGACAGGCCGAAGAAGATCGCAGTGTCGCCCTTGGGCCCGATATTAGCCGAACAGTGCATCGGCATGACGCCGGTCGGCGGCAGCAGGTAGTTGAGCAGGCTGAACACCGACTTCTTCATCTCGCCGCCATAGCGCGTGCCGCCGATCAGGATCAGCCTGTCAGTGAACGACACGGCGATCACCGTCTCGCTGCGGCAGCCGTGCCGGGCCGGGTCGGCGCGGAAGCTCGGCAGGTCGATGATCGTGTAATCGGGGCGAAAGCCTGCCAGCTCACGCTCTTCCGGACGGACGAGCATGTTGCGGATGAAGAGGTTGTGCCAGGCGAACTCGTTGATCACGCGCACCTTGACCCGGTGCGACGGTTGCGATCCGCCGAACAGGTCCTGAACGAACAGCGTCTCCTTGGCGCTGAGCGCAGCGAGAAAGTCGGTCTTGAGCGCGGCGAAATGCGCAGGATCCATCGCCTGGTTCGACTTGCCCCACCAGACGGTGCTCTCGGTCGCGGCGTTGCGGACGATGAAGCGGTCCTTGACCGAGCGGCCGGTATGCGGCCCGGTCTCGACCACCAGCGGACCGTCGGCTGCGAGCTTGCCTTCCTCGCGCGCGACCGCGGCCTCGACCAGCGCAGGCGCGACCAGGTTCCAATGGACCTGCGCATTCGTATGTAGATCGTGACCGAGCCCCTCTGCCAGGCCGATCGCGGGAACACGCTGGCTCAACGTAAACCTCTCCATTCAATTGCTTGGAGCGCCTGCCCGGCACTTGCCGCGGCGCTTATCGGCGGCGCTTATCGGCGGCGGGGCACAGCGTCAAATAGGTCAGCGCTGTCGGTTGAGCCGGGCGTCCAGTTCCGATACGCCCCGTCGCGATGACGGCGACGATTGCCCTGGTCGATGACGACCGCAACATCCTGACCTCGGTGTCGATCGCGCTGCAGGCGGAAGGCTTCCTGACGCGGATCTATTCGGACGGCGAGACCGCGCTGAAGGCGCTGGTCGAGAATCCCACCGACCTCGGCATCTTCGACATCAAGATGCCGCGGATGGACGGGCTGGAGCTGCTGCGGCGGTTGCGCGAGCGGAGCCGAATGCCCGTCATCTTCCTGACCAGCAAGGACGATGAGCTGGACGAGGCGCTGGGGCTGGCGATGGGCGCGGACGATTATATCGCCAAGCCATTCAGCCAGCGGCTGCTGATCGCCCGCGTCCGCGCCATTCTGCGCCGGACCGAAGCGCGCGACACCCTTCCGGGCGAGTCGACGGAGGAGGCGGCCGGACCGATCGAGCGTGGACGGCTGTCGATGGACCCGGCGCGGCACCGCACCACCTGGGCGGGCGGCGCGGTGACGTTGACGGTGACCGAGTTCCTGATCCTGGAGACCCTCGCGCAGCGGCCCGGCATCGTGAAGACCCGCAATCAGCTGATGGACGCGGCCTATCAGGACGACATCTATGTCGACGACCGCACCATCGACAGCCACATCAAGCGGCTGCGACGCAAGTTTCGCGCGGTAGACCCGCAGTTCGATTCGATCGAGACGCTGTATGGCGCCGGCTACAGGTTTTCCGACGAGTAGCCCGCCGGTGAGCGATCCTCCGGCAACCGACGCGCTGGAGGGCAGCGATCTAGCGCTGCGCTGGTCGGGGCAGATCTCGCTTACGCGACGCATCCTGGCGGTAAACATAGTCGCGCTGCTGCTGCTGGCGGGGGGGTTCTTCTATCTCGATTCGTTCCGATCGCGGCTGATCGACAGCCGGGTGGCGCAGGCGTTGCGCGAGGCGCGGCTGATCGGCGAGGCGATCACCGCCGGCGGCACGCGGCGGCGCGACGAGCTCGTGGTGCGGCTGGCGCAGGATTCGGGCGTGCGCGTGCGGCTCTACGACAACCGCAACACGCTGATCGCCGACAGCCGCGCGCTGGGGGTGCGCAACTTCGTGCTGAGCGACCCCGACAAGGACGATTGGGGGCAGGCGATCGCGCGTTTCCTGGACGCGACGATCGACACGGTGGTCGGCGCGCCGCGGCCGCCGCTGTATCGCGAGCGGCGCAACGGCGCGGGCTGGCCCGACGCGAGCGCTGCGCGCGACGGCAAGATCATCGCCGCGACCGTGTGGCGCGCGCCCGACCGTACCCCCGTCATCACCGCCGCTTCGCCGATCGGCGACGACGGCGTGGTGCTGACGGCCGTCAACGCGCGTGACATCACGCAGGTGGTGCGGGTCGAGCGGTTCCGGCTAGGCATGGTGCTGCTGGTCGTGACGCTGTTGTCGGTACTGCTGTCACTATTCCTGGCGCGCACGATCGTCCGGCCACTGCGGCGGCTGGCGCGCGCGGCGGTGCGGGTGCGGCTGGGGCGCGCGCGCGAGGTGGTGGTGCCACGCCTCCCCGACCGGCGCGACGAGATCGGCAGTCTGGCGCGCGCACTGTCCGACATGAGCCTGGCGCTGCGCGCACGGATTGATGCGATCGAAGCGTTCGCGGCGGACGTGGCGCACGAGCTGAAGAACCCGCTCGCCTCGCTGCGATCGGCGGTCGACGGATTGGGGCTGGTCAGCGACCCGGCGCTGCAGGCGAGCCTGCTCGGCATCGTCAGCGACGACGTGCGACGGCTGGACCGGCTGATTACCGACATCGCCGAGGCGTCGCGGCTCGATGCGCAGCTGAGCCGTGCGACCTTCGAGCCGATCGACGTCGCCGCGCTGCTGGAAGGTCTGCTGGGCCAGCGCGAGGAGCGCGGGCATGAACGCGGGGTGCGCATCCGCTTCGACCGCGCCGGTGAGGGGCCGTTCACGGTGCTGGGCGAAGGCGCGCGGCTGGAGCGGGTGTTCGAGAATCTGCTCGACAATGCGGTTTCCTTCTCTCCCGGCGGCGGGCTGGTGACGGTGGCCGCGGCAAGCGATCGCGACACCCTGGTGGTGCGCGTCGAGGACGAGGGCGTCGGCGTGCCCGAGGACGCGCGCGAAACGATCTTCCGCCGCTTCCAGTCGATCCGCCCCGAGGCGGAGGCGTTCGGGCAGCATTCCGGCCTCGGCCTCGCGATTGCGCGGACCATCGTGGAAGGGCATCAGGGTCAGGTGACGGCGGAAGCGCGTGAGGACCGGCTGGCAGGGGCACGTTTCGTCGTGCGCCTGCCGCTGATGCGGGGCGGCAGCGCTCGTGGCTGAGCCGGCCGTGGTGACCCTCCATGCCACCACCGTCGCGATCGGCGGACAGGCGGTGGTGATCGAGGGCGCCTCGGGCGACGGCAAGTCCGATCTGGCGCTGCGGCTGATCGACCGCGGCGCGGTGCTGGTCAGCGACGATCGCACGACGCTGACCCGCGACGGCGACCGGCTGACGGCGCAGGCGCCGGCACGGATGGCGGGGCGGATGGAGGTGCGCGGGCTGGGCATCGTCAGCGTGCCGCATACTGGCGACGTGCCGGTCGCGCTGCTGGTGCGGGTCGGTGGCGAGGATGAGCGGCTGCCCGCGCGCGAGGAGCGCGAGATCGCAGGTGTGACCGTCCGCCTGCTAAGCGTCGACGCCTTTCGGCCATCGGCCGCGATCAAGGTCGAGTGGGCACTGAGCCGCCCGGAACTGCCCGCATGAGCGGGCAGTCGGTCCTGATCGTCACCGGCATGTCGGGCGCGGGCAAATCGACCGTGCTCAAGACACTGGAGGATCTGGGGTGGGAAGTTGTCGATAACCTCCCCCTTCCCCTGCTTGGCCGGGTGCTCGGCGCGCCGGCCGATGGCGAGGAGCAGCCGCGACCGCTAGCGCTGGGGCTGGGTTCCACCACCCGCGACTTCGATCCCGATCGCGTGATCGCCCGCGTCACCGAGCTGCGCAAACGCGAGGATGTTTCGATCGGCACCCTGTTCCTTGACTGCGCGGGAAGCGAGCTGGGGCGGCGCTATGCCGAGACGCGGCGGCGGCACCCGCTGGCCGACGATCGTCCTGCCGCCGACGGCATCGCGCAGGAACGCGAGCTGCTGGCGCCGTTGCGCGAATGGGCGAACCGGCTGATCGACACGACGACGCTGTCCGCGCACGAGCTGGCGGGGCAGGTGCGCCAGCTGTTCGCGGGCGGCGATAGCGACGCGCCGGTGCTGTCGGTTATGTCGTTCGGCTTCGCGCGCGGGCTGCCACGCAGCGCAGATCTGGTTTTCGACATGCGTTTCCTGCGCAACCCGCATTGGGACGCGGCGTTGCGGGCGGGCACGGGACTGGACCCTGACGTCGCGGCCTATGTCGTTGCCGACCCGGCCTATGAGGAGGCGGTGGGACGGATCGAGGCGCTGATCGCGCTGCTGCTCCCGCGCTACCGGGCGGAGGGTAAATCCTATGTCACCGTCGCGATCGGCTGTACCGGCGGGAGACACCGGTCGGTCCACGTCGCCGACCGCATCGCGGGCTTCTTGCGCGGCCGCGGCTTTTCGCCCACGGTGCTGCATCGCGACCTCCGGGCCGCGCCGCAGGACTCGCTGGAAGACCGGCCGGTCGATGGGGATAGAAGCGTCTAGCACATGATCGGCTTGGTTCTGGTAACCCATGGGCGGCTGGCGGAGGAGTTCGCCACCGCGATGCAGCATGTCGTCGGCCCGCAGGAGCAGGTCGCGACCGTATCGATCGGCCCCGAAGACGACATGGAGGGACGGCGCGACGACATCGCCGCGGCGATTGCCGCGGTGGATGGCGGCAAGGGCGTCATCGTGCTGACCGACCTGTTCGGGGGCACGCCGTCAAACCTCGCCATCTCGTTGATGGAGCGCGGCCGCGTCGAGGTGATCGCGGGGATGAACCTGCCGATGCTGATCCGGCTCGGCTCGGCGCGCAAGGCGATGAAGGTCGTCGACGCGGTGGCGGCGGCGCGCGAGGCGGGGCGTAAATACATCTCGGTCGCGTCCGAAGTGCTTGGCGCAGCGGCCGCATGAGGATCGGGGCGTGAGCGATGTCTCAAAGACCGTCGCGATCACCAACCGGCGCGGGCTCCACGCGCGCGCGTCGGCCAAGTTCGTGACGCTGGCGGCGCAGCAGCCCTGTGAGATACTGGTCGAAAAGGACGGGTCGGGCGAGCCGGTAACGGGCACCAGTATCATGGGGCTGATGATGCTGGGCGCGGCGATGGGCGATTCTATCCGCATCAGCGCCAGCGGCGACGAAGCGGCGGGCGTGGTCGACACGATGGCGGCGCTGGTCGAGGGAAAGTTTGGTGAGGACTGAGTGACGCCAAGCGGATTGGCCCGCCAATTCGCCGGTTCGGGCGTCACTCCGGCCGGCATAGCGCAGCTACGACCGACGGCGCGGCTTTGCCGTGGCGGGATCGAGCTGGCCCTCCCCCTGATCGTATCGCCGGCGGCGGCAATCTAGCACAATGCCGAGAACAATCACCGCCTATTCCAATCCGCTCGTCAAACATGCACGAGACCTGCGCGACAAGCGGCATCGGCGGGAAAAGGGTCAGTTCCTCGCCGAGGGGCTCCGCATCCTGACGGAAGCGCGCGACGCGGGGCGGCTGCCGGTACAGGTTTTCTTTGCGGAGGCGAGCGCGGTGCACCCGTTGGTGCAGGCGCTGGTCGCCGACGTCGAACGGGCGGGCGGCGAGGCGATTGCGACAACGCCCGCGATCCTCGCAAAGCTGTCGGGCAAGGACAATCCGCAGGCCGTGGTTGGCGTCTTCGAGGCATGGGAGACGCCGCTGGACGCACTCGATCGTGATGCGAGCAGTATCTGGCTGGTCGCCGAGCGCCTGCGCGACCCCGGCAACCTCGGCACCATCCTGCGCACCGGCGATGCGGTGGGTGCGGGCGGGCTGATCCTGATCGGCGAGTGCGTTGACCCCTTCTCGGTCGAGGCGGTGCGCGCGAGCATGGGGGCATTGTTCACCGTGCCGGTGGCGCGGGCGGAGTGGGCGCCGTTCCTGGCGTGGCTGCGCGCCGGCCCGGGGCAGCTGGTGGGGCTGAGCCTGGACGGCGGCGACTATCACGGGGCGCGGTACGATGCGCCGACGTTCCTGCTGACCGGCAACGAGGCGCAGGGGATGCCGGAGGAGTATGCCGCCGCGTGCGACCTGCTGGTCAAGCTGCCGATGCTGGGCAAGGCCGACAGCCTCAACGCGGCGGTTGCGACCGCGGTGATGGCATATGAGGTGCTGGGGCGGCAGGGCTGACGACCTGCCTCGTCACTCCGCTGCCTCGTCGAGCACCGCCAGCTTAGTCAGCGGCCGGACGGCGCTGTCGATCACCGCGGGGGTGTCGATCGGCTTGCCGCCCGTGTCGACATTGAGCGTCTCGAAGCGCTTGGCTTGGGTCAGAACCTGCGATTCGAGGCTGCCGACGAAGCTGTTGTAGGCGTCGTTAGCAGTGGCGAGGTTTTTGCCCAGGCGGCTGACGTGCGCGCCCATGGTGCACAGACGGGCGTAGAGGTCCTTGCCCAGTTCGGCGATCGCCCTCGCCTCGCCCGCCAGCTTCTCCTGCCGCCACACCGCTGAGACGGTGCGCGCGATTGCGATCAGGTTGATCGGCGTGGCGAGCAGGACGCGATGGCCGTGCGCCCAATCCCAGAGGTCGTTCTCCTGCTCCATCGCGGCGGTGAGGAAATGCTCGCCGGGGATGTACATGACGACATACTCGGCCGCGTCGCCGAACTGCTGCCAATAGGCCTTCGAGCCGAGCTGCTGGACGTGGTTGCGGATGGAGGCGAGGTGCGCCTTCAGATGCGCCTTGCGCGTCGCCTCGTCGGTCGCGTCGGCGGCGTCGAGAAAGGCGTTGAGGCTGCACTTGGCGTCGATGATGAGCTGGCGCCCGCCGGGCATCGAGACGATCACGTCGGGCCGCAGCCGGCCGTCCTCAGTGTCGACCGACACCTCCATCCGGAAATCGGCGTAGGGCGAGAGGCCGGCCTGTTCGAGGACGTTCTTAAGGCTCTGCTCCCCCCAGCGACCCCGTGCCTTGGGGGCGTTGCGGAGCGCGTTGACCAGGCGTGCGGCCTCGGTCGAGACACGCTCCTGCCCTTCGCGCATGGCCTGGATCTGACCGTCGAGCGCGCCGAAGGCGGTGCGGCGCTCCTGCTCGACCCGGTCGACGGCCTGCTCGTACTTGGTGAGGCGATCGTTCACGGGGGCGAGCAGCTGCGCGATCTTCTCGCCCTGCAGCTTTTCCGATTCGGCGAAGCGCTGGTGCGCGCGGTCGAGGAACTGTGTCTGGGCGGTCTCCAGCGCTTGGGCAGCGGCGTGGCCGAACTGCGCGGTCATCGTCTCGCGCGCCTGTTTGAGTTCGTCGAGCGTCCGGGCGTGCGCCGCTTCGCGTTCGGCGGCGCGCTCTTTCATCCCGCGCAGCTCCTGGTGCGCGTCGTTGCGCTCGCGTTCGACCGCTTCCTTGGTCTGGCGGACCAGCTCGGCATCGGCGGCCCTGCTTTGCGCGACGGCGAGGTCGCTCGCCAGCGTGCCGGCGCGGCGACTTGCTATCAGCCAGCCGATCGCAAGGCCGATCGCTGTCGCCAGCAGGGCGACGAGAACAAGCTCAGCCACGGCGGATGGTCACACTCGGGTCACACCGACCCGCATCGCCGGGGACGCCGTGCCGCTGCGTCGCGGTCCGAAGTTGTCGAAGTTGCTGTGAAAACGACAAGTTTGGACCCCTTCTTCTCGCCCAAAGCTCGGCGATCTCGACCGGAACGTAGCCGGAACGGGGCATGTAGAACAGGGGAAAAGAAGAAGCCGCGGATACCGCGGATTAGCGCAGCGGCGAAGCCGCGTCGCCGGTCCTCGGCGGTGCCGAAGCCCGCAGGGCGGCCGCCTCTCGCGACCAGCTCCGCTGCTCGCGTGGGCTAGGCCGCCTTGCGCTGCTTCGTCAACTTCCGCATCACCATGTCGCGCTTCAGCCGGCTGAGATGATCGGTGAACAGCACGCCGTTGAGATGGTCGATCTCGTGCTGCATGCAGGTGGCGAGCAGGCCGTCCATCTCCCCCTCGTGAGTCGCGCCCGCCTCGTCCTGCCAGCGGACGCGGCAGCGGGCGGGGCGGGTGACCTCGGCATATTGTTCGGGAATCGACAGGCAGCCTTCGTTGTAGACGGACGCCTCGTCGGAGACCTCCAGCACCTCGGGGTTGACGTAGGCGCGGGGGTGCCGGACCGGCTTGTCCTCCTCGTCGCGCTCTTCCTGCAGGTCGATGACGAGGACGCGCCGGTCGACGCCGACCTGGATCGCGGCGAGCCCGATACCGTGGGCGTTGTACATGGTCTCGGTCATATCGGCGATGAGCGAGCGCAACCTGTCGTCGAAAGCCTCGACCGGGCGGGAGACGAGGCGGAGACACGGATCGGGAACTTCGACAATGGGGAGGACGGCCATCGGGGGCAGCTAGGTTTCGGCGGGTGAAGCGTCAAGCAGGCGCGCGGCGCGACAGTGACCCCACGGGATCAGGAGACTGGCCGTCGCGCCCGCAGCGCCTGCGCCAGCGTGCCCTCGTCCAGATAGTCCAGCTCGCCGCCGACCGGCAGGCCGTGGGCGAGCTGCGTCACGCGGACGGGAAAGCGCTGGATGCGTTCGGCGACGTAATGCGCGGTGGTCTGACCCTCCAGCGTCGCGTTCATCGCGAGCACGACCTCGTCGACCCCGCCCGCCTCGACGCGGCGGACGAGCGTGTCGATCGCCAGGTCCTCCGGCCGCACGCCCTCCAGCGCCGACAGCCTTCCGCCGAGCACGTGGAAGCGGCCGGGGAAGAGCCGCGAGCGGTCGAGCGCCCACAGGTCCGCGACCTCCTCGACCACGCACAGCGCGCGCGTGTCGCGGCGAGGGTCGGCGCAGATGCTGCATGGGTCCGACGTGTCGACGTTGCCGCAGGTGGTGCAGGTGGCGAGATTGGCCTCGACCGCCTGCAGCGCGGAAAGCAGCGGGCCGAGCGCGGCTTCGCGGCGCTTGAGCAGATGCAGGACGGCGCGGCGAGCCGAGCGCGGCCCAAGGCCGGGCAATCGACTCAACGCCTGGGTCAGGGTCTCGATCTCGCGGGAGGCCATATCCGCTATATGGCGATCGGCAGAAGCGGTCGCCAGCCCGGCGCGCTTCAGCCGATCAGGGCGCAGCAACCTGTTCGCGCAAGTCGATGGTGGCAGGTCCAGCGCCGACGTTGGTTCGGGAGTAGCGCTCGCCCCGGACCGGCTACAGCACGTTCGACGCCGTTTGCGAGCGCGCGCATCTCGCGGCAAAGGGCGGCGATGCGGATCGTCTTCATGGGCACCCCCGACTTCGCCGTGCCGACGCTGGAGGCGTTGGCGGCGGCGGGGCACGCGGTCGCCGCCGTCTATACGCAGCCGCCGCGGCCAGGCGGACGGCGGGGGCGCGAGCTGGTCCCCTCCCCCGTCCAGCGTCGCGCCGAGACGCTCGGCATAGCGGTGCGCTCGCCCGTGTCGCTCCGGCCGGCGGCGGCGCAGGCCGAGCTGGCGGCGCTCAACGCGGAAATCGGCGTCGTCGCGGCATATGGGCTGATCCTGCCGCAAGCGGTGCTCGACCTCGCGCCGTGCGGGTTCCTCAACGTCCACGGCTCGCTGCTGCCGCGATGGCGGGGCGCGGCGCCGGTGCAGCGCGCGATCATGGCGGGCGACAACGAGACCGGGGTCTGCATCATGCGCATGGAGGCAGGGCTCGACACCGGGCCGGTGCTACTCGACGGGCGGGTGCCGATCGACGGCAAGACCGCGGGCGAGCTGACGACAGAACTGGCGCAGCTTGGCGCGGCGCTGATGGTCGAGACGATGACGACGCTGGACGCGCGAGTGGCGGTGGCGCAGCCCGACAAGGGCGTCACCTATGCGCACAAGATCGACAAGGCGGAGGCGCGGATCGACTGGACCCGGCGGGCGGTTGAGATCGAACGGCTGGTGCGGGCGATGAACCCGGCGCCGGGGGCCTGGTTCGACGTCGCGGGCGAGCGGGTGAAAGTGCTGGCGGCGGAGGTTCTGCCCTTCACCTTTGCGGGCAGCGAAGGCGCGACGGTGGACGGCGGCCTGACTGTCGCCTGCGGGACCGGCGCGCTGCGGCCGACGCTGGTCCAGCGCGCCGGCGGGCGGCCGATGGACGTCGCCGAGCTGCTGCGCGGCTTCCCAATCCCGCCCGGCACGCAGCTTTGACGCGGTTCGCGCTGACGGTGGAGTATGACGGCCGGCCGTTTATGGGGTGGCAGCGGCAGGCGCATGGGCCGAGCGTGCAGCAGGCGCTGGAGGAGGCAGTACTCGCCGTCACGGGTGAGGCGGCGGCGGTGCAGGCGGCGGGGCGGACCGATGCGGGCGTGCACGCCACCGCGATGCGCGCGCATGTCGACGTGGCGAAGCCGATCGCGCCGTTCCGGCTGGGCGAGGCGCTCAACGCCCGGCTGCGGCCGGCGCCGGTGGCGGTGCTGGCGTGCGACGTGGTGCCCTACGACTGGCACGCGCGCTTCGCGTGTACGGGACGGGGGTACGAGTACCAGATCGTAAACCGCCGTGCGCCGCTGACGCTGGAGCGCGGGCTGGCATGGCAGGTGGCGCGGCCGCTGGATGCGGACGCCATGGCGACGGCGGCGCAGCGGCTGGTGGGGCGGCACGACTTCACCACCTTCCGCTCGGTGCATTGCCAGGCGGACAGCCCGGTGCGCACGCTAGACCGGCTCGACGTGGCGCGGGACGGCGAACGGGTGACCGTGCACGCGGCGGCGCGCTCGTTCCTGCATCATCAGGTGCGCTCGATGGTGGGAGCGCTGGCGGAGGTCGGGCTGGGGCGATGGACGGCGGACGATCTGGCGCAGGCGCTCGCCGCCGGGGACCGCGCGAGGCTGCCGCTCAACGCGCCGCCGGACGGGCTGTACTTCGTCGGCGCTACCTACTGAGCGCCGCCGCCAGTTCGACATGGGTCGACCAGCGGAACTGGCCGACCGGCTGGACCCAGTCGAGCCGCCATCCACCCTCGCAAAGCGTCGCGGTGTCCCGCGCGAAACTGCTGGGGTTGCACGAAACATAGGCGAGGCGCGCGACCTTGCTCGCTGCAAGCTGCGCCACCTGTTCGCGCGCGCCGGCGCGGGGCGGGTCGAGCACGATCGCGTCGAACCGGTCCAGCTCCGCCGTGGTGAGCGGACGGCGGAACAGGTCGCGATGCTCGGTGACGACAGGCCGTCTGGCCAGCGCGGCGGCGGCCTTGAGCGCGAGCAGCGCGTCGCGCGCGCCCTCTCCCGCATAGACCCGACCGGGCAATGCGAGCGCGAAGGTGCCGAGCCCGGCGAACAGGTCCGCGATCGTGGCGGCGCCTTCAGCCGCCTCACGAACGGCGGCGACGAGCGCTGCTTCGCCCTCTGCGGTGGCCTGCAGAAAGGCGGCGGGGGGCAGCGGGACGGGCGTGCCGGCGAAGGTCACGGCGACCGGCTGCGGCTCCCAGCGCGTCTCCGGCCCATAGCCATCGTCGACCGCGATCCGCGCCAGTGCGTGCGCCTGTGCGAACCCGGTCAGCGCCTCGGCGGCGGCGAGGCCGTCGGGAAGCCTGCCCCTGATCAGCAGGTCGACCCCCTGATCGGCGAGCGTCAGATGCAGTTCGGCCCTGCCCTTTGGCCGCAGTCGCTGGAGCAGCGCGCGGAGCGGCGCGACGAGCGCGAACAGCGCCGGATGGAGGACATGGCACTCGCGCATGTCGACGATGGCGTGGCTGCCCTCGGCCGTGAAGCCGACCAGCCCGCGCTCGGCATGGAGCGTCGCGCGGCGGCGGGTGCGCGGCGGCGACAGGGCGGTGGGACGGAGCGGGGCGTCGATACTTTGGGCCGCCAGCGCCGTGGCGATGCGGTCTGCGACGAAAGCCGCGTAGCTCTCGTCGTCGAGATGCTGGAGCTGACAGCCGCCGCATTGCGGAAAGTGGCGGCAGGGCGGCGGCTGGTGGTGCGGGCCGGGGATGATCTCGCCGGCCTCGGTCAGGGTATCGCCGGGTGCAGCGAAGGGAGCGTGGCGGCCGTCCTCCGCCACGCCGTCTCCGCGCGCGGCGACGCGGACGATCGTGCTCACGCGGCCGGGACAGTCGCGGCCGCAACGGCGCCTGGCAAGCCCGCGCACAGATCGTCGGCGATAAACGGACGCGGCAGACGACGCGCCGTGGCGGTGTGCAGCCAGACGGCGGCGGTCGCGGCACCGAGCGGATCATGCGGCTGCTGGGCGAGCATTGCGCCGACCGTCCCTGCCAGGACGTCGCCCGTACCGGCGACCGAAAGCCGCCAGTCGGTCTCGACCGCGACGTTTGTCCACCCGTCGGGGCGCGCGACCACCGTGTCAGGACCTTTGTGGACGACAACCCCGCCGGCGCGACGCGCCGCGTCCTGCGTTCGTACGATCTTGCTGCCGTCGCCCTTGCCGAACAGCGCGTCAAACTCCCCCGCGTGCGGCGTCAGCACCGTTGGCGCCTGGCGCGCGCTGATCTGCGCCAAGTCGAGCAGGTGCAGCGCGTCACCGTCGATCACGAGCGGGTGCGGCGATGCCAGCGCAAGGTCCAGCTTCGCGCGCGCGCGTTCGTCCCTGCCCAGCCCCGGTCCGATCACGACCGCGCCGATCCGCTGGTCAGCGAGCGCCTGGTCGGACCAGGCCCGGCGCACGATCGCATGCGGCAGCTGCGGCAGGCCGCCGGTGAGCAAGAGGACATAGCCCGCACCCGCACGATAGGCCGAAAGAGCCGCGAGCTCGGAGGCGCCGTGCATCGCGCCGGCGACGACGGCGACCATGCCGCGGTTGAACTTGTGCGACCAAGGCTCCGGCCGGAGGAGGTGCGGCGGTGCAACGGTTTCGACAGCGCTGACGTGCTCTCGCGGGCTTGACACGTCGTCCAGCCCCAGGCCAATATCGAGCAGCCGCACCTCGCCGCACGCCAGCGCGCCCGGCTGCAATACATGCGCCGGCTTCAACGCGCCGAGTGCTAGCGTCAGGTTCCAATTCGGAACCTGGAAGCGATTTAGCGCCGCGCCGGTGTCCGCATCCAAGCCGCTCGGCACATCGACCGCGATCGATAGCGAGGCATAGGCCGCGAGCGCACCGATCGCCTGAATCGCTTCGCCCTCGACCGGGCGCGACAGCCCGGTCCCGAACACCGCGTCGACGGCGACCGCGGCGTAAGCAGCTTCGTCCCGCAACGACGAAGGAAAGCCCTCGATTGGCCCGATCCACTCGGCCCGGGCACGCCGCGCTAAATCAGTCGCCGGTTCGCCCAGCGCTGCCACGCGCACCGCATGGCCCCTCTCCCGCAACACCCGCGCGGCGACATAGCCATCGCCGCCGTTGTTGCCGGGGCCGCAGAGAATCAGCGCTTCGGCGCCTGCGGACAGGCGGCGGACGGCTTCGGCGACGCCGTGGCCGGCGCGCTCCATCAGCGCGTACATCGCGTCAGGCGTCGGTGCGGCGCGTCGTTCCGCCGCGCGCATCTGCGCGACGGTGAGGATCGGCTGGCCTTCGATGGGGAGCACTCTACGGCACGACGGGCAGGCGGTAGTGGTCGGGGCCGACACTTACCTCGACGCCCTGCGCGGTGCGGGTGACGTGGGCGGGCTCGGCGCCGTCGGCGGCGGCCACGACGTCATCGGACTTGATCAGCAGGCGGCGGAAATGTCCGTCGGGATGACGAAAGGTCAGCACGGTGCCGCGCGGCGTTGCGCTGCGCTCGGCGGTGCACTCGGGGCGGAGCGGGCCGCCTCCGTGTGCGCAGGGAAAGTGCGGCTCGGGGGCGGCGCTTCGCTGCGTATCGGGGACGGATTGCGCGCGCTGCGGCTGGGAGTGCTGCTGACAGGCGGCGAGAAGGAGCGCGAGCGTGGTCACCCTGGCCCCTCCCCTGCGGCGTCGCGGCGGGTTCCCTGCCCTCTCCCGGTGGGAGCGGGGCAAGGCGCGACAGCGCCGCGGGGTGAACGAGACCGGATCAGATATCCGCATAAACATGGCTCTCCGCCGCCGCGCCGGGGTGCGTCACCGCGCCGAGATGCGCGGGCCCGACGGTGCGGGCGTAACGCCAAAGCGTGCCCGATCCGTAGCCGTTGTCGCGCGGCCGCCAGGCGGCGCGTCGCTCCGCGATCACCGCAGCGTCGACCAGCAGGTCGATCGTGCCCGCCTCCGCGTCGATGCGGATGGTGTCGCCGTCCGCGATCAGCCCGATCGGGCCGCCGTCCGCCGCCTCCGGGCCGACATGGCCGATACAGAAGCCGCGTGTCGCGCCGGAGAAGCGGCCGTCGGTGACCAGCGCCACCATTTCGCCCATGCCCAAGCCATAGAGCGCGGCGGTGGTGGAGAGCATCTCGCGCATGCCGGGGCCGCCCTTGGGCCCCTCGTTGCGGATGACGATGACCTCACCCTCGACGATCGCGCGCGCCTCAACCGCCGCGAACGCAGCCTCCTCGCCATCAAAGACCCGCGCCGGGCCTTCGAACTGGAGGCGGTGCATGCCCGCGACCTTCACGATCGCGCCGTCGGGGGCCAGCGACCCGCGCAGGCCGACCACGCCGCCCGTGGGCGACAACGGCGTCTTCACGTCGTAGATCACCTTTTGATCGGGGTTCCAGGTGACCTCGGCGATGTTCTCGCCCAGCGTGCGACCGGTGACGGTCAGGCAGTCGCCGTCGAGCAGGCCGTTCGCCAGCATCGTCTTCATCAGCATGTAAACGCCGCCCGCCTCGTACATGTCCTTGGCGACGTACCGGCCGCCGGGCTTGAGGTCGGCGATGTAGGGCGTCGACTTGAACACATCGGCGACGTCGTGGAGGTCGAAGACGATCCCCGCCTCGTTTGCCATCGCCGGCAGGTGCAGCGCGGCGTTGGTCGAGCCGCCGGTCGCCGCCACCACGCGCGCGGCGTTGACAAAGGCGGCGCGGGTACAGATCGCACGCGGCCGCAACTGGCGCTCGACCAGCTCCATCACCTGCGCGCCCGCCGCGACCGCGATCTGCTCGCGCGAGCTGTAAGGCGCGGGCACCATATTGCTGTTAGGCAGCGACAGCCCGATCGCCTCGCCGACACAGGCCATGGTGTTGGCAGTGAACTGGCCACCGCAGGCGCCATCGCCGGGGCAGGCGACCTTCTCCAGCGCGTGGAGGTCGTGGACCGGGCAGGTGCCGGCGGCGTAGCGCCCGACCGCCTCGAACACGTCGACCACCGTCACGTCGCGGTCCTCGAACCGGCCGGGCAGGATCGAGCCGCCATAGACGAAGATGCTGGGCACATTGAGGCGCAGCATCGCCATCATCATGCCCGGCAGCGACTTGTCACACCCGGCGAACCCGACCAGCGCGTCGTAGCAATGGCCGCGCACCGACAGCTCGACCGAGTCCGCGATCACCTCGCGGCTGACGAGGCTCGCCTTCATGCCCTGATGACCCATGGCGATGCCGTCGGTGACCGTGATGGTGTTGAAGCGCCGCGGCATGCCGCCATTTGCGATCACGCCCGCCCGCGCGGCGTCGGCCTGAGCGTCGAGGCGCGTATTGCAGGGCGCGCTGTCGTTGCCGGCGCTGGCGAGCGCGACGAAGGGCTTCTGAATGTCCTCCTCGCTGATCCCCATCGCGTAGTAATAGGACCGGTGCGGCGCGCGCTCGGGGCCGAGCGAAACGTGGCGCGAGGGGAGCGAGGCCTTGTCGAAGCGTGGCATATCCGCGCCTATGTCACGCGGCACCGGCTTCGTCACCCAAGCTTCTGACTCCCGGCTTCTCCCCGGCTAGCAGCTCAAAGGCTTTCCAGCGCCTTTTGCACGCCATCCATCGTGAAGGGCTTGGTCAGACAGGGACGGTCGCGGAAGCGCGGATCGAGCGCCTCGTCGCTGCTGCCGGTGGCGAAGATGAAGGGCACACCGCGTTCGGCAAGCGCCTCGGCAATGGGGGTGGAGCGCTCGCCCCCGCGCAGGTTGAGGTCCAGGATCGCGGCATCGATGCCGCCCTGCGCGACCCGGGCGAGTGCGGACTCGACGCTGTCCGCGGTGCCGACGGCGCGCTTGTCGAGTACCTCCAGAAAGTCCTCGAGCATCATGGCGATAAGCGGTTCGTCCTCGACGATGAGGATCTGTTGCGGCCCCGTCATGACCGGCCCTGTAACGGGAGTTTGTTGCAAGTCCAGGTAATTAGAGCGTCCAAGGCGGGGCGT
This sequence comes from Sphingomonas sp., assembly GCF_965248875.1. Classification (GTDB taxonomy): domain Bacteria; phylum Pseudomonadota; class Alphaproteobacteria; order Sphingomonadales; family Sphingomonadaceae; genus Sphingomonas. The sequence continues at coordinate 305,770 of NZ_CBDFKR010000011.1, read as the reverse complement.
CGACTACCGGCATCACGTCAGGGCGGCGCGCGCCGCCTCGGCCAGCTGCTGCACACTGAACGGCTTGGGGAGAAAATTGACATTCTCCAGGTCGATCGACTTGCGCAGCTGTTCCTCCGCATAGCCCGACATGAAGATTACCGGCAGGTCGGGATAGCGCTCACGCGCCTTGGCGACCATGGTCGGGCCGTCCATCGTCGGCATCACCACGTCGGAGATGAGCAGGTCGGGGCGGCCGCTCGTCTCCAGCAGCTCCAGCGCCGCCTCGCCATGTTCGGCGGTCAGCACGCTGTACCCCTGCCGGGCCAATGCGCGCTCGGCGACGGCGCGCACCATCTCCTCGTCCTCGACCAGCAGCACAGTGCCGGTGCCCCAGGTCTCGGTCGGCCGGGGCGGCGTCCGGACGGGCAGCCTGGCGGGCGCACCGGCGGCGTGGACGGGCAGGTAGATGGTGAAGGTCGCGCCCTGCCCCGGCTTTGAATCGGCAAAGATCCAGCCGCCCGACTGCTTGACGATGCCATAGACGGTGGAGAGGCCGAGACCGGTGCCCTTGCCCAGCTCTTTGGTGGTGAAAAAGGGCTCGAAGATCTTGCCGATGATGTCGGGCGGGATGCCCGCGCCGGTGTCGCTGACCACCAGCGCGGTATAGTCGGCGGGCGGCAGGACGTCGTTGCCGAGCGCGCGGACCTCGGCCGGTGTCACCGACTTGGTGGTGATGGTCAGCGTGCCGCCGCCGCGCGGGTTGTGCTGGAGGATGGCGTCGCGCGCGTTGACCGCGAGATTGACGACGACCTGTTCCAGCTGGCCGGGGTCGGCACGGACGGCGCCGAGACTGCGGCCATGCGCGACGACCAGCTTCACCGTCTCCCCCATCAACCGCTTCAGCAGGTTCGAGACCTCCGCCACCACGTCGGGCAGCTGCAACACCTGCGGCCGCAGGGTCTGCTGACGGCTGAAGGCGAGGAGCTGGCGGGTCAGCGACGCGGCGCGGTTCGAATTGGCCCGGATCTGCTGGATGTCGTCGTAATCGCTGTCGCCGGGCGAATGGCGCATCAGCATCAGGTCGCAATGACCGATGATGGCGGTCAGGATGTTGTTGAAGTCGTGCGCGACGCCGCCCGCCAGCTGGCCCACCGCCTGCATCTTGGTCGCCTGCGCCACTTCGCGCTTCAGGCGGCTTTCCTCGCTGTTGTCCTTGAGCGACAGCAGCACCGCCGCGTCCCCCAGCCCGCGCGCACCGGCGATGGTGAGCGCGACCGGTTCGTCGGGGTGCGGCTTGAGGCGCACCGCCATGTCGGCCGAATGCGCCGCGCCGCCGGCAAAACGGCGGATGGCGTCGGCGACCGCCGCCTTGTCCTCGCGCACCACGAGGTCGCCCGGATAGAGCGGCGGTGCGCCCGGATCGACCTGTGCCGCCCGCGCGAAGGCGTCGTTCATCTGCAGAAAGCGGCCGTCGCGGTCGACCAGCGCCATGCCGAACGGCATCAGGCTGACCAGGCTGCGGACGTGCGCCGACGCCGAGCCGCCGATCGCGGGGACCTTCGCCACCTCGTCGTCCAGCAGTGCGACGAGCAGCGGTGCGTCGTCGCCGGGCAGCACCGGCAGCTGGACGACGCGCAGGGGTGCGCCCTCCAGCCCCTCGCGCTCGAACCGGACCAGCCCGCGGCTGTCGGTGATGAGCAGATGCGCGAAATCCCGGCCCGCGACGGCGGCAGGCGTGTCGCCGAACGCGCGTTGCGCCAGGACGGCGTTGGCGGCGGTGATGCGGCCGTCGACGTCGATCATCGCCGCCATGACGCCCCCTGCGCCCAGCCGCTCGCCCGCAGCGCCGGTCAGCATATGGGCAAGCGTCGCGCCGCCGTCGCGGGCGGCGGGCGTGACCGCGAAGCGCCACACCAGCATGTCGGCCTCCGCGCCGGCCCGGGTGACGACGACGGCAACGCGACGGCCGTCGCGGTCGAGCACCGCCCTGCCCTCGCCATCTCGCCACGCGGTGCGGCCGACGGTGCCGAGCGTGGTCACGTCGGCGTCGGCGAGCGGCACGCCGGGCGGGGTCGGGAAGCCGCCGAACAGCGCCGCCCACGCGTCGTTGGCACAGACCAGCCTGCCGGCGCGGTCGGTCACCGCCACGGCATCGTCGCTGGCGGCGGCGAGGCTGCGCGCCAGGCTCCAGTCGGTGTCATGCCCGCCCGCCGCCATGGCCGGGGTCAACAGACGCCACACGGCCACGGCGCCCGCGAGCACCAGCGCGGCAACGACCACACCTGCAGCGACGACGGCGTTGTCGAGCGCCCACAGCACCACCAGCGCCGCCAGCAGCCCCGCCGCCGCTGCGACGAGGGCAGCGGTGCGCGTGGGGGTCATGGTCGGAGCGACGGCGGCCATCCGGCGGCTTGTGGATCAGTGGTCGTGACGGTCAAGCCCCGCCCGCGCGGCTGCAGACACGGAACGGTCTACCACATGCGTACCCGCTGCTGCGGCGTCAGATAAAGGCGCTGGCCGGGCCGGACCGCAAAGGCCGCGTACCAGGCGTCGAGGTTGCGCACCGTCAGCACGCGCTGATGCCCCGGCGAATGCGGGTCGCTGAGCAGCCGCGAGCGCAGCGATTCCTCGCGCTGCTTCTCGCGCCACACCTGCGCCCAGCCGAGATAGAAGCGCTGATCACCGGTCAGCCCGCCGATCACCGGCGCCGGTCGACCATTGAGCGAATGATGATAGGCGTCGAGCGCCACCGTAAGGCCGGCGAGATCGGCGATGTTCTCGCCCAGCGTCAGCCCGCCCTGGATGTGCTGGCCGGGGATCGGCTCGTAGCGGTCGTACTGCGCCACCAGCTGATCGGTGAAGCGGCGGAACTGCGCGACATCACGCGGGGTCCACCAGTCGGTCAGCCGGCCGGTCGCGTCGTATTTGCGTCCCTGATCGTCGAAGTGATGGCTGATCTCGTGGCCGATCACCGCGCCGATGCCACCGTAATTGACCGCCGGGTCGGCATTGGGATCAAAGAAGGGCGGCTGCAGGATCGCGGCGGGAAAGACGATCTCGTTCATCGTCGGATTGGCGTAAGCGTTGATCGTCATCGGGGTCATGCCCCATTCGCCGCGGTCGATCGGTTGGCCCAGCTTGTTGAGGTTGCGCTGCCATTCGAAGGCGTTGGCACGCGCGACGTTGCCGACCAGGTCGCCGCGGTCGACGCGCAGTGTACCGTAATCGCGCCAGCGGTCCGGGTAACCGATTTTGGGGCGGAAGGCGGCAAGCTTGGCCAGCGCCTTGACCTTGGTTTCCGGCGCCATCCAGGTCAGCGCGCGAATCCGGCTGCCCATCGCGGCGATGATGTTGTGGACCAGCCGGTCTGCGGCGGCCTTGGTCGCTGGCGGGAAATACTGGGCGACATATTGCTGCCCGATCGCCTCGCCCATCGCGTTCGAGACGACGCCGACGCCCCGCTTCCAGCGCGGCTGCTGCTGCGGCACGCCCGACAGCACGGTGCCGTAAAAGGCGAAATTGGCATCGTCGACGTCGTGGCTGAGATACGGCGCATAGGCGCGCATCACCCTGAGCCTCACAAAATCCTGCAGCACCGGCAGCGGCGTGTCTGCAAACAGCCGCGCCTCGCCGGTCAGCGCGCTGGGCTGCGCGACCAGGTAGAAGGGTTGGCTGCCGACCCCCATGCCGGTCATCCACGCCGCCCAGGGAAAGCCCGGCGCGACGCTGGCGAACTGTGCGGGCGTCCAGCGGTTATAAGTCTTGTCGGCGTCGCGGCTGTCGATCCGGGTCCAGTGCGCCTGCGCGATCGCCTTTTCGAGATTGAACACCGCGACCGCGCGCGGCGTCCCGTCGGGCTGACCGGCGATGCCCAGCATCTGCGCCTGATAGAGCTGATAGCGGGCACGGACGTCAGCGAGCTTGGGGTCGTCGCGGAGGTAATAATCGCGGTCGGGCAGACCCAGCCCGGCCTGGCCGAAGCCGACGACATAGGTGTCGGGCGCCTTGTCGTCCTGGCCGACATCGGCGCTGACCAGCCCCGGCACGCCCTGCCGCTGCAGGTCGGCCATCACCGCGACGAGCTGATCCTTGCTCGTCGCGGCCGTGATGCGGTCAAGCCAGGGCTGCACGGGCGCGAGGCCGCGGGCGTCGATCGCCGGCTGGTCCATGAAGCTGGTGTAGAAGTCGCCGATCCGATCGCCCGGCCGCTGCGCCGCGGCCTCCAGGATGCCACGGGTCCGCGTGCGCGACAGATCGTCGAGCACATCGAACATGCCGTATCGCGCCTTGTCGGCGGGCAGCTGTGTGCGGGCGTACCAGCCGCCATTGGCGAAGTCGAAAAAGTCGTCGCCGGGCATCACCGTCGTGTCGCGACCCTCAAGGTCGAGCCCGAACGCGCCGTAGGTCGGCCGCCCCGCGGGCGCGGCGGCGTTGCGGTGCGCACCCTGCGCGATGGCGAGGGTGGAAGCGGCGGAGGCGAGAAGGAGAGCGACGATGACCGGCTTGCGCATGACATATCCCTTGCAGCTCCACGAAGACGCGGAGAGGATCGATGCGCAGCGTTCTAGCCGGGCGGACGCGCCGGTCAATTACGCTCGCACACGCCGCCGCCGGTGCCAGCGCCGGCCGACCCTGACCCGCCACAGCCACGCCGCGAGCGCGTAGCAGGCGATCGCCAGCACCGGCGCCAGGATCAGCAGTCCGACGATCGCCGCCGGCCCGTTCGCTGCTAGCCAGGCGAGAAAGCCATGATGGATGTGGACGTTCGCCGCGATGGGACGCCCCGGAACATCGCGGTCGAGGCGCAGGACGAAATGGCCGATCTGGCGCGCCACGTAGAGGATACCCGGAAAGATGAAGAGCCCGGGGACGGTGATCACTACCGCCAGCGGAACGTTGGCACGCGCCGGCACCGACGCCAGTGCGGCGGCGGGCATGTGCGCGACGGGAAACAGGACAGTGCACACCGCGCCCACCGCGGCGGCGCGGGGCACCGAGCGGCGATTGAACCGCCACAGATCGGGCTTCAGGATAAGGTGCGCAACCGGCCGCAGGAGCCGGTTGCGGCCGATGCTCTCACGCGTCGGGACGTGCCGCCGCAGCCAGCCGCCGATTCCGCCTCCGGTACGCGGCTCGAGCGCGGGCTCAGCCACGCTCACGCAGCAGCCTTCCCGCTTCCTTCTTCCACTCGCGCTCCTTGATGTGCTCGCGCTTGTCGTGCGCCTTGCGGCCCTTGGCGAGCGCGATCTCCACCTTGGCGCGGCCGCGGGCATTGAAATACACGGTGAGCGGGACCAGCGTCATCCCCTCGCGCGCGACGGCGCCGTGGAGCTTGTTGATCTCGCGTTCGTGGAGCAGCAGCTTGCGCGGCCGTTTCGCCTCGTGGTTGAAGCGGTTGCCGTGGCTGAACTCGGGAATGTTGGCGTTGATCAGCCACACCGCGCCGTCCTGGATGTCGGCATAGGATTCGGCGATCGACCCCTCACCGAACCGCAGCGACTTCACCTCGGTCCCGGTCAGTGCCAGCCCCGCTTCGTAGGTGCTCTCCACCGCATAGTCGAAGCGCGCACGCCGGTTCTCGGCGACGATCTTCTGCTTGTCGAACACGGCGGGCTTGGGTCGGGCCATGGCCGCAGCCTGTAGGCGGTTCGGCGCGCGCGCGAAAGGCTCTGGGCGGAAGCCCGGGGCCGGGAGCTCAGAGCTGGGCCGGCGGATCGCCCCAGGGCCGCACGATCCGCGCCGGCGACGGCGGCGGGGGCGGTGCAGGCGGCTGCCACTGCGGCGGTGGGCCGCCCTGCCACTGTGGCGGTGGGCCGCCCTGCCACTGCGGCGGTGGGCCGCCCTGCCATTGCGGTTGCCGCCAGACCTGCGGCGGTGGCAGCAGATCGTCGCCGTAGCGGTTTGGTCCGATCGTTCCACGCGACGCGAGCTGGATGATGAGCACGATCATCAGCCCGAAGCCGATCACGCCGGACAGCATCGCGAACAGGAAGACCGGCATCACCGACGCCATCGCAGCGTTGGCCTGGTCGGGGGTGGTCTGCGGCCCCATGGTGCTCACCACGGACAGGAAGTGCGGAATGGCGATGAGGTAGAGGGTAAGCGTGACGACCTGCGCCACCAGCAGCGGCGCCGCCCACCAGCCCGAGCGATTCCCGTCGTGGAGCCGCCGCACCACCGCCGCCGCGATCAGCCCGACCGCGATCAGCCCCATGACCATTCCGGCGATTACGAGCGTCCGCATCATTGGCAGCATCGCCGACATGACGAGCTGCTGCGCGATCTCGGGATGGCGGTTGAGATAATCGGGGTCCTGCCCGGTCATCGCCTGCATCGACGAGAACATGTGGAGCATCAGCGGGATCATCACGATCGTGTTGAGGATCGTCTGGCCGATATAGATCATCAGCACCCACAGCCAGAATGGCTGCCGGTTCTCCCGGCCCGAGAAGTCGGCGAGGCGGGTGAGGTGGCCGGTGACGAGGTTCATGCGATCGGCTCCAGAAGACCGGCGGCGGCCAGCGCCGCATCGACCGCGCGCTGCGATGGTTCGCCAGGCCAGGTCATGGGCAGGCGCAGGCCGCGGGGGGTAGCGGGGCGGACGCGGCTGAGCGCGTATTTGACCGGACCGGGCGAGGCGTCGCTGAACAGCGCCGTGTGGAGCGCGAACAGCCGGTCGTGGTGGGCGCGCGCGGCGGCGTGGTCGCCCGCGGCGCAGGCGGTCTGCAACGCGGCGCACAGCCGCGGTGCGACATTGGCGGTCACCGAGATGCACCCGACCCCGCCCAGGCTGTTGAACGGCAGCGCGAGGTCGTCGTTGCCCGACAGCTGTATCCAGTCCGGGCCGATGAGCGCGCGATGCTCCGACACGCGCTGGAGCTGGCCGGTCGCGTCCTTGATGCCGACGAATATCGCGCGGTTCGCCGCGACAATGCGCGCGACGGTCTCTGGCTGGATGTCGGTAACGGTGCGCGAGGGAACGTTGTAGAGAATGATCGGCAGCGCCGCCTGCTCCGCCAGCGCGGCGAAATGCTGTACGATACCCTCCTGGTTCGGGCGATTGTAATAGGGCGGAACCATCAGCGCGGCGTCGGCCCCCGCCGCCTTGGCCGCCGCCAGGTTCTCCGCCGCGACCCGGGTGTCGTTGGAGCCCGCGCCCGCAATCACGGGCACCCGCCCCCGCGCCTGATCGACGCAGACGCGGACGACGTGGAAATGCTCGTCCTTGGGCAAGGTCGCCGCTTCGCCCGTGGTGCCGCAGGCGACCAGCGCCGATGATCCCTCGGCGATCTGCCATTCGACCAGATCGCGGAACGCGGCCTCCGCGAAGCTGCCGTTTTGCTCGAACGGCGTCACGAGCGCAGGAATCGAACCGGCGAACATCTGAAAGGCTCCCGCCGGACGCGCCCGGCCATTTTGTTCACGACAGATAAGGGCGCACGCCTTATCCTGTCCACATGTTCGCCAGCCCGCTGAAGACCACATTCCTCGTCGCTGCGCTGGCGGGCGTCGGCGGGTCGGGGATGCAGGGTCCCGCGGCGCCGCAGCCGGTCGCCGCCGCGCCCGCGCCCGATACCGGGATCGCCGCGGCGCTGGCGGAATGGCGGTCGGTGTCGGACACCAGCCAGCTAACGTTCGACAGCTATGCGCATTTTCTGCTCGCGCATCCGGGCTGGCCCGGCGAGGCGGCGATCCGGCGCGCGGCGGAAGCGCAGGCCGGCGCGGCGGCGCCGGGCGCCGCCATACAGTATTTCCGAGCCTTTCCACCGCAGACCGGCAGCGGCCGCGTCGTCTTTGCACGCGCGCTGATCGCCGGTGGCGACCGGGCGCGATCGATCGAAGCAGCGCGGTCGGCGTGGCGTGGCGGCGCCTTGTCGCCCGCCGATGAGAGCTATGTGCTGACGACCTTCGGCGGCGAACTCGCTCAGAGCGACCATGCGGCGCGTGCCGACGCGCTGCTGTGGGCGGGGCAGACCGGTGCGGCGGCACGGGTGCTGCCGCTGGTGGCGTCAGAGCGGCGTGGCGTCCTGACCGCGCGGCTGGCGTTGCGCAGCAACGCGGCCGACGCATCGGACGTCGCCGCGACGACGCAGGCGCTGTACGGCGGTGACGCGGGCTATGTCGCCGATCGCGCAACCTGGCTGCGGACCAATGGCGCCGGCCCGAGCGCGCGCGCCTGGCTGGCGCAGCCGCGGCGGCTGACGAGCGTCCCCGGTGACCCGGCACGATGGCTGGAGCTGCTGCTGACCGTCGCGCGCGGGGCGGTGGCGGAGGGGCAGTGGCAGACAGTCTATGACATCGGCCGGCAGGTCGATCAGGCCTATGCACCCGAAACCGACGTCACGAGCAAAACCTATGCGGAGCGCGACGCCTATACCGACCTAGCCTGGCTGGCGGCGCAGGCGGCGCTGAAGCTCGGGCGACCAGCTGACGCGATGACGTTGTTCGACCTTTATGGTCACGGCTCGTCGACTCCGTCGGTCCGGTCGAAAGGCGCCTATTGGGCGGCGCGGTCGGCGGAACGCGCGGGGCTGCGGGTCGATGCGGCACGGCTGTGGGCGGCGACGGCGGCCTTTCGCGATCAATATTACGGGCAGCTCGCGGCCGAACACCTCGGCCGTCCCCTGACCGCCCCGCCGCCGATGACGGCCCAGCGGGTGGAGCCGCTGATGCGGCTGGCGTTTGGCCAACGTGACATGGTGCGCGCGGCGCGGTTCCTGGGCGCGGCCGGGCTGTACGAGGATCAGACGGTGTTCCTCCGCCAGATCGCGCTCGATGCAAAATCCGACACCGATCATCTGCTGGCAGCCGATCTCGCCCGCGAACTGCAGCGGCCCGATCTCGGCGTGATGATTGGACGCAGCGCGCTGGTGAATGGCTTGTCCGACTATTCCGCCGCCGGCTTTCCGACCGTGGCGGTGCCGAGCGGCTATGAAGGCGACTGGACGATCATCCACGCCGTCGCGCGGCAGGAGAGCCAGTTCAACCGGACCGCGATCAGCCGCGCCGGGGCGCGGGGATTGATGCAGCTGATGCCCGGCACCGCACATGAAATCGCGGGGCAGATCGGCATCAGCTATCGCCCCGACGAGTTGACCAGCAACCCCGACCTGTCGATGAAGCTGGGCGCAAGCTATTTCCGGCGAGTCTACGCGCTGTACGGCAGCTACCCGATGGCGATCGCGGCCTATAATGCGGGGCCGGGCAATGTGAACCGCTGGCTGCGCGCCAACGGCGACCCACGCACCGGCACCGTCGACATGGTCGACTGGGTGGAAGCTATCCCGATCCAGGAAACCCGCAACTATGTCCAGCGCGTGCTGGAGAACGCGGTGGTGTACGACCTGATGCGCCCCGATCGCGCAGTCTCGCACGGGCCGGCAAACCTCAGCTGGTATCTGGGGCGGCGGCCGGGCTGACCTTATTGGTGGAACAGCGTCCGAACTACATCACGCCGGCTGGGTTGGCCGCGCTCCGCGCCGAATATGAACAGCTGTTCGCGACCGAGCGCCCGGCGCTGGTCGAGACGATCGCCTGGGCGGCCGGGAACGGCGACCGGTCCGAAAACGGCGACTATATCTACGGGCGCAAGCGGCTGCGCGAGATCGACCGCCGCCTGGGTTGGCTGTCAAAGCGGATGAAAGCGGCCAAGGTCGTCGATCCCGCCCGGCAGGAAGACCGCGGCCGCGTCTGGTTCGGTGCGACGGTGACGATCGTCGATGAGAACGAGCGCGAGCGGATGGTGACACTGGTCGGCGATGACGAGACCAATGCCGGCAAGGGGCTGGTCGGCTGGAATTCGCCAGTCGCCCGGGCACTGCGCGGCGCCGGTGTCGGCGACCTGCGTCGGGTGACGCTGCCGGCGGGCGAGAAGGAATATGAGGTGACGCTGATCGTCTACCCGACCGATTGATAAAGGATCTGCCCCGCCAACCGCGTTGCGTCCGGCGTTGCAGCACCCCACAAGGCCAGGATGCCCGACACGCCTCGCAACGTTGCGCTCCTAATCGATGCCGACAACGCTCAACCCGCCGCGATTGACCCGGTTCTGACGGTGCTTGCCGAGCTCGGCACCGTCAACGTCCGGCGCGCCTATGGCAACTGGTCGAAGCCGGGGTTGAACGGCTGGCGCGAGAAACTGGTCCGCTTCGGCATCGAGCCGCAGCAGCAGTTCGACCTCACCAAGGGCAAGAACGCGACCGACATGAAGATGACGATCGACGCCATGGACCTGATGTTCCGCGCCAGAATCGATGCGTTCGGGATCATGTCGTCCGATTCGGACTTCATGCCGCTGGCGACACGGCTGCGGCAGGAGGGACTGCCGGTCTACGGCTTCGGGACGGGGCGCGCTCCGCAGGCTTTCCAGAACGCGTGCACGCGCTTCATCGATGTCTCCGCGCTGATTGGCGCGGAACGGCCCGACGAGCAACCGCTGCCGCTGCCAGAACCTGTACCGTCGCCGGAGCCGGCGCAGGAGACAGCGTTCGATACGCACCCGCTGGGCGAGGCGCTCCCCCCACCGATCAAAGCGCGGCTAGCGCCCGGTAAGGACCCTGAACTGGTCAAACTGCTGGTCGATGCCTATGACGCCATGAAGCGCGACGCGCGGGGCTATGTCAGCCTGTCAGGGCTAGGGCAGCTCGCCGGTAACCGCTCCAGCTTCGACGCCCGCAATTACGGGTTCAAGCGGCTGAGCGACCTGATCGAGGCGGTCGACAGCTTTCAGGTCGAGCGGCGCGAGAATGGCCTCTGGGTCAAGCGGGTGCGGTGAGTAGCTGACCGCCGGTTGATGCCGTTCGCCGGCCTGCTAGACTGCGGCGCATGACGGCGCAGCTGCCCATCAGCACCGATGTTCAACGCGCGAACCTGACGGCGCGCGACTTCTGGACGCTGACCGAAGCCGGTGCGTTCGAGGGCTTTGCGAAGACCGAGCTGATCGAGGGGGAGATCTGGGTCGCGAACTCGGTCTGGGCGTGGCACGCGAAGACGACGGCGTTCTTCACCATTGAGCTGGGGTTCGCCCTGCGCGCGCTCGCGTCGGACCTGATCGTCTACACCTCGGGCAGCGTCGACATGGCGGATGACAGCGTGCCGGAGCCGGACGTCTCGGTGGGCGTCGATCATCCGGAGCGCACGGGCCTCCCGCTCGACAAGCCGGCCCTGGCGGTCGAGGTGTCCGACTCGACGCTGAAGAACGATCTTGGCCGCAAGGCGCGGCTCTATGCCCGGTGCGGGGTGCGCGAATACTGGGTCGTCGACGCGAATGGACGCATGGTTCACCAGATGTGGGGGCCATCGGGCGACACCTATGCGGAGCGGCGGCAAGTTCCCTTCGGCGAGCCGCTCGCCTCGGCGACGATCGCGGGGCTGAAGGTGCCGACCAAAGCGCTGTCCCAATAGGCGAACGCCCGCGCCTGTTCGGCCCGCACCAGCGCCGTCGCGCCGGGGCCGGTCCACTGGCCCGCATACCCGGATCGCGCCGCCGCCCCGACCCACCAGCCCTGCCCGGGCAGCCCGTCACCCTCACGCACCACCAGCACCGCCAGCGGCGGCTCTCCCGCCGCCGCACCGGCGGTGTCGATCGCGTCGAGCGTTTTGCACAGAGCGCGCATCTTGGGCCGGGTGAAGCGGTGGCCGAGCTGGCCGAGCAGCTCGCTGTAGCTCAGCGCCCTGCCCTCCCGCGCGGCGGCGACGAGCAGCACGCGAACGCGCGGCACGTCGGCGATGCTGCCCGGACCCTCGGCAGCCGCGGGATCATGCCCGTCCAGCCACTCGGCCAAACTCTTGTCGAGGTTGCTCGGTCGACCCATCGCTCGCTGCCTTACATGACCGCCCGCTTGTGTTAGAAGGCGATCGTGACCGAACTACTGCCCATCGACACCTCGCTGCGCCGGGCGAAGCTCACCGCCGATGATTTCGCATTGCTTGATCGGCACGGTGCGTTCGCCGCTTATCGCAAGACCGAGCTGATCGACGGAGAGGTGTATTTCGTGAATGCGCAACACCGCCCGCACGGCATGGTCAAGATGCGCCTGTACGATGCGCTACTCGCGCGCCTGCTTCATCTCGGATCGCGCTATCGCCCGGTTTGTGAGTTCACGCTCAGCCTGTCCCGCCACGACCGGCCCGAGCCGGACGTCATGCTGACGAGCGAGCCCGACGGCGACGGCTTCGTGCCGGTGGCGACGGTTCCCCTCGTTATCGAGGTATCCGATACGACGCTGCGGATCGATCTGGGCCGGAAGTTGAGGCAGTACGCCCGCGCGGGCGTTCCGGAATATTGGGTGGCAAATGTCGGCAATCGCGTGATCCACCGTTTTTGGACGCCGGCCGGAGCGGCTTTCAAGGAACGTGACCTAGTAGCGTTCGGGCAGCCGATCGCGTCGGCGACGATCGACGGTTTGTCGATTGAGACTGCCGGATTGTGAAGCAATAGACCCGCGAGCGCATGCCGCGTTGCGCGCTGGAGCTTGCACGTCCAACGATTCGGCCAAGCTTCTATCGGGCTGCTCCGGCGACCCATCCGCCGCTATCTCACGATCAGTGACCGAGACGCTGCTCCACTTCGATCAACTGCGCCGCCGCCGACCGGAACGTCCGCGAGAGTTTTGATCGAGATCTTCGGGACGTTGAACCGCTAATCAGTCACCGCGTCAGCTTCTTGTACGCCAGCCGCGTCGGACGGTCGGCGGCGTCGCCCAGCCGCCGCCGCTTGTCCTCCTCATAGCTTTCGAAATTGCCCTCAAACCACTCCACGTGGCTGTCGCCCTCGAACGCAAGGATGTGGGTGCAGAGGCGATCGAGGAAGAAGCGGTCGTGGCTGATGACCACCGCGCAGCCGGCGAAGCTCTCCAGTGCTTCCTCCAGCGCACGCAGCGTCTCGACGTCGAGGTCGTTGGTCGGCTCGTCGAGGAGGAGGACGTTGCCGCCCTCCTTGAGCATCTTGGCCATGTGGACGCGGTTGCGCTCGCCGCCGGATAGCTGACCGACCTTCTTCTGCTGGTCGGGGCCGCGGAAATTGAACGCACCGACATAGGCGCGCGTGCCCAGCTCCTGCTTGCCGAAGCGGAACACCTCCAGCTCGTCCGAAATCTCCTGCCAGACGTTCTTGGCAGGATCGAGATCGTCGCGGCTCTGATCGACATAGCCTAGCTTGACCGTCGACCCGACCTCGATTGAGCCGCCGTCGGGCTGCTCCTGGCCGGTGATCAACTTGAACAGCGTCGACTTGCCCGCGCCGTTGGGCCCGATCACGCCAACGATCCCGCCCGGTGGCAGCGTGAAGTCGAGCCCGTCGAACAAGAGCTTGTCGCCATAGGCCTTGGTCAGCCCCTTGGCTTCGATCACCTTCCCGCCCAAGCGCTCGGGCAGCTGGATCAGGATCTGCGCCTTGCCCGCGGTGCGGTTCTCCTGCGCCTCCATCAGCTGCTCGAAATTGCGGATGCGCGCCTTGCTCTTGGTCTGGCGCGCCTTGGGCGTCTGGCGCATCCAGGCGAGCTCGTCGGCGATCGCGCGCTGCTTGCCCTGCTCCTCGCGCTCCTCCTGCTCCAGCCGCTTGGCCTTCTTCTCCAGGTAGCCGGAGTAGTTTGACTCATAGGTGTAGTAGCGGCCGCGATCGAGTTCGAGCACCCAGTTGACGACATTGTCGAGGAAGTAGCGATCGTGGGTGACGAGGATGACGTTGCCGGCATAGTCCTTGAGGTGGTTCTCCAGCCAGCCGACACTCTCCGCGTCCAGATGGTTGGTCGGTTCGTCGAGCAGCAGGATGTCGGGCTTCGACAGCAGCAGCTGGACCAGCGCGACGCGGCGCTTCTCGCCGCCGGACAGGTTGGTGACTGCCGAGTCCGACGGCGGGCAGCGCATCGCCTCCATCGCCTGCTCCAGCTGGCTGTCGAGCGACCATCCGTCGGCGGCGTCGATCTTCGCCTGGAGATCGCCCATCTCCTCCATCAGCGCGTCGAAGTCGGTGTCGTCCTGCGGATCGCCCATCTCGGCGGAGATCGCGTTGAAACGCTCGATCATCCCCACCACCGGTCCCGCGCCAAGGCGGACATTTTCGATCACCGTCTTGCTGTTATCGAGCTGCGGCTCCTGCGGCAGATAGCCGACACGGATACCGTCTGCGGCCCAGGCTTCGCCGACATAATCGGCGTCGATGCCGCCCATGATCTTCATCAGCGTCGACTTGCCCGACCCGTTCGGCCCGATGATCGCGATCTTCGCGCCCGGAATGAACTGGAGGTGGATGTTGTTGAGCACGGGCTTGTTGGCGCCGGGGAAGGTCTTGGTCAGACCCTTCATGACGTAGGTATACTGGACGGCCATGATGGTCGCTGACGCTCCGGATTGCAGATGCTGGAAGTACCGGAGCATGTAGACAGCGCCACCCCCGTTGGCAAACGCCGCGCCGCAGCTTACGCCGCCGCCATGACCAAGCGCTCCCTGCTCGCGGCCGTCGCCGCGCTCGCTCTCCCCGCACCCGCTGCGGCGCAGAATGCCCCGGTTCAACCTGCCGGCCGGCGCGCCGCACCGCCGGCCGCGCAACCTGTCGATCCGGCCGTTGCCCGCCTGCGCGATGCGGCGCTGAACGATACGGTCGCCTATGACATCCTGGAGGGGATCACGACCGAGGTCGGACAGCGGCTGGCGGCGACGGAGGCGGAGGCGCGCGCCAGGACCTGGGCCGTCGCGAAACTGCGCTCGCTGGGCTTCCGCAACGTCCATATCGAAACCTATCGCATGCCCGTCTGGCTGCGCGGGCAGGAGACGGCGGAGGTCGTGTCGCCCTTTCCGCAGCGGCTGTCGCTGGTCGCGCTCGGCAATTCGGGCGCGACGCCGGAGGCGGGTGTCACCGCGCCGGTCGCGGTGTTCAGGACCTTCGGCGAGTTGCAGGCTGCACCGGCGGGCAGTCTGACGGGAAAGATCGCCTATATCGGCAACGCGATGGAGCCGGCGCAGGACGGGTCCAGCTATGGCGCGTTTGGCGCGGCGCGCTTCGTCGGCCCGGCGCTGGCGGCGAGCAAGGGCGCGGTCGCGGTGGTCATCCGCTCGGTCGGCACCGACGCCCACCGCAATCCGCACACCGGGGGCACGAACTGGCCGACGGGCGTCCAGCCGATTCCCGCCGCCGCCCTGTCGGTCAGCGACGCCCTGCTGCTGGAGCGGATGGCGGCGCGGGGACGGCCGATCACGCTCCACCTGACGCTGACGCCGCACTTCGCCGGCGAGGGCGAGTCGGGGAATGTCGTCGCCGAAGTCCCGGGTAGCGACCCGGCGGCGGGCATCGTCTTAATCGGCGGCCATCTCGACAGCTGGGACCTGGGCCAAGGCGCGATCGACGACGGCGCCGGGATCGCGATCACGACGGCGGCGGCCAAGCACCTGCTCGACGGCCCGCGGCCCCGGCGCACGATCCGGGTGGTATGGTTCGGCGCGGAAGAACCGGGCGGCTTTGGCGGACGCGAGTATGCCCGCGTTCACGGGGCCGAGCGGCACGCAACCGCGCAGGAGAGCGATTTCGGCGCCGATCGCGTCTGGCGGTTCGAGGTCAACCTTCCTGCAGGTGCGAGCGTCGTCACGGACCGGCTGCAGTCGGCGCTAGCCCCGCTCGGCATCACCCGCGGGCGTGATCCTGCAGGCGACGGGACCGATGTCGGTCCGACCATCGCCCTCGGCGTCGGGTCGGTGGATCTGAATCAGGACGGCACCCGCTATTTCGATACGCACCATACGCCTGACGATACGCTGGAGCGGATCGATCCGGCGCAACTGCGGCAGAATGTGGCGGCGTGGACGACCATGCTGGCGATCGTCGCCAATGCGCCGGAGGAGATCGGACCCGTACCGCATCGCAATTAAGGCAGAAATGCGGCGAACCGTTTACCTACTAAGTGATTGGGAATTGACGCGCCGCCACTTTGCCGCCATCCATTCATCCAGCGAGCGGCGGGGGCCGATCGCCTTGACGATGATCTTGGGAGCTCCACATGAAGAAGATTGTTTTTGCGGTCGCAGCCGCCGGTCTGCTGACCCTCGGCGCGTGCAACAAGCACGACGAGAACCCTGCTGCCGCCAACCTGGAAAACGCGGCCGACACTAACGACGCGGTGGCGGACAACCTGTCCGGCAACGCTGCGGACGCGGTGCAGAACCTCGCCGACAACCAGCATGCCATGGCGTCGAATGCCGCCGACGCTGGCCCCGCCGCCAACCCGGCCGTGCAGGCGAATGTCGCTGCCGGTAACGGGAACGCGATGTAAGCTTTCGCAAGAAGCTGTAATCGAGCGGCGCTCGCATCGGGTGATCTACTCGATGCGGGCGCCGCTTCCGTTTGGGGCAGTGGGGATTTGCATGAAGATCCGGGTCGCACTGCTGATGACGGGCATGGCCGTGCTCACCGCATGCCACCGGCGCTCGCCCGCGGCGGAAGCTGTCCAGACCAACGCCGCCGCGCTGGAGGCGAGCCTGGAGAACCGGGCGGCCACGCTGGAGGCGGAGGCGAACGACGATGCCAATCGCAGCGCCGCCGACGCGATGCGCAACGCGGCCGATCAGTTGCATGACGAGCGCGGCAATGTGGCCAATGCGGCGGATGTGACGCTGGGGAACATGCGCTGAGTTGCGTCGGCACGGCACGGCAAAGCCGCGTCGTACAGCGCCCAAGCGCCGCCGGCCGTGCTTGGGCAGATCCCGCGCCCGCGCGGCCTACGTCGCCCGCGCGGTGGGCCCGGCAGGACTCGAACCCGCAACCTAGCCGTTATGAGCGGCCAGCTCTAACCAATTGAGCTACAGGCCCCACCGCCGCGCGCACGCTCGCAGCGAAGCTACGCGCGGTACGCACAAAGTCGGCCAGCGCACGCAGTGCGACTGACGGCGCGGCTTTGCCGCGACGGCCCTTTGAACGCAAGCAACAGCGCGCGACAGACCCGCCGCGGCAAGCTTGTTCTGACCGCCTGTCCTTTGGCCGATCGACCGGCCGCATTGTCGGAGAGGCTCGGCTGCACCGCCCAACGGGTCCGGCCGGTTGCGCGTCGACGGTAGCTCCGCTACCGGCGTCGGCATCCGGCCGGGGAGTGGCGCAGTCCGGTAGCGCGCCTGCTTTGGGAGCAGGATGTCGCAGGTTCGAATCCTGTCTCCCCGACCACCCTACCCTGCCGCCGCCAGCACCTCGGCCAGCGACGCCGCGCGCACGCCGCGCGCCGCGAGGCGATCCAGCATCGCCGCCCACCAGCGCCAGAACGCCGCCAGCCCCGCCGCATTGCGGACGTAGGGCGTGTGTCCGGGCTCCAGCGACGGCGAGTGGAAGGAAAAGGCGAGCAGTTCGACGCCCGCCGCCAGCGCCGCGTCGACCGCCGCCAGCGCTGCGCCGATCGGCATGTCCTCTGGCGTAAGCGCGACGCGCTGAAGCAGGCCGGCGCGTGCCGCCGCCCCCCGCGCGCGCGGCAGCATACCCAGCGCGCGATAGAGCCCCGCCCCGCCGCCGCGCAGGGCGCCGGTGAAGACGGTGGTCAGCGGCAGCTCGATCAGCCCGCCCGCCCGGAAGGCGCCGGGCCCGATCGCCGCGTAATCCGGACCGCCCTGTGCCGCATAGCTGTACCGCGCGCGCACCGAGCTATCGAGCCGATAGCCTGCCGCTGCCAGCAGCGCCCAACTGTCGGGCCCCAGCCCATAGCGCCCGGCCCTGAACGCCAGCGGCCGCGAGCCGAACGCCGCGTCGATCGCGTCGTTCAGCGCGGCCAGCTTGGCGGCCTGCAGCGCGCGCGGCAGGTTGCCGGGGAAGCTGGCGAACGGCCTCACCGCCTCATCGTGCGGCGGGTTGACCCACGGATGAAGCTGCGCCCCGATCGCCGAGCGGCCATCGGCGGCCACATCGCGCAGGACCGCGACGGCATCGGGATCGGTCGCGATCGGATAGTCGACCATGCAGGTCAGCCCGACGCCGGCCTCGACGAAGCGGCGGTGTGCCGCGGGGAAAGCGCGCATCGCGGTCGTCGCCCGCTGCGCCCGGTCGAGCGGTGCGAACCAGTCGAACTCCTCCTCGACATCGACGAAGACGATGAAGCGGCGACCGAAATCGGCGGCCCAGCGCACGGGCGGCCCCCGCCGGGGGGCGAACGGCCGGTGACCGCGCGGGATCCCCGCACGCCCGTCCGTCACTGCGCCGCCGCCCGCTCCATCTTCGATGTTACGGCGGCGGGGAGTCGCAAAGTCAAGCGATCGGGGGTGATCGCGAATGCGCCGCCCAGCGCCGTCGCGAGGTCGCGCACCAGCCGCAGCGTGAAGTCGGCGCCGAGCAGCGGCCCGCCCTCGCCCGCCGGCGCATCATCGAGCGCGAGCAGCGCGTCGCCGCTGCCGACCGTCAGCGCCCTGGGCCGCGTGATGTGGAGGCGGACCCCCTTCGCCTTGACGAGCAGCTGGACGCGCAGCCGCTCGTCCGGCTCGGCGTTGCTGAGCGCGGCGAGGAGCAGGCGGTCGAGCAGCAGCCGCGCGAGGCGGTCGTCGGCGCGAACCGTCGCCGCCTGCGTCTCCGCGGCGAGCGTGACCCGGCGATAGGCGGCGAACGGCTGCACGTTGGCGACGGCTTCGGTCAGGAGCGGCGCGAGGTCGAGCACGGCAGGGCGCAGGTCGAGCGCATCGCTCTCGATTCGCGCCGCGGTGTCGAGGTCGTCGATCGCTGTGGTCAGCCCCCCGGCTTCGCGCTCGATCAGCTGCGCGCGCTCGCGATAGACCGGCGGCACCGGGCCGAGCAGCGCCGCGCCGATCAGCTGCGAAAAGCCCGCGATCGCGTTGACCGGGGTGCGCAGCTCGTGGACGAGCTGGCGCAGCGAGTCCGCACCGGTGGCGATCGGGGCGGGCTCGGCGACGCGGCGCGCGACGCCCGCCAAGCCGACGAAACGGCCCGTGCCGCGGTCGAAGCGCGGCAGGCCCGACAGGCGCCATTTTCCGGTCGCGCTCGAATCGCCCGCGACCCAGCAGTCCACCCGGTCGAAGCGCCCGCGCGCCCTGAATGCAGCCGCAGCCTCCCTGCCGACCTCCACCACCCCCTGCGGCTCGGTACGCGTTAGGTCGACGCCGATCAGCGGCGCACGAGCGACGCCCTCGACCCAGCGGATCACGCCCGTGGCGTCGGTGTGAAAATCGAAGCGATCGGCCGCCGCAGGGGTCGCGGCCACCTGCGCAGGCTCGGGCCGGTCGCGGCGGAAGGCGTCGATCCGCGCCACGATATCGGCGATTTCGAAGCGCGCGGGGTCGGCCGCCTGCCGCATCGCCTCCGCGACGACGGGTAGCGCGCGCGCGACCTCGCCGATCGCGACGAAAGGAGCCGGCTCAAGATCGACCGGCGCGGGCGCGACCTCCGGTTGCACCGCTGGCATCGGGGCCGGTGGGCGCGCGATCTGCGCTTCGACAGCCGGCGACGGCGTCGCGGTGGGCAGAGGCGGCTTTGGGTCCGACCCCCCGGCCTCCACCTCATGACCGAGCACGAAGTCGGTCGCACCGAAGCTCGCCAGGCCGCGCACCACCTCGGGCGGCAGGTCGCGGCGATGGCGCAGCACCGATCGCTTGGCGGGCGTCAACTTCGGTAGCAGGGCCAGCCAATCATCGCCGGTCAGCATGGCAGTGCGCAGGATCGGCGCGGCGGCGGCCAGATCGTCCTCGGCAAAAAACCGGACCAGCGCCGCGGGCGCGTCGACCCCGGCAAGGGCGCGGCCACTGGCGGCACGCACCGCGGCGGGGACGTCATCGCGCAGGTCGCGCAGCCGCGCGATCGCCGCGCCGATGTCGGGCACCCTGCCCCGTCCGACCAGATCGACGAGCTGCCGCCAGGCCGACTGCGCACCGACCCCGGCCGCGGCGTCGGCGGCGAGTACGGTCGCCAAGCTGTCGTCGAAGCGCACGTGCGAAAGTCCTTCTCCGGCGCAACGCCTGTAACGGTCAACCAAGTCTTAACGTGCGAGTGCGGCGGCGAGAACCGTTCCCGGGATCGCCCAGTCGCAATGTGGGACGATTGCGTGCCGCGCAATTTTCTTACAGGCTATCGGCGTAGCGATGGCCGATTTTGTGCGCAGGAGTGGGACATGGTGCTCGACCGGATCGACCGGCAGATCCTGGCGCTGCTGCAAGGCGATGGCCGCATGACCAATGTCGAGCTGGCGGCGCGGGTCGGGCTGACCGCCCCGCCATGCCTGCGCCGCGTCCGCGCGCTGGAGGAGGCGGGCGTGATCCGCGGCTATCGCGCGGCGCTGGACGCGCCGCGGCTGGGCTACCCGATCACGGTGTTCGCGATGGTGTCGCTGCGCAGTCAGGCCGAGCACGATCTCGCCGCGTTCGAGGCGCACGTCGCCTCGATCCCGGAGGTGCGGGAATGCCATATGCTGAACGGCGAGATCGATTTCATCCTGAAGATCGTCGCGCCCGACCTCAACGCCTTTCAGACGATGCTGACGACGCGCCTGACCGCCGCACCCAACGTCGCCAGCGTAAAAACCTCGCTGACCATCCGCACCGCCAAGGCGGAGGCCGGCGTGCCTGTTGCCGTGGAGTGATCCGCGGCGGCGCGCCGGCTTGAGCGCCTCAGTTGCCGGCGGGGGCCGGCGACGGTGCGGCAGGAGCGGCGGGGGTCGCTGCCGCCGCCGGGGCGTTGAGGTAGGTCGTCCAGAACGACGCGATGTCTGCGCGCGGCGAGCCGTGGACTGCGGCAAAGGCGGCGAGCGCCCCTGCCTTGTCGCCCGATCGCGCCAGCGCGATGCCGAGCCGCGTGTTGATGGTGTCGGCGTCGACCGATCCCTTGGTCAGCGCGGTGCGATACAGCGTCGCCGCCTTGGCGTAATTGCCGGTGCTCAGATACGCATCGCCCGTCTGGCCCGCCAGCTGACCGTTGGCGGCGGCGTTAGCCTGCGTCTCGAGCCGCACCAGCGACCCTTCGGCCGCGATCGCGCGGGTCAGCTCGACCTGCATCGCGCGCGCCTCCGTATTGGCGGCCGGGATCTTGCCGTTCGCCAACCCCTCGCGCAGCACTGCCTGGGCTTCCAGCGGCAGCCCCGCATTCTGCGCCTTCTGTGCATATTCGATGTAGAAATACTGGTCGGCCAACCCCCCGGTCGCGCGCATCAGGCGGAACAGGTCGATCTTTTGCGGATTGTCGAGCCGCGCTGTCGCATCCTGCTGAAAACCATAGGTTACGAGCACCTCGTACCAGGTCTGACCGACCGGATAGGCGGCGGCGTAGCGGTTCATCCACGCCACGGTCTGCTGAGTCAGATGGGCCTTGTTCGACCGCCCGATCGCATAACGGTAATACTCCACCGGCGCCCGTTCGCCGCGCGCCGTCGACGCGGCAATGATATGCTCCAGCTCGGCCGTGCCGCCAGCGACATCGCCGCTGTCGATCTTGGCCTTGACGATCGCGAGATCGAGGTTGGCGTCGGTGAAGCCGAGCGTGCGCGCCTGGGTGAAGAACTGGATCGCCTGCGGATACTGACGCACGGCATAGGCGATCTCGCCGCGCCGAGCAGCGTACTTGCCGCGATCGGCCGCCGGCGTCGCCGGATTGGCAATCAGCGAATCGAGCGGCGCGGCCTGTGATGCCTCGTCGACCGTGGCACGCGGGTTCGCGACCTGCGCCGCGTGCGCTTTCTGCGATTCCAGCTGATAGCGAAGCAGCGCGGCGACATACTTGTCCCCGTCGAGCGTCGACGCCGCTTCAAGCGCGGCGACCAGCGGCTCGGCCGCGGCCGGGTTGTTGGCCTGAACTGCCGCCTGCGCTGGCCGGGCCGCAGCGAGTGCCGCGGGACTTAGGTGAAGCTGCGGCGGCGCATTGGCGGCCGGCTGCTGCCGGTCGCGCCCAGCGGCGGGGACGGCGAGCGCCAGCGTGGCGCCACCGGCGAGCAGCGCCGCAACGATCAGCTTCGACGCCGGCTTCGGGAACGATGTCATCGGAAACTCTCTCCTTGAGCGTTGAAGGGCGCGCCTTGCCGGTCGCCATCGGCGGCGGCTGTATCGGTGCATGGTCAACCCTTCAAGCGACGTTGGTTTCCCACCGTTATGGCGTGGCGTTGAACCGTCTTTGAACGCCCGCTATCCGACAGGGCGATGCTAGCCGTGATATCGCCCGCCAAAACGCTCGATTACGAGACGGCTTTGCCCCCGGTCGCGGTCACCACACCGCGGTTCGGCGGCGAGGCGGCAACGCTGGCGCGGTCGGCGGCGCGGCTGCCGCAGCGGCGGCTACGCGCGATGATGGGCATTTCCGCGCCGCTCGCAAAGCTCAACCATGATCGCTTCGTCGACTTCGCAGACGCGCCTGAACGGCCTGCGCTGTATGCATTCGCGGGCGACGTGTACCGCGGGCTGGACGCAGCGACGCTGGACGCGGCGGCGGTTGCCTATGCGCAGGACCATCTGCGGATGCTGTCGGGCCTTTATGGGCTGCTCCGCCCGCTTGACCTGATGCGGCCACACCGGCTGGAGATGGGCACGCACTGGGCGCCACGGCACGCCAAGCTGACCGACTGGTGGGGCGATCGAGTCGCGCAGGCGATCGCAGAAGATCTGGCCGAGCAGGGCTCGGGGTCGGTCTTAAACCTGGCGAGCCAGGAATATTGGACGGCGGTCGACGGAAGACTGCCGCGGAGCGTCGCCGTCGTCAGCATTGATTTCCGCGAGGGGCCGGAGCGCCGCTTCGTCTCGTTTCACGCCAAGCGCGCCCGCGGGCTGGTGGCGCGCTGGGTGGTGGAGCACCGCATCGACCGGGCCGAAGGGCTGCGCCACTTCGACAGCGAGGGCTATCGCCACGATGCGGAAGGCAGCACGCCGGACCGGATGCTGTTCGTGCGCGGCTAGGCGACGAACAGCGCCTCGTTCAGCATTGCGGTCAACGCCTGCTCGGACGTCATCGCACCGGCGGCCAGCGCCGCGGCGAGGCGGCCTTCATCCGGCTTGCCATCCATCACCAGCAGCGCGGCGACGGCGACCGGATCGAGCTTGATGACGCGATGATCGAGCGTCGCCAGCCACGGCATCTCCGCTCTCGCCATCCATGCCGCGAGCAGACTCGCCGTCGGGCATGCGCCCTGCACGGTCGCGAACGGTGCGGGGCCGCTGTGGAGCGCGAGCATGTCGTGCGCCGACAGGTCCACCAGCGCGCGCAACCGATCCGGATCGAGGCCCAGATCGGGCACCGCCAGACGACCCGGCCACGCGGCCGCCAGTCGGTCCAGCGCCGCGCCCAGGGCCGGGTCCGGCATTTGTACGTGCCGCCGGCCGCGGGCAAAGGTCACCCCATGCCGGACGGCGTCGCTCGCCGCATAGAGGCCGCTCAGATTCGAGGCGGAGAACACGCGGGCCGGTGCGGCGCCGGCTCGGACAAGCAGCATGCGGCGAAACTGGCAGAAGTCCGCCTCGTCGCCGTCGCATACCAGCTGTTCGAGTTGACGCTGATGATTGGCGGCGGGGTCGACGGCCCTCGGCAACAACGCCTCGGTGATCAGCTCGGGCGAGCTGTCGCCCAGAAAATCCAGTCCGTGCACGCCCGCCCGCGCGATCACCTCGTGAAGATAGGCCGGGGTATAGTTCGGGTTCAGCTCGTCGTGGATCAGGATGCCGACATCCGCGCGGGCGAGCGTCTCCTTGGCCTGCTTCCGCACCGTCTCACGCATCGGCGCGTCGCCGCCATCGGGGCCGGCAAGCCGCTCAAGCGCCGTCCGGGCGCGCGCCATCCGTTCGTCATGATCGGTCGCATCGCCGATCGCGCGCAGCATCGCGTCGCGCAGCGCGAGACGCAGATAACAGCCGGGCAGCGTGTTGAAGCTGACGCAGGCAACGCCCTGCGGCGCGAGCAGCCGGCCGATCAGCGCCAGCAGCGCCTCGGCGACCGGCGCCGGCACCCAGGCATACACCCCGTGCGCGATGATATAGTCGAATGGGCCCGCAAGCCGATCAACCGCGTCGAGCAGGTCCATCGGCAGCAGCGTGACGTTGTGTGCGCCCAGCTCCTCGATCCAGCCCTGGCCGACCCCGATCGCCAGCGCGTCGATGTCGATGCCGGTGAAGCGTGCGTCCGGAAAAGGCTGCGCCATCGCGAGCAGGTTGAAGCCGTTGCCGACGCCAACCTCCAGCACGCGCGCAGTACGCAGGTCGGGTGGGTCCATCCCGACCAGCCGCGCGACGACGGCCAGGCGGTCGGGATGGGTGGAAGGATGGATCAACGTCGGGTACGGCGTCCGCTCATAGGCGGCGGTGTCGGCGTCCTGTGCCGCCGCGAGCGCGGCGCGGTCGTCGAGTCCGGCCATCAGCATGCGGGCGCGACGTCGGCGGGCTCGACGCAGAGCACGCCGGCCTGATCCAGCGACAGCCGCAGCGAAGAACGGCCGAGCAGCCGCACCACCACGCTCTGACGGTCGGCGGACCAGTCGAGCAGCGGCTCTTCCGCCTGCAGGCCGAGCATCGCGCTGCCGGCATGCAGATGCCACCGCTCCTCGCCGGCCGTCTGATCAAGCAGGCGCACATACACCTCTTCGCCGTCCGCCATGTCGCGCGACAGGTAGCGATCAACCGCGACCAGCAGCGGTCCGATCTCGCCATGCACCATCAGCTTGTGAGCATGGACGGAGCGCACCACCTCCCGATCGACGACGATGTCTACGGTCTGGGGATTGCCCGGCATCGGCAGATAGAGCGATGTCCGATCACTGTCGCCGGACCCCGCCACCTCCGTCACGCGGGCACGCCCGAGCCGGGCTGCGCCGCCTCCACTTCGGCCTCGCCCTTTCCAGCAGCAGGCGCATCGATCATTTCCGCCAGCAGCGCCTCGCCGGAAAAGGCGGTCAGCTCGCTTTCGACCGGCGCGGTCACCACCGCGTCCTTCACACCCTTGCCGTGGAAAGCGTAGGTGAACTGCTGGTCCGCCACCCCGACCTCGATTGCCTCGACCTCCTCGCCCGACATCTGCTTGCCGAGCAGCGCGATCGACATATCGGGCAGCATGGTGTTGGTCAGGATCGCGTCGATCATCCGCCCGCCCGACGCCACCTCGTTGCAGCGGCTGACGATCAGGTCGACGACCTCCTGGGTATATTCGAAGCGGATCTTGTGGTTCTCCGCGATCCGCTTCTTGATGCGGTTGAGCTGGAGCTTGACGATCCCCCCCAGCATTTCCGGAGACAGCGGGAAATAGGGCAGGACCACCAGGCGGCCGAGCAGCGCGGGCGGAAACACCTTGAGCAGGTCGGGCCGGAGCGCGGTCGCCAGCGCCTCCGGCTCCGGCGCCATCTCCGGGTCCTCGCACATGTTGGTGATGAGGTCGGTGCCGGCATTCGAGGTCAGCAGGATCAGACAGTTCTTGAAGTCGATGAACCGCCCCTCGGAGTCGTTCATGAAGCCCTTGTCGAACACCTGGAAGAACATCTCATGGACGTCGGGGTGCGCCTTCTCGACCTCGTCGAGCAGTACGACGCTGTACGGCCGCCGCCGCACCGCCTCGGTCAGCACGCCGCCCTGGCCATAGCCGACGTAACCCGCAGGCGCCCCCTTCAGCGTCGAGACGGTATGCGCTTCCTGAAACTCGCTCATGTTGATGACGATCATCGAATCGTCGCCGGAATAGAGCAGCTCCGACAGCACATGCGCGGTCTCGGTCTTGCCCACCCCCGACGGGCCGGCGAGCATGAAGACGCCGACCGGCTTGTTGGGGTTGTCGAGCTTGGCGCGGCTGGTCTGGATACGCTTGGCGATAGCGTCCATCGCATGATCCTGGCCGACCACGCGCTTCTTCAGCTCGTCGGCGATTTTCAGCACTGCCTGGATCTCGTCCTTGACCATGCGGCCGATCGGGATGCCCGTCCAGTCGCCGACAACCGCCGCGACCGCGTCCTGGTCGACGACGCCGAACACCATCGGGTCGTCGCCCGACGCCTCACGCATCGCGGCGATGGCGACGTCTAATCCGGCGCGCTGTTCCGTCTCGTCCGCGCCCTCGGTCTCGCGAACCGTCCGCAGCGCGTCGCGCGCCGCGACCAGCTTCTCCAGCGCCTCCTTCTCGCGCGCCCACTTGGCGTCGATCTCGCTCGACGCGGCGCGGGCGTCGGTCAGCTCCTCGTCGATCTTTTCCAGCCGGTCGTCGGAACGGTACTGCCCCGCCCGCTCACGCTCGACGATCTCGCGCTCCACCTCCAGCAGCTCGACGCGGCGCTTGCGGTCCTCAACCTGTGCGGGCGTCGCATGCTGCGACACCGCGACGCGCGCGCAGGCGGTGTCGAGCAGGCTGACCGCCTTGTCGGGCAGCTGCCGCGCGGGAACGTAGCGCTGCGACAGCACCACCGACGACGCCACCGCCTCGTCGAGCACGACCACATTGTGGTGCTTCTCCATCATCGGGGCGACCGAGCGGATCATCGCGATCGCGACCGGCGTCTCCGGCTCGGCCACATCAACGGTCTGGAAGCGGCGGGTCAGCGCCGGGTCTTTCTCGAAATACTGCCGGTATTCGGCGTAGGTCGTCGCCGCGATCGTCCGCAGCCGCCCGCGCGCGAGCGCCGGCTTGAGCAGGTTGGCGGCGTCGCCCGTCCCCGCCTGCCCGCCCGCGCCGATCAGGGTGTGCGCCTCGTCGATGAACAGGACAATCGGCACCGGGCTCGATTCGACCTCGTCGATCACCATCCGCAGGCGCTTCTCGAACTCGCCCTTCACGCTCGCGCCCGCCTGCATCAAGCCGATGTCGAGCGCGCGCAGCGTGACGCCTTGCAGGCTGGGGGGTACGTCGCCGTCGACGATGCGCTTGGCGAAGCCCTCGACGACGGCGGTCTTGCCGACGCCCGCCTCGCCGACCAGAATCGGGTTGTTCTGGCGGCGGCGCAGCAGAATGTCGACGACCTGCCTGATCTCGCCGTCGCGCCCGACGATGGTGTCGATCTCACCGGCACGTGCTTTCGCAGTCAGGTCGACCGAGAACTTGGTCAGCGCCTCACCCTCGGCGACCGGCCCCGCGCCGGGCTCGCCGCCCTCGCCGCCGCCCGTGGCCGCGGGGCCGGCGTCACGCAGCGTCTGTTCGGTCGAGGCGCGGACGATCGTCTCGAACTCCGCGCCCAGCTTCTCCACCTGCACCTTGCGGAACTCGCTGGAGATCGTGAACAGCGCGTTCTTCAGCGTCGGCGTCTTGAGCATCCCATACAACAGGTGCCCGGTTCGCACCCGGCCCGCCGAGAACTGGAGCGACGCGTAGAGCCAGCCCTTCTCGATCGCCTCCTCGATCTGGGGGGAGAAGTCGCTGATCGCCGTCGCGCCGCGCGGCAGCGAGTCGAGCTGCGCGACCACGTCGCGCGCGACCTGCGTGTCGTTCAGCCCGAACGCGGTGCGGATCGCCGCCAGGTCGTTCTGCGCGTCCTGCAGCAGGATGTGGAGCCAGTGGACCAGCTCGACATATGGATTGCCGCGCATCTTGCAGAAGCCGGTCGCGGTCTCGATGGCTTTGAGCCCGGTCGGGTTGAGCCGCCCGAACAGGGCGGAACGGCTGATCTCGGTCATGTGTCAGTCCCCCAAAAGCGCGCGAGTCCCCTTCGCGCGGCGTGTCAGATGTGCGTCCGAACGGATGTTAGTGCCAGAGCCCGGTTTCAGCCAGCCGGTCCAGCCAAGCTGCGTGCGGCCATCTAGCGCGGCGGGGCGGGCGTGGCGCTCCGCCATCTCGATCATGATGTCCCATTCGAGATGGCTGGGCGCGAAAGAGTCGAGCGCTTCCGATGCGATCGCAAAGCGTGCCGACGTCGGCAACAGCCGCTCATATTCCGCCATCGAGCCGGCGCGGATCGCGACGCGGAACGCGTCTGACGCGACGCGGGTGCGGCTGCCGATGACGACCCCCTCGTCCAGCCGCGCGAAGCTGCGCCCAAGCCGGGTCTGGTCGTCGCGCTCGATATCGCGCCAGCGCGGCTGATACTCCAGCACCCGTACCGGCTGGCGCAACAGGTTGCCGAGTGCATCCTCGATCCCGACCGCCGACCGGCGCGAAGCGTACAGCGCGGCGTAGAACAACCGGGCTTTGGCCGGGAACAGCGTTCGCTCGCCGACGCCTTCCGCGGCGCCGGTCAGCGTGCCCAGATAGTGCGCGAAGCGATCGTCGTCGGGCCGGTCGGCCTGCACCGTCGGCTGCGAATCGCCCCACGCCCGGAAAAAGAACTGGAGCATGCGGTTGGCGATCAGGTCGAGCCACCGTCCGAACGGCCGCGCATTGGCGTAGCGACGCTCGTAATAGGCGAACTCGGTCAGGTGCGTCGGCAGCGGCCCCATCGGCCCGGTCAGCCCCAGCCAGCGGCCGTGCAGCGTCGGCCGGCCGAAGCGGATCTCCACCTCCTCGATCGTCGCATCGGGAAAGGCGAGGCCCGGCACCTGAGCCAGATCGACGGTGTTCTGCGCGGGAAGGCGCGCGCGCCCGATCCGCGGCTGGCCGGGCGCACGCGCCTCCGCCCCGCGGACGAGCGGAAACATCCCGTAGCGCCGGACCTGCTCGGCCGCGCGCTGCAGGAAAGTCAGATGTTGGGGCGGCGGCCGATCCGCGGCGGCCATCGCGCGAACTCCCCTTCCAACGGACTTTCGAAACACGTCTCGGTGAACGAATTGATGCTCGCGATTTCGCACAGAAAGCGTTCGAGCACCGCCGAGAACAGGAACATGCGGCTGCGCTCGAAGGCGGCATCGTCCAGCTTGATCGAGATACGATGACCGCGCGCGATCGCCATCCGGTCGAGCCCGGGCACGCGACGCGCGACCTTGCGGCTGCGGATCGAGAGCAGGCCATCGATCTGCTTGCGCAGCGCCGCATCGTCCTGCTGCCCGTATAGCGTCAGGTGATCGCGCAGCACCGACGGATCGTCGTGATCCTCCGGCGCGAGGGTCGCGTAGTTGGGCGTCAGGTGCCCGATGACCCGCCAAGCGGATTCGCCCATGCCGAGCGGCGGCCGCGGCCGGGTCGGCGCGCGCAGCACCGACACGCCGCGCGCGGGAACGCCGGAGATCAGGAAATGCTTGTCGCCGCGAAACTGCAGCAGCTCCGGCAGCTCGCGGTTCGTGACGAGCGCGCGGACCGACAGCTCCTGCACGTCGTCAAGCCGCGACGCGTCGCCCGGCGCCGTCAGGCTCAGCCAGGTCTCCGTGCCGACATATTCGGTACGCCGCCGCAAGCGCTGCTCGCGCGTCGACAATCGCCGCGGCCGCAGCTGCGTCGTATAGAACAGCGCCTCCTGCCAATCGTACAGCAGCGCGCCGAATGCATAGAGCGGCGCGACCGTCCGCGCGTTGACGTTCTCGCGGTCGTAAGCCTTCACTTCCTGCAGCCGGAACACCTCGAAATCCAGTGGCTTGGTCCGGTCCGGAATGACGTGATATTCATGCTCGTAGGGTGTCACCTGAACGCGGCCGAGCTGCTTTTCGAAGAGGTTGATCGCCGGTGTCGCGAACAGGCGGAACGTGTTCGGCTCCACGGCGCCGGTCAGCACCTGCGACGAGCGTGAGAACAGGAACACGATGTCGCAGGCCCTGGGCGATTGCGCAAAGGCGCGGCCAGGCTCCTTCAGATCGACGAACAGGAAGCGTTCCGGGCAGGCGAAATATTCGGTGAGCAGCCGGTAGCCGCGGAACGACCGTTCCTCCGCCGGCAGCAGCGCCTGATCGTCCTCGAAGCCGATCTGTCCCGGCTGTGGCAGCCGGAGCCACGGGGCGTTGGCGGGGGCGTCCGCCGAGCGCGCCAGCACCGTCAGCGTCTCGCCGATCAGCTGGCGGTACAGCTCGCCCGGCACCGCCTCAGCGCCCGCCAGATACAGCGGAAGGTTTGCGGGCAGCACCTGCGGCAGATCGACCCCGCCCGTCGCCTCGAATCGTAGCCGCAGCCCCGCCTCCGCGCGCACGTCCGCGGCGGCCGCAAAGGGCGCCACTGCGGCGCGGCTGGCAAGATACTCGACCTCGGCGATCTTGAGCGGCCACAGTGTCACGTCGTGACCGGTGCGGAACGGCACGGGCGCGTTGCCCTGCTCGGTCGCGGTGGCGGTCAGCTCGGTGCCGCGGGGCACCTTGTGACCCTTGATCAGGATCTGGTCGCCTTCCTTGGGATCGAATCCGGCGACGCAGATCGACGGCATCGGCGCCAGATAATGCGGCTGGATCGCGTGCAGCAGATGCTGCGTGAACTCAGGATACTGGTCGTTGAGCTTGAGCTGGACCCGGGCGCCCAGAAAGGCGACGCCTTCCAGCAGCCGCTCGACATAGGGATCGATGTCGGTCGGCGTCTTGAGGCCGAGCCGCCCGGCCACCGTCTCGTGCTCTTCGCCGAACTCGCGCGCCGACTCGCGCAGGTAACCCAGTTCATCATTGTAGAAGCGGAGAAGGCGGGGATCCATCGGACGCTAGACGCTATTCCTCCACGTCGACGGACGCGGTGTCGGGGTCGACATGGGTGTGGAACTTGACGGGCATGGCATAGGCTGCGGCGGAGATGTCACCCTGGATGGTGAAGGTCACCTGGTGGCGATGCTCCTCGTCACGGACGATCTCGACGACCAGCGTCTTGGGGTCGATGCGCGGCTCGAACATCTTGATGGCGGCCCTGATCTCGCGCGCCCGCTGCAGCAGCGCCCGTGGGTTCGACACCTTGCCCGCCATGTCGGGCAAGCCGTAATTAAGCACCGACGTCTCGATCTGGGGATAGGGCGTCAGCTCGTACGTCGCGCCGAAATTGGTGGTATTGAGCAGCCAGGCCAATTCGCGCTTGACCGTGTGGCGCAGCGCCGCCTCATTGAATCGCTCGAGCTGCGGCACGGTGTAGAAGCGAAACGCCTCACGCGTCACCGTGCTGCGCGACTCCTCCGTCTCGCGCATGCCCGCAATATCGGTGTCGGCGATCAGCTTGTCGAACAGGGTGGGCGTCAGCCGCTGCTTGACCGCCGCCACCATTCAGCTCGTCAGGAGAAGGTCAGCGAGCGTACCGACATCAGGTCGCGATCGTCCTCGGTCGACAGCGCCCACAGATGTTGGCCGATCCCCGCCTGGCCCGCATCGGTGTCGTGCCAGCTGGTTGCGCGGCCGAGCCGCTCGTTGACGTCGTCCGATTCTTCGCTGCCCGGGTAGCGGGCGGGCAGCATGGCAGCGACCGAATGGCCGCCCTTCAGCGCGATCTGCACCGGATACCAGACGGTATCGCGCAGATCCTGCGGCCCGTCGCTTTTAAGGCTGGCGACTGCATCGAATGCGATCAGGCCGTATTTGCCGCCGACAATCGCCTCAAACGCCGGACCGAACCGACTGTCGGCATCGGCGATCCAGTCGAACGCGACGCCGTCGAGCATGCCGGGGGTATCGGGCGCCGCTTCAAACGCGGCGTCGCGCGCTGCGTCGCCCTCGCTCGTGCGGCCATGCGCATGATGTTCGATGGCGTCGGCCAGGCCCCCGGCCCAGTCGCTGGGCACCAGCAGCGCCATCCGCTCGGCGCCTGCGAAAACCTGCCCGCGGGTACGCTCGGCGTCAACTGCCTGACCGTACGCAACGCTGAGCATCTGCGCCTCGGGCGAGAGCTGGGCGAGCAGATTGAGCTGAGTACGTGCCTTGTCCCACTCGCCGGCCACGGCGAGCAGCTGGAATAGAAACATGCGTGCCTGCTGGTCGCCAGGCTTGGCCTTGACAACCTCGACGAGCGCGCGCCGCGCGCCGTCGAGATCGCCTGCGCGCAGCAGGGTGTCGGCAATATCATCCATGGCGACCCCCCGCCGCGCGCGCTTGCGTGTCCAACTAGACCTTGCCGCCCTCGCGGACGTTGAACCCGGCCCGGTTGGTGCCGGCGACGCCGCCCTGAGCGTTGATCTCCTTGTACTCAAACTCGATCTTCGAATAGCCGAACGAAATCTGCTCGGTCATTTCGCTGCCGCCCGCGCCCGAGTTCTGGAACGAGGTGATGAGCACATCCGACAGCGTAACGGTGAAATACAGCGTCGGGGTGTCGGTACCCTTGAACCCGGTGAAGATCGCCGTCGGAATGTGACGGCCGGTGCCCGCAACCTGGTAGAGCATCGCCGACGACTTGTCGGTGAACTTGGTGAAGTGGATGTCACCGAACGATGCCTTGCCGGTCGAAAGACCCGAACCGGTGCGGCCGATCGCCGCCGGCTGGCTGACGCCGAAGGTCATCGAGTGAACATCGATCTGACCCTTGCCGTGGGTGGCGGTCGCTTCGCCCGGGATGCCGTCAATCTTGAGAAAGAAGTCAGTCGCCATTGCTATTCCCTCCGTTGTGGCCGCTGACCGTCACGGACGGCCGGCCGAGTGGTGCTGCCTGTGAGATCAGGCGGCCTTGGGCAGGCGCGAAACCATGCTCATCGCGATATCCATGCCTTCCATCTGGTAGTGTGGAACGAACATGAACTTCCCCTTGTAGTAACCCGGGTTCTCCGGATCGGGAGTGATTTCGACCTGTGCCCCCTTGAGAGGTAGACGGGCTTTGGTCTCTTCGCTCGAGTTTTGCGGCGAACCGTCGACGTATTGCATCACCCAGTTGTTGAGATCGCGCTGCAGCTGGAAGGCCTCGCGGCTGCCGCCGATCCAATCGCGCACCATGCACTTCAGGTAATGCGCGAATCGGCACGACGCAAAGATGTAAGGGAGCCGCGCCGACAGGTTCTGGTTCGCCGTCGCGTCGGCGTTATCGTACACCTTCGGCTTGTACAGCGTCTGGCCGCCGATAAAGGTCGCCTGGTCGGTGTTCTTGCGGTGCACCAGCGCCAGCATGCCCGCATTGGACAGCTCTGCCTCGCGACGGTCCGAGATCGCGATCTCGGTCGGGCATTTCTGATCGACGCCGCCGTCATCGGTCGGGAAGGTCGCAGTCGGCAACCCCTCGACGGTGCCGCCCGACTCGACGCCGCGGATCCGCGTGCACCAGCCCCAGGTGCTGAACGCCTCGGTGATGCGCACCGCCATCGCATAGGAGGCATTGACCCACAGATGCTTGTTGTGATCGCCGCCGGTGTTTTCCTCGTAGTCGAACGCATCGACCGGCTCCGACTTGGCGCCGTAGACCGGACGACCCAGGAAACGCGGCATGGTGAGCGCCAGGTAACGCGCGTCGTCCGACTCACGGAAAGTCCGCCATGCCATGTAATCGGTCGCGTCGAACAACTTGGCCAGATCGCGCGGATTGGCGAGCTCCTGCCAGCTTTCCATCCCGAACAGCGACGGCGCCGCGCCCGCGATGAAGGGCGCATGCGCGGCTGCGCCGATCTTCGCCAGCCCCTTCATCACCTCGAGATCCGGCGCCGAGTGATCGAACGCATAATCGCAGGTGAACGCACCATATGGCTGACCGCCAAGCTGGCCGAACTCCGATTCGTAGATTTTCTTGAACAGCGGACTCTGATCCCATGCCGCGTCACGATATTGCCGGAACATCTTCCGGCACTCGTCCTTCGACATGTTCATGACGCGGATCTTCATGTCCTTGCCCGTCGCCGTGTTCATGACCAAATAGTTGAGACCCCGCCACGCGCTTTCCAGCTTCTGGAAATCTGCATGGTGGATGATCGCGTCCATCTGTTCGGACATCTTGCGATCGATCGCCGCACGCATCGCATCGACGGTGGTGAACACGTCGTCGCCGATCACCGCCGCGTCGGCCAGCGCCTGCTGCGCCAACGTCTGCACCGCCTGGCTGATGCGATCAGCCTTCTTGCCGTCCTGAGGCTTGAATTCCTTTTGCAGCAACGACGAAAAGTCGTCGAACTGAATTGCCTCGGCTTGCGCCTGTTCGCCCGCCTGAAGTGCCTGCTCAGCCATAACCCGCCTCCAACCCCCGTTGGGTTTCCTGTCGTGAAAGAAACGGCGACCGGCCCGCGGCCGGCCACCGCGTGATCGTTACTCGGCCGCGGGCGACTCAGCCGCCGCGCCGGCCTCGCTGTTCTGATTGGCCGAGGACAGCGCCTGCATCAGTGTCGGGTCCTTGAGCACCTTGTCCAGCAGCTCCTGCGCACCGTCCTTGCCGTCCATATAGAGCAACAGGTCGTTGAGCTGCTGGCGTGCTTCGAGCAGCTTCGCCACCGCGGGCACGCGCTTGGCAACCTCGCCCGGCGAGAAGTCGTCCATGTTCTTGAAGGTCAGGTCGACGGCCATCTTGCCCCCGCCCGCCAGCGTATTCTCGACGTTGAAGGCGGCGCGCGGCGCGATCGCCTCCATCCGCTGTTCGAAATTGTCCATGTCGAATTCGGTGAAGTCGCGCTTGGACGCCTCCTTCTTCTCGACGAGGCTCTTGCCGCTGAGATCGCTCAGCACACCCATCACGAACGGCAGCTGGACCTTCTGCTTGGCGCCGTAGGTCTCGACTTCATATTCGATGTGGACGCGCGGCGCCCTGTTTTCACGGATGAACCGCTGACCGCTCTTCACCGGCATGACATTTCCCCCAAAAAGTCGCGCGACAGACTCGCGTACCCCGCACACACGTTACTCTAGCCGCCATCCTAATCAATAGGTCGAGTAACCGTTGTCGCTGCCGCCGCCGCCATTCCCGGTCTGCTCGTCGCGCTTGGACACGAGGATCGTTTTCGCCGCGGCGACGCTGTCCGGCACGAGGTCGTCGAGCAATTCCATGAAATCCATTTCCACCCAATGCCGCGCCCGTTTCAGGAGGACGGGGACGGGGCTCGCGGGCTCGCGGGTGGCGTAATAGCCGACGATGGCGTCAATCGCGCGGATCACGTCATTGCGGGTGTGGACAGCGCCGGAAAGCGCTGCGCCTCCCCCACCGCCGACGTCATAGCCAAACTCGTCCGCCTGCGGCTCCGGCTCCAATCCCGCAAACGGCACCGCCGCGGCTCTGATCGAGGCGATTGCTTCATAAGTCGGATCGAAATTGGTGCCCGTGTCGCTGCCAGCATGAGCGACCAGAACGTTGTCGACCCGCTTCAGCGAATCGCGGATCGCATCAAGCTTCTCCACTGCCGCGGCGAACGACGCCTTGATCTCGGCTGCGCGATCGGCGTCATCGGTTTCGATCGCACCGCGAAACTGCGCAAAACCTTCGGCCGCCGGCCCCGCGCTCGCGAACCGCTCGAGATCCTCGCCGGTAACCTTGCCCATACGATGCTCGAAAAGCGTCGTGCGGCGGAGCGGATTGAGGAACTCGCGGATCTTGGTGAACGA
This sequence comes from Sphingomonas sp., assembly GCF_965248875.1. GTDB lineage: Bacteria > Pseudomonadota > Alphaproteobacteria > Sphingomonadales > Sphingomonadaceae > Sphingomonas. Next base: position 270,625 of record NZ_CBDFKR010000011.1, on the reverse strand, counting down.
TTCGCACGGTGTCTTGCGGCCTATATAGTCGGCCTCCTCAAGCGTGGGATGGACCTCGTCCCACAGCCCTTCCATCAACGCCGCCAGCATGGCGGTGCCGTCGACCACCGTGTCGAGCTCGCCGACTTTCGCTCCCGCGCGTGCGAGATAGGTGGCGAGCCACAGGTCGCGGGTCTCCGCCGCCTGCGCGACGATCAGCTTGATCGAATCGCGCCAGGCGCGCTCCTCGACCGTGTCGCCATTGGCGTCGAGCTGAAAGGGCGCCTCGATTGCGGAGCGCTCGTTGGAATAGCTCAGATCCGGCCCGGCCTGCGCCCCATCCTCAAAGGAAAGGGGCGTGACCAGCGCCGTTATGTCTATCGCCATGACCAGCCTTCCCCCCGGAAGCGCGCGCGGCGGGTCACGCTACGAGAGCAGCACGGCCTCGACGCGCCGGTTCGCCTCGGCGGATGCCGGATGACCGGGCAGCGGTTGGTCGGGGCCGACCCCGCGAACCTCGACCCGAGTACGATCGACGCCCTGTGCGATCAGGAAATCGGCTACGGTCTGCGCGCGGCGGCGCGACAGGTCGATGTTCGCCGTCCGCGACCCGCCGGCATCGGTGTGCCCCTCGATCAGGAAACGCTTTGGCCGAAGCTCGTCCATCATCAACGCCTGCGCGAAAGTGCGCGCACGGGCCTCCCCCGCCGGAGTCATGTGGTCGGAGTTCAGCTCAAAGGTCAGCATCAGGTCCGCCCGCGCCTGGCCGACGGCCGGAGCAGGGCGCGCACGCGTCGTGGCAACGTAACGGCCGCCCGACGAACGAGGGCCGCGCGCCGCCGGCGAGGTCGCCGCCGCAGTGGAGGCGGCCGACGCAACGGGAACGGCGCGCGCGATCTGGAAACCGCGCACCGGCCCGGCGGGGCGGCTGGTCGCCGCCGCCGTGGTCGCCGCCGGCTGCCCGCTCGCGATACGGAAGCCGCGGGTCTCCGGCATCGGATGGGTGGGCGCGGCAGCCGGCGCCTGATTCGCAGCGGCGATGCGGAAGCCCTTGGTTTCTGGCATGGCGCGAGTCGGCTCCTGCTCCGGCTGGGCGGCAGCCGTGCCGCATTGCCCGCCAAAGGTGCACAGATAGCCGGCCATATCGCTGCCGGCGGGCTGCGCCGTCTGCTGCTGCGCCAGCGCCGACGTCGAAGTGAGCAATCCGGCGAGTCCCATCGCCACCAAACCGTACCGCATATGAACCCCCGTTCACGCTATGGAGCTGAAAAGTCTAAGGTCGCGGCCCATACCGCAAACCCCATTCGCTGACAAGCGACGCTCCGGACGAGGCACCGTACAGCATGGCGAAGGGTTTGGCGCGAGCCCCGCCATGCGATAGTGTCGCAATTCCGTCGACATTCGCGTCGCGGGCGCGCGCCTGCTGGGGCAGACACGGCGCGCAAGAGGGGAACCGGGCATGGCCGCAGTCAACGATACGCGCCAGGTACAGATGAGCGTCGATCTGGGCGGCGAGCAGGTGCACATCGAACGCGCCCGCTACAAGGACACGCTGGGCCACCCCTTCACGCTACAGGTCGACATCATCGCCTCGCTCGGTGAGATCGACCTGCTACCCCATCTCGGCAAGCCCATCGCCGTCCATCTCCACGAAGATGACGAGCTGATGCGGCACTTCCACGGCGTTATTGTCGGCGGCGAGTTCCGCAACGAAACCGGCGTCGGCTTCCATTACCGGCTGGAGGCGCGGCCCTTCACCTATTTCCTCGACCAGAATCGCGACATGGCGATCTTCGAGGATAAGACCGTGCCGCAGATCATCCAGGCGGTGTTCGGGGCCGCAGGCATCTCCGATTTCCGGCTCGACCTGCAGGGCAGCTACCGGACTTGGCCCTACCGGACGCAATATCGCGAGAGCGACCTAACCTTCATCACCAGGCTGATGGAGGAATCGGGCATCTACTATTACTGGGAACACAAGGCCGACAAGCATGTGATGGTGCTGTGCGACTCACCAAGCGCGCACCATGCCGGCACCCCTGGTTCGCTGGAATACACCACCACGGCGGGGGCGATCCACCGCGCCGGATCGTCGCAGCGGGGAGGGCACAGGCACTTCCTGGAGAGCTGGGTCGAAAGTGTCGGGACCGGCGGCGAACAGAAGGTCACGGTCCGCGGCTTCACGCTGCGCAAACCCGAACGCCCGCTGGAAACCAGCGCCGAGGGGCCAAAGCAGCATCCGCATGACGACCGGGAAGTCTACGACTTCGCGGTGCGCGGGTTTCCAGAGGCGGGTAAGCAGGTGGCGACGCTCCGCCAGAGCCGGCAGGTTTATTCGGGGCGGTCGCAGGCCACCAATCTCGCGACCGGAAAGAAGGTGACGGTCACCCATCATCCGGCCGGCCGGCTCAACCAGGACTATCTTATCACCAGCACGGAGCATGTGCTCCAGTCCGAGCAATATCACGCGCACCAGAACACGCTGCGCGACGATGAGGAGGATGTTACCCACGTCACCATCTCGGCGATCCCGGCCGACCGGCCATTCCATCTCAGGCAAAGGACGCCACGCCCGCTGGTAGAAGGGCTCGAGAGCGCCATCGTCACTGGCCCCGACGGCGAGGAAATCTACACCGACGAGCTTGGCCGGGTGAAGATCCGCTTTCACTGGGACCGGTCCGGCCGGCCCGGAGAGCGGGCCAGTTACTGGGTGCGGGTCGCGCAGTTCGGGGGGTTAGGCAACATCATCCTGCCCCGCGTGGGTCAGGAGGTGATGGTCGATTTCATGAACGGCAACCCCGACTATCCGATCGTCATCGGCTGGGTGTTCAACAATGCGCAGATGCCGTCCTATCCGCTGCCCGACAACAAGACGATCGCGACCTGGCGGACGAAAAGCTATCCCGGCGGCAAGTCGACCAAGTTCCCCGATGCGACGATCCTGGACACCGGCTCTCCTGGCGCCAACGAGCTCCGGTTCGAGGACAAGTCCGGCAAGGAGGAGGTGTTCCTCCACGCCGAGAAGGACATGAACCTGCGGTCGCGCAACGATCAGACGAACTTCATCGGTCGAGACCAACATGAGGAGGTCAATCACGACCGCAGCGCGAAGGTTGGCCGCGACGAGACGATGGAGGTCAAGCGCAACCAGAAGCTGACCATCCATGACGGTAATCAGACCGAAGAGCTGGAAAAAGGTAACCGCACCGTCACCATCGACCAGGGTAACGACACGCTCGACGTGAAGATGGGCAATATCAGCATCAAGGCTGACCTCGGCTCGATCACGATCGAGGCGGCTCAGTCGATCACGCTGAAATGCGGCGGCAGCTCGATCACGCTGAACCCGATAGGGATCGAAATCAAAGCGACGATGGCGACGGTCGAGGGGCAGGCCATGCTCCAGACCAAGGGCGCGATCATCCAGCAGGAAGCGCAGGCCCTGCATATCGTCAAGGGCGGCATAGTGATGATAAATTGACGATTTAGGTGCCATCGCGCCATCGACGATGTCGACCGCACTGCATAAGGTTAACGACGCTATGGAGTGGAACCAGGTACGCTGGACAGAGGCGCACCAGATCGCGTCGGCGATGGGCGCCGATGACGACGCATTGCCAGCTGACGGCGTCACGCCGGAACAGCATTTTCGGGCGATGCGCGAACAACTGGATCGCGGCGGCGCCGTCCGCTTTTTGGGCCATGCGCTACCGCGGCTGGAGGCGTTGGCCTGGGCCGCGCGCGTGCTGGAAAGCGAGGCCCATGGGCGCGAGTTGAAGCGCGCCGATCGCCAGGCGCTCGACTTCTCGCTGCGCTGGCTGGGCGATCCGAGCGATCAATGCCGTCGCGCAGCCAAGGACGCCGCCGACGCGGCGGGCGACAAAAGCCCGGAACGACTGCTGGCTTACGGCGTGTTCTTCTCGGGTGGATCGATCGCCCCGCCCGACCTGGCGCCTATCCCGCCACAACCGCAGCTCGCCGGCCAATTCGCCGCCAGCGCGATCGAGGTCGCGGCCTATCGCGCCGCCGATGCCTCGGCGGCGTTCGACCGCGCGCTCGATCTCGGCGAACGTGTCGCCGCCGACGGCTTGCCGGCGCTGGAGACCGCATGAGCCTGACCCTGACGGTCCGCAATCTCGACCGGCTCGATAACGGCATGCCGGCCGAATTCGTGCTCAACCGCCGCGGCGCGATGATCGGCCGCGCGGCGACATGCGAGTGGAGCCTGCCCGACCCGCGCGCCTATATCTCGTCGCGCCACGCCGAGCTCAGCTTCCGCGAAGGCTTTTACTACTACGACGACATCAGCACGAACGGCACCTTTCTGAACGGCGGCGGCGAGCGGATGCAGAAGGGACAGCCGCGCCGGATCGAAAATGGCGACCTGTTCCTGATCGGCCAATATGAGGTGGTCGCCTCGCTGTCGGGCGAGGCGGTGGTCGCGGTCGAACGGCACGAACAGCATGCAGCCGAAGAGGCGCAGCGACAGGCCGGATGGAGCTGGGATCAGAGCGGCGGACAGGCGGCCGCCCCGCCCCCTTCCCAGCCGAACGGCGGCTGGGGCGGCGGACCGCCAGCGGTCGATGGCAATGGCTGGGGCGGCGGCGGACAGCCCGGCGGCCATTACCAAGGCGAACCGAACCAGGACTGGGGGCCGGCGCCGGCGAGTGGCGGCAACGAGAACTGGGGCGCTCCGGCCGGTAATGCGAACAGCGGCTGGGGCGCACCTCCGGCAAACGGCGCAAATAGCGGGTGGAACGCGCCGCCGGCCGAGCCGGGCTGGGCGCCGCCCGCCAACGTCTCGCTAAGCGCGCCAACGCCCTATGCGCAACGTGGCGGCGGCGGTGGCGCGCCGATGCCCATGCCCGGCGGACCGCCGGTCGGCAACGACGCCTGGGTGCCGAACGCGACCGGCCCGATCGAACGCGCGCCATCACCGTGGGACCCGGCACAGACGCCTGTCGCGCAGGCGTCCACCTGGTCGAGTGTAGCCGACGACCGCCCCGCTGCCGCGACCCCGAATGATCTTTGGGGGTCGATGGAGAGCAGCAACGTCGTCGACTGGGCGCGCGCCGACTTCGGGCAGAAGATCAAGGAGAATGACGATCCGCTCGGGCTGAACCGTCCTGCCCCCGGCGCCTCGCTGCCGGAGCAGGCGCCGCCTGTTCCTGGGCAAGGTGCGCCGGCTGACGGCGGCTGGGGCGGCGGACCGCAAGGTCCGACACCGGGTCCGGCTGGCCAGGGCGACTGGGGTCCGGGGCCGGCGCAGCCGGATCGATCCTCCGAAGGTGGCGCCTGGGCCGGTGCAGCGCCTTCCGCCCCTCCGCAGCCGCCACCCGTCGCCGCCCCCGCCCCCGCCGCGATGAGCGAGGCGCAGATGGCGACGATCGTCGCGGGCTTCGCCGCCGCCGCGGGTGTCCGTCCCGATCAACTCAGGCAGCTGTCACCGGCGACGCTGGAGCGCGCCGGCCAGGTACTGCGGCGGCTGGTCTCCGGGCTCGTCGTGATGGTCGAGGCCCGCGCCCGCGCCAAGTCGCAGATGGGGGCCGAGCAAACCGGGCTGGAGTTCGACGGCAACAACCCGATCAAGTTCGCCCGCGCGCCGGAGCAGGCGTTGGCGCAGTTGCTCAATCCGCCCGAGCGCGGGTTCATGCCCGCCGAGAAGGCGATCGAGGATGCGTTCTTCGACCTTCAGTCGCATCAGATGGCGACGCTCAAGGCGATGCAGGGCGCATTGCGGGCGACGCTCGACCGCTTCTCGCCCGATGCGATCAAGAAGCGCGCCGAGAGCGGCGGCTTCCTCAGCCGCCTGCTGCCGGGCGGCCGCGAAGCCACGCTGTGGCACACCTATGAGAAGGAGTTCTCCGGCGTCGCACGGGGCTCCGACGAGGCGTTCATGGACGTCTTCGCGAAGGAGTTCCGTGATGCTTATAACGAACAGAGCCGCAACCGGCGGCGGTGACGTACCGGTGTAGATAAGCGAAGCCGCGTCGTGACGCTGGACAGGAACGCTGTGCCTCCGATCCCGCTTATGCGTACCGTATCAAGCCTCGGTGCTGGCGCTACTTATATGTGCTGCGGGTTACTCCCGGACCTCGTCCACCGTCTTGTACCACACCATATCCGACTGCCACCCGTTCGCCGCCGCGGTGGAGACGAAGCGGTTGAGCCAGTCGGGACCGCGCGCGCCGATCGGCGGGGCGACGATCGCCTGCGGAAACGGACCCTTGCCGGTCAGCAACAGGATCCCCGACCAGCCCTGGTGATCGACGTCGAGCTGCAGCCGGTAACGATTGCCGCCCAATTTGGTGATCGGCACGCCGTTGGTGGACGGGATCGCTTCAAAGGCGCGGCGGCTCGCAATCTCCTGGCTGATGACCCCTGACGGCTCCAGACCGATGATCGAGAAATCGGTCGCCGCGTCGCCCGGATTGATGTTGATGACGCTGTTAGCCGCGATTTTGCCCGCATAAGCCTGGCCGGCGGCCTGCATACGCATTTCGAATTTATGCTGCGGCACCGAGATGCGCTGGCTGTCGGGCGCGCGAATCTGGCGATAGGCGTCGAGCGCCGCACAGCCCGACTGCGTGATCGGCGAAACAGCCTCGAAGTCGATATCGGCGTTGGGGATGTGCTGGCCGGTCAGTGCGCGGCTGATCTCATTTTGCGCGGCCGACGGGTTACCCGCGACGCCGGTCAGCGCCACCGCAATCCGGCTCCCCACCTTCTCGACCTTGACGATTTCCAGCCACGTGCAGGACACCGACGGCAACGTCGAGTCGAGCGTCGAGCGCGCCAGCACGACCGGATCCGAAGACGCAGTCACGATGCCGCCCGGCCCCTGACCGATAATGCCGTGCCCGCGGCCGAGCACCAGGAAGCCGATCACCGCAATCAGCGCGAGCAGCCCAATGCCTGCCCCGATCAGCAACCCTGTTTTCGGTCCTGCCGGCGGCGCGACCAGCGCGATCTTGGGCTCCAGCTCGGCCAGCACCTCGTCCATCGAGCGCAGCCGGTCCGCCGGGTTGGGCGCGAGCATCCGTTCGAGCACCGGTTGAATCTCGTACGGCGCCGCGGACAGGTCAGGCCCGGCGCGACGCTTGTCCACGGCGTCGACCAAGCTGCCGCCCATCTGAACGTTCCGGCCCAGCGCGACGGCAAGGATGACCAGCGCCAGGCTGTAGACATCGGTCCACGGCCCGATCTCACGCCCGAAATCGCCCAGCTGCTCGGGCGCGACATAGTTGAGCTTGCCCGCAAAGCCGTCGCCCACGATCGTCTTCGATCCCGGGTCGAGGTCCTTGGCGATGCCGAAGTCGATCACCTTGGCGCGGCCAAGCTCGCCATTTTCCAGAATGACGTTGTCTGGCGCAATATCGCGATGAATCGCGCCCAGTTGATGCGCCACCCGCAGTCCGGAGGCAAGACGGCGCAGCAGCAGCGCCAGATCAGCGGCGGTCGGCTGTTCCTTGCCGAGCGAATCGGCGAGGTTCACGCCGTCCACATATTCGGTGACGATGTATAGGACGCCGAGCTGCGGCTCCTGCGCCAGCACACGATAATTGACCAGCGCCTCATGATTAAGACGCGTCAGCGTGCGCGCTTCCCGGCGGAACATTCCGATCACGTTGGGATCGGCGGCCAGCTGGGGCAGCATGACCTTGATCGCGACACGCTCGTCGGTGTTGACGTTGATGCCCTCGAACACCTCGCCCATGCCGCCACGCGCGATGAAGCGCCGAACCTCGAAGATGTGGTTGAGGACATCGCCAACCTTGATCCCCTCACCGACTTCGCGAGGCGCGAACTGCGTGGAGAAGCCGCCCAGCGTCGGGTGATAGGAGGTCGACATGCCCGGACCCTGCTGCCCCGGACCCGGACCCTGACCCTGCCCCTGGGGAGGCTGCTGCGGCGGATAGGGCGAGCCGGGCGGGAGTCCATAGCCTGGAAAGTTCGATCGCTCGCCCTGACCGGGAGTCTGACCCGGATAGCCCTGACCGGCGAAACCCTGACCCGTGTAATTCTGTCCCGGGCGGCCGGGGCCGGAATAGCCTTGCCCCGGATGGCCCGGTTCGGTTGGCGGCGCCCAATTGCCGGGCTGCTGGCCCTCGGCGGGCGGCGATGCCCAGCCGCCCTGATCAGGGTGCGGCTGCCCGGCCGGCGGCGTCCAGCCGCCTTGATCGGGATGCTGTTGCGCTTGCTCCTGCCCAGGCGCGGTCCAGCCGCCGGGGCCGGCAGCGCCCGGAAAGGGCTGGAAAACGGTACGCGGCTCTGCCGAGGGCGGCGGGCCGGATGCGTTGTCGTCGTCGTCGCTCATGGCGCCACCAGGTGAACGGGTTGATTGATCCGGAGCAGCGTCGTCTCCGGCACCCCGACTGTGATCACCGTCACATTGTCCGGCGCGCCGCGATCCAGCGTCAGCTTGACCAGCCGCTGCACCCGGGTGTCGGCGTCGGGTTCGGTCAGGATATTCTCGATCTCGCCATCCTCTACCCGCGCCATCAATCCATCGGAACATAGCAGAAAAGTGTCACCCGATTCGATTTCGTCGGCGATGACATCGACTTCCACCGTCTCGCGCACGCCCATCGCACGGGCGAGAATGTGGCTCATCGGATGCCCTTCCGCATCCTGCGCCGTCAGCAGACCGCGGTCGACCATCTCCTGGACCTGCGTATGATCGTGGCTGAGCCGGATCAGCTGGCGGTCCCGGAGCAGATAGGCGCGGCTGTCGCCGACCCACAATATTGCAAACCGGCCGCTGCGGATGAACAGCGACACGGCGGTCGAGCCCATCTGCAGCCCGCGGCTCTGCGCTTCGGCGAAGATGATGGCGTTGGCGCGGTGCAGCGCCTCGGCGATGGCGACGCTGGCCTGATCGAAATCATCGGGTAAGACGACCCCGCGGAAGGTGTCGGCGATCGCCGCCGACGCCCATTCACCGTTTTCATGGCCGCCCATGCCGTCCGCGACGAGGAACAGCCCCTCCTCGGCGCGCACGCAGAACGCATCCTCGTTGTTGGTACGCACCCGGCCCTCATGCGACAGGGCGGCGTGCTCAAGCCGGGTCATGCCGTTCATGCGTCCTCGCGACCCCCCGCGTGCGCCGCGGGTGTCAGGACCGCGGTCATCAGGCCGGCCGGGCGCGCGCCCAGCAGGTAGCTCTCGTTAAACCGCTCGGCCCCCAGCGTCCACCAGCCTTCGCCGCCCTCCCATGCCGCGTCCGGCGCGGGGTGGAGCAGGCCCGCGGCCGCGTAGAGGCGATCGGCGTCCCAGCCAGCCTCGAGCGCCTCGTACAACAGGCTCTCGATCAGGTCCGTCGCCTGATCGACCTGATTATCGGCGAGCGCATCCAGTGCGAGGAGGATCGGGTAGCGCCGCCCGACGCTATCGACCGACAGCGCCATTGCGCCCGCGGTCCATCCTGGCGCTCCACTCCAGGCGAAGCGCCACGGCGGCGCCTCCTCGTAAAGCTCGTCAAACGCGCCGCCGTGCGCCGCCCGCCCTTCGGCAAGCGACTGCGCCAGCCAGAAATCGAGCGCGTCGCGGGTGTCGGGAGCGATCCCGCGCGACACGAAATCGCCATGCGCAGGCAGTTTGCCGAACAGCAGCGCGGTCACGGCCGCGCGGTCAAAGCTTGAGCGGGCAGCGGAACGACCATACCCCGCCGCGGCTGAAGGGGTTCTGTTCCGACGGCAGCTTGACGAGAAACGTGACCGCGCGGCTCCCCTCGCCGAAGGTGACCTTGAACGCCGTCGGGCCGGCATTCTCCTTCGACGTCGCCTTGTCCATCAGCCGGAACAGCGCCCAGGGGCCCTCGGTCGCGAAACGGCGCAGTTCCGCGCCCGGCGCACCGCCAGTTCCCGGCGCGTACAGCACGACATCGGCGGCCGGCGTGCCGCTGTTGGCGCTCCACTGCAGCGGCTTTTCGGCCATGTCTGTTTTGGAGAAATGATAGGTCGTGCCGCCGCTGGCGAACTCGACCGAGTCGACATCGCTGCCAAACGAAGCGACCGAGATCTTGAGCGGGAGCCCGCCCGCCAGCAGATCTCGAATCTGCGCCGCCTTGCTGAACTGTTCGGGCGTCTGCGGGTCGAACGTGGCGGCGACGGGGTCGTCCGCCTTCCACCGCCACACCGGGCCGGCGGTGTCCATCCGCGGCGCCAGCGCCCGCTGGAACCCGTCTAGCGTGCCGCCCATGCCGAAGGTGCTGAGGACCCTAGGTACCTCCGCATCCTGCAGGGCGGCGCCGAAAAAAGGGTAACGGTCCTGGGCCACCTCCCTGCAGACCGGAGCGACACTGGCGAGATAGCCCTCGTTGTTCGCCGTGCTGGTGGTGGAGATCTGTTGCGCAGCACCTCCTCTCGCGGCGGCGGCGACGAAGCCCTGTAGCTGCGGCGGCGCGACCGCACCGGCGGTGGAAACCTGCGCGGTCGCGGTCGACATCGCCGCCTGGGTTGCGGCGCCGTCGGCCCCCGGCGCCCCGTTTGCCGCCGCCAGCATCGCCGCGCCCGCCGACTTGATCGCCGCCACGAAGTCGTCGATCGGCGCCGGGTCGTTAGCGTTGCCGACATAGTCATGGACCGGCTTGAAATAGTTCGTGATCTCGTCGCCTGCCGACAGGCCGCTGGCGCGGCCCGTCTGCGCATCATGAATGACCCGCCCGAGGCGCGTGGACCCGATCCGCCGCTGCGCCATCATCGTTGCCGCCCCGCCGACGCCGCCGCCGAAGATCGTGTTCTTCCTGAGCTCCAGCAGCACGCGCTTCAGCGGTGACGGCATCTTGACGAACGCGCCATAGGCCGCGGACAGCGTCCGGACTCCGCTCTGGTCCTGCAGGTGGAGATAGTCGGCGGGCTGCAGCGCCTTGATCACCGCCTCCCACGCCGCGATGTAATCGCGCGCGTAGAGCCCGGCGACGCCGGGGCGGACGTTCTGCATCTCCTGCTGCACGCCCTCGGTCCGCGCGTCGCCGCCCAGCACCCACAGGTCGCGTTGCAGATCCTGCTGCACCGTCGCCAGTCCCAGCGTATAACTTTTCTCGAACCCGTCGCGGGTGAAGAAGAACGGGACCTGCACCGCCATGACGGCATTCGGATTGGAGAAAGCAAGCGCGTCGCCCTGGCTCAAGATGTTCGCCATCTCCCAGGCAGGGCCGGCGGTCGCCGCCTTCTGCTTCATCACCGCATAGGCGCGCTCGGCGAGGCTGAGCGTCCCGATCGCGGCGCGCGCGCTCGCGATCTGCGGGCCGTTCAGGGGCGCATGCCGATTCTCCCACGCAGCGGGCAGATCCGGATCGTCGAGCAGCGCGTCGAGGTGTCGCGCCAGCTGCGTCCGCTCCGCCTGCGAGTCGGACCCCGGAAAGACCTCGGTCGCCCAGTCGGCGGTGATGAATGCCCGCACCGACGCCTTGTCCATCGGACCCTGCGAGCCGAGCATCAGATAGACTTTGAGCGGCTCGTAAAGCTTGATCGCGTCGCCCGCGTTGGCGGCCATATATTGTTCAAGCCGCAACAGCAGCCGCGGCAGCATCACGCGCCGCAGCGCCGAGCGGTACGTTCCCTGCGCCGTGCCGCTCAGCCCCGATTGATAGAGGCCCAGCCGCATCATCAACGGCGGACCGCTCGCCTGCGTCTCCGCGTATCCGCGCGGCAGATCGCGCAGGGCGTTGAGCGCAGGCAGCGCCGCACGCAGGTCAGCATCGCCATCGCGAACTTCCTTCAGGTCGACGCCCGATTCGTGCAGCGAAGCCTGCGCAGCGGTGGTCTGGGTCAGCAGGTCGTTCTGAAACGATCGGTTGTGTGCGTAGCTGACACCCCAGCCCGCAAAGACGAGGACGCAGAACAGCGCGATTGCCGTCATGGCCCCGATCAGCTGCCCGCGCTGCCGCGCGCGCGCTTTCGGGTCCATCGTCACCAGCCCCGCTTCGGGGAACATCACCTCCGTCAGCAGGCGGTTGAGGAAATAGGCGCGCCCCTGCGTGCCGCCGCCCTCGCCGCGTTGCATATGATGCGGGCGGTCGTAAACGTCGGCCATACCGGACATGATCCGGTCGAGCGGCGTTCCCTCCTGCACGCCCGAGGTCAGGTAGAAGCCGCGCAGCATCCCGCCCGGCTCGTCGCCCGACACAAAGGCGCCGTCGACGAACCGCATCAACCGCGAGCGCAGCGACTGGAGCTGCGCCGGAAAGCCCAGCAGCAGCGAACGCCGCGCAGCATCCACCTCATCGAACAGGCGCTTGGCCTGACGGTCGCTTACCGCCTGCGCCATCTCGTCGAACGCGCGCGCCAGCGCCTCGCCGGTCGGCTTGCCCGCCGAGAAGGGCAGCGTGGCGCCGAGCACGGAGCGGCGGCCCTCGACGTCCAGGTCGTCATAATATTCGGTGAAACCGGCCAGCAGGTCCGACTTGGTCAGCATCACATAGACGGGCGCCGCGACCTCCAGCGTGCGGCGTAGTTCCACCAGGCGGCGGCGCACGGCGCGGGCGTGCGCGTCGATCTTCGCGCAATCGGAGCGGATCAGCTCGTCGACGCCGATCGCGACGATGATGCCGTTGATGGGCTGCAGCGGCCGGTTTTTCTTGAGCAGCTGAAGGAAGCTGGTCCACCCCTTCGCGTCCACCGCCGCGTCTGAATCCTGCGTCGTGTAGCGCCCGGCGGTGTCGACCATCGCCGCCTCGTCGGCAAACCAGAAATCGAGGTTGCGGGTGCCGCCGACGCCTTTCAGCGCCTGGTCGCCGATCGGGAAGCGCAACCCGGAATTGAGCAGCGCCGTTGTCTTGCCCGCGCCGGGCGGCCCGATGATGACGTACCACGGCTTGGTGTAGAGATAATCACGTTTCCGGTTCGCCGAAGAACGCAACGTCGCCATCGCCTCGCCCATCCGCTTGGCGAGCGCCGTGGATTCGGCATCCGACGCGCTGGGCTGCGCCAGCTCGGCGGCGATCGCGTCCGACGCCTTGCGCGCCTTGCGCACGCGCAGGAACGCTAACAGTCCCCAGATCGCGGCCACCACGAGAACGCAGGTGATCCGCACCCAAAGCGGGCGCAGGAAGGCGACGAACAGCGGCAGGCCCCACGCCAGGATCGCCGCGACGATGATCGCGCCGAGCACGGTCAGGAACCACCAGCTCCCGAAAAACTTCTTCATGGGAGCCCCCCTCCCCTTACTGATAATGACGCGGCACGACGACTTCGACGCGGCGATTGCGCGTCTTGCCGGCGGGCGTGTCGTTGGATGCGATCGGCACCGTCTCGCCCAGGCCGCGGACGATGACGCGATTCGGGTCGGCGATGATGCCCTTGATGATGTTCGCCACCGTCGTCGCCCGCTTCTGACTCAACGTCATATTGTCAGGGAACTCGATGGTGTTGATCCGGGCACTGTCGGTATGGCCCTCAACCGTGATCTGGCCCTGCTCGTTCTGCACCGCGCGGGCGATCCGCTCGAACAGTTGGCGCTGCCCGGGTTCGAGCTGATCGGAGCCTGACTGAAACAGCTGGCCGACCTTGGTCCGCACCCGCACGGTCTGCGCGTCCTCCTCGATCGACACGAGATTCTGCTGAATCTCGGGCGCGAGGAATGTCTGTAGCGCGCCCGCCTGCGCGCTCGGTCCGGGCGCCGCGACCGGGCCGCCATTGCGCGACAGCCGCAGCGGATCGCTGGGCATCGCGCCGGTCAGCCGGTCACTCGGCGCTTCGCCGGCGGAGCCGAGCAGCAGGAGCAGGACGACATACACGACCAGCAGCAACGCCGCCGCCGCGGCCGCCGCGATCGCGACATAGGTCCACAGCCCGACCTTGCCGAGCGGCGCCTTTTCACCGCGCCAGCGGGGCGACATCTCCAGCATCGACAGCGAGCGGACATGCTCCAGCGCGCCCTGCAGCCGCGCCATGATCTCGTGCAGCCGCCGTTTGCCGTCGGGCATGACGCGGAAGCGCCCCTCGAACCCGGCCGCAAGACAGGCGTGGTACAGCTCGATGATATCGCGATTGTCGCTCGGCGTGCGCAGCATGTCGTCGACCAGCTGCCAGAAACGGTCGCCGCCGATATTCTCGCGGAAGAACTGCACCACCATCGACCGGCGCGCCCACTCCGCGCCGTCATTGCCCGCACCCGGCAGGTTCTGCGCGACGTCGTCGATCGTCGCGCAGACCGCATACTTCGCGCGCTGCCGCGTCTCTTCGGAATAATGCGGCGCGATCGCGCGTTCGAAGTTGGTGATCGCCCGCGTCGCCTCGCGATGGAACTGCGGCAGCGGCGTGCGCAGCCGCCCAGCGCGCATCCCGGCGGCAAGCGCCAGCACCGGCCCCGCTTCCGCCAGCATGACGTTGCGCGTTTCGCGCGGCGTGGCGGGCAGCGGCACGTCGTCCTCGCCCAGCCGCGAAGGGGTCAGCACGGGGGCAGGTCCCTGCGCGTAGCCCTGTTGCGGCGGCTGCTCATGCGACAGGGTCGGCATCGCGCCATAGCCGTGAGGGTCGTTGCCCGTCGCGGCCGCACCCCAATTCGGCGGCGGCGGCGCCTGCGGCGGGGGTGGTGGTGCCCCCCATCCCTGCTGCGGCGGAGCGGGCGGCGCGCCCCACCCGTCAGCGGGCGGCGGAGCGCCCCAGCCGCCGCCCTGCGGTGGCGGCGGCGACGCCGGGCCACCCGCCCCTCCCTTGCGCCCCTGCAGCGGGGAGGGGCGAAAGACGGTCTTGTTTCCGCCGGAATCGCTCATCGCCGGTTACTCATCTGTTCGCCCTTTTCACGGCCCACAGTTCCATCTTCAGCTGCGGCCAGTCGCTCGCCACATGCAACCCCAAAGCGGGCGCCGTCGCGAACTCCCGCCAGTCGGGCACGCCTCGATCGAGCTCGAAATAAACGAAGCCCGGCAGCACCCTGATCTGCGGCGGCGGCGTGGGCGTGTGGCGCAAAGGTACGCCCGGCAGCGCCGACTCGACGATCTGCCGCATCTTGGTGACCGACCCGATCTTGGCGACGGAAGGAAAGCGTCCGCGAATTTCCTCCACCGGATTGGCGGCGGAAACGGCGAGGTAGAAATAGCCGGTCTTGAACAGGTTGTTGTCGGTGATCCGGCTGACATACGCCCCCGGACCCGCCGGCTCGAGCGGCAGCTGGATCGCGGCCCGGTCGAACACCGCCGACAGCATCGACTGGATCAGGTCGAACACCGGATCGAAGCACGCCTGCGGGTTTTCGTGATCATAGCGCGGCATGGCGGGTGCCTTGCGCTCCTGCCGGATCATCGTCGCCAGCTCGCCGGCAAAGCCGATGAGCGATTCATACAGCCGTTCCGGGTGGATCGTCGGCAGCCCCTCAAGATGCTCCAACATCGGGATCCAGCGATTGAGCGCCTGCAGCAGCAGGAAGCTCGCGAAGCTGTCGGCACCGCCCTCGACGGTTTCCACCGCGCGCAACGCCAGCTCGTCGGCGCGCTGCTCGGCGCGGCCGATGATGTCGGTCAACCCCGCCGACAGCCGCTGCGACGCGGCGATGTCCAACGTCGGCGGGATGTAGCGGTCGTCGAACATCAGCCGCTTGTTCTGCACCTCGCGGACCTTGACGGTGCCGAGCGTGACGCGTCCATAGAGCTGGTCGCGGGTGATGCCGAAGCGCAGGTTCGGACGGCCGAGCTCGACCGGTTCGGTCGTGCGGTCATCGGAAAAGGCGTCGCCGACCTCCACCTCGTCGACCAGAAAGCGCGCATCGAGCGCACGCGCATCGGCCTCCTTGAACTCGACCGCGCCGACCTGTCCGGCCGGCAGCGTCAACGCGATCAGCGCGTCGCGCGATTCGGGCGGCACGTCGAGCGGCTCGGGCGGCGGCAGCTCGTCGGGGATCGCGAACGGCGTGCCGTCGGGCATGATGCCGCGGGCGCGGGTGATGCCGAACTTGCCGAGGCTGGCCAGACTTTCGTCGATCACGATCTCGGTAAAGCCCCAGGCCCAAGGCTGGATGCTGTCGACGCGGGCGCGCAACTGCGAATCGAGAAACCGGTCCTGCGCCTGAAAATGCTGCGGACGCAGGAACATGCCCTCGCGCCACGCAACACGGTTCTTACCCGCCATCGATCCCCCCAATCCCCGCATACGCTTTAAGCACAGCTTCCGCTTCTGCAAAAGCCGGGTTATTCAAGGGCGCAGCGCGGAAGCGGGACTTGTGCGCGAAATGGGGGACGCGCGGGCATGGCCGACGACGAGCGGACGTCGTTCGATCCGAAGACATGGCTGATCGCGCCGGGCGAGGCCGGCGCGCCGCCGCCGCTGGTTGCGGTATCGCAGCCGCAGGCGCGGACCATGCCGCCGCGCGCAACGGTCCTGCCGCCCAGGCCGGTCGCTGCCGCAGCCGGGAAGCCGCCCTATGCCCTCGCCGCCATGTTGTCGGTGCTGCTCCTGACCGGCGGGGCGGCGGCCGCCTATCTGACGCGCAGCGCATCGCCCGCTGCCGTGCCGATGGCGGCCCAACCTGGAGCGCCCTCGGTCGTGGCACCGCCGCCGCCCGAGGTGATCGACGCCAGCCGCCGTACCCTCGTTGTCGCAGGGCCTGGCGATGTCGCCGCCACGCTGGCGGGCACCGGCATCGCTGCGGACGCCGCCGCCGCGGCTACCCGCGCAGCTCAGGCCGCGATCGGGCCGGACCCTGGCGAGATCCGCATGGTCATCGACCTGACCGGTCCAGACGGCGCGCGGCGGATGACGCGGCTGGAGGCGACGCGCACCGACGGATCGGGCGCGATCCTGACGGTGCGTCCCGACGGCAGCTATGGCAGCGAGGTCCAGCAGGCGCGGCTGACCACGGAAGTCCAGGTCGTGCGGGGCGAAATGGATGCGACCAGCTTCTACAACGCCGCCGTCACCGCGGGCATTACTGACTCGCTGATCGAACCGTTCGCCAAGGCGCTGTCGTTCGATTTCAACTTCGCAACCGACGTCCACCCTGGCGACGTGTTCGAGGCCGCGTTCGAACAGAAGGTCAATCCGCAGGGCGAGCAGGTCGGCTCTCCGACGCTGATCTACGTCTCCATCCAGACGGAGGCGAAGTCGAAGGCGCTCTACCGCTTCCTCGCGCCCGGTGAGACCGAGGCCGGCTGGTTCGACGGCAATGGCCACTCGACGCAGACGGCGCTGATGCGCACGCCGGTCGACGGCGCGCGCATCACGTCCGGGTTCGGGATGCGTTTCCATCCAGTGCTCCACTATACGCGGCTGCACGGGGGCGTCGACTTCGCGGCGCCGATCGGCACCCCGATCTACGCCGCCGCCGCCGGCGTCGTGACGAGCAGCTCGCCCACCGCCTGCGCCGGCAACATGCTGATCCTCCACCACGATAACGGCTGGGAAACCCGCTACTTCCACTTGTCACGCTATGCCGATGGGATCCATCCTGGCGTGCGCGTGACGCAGGGCGAGACGGTAGGCGCGATCGGCACCACCGGCTTCTGCACCACCGGGCCTCACCTCCATTTCGAGGTCCACATCAACGGCGAGAAGGTCGACCCGATGACCGTCGACTACGGAACGGGCAAGGCGCTGAGCGGCGACGGCCTCGCCGCCTTCCGCCGCGAACGCGACCGGATCGACCGTGCCCGGGCGGCGCCGACGACTAGCTGACCGCCGCGACCGGCCTGGCAGTGACCGGCATGGCCGCCGCGGGCAGCCGCCGCCAGCTTAGCAGCACCAGCGGCAGCAGGATCGCGAGCAGTACGATAGTCATACCGATGGACCCGTTCAGCCCCTCGGTCGAGCCGCCCCACATCGTCGCGCCGACCAGTTCCTTGTCGACGGCCGCGCCGAACGGACCGATGCCGGGATTGGGATCGAGCCCCCAGCCCAGCTGCTCCGCCGCATTCCACGCGAAGTGCGCGCCGATCGCCGTCGCCAGCCCTCCGCTGCGCGCGGCGAACAGGCCGAACATCAACCCGCCCAGGAAGAGGTTGAGGAGACTCAGCGGCTCGCGCGCCCCGCCGGCGACATGCAGCGCACCGAACGCCAGCGCGCCCGCGACGATCCCCGCAACCTGTCCCCAGCGTACGGTCAGCGCCGGTTGCAGCCAGCCGCGAAAGTAGATTTCCTCCGCCGCCGTCTGCAGCAGGACGACACCAGCCCCCCACGCCAACAGCGTCGCCGTAGCGCCGGTCGAAACGCCGTCCGCCAGCGTGCCCGCCAGCTTTGCGTAGAGCACTGCCGTGCTGAGCCCCCCCAGCCCGACCAGCAACCCGATCCCCAGCCCCGCCGCCGCCCGCCGCCCCGGCGCCAGCGCGTTGCGCCGTTCGAAGGCGGCGGCAATCACGGCGATCAGGATCAGCGGCACGAACACCAGCACGTTGAATACGGTCTCGACCAGCGGCGGGATACCCATTCGCGCCGCCCCGATCAGCGTGGTGATCCAGCGGCCGCCATGCGCCTGTCCGGTCACGACGACTCCCCAGCAGATGCCGACTGCGACCGCCAGGATCGCCAGGCCGATCAGGACCCTGCTCATCATCGTCCCCTCGGACCTCAGGCCGCGACCGCGGGCCGGTCGCCGTCGAACAGCCGCTCACCGCGCCAGCGAAAGCTGTGCTGCGCGCCGTCCTCGCCCTCGACCGAGAACTGCCGCACCTCCTCGAACCACTGCCGCTGCTGCTCGGGCGGCGCGGCGGGCAGATAGATGCGAAACACGCGCGGGTCGAAGAAGCGGAACAGCGCCTGCGTCCCGTCCGGCAACATCACCTGCAGGAAGCGGCGCAGATGTTTGCGCAGGCCATCGAGCGACAGGGTCGTTTCGATCAGTACGCCCCAATTCTGGCCGGCGCCATGCTCCTGCCACCGGCCGATCAACGGCTCGCGTTCGTCGATCGTGACCAGCCAGGGCGACGCCGCCGCAAGCACGGGCGCGAGATCGCCCGACAGCAGGCAGACGCGATCGGCGCATTGCTCCACCAGTGGGTGGAGACGCTCGTCCTGCGCCGTGTCGATCACCGCGAACCAGCCGCTCACGGACAGCGCGCGCAGAACGCCGCGCCGGTCTTCGCCGCGTCCTTGTACACCGCCGCCTGCTGGGCGGGGACGCTGTACGCCGAGGCTGCATTGAGCATCGTCCCGACCTCGCCTGGGCCGGAGCCCATCCCCGCCCCAGCGCCGCCACCGCCGCCGCCGCCGCCGCCCCCGCCACTGTCGCCGATCAGGACGGTTGGCAGGCCCATGACGATGGCGCCGCCATGCGCGCACATGTCGGTCAGCCGCGCGGCGGGCTGACCAACGACGAGCACGGTGAACGCGCCCATGACGATGACGTCAGGCGGCCCGACGCACAGCGCCATGTCACCCATCCGCGCCTGGGGCATGCCGCCGGTCAGCACCGTCACCGCGCAGGGCGGCAGGATCGGTCCGCCGACATGCGGAATCGGCGGCACGCCGGGCGTCACCATCGGGCAAACGTGCATGTCGCCCAGGCGGGCGGCTGGCAATCCGGCCATGTCAGTGGCTCCTGCGCTGCGGCGGCCAGCGCCGCGTCTCGATCAGATGGCGGACGTCGCCCTGCGGTGGCGGCGGATCGGGGAAGCCGATCGCGCGCAGCTTGTCCCTGACCCGGACCTTGGCGTCGCCCTCCGCCGTGCCGGGCGGGAACGGGTTGGTGCGGATGTAGTGCATCGCGGTCAGCCCGAACTCGTCCGCCGCCCAAGGATCGGCGCCATGGTCGGCCAGGATTTCGGCGATGACATATTGGCCGGTCGCGATCGCCTTCAGGAACGGCGTCGCACCGCTCTCGTCGCGCTGCTCCAGCCCGCGACGGGCGACCGCCGCCTCGCGCGCGGCGGCGGGGTCACCCTGTTCGACCGCAACCATCGCGTTCATCGCCTGATGCCGATCCCCGTCATTTCTATTACCGTCGCCCATGCACCCCACCATCGTCATCGCCGCCACCGGCCAAAGCCAGCGCCTCAGCGGCATTTGTTGTCCTTGATCGCCTGATCGACCTGCCCCGCGCGCTTCGCCATTGCGTCGTTCGCCGTGCCCATGCCGTGCAGCGCCAGCTGCCGGTTCTTGAAGGCGATCGCGCGGTTCTTCAGGTCGTACCAGGGGTATTTCTTCGCGACATCCTGTCCGAGATAATCCGGCGGATCGAGCTTATACACCTCGGTACCCGGCGTTGTGCCGATCAGCCCCTCGTTCGCGGCGGTCAGCGGATCGCCGCGCACGTTCACGGCGTCGATCCGGCCGTTGGTGTTCGGCTGCGGCACCGTGCCCTTGTTGAGCGACGCGGCGTTGAAGGTCGCCGCCGGCAGCCCGCTGTTGCGCGACGCCGCTGTCGCCAGGCCGCCGCCGAGCGAGTGGCCCGTGAAATGCGTGTTCGCGGCCTGGGGCGAGGCGGCGATCGAGCCGCCGATCCGCTGCGCCTGCTTGTAGTAGAAGCTGTCCATACCCGCGCCCTGACGCAGATTCTGGCCCCAATCGGCACCGGATTCCGTGCCCTTGAACGCGACGATACGCTCACCCGTGGTGGAGTTGACGAACACGCGCGCGCGAAAATCGGTCGGCTTGCCGTTACCGTCCCTGGGATGCTCTAGCATCGCCGGATTGAGGTTCATCTCGCGCAGTTGCTCGGGCGTCGCTTCGGTATAGCCGGGAGGCACACCGTCCGGGTCGCCGGGCGGCTTGTAGGCCGCCGCCGCCGCCGCGCCGTCCGCACGCAGCCGCTTGAGCTTGGCTTCCTCCGCCAGCAGGTCCTGGCAGGTGCAGGGCTGGACCGCGCCCGCCATCAGGCTGCCGTGCTCATGCCGCGGTTGGTCCGCGTGCGGCAACGCCACGGATGCGCTCCAGCCGGGCCGCGGCCGGCTCGTCGAGGAACAGGATGTCGCTGACCTGCAGGAACTGGATGCCGTCCATCTCGGGCATCAACGCGAAGGCGGCGGCGTAGAGCGAGATACGCCGGTCCTCGTCGTCCTCGATCCCCAGCTGCGCCGCCTCCTGCGCCGCATGCTGCCGCCGCGCCTCCAGGTCTCCCGGCGGGAGGCCGTTCTGCGCCCACCATTGGCCGAACTGCGCCGGCTGGCGCCGCGCCGCATCAGCCTCCAACGCCGCCAGCGTGTCGGGATGGATCTTCAGCACCCCGCCATCCTCACTCCCACGCGCCGCCGACGCAAGCACCCCGCGACCAAGGACCGACGGGCCGTCAGCGCGTCGCCGTCCCCGTTCCCCCCGCCGCGGGTGCGGCCGTGGACCCGGGCGTCGCGGTATGAACGTTGGACAGCATCATCTTGGTCGAGTCACCGACGACGAAATACGGCCCCCAGTAGAAGGGATGCGAGAATTCCGGATTGTGCATCAGCGTTTCCTGCGCGGTCTGCAGCGAACCGCCGATGCTCTGTTGCCGCGCGACCGAATAGAAGCGCTGGATGAACTGGTCGGTCTCCTGTCCCGCCGACACCGGCCAGAAGGTCGCCAGCACCGCGCGGCTGTTGGCGGTCAGAAAGGCGCGGACCAGTCCTTCCAGCGTCGATCCGGCCTCCTCCTGCCCCGATCGCCGCGCCAGCGCCTCGTCGCGCACGCCCGACGCGGTGTCGCAGGCGGACAGCACGACCAGGTTCGCGTCGAGCCGCAGCCGCGCGATCTCGTCGAAGCTCAACAGCCCGTCCGAGTTGGCGTCGCCGAACGACGTGACCAGCGCGGGCGGCGACTTGTTGCACCCCCACACCCCTTCCTCCAGCCCGTGGGTGGCAAAGTGGAGCACCTCGAAATCGGCGAGGTCGGTGCGGTTCTCGACCGCCGTGTCGCTGAACGCGGCGCCCGTCACCTCCGGCGCGTCGGGCACCCCCAGCGCCGCCGAGGCGAGCACCAGCTCCTCGCGCGCGATCGGGCGCAGCTGATGCGACAGATCGGCCAGCGTCGAGAAGTTGACGGTGCAGCCGAAGCCGACCGACACCTGCCGCGTCGCGTCGTCGCCGGTCGGCGTCGGCGCGGGCTGATGCTCGCCCAGCCCGAGGAACGCCTGTCGTGCAGTCGAAGGCGGCAAGGCGCGCGCGACCAGGAACGAGCGCGGCGACAGGGCGGTCGAGATCGGCAGTTTGCCCGCCAAGAAGCCGACATGGCTGAAGTCGAATGGGGCGGCGGTCTTGCTGGCGGCGTAGCGATCCACGCTGGCGCGGTCGGTGACGAGAACGCCGGCGGGCAGATTCTGGAGCGGCCCGGCAGGATCGACCACCAGCGCACTGGCGTGCAGCATTGCGTCTGTCGCCGGACCGGTAATCAGCGCGAACAGCGTATAGGCGTCGGGCACCGCGAACGGCACCATCTGGCCTTGGTCCAAACGCCCGTCGATCGACGCACGCACGCGGGTGGCGAGGCCGTCCAAAACCGTTTTCGGCGCGACGATGGGATAGATGAAGGTCCGGTCGGAACTGACATACA
Source organism: Sphingomonas sp. (assembly GCF_965248875.1). Taxonomy (GTDB): domain Bacteria; phylum Pseudomonadota; class Alphaproteobacteria; order Sphingomonadales; family Sphingomonadaceae; genus Sphingomonas. Next base: position 248,258 of record NZ_CBDFKR010000011.1, on the reverse strand, counting down.
TGCCGTAGGCGCGGCTGTTCAGCTCGACGAGCTTGAAGAACCCCTCCCCCGGCCGCAGCGCTTGACGGAGCTCGGCGATCGTCGCCGGGCGGTCGTCGATCGCACGGTAGCGGGCCGATGCGCCCAGCTCGGCGTCCAGCTGATACAGCCTTGCCTCGGCGGTGGCGCGCTGCTGCTCCATCGCCGTCGTCGCCTGGCCCGCCTGCGCCGCCGCGGAGATGTCATAGCGAAGCTTGGTGATCTCGCGTTCGAGCTCGGCGCGGTCGCGCACCTTGACCCCGATAGCCGGGTCGGCGGTCACCACCGACTGCAGCTGGGTGAGCTGCCGCGCGACCGCAGGCTCCCCGACCGCCTGCACCGCGCGGAAGAACCGTTCATAGGTGTCGGGCGAGTGCGTCCGCCCGGCATCTGCGATCAGCAGATCGAGATAGCGCGCGACGCCGTTCGGCAGCGACGTTGCCCCGCCAACCTCGTTCGCATCGATCAGCAGATCGATCGCCGCATCATATTCGCGCCGGATCTGCTGGGGGTCGCCGCCCGCATCGGCGATGATCCCCGCCCGCTCCAGCGCGGTTTCGGCGATGGTCGGCTCCGTGCCGGTGCCCGCCGTGTTGAGCGCGCCCTGCCGCAGCTGCGCCAGCGCCCGGTCAAAGCTGGCGATCGCAGCCGGATATTGGTGACGCCTTGCTTCGAGCCGTCCTTCCTGGCGGTTGATGTGGGCGCCGAGCCACTGGATCAGCGTCGGGTCGATGCGCTCGCTGACCAGCGGGCGATAGGCCGCCGTCGCCCGGTCCAGCGCCGCCTGCGCGCCCGTCTCGTCCCCCAGCGCCAGCAGCGCCACCGAACGCGCCCAGCTCGCCTGCCCGTCGAGCACCAGCTGCTGCAACGCCGCCGTCTCCGGCACCGCGATCGAGCTCGACACATCGGCGCCCGAGCGGCCGGGCTGGTTGAGCAACCGGACCGTGGCCGCATCCTCCAGGGGCTGGCCGACCGGCGCAGGCGCCGACACCAGCCGGTCGAGCGCCGCTAGCGCCTCGCGGAACTTGCGCTGATTGAGCAGATCGAGCGCGCGGTACGCATCGCGCTTGCGGCCGAGAAACGTGATTCGCGGGCCGGCGCCGGCGGCGGCGAGGAGGGTGTCGGCTTCAGTGAAGTGTTCGGCGGCGGAGTCGCTGAAGCGGATGTTCGAGTCGGCCAGCCCCGCCTCGAGCAACAGCTCGGCGCGGGTCGCGGGCGAGGCGCTGGCGGGCAGGCGGCTCAAAGCGTCGTTGAGCACGCGCGAGGCCTGTACGTACAGCCCCTTGTGGTTGAGGTTAATCCCGTCGCTCAGTGCCACCGCCGAGTCGAACGCGGCCGCGCCGTGCGCGTCGGTGCCGGCGGGCGCGGCGCCCAGCGCGGCGAGCTGGATTGCGGGCGTCACGGTCCGGCCGTTGTCGGTCGAGGCACGCTCGTGCCCGACGATCAGCCGCACCGCCTCCTCCGCCGGACCGAGTACGCTTTCCGCTGCGGAGACGATCACGAAGCGGTTGCCCACTGCGGTCTCGAACGACACCGAAGGCGTGGCGAGCAGGCTGTCGTAACAGCGCCGCGCCTGCACCGCGCCCACGTTCGCGATCTGCACCGCGCGCGCATCGCCGCAGTTCAGCGTGCGGCTGATGCTGTCATGGCTTTCACCGACGTGCAGCAGCCGGACGGAACCGAGCGACCGGCTGGCGGCGACGTTGCGGCAGCCGATCGACCAGCTCTGATCGAACGAGTCCAGCATCGCCGGGTCGCGCCAGTTGCGCGTCGCCGTGCACGGTTCGCCCGCCGCATTGCGCCCCAGGTTGAAGCTGTCGGGCTGACCGCGCAGCGCCTGTGGCCCCGCGCATGCCGTCATGGCGACAGCCAGAGCGGCGACCGACGCGACCCCGGCAAAACGTCCAAGCGCTGTGCTCACTGATGCTGCTCCCTGTTCTGCACGCAGTTCGGCTGGGTCGTGTCGTTCGGACACTGCGTGTCGGTCACCGGCCCATCGATCAGCCCGAAGCCGGAGAACAGCGCCTCATTGTTGGTGCCGACCACCGGATCGAACGGCAGCGCCAGGTCGTCGGCGGTGTGGAAGACGTTGAGGCGGCTGGCGTCGAAGACATTCAGCAGCGGCTGGCTCACCACCGCCGTGAGGCAGCCCGCACCCGACCCGGCCAGACAGCCGTTGATGCGCGTATTGGCGAGGTCGACCCCGCTGACCTGTACGAACGAAGAGCCGGTGACCGCAGCCCCGGTACCGGTGATGCCGTTGATCGATCCGAAGATCGCGAACGCGCTGGTCGTACCGGTCCCCGGCCCCTGCACCACCAGCGCGGGCACGGCGGGCGACGCCGCCGAGCCCAGCGCTGCCCCCGTATTGGCCCCGGGCACGCCCGCATTCTGGAACAGCGCATAGTCGGTGTAGCGAACCGTCAGGCTGCGCGCCGACACCAGCACCGAATCCGTGAGGTAGGCCGCACCGCCGAAGGTCGAATTGTAGAGCGACGAATTGGGATTGCCGACATAGTTCGACGCGACCGCGGAGGCCGACAACGGCGTCGCGCCGCCGGCGAAGCCGATCGGATCGAGGAAGCCCGCCGCCTGACCGACGCCGATCCGGCCGCCGCGCAGGTCGAGGTCCGCAGTATCGAACAGCAGCCGACCGCCGGTGTTGGTCGTCGACGCGACGCCGCCCGCATCGGGCGTGGCGACGACACGGATTACGCTCGCCTTGTCGGTTGTCGTCGCCAGCGTACCGCCCAGGCGGAAGGTCCGCCCGCTGCCCGATCCCGAGACGCCGCCCGTCACGTCGATGCGACCCGTCGCCAGCATGTCGACCCGCGTCCTGCCCGCCGCCGCGTTGAACGCGAGCGTGCCGAGTTCGATCGCGCCGGTTCCCGCGTCGAAGGTCAGCTGGTTGGCGTCGACGAAGTTCACTTCCGCCTGTGACAGCTGAAAGCCGTTCGCGGCCGTGCCGTTGCCGAGCCGCAGCGTGGTGGTCGCGGGGGAGCGGTCGGTGAACACCACCGTCGCGGCGCGCTGCGTGCCGGTGATCGCCGCGTCCAGCGCCCGGATCGAGATCGTCGCGCCGGTGCCCGCGATCACTTGGCCCAGCGCTGCGCTGCCGCCCGCATCGAACGTCGCGTTGCCGCTGGCCGACGAGTTCCCCGACAGCGCGATGTTACCGGTGCTGGTCAGCGTCAGCGCGGCATTGGCGACCGACTGGCCCGCGATCGTCTGCCCCGCGGTGATCCCGGCCGCGGTCACCGTCACGCCCGCGCCCGCTGTCGTCTGGCCGAGCGTCGCCGCGCCGGCCGCGGTCACGGTCGCGGCGCTGCTGCCGCCCGCGGTAAGCGTCGTCGCCGCAAGCGTCCCCGCCGATTTGAGCGTCAGCGCGCCGGTCGTGGTGACACCGGTGCCGATCGCCAGCGCCCCGGCCGTGCTTGTCACATCCAGCGTGGTCTGCGCCTTCGCCATGCCGGTCACGTTGACGCTGCCGCCGGTAACGCTGATCGCGGCGCCCATCGACGTGATCGCGGCGATCGTGGTCGCCCCGGTCGCGGTTGTCGTGGCGTTGCCGCCGCTGGTCAGCGAGGTGCCGATCGTCAGCGCGCTGTTGGTGCCTTGCGCGTCCAGCGTCGCCGTTCCCGGCGCGCTGCCGGTGCCCAGCGACACCGCCCCCGCCGTGCCGCGGATCAGCAGGGTCGATCCCGAGTTCGCCGTGCCGACCGCCGCCGCGCCGCCGATCACGCTGATCGCGCTGCCGCTGAGCGAGGTGGCGATGATTGCGCCGCCCGCACCGACCCCGAGCGCGCCGGTGCTGGTGATCGCGCCCAGCGTCTGGTCGCCGGTAGAGGTCAGCGCCACACTCGCCGCGTTGCCCGTACCGAGCGACAGGCCGCCGGCGTTCGCGGTCAGGGCGAGCGCCCCGCCCGCCGTCGCCGCGGTCAGCGTCACCGCGCTGCCGCTGCCGGCCACCGTGGTGCCGGCCAAGATCGTCCCGCCGGTCAGCGCGCCAGACCCGGCGGTCAGCGTCGCCGCACCGCCGGTAGCGGTCAGCGTGGCGCCGGTGAAGGTGATCCCCGGCGCCGTGAGCGTCAGCGCCCCTGGCACCGTCAGATTCTGCGTCACGCTCAGCGCCTGGCCGTCGACGAGCTGGAAATTGGCGCCTCCACCGGTCAGCGTGAAGGCTCCGAGGCTGGCGATCTGATTGGTCTGCGCCAGCGTGACGCCGCCGGTCGCGGACCCGGTCAGCGTCGCCGCGGTCAGGACGCCCCCCGTCTGGGCGAGCGCGCCGTTGCCGACGAGGCTGACCGCCCCTCCGGTCACCGCACCTTGCAAGACGATGCCGCCGCCATCGGCCTGCAGCGTCAGCGCGCCGGCGCCGGTAGTGACCGGCCCTGTCACGGTGAGCCCGGTCGCGGTGTGCAGCGTCAGCCCGCCCGCCGTCAGCACGCCGAGTGTGGCGATGTTGTTGGCGTTGCCCAGCGTCACCGCGCCGCCCGTTGCGCCGGCCAGCATGTTCGCGGTCACGACCGACCCCGCGGTCTGCGTCACCGCGCCGGTGATCGGGTTAGCCGTGGTGCCGAGCACCAGCGTCGCCCCCGCACCGGTGTTGACGGTGCCGAGCTGAACGCTGCCCGCATTGAGAAGCTGGACCGCGGCCGCCGAGCCGTTGGTGGTGGTCAGCGTGCCGTTCAGCGTCACCGCGCCGCCGCCGCCGTTGAGCAGCAGCACGCCCGCGCCGCCGTTGACGGGCGCAGCCGCCGCCTGGGTGATGCCGTTGCCGGTCAACGCCACCCCGGCGCCGGTGACCGCCTGGTTGAGGGTCAATGCGCCGCCGTTGACGGTCAGCGACGCCGACCCCGGCGTCGTGATCCCGCTCAGCCCGTCGACGGTGCCGACCGTCAGCGCCTGGGTCAGCGTCTGCGCGATCGCGACACCGACATCGGCGGCGATGGTGCCGATCGCATTCGGTCCGCCGGTCGCGAAGTTCCCGGTGCGCAGCGCCAGCGCGGTCAGCGGCGCGGTGTTGCCGATCCGGCCGGAGACGGTGAACGATCCCGCATAGGGGGTTGTGGCGCCGGTCTGCACCGACAGCGTGCGTGTACCGTTGACGTTGCCTGTCACCGTCACCGCCGCGGCGGTCGTCCGCAGTTTCGTGTCCGCGCCAAGCGTCATGTCGTCATAGCTCTGCGCGCCGGCCGTCGTCACCACGCCGCCGTTGATCGCCACCGCATTGTCGACGGTCAGCGACGCCAGCGGCGTCCCCACGATCGCTGCGCCGCCCGGCGGCGTGCCCCCGCCGACCGCGCCGCCCAGGATGGTCGGGCCGGTGGTCGAGATGCGCAGCGACTGGCCTCCGGCTGTCGTCGCATCGACCTTGGCGAAGCTGATCGCCCCGGCGCCGGCGCCGCCGTTGCTCTGCACGACCGTATTGCCGGTCAGGACGACATCGTCGGTATAGGTCTGGCTGCCGGTGACGTTGATCGTGCCGGTAAGGCTCGTCGTGCCGCCGCCGCCGCTCGCGAAGTTCCGGACGCCGGTGAAACTGCCCGCGTTGAGGACGGTGAGGCCGGAGAAATTGAGCGTCAAATCGAAGCCGTTGCCACCGATCGCGCCCGCGAAGCTGCCGTTGACGCCGGTCAACACCGTGTTGGCGTCGAGCACGACCGCATCGCCATAGGTCTGGCTGCCTGTGGTCGTGATCGCGTTCGACAACCGCGTCGTGCCGCCCGCATCGGTCGTGATGAAGTTGGGTGCGGCGGCGCCGGTGCCGGTGATCTGGGTCGTGCCGGCGGTGTTCACGGTGAGGCCGCGTGGTCCGCTGAGCGTTCCCAGGGCGACCAGGCCGCCGCCCACGGAGGTCAGCGTCACGTCGCCCGCGCCGTTGAGCGTGGTCGCGCCGTAGGATTGGCCGAGGTTGGTCGTGACGGCCGTCGTCTTGATCTGCGTGACGGCAGCGCCCGTCGCATCGATCCGGTCGAGCGGAGTCGTGCCGCCGGCCGCGCCGCTCAGCGTCAGCGTGCCGGGCGTCGCCACGATCAGCGCGCCCGGGCCGTCCAGCGTGTCGCCAAAGGCGATGTCGCCCGCCGTTCCCGCGCCCGTACTCAGCAGCTGCGTCGTCGCGAGCAGCCTGACCGGCGTCAGATAGGTCTGCGTCCCCGTGGTCGCGACCGTGCCGCCGTTCAGCGAAAGCGGTCCCGCCCCGTTGACGAGGAAGTCGCCGACATTGGCGACCGCGCCCGCGGGCAGCGATGTCGCCGCCGTGAAGGTCAGCGTCAGGTTGCGGTGTGCGCCGGTGCCGTCGACCGTGGTCTGCGTCAGCCCGCGCCCGATCAGCGTCGCCGACTGGTTCAGCGTCAGCGCTCCATAGCTCTGATCATTGACGGTGCGGATCGTCACCGGCATGCCGCCGCCGATCGTCGTGGCGCCGCCGGTCTGCAGCGACAGCAGCCGCACGCCGCCGCCCGCAGCGCCCCCGGCATTGCCGTCGAACTCGGTCGGCGAGTTGGTGATCAGCCCCTGCGCTTCGTTGGTGCTCGCCACCGTGTTGGCGAACCTGATCAGGCTCGCCCCGGCGTCGAGCGTCACCGTCGCGCCGAGCGTGACCGGATCATTGTAGGTCTGTGCACCGGTCGTGGTGAGATTGCCTGTCAGCTGCAGCGTGCCCGCCGCGTCCGTGGTCAGCGCGCCGACGCCGGTGACGGTGGCGCCCAGCTGCTGCGCGCCCGATGTGTTGAGCGTCAGGCTGTTGCCGGCGCCGGCGACGCCGGTGGTAAAGGTCGCGACCGTCCCGCTCAGCACCGTGGCGGTCGTCAGCGTCAGCGTGTCGCCAAAGGTCTGCGCACCGCTTGTGGTGACGACGCCCGTGTTGAGCGTCGTCCCGCCGCCCGCATCGGTGGTCAGCGCCGGCAGTCCCGTCACCGCACCGTTGAAGCTGGTCACACCACCGGTGTTGACGGTCAGCGCCACCGCGCCAGTGGCCGTGCCCGCAAGCGTGATCGCCCCGCCGCCGGTCGAGGTCAACGTCACGGCCGGACCGGCGCCGCCGGTTGTCACCGCGCTGTATCGCTGCAGCCCGGTGGTGGTGACGTCGGCGTTGAGCGCGGACCCGCCGGCCGCGCCGCCGGTGTCGACCGAGGTCAGCGCCGTGCCGCCGCCGACCGCGCCGTTGAAGGTGATGCTGCCAGCCGTCGTCGACATCAGCGTCTGCGCGCCGTTGACCGTGCCCGCAAAGCTGATGTTGCCGTTGGCGCCCGTGCCGCTGCTGTTGACCGCGACGGCGCCGCCCAGCGTGACGTTGTCGCCATAGGCCTGCGTGCCCGATGTCGCGACGACGCCGTTCAGCGTCGTGCCGCCGCCCGCATCGGTGGCAAGGTTCCTGACGCCACCGATGGTGGCGCCGTCGAGTGTCGTCGCCGCCGATAAATTGAGCGTCAGGTCGTGCGTATTGCCGGTGACGCCGCCGGTGAACAGGGCAGTCGTGCCGGTGAGGATCGTGTCGGTGCCGAGCACCAGCGGACCGGTATAGGTCTGGCCGTTGACGGTTCGCAGCGCGCCGCCGTTGAGCGCGACGTTGCCCGCGCCGTTGCTGGCGAAGCTGTCGAACGCCGCCGTCGTGCCCACCGGGCCCGCCAGCGTTACCGTGTTCGCGCCCGCGGCGACGGTTAATGCGCCCGCCGTGCCCGTGCTGTTGACGCTGCCGTTGAACGCCACCGGACCGCCCACCGTGAGCGACGCGGCGCTGAACAGCGCGTCGCCGTTGATGGTCAGTCCGCCCGGCGCGACCAGCGCGCCCGCGGTGAAGGTGCCCGCGACCCGCAGGTGCGTGCCCGTCAGGCCCGTACCGATCGTCGCCGTCGAGCCGTCGTCGATGCCGAGCGACGTCACCGCGGTCGTCACGCCGATGCCGCTGGCGACGGCGATCGCCGACCCGGCGCTGCCGCGCAGGGCGACGCTGCCGCCGTCGATCGCGGTGCCGGTGATGCCGCCGCCCGACGTCAGGTTCTTGCCGCCGCTGCCGGCCAGGCTGGTGAACGTCGCGCCGCCGGTGCCCGCCTGAACAATCAGCCCGCCGGTGAGCGTGCTGTCCTGAAGACTGACCGCGGCCGCGCCGGTTGCCGCCGTGACGGTGATCGCGCCGGTCCCGGCGGCGAGGTTGCTCAGCGTGCCGCCGATCGTCGCGCCTGCGTCGCCGCGCAGCGTCAGGTTGCCGCCGGTCGCGACCGCGCCGGTGCCGAGCGTCAAGCTGGTGCTGATCGCGTTCGCGCCCGACAGCGCGAGGTTGCCGGTGGTGATCGCACCGGTGCGGCTGATCGCGCCCGGCGTCGCCGCCGCCGCCCCGATCTTGCCGCTGACGATCGCCGCCTGCACATTGCCGAGCTGAAAGCCGCTGCCGTCGGCCGCCGTCGCGAACTGGATCCCCGCCGTGGCGGCGGGGTTTGCGATCAGCGTGCTGCCGGTCAGCGCCAGACCGGCCGTGCCGTCGCCACCGACCTGGAAGACGCGGCTCGCCTGACCGGCCGTGTCGCCGGTCAGCGTCACGCCGCCGCCGATCGAGACGACACCGCCGGCGGCGTTGAGGCCGATGTCGGTCAGCACCGTATCGGCCACGACCGCCGCGCCGTTGCCGAGCGAAACATTGAACCCGGCAAGCGACAGCGAACCGGCGTCGATCGCGCCCGTCACCGCCACCGCGCCCGCGGCCGGCGTCGTGCCCAGGTTGGTGGTGAGCGTCAGCGCGTCGCCCACGGTAACGGCGCCGGCGGTGATGTTGCCCCCGCCCGTGGCGCCGGACCGTCCGCTCACCTGCAACGAGCCGACGGCGCCCGGTGTCGTCGCGCCGACCGGAGTGCGCAGGTTGACCGGGCCGATGGTGAAGGAGGTCGATCCGGTCGTGTTCGCGCCCGGGTCCAGCGCGACGCCCGTCGCACTGAAACTCTGCGCCGTGCCCAGCACCACCACCCCGGCGGGGGTCAGCCCGGCGTTGGTGACCGTCGCGCCGCTCATGTCGAGCAGCGCGTCGACCGCCGCCTGCGGGTTGATCAACGCATAGACCTTGTCGGCCACGATCGCGCCGCTGATCGCGTTGCCCGCCACCGGCGTGCCCGAATTGATCGTGATCGAAAGCGGACCGCCCGGCGTCGTGCTTACCGAAACGTCGTTGGCGATCACGAACGAGACGGAGCCGTTCGCGTCATTGCCCGCGTCGCTGGCGCCGGGCCGGAACTGCGCGGTGACGTTGATGCTGGGGGCGATCAGCGCCAGCACGCCGCTGGTCGTGTTGATCTGCGCGGCCGCGCCGCCGCCGGTGATCCCGTTCGCCAGCGCAGGATTGTTCGGGTCGGCGGCGGTAGTGACGTAGCGCAGCGCATAGGCCCCGCCGATCGCCGTTGTCCGGAAGGTCTCGACATTCGCCGCGTCCAGCCCGAGCGAGCTCAGCACCAGCGCGCCGGTGTTGATGTTGGCGTTGGCGCCGATCATGATGCCGTTGCCGTTGACCACCCAGACCTGGATGTTCGACGCCGCATTGACCGTCCCGCCCAGCGTCGTGGTGCCGCCGGCGACCTGGTTGAGCACCGCCCGGCTCGCCACCGCGTTGCCGTCGCCGTTATTGTAGTTGGCGACGGTGTTCGCGGGAACGTTGAACTGCGCCCAGTTGATGACGGTGTTGCGTGCGAACAGATTGACGTTGAGCGTTTCGGGCGTCGGGGTCGGGCCGCCCGAGGGCGCCGTCCGCACGATCGTCGGCGCATCGGGCGTGACGTTGACGCCCAGCACCTGTGTCGTGGTGTTGGTGGTCACGTCGGCGTTGAAGTCGTTGATCGACCCGAAGCTGCCATAGTTGCTGGTCTGCGCTGCCGCGGGCGCGGCCAGGACGCCCAGGCTGACCCCAAGCGCGCTGCTGAGCGCCAGCCGGCGGCGCACGGACAGGCCGGGCGTTCGGCCGGCGGACCGGCGGTTCGGGCGGATGGCGGCGGTGCGGGTCATCGATACTCTCCCGAAGATACTGGCCGAAGATTCTGCCCGAACATGTTCGTCGTCATCGCGCGCGGGGGTCGAAGCGGGCGGTGATGGAGATCAGGAAACGATTGGGCGGACGCGTCTTGTCGATGGTCAGCGCCCGATCCTGTGGATGGGCATACATCGCTTCGACCGACACCTGATTGGCGAAAATGGCCCGCAGCCCCCCGCCGAACGAGCGCAGGTGCCGGTCGACCTCCGTCGAGTTGCGATCCAGGTTGGTCAGCCAGACGCTGTCGTAAAAGCCGAACACCTGCGTATCGAACCGGGTGGAGTTGAGCGGGAGGTGCGCGATCAGCTCGCCGCGCACCCCCACCGCCCGGTCACCGCTGTTCGAGCCCGGATCATAGCCGCGCCCGATCGTCAGGTTGCCGAGGCTGAACTCCTCGTAATTGAGCAGCGGATCGTTGGCATATTGCGCCCGCACCGCGCCCGCGACCGAGAAGATCCGGCTCAGCGCCGCTTCGCCGTCGAGGTCGAGCCGCACCACCGTCGCGCGGCTGTTGCCGTCGACGCGGCTCGGGATCGCGCCGGTGCCGCTGACGCTGCCGATCGGCGTCGCGCTGAAGATGTTCAGCCCTTTGCGCGCCTCCAGTCCGCCGCGCAGCGAATAGGCGATCGAGCCGTCGCCGCGCCGCCCCGTAAGGTCGCCGCTCAGCCGGGCGAAGACGATCCGCAGCCGGTCGCGGTTGAGCGGCGTCGCCGCCGATCCGCCGGTTGCCACCGAGGTGGTCTGGTTGACGAAGTCGAAGCCGGCGCCGATGCGCAGGTTGGAGCCCAGCGACCGTCTGAGCGGCGCCGACAGGTCGAAACCGGTGATCAGCGTGCGCGTATCGAGGTCCAGCGCCGCCAGATCGGGCCTCGACCACGCATAGATGATCCGCGGCCCGAACGAGATGTTCTCCAGCCCCAGTCCGAAGGTATAGCCCGCCTGGACGATCTTCTGTTCGGAAAACTGGGTCGTCGCCGACGCCCCGACATAGGCGACATCCTGCAGCCCGGTCAGCCCGTACAGCTCGCCGCGGACATAAACCGTCTCACGCCCCAGCGCCTTACTGTTGAAGTTCTGCGCATTGCCGATCAGCGCATAGGGCCGATAGGTGATCAGCAGGTCGCCGATCACGTCGCCCGGCTGCGTACCCGCCGGCCGCAGCGCCAGCTGCACGTCCAGCCCCGGCACGTCGCCCGCCAGCAACAGCGCGCGTTCGGCGTCGTGCTCGTTCAGCGGGTCGAGCGAACGCAGCTGGTCGAGCCGCCCCTCCAGCGCTGCGCGGTACGGGCCCGGGGTGCCGCGGACGCGGATTTCGGTGATCCGCGCGGTCACCACCTGGAACTTCAGCTCGCCGGTCTCGATGCTCTGCGCCGGGATCTGGACGGAGGCGACCCAGCCGTCGCGCCGCAGCGCCTCGTTCGCCGCATCGCGCAGATCGCAGATGACGCGGATCGGCTGGTCCCCGCCCGGCGCGGCCACCCCCGCCAGCGTGCGCGCGACCGGCGCCTGCAGCGGGCTGCCGTCGGGGCGGGTGAAGCTGACCCGGTTAAGCGTGAGCCGGATCGGCGAGGTCTCGAACGGGCAGCTCGACTGGACCAGCGCCGCGCGCGAATCGACGCTCGCGGTCGCCGGCGGCGCGGTCGTCGGAGCCGGCGGGGTCACCTCTTCGCGGCTCGGCAGCGGGTTCCCCTGCGGGGTCACGGTCTGCGCACCAGCCACCGCCGGCCAGGCGAAGGCCAGCGCCAGCCCCGACACCGTCGTCGTCGCGATCCCGAGGCGCCGCTGGCTGCCCATGCATATTCCCCCACAATGCCGATCCGCGCGCAGCGCCCGTCGAGCGCTGTCCCGTCGAACGGACCGACAATCCCCCGCCGCGCCGGACTCGCGGCATGACCCCACGCTGCTACCGCCTTACGCTTCGCATAGTCAAATCGTCCGGACGCATCGACCAATCACCGGATACATCCATCCGTCATGACATTGTCATGTCAATCCAGCGACTTCGCGCTTCCGTCAAATCGGGCGGCGACGCCTTCCCCCGGCCGCGGGGATGCCGTAAGACCGGGCGGAAAGCTTGTTCCGAGGGGGGCCGCACGATGAGCTTGTTTGGTTTCATTTCAAAGCAGCTGGTCGACGTCATCGACTGGACGGAGCAGCCGGGCGACCTGGCGCTGCGCTATCCGATCGCCGACCGGGAGATCCAGAACGGCGCGCAGCTCACCGTCCGCGACGGTCAGATCGCGCTGTTCTATGACGAGGGCCGCGTCGCCGACGCATTCCAGCCCGGGCTCCATACGCTCGACACGGCAAATCTGCCGATGCTCACCTCGCTACGGCATTGGGAGACGGGCTTCCGCTCGCCCTACAAGGCCGACGTCTATTTCTTCACGACGCGCGAGCATACCGGGCTGAAATGGGGCACGCCGCAGCCGATCACGGTGCGCGACAAGGAGTTCGGCGCGATCCGCATCCGCGCCTTCGGCTCCTATGGCTTCCGGATCGACGACGTGCCCACCTTCGCCGGCAAGCTGATGGGGACACTGGAGCATCTGAGCGTCGCCGATGTCGAGCCGCAGCTGAAGAGCGTTATCACCACGGCCATCGCCGCCGCGCTGGGCAAGGGGGATACCGCGTTTCTCGACATCGCCGCCGATCAGGCGGCGATGTCCGAACGGCTGATGGCCGCGGTCGCCCCCGCCTTCGCGCAATGGGGGCTGAAGTGCACCAGCTTCTATGTCGAAAGCGTCTCGCTGCCCGAGAATGTGCAGGAGTATCTCGACAAGGGCAGCCAGATGCGGATGGTCGGCGACCTCAACCAATATGCCCGTTTCCAGGCCGCAGACTCGATCGACGAGGCGGCGGCGGCGAGCGGCGGGGTCGCGGGTGTCGGCGCGGGGCTGGCGATCGGGCAGAATATGGCCGCCACGCTGGGCAGCGCCTTTGCCCAACCCACCCAAGCGTCCGCGCTGGCCAGCGCGCCACCGGCCGCAGCGCCAGCCGGGCCGATCTCCTCCGACGATGCGTTCGAGCAGATCGAGAAGCTCCACAAGCTGCTGCAGATGGGCGCGCTGACCCAGGCCGAGTTCGACGCGAAAAAGGCTTCGTGGCTGGCGCGCATGGGCTGACGCCGCGATGCTGTCGACCAACTGCCCGAATTGCGGCGCGCCGCTTCAGTTCCGCTCGGCCAATCTGGCGGCGAAGGTGTGCGACTATTGCCATTCCACCATCGTCCGCCGCGGCGACCAGCTGGAGAACGCTGGCAAGGCCGCGACGGTGCCCGACGACGTCAGCCCGCTCCAGCTCGGCGTCCGCGGCCATGACGGCCCCCGCCCGTTCGAGATCGTCGGCCGCGTCCGCTGGGCCTATCGCGACGGCGCGTGGAACGAATGGTGCGCGCTCTACGGCGACGGCCGCTACGGCTGGCTGAGCGAGGCGTCCGGCCGCTGGATGCTCTTGGAGGAAATCGGCATATCCGATTGCAGCGGCGACGCGGTGCTGGCGATGTGGAACGGCCAGCCGGTCACGCCGGGAATGCCCGCAAAGCTGGGCGACTTCGATTTCACCGTCGCCGATGTCGAGCAGGTCGGCTGCGTCGGCGCAGAGGGCGAACTGCCCTACCCCGTCCCGATCGGAACCACGGCGGTCAGCGTCGACCTGCAGCGCCCAGACGGCCGTACCGCATCGCTCCAGACCGAGGCGGGCCAGCTCTCCGCCTATACCGGCCGTTACGTGACGCTGGCCGAGATCGGCGCGACCGGCCTGCGCGAGTTCGACGGCTGGCCGATGCCGCGGTTCGCCGCCTGACGCATGGCTACCCGTCCCGGTACCGTCCGCGCGCTCAACTGCCCCAATTGCGGCGGGACGATCGCGTTGCGGGCGGCAGGGGCGACGGTGTCGCTGATCTGCGAACATTGCGGCTCGACGCTCGACGCCACCACCCCGGAGCTGCGCCTGGTCGTCGCGGCGCAGGCGGCGATGCAGCGCCCGCTGATCCCGCTCGGGACCCGCGGTCAGCTGGCCGGCCTCGCCTGGGAGGTGGTCGGCTATCAGGAGCGCACCGACGACGAGGTGTTCTGGAGCGAATACCTGCTCTTCAACCCCTATGAGGGCTATGCCTTCCTGGTCGACGACGGCCGCCGCTTCAGCCTTGGGCGGCTGCTGACGGTGCTGCCCGGCGACCGCTGGGGCGGGCTGACCCTGGACGGCAAGAGCTTCAACCGGTTCGGCACCACCTATCCGGTGCGCACCACCTTCGTCGTCGGCGAGTTCTACTGGCGCGTCGCAGTCGGTGATCTGGTCGGGGAGACCGATTACGTCCGCGACGGCGTCATGCTGGTCTGTGAGGAGTCGGGCAACGAACGCACCTGGACCGCGCTCGACATGCAAGGCTGGGGCGTCGCCGAGCGCGCGTTCGGCCTGACGCCGCGCGCGGCGAGCTACAGCGGCACCCCCGCCCCGCACGAGCCTTCGCCCTACCGCACTGCGATGCGCGACGCGATGATGATCGCGGCGCTCGCGCTGGCGGCCTGCATCGTGATCGCGATCGGCACCGGGCTGTCGACCCGCGTCTTTGCGCGCGACCTGACGGTGCCGCTCGACGAGGCGACGCACAGCACCGTGCTGGGCCCGATCACCGTCACCGCGCCACACGAGAAGGTCCAGATCACCGGCCGCGCGGGCAACCTCGACAATATGTGGGTTGACCTCGATTACTCGCTGGTCAACCGGCAGACGCAGCAAAGCTACGACGCCTATGGCCTTGCCGAATCCTATCACGGCACCGACAGCGACGGCGCGTGGAACGAGGGCAATAGCGGCCCGGAGACCGGCCTCGCCGCGATCCCGGCGGGCACCTATGACCTGGTGGTCGAGTCGGCCGCGCACCGCTGGACCGACCCCCACGCACAGAACGGCGCAACCGGCATCTTCGGCTCGTCATCGGACGGCGCCGGCTTCGGCGGCAGCGTGCCGGTATCGGTCACTGTCGACCGCGGCGGCGGGTTTGCCGGGCCGTTCTTTCTCGCGGTGCTGGCGATCGTCATCTGGCCGCTGATCGCCTGGGGACGGCACAAGGGGTTCGAGAAGCGCCGCATGGCGCCCGTCACGGGCGGCGGCGATGATTCAAGCGGGGACGATGACGACTGATGAGCCGCTCGGGTCTCCTCTTCGCGCTGTTCTGCATGGGCGTGGCCGCGCTCTATTTCATGTCGGCGCGCAACGGCTATTCGCCCTTCGCCGATGGCGGCAATCGCGGCGGTGCCTTTTTCTACGGCGGCCGCTCGGGCGGCGGCGGCCCGCATCATAAATAGGGAGATTGCCATGCTCACCACCGCCGTCCTGCTCGCCACGCTGGTCTATACCGGCATCGGCCTGGTCATCTTCGTCGCCGGCTTCTGGCTGTGGGACAAGGCGACGCCGGTCGATCTGTGGGGCGAGGTGTGCCGCGGCAATCAGGCGGTAGCGATCCTGGCGGGCGCGGTCGCGATCGGGCTGGCGCTGATTATTTCGTCGGCCATACATGGGTAATCAAATCCTCCCCGGCACGGGGAGGGGGACCGCTCGCGAAGCGAGTGGTGGAGGGGGCCCGACACCGGGCGATCCGCTTGCGGCCGGCCCCCCTCCGTCACGCGCTGACGCGCGCGCCACCTCCCCGTCCCGGGGAGGAGTTCAGGCCTCCCGCACCGGCTGGGCGCTCCTCGCCAGCGCCTTCGTCGTCGCCACCTGCGGGCTGATCTACGAGCTGCTCGCCGGCACGCTAGCCTCCTACCTGCTCGGCGACAGCGTCACGCAGTTTTCCACGATCATCGGCGCGTATCTGTTCGCGATGGGCGCGGGCTCCTGGTGCTCGCGCTATGTCCGCACCAACGAGACCGCCGTCTTCGTCCGGGTGGAGGTGCTGATCGCGGCGATCGGCGGCGGGTCGACCGCGCTGCTGTTCCTCTTGTTCGACCGGGTCGAGGATTTCCGCCTGCCGCTATACGGGCTGGTGCTCGCGATCGGCGCGCTGGTCGGGCTGGAGATTCCGCTCCTCATGCGCATCCTCAAGGACCGGCTGGAGTTCGGCGATCTGGTCTCGAAGGTGCTGACCTTCGACTATATCGGCGCGCTCGCCGCCAGCCTGCTCTTCCCGCTGCTGCTGGTGCCGCATCTGGGGCTGATCCGCACCGGCTTTCTGTTCGGGCTCGCCAATGCCGGGGTGGCGGTGGCGCTGATCGCGATGCTGCCGGGGAAGCGGCTGCGCGCGGAGCTGACGGGCGCGGTCGTCGTGATCGCCGCATTGCTGGTCGGCTTCGTGCTCTCCGAACGGATCGAGCGCACCGCTGAGGTCGCCGCCTATGGCGATCCCGTCATCTTCGCCCAGCAGACGCCGTATCAGCGGATCGTCATCACCAAGCGCGCCGACGACCTGAGGTTGTACCTGAACGGCAACCTCCAATTCTCGTCGCGCGACGAATATCGCTACCACGAGGCGCTGGTCCACGTGCCGCTCAGCCGCGTGGCACGCTTGCGCGACGTGCTCGTGCTCGGCGGCGGTGACGGGCTGGCGGTGCGCGAGGTGCTGAAATATCCGGGCGTGCGGTCGGTGACCCTGGTCGACCTCGATCCGGCGATGACCGCGCTGTTCACCCGCTCCGGGCTGCTAGCGCGGCTCAACCACCGGTCGTTCACCGATCCTCGCGTTAGGGTCGTCAACACCGACGCGTTCCGCTGGCTGCGCGCAAACCGGCGGCAGTTCGACGCCGCGCTGGTCGACTTCCCCGACCCGAGCAACTTCTCGATCGGCAAGCTATACACCGTCAGCTTCTACCACGAGCTCGCCCGTGCGCTCGGCCCCGGCGCCGTGGCGAGCATCCAGAGCACCTCGCCGCTGGTCGCGCCGCGCGCCTACTGGACGGTGTCGACGACGCTGGAGGCGGCGGGGCTGCAGACGCACGGCTATCACGTCTACGTGCCCAGCTTCGGCGAATGGGGATTCGTGCTCGCCAGCCACGGCACGCTCCCCGCCCCGCGTCCGCTGCCCGCCGGGCTGCATTTCCTGACCCCGGTCGCCGACCGCCTCGCCTTCTTCTTTCCGCCCGACATGGCGCGCGTGCCGACGCCGGTGAATCGCTTGGACAATCAGAGCCTGGTGCGTCAGTTCGAGGCGGAATGGGCAAAGTACGAGGGATGACGCCCGATCGCCGCACCGTGATCGCCGGGGGGACGGTAGCCGCCGC
This sequence comes from Sphingomonas sp., assembly GCF_965248875.1. Classification (GTDB taxonomy): domain Bacteria; phylum Pseudomonadota; class Alphaproteobacteria; order Sphingomonadales; family Sphingomonadaceae; genus Sphingomonas. The sequence continues at coordinate 231,014 of NZ_CBDFKR010000011.1, read as the reverse complement.
CGCGAGTGCCGGTGTACTGGCGCTCGGCCACGGCGAGGACGCTATCCCCGGCACCCTCTCCGGCGCAAACTTCGTCAGCGGGCACCGGCTCCGCGGCGACGGCTTCCCCGCCCCCACCCGCACCGGGCGCACCCGTGTCGCGATCGTCGGCGGCGGCATCGCGGGGCTTGCCGCGGGCTGGGCGCTCGCCGACGCGAACGTGCCCTTCACCCTGCTCGAACTCGAGGACCGCGCCGGCGGCAACGCGCGCGCCGGACGCAACGCGATCAGCGCCTATCCGCTCGGCGCGCATTACCTCCCCATCCCCAACCCCGAGGCGACGGGCGTGCTGCGCCTCCTCGAACGGCTCGGCATCGTCACCGGCTGGGACGACGGCAAGCCTGTCTTCGATCCCTATCAGGTTGTCGCCGACCCCGACGAGCGGCTGCTCCATCTCGGCCGCTGGCGCGACGGGCTGGTGCCGGCGGTCGGCCTTACCGCCGCCGATCAAGCCGACCTCCACGCCTTCTTCGCCGCCACCGAGGCGTTCCGCCACCGCATCGGCCGCGACGGCCGCCCCGCCTTCGCGCTGCCGATGGAGGGATCGAGCCGCGACCCCGACCTGCTCGCGCTCGACCGGCTGTCCTTCACCGGCTGGCTGCACGCACAGGGCTGGCGCTCGCCGGTGCTCCACGCGCACGTCCGCTATTCGATGCGCGACGATTACGGCACCGAGCCGCAGCACGTCAGCGCCTGGGCGGGCATCCATTACTGGGCGGGCAGGCGCGGCGAAGCGGCCAACGTCGCGGGCGACGCGGTGCTGACCTGGCCGGAGGGCAACGGCCATCTCGCCGGGCGCATGGCGGCACGGCTGCGCGACCATATCGCGCCGGACCGGCTGGCGTTTCGTGTCGCGCCGTATGGAGACGACGTCGCGGTCGACAGCCTCGCCGCCGATGGCACCGTGATCCGCACCCTGGCCGACGCCGCGATCCTGGCGACGCCACATTTCGTGACCAGGCGCCTGCTCGGCCGCGGCGCTGCGGCGAGGGCGGAGGCGGGGTTCGACTACGCCCCCTGGCTCGTCGCCAACGTCACGGTAGACCGCCCGCCCGCCGGGCCGGGCGCCGCCCTCGCCTGGGACAATGTCAGCTGGACCAGCGACAGCCTGGGCTACGTCGTCGCGACCCATCAGTCGCTTGACCCGACCCCCGGCTCGACCGTGCTGACCTGGTACATGCCGCTGTCGACGATGCCGCCCGCCGCCGCCCGCCGCGAGCTGCTGGCTCGACCGCTCGCGCATTGGCAGCGGATCGTGCGCGACGACCTGCTCCAGACCAACCCGGACCTCGACGGCGCGATTCGGCGGATCGACATCTGGCGCTGGGGGCACGCGATGGTCCGCCCCGCCCCGGGCTTCTTCTGGAGCGGCGCGCGCGAGGCCGCCGCCGCACCGCAGCCGCCACTGTTCTTCGCGCATTCGGACCTCAGCGGCCTGTCGCTGTTCGAGGAGGCGCATTACCGCGGTACGCGCGCCGCAGAGGACGCAATGACGACGCTGGGCGTCGCCTATACGTCGACGCTCGTCTAGGCTGACGGCGTGTATACCGGCACCCATCTCCTTGCCGACCTGACGGGCTGCACCGGGCTGGATGACGGCGACCGCGTCGAAGCGGCGCTGCGCGAGGCGGTCGCGGCGGCGCAGGCGACGTTGCTCGACGTCCGCCTCCACCATTTCGGCGAAGGCCATGGCGTCACCGGGGTCGCGCTGCTCGCCGAGTCGCATATCTCGATCCATACCTGGCCCGAGCATGGCTATGCCGCGGTCGACATCTTTCTGTGCGGCAGCGGCCACGATCTCGATGCGGCCTTGGCGGCGCTGACGGCGCGGCTGGAGGCGACGGACTGCGAGGAGCGCCGCGTCGCGCGCGGCTTCGGCCTGCCCGCCTAGGCGCGCGCGTCTGCACCACATCTGCACAAGGCGGCCGTCACGTCCTGCACCCGGCCACGTTACCCCGTCGCCATGCTCGCCCTTGACCTTCCCGCCCCGACCCGCATCGTCTGCCCGATGCCCCGCTCCGTCCTGGTCGTCGACGACGACCCGCACATCCGCCAGCTCCTCGTCTTTGCGCTCGGCAAGGCCGGGTTCGACACGAGCGAGGCCGCCGACGGCGAAGCGGCGCTCGCGGCGGTCGAGGCGGGCGCGCCCGACCTGATCGTGCTCGACATCAACATGCCGCGGATGGACGGGCTGGAGGTGTGCCGCCGCGTCCGCGCAGTCGGTGACACTCCCGTCCTGTTCCTCTCCAGCCGCGACGACGAGATCGACCGCGTCGTCGGCATCGAGCTGGGCGCCGACGATTATGTCGTCAAGCCCTTCTCCCCGCGCGAAGTTGTCGCGCGCGTCCAGGCGATCCTGCGGCGCACCGGCGCGCGTGCGCCCGTCGTCACCGGTCCCGCCATCCGCCATGGCAGGCTGGCGCTCGACCTCGACGGCTGGCGGGCGAGCTGGGCGGAGGAGGACGTCGCGCTGACGCTGACCGAGTTCTCGATCCTCCGCACCCTCGCCGCCCACCCGGCCAAGGTGTTCAGCCGCGACGCGATCATCGACCGGCTGCACGGCCCCGGCTTCGCGATCACCGACCGCACGATCGACAGCCACATCCGCAACCTCCGCGCAAAGTTCGCCGCCGCGGGCGCGGCCGACCTGATCGAGACCCGGGCGGGGATCGGCTATCGGCTGGGCAGCTGCACGGGGTGAGGGTTGCGCCCTTCTGCAAGCCTCCTCCCTTCAGGGAAGGGGTTGGGGTGGTGCGGCTTCGCCAGGTCGGTCGCTTGGGGCGAGGCCCCGCCCCGACCCCTTCTCCGAAGGAGAGGGGCAAGCCCTGCCTCGTCGACGATGATTGACGCCGCCAAGGACTGGCTCAAAGCCCGCTGGCCCCGTGTCCGCCTGCGCACCGTCCTGTTCGCGACGCTGTTCGTCGTTGCCGCCATGCCGGGCGTCGGCGCGGTGGCGCTGCGCGTCTACGAGAACACGCTGGTCCGCCAGACGGAGGCGGAGCTGGTCGCGCAGGGCGCGGTCCTCGCCGCCGCCGCGGCGCTGGAATGGCCCGGCAGCGTCCCGGCCCCGCTGCCCGCGCCGACCGAACTCCAGCCCGAACCGCCGCAGGTCGACCTCAGCGCCACGCCCATCCTGCCGTCACGTGAACAGCCGCGCTACGCCGGGCCGCCCGCAGCGGACGCCGTCGCCACCGTCCGCCGCCTGGCCCCCGTGTTCGCGCGCACCCGGCAGGTAACCCTTGCCACCACCTATCTGCTCGACCGGCAGGGCCGCGTCGCCGCGGGGCCGCTGACGGGCGGCTCCTATGCCGGCCTGCCGGAGGTTCGGGCGGCGCTCGCCGGCCATGCCGCCACCGTGCTCCGCCGCAACGGCGCCTATCACCCGACCTATCCGTTCGAATGGCTCAGCCGCGCCGCCGCCATCCGCGTCCACCATGCCCGCCCGGTGATCGTCAACGGCCGCGTCGTCGGCGTGATCCTGCTCTCCCGCTCCGCCCGCGCGCTATTTCGCGGGCTGTACGAGGATCGCGGCAAGATCGCGCTCGGGATCGCCGCGATCCTGCTGGCGCTGGTCGGCCTCACCGCGCTGCTGTCGCGCAGCATCGCCCGGCCGGTCGAGGCGCTCAGCGCCGCGACCCGCAGCGTCGCGCAGGGCCGCGGCGTCGTCCCGCCGCCGCCCCCGACCGCGGCGGCGGAGATCCAGGACCTGTATCGCGACTTCGCCGTCATGGCGGCCGCGATCGAACGCCGCTCGCGCTACCTGCGCGACATGGCGCATGCGGTCAGCCACGAGTTCAAGACCCCGCTCGCGGGCATCCGCGGCGCGCTGGAGCTGGTCGGCGAGCATGACATGACCGCGGCCGAGCGCCGCCGTTTCCTGGCCAACGCCGACACCGACGCAGCGCGGTTGCAGCACCTCGTCACCCGCCTGCTCGACCTCGCCCGCGCCGACATGACCACCGCCCAGGCCGACGCCGCGACCGATCTCGCGGCAGTGATCGCCACTGTCGCCGACGCCGGCCGCAGCGACGCGTTCACGGTAACGGCGGTGCTGGCGCCGCTGCCGCCGGTCGCGGTGCCGGCCGCGGTGCTGGAGCGCATCCTGGTGACGCTGCTCGACAATGCGCGGCAGGCAGGCGCGACCCGTGCCGCCTTCGCCGCCGCAATGACCGGCGGCGCGGTGCAGCTGACGCTCGGCGACGACGGCCCCGGCATCGCCCCCGCCGACGCGGAGCGCATCTTCGAGCCTTTCTTCACGACCCGCCGCGACACGGGCGGCAGCGGGCTCGGCCTCGCGATCGTCCGTTCGCTGCTCGATGCGGTCGGCGGCGAGATCGCGTTGATCCCGGCCGAAGCCGGCGCTTGCTTCCGCCTCAGCCTGCCGCGGCGGCGCTGAGCGTCTCGCGCACCCGCGCCAGCGCCACGCCCTCCGGATCGGGCTCGCCCATCAGCGCGAACGCGCCGGTCAGCGCGAAATGGCAATGGCCGTGCACCGTCGCCACCAGCGATCGCGTGAGCGCCGCGACCTCAGGCCGCTCGCGCCCGAGCGCGCGCGCAATCTCGTCCGCGACGATGCCGGTCAGCTCCGCGCGCGTCGCCTCGTCGGCGGCGGGGATGCCCGCGCCGGGTGGCAGGCGGTGATCGTAGATCGCCATCCACAGATGCGGATGCGCGCGCGCGAAGCCGAAATAGCCGTGGACCAGCGCCGCGATCCGGTCGGTCCCTGCCCCGGCCAGCTGCGCCCGCAGATGCTCGGCCCACAACGTGAAGGTGCGCGTGTTGATCGCCAGCACCAGCCGGTCATAGCTGCCGAAGACGTTGTAGATCGTCCCGATCGTATAGCCCGCCCGCTTCGCCACCTCGCGCGCCGAGAAGCGCGCAAAGCCGACGCTGGCCATCAGCGCATGCCCCTCGCCAAGGATCAGCGCCTCCAGTTCCGCACGGCTATGATCCGATCGCCTGCCCATCGCAAGGCGCTAATCACAAAAATTGAGCGCTGTCCAATTTAGTTATTGAACACCGCTCATTTTTATGCGAGGCCAGCGGCAACACGGGAGAAGGCTGTCATGCTGACGGTGATCGTTCTGGCGCTGATCGGCGCGCTGGCGAAGCTCTGGGTCGATGTTGTCGCCCTGCGCGATCGCGTTCGCGCGCTGGAATGGGGCGGCGCGCCGCGCCTTGCCCCCCTTCCCACCGGTTGGGGCGCGCCCGGACCGCAGCCGTGGGAGGCGCCGCCCGTTGCCTACGCACACCCGCAGCCGGCCGCACGGGTCGTCGGATCGGCCCAGTTTGCGGAGGACAACGCCCACGACGGCGTCGCCGATTCAGAGCCCCTGCCCGATGCGCCTTTTTCCTTCAGGGGACTGAATGGCGACGGGGCCGCTCCTCTGGACGAAAGGCTTGGGGCGCCGTCCGATTCCAACACCTCGCCTGACGAGGAGGGACTCAACGCGGCAACCCCGGCTCAGGACGATGTCGGCGCCGCGCCTGCCCCCGCCCGCTCCCTCGGCTTCGAGGATATTTTCGGCCGCAAGCTGCCGATCTGGGCAGGGGGCGTCACGCTGGCGGTGTGCGGATTCCTGATCGTCAAATATTCAATCGACGCGGGGCTGCTGTCTCCGCTCGTCCGCGTGATCGGCGGGCTGCTGTTCGGGCTCGGGCTGATCGCCGGCGCCGAAGCGGCGTTGCAGAACGAAGAGCGGGTCCGCGACCCGCGCGTGCGTCAGGCGCTGAGCGGTGCAGGGGTGGCGACGCTCTATGCGACGACCCTCGTTGCGGCGAACCTCTACCACCTCATCCCGCCGCTCGCCGCGTTCCTGTTCATGGCGGCGACCACCGTCGTCGCGGGCGCGCTGTCGATCCGGTTCGGCGCGCCGTCGGCGGTGCTCGGCCTGGTCGGGGGGCTCGCCGCACCGGCGCTGGTCGGGACCGGCAATCCGAACGTGCCGCTGCTCGCCGCGTATCTCGCGCTCGCGGTAGGCGGGCTGGCGGCGCTCGGGCGAGCGCAGCGCTGGTGGTGGCTGGGCGTCGCGGCGCTGGCCGGCGGGTTCGGCTGGGGCGCGGTGCTGATCGGCTCGGGCGCGCTCGCACTCGCCGATGCGCTGTCGGTGGGCGCGTTCGTGCTGATGCTCGGGGTCGGACTGCCGGTGCTGCTGTTCGGCGGGCGGCAGGGGCATGTCGTCCGCCTGGTCGGCACGCTCGTTGCCGCGGCTCAGCTGGCCGCGCTGATCGCCACCGGCGGCTTCGCGCTGCTGACCTGGGGTCTGTTCGGCCTGCTCGGGCTCGCCAGCGTCTGGCTTTCGCGCCGCGAGGCACCGCTCGCCGACCTGCCCGTGCCCGCGTTGCTGACGGCGCTGTTCCTGATGAGCGCCTGGCCGCTGCCGCAGGCGCACGACTTCACGCTTGTTCTCGCGGGCGCAGCGGCGATCTTCGGGCTGCCCGCCGCGTGGCGGGTCGGCCGCAACCGGGGCACGTTGGGCGATGCGGGCAGCGTCGCCGCGTTCGCCGCCGCGCCGCTGGCGCTGTGGCTGGTCCATTTCGATCCGTCGACGCAGACGTCCGCGGGTCTCGCGCTGCTAGGCGCGGCGGCGGCGAGCGCTGTCGCCGGGCTGGTCTGGCCTGACGCCACCCGCCGCTGGGACGCGCGCTTCGCGGTGTTGACCGGCGCAGCCGCCGTGCTGCTCGCGGTCGCCGCCGCGTTCGGGCTGGCCCCGTTCGCGGTCGCCCCCGCCTGGGCGGTCATTGCCGCCGGGCTGGTCATGCTTGCCCGAACCGCGCAGGATCGCCGCGTCGAGGGGCTCGCCTGGACACTCGGCGCGGCGATCATCCTGCTGCTGGTGATCGATATCGAGCGCAGCAGCGCGCTCGTCTGGGCCGCGGGGATGCACGTCGCCCAGCCCGGCTGGCGCGTGATCCTGACCTGGGCCGTTCCCGCCGCCGCGGCGCTGGTGTTCGGCCGGTTCATGCCCGGCCGCGCCGCCGCGCCGATCGGCAACGCCGTCGCGGTCCTGGTCGGCTATGTCGCGGTCGCGCAGGCGCTGCCACAGCCGTTGCTGCCGCTCGTCCCCGCCATCGGTGCGGCAGCGCTCGGCTACTGGCGGCGCCCGGACGCGGCGACCATCACCGCGGGCGGGCTTGCCGCGGCCTGGGCGCTATGGCCCATGCTGACCTGGCTGGCGGGCGTTGGTGGCGCCGTGATCGGCTTCCCGCTCTACGTCGGCGCGCTGCCCGGCCTGGCCGATGCAACGACCCGCCTCCTCGCGCCCGCCGCCGCTGCGGCGATCGTGCTGTGGCGGCATCCGCCCGAGGGCGCGCGGCTGCGCCAGGGCTGGCTCGCCGCCCTCGCCCTGCTCGGCGGCGCCTTTGCGCACGTCGCCTACAAGCAGCTGTTCGCGATCGGCGATCACGCCGCCTTTGTCCGCCTCGGCCTCGCCGAGCGCACGCTGTGGGAGGCGCTGCTTGCCGCCACCGCGATGCTGCTCGCCCGGCGCCTGCCGCAGGCGAGCCGCGGGCTCGGGATCGCTGCCGCCGCGCACCTCGTCTGGTTCACGCTGCTCCTCCACGACCCGTTGTGGAGCGAGCAGGCGGTCGGCCCGCTGCCCGTCCTCAACCTGCTGCTCCCCGCCTATGCGCTCGCCTTTGGGCTGCTCTGGGCCGCGGGCCGCACCGCGCTGCCGTCGCTAGCCGAGCGGGCACGCGGCTGGGCGCAGATGCTGCTGATCCTGCTGTTCGCCGCCACCGAGCTGCGCCAGCTCGTCCACGGCGCGATCCTGGCAGGGGGCGGCGTCGCACCGGCGGAGGACATCACCCGCTCGCTTCTCGCGATCGCGATCGCGGTCGGGTTCCTGGTCTATGGCATCCGCGCGCGGCTGCAGGACTGGCGCGTCGCGAGCCTCGCCGTGATGCTCGGCGCGGTCGGCAAGGTCTTCCTGCTCGACGCCTCCGGACTCGATGGGCTGCTCCGCATCGCCTCCTTCGCCGCGCTGGGGTTCAGCCTCATCGGCATCGGCTGGCTCTACAGCCGCTATCTGCCGGACGATGCCCCTATCAGCTCCGGCGTTAACCCTGTCGTCGCCGCAAACGGCTAAGGATCGCTACCATGGCCGCCCCCGATCTATCGCTCCTCGCCAGGCGCCGCTTCGCGCCGCTCTTCGCCGTCCAATTCCTGGGCGCGTTCAACGACAATCTGCTCCGTTTCGCGATGGTGTTCCTCGCCACCTTCACGATCTACCGCGCCGATCCGGGGCATGCCGAAAGCCTCGCCACGATCGCCGCGGGGCTGTTCACGCTGCCCTATTTCCTGCTGTCTTCGGTCGCCGGACAGCTTGCCGACGGCGTCGACAAGGCAAAGCTGGTCCGCGCGGTGAAGGCGGCGGAGATCGCGATCATGGCGGTGGCGCTCGCGGGATTCCATCTCGCGTCCGTGCCGCTGCTGCTGACCTGCGTCACCGCGATGGGGGTGCACTCCGCCATCTTCGGGCCGGTCAAATACTCGATCCTGCCGCAGCATCTGCACAGCCGCGAGATCATGGGCGGCACCGGACTGATCGAGGCGGGCACGTTTCTCGCCATCCTCGGCGGCCAGCTGCTCGGCGGCCTGGTCGCGCCGGTCCTGGCGGGCGAGATCGCGATCGGCGTCGCCGCGCTCGGCCTCCTGACCAGCTTCCTGGTTCCCCCCGCGCCGCCCGCGGCCCCGCTGCGCGTCGATGCCAATATCGTCCACGGCACCGCCCAGATCCTCCGCGCCGCTCAAGGAGGCCGAGGGGTGTGGCTCGCGATCCTCGGCATCAGCTGGTTCTTCTCGGTCGGCACCGTCGTCACCGCGCAGCTGACCGCCCTCGCCAGCGGCACGCTCGCTGCGGGGCCCGACGTGGTCATCCTGTTCCTGCTGGTCTTCTCGATCGGCGTCGCGGCTGGCTCGCTGCTGGTCAATCGGCTGCTCAAGGGCGAGGTCTCGGCCCGCTACGTCCCTGCTGCCGCGCTAGCGATGGCGGCGGCGCTGATCGGCTTGTGGATCGCCGCGCGCACCTACAGTCCGTCCGGGCAACCCGGCTGGCAGGCGTTCGCGGCGCAACCCCAGTCGTGGCCCATCCTCGGCTGCGTGGCGATGCTCGCGGTCGCGGGCGGCGCGTTCGTGGTGCCGCTCTATGCGATCCTGCAGACGCATGCCGACCCCGCGAACCGTTCGCGGATCATCGCCGCCAACAACATTCTAAACGCCGCCGGCACGGTCGGCATCGTCGCCGTGACGCTGGGCCTGATGGCGGCGGGCGCGGGCGTGCCCGGCGTGATCGGCGCGCTCGGCTTCGCAACGCTGGCGGTCGCGCTGATCACCTGCTGGCTGCTGCCGGAAACGGTGTTCAAATGGCTGATCCGCGGCGTCCTGACCGCGCTCTACCGGGTCCGCGTCACCGGCGCGCAGAACATGCCGGCGGCGGGCAGTCCCGCGGTGGTGGTCGTCAACCACGTCTCCTTCCTCGACGGCCTGCTCCTCGCCGCCTTTCTGCCCGGCAAGCCGACCTTCGCGGTCCACACCCGCATTGCGCAGGCATGGTGGGTCAGGCCGTTCATCAAGCTGTTCGATGCCTTCCCGGTCGATCCCATCAACCCAATGGCGGCGAAGGCGATGGTCAAGGCGGTGCGCGAAGGGCGCACGCTTGTCATCTTCCCGGAAGGCCGCATCACCGTGACGGGCGCGCTGATGAAGGTGTTCGACGGCCCCGGCATGGTCGCCGACAAGGCCGACGCCCCGATCGTCCCCGTCCGCCTCGACGGCGCGCAGTTCACCCCCTTCTCGCGGCTGGGCGGCAAGGTCCGCCGCCGCTGGTTCCCGCGCATCAGCCTTACCGTCCTGCCGCCCCGCCGGTTCGATGTGACGGGCGACAGCGCCCGCGCCCGCCGCGCCGCCGCGGGCCGCAAGCTCTACGATGTGATGAGCGACGCGATCTTCGCGACCAGCGATATCGACCGCACGCTGTTCCACGCGCTGATCGACGCCAAGGACGTCCACGGCGGCAAGGCGGCGGTAGTCGAGGACATCAGGCGTATGCCGCTGACCTATGCACGCCTGATCGCCGGCGCACTGGCGCTGTCCGGCCCGCTCGCAGAGGACACGGCGCAAGGCGAGGCGGTCGGCCTGCTGCTTCCCAACGTCAACGCGGTGGTCGCGAGCTTCTTCGCACTCCAGTTCACCGGCCGCGTGCCCGCGATGCTCAACTTCACCGCGGGCCTCGGCAATATCGAGGCGGCGTGCACCGCGGCCGAGGTGCGGACGGTGGTCACCTCGCGCGCGTTCGTCGAGCAATCGAAGCTGCACCCGCTGATCGACGGGCTCACAGCGGCGGGCATCCGCGTTCGCCACCTGGAGGACATCGGCGCGCAGATCGGCGGACTGAAGAAGCTCGGCACGCTGATCGCGACCCGCTGGGCCTTGCGCCTCCATCGCCGCAAGCGGATCGCGCCCGGCAGCCCGGCGGTGATCCTCTTCACCAGCGGATCGGAGGGGCTGCCCAAGGGCGTCGTCCTGACCCACCGCAATCTGCTGGCGAATTGCGAACAGCTGTCCGCGCGGATCGACTTCAACGAGGGCGACGTGGTGCTGAACGCATTGCCGGTGTTCCACAGTTTCGGGCTGACCGGCGGCACGCTGCTGCCGATCCTCCACGGCGTCAGGACGGTGTTGTACCCCAGCCCGCTCCACTACCGGATCGTCCCCGCGCTCGCCTATGACGCCAACGCGACGATCCTGTTCGGCACCGACACCTTCCTCAGCGGCTATGCGCGGATGGCGCACGGCTACGACTTCTACAGCCTGCGCTACATCTTCGCGGGCGCGGAGCGGGTCCGCGACGAGACACGCAAGGTATATGCGGAGAAGTTCGGCCTTCGCATCATGGAGGGTTATGGCGCGACCGAGGCGGCACCCGTCATCGCGGTCAACACGCCGATGCACTTCAAGGCGGGCAGCGTCGGCCGCTTGCTCCCCGGCGTCGAAGGCCGGCTCGATCCCGTGCCCGGCATCGAAGAGGGCGGCCGCTTCTCGATCCGCGGGCCCAACGTGATGGCAGGCTATCTGAAGGCCGACCGTCCAGGCATTCTCCAGCCGCCCGAGGAGGGCTGGCACGACACCGGCGACATCGTCACGATCGACGACGCCGGTTTCGTCACCATCCGCGGCCGCGCCAAGCGCTTCGCCAAGATCGGCGGCGAGATGGTCTCGCTGCCTGCCGTCGAGGGCTATGCGGCGAAGCTCTGGCCCGACGCGGAGCACGCGGTCGTCACCCGCCCCGACGCCCGCAAGGGCGAACAGCTCGTCCTCTTCACCACCCGCACCGACGCGACGGCGGCCGCGCTCCAGGCATGGGGCCGCGGCAACGGCGTCACCGAGCTGATGCTGCCCAGGGACGTCCGCATCGTCGCCGCGCTGCCGGTGCTGGGCACGGGCAAGCTCGACTATGTGACGATGGGCCAGCAGGCGGGGGCTTGAGTTTTCGCTGTCCTACAAGGTGTAGACGGTGCCACGCCGTCGCCATGCAACGGATACGCGCTCCACGTTCAGGCCGTCAGTTCATCGTTCGCAGCACGCCCGAGGCGCCGGCATGGCCGACGGATGTGCACGAAGCGGACAACATGGACAACATCGCCGCGCCGCTTCCGGTGCCTCGGGCGTTTTGCCAACGCCGCGGCGGCCCGGTACAGGCGGGGTCATGACGCAGGAGAGAGCAGTGGATCGCCCCGACAATCCCATGGGCCTCAACGGATTCGAGTTCGTCGAGTTCACCTCGCCCGACCCGCTGGCGATGGCGACGCAGTTCGAGCAGCTCGGCTTCGTCGCCTCGCACCGTCACCCGACCAAGAACATCACCCGCTACAAGCAGGGGCGGGTCAACCTGATGCTCAACCGCGACGAGGCGGGGCGGGTGAAGGACTTCCGCAATGCGCATGGTGCGTCGGCCAGCGCGATGGCGTTCCGCGTCGCCGATCCGGCCAGGGCGGTCGAATGGGCGCTCGCCCACGGCGCCGAGGCGACCGAGGAGAACGACACCGTCATCAAAGGCATCGGCGGGTCGTATCTCTACTTCATCGCCGATGGCGCGGACCCCTATGCCGACTGGGCCGAGCTGCCCGGCTGGCGCGAGGCGGAGGCGCAGAACAATGTCGGCCTCGACCTGCTCGACCACCTCACCCACAATGTCCGGCGCGGCCAGATGCGGGTGTGGAGCAGCTTCTACAAGGAGCTGTTCGGCTTCGAGGAACAGAAATATTTCGACATCAAGGGCAAGGCGACGGGGTTGTTCAGCCAGGCGATGATCGCCCCCGACAAGGCGATCCGCATCCCGTTGAACGAATCGCAGGACGAGAACAGCCAGATCGAGGAGTTCATCCGCGAATATCACGGCGAGGGCATCCAGCACTTGGCGCTCACCACCCCCGACATCTTCGACACCGTCGAGCGGCTGCGCGCCCGCGGGGTCAAGCTGCAGGACACGATCGAGACCTATTACGAACTAGTCGACAAGCGCGTCCCCGGGCACGGCCACGACCTGGAGCGCTTGAAGAAGAACCGTATCCTGATTGACGGCAATGTCGGAGATGAAGGCCTGCTGCTGCAGATTTTCACCGAGAACATGTTCGGCCCGATCTTCTTCGAGATCATCCAGCGCAAGGGCAATGAAGGCTTCGGCAACGGCAATTTCCAGGCGCTGTTCGAGTCGATCGAGCTGGACCAGATCAGGCGCGGCGTCATCATGGTGGATGCCTAAGCTCCTCCCCGTTTACGGGGAGGGGGACCAGCCATTGGCTGGTGGAGGGGGCTCTCCACCGGCAATATCGTTTGTGGAGAGCCCCCTCCACCACTCGCTTCGCGAGCGGTCCCCCTCTCCGTCCCGGGGAGGAGCAAGGGATGGAATGCCAGATTACCTCCCCGGCTTCGCCAACCACCACGCCACCGAAGCCGTTCCCGGCGCCCTCCCGATCGGCCGTAACTCTCCTCAGCGCACCCCGTTCGGCCTCTACGCCGAACAGCTGAGCGGCACTGCCTTCACCGCACCACGAGCCGAGAACCGCCGAAGCTGGCTCTACCGTTTGCGCCCGACCGCGCAGCATCCGGCGTTCACGCCCTACGCCGGCGCAAAGCGCTTCCGCTCCGCGCCTTTCACCGAACAGCCCCCCTCCCCCAACCGCATGCGCTGGGACCCGCTGCCGCTCCCGACCGAGCCTGCCGACTGGGTCGACGGGCTCGTGACCTATGGCGGCAATGGCGACGCGGAGGCGCAGGTCGGCGTCGGCATCCACCTTTATGCCGCCACCGTGAACATGGACCGCGCCTTCTTCTCCGCCGACGGCGAGCTGCTGATCGTTCCCGAGCAAGGCCGCCTCGCCATCGACACCGAACTCGGTCGCATCGAACTTGCCCCGTTGCAGGTCGCGCTGATCCCGCGCGGCATCCGCTTCCGCGTCAAACTCCCTGACGGGCAGGCGCGGGGCTATGTCTGCGAGAATTACGGCGCCCTGTTTCGGCTGCCCGATCTCGGCCCGATCGGCGCCAACGGCCTCGCCAATCCCCGCGACTTCGAGACGCCCGTCGCCTGGTTCGAAGACAAGGACGACCCGACCGAGGTGGTCCAGAAGTTCGGCGGCGGGCTGTGGACCACCACGCTGGACCATTCACCGTTCGACGTCGTCGCCTGGCACGGCAACCTCGCACCCTGCCGCTACGACCTCACCCGCTTCAACACGATCAACACCGTCAGCTTCGACCACCCGGACCCGTCGATCTTCACCGTGCTGACCTCGCCCAGCGATACGCCCGGCACCGCGAACTGCGACTTCGTGATCTTCCCGCCGCGCTGGATGGTCGCGGAGGACACCTTCCGTCCGCCCTGGTTCCACCGCAATGTGATGAGCGAGTTCATGGGGCTGATCCAGGGCCAGTACGACGCCAAGGAAGGCGGCTTCGCGCCGGGTGGCGCGTCCCTCCACAACCGCATGAACGGACACGGCCCGGACCAGGCGAGCTACGAGAAGGCGGTTACCGCCGACCTCAAGCCGGTCAAGATCGCCGACACCATGGCGTTCATGTTCGAGACTCGCCTGCCCGTCCGCCCGACCGGCTGGGCGGTCGAAACGCCGACGATGCAGCTCGATTACGACGAGGTCTGGCGCGGCTTCGCCAAGGCGCGGTTACCATGATCCTGCATGGCTATTGGCGCTCCGGCACCAGCTACCGCACCCGCATCGCGCTCAACCTGAAGGGCCTCGCCTACGAACAGGCCGGGGTCGACCTGCGCGCCGGCGACCAGCGCAGCGATGCCTTCCGCGCCCTGAACCCGCAGGGCCTGGTGCCCGCGCTCGAGACCGCGGACGGCGTGCTGACGCAGAGCCCCGCGATCCTGGAATGGCTGGAGGAGCGTTATCCCGAGCCGCCACTCCTCCCGGTTACGCCCGCCGATCGCGCCGTCGTCCGCGCAATGGCCGCGGCGGTTGCGTGCGATATCCACCCGCTCAACAACCTCCGCGTCCTCAACGCCGTTCGCGCGCTGGGCGGTGAGGCGAACGCCTGGGCGGCGCAGTGGATCACTGCGGGCTTCGCGGCGCTGGAGGTGATGATCGCCCGCCGAGGCGGCGGCTTCGCGTTCGGCGACCGCCCGACGCTCGCCGACTGCCACCTCGTGCCGCAGGCCTATTCCGCCGAACGCTTCGGCGTCGACCCGACGCCCTACCCGCATCTCATGGCGGTGGTTGAGACCGCCTGCGCCCACCCCGCCTTTGCCGACGCACACCCCGACCGCCAGTCCGACGCCGACGCGTGAGCGAGCGGCTCTCCGCCACCCCCGCCGGCGTCGTCCTCTGCCCGCTCGACCTGGTCGCCGATGGCGCCGCACGCAACTTCGTGCTCCAGCTCCGCGCCGGCCGCTTCCACGGTTTCGTGGTCCGGCGAGATGACCGGGTTCATGGCTATGTCGATCGCTGCCCCCATGCCGGCCTGCCGCTCGCACAGCAGCTCGACGGCTATCTCACGCCCGATGGCGACCTGATCGCCTGCTCCTGGCACGGCGCGTTGTTCCGGGTGGACGACGGCCTCTGCGTCGGCGGTCCCTGCGTCGGTCAGCGGCTGACCTCCTGGCCGGTCGCGGTCAACGACGGCCAGATCGTCACCGCGGCACCAGCGGCCGCACCGGACGTTCTGCCATCGCAACGAGAGGATCATCCGATGCCAGAGACCGACAAGACCGCGGCGGCGAACAAGGCGAACGCCGAAGAGATCAAGCGGATGGATCAGCTGGAGCGCGGTGCCCGCGGCAACATCCTGAGCGAGGCCGACGCCGATGCGGACCAGGAGCTGCCGCCCGCGGACGGGCCGCCGCCGCTGCCGAACTGATCGCGGCACGATGGCTGGGGCGGCAGGATTCGAACCTGCGAATGGCGGCATCAAAAGCCGCTGCCTTACCACTTGGCGACGCCCCATCGCGCGGCGGCTCCTATCGGAGCGGCCGCCGGGACGAAACCCCTAAAGCAGATGCCGCCAGGCATGCGGATCGGGGGCGCGGCCGCGCTGGATCGCGGTGAGACGATCCAGGAAGCGCGCGGTCAGCTGCCCCATTCCACCGCTGCCGACCTGAAACGAATAATCCGGCCCCCTTGCCGAGGCGATCGGGGTCACCACCGCGGCGGTGCCGCATGCGAAGCTCTCGACGAGATCGCCCCGCTCGGCGTCCGTGCGCCAGTCGTCGATCGCGTAAGGTGCCTCCTCGACCCGCAGCCCCTCGTCGCGCGCCAGCGTCAGGATCGAATCGCGCGTGATCCCGGGCAGGATCGTCCCCGTCAGCGGCGGCGTTCGCAGCGTGCCGTCGGCGAACACGAAGAAGATGTTCATGCCGCCCAGCTCCTCCACCCAGCGGCGCTCGATCGCGTCGAGGAACACCACCTGATCGCAGCCGCGCCGCGTCGCTTCCGCCTGCGCGACCAGCGAGGTGGCGTAGTTGCCGCCGCACTTCGCCGCGCCCGTCCCCCCCGGCGCGGCGCGGGTATAGTCGTGGCTGACCCACAGCGAGATCGCCCGGACCCCGCCCTTCCAATACGACCCCGCCGCGGAAGCGAGGACTATATAGAGATATTCGCCTGCCGGCCGGACGCCGAGGAACGCCTCGCTCGCGACCATAAATGGACGCAGGTACAGCGAGCCGCCGTCGATCGCCGGAATCCAGTGCGCGTCCGCGCGCACCAGCGCCTCCAGCGAGCCGAGGAATAGTTCCTCGGGCAGCTCCGGCATCGCCAGCCGCTGCGCCGAGCGGCGGAACCGCGCCGCGTTCGCCACCGGCCGGAACAGCGCGATGCCGCCACCATCGAGCCGATATGCCTTCAGCCCTTCGAAAATCTCCTGCGCATAATGGAGCACCGCGCACGCGGGATCGACCTGGAACGGCTTGCGCGCGGTGATGTGCGGGTCATGCCAGCCCTCGGCGGCGGTGTACCCCACCACCGCCATGTGATCGGTGAAGACGCGGCCGAAGCCGGGGTCCGCGATCTGCCGCCCGCGCTCGTCTGCGGCGACAGGGCTGCCGTGCGGTTCGTGGCGAAAGGCGGGCAGCGGCGCGGACATGGCGGACGAAACTCGGCTGGAGAGGGGTTGCCGCGGCCTAGAGCCGCTGTCTAAACGGGTCAACGTGACTGCCATAGCGCCCACGGCTTCCCCGCTTTTTCTCCGCGAGGCGGAGCTGCGTCGCGGCATGGAGCTGATCTATTTCGGCTACAGCCACCTGACCCGCTCGATCGACCGCGACCTCGCCCGGCAGGGGCTCGGCCGCGCGCATCACCGGGCGCTTTATTTCGTCGCGCGCAAGCCCAACCTGACGGTCAGCGAGCTGCTGTCGCTGCTCGCGATCACCAAACAGTCACTCGGGCGCGTGCTGAACGAGCTGAGCGAGCGCGAGCTGGTTGAGACGCGCCCCGGCGAGCGCGACCGGCGACAACGGCTGCTTCGACTAACCACCAAAGGTACCGCGCTGGAGGCGCACCTGTTCGACGCCGCGCGGCAGAAGATGGCGGCAGCCTATGCCCGGGCGGGCCAGCAGGCGGTCAGCGGCTATTGGGCGGTGCTGGAGGGGCTGATCCCCGAAGACGAACGCGCGCAGGTGCTGGGGCTAGGCGGCTGATCCTAACCTCTCCGCTCGCCCGAAGGTGAACAAAGGTGACATCAAGACGATGTCGCTGCGATCACCCCGCACTACGAGCGTGGTATTTGAGCATGGCTACTGGCAGGACGCGGCGGCATCCGCGTTGCTGGACCAGCAGCGGCGTTGTGGAACAGTCTAACCGGAGCCCGCCTTGCGCGCGGCGGCGGCCATTTCGCCATTGCGCCGGGCCGCCGCGGCCAGCGTGCCGGTCAGCAGGCGCATCAGCGCATCGTCGTCATCGAGCACGTTCAGCCCCTCGCGCGTCGATCCGCCTGGGCTGGCGACGCGATCGGCGAGCACACCCGGCCGCACGTCGCTCCCCGCCGCCAGCGCCGCCGCGCCCGCGGTTGTCGCCAGCGCCAGCCGCGCCGCCTGGTCGAAGGGCAGGCCCAGCGCCTCCCCCGCTCGCGCCATCGCGTCGACGAAGCGATACAGAAAGGCCGGACCACTCCCCGCCAGCGCCGTCACCAGGTCGAACAGCCGCTCATCGCCGATCCATTCCACCAGCCCTAGCGGCGTCATCAGCGCCGCTGCGCGCTCACCCGGCTCGGTGCCGCGGCCGCCGTGCAGCGCCACTACGCCCTTGCCGATTGCGACCGGCAGGTTGGGCATCGCCCGCACCACCGGTGCCCGCGTCAGCGCTGTCAGCGTCGCCACCTCGACCCCGGCGAGGATCGACAGGAGCACCCGCGGCGCATGTCCGTGTAGGGTCGGCGCGACGGTCGCCAATTGCTGCGGCTTGCAGGCGAGCACTACGGTGTCGAACGGTTCCGCCGGAATGACCTCGACAACACGCACGCCGATCGGCTGGGTGCGCCTCGATGGGCTCACCACGGTCACCCGCTCCGCCGCCACGCCGCTCGCCAGCCAGCGGGCGAGCATCGCGCCGCCCATGTTGCCGGCACCGACCATCAACAGCCGGCCCGCGGCCTGGCCCGGCGTGAGACTCAAGCTTCGCCCTGCGTGTCGATCAGCGCCGCGGCAAGCGCGTCCTTGGGCGACTTGCCGCCCCACAGCACGAACTGGAAAACGGGGTAGAAACGTTCGCACTCCTCAACCGCAGTCTCGACCAGATGTTCGGCCTGCGCCAGCGTCAGCGCCGCGCCGTCGTCGCCGTCGACCATTGCCGCATGGCGATAAAGCAGCACGCCCGACGACGACCACAGCTCGAAATGCCCGACCCACAGCTGCTCGTTGACCAGTGCCATTGCCTCGAAAACGACGGCCCGGCGGTCGTCGGTCACTTTGATGTCGGGAAAGGCGAGGAACTGCAGCACGCTGTCGCCGTCGCGCCACAGCGCGCGCAGCTCGTAGGTCGTCCAGCTGCCCTTGACCGAGGCCGTGACCTCTTCCTCGTGCCGCTGGTTGTCCCAGCCGTGCGCGTCGAAATAATTTTCCAGCATGTCGAGCGGCGCGGCAGCGTCCGCGTCGTGATCTGCTTCGTTCAGCATGGTCCCCTCGCCCCCATGCGGCGCATCATAGCATGGCTTCGCACCGATGCCGCCTTGCAGGCGGCATCGGTGGACGGTCCTGTAGACAAAGCTGTGGAAAAAGTCAGACGGCGGTCCCCTCAGCGGCTACGGACGTGGCCTTCGCTTCCAGCGCATCGAGCCGCGCCTTCAGCGCGTCGGCCTCGTCGCGCGCCGCCGCCGCCATCGCCTTGACCGCCTCGAATTCGTCTCGGCCGACGAAGTCGAGCCCGCCGATCCATTCGCGCGCGCGCGCGCGAACGCCCGCCTCCGCCTCACGCCCGACGCCCGCCAGCGTCCCCGCCGCGCCGTTCAGCACCTTCACGATATCGTCGATGACCCGGTTCTCGGACTGCATGATCTGAATAGCTCCGTAAGCCTACAGCATCTGGGTAGCGTGCGCGCCCGGCGCAACCCGCCCCGCGCCGGGGTTGAGCTGTCCAATCCGCCAGCACAGCACGCCCGCGAACGACACCCAGACCAGCAGCGGCACCATCAGCCACGCCGCCGATGACCTGACCCGCCCAAACAGCAACGCCACGCCGATACCGACCACCAGGATCGCGGCGATCAGCGCGGTCGCAGCGCCGATCCGGTGCGCGCCGAAGAACAGGGGCGTCCAGGCGAACAGCAACGCCACCTCGACCGCGAACAACGCGACCGCGAGCCCCCGCCCCCGCGCCCCGCGCGCGTTGAGCACGGTCGCGACCGCCAGCCCCATGCAGACGTAGATGATGCTCCACGCTACCGGGAACGCCCAGTCGGGCGGATTGATTGCTGGCTTGGCGAGCGCGGCATACCAGCCGTTATGGCTGCCCGCGGGCGCCATGCGGCCCGAGACGAAGCCGATCAGCAGCACCAGCGGCACGCACACCGCCGCCCAGCGTGCGAACGACCACCGCAACTGCCCTTTCGACGCCAGTTCGCTCACGCCCGTTCCTTCTCGGTTGTACCTGTGCCCCTGCCGCAACGCGCGACGGCGTTCAACCGAGCGCGCGCGGCTTATATGCGGCGAGCAGGAACTCGACATTGCCTTCGGGCCCGGTGATCGGGCTGGGTATCACCCCTTCGACCCGCCAGCCCTGCGCAGTCACCCAGGTGGCGGCTTCCTCGCATACCCGCGCGTGGACGGCGGGGTCACGTACCACCCCGCCCTTGCCGACCTCCTCGCGCCCCGCCTCGAACTGCGGCTTGATCAGCGCCAGCAGACGCGCTTCGGGTTTGGCGAACGACAGAGGCCGCTCCAGCACCTTGGCGAGACCGATGAAGCTGGCGTCGCAGACGATCAGATCGACGGGCTCGGTAATATGCGCCGCGGTCAGCACCCGCGCGCTGGTCTGTTCCAGCACGACGACGCGCGGGTCCTGGCGCAGCCTCCACGCCAGCTGGTTGGTACCGCTGTCGACTGCATAGACGCGCGCCGCACTTCGCGAGAGGAGCACGTCGGTAAACCCCCCCGTCGAGCTTCCCACGTCGATCGCCAGCGCGCCCGCCACGTCCCAGCCGAAATGGTTGAGCCCATGCGCCAGCTTGACGCCCCCGCGCGACGCCCAGGGATGGTCGCGCCCGCGCACTGCCAGCGGCACATCAACCGCAAGCAGCTCCCCCGCCTTCGCAACCTTGCGCTCGCCCGCAAACACCAGCCCGGCCAGGATCAACGCCTGCGCCCGCGTTCGCGACTCAACGAGTCCCCGATGGACCAGCAGTTGGTCAGCGCGGGTCTTGGCCACCAATCCTCGCCGCGCGCATTGCCCCTCGAACCCGCCGCCAGACCGCCAGGTTCAGACCCGCCAGCCCGATCACCGCCACCACCGTTGCCGCGATCACCTTTTCCCAACCGGTCACGCCCGCGCTTCCGCGACCCCGCCGCTGTTGTGGCGGAGCGCACCGAGAACGCTGCGCACGATCGCGTCGGCGTCGAGGTCCGCTTCGGCATATTGCCGGTCGGGCGCGTTCTGGTCCTGGAAGCGATCCGGCAGGCGCAGCGTGCGCAGCTTCAACCCGGCGTCGGTCAGACCCTCATCGCTCGCAAGCGTCAAGACGTGCGCACCCAATCCGCCGACCGCGCCCTCCTCGATCGTCACCGCAACCTCGTGCGTGGTCAGCAGGCGGCGGATCAGCGCCTCGTCCAGCGGCTTGGCGAAGCGGAGGTCGGCGACGGTGGTCGACAGCCCCTTCGCCTCCAGCTGCTCGGCCGCCTTCAGTGCCTCGGCCAGCCGCGTGCCGAGGGACAGGATCGCGACCGTCTTGCCCTCGCGCACGATCCGGCCTCGGCCGATCGTCAGCACCTCCGGAATCGCGGGGAGCGCCACGCCGGTGCCATTGCCGCGGGGATAGCGCACCGCGATCGGGCCACCGTCGTGGCTGACCATGGTATGGACCATGTGAACCAGCTCCGCCTCGTCGGCGGCGGCCATCACCACGAAATTGGGGAGCGTCGCCAGATAGGTGACGTCGAACGACCCGGCATGCGTCGCCCCGTCCGCCCCGACCAGCCCGGCACGGTCGATCGCGAAGCGGACCGGCAGGTTCTGGATCGCGACGTCGTGAACGACCTGATCATAGGCGCGCTGCAGGAAGGTCGAGTAGATTGCGCAGAAAGGCCGCATCCCCTGCGCCGCCAGCCCGGCGGCGAAGGTCACCGCGTGCTGTTCGGCGATGCCGACGTCGAAAAAGCGGTCCGGGTGCGCCTTCGCGAACTTGTCGAGGCCGGTGCCCGACGGCATCGCCGCGGTGATCGCGCAGATGCGAGGGTCAGCCTGCGCCTCGCGCGTCAGCGCCTCGCCGAAGACGTTCTGGTACTGCGGTGGCCCCGGCGGCGCCTTGGACTGCGCGCCGGTGATCACGTCGAACTTCTGGACGCCGTGATACTTGTCTGCCGACGCTTCGGCGGGGGCATAGCCCTTGCCCTTCTTGGTCACGACATGGACCAGGATCGGGCCTTCCTCCGCGTCGCGGACATTCTCCAGCACCGGGATCAGCTGGTCGAGATTATGTCCGTCGATCGGCCCGACATAATAGAAGCCGAGCTCCTCGAACAGCGTGCCGCCCATCGCCATGCCGCGCGCGAACTCGTCGGTCTTGCGGGCGGCGGCGTGGAGCGGGCGTGGCAGCTTGCGCGCGAGCCGGCGCAGCACCTCGCGCACGCCCAGAAACTCGCGGCTTGAAACGATCCGGCTGAGATAGGCTGACAGCCCGCCGACCGGCGGCGCGATCGACATGTCATTGTCGTTGAGGATGACGACCAGCCGGTTGCCCGCGGCTTCCGCGTTGTTCATCGCCTCGTAGGCCATCCCCGCCGACATCGCACCGTCGCCGATCACCGCGATTGCCTTGCCCGGCCGGCCCGACAGCTTGTTGGCGATCGCGAAGCCTAACGCCGCCGATATCGACGTCGACGAGTGCGCCGCGCCGAACGGGTCGTACTCGCTCTCGCTGCGCTTGGTGAACCCAGACAAGCCATCGCCCTGTCGCAGCGTGCGGATACGGTCGCGCCGCCCGGTCAGGATCTTGTGCGGATAGCATTGGTGCCCGACGTCCCAGATGAGCCGGTCGTCGGGCGTGTCGAAGACATAATGGATCGCGGTGGTCAGCTCGACCACGCCGAGCCCGGAACCGAGATGCCCCCCCGTCGTCCCCACCGCCGAGATCGTCTCCGCGCGCAGCTCGTCGGCGAGCTGTCGGAGCTGGTCAGGGCTCAGCCGACGGAGGTCGTGAGGCGTGCGGACGGTATCAAGCAACGGGGTCGCGGGAAGATCGGCCATGCCCAGGCGCTTACCCCCTCGCATCGCGGGTGTCGATTGCGCGCATCTGGACAGCTGACGCACGTTATCTGCATAACCGTGGCGTGCCCCGCACCCGCCTCCTTGCGACCGAAGCCGACCTGCCCGTGATCGCCGCGCTGATGGATCGCGCGATCACTGCGCTGCAGCAGACGTTCCTAACGCCCGACCAGATCGCCGCCAGCCGCGCGAGCATGGGGCTGGACACGCAGCTGATCGCCGACCGGACCTATTTCCTGATCGAGGACGAGGGCGCGCTGGTCGGCTGCGGCGGGTGGAGCCGGCGGGCGACGCTGTATGGCGGCGATCATGCGACTGGACTGCGCGACGCGTCGCTGCTCGACCCGGCGCGCGACGCGGCGCGGATCAGGGCGATGTACACCGACCCCGCGCGGGCGCGGCAGGGGATCGGACGCGAGGTGCTGGCACTATGCGAGAATGCGGCGCGGGCGGCGGGGTTCGGCCGCGCGCAGATGATGGCGACGCTGGCGGGCGAGCCGCTCTACGCCGCATGCGGCTACCGGGTGGTCGAGCGGGTCGAGCGGCTTGCCGCGATCGGCGTCGCGGTGCCGGGCGCGATCATGGAGAAAGCGCTCTAGCCGCCCTCGCACTCGGCGCAGGTGCCGCGCACCTCGATCACCGGACGCACGGGCGAAAAGCCCGCCGCCGACGCGGCGCTGCGCACGCCCTTGGTCAGCCGGTCGTCGTCGAGATGCGTCGTCTGTCCGCAGGAGTCGCAGACCAGGAAGATGCAGTCGTGGAGGCAATCGGGGTGCGCGTTCGCAACATAGGCGTTAGCGCTTTCCACCCGCCGCGCCAGGTTCGCGCCGACGAATAGGTCGAGGATGCGATAAACGGTGTTGGCGGCGACGCGGCGGCCCTCGCGCTTCGACACCGCCTCGGCGATGTCATAGGCCGACGCAGGCTTGGCGAACCCGGCCAGCGCCTCGAACACGCTCGCGCGCATTGTCGTCCACTGCTCGCCCGCGCGCTCCAGCGTCGCCTGAGCCGCATCGGTCAGCGCCGCGCCCTCATGTTCGTGGTGGTGATGGGCGTGGACAGCCATGGAGAAGAAAATAGGCATGGCGCGGGCCGGCGGCAAGGAGCCGACTGCGGCGCGGCTAATGAGTGGCGCGGTAGTTTAGGTCGTGACCGAAGGCGAGGATGCCGACCCCGATCACCGTCCACACCGCCTCCGACCCGCCCGAACCGTCATGCGGCAGGTGCAGCGCCCCCGCCATCATCCCCAGCCCCAGCGAGCCGACCACCGCCGGGGCCATATAGCCGTGCTCCAGCGCCCCCTTACCCAGCGCGATCGCGCCGAGGCTAATCGCCAGCGTCAGACCGACTTCGTGGATCAGCGGGTTGAGCAGCCCGCCCGCCGCCGACATCAGCGCCAGCGCGACCGAGGTACCGATACAATGCACCACGCACAGCCCCGACAGCCCGATCGCGAGACGATCGAGCGGCAGCGTCCAGGGCAGGCGAATCGTGCGCGTCACGTGCAGCCATATGGTCGTATGTGCGGCAAGTTACAACATCACATTGCGGGTGCATTCGGTGCAACGGAGGTGCAGAACCGTTGACCTGCCTCAAACTGCGGATCAGCATGAGCTGGGGTCCCCGTGGCGTAGCGGACATCTTCCCGGGAGTGGACCATGCGCGCACCTGCCCCCATGCTGGCGATCCTTGCCATGAGTCACGCCGGCGTGGTCAGCGGAACGCCAACGTCGACGAACCCGCATTGCCGCGTCCGCGTCACGCAAGCTCAGGCGAGCGCCGGCCCGTGCGGTTTCGACGTAGGCAGGCGCGCCTTCGCCGGAACGCCGCGCGAGCAGGCCCGGTGTCTGTTGCGGCACGTCGGTCAGGGTGCGAGCTTCGGCAGTTCCGACCTTACATCCTATCTGGCGGGAGTCGTCGGCGAGGCGACCCAACCGGGGCTGACCCAAGTCGCCCGTTACCTCGACGTGCACCATGTCGACGCGGCCCATGAGCTGGGCGGTCCGTTACGCGGGGGGCTTCAGGCAGCCTACTTCGTCATCCACGACACCAGCTCGCCCAACTGCTCGCAGCCCGGTGCCTGCGCTGTCCTCGGGGCTTTCCCCGCCAACATGGACGCCGCCGAATGGCCGGACAATCGCTCGTTCGGCGGCTACTTGCGCGATCCGGCTTCGCTGAAGGCGCATGTGATCACCAATCGCACCGGCGGATCGCTGACCGCCCGCGATCTGGCGGAGCATCAGTCGCACACCCGGTTCGATTATTGTTTCGACGCACCCGCCAAGCGCAATCTGTTCGTCGGCGTGGAGAACATTCAGCCGCGCATCGGGTCTCCCGCTCGTCCGGCACCCGGCCGCCCGGTCAACGATGCCGTCGCGCCGGTGCCGGGCTTTACCGACGCGCAGTATGAGCGGCTGGCGCTGATCTACATCGTCGCATCCGCGCGGCACGGCCGCTGGCTGGTCCCCGCCTACCACGCGGTGCTCGACCCCTATTACGACCCGCCATCTGCGCATGACGACCCGCAGCATTTCGATCTTGGCGTCTTCTCGGCAAAGGTCGAGTCGCTCGCCGCCGCGATCAATCGGGACGGAGGGAGCTGATATGCCCGGCCTGCCGATCGCGTCCTTGCTGGCGGCTTAGGTCGCGACGGTGTCACCGAAACTCGCGTAGATGCAACGCGCGTAACACCCGGCTGCGCCGCCCCGCACGGCTGACCGAAGCCCTGAGCGAATGCCGTGGCCGGTACGCGCTTGGCGTTCGCCTTGCCGAGGCCTATCTGCCTTCCATGCTCCAGCCCAGTCCCGACTTCATGACGCGTGCGCGGCCGCTGGCGCTGGCGCGCTGGCTATTCGCCGTCGCGGCGCTGATCGTCGCGATGGTGGTGGTGGGCGGCATCACGCGGCTGACCGAGTCGGGGCTGTCGATCGTCGAGTGGAAGCCGATTACCGGCGCCATCCCGCCGCTGACGACCGCCGACTGGCAGGCGGCGTTCGACGCCTACAAGCGCATCCCGGAATATGAGGCGTTCAATCGCGGGATGACGCTGAGCGGGTTTCAGGCGATCTTCTTCTGGGAATATCTCCACCGGCTGCTCGGCCGGGTGATCGGGATTGCCTTCGCCGCGCCGCTGGCGTGGTTCTGGGCCAAGGGATATATCCCGGCAGGGTACAAGTCGCGTCTGGTCGCGCTGCTGGCGCTGGGGGGGCTGCAGGGGGCGATCGGCTGGTGGATGGTCGCGTCCGGCCTG
This sequence comes from Sphingomonas sp., assembly GCF_965248875.1. Classification (GTDB taxonomy): domain Bacteria; phylum Pseudomonadota; class Alphaproteobacteria; order Sphingomonadales; family Sphingomonadaceae; genus Sphingomonas. The sequence goes on along the minus strand of NZ_CBDFKR010000011.1, from coordinate 205,300 downwards.
TCGGTGCGTACCGACGTCAGCCACATCCGGTTGATGGTCCACCTCCTGACCGCGCTGTTCATCCTCGCCGGGATGGTGTGGACCGCGCTCGACCTCGTGCAACTGCGGCGACCGTTTGCGGCGCCGGCGCGGCTGGCGCCGGTCGCGGGCGTGGCGCTGATCCTGTTGTTCACCCAAATCGGGTTCGGCGCGCTGACCGCGGGGCTGAACGCGGGGCATGCGTTCAACAGCTGGCCGCTGATGGGCGACCGGCTGTTCCCGGCCGGCGGGCTGCCTGCGGGCGCCGGATCGGGGGAGCTGGTCAACAACCCGATCGTCGTCCAGTTCGTCCATCGCTGGCTCGCCTTCGTCGCCGCCGCCGGGCTGCTCACGCTCGCCTGGCGCGCGGGGCGGATCGGGAGCCGGACGGGGCTCGCGGTCGTGGCACTGGTAGTGGTGCAGATCGGGCTGGGCGTCACCACGCTGTTGACCGGCGTGCGGATCGAGATTGCCGTCTGGCACCAGTTCAACGCAGCGCTGCTGCTGATCGCGGCGGTCGCGGCGGCGCACGCGATCGGCCGCCGCACGGCTTAGGTATCCAAATACCCGTTGCCAAAGCCGCGCAAATGCTTGACTTCGGCGCAACCGCGCGGCACTAGCGACGCCACACGCCGCCTCCTCACCGGGGCGGCGCTTCGTTTTATCCAGAAAGGCCCAGCCCGATGAAGGCGCTGATGAAAACCACCAAGGCGGCCAAGCCGCATGAGGTGGAGAAGAAGTGGCACCTGGTCGATGCCACCGACCTGGTCGTCGGGCGCGCGGCGGTGGTGATCGCCAACGTGCTGCGCGGCAAGCACAAGACCAGCTTCACGCCCCATGTCGATTGCGGCGACAATGTCGTGGTCATCAATGCCGGCAAGATCCGCTTCACCTCCGACAAGGCGGCGAAGAAGGTCTATTACAAGCACACCGGCTATGCCGGCGGGATCAAGGCTATCACCGCCGCCAAGGTGCTGGAGGGACGTTTCCCCGAGCGCGTCCTTGAAAAGGCCGTTGAGCGCATGATCCCCCGTGGGCCGCTGGGTCGCGAGCAGATGCGCAACCTGCGCATCTTCGCCGGGAGCGAGCACCCGCACACCGCGCAGGACCCGCAGACGCTCGATATCGCCGGCATGAGCCGCAAGAACAAGGTGGGCGCATAATGTCCGACAATCGCCAATCGCTTTCCGATCTCGGCGCCGCGCTCGGCCAGCAGCGCGAGGCCGCCGCCGCCAATGCCGATGGGTCAGCCGATGCCTATATGGCCGGCGACCTGCAGGCGCCGGTCCAGCGCGCGCCGCTGCGCGAGCAGGAGCTGGACAAACAGGGCCGCGCCTACGCCACCGGCCGCCGCAAGGACGCGGTCGCGCGGGTCTGGCTGAAGCCGGGCTCGGGCAAGATCACGATCAACGGCCGCGATCAGGAAGTGTATTTCGCGAGGCCCACGCTGCGCCTCGTCATCAACCAGGTGTTCGGCATAACGGAGCGCGACGGCCAGTATGACGTGATCTGCACCGTCAAGGGCGGCGGCCTGTCGGGTCAGGCCGGCGCGGTGAAGCACGGCATCAGCCAGGCGATCACCAAGTACGAACCGATCCTGCGCGCGCCGGTCAAGGCCGCAGGCTTCCTGACCCGCGACAGTCGCACCGTCGAGCGCAAGAAGTACGGTCGCGCCAAGGCCCGCCGCAGCTTCCAGTTCTCGAAGCGCTGATGTGGGCGTCACGCGTATTGCGCAAGCAAGACGCGTGACGCCGCGGCCGCCGGATGCCGGCATGGCCGCCACGTTCGACGTCACGGAATTACGCCGTGAGGGCGCTTCCGCAACCGAAAGGGCAACCCCGCGACGGGTTGCCCTTTTGCGTTTCCTATCACCCGTGTCTTCCACGCATTCAGGTCGCCGTCGCGGCGCTTCAACGATCACGATAGAGCAGGCCGATGCCGCCCCTCCCTCACGTCAATCGCCTTGGTCCCTGCCGCCTACTCTTCGTCATGGCGACCGACCACGAATACGGCCCGCGACTGCGCGCGCGCATCTCCCCGCTCCTTACGGGCGTCGGCCCGATCGAGGGGGCAGCGGCAACCGCGGCGGCGCTGGGTGCTCTTGTCGCCGCGGGCGAAATCCCCGACGCGGTAGTCAGCCTGGGCTCCGCCGGCTCGCGCCGCCTGCCGCTAGGCGAGGTCTATCAGGTCAGCGAGGTAAGCTGGCGCGACATGGACGCCTCGCCACTCGGATTCGCGCGCGGCGTGACGCCTTTTGCCACCTTTCCAACGGTGATCGACCTTCCGACGCCGCTGGAGGGCGTACCAACGGCAACCCTGTCCACCGGCGCGGACGTCGTGGTCGGCGCCGCCTATAACGCGATCGAGGCGGACATGGTCGACATGGAGACCTACGCCGTCGCCCGCGCCTGCGCCCGGTTCGGTATGCCGCTAATCGGACTGCGCGGGGTGTCGGACGGGGCTGCCGAAGGCGAGCGGCTGGACTGGACGGCGCTGCTGGGACTGCTCGATGAGCGGCTGGCGTCGGCGGTGGATCAGCTGCGATCGTCGCGCCTGCTAATCAGCGCTGAACACGAGCCTTGCCTATCAAGCTTTGAACGAGCCTCAAGCGGATGAGCCCGGTCAAGCTCAGGCCGAACAGCAGTGTGAAGGCCATCGGATGACGCTCGCGGCTTCATATGAAGGCTTTGCGAAAGTCCGGATGCATAGCCCACGCCGCTATCGGGGCCCGCGCGGACCAGACGGCGAGTAGGTGCGGTCCCCAGACAGCCAAGATCGCTGCGACGCCAGCGACTTGATGCCGTCGATCCACCTGCTCCGGTTATTCGATCACCAGTCGACTAGGCCGACGGGAAGAAATATCCGGTTATGTCTACTGTGTTCGATCCTCGAACAGCAGCCCCAACTCGCGCTTCAGTATCTTCCCGTTCGCGTTACGCGGCAGCGTCTCGGGCACGAACCGCACCGCCACCGGCGTCTTGAACGCCGCCAGCCGCGCCTTCACCCACGCCTGCAGCTCCGCCTCGGTCGCCTGCATCCCCGGCGCCAGGTGCACCACCGCCGCGGGCTCCTCGCCCAGCGTGCGGTGCGGCAGGCCGATGAGCGCGCAGTCGGTCACCGCCGGATGCTCGTACAGGCAGTTCTCGACCTCGGTCGAATAGATGTTCTCGCCGCCGCGGATGATCATGTCCTTGGCGCGGTCGACGATATAGACGAAGCCCTCGTCGTCCAGCCGCGCCAGGTCGCCGGTCCGCACCCAGCCGTCGACGAAGGTGGCGGCCGACGCCTCCGGCTTGTTCCAATAGCCCTTCACGATCATCGGCCCTCGCGCCCACAGCTCGCCGACCTCGCCCGTCGCCAGCGCTGTTGTGCCGTCGTCCGCCCTGATCTCCAGATCGGCCACCGCGACCGGGGGGCCGGCGCTGGTCGGACGGTTGAGGTAATCCTCCGACGAGTGGCTGGTGACAGTCGCGGTCGTCTCCGTCATGCCCCAGCCGTTGCCGGGCAGCGCGCCGAACTCCTCATAGATGCGCTTGACCAGTTCGGGCGCGGACGGCGCACCGCCATAGGCGATCGCCTCGATCGAGCTGAGGTCGTAGTTGCCGCGTTCCGGATGCTCGATCAGCTGCCAGGCGATGGTCGGCACGCCGCCGGTGATGTTGACCCGCTCGCGCTCGATGATCTCCATCGCGCGCACCGGGTCCCATCTGCGCATGAAGATGGTCGTGTTGCCCGCCGCCAGCGAGGGCATCATTCCCGCCGACAGCGCGGTGGCGTGGAACATCGGCACCACGGTCAACGAGGTACGCGGGCTCGGTTCGGGGATCGGCTCGCCGCGGCGGAGATAGGAGCGTGCCGCGCCGAACCCGCCTGACAGGATGTTCGTGACGAAGTTCCGATGCGTACCGAGCGCGCCCTTGGGCGCGCCGGTGGTGCCGCTGGTATAGAGGATCGAAGCACTGTCGTCGGGCGCGATCTCGACCGGGGGCAGTTCCCGGTCGGGCAGCGTCGTCCAGTCGTGCGGCGTGCCGATGCTGTCTTCCAGCCGCTCGGCGATGCCGGTCAACGGCTGTGCGGCGCGGGCGACGACGACGTGCCGCAACGCCGGCAGCGCCGCATAATGGTCGCTCAACCGCGCATGTCGCTCATCGTCGCAGAGCAGCACCACCGACCCGGAATCGGCGAGGCCATATTCCAGCTCCGCGCCCGTCCACCAGGCGTTGAGCGGCACCGCGATCGCGCCCAGCGAGACGATGGCAAAGAAGGCGACCGGAAACTCGGGCAGGTTGCGCATCGCGATTGCGACGCGGTCGCCCCGGGTCACGCCCAGTGCCTGTAAGCGATGCGCCAGCGCCACCACCGCGCGCCAGTTCGCCTCGAAGCTGACGCGCTCGTCCTCGTAGATGGTGACCGGCCGCTCGCCATGCATCCGGCTAAACGCGATCAGCGCGCGCAGCGACGGCGGTGCATTCTTCCACACCCGCGTCGGCACGCCGCGAATGGTCACCGTCTCCATCTCGAACTTCGCGCCCGGCGCGGTCAGCGCCGCATGGCAATCGGCGAGCGACCGCGCCGGCCAAGCGGGTGACAGCGGGATAACGGGCTCGACGATGGGCTCACTGGCCAAGGCGGCTTCCTCTCACGCGATCGAACAACGGGTTTTCCCGCCCGACTGCAAGGTTAGGATTGATTCGCGGCGCGCTCAAGGCGATAGGGCAGCACCGATTTGAAACGAGGGTATGGACGCCGGATGGTCACCGTCGACGCTGCCGCGCTGGGCTTCGACGCCAACCGCCTCCATCGCATCGACGCGTTCCTGCGCGACAAGTATATCGACACCGGCCTGCTCCCTCACGGGCAGCTGCTGATCGCCCGCCACGGCAAGATCGCGCATTTCAGCAGCATGGGCGCGGCGCGGGAGGGCGGCGCCGCGCTGGCGGACGACGCGCTGTTCCGCATTGCATCGATGACCAAGCCGATCACCTCGATCGCCTTCATGCAGTTGGTCGAAGACGGGCTGGTCGCGGTCGACACCCCGGTCCATCACGTCCTGCCGGAGTTCAAGGGCGCAGGCGTATATAACGGCGGCGGTGCGGGCGTGGCGTTCGTGACCAAGCCGACCACCGAGCCGATGCGGATGCTCGACCTGCTCCGCCACACTGCCGGGCTGACCTACGGTTTTCAGAACCGCTCCAATGTCGACGCCGCCTATCGCGCCGCCAAGCTGGGCGAATGGCATGGGGGCGACGACCTGACCGGCTTCATCGGCAAGGTCGCGGCCCTGCCGCTGGAATTCTCGCCCGGCGAGGCATGGAATTACTCGGTCGCTACCGACGTTATCGGCGCGGTGGTGGAGCGGGTGTCCGGCAAGACGCTCGACCTGTACTTCCGTGACCATATCTTCGCGCCGCTCGGCATGGAGGACAGCTTCTTCACCGTCCCCGCCGACAAGGTCGGGCGGCTGACCGACTGCTATGCCTTCCACCCCGTCAAGCAAACGCGGGTGATGTACGATCGCGGCGCGGAGAGCGCCTGGAGTCGTAGGCCGAACCTGCTGTCGGGCGGCGGCGGGCTGGTATCGACGGCGCTGGACTATCACCGTTTCTGTCAGATGTGCGCCAACGGCGGCACGCTCGACGGCGCCCGCGTCATCGGGCGCAAGACGCTCGAGCTGATGCGGATGAACCATCTGCCCGGACAGGCCGACCTGGCGAGCATGTCCAAATCGTTGTTCAGCGAGACACAGAACGCCGGCACCGGCTTCGGCCTGGGCTTCGCCGTGGTGCAGGACGTCGCCAAGACGATGATGCCGGGCTCGATCGGCGAATATTATTGGGGCGGGATGTTCTCGACGGCGTTCTTCATCGACCCCGTCGAGCAGCTGCACTGCGTCTTCATGACGCAGCTGATGCCCTCCTCCACCTACCCGATCCGCCGCGAGCTCAAGACCATGATCTACGCGGCGCTGGCCTGACCCGGAGAATCAGCATGACTTCCCCCATCCGCACCGAGCGCCACGGCGATGTGCTCGTCATCATCTCCGACAACCCGCCGGTCAATGCGCTCGGCGCGGCGGTCCGCTCCGGGCTGGACGCCGCGATCAGGCAGGGCGTCGCCGACGCCAGTGTCACCGCCATCGTGATCCGCTGCGACGGGCGCACGTTCTTCGCAGGCGCCGACATCACGGAATTCGGCAAGCCGATGCAGGGTCCTGGACTGGGCGAGGTGATCGACATGACCGAGGCGGCCGACAAGCCGGTCGTCGCCGCTATCCACGGCACGGCGCTGGGCGGCGGGTGCGAGGTGGCGCTGGGATGCCACTATCGCGTCGCGGTGCCGTCGGCGAAGATCGGTGTGCCGGAGGTCAAGCTGGGCCTGCTCCCGGGCGCGGGCGGTACGCAGCGGCTGCCGCGGATCGCGGGCGTCGCCCTGGCGGTGCAGATGACCGCGCTGGGTGATCCGATCTCCGCCACGCGCGCGGCCGAGGCGGGGCTGGTCGACCGCGTGGTGGGCGAGGACAGCCTCGCCGCCGACGCCATCGCCTTTGCCAAAGAGGTCGCGGCGAAGCGTCCGATCCCCCGCGCCAGCGAACGCTCCGTGCAGCCCGATCCGGAAGCGATCGAGGCATTCAAGAAGGCGCAGGGTCGTAAGATGCGCGGCTTCGACGCGCCTGCCGCCAATATCGCCTGCGTCGAGAAGGCGTCCTCCGGGGCATCCTTCGCGGAGGGCATCGCCTACGAGCGGCAGGAGTTCATGACGCTGATGACCGGCACGCAGTCGGCCGCACAGCGCTACATGTTCTTTGCCGAGCGCCAAGCCGCCAAGATCAACGGCCTGCCCGCCGACACCCGGCCGCGCCCAATCAGGAAGGTCGGCGTGATCGGCGCCGGCACGATGGGCGGCGGCATCAGCATGAACTTCCTCCAGGCGGGCATCCCTGTCACCATCGTCGAGACCGCGCAGGAGGCGCTCGACCGCGGCACCGGCGTCATCCGCAAGAACTACGAGAACTCCGCCGCCAAAGGGCGGTACACGGCCGAGAAGGTCGAAGGCATGATGGGGCTGCTCACCCCCACCCTGTCGCTCGACGACCTCGCCGGCTGCGACCTCATCATCGAGGCGATCTACGAGAATATGGACGTCAAGAAGGAGCTGTTCGCCAAGCTGGACAAGATCGCCAAGCCCGGCGCGATCCTGGCGTCGAACACGTCCTATCTCAACATCGACGAGATTGCGGCGGCGACTTCGCGGCCGGAGGATGTGGTGGGCATGCATTTCTTCTCGCCCGCCAACGTGATGAAGCTGCTGGAGGTAGTGCGTGGCGCGAAGACTGCGCCCGACGTGCTGGCGACGGTGATGGCGCTGGCCAAGCCGATCGGCAAGGTCGCCGTGGTGTCGGGCGTCTGCCCCGGGTTCATCGGCAACCGCATGCTGTCGCAGCGCGGCGCGCCCGCCAACCAGATGCTGATGGAGGGCGTTGCGCCCGAGCGGATCGACAAGGTGCTGACCGACTTCGGGATGCCGATGGGCGTCTACCAGATGAGCGACCTGGCCGGCGTCGACATCGGCTGGCACCGTGATCCGACCCGGATCGAGAGCATCCGCGACGCCCTCGCCGCAAAGGGGCGCTGGGGGCAGAAGACCGGCAAGGGCTTCTACGATTACGACGAGAAGCGCCAACCGACTCCTTCGCCCGAGACCAGGGCGATCATCGACGAGTTCCGCGCCAAGGGCGGCCATGCGGCGAAGGACTATAGCGACGACGAGATCCTCGCGGGGCTGCTATACCCGATGGTCAACGAGGGCGCGAAGATCCTTGACGAAGGCATGGCGCAGCGCGCGTCGGACATCGATACCGTGTGGATCTACGGCTATGGTTGGCCAGTCTATCGCGGCGGGCCGATGTTCTGGGCGAACACGGTCGGGCTCGACAAGGTCGTCGCCGGGCTGGAGGCGCAGGGCGTCGCGGTCGCCCCGCTGCTACGCCGCAAGGCGGAGGCGGGGGAGCTGTTCTGATGGTCACCGAGGTCCCTCGGGCTTTCAGGAAAGCGGGCGCTACCGCAGCAAAGGCGAGCACGGAGTGATATCGGCCCTCGCCACCGTCGCCGCAATCCGCGCGGGCGGAACCACCGCCCTCACCGAAGCCGACGCCGCCATCGCCCGCATTCAGGCAGGCGACGGCGCGATCAATGCGGTCGTGCTCCGCGACTTCGACCGCGCCCGCGCCGCCGCGCGTGCTTTCGACGAGGGCGGTAACAAGGCGCTGGCCCTTGCGGGGGTGCCGATGACGGTCAAAGAGAGCTTCGACGTCGCCGGCCTGCCGACCAGCTGGGGCTTCGCGGAGCATGCCGACCACGTCGCGCAGACCGACGCCCTTGCCGTACAGCGTCTCAAGGCGGCGGGCGCGATCATTCTGGGCAAGACCAACATCCCGGTCGGGCTCGCCGACCTGCAGGCGAACAACCCGAACTACGGCCTTACCCGGAACCCGCGCGACCCGGATCGGGTCAGCGGCGGCTCGTCGGGCGGGTCCGCGGCCAGCCTCGCAGCGGGGTTCGTGCCGATCGAGCTCGGCTCAGATATCGGCGGCTCGATCCGGGTGCCTGCCGCCTTTTGCGGCGTCTGGGGGCTAAAGCCGACCTACACCGCGCTTAACCCCGACGGCCATTACTTCCCGCGCACCGACAACGCCCGCGTCGCGCTGTCGGTGATCGGCCCGATGGCGCGCGACGCCGCTGATCTCGCCGTGCTGCTCGACGTGCTCAGCGACGTCTCGATGCCGCGTGCCTCGGCAAAGCCGGTCGAGCGGCTGCGCTTGCTGGTCCTGACCGGCCACCCGATGGCGAGCACGCAAACCGCCGTCGCCGCTGCGATCGAGCATCTTGCCGTCGCGCTTGCTGCAGCCGGCGCGACGGTCGAGCGCGACAGCGAGCTGCTGCCCGACCTGGACAAGCAGCACCGCGCCTATTGGCGGATGCTCAACATCGCGATGACCCGCGGCGTGCCGCTCGACGGCAGCGCCCCCGCCCCGCTCGCCGAGTGGTTCGCGCTGTCCGACGAGCAGGCGCGCAACACCCGCGACTGGGCGCGGCTGTTCACCCGCTACGACGCGGTGATCGCGCCGGCATTGGGCGCGACCGCCTTTCGCCACGACGACACGCCGCTCGCCGCTCGCATACTCGACATCGACGGCGAGGCGACGCCGTTTGCACACCAATTCGTCTTTCCCGGCCTCGCCACCTTCCCGATGCTGCCCGCGGTCAGCGTCCCGGTCGGCGTCGATCCCGACGGCATGCCGATCGGAGTGCAGGTCATCACCGACTATAACCGCGACCACGACGCCATCCGCATCGCCGGCCAGTGCCACCAGCTGGTCGGCGGCGCCGCTCCCCCACCCATAGCCGAAGCGAGCAGCCGATGACCGACCCCGACGCCGACCTGGCCACCTTCCGCAGCGATGCCCACGCCTGGCTTGCCGCGAACTGCCCGCCCGAGATGCGCGAGCCGCTGCGCACCGATGCCGATGTCTGCTGGGGCGGGCGCAGCTATGATCCCGCCGCCAATCCACCCCAGGCCGCTTGGCTGAAGGCGATGGGCGAGCGCGGCTGGACGGTGCCTGACTGGCCGAGCGCCTATGGCGGCGGCGGTCTTTCGGCGGCAGAGACCAAGGTGCTGCGCGAGGAAATGGCGGCGATCCACGCCCGCAACCCGCTCAACAGCTTCGGCATCTCGATGCTCGGCCCTGCACTCCTCAAATACGGCACGGAGGCGCAGAAGCTGGAGTATCTGCCCAAGATCGCCCGCGGTGAAATCCGCTGGTGCCAGGGCTATTCGGAACCGAACGCGGGCTCCGACCTCGCCGGGCTGCAGACCAGCGCCGTGACCGACGGCGACGATTACATCGTCAACGGGCAGAAGGTGTGGACCAGCTACGCCGACGAGGCCGACTGGATCTTCTGCCTCGTCCGCACCTCCAAGGAGTCGAAGCAGGGCGGGATCAGCTTCATCCTGTTCGACATGGCCTCACCCGGCGTCTCGACCAAGCCGATCCTGCTCATCAGCGGCTATTCGCCCTTTTGCGAGACGTTCTTCGACAATGTGCGCGTGCCGAAGTCGCAGCGCGTCTATGAAGAGAACAAGGGCTGGGACGTGGCCAAATACCTGCTCGGCCACGAGCGCGAGATGATCAGCGGCATGGGGCTGGGCGGCCAGGGCGAGAACCCGCTCGTCGCCGGCGCGATCGCCACGATCGGTATCGACGCCGACGGCCGCCTCGCCGATCCCGTGCTGCGCGGCCAGATCGCGTTGTTCGAGCTCCGCGCCAAGGCGTTCCGCGCGATGTCCGAACGCTTCGTCGACGAGCTCAAGGCGGCCAAGGCACACCCCGCCCAGCCGAGCATGATGAAATATTATGGCACCGAACTGAACAAGAGCCGCCACGAACTGATCATGGCGGCGGGCGGTTCGGACGCGTTGGAATGGGAGAGCGACCGCTCCAACGGCGGCAGTGCCCCCCGCGCCTGGCTGCGCACCAAGGCCAACTCGATCGAGGGCGGTACCAGCGAGGTCCAGCTCAACATCGTCGCCAAGCGCATCCTGGACCTGCCGGGAGCGTAAGGCCCTCTCCCATCGGGAGAGGGAGGGAGCCGCCCGAGCGGCGGAAGGGTGAGGGTGATCGGGCCCGTACCTCACCCTCACCCTTTCCAATCGCTTCGCGAGCGGGCCCCTCCTTCTCCTCGTGGGAGAAGAAACATGGAGTATCGTATGCCCCTCTACCTCAACGACGACCAGACCACGCTTCAGGACACGATCCGCGATTTCGTCGCCGACGCTGCCCCAGTGTCGCACATGCGCGCGCTGCGCGACGCGGACGACGCGACCGGCTTCAGCCGCGACCTGTGGAAGCAGTTCGCGGAGATGGGCTTTACCGGTATTCTGATCGGCGAGGACCAGGGCGGGCTCGGCCTCGGCCATGTCGAGGCGGGTGTGGTGCTGGAGGAGATCGGGCGCAACCTTTCGCCCTCACCTTTCCTGGCCACCGCCGTCGCGGCGGTCGAGGCGCTGAAGGGCACGGGCGCGGCGGACCGCTGGTTCCCCGGCATCGTCGCAGGCGAGACCGTCGCTGCCTTAGCCATCGACGAGGGCGCTAAGCACCGCGAGACGGTCGGGCTCAAGGCTGAGCGGTCCGGCAACGGCTTCAAGCTGACCGGGGCCAAGCGCTTCGTCACCCATGGCCATGTCGCCGACCTGCTGATCGTCGCCGCGCGGACGGCGGGCGGGGCGGACGACGAGGATGGCATCACCCTGTTCGCGGTCGAGAAGGGGGCCGCCGGGCTGACCGCCTCGCCCGAGCGGCTGGCCGACGCGAGCATCGCCGCACGGCTGGAACTCGACGGGGTCGAGGTTGATGCGGACGCGGTGATCGGCGAGGTCGACGCCGGCCGCGATCCGCTCGCGCGCCTGCTCCGCGCCGGCCGGACCGGCGCGTCGGCGGAGCTGCTCGGCGTCGGCGGCGGCGCGATGACGATGACGCTCGCCTATCTCAAGGAGCGAAAGCAATTCGGCCAGCCGATCGGCAGCTACCAGGCGCTCCAACACCGCGCCGCGCATCTCTATAGCGAGATGGAGGTCGCGCGCGCCGCGGTCCTGAAGGCGCAGCAGCTGCTCGATGGCGGCAGCGACCGTGCCGACGAGGCGGTGTCGGTGGCCAAGGCACAGGCCGCGCTCGCGACCGCGCTGTCGGTGCAGGAAGGCATCCAGATGCACGGCGGCATCGGCATGACCGACGAATACGACATCGGCTTCTACATGAAACGCGCCCGCGTGCTCGCTGAGCTGTTCGGCGATGCGGCGTTCCACGCTGATCGGCTGGCGCGCGCGGCGGGGTATTGATGGACGACTGGACCCCGCCTCCGCCCGAGCAGCTCGCCGCCAATCTGGTCGCGCTGCTCGATGTCGAAGAGATCGACATCGACCTCTATCGCGGCGCGCGCAATCCGGGCGGCAAGGGCCGCGTGTTCGGCGGCCAGGTGATCGCCCAGGCGCTGCAGGCGGCGCAGCGGTCGGTCGAGGGCAAGGTCGCCCACTCGCTCCACGCTTATTTCATGCGCGCCGGCGACGAGCAATTCCCGATCGTCTTCCGCGTCGTCCGAGATTTCGAGGGCAAGAGCTTTGCCAACCGCCGCGTCATCGCCATCCAGCGCGGCCAGCCGATCCTCAACATGATCGCGTCTTTCCAGACGCCGGAGGACGGGTTGCACCATCAGGACGCGATGCCCGACGTGCCCGCGCCGGAGACGCTGAAGTCGGAGACCGAGCTGCGCAAGGATGCGGCCCAAGACGTGCCCGAGCAGTTCCGTACCGCGTTTCTGCGCCGCTCCAGCCCGATTGATATCCGTCCGCTTTACCCGCGCAGCTGGTTCACCCCGGTCAAGCGCGCGCCGCAGAATTACAGCTGGTTCCGTGTCGTCGCGTCGATCGGCGACGATCCGGCCATGCACCGCGCCGTATTGGCTTATGCCTCCGACATGGCCTTGATGGCGACGAGCATGATGCCGCACGGCGTCAACTGGACGTCGCCGGGCATGCAGTCTGCCAGCCTCGATCACGCGCTATGGCTGCACGAACCGGTGCGGGCGGACGAGTGGATGCTGTACGCGACAGATAGCCCCTGGGCGGGGCACGCGAGGGGGATGAACCGCGGCAGCATCTTCAGCCGCGACGGGCGCCTGATCGCCAGCGTTGCGCAGGAAGGGTTGATCCGGATGCGCGAGCCGAAAAACTAGACCGCGGTCCGTCCATATTCCTGCTTGGTCACCGGGTGGGACGACGACAGGCCGCCGTCGACCGCGATCGCCTGACCGTTGACATAGCTGGCGTCGTCGGAGGCGAGGAACAGCGCGACCCGCGCCAGTTCCTCGGGCTGCGCACCCCGGCGCAGCGGGTTGAGGCGGCCGACCCGGTCCATCTTTCCTGCCTCGCGGGCATAGTCGAAGGTCGGCTTGGTCATGCCGGTCTCGGTCAGCCCGGGGCAGATCGCGTTGACTCGCACGCCAGAGCCGCTGAGCTGCTGCGCCGCGGTTTTCGCCAGGTTGATGACTCCCGCCTTCGAGGCCGAATAGGCCGGCGAGCCCGCGCCGGAGCGGATGCCCGCGACGCTGGCGGTGAGGATGATCGCTCCCTGCCCCCTTTTCGCGATCTCCGGCGCGGCGTGCTTTATGGCCAGATAGGGGCCGATCAGATTGACGCGAAGCACCTCGGTAATGAGCGTCACGTCGGTGTCGAAGATGTTTGCCATCCCGCCCGAGATGCCGGCGTTGGCGAAGATGATGTCGAGCCCGCCGAACCGCTCGAGCGCGAGCGCGACGGTGCGCTGAACATCCTCCTCCCGACCGGCGTCCATCCGGATCGTCTCCGCCGTGCCGCCCGCGTCGAGGATCGCCGTGGCGGTCGCATCGGCGCCTTCGGTCTGGTCGGCGCAGACGACGCGTCCGCCCTCGGCCGCGAACAGCGTCGCCGCCGCGCGGCCGATGCCGGAGCCGGCGCCGGTGACGATGATCGACTTGTGTTGAAAGCGCATGCCGTTCTCCCTGCGGTCAGACCGTGACGCCGCCGTCAATCACCATCGTCTGCCCGGTCATGAAGGTGCTCGCCCGGGACGCGAGGAATACGACGGCACCCGCGATCTCGTCTGGCTCGCCGATCCGGCGGAGCGGCACGCGGCTGTTCGCCTCTTCCTGCCGCTTCGGGTCCTCCCAAAGGGCGCGGGCGAAATCGGTCTTGATCAGCCCGGGCGCGATGCAGTTGACGCGTACCCCGTCGGGCCCGAACTCGTGCGCAAGGTTGCGGGCAAGCTGCATATCGGCGGCCTTGGAGATGCAATAGGCGCCGATCACGGTCGAGCCGCGCAGGCCGCCGATCGACGAGACGATCACGACCGACCCGTCCCGCCGCGCGCGCATGGCCGGTGCCGCCATCGCAATCAGCCAATGGTTGGAGACGATGTTGTTGTCGAGGATCTTGCGGAACTGCTCGTCCGCGATCCCATCCTGCGGACCGTAATAGGGATTGGAGGCCGCGTTGCAGACCAGACAATCGATCCGCCCGAACCTGGCGGCACTTGCGTCGACCAGATGCTGCAGCGCCGCCTTGTCGGAAATGTTGGCGGCGACCGCGATCACCTTGTCCTCGCCGAACCGGCCCGCGATCTCTTGCGCCAGCGCATCGCAGGCGTCCTGCTTGCGCGACGAGATGACGACGTTGGCGCCCTGCTCGGCGCAGGCGATCGCCGACGCCTTGCCGATCCCGCGGGAAGAGCCGGTGATGACGACGGTGCGCCCGGTGAGATCGAATTGCGACATGTTCTTCTCCGTTCGCCCGTCAGGGACGCATTCCGCCGGTCATGCCCCGGCTTTTTCGGCGAAGCTCCACGCCGCCGCCGCCAGCCGGTACACGCCCGCGGCGCTCTTCTCCGCCTGCGCGCTGGACGCGGTGCCGTCGATCACGCGCCTCTTGATGCCCTGGATGATCCCGGTCAGCCGGAACAGATTATACGCGAAATACCAATTGAGGTCGGGCAGGCCGTCGCGCCCCGTCGCCGCGCAGTAGCGTTCGACCATCTCCTCCAGCGTCGGGATGCCCGTTTCCGGCCCGGTATGCCCCATCACCCCCGACCGCCCTTCGGGCTGCGATACCCAGCTGTTAAGGAAATAGCTGAAGTCCGCCAGCGGATCGCCCAGCGTCGACAGCTCCCAGTCGAGCACCGCGATCACCCGCGGTTCGCCCGGGTGCAGGATCATGTTGTCGATGCGGTAGTCGCCATGGACGATGCTGGTCCGCGTCTGCTCGGGAAGCGTGCGCGGCAGCCAGTCGATCAGCCGCTCGACCTCGGGCATGTGCTCGGTCTCGGCCAAGCGGTATTGCTTGGTCCAGCGTTCGACCTGCCGCGCGAAGTAGTTACCCGGCTTGCCGAAGTTATCCAGCCCGGCGGCGGCGTAATCGGTGTTGTGGAGCGCCGCGAGCGTGTCGCCCATCGCATGATAGATCGCGGTGCGCTGGGCGGGCGTGTAGTCGGGCAGCGTCCCGTCCCACAGGTTGCGCCCGTCCGCGAACCCCATGACGTAGAACATCGTACCCAGCACGCTCTCGTCGGTGCACAGGCCATAGGGCTGCGCGACGGGAAAGCCTGTCGGGTAAAGCCCGGCGATGACGCGAAATTCGCGGTCGACCGCGTGGGCGGAGGGAAGTAGTTTTCCGAACGGCTTGCGGCGGAGGACATAGTCGCCCGAGGGGCTGATCAGCTTGTAGGTTGGGTTGGACTGACCGCCCGCGAATTTCGCGTAGGACAGCGGTCCTGCGAAGCCCGCGACGTTCGCCTCCATCCAGGCGGTGAGCCGGTCGAGATCAAGCCGGTCCCTGTCCTCGACCGCGATGGTGCCGGCCATCGTCTGCGCCGTCGCGTCAGCCACGGCGCGCTCCTGGCGCTGCGAGAGCGACGGTGGTCGGGCTATGCATCGAACACGATGACCGAACGCGTCGTGTCGCCTTTGCGCAGCTCGTCGAAAGCGTCGTTGATCCGTTCGAGCGGCATCCGGTCGGCGATGATCGTGTCGAGATCGAGCGCGCCGCGCTGATAGAAATCGACCAGTCGCGGGATGTCGATCGGGAAGTGGTTGCGCCCCATCAGCGCGCCCTGCACCTTCTTATCCGCGAGCAGGTCAAGCGCGGAAAGTCCGACCTTCTCGGTCAGCGGCATCATACCCAGGATCGTCGCGGTGCCGCCACGGCGGAGCACCTTGACCGCGGTCGCGGCCGACTGCGGGCGTCCGACCGCCTCGATGGCGTGGTGGACGCCGCCGCGGGTCAGCTCGATCACCTCGTCCGCCGCGGTCTCGCTGGCTGCATCGACGACGTGCGTGGCGCCCAGCTTCTCCGCAATCGCCCGCTTTTCGGCAACTGGATCGACCGCGATCACCTTTCCCGCGCCCGCGATCCTGGCGGCGTTGACGGCCGCCAGCCCGACGCCGCCGCAACCCACCACACACACGGTCTCGCCCGGCACCACCTTTGCCGCATTGAAAATCGCACCTGCCCCCGTCGTCACCGCGCAGCCTAGTATCGCAGCGCGGTCCAGCGGCATTTCGGGGTCGATCGCAACGCAGGCATGTTCATGGACCAGCATCATCTCGGCATAAGCGCTGAGATTGAGCATCTGCGCGACGGGCATGTCACCGAGCATCAGCCGCGGCCGCACGTCCTTCGGCCGGCGCACATCGCCGCTGATGCACAGCGCCATGCGGCCGGTGAGGCAGAACTCGCAATGGCCGCAGAATGCGCTCAGGCAGGTGACGACATGATCGCCGACCTTGACCGTCGCCACCTCGCTGCCGACCGCCTCGACAACGCCCGCTGCCTCGTGCCCGGGGATACCCGGCAGCGCGTGCGGATAGGCGCCGTCGACGAAATGCAGGTCAGACCGGCACACACCGCACGCGACGGTACGGATCAGCACCTCGTGAGGACCGGGCGCATCGACCGTCACGTCCTCGATCGAAAGCTTGGTCTTGGGCTCGAAAAGTACCGCGGCTTTCATCTTCGTCCTTCGTCGTGCCGGCTCGCTGCCGGGCTCCGTCGCGCAGCCGGCGGCATTAAGCGATCGCCCCCCCCGGATCAGGGTTAGCGCGCCGCCGCCATCTCGCCGGAGCTCATCCGGTCGTTCTGCGCCTTGTAATCCGCGTATTTGCCGAACTCGTTGCGGGCGATCGCGCGGTTGTGGACCTCGTCCGGCCCATCGGCGAAACGCAGCGTCCGCATCGCCGCCCACTGGTGCGCCAGCGGGAAGTCGTCGCTGACGCCGCCACCGCCATGCGCCTGGATAGCATCGTCGAGGATCGACAGCGCCATATTGGGCGCCGCGACCTTGATCATCGCGATCTCCAGCTGCGCGGATTTGTTGCCCGCCTTGTCCATCATGTCGGCGGCTTTCAGGCAGAGAAGACGTGTCATCTCGATGTCGGTCCGCGCCTTCGCGATGCGCTGTTCCCAGACCGAATGGCTGGATAGCGTCTTGCCGAATGCGACCCGGCTCAGCAGCCGCTTGGCCATCGCCTCGATCGCAGTCTCGGCGGTGCCGATCGTGCGCATGCAATGGTGGATGCGCCCCGGCCCGAGCCGGCCCTGCGCAATCTCGAAGCCCCTGCCCTCGCCGAGCAGCACGTTCTCGACCGGCACGCGCACGTCCTTCAGCTCGACCTCGCCATGGCCATGCGGCGCATGATCATAGCCATAGACGCTCAGCATCCGCTTGATTCGAACGCCCGGCGTGTCCATCGGCACCAGGATCTGCGACTGCTGGGTATGGCGCGAGCTCTCCGGGTTGGTCTTGCCCATCACGATCGCGACCGCACAGCGCGGATCGCCCACCCCCGACGACCACCATTTCGTGCCGTTGATCACATAATGATCACCGTCCCGCTCCATCCGAGTCTCGATATTGGTCGCATCGGACGAGGCGACGGCGGGCTCGGTCATCAGGAAGGCGGAGCGGATCTCGCCGTTCATCAACGGCTTCAGCCAGCGCTCCTTCTGCTCGCGCGTGCCGTAGCGGTGAAACACCTCCATGTTACCGGTATCGGGCGCCGAGCAGTTGAAGCATTCGGACGCCCAGCCAACCTTGCCCATTTCCTCCGCACACAGCGCATATTCGAGATTGGTGAGCTGCGTGCCCTCGAACTCGAAACTGTCGTCGACATGGCTCTGACCCGAGTGCGGCGGCATGAAGAAGTTCCAGAGCCCCGCGGCCTTGGCCTTTGCCTTCACCTCCTCGATCACCGGGATCACCTTCCAGCGATCGCCCTGGTGATGCTGTTCGTGATACTCGTGGTCGCGCGGCGCAATCTCGCGCGCGATGAAGTCCCGCACCCGATCCCGGAAGTAGGTTTCGCGTTCGCTGAGCGTGAAATCCATCGCCGTCGCCCTTTCGCCAATACCGTGCCGCAGCGGCGCTTAAGCCATACCCGTTCTTCGGTAAAGGCGCGTTTGGGACCGTCGTGCGCCTGGGGACTATTGCACTGTTGCTTCTAAACAGACCGTGGTTAGCATGGCGCCATGGCGGGGTCGGCGGCGGCAGAGGGCGGTGATCAGGGGACGCCGCGCTTTCGGCAGAAGCGCGACGCCATCCTGGCCGCCGCGGCGGAGGCAATCAACGAACAGTCCGCCAAGGGCATGACCTTCGCCGACGTCGCGCGGCGCGTCGGGCTGAACACCACCAGTGTCACCTACTATTTCAAGCGTAAGGAAGATCTAGCCGCCGCCGCGTTCGAACACACGCTCGACTATCTCCTCGTCATGCTCGACACCGCGATGGAGGCGTCCACCCCGTCCGAGCGCGTCCGGCGCTACCTCGCGCTCAACATGGCGCGGCTGCGGCGGATAGAAGCAGGGGCGGAGCGCCCCCTGGCGGTGCTCTCTGACCTGCGTGCGATGGAAGAACCCATGAAGGCGCGCCTTCTGTCGGGCTGGCGCGAAGTGTTCCGGCGCACGCGAGCATTGTGGGGCCCGCCCGCAAGCCGCGCGCACACCGACCTTTACGGCGCGCGCGCGCATGTGCTGCTGGAGAACACCTTCTGGCTGCCGGCCTGGCTGCACCGGTACGAACTGGACCAGTATGACCGGGTCGAGGCGCGGCTGTTCGACGTCCTCGCGCACGGCCTGGCTGTCCCCGGGGCCGCGTGGAGCCCCATCCCGCTCGACATGGCGCACGAGGAGCGCGAGCCGGGTCGCGCGGCATTCCTGCTGGCGGCGACGCGGCTGATCAACGAGCTCGGTTATCGCGGCGCATCGGTGCAGCGCATTGCGTCGCAGCTGAATGTCACCAAGGGCAGCTTCTATCATCATCTCGACGCCAAGGACGAACTGGTGATCGCCTGCTACCGGCGCAGCTTCGAGACCGTCGCGGCGGCGCAGGCGCATGCCGACGAGATGGGCGGGACACATTGGCAGCGGCTATCGAGCGCGGTCGCGACCCTGCTCGACATCCAGTTCGCCGAGCGCGCGCCCCTGCTGCGAACCACTGCGCTCAGCGGCCTGCCTCCACAGGTGCGCACCGCGATGGTGGACCGCTCCAACTCCATCGCACGACGCTATGCGGGGACGATCATGGACGGCGTTGCCGAGGGTTCGATGCGCGCGGTCGACGCGCTGATCGCGGCGCAGGCGCTGATGGCGCTGCAGAATGCCGCCTTCGACATGCGCAAATGGGCGAACACCATGCCACGCGAGCGGGCGGTGGCGATGTATGCGTCGACGCTGTTGTATGGGATGTTCGCCGATGGGCGCACCGGGCCAGCGTAGCCGGCGCGGAGAGGCCCGAGGCCGGCCGGCGGATCGCGCCAGCAAACCCGTCTGACGTCACGACGCGGCTTCGCTGCGGCGCCTGCACCTTCAACAGGAGGCTCGACCGCGTCCTTTGACGCCGCTGCTCTCCACCCAGCCCGCCGCGGCAACGCCGTGTCGTCGGTCGTCGCTGAGCGACGCTGGCCGCACTTGCTGGTCTCGCGTGCAGCTACGCTGCATGCGAGACCCGCTGCGCCTAGAACCTGAACCGCACCGTCGCGCCGTAGGTCCGCGGCTCCGCCAGGAACGCCGAGTACACCTGCGTGCCCCCGGGATAGAGGTTCGCCGGATACGTCGTCGCCAGCCCGTTCGCCGCGCTGGGCGTCGGACCCGCCTGGAAGGGGGTCGAAAACGCGACCTGCGTGTACTGGGTGTTGGTCACGTTCTGCGCCCAGATTTCCAGTGCCCAACGGCTGTTTGGCCCGCGGATGCCGGTACGTGCGTTGACCATGACGAACCCGTCCTGCTCCTTTTGCGGGAACAGGTCGGAGCCGGTATTGTAGTCGCTCGACAGGCGGCCATCGACATAGAACAGCGCCGACAGCCCGTGGCCGATCGGCGGCGTCCACGATACGGCGCTGGTCGCGACCAGCCCCGGCGCATTGGACAGGTTATCGCCGGGCAGATAGCGCAGCGCCGGATCGAGCGGCGCGCCGCTGCTGTTACCGACCAGGTTCGACCGGAACTTCGTCTCCGCCAGCGTCACCCCCATGTTGACGGTGAAGTTGCGCGCCGGCGAGATCGACGCTTCCACTTCGACGCCGCGGCTGATCACACCCGCCCGGACGTTGTCGGTCGAGCACGCACCCGTGGCTGCCGACGTATCGCGGTCGGCGAAGTTCAGGTTGGTGGAGCAGCTGTTGACGTTCTGGACGAGGAAAACCGAGCCGTTGAAGGTGTTCAGCTGGAAGTTGTCGAACGCCTGATGGAAGGCGGCGATGTTCAGGCTGAACATAGGCGCGGAGAACTTCGCGCCGATTTCAAAGGCGTTATTTACCTCAGGGTCGAACTGCAGGTTGCCGACCAGCGATTGCGCGCCCGCCGCCGAGCTCGCGCCATAGGCGGAGAAAGGAAGCGTCGGCGACTTTAGCGCCGACCGATCGAGGTTGAACCCGCCCGCCTTGTAGCCGCGCGCATAGCTGCCATAGACGAGCAGCCGCGGCGTGACCTTGTAGGACAGGATGGCGGTGCCGGTGACCTTGTTCTCTGACCGTCCGCTGCTGATCGCGACGCCGTTCAGCTCGGACGACGAGTTGCCTTGACAGGTCAGGCTGATGAGACCGCCCGCCACCGCGGCTAGGCCGCCGCTCAGCAACGGCGCCAGCGCCGCCTGCTGCGCCGGGCAGGCCGTATTGTCGTTGCCGAACAGCGCGTTCAGCCGCTTGCGCTCGTGCGTGTACCGCGCACCCAGCGTCAGGTTCAGGCCGTCCGCGATGGTGATGATGTTGTGGGTGAAGAACGCGTAGTTCTCGCTGTTCTGCCGATAGCGGTCTGTGGTGCTGCCGCGATCGTTGACCGTGTCGAGCCGGTCGAAGCCGCTCAGCACCAGCGCGCCGCCCGGCCCGAACGGCCCTGCCGGGCTGGCCAGCGCACCGCGGCCCGCCGCGCTGAGGCA
Source organism: Sphingomonas sp. (assembly GCF_965248875.1). Taxonomy (GTDB): domain Bacteria; phylum Pseudomonadota; class Alphaproteobacteria; order Sphingomonadales; family Sphingomonadaceae; genus Sphingomonas. Next base: position 184,275 of record NZ_CBDFKR010000011.1, on the reverse strand, counting down.
GCTCTGGCCGGTCGGGCTGTAAAGTGATCCCAGACCAAACGCGAAGACCAGGCGGCAGGTCGCGAACCGGCCATACTGCGCGCCGAAGCGCAGATTGTCGCGAACCGTCAGATCCTCATGAGCGTAATAGCCGCCGACCAGCCAATCGAGATGGCCGTCGAACAGGCTTCCCTGCAGGCGCAGCTCCTGACTGTAGGTCTGGAACTGACGGGCGCCTGCGTTAAAACCGGGCGCACGATAAAGGATGTCGACCGGGCCGTAATCGGTGTCCGACGCCTGATCGTTGCGATAGAAACGGTACGCCGAGATCGAGGTCAGCTTTGCGCCGCCGAGATTGTAATCGATCTGGGCCGAGCCGCCATAATCCTCGGTCGTCCCGACGAACGTCCGCCCAGCGTTGATGTAGGTGTTGCGACCGAAGGGGTTCGTGAACGGCGCGCCGCCAGACCGCGACGGATCGAGGTCCTGCAGCACCCGGACGATCGGGTTCAGCGCCGGGTTGAGCAGGTTGGCGTTCGCCGGCGCGACCGTCTGGTCGATATATTCGGCGGCGCAGCAGGACTCGCGGCGGTGCGTGTAGTCGCCGATCAACCGTACCGACAGCGCGTCGGTAGGCTGGAACAGCAGCTGTCCGCGCACGAAATAGCGATTGCGGTCGTTGATGCGGCGGTTGTTGTTGACGTCCTTCAGAAAGCCGTCGCGGCTGACATATACCGCGTCGATCCGCGCCGCGATCGTGTCGCTCAGCGGCAGGTTGACGTTGCCGCCGACCCGGACGAAATTGTAATTGCCGTAGGTCGCCTCCGCGCCGGCGCTGAGCCGGTTGAGGTCGGGCGCCTTGGACACGATCGAGATGATGCCGGCCGACGCATTGCGGCCGAATAGCGTACCCTGCGGCCCGCGCAGCACCTCGACCCGCTCGATGTCGCCGAGTTCGTTCAGACCGACGCCCGAACGCGAGCGATAGACGCCGTCGACGAACACCGCGACCGAGCTTTCCAGCCCGGGGTTGTCGCCGACCGTGCCAATGCCGCGCAGACGCGCGGAGCCGTTCGCTTCATTGCCCGTCGACGACACCAGCAGCGATGGTGCGACCTGGGTGATCTGGCGGATGTCAGACGCGCCGGTGCGCTCCAGCGTGGCGGCGTTGACCACCGACACCGCGACCGGCACGTTCGACAGCTGCTGCGCCCGGCCCTGCGCGGTCACGACGATGTCGCCGTTGGACGCGGTCGGCGCCCCCTGCGGATCAACCGAGTTGGCAGGTGTGCCGTTGTTGCCGCCGGTGGTCGACTGGCTCGACTGTTCCTGGCCGTTGGCGGTCGTGGCGCCCGGCGGCGGCACAGTCTGCGCCGGGGCATTAGCGCCCGCTCCCGCCTGGTCGGCCGTCTGCGCCGCGGCGGGGGTCGCCACCGCGATCGCCAGCGCCGAAAACGCACACGCCGCCAGGAACTGCTGCTTGGCCATCATTCTCTCCTACCGGCCGGTGACCTTGCGCCTACCGTACCGTTGCCACGACTAGAAGCCGCAAGCCGCCTCAGCGTCAAGCTTTACAACTGTTGCCTCGGCAACCGTGTATGGGAAATCATTGGAGTGTGGCGCAGATGCAACGGCCGCCGTGGACCAAACCCGTTCTTCTAACGGTTACATGACGGCAGTTTGCAAGGCAGTTTACAGGCGTCGCCGATGCTTCGCTTCAATAATCGTTCAGGCGCGCAAACCGTTCACGATGATAGGACGCATTGCCCCACATCGCTTCCAGCACTGCTGACCGCTTGAGATAGAAGCCGGCATCATGTTCGTCGGTCATGCCGATGCCGCCGTGGAGCTGCACCATTTCACGGCTGATGAGCTTGAGCGTGTCGGACGCCACCGCCTTGGCGAGGCTCACGGTCTGGTCGAGGTCGGAGCGCCCGGCGTCGATCGCCTCCAGCGCGCCCTCGACCACGGAGCGCATCAACTCCAATTCCGTGAACATCTTCGCCATTCGATGCTGCAGCGCCTGAAAGGTCGATAGCGGCTGGCCGAACTGGACACGGGTCTTGAGGTAATCGTTGGTCTGCGAAAACGCCGCCTCGGCCATGCCCAGCATCTCGGCGCACACCACCACGGTCGCACGGTCGACGATCGCAGCGGTCAGCTCCGGCCCGCCCAGCTTCACCGCCGCGGCGCCGTCGAACGTCACATCGGCATGGCTACGGCTGTCCGCCATATGCCGGGTCCGCCTGGTCACCCCTGCGCCATCGGCGACAAGGTACAGACCGTCCGCCGCCGCGACGACGAACAACCCGGCGCTGTCACCTTCGGCGACGAATTGCTTGAAGCCCGTCAGCGCGCCGCCCTCAACCTTCGTCGCGAGCTTGGACAGATCGTGACGCGGCCCTTCGTCAACGGCCAGCGCCGCCACGACCTCGCCGGCCGCGATCTTGGGCAGCCACTCGCCCTTCGCGCCATCGTCAGCGCCCATGGCGATCGCGGTCGCGGCGGGGCCGGTGGAGGCCAGCGGCGACGCCGTCAGGTTGCGCCCGAGCTGCTCGACGACGAGCCCCAGCGACAAATAGCCGAATGCCGACCCGCCATGCTCCTCGGGCACGACGACCCCCGCCCAGCCCATCTGCCCGATCGCGCCCCACGCTTCGGCGTCGAAGCCTGTGGCGGGCGCGGCCGCGCGCAGCTTGCGGAATGCGGTGACGGGCGCCTCGTTGTCCGCCCACTCCCGCGCCATATCGCGCAGCATCACCTGTTCGTCGTTCAGGACGGCCATTTGCGTGTTCCCTTGTGAAACTGATCGGGAGGTCCGGTTCAGCCGTCCCTCGCCTTCCTCTTCATACCGTCGTTATGCCGGCGATCGACCCGGTCCCCGCGTCGCCACAGCCGCTCCCCACATGGCCGGGCGGACCCCGGGTAAGTCCCGGCGGGACGAGACTACCGCCCGCTCAAGCCCGCCGTTCACTGGTGATCGAGCATGCCCAGGATGCGCTTGGCGACGATGTTGTTCTGGATTTCCGTCGATCCGCCGTAAATCGACACTGCCTTGCCCCATAGCCAGGTACGCGTCTGCGCCAGTTCGGCCTCCGAAAAGCCCTCGCCGTCCCAGCCCAGCCCCTGCATTCCCATGATCTCGACGCCCAGTTCCGCCTTGTCCTGCGTGATCCGCGCGCCGACATTCTTCATGATCGAGGTCGCCGCCGACGGGCCCTGGTTCGATTTCGCCTCCAGCGCCGCACGCCTGAGCGTCATCGCGAAGGCACGGGTATCCATGTCGTGCTTGATGATGCGGGTGCGCAGGTCGGGATCGTCCACCCGCCCCTTGTCGTCAGTGCCGCGATATTGCTTGGCGAGGTCGGCGACGGTCGGCCCGGCCATCATCCGCCCCATCGAGCCGCCGCCACCCGACAGTGAGTTGCGCTCGTGCTGGAGCAGCCGCGTGCCGATCTCCCAGCCCTGTCCCTCGCGCCCGACCAGATTCTCCTTGGGCACCTTCACGTTGGTGAAGAAGGTCTCACAGAAGGGTGACTGGCCGCTGATCAGCCGGATGGGCCGCACCTCGACGCCGTCCGCATGCATGTCCTCGATCAGCAGAAAGCTGATGCCGGCATGTTTCTGCGTCTTGTCGGTACGCACCAGGCAGAAACACTTGTCCGCCCACTGTCCGCCGGACGTCCAGGTCTTCTGGCCGTTGACGACGTAATGGTCGCCGGCGTCCTCGGCGAAGGTCTGGATATTGGCCAGGTCGGAGCCGGCGTTGGGCTCCGAATAGCCCTGGCACCAGCGCACGTTCGCCATCGCGATGTCGGGGATGTACTTCTTCTTCTGCGCCTCGGTGCCGTATTCCAGCAGCGTCGGGCCGAACATCATTACGCCCATCCCGCCGATCGGATTGTACGCACCCGCCCGGCCCAGCTCCTCCTGCAGCACGCGGGCCTGCGCGCGGTCGAGCCCGCCGCCGCCATATTCCTTCGGCCAGGTCGGCACCCCCCAGCCCTTCTCGCCCATCGCGATCCGCCACGTCTCCTCGTCGGCCGACGCCGCGCCGCCGCCCTCGATCGTCGCCATGGCGTTGTCCTTGCCCTTCAGCGACGCGGGAAAGTTCGCCGCGAGCCAGCTGCGCGCTTCCGCGCGGAAGGCCACGGTCGGATCGTCAGTCTGATCCGGGGCGGAACGGTCGAGTTCGGGGGCGGTGGCCATCAGCTCTTCCTCGAATCTGAAGATCGGGTATGGCGGCGTCTTGCCACGGATCGACGCCCTTGGCAAAGCGGAACGCGATCGACCTGCGTGCCCGCATGGTCGGAACCGAGGGCCTGTCCTACAAGCGTCGCCCTGTGCCATAGCCTTGGCATGACCAGCGCCGCGCCGCCCTCGTCCCTGCGTTCCCATTGCGCGCTCCCCCGCACGATGATGTGGATCGCAGCCCATGGCGCCACAATCCGAGGGGACAACATGGACAACATGGCGGACCGGCGCCGGACCGCGACGGCGTGAGTCGCTTCGCGCATCCCGCCATCCCGATCGTCGTTGCCGCCGCGGCGATCGACGTGATCGGCTTCGGCATCGTCGCGCCCGTGCTGCCGCGGCTGATCACCGAACTCGGCCATCTCGATCTGCCCGCCGCGACGCGGGTCGGCGGCTGGATGCTGGCGGTGTTCGCGATCGCGCAGTTCTTCGCTGGACCTATCGTCGGCAATCTCGGCGACCGTTTCGGCCGGCGGCCGGTGCTGCTCGCCTGCATGCTCGCCTTTGCGATCGACTATGGTGTGCAGGCGGCGGCGCCGACGCTGGCCTGGCTGTTCGTCGGCCGCGCGATCGCGGGGCTGACGGGCGCGATCTATGGCCCGGCGGGTGCGGTGATCGCCGATGTCTCGCCGCCCGAGAAGCGCGCCGCCGGCTACGGCATGCTCGGCGCGGCGTTCGGGATCGGCTTCGTGATCGGCCCGGCGCTCGGCGGATTGGTCGCGACGCTGGGGCTGCGCGCCCCCTTCATCGTGGCCGGCCTGCTCGCCGCGCTCAACGCGCTCGTCATGTATTTTGTCCTGCCCGAGACGCTCGACAGCGCGCACCGCCGGCCCTTCCGCCTGCGCGAATCCACCGTTGTCGGTGCGTTCCGCCCGCTGTTCACGGCGGGGAACGCGGCGCCGCTGCTGATCGCCTGGTTCCTGTGGCAGCTAGGCTCGATCGTCTATCCTGCGACGTGGAGCTTCTGGGCGACGATCCGCTTCGGCTGGGGCCCGAAGGAGATCGGCTGGAGCCTGGCCTGGGTCGGGCTGCTGATGGGGCTGGTGCAGACGCTGCTGACCGGCCGGATGGTGGCGTGGCTGGGCGAACGCCGTGCCGCGGTGGTGGGGCTGCTGTGCGGCGCCGCGTGCATGGTCGCCTACGCCTTCACGACGCAGGTGTGGCAGGTCTACGCCTTCTTCCTCGTTGGCGCGCTCGGCGCCTTCGCCTGGCCGGCGCTGAACGGCCTGCTGTCGCGCATGGTCGACGCGACGCGGCAGGGCGCGCTGCAGGGCGGGATCGGCTCGATGAACTCTGTCGCGGCGATCCTGGGTCCGCTGATTGCGGCGCAGAGCCTGGCTTGGGGTGCGGGCCGCGGCTTCGACGGCACGGCCTTCCTCGTCGCGGGCGCGCTGATCGGCGCCGCGGCGCTGATCATCGCGCTGCTCGTGCGGTCGGCCGCCGCGGTCAGCCCTCCCGGCCCGGCCGGCGGCTGAGCCCGATGTCGAGGTGGGCGCCGGCATCGAGCACCAGCGTCTCGCCCGTCATCACCCGGCTGGCCGGGTCGAGCAGCATGGCGATCGGACCGGCGATGTCATCCGGCCCCGCCGCCATCGCCATCGGCGTCGCCGCGGCGATCCGCGCGTTCAACCGCGCGAAGCCCTCCTCGCCCAACCGCTTCTCGAACCAGCCCGTTCCGACATAGCCCGGCGCGACGGCGTTGACGCGGATCGCGGGGGCCAGCACCCGCGCCAGACTGTTGGTCATGGTGACGAGCGCGCCTTTCGAGGCCGCATAGGCGACCGACGAGCCGATGCCGAACACCCCGGCGACGCTGGCGACATTGACCACCGCCCCCATGTTGCTCGCGCGCATCAGCGGCGCGGCCGCGCGGATCATCTGAAAGGCCGCGACGGTGTTGAGGCGATAGATGTCGACGAAGTCCTCGGCGTCGAGCGCATCCAGATCCTCATGGTTGGCGAACTTCGTCCGCCCGGCATTGTTGACGAGGAAGTCGACCCGCCCGAACGCCTCCTGCGCCGCCGCGACCAGCGCGCGGCAGGCGCCGTCTTCGACGATGTCCGCCTGCACCGCGATCGAGCCGTTGGCGACCTCGGCCGCCAGCGCCTCGGCCTCGTCGCGGCTGGACGCGTAGTTGATCACCGAGCGAACGCCGCGCGCGGCGAGCCGGCGCACCACGCTGGCGCCGATCCCGGTGCCGCCGCCGGTGACGATCGCGACGCCCCCGTCCATCGCCCCGCTCACGCCTGGGCGCTCGGGCGAGCGGTCGCGCGGGCATGCCATTGGGCCAACGCAATCAGATCCTCGGGCATGGTAATGCCAATAAAGGTCGCAAAGTCGATCGTCGTCAGCAGCACGATGTCGGCAATCGTGTACCGCTCACCGTCCAGCCACTCGCGCCCGTCGAGCGCCCGGTTGAACTCGCCCATCGCCGCCAGCACGCGGGGCCGCTGGCTCTCGCCAAACTCCCTATATTGCGGCTTCACGACCCGCGCCGTGAACGGGTGCGTATGCGCCCATACCATCGCCAGCGGCGTCATCAGCCTGAGTTCGACGCGCCGCGTCCACATATCGACCTGGGCAATGTTGAGCGCGCCGTGGCCGAACAGCGGCGGCTCCGGATGCAGCGCCTCCAGATACCGGCAGATCGCGACGCTTTCCGTCAGCACCGCGCCGTTGTCGAGCGCGAGCGACGGCGTCTGCCCATGCGGGTTGACCTGAAGATAGTCGGCACCCTTATGCTCGCCCTGGGTGATCGACACCGTCGTCGACGGCACCCGCAGATGCTTTTCGGCCATGAAGATGCGCACGCGGCGCGGATTGGGCGCCGGGTTCGGGCTATCGTAGAACAGCAACTGCCTCTCCCGTTTAGAACATCGCGTATGGCATTTGGACGCGCCCTCGCCTAGCCATGCCGGCGATGACCGAAGCCATCCAGATGCTCGCGCAGGACTTCGGCCTGCTGCCCCACCTGATCGCCGCCCATGCCCAAGAGCGCGGCGACCGGCTGGCGATCGCCGACGATCGCCGGTCGATCACCTATGCCGAACTTGACCGGCTGATGGACCGGGTCGCCGCCGCGCTCCAGCGCGACGGGACCACGCAGGGGCAGGCGGCGGCGATCGTCGCCTATCCCAGCGTCGACTATGGCGTCGCCTTTCTCGGCATCCTGCGCGCGGGCAGCGTCGCCGCCCCGATCGCGCCGTCCTCGACCCCGCAGCAGATCGCCGCCATGATCGCGGACAGCGGTGCCGACATCTGCTTCGTCGATGCGGCCAACGAGCAGGCGCTCGCGGGACAATCCGTTGCGGCCACGCAGGTGCGGCTCGACCGCGACTTCGACGCGTGGCTGGCGCCGGACGGCAGCAAGCCCGCAGCGGTCACGATCGCTCCCGCGGACGGCTTCAACATCATCTATTCGTCGGGTACGACCGGCACGCCCAAGGGCATCGTCCAGAGCCACGCGATGCGATGGGGGCACATCAACCGCAACGGCCCGGCGGGGTTCGGCGATGCGGTGACGCTGCTCGCCACCCCGCTATATTCCAACACCACGCTCGTCAGCTTCCTGCCGACGCTCGGCTGGGGCGGGACGGTGGTGCTGATGGGCAAGTTCGACGCGAACCGCTATCTTGAACTGGCCGAAGATCACCGCGCGACCCATACCATGCTGGTGCCGGTCCAGTATCAGCGGATCATGGCGCTGCCCGATTTCGACGGGTTCGACCTGTCGAGCTTCCGCTTCAAGACCTGCACCAGCGCGCCATTCTCCGCCGCACTGAAGGCCGATGTGGTGAAGCGCTGGCCCGGGGCGCTGATCGAGTATTACGGCATGACCGAGGGGGGCGGCGGCTGCATGCTCGCGGCGCACGAGTTTCCCGGCAAGCTCCACACCGTCGGCCGCCCCATGCCGGGGCACGAGATGAAGCTGATCGACGATGATGGACGCGAGGTCGGGCCGGGTGAGAGCGGCGAGGTGGTTGGCCGATCGCCGACGATGATGAACGGCTATCACGGCCGCGCCGAGGCAACCCGCGACGCTGAATGGTTCGATCCTGACGGCAACCGCTACATTCGCCACGGCGATGTCGGTCGTTTCGACGAAGACGGCTTCCTGATCCTGATGGATCGCAAGAAGGACATGATCATCTCTGGCGGCTACAACATCTATCCGTCCGATCTGGAGGCGGTGCTGGCCGGGCACCCGGCGGTAGCCGACGCCGCCGTGATCGGCGCGCCGAGCGAAACTTGGGGCGAGACGCCGGTCGGCTTTTTTGTGCCGCGCCCGGGCGCGACCGACGAGCCGCTGGAGATCCTGACCTGGGTCAATGCGCAGGTCGGCAGGACGCAGCGTCTGTCCGCCCTCCACACAGTCGATGAACTGCCGCGCAGCGCGATCGGCAAGGTGCTCAAGCGTGAGCTGCGCGACCGGCTGGCGGAGACGCCGGCATGATCTCGCTGCCCGACACGCTCGCCGCGCTGACGCCGATCGAGGGCGGCTTCACGGGCACGATCCCTGAAACCTGGCTACAAGGCCGCACCGCCTATGGCGGCTTCTCCGCGGCGCTGGCGCTCCACGCGGCGCAGCATTCCGATGCGGACCTGCCGCCGCTCCGGTCTGCGCAGATCGCCTTTATCGGGCCGCTCGCCGGCCGCGTGACGGTGCGCGCCCAACGCCTGCGCCGCGGTCGCAACGCCGCCTTCGTTCAGGCCGATGTCGAGAGCGAAGCGGGGCTGGGCCTGCGCGCGACCTTCGTCTTCATGGGCCCGGTCGAGTCCAAGGTCGAGCTGCGCCAGGGCACCGTGCCCGCGTTCGAGAAGCCGACAGGCGCAACCGCGCTGTTCACCGGCAAGGCGCCGTTCTTCACCCAGAACTTCGATTTCCTCGACCGCCGCGACGACACGGTCGGCCCGGCCGAGTGGCTGCGCTGGGTGCGGCTCAAGGATCGGACGGGGCTCGATCCGATGATCGAGTTGATCACCGTCGCCGACTGTCTGCCGCCCGCCGCACTGAAGCTGGTTGGCGGCCCCGCCCCGGTCAGCTCGATGACGTGGCTGCTGAACATCCTCGGGCCGCAGCCGCAGACCCAAGATGGCTGGTGGCTGCTCCGTGCCAATGCCGATTTTGCCAGCGCGGGCAGCTCCAGCCAGCTGATGGGCATCTGGAACAGCGAGGGCGAGTCGATGGCGGAACAGATGCAGAGCGTCGCGATCTTTGCCTAAGCGTTGCGACAAGTTGCGACACTTTGGTCGGCGCGCGACACATGCGGGCGACACCCGCCCGGCACTGATCGCTCACCATCAGAGGAGTTCCCCGCTCATGAAGCCCCTGCTTGCCGGTCTCGCCGCTTTTCTCGTCTCCAGCGCCGGCCTCGCGCTGGCGCAGGACATGCCGCAAATGGCGCCGCCAGCCGCCGCGTCGCCGCGGATGCCCGGCGGCATGATGCGCGCCGACACCGATGGCGACGGTGCGATCAGCCGCGCCGAGTACTTGGCGGCTGCGGGCGTCCGCTTCGATCGCATGGACGCGAACCATGACGGCAAGCTGACCCCCGACGAGCTTGGCGCGCGTATGGGCGGCGGCCGTCGCGGTGGTGGTGAGATGCCGCCGCCGCCCGCGCCGCCCCGGCCGCAGCAGTAAGCCATAGGCGCAGGGGGGGCGGTAAAGCCGGTGACGGACGCTCCCCACCTGTTGCTCGTCGACGACGAGCGTTCGATCCGCGAGCCGCTTGCCCAGTATCTCGGCAAGCAGGGCTTCCGTGTCACTCAGGCGCCCGACGCCGCCTCGGCGCGGACGCGGCTGGCGGCCTATGCAATCGATCTAGTCATCCTCGACGTGATGATGCCGGGCGAGGACGGGCTCAGCCTCTGCCGCCATCTCCGCGCCACCGGCGACCTGCCCGTCATCCTGCTGACGGCGCGCGCGGAGGAGACCGACCGCATCGTCGGGCTGGAGATGGGTGCGGACGATTATGTCGTGAAACCCTTCTCCCCGCGCGAGCTGGCGACGCGGGTCAAGGTCATCCTGCGCCGCGCCTCGGCCGGCGGCACGCGCCAGCATGCGCCCGAGAGCGGCAGCTACGCTTTCGCAGGGTGGGTGCTCAAATCGGGGGAGCGCGCGCTGATCGATCGCGACGGCGTCTCGGTGCCGCTCTCGACCGGCGAGTACAACCTCCTCCTGGCGCTGGTGACGCGGCCGCGCCAGGTTCTGACCCGGGACCAGCTGCTCGACCTGACCCACGGGCGCGAGGCGATCGCCTTCGATCGCGCGATCGACAACCAGGTCAGCCGCCTACGTCGCAAGATCGAGGTCGACGCCAAGACACCGGACATCATCAAGACGGTCTGGGGCGGCGGCTATACGCTGGCCGCCGAAGTGACGCGGTTGTGAGGCACCGGCGATGAGGCGGATGTGACAAGGCTGTGGCCGCGCAGCCTCGCCGGACAGATGGCGCTGCTGATCGCGCTGGCGCTGTTTGCGGCGCAGGCGGTCAATTTCGGGCTGGCGCTGCGCGACCGGCGCGAGTTCCGCCTGGCGCAGGCAACCCGACCGGCTGCGATCCGGATCGCCGATGCGCTGGAGCGGGAAGCACAAGGCGGCCGGTCCATTCAGCCCGACCGCGGCCGCGTCCGTCGCGTCGCCGCCGACCCCGTACCAGCCGCGGCCGACCGCCGCCACGCCGAGGTACCGGGTGAACTGCGGCTGCAGCTGGCCGACCTCGGCGTCAGGGCGGGAAGGATCGACATCGGCCTCGTCCCCCGCCCTGCCGTCGATGAGCTGAGGCGGGCGGAAAACCGCGGCAGAGATCGCCCCGAACTGCTGATGATCGCGGTGGAACAGCCAGGCCGCGGCTGGATCGTCGTCTACGCCCCTTGGGTTCAGTTCGGCTCGCGTCTGCTCGCCGCCCTGTTGATCCAGACGCTGATCCTTTACGTCGTCATCCTTTTCCCCGTGCTCTGGATTGCACGAAGGCTGTCGCTGCCGCTTCGTGATCTGACAGCGGCGGCGGGCAGTTTCGATCCGCATGCTCGAGGGGAACCGGTCGTCCCCGCCGGGCCCGACGACCTTCGCCGTCTGGTCGACGCCTTCAATGCGCTGCGGCTGAGGGTCACGGCGATGCTGGACGAGAAGGACCGGATGCTCGGCGCGATCGGCCACGACCTGCGCACCCCGCTCGCGGCGCTGCGGGTCAGGATCGAATCGGTCGAGGACGAGACCGATCGCGCGCGGATGGCCGACACGGTGATCGAGATGGATCGGACGCTCGACGACATTCTGTCGCTCGCGCGTATCGGCCGCCCCAGCGAGCCGCCCGTCGAGGTCGACCTCGCGGCGCTGGTCGATGCGGTGGTCGACGACTTCCATGCGCTGGGCGCCGACGTGACGCTGGCCGATAGCGGCCGGGTGCGGGTGCGGCTCCGCCCCAATCTAATGCGCAGGGCCGTGCGCAACCTGATCGAGAACGCCGTCAAATATGGCGGCGGCGCGGCGGTACGGCTGGAGGAGCCGCCGGGCGGGGTGGCGGTCGTGGTCGAGGATGAGGGCCCCGGCATTCCCGCGGACCGGCTTGCGGGCGTTTTCGACCCGTTCGTCCGGCTGGAGGAGTCGCGCAATCGCGACACTGGCGGGGTCGGGCTGGGACTGGCGCTGGCCCGCTCAATCGTACGCGAGGCGGGCGGCGACATCCGCCTCGCCAACCGGCCGGGCGGCGGGCTGGCGGCGACGATCAGCCTGCCGCGCTAGACGTCATTCGCCGCCGGTGATGCGCCCTGGCCTGCCGCCTGTTCGGCCGCCGCGATCAGCCGTTCGCCGGTCTCACGTGCGGCGTCCGCATCCATCGTCACCGCGACGCCGTCGGGGCCGTCGAGCACGACCAAGCCCTGCTCTGCGCTCGCCGTGCCCGGCCCGTCCTCAGGCTCCTTGGGTTCGGTATCGATCGTCATGCTGCGCTTCCTTCCCGCGCGTCGGCGATCCAGCTGCTGTGCTGGCCGTACAAATAGATCGGGTCGAACTCGGCCAGCGCCGCCAGCCGCTTCCGGTCGAGAATCCGAACCTCGCCCGCGCGGAAGGTCGCCAGCTCGCGCTCGCGCATCAGCCTGAGCACGCGGTTTACGTGCACCCCAGTTATCCCGCACGCCTCCGCCAAATCCGCCTGCGTCGCCGGCAGCGAGAACCGGCCATCAGCGGCCAGTTCCACCATCTCCAGCCGCGCGTTCATCTCGCAGAACAGGTGCGCCACGCGCCCCTCTGCGCCGAGCCGCCCGAGCCGGAAAATCCATTCGCGGTGGATCGCGGCGTCGAGCAGAGTCGAAAACCACAGCCAGCGCGTCAATCGCGGGTAGGTGGCCTGAATCTCCGCCAGCGTGCGATGCTCGTACACCGCCACCGTACAGACGCCGAGCGTAACGACGTCGTGGTCGAGCCGCTTGAGCGGAAAGCCGTGCAGGTCGACGAAGTCACCCGGCACCTGGATAGACACCAGCTGGCGATAGCCCTCCCGGTCATCCAGGTAGCGGCACATGAAGCCGTCGAGCAGCATGATGCTCTGATGGATCGGCTCGCCGCGGCGGGTGACGCAGGTTCTCGCCGGGATGGTCCGCACGCCGGACATCGACTGCTCGATCACCCGCCGTTCTTCCTCGCTCAGCGCGTCGCGCGTGCGGCCGAGCAGAAACCGCCGGGTCAACATTCGCAGATTTTCCCCTCTTTTCAGAAGGCTGTTGTACCAGCTTGTGCAGCGCGTCGCGCCAAATCATCCTAACAAATGTTGGCATGGTCGCGGTCAGCGCTGACGGCGCGACACAAGCGCGGTTCGCAGGCATTCGCAGACCAGCTCGCCGCGCTGGTTGTGGAGGCGATGGCGAAAGGTCACCAGCCCCGCACGCGGCCGCGACCGGCTTTCGCGCAGTTCCGTGACCTCCGTCTCGGCGCGCATGGTATCGCCGATGAAGACGGGGCTTGGCATCACCAGCTTGTCGTAGCCGAGATTGGCGATCAGCGTGCCGAGCGTCGTCTCCCCCACCGACAGCCCGACCATCAGGCTGAAGGTGAAGGTGCCGTTGACGAGGATCTGCCCGAACTCGCTCGCCTTGGCCGCCTCCGCGTCGAGGTGAAGCGGCTGCGGATTATGGGTCATGGTCGAGAAGAGGAGATTGTCCGTCTCGGTCACGGTGCGGCGGATCGGATGCTCGATCCGATCGCCGACGGTCCAGTCTTCCCAATGCCTGCCGACCATGCCGCTTTCCCATCAACTTGTCGAAGTTGGCGCTTAACGCCAAGCCTTCGCGGCCAGCTACGTCTGGCACTACCGCCGTCTCTAGGGCGCTGCCACGACGGCGGCGTTGTAGGACAGCGCCATCTGCGGTTCACCAGCTGAGGTCGTCGAGCCAGGGGGTGAAATGTGGCAGGTCGGTGCTGACGCGATCGGGATAGGCAGCGGGGCGCTTGTCGATGAAGCTCTGGACGCCCTCGCGCGCGTCGCCGCTCTGCCCGCGCGACCAGACCAGGCGGCTATCGAGCCGGTGCGCCTCCATCGGGCTCGCCGCGCCGAGCATCCGCCACATCATCTGGCGGGTGAGCGCGATCGACACCGGCGCCGCGTGCGCGGTCAGCTCATGCGCCAACGCGCGGGCCGCGGGGAGCAGGTCGGCCTGGGTGTGGACCGAGCGGACCAGTCCCGCCGCCTGCGCCTCCGCGGCCGGCACCAGCCGCCCCGAATAGGCCCAGTCGAGCGCGGTCGAAATGCCGACCAGCCGCGGCAGGAACCAGCTCGACGCCGCCTCCGGCACGATGCCGCGCCGCGCGAACACGAAGCCGAACCGCGCGGTGTCGGCGGCAAGGCGGAAGTCCATCGGCAGCGTCATGGTGACGCCGACCCCAACTGCAGCGCCGTTGATCGCGCCGATCACGGGCTTGCGGCACTGAAAGATGCGCAAGGACAGCTGGCCGCCGCCGTCGCGGATGCCGGGGTGATCGTAGTCGACTTCACCGTCGGCGCCGACCGGGCTCTGCCCCGTCCAGCGCGAGCCCTTCGCATAGTCGAAGGTCTTGGCTCCGCCCGAAAGGTCCGCGCCCGCGCAATAGGCGCGCTCGCCAGTGCCGGTGACGATCACCGCGCGCACCGCGTCATCGGCGTCGGCGCGGTCGAAGGCGGCGATCATCGCCTCCATCATGTCGCGGTTGAAGGCGTTGAGCGCGTCGGGCCGGTCGAGGGTGATCGTCAGGATGCCGTCCGTCAGATCGGTGCGGATGGGATCGGTCATCCGATCCTCCCCGGGACGGGGAGGTGGCGCGCGGCGCAGCCGCGGGACGGAGGGGGCAGGCCGCAAGCGATACGCGATAGGCGAACCCCCTCCACCACTCGCGGCGCGAACGGTCCCCCTCCCCGTCCCGGGGAGGATTGCAGGTTCGCGTTCATTCGCTTCTCTCCACCCGCACCAGCAGCTTGCCCTCGCTCACCTGCCCGCCGGCTTGCGCGTTCAGCTCCGCCACCGTGCCGTCGAAGGGGGCGACGAGGCTGTGCTCCATCTTCATCGCCTCCAGCGTGACGAGCTTCTGCCCTTTGGCGACGCTGTCGCCCGCCGCGACCTCTACCGCGATGACGCGGCCGGGCATGGGAGAGAGGATCGCGCCGTCGGCGGCGGCTCCGGTCCCCGCCGCCGAACGCCGCGCGCCAAACACGAACTGCTCGCTGCCGCCCTTGCTGAACACTCGGATCGGACCCTCGAAGGGTTCGCCGGCCATTGGCCCGTGGGTTGCCGGCAGGTCATCCGGCACGGCGAAGTGGGTGCGACCATCAACGGCGAGCAACCATTGCCAGTCAGATCCCTGAGTCTCTAGCATGGCCGACGCCACGTGCGGCTCACCGTCGCGAGTGAAACTGAGTCGTGCGGGTTCGGGCGCACGGTTGAGTCTAAAGCCGAATAGCGCGCGCGGGTTCGCGGCCCAGACGTCCGCATTGCTTTTGTATTCGGCGTCCATGAACTCTTCGAGACGCCAGCTAAGCGCCGCAAGCACGGCGGCGTCGCTCCGCAACGGCCGAGTGAGTTCTTCAATATGCGCGCCGATAAAGCCGGTTGTCACCTTGCCAGCCTTGAAGTCCTGCGACTTTAGGCAGCTGGCGAGAAAGGCGGCGTTGGTCCGGACGGGCGCGACCTCCACGGATTCGCAGGCGGTCAGCAAGCTCCCGATCGCGTCGGCGCGCGATGATCCATGAACGACGATCTTGGCGATCATGGGATCATAGAAAGGGCTGACCTCACCGCCCTGCACAACGCCGGTTTCAATCCGAGCTGCGTCCGGCAACCGGAAGTGCTCCAACAATCCGATTGATGGCAGAAAACCCGTAGTCGGGTCCTCCGCATACAGCCGCGCCTCCATAGCCCAACCGTCGATGCGCAGCTCCTCCTGCCGCTTCGGCAACGGCTCGCCCGACGCGACGCGGAGTTGCCATTCGACCAGGTCCTGGCCGGTGATCTCCTCCGTCACCGGGTGCTCGACCTGAAGGCGGGTGTTCATCTCCATGAACCAGATGCGGTCGGCGCGCAGGCCATCGCTCGCATCGGCGATGAACTCGATCGTGCCTGCGCCCTCGTAGTCGACGGCCTGCGCCGCCCTCACCGCGGCGCCACACACGGCCTCCCGCGTCGCCTCGTCCATGCCGGGCGCGGGGGCTTCCTCGATCACCTTCTGGTGGCGGCGCTGAAGCGAGCAGTCCCGCTCGAACAGGTGGACGACCTGGCCGTGGCTGTCGCCGAAGACCTGCACCTCGATATGGCGCGGCGAGAGGATGTATTTCTCCAGCAGCACGCGGTCGTCGCCGAAGCTCGACGCCGCCTCGCGCTTGCAGCTTAAGAGCGCGTCCTGGAACTCGGCCGCGCTCTCGACCCGGCGCATCCCCTTTCCGCCGCCGCCTGCGACCGCCTTGATGAGCACGGGATAGCCGATCGCGTCGGCCTCGGCCTGCAGCCGCGCGGGCGACTGGTCCTCGCCCAGATAGCCCGGTGTCACCGGCACGCCCGCAGCGATCATCCGCGCCTTGGCGGCGTCCTTCAGCCCCATCGCGCGGATGCTGGCGGGCTGCGGTCCGACCCAGATCAGCCCCGCGTCGATCACGGCCTGCGCGAAGTCGGCATTCTCCGACAGGAAGCCGTAGCCGGGGTGGATCGCCTCGGCGCCCGTCTGCTTCGCCGCAGCGATGATGCGCTCGCCCACCAGGTAGCTCTCGCGCGCCGGCGACGCGCCGATATGCACCGCCTCGTCCGCCTGCCGCACATGGAGCGCCTGCGCGTCGGCGTCCGAATACACCGCGACCGTGCGGATGCCGAGCCGCCGTGCGGTGCGGATCACCCGGCAGGCGATCTCGCCGCGGTTGGCGATGAGGAGCGAGGTCAGCATCGGAAGTAGAGGCTAAGTAGAGGCGTAAACGCTTCGATTTTCGTTACCAAATCATTGTAAAGACGCGCTTCGTCTGGTCCGGCGCGGCATAGGCCCATCGCTTGCTGTAGGACAGGATTCATTGCGCCGCGCACCCGGCCGTCCGCTGCGTCCAGCTGATGTTGAGGATCTTCCACTGCCCGCCCTCGCGGATGAGGTCGAAATGGTCGACCCCGCAATGCACCAGCCGCTCGTCGACCATCACGGTGTAGGGCGACCACACCATCGCGATGTCACCATCGACCTCGACCGCCGGATCGGTCAGCGCCTCGACGAAGCGGGGCCCGGTGGCCGGCAAGCGAGCGAGGAATTGCGGCCAAGTCTCATGACGGAAGGTGCGCGTGCCGTCGGGCTGCTCGACCACCGCCTGCGCACCGCCGTCGGCGCGGAAGAAGCTCTGCGCGCGCGTCATGTCGCGCGCGGTCAGTGCGGCGAACAGCCCGTTGACGGCGGCGAGGATCGCGGGCGCGTCGCCCTGCGCCTCTGCGGTTGCGGGCGGCAGGCCGGTGCCGTGGGGCATCGGCTGAACGGGGGTGACTTGCGCCAGCGCGAGGAGGAGGGGCAGCATCAGCAGGCGGTCCCATAGCTGCCGCGGATCGTCTCCGTCCGGCGGCCGTCGGTGACGGTCAGCACCGCCGGATAGTCGCTGCTGTCGGCTTCGGCATGGGAGGTGACTCGTCCGACCCGGCGCACGGACACGCGCCGGCCGCCGCAGGACAGGGCCTTGCCGCCCTCACCGAACCCTTCCGCCTGCGCGTCGGTGAAGGTGCACTGATGCAGCCCCGCGCGGCCGGGGCCGGTGCGGAGCATGAAGCTGGTGTTGCGCATGAAGGTCCAGCTGGTCACTTCCTGCGCGAAGGCGGATTCGCACCCGCTGCCTCCGACCAGCATCGAGTCGGCGTCGCTGACGGGGAGGAGGAGGCGAGGTGCGGGCGCGCGCGCCGCCGGGGCCGCCGCCATCACGCAAAGCCCCGCCGCGACCGCCAATGCCGCGCGTATCGCCATTCGGCCTGCCCGCATGCCCTTCTTCCTCCTCACATCCGGAACACCCCGAACTGCGCGCGTTCCGGCACGGGCGCGTTGAGCGTCGCGGCGAACGCGAGGCCCAGCACGTCGCGCGTCTGCGCCGGGTCGATGACGCCGTCGTCCCACAGGCGGGCGGTCGCGTAGTACGGGTTGCCCTCATCCTCGTACTTCTGCCGCACCGGCGCCTTGAACGCCTCCGCCTCCTCGGGCGTCCAGCGGTCCGCGTCGCGGTGGACCGTCGCCAGCACCGATGCCGCCTGTTCGCCGCCCATGACGCTGATCCGGCTGTTGGGCCAGGTGAACAGGAACCGCGGGGAATAGGCGCGGCCGCACATGCCGTAATTACCCGCGCCGAAGCTGCCGCCGATCAGCACCGTGATCTTGGGCACACTGGCGGTGGCGACCGCGGTCACCAGCTTCGCGCCATGCTTCGCTATACCTTCCGCCTCGTACTTGCCGCCGACCATGAAGCCGGAAATGTTCTGGAGGAACAGCAGCGGCACGCGGCGCTGGCAGGCGAGTTCGATAAAGTGCGCGCCCTTCTGCGCGGACTCGGAGAACAGCACGCCGTTGTTGGCGAGAATCGCGACAGGGATGCCCCAGATATGCGCGAAGCCGCAGACAAGGCTCGATCCGTACAGCGCCTTGAACGCGTGGAACTCGCTACCATCGACCAGCCGTGCGATCACCTCGTGCACATCGTAGGGCGCGCGCACATCCGGCGGGACGATGCCGTACAGTTCTTCCGTCGCAAACTTGGGCGGACGCGGGTCGCGCAGGTTGATGTCGGGCTTCACAGGCGGCTGCAGCGTCGAGACGATGTCGCGGACGATCGTCAGCGCATGCTCGTCATTCTCGGCGACATGATCGACCACGCCGGACTTGCGGCCGTGCGTCTCGGCGCCGCCCAGCTCCTCGGCGCTGATGACCTCGCCCGTCGCGGCCTTCACCAGCGGCGGCCCGGCGAGGAAGATCGTCCCCTGCCCGCGGACGATGATCGTCTCGTCCGACATCGCGGGGACGTAAGCGCCGCCCGCGGTGCAGCTGCCCATCACGCAGGCGATCTGCGGGATGCCTTTGGCGCTCATGTTCGCCTGGTTGAAGAAGATACGCCCGAAATGGTCGCGGTCGGGGAACACCTCCGCCTGATGCGGCAGGTTCGCGCCGCCGCTGTCGACCAGATAGATGCAGGGCAGCCGGTTCGCTTCCGCGATCTCCTGCGCGCGTAGATGCTTCTTTACGGTGAGCGGGTAATAGGTGCCGCCCTTCACCGTCGCGTCGTTGCACACGATCATGCACTGGCGGCCCGAGATACGGCCGATGCCCGCGATCATCCCCGCGCCAGGGACTTCGTCGCCGTACAGCCCGTTGGCTGCGAGCTGGCCGATCTCCAGCAGCGGCGAGCCCGGATCGAGCAGCCGCTCGACGCGGTCGCGGGGAAGCAGCTTGCCGCGGCCGGCATGGCGGTCGCGCGACGCCGCCGATCCGCCCAGCGCGGCCTGCGCCACGTCGGCGCGCAGCCGCTCGACCAGTGCGCGGTTGTGCGCGGCGTTGGCGCGGAAGACGTCGCTGTCGGACGATAGCTTGCTGTCGAGGACGGGAGCGCTCACCGGCCGATGTCGAACAGATGATAGACTGGGCCGCCCGGGGTCTGCTCCCCCACCCCCACCACGGTCGCATCGTTAAGCCAGGCATAGCGCGCATCGCCGCACTCCAGCCGCGCGGTGACGGTCAGCGCATAGTCGTCCGCGGCCAGCTGCTCGCCCTTGCGGAACCGCGACATCGCATCGCCGCGGCCGTTCATCGCGCCCTGATAATTGAGGTACACCGTCACCCCATCGCCGGTTGTCAGCGTCAGCCGCACGTCGATCGCGATGCTGCCGTCGGGGCGGGTGACGAACCAGTCCTGCCCGGGTCCGACCGTGCCGCTCAGCCGTTCGCCCGTGAACCGTCCGCCCGTGACCGGGGCAATGCCGCGAAACCCGGCGCGGGTCTGGCCGATCGGCGTCACCCCGGCAAAATCGACGTCGAGCGCCAGCGTCGTCAGGTGGCGGTGGGGCAGCATCTCCATTGCCATCGCGCTAGCATGGCGGCAGGCTGGCGCAAACAGGAGCGCCGCCGCATGGACACCTCAACGGACATCATCGCCCGCCGGCCCGGTCCCTCGGTGCAGGACGTGCTCTCACGCGACCCGATCGCCGCGCCCGCGGTGCTGCGCGCCGAGTCGCCACCGCTGAACCCGTCGACCGAGGACGTTTCCGCCGAGCGGTATTTCTCGCGCGCCTGGCATGACCGCGAGGTGGAGAGGGTCTGGCGCAGGACGTGGCAGTTCGCCTGCCGCGTCGAGGAGCTCGCACAGGTCGGCGACCAGGTCGTCTACGACATCGTCGACGATTCGCTGCTGATCGTCCGCACGGCGGCCGGCAACGGGGCCGACACGATCAAGGCCTACGTTAATTCCTGCCTCCACCGCGGCACGATGCTGCGCACCGAGGCGGGCAACGCCAAGCAGATCCGCTGTCCCTTCCATGGCTGGACCTGGACGCTCGACGGCAAGCTCGCCGTGCTGCCCGGCCAGTGGGACTTCCCGCAGGTCGACAAGGCGAAGTTCTGCCTGCCGGAGGCCCAGGTCGGGCTGTGGGGCGGGTTCGTGTTCGTCAACCTCGACCCGGCGTGCGAGCCATTCGAGGCGTATCTGGAGAACCTGCCCGATCATTTCGAGGCGTTCCAGCTGGAGAACCGCTACGTCGCCGCGCACGTCGCCAAGGTGATGCCATGCAACTGGAAGCTGGGCATGGAGGCGTTCATCGAAGCCTATCATGTCGGCACCGCGCACCCGCAAGTGACGGGCTATTATGGTGACACCAACACGCAATACGATGTCTGGCCGGGCGTCCGCCACGTCAGCCGCATGATCAGCGTCCAGGGCGTGCCCTCCCCCGGCCGCGCCGCGATGACGCCTGCGCAGACGGTGGAGGAGATGCGCCGCGACGTGCCGTTCTTCGCGGGCAAACCGATCGCGTTAGCCGATGGAGAAGACGCGCGCCCCGCACTCGCGGCTCGCGCACGCGAGAAGATCGGGCGCTCGTCGGGGCGCGACATGAGCGACCTGTCGGACAGCGAGGCGCTCGACCTGATCGAATATCTGCTGTTCCCCAACATGGTGCCCTGGGGCGGGCAGGCGCTGCCGATCACCTATCGTTTCCGCCCCAATGGCAACGATCCCGACAGCCACATCATGGAGATCATGTTCCTGTTCGCCAAGGCGCCCGACGGCAGCCACCCGGCGCCTGCGAAGATGCGGATGCTGGGGCCGGACCAGGACTGGAAGGACGCACCCGAGCTGGGCTCGGCGGCGATGGTCGCGGATCAGGACACCGACAATCTGCGCCGCATCCAGAAGGGGCTGAAGGCGTCGCGAAAGCCCGGCGTTACGCTCGCGCGCTATCAGGAAAGCCGCATCCGGCATTTCCACGAGACGCTGGACGCGTATATGGCGGGGTGAGGGATCGGCGCAGCGTCGGCGTCCGCAGCGAGCCTAATACCGTTCCTTGTCGCGATCGAGCCAACGGCCCAAAGCGTAGCCTAGCGAGAAGAGCGCCACGCCGGCCATGAAGTCGACCACCGCGTCGACGAGCAGCGGCAACAGGGGCGGTATGACGGGCTGCGTCAAGGCGGCCAGCGCGATCAGCGCAGCGACGAGAACGCCGATTACGAGGAACGGGCGTGCCGACCAGGCGGACGTCACCCGTCCATAGGCGGAGACACCGACCAGTACGGCGATCAACAGCACGTATTCGCTCTCACTGCGCCACCGTGTCAACCGCGCCGATCAGTTCGCGGCCGATCAGCATGCGCCTGATCTCGTTCGTGCCCGCACCGATGTCGAGCAGCTTGGCGTCGCGCAGGAAGCGTTCGACCGGCCAGTCCTTGGTATAGCCCGCCCCGCCCAGCGCCTGCACCGCTTCGCCCGCGACGCGGAACGCGTTCTCGCTCGCGAGCAGGATCGCGCCCGCCGCATCGAACCGCGTCGTGCGCCCGGCGTCGCAGCTCTTCGCCACCGCATAAACATAGGCGCGGGCCGAGTTGAGCGCGACGTACATGTCGGCGACCTTGGCCTGCATCAGCTGGAACGCGCCGATCGGCTGGCCGAACTGCCGGCGCTCGCGCAGGTATGGCAGCACGACGTCGAGGCACGCCTGCATGATGCCGAGCTGGATGCCCGCGAGCACGGTGCGCTCGTAGTCGAGCCCGCTCATCAGGACGCCGACACCGCCGTTGAGCGGCCCCATGACCTGCTCGTCCGGCACCTCGCAATCGGTGAAGACCAGCTCTGCAGTCGGCGACCCGCGCATCCCCATCTTGTCGATCTTCTGCCCGATCGCGAAGCCGGGCGTGTCCTTCTCGATCAGGAAGGTGGTGATGCCGCGGCTGCCGTCGCCCGTCTTGGCATAGACGACCAGCGTGTCTGCGTAAGCGGCGTTGGTGATCCAGAACTTCGTGCCGTTGAGGACATAGCCGCCCTGCACGCGATCGGCCCGGAGCTTCATCGACACGACGTCGGAGCCGGCGCCGGCTTCCGACATGGCGAGGCTGCCGACATGCTCGCCGCTGATGAGCTTGGGCAGGTATTTCGTCTTTTGCTCGGGACTGGCCCAGCGCGCGATCTGGTTGACGCACAGGTTCGAATGGGCGCCGTAGCTCAGCCCGATCGACGCCGATGCGCGGCCGACCTCTTCGCACGCGATGACGTGTTCCAGATAGCCGAGCCCCAGTCCCCCGTCCGCCTCCGCCACGGTGATGCCGTGAAGGCCGAGCGCCCCCATTGCGGGCCACAGCTCGTCGCGCGGAAACCAGTCGTCGGCATCGATCCGCGCGGCGAGCGGCGCGATCCTGTCGGTGGCGAAGCGGCGGGTGGTGTCGCGGATGGCATCGGCCATCTCGCCCAGCGCGAAGTCGAAATCGGGGGTCATGCCGGTGGTATAGCGTGCGAAGGAGACTTTGGAACCGAGGCGATGTGCCGGAAGGTTAGCCGGGCGACGCCGCGGCCTAGCCGCGCCGTGCCGTCGGACGGGTTTGCTGAAGCGACCCGCCTGCCGCGCTGCGCGTGGTGCGGGTGGTCGGGCTCGAACCGACACTCCTTGCGGAACGGGATTTTGAGTCCCGCGCGTCTACCAATTTCACCACACCCGCGTGGCGACCCCGCCGGGCCGCGGGCGCGCTACCCCAGCGCGTCCGCGGCGGCAAGTATCACCAGGAGTTCTGTTGCGGCGCGCCATAGCCTTGAGCGGGTTGCTGACCATAGCCTTGGCCGTAGCCCTGGTCATAGCCGCCCGGCCCGCCGCGCCCCTTGGGATCGGGCCCGAACCGGTTCGCCCCCGCCGTGCCGTCGGAGAAATACCAGACCAGCAGGAGCACGCCGATCACCAGCCCGACCAGCCCGCCCACCAGTGCCACCACCTGGCTATGCATCGCACCGCCCGCGACCTGGATGACCGAGCCGATCATCGGCGCGAGTATCCACCAGCCCGAATGATCGGTGTCGTGCAGCCGCCTGACTGCCACGGCCAGCGACGGCAGGAAGATCGCCAGCAGGAAGATGCCAAACAACGCGAAGACGATGATCGCGCCGCCCGCGCCCGCCGCGGTTCCGCCCGAGCTGCCCTGACTTGCGCCAAGGATCGCGGTCGCGCCAAGCGCTACGCCGAGCACGACGAAGACCAGATAGACGACGAAGATGAACAGCGTCCACATCCAGTATTCCATGCGCCGCGACCGGCCGCTGAACTCCGCGTAGCGCCGGAACGGCATGAACATGAACTCCATGTAAAAATTCCCCCTTCTCGCCTGCGCACCCCTGCGCGACTCGCCACGATGGTGCCGGACGGCGGGCCCGGGAGCAAGCACGCAGCGGGCCCGAGCCGGCGACCATCGGGATCAGCGAGGCGGGAGGCTGCTGGCCACAGGGCGGCGGATGATCGGCCGGGCCGCGGTCCCTCCCATAGGCCGTCGCGACGCCGCGCATCTTCGGGCCGGCCCCGAAGCGGTTGGAGCCGGCCCTACCGCTCATCAGATACCAGACCAGCAGCAGCACCCCGAGCAGCAGCGCGATCAGGCCGCCGATCAGCGACACCGGCACGGTATCAGGATGAAGAGCGGCCACCGCGGGTATTCCCGCCGCCGCGAGCGGCCGCTGAAGTCGGCATGCCGCTTGAACGGCATCAGCATCCATTCCACCGCAATCGCCCGTTCACCGGCCACCCTGCGCGGCTCACCGCGAGTTTGCCGAGCTGGCTGATCTCGATCAACCGCTGCGCTACCGGCCGCCGCGGGAGACATTCACGCGCGTGGCGCCGTCCGCCGATAGCTCAGCGCCTCTGCAACGTGCAGCCTGCCGACGCCGTCGCTGCCCGCCATGTCGGCGATCGTGCGCGCGACACGCAGGATGCGGGTATAGCCTCGCGCCGACATCCGCATCGCCTCCGCCGCCTGGGCGAGCAGCTTGCGGCCCGGCTCGTCGGGGGTGGCGACCCGCTCCAGCAGCGCACCTTCGGCTTCCGCGTTGGTGCGGACCGGCTCCTCGGCAAAGCGCGCCGTCTGTAGCCGGCGCACCGCGGCGACGCGCTTCGCAACCTCGGCCGACCCCTCCGCGGGCGGCGGCAAGACCAGGTCGGCGGCGCTGACCGCCTGCACCTCGACATGGAGGTCGATACGGTCGAGCAGCGGCCCCGACACCTTGGTCTGATAATCGGACGCACAGCGCGGGGCCCGGGCGCAGGCGAGCCCCGCATCGCCCAGATGCCCGCAGCGGCACGGGTTCATCGCCGCGACCAGCTGCACCCGCGCGGGAAAGGTGACATGGGCGTTGGCACGCGCGACGCTGACCGTGCCGGTCTCCAGCGGCTGCCGCAGCGAGTCGAGCACGGCGCGGTTGAACTCGGGCAGCTCGTCGAGGAACAGGACGCCGAGATGCGCGAGGCTGACCTCGCCCGGCTTGACCCGCAGGCCGCCGCCGGTCAGCGCCGCCATCGAGGCGGAATGGTGCGGGCTGCGGAACGGCCGCGTCCGGGTCAGCCGGCCGCCCGTCAGCGTTCCCGCTACAGACTGCACCATGCTGACCTCCAGCGCCTCCGCGGCGTCGAGGGGCGGCAGGATGCCGGGCAGGCAGCTGGCCATCAGCGACTTGCCGGCGCCGGGCGGGCCGACCATCAGCAGATTATGGCCGCCCGATGCGGCGATCTCCAGCGCGCGCTTTGCGGTCTCCTGGCCCTTGACCTGGGCGAGGTCGGGGCCGTGGACGGCGTCGTCGGCCTCGCCGGGCACGGGCGTGTCGAGCAGCCCCTGCCCCTTCAGATGATTGAGCAGCGACAGCAGATCGGGCGGCGCCACCACCTCGACCGTCCCGGCCCAAGCCGCCTCGGCACCCTGCGCGGCGGGGCAGATCAGGTTCTTGCCCGCTTCGGATGCGTGTAGCGCGGCGAGCAGTACACCGGGTGAGGGCGCGATCCGGGCGTCGAGGCCGAGCTCGCCCACGACGACATATTCGCCCAGGGCCTCGACATCGACGATGCCCATCGCCGCCAGCAGCGCCAGCGCGATCGGCAGGTCGAAATGCGATCCCTCTTTGGGCAGGTCGGCGGGCGAGAGATTGACTGCGATCCGCTTGGGCGGCAGCGCCAGCCCCATCGCGGCGATCGCGCCGCGGACGCGCTCCAGGCTCTCGCGCACTGCCTTGTCGCCCAGACCGACGATGTTGAAGGCAGGCAGGCCGGGAATGAGCTGTACCTGCACCTCGACGCCACGCGCCTCCAGTCCCAGATACGCCACCGTCGA
Source organism: Sphingomonas sp. (assembly GCF_965248875.1). GTDB lineage: Bacteria > Pseudomonadota > Alphaproteobacteria > Sphingomonadales > Sphingomonadaceae > Sphingomonas. The sequence continues at coordinate 158,747 of NZ_CBDFKR010000011.1, read as the reverse complement.
CACGATCGCCGCCATGCGGTCCCCCTTGTTCCTGCGGTGTTCTTACCGGAATTTGCGGAGAGCGGAAGGTCGGCCCGCTGCGGTCGAGCTGCCTTGTATCGGCAACACACCCGCCCCACCTAAGCGGCGTGACGGGCCTTCTCGCCTACTGCCCCGCGTTGACTTTGACGGCCCCCTTCCGTATGCGGTTGCCCATTCAGGCCGTCCTCGGGGCGGCCTTTTGCTGTTAAACGAATTGGGAATGACCGATGAAGCGGACCTTTCAGCCGAGCAACCTGGTGCGCGCACGCCGGCACGGGTTCCGGTCGCGGATGGCGACGGTCGGCGGCCGGGCGGTGATCCGCGCCCGCCGCGCGCGCGGCCGCAAGAAGCTGTCGGCGTAACCGTCCTCTCGCGCCGCAAGGATTTCCTCGCGGCCAACGGCGGCAGACGCGCACCGATGCCGGGTTTCGTCCTGCTGGTGCGTCCGCGTAACGACGGCTCGCCTGCGATGCGGGTCGGCTACACCGTTACCAAGAAGATCGGCAACGCGGTCGTCCGCAACCGCATGAAGCGTCGCTTCCGCGCGCTGGCGGCGGCAATGCTGCCAGGAGGCGGCGTCCCGGGGGCGGACCATGTCCTGATCGGCCGCGCTGGCGGCGTCGAGCGCGACTTCGCGCTGTTGAAGGCGGAGCTAGGCAAAGCGTTGCGGAAACTGGCCGCGCTCCTCGCCCCTGCAGGGAGGGAGTAAGCGGTGCTGACCCGCCTTCTGATCCTGCTCGTCCGCGGCTGGCAGCGGGGACCGTCGGCGGTCATGCCGCCGACCTGCCGGTTTCAGCCCAGTTGTTCCGCCTATGCAATCACCGCCCTTGGCCGCTATGGGGCGGCCAAGGGCGGGTGGCTGGCGATCAGGCGCATCGCGCGCTGTCATCCCTTCGGGTCGTACGGCCCGGACCCCGTACCCTGATCCCTAAGGCTTCCGCGTGACCGAAGAACGGCGCAACTTCATCCTGTTCGCGGTGATCGCGGCGGTTATCCTGCTGAGCTGGCAATGGGCGATCCATCGCTATGCGCCGGCCAATCCGCCCGCGACGCAGATCGTCGACGGCCGCTCGCGCCCGGTCGCGAGCCCCGCCGCCGATCCGACCGCCGACAGCCCGGCGGCGACCCGCACGCGCGCGCAGGTGCTTGCGGCCACGGCCGGCGAACGTGTCCGGATCGACACGCCGGCGCTCAGCGGCTCGATCAACCTGCGCGGCGCGCGGATCGACGATCTCGTGCTCAAGCGGCACCGCGAGACGATCGCTTCCGACTCGCCGCCGATCCGGCTATTCTCGCCCGACGGCGCGCCGCAGGCTTCGTTCGCGCAGCTTGGCTGGCGTGGCGGCCCCGGGCCGGAGACGCTGTGGCGCGCGTCATCGACGGTGCTGGCCCCGGGCCGGCCGGTGACGCTGTTCGCCGTCAATTCGGCCGGGCAGCGGTTTCGCATCGAGCTGGCGATCGACGACGATTATCTCTTCACCGTCCGGCAGACCGTGGCCAACGCCAGCGCCGCTGCGGTGCAGGTCGCGCCTAACGCCTCGATCGTCCGGGTCGGCGTCGCCAAGGATCTGAGCAGCTGGCAGTCGCATGTCGGCCCAATCGGCGTGTTCGGGTCGGGCGCCAACTACGACATCGACTACAAGAACCTGCAGGGCAACGAGCCCGGCATCTTCTCGCGCATTTTCGGCACAACCGCCAAGCCGGGCGACAATCTGTTCGCGGCGCGCGGCGGCTGGGTTGGCTTCACCGACAAATACTGGCTGACCGCGCTGGTGCCGGCGGCGACCGCGCAGGTGCAGAGCGGGTTTCGTGCGACGACCACCGACCGGTTCACCGGCGGCTTCACGCTGGCCGACGCTCAGCTACCGCCCGGGAAGGCGCTGATCTCCACCGCCCGGCTGTTCGCGGGGGCCAAGGAAACGCGGCTGCTCGACCGCTACGCCGCGGCCGGGGTGACGCAGCTCGACTATGCGATCGATTGGGGCTGGTTCCGCGTCGTCGAGAAGCCGATCTTTTATTATCTCGACTGGCTGTTCCGGGTCGTCGGCAATTTCGGCGTCGCGATCATCCTGCTTACCGTCACCATCCGCGCGCTGATGTTTCCGGTCGCACAGCGCCAGTTCGCGTCGATGGCGAAGATGCGGGTGGTTCAGCCCAAGATGAAGGCGGTGCAGGAGCGCTGGAAGGACGATAAGGAGCGGATGCAGAAGGAGGTGATAGCGCTCTACAAGACGGAAGGCGCCAATCCCGTCGCAGGCTGCCTGCCGACGCTGCTGCAGATCCCGATCTTCTATGCGCTCTACAAGGTGCTGTCGCTGACGATCGAGATGCGGCACCAGCCTTTCGTCGCTTGGATCAAAGATCTGTCCGCGCCCGACCCGCTGACGCCCATCAACCTGTTCGGGCTGCTGCCGTTCACGCCGCCAGGGATGCTCCACCTAGGCGTGCTCGCGATCCTGCTCGGCGGCACGATGTGGGCGCAGTTCCGGCTCAACCCCGCGGCGCCCGATCCCGCGACGCAGCAGGTGATGGGGATCATGCCGTGGGTGATGATGCTGTTCTTCGCGCCGCTCGCGGCGGGGCTGCAGCTCTATTATGTCATGTCCAACCTGATCTCGATCGGCCAGCAGCGGCTGCTCTATCGCCGCCACCCGCAGCTGAAGGAGGCGCCCGCGAAATGAGCAATCCTCCCCAGCATGGGGAGGTGGCGGCACCCGGCGCCGACGGACCGGGTTCGCCTCCGGGCGATCCGCGCGCGACGGGCCACCTCCCCCACTCGGCTTCACCGAGCGCTCCCCCTCCCCGTGCCGGGGAGGATTTAGAGGCCGCGCGTAAACTGTTTGCCGGGCCGGTGACTTTCCTTAAATCGGCGCCGGCGCTGCAGTTCCTGCCCGACCCGGTCGCGCCGGAAGTGGCGTTTGCAGGCCGGTCGAACGTCGGCAAGTCGTCGCTGCTCAACGCGCTGACCGGCCGCAATGCCCTTGCCCGCACATCGAACACGCCGGGGCGGACGCAGGAGCTGAATTTCTTCGACGTCGGAGCCGGTCCGGTGCTCCGCCTCGTCGACATGCCCGGCTATGGCTTCGCCAAGGCGCCGCCCGAGATGGTCCGGCGCTGGCGCTTCCTGGTCAACGACTATCTGCGCGGACGGCAGGCGCTGAAACGCGCGCTGGTGCTGATCGACGCACGCCACGGCATCAAGGAGGTCGACCGCGACATCCTGGCGATGCTCGACGCCGCCGCGGTCAGCTATCGGCTGGTCCTCACCAAGGCCGACAAGATCAAGGCGAGCGAGCTGGCGGACGTGACGCAGCGGACTGCTGCCGAGGCGCGCAAGCACCCCGCCGCGCACCCCGAAATCGTCGCGACCTCGTCCGAAGGCGGGCTCGGCATCGCGGAGCTGCGCGCCGCCGTGCTCGACGCGATCGGCTAGACCTCGCGATAGGTCGCCGCATAGTCGACCGGGAAGTTGACCGACCGCGCGATGAAACAATGCCGGTGCACCTCGGCGTGGATCGCCTCCGACCGCACCAGATCGGCGCCCGCCCGCACCGTGATCGTTGGCTTCAGCGTCGCGCGCAGAAACCGCCCCGTGCCGTCGGACGCGCTTTCGCCCTTCGCGACCGGCTGATCGACATAATCTGTCACGACGATGCCGGCGATGCTCGCCAGGTGCAGATACCAGAGCATGTGGCACCCAGACAGCGTCGCCAGCAGCAGATCCTCCGGGTTCGGCAGCCGCGGATCGCCGCCCAGCAGCGGGTCGTTGGAACAGTGGATCACCGGCTTGCCGGGCGTCGATATATCCCAGGTTCGGTCGTAGCCGCGATACGCGCGCGTGCCCTCGCCGCGATTGCCGGTCCAGGCGATGCGGCAGGTATAGTCGTGCTCGGCCATGCTCCTCCCCCTCGCGCCCGCAAGGTAACGTCCACGACGGTTGTCGGCAAACCGCAGGGTGGCTATTCCTGTCGCCCATGAAGCTTCTCATCGGCAACAAGGCCTATTCGTCCTGGTCGCTCCGCGGCTGGCTCGCGTGCAAACAGTCGGGGCTGCCCTTCGAGGAAGTGGTGGTCCCGCTCTACGACGCCGAATGGGACAAGCGCCGCGAGGGCGACGAGTTCGCGCCGTCCGGCGGCAAGGTGCCGGTGTTGTGGGACGGTGAGGAGATCGTCGTTTGGGACAGCCTGGCGATCGTCGACTATCTCGCCGACAAGGTGGGTCGCGACCGCTATTGGCCCGCCGGTGACGCCCCGCGCGCGATGGCGCGGTCGATGGCGGCGGAAATGCATTCCAGCTTCGCCGCGCTGCGCCGCAAGCATTCGATGAACGTGCGTCAGATCCACCCCGCGCACACGCCCGACGATGACGTGCTCGCCGACCTGAAGCGCATTATGGAGCTGTGGGCGCAGGCGCGCGCGCGGTTCGGGGGCGCAGGCGATTTCCTGTTCGGCGATTTCGGCGCGGCCGACATCATGTTCGCGCCCGTCGTGACACGCATCTTCACCTATCAGCTGCCCTTCGCCCGCTTCGCTTCGGCGTACCTGGAGGCGATGCTGCTCCATCCGTGGATGCAGCAGTGGATCGCCGAGGCGCAGGAAGAGGAATGGGTGATCGAGCAGTACGAAAAGCCCGTTCAGGAGTGATTGACCCCGTCGCGCTGCTCCAGGCGCTGATCGCCGAGCCAAGCGTCACGCCTGCGCGCGGCGGGGTGTTCGATGTGCTGCAAATGGCGCTGGTGCCGCTGGGGTTCGTGGTGGACCGGTTCGAGGCGGGCGAGCCCCCAAATGGGCCGGTCGAGAACCTGTTGGCGGTGCGCGCGGGCGCGGGGCCGCTGTTCGCCTTTGCCGGGCACCTCGACGTCGTGCCGCCGGGCGAGGGCTGGACCGGCTCGCCCTGGGACGGCGAGGTGCGCGGCGGGATGGTGTATGGTCGTGGCGCGGTGGACATGAAGGGCGCGGTCGCCGCGTTCGTCGCGGCGGCGGCGGCGGTTCCTGAAACTGCATGTGCGCTGGTCGTCACCGGTGACGAGGAAGGCCCGGCGCTGCACGGCACCCGAGCGCTGATCGAGCGGATGCGCGCGCGCGGGATCGCGCCGGCGATGTGCCTGGTGGGAGAGCCGACCTCCGTGACGCGGCTGGGCGACACGGTGAAGATCGGGCGGCGCGGATCGCTTTACCTGACGATCGAGGTGCCGGGTAAGCAGGGCCATGTCGCCTACCCGCACCTGGCGGACAATCCAGTGCCCAAGCTGATCCGCGCGCTGGCAGCAATCGATGCGATCCGGCTGGATGGGGGCACCGACTGGTTTCAGCCCTCGAACATCGAGATCACTGACATAGGGGTCGGCAACCCGACGAGTAACGTCATCCCGGCGCGCGCGAGCGCGCGGCTGTCGGTGCGGTTCAACGACCTCCATCGCGGCGAAGCGCTGGTCGCGCGGCTGACCGCGATGGTGAAGGAGCACGCGCCCACGGCGGTGGTGACCGCGCGTGTGTCGGGCGAGTCGTTCCTGACCGCGCCAGGGCCGCTGTCCGACTTGGTCAGTGCGGCAGTGGCGGAGGTGACTGGCCTGAGCTCCGAGTTGTCGACCAGCGGCGGCACCTCCGACGCGCGGTTCCTGACGGAGGTTTGCCCGGTGGTCGAGCTGGGTCTGATTAACGCCACGATGCATCAGGTCGACGAAGCGGTCGCGGTGGAGGATGTGGAGGGGCTGGCGGCGATCTATGAGGCGGTGTTGCGGCGCATTGTTGCCTGCACATCATAGGCGTACCGAATCGCCTTCGATCGGCATTAGGGTTCACATGATAGCTTCTTTGCGTGCACTATATTCTTGCTCGACCAGCGCGCTGCGGCTGTCGAACGCCTTTCCGAAGGCGCGCTTCGTTGAGGCTGTTGCCCAGACGACGATTTCTTTGTTGCACTCACCAGCAATCCTGTTGCGCTGGCCTTCCGTCATGACTCTTCCACTAGGCATGCGCGCAGCCACGCAGCTTCGCGCTGGCGCGGTGACGTCTCGGCGTTCCGCGCACTCCGCTAGAACAAACAAGGTGATCGTGACTAACGAAGCGCGAGTGCGGAGGCACCTCATCGCCGCCTGAGCACGATATACAAAGCCCCCGCGCCGCCGTGACGCGGGTGGGCGTTTCTAACCGCGGCGATGCGGTCGGCAAATCGACTCGCGGCGAGCCAGTCCGCCACCGCGGCCCTGATCGCGCCGCGGGCATGGGGGCGTTCGCTTTCTGGGCGAGGGGGTTTGCCGGTGACGAGGAGGAGCAGCCGGTCGCCGCGGGCCAGTGCGCGATCGAGGCCTTGATCAAGCAGCGCATGTGCCGAGGCGAGCGTGTGGCCGTGCAGGTCTAGGCTGGAGTCGGGCTGCGCCAGGCCGCGGCCGAGGCGGCGGTCCCAGCTGCCGTCGAGCGTGGCCGTTGCGTGCGGCGGGGAACGGCGTGGCTCGCCCTCACCCTTCCGGCACTCTGCGCCTCCGTCCCTCTCCCGATGGGAGAGGGAATTGTTCGCCGGAAGCGGGCGCAGGAGTGCGGGTGGCACGGAGGGTGCCGCCATCTTCGCAGCGACGGCCCGCAAAGGCCGCACGCTCGCCATCACCCGGGCCCAGGCCTGCGCCTCGTCAGCGTTGAGGCGCCGGGCCGTCACTGCCGAAGCCTTGCGCCGTACCGCCCTGACCGGACGGCGCGCCCTGCAACCGCGCCAGCGTGCCCACCGGCAGCAACAGCCAGGCGGTGCCGTGCGCGCTCATGCCGCCTGCGATCGCCTCCGCCTGCGCGCCTGCACCCCAGAAGGTGTCGATCCGGTTGGCGCCCCTGATTGCGCCGCCCGTGTCCTGCGCCACCCACAGCCGCGAGGCGTCGGTGCGGTCCATCGACAGGAAGACAGGGGCGCCGAGCGGCACGAACTTCGGGTCGGCGGCGACGCTGACCCCGCCCGCGACCGGATAGCCCATCGCGCCGAGCGCGCCGCCGGTCAGCTCGCGGAAGAAGACGAAGGAGCGGTTCTCGCGCATCAGCGCCGCGCCTTCGTCAGGGTGATCGTGGAGATACTGGACGATCCCCTGCATCGACGCCTGCCCGGGGCCGAGCAGCCCGCGCTGCCGCATCAGCGCGCCGATGCCGGTATAATCGCGACCGTTCTGCGTGTCGTAGCCGATCCGCAGCAGCGAGCCGTCGGGCAGGCGGAGATTGCCCGAGCCCTGGATTTGCAGGAAGAACAGCGCCACCGGATCGGCCGCCCAGGCGAGCACCCGCGCCCGGCCGCCCAGCGCCCCGCCCTCTATTGCGGCGCGGTCATAATAGGGCACGAAGGCGGCTCCCTCGACGCGCCCCCTAATCTTCCTGCCGCGCAGCTCGGCGTTGAACTGGCCGAGGTCGACGTCGATCAGATCGGTAGGCCGCGCGTAGATTGGCGTGTCATAGCCCGGCCGCCGTTCGCGCGACGCGGTGATCTCGGGAATGTAATAGCCCGTCGCGAACGCGCGCCCGTCGCCGACCTGCACCGCCTCGAACTGCGCGGCGAAAAAGGCGAGAGCGGGGCCGCCCTGCCCCGCCGCCTGACAGGGCGCGCGCCAGTCCTCGGACCGGGTCAGCCCCGTCGCATCGGTCCGTCGCAAAAGACCGGGGCAGGACAGCCGGAACGCGTCACGCGCCACCGCCGCCTGTTCCTCCCCGATCGGCAGCGCGGCGACCGACGGCCCGGCGACTAGCCCGGCTCCTGCCGCCGTCGTCGCGCCTGGCGTAGTGGTCGCGGGCATCGGCCCGAGCGGCACTGCCCCCGTCGGCCGCGCGACCGGCGCGGGCGGGCGCGGGTAGCTGGGGTAGTTGCGGCGCGGCAGCGGCGTCGTATCGACCGCGGGCGGCACCAAGCGCCCGGCGCACGCAGCGAGCATCAGCGCCAAGGCCACGACGATCAGGCGGCGCACGACCGCCTCAGGCTTCGTCGGTGTCGGCAAGCTTCCAGTTCGGATCGCCGCTCTTCAGCGTCCGGGCGAAGGTCCACAGATCGTGGGTCTCGACCGCATCGGTCAGCGTCCCCGCGATCACCTCGCCCGCGGCGTTGCGAGTTACGGCGGCGATATCGGCGTCGAAGCGCACTGTAATCTGAGCCTCGCGCCCCTGCGCCTGGCTTTCGACGATTGCGGCGCGGTCGATCCGGACCAGCCGGTTGTCGAGCACCTCCCCCGCTTCGTTGCGGGCGGCGATGGCGGCGGCGAAATGCTCGCGCACTTCGGGCGTGCAGAGGTCGGCCAGCGCCGCCTCATCGCCGCGCCAGAACGCCTCCAGCGTCATCCGGTACGCCGCCTGCGCGCCGTCGAGAAAGCGTGACACGTCAAACCCGGGCTCACCCGCGACGATCGCGCGGATGCCCGGTTCGGCGCGCGGCTCGATCGGCTTCAGACCGGGATCGCGCGGTTCCGGCAGCGGCTCCACCGCGCGCGGCAGCGTCAGCGGCAGCGCGCGATCCTCCGCGGCACGCGCGAACGGACGTTGCTCATGCCCGGTACGCTTGCCGAGCACGCTGTAGAGCCGCAGCGCCAAAAAGCCTGCGACCATGCCGAGGACCACGATATAGAACGTCATACCGGTTCAACATAAGCCAAGTGCACGCGGTTTCAAAGCGCCGCCCCGTTGAATCGTTCCGCCCTCGCTGCTAGCGGCGGCGCTTTCCCACGCGACGGCCCTCCACGATCGGCCGCGCGCTTCATCTTGACGAGGAACAGGGCTTCTCATGGCAGACGACACCCCCGGCGATCAGCCGCTTGCCAACGGCGCCGACACCGCGCCGTCTGCGGGCATGATCTCGCAATATGTCAAGGACCTGTCGTTCGAGAACCCGGCCGCGCCGTCCGTCTATCAGAGCCAGGAAGCGCCCGCGATCGACGTTCAGTTCAACATCGGCTCGGCGCAGGTCGGCGACGAGGTGCATGAGGCGACGCTGAAGATCGAGGCGCGTGCCGACATCGCCGGTCAGGTCGCCTTCATCGTCGACCTGACCTATGCTGGGTTGTTCGGCTTTCGCAACGTTCCTTCCGACCAGATCCAGCCCTTCCTGCTCGCCGAGGCGCCGCGGCTGCTGTTTCCCTTCGCGCGGCGCGTGCTGGCCGATGCGGTGCGCGACGGCGGCTTTCCGCCGCTGATGCTGGAGCCGATCGACTTCGGCCAGCTCTACCTGCAGCAGCAGGCGGCGCAGGAAACCGGCACCGAGGGCGCGGCGGGTACAGCGTAGCGCAATCCTCCCCGGCACGGGAAGTGGCGCGCGGCGCGTGGTGGTTCCCCTCCCCGTGCCGGCGAGGATGCGCTAGGTCCATGTTGTGAACCCACGTCCATGAATCTCACCCGCGCCTTGGGCTCGGTCGGCGGGCTGACGCTGGCCAGCCGCGTGCTGGGCCTGATCCGCGATTCGCTGTTCGCGCGCTATGCCGGCGCGGGGCTGGCGTCCGACGCGTTCCTGATCGCCTTCCGCTTGCCCAACATGTTCCGTGCGCTGTTCGCGGAAGGGGCGTTCTCGGCCGCCTTCATTCCGATGTTTAATCGCAAGGTGAACGACGCCGAAGGGCGCGGGCTGGTCGACGGCATCGCCTTTGCCGACGACGCCTTGTCGGTGCTGCTGCCGGTGCTGCTGCTGATGACGGTCGCGGTGGAGCTTGCCGCCTGGCCGGTCACCTGGCTCCTGACCTTCGGGTACAAGGACGCGACGCCGGAACAGTTCGCCTATGTGGTCGAGCTGTGCCGCTGGACCTTTCCCTATCTGCCGCTGATCAGCCTGGTGTCACTGCTCGGCGGCATCCTCAATTCGATGCACAAATTCTGGGTCAACGCCGCTGCTCCGATCCTGCTCAACGTCACCCTGATCGCGGCGCTGGTGTTCCTGCACAGCGTCGATCCACTGCAGACCAGCCGCAATCAGGCGATCGCCGTCAGCGTGTCGGGGGCGTTGCAGCTCGCCTGGCTGGTCCAGAACTGCTGGTCGAACGGCGTCCGGCTGCGGCTGCGGCGCCCGACGCTCAACGCCGACGTGAAGCGGCTGCTGTCGCTGATCTGGCCGGCGGCGGCGGGCGCGGGTGCGGTGCAGATCAACCTCGTCATCTCGACCGCGCTCGCCGCCAAGCTACTCCCGCACGGTTCGGTCACCTACATCTACCTCGCCGACCGGGTGAACCAGCTGCCGCTCGGGCTGATTGGGATTGGACTTGGCACCGTGCTGCTGCCGACGATTTCCGCCCAGCTCGGCCGCGGCGCGGAGGCGGAGGCGATGGCGACGCAGAACCGCGGGCTGGAGCTGGCGCTGTTCCTGACGCTGCCGGCGACCGCGGCGCTGGTGACCGCGGGCGTGCCGATCGTCGCGGCGCTGTTCCAGCACGGCCGCTTCGACCCCATCGCGGCGCAGAACACCGCCGCTGCGCTCGCCGCCTTTTCGATCGGGCTGCCCAGCTACATCCTCGTCAAGGTGTTGACGCCGGGCTATTACGCGCGCGCCGACACCCGTACGCCGGTCCGCTATGCGATCGCGTCGATGATTGTGAACCTGATCCTCAACCTCCTCTTCATCGTCCCGCTGCAGCAGGTCGGGCCTCCGCTCGCCACCGCATTGTCGTCGACGGTCAACGTCCTGCTCCTCTACCGCACGCTGGCCCGGCGCGGTCACTTCGTCGCCGACGCGCAGCTCCGCCGCCGCGCGTGGCGAATGGCGGCGGCGGCGGTGGTGATGGGGGTCGCCTTGTGGTTCGCATCCGACCGGTTCGCGGCGCACATGCATGTCGCCGGGCTGGCGCGCTGGGGGGTGCTGGCGCTGCTGGTCCTGCTCGGCGGCGGGCTGTACGGCGCAGCGTCGCTCCTGCTCGGGGCGTTCCGGCTGGCGGACCTGCGCGGCCTGGTGCGCCGCCCCTCAAAGGCTTGATCCTCATGCGCGTCGTCTCCGGTATCCAGCCCACCGGCAACCTCCATCTCGGCAATTACCTCGGTGCGATCAGGCAGTGGGTCGCGATGCAGGATGCAATGGAGGCGGGCGACGATTGCCTGTTTTTCCTCGCCGACCTGCATTCGCTGTCGGAGCATGTCGCGCCGGCGGATCGCCTGCGGTCGCTGATCGAGATGACGGCGACGCTGATCGCCTGCGGGATCGATCCCGACCGCGCCATCCTGTTCAACCAGGCGCGCGTCCCCGCCCATGCCGAGCTCTGCTGGCTCCTGAACGGCACGGCGCGGATGGGGTGGCTCAATCGCATGACGCAGTGGAAGGACAAGGCGGGCAAGAACCGCGAGGGCGCGTCGGTCGCGCTGTTCGACTATCCCGTCCTCCAAGCGGCGGACGTGCTGCTGTACCAGGCGACGCACGTGCCGGTCGGCGATGACCAGAAGCAGCATCTGGAGCTGGCGCGTGACATCGCGACCAAATTCAACCTCGATTTTAGAGACGCGCTCTTCACGCTGCCCGAGCCGTACATCTCGCCGGCCGCGCCGCGGATCATGTCGTTGCGCGACGGCGCGGCGAAGATGTCGAAGTCCGATCCGTCGGATGCAAGCCGGATCAACCTGATCGATGACGATGACACGATCGCCGCCAAGTTCCGCAAGGCGCGCAGCGATGCGGAGGCGCTGCCCGGCGACGAAGCGGGGCTGGCGGGACGCAGCGAGGTGCGCAATCTGGTGACGATCTACGCGGCGCTGGCGGGAGAACCGGTGCAGGCGGTGATCGATCGTTTCGCCGGACAGGGCTTCGGCGCCTTCAAGTCGGCGCTGACGGACCTGGCGATCGCCCAGCTTGGGCCGGTCCGCACGCGCCTGCAGCAGCTGCTCGCCGATCGCGACGCGGTGGCGGCGGTGCTGGAGCGGGGGGCTGAACGCGCCCGGGCGCTCGCCGCCCCTACCCTGCTTGCCGCGCAGCGGGCAGTGGGGTTGCAGGTCTGAACCGCTCGTCGCAGCGGAGCGCGGCTTCGTCGCGGCGCAAGTAGCTGAAACCGTTGCCGTTAATCGGTCGGTAACCAGCTGCGGCGATGGTCCGTCGCATGAAACTTTCCACCGTCGCGCTGCTGCCGCTCATCGCCCTCGTCGCCGCCTGTGGCGATAGCGGCGGGTCGAGCGCCGGCGCGGTCGCCGTGGTCAGCGCCACCCCGACGCCGGCCGCGACCGCCACGCCGACGCCAACCCCGACTGCGACCCCCACGCCGGCGGCGACGCCAACGCCGACACCGACCGCCTCGGGCTTCACCGCCCAGGCGGCGGCGATGTATACCGCCGGGCCGAGCATCGCGAACTGCACCCCCGGTCAGCTCACCAGCAGCGTCACCAATACGCTGCTGACGGACCTCAATACGATCCGCGCGTTCCACAAGCTGCCGCCCGTCACCTATTCGCCGGGGGACGAGGCAGCGGCACAGGCATCGGCGCTGATGCAGGCGGCGAACGACTCGCTCAGCCACACCCCGCCGACATCGTGGAAATGCTATTCCTCGCTTGGCGATACCGGGTCGTCGACGAGCAACCTTTACGGCGGCTTCGGCAACGGGCTGACGCTGATCAGCGAGGACGAGGTGCTCGCAGGCTGGCTGACCGAGACCAACAACATCGTCGCCGACAGTGTCGGGCACCGCCGCTGGCTGCTCTACCCGTTCCTCGGCAGTGTCGCCTATGGCCGCGTCGCAGGCGCCTCACCGACGCAGACGCGCGGCGACGCAGCGGCGCTCAAGGTGTTCAACAACACGGGCTCGGGCGTCGCCAATGGCACGCTGCCGCCCTATGTCGCCTATCCGTACCAGGATTACCCGGCGCGCTATTTCGCGACGACCTCGCTCCTGTCGTTCAGCGTGATCGCCAGCAGTAACCCGAACAGTTCGGCCAACTCGACGGTCAACTTCGCCAATGCGCGCGTGACAGTGACGCAGCGCGGCGGCAGCGCGCTGACGGTGTCGAACCAGACCTACGACAATCAGGGCTATGGCCTGCCCAACAACCTGCAGTTCGCGGTCGCGGGGCTGCGGACGGGCACCTACTACGATGTCACGATCACCGGCGTGGTCGTCAGCGGCGCGACGCAGAGCTACAGCTACTATTTCCGGATCGTCTGAGGCGCGGGCACCCCCTAGCCTTCAAGTTCCCTCAGCAGCACGCGGACCGCCGAGTCGATCTCCCGGTCGGTGTCCCGCAATTGTTCGACCTTGCGCACCGCGTGGATCACCGTGGAATGGTCGCGGCCGCCAAACTTGCGGCCGATCTCCGGCAGCGAACGCGTCGTCAGCCGCTTGGCGAGGTACATCGCGATCTGGCGGGGGCGGGCGACGGCGCGGGCGCGCCGCGCACTGATCAGGTCGAGCGGCTTCAGCTCGAAATGCTGCGACACCAATTTCTGGATCTCGTCGATCGTGACCCGGCGCTGCTGTCCGCGCAACGCATCGCCCAGCGTCGCCACCGCGAAGTCGAGGTCGATCGCATCGCCGGTTAGCTGCGCATAGGCCGTGATGCGGTTGAGCGCGCCTTCCAGCTCACGAATCGAGCCGGTGATCCGCCCGGCGAGCAGGTCGAGCACCGGCAACGGCACTTCGGCCTGAAGGTCGGCCATCTTGCGATCGAGCACCGCGCGGCGCAGATCTAGGTCGGGCGCCTTGATGTCCGCGACCAGCCCGATGCCGAGCCGCGACAGGATGCGCGCCTCCACCCCGTCCAGCGCCTGCGGACAGCGGTCGGCGGAGATCACCAGCCGCTTCCCCGCCGCCATGATCTCGTTGATCGTGTGGAAGAATTCCTCCTGCGTCGAATCCTTGCCGGCAATGAACTGGAGGTCGTCGATCATCAGCAGGTCGGCGGCGCGCAGCCGCTGCTTGAACGCGAAGGTGTCGCGGACGCGGACGGCGGCGACGAAGTCGTACATGAATCGCTCCGCGGACATGAACAGCACGGTCGCATCGGGCTGACCGAGGAGGAAGCTGTGTCCGATCGCATGCATCAGATGCGTCTTGCCGAGCCCGGTGGTCGAATGGATGAACAGCGGCGAAAAGCGTGGGCTGCCGGGTTCGGCCAGCGCGCGGGCGGCGTTGACCGCAACCTTGTTCGACGCCGCCACCACGAAACGATCGAAGCACAACCGCTCGTCGAGCTGCGGGCGCGGTGCGGGCGGCCGCGCCGGTACCGCGACCGCGACCGGCGCGGGCTCGGCGGTCAGCACCGTCGGCTGCGCGCCCGCGACGCGCGTTTCGATGCCGACGCCGCGAACCTGGGGCAGGTGCGCGCGGAACTCGAGAAGCAGCCGGTCGGCGTAATGGCTGCGCACCCAGTCAGCCATGAATTGCGACGGCAGCGCCAGGCGGACGGAGTCGGCGTCCGAGTCGGTCAGCAGCTCGATCGGCTTGAGCCACTGGTCGAACAGGCGCGCGCCCGCCGACTCGCGCAGGCTCACCCGGATCCTCGTCCACGCCCGCTCCACCTCGGTGCCGCCGCCAATCGTCGTCAGTCGCTGCCCGTGGCCCACGCACATCTCTCCCCTCCCCGCGCGCGATGCCGCGTGAGGCCATGTTGTCTTCGACGACGTTGTTCCTCCGCGCCCCCCGGCTCTTCGGTGTGCGTGCCGATGCTAGTTCAGCCGGGACGTCCGTCCCTGCGTTACGGTTTTATGATCGTGGTCGGCTGAGTCGATCAAGACCGGCAAACGGTCCTAATCGCAAATAAACCGGATTGACTCGGTTTCAGCGACGGAAAACCGTCGAACTATCGCATAAGTGTCTGTCATTGCACGTCTTTTGTCCGCGGCATGCCGACGGGCCTTAAGCGAATCGCGGTGAGTCCTTGGGTTGCGACTTCGTTCCGGGCGCGCAGCAAAAAGCCCGCCCGACCACGCTGGTCCGGCGGGCTGATCAACCCCGAAAATCGATGGGGATCAGGCGAGCGCGGCAACCGCCTTGGTCAGCCGCGCAAACTTGCGGCTCGCCGTGTTTTTGTGGAGCACGCCCTTGGCAACGCCACGCGCCAGCTCCGGCTGCGCCTGCTGCAGCGCCGTTGCGGCTGTCGACTTGTCGCCGGCCTCCAGCGCCGTCTCGACCTTCTTGATGAAGGTCCGGATGCGGCCGACGCGGGCACCGTTGATCTCGGCGCGGCGATCGTTGCGGCGGATGCGCTTCTTGGCTTGCGGCGTGTTCGCCATTCGACTGGAACCTCTAGATACAAAGAAAAGGGAGCGCGGAAGCAGCCCTCCACGCTCGCGTGGTCCGCGCCCTACCCAAAGAGGTGCGCGTGGTCAACACATCAGCCCCTCTGGCAGCGCGGGCACCAGAAGGTCGAGCGCCCCGCCTCCACCCGCCGCCGGACGGGGCCGCCGCACGCGCACGCCCCGCCTTCGCGGCCATAGACCAGGAACTGCTTTGAGAAATAGCCCAGCGCGCCGTCGGGGTGGGCGAAGTCGCGCAGGCTCGACCCGCCCGCGGCGATCGCCTCCTGCAGCACCGCCTTGATCGCGTCGGCGAGCCGCTCCAGCCGCGGCAACGCGATGCGGCCCGCGGCGCGGCTGGGCGCGATCCTGGCGCGGTGGAGCGCCTCGCAGACATAGATGTTGCCCAGCCCCGCGACGATCCGCTGGTCGAGCAGCATCGCCTTGATCGGCGCCGTCCGGCGGCCGAGCGCGGCGAGCAGATACGCCCCCGTCAGCGCGGGACCCAACGGCTCCGGCCCCATCGCGGCGAAGGGCGGGTAGGCGTCGAGCGCGTCGGTCCGCACCAGGTCGAGAAAGCCGAACCGCCGCGGGTCGTTGAGCGCCAGGCTCCTGCCCGCCGCCGTCGCGATGAGCAGATGGTCGTGCGGCTCGATCGTGCCGGGATTGAGCCTCCACCGCCCCGACATGCCGAGGTGGAAGATTAGTGTGTCGCCGCGATCGGTGCCGATCAGCCCGTATTTCGCGCGCCGCCCGAGCGCGGTGACGGTCGCTCCGGTCAGCCGCTGGCGCAGATCGACGGGGATCGCCTTGCGGAGGTCGGCGCGGCGCGGCTCCACCGACGCTAGCCGCTGCCCCGCCAGCACGGGGGTCAGCCCGCGCACCGTGGTCTCGACTTCGGGCAACTCGGGCATCTGCATCACATAAGCATGGGCCCGGGCTTTGCCACCGCCGCGACGCGCCTCTAGAGGCAGGACATGACCGACACCGTCTCCTTCGGCTATGAAGACGTCGCCCCCGACGAGAAGACCCGGCGCGTCGGTGGCGTCTTCTCTTCCGTCGCCAGCCGCTACGACCTGATGAACGACGCTATGTCGGGGGGCATGCACCGGCTGTGGAAGGACCGGTTCGTCCGCCGGGTGAAGCCGCGCGACGGCGAAGCGATCCTCGACATGGCCGGCGGCACGGGCGACATCGCCTTCCGGTTGGCGGAGAGCGGCGCGGCGGTGACGGTCGCCGACATCAACCCGGAGATGCTCGCCGTCGGCATGGAGCGTTCAAGGAAGCGAGGGTTTGAGGCGCTGATCTGGTCCGACCAGAACGCCGAGACGCTGAGCTTCGCCGACCGGAGTTTCGACGCCTACACCATCGCCTTCGGCATCCGGAACGTAACGGACATCCCCGCGGCGCTCGGCGAGGCGCATCGGGTGCTGAAGCGCGGCGGGCGCTTCTTCTGCCTGGAGTTCTCGACGACGCAATGGCCGGGCTTCGCCGAGGTGTACGACGCCTATTCGCATCGGCTGGTGCCGCAGCTCGGCAGGCTGCTGGCGGGGGATGCCGACAGCTATCGCTACCTGATCGAATCGATTCGCCGCTTCCCCGACATGCCTGCGTTCGAGGCGATGATCCGCGACGCCGGGTTCTTGCGGACTGCGGTGGAGCCGATCGCCGGCGGGCTGGTCGCGATCCATTCCGGCTGGAAGATTTGAGCAACCGTTGACCTCCCCCCTCGTCCACACTTGGCGGCTGCTGCGCTGGGGGCGCACGCTGGCGCGGCACGGCGCGCTGCGGGGGATCGAGCGCGACCCGAACACCCCTGCGCCCGTCCGCCGCCTGGCGCGGCTGGCGCGGTTCGGCGCGCGGGTACCCGCTGTGCCGCATTACGCCGACGCGTTCCAGGCGATCGGGCCCGCCGCGATCAAGCTGGGGCAGAGCCTCGCCACCCGCCCCGACCTGGTCGGCGACGGCGCCGCGCTCGACCTGCAGCGGCTTCAGGACCAGCTCCCCGCCCTGCCCTTCGCCATCATCCGCCAGGCAGTCGAGGCGAGCCTGCACCGCCCGCTGGAGACGGCGTTCGCCAGCTTCGAGGAAGAGCCGGTCGGCGCCGCCTCGATCGCGCAGGTCCATCGCGCAGTGACGACCGATGGCCGCACCGTCGCGGTGAAGGTGCTCCGCCCCGGCGTCGAGGACGAGTTCAAGCGCGCGATCGATACCTATCAATGGGCCGCAGCCCAGCTGGAGGCGATGAGCGTCGAGGCGCGCCGCCTGCGTCCGCGGCTGACGATCGAGACCTTCAAGCGCTGGACAGCGCGCGAGCTGAACTTCCGGCGCGAGGCGGCGTCGGCGAGCGAGCTGGCGGAGGCGATGACCGCCGAGCCCGATTTCGTCGTACCGGAGATCGACTGGCAGCGATCGACCGCGAAGGTGCTGACGATGGCCTGGGTCGACGGCGTCAAGTTGACTGACCGCGCCGCGCTCGCCGCCGGAGGGTTCGACCTCCGAAAGATCGCGCGGACGCTGATCCATGCCTTTCTGCGCCAGGCGATCGCGGAAGGCTTTTTTCACGCCGATCTTCATCAGGGCAATCTGTTCGCTCTGCCCGGTGACAGAATCGCGGCGATCGATTTCGGGATCATGGGCCGGATCGATCGCCGGGCGCGGGTGTGGCTGGCAGAAATCCTTTACGGCCTTATCACCGGCGACTACCGCCGCGTCGCGGAAATCCATTTCGAGGCGGGCTACGTTCCCTCGCACCATAATGTCGCCGAGTTTGCGACCGCCCTTCGGGCGGTCGGCGAGCCGATGCGCGGGCTGCCGGTCAAGGACATGTCGATCGGGATGATGCTCGACGGCCTGTTCTCGATCACGCGCGACTTCGACATGGTGACGCAGCCGCATCTGCTGCTGCTGCAAAAGACGATGGTGATGGTCGAGGGGGTGGCGACCAGCCTCGATCCCAACATCAACCTGTGGGAGACGGCGGCGCCGTTCGTGCGCGAGTGGATCAGAACCGAACTGGGACCGGAAGCCGCGCTGGCGGATCGCCTGATCCTCGACGTCCGCACGCTGGCGCGACTGCCCGATCTGGTCCGCCGGATCGAAGCGCGGTTCCCGCCGGCAGGCGGCGAGCCCCCCGCCCCGCCGCTCGCCGCGGTGGAGGTGGTGCGGCTGGGCGGCGGCTGGCGCTACGCCGCGACCGCGCTGCTGAGCGCCGCGATCGGCGCGGGGGGGCTGTGGGCGGCGCTTCGCTGGTGGTGACCGTCCCCGCTCCGTCGCGGCGACGGGCGCCTGTGTTGTTGACAGCGCCGTCGCGCTTTGCCGCGCTGACGCAGGCGCAGGCGCGCGTGGCGCTGGCGGTGATTGCGGCGCTGATCCTGCTGAGCTGGACCGCGCTGATCGCCGCCGACCCGACTGGGGCGAGCGACGGGGCTCAGGCAGGGAGCGACGTTCAGCTCTACACCGGCATCGTCGATGCGGTGCGCCACGGCGGCAGCTATTATGCCTCGACCGCCGATGCGCTGCGGGTCGGGCATTATCCGCTCAGGCCGTTCGTCACTTTCCGCCTGCCGACGCTGGCGGTCGTCGAGGCGTGGCTGCCGCCGATCGTCACGCCGATGCTGCTCTACACGCTGGCGATCGGCGTCGCGCTCGCGTGGGTCGAGCGGTTCCGCGAGGCGTTCCGGCGGCCGTTCGGCGCGGTCGCGGCGACATTGTTGCTGGCGGGGGGCGCGGTTGCGTGCTGGCAGGTCGAGCTTGCCGCGTTTCACGAGATCTGGGCCGGACTGCTGATCGCACTGTCGCTGGCGCGCCATGCGCCGGGGCGGTGGCTGGAGGCGCTGGGCTGGGCGCTGGCCGCGGCGCTGATCCGCGAGACGGCGGCGGCGTACCTCGTCGTGATGGGCCTTTACGCTTGGCGCGAGGGCGACCGGCGCGAGGCGATCGGCTGGGCAGCGGCGCTGGCGGCGCTGGCGACGGTGGTCGCGCTCCACGCCTGGGCGGTGGCGCAGGTGGTGACCGCGGCCGATCCATCGTCGCCGGGCTGGGCGGGGCTGCTCGGGCCGGGCTATGTGGTGCGGACCTGGTATGCGTCGACCGCGCTCAGCCTGCTGCCGCTGGCGTTTGCCGCCCCGCTGGTCGCGTTGACATTGGCGGGGTGGACCGCCTGGGCTGCGCCGGTCGCGACGCGGGCGGCGGCAACGCTCTTGGCGTATGCGCTGCTGCTCGCCACCGCCGGGCGGCTCGACACCTTCTATTGGGGGCTGCTGACCGCGCCGATCCTGCTGATCGGGCTCGCCTTCGTGCCCGACATGCTCCGCGACCTGATCGCGGCCGCGCTCGACAGGCGGCGGATCACCGTGCGACGGGTGACGCCATGAGCCAGGTCCTGTTGATCGTCGGCGGCGGCATCGCCGCGTACAAGGCGTGCGAGCTGATCCGGCTGCTGCGCAAGGGCGGGCATCGCGTACGCTGCGTGCTGACCGAGGGCGGTGCGCATTTCGTGACGCCGATGACGCTGGCGGCGCTGTCCGAGGACAAGGTCCATACGACACTGTGGGACCTGAAGGACGAGACCGAGATGGGGCATATCCAGCTCAGCCGCGAGGCCGACCTGGTCGTCGTCGTCCCCGCCACCGCCGACCTGCTGGCGAGCATGGCGACCGGGCGGGCTCACGATCTGGCAACGACGCTGCTGCTCGCCACCGACAAGCCGGTGCTCGCTGCGCCGGCGATGAACGTCCGGATGTGGCAGCATGCCGCGACGCAGCGCAACGTCGCGCAGCTGCGAGACGACGGCGTGACGGTGCTGGAGCCCGGCGAGGGACCAATGGCGTGCGGCGAGTACGGACCCGGCCGCCTCCCCGAACCAGCCGCGATCGTGACGGCTATCGAAAAGTTGCTCAGCCCGGGGGCTGGGCCGGCTGGACCGCTGACGGGGCGCCACGTCCTGGTCACCGCCGGGCCGACGCACGAGCCGATCGACCCCGTCCGCTACATCGCCAACCGCTCCTCGGGACTTCAGGGCTTCGCAATCGCCGCCGCCGCCGCCGCGGCGGGCGCGCACGTGACGCTGGTCGCCGGGCCGGTAGCGCTGCCGACGCCGGCCGGGGTGACCCGGATCGATGTCGAAAGCGCCCGCGATATGGCGGCGGCGGTTGCCGCGGCGCTGCCCGCCGACGCCGCGGTGATGGTCGCCGCCGTCGCCGACTGGCGGGTCGAGGCGGCGGCGCAGAAGGTTAAGAAGGGCGGCACGGCCTCTGCGCTGACGTTGGTCGAGAACCCGGACATTCTCGCCACCCTCGCCGCCTCGCCGCACCGCCCACGGCTGCTGATCGGCTTCGCGGCGGAGACCGAGCGGGTCGTCGAGCACGCCATTGCCAAGCGCGCGCGCAAGGGTTGCGACTGGATCGTCGCGAACGACGTGTCATCGGACGTCTTCGGCAGTGACGGCAACGCCGTCCACCTCGTCACCGCCGACGGGGTCGAAGGGTGGGAAAGGCGACCCAAGGACGAGGTCGCGCGGCGGCTGGTCGCGCGAATGGCGGCGGCGCTGGCATGATCGCGATCGAGATCAGGCGGCTGCCGCACGGCGCGGGCCTGCCGCTTCCCGCCTATGCGACGGACGGTGCGGCCGGGATGGATGTGGTTGCGGCGGAAGACCTCACCCTCGCCCCCGGGGCACGCCACGCGGTCGCCACCGGTTTCGCGCTCGCGATCCCGGACGGCTGTGAGGTGCAGGTCCGCCCGCGTTCCGGCCTGGCGCTCAAGCACGGCGTCACGTGTCTCAACACGCCCGGCACGATCGACAGCGACTATCGCGGCGAGGTCAAGGTGATCCTCGCCAATCTCGGCGGCGAGCCCTTCGCGATCCGCCGCGGCGACCGCGTCGCGCAGCTGGTGCCCGCGCCGGTGCTCCGCGCCACGTTGCGTGAGGTGGACGCGCTCGACGACACCGTGCGCGGCAGCGGCGGGTTCGGCTCGACCGGGGTGTGACGCTCTCCGACGCGGAGCTGGACCGCTACGCCCGCCAGATCGTGCTCAAGGAGATCGGCGGCGCCGGGCAGGCGCAGCTCAAGGCGGCGAGTGTCACGGTGATCGGCGCGGGCGGGATCGGGTCGCCGGTGATCCAGTATCTCGCCGCGGCGGGAGTCGGGCGGCTGGTGATCGTCGACAATGACCGTGTAGAGTTGTCCAATCTGCAGCGGCAAGTGGTGTTCGACTCGGCGTTGCTGGGCCGGCCGAAGGCGGCCGAGGCCGGGCGCGCCGCGTGCCGCCTCAACCCGGAAGTGCGGGTCGCGCCGGTGGCCGAGCGGCTCGACGCCGCGAATGCCGGGGCGCTGCTCGCCGACGCCGACGTGGTAATCGACGGCTGCGACAATTTCGCGACCCGCCTCGCAGTGGCCGATGCGGTGCTAAGGCTGCGCATCCCGCTCGTCTCCGCCGCGGTCGGGCAGTTCGAGGGGCAGCTCGCGGTCTATCGCGGCTGGGAGACGGACAGACCGTGCTACCGCTGCTTCGTCGGCGACGCGCCCGATCGCGCGGAGGCGAGCTGTGCGGAAGCTGGCGTGCTCGGCCCCATCACCGGCGTGCTGGGCAGCCTCGCCGCGCTGGAGGCGATTCGCGCGATCGTGCCGTTCGGTGACGACCCGGCGGGCAAGCTGTTGCTGGTCGACTTGCTAGCCTGGAGGTTCCGGACGCTGACGCTGCCCAAGGATCCGGGGTGTCCCTGCTGCGGCCGCTGAAGCGCGTGGATTTTGCTGTCCTACAGCCGCGCCTTGCGTCCATTCGGGCAGGGTGACAGCGGACCGACCATTTACTCTGCCAATCGACAACCGCCGCTAACGCGAAACGACGCGATTCGCAGCAACTTCGACAACTTTCAGGCCGTTGCAACGCCGCTTGTGTAGCGCCCGTACCACTCGACGAACCGCGGCAGTCCCTCCGCCAGCGGCGTTGCAGGCTTCCAGCCGAGATCGCGCGTCGTCTCGCCGATGTCGGCATAGGTCGCGGGCACGTCGCCCGGCTGCATCGGCTGCAGGTCACGGATCGCAGAACGCCCGCATGCCTGCTCGATCACCGCGATGAAGCGGTCGAGCGGTTCGGCGCGGTTGTTGCCCAGATTGTAGATCGCGTGCGGTGCCGTGCCCCCGCCCGGCTTGGTGGCGCCGTCGTCCGCCGGCGGCCGGTCGAGTGCTGCCAGCACACCGGCGACGATATCGTCAATGTAAGTGAAATCGCGCTGCATCCGGCCTTGGTTGAAGACCTTGATCGGCCGCCCCGCAATAATGGCGGCGGTGAACAGCCACGGGGCCATGTCGGGGCGCCCCCACGGCCCATAGACGGTGAAGAAGCGCAGCCCTGTCTGCGGCAGGCGGAACAGGTGCGCGTAGGATTCGCTCATCAGCTCGTCCGCCTTCTTGGTTGCGGCATATAGCGAGACGGGATGGTCGACCCGGTCCTCGACCCGGAACGGCAGCGATTCGTTGCCGCCATAGACCGAGGACGACGAAGCATAAGCGAGGTGCCGCACCCCCCGCTCCCGCGCCAGCTCCAGCACATTGAGGTGGCCGAGCAGATTGGCGCGCGCATAGGCCCGCGGGTTTTCCAGCGAATAGCGCACCCCCGCCTGCGCGCCGAGATGAACGATGCGGTCGATGTCCATTCCAGCCACCGCCGCCGCCAGAGTCGCCTCGTCCGCGAAGTCCGCCTCCACGAAGCGAATGTCCGGCGCGAGTGCCGCCAGCCGGTCGCGCTTGAGCTGTGGCGGATAGTAATCATTGAGATTGTCGAGCCCGATCACCTCGTCGCCGCGGGCATGGAGCGCGGCGGCGACATGCGCGCCGATGAACCCCGCCGCCCCCGTGACGAGTACCGCCATCAGCCGAGCAGCCGTTCCGCGAACCCGCGCACCGCCGGACCGATGTCCGGACGCGCCAGCGCCAGTGCCAGGTTCGCCTGGATGAACCCCGCCTTATCGCCGCAGTCGTAGCGGTCGCCTGAGAAGGTGTAGCCGTGAAAGGGCTGCTTCCCGATCAGCTGCGCCATCGCGTCCGTCAGCTGGATCTCCCCGCCAGCGCCCTTTACCGGGTTGTCGAGGATGCGCATCACCTCGGGCTGGAGGATGTAGCGGCCGGGCGTCATCAGATTGGATTTCGCCGTCCCCTTCGCCGGTTTCTCGATCACCTCCAGCACCTCGGTCAGCGGACCGTCGATCCCGCCGGGCGTGATGATGCCGTATTTGTCGGTGTCCTCGGGCGGCACCTCCAGCGCGCCGATCAGATTGCCGCCGACTCGTTCGTAAGCCTTCACCATCTGCGCCAGGAAACCGGGCGCGCCGACCATCAACTCGTCGGGCAGCAATACCGCGAACGGCTCGTCGCCGACGATCTCGCGCGCGCACCAGACAGCGTGCCCCAGCCCGAGCGGCTCCTGCTGGCGAATGTAGACGGGCGAGCCCGGCTTCTGCCGGATACCCTCGATGGCGGCCAGGCTCTTGCCGCGGCCGCGCATCGTGTCCTCCAGCTCGTAAGAGACATCGAAATGGTCCTCCAGCGCGCCCTTGCCACGGCCGGTGACGAAGATGATCTGCTCGACGCCAGCCTCCAGCGCCTCTTCGACCGCGTACTGGATCAGCGGCTTGTCGACGACGGTCAGCATCTCCTTGGGCATCGATTTGGTCGCGGGGAGGAAACGGGTCCCCAGCCCCGCCACCGGAAACACGGCCTTGCGCACTCGCTTGAACGTCACTGCCGGTCCTCGCTTGTTCGTATACGCCCGCGCCTAGCGGCGGGTGCGGATCGTCGCAAACCACATGCGGCAAGCCGGTAAAGGGCGCTTTAAGCGGACGGCGCTAGGGAAGGCCCCATGAGCACTATCCTCGTCATCTTCGGCACCCGTCCCGAGGCGATCAAACTGTTTCCTGTCATCCGCGCGCTTGGCTCGACGCCCGGGCTGCGCGTGCGGACGTGCGTCACCGCACAGCATCGCGGGCTGCTCGATCAGGTGCTGTCGATCGCCGACCTGACGCCCGACATCGATCTCGATCTGATGGAGCCGGGGCAGACGCTCGACCGGCTCACTGCGCGGCTGCTGACCGGACTTGGCGAGGTGATGGATCGCGAACGGCCCGATTGGGTGGTCGTCCAGGGCGACACCGCCACCGCGATGGCAGGCGCGCTGGCGGCCTATTATCGCCAGGTGCCGGTGGCGCATGTCGAGGCGGGGCTGCGTTCGGGCGATATCTACCATCCCTGGCCGGAGGAGGTGAACCGCCGCATCGTAGCGCCGATCGCGGCGCTGCACTTCGCGCCGACCGGCACGGCGGCCGCGGCGCTGAAGCGCGAGAACATCGCTCCCGATACGATCCACGTCACCGGCAACACGGTGGTCGACGCGCTGCAGTGGACGCGGGCGCGGGTCGCGGCGGACCCTGACCTGGCGGGAGGACTGGACGATGTCCTCGCGCCGCTCACTGGCAAGCGGCTGGTGCTGGTCACCACCCACCGCCGCGAGAACTTCGGCGACGGCATGGCGGCGATCGCGCGCGCGCTGGTCCGGATCGCCGATCGCGGCGACACGGCGCTGCTCTTTCCCGTCCACCCCAATCCGCAGGTCGGGCCGGTGATGGACGCGATCATCGGCGCCAAGGAAGGTGGGCGGCCGGAGATCATCCGCACCGCGCCGCTCGACTACCCCCACTTCGTCCGCGCGCTCGCCGCCTGCGACTTGGTCCTGTCCGATTCGGGCGGCGTGCAGGAGGAGGCGCCGGCGCTCGGCAAGCCGGTGCTGGTGATGCGCGAGACCACGGAGCGCCCGGAGGGCGTCGCGGCCGGCACCGCCAGATTGGTCGGGACCGACGAGGACCGAATCGTCCACGAAGTCTTCAACCTTCTCGACGATAGCGGCGCCTATGCCGCCATGGCTCGCGCCCACAACCCGTTCGGCGACGGCCATGCCGCGGCACGGATTGCGGAGCTGATCGCGGATGCTTGCCGACACTGACCTTTCCGTCTGCGTCCTGGGGCTGGGCTATATCGGCCTCCCCACCGCGGCGGTGATCGCACGCACCGGCGCGCAGGTGCTGGGCGTCGACGTGACGCCGCACGTCGTCGACACCGTCAATTCGGGCAAGGTGCACATCGAAGAGGTCGATCTAGACGCGCTGGTCTCCGGCGTCGTCGCGCGCGGCACGCTGCGCGCGTCGACCGCGATCGCGCCCGCCGACATCTTCCTGATCGCGGTGCCCACTCCGTTTGCCGACGATCACCAGCCGGATATCGGCTATGTGCTCAAGGCGGCGACCACGGTCGCGGCAGTGCTGAAGCGCGGCGACACGGTAATCCTCGAATCGACCTCGCCGGTCGGCACCACCGAGCAGGTCCGCGACCTCTTCGCCCAGCTACGCCCCGACCTGACCATGCCCGGTCGCAGCGGCGCCAATGAAGGTTGGGCCGATGTAGCTATCGCCTATTGTCCGGAGCGCGTGCTGCCTGGACGCATCCTCCACGAGCTGATCGCCAACGATCGCGTCATCGGCGGGATCACCCCGCGCTGCGCGCGCAAGGCGCTCGCCTTCTACCGCCGCTTCGTCCGCGGCGCCTGCGTCACGACGACGGCCAAGGCGGCGGAAATGACCAAGCTGGCCGAAAACGCCTTCCGTGACGTCAACATCGCGTTCGCCAACGAGCTGAGTCTGGTCGCCGATGCGATGGGGGTCGATGTTTGGGAGGTGATCCGCCTTGCCAACCGCCATCCGCGCGTCTCGATCCTGCAGCCCGGACCGGGGGTCGGCGGCCATTGCATCGCGGTCGACCCGTGGTTCCTGGTCGCCGCCGCGCCCGATTGCACACCGCTGATCCGGACCGCTCGCGAAGTGAACGACAGCAAAGTCGAGCATGTCATCGCCGAGGCCACCAGGCTGATCGACGCACAGCCCGGCGCACCGGTTGCCTGTCTGGGTCTCGCTTTCAAGGCCAACATCGACGATTTCCGCGAGAGTCCCGCCCTCGCCGTCACGCTCGCCTTGGCGCGGCGGTTCGGCGCCCGGGTCAAGGTGGTCGAGCCTTATGCCGCTGCCCTGCCCGCGGCCTTTGCCGGCACCGGTGCGGCGCTGATCGACCTCGACACGGCGCTGGCGACATGCGCGGCGATGGTGGTTCTGGTCGACCACGACCTGTTCCGCTCGGTGCCGCTGGAGGAGCGCGCACAGGCCGCCGTGCTCGACACTCGCGGCATCTGGCCCGATCAGCCGCGTCCGCTCGCCCCGGTCCCGCTGCGCCTGGCGAGCTGACCGCGCGGGTTGCGGGACCGGGGGGCGCCGCCTATGTGCGCCGCTCTTCATGATCGGTAAGTTTCTACGATCGCGCCGGTCGCTTGCGCCCGGCTCCGCCATACCCGCGGGCCAGCGCGTCTATGCGATCGGCGACGTGCACGGCTGCCTCGCCGAACTCGACCGGCTGCTCGCGCAGATCGACGCCGACGACGCGGCGCGCGGGCCGGCGGACACGACGCTGGTGTTTCTGGGCGACCTCGTCGATCGCGGTCCTGACTCGGCGCGGGTGGTGGAGCGGGTAGTGCAGCTAACGTCCGATCGGGCCGACGTACACTGCCTGCTCGGCAATCACGAAGAGGTCTTCATCGGCGCACTGTCCGGCGATGAAAAAGCCCTGCGTCTGTTCTGCCGGATCGGTGGTCATGAGACGGCGCTCTCCTACGGCATGACCGCGCTTGCCTATGAGCGCGCCGATTATGGCGAGCTCGCCGAAGCGCTGCAGCGGCTGGTACCCGCCGCGCATCGCTCGTTTCTCGCCGGTTGCGAGGATATGGTCGCGATCGGCGACTATCTGTTCGTCCATGCCGGGGTTGCGCCGGACCTTCCGCTTGACCGGCAGCGGCCGGAGGATCTGCGCTGGATCAGGGCGCGCTTCCTCGATCATGACCGGCCGCTGGAGCGAACGATCGTGCATGGCCACACGATCGCGCCCGAGGTCGAAATCCGCCCCCATCGTATCGGCATCGACACCGGCGCGTACCAATCAGGGGTACTGACTGCGCTCGCGCTGGAGGGGCAGGAACGCTGGGTCCTGCAGAGTTAAACTGCGTGTCGCCTTATTGCCGCACGTCACCGCGAAACGCGGATACAACCGTATTCCCGCGGGTTATCGGGGTTGTCATCACCAAGCGGGCATGGCATGACCCGCGTGAGAGTTCAAAAGGGAGTACGACATGCGTCTTGGGAAGTATCTCATGGCCGCCGCTGCCGCCACGATGGCGGTTGCTCCGGCGGTCGCAGCGCCTGCCAATCCGGCCGCTGGCCTGTCGGTGACGAAGTCGGCGCGTGCCGGGTCGCCGTCGGCGCGTCGCAGCAACCTTGATGGTGGCGGCAGCTTCATCGCCATCGCCGCGGCGGTCGCCGTGATCCTCGGCATTGTGATCGTCGCCGGCGAGGACAACACGCCCAAGAGCCCGTAGGTTCTGGTGCACCGTTGATGGAAATAGCGGCCCGCGGGCCGCTATTTTTTTGCCTCGAATGACCATAGGTGCAGGTTGCGACGGCTGGTGTTGCCGTTCGTCTGCGACGGCGGGGGGCAGGCATTCATCGCGCTGGCTTCCTCCGCTTGCCCGTGACATAGGCTTGCCAGCCGGGTACGTTGGGCTGGAGTCCGCATCATTATGCAGCAGCGCTTGAGGGGTGCCAGCGCGCGATTGAGCCAACGATTGCTCCGGCTCGACAGATGGCAAAAGCGGTCGGTCGCGATTGCGTTCGACGTCTTGCTTTGTGCATTCAGCGTGTGGTTCGCTTATTATCTGAGGCTCGGTTATTGGCCGGCGGTAACTGCTGGCCCTGCTTGGCCGATCCTCGTTTCCGTGTCGCTTGCCGTTCCGGTTTTTGCGGTTGTTGGCCTATATCGCGCCATATTCCGTTACGCAGAGCTTGCCGCGATACACAGCATCGGCTGGGCAGTGAGCATCTACGGTGCGCTGTTCTGCTGGTTATACACCTTCATCGGGGTGGCGGGCGTCCCGCGAACGGTAGGTCTGATTCAGCCCCTATTATTGCTCGTGATGCTTTGCGCGTCGCGAGTTGGAGTACGGGTGTGGCTTAACGGCGCGACAGCAGATCGCAACCGTCGCGATAACAAGCCGCGGGTGATGATCTATGGTGCGGGCTCAGCAGGGCGTCAGCTCGCCAGCGCGATCATCGCATCACGCGGCATGAAGTTGATCGGGTTCCTGGACGATGATCAGCGGTTATGGGGGGCGACATTAAATGGCGTGCGTATCTGGAACCCGGCAAAGCTGGATACAATCGCCAACCGATGGGGTTTGACGGACGTTTTGCTTGCAGTGCCATCTGCAACGAAGGGTCGCCGGAACGCAATTGTTGCCGCACTACGGCACTTACAACTGCATATTCAGACCTTGCCCGCGGTACTGGACCTAGCCCGCGGAAGCGTTTCGATCGCAGATCTAAAGGAATTAGAGATTGAGGATTTACTCGGTCGTGAACCGGTAGCTCCTGATCTCACGCTATTGCAAAGGAATATCACAGGTAAAGTAGTCCTAGTAACAGGTGCGGGCGGTTCGATCGGAAGTGAGTTATGCCGGCAGATAATCCTAGCCGATCCAGCGTTGCTTCTACTTGTTGACCTGAGTGAGCACAGTCTTTATCTGATCCATCAAGAGCTCATCCGCTTTTCCGGAAGCAACTCTTCAGTGGTGCCGGTTGCCCTGCCGCTCCTGGCATCGGTTCAGGATGAGCGGCGAATGCGCGAGATAATTGGGACATGGCGTCCCGATACGATCTATCATGCCGCGGCTTACAAGCATGTGCCGCTGGTCGAACATAATACCGTGGAGGGGGTGCGTAACAACGTCCTCGGCACCCTGGTCACTGCATCGCTCGCGATCGAGTACGCAGTCGCCAATTTTGTCCTTATCAGTACGGATAAGGCGGTACGCCCGACAAACATAATGGGCACAAGCAAACGACTAGCCGAGATGGTGCTGCAAGCCCTACATGCCGAGGGTTGTGATACCTGCCTCTCGATCGTCCGCTTTGGTAACGTTTTAGGCTCCAGCGGTTCAGTCGTACCGCTATTCCGGCAACAGATCGCTACCGGCGGCCCGATCACGATTACCGATCGTGAGATTACGCGCTATTTCATGACAATTCCTGAAGCGGCGCAGCTCGTCATCCAAGCAGGCGCCATGGGCGGTGGCGGCGACGTTTTTGTGCTAGACATGGGTGAGCCCGTGCGCATTTATGACTTGGCGCGCAATATGATCGAACTCAGCGGCTTGTCGCTTCGAGATGACGCGAATTTGGACGGCGACATTGCTATACGGGTCGTGGGACTGCGGCCGGGCGAGAAGCTGTTTGAGGAACTGCTGATCGGCGGCGACGTGACCGCCACCAGCCATGCCCGTATAATGCGCGCGCGCGAGCGTATGCTGCCGTGGGGCGAGCTTTCGCTAATGCTCCAGTCTATCTCAACCGCACTTGAGCAGGGTGACGCCGCACGAGTTCGCGCGTTGCTCAGGGCGGCCGTTCCTGAATACAGCCAAACATCTGAACTGGTCGATTGGGTCGCGCGCCAACGTTCGGCTGCGATGTCTGATGCCCGTTCTGATCGGCGACCGGGCGGATAGCTCACGACGCCCTACAAACCTTGTCATAGCCAATGCGCTGTGCAAGCGCACCCCGAGCTTTACCATCGGCCGAGAGACACGTTAACCCATGATCGGCAACTTTCACTCCGCTCCGATATTGCTAATTGTCTTCAACCGGCCACAAAAAACGCGGGCGCTGGTCGATCGGCTGAT
Source organism: Sphingomonas sp. (assembly GCF_965248875.1). Classification (GTDB taxonomy): domain Bacteria; phylum Pseudomonadota; class Alphaproteobacteria; order Sphingomonadales; family Sphingomonadaceae; genus Sphingomonas. The sequence goes on along the minus strand of NZ_CBDFKR010000011.1, from coordinate 128,762 downwards.
GGAGTGGAGTGGACTGGACATCCTAGTTGCCGCAGATGGGCCAAGGAATGCAGCGGAACGTGGCAAATGCGATGCGGTGCGTGCAATTATCGCGGAGCTCGCCGCCCGGCATCGGGTTCAGACACGGTTCTCTGATGTTAATCTGGGCTGTGGAGCCAATGTGGCAGGTGCGATCACTTGGGCATTTGCCCAACGCGAGACGCTGATCATCATCGAGGATGACATCGATATTACTTCAGAGTTTCTAAGTTTTTGTAATGACGGATTAGATCGCTATCGTGATCACTCCGAGATATTCTGCATCTCAAGCGGTCCGCTAGTAAACCTTAACTCTAGCTATTCTACATTGTTCTTAACAAGGTTCCCCAATATCTGGGGATGGGCTAGTTGGCGGGATCGATGGGCAGGATATTCTTTGACATTAGATGGTCATTCCACGAAGGCAATCTGGCGTGTGTTATCTGATACCTTTCCTTCCGTCACTACACGCCTTTACTTTTTAATACTGCTTCAGCTGATGCGGACACGACGAGTCGACTCTTGGGATTTTCAGCTTTACTTTCTGGCTTGGGCCAAAAGCGCTTTTGCTTTGATCCCTTCGCATAATCTAGCACAAAATGTCGGATTTGACGAGGAGGGAACGCATATGCGCCGCGTACCGGCTAATGTCGGGGTCGTGACCGCAACTAGGATGGCGCTCGATCTGGCGCAGCCAATCGCCCTTTCCAACACTTACGATCAGATGATCGCCCGAGATGTATGGCGGATCAGTTTATATCGCGTGCTACGCTTCGTCATTAAGTACCTGATCACGCGGCCTGCACGCTATTCTATGCTCGGTGGTCAAACGTCGTGACGGGTATGGTCGAGCCACCAGGCCCATTAATTACCGTCGTGATCGCCCTTCGCAACGATGCCAAGGCTTTAAATAATACTTTGGCCTCGATGGTAGGCCAGGAGTCCGTTGAGCGTACGCTTGTACTCATCATCGACTCTAATTCGCTTGATGCGCCCATCGATATCGTCCACAAGTATGAAGATAGGGTTTCGATTGAGTTCTGTACAGGCTATGATAGCGGCATATACAACGCTTGGAACAAAGCCCTTAAATTAGTTAGAACCCCTTGGCTGACCTTTTTCGGTGCTGGGGATACTTTTTGCGAGTATGCCCTTACTAAGCTGATCACGCACATAGTGGAAGATCCGCCAGTAGATATCGTCTCGTCTCGATCTCGCAACATTTATAGCCCGACGCATCATGTGATCGGCGGAAAGCCCTTTCGTATGGAGGAGTTCTGTCGTCATTTTACAGTTAATCACTCTGGCTTACTATATCGGCGGGAAGTCTTCAACTCTTACGGGAATTTCGATGAACGATATCGCAGCTCGGGTGATTACGATTTTCTGGTCAGGATAGGATCACGAGTACGTTTCGACTTTCTTGACGCAATCGTCAGTAATTATCTAGTCGGCGGGATCAGCTCACGGTCACTCATGCCGATCAGGGAGACCTATCAAGTTCGTAGGCGACATGGACTTGCCAGCCGGTGGAGCAATTATGCGCAATTTGCTCGCGCGGCGACAGCCTATTATATGAGCAGATGGCGGTGATAATGTCGCGTGGTAACCAGGAAGACGCTGAAGCAGAAGGCCAACTGCGGCGCACGTGGCGAACTTACGGATTGCTTGGTGTGGTACGGCTCACGCGCGACCTGCTGCTGACCCGTCTGATGTATCCGGGGTCTCGAATTGTCCGCTACCCATGCACGGTTCGGGGACGCCGGCATGTTCGCCTGGGGCGTGAATTGACAGTCGGCATAGGACTGCGGCTGGATGCATTCGGTACAGCCGATGCCGGCATCCTGATCACGATTGGTGACAATGTCGAGATCAACGATCACGTCCACATCGCCGCCATCAAACGGATCGTGATCGGAAATGACGTACTGATTGCCAGTCGAGTGTTTATTAGCGATCACAACCACGGCGACTTGGACGGAGACACTTTAACGAACGGGCCCGCTGTTCCGCCCGCTAAACGGCCGCTCAACGCGCGCCCGGTTGTGATCGGCGCTAGGGTGTGGATCGGAGAGGCTGCACTGATCCTGCCCGGTATCACGATCGGCGAAGGCTCGATCATCGGCGGTGGTGCGGTAGTCACGCACGATGTTCCCGCAGGCTGCGTCGTAGCGGGCAATCCAGCGCGGATGCTCCGCCGCTTTGATCCGGTGACTGGCCGCTGGCAAAAAGTGCTGACCGCGTGAAAATCGTCGTATCGGCGGTCAACTTCACGGAAGGCGGTCCGCTGACGGTACTGCGGGAATGTCTGGCCGCCGGGCGCCAGCTGTTCGGATCAGAGGTCGAGTTGATCGCGCTCGTACATAGCGCTGACCTTGTGGCAATTAAGGGCGTCCGCACGATCGAGTTTCGACGAGCCAAGTCTTCTTGGTTTAGACGGGTATATCTAGAATATCACTACTTCCGGAAGCTGGCGCGGCAGATACGCCCCGATTTCTGGTTTTCGCTCCATGATGTCACTCCACTACTCGATGATGTGCCTCAGGCCGTATATTGCCATAACCCTGTTCCCTTTTTTCGGCCGACACTCCGGGACGTCTGGCTCGACCCCACATTGTTGGCCTTTCGCTTTCTTTACGGGTTATTCTATCGCTTCAATATCGGGAGTAACCGTTCGGTCGTGGTGCAGCAACAGTGGCTCCGAAGCGCGTTCGAACGGCGCTACCGAGCTGCCAATGTCATCGTCGCGCACCCCGGAGTCGCAGACCTTCACCGCGCGTCGGACAAAGCAGCGCCATCGGGTAAGCTGATCCTTTTCTATCCTACCGTTCCGCGCGGCTTCAAGAATGTAGAGGTTTTGTGTGAGGCGATGGCGCTCATGCCGCCCACCCTGACCCGCAGTGTCGAGCTTCGCATTACGATCGTCGGGACCGAAAACCGCTATGCTCGCTGGTTGTACAGAAGGTATAAAGGCGTTGCTGGTATATCTTTCGTTGGCCGGCAGGATCGGGTGGCGATGGCACGCCACTATGCCGATTGCGGTGCCCTTGTCTTTCCGTCACGGCTAGAAACCTGGGGACTGCCGATCACCGAAGCAAAGCAGGCCGGCAAGCCGATGATCGTAGCCGAAGCTCCATACGCTCGTGAAGCGGTCGGCAATCATGACCGGGTGCAATTCACCGACCCGACCAACGCTTCAGCATGGGCCCGAGCCATTGTTGCGGCGTCAGAGGGATCACCCGGCTGGGGCCCAGCTCAATACGACGTACCGGCGGCACCGTACGCGCCCGACTGGACCGCCCTATGGAAGATGCTAGTGCCGGAAGCCGTCAGCATGACGGAGTAAAGAAGATGTTGTACGTAGCGTTGATCTTTGCCGGATCTAACGGGACAAGAGCTGAACCGTCCTCCATCACTGTATGAGGAGCATAGCCCCAGTTTTGCATCGTTTCGACAATCTGCGCGACCGTGGTATCATACGAGGCGAGGTTAGCGTCGTAGAGTTCCAGCATCATCAATCGAGGTCTGCGCGATGGGTCACGGAACAGCGCCTCGCCGCCTCGCAATACCTTCTCCTCAGCGCCCTCAACATCGATTTTAACGATGTCTATCCGCTCGATTTGCTGAGTGGCAAGGTATTGGTCCAGCCGGACCGCTCGGACGGCGATTGCCTGAGCCTCACTGAAAGTCCCCGTTGCACGCATCGACGAGTAGGCAGAATCAACAGAGATACTGAATGCGACAATCCCGTCTTCATCACTCAGCGCGAGCTGATTGATTGTGATGTTGTGTAGTCCACTCAACTCTGTGTTAAGATGGATCATCGCTACGTTGAGTGGGATCGGCTCAAAGGTGTGAACATGCCCCTTACGAGCGCACCGGGCCATCAGGAGAGAAAAATAACCAATATTTCCGCCAACATCGATACAGATGTCACCAAGCCTGATCTCTCGTTCAAGGAAAATACTTTCCGAGGCCTCAAAGACGCCATTTAGCCAGATAAGCCGGCCGACATCCTCATTCGCGAATACGAGCATTTCTCCAGCCCCTGTGCGTACGAGACGGATAGACCGACGGCCGCGCGGCACCCGCACGATCGACCACCGCATCCTCACTCCATTAGCCAACCGCTTGGCAAGACGCATGCTACTGTTCACCGAAAGTTGGAGAGGAAGACCCGCGAGCACGCAGTTCGCTGAACATCTGACGTGCCAGTAAACAGATCACGATCGCGTAGGCCAGCCGGCCGAAAGCCGCGGCCGACAAGCCCCAGTGCCGGATCGCCACCCAGGTGACCAGAAGGCCGATGATCCCTGCAGATATATTGACGAGCGCGACGGTTCGAGATCGCCGCAAACCGAGGAGAACGAAGTGCGGCACGTTGTTAATGGCGAGTACAGCGAATGCAATTGCCAGCACGGTTAGGATCGGCGTCCCGGTAGCCGCGAAGTCCCCGCCCACCCACAGCCACAAGATCCAATGGCCGAATATGATGAGGCAAAGCGCCGCGATGCCCGCGGCCGTGGTCAGAATGAGCATCGCCTTTGCAGCCATGCCGCCGATTGTGTCGCTTCCTTCGGCGTCCGCCCTGCTAACCTTGGGGAGCAGCACCTGCGCTGCAGCCGCAGGAACGGCGGTGATCTGTTGGGCGAGCTGTAGGCAGACGCTGTAGCGGGCAAGTGGGTCGGCGCCCAGCATCCCGCCGATCAGCAGCCTGTCTGCCATGCCGAACAGTGCGGAACCAACGGCTTGACCCCAGGTCCAGACACCAAAGCTGAATATCCGCCGCACCACGGGCGGGTCCCACCGCGGGATCAACCAGCCTTGACGCAGAAACTTCGTGGCAATGATCCCTTTCGCGAGACAGCGCACTGCCGTCAGCGTGACCGTGGTCACAACAACCGACGAAAGGCTGGACCAGACCCACGCTGCAGCAACCGCCGTAGCGACAATCGCCGACTTGCTGGCTAGCTCAATGCGGGCGGAAAGATCGAAACGTTCCGCGCCGCGCAGAGTGCTCGCAAATACCAAGTCGACCTGCTCCAGCGCGATCAGCGTCGCCGCGCCTACGAACAGCATTCGAATGGTATCAGGCGGCCCCATGCGCTTCAACAGATTTGGTCCGAGGACGACGCCGACGGCCAGTAATACCATGCAGAGCAGCGCCGTGGCCACCAAAGTGACGGCAAGACCGCTGCGTACTCCCGCCCCAGCACCCTCGGCGTCGCCGCGCCCGCGCGCTTCGGAAACCTCCTTGACCACGGCCGTGCCCATGCCAAGGCCTGCGATCCCGCCAAAACCATTGAAGGTTAGCAGCAGCAGATACTGTCCATATTGCGCCGATCCCAATCCCCGTAACAAAAACGGTGTCGCTGCGAACATCATTAGGGGGTAGGCAATGTATTCAGCGACTGCCCAGACGCTTTGTCCGCCCACCCGCCCTGTACGGAGCACACCGCCTTGTACCTTACTTTGCTTAGTCACGGGTAAGTCTTAGGTACAGCGGGCCAGCGAGGGTGCAGCCAAAACAGTCGCAGATAGCTGGCGATATGCCAACGAAAGTATCGCCAGCTTCTACGGCTCTCGCGGCGGGCATCGTGAACTACGGCGGCCTGAGGACAGATGTAAATCTCTCCGCCTCTAGAGCGAAGGCGCGCACAGATGTCAACATCTTCACAGTAGAGAAAGAACCGCTCGTCGAAGCCATTCGTGCTGATAAAGGCATCCCGGGAAAACAGCATAAACATGCCAGCAATCCAGTCCACTGCAAGAGGCGTACCGGCGGCTGCTACCGAATAGCGGCCGCTGTCTCCCGCCGTGTACCGTTGCACAAGAGACCATGGTGTTGGAAAGTGGCGAGCACTATCTTCGACGTTGCCATTTGGCGCGAATACGGCGGGGGCGACCAATGCTGCCCCGGTCGTGCGCAAGTGATTGAGCAGTGGCGGAAAGGGATTGGTGGTCATCCGCAAATCGGGATTAAGGACGCAAAACTGGTCCCCAGTTGCAGCCAGAAAGGCATTGTTGTGATTATGACCAAATCCGAACGGCACGGCGTTCTCTATAATGCGGCCGCTCAAGCCCGCCGGCAGTCCCAAAGGCCCGGTGCCGTCGGGTACATTTACTGTAAGGATAACCTCCAGCGGTGTCTCACGCGCGATCTCGACGAGGTCCGCAAGTAATTCAGAAACAAGACGGCCATGACCGTGGCTGACAATCGACAGGCTGATCATGTTGGCATCCAGTCAGACCGCCACTCGCTCGCGCGGTCCGTCGACCTGAGGCCCGGCTGGCCTAGCTGCGATCATACCAAAATGGCGAGCGACTGAGCCAGGCAGAGTTATCGTCGCCCGAAGGGGTACCGTGCAGAATAGTAGCATCGAGACAACGAACTGGGATCGAGAATAGGTAGGCTCCTTAAGCAGAATACCCGCAAGAAGCGTTACCGAAAAAGTAAAGAGAAACACTTGATGTTTGGATTCCTCAGTAAGAGGAAGTCGACCATCCCCGGTCGCGTGCCACATCTCAACGAGCCTCCCCCCCAAGACAAGCAGCATAATACCAGCAACGATGGGCCCAAGCTCAATCGTGAGGCGAAAGAAGCCACTGTAGGCATCAAGCCGGTTCAAGTCGCCAATACCGGCACGGAATAGCTCCTCACTATACGAAGAGTAAAAGTCGAATTGGCCCGTACCGCCTAGTCCAGCGCCAATCACCGGGTATCTCCGTAATGACGCAACCATTTGATCGAAACCCTGTAACCAGGATAGAAGCGAAAGGTTCGATGACGCGTTATAAACATCAACGCGGCTTGTGTAGTGAGCGTCATTGGTCACGAACCAGTACAGTACGCCGAGCAGCGGCGCGACGATGGCTAAGGTGCGCAAGGTGAATGCGCGCGAGACTATGCCAACCACTATAAGGGCGATTGCGAAGGAGATGATATGAGTTGTCTTGATAATAAACGAGATAAAGGTAAACCCTAACGCTGCGGCATAGCCGATCCACCGCTCACTCGGCGTTGCCCATTTTGCGGAGACAATCAGCCCCGCCCCCGCGGCGAGTGCCACCAGTCCCGCAGGACTAGGCTCTGCCATAGTTCCCGCCGGACGATCAATTCGTAGCCACAATAACTGGTAGAGCAGTACGGTACACATGAGCACGACGCCGGCCAGGATGACCCGGTACGCTAAACTAGCGTCGAGCGGGACTTGCGTTCGCCTACCGAACAGCACGATGATAGATGTCATCCACAAAAAGCCAGAGGCAAAGCGGGCAGGTGGCGTACCATGAGCAAAGAATGATACAATTTGAATGACGATATAAATCCCGAAAAAGGCCTTGAAGAAGCCGGACAACGGCGCACGGCCATTTCCAAACCCGATTGAGGCAACGAAAGCTACGAACACTAGATTTGCGAGATCCCACTTGGACGTACCTACATCCACTCCCCAGACTTGAAACGGTAGAAGCGCAAGTACAAGCAACAGAAGCAGACCCCGCACGTCGGTCGGCAAAAAAATCGGCGGCGCTGCCGTCAACGCCACCGTCTTCGAACTTGCTCGAATCGTGACAGGCTTATTCAGGCTGCTATCGTCTGCGGTAGTCACGAAGGCTGGTTATCCACGCGAGTAAATATTCCATCGATCTGTAACGTTCTGAAACTAGTTGGATCAATGAATGCTTGGTTGAGTCCCGTCATGGTAAAGCCTCGGGCTTCTATCCACGCACTAACCTCACGCCAGAGAGGTTGCCCGGCATACAGCTCGACAAGTGAGAGCTCCAGAAGAACGCAATCGATCCGACTGAGCATATCCTCAGCACCCTTCAACACTTCAAGTTCGAAACCCTGGGTATCGATCTTGAGAAAGACTTTGGAGCACCCGTGCGCGAGCGCAGGGCCGAGACGGTCAATCGTCTCTACCTCGACATGCTCTTGGCCAATTGTTGCAGATCCCGGCGCAGCCTCGTGGTGACGGGCTGCCATCGTGAGCAGCGAACTCGATGCCTGCAGGCCCGAAATGTAGATGTTGGCCGTGCCTCGTGCGGCGCCCAGCGCACCGCGGGGCGCGACCATCCACTTGTCATCGTTGCATGCGGTGGACGTTAGCCGGGCGTGGGCAATCGCCAATGGCTCAAAGGACACGATACGATCCCGATACCCGAATGCGCGAAGCTCTTTCCCGAATTGGCCGTTGTTAGCGCCAACGTCTAGAACCAGGTCGTATCCGCCGTCGATCACCATGCGGGCAACTTGCAGGCCGAAATTGCTGAGGGGCGAGAGCCTGCCAACATCGACGCCTAGACGTCTGAGTTGCGACTTTACTGATGATCGAAACATGCAGGACCTGAGCGGGTGAGTGACGGACCGTCCGGCCACGGGCGCGAACACCCCTATCGGGTACAGCCGCGTAACCATGCGCGCAAGCATTCCGCCATTGACCGGACGATCGTCTCATGCTGACAGACGCTGTGAAACGTGTGTTTGACCTGCTGCTTTGCACCGCCCTGATGCCAGCGGCCGTCGCCATATGCCTGTTGGTCATGCCGCTAATTTGGATCGAGACCGGCACGACGCCGTGGTTCGCACAACAAAGGGTCGGTCGCGGTCAGCAGCCGTTCCGTATGATCAAGCTGCGTACCATGCGCGCCGACACGGTATCCGCCGCATCCCACCTCACCGCCGCGAGCCAGATCACTCGAAGCGGGCAATGGCTGCGGCGATTGAAACTCGACGAACTACCACAGTTGCTCAACGTTTTTACGGGAGCCATGAGTTTCGTCGGCCCCCGGCCTTGTCTGTCTTCGCAGACTACCCTGATCGAGGCGCGCGAGAAGCTTGGCGTGTATGTCCTACGACCAGGTATAACCGGGCCGGCGCAGGTTAGGGGTATCGACATGTCGACCCCCGAGTTATTGGCGGCCTTGGATGCGACCTATTTGCAACCTTGGTCGGCATGTGGCGATCTTACCCTGCTGAGGCTGACCGCATTCGGCGGCGGGCGCGGGGACGCGGTGCGGGGCAGCGGCTAGCGTACGCTGAAAGCGTCTGCTATCGCTTCATCGACTTTCATTGGCGGCGACCAGCCAAGCATGTTCCGCGTTATCGAGTCGTCAATTTCCAGGCTGTCTATTATGCTGGAGGCCCCTTTTCTCGCGCCAATAAGGCGGGCTGCCAAACGCATGAAGCGGAGGGGCACAGGAAACAGCCTTGTCGAGCGGCCTTGCGCCGCGGCCATCGCTCGGACGAGATCTGGTGTGCTGATGATCGTATCGTCCGCTGCAAGCAGCACGTTTGTGTCGCCCAACGGACGCTCCAGCAACGTCACAATTAGATCGGCGAGGTTGCCGACATGCATGAGCGATCGGCGGTTGGCGATTGACGCGAATGGTAGCGGAATACCACGACTGACCAAGCGTGCTAAGGCAGCCACATTGCCTTTTTGGCCGCTGCCGAAAAGAAGTGGCGGGCGAAGGATAATGGCTGTCATTGGTGACTCGGCCAACGATGCAAGGACCATGTGCTCGGCGGCAAGCTTGCTGCGCGCGTAGTCGTCTTCCGGCGCGGGCAAGTCATCCGGCCTAAAAGGTCGGTCGAAGGTCCGCTCTCCGTTCACCTTGATGGAGCTCAAGTAAATAAAACGAGACGCACCTGCACGGCAGGCAATTTCCAGCGCACGCGCCGTGCCGCCAACATTGACCCGGTGGAGCAAACCGTTTTGTCGTGTGGACTTGCTATGCGTCAGGGCGGCGAGATGAATCATCGCGTTGATTTGTGGGATCTGCACGGGCTGCGGTTCGGTCCCCAAATCACCGATTACGATCGCGCATTTATCCGCCGTCGCACGGCGTACTAGCGGAATTACGACATGCGCCCTCGCGCGTAGCCGCTCCGTCAGCGTTCGTCCGACGAAACCCGTCGAGCCGGTGATCGCAACCTTCATGCTGTTGCTCAGTGCTGCCCCGCCGCGCCTTCGCTCCCTGAGTGTCGCCCCCCGTCCACGACGATCAGAGGCGAGCCGATGTCGGCAGTCGAGCCCTGCGACCCATCGCCGCCAGCCATCTCGACCTCGAGCACCTGCATTGCGCAGCGCGAGTCAACTGTGAATTGCACCCGAAGCTTCCCAGGTTGCACTACCTCGCGCGACCAAAGTTCACGCATATCGCCGAAGTCGGCACAGTGCAGTCGAAACCGAACGAAACCACCGTTCGAAAACGTTGTCGAACGGATTTGCACTCCGAATACATAGCTGTTTGGTGTCAGAAATAAAGTCCGCTGGGCGAGCTTAGCCAATGTGTCAGAAGCACCCTGCAGATGCATCTGCAAGCCGTCTCCCCCACCGCCAGCAATCAGTAGCGCAGCGCCGTCTGGCGTTTCAAGCAAGCGCCACCCAACCGCGCCATCCGCCCAATCCCGATCGCGCGACGCAAAGCTTGGCGAAATGAGGCGAGCCCGTGTATGTTCCGGCGCAGCGAGGTAAACAAGTTGCGCAGTTAAGGCGTCGCCGTCAGAGATCGACCTTTCGACCAGCCGTTTTCCAAGCTCTGCGTGCGCGGGATCGGCGAGGAAGCCAGGTGACTCCACTATCAGCTTACCAATTGCCGACGGTTGCGCACTATGAGCGATTGCATAACCGAGAAAATCTTCGAGCCAAGGTCGACGTCGAGCAAGATAGCGCACGAGACCCCGGCGCACCGCGGGCTCGGCGAGCGCGTTGGTCAAGGTTTGGTAGAGCAGATTGGTAGAAGAGGTTCCCGTGCTCAACGCCAGATCATAATGGGCCAAGGCACCATCAACGTCGCCAACCCGCACGGAATATTCGATCAGCCAGAGCTGCGCCCCGACATCGCGGCGGGACATGCGAGTGGATAGGGCGATCAGTCGCGCAGCCTGCCCAAGCCGTCCCTTAAGATCGGCAGCATAGCCTAGAATCCTCAGTGCGCGAGGGTTCAGGGGCTGTGCTCGTGCCGCCGCAGTAGCCAGCGCGGAAGCATCGGCGGCGCCCGTAACGGGGGCCGCTAGCATGATAGCGTCCGCTTTCGCCACCAGCGCGGCGGGGTTGCCAGGGGCAAGGCGCAGCGCAAGATCGGGCGATCCGTTGGCGAGCGCAGTTCCACCCGCGGCTGCAAACGACACCGCGGCGAGCAGCAGCGAAGCGATACCCAAAAGCGCGGTCCTGATCCGGAAAGATCTAGAGATGTCCCGGTTGTGCGCGCTCGCGCTACCTACCATGGTGAATGGACCTTTAGCGGTCACGGCCGCCTGCGGTGTTACCGCCATAATCTGCACCATAGCCGTAGCCGTAGCCGTAGCTGGCCTGTTTATTCTTCAATTTGGTCAGTACCACGCCGAAGACATGGGCGCGGACCGCGCGCAACCTCCCCAATGACGCCCGGACGCCACGAACGGCAACGCCCTCCGCCTCAACCACGAACACACAGCCTTCCACAGCCCGGGACAGCAGCGGAGCATCGGCAAGTCCGAGGATCGGCGGAGCGTCCACGACCACATGGTCGAAGCTCTCGGCCAGCTGACCGATGAGCATCGCCATGCGGTCACTACTCAGGAGTTCGCCGGCGCTGGGCGGAGTCGGCCCCGCAGGTAGGACACTCAGGCCGCGGTATCGTGTCGCATGGAGCATCCGCCGCCAGTCATTGTCGCCCGCAAGATTGTTACTTAGGCCTTCAGCGTTGCTTACCTCCAGCAGTCCGTGCATTGACGGCGAGCGCATGTCGGCGTCGATCAGCACGACATTGGCCCCGGTTCGGCCGAGCATAACAGCCAGCGCCAACGCCGTCGTGCTTTTGCCCTCAGCCGGCCTCGTGCTGGTGACCATCAACGCACGCGGAACGCCGTGATCCGTCGAGAAAGCAATGTTGGACCTTATGCTGAGATACGCTTCCGTCAGCGGCGACTTGGGATCGCCAAGCGCCGACAAGATGTCGTGGTCCTCCACCTCGAGCACCGAGCCCAGCAACGGCACCCCGAGCAGCCGTGCTACGTCGCCCGGGTCACGCAGTCCTTCGTCTATCTGCTCGAGGATCAACGCACCGGCCACCGCTAAGCCTAAGCCGGCGATCAGCGAAAGAAGAATATTCAGCGGTAGATTAGGCGAGGACGGCCGTTGCGGGACGTCGGCGGTGTCGACAATCGAAACATTATTTGCGCCGACCGACGCCACCCCGATTTCTTTGTAACGCTGAAGTAGCCCCTGATATAGCTCGCGGTTTGAATCCGCCTCCCGCTGATAAATATTATACTGAATGCTGTCGCGTTGCTGCTGTCCCATCGCCTGCTTCAATCGATCAACCCGATCGCGTAGGCCCTGCTCGCGCGCAATCGCTTCCCTGTACGCGATTGTACGACCGCCGCTTACCCGTGCCACTTCACGCGCAATAGCCGTGTCAAGTGATGCAACCTGCTCGGCTATCGCGCGAGCGGCTGGATAGCCCGGTTCGAATTGCACCATCAAACGAGCATATTCTGCGGCAGCTTCGGCTCGCCTTTGTCTCAGACTTGCGATTGCGACGTTGCTTAATGAATCGCTGTTACTGCCGTCGGCTCCGGCATGACCAGCCTGACTTTCGGCTGCGACCCGATCGGCCGTTGCCTTTGCGAGTGCCTCGTTAAGTGCTTCCAAATCGGCAGACGTCAGCGTGCGCTGGACCTCTGTCGACCCATTCTCACCGCGAACCCGGTCAAGCGCGACAATACCCTTATCAGCTGCGTAGTTGACCAAGGCGCGTTCGGAAGCTTCCAGACGTTGCCGAAGCACCGCCAATCGTCCTTCCAGAAATGCTCGCGCATCCGCGGTCGAAGCGAAGCGCCGATCCATGCTCGCAGCGATAAACTGCGTCACCCACATGTTGGCTACTTTCGCCGACAGCTCCGGTGACGCGCTGGTGTATTTGACGTCCACCAAGGCGGAGCCGCGGATCGGAGCGATCGAGACGTTGCGCAACAGCAACGCGATGGTCTGTCGCTCCGTTGCAGTCCGACCCGTGCCGCCACCCGCGACCGGCCTGACCCCATGAGCCGCAAAGAAGGTGGGGTCAGAGGTCAGGTGCAGGGCATGCGCGACACGTGAAGCAACCGACTCGGCTTCAAGAAGTGAATATTGGGTCTGATAAAACTCCAGGTCGCGGCCAGCTTCACCCGACTCCAGCCCCTCAACATTTGTAACTTTCTTTTCCTCGCGGCTGATCTCAATCCGCGCACTCGCCGTAAACTTGGGCGTCATCAGCAGCGTCAAGACTAGGCCGGTCGCCAACACAACTGCAACAATGCCGGACATGACCCATTTCCAGCGCTGGGCCACATGCCAGATGTGGACCAATGCTGGCGGCGTCAACGCTCGCGCCGCGACCTGATCGCCGGAATCGAAAGGCATGTCGTAGCGCAGCGGCACGGCGGAAGACGTTTGTTGAAGCATCGAACCCGATCAGCGCGTGAGCAAAATGGTGAGCGGCCCGGCAAGGCTGGGAACCGTGGCCAAAAGGTCTCTGAACAAGCGGCGAGCTGGAGAGTCGCCGACCACCACCACGTCGTTGGCGTAGATTTCGGGATCGGCATATACACCGCGCCTGATCGCGCGAAGGTCGTACAGTGCAGCCATTTTTTGACCGTTCACCGTGCGGAAGACGACCACATCATTCAACCGAGCGTATTGATCGAGCCCTTTGGCTGTCGCGATCGCGCGGATCAATGTCATCCTTCCAACGACAGGATAAAGTCCGGGCTCGCGCACCTGACCGTCGACGGTAACGACTTGACTGACCGTCTCCTTCAGATTGACGGTGACCTGGGGATCGCGGACGTAGCGACCGCGCAGCCGCTCGCGTAGGATCGCCTCAATCTCCCCCGGGGTATGCCCCGCCGCTTCGATAATGCCGGCGAGTGGAAAGGAGATGCGTCCCCCCGCGTCGGTCTGCACCTCCTTGCCGCTCAGCTCCTGAATACCGAACACATCGATGATAAGCTTATCGAACGGACCGACCACATATGGTCGGTCCGATCGCCGGATATCTGCAGCAGATGGCGGCGGCAGGCCGTCGGTACCGGCAACAACGACCGCGCCCGAGGTTGCGCTGACCGTTGCGGGCGGTCCTACCGTCGGCCGCCCCTCACACCCTGCGACGATGAGCGGAGCGAGCAGAAGACATAACGCGCGGCGCTGCGCGGCTCCGGCCGGACCGCGGAAGGGCAAGCATTCGGACATCGAAACCTTGAGAAAAGCCTTAGCTGCGATCTAGATTGGCGCGCTCGGGAAAGCTAGCCCCTGCGCCGTCGCGCACCGCGGTAGCACCCATCGACAACCACGCGGCGCACAGCGCACACAAAGCCGCGAGCGAGGGCGTACGAACCGGATAATCGACTGCGCTCGCGACGGCCATCAGGGACAGGATTGCCGCACCAAGCCGCGCCAATCCGATCGTCGGATCGCTGCGGCGTGCCCGCGTCCGAATTACACGCGCAACGGCGCTGAGCCCCAAGATTAGCGAGGTTCCCAGCACAGCCGCCGCGCCGACGCCGCCCGTCATCCAGAGTTCAAGCCAGTCATTGTGTGCGTGATTGAGGTAAGTCGGCGCGAGTTGTGATGTCGGCTCGTAAATCCGGAAAACATCATCGAACGTGCCGTAACCCGAACCAAAGGGCAGGTGATCACTAGCTATCCGCATTACTTCGCGCCAGCTGTCCAGACGAGAGTCGCTGCCGTCCGCCGTGTTCTGGAAGCGGTCCAGAACGCCGCGGCGCATCAGCGCGGCGACGACGCCGATAGCTACAAGCGCGGCTATACCGGCGAGGATCGCTGGAGACACGCGGCTGGCGAAGTGCGGCTTATGGCGACGCGGCGAGAAAGAGGGGTGGCGATAAAGCATTGCCGCGAAGATCAACCCCAGGGCCGCGCACGCCACGCCCGCGCGCGATCCGGTAATCACGATCAATGGGACTAAGACGATCGCCATAGCCGCTGCGGCGACCAGGCGGCGACTCCGCGTGTCCGGCGACGTGTCCATCGTTCCTACCGACGCTAGGAACGGAAAGAGGCATGCCAAGAAGACGGCCGCATGATTACGGTTGGCAAACAGCCCGACCGACGAGCCGTTATTGGTTATGGCGTAGAGGTAAAATGGCCCGGCCGGCGGACCAAGAATCTGCAATATTCCCAGCGCGCCTGAGATCAGCCCGAGCCCAATGATCACTAAAGTAGCGCGCGCTGATTGAGTTGGCGGCAGGGTGATCGTCAGCAGCAGGACCGCCAACGGAGTCAACAGCGAAAACAGCGCATTCTCGGTGCCGGTTGGCGCCAGACTTAGCGGGCGCCAGCGGTCAGCAAACCCCAGCGCCGCATCGGTTTGCACAATTAACTGGTGGCCCGCTAGGCCGTGCCACCAGGCAGGCGGCAGCGGAACGAGGTATGCGCCAACCAGGAGCACCGTCGCAGCCGCCAGCGCCAGCAGGACACGGTGTTTTACGATGTCTGCTCGTTGCAAGCGATAAACCGCGTAACCACAGACCAGCGCCGACACGGGGCGCAACAACAGTAACGATAAGATATCCGCTCGTGCGCCGCCGCCGGTCAGAAATGTCAGCACCAAAAATGCGGCAAGCACGAAGAAAGGTGCCTGCGCGAGCAACCGCGCGCGCCGCTGCTGCAGCCGCGACGCCGCGCGATTTTTGCTCAAAAGTTCACTCTTCAAGACTGCCCGAGCACAAAGCCATCGGGAGATTGGCCGATCCGGACAGCAGGTCGTCTACCGCCGCCTCCGCTTCGATATGACGGGACCTATCATCGGTAAGCGACAGCCTCAACCCTTTCGCTTGCGCCTTGAACAGTGATGCGAGCGGCGGCATGCCGACTGGATGCCTCGGAGGATGTTGGTGGACCAAGACAGGCGACGAGCTCTTGCTGTGGTCGCCGCGACGCTTGGCGCGGGACCCGGCGCCACGCAGTTATCGCCGCCGGTCATCGCTGGGACGCCGCGCTCCCCCGCGACGTGCTCGACGTCGGTTATCGACTTCGGCGCCGTCGGCGACGGCATGGCGGATGATGGGGCCGCGCTGCGGCGGGCGCTGGCTTGGGCAGCGTCGGTCCACGGCAGCACCGGCGGCGCCACGCCGCGGCTACACGTTCCGCCCGGAACTTACCGCTACGCGCAATCGCCTAATTTTGCCGTGTCCAACCTGCATCTTGATTGCTCACCGGGTACGGTATTCCGGCATTCAGATGAGGGACCGGCGTTTCTGCTCGATGGCGGCAGCATCGGCGACGGGGTTTACCGCGTACAGGTGACGGGAAACCCCATGATCGGTGGCAACGCCGCTACCAGCTATGGCCTTGATGTTCGTGCACTTCACCATTCGCTGATCACCGCCTCGGTCCGCGACGTCGCCGCTGCTGCGCTGCGCACCCGATGGTCCGTCTGTACGGAGTATGGCGTGCGCGTGACTGGACTTGCGATCGGCGGCATGCAGCCTTCTCCCATCGATGGGTTCGTGCTCGACGCGCGCGGCGAAGGCGAAGACACCGCAGCTTGCCTCTTCCGCATGCCGATCGCCGAGCAGGCGCGCGATGTCGGCATTCGCCTAGTCCATACGATCAACTGCACCTTCTTGTCGGGCACGGCCGAGGGAAACGGCCAAGGTGGACTGCTGGTCGAGCGGGGTGCGTCGGACAACCTATTCCTTGGCATGGATTTGGAGGTCAACGGCACGTTCGGGGTGCGGTGCGAAGGCGACCGCAACAGCTTCGTCAACCTGTACGACGACGGCATCGCCGTGTTCGCAGGAACGGCGAACCGCGTTCAGGGAAGCCAATTTAATACGATCCACAATCGTGGGGACGGCAACAGCTTCGAAGCCGTCAGCTATGCGTCGACCGCCGCTGGCCGTTTCCACGATACAGGCCGCAACACACGCCGAACACTAATACGCAACCTGACAAGCGGCATACTGGATCGCGACCTGTTGTGCGCGCAGGGGCCACCTATCATTGCCCCTGCCGGCGGTGTGGTGCAGGATATCGAGGCCCGCCGGACCCTCGCCGCTATCCTTCAGCAGCTCAGAACAGCGGGCGTTCTGAGCTGATCGAAGGATCAGCGCCCAATCGGTGCCCCACCCGGGGGAATCGCCCCACCCGGAGGCGCCACCCCCGGCGGCACAGCCCCACCCGGCATGCCGCCCATGCTTTGCTGAGCCTGCATCTGGCGGAGGACGGTCTCGGGGATGAAGTCGATCAGCTCGACGTCGAAGACCAGCGTCGCGTTGGCCGGGATCGGCGCACCGGGCGGCGGCGTGGCGCCATAGCCGAGCGACGGCGGCATCCAGACGCGGACCTTCTCGCCCTTGGTCATCAGCTTCAGCGTCTCGGAAAAGCCGGGCACGACCCCCGACAGCGGCAGCGGCGTCGGCCGCTCCGACTTGTCGAAGGTGGTGCCGTCGAGCAGGCGGCCCTGATATTGGATCAGCGCGACGTCGGACGCGGTCGGGTGGGCGCCGCCCGCCTCGCCCGGCTTGACGATCTTGTACTGCAGCCCGGATGCGGTGGTGACGATGCCGTGGCCACGCGCCTCGCGGACCAGCGCCGGATCGCCCTGCCGCGCCAGCGCCCAGGCAGAAACGCAAGCCAGGATGATGCCGAGCCACAACCAGATCAGATAGCCGCGCTTGACGGGCTGAAGCGGGACGGCGGTCACGGTGGTCATGGCGATCCCCGGTCAGCGCCGCGCTCACCGGCGGCGAAACGTGCGGCGCGCGCTAGGTTAATCGAACCCGTCGCGCGTGGAAGATGAGGCTAAGTAGAGGCTCAAACGCCTCACCGCGCCCCGTCGCGCTCGGCGCGCTTGCGCTCCAGCTTGCGGGCGCGGCGCACGGCGGCGGCGCGCTCGCGGGCACGCTTTTCCGACGGCTTCTCATAGTGCCGGCGCAGCTTCATCTCGCGATACACGCCCTCGCGCTGCAGCTTCTTCTTGAGCGCGCGCAGGGCCTGGTCGACATTATTGTCGCGAACGATGATCTGCATGGGAAGGGTCGAACTCCGGGCGAATGACAAGCGCGGCGCGGATCGGGTCCGCGCCGTCAGAACAGCGGCTGCCTAGCAGCGCGGCTCCAACATGGCAAGCATCGGCTGCGCCCCAGCAGCTGTTGCACCGATGCCACAGCAGCTGCGCAATCCCGCATTGTTGCAGTGCTGCAAAGTGCGGGATACGCGCGACGCTCACTCCTTGGGGCATGCTCCAGCTCGCCGACCCAGCCGATCAGATGGACCTCGCCACCCGCCTCCTCGTCGTCGACGACGACCCCGGTATCCGGGAGCTGACCGCCGGGTTTCTGGCGGCGCATGGCTATCAGGTCGATACCGCCGCCGACGGGGCAGAGATGCGAGCCAAGCTGGCGCGCGAAACCTATGCGTTGATCGTGCTGGACGTAATGATGCCGGGCGAGGACGGATTGTCGATCCTTCGCTCGCTTGATCGTGCGGCAAGCCCGGCGGTCATCATCCTGTCGGTGATCGGCGAGGAGGTGGACCGCATCGTCGGGCTGGAGATGGGCGCCGACGACTATCTTGCGAAGCCCGCCAACCCGCGCGAGCTGCTTGCGCGTATCCGCTCGGTGCTCCGCCGCCACGCAGAGCGGTCGGGGGCGGAGCGGCCGGTGGCGGCGCGGCCGGCGGAGCCGGTGCGAGCCTATCTTCGCTTCGCCGGCTGGCGGCTCGATCCGATGGCGCGCCAGCTGCTCGACTCCGACGAGGTGGTGATCAACCTGTCGGACGGCGAGTTTCGGCTGCTGATGACGCTGGTCGAGCACCCGCGCCGGGTGCTGACCCGCGACTTCCTGCTCGACCACAGCCGCGGCCAAGACGCCGAGCATTTCGACCGCGCAATCGACGTCCAGGTCAGCCGCCTGCGCCGCAAGCTACAGCGCAGCGACGGGCCCAAAGGAACCTTGGGCGGCGACGAGATGATCCGGACGGTGCGCAACGAAGGCTATATGTTCACCTGCGATGTCGCGCGCTGAACCGCAACGCCGCGGGGGCCGGTCGATCGCCTGGTCGATCCTGCTCCTCGTCGTGGCGGCAGCGGCGGCGGCGACAGCGGTCATGTTCGCGGTCACCTTCAACGGCCCGCCGCCTATGCCTGCCCCGCAGCCCTATGCCAATATCGTGACCGCGTTGCGGACCGGGCACGGCCCGTCAGGCAACGGCCGGCCGCTGTCGGTTGTCGAGCGGCCGATACCGCCCGAGCCGCGCTTCACCGACCGGCGCGATCCCGCGGCGGAGGTGCAGCTGGCACGGTTGCTCGGCGCGCCCGCCGCCGATGTGCTGGCGCTGATGCCGCCGGGACACAGCGACGTGCCCGATGAGGTGCGCGGCCCGTTTCAGGTCGGCTGGCGTCATGACGGCGCGTGGCGCATCGTCGAGACCCGGCCGGACTCATTCTTCACGCCCTGGCATCGGGTGACGCTCACCGCGATGCTGCTGGTGCTGGCGTTGCTGTCCGGGCTGGCGTGGTTCGTCGCACGGGCGATTTCACGGCCGTTGCGCCAGGTCGCGGACGCCGCGCTGGCGGCGCGTGCCGGTACGCCGCTGAAGCCGCTCCCCGCCGGTGGCGCGGCGGAGGTGCGCGATCTGACCCGCGCGGTCTTGACGATGCACGACCGGCTGCAGCGGCACGCGGAGGGCCGCACCGCGATGCTCGGAGCGATCGCCCACGATCTGGGCACCCCCCTTTCCCGCCTCGCCTTTTGGATCGAGCAGTTGCCCGAGGCGGCTCGCGCCCGCGCCGCGGGCGACATCGACGAGATGCGGGCGATGATCGCCGCGACGCTGGTGTTCGCGCGCGACGAGGCGGCCCCGGCCCAGGCCGCGCGCGTCGATCTCGGTAGCCTGCTCGATTCGCTGGTCGAGGACATGGCTGTGGCAGGCGCGCCCGTGAAGCTGACGGCAGGCGACAGGGCGATCGTCCGCGGCGATCCCGGTGCATTGCGGCGCCTCTTCGCCAATCTGATTGCGAACGCGGTGCGGTATGGCGACACAGCGGCGCTGAGCTGGCAGATGGTGGATGACGCGGTCGCCGTGCGGGTCGACGACGCGGGGCCGGGACTGGGCGGTGCGGACGCCGAGCGATTGTTCGAACCCTTCGTGCGCGGCGAATCGTCGCGCAACCGCGCGACCGGCGGCGCAGGGCTGGGCCTCGCTATCGTGCGAACCATCGCGACCCGCCACGGCGGCACGGTGATGCTGAGCGACCGCGTTGACGGTGTGGGCGCGCGGGCGGAGGTGATGCTGCCGATCGCCTGAAACATCCTGCAACAATCGGACCGGGCGGCGAAATATCCTTGTTATGCGGAGTGCTTAGCCGGGGTGAACCGGACACAGAGGAACCACACCATGCTCGATCACGATCAGCGCGGCCATCATGATCACGGCGACGGGATGGCGGACGACCTTCCCCGTCTGCAGGCGCTGATCGCGCGGCGCCGGGCGCTGCAATGGTTCGCCGGTGCAGGCACGACGGCCCTGGTTGCGGGCTGCGGCGGCAGCGGCTCGGGGTCGGGCAGCGTCAGCGTGGTCAGCGCGGCGGGCGCCACCAGCACGCCGACCCCGACCCCCACCGCGACGGCCACCGCGACTGCCACGCCCACCCCAACCGCCACCGCCACCGCCACCTCGACCAGCTCGGGCTGCATCGCCGATCCGACGGAGACCGGTGGCCCCTACCCTGCCGACGGCACCAACTCGTCGAGCGGGGCGACCAGCAACGTGTTGACCGCGAGCGGTATCGTCCGTTCCGACATCCGGTCGAGCTTCATCAGCTCGACCACCGTCGCTACTGGCGTGCAGGTCAAGATCACGATCACGCTGGTCAACGTCAACGCCGCCTGCGCGCCGCTGGCGGGCTATGCCGTGTACCTGTGGCACGCCGACCGGCAGGGCCGTTATTCGCTCTACACCGCGTCGACAGAAAGCTATTTGCGCGGGGTTCAGGTGACTGATGCCAATGGCCAGGTGACCTTCACCACCATCTACCCGGCCTGCTATGACGGACGCTGGCCGCACATGCATTTTGAAGTGTTCTCCAGCGTCGCGAACGCGCTGGGCGGACGTTATGCGGTGCTGACCTCGCAGTTCGCGCTGCCCGCCGCGATCAACGCCGCGGTCTATGCCGACACAACGACCTACCCGTCGAGCGCCACCATCTATCGCAACGTGAGCCTGTCGTCGGACAATGTGTTCGGCGACAACACCGCCGCCCAGCTCGCACAGCAGACGCCGGCTTTCACCGGCAGCCCGTCGGCGGGGTATAGCGCGACGGCGCTGATCGGCATCGCGCGCTAGCCGCGGAGGTAAGACACGGGGTTCCAAGCCACCCCCGCTCCGCTATGGGGCGGCGGTATCGTTGATGGCTGAAGGGCGGCTCGTGTCGGGCAAGACGGCGTTGATTACCGGCGTGACGGGGCAGGACGGCGCGTATCTGGCGCAGCTGCTGCTGGACAAGGGCTACCGCGTCCACGGCATGAAGCGCCGATCGTCATCGTTCAACACCGGACGGATCGAGGACATCTACGAGGACCCGCACGTCGAGCACCCGCGCTTCTCGCTCCACTATGGCGACATGACCGACAGCACCAACCTGATCCGGCTGGTGCAGGAGACGCAGCCCGACGAAATCTACAATCTAGCGGCGCAGAGCCATGTTCAGGTCAGTTTCGAGACCCCCGAATACACGGCAAACTCTGACGCGCTGGGGACGCTGCGGCTGCTGGAGGCGATCCGCATCCTGGGCTTCGAGAAGAAGACGCGATTCTATCAGGCGTCGACCTCCGAGCTGTATGGGCTGGTGCAGGAAGTGCCACAGCGCGAGACCACGCCCTTCTATCCGCGCAGCCCCTATGCCGCAGCGAAGCTTTACGCCTATTGGATCGTCGTCAATTACCGCGAGGCCTATGGCATCCACGCCTCCAACGGCATCCTGTTCAACCACGAAAGCCCGCTGCGTGGCGAGACCTTCGTCACGCGCAAGATTACCCGCGCCGCCGCCGCCATCGCGCTGGGGCGGCAGGAGACGCTGTTCCTGGGCAATCTGGGTGCGCAGCGCGACTGGGGACATGCGCGCGAATATGTCCGCGGCATGTGGATGATGACGCAGATGGATGAGCCGGACGACTATGTGCTGGCCACCGGCGAGACGACGCCGGTGCGCACCTTCGTCGAATGGGCGTTCGCCGATGCCGGCATCAAGCTGGCGTGGCGCGGCGAAGGCGTCGGCGAGCAGGGCTATTGCACCGCGACGGGCACGCTCCGCGTCGCGGTCGACCCCCGCTATTTCCGCCCGACCGAAGTCGAGCTGCTGATCGGCGACCCCAGCAAGGCGCACCGGAAGCTCGGCTGGCGGCACGCGACGGGCCCCCGCGAGCTGGCGCGCGAAATGGTCGAGGCCGACCTTAAAACGATGCGCGACGCGCCGATCGGCAAAGGCGCGTGACCTTGCCGGTGCAATACCCTCTTGAAGGCAAGCGCGTCTGGGTCGCGGGACATCGCGGCATGGTCGGCGGCGCGTTGGTCCGGCGGCTGGCGGGCGAGGATTGCGAGGTGTTGACCGCGACCCGCGCCGAACTCGACCTGCGCGACGCGGCGGCGGTGCGGCGGTGGGCGGCGGACCGGCGGCCGGACGCCGTGTTCCTGGCGGCGGCGACCGTCGGCGGCATCGTCGCCAACGACAGCCGCCCGGCCGATTTCCTGCTCGACAATCTGCTGATCGAGACCAGCATCGTCGCCGCGGCGCATGCCGCTGATGTCGAGAAGCTGCTCTTCCTCGGCTCGTCCTGCATCTACCCGCAGCTGGCGCCGCAGCCGATCCGCGAGGAGGCGCTTCTGACCGGTCCGCTGGAGCCGACTAATCAATGGTATGCGGTCGCCAAGATCGCCGGAATCAAGCTGACTCAGGCGTTCCGGCGCCAGCACGGCCGGGACATGATCGCCGCCATGCCGACCAATCTCTACGGGCCGGGCGA
Source organism: Sphingomonas sp. (assembly GCF_965248875.1). Classification (GTDB taxonomy): domain Bacteria; phylum Pseudomonadota; class Alphaproteobacteria; order Sphingomonadales; family Sphingomonadaceae; genus Sphingomonas. Next base: position 105,730 of record NZ_CBDFKR010000011.1, on the reverse strand, counting down.
CAATTACGACCTCACGTCCAGCCATGTCGTTCCCGCGCTGATCCGCAAGGTCGACAGCGCCAAACGGACCGGCGACCCGGTGACGGTGTGGGGCACGGGCACGCCACGGCGTGAGTTCATGTACGTCGACGACTGCGCCGACGCCTGCGTCCACTTGATGCAGCATTACTCCGGCGAGGAGCATGTCAATGTCGGGACGGGCGAAGACCTGTCGATCCGGGCGCTGACCGAGCTGGTGATGGAGGTCGTCGGCTATCGCGGCGAGATGGTGTTCGACCGGTCGAAGCCCGACGGCACGCCGCGCAAGCTGATGGACGGACGCCGGCTGGCGGCGCTGGGCTGGCGCGCGCGGACGCCGCTGCGCGAGGGGCTGGAACGCGCCTATGCCGCCTATCGCGCGGGCGAGTATCGCGACGTGGCGATGGTCGTCTGACCGCTTGCGGCGGGCGACCGCGCGGCTAGAGCATGGCTTCCATGCTCCCCCTTTCCTTCTACAACAGCCTTAGCCGATCGCTCGAACCATTTGCGGGGCCGCGCGATGGGAAGACGGTGCGGATCTACACCTGCGGGCCGACGGTCTATAACTACCAGCATATCGGCAACATGCGGGCGTTTTTGTTCGCCGACACGCTGGGGCGGGTATTGCGGTGGCGGGGGTTCGCTACCAAGCACATCATCAACATCACCGATGTCGGTCACCTGACCAGCGACGCCGACGCGGGCGATGACAAGATGGAGCAGGCCGCCGCCGCCCAGCAGCGTTCGATCTGGGAGATCGCGGCGCATTATACGGACGCTTTCAAGCGCGACGTGCGGCGGCTCAATATCGTCGAACCCGCCGAATGGACGGTCGCAACCGACCACATTCCCGAGATGATCGAGTTCGCGCGAACTATCGAAAAGAGCTGCTATCGACTTGAGAGCGGGCTATATTTCGATACCTCGACCGTTCCGCACTACGGCGTGCTGGCCCGCGCGAGGGCGGACGAGGGCGAGAGCCGGATCGATCCGGTGTCGGGCAAGCGCCACCCGCAGGACTTCGCGATCTGGCGGACGTCGGCGCCGGACGATCGGCGGCAGATGGAGTGGGACAGCCCCTGGGGCCGCGGCGCGCCGGGCTGGCACCTGGAATGCTCGGTGATGAGCCTCCAGCATCTCGGCCACCCGTTCGACATCCACACCGGCGGGATCGATCATCGCGAGATCCACCATCCCAACGAGATCGCGCAGAACCAGGCGCATTGCGGCTGCGCCGATACGGGCGCGGGGCTGTGGATGCACAACAATTTCCTGGTCGACCGCAGGGGCAAGATGTCCAAATCGAGCGGCGAGTTCCTGATGCTGCAACGGCTGGTCGACCGCGGCGTGCACCCCCTCGCCTATCGGCTGATGTGCCTTCAGGCCCATTACCGCAGCGAGCTGGAGTTCAGCTGGGCGGGGCTGCTGGCGGCGCTGACCCGGCTCAAGCGGCTGGCGCAGGCGATCGAGGGATTGCGCGCGCGGGCTGGCGACGCAGCGAAGGGCGACGGCGCGGCGTATGCCGAGCGCGTGGCCGATGCGCTGGGCGAGGATCTCAATACCGCAAAGGCGCTGACCGTGCTGGACGAGCTGCTCGCCGACAAGCGACTCTCGCCCGATGTTCGGCTGGCGATGGCGACTGACGTCGATGCGGCGCTTGGCCTACAGCTGACGACGCTGACCCGCGCCGATCTGCGGGTGCGGCCAGCCGAGGCGCGTATCGGCGAGGATGCCATCACGGCGCGGCTGGCCGAACGTCGGGCGGCGCGGGCGGCGAAGCAGTTCGGCCGCTCCGATGCGATCCGGGCGGAACTGGCTGAGGCAGGCGTCGAGGTGATGGACGGCGACCCGCTCGGCTGGGACTGGAAGCTGGACCTAGCGTAGCGATTGATCGCGTGTGGCCAAGACCGCGGGCGCGTCATCGCGCGCGCCCGGCGGCGGCAATATCGCCACCTCCGCCGCCAGCGCATCGGCTCGGGCGCGCGGCGAGGGGTGGGTCGGGCTGCGGAACAGGCCGGCGTCGATCTCGCCGCCATGCGCGCGCCAGAAGGCAACCGCCGCGCCGGGATCATATCCGGCGTTCCTCAGCAGGTGAACACTGAGCCGGTCGGCGTCGTCCTCGGTCCGCCGAAACAGCCGGGCATTGCGGCCGAACTCCCCCGCCAGTCCCCAATGCACCCCCGCCGCCTCCAGCCGCGCGCGGTGGCGCAGGATCGTGTGGCTCAGCTCGTGCGCGACGATCGCGGCGATCGCGGCATCGTCATAACGCTCGAAGAAGCGCACCGAGACCTGGACAACGCGCCCGTCCGACGACGCCGTCATCCCCGGGCCGAGCAGCACCTCGAACGCCGAACGGCAGCCGGGACTCGCGGGCACCACCACGGTGCGTGCGACGCCGCGATGCTCGACCGTCAGCGTCAGCGGACGGCCGGCGGGCTGCACGGCGATCAGCGCCTGCGCAGCGTCGCGGGTGACGCTGGTGTCCGCCGCGTCGGGCGCAGGTCCGGTAACTGCGGTGTCCCCGACCGCGAGCAGCGCGTCGTCGGCCGCGATCCGTGCCGCGGCAGCCGGGCTACCCGGTGCGACCGCCTCCACCTGCACTGGGCGGGCAAAGCCGAATGCCCGGCGCGCGCCGGGCTGCGCGTCGATCGCGTACTGGTCGATGGCGTGGAGCTGCAGCCCGGGCGTCGGCTCCACCTCGCGGCACAGCGCGGCGTTGGCGGTGGTCAGGCGATAGGCGATCGTCCCCATCCGCCCGTCGACGGTGCGGAGGGCCGTCCAATAAGCGGGATCGACCGCGGCGGCGGCGGCGAGGGCGACCATTATTGCGGCGACGCGCACCATGCCTCCGCCCTAGCGCATTCCGCCCCTCGCCTGTAGCGCTGCGCGTAGATAGGGTGATCGCCATGAAAGCCGTGCTCCCCGCCCTCGCCCGCCCGATGCTCGAACCGCAGCTACCCGCCGGCCTGACGGTGGCGTGGTTCGCCAGTCCGGCCGAGGCGAACGCCGGGATCGCTGACGCCGACATCGCCTGGGTCGACATGCAGCCGACCCACCTGACCGCGGAAGCGATCCGCGCCGCCGGGCCGGAGCTGAAATGGGTGACGACAATCTATGCGGGGCTCGACGCCTTTCCGCTCGACCGGCTGCGCGAAGGCAAGGTGACGGTGACCAACGGCGCAGGCATCAACGCCTATGCCGTCGCCGAATATGCGGTGATGGGCGTGCTGGTCGCGGCGAAGCGCTTCGACGAAGTGGTTCGCGCGCACGACCGCCAGGACTGGCTGAAGGACTCGCCCGGCAAGGTCGAGCTGTTCGAGACCAGGGCGCTGGTGATCGGCTATGGCGCGATCGGGCGGCTGATCGGCGAGCGGCTGGCGGCGTTCGGGGTCGAGGTGACGGCGGTGACCCGCTCAGGCCGCAACAGCAGCCTGACGCCCGACCAGTGGCAGGCGCGGCTGGGCGAGTTCGACTGGGTGGTGCTCGCCGCGCCGTCCACCGACGCGACCAAGGCGCTGATCGGCGCGCCCGAGCTGGCGGCGATGAAGAAAAGCGCGTGGCTCATCAACATCGCACGCGGCGACATGATCGACGACGACGCGCTGCTGGCGGCGCTGCGCGGCGGCGCGATTGGCGGCGCGTTTCTCGACCCGACCAGCCCGGAGCCGCTGCCACCCGAGCACCCGCTCTGGTCCGCGCCCAACTGCATGATCTCGATGCACCTGTCGGGGCGGGCGCAAACCAAGATGTTCGGGCGCGCGGCGACGCTTTTCCTGCAAAACCTGGCGGCATTCCGCGAGGGGCGGCCGATGCAGAACGTCGTCGATCTCGACGCGGGGTACTGACGCGCGTTCAGGCCGAGAGCTGGACCACGTCGGCGACGCGCGGCGCTTTGCTCAGCAATCGGTCGAAATACGCGATCGTCCGCCCCAGCCCTTCGCGCAGCTTCACCTTCGGTCCCCAGCCAAGCATCGCCCGCGCCTGCGCAATGTCGGGTTGGCGCTGGCGCGGGTCGTCGGCAGGCAGCGGCTTGTGCACCACCGTCGACGCCGTGCCGGTCAGCTCCTGCACCAGGTCGGCCAGCTCGCGCATCGTGAACTCGTCGGGATTGCCGAGGTTGATCGGCCCCGTCACCTCCGCATCCGTGTTCATCAGCCGCAGGAAGCCGTCGACCAGATCGTCGACATAGCAGAAGGACCGCGTCTGCGTCCCCTCGCCATACAGCGTGATCGGCTGGCCGGTCAGCGCCTGGACGATGAAGTTCGACACGACGCGGCCATCGTCGGGATGCATCCGCGGGCCATAGGTGTTGAAGATCCGCACAACCTTTATCTGCACGCGATGCTGGCGGTGATAGTCGAAGAACAGCGTCTCAGCGCACCGCTTGCCCTCGTCGTAGCAGGAGCGGATACCGACTGGATTGACGTTGCCCCAGTAGCTCTCCGGTTGGGGGTGAACGGCGGGGTCGCCATAGACCTCGCTGGTCGACGCCTGGAGGATCGGGACCTTGAGCCGCTTGGCAAGGCCCAGCATGTTGATCGCGCCCATGACGCTGGTCTTGGTCGTCTGAACGGGGTCGAACTGATAGTGAACCGGGCTGGCCGGGCAGGCGAGATTATAGATGCGGTCGACCTCGGTGTAGAGCGGGAAGGTCACGTCGTGGCGCAGCACCTCGAACTTCGGATCGGCTAGCAGGTGACGGATATTGTCGCGGCGGCCGGTGTAATAGTTGTCGACACACAGCACCTCCGCCCCGCCTGCCAGCAGCCGCTCGCACAGGTGCGAGCCGATGAACCCCGCCCCACCGGTCACCAGCACCCGTTCGTTGGTATAACCCACTTGCCACTCCCGACCTTCGTTTCCGCCCTTCATGCAGGAAAGTGCCCGTGCCGCAAGGTCTTCCGCCCGTCAGGCGCCGGTCCCGAGCATGGCGTGCGCATCCACGACCCGCGCGATCATCGACTCGTCGACCGGCACCGCACCATCGAGCATGAGCATCGCGAGGCCGTGCGCGACGGACCATGCCTGAAGGGCGAAGACGCGCGTATCGACGCCGCCCGGAGCGAGCGCAGCGGCGTTGGCGAGCAGAAAGGTCATCGCGTCGTCGTCATCGCCACCAACGCCGCTCGCCATCGCGTGATCCAGCGGCTGCGCATAGATCAGCCTGAACAGCGCCGGATTGGCGAGCGCGAACCTGACATAGGCGACCCCGGTCGCGTTGAACCCCGCCGCACCGCCGCCGGCCGCGTCATAAGCCGCGTGCTGCGCCGCTCCGAGCTGCGCCAGCCCCGCCTTCGCGATCGCCGTCAGCAGCGCGTCCTTGTCGGGAAAGTGCCGGTACACCGCCGTGGCGCTGACTCCCACCCGCCGCGCCACCGCGCGGAGCGACAGCTCGTCGGCCTCTGCGACCAGAGCCAGTGCCGCGTTTACAAGCGCGGGACGAAGGTCGCCGTGATGATAGGCTCGGGTTGATGTTGACACTGTTACCATCGACGCTATGTTTACCCCGTCAACATTGCAGGAGCGAGTCGTGATGGCAAGCATCGTCGAAAATGTCGTTCGGTCCACCGTCGCCAAGGGCATGGGCAAGGTCGCCGCGTTTAACCGCCGCCGCCTGCCGCACGAGGAGCACCCCTTTCTCACGGGCATTCATCAGCCGATGACGGATGAGCTGACGCTGACCGACCTCGCCGTTACGGGCGCGATCCCGCCGGTGTTTGACGGCCGCTACCTGCGCATCGGGCCGAACCCGATCAAGCCCGATCCCGCCGGGCACCACTGGTTCACCGGCGACGGCATGGTTCATGGCATCGCGCTGAAGGACGGGCGGGCGCAATGGTATCGCAACCGCTGGATCCGTTCCCGGCATGTCGGCGAGGTCCATCCCGACGGGGCGGCGCCAGGGCCGCGGCATGGCTTCGACACCGTCAACACCAACGTCGTCGGCATCGGTGGCCGCACCTGGGCGCTGGTCGAGGCGGGCAGCTATCCCGTCGAGCTGTCCGATACGCTGGAAGAGCAGACCTACAACGCGTTTGACGACACGCTGCTCGGCTCTTTCACCGCGCACCCGCATCGGGACCCGCTGACCGGCGAGCACCATGCGGTTGCCTATGAGGGCACCGACCCGGGCGTCGTCCGCCATATCGTACTGTCCCCGGACGGTCAGGTGGTGCGCGAGGAGCCGATCGCGGTCGCGCACGGGCCGTCGATCCACGATTGCGGGTTCACCGCGCGCTACGCGATCGTCCTCGATCTGCCCGTCACCTTCTCGATGAAGGCGATGATCGGCGGTCACTCCTTCCCGTACCGCTGGAACGAGGGGCATCAGGCGCGGGTCGGCCTGCTGCCGCGCGGCGGCGCCGACGCCGACATGATCTGGTGCCCGGTCGATCCCGCCTATGTCTTCCATGTAGCCAACAGCTTCGACGATGCGGACGGGCGCGTCGTGCTCGACGTGGCGGCGTACCGGACGATGTTCGCCGACGGGCGGCACGGGCCGGACGGGCAGAACCTTGGCCTGGAGCGGTGGACGATCGACCCGGCCGCGCGCACCGTCGAACGCCGCACGATCGACGCGAGCCCGCAGGAGTTCCCGCGCCCCGACGAGCGCCGCTGGGGCCAGCCCTATCGCTACTGCTATACGATGGCGTTGCCGGACACGGCGGCCGATCAGTTCGTCGGCGCGACCCGGCTCTACAAGCACGATCTGGAGACCGGCACGCGCGCGGCGCATGAGTTCGGCGCCGGCCGCTATCCGGGCGAGTTCGTCTTCGTCCCTGCGTATGCCGACGCGGCGGAGGACGAGGGCTATCTGATCGGGCTGGTCGTCGACCTGCCCGGTGAGACCACCGACCTCGTCATCCTCAACGCACGCGCCTTTGCCGGGGATCCGGTCGCCAGCATCCGCCTGCCGCATCGCGTTCCGCCGGGATTTCACGGCAACTGGCTGCCCGACGCGGGCTAACCGATTTGCGAAATCGCGGCGTTCAGCGCATGGCGGGGCGACCTGATCGTTCCAACGGAAACCCCGCCATGCCCCATTGGGCTCCCGACAGCTGGACGGCGCACGAAGCGCTGCAGCAGCCCGACTATCGCGACACCTCTGCGCTCGACGCCGCCACCGCGACGCTGAAGAACTTTCCGCCGCTGGTGTTCGCGGGCGAGGCGCGCAACCTGACCGCCTCGCTGGCCGAGGTTGCGGCTGGCCGCGCTTTCCTGCTCCAGGGCGGCGACTGTGCGGAGAGCTTCGCCGAGTTCCACCCCAACAACATCCGCGACACCTTCCGTGTCATCCTGCAGATGGCAGTCGTCCTGACCTATGCCTCCAAGCTGCCGGTGGTGAAGGTCGGGCGGATGGCGGGTCAGTTCGCCAAGCCGCGCTCGGCGCCGACGGAGACGGTCGATGAGGTCGCCCTGCCCTCCTATCGCGGCGACAACGTCAACGATATCGCCTTTACGCCGGAAGCGCGCGAGCCCGATCCGCAGCGGATGATCCGCGCCTACAGCCAGGCGGCCGCGACGCTGAACCTGCTCCGCGCCTTTGCGCAGGGCGGCTATGCAAACCTCCATCAGGTCCATCGCTGGACCCATGATTTCCTTGGCTCCTCCCCCTGGAGCCGCAAGTACCGCGAGACCGCGGACCGGATCGGCGACGCGCTAGAGTTCATGCGCGCGTGTGGCATCGACCCGGAGACGGTGCCGCAGCTGGCGCAGACCGCGTTCTACACCAGCCACGAGGCGCTGCTGCTGCCGTACGAGCAGGCGATGGCGCGGCAGGATTCACTGACCGGCGACTGGTACGACACGTCCGCGCACTTCCTGTGGATCGGCGACCGCACCCGCTTCCCGGGCTCTGCGCATGTCGAGTTCCTGCGCGGGATCGGCAACCCGGTCGGCGTGAAATGCGGGCCCAGCCTGGAGCCCGACATGCTTTTGCGGCTGCTCGACACGCTCAACCCGGCGCGGGTTGCGGGGCGGATGACGCTCATCACCCGCTATGGCTATGACAAAATCGAAGGCGCGCTGCCCAAGCTGGTGCGGGCGGTGTCGCGCGAGGGGCATCCGGTGGTCTGGTCGTGCGACCCGATGCACGGCAACACCATGCAGTCGATGACCGGCTACAAGACGCGGCCATTCGAGCGCATCCTGGCGGAGGTACGCGGCTTTTTCGCGGTGCATCGCGCCGAGGGGACGCATGCGGGCGGCATTCACGCCGAGATGACCGGGCAGAACGTCACTGAATGCACCGGCGGCGCGGTCGATGTCACCGAACAGAGCCTGGCCGACCGCTACCACACCCATTGCGATCCGCGGCTCAATGCCTCGCAAAGCCTGGAGCTGGCCTTCCTGCTCGCCGAGATGCTCAACGAGGAGCTGGCCGAGCGCCGTCGCGCGGCCGCCTGAGGATCACTTCTCCGCGACGGTGATGATGTTGCCGAGCCGCAGGCCCAACGCCGTTTTGGGCAGCGGCAGGCGGTCAAGCCTGACCCCCACCGTCCCTGCCGCCTGCCGCGCCATGAAGTCGATCGGGAAGTAGTTGCGGCTGCGGCGCACGCGCGTCGCGGCATAGCCGGCGCGGCGCGCGAGCGCGGCGATGGAGCGCGGGTTATACAGCTCGGGATGCTGCAGGCAAAAGGGCGGCCACTTCCGCCCCATCACCCTGCGCAGCAGCGACGCTTCGTTATGCGTGACGATCATCAAGCGCCCGCCGGGCTTGAGCTTGCGGTGCAGCGTGGTCAGCGTTGCGAGCGGGGCCAGCAGGTGATCGAGGACGTGCACCATCACGGCGAGCCCGACCGACCCATCGGGTACCGCCGACAAATCCTCCAGGTCGGTCAGGATAGCGTGCGGCCGGTCGCCAACCGCTGCCGCCAGCTGCGGGTGGACCGACCGGTTCGGCTCGACCAGCCAGAACCGGTCGAACCGGCCCTCACGCGCGGCGTGGCCAGCCACGTAGCCGATATCCGGTCCCAGCTCCAGGAAATCGCCGTCAAGCGTGGCGCCCTCCGCCGCGGTGTCGAAATAGCCGCGTTGCGTCCGCTCGATCGCGGCGAGCGGCACGACGTCCATGTTGGGCGCCATGTCGGCGTACAGCTCGTCAAGCTGCGCGTCGGTGAAGAAAGCCGGTGCATAGAGCAACCCGCACATTCCACACCGCGCATAGGAGAAGAACGGCTTGTCGTCGTTGAGCCCCATCCAGGCCGGGCGCAGCGCATCGAGCGACATCGCCTCCGCCGGGTGCGCGCTCGATACCTCGACCTTCGGCTGGTCGGCGGCACAGGCGGGGCAGGCGCGATGGGGAAAAGTCGCGTCGGTCATGGCGGGTCCAGGGAAGCGGCGGCGGATTGGTCCTGCCGATTAGGTGATCGTGACCCGTGTGGCAAACCGTGCGGGAAGCGCGATGTTGCGATGCAAAAACTTTCGACAGCGCGGTTGCGGCGCTCCGGACAGCCGTTTACAGAGTCGCCAACTCGTTGGATTAACGATCTTAATCATCGCATTTATAATTGCTTAACCGAAGGTTCCGCACAGCTGCTGCTGGAGCGGCGGATGGCGGGTGATCACGATGGTTGGAGATAAACTGGTGTCGCAGATGATCTTCCACGACCTGTTTGTGCTGGAGCTGGCGAACAACCATTGGGGTAAGCTCGACCGTGGGCTGAAGATCATCGACGACTTCGCCGATGTGGTCGCCGAGCACGGCGTCTATGCGTCGATCAAGCTGCAGTTCCGCGACGTCGACAGCTTCATTCACCCCGATTACCGCGATCTCGAGGAATCGCGCTACATCAAGAAGACGCAGCAGACGCAGCTGCCCTGGCACGCGCTGCGCCAGATGGTCGATCGCGTCCGCGCGCGCGGCATGCTGACAATGGTGACGCCGTTCGACGAGACATCGGTCGACAAGGCGGTCGAGTTCGGCGTCGACATCCTCAAGATCGCCAGCTCAGACGTGCGCGACAAGTCGCTGCTGCGCCGTATCGCGGCCAGCGGTCTGCCGGTGATCGCATCGTCGGGCGGCGCGGCGCTGGAGCATCTCGACGAGCTCGTCCGCTATTTTGCGGCTCGGGGGACGCCGTTCGCGCTTAATCACTGCGTGTCGATCTATCCGTCCGATGACAGCGAGCTAGAGCTGAACCAGATCGACTATCTGCGCGCGCGCTATCCCGATGTCACCATCGGCCTGTCGACGCACGAGCATCGCGACTGGCACGATTCGATCCTGATCGCCTATGGCAAGGGGGCGCGCACCTTCGAGCGTCACATCGACATCGACCATGAAGACGTGGCGGTCAGCCCCTATTGCACCCTTCCCGAACAGGCCGCGACCTGGTTCAAGGCGTTCAAGAAGGCCAAGGAGATGTGCGGCGGTCCACCCGAGTCGAAGCGCCACTGCCCCGACAAGGAGGTGCGCTACCTCGATGCCCTGGTGCGCGGCGTCTATGCGCGCCGCGACCTGCCCGCCGGGCATGTCCTCACCGACGCCGATGTGTTCCTAGCGGTGCCGCTACAGAAGGGACAGATGTCGACGCGCGAGTTCCTGGGCGGCGAGCGGTTGCTGCGCTCGGTCAAGGCCAGCGCGCCCGTCGCATTCGAGGGCGTGCACGGCCGCTTCAGTAACGACCATGCGCTGGGCCGGCTGGTCGCCGACCGCGGTATTGACGTTACCCACGCAGCCGAGCCGCCGCGGCTCCGCCTCGCCTCCTAGACCGGGCGCGCTTGGACCAGCGAGAAGGTGAGCCCCTCCTGGCTCACCACCTCGCAGGCATAGCCGTTCGCCTCCAGGAACGCGGTGATCGGCGGGATCGTGCTGACGCCGTTGACCAGATGCCCCTCGATCAGCAGGCGCGGACGGTATTTGGCCAGGAACGCGGAGCTTGCCCGGACGACCATCTCCTCCGCGCCCTCGATGTCGATCTTGACGAAATCGACGGCCGCAAGCTCGTGATGCCGCGCGATGCTGTCCAGCGTCCGCGCCTCGACGCTGACGGTGGCGCCGCGATAGCCGCCAACGATCGACACCAAGGCCGAGCCCATCGTCCCTTCCGAGCTCATCGCCATCTGCCCGTCGGCGTCCGACGCCGCCCAGGGCAGCAGCGTGATATTGTCGAGCCCGTTCACGCGCGCATGGGTGGCGAGGTTGTACGCGGCGGCGCGAAAGTTCATCGGGTCGGGCTCGAGCGCGATCACCCTGCCGGTCGGCCCCGCTGCCTTTGAGAAGGCGATCGCGGTCAGCCCCGAATAGGCGCCGAGGTCGATCACGACGCTGCCCGGCCTGATCGCGGCGAAATCGAGATATTGCGCGGTCGTCGAGAAGGGCTCGGTCGAGCTGGGGCAGAGCACGGCGAAGTCATCGAACCCGCTGACGTGATGGAGCCGCGGCGTCGAGAAATCGGTCAGCGCATAGATCGCGTCGCCTTGCCGGATTGCAACCGGGTCGGCCGAGGCGGCGTAATAGTCGAACGATTCGATCATGTCGGGTAAGTGGACGGCGTTGCCGGCGCCGATGCGGACGATCTGACGTGTCTCGTCCCTGATCACCTCCAGCCGGTCGCCGATCTTGCGGACGCGGATACCGCGTCGGCGCTCGGCGGGCGCGCGATAGTAGAACAATGTGGGACGCGTGCGGGCGATCAGCTTCGCGAGGGTGTGCTTCAGGGTCGGCATGCGGTGTCGTCTTCTTCCCTGGCCGCGGCCGCCGCGTCACCGAAGAGCGACGGGCGCGGTTTGAACGTCACGCGGCTGTGCCAAAAATAACTGCCGACGATCACGGCGCCGGTGAAGCCGAGCTGCGACAGGATCGGGTTCCAGCGCAGCACCTCGACCATAAACGGTAGGGCTGCCCAGTTCGCAGCGTAATTGACGAGGTAGAAGGACGCGAACCGGACGAACTCGGCTAAGATGTTGCCGCGCGTGCGAAACACCACGAGCTTGTAGGTGGTAAAGGCGAACACGAGGCAGCTGGCCTGCGCAATCCCTAACGCCCCATATTTCTGCACATGGAGGACCGCGTACAGAACCGGATAGGCCGCCAGCCCCACCGCCGTGTTGAGCCCTCCCGCCGCCACGAAGCGCAGCGACGTCCTCCCGTCGCGCGTCCGCAGCCGGGCGAGCAACCCCGCCGGCGGCACAGTCGCGATCACCGGGTCGGCAGGGGGGTCGGGCGCCGTCACTCGTCGAGGAGGTCGATGAGCATGTTTTCGCGCAGCACATCGCGCGGCAGGAAGGGCGATAAATCCTCCAGTGGCGGCGAGGTGATGCGGCCGTCCGGGTGCTGCTTGGCGCCGAGCTTGGGCGCGAAGGGCACGTTCTCGTCGAGGATCACCTCGCACATTACCGGCCCCGGCGTCGCTAGCGCTTCGGCGAGCGTGTCCTTGAGATGGTCGTGCGCGGCGACGCGGAAGTGCCGGAAGCCGAAGGCGGTCGCGACCTTGCCGAAATCCGGGAATGTAACGTTGCTCTTAGGGCCGCCGCCGACCTCGACGCCGTTGAAGAAGTTGCGATGGGTCTGGAAGATCGAAACGTAGCCGCTGTTGTTGAGCAGGATCACCTTCACCGGCAGGCGATTGCCCGCGATCGTCTGAAGTTCCTGTAGGTTCATCATGATCGACCCGTCGCCCGCCAGCGCGATGACGCGCCGGGCACTGTCGGTCGCGGCGCATGCGCCGACCGCACCGGGTAGGTCGTAGCCCATCGTGGCGCTGCCCGAATTGGACCAGTGGCGCTGCCCTTCCTTCAGCTTGCCCGCCTGGAACGCGACGACGCAGGCGGTGGCGTTGGCGGAGACGATGATGTCGTCGGCGTCGAGCTGCGCAAACAGTTCGTCCATGACCACATAGGGGTTGCAGACCTGATTATGCTGATATTCGGGCTGCACCACCGGAAAGCGCCGCTTGCGCTCCAGCGACCAGGTTAGCCAGTCGCGATGCGCCGCCGTCGGTCCGTCATAGGGCGCGGCGAGCAGCGCGGGAATGAAGTCCGCGAGATCTGCGACGATCGCGGTGTCCGGGCGGACATTGGGCTTCTGATGCTCAAGCGGGTCGATGTCGACCCAGATCTTGTGCGCCGCGCGCGCGAAGGTCGCCCAATTATAGCTGATCTGACGGATGTTGAGGCGGCTGCCCAGCACCAGCAGCAGGTCGGCGCTCTGGGTCACCATATTGCCGCCGCGGTCGCCGATGGTGCCGGGGCGGCCGGCGTAAAGCGGGTGGTCGTGCCACAACGCGTCATGGCCGTTGAAGCTGGTGACGACGGGAATGCCGAGCCGCTCGATCAGCCGGAGGAATTCGGCATACCGGCCGCTCAGCCGCACCCCGCTGCCGGCGAAGACGACCGGACGTTCGGCGGCGCGGAGCTTCGCCAACACGTCGGCGGCGGCGGCGTCCACATCGGTCGCGCGCCAGGGCTCGTCGACCTCGGCGGGGTCGAAACCGGGCAGCAGGTCGTCGGGATCGATCTTCGCCGCCTGCACGTCGAGCGGGATGTCGAGCCAGACCGGCCCCGGCCGCCCGTGCGTCGCGAGGTACAGAGCCTTCTCCAGCTCATAGCGGATCGCGCGCGGATCGGTGACCATCGTCGCATATTTCGTGATCGGCCGGACGAGCTGCTCGATGTCGAGTTCCTGGTCGCCATACTGGCGCAGCGGCAGCCCGGTAAAACGGACGGTGGTCTCGATCTTCACCTGGCCGGAGATCACCAGCATGCCGATCGAATCGACATAGGCGCCATAAACGCCGGTGATCGCGTTGGTGCCGCCGGGACCGGACGTGACATTCACCAACGCCAGCCGGTTGGTCAGCCGATAATAGGCCTCTGCCGCCATCGCCAGCGCCTGTTCGTGGTGCATGAACACGGTCTTGAGCCGCGGATTGGTGCCGACCGAATGATTAAGATGCATCGCGCCGCCGCCGGTCAGCATAAAGGCGTGGCGGATGCCATGCTCCACCAGCCGGTCGGCGACCCAGTCGCTGAGCTTGATCTTCGTCATCGCGTCCATCCGTTCCAACGCGCCGTGCGCCTGATCGCTTCGTCCAGCCCGACCGTGGCGGCAACCCCCAGGTCGCGGCGGATCGCCGCCGTCGCGGGGACGTAACGGCCCGGGTTCCACCCCACATCGGCCCGGCCGAGCACCTCGTGCCCCGCCCCGCCCAGCACGCGATCGACGCGCGCGGCGAGCTCCGCGATCGACACCGCTTCCTCCGAGCCGACGTTATAGACGCTCCCCGCCTCGGCGCGGAGCAGGATGGCCCACAGCCACGTCGTGACGTCGGCGAGATAGAGGTAGGAGCGCACCGCCGTGCCCACGCTCTCGATCCGTATCGGCCGTTTTGCCATCGCGTCGCGGATGAAGTTACCCGCGGCGAAGTGGATGTCGAGGCTGAGCAGCGGCCCTAGCAGCGCGAAGATGCGCGCCGTCACGACGTCGAGCCCGAACTGCTTGACGTAGATCGCGCACAGCATCTCGGCGGCGCGCTTGCCCTCGGCATAGGCGGCGCGCGGATCGCGGGGATCGGGGCCGCCTATCCAGTCCTCGCCGACCCCAGGGACCTCGAAGGGCTGATTGCCGTAGACCGCGCCCGAGCTGAGGAAGAAGAAACGCTCCGCCTTCGACGCGACCGCCAGATCGAGCGCCCGCCGGGTGCCGGTGACGACGGTGTCGAACATCCGGCGCGGGTCGCATTCGTTGAGGTCGGCGCTGGCATCGGTGGCGGCGTGGATGACGTGTGTGAAGCGCTCGTCGCCCGGCGCCAGCGTCAGCACGTCGCCGGTGACAAAGCGGAACGCCGGGTAATCGGCCAGATGCGGGGCGCGCGCGGCAAAGGCGGCCGGGTCGCGGGTCAGCACCGTCGCCTGCACACCGAGGTCGAGCCGCCGGTCGGCATCGCGCAACGTCTCCAGCAGCCACCGGCCCAGGAGCCCGGTGCCGCCGGTGACGAACAGCCGCGCGCCCTTCAACCGGGACCAGTCGGGTGCAAGCGCGGCATGGACCGACGCGAAGTCATCGCGGAAAGCCCAGCTCATGCCGGCTGCAAAGCAGGTGCGGCGGGCGGCGCCACTTCCAGGGTCGGCCGGCGCAGCCGGTGCGCGCGCGCGATCAGAAGGACGCTGTCGAGCGTCAGCGCCCATTGCATCAGCACGATCAGCGCGGGCCGGACGAACATGCCGACAGACACCCCGAACGGCGACGAGATCGTCCGGCCGCCGAGCCAGCTGTCGCCGGTCAGCGTGACGATGTTCGACAGGACATAGTCATAGGGCACCGACAGCAGGTAACCCATGGTAAGCGCGACGATCGGCCCAAGGCGCTCCCACCGCTCCAGAAACAGCAGGAAAACCAGGAACACCTCCGTGTATCCGCCCGGTGACTGGTTGATGAGCGAGGTCGCGAGCAGGACCAGGGCAATCCGGTTGCGGGTCAGCGCCTGGGGCTGCAGCCATGCGCCGGCCATCGTCGCCAGGCCAAGCACCCGGCTGATGTTGATAAGGATCGGGATGGCGTGGAAGAAGGGATCGATCGTCTTCTGGGCGAGGAACTCGTGGGTTGGAAAGCGGTACGTGTTGAACTCCAGGAACGGCGCGAAGCTGGTCGAGTAGTAAACCTGCTCCCAAACGAACCCCGTCGTTCCCGTCACCCAGGCGCCGAGATTGGCGACGATCTCCGCCGGGCTGCCGCTGCCGAACAGCGCAAAGCTGGCAAGGTACACGCTCAAAGTCGCGAAGGCGGCCAGCTCTAGATATCGCCAATGCCGTTTCGCCACATCAGCTAGCGCCGGGACGAGCAGATACGGCTTGAAGTTGATCGTCACCGCCACCCCGATTGCGCGAACGACCCGCGACCGGGCGATGTCGCCATAGGCGAGCACGAAGAAGATAAAGCATGGCAGGATCAGGTTGCCGCGCTCCAGCGTGTACAGCCACGGCAGGCCCAACCCGAACGCCACGCCGCGGAACAAAGCCGTGCGCGGTTCGGCCCGCCAGAAGGCGAGCGCCGCCAGTCCTGCGCCAATTGCGAAAGAGGCGAGTATCGTCCCCTTCCCCACCCAGTCGCAATCGCGTGCGTAAAGCGAACTGGACAAGTAGCAGTCCGAGATGCCGAACAGGCCGAGGAAGTCGAACGACAGTGGCGGGTAGACCGTCCGCCAGACGTCGAACGCCCCGGGATGGTGCGCCCAATAGGCGGTGTTGAACCAGTCCATCCAGGTGTCGTTGATGTCGAACACGAAGGGCTGCGGCAGTTTGCCGTCGACATGGAAGCGGACGACGCAGTTCGCGAGGCCCGCCAGCACCAGCAGCGTCAGCAGCAGTTCGGGCAGGCGTCGCCGCGCCTCGCCAGGAAGGCGTGCGATCTTCACGTCCGGCCGGCGGGCCGGACGGGCTGGATGTACGTCCGCTCGGCCGGCTGCTGGCGATCCGGCGGGAAGTTGATCCGCTCCTCCTCCAGCACCAGCGGCACGTTGCGCGTCCGCTCGGAGATGGCGCGCACCTGTTCGCCGATCAGCCCCAGGAACAGCATCAACACCGCGAAGATGCCGCCCTGCACCGAAAGCAGCAGGAGCAGCCCCGTATGCGACCAGCCCAGAATCGCGGAGATCAGCGTCCCCAGTCCCAGCAGCAGCACAGCCGCGACGATGTAGAAGGACAGCAGGATCGGCAGCCGGAGCAGCCCTTTGGCGGATCCCGCCAGTCCCGACAACGCGAAGTCGAACAGCGCGCTCATATTGTTCTTGGTCTCGCCCGCGACGCGCTGCGGCCGGTCGAACGGAATCAGCGCGACGCGGAACCCGCCCTCGACCACCATGCCGCGAAAGAAGGGCTCAGGCTCGTTCCAGGCGGCGAGCGTGTCAATGACCTCGCGGCTGAACAGGCCCCAGCCCGTGACACCGGAGATGACCCGATAGTCGGCGTAGCGGCCGAGAAAGCGATAGCCGCTCCTGCGCGCGAGCGTCAGCAGCCACGAGGCCTGCTCGGACCGCCGCTGCCCGAACACCACCTGCGCGCCGCCGCGCCACAGCCGGATCACGTCGGGGATCAGCGCCGGCGGATCCTGGAAATCGGCGCCCATTCCGATCACCGCCTCCCCTTCCGCCTGGTAAAGCCCATAGGTCGGCGAGCGCATCTGGCCGTAGTTGCGGGTATTGAAGATCAACCGCGTCTGCGGGTCGCCCGCGGCGATGTCGCGCATCAGCGCGCGGGTGCGGTCGGTCGAGCCGTTGTCGATGAAGATGATCTCGTGCGACCGCGCATGGGCGAGCAACTCGCGCTGCACGGCGGCGTGGATCTCGCGGACATTCTCCTCCTCGTTATAGCAGGGGATGACGACCGACACCTCCGGCCGCGCGCCCGCACCGTCAGGCAGGGTCATCGACGCCCTCCCGGCCGAACATGTCGCGCCACCTGAGGCCGGTGGCGGGGACGTACAGCTCCGTGAACAGCGCCGCGAGGACCAGCAGCGCCAGCGCGGCGACGGCCGAAACGTTGTAGTGCCGCTCGGCGTCGAGGTTCGCGGGCTCGACCACCTGGATGTAGCTTGCGCTCTCCGCGACCAGGTTCTCGACCGCGGTCTGCTCGTTGGCGCGGGCGTAGACGTCGTAGAGCGCCTGCGCGAAGCGGTAGTCACGGAATAGGTCGAAATAGCGCGTGGTCAGCGACGATAGGCCCGACACGTTCGGCCCGGCGCTGCCGATGCTGGGACGGTCAGTCTGCGCGAGCTGCGCCTGCAACGTGGCGATCTCCGCCTGCAAGCTGTTGCGCAGCGGATTCTCGGGCCCGGCGAACTGATCGATGCTGCGCAACTCGACCTGCTTCGCCGACAGCCGCGCCTGCAGACCGGCACGCAGCGTCAGCTCGCTGCCGAGCTGCTGTTCCGGGCTGGCAAGGCGATATTGCCGGCGAAAGCCGTCGAGCGCGGCCGACGACTGCGAAACGCGCGCGTTCGCCTCGCGAAAGCGGCTCTGCACGATCTGCGCCTTGCGCGCGGCGGTCTCCCGGCTGAGCGCGCCGATGCGGTTGCTGATCGCCGACTGATAGGCCGCGGTCAGCCGCAGCGCCTCGTCTTGGTCACGGGCGCGGGTCTCGATCTCGACCACCCCGCCCAGGAGAAGGTGGATGTCGACCTTGGCCGCCAGCGCGATGCGCGCGTCAGCCTGCGTCGCATAAGGCCTGCCCTCCCCCGCCAGGTCGAGTGCGCGGACGACGTCGTTGGTTACGGTCGAGCTGCGCCCGATGATGAGATACAGGTCGTTGGGCGGACGGCCGCCGCTCAGGAGGCTGGCGAAGCTCTGTAATTGCCCGCCGAGCGAGCTGACCACCTGCCCCAGCCCGGCGCTGCTGCTGTCCTGTGGCAACAGCTTGGCGCGCGCCACGTAAGGGCGCGGCACGACGCAAAGGAGCGCGAGGAGCAGCGCCACGACCGCATAGGCGAACCGGCGGGCGCGCGGATCGCGGAGCCGATGCCGCGAGGCGCTCGCGTCCGCCATCAATTCGTAACCGACTTGACCGTCGCCGCCGCCAGCGCGCCATTGAACAGCACGCTGGTGATGTCCCGCAGCCGCGCCCAGAACTCGCCGCGGTTGCTGTCGATCGGCACGAAGACCAGGTCGCCGGGCAGCGCCGGCTGGCTGAGGAAATTGCCGCGCGAGGAGCGTGACAGGACCGTGCCGTTGGCGCGGACCACGAAAATCTGCTTGCGGTCGCCGATCTTCTGCACCCCGCCTGCCCGCGCGAGATAGTCGGCAACGCGCGTGCCGGGGCGGTACTGGAACGAAGCGGGGCTCGGCACGGAGCCGAACACGCCAACGCTGACATTATACGGCGGCACATAGATCGCGTCGTTGTTCTCCAGCACGACCACGTCGGGCAGCGCCGTCGCATCGGGCTGCGCTTCCAAGATCAGCCGCCCCTCCGGCCGGCGCGAACGGAGTTGCTCGACGACCGCGCGAACCTGTTGCAGGCGCTCGGCGGAAAGCTGGTTGGTACTTGACGACGCGGTGGTCAGCGGCTGCGCGGTCAGCAGCAGGTCGACGTCGCGGACGGCGCGATCGTAGCTCATCTGCTGCTGGGTGCGCAGGCTGTCGCGAGTGAAAACGGCGCCGAATGGGTAGGCTTCGGCGGTCAATCCGCCGGCCTGCGCGACCACCGTCGCCAGCGTCGTGCCCGCGGGCACGTAATAGCGACCGGGGTGCGCGACCTCGCCGCTCAGCGTCACCAGCACCGGCTGCTGCTGGAGCGGGCGGGCAATGTCGATGCCAGACAGGACGCGGATCACCTGCCCGCGCAGCGCCGGGCGGGTGCGCACCTCGGCGGGCGTCAGCTGCTGATAGCCCGTCCCCGTCGTTCCCAGCGCGTCGAGGACGAGGAGTCGGCTGTCGTCGGCGACCGTGCTGACGCCGCCGGCATAGAGCAGGACATCGTTGAGCGTCTCGTGCGCGCGTGCCTCGAAGATCGCCTCGTTGTTGACGGAACCGACCACCGCCACCTGCGCGCCCGCAGGCGCGACGAAGATGACGTCGCCGTTCTGGAGCAGCGCGTCAGCCGACCGGTCGCCCTTCAGCAACAGGTCGTACAAGTCGAAATCCGATACCAGCCGGCCGCCGCGCCGGACCTGGATCGAGCGGAAACTGCCGCCCGCAGACGGGCCGCCCGCCGCCAGCACCGCATTGACCACGGTCGCCAGTCCGCTGACCGTGTACGATCCGGGCTGTGCGGCGAAGCCGGTGACGTAGACGGTGATGCCGTGCAGCCGCCCGACCGTGATCGAGACGCGGAAGCCGTGATAGACACGTGTCACAGCGGCGGCGATCCGCGCCTGCACGTCGCCGTAGCGGACGCCGCCGACGCTGACCGCGCCGACGCGCGGGATGAAGATGCGGCCCTCGGAGTCGACCGTGAGGCGCAGGTCGCTCGCCTGGATCGACCCGGTCAGTCCGATCCGCAGCTCGTCGCCCGGGTTGAAGCGATAATCCTCCGGCACCGCCACCGTCTCGGGCGGGGCGGTGAAATCGAGCGCGTCGGGGACCAGCAGGTTGGCGCCGAACCTGCGTAGCGGCCTGTCGACGATACGCGACACGAACGCCTCGAACTCGCTGGGCGGCGGCGGAGTGCGGCTGCGGCGCAGGCGCGCCAGATCGGCGCGGTCCCGGTCGGTGAGCCGCTCGGCGTCCGCCGCGTCGGCGCCGCGTCGCGAGGCCGTGCCGTCGGTCGCGCGGGTCTGATCGCTCGCCCGGATTTCATCGGGCTGATAGCGGTCGGACCGCGCCTCGACCTGGGTCGCCGCCGCATCGCGACTTTGCTGGGTGGCCGGCATGGCCCGGGAGTCGGCCGCCGCCGCTCCGGTGCTCCGCGTCGCATAGGGATCATCCTGCCCGGAGCCATAGGCGGTATCGGCGATCTGAGCCGCGGCCGGCGTCGCCGCCCACCCCAACGACACTGACGCGCAGGCGAGCGCAAGTCGGGACACAACGGGCCTCATCATCGACGTCAAATCCAGACCGGGCGGCCGACCGGCCCCTCGCCGTCAGCCGCAGCCGTCCCCCGACGCGCCCTTACCGGCATCGGTCGCGGCGCGCCACCACCTATCGGCCCTCCCTTCAGCCTGCAAAGGGCGGCGGCGGCGGACCCTGTTCAAAGAACAGCCGGTGTGCGTCTGCCCATAGCCGCGCGTCGGTGGCGGCGATGAGCCCGGCCTTGCCGTCGCCAATGCGGTACGCAGCGCCGTCCCAGCGCGTCACCGCTCCCCCGGCTTCGAGCAGGAACAAGGCGCCCGCGGCATGATCCCAGGCGAGCGTGCGCTGGAACAAAGCGACGTCGTTCACTCCCAGCGCGACGCGCGGATACTGCTCCGCGGCACAGCGGGGAATCGGCGTCAGATCATAGGCCGCCGTCCCGCGCGCTTCGACGGTCGCGCGCTGGTCGGCGGACATGAACTGCGTCGCCAGCCCCGCGATCGGGCGGGCGCGGCTCGACGGCGTGACGCGGAAGGACGCGCCGTCGATCCAAGCGCCATCGCCGCGCCGCGCATGGCAAAGGCGACCGGCGAGCGGGTCAAGGATCCAGCTTGCGAGGGGCACGCCGTCATCGATCAGCGCAACCATGATCCCAAACGGTCCGCGCCCGACGGCGAAATTGGCGGTGCCGTCGATCGGATCGACGATCCAAACCAGCCCCTCGCCGATCCGATCGACCAGCGCCGGGTCGGCGGCGCACCCCTCTTCGCCGATCACCCGCGCGGCGGAAAAAATCGCCGCCAGTCCCTCCGTCAAGCGTTCTTCGGACTCGCGGTCGGCAATCGTCACCAACTCCCCGGGCGTCTTTTCGAGCACGTCGGCGGCGGCCAGCCGACCGAAACGCGGCATCACGAAGTCGTCTGCGACGTAGCGCAGCAAGGCGGTGACGGGCGGGTCGAGCGCGGCCAGGTCGAGGGGCATCGGTGCGCCGGTAGCGGTTCGGGCAGAGCGGGGGAAGCCGCTCCGCTCCGCGCTTACGCGCCGATACGGTTTGGCGTAAGGGATGGGAATGAACAGGTGTCGCGTTCCACCCGGCCTGACGCTGATCGCGGCCGCCATTTTTGCAACGGCGGCGCCGGCCGGCGGCGATCCGGCGGCATCGCTGCCGTCAGGGGCAGACGCTCAATATCGTGCGCGCATGCTGTCCTGGGTCGCGCCGGCCGCGACGGCGCAGGGCGGCGACACGTTGCTGCCTCCAGTGGCGCTGGATCGCCTGTCGTCGGGTTTCGGTACGCGGATCGACCCGATCAACCGTTCGACGCGTCGGCATCTCGGCATCGACCTGCCCGGCGCGATCGGCACCCCGGTGCACGCGGCGGCGGACGGCGTGGTGGCGGTGGCGGGGCGCGCCGGCGGCTACGGCAATCTGGTGGAGATCGAGCATGCCGGCGGCGTCGAGACGCGCTATGCGCATCTGCTCGCGATCGATGTCGTGCCGGGTATGACCGTCAGGCAGGGCGACATCGTCGGGCTGATGGGGTCGACCGGGCGCTCGACCGGTAGCCACCTGCACTTCGAGGTCCGCATTGACGGCCGCGCGGCGGACCCGGTGGCGCAGCTATCAGACGAATCTGTGCGCGCGCTCGTGCCGGCCCCGACAGTGACGGCGCGATGGGGCGGCTGGAGCACGGGAGATCGGTTGCCCGGGTCGGTGCTACGGTAAGGCTGGTCCGACTTGATGCCGATGTCGGGCACGTCCGGAGCCGGATGCGTTTGACGGCGGGGATCGGGCCGGACTGCGCATCGCGCTATCCTGCCGATGCCGGGACAGCATCCGGCGCCCTCAGGCGTCGGTAGTGACCCCTATGGAGAGGGTAACCATCAACTAAAAGCCGGCGGAGTCTCTTCATTTTCTGGTATCGCGATTTAGCTAACTGTACCTGCCAACTGCTTTTCCCCTGTACCCGCATATCGTCGCAGGTCCGTCCTGCGATTGAGACTGGGTACCGTGCGGCAAGCAGGCCTTCCAATCGGCAGTCCGCCGGCAGCTTAGCGCTCTAACATCGGTCGTTCAGCTGTGAGTGAACCGATTTCGTCTAGAGAGCTGCCGTTGAGCGGATTCGCTAGTAGGATTGGCCATATCCCAGCTGCCGGCCGCTTCCGACCCACATTCTGTCTAGCGTTGGATGCGGCTCGACCAAAAAGAGCTGCTAAAGACGGATCGGCCGGCCAGAGCGCTGTGCAATGGGCTAACTCATGTTATGGCTCACGCCGGTAAAAGGCTGGCTATTTTAAATCAAGCATTGGAGTGCATCGATCGAGCGAGCCAGGGAAATGCCACGCCCGTCAAACCATTCAGCTTTGGAGCTTTTCGTTAGGCGGCTTTCGCGACATTCGCGGCTCGACGATAGTGAGCGTCAACAGTTGCTGTCGCTTCCGGCCAAACCCGTTCAGGTCTCCGCGCACGTCGATTTCGTACGGCTTGGCGAGACGACACTGCAAGCGTGTCTCGTGTCCGAGGGTCTTGTCGGCCGGTTCGGCCAGACGGCCGAAGGCAAGCGCCAGTTCGTATCGGTGCACGTGCCAGGCGAACTGGTCGATCTGCCGTCGGTGATGATGCCGTAGTCGACCACCGCGCTAAACGCACTGACCGCCTCCACGATCTACAAGATCGAGCACGAAACCTTGAGCGACCTGGGTTCCACTATCCCGCGATCGCAGCGGCATTCTGGCGCGATTGCGTCATCGATGCGCGGATCATGGCGCAGTGGCTGGTGAATATCGGCCGGCGTGACGCGCGGTCGCGCATGGCCCACTTTCTCTGCGAACTGGCGTCGCGGTATCGCATGATGGATCAATCCGATGGCCGCGCTGTGCGGTTGCCGATGTCGCAGGAGCAAATCGGCAACGCGCTGGGTCTGACTGCAGTGCACGTCAACCGGACGCTGGGAGGGCTCCGCACCGACAACCTCGTTTCGTTCGAGCACGGCCAGCTCACCGTCCTAGACCCGCACGGCCTGGCCCGAGCGGGCGACTTCGATGCGGCTTATCTGTCCGAAAACGAACCTCCGCGCTAACGAGCCATCGCCTCGCTGATCTTGTGCAGCAGCGTGCCGGTGTTCGCCGCCCTACGAGAAGTAGAGACGACGCCAACGCTGCTCGTCCTGATCGCGATGCTCGGCACCACGCCTCGGGAACAGCGTGCTGCCATGATCGAGCAGCTTGCGTCGGCGGCCGTCGGCGGCGGCGGGGTGCGGACAGCGGTCGAGATCATCACACGGGAAGGTGTACTGATGGGGCATCCCGCCTCGCCTATGCGCTTGCGCCGGCCGCGACCTGCGTGCTGCTTCCGGTGCCAGCGCTATAACGCGCATGGCGTCAGCATGGGCGGCAGTGGATTGGCCTATATGGGCAGCGGCGAGCGCAGAACCACGGCTACACCACCGTGAGCGTCCCGGTGCCGCGCAGCGTGTTGATGCAGGCGATCGTCGAGGCGATGTTCGTGAGCAGAACCTCGAGCCAAGACGCTATAGCTAACGACTGCATCAGCGGTTGGAGTCGCGAGATTGCCGCTGGAAGACCCAGCACGGTGCGGGTAGAGTCCGCGATATGAGCGGCGAGAACGTCATCGGAGCATTCAGCGAGGAGCAGGTTGAACGCCTGACCGACGTCACGCGCGCCCAGCTTCGCCGGTGGCACCGCACGGGGTTCCTGCCGGCCGAATTCGCTTTAGAAGACAGCAGGGCTCCCTACAGTCACATCTATTCCTTTAAGGACCTGGTGACGCTTCGCGTGCTCAACAAGCTGCGGAACGTCCATGGTGTCAGCATGCCCGAACTTCGCAAGACGGCCGAAAAGCTCGCTCATCTGGGTGACGAAAAGTGGACAGCCACGACGCTTTACGTGTTCCGGCGCAAGGTGGTATTCAACGATCCCGATACGCTGACGAAGCGCGAGGTGACCACAAACCAATTTGTGGCGGACATCCCGCTTGAAGTGGTGATCTCTAACACCCGATCTGATGTGGCCCAGCTAAACGCCGAGCGAGATGATGCCGAGCGCGGTCGAGTCGTGAAGACGAAGTTCGTCAATCGCAGCGCCCCGGTGATCGCGGGCACCCGGATCACGGTGAAGGTGATCCAGGACTTCGCAGCCGCTGGCTACTCGGTGGCTCGCATTCGCAAGGAGTATCCGACCCTCACCAAGGAGGATGTCGAAGCGGCGATCAACTTCGATGCCGCCATCGCTGCCTAATGGGGCCGCGTGGCCCGATTCCGTTCTTCACTGACGAGGACGTCGCGGATTCTGTCGGGGATGCGATCAAGGCTGCCGGGCACGAACTGATAAGATTGCGGGACGCGATGCTGCGGGGATCGGCTGACCCGGTGGTTGCCGCCGCTTGTCGGGAAGGCGGCTTGGTCCTTGTCACCCACAACTACCGTCACTTCCGGAAGCACTCACGCGATCTGGAAACAACCCAAAAGAGCTTCGACAAGCTCAGCCGTGTGGAGCTCGAATGCTCGCAGGTAGTCGCTGCCCGCCGCTTCGCTGAGGAGATCGGGCTTATCGAATTAGAGTGGGAACGGCAGGGCGGTCCAGACCAGCCCGGCATGCGGATCACGATCGGTGACAAGATTGTTCGGCTGGCCCGCTTCTGAGCGGCCTGTCCTTACAATAGTCTCAGGCTGTTCCCGCCCGGTTCACGCTGCGTCAGCGCGTATATTCCCCATTCAATACCTAAGTGCGCCTGAGTGAGAGAAGATTCTGCAACTAAGTAGCTGCAATCGCTTGGTGACCCCTACGGGACTCGAACCCGTGTTTTCGCCGTGAGAGGGCGACGTCCTAGACCGCTAGACGAAGGGGCCTCGCGGACGCGGGCAGGTAGGCGGTGGGGACTGGGCCGTCAAGCGTGAGGCCGCCAACTCGCGAGCCTGGCGGCGGAGAGGTCGCCTACCGCCCTCCCCGCCCAAGGTGATCAGAAGCGAACGCCGACCACGGCGCGCAGGCTGTGCCAACGGAAGTTGGTGTCGTTACGCCGCAGCGACGTCCCGGCGGTGAACGGCGCCAGCACGAACGGGTTGGTCGCCGCCGCGGCGCCGCGCTGGACCAGCACCTTATAGTCGTCGGCCTGCCCGTTATAGACATGCGCGCTGTATTCCAGCCCGATCGAGAAGCGGCGCATGATCCGCTGCTCCAGGCCGCCGCCGACGACGAAGCCCTTGCGATCGCGATCGTCGACCAGCGTCGAGAAGCTGTTCGCGGTGTTCGTCGTGAAGAACCGGTTCTTGAACCGGGCATAGCCGACCTTGCCGAAGCCGTAGAACAGCGTCTGGTCGGCTGCATAGCCTGCGCGCAGGCCACCGGTCGCCTCCCAGTCGACGCGGCGGCTGAATACATAAGAGGCGGGCGTCGTCGAGAACGCCGAGGTGTAATCGACGATATCGGTGCGGCCGAACTCCCCGACGAGCCCGATCACGATATTGCCGAACTGACGGTCGACCCCCGCACGGCCATAATAGGAGCCGCGGTTGCGATCATTCTCGCAGCCGCCGGGCAACAGCTGCGGCCCTCGCGCCTTGCCGCCGCAATAGCCCGGCGAGAAGGCGTCTGCGCCGGCCGCGGTCGGCACCGCATCGCTGAAATTGCCGTCGCCGTTGCGGTCGAAACCGATTGTCGCGCGGCTGTCGTCGCTCTGGACGTCATAGCCGCCGGAAGCGCCGACATAAACGCCGTTATAGGCCCGGCTGTCCACCTGCGCGTCCTGCGCCAGCGCCGGTGTCCCGACCGCAGCCGTCAAGACGGCGGCAGTCGCCGCGAGATAATGCTTCATGTTTGTGACCTTCCCAGATGTGTGTCGGGCTTTCCAACGACTTGGGACCGGGCGCTATCCGTTGATCGCCACAAACGCCTTAGCTGTGGCTAAAACGCCACAGCAGATTGTCGGCTGGCGCGTTCTCGATAGGCAATGATCTGAGCGGCTGTCACTGCACGTGCATCTTCACCAGCGCGGACGCGACGATGCCAGTCGACGATCCAATCGAGCGCATCGGCAAGCGGCAGCGCCGGGCGCCAGCCGAGTAGAGCGCGAGCCCTGGACGTATCGAGCCTGAGCAGCCCGGCCTCGTGCGCCGGCGTGCCCGTCCAGGGTGCAGCCGCGGCGGCATCACCGCCCCACAGCACACGCATCCGCTCGACAATCCAGCCGACCGGACGGGCATCCTCGTCGGCCGGGCCGAAGTTCCAGGCATCCGCAACGGCCCGGTCGCCCATGAGCAAGCGTTCCGCAATCAACAGATACCCGCCCAGCGCCTCCAGCACATGCTGCCACGGCCTGACCGCCGCGGGCGCGCGGATCGCGGGCGCCTCGCCTGCCTCGAAGGCGCGGACCAGATCGGGGATAAGGCGGTCCGCCGCCCAGTCGCCGCCGCCGACGACATTACCCGCGCGCACCGACGCCAGCCCGATGCCTGCAGCGTCAAAGAACGAGTTGCGATAGGCGGCGATCACGAGCTCGGCCGCCCCCTTGCTGCTCGAATAGGGGTCGTGCCCGCCCATCGGGTCGCTCTCGCGATAAGGCCATACCCATTCGCGGTTGTCGTAGCATTTGTCGGTCGTGATCGCGACGCATGCTCGCACCCCGCCGATCTGGCGCGCCGCTTCCAGGACATGCACCGTACCCATGATGTTGGTCGCGTAGGTCTCGACCGGCTGGTCGTAGGACAACCGTACCAGCGGTTGTGCCGCGAGATGAAAGACGATTTCGGGCCGCGCCGCCCGCAGCGCCGCCGTCACTGCGGCCAGATCGCGGATGTCGCCCTCGATATGGGTGACCAAATCCCGAAGCCGGGCGCCATCGAACAGGCTCGGATCGGTCGGCGGCGGCAGCGCGAAGCCGGTCACCTCCGCCCCGAGCTGATGCAGCCACAGCGCCAGCCATGCGCCCTTGAACCCGGTATGGCCGGTCAGGAAAACGCGCCGGCCGTGCCAGCCGGACCTGCTCACCACCGCTTCCAGGGCGCCCGCCCGCTCGCCCACAGATCCTCCAGCAACAGCTTGTCGCGCAGCGTGTCCATCGGCTGCCAGAAATTGGAATGGCGATATGCCATCAGCTCGCCGCCGGCGGCGAGGGTCTCCAGCGGCGTCTGTTCCCAGATCGTCTCCGGCCCGTCGATCAGGTCGAGCACGCTCGGGTCGGCGACGAAAAAACCGCCATTGATCTGGCCGCCGTCGCCGGCAGGCTTTTCCCGAAACGCCACGACACGGTCGCCGTCGAATTCCAGCGCGCCGAAGCGCCCGGGCGGCGCGACCGCGGTGATCGTCGCCCGCCGGCCGTGCGCGCCGTGGAACGCGACCAGCGCCGCGATGTCGATGTCCGCAACGCCGTCACCATAGGTGAGGCAGAAGGGCTCGGCCAGATCGAGATACGGCCGTACCGCCGCAAGCCGTCCACCCGTCTGCGTGTGCGCGCCGGTTTCCACCAGCGTGATCCGCCAAGGTTCGCTGCGCGAATGATGAACGTCGAGGCTGTTGCGGCTCAGGTCGATGGTGACATCAGCGGTGTGGAGGAAGTAGTTCGCGAAGAACTCCTTGATGACGTACCCCTTGTAACCGAGGCAGACGACGAAGTCGGTGATTCCGCCCGCGGTATAGATTTTCATGATGTGCCAAAGGATCGGCATGCCGCCGATCTCGACCATCGGCTTCGGGCGCACGCTGGTCTCTTCACCGAGCCTGCTGCCAAGGCCGCCCGCAAGGATCACCGCCTTCATGGAGCGAGCGCCTGACCGGTGTGGGCGCGCTGTGTCAAGCGCTTCAGGTTGCCAGCACGCGGCCATGTTCCTAGAGCCCGCCGCCTATCGGAGAGACGCGCGACCGTGTTGATCAACGCCCGGCCGTCCCCGACTAGGCTGCTGCTGATCGGCATTCTTCTCGCTGGATTGCTGCTGCGGCTCCGTGGGCTCGGCTTCGGCTTGCCGGCACTTTATGACCCCGACGAACCGCTGTTCGTCCTGACCGGGCTAAAGCTGCTGCGCGACGGTACGCTCAATCCCGGCTGGTTCGGCCACCCGGGCACGCAGACCATCTACGTGTTGGCGGCGATCGGCGCCGGGTTGTTCGGCTGGGGGCGGCTGACCGGTGCATTTCCGAACGCAGAAGCCTTTGCGCAGTCGATCTACCATGATCCCACTGCGCTGTTCCTGTCCGGGCGCGTGTTCATGGTCGTCTGTGCGCTCGTCGTCATCCTGCTGACATGGCTGGTGGCGCGGCGGCTGTTCGATGCGCGAACCGGGCTGCTGGCGGCGGCGCTGCTGGCGATCGATCCGATCCACATCCGCTGGTCGCAGGTGATCCGCACCGATGTTCACGCGACGGTGTTCGTGCTGCTGACGCTCCTCGCGGCCGTGGCCGTCGCGCGGCGAGGGGCGCTGCGCGATTACGCCTGGGCCGGGGTCGCGCTGGGCTTTGCCTGCGCGACGAAATGGCCGTCCGCGGCGGCGGCGATCGGGCTGATCGGCGCCGCGGCGCTGCGCTGGCACGACGATCCGGGCGAGCGGCGCCGGATCATCGCTGGGCTCACGCTGTTCGGCGTCGCCGCGGTGGCAGGGCTGTTCGTCGCTTCGCCCTATCTGTTCCTCGATTGGCGTACGGTGCTGGTCAACCTGCACGGCGAGGGCCGCGCGACGCATCTGAGCGCCACCGGCAACGGGCTGTTTCCCAACATGGCGTGGTATCTGATGGGGCCGCTGGCGCAGGGGTTGAGCTGGGCCGGGCTGGTCCTGGCGGCGGCGGGGCTGTGGCTCGGGGCGCGGCGGAGCCGAATGTTCGCGGCGGTGGTCGTGCCGGTCACCACGGCGTTCTTCGTCATCATATCCGGCCAGGCGCTGATCTGGGAGCGGTGGGTGGTGCCGCTGCTGCCGCTGCTGTCGATCGCGGCCGCGGTGAGCATGCTCACGGTGATCGACTGGGCGGCGAGCCGATGGGGGCGGCGAGGCGCCTGGGTCGCCGCCCTGTCGACAGGTCTCGCGGTTGCCCTCCCCCTTGCGATCACCGGCAATGCGCAAGCGGCGGAGCGCCGCACCGACACGCGCCGCCTCGCCAGCGACTGGGCGCGAGCGCATATCGCGCCGGGCAGCAGTGTCGCGATCGAATATCCGGCCTTCGACGTGCTCGGGCAGCCCTGGCGCTTCCTCTACCCGGTCGGCAACGCCGGCTGTGTCGACGCCCGCGCCGCATTGCAGGGCAAGGTCCGCTATTCCACCGTGCTTCACAAACAGGGTGAGCGGACCGTCATCGACCTCGCGAACATCCCGCCGGAGCGGATCGCGAGCTGTCGTGGCGACTGGCTTATGATCGTCAACTGGGATCGCTACCATGACGAGGCCCCCCGCTATCCGGCCGAGCTGGCGATCTATCGCCGCATGACGGCGGGCGGCGTCGAAGCGGCGACCTTCCGGCCGGCGCCCGGCGAGATCGGCGGACCGGTCGTGCGGATCGTCAGACTTGCGAAAGCATCGCCCCGGCGCTGAGCCGGAGCAACGGTGTCTACTCGGCCGCGATCGATCTCGGCGTCGCCGCATCGTTCGCCGCCGGCCCGGTCAGCGCGGTCAATCCCTTCTCGGACAGTACCAGCCCCATCAGCGCATCGACCAGCGTACCCCCCTGCCCCTGCTCGCCGCCGGTCGAGATCTGGACGCGCGGCACGATATCGACGCCCGACCGCTCCAGCGCCTCGGCGATCCGCTCGACGATCTGGCGCGTCAGCTGGTACTGCGCGCCGCCCGACGCCGCCACCTGCTTCTCGATCGTCTCCGCGGTGGCGATACCGACCTTGCTGATCCGTTCCGCCTCCGCCGACGCCAGCGCGACGGTCTTCGCCGCCTCGCCCTCACCGATGATGCGGATGCGGTCACCCTCGGCGCGGGCGACGGTGCGCGTCTGCTCGGCCTCCTGCGTCGCGCGCTTCGCCGCGGCCTTCCCCTGATTTTCCTGCACGGTGATCGACAATTCCGATTCGGTGATCGAAGTCTGCTGGTGTGCGCGCGCCTCCGCCTCGCGCAGCGACTTCTCGCCCTCGGCGGCGACCTTCTGCTTTTCAAAGGTGGCGACGCGCTCCTCGGCGACCTGGCGCTGACGCAGCTGGTTGAGCACCTGCTCGATCTGGTCGCCGCCCGAGCCGCCGGCACGCGGCGTGCCGATCAGCACCTCCTGCATCTCCAGATTATAGGCGGAGAACTTCGCCCGCATCTCCTCGCCCGCCTGCTCCTGGATGTCGGAGCGCTCCTGCAGCAGCTGGATCAGCGTCTTCTTCTGCGCGACGTTCTTGAAATAGGCGCTGACCATCGGATCGAGCGTCTGTTCAACCAGCTTCTTGATGTCGCCGAAGCGCTGAATGACCAGCGGCGCCTTGCGATAATCAATATGGACGACCACCGCGAGCGGTAGCGTCGGCTCGAATGCGTCGCGGGTGATGAGCGACACCTCCGACAGGTTCTCGTCGAACTTGTGCTGGCCGGTCGTATCCTGCTCCCACTTCAGGATGAAGTTGGTGGTCGGCACCGTCACCAGCTTGCCGGCATAGGTGTTGAACGCATATTTTCCCGGCAGCAGCGGCTCAGACCACACGCCACGCGACCCGCGCGCGACCAGCTCGCCATGGCGATAGTCCTGCCCCGACGTATCGGCCCCGGTCTCGCCGGTATAGCTGATGACCACGCCGACATGGCCGACCTCGATCACCGTCTTGGCGACCTTCTCCACCGTCGCGAACAGACGGTTGATGAAATAGCTGCCCTCGACCAGCACCTGCAGCTGCCGCCCGCGGCGGCCGCCCGCGGCGATGAACTTCTCCGGGTCTTGGAAGCTGTTGTGGAAGGTGGCGGAGTCGTCCTGGTCCGTCCCGACCTGCGGCGCGATGATCTGGTCGGCGGTCAGCGCCGGGCCATCATGCACCGTCACCACGCCGATCATATCGTCGGCGTCCTTCAGCACCACCGCCGCGAAGCCGCCGCGCTGGTCGATCACCGACTTCATCTCGGCGAACAGCCCCTCGTCCGCACTCTCCAGCATCAGGCCATAAATGCGTTCGGCGGTCAGGATGACAAACTGGGCGAGGTTCACCGCATAGGTGCCCTCGCGCAGGATGGTGCGCTGCGGCCCCTTCTGCCCGCCGTCCTGCAGGAAGCGACGCACGTCGAGAAAGTCGGCGGAGCGCACGTTCGACGCCAGCGTCTGCGTCGGCCCGAGCGGCAAGCCGTCGCGCGCGAAAACATAGCCGATCTGGCCTTGGGGAATCGTGACCAGCGGCTGCGCGTGGATGCGGAACTGGAAGGGGAAGAAAAAGTGGTAGCCGCCGCGCAGCACCTCGGGCTGGAACCCGGCTTCGCGATTGAGCGCGATCAGGCCGCCGGCGATCGAGCCGTTGCGGCTCCACAGCTTCTCCACGATCGCGACGCGGTTGTTGCCAACGTAGCGGACCATGCGGCTGAAGGTGAACAGAACGAGCAACACCAGCGCCACCGCGACGGCGGCGCCGAGCGAAACGAACTGCGTCATGTGCGTAAGTCCCCAGATGGGGACGAGGATCGCCCCCGCCTGCTAAATTACGCCTGTGCCGGAGCGTTATCCAGCGGAATCGAGAGCAGAAGAAGGCGCCTCGCCATAACGGGCGTCGAGATAGGTCGCGACGGTGCGCGCGTCGCCTTCGTCGAGCCGCTGGCGCTCGACAGCGAGCGTGTCCAGCGCGGCGGCGAGGCGCTCGATCGAGGTGGCGGCGAGCGCCAGCACCGTCTTGCGGCGGTCGGGGATGGCGGAACCGGCGGCGGCGGCGAAGGTGCGTGCCGCGGCGTCCAGATCGGCGGCGATCTGCCGGTATCGCGCGTCGGCATGGTCCCAGCGCGCGGCGTCGATCCGGTCGAGCGCCCGGGTGAGGCAGCCATCGGCGATCCCGCCGAGCCGCGCGCGCGCGTCCGACACCTGCGCCCGCGACACGGCGACCGGATCGGGCGCACGCGGCCGGCGGCGATCGATGAGCGCCCCGACGCCACCCGCCACCGCCGTCGCGAGCAGGAAGGTGGGAAAGAACCACAACGCCGTCCACAGCATCCGCGCGGGCGCGCCCGCCCACGCCGTCACGACGGGCCGCACCAGCAGCGCCGCCGCTAGGCAGCTCAGCAGATAGGCGGGCGGGCAGAAATGGAGGAGGATGCCGGCCAGCAGGCGCGAAGTCGGAATGGCGCCGGCGGGCGGTTCACGCGTCACGCTCTCGCTCTAGCACCGCCGCTGGGCAATCGGCTAGCGGCGGCGGCACCCCAGCGACATTGCCAGCCCGGCGCCGAAGTCACGGCATTCCCATCGCGGATCGCGCATCAGCCGCCCCGGCCTCCGCAGCAGATCCGGGCTGGGCGCGTTACCGACCCACAGGATCGCGTCCGCGCCGCCCTGATCGGCACGCGCCAGCACCGCCGCCGCGGCAGGGGCGTCGACGGGAACGTGGAGTACGTCGATAGCGGGATGCTGCCCCGCGCGCTGGAAGAAGAAGCCGCCCAGATCGACTAGGTTGACGTCGAGATCGGGGGCGAGATCGGCGGTGCTGTCCGACCAGAAGAAAACGACGCGCCGTACCGGCCGCTCGCCGACCCACCGGCTGGCAAGGTCGAAGCCGAAGGCATGACGCTGGTCGATCGCGGTGTCGCGCCAGCCCGAGACCGACAGGCCGAGGCTGCCGACGATCATCGCCAGCAGGAACGCCACCGCCGCCGCCTCGCCGCGCCTGAGCGCGCCAGCCAACCACCAGCTCACCGCAAACAACAGGCCGGGAATAGTCGGGATGAAATAGCGCAGCGCCAGGCCGGGCATCACCAGCCCGAGCGCGAACAGCGCACCAAAGGCGCTCAGAGCCGCAGTCGCGGTCAATGCCTCCGGACTAGGCCAGCCGGTCCGCACCGACCGCGCGCGGCCGAGCAGGCTCCATGCGACCGCGCCACCGAGCAGCAGCGCGAACAGCCCGTCTCCGACGAGCAGCGCGGGCAGCTCGGCAATGACATAGGGGGTCAACGTCGTGGTCTGCGGCATACCGCGCGCTTCGACGTGGATCACGAACGGCAGATGGATCGCCATCCACGCAGCGAGCGGCAGGAACGGCCACGCCGCAGGCAACAGCCTCAGCACCGCCTTCCGCTGCACCGCGACGAAAAGGAGCCCCTGCACCATGCCCGGCACCAGCGACAGGTAATGCGTCAGCCCCATCAGGGCCGTTACCGCAGCCCAGCGCAGCGCCGCCGCGCGGTTCGGCGTCCGCAGCAGCGCGCAGAACGCGGCAATCTGCAGCGTGCCGAGCAGCACCAGCAGCGCATAGGGCCGCGCGTCGTTCGCCAGCACCGCGGCCGGCATCCACAAGAGCAGCACCGCCGCCCAACCGAGCCGCAGCGTCGAGTCGGGATGACCCCGCCGCCACACGAACAGCGGCGCCGCCAGCGTGCAGAGCAGGCTCGGCAGCCGGAGCGCCTCCGTCGACACGCCCGCAACCCGGGTCCACAGCCACATCGGCGCGTAGAAGAATGGTCCGGTCAGTTCGGTTCGAAGCCAGTGCCAAAGCCCGCCGACGGTCACCTGCCCGGCGATCACCCCGGTGAAGGTCTCGTCGAACCAGAGCGGCATGCCGCGATCGTAGAGCAGCCGAGCCGCCGTCCCGAGGACTACCGCCGTAACCAGCAACGCCGGCTGCCACCAACGCACGACGAGCCGCTCAAGGGCGTGCTTCCAATGACCGGTCAACGCTATCGCCGTCATGAACCAGCTCTAACCGGCCTGCGTCAACGTTCGATTAATCTCGCTATTTTGCCACAAAAACACATTATCACAATATGTTGATCAGCTTGGATAAGCTGCTCTACATGTAGATAGCCAAACGCCAAAGATAGTATTTGACTTTTAACTGTCGAAATCCGACAAATTCAAAAACGATATGTCCGTGCTTTATCGGGAGAAGGCACATGTATGTCGGTGTCAAGGAGAGCAACTGGACATTCGTGACATCCGCAGGCGTTTCTGCTGGTTTCGAGTATGTCGCTGCTTCGTCTGGCTACGTTACCTTGTTGAGTCCTTTTGGCCATGAGTTTGATTTCAACTACGTATCGTTGAGTGGCTCGCTTTCTTTGGGCTCACCCATTAATTCAAATCTTTCGACTTCGGGAATGCCCAGTAAGGGTCAGATATGGATGCTGTATCGATCGATGCATGACTTAGAGGCTGACGACTTCACCGGCTTCTACAGCGTAGAGGAGGCCTCCATAGGCTCTATCGCGGGTTATTCAGTAACTGGGTTGGTGTTTGGCGTTCCCAATGTCGTGATGGGACCAGCCTATTATGCCCTGAAAAGATTAGGAGTCTTAGAGCGTTTCGGTATCAAGCAAGGCGCAACCGCCATGCTGGCGATGAGAGGCCCGAACCTCGGATATCAGCTCAGTATCGGCATATCATCGGGCACCGGCTACATGTGGGTCGGAGAAGAAAGGCCCGAGTGGATCGACTATTTTGAAGCAATGCCTGTCGGCCACGAAGAGCCAGCGTTACCCTACCAGATCGCGCAACCCGAGGGCGGCTTCTGGAGCTTCCCGATGAACACGCTGTTCGACTTCGATAAGGCGGTCATCAAGCCGGAGGGTATAGCGATCTTGATGCCGGTCGCGGTTCTGATCCTGAACTCGAACGCTCGCGCAGTGTTGATCGACGGCCATACCGATTCGATCGGGTGTGAGGCGTATAACGAGCGTCTGTCGAAACGTCGTGCCGAGGCGGTGAAACGGTTCTTACGGCCGTTTCTTCCTGCAACCAAGCTCATCACCCAGGCGTGGGGCGAGACGCGGCCAGTCGCCTCGAACAGGACCAAAGTTGGCCGTGGCCTCAATAGACGAGTGGAGATCACGCTGCACCGGGACTGAACCGACGGTAGCGTGCAACCTGATCTGAAGCGTCAGGCCGCCTCGGCCCGCGGTTCCGCCGCTGCCGCCTTAAGGGTCAGGATCGCAACCGCCCCCCGCCCCCGGCCCGCGCTCTCCAGTCGCAGCGAGCCGTCCATGGCGGTCATACTGTTCGCGCACCAGTGCAGCCCCAGCCCGCCCGACTTGTGCCGGCGGGTCGAAAAGCCGCGTTGGAACAGCGCCTGGCCGACGTCGCCGTCGAAGCCCTCGCCATCATCGCGGATCGAGACCACCACGCGCCCGTGGCGCGCCGCGACGGTGACCGCGATCGTACCGCTGCCGGTCCCCCGTGCCGCGATCGCCTCCGCCGCATTGCCGAGCAGATTGCCGATCACCTGGCTGAGGATGACCCGGCTCGCCAACACTCGATGAGGCGTCCCCGGAAAGGAAAGCGCGATGGCGGCATGCTGCGAGTAGCGCGCGATGATGGCGTTGCGGGCGACGATCTCCGTCACGTCGCACGTCTCCAATGGCGGACGTTCATGCGCTTGGTGCTGCTGCTGGCCGATGATCTCCAGCGCGTGCGCCATCGCCTCGCGTCCGACCGCCAGCTCGCGCTTCATCGCTTCGCGGCCGGTCGACCAGGCATCGACGGCGACGGTGACGAACGCGGTCAGCTTTGCGCGACGCGCGGCGGGCACGTCTTCCCTGGCCAGCTCAGCCAGCGCGCGATTGAGCATCCCGGTATCGACCGGCGGCTGGCTCATCTCCTGCGACAGGATGGTGGACACCGGGTTCAGGGCATTGCGAACATTATGCATCACCGCCACCGCGCTTTCTGACCGCCCGAGCGCGAAACTCTGCACCTCGATCTGCTCTCGCAGGTCGTTGAGCTGGCGCAGCATCGCGTTGAAGGAGCGGCCGAGCGATCCGATCTCGTCGCGGCGTCCATCCTCGTCGAGGAGGGCGAGCGAGCCCGATGCCCGTACGCGCTGCATATGCGCCTCGACGTGGTGCAGCGGCTTGAGCACCTGCTGCGCGATCATCCGGCGGAGGACCGACAGCACGATCAACAGCAGCACGATCGATCCCGCGACTGCAAGCAGCAGCATGCGCCGCCCAAGCAGTGACACGTCGCGGCGCACGCCGAAGCGGAGGGTTGCGACCGGGTGGCCGTCAAGACCGACGATGGGGACGCGAATATCCGCCAAGGAGCGGCTGGGGCTGCCGATGGTGACGATGCGCGCGCCGGGCGGTTGGATCCGGGCGTCCAGCTGGGGCAGGTCCGCGACCCGGCGCGACGTAAGGACCCGCGCCATCAGGACCCATCCCCGCGGGGCGCCGGTGCCGTCTGAACGACGGACCTGCGCGACGCCGACCGCGGCCACCTCATCGCCCACCCGCATGAAGAAATGTCCTGAACCGCCTCCGTGCAGCGCTTGCTGCAAGGAAATGCGGCCAAGCGCGGCGATCAGCCTGGCGCGCTGATCGGGCCGTTCGCGCTGCGTTCCGGGCTGCAGCCAGCGCGCAATGACGAGACGACCATCGGGTGCTAGATAGGCCATCCCCTGCACGCCCAGGTTGCTCATCGCCAGCGGCGAGAGGCGCTCCTGACCGAAGGCACCGGTCGGGTGCGCCATATAGGCGTAGCCCGCGTCCCAGTCGCCATAATCGTGCACCGCCATTTCGACCTTGGAGCCGTATTCGCGCAGCACCGCGGCGGTACGCTCGATATGAGCGTGGATCACCTGCTGCTCGAGGCGGTTGAACGAGGGCGTGATGACGGCGGCGAGCAGCAGAGTGATCGCCAGCGCACCGATCAGTCCCGCAGCAGTCAGGATCAGCGCAAGCTTTGCGCCGAGCGATTCCGGGTCTCGCCAGCGCTGGGCGCGCCAATGCCAGGGCATCAGCCCTGCGTCCCGGTGGCGGTCGCCTCCTCACCTTCGCCAACACCGTCGCTGAGATATCGCCGCGCCGCCATGTCGCGTGCGATCTCGGCGGCGACGGGACGCGAGAAGTAATAGCCCTGCAGGTGGCTGGCGCCCGCGATGCGAAGCATCTGCACCTGGGCAGCGGTCTCGACACCTTCCGCGATGACGCCCAATCCCAGGGCGCGGCCGAGGTGGATGATCGAATGAACGATCGCCGCCGATTCGCGCTCACGGCCCATGCCGTCGATGAACGAACGATCGATCTTGAGGCTGTCCAGCGCGAACTTGCGGATGTTGTAGAGCGACGAATAGCCGGTGCCGAAATCGTCGAGTGCGATCCGGAAGCCCATCTGCCGCAGCTTGTAGAGCGTGTCCGCGGCGCGTTCGGCATCGTCGAAGATTGCGGTTTCGGTGATCTCGATCTGCAGCCGTCCCGGCTCGACCCCGGCGCGCTGGACGCATTCCATGATGTAGCCGACGAAATTGTGGCGGCGGAACTGGCGCGGCGAGAAGTTGACCGAGACGTACTGGCCCGGCCAACGCTTCAACTCGTCGAGTGCGGCGTGGAGCACCCAGTCGCCGAGATCGTGGATAAGGTTCGACTCTTCCGCGATCGGGATGAAGACGGCGGGACTGATCGGCCCGAAATCGGCGGTGTTCCAGCGCAGCAGCGCCTCGAACCCTTCGATCTCCAGCGGGCCGCGCGACACGATCGGCTGATAGGCGAGGCTGAGCTCGCCGCGGCCGATCGCCTCGCTCAGTCCGTTTTCGACGCCGCGGCGAAAGCGGATGCCCTCGTCCATGCTTTCGTCGAACAGGCGGACGACACCGCGCCCGGCGCGCTTGGCGTCGTTCAGCGCGAGGTCGGCGCGGCGGACGACGTCGATCGGGTCGATCGCGCCGCCCTCGGTCACCATCAGCCCGGCCGACGCGCCGCCCTGTACCGCATGGCCAAACACCTGCAGTTCGGTGGACACCGCCGCGATCAGCCGGTCGCAGGCCATCGTCGCGGCTTCCTCGCCAGGCGTGTCGAAGAGCACCCCGAACTCGTCGCCTCCCAGCCGCGCGATCATCGCATCGGCCGGTGCGGCCTCATACAGCATGACGCAGACCTCGCGGAGCATCGCGTCGCCTGCGAGATGGCCAAGCGTGTCGTTGACCAGCTTGAAGCGGTCGAGGTCGACCATCGCGCAGCCGAACAGCCCCGGCTTCTTCGCCCGCTCGCCCAGCGCGCGCACAAAGGCGAGGCGGTTGGGCGCGTCGGTCAGCGAATCGTGAGTGGCAATATGGATCGCGCGGCTTTCGTTGGCGGCGAGCTCGGCGGCCTGCATTTCCAGCTGCTGTACCTGTGCGGCCAGCTGCGCGCGCGCGCCGGCCAGGGCGCGGTCGTTCGCCCAGCGCGCGACCAGCGCCGCGGCGGTCTGCTGCACTTCGGCGACCTCGAACGGCTTGGCGATGTAGAAGATCTTGTCGGCCGGCCCCGCTACCTTGCTGATCTCCAGCGGCGAGAAATCCGAAAAGCCGGTGACGATGACGATGTTGATCTCGGGGTCGAGTGCGCGGATGCGCTTTGCCGTCTCGCGCCCGTCGATACCCGGGGGCATGCGGATGTCGATGAACGCAACGGCATAGGGGGTCCCCGCGGCGAGCGCAGCCTCGACCGCGGCCACCGCTTCGAGCCCCTGGTAGAGATACGTCGGCGCATAGTCTGGCACGGCCTCTGCGGAGTCCGGCATGTCGTCCCACAGCTCGGCGGCCATCGCTTCGAGCGTTACTTCCGCTCCACCCGCCGCACCGGCAAAAGTCCGGCGATAGCTGTCATGCATGCCCGGTTCGTCGTCGACGATCAGGATTTTGGGGGCGATGCGGGACGTGGTAGCGTCGGTCGACAAGGCGGCTTTCCCTCGGCTCGTGCGCGGCAAGGGACACCCCGCACGGTTCACGGGGCGTAAGCCGATGCGGTTACCAGCCGGTTAAGCGTCTTCGCAGCGGCCCCGCTCGACGCACGCCAGTTCGCCGAGCAGGATCGCACCCAGCGGCCCGGCCTGTGCGCCGAGCCCAGCCAAAACCACGAAGCTTTCGGCCTGCGCCACCTCGGGCAGCATCGAATAGCCCGCCAGACTTCTCGCCATCGCCTCACGCAACCGCGGCAGCAGATGCTGCGCGCCCGTCATGACGCCGCCGCCCATCACGATCCGGCGCGGTACGCCGGTAAGGACGAGCGTGTGGAGAAGCTGCCCCAGCGTGTGTGCGACGCCGTCCCATGCCGGATCGCCCGGCGCCAGCTCCTCCGCTTTCCGGCCCACGCGCGCCGCGATGGCGGGGCCGGACGCGAGCCCCTCGATGCACGCGCCGTGGAAGGGGCAGACGCCGATCCAGTCGTCGCCAGAAAATCGCACCGGGCGTATGTGGCCCAGTTCCTGATGCGTCAGGCCGTCGACCGGCATGCCGCCCGCCACCAGACCGACCCCGATGCCGGTGCCAACGGTTACATAGGCGACATCCGCCAGCCCTGCCGCCGCGCCCCATCGCGCCTCGGCCAATGCGGCCCCGACGACATCGGTGTGGAAGCCGACGGGAACGCCGTAGCGCCGCTCCAGGCGGCGGCCGACGTCGGTGTCGCTCCAGCCCGGCTTGGTGGTGACGGTGATCCGGCCCCAATCGGCGGCATGACGATCGATGCCGACGGGGCCGAAGCTGGCGATGCCGAGCGCGGCAAAACCGGCCCAGCGATCCAGCACCCCCTCTACCGCACCCAGCGTCTCCACGGCCGACGTGGTCGGGATCCGCACCTCCTCCTCGATCCGGTCTGGGCCCGACGCGAGAATGCAGACGACTTTCGTGCCACCCAGCTCGACGCCAGCGATCAGGGGAGCAGACTGGGTCATCGAAAAAAGATCATAGCCTGGGTTAAGTGCGGCGCAATCGGCGTGGCACCGATCGGCTTTGCTGGCGTTGGCGGCCGTAAGGAACCATAAAAAGGGTTGCAGCGGTGAGCAATGACACGACACGCCGGACGGTAATCGGCGGCGCGGCGGCGGGCCTGGCCGCGGCGGCGGGCGGCACGCCCGCGCTGGCGCAGGGCGACGCCGCACCGCGTGCACGCGGCGGCAAACAGAACCCGCGCGACAAATATCCAAAGCCGCCCTTTCACGCGCAGTCGCAACCGTGGCCGGGGCTGGCGAGCCGGATGGACCCGCGGCCGGATCATGGCGAGACCAGCTATGCGGGCTCCGGCCGCCTGACCGGCCGCCGGGCGCTTATTACCGGCGGCGATTCTGGCATGGGGCGAGCCGCCGCGATCGCCTATGCCCGCGAGGGCGCGGACGTGGCGATCAACTACCTGCCCGAGGAGGAGCCCGACGCACGCGAGGTCGTCGACCTGATCCGCCAGGCCGGACGCCGTGCAGTGGCGATCCCCGGCGACATCCGCACGGAGGCGTTCTGCCGCCAGCTGGTGGATCGGGCGATAAGCGGGCTGGGCGGGATCGACATTCTGGTGATGAACGCCGCGCGGCAGCAGTCGATTCCGGTACTGGCCGACGTCACGACCGAAGAGTTCGACCGGACGATGAAGACCAACATCTACGCGCCGTTCTGGATCATCAAGGCGGCGCTGCCGCATCTGGAGCCGGGCTCGGCGATCATCGGCACCACGTCCGAACAGGCGTACAATCCCGACCCCGACCTTTACGCCTATGCACAGACCAAGGCGGCCACGATGAATTACGTCAAGTCTCTCGCCAAGCAGCTCGGGCCGAAGGGCATCCGCGTCAATGGCGTAGCGCCCGGCCCGATCTGGACGCCGCTGCAGGTCTCCGGCGGGGCGAGTCAGGGCAAGCTCGTCACCTTCGGCGCCACCGCGCCGCTAGGGCGGCCGGGCCAGCCGGCCGAACTGGCGGGCATCTATGTTCGGCTAGCGGAGGATGACGGCAGCTACACGACGGGCAACATCTACGGCGCCGGCGGCGGTCAGGGGCAGCCGTGATGCGCCGGCTGCTGCTCCTCACCGCATTGGTTGCGGGTGCCGCCGCAGGCCAGGAACCGAGACAGGACCCGGGCTCTCGCCAGACCCGCGAGTTCGTCCAGGCGGCAGGGCAATCTGATACCTTTGAGATGATGGAAGCCTATTCGGCGCTGGCCGAAAGCCGCGACGCGCAGGTCCGTTCCTTTGCGCAGGACATGCTACGCGACCACGGCCGGACAGCCCAGGCGCTGACCGCCGCGACGGCACGGGCAGGGCTGAAGCCGCCGCCGATGGCGCTCGGCAACGACCAGTCGCAGATGCTGGCGGCGCTGCAGAGCCAGCGTGGCGGCGATTTCGACCGGACCTACTGGAAGCAGCAGGCGCTGGCACACCGCGCCGCGCTGGTCGTGCAGCAACGTTATGCCGAGACGGGCGACACCCCCGCGGTGCGTCAGGCGGCGGCGGCGGCGGTGCCGATCGTCGAGGAGCATCTGGCGATGGCGGAGCGGATGGCAGCGACCGGGCAGTGACGTCGCGCGTCTGACCGGGCCGGGGTCACTCCACCGTGACGCTCTTCGCCAGATTACGCGGCTGATCCACGTCCGCGCCCCTGGCGACGCCGACATGGTACGCCAGCA
Organism: Sphingomonas sp.; assembly: GCF_965248875.1. Taxonomy (GTDB): domain Bacteria; phylum Pseudomonadota; class Alphaproteobacteria; order Sphingomonadales; family Sphingomonadaceae; genus Sphingomonas. The sequence goes on along the minus strand of NZ_CBDFKR010000011.1, from coordinate 63,814 downwards.
GCTGCACCGGTACGGCGTAGACGAGCGGAGCGATCAGCGGGTGGACCTGCGGCATCTCGATCGTCGCAAGACATCCCTCGCCCGCCGCGGCGATGCCGGCGGCGTCGGAGATCAGCACCACCTTGCCGCCGCGTGCGCGCACCTCCTGCATGTTGCTGACCGTCTTGTCGAACAACGGGCCGGACGGCGCGATGACGATGACGGGAACGTGCTCGTCGATCAGCGCAATCGGCCCGTGCTTCATCTCGCCCGCGGCATAGCCTTCGGCGTGGATGTAGCTGATCTCCTTGAGTTTAAGTGCGCCTTCCAGCGCCAGCGGATAGTCGGTGCCGCGGCCCAGATACAGCACGTCGCGCGCGACTGCGACGGTATGCGCCATGTCGCGGATCGCGTCGTCATAGGCCAGCGCCTGGTTGATCGCGGCGGGCGCCTCCGCCAGGTGGCGCACGATCGCACGCTCCTCGTCGGGCGCCAGCTTGCCGCGCGCGCGCGCCAGATTGGCGGCGAGCGCGGCGAGCACCGCCAGCTGGCACGCGAACGCCTTGGTCGAGGCGACGCCGATCTCCGGCCCGGCGTGAGTGGGCAGCAGCAGGTCCGCCTCGCGCGCCATCGAGCTGGTCGGCACGTTGACGACCACCGCGATCTTCTGCCCCTCGGCACGCGCGTGGCGCAGCGCCGCCAGCGTGTCCGCGGTCTCGCCCGATTGCGAGATGAACAGCGCCAGCCCGCCCGCCTCCAGGATCGGCGCGCGGTATCGGAACTCGCTCGCGACATCGAGGTCGACGGGCACGCGCGCGAACTGCTCGAACCAGTATTTCGCGACCATCCCCGCGTAGAAGCTCGTCCCGCAGGCGACGATCGTCACGCGCTTGATCGTCGCTAGATCGAACTCCGGGATGGGCAGCGTCACCCGCTCCTCCATCCGCTGCAGGTACGAACGCAGCGTCTGCGCGACGACGATCGGCTGCTCGTAGATCTCCTTGAGCATGAAGTGCGGATGGTTGCCCTTGTCGATCACCTCGGCGACCGCGCCCGCCACCACCGCGCGCTCGACGGGGTTGTTGGCGCGATCGAACACCTGCGCGCCGTCATGCGTGCAGACCACCCAGTCGCCCTCGTCGAGGTAGCTGATCCGCTGCGTCAGCGGCGCCAGCGCCAGCGCGTCGGAGCCGAGGTAGCTTTCCCCGTCGCCATAGCCGATCACCAGCGGCGAGCCGAGCCGCGCGCCGATCAGCAGGTCGGGTCGCGCGCGGAACAGGATGGCGAGCGCAAACGCGCCATGGAGCCGGGGCAGCACGACCCGCACCGCCTCGGCCGGCTCGCGCCCCGCCTCGATCTGTTCGGATATGAGGTGCGCGACGACCTCCGTATCGGTCTCGCTGGTGAACTGCCGTCCACGCGCGATCAGCTCGTCGCGCAGCGGTTTGAAGTTCTCGATGATGCCGTTGTGGACCACCGCCACCTCCGCGGTCGCGTGCGGATGGGCGTTGTTGGTGGTCGGTCCGCCATGCGTCGCCCAGCGGGTATGCGCAATGCCGGTGTCGCCGGGTAGCGGATCGGCGGCGAGCGCCGTCGCCAGGTTGACGAGCTTGCCCGACGCGCGGCGGCGGTCGATCATCCCGTCATGGTCGGTCGCGATTCCGGCGGAGTCGTAGCCGCGATATTCCAGCCGCTTGAGACCGTCGAGTAGGCGTTCTGACACCGCCCCACAGCCCACGATCCCGACAATGCCGCACATACGCTCGCCTGTTCCTAACTGGTCGACGGCGACGCCTTACGGCGTTTGCGCGCCGAGTGCGACAGGCGCCGCCGATCGAATGTCCGCGCTTTCGACCGGAGCGCGACGGGTGTAGAGCCAATCGACTCGATACGAGCACCGGTCGCAAACTTCTTATCTTCCCGGTCGGCTTCGGCTGGATCTCAGAAGGATCGCGACCGTCTTCACCATCAACCTCGGCGATCGCAGTCCGCGCACGACGGTGCTGCAGGTACTGCTCAACAGCCATCGGTTCGCAGGGGCGAATGGACGACGGCTGAGGGTTGACGGCGAGTATGGACCGCAGACGCGGTTCGCCGTGGCCGCCGCGGGGCGCGCCACCGGCATCGCTGGCGATGGCGAGACGGCGCCGATCGCGCTGCTGCGTCAGTTGCTCACCGATGTCGATCTTCAGGTCGTCAGCTCGGTCGATATTGCCGACGCGCGGCTGCAGGCCGATGTGGATGTGCTCACCAGCAATTACGATGACCCGATTTTGCTGGGCGGCATGTGCAATGGGCTGGCGCAGATGGTGCAGGAGGTGCGGTCGCGCGGACGTCCGGGCAAAGTTGCGCTGCTCCGCTTCGACGGGCACGGCAATCTGGGTGAATGGCTGACGGTGTCGGTCGGCAACGTCGCGCATATCCGCCGCGGGGACGCGGCCGAGAAACAGGAATATGCGCGGATCGAGCAGGAAACGAACAGCTATATCAGCGCGCAGAACTTCAATCGGGTGAGCGGCGCCATCCAGCCGCTCCGCTCGGTTTTCGCGCCGTTCGGTTTTGCGGAGCATCGCGGCTGTACGCTGGGCGCGCGGCCGCAGACGCGGGCGATGCTGCAGCGGCTCGCGGACCTGTGGAACGTACCGATCCGCGTCGGCATCCAACGCCAGACGATCGGCCTGGCGCTCGAGATTTCGGGACCTGCGTTCACTGCCTATCCGCGCGGGCGCAATCTACACACTTGGTCCGAGCAGTTTCAGCTGCTCGACCTTCCCGGCGCGTCGCAAGCACCGAGGGCAAGTGCCGCCTCAACGCGCACCCCGCCATCCATCAGTCATCCCGATCTGGTCAGTCCCGGCTCTCACAGACCGGAGTAACGAGCAGGACGTGGCCGCGTCAGCGACGGTTCGCCTGCTTTCGCGCCTGCATCGCCTCGCGAAAGCGCTTCGCCCAGCCAGGCTTCGTCTGTTGCGGCGGGCGGACCAGCGCCAGCGCGTCGGGTGCGACGTCCTCGGTCACCACGCTGCCCGCTCCCACGATCGCGCCCGCGCCGATGCTCACAGGCGCGACCAGCGCCGAGTTGGAGCCGATGAACGCGCCCGCGCCGATGGTCGTGCGGTGCTTGAAGAAACCGTCGTAATTGCAGGTGATCGTGCCCGCGCCGATATTCGCGCCCGCGCCGATCTCCGCATCACCGAGGTAGGACAGGTGGCTTGCCTTCGCCCCCTCGCCCAGCGTCGCCTGCTTGACCTCGACGAAATTGCCGACCTTCGTGTTCGCGCCGAGCACCGCGCCGGGCCGGAGCCGGGCATAGGGGCCAACCTCGGCGCGCGGACCGACGGTCGCGCCCTCCAGATGCGAAAAGGCGTGGATCGTCGCGCCATCGGCAATGCTGACACCGGGGCCGAACACGACGTGCGGCGCGATCGTCACGTCGCGGCCGAGCACCGTGTCGTGCGCGAACCAGACGGTGCCGGGCGCGACCAGCGTCGCGCCGTCAGCCATCACCTGCGCGCGGCGGCGATCCTGCCAGGCGGCCTCGACCACCGCCAGCTCGGCGCGGCTGTTGACCCCCGCAACCTCGTCGGCTGCCGTCTCGATCACCGCCGACGGGCGGCCGGCGAGCATGACGATGTCGGGGAGATAATACTCGCCCGCGGCATTGGCGTTGCCGACCTGCGCCAGCCATGCGAACAGCTCCCTCGACCGAGCCGCCATCAGCCCCGAATTGCAGAGGATTACAGCGCGTTCCTGGGACGAGGCGTCCTTGAACTCCACCATGCGCTCGATCCGCCCGTCGGCAGTCGCGATCACCCGGCCATAGGCGGCGGGGTCGGCGGGGCGGAAGCCGAGCACGACGGTTGCAGGATCGTCCGCCGCCGCCAGCCGGTCGAGCATCCGCCGCATCGTCGCGGTCGTGACCAGCGGCACGTCGCCATAGAGGATCAGCACGTCGCCGTCGAAGCCCGCCAACGCCGCTTCGGCCTGGTGCACCGCATGCCCGGTGCCTAGCTGCTCGGCCTGGACGGCTACCTCCGCACCCAGTGGCGCGACCGCCGCCTCGACCTGTTCGCGGCCGGCGCCGACCACCACCACGGTACGCGCGGGCGACAGCGCCGCGACGCTGTCGAGCAGGTGGTGCAGCATCGCGCGCCCGGCGAGCGGATGCAGCACCTTGTGCAGGTCCGATTTCATCCGCGTCCCCTGTCCCGCAGCGAGGATGATGGCGGCGAGCGGACGCGTCGGCATGCGCGCGCCCTGCCACGAAGCCCTTGCCAAGGCCATAGCTCGCGCCCACCGCGGCGCCGGATGACGGACTTTTCACCAACGCGGTTCCCCTTCTCGATCGTTGGGTTCGATCTCGACGGGACGCTGGTCGACACCAGTGCGGACCTCGCCGCGGCGGTGAACCATGCGTTGACGACTGACGGCCGGGCCGCGCTGCCGGTCGCCGCGATCACGCCGATGATCGGCGGCGGCGCGCGGCATATGCTGGCGCAGGCGCTGGGCGGCGATGAGGCGGCGGTCGACCGGCTGCTGCCGGCGCTGCTCGACTTCTACGCGGCGAACATCGCGGTCCATTCACGCCCGTTTCTGCGCGTGGTCGAGACGGTCGATGCGTTGCGCGCGCTCGGCGTCATATGCGCGGTGGTCACCAACAAGCGCAGGTCATTCGCAAACAAGCTGTTGCAAGCGTTGGGGCTGCTCGACCGCTTCGCATGCGTGATCGGCGGCGATACGCTGGGCGCGGGGCGGAGCAAGCCGGCGCCCGATCCGATCCTGGCGATGATCGAGCAATGCGGCGGCGGCCGGGCGGCGTTCGTGGGCGACTCGGTCTATGACGTCATGGCGGCGAAGGCGGCGGGAACGCCGGTGGTCGCGTGCAGCTTCGGCTTCCTCGATCGCCCGGTAGCGGCGCTTGGCGCGGACGCGACGATAGACGATTACGCCCAACTCATTCCGGTGCTGACGCGCCTCGGCGCCACTTGATCCACAGGTGCCGCGCCAGCATTCCGGGCGGCATCCGAAGCCAGTGCGAGCGCGCGTAGAAGCCGAGCCGGGTCAGCGGCCGCATCGCCCTGCCCCAGCCGTCGCGCGCGAGCAGGCGGCGGCGGAACAGCGGGTCGGCGCTGTCCCAACCCTGCCAGGCAAGCGGGATTTCCGTGCCGAACAGCGTATGCGCCTGCCGCGCGGCGCGCAGCACTTGACTGCGCAGCCCATGCAGGGCGGCGCGCGCCTCCAGCCCGTCGACGCCGAATTCGTCGATCAGGCAGTGGATGTCCCACAAATTGCGCAACCCGCCCGCCAGATCGCCATCGGCGAACAGGTGCGCGGCGGCGTGGACGATCATGTCGGCGGGCGCGAGGACGGACAAGCCCCCCTCCCCATTGGCGCTCAGCGGCACGGCGTTGGCGATCAGCGCTTCAGGGTCGGGGGTCGGGCGGGCGGTAAGCGGCAGGATGGTGTGGTGGACGTCCGCCATCCGGTCGCGCTCGCGATGGATCAGCGGCGGCAGCTCGTGCATCCACCGGCGGTAATAAACGTCGTCATAGGGGTCTGGCTTTACCCACTCCCACCCCCGCGCGATCAGCGCCGCCTCGACGGCGTCGAGCCGGGCGCGCGGGACGAGCAGGTCGAGGTCGCCGATGCTGCGGCCCTGACCCGCCTTCAGCCCGGCGGCGGCATAGGCAGTGCCCTTGAGCAGGATCACCGGCACGCCCAACGGCGTGAGCGCGCGGCGCACCATCTCCGCCTCCCACAGCGCGCTCCGCCGCTGTTCCTCCGCCCAACCGCGCGCATCGGCGAGGATCGGGGCGACGCGCTCGGGCGCGGGCAGGCCGGTCAGCCGCCAAGCCAGCGTGCCGAACAGGTTCTCCGCGCGCGCGACGGTGAGCAAGGCGGTCCAGCCCGCGGCGTCGAGCGACAGCGCTTGCCCCGGCTCGGCGAGGATGCGGGCGAGGATTAGCGCTGCGCCCACAGCTCCTCCACTGCCGCCACGCCGGCGGCGCCATCCGGATAATCCACCGCGATCGCAGGTATCTGGCGGACGAAGCTCGTGAGCGCGCGAAACCCCGTCTCGCCGAGCGCCGCATAGTTCGTCGAGGCTTGGGTCAGCCGCGCAAAGGTCTCGCTGGGCAGCAGAGGGCGCGTCGCGGGCGGATAGCCGAAGCGCGGGAAGAGCAGGAGCTTCGGCGCGGCCACGGCGATGCCTGGGGGCACGGGCGCGATGTGACGGACGTTGCCCTTGGGCGTGGCGGTGAGAAGCGGACCCCAGCGTGCGCGCGGCGACGCGGCGGCGACGGCCGCAATACTCTGGTTCTTGAGGCTGATGAGCCGCGGGTGGGCGCGGAGCTGCGCCGCGTCGAGCGACAGGAAAGCGAATTCGTCACCGAAGAAATCCCAGCCCCGCCCCATCAACAGCGCCGCCAGTGTCGACTTGCCCGCGCCCGACTCGCCGGTCATCACCACCGCCCGGCCGTCGCGCGCGACGACGGCGGCGTGGAGCAGCAGGTGGCGGCGCCAGCCGAGCGCAACCTGCAGGTTCATCGCCATCTCCGCCGCAAGCAGGCCGTGGGCGAGCGGCAGCGGCACGGCGCCGGGCAACGTCAGGTCGCCCGCGATCGCCACCTGCGGGCGCAGCCAGCGCCGCCACGGCCACGGCGCCTCCAGCCGGATGGTGAAATCGGGCACGTCGACCTGCGGATAATCCGCGTAGAGCGCGTGGAGCTGATCCAGCGGTGCGCGCCAGTCGCTGCCGAGCCGATAACCGACCGGCCCGACCTTGAGGCTGAGTTGATGCCTCACGTGGTCTCGACCAGCCCCGCCGCCACCAGCTCGTCCAGCCGCGCCACGAGCGCATCGTCGGTGACATCGGGCAGGTCGTAAGCGACGGCGAGTTGGTCGCGCAGCTCGGCCAGTGTCAGCGGCTTGCTAGCAAGTGCCGCGAGCAGCTGCGGCGCGGGTTCGGCGAGCAAATGGGTGATCCCCGAGCGGCGATCGTAGAGCACGACGAACGGCTCCTGCTCGACGGTGACGCAAGCGTCGGCGGGCAGGGCGCGATAAACCGGCACAGGCAGCTGTGTATCCCGTTCGCCCCGAGCTTGTCGAAGGGCTCTACGACCGGCTCGGGCCGAACGGACCTGGCGGTCGCCCGCCTTCTACCCGCGCGGCATCTGCAGGCTGGCGAAGCAGGTGAAGCCGCCCTGGCCGCGCTGCAGCCGCCGGATATAGTTGAGATAGGCGCGGCTCGCGTCGCCCGATGCGTTGGGAAGCTGGCCGCCGGTGAGCGCGCGCCTGACGTCCTCGCCCCGGAACGGCGCGCCAGGCGGGGCGAAGGCACCGGGCGTGCCGGCGGCGACCGTCTTGCCGTCGGCGGCAATATAGCTGCCGGCGCGCGCGGTATCGGGCACCGGGATCTGGCAGTTGAGCACCGACCCCGTGGTCTGCGCCAGCGCCGGGCGCACCGACAGCACCGCGCTGGCGGTGACCGCGCCCACCATCAACGCACGCCGGGTCGCCGTGGGAGACGCCTTGCGGTCAGCCTGTTCGGGTGTATCGTCGCTCATCCCGTCCGCCTTGTAGGCATGAAGCTGTTTCACAAAGCGCAACGACGGGCAAGGCGCGTGCTGGTTCCTCTGGAAACGCTGGTGTAGCGCCGCGGGACATGCGACTCGCCACTACCGCCCGAAGCTGGCCCGCCGCCGCGCTGGCCGCCGGCGTCGCCGCCAGTGCCTTCACGCTGCTCGCGCTGGGCCGGCGGCAGGACGCAGAGCCGCCGTCCGAACGCAACGGACCGGCGCTCGGCGATGTGCTCGACGCGGTGGCGGAGCCGGTGCTGCTGGTCGAGGACTGGCGCATCACCCTCGCCAATCGCGCCGCGATCACGGTGATGGGCGCGGACCTGGTCGGCAAGGATGTGCGAGAGGCGATCCCCCACCCCGCCGCCGCCGAGCGGCTGGGCGACGCGGCGACCGACCGGATGGGTGACGACGGATCGCCGGTGGAGCTCAAGGGACTAGGCCCGCTCAAGCAGCGCTGGCAGATGCGCGTCAATCCGGTCGGTGGCGGCCGGCGGCTGGTCCATCTGATCGATCACACCGAAAGTCACGCCGCAGAGCGGATGCGGACCGATTTCGTCGCCAACGCCAGTCACGAACTGCGCACCCCGCTGGCGGCGGTACGAGGCTTCATCGAAACGCTGGAGGAAGCGGGCGACGACCGTGAGGCACGGCAGCGCTTTCTGGCGATCATGGGCGCGGAGGCGCTCCGGATGCAACGACTGGTCGAGGACCTGATCTCGCTCTCCCGCATCGAGGCGGAGAAATATCGCCTGCCCAACGAGGCGGTCGACCTGGGCGGGCTGATCGCGGAGGTCCATGCCGAGCTAGTCCGCGGCGGCGATGGTCGTGGGCGCGACATCGTGTTGGCGCTGCACCCGGTCAGTCACGTTACCGGCGACCGCGCGCAGCTGTCGCAGGTCATCCACAATCTGGTCAGCAACGCGATGAAATACGGTCGCGCGGGCACGCCGGTCGAGATCGCGCTGAGCGGCGACGGCGGGGAGGTGCGGCTCGCCATCACCGACCGCGGCGAAGGCATTCCGGCCAAGTACATCCCGCGCCTGACTCAACGCTTCTATCGCGTCAACAAGGGGCGCAGCCGCTCGCTGGGCGGCACCGGGCTGGGGCTGGCGATCGTCAAGCACATCGTCGAGCGGCATCGCGGGCGGCTGCTGATCACGTCCACCGTCGGGCTGGGTTCGACCGTCGCGGTAACGCTGCCGGCGCGCGCAAAGGCCGCTGTCACGAAAGTGTCAGCTGTCATCAAACCGTCATCGGCCGCGCCCAAAGCTCGCGCTGCAATGCCGGCAAAAGGATAGTCCATGCCCCGGCCCCATATGTTGCTCGTCGAGGACGATCCCGCGATCGCCGAGCTGCTCCAATGGCATTTCGCGCGCGAGGATTTCGATATCGCGCAGACCGCGGACGGCGAGGAAGCGCTGCTATTGGCGCGCGAGAAGACGCCTGACATCGTCCTGCTCGACTGGATGCTGGAGACGCTGTCGGGGCTTGAGGTCTGCCGCCGCCTGCGTCGCCAACCCGAAACCGCGAATGTGCCGATCATCATGCTGACCGCGCGCGGCGAGGAGGAGGACCGCGTCCGCGGGCTCGACACCGGCGCGGACGATTATGTCACCAAGCCCTTCTCTCCCCGCGAGCTGGTGTCGCGCGTGAACGCGGTCCTGCGCCGCGTCCGCCCGGCGCTGGCGGGCGAGATGCTGACCTATGCCGATGTCGAGATGGACTTGGGCTCGCACAAGGTGAAGCGCGCAGGCGAAACCGTGCCGCTGGGGCCGACCGAGTTCCGGCTGCTCAAGCATTTCCTGGAGCATCCCGGCTGGGTGTTCTCGCGCGAGCGGCTGCTCGATGCGGTGTGGGGGCATGACGCCGATATCGAGGCAAGAACGGTCGACGTTCACATCCGGCGGCTGCGCAAGGCGATCAACACCGGCGACCGCGCGGACATCATCCGCACGGTGCGTTCGGCCGGCTACGCGCTCGACTCGGGCAGCTAGCCGCACGGCCCTCCCGGTTCACCGATTCGGCACCGTAACGATGGAAACCTCCGGCGCTTGAGGCGTTGGATGGCCGCGCTGAACACAGGGCGCTGCCCTATCCATGAGGAGTTCCCGGATCATGAAGATGCTGTTCCTGGCCGCCACCGCGCTGCTCACCGCGCCCGCACTCGCCCAGACCACGCCTGCCACTCCCGATCAGACGATGCCCGCAGGCCAGACCATGCCCGCAGGCCAGACCACGCCCGACACCGGCACCCCCGCCGCCGCCCCCGCGGATACCGCGACGCCGCCGATGGCCGGCCAGACTAATACCGCGCCGATGACCACCGGCACCGATCCCGTCGGCGGCTATCAACCCGCGGCCCCCGCGCTGAGCGGTCCCGCCCAGCCCGGGACGACGCCCATCTTCCGGCAGGCGCCGACCCCGGCGGAAGCCTATCCGGCCCCTGCCCCGATGGCGAGCTATCCCGTGTGCCGCCCGGGTCAGTTCGACAAATGCATGCAGGGGCCACACTCGACCCACTCACGCCAGGTGCACGGTCGCGCTTCGCGCTGAGCCGCGGATTGCTCGCGGTTGCACCGCGCGCCGCCATCAATAAGGAAGGGCGCTCCAGCACATCAGGAGCGCCCTTTTCATGTCAATTCGTTTCGACGGCCGCGTCGCGATCGTCACTGGCGCCGGTGGCGGCCTCGGCCGTCAATATGCGCTCGAACTCGCGCGCCGCGGCGCCAAGGTGGTGGTGAATGACCTGGGCGGGGCCCGCGACGGCACCGGCCACTCTGACGCGGCGCTCAAGGTCGTCGAGGAGATCGAAGCGTTCGGCGGCGAGGCGATGTCGAACGGCGGCAGCGTCGCCGAATACGACCAGATGGTGGAGATGGTCGCGCGCGCCAAGGAAAGATGGGGCGGCGTCCACGTCATCATCAACAATGCCGGCGTGCTGCGCGACAAGACCTTCGCCAAGATGGAACCCGCCGATTTCGAGTTCGTGATTCGCGTCCACCTGATCGGCTCCGCCTTCGCCACCAAGGCGTGCTGGGACACTTTCCGCGAGCAGAATTACGGCCGCGTGCTGATGACCGCATCGTCGACCGGGCTGTTCGGCAATTTCGGCCAGGCCAATTACGGTGCGGCCAAGATGGGGTTGGCCGGGCTGACCAAGACGCTCTACATCGAAGGTGCGAAACACGACATTCGCGTCAACACGCTGGCGCCGACCGCGGGCACACGGATGACTGAGGACCTGTTTCCGGCCGAAGCGTTCAAGCTGTTCGACCCTGCAAAGGTCGTCCCCGCCGCACTCTTTCTGGTGTCGGAAGACGCGCCGACCAACCAGATCGTCGCCTCGGGCGCGGGCGTGACCGCGACCTCGTACGTAACGCTGACGCCGGGCAAGCTGCTGACCGGCGACGACCTGTCGCCCGAGGGCGTCGCGGCGAACTGGGCGGCGATCAGCGACCGAACGGGAGAGATCGTGCCCAAGACGGGCAGCGAGCAGGGTATGATGGCCGCCAAGGCGTTGCAGGCGGGGTAACCACCACGACCGCGCGGTGCCGTATTGCTACAACAACACACCCTATGCTATGACCTTCTGCGAGGGAGAGCATCGGCATGTACAGCGAAAGCGACATCGACGCGGCGGTTGCGGCGGGGGCAATCACGCCGGACGCGGCGGCGTCGCTGCGCGGGCATGTGGCGAGCCTGCGCGGCGCGCCCGCGGTCGACGAGGAGCAGTTCCGGTTGTTGACCGGGTTCAACGACATCTTCGTGTCGATCGCCTGCCTGCTGCTGCTCGCGGCCGTGGCGGGGATAGGCGGGGCGATTGCGGCGGTGCTGGCGCCCGCGGCGGTGGCTGGGACCGCCTGGGGGCTGGCCGAGTATTTCACGCGGCGGCGGCGGATGGCGCTGCCGTCGATCATCCTGCTCCTCGCCTTTGTCGGCGGCGTCGCGGGAACGCTGGGCGTCGCACTCGCCAACGATACCATCGGCAATTGGATCAAATCGCTGAGCAGCGACCAGAATGTCCAGATCGGCGTAGCCGCGCTGCTTGCAGCGCTGGTCGCCGCCGCAACCGCGGGGGCGGCATGGCTGCATTGGCGGCGCTTCATGGTGCCGATCACCGTCGCGGCGGGCGCGGTTGCGGTGGTCGGCGTGGCAATGGCGCTGATCGTCGGGCTGATCCCGCCGGCGCGCAACGCGGTGCTGCCGCTGGTGCTGGTGTCCGGCGTGGCGATGTTCGCCTTCGCGATGCGCTGGGACATGAGCGACCGCGAACGGCGAACGCGGCGATCGGACGTCGCCTTCTGGCTGCACCTCGCCGCCGCGCCGATGATCGCGCACGCGCTGTTCAACATGCTTGGCGTTTTCCGCGACCAGATCGGGCTGGTCCAGGCGGTGGTAGTGCTGGCGCTCTACATGGCGTTCGCGCTGGTGGCGCTGGCAGTCGACCGGCGCGCCTTGCTGGTGTCGAGCCTCGCCTATGTCCTGTTCGCGCTCTACACGCTGTTTCAGCAGGCCGGCGCGCTGGAACTGTCGGCGGCGTTCACCGGACTGGTGATCGGCTCGGCGCTGCTGCTCCTCAGCGCCTTCTGGCACGCCGCGCGGCGCTACGTGGTGGCACTCCTGGGCGGGGTCATCGCCCAGCGGCTGCCGCCGGTGCAGATGCTGCCGGCCTGAACCTTGCCGCTACGCCGCCGGGACGGGCTGCTGCAGCCAGCGGTCGAGCCGCTCGGTGAACTTGCCGATAACCTTGCGGTGCAGGCGGAAGCCGAGCCAGCCGAAGCCGGGATGACGAAACGCGATCAGCGCCTCGTCGGCCACCTTGCTGGTCCCGACAAGATAACCGGGGTCGACCTCGACGTCGGTCAGCCGGGCGCCCTGGTCCAGCTCGGGCGCGACCTCGTCGAGCAGCTGTGCCCTGCCCTGGGCCAGCGCGTGGATCAGCTCGTCCAGTTCGGGAGCCTCCAGCCGCGCGCCGAATAGCAGGCGATCGTCGTCGCCGGCGATGGTGAGGAGCACCGCGTTGCGATCGCCCTCGACGGTGAGGCTAAGTTGATGCGTGGTCACGACGAACAGGACGCTTCAACCGGCCATCGCGTTCCCGCCTATTACTCGACCAGCTTCATCAGTCGCCGCTCGACGGGCGCCAGAACAGGGCCGAGTTCATGCCCGCGCTTTACCACCTGTCCTGCTTCGCCGATCAGCGCCCACATGCCCTGCTTGCCGCGCAGGCCGGGTCGCTTCTCGATCCGGAACTCCGGCCGCTCGGCGGCGCGGCGAAAGGCGGCGAACACCGCGGCGTCGCGGCCCAGCTCGATGGCATAATCGCGCCACTGCCCCGCGGCGACCATGCGCCCGTAGAGATCGAGGATGCGCGTCAGCTCGATCCGCTCGAACCCGATCTGCGTCGCACGGCCAGGCTGCGGAAACGGCGTGACGATGCCCATCAGGCGCGCTTCTGCTCCTCCTCGACGAGTAGCAGGGCGCTCAGGATGTCGAGCCGCTTGCGCAGCGTCTCCAGTTCGCAGCGGAGCAGCTCGACCTTCTGCGTCTGCGGATCGAATAGTTCTGAGCAAGGCGTGCCATAGGCCAGAAACTTCGCCTCGCCTTTGCCGCCCGCGATCGTGGTCGGGCGCGCCGGAATGCCGACCATTACCGCGCCCTCGGCGACATCCTTGGTCACTACGGCATTGGCGCCGATCCGGGCACGCGCACCGACGGTGATCGGCCCCAGCACCTGCGCGCCCGAGCCGATAATCACGCCGTTCGCCAGCGTCGGGTGGCGCTTGCCGGCCACGCCGTTGTCGGGGCTGGTGCCGCCCAGCGTAACGCATTGGTAGATGGTGACGTCGTCGCCTATCTCCGCCGTCTCGCCGATGACGACGAAGCCGTGGTCGATGAAGAAGCGGCGGCCGATCTTCGCACCTGGATGGATGTCGATCGCGGTCCAGGCGCGCGCGCAGTGGTTGACGAAGCGCGCCAGAAAGAACAGCCGCCCGCGGTACAGGCGATGCGCGATCCGGTGAAACGCCAGCGCCGCGACACCCGGGTACAGCAGCACCTCCGCGCGGCTATGCGGCGCCGGGTCACGCGCGCGGATCGAGTCGAGATAGGCCCCCAGGCGGTTGGGCATCTGCTGTGTCCCTCTATTCAGCCGGCACTTATGATCGCTTGCGCCGAATTGCGAGGGGCCGCGCATCCATTTGCTTGCCTGCTCTCGACCGGCTTGCGACAAGTTGGGCAATGAGAGTTTTGCTTTCCGTCGCCGCCCTCCTCGTCACTGCACAGCTTATCGGCGGGTGCGCGCGGCCGGTCGAACAAATCCGGGTTGCGCCGGCAGCTGCGGTGGTCGGTTCGACGCCACGTCCGGGGCCGGTCGGCAACCCGCTGATCGGCGGCGTTGCAATGCCGGTTGACCGCCGCGTCGGCGCCGCAGTCGCGGCGGCGCCGACGCTGACGACGCTGTCACGCGCCGTGCAGGCGGCAGGTATCGCGACGCTGCTGGACGGGCCCGGGCCGGTAACGCTGTTCGCGCCGACCGATGCGGCATTCGCCAGGCTCGCGCCGGGAACGATCGACACGCTGCTACGGCCGGAGAACCGTGGGGCCCTCGACAAGCTGCTGCGCCTGCACCTGGTTGCTGGTCGGGTAACCTCGACCGACCTGCTCCGCCGCATCGGTACGGGCGACCGGACGCTGACGACGCTGAGCGGCGAGACGCTGACGCTGAGCCTGACGGGCGCGATCGTGACGCTAACCGATGCCGGCGGCGACAAGAGCTATGTCGAGACGGCCGACGTACGGCTGGCGAACGGCATGCTGCACGTGGTCAACGGGGTGCTGGTCCCGCGACTCTAGACGCTGTCGGAAAACCTAATCCTTCGCGGCGTGCAGAGGATTTTCGCTCCACCGCGCCGCCGCGGCATCGTCGCTAGCGCGCGCCTCTATCCATCGCGCCTCGCCGCCCCTTGTCTCGCGCTTCCAAAAGGGGGCGTCGGTCTTGAGCCGGTCGATCAGAAAGCCGCACGCCGCCAGCGCCGCCGTCCGGTGCGGCGCGGCGGCCGCGACAAAGACAATGCGCTCGCCCGGGTGCATCGGCCCGACGCGGTGAACGACCGTGGCGCCCAGCAGCGACCAGCGCGCGGTCGCCTCCTCGCACAGCGTAAGCAGCGTGCGCTCGGTCATGCCGGGATAATGCTCGAGTTCCAGCAAGCCGACGCTCCCGTCGTCATGGAGGTCGGCACGCACCAGCCCGGTGAAGGTCGCGACCGCCCCCGCCCCGTCGCTTTCGATCGAGACCAGTTCAGCCACGATATCGATCGGCTCGACCTGCACCGCGGCGCGGATCACCCGCCCGTCACCGGTGGGAACAGCGCGACCTCGCCAGGCGCGCCGAGGTCCGCATCGAGCGGCACGAAACGGCCGTCGATCGCCGCACGCAGCCTGCCGCGATCCGTGAAGGCGGCGGCGTGCGCCGCGCTGTCCCTCGCCAGCCAATCGACCAGCGCCGACACCGTTGCGACCTCTGGGGGCACGTCGAGCAGTTCCTCGCCGACGCCGATCGTCTCGCGCACGCTTGCAAAATAGAGGACGCGCAGCACGCGCGTCAGTCCATGTGCTTCAGGCCGACGCGCAGATAGTCCCAGCCGGTGACCAGCGTCAGCACCGCTGCGCCCCACAGGGTCGCCAGCCCAACATCCTTGACCAGCGGCACACCCGGTACCGCGCCAGCAAGGATCAGCGCGCCGAGCGCGACGAGCTGGAACGTTGTCTTCCACTTCGCCAGTCGCGACACCGGCACCGACACCTGCAGCCCGCCCAGAAACTCGCGCAGGCCGCTGACCGCGATTTCACGCAGCAGGATGATAAGCGCGGCGATAACGCTGAACCCGGCGATGTCGCGTGTCGCGCAGAGCATGAGCACGACGGCGGCGACCATGATCTTGTCGGCGATCGGATCGAGGAAGATGCCGAGTTTCGATACCGCACCCTGCGCCCGCGCCAGATAGCCGTCGAAATAATCGGTGATGCCCATCGCGCAGTACAGCACAAAGGCCGCGGCATAGCCCCATTGCCAATGCGGCCACCACAGCAGCGCGACCAGCACCGGCAGCGCCACGATCCGCGAAAGGGTGAGTAGGTTGGGCAGCGACAGCACATCCCGCCTCTACCGGGATGGCGGTGCGGTTGCAAAGCGTGTCCCGCAGGAAAGCCCGGCTTCCAAATGGTTGGCGGCGGCGCACGCCTTCCGCTAAGCCCGCCGCGATGATCCCGCGATGCAGTTCACCGCCGCCGTGCTGATCCCGCCAGGGATGGTCCGGGCATGATCAACAGCCTCGGGCTGCTCAAGCAGCGCCGCTTCCTGCCGTTGTTCGCGACGCAGTTCCTGGGTGCGTTCAACGACAACCTGTTCAAAACCTCGATGGTCCTGTTCGCGACCTATCAGATCTTCAATGACGAGCGCGCGGAGGGCTTCTTCAACGCGCTGGTTGCCGGGCTGTTCGTGGTGCCGTTCTTCCTGTTCTCCGCGCTGGCGGGCCAGCTGGCGGACACCACCGACAAGACCCGGATCATCCGTGTTATCAAGGTCGCGGAGATCGCAATCATGCTCGTGGGCTGTGCCGGTCTGATGCTAGGGCGCACCGGCGCGGTGACGCTTCCGGTCGGGTTGATGCTGCTGGCCGTGCTTGGCCTGGGCATCCATTCGACCTTTTTCGGTCCGATCAAATACGCGATCCTGCCGCAGCATCTGGAGGACTGCGACGTGCTCGGCGGCACCGGGCTGGTCGAGGCGGGCACCTATCTGTCGATCCTGATGGGTACGATCCTGGCGGGCGTGATCTATCAGAGCACCGTGCTGGTCGCGGTGCTGACACTGCTGGTCGCCGGCGCCGGGCTGGCCGCGTCGAAGGGGATCCCCTCGGCCCCGCGGCTGGGTGCGCCGCTCAAGCTCGACTGGAATCCGCTTCGGGCGTCGATCAGGCTGGTGTCGGATACGATGCACGTGCGCCGGCTGTTCCTTGCGATCTGCGCCATCTCGTTTTTCTGGACGATCGGGTCGGTCCTGATCATCGCCTTTCCGCCGCTGGTGAAGAACGTGCTGACCGCGCAGGCATCGGTCGCCAGCCTCGTGCTGGGCATCTTCTCGATCGGCGTCGCGATCGGTTCGGTGGTCATCAACCTGCTGCTGCGTGGTCGGATTTCAGCACGCTATTCACCAGCCAGCGTCGTGGCGATGGCGGCGGCGGTGATGGCGCTGTGGTGGGCCGTCGGGCGCTGGACGCCGGCGCCGGTGGGGCAGCTCTACGGCGTCGGCACGTTCGTGGCGCAGGCGGATGCGGTTCCCGTGCTGCTGGCGCTGCTCGCGGTGGCCATCTTCGGGGGCATGTTCGTCGTTCCGCTCTACGCCTTTCTTACGACCACCGTCGCCAAGGACCAGACTGCACGCACAGTGGCGGCGAACAACGTCGTCAACTCGGGCGCGATGACGCTGGGGGCGGCGGTCGTGGCGGGCATGATGGCGGCGGGCGTGTCGGCGATGCAGCTGCTGCTCGTCACCGCCGGCATGTGCTTGGTCGCGGCGTGGATCGCGCAACGGCTCCACCGCGCCTGCGATCACCCGCTCGTCACAACAGGAACGTGTAGAAGCATGTGAAAAAGGCGAGGAAGCTCAGCACGAAGAGCTTCCAGTCCTGATCCTCCGACCGCGGTATCGCCTGCGCGGCAACGCGCGGCAGCGAACGGCGGAAAGGGTGGCCGGCGGCCTCATCGGTCAGGACTAGTCTTCGTTTCATAGTGAGGTGTTAACGCCCGCTTCACCTTTCCGCCCAGCCGCAAAGAGGGTTAACATTTTGTTGTCCTCAAGGGGGACACCGCGATGGCCGCTTAACCATGAGCACGCTGCGCAGAAGGAACCCCGCTTGGCCGCACGCGGCGGCGGGCGTATGCGGCGCTGATGAGCGATCAACATGCCGAGCTGAAACTGTTCGTCGACGGCGCCTGGCAGGCGGGCGAAGGCCGCGATACCGGGCCGGTGTTCAACCCAGCGACCGGCGCCGCCATCGCCGAGGTGCCGCTGGCGACCGCAGCCGATCTCGACGCCGCGCTGTCGGCGGCTGACCGCGGCTTCCGTCGCTGGCGCGACACCGATGTCGAGACGCGTGCTGGTATCCTCCGCAAGGCGGCGGCGCTGATGCGCGAGCGCGTGGACGCCATTGCCACGCTGCTGACGCGCGAACAGGGCAAGGTCATCGCCGAAGCCCGCGCGGAAGTCATCGGCTCGGCGGGTGTGTTCGACTGGTATGCCGAAGAGGCGAAGCGGGCCTATGGCCGCGTGCTCGTGCGCCCAGCCGGGCAGCGTTCGATCGTGCTGCGCCAGCCGGTGGGCCCGGTCGCGGCGCTCAGCCCGTGGAACTTCCCCGTGTATCTGCTGGCGAAGAAGCTCGGTCCGGCGCTGGCGGCGGGATGCTCGGTGATCGCCAAGCCGCCGGAAGAGACACCCGGCTGCACCAGCGCCTTCTTCCGCTGCCTGCTCGATGCGGGATTGCCGGCGGACGTGTGCCAGCTTGTCTTTGGCGTGCCCGACCAGGTCAGCCGGCATTTGCTTGCCTCGGACGTAATCCGAAAGGTCAGCTTCACCGGCTCGGTGCCAGTCGGCAAGCACCTGATGCGTCTTGCCGCAGACGGCGTGAAGCGGATAACGCTCGAACTGGGCGGTCATGCGCCGGTGCTCGTGTTCGCCGATTGCGATCTTGAGAAGACGCTCGACATGGTGGTGCCGCAGAAGTTCCGGAACGCCGGGCAGGTCTGCGTCTCGCCGACGCGTTTCCACGTCGAAGAGCCGATCTATGAGGCGTTCCTGAAGGGGTTCGCCGAGCGGGCCAAGGCGCTGCCGGTCGGCGACGGATCCGATCCGGCCAGTCGCATGGGGCCGCTCGCTAACCGACGCCGTCCCGAGGCGATCGAGGCGCTCGTCAATGACGCAACGGCGAAAGGGGCGCGGGCGCTGGCCGGGGGCGAACGCGGAGAAGGCGGATATTTCTTCCAGCCGACATTGCTCGCCGACGTGCCGCTGGAGGCGGACATCATGACCAACGAGCCGTTTGGGCCGGTCGCCGTGACGCGCTCGTTCCGGACTGAGGACGAGGCGCTGGAGCAGGCGAACCGGCTGCCCTATGGGCTGGCCGCCTTCGCCTTCACGGAGAACGGCCGCCGCACGAACCGGTTGGGCGACGCAATTGAGGCCGGGATGGTGGGCATCAACACCTTCGCCATTTCGGTGCCCGACGCCCCGTTCGGCGGGGTCAAGGTGTCGGGGTTCGGGTCCGAGGGCGGCAGCGAGGGGTTTGACAGCTACTGCGTGGTGAAAGCGGTGCACCAGGCGTAGGGTGCGGCGCAGGCGCCAAGCAGCCAGCGGAGCTGGACGCGAGAGCGCCAAGCCCGGCCGGCGGGTCGCGCCAGCGAACCCGTTCGACGACGCGGCTTTGCCGCGGCGGGTCGAGACGACCGACGTCGTGTCTAAGCGTTGCTGGGTGAGCGCGACCGCTTAACGAGGCAGCGCGCCGCGGCAAAGCCGCGTCGTAGAAGCTCGGCTAAGGCCGAGCCCGGCCGCGCCTGCGCGTCCTGATCGCTGCTCCGCTGCGCCCATGCGCGCTGCGCGGTGGTGGAGCCGAGGGGGATCGAACCCCTGACCTCTGCAATGCCATTGCAGCGCTCTCCCAGCTGAGCTACGGCCCCATTCCTGCGCGGGAAGGCGCCCCCTAGCGAGCGCGCGCCCGGCTGGCAAGCGGCGCCATGGTCCGCACCGCCTGCCTCTTCACCTCAATGTTCGTCATCTTCTTTGCCGGTCTCGACACCCAGATCGTCGTCGCCGCCCAGATCGACCTCGTCATCGGCCGAGGGCTCCTCGTCCTCACCGGTGATCGCAGCGATGTCCTCCTCCTCGCCGCCTTCCAGATCGGCATCGGGGGCCTTGTCGACCGCCTTCACCTGCTCGAACGCAAGCGGCTGCTTGGACTTGAGGATCGGCTCGGGCGACCAGCTGTAGCTGCAGTTGATGCAGACGACAGGCTCGTCCTTGGTAAGGTCATAAAAGCGCGTGGCGCATTTCGGGCACGAGCGCTTCGTGCCCCATTCCGGCTTGATCATGCCGTGTCACAGCCTTTCGAGAGTGGATGTCGGAGGATCAAGCCCTCCAGATCGGGCGCGCCTTGCCACCGTGCAACCCCCCTGTCAAAGCCGCGCCGATCATGCTGCCCGCCCCGCCCCGTCCATTCCGCGTCGTGCCAGGCGGGCCGCTCACCGGCGAGATCACCGTCCCCGGCGACAAGTCGATCAGCCATCGCGCGGTGATGTTCGCCGGGCTAGCGGTGGGCGAAAGCCGGATCGAGGGGCTGCTCGAAGGCGAGGACGTGCTGGCAACGGCCGCGGCGATGCGAGCGATGGGGGTCGGCGTTGAACGCGATGCGGACGGCACCTGGCGGGTGCACGGCGTCGGGGTCGGCGGACTGCTCCAGCCTGTTGGGGCGTTGGAGATGGGCAATTCCGGCACGTCGACGCGTCTGCTGATGGGGCTGGTCTCGTCCCATCCGATCACCGTCACCTTGACCGGCGACACCAGCCTGTCGCGCCGCCCGATGGCGCGGGTGATCGAGCCGCTGGCGCGGATGGGCGCGGACATCACCGCCTCGCCGGGAGAGCGCCTTCCGCTGATGATCCGCGGCCTCTGCCCTGCAGTGCCGATCCGCTACATGCTGCCCGTCGCGTCGGCGCAGGTGAAATCGGCGGTCCTGCTCGCCGGTCTCAACGCGCCGGGAATCACGACGGTAGTCGAGCCGATCGCGACCCGCGATCACTCTGAGCGCATGCTGCGCGGCTTCGGCGCCGATGTGACAGTCGAGGACAGCGCCGACGGCAGCGTCATCTGCATCCGCGGCGAGGCGGAGCTGCGGCCGCAGCACATCGTCGTGCCGGGCGACCCGTCATCGGCTGCCTTCTGGGCAGCGGCGGCGCTTGTCGTGCCCGGCTCGGCGCTGCTGATCCGCAACGTCCTGCTCAACCCTACGCGCGCCGGCCTCTACACCGCACTGCGGATGATGGGCGGGGACATCACGGTCGAGAACGAGCACGCGGTCGGCGGCGAACGGGTCGGCGATCTCCGCGTCCGGCACTCGGCGCTGACCGGCATCGAGGTGCCGCCCGAGCTCGCGCCGAGCATGATCGACGAATATCCTGTCCTGTTCGTGGCCGCCGCCTTCGCGCAGGGCCGCACCATCGCACGCGGCGCGCATGAACTGCGGGTCAAGGAGTCGGACCGCATCGCCGCGATGCTGATGGCGTTGGGCGATGCAGGCGTGTCCGTCACCGAGCACGAGGACGGACTGACGATCGACGGCACCGGCGGCGAGCCGCTGCCCGGCGGCAACCGCGTCGCGACCCAACTCGACCACCGCATCGCGATGAGCATGGCGGTCGCCGGTCTGCACGCGGCGCGCCCGATCGCGATCGACGACGCCACGCCGATCGCGACCAGCTACCCGGCTTTCCTGGACACGCTCGGCAGGCTGGGCGTCCCGCCGATCTGGCTGAACGCATGATCATCGCGGTCGACGGCCCCGCAGCGTCGGGCAAGGGTACTGTGTCCAAGGCATTGGCCCGGCACTTCCGATTGCCGCATCTGGACACCGGCCTGTTGTACCGCGCCGTCGCCGCGACGGTGCGGCGGCTGGAGCTCGACCCAGCGATCGAAGCGGATGCGGTCGCCGCGTGCGGCTTCGATGAGCTGACGTTGGCCGACCCGGTCCTGAGGACGGCTGAGATCGGAGAATTGGCCTCCGTCGTGTCGGCGCACCCGCTGGTCCGCGCCGCACTGATGCAGCGTCAGAAGCGGTTCGCGCATCAGCCCGGTGGCGCGGTGCTGGACGGACGCGACATCGGCACCGTGATCGCGCCCGACGCGGACGCCAAGCTGTTCGTCAAGGCCACCCCGCAGACGCGCGCACGACGCCGCCATACCGAGCTGCAGACGCACGGTTCCACGATGAGCTACGACAAGGTGCTCGCCGACATCCGCGCCCGCGATGAACGCGACAGCAGCCGTTCCATCGCACCCCTGGTGATGGCCGCGGATGCGCTGCTGCTGGACACAAGCTTTCTCTCGATCGACGCGAGCGTGAGAAAGGCGATCGCGCTGGTCGAACGGCGGGTCTGACGCTGCGAGGATCGAAGGCCGGATGGCGTGGGCATACCCCTGCGGCCGGCATCACGATACTTGCTTATCCAGCACGCTCACGCTAGGGCGCGCCCATCCGGCGGGCAGGCGCTCGCGGAGGTTCGGCGCGGAGGCTTGCCTCACGCGCCCTTTTCGCATTTGCGCTAAGCTCCTCCGCTGTTCCTGTCCTTAGGATGCCGCGGTCTGCATGAGGCCGTCGCGGCCCATCGGCTTGAAGACCGCCGGAACCAACCGGCCGGCCGGCAACGTGACTGAGGACGACCTGACCCCTATGGCTACCCAAGCCCTTCCCACCCGCGACGACTTCGCGGCGATGCTCGATGACATGTTCGGCGGTGCCGACAGTTTTGAGGGTCGCGTGGTCCACGGCACCGTGACCGCGATCGAGAACGACATGGCGGTAATCGACGTTGGACTGAAGTCCGAAGGCCGCGTGCCGCTGCGCGAGTTCGCCGCGCCGGGTCAGAAGGCCGAGCTGAAGGTCGGCGACGAGGTCGAGGTCTATGTCGACCGCGTCGAGAACATGCATGGCGAGGCGATGCTGTCGCGTGACCGTGCGCGGCGCGAGGCGGCCTGGGACAAGCTCGAAGGCGAGTTCGCCAAGACCGCGCGCGTCGAGGGCGTGATCTTCGGCCGCGTCAAGGGCGGCTTCACCGTCGACCTGTCGGGCGCGGTGGCGTTCCTGCCGGGCAGCCAGGTCGACATCCGGCCGGTCCGCGACGTCACCCCGCTCATGGACATCCCCCAGCCCTTCCAAATCCTGAAGATGGACAGGAAGCGCGGCAACATCGTCGTATCACGCCGCGCCGTCCTGGAAGAAACGCGCGCCGAGCAGCGCACCGGCCTGATCCAGAGCCTGCACGAGGGGCAGATTATCGACGGCGTGGTCAAGAACATCACCGATTATGGCGCGTTCGTCGACTTGGGCGGCATCGACGGCCTGCTCCACGTCACCGACGTCAGCTACAAGCGCGTTCAGCACCCGTCCGAAGTCCTGAACATCGGCGACACGGTCAAGGTGCAGATCATCCGCATCAACAAGGACACGCAGCGCATCAGCCTGGGCATGAAGCAGCTGGAGTCCGATCCGTGGGACGGCGCCGCGGCGAAGTACCCAGTCGGTGCCAGGCTGTCGGGCCGCGTCACCAACATTACCGAATACGGCGCTTTCGTCGAGCTGGAGGCCGGCATCGAGGGGCTGGTCCACGTCTCCGAGATGAGCTGGACCAAGAAGAACGTCCATCCGGGCAAGATCGTGTCCACCTCGCAGGAGGTCGATGTGATGGTGCTGGAGGTCGACGAGGAAAAGCGGCGTATCTCGCTGGGTCTCAAGCAGGCGCAGAACAATCCGTGGGAGGCGTTCGCGGCGGCCCATCCGGTGGGCACTCAGGTCGAGGGCGAGGTCAAGAACGCCACCGAGTTCGGGCTGTTCATTGGCCTCGACAACGATGTCGATGGCATGGTTCACATGTCGGACATCGCCTGGGGCGTGTCGGGCGAGGATGCGCTGGCGCTCCATCGCAAGGGCGAGACCGTGCAGGCGGTGGTGCTCGACATCGATCCGGAAAAGGAGCGCATCAGCCTGGGCATGAAGCAGCTCGAGCGCGGCGGTCCGGTGGCCGGCGGCGTTGCGGCGGCGGGTGACCGGCTCAACAAGAACCAGGTCGTCACCGTCACCGTCCTCGAAGTGCGCGACGCGGGGCTGGAGGTTCAGGTCGGCGAGGACGGCGCGACCGGCTTCATCAAGCGCACCGATCTTGGCCGCGACCGCGACGAGCAGCGGCCCGAGCGCTATCAGGTCGGGCAGAAGTTCGATGCCATGGTGACGGGCTTCGACCGGTCCAAGAAGCCGACCTTCTCGATCAAGTCGATGCAGATCGCGGAGGAGAAGCAGGCGGTGGCGCAGTACGGCTCATCCGACTCGGGCGCGTCGCTGGGCGACATCCTGGGTGCCGCGCTCAACAAGGCGCGCACGGGCGAGTGACGATTTGGGGGGCGCTGCATTGCAGCGCCCCCCATCGTTCGCCGGTCGCGGGCATGTCGCAAACATGCTATACGATCGAGGGCGTGCGTCTGAATAGCCGATCCGAAGCGAGCATGTGCGGGAGGCATGATGATCCGTTCCGAGCTGGTCCAGAAGCTGACCGACCTTCACCCCGACCTTAGCCCGCGCGAGGTCGAGGCGATCGTCACGGCCTTTTTCGACACGATCGTTGACCGATTGGCGCAGGGCGGCCGGGTCGAACTGCGGGGCTTCGGCGCCTTCTCGACCCGCGGTCGCGACGCGCGTACCGGCCGCAATCCGCGCACCGGCGATACGGTTGCGGTGGATGCGAAGCGGGTGCCCTATTTCAAGCCCGGCAAAGAGATGCGCGCGCGCCTCAACGTGTGACGCAGGCTTGACGGCGTGACGCACGTCGGGCTCCGTCGGGCGGTGAGCGGACGTGGCGGAATCGGTAGACGCTGCCGACTTAAAATCGGTTTCTTCGTGAGTGCGGGTTCAAGTCCCGCCGTCCGCACCCTGTTGCTGCCGCTCGCACTCGCCGCGTGCGGGCAGGCCGATCGCGGCGGGCCGCTGGTCGCGAGCGTCGTTGGTGGCCCCCCGCGTCTGGCCGACGCCGCCCGCGCACCTGTCGACCTGCCGTCCACCCTGCTGATCGACAGCGTTGCGCAGGGATTGGTGCGTTTCGACGCAGCCGGGCAGATCGAGCCAGGGCTGGCTGAACGCTGGGCGGTCACCGATGGTGGGCGCGACTATATTTTCCGTCTCCGCGAGGCGCATTGGTCCGACGGCAGTGCAGTGACCGCCGAGCAGGTGGTCGACCGGCTGACGCATCAGCTCGCCCCCACCTCGCGCAACCCGCTCAAACCGTTCCTGACCGCGATCGAAGAGATTGTGGTGATGACGCCGCAGGTGGTCGAGGTCCGGCTCGGCCGGCCACGCCCGGACTTGCTCAAGCTCTTCGCGCAGCCCGAGCTCGCCATCATCCGCCGCACACGTCCGGCTGGGACAGGACCGCTGCAGATCGTTGCGGGCGGTGCGTCGCCGCTGCTGCGCCAACTGCCCGATCCGGACGCGCCGGACGACGCCCCATCGCCCGAGCGGCTGGGCGAGGTCAGCCTGACCGGCGAGGGCGCGGCGCGCTCCGTCGCCCGGTTCGTGGCGGGAGGTGCCGACCTGGTCGCGGGGGGAAGCTTCGCCGACTGGCCGCTGGTGCAGGCGGCGGGCGTATCCGCAGTTGCGGTCCGCATCGATCCGGCGGCTGGGCTGTTCGGGCTGGCGATCGTGGCGCGCGAGGGTTTTCTGGCGGATCCGGCCAACCGTGCCGCGGTAGCGCAGGCGATCGATCGCGCGGCGGCGATGGGGGCGGTGGCGAACGGCTGGGCGGCCGATGCCCGGCTCCTTCCCGACCGGTTGGACTCGGCCGCACCGCCGCAGATCGCCGCCTGGGAAGGGATGACCGCCGATCAGCGGCGCGGCGCGGCGCGGGCGCAGGTCAGGGCATGGCAGACGCCGGTGACGCTCCGCATCGCGCTGCCGGACGGGCCCGGCGCGACGCGTCTGTGGGGGGCGATCGCCGCCGACTTGCTTGCCGTCGGGATCACGCCGGTGCGAACGACCGCGACTGCGCCTGCCGACCTGCGCCTCGTCGATGTCGTCGCGCCGTACGACAGCGCCCGCTGGTATCTCGCGACGGCCTGCCAGCCTTGTAGCGAGCAGGCCCAGGCGGCGCTTGAAGCCGCGCGGCAGGCGCCGACACTGGCGGAACGGGCGCAGCACATCGCGGAAGCCGACGCAGCGCTCGCGACCGATGTCGCGTTCATCCCCCTCGCCCGGCCGTGGCGCTGGGCGCTGGTGGGGCCGCGGGTGCAGCTGTGGCAGCCGAATACGCGGGCGTGGCACCCATTGAACCGGCTGCTCCCCGATCCCACGTAATTCGCATGGCAAATCCGATCCGCTTCGACCCTGCGCTGCTGGACCGCATGCCGATCGGGCGCGACCCCGCCGCGGTGCGTCGCCGCATCGAGGCGATGGAGCATCTGCTGGAAGGGCTGTTCACTATCCCGGGCACGAACCGGCGGGTCGGGCTGGATGTGATCTTCGACCTGCTGCCGGTTGCGGGTGAGACGATCGCTGCCGTGATGGGCGGCTGGCTGGCATGGGAAGCGCGCAACCTGGGTATGCCGAAGCGAACGATCGTGCGGATGTTCGGCAATGTCGGCGTCGACTGGCTGCTGGGCCTGATTCCCTGGGTCGGTGCGATCCCGGACTTCTTCTTCCGTTCGAATACGCGCAACCTCAATATCATCAAACGGCACCTCGACAGGCACCATCCCGCGACCGCGCTGATCGAGAACCGCTAGCGTCGTCGCCGCCAGATTTTGACCGCGGCGGTCGCGCCTACGCCGCCGGTGTTCGCGCGGCAGCGAGTGTAGTGAAAGCGCGTGTCGAGGCAGAGCCACAGCTCGTCGAGCCAGCCGTGGCGGTTGATCGTCACCCGCACCGCTTCGGCGGGCAGCCCCGGATTGACCGCCGCCAGCGCGGCAGCCAGCGAACCCCCGGTCGCATTGTGCCGGGACAGCGCGTCCATGTCGGGAAAGCGGAGCTGGGTGTAAAGACCGGTGGAGCGCGCGAAATACTGCGCCGGATCGACGCCGGGCACGCAGGTCCCATGCTTCGCCCATTCGTGCTGAAGCAGCTGTGCCGAGGGCGTCGCGCACAGATTGGCGCGGATCACCGCGGGCGGCAGCAGCGCCGTCGTGCGGCAATATTGCGGCCAGTCATGTCCCAGTCCGTCCGGCCACAGTCCGTGCAGGGTGAAGCCGAAGCGGTTGCCGCCGCCGCATTGCAGCCGTGCGTCGCGTGCGGCGCTCCGGCACCCCTCGGGCGCCCAGGTCAGCGCGAGGGTATAGCCGCCGATCGGCAGCAGCCGCTGCGGCTGGTCGGGGGACGCGGCGTCGGCGTGCGGTCGCTCGACCTGCGCCGGGACCGTGCAGCGCAACGCCTGCGCCTGCGCCACGCCGGGGATGAGCGCGGCCAGGCCGAGCAGGTAGCGCTTCATGGCTCCGGCACCACTTCTTCGTCGACGGGATCGAACCATGATCCGGCGTCGGCACGGAACAGCATCGCCGCCGCGGCCACGGCGAGCCCGGTCGCTATCAGGCCGAGCGCCGTTGCGGTCGGGATGGGCGCCGTGCCGCGCGCCAGGCGCAGCAGCGCGAGCAGGCCGAAGATCGCGCCGATCGCCTCGGTGCCGACGACCAGCCACTTGCCCGCCACGCTGCGCGCCCGCGCCACGAGCCACCAGAACAGGAGCGAAACGAGCACCGTGACGATCAAAGATCCGGCCATGATGCCCCCGACCATCCCGGCCATCGCCGGGTTGGCCTCGATCTGCGGCGTCTGCACCATGATCTCGCGCGTCGCGGACCAAAATAGCGCGGCGTTGACGATGTAGAGCACGATCGAGCCGAGATAGAGACGCTCGAAAGCGATAATCGATGGCGGTCGCGGCACGCGGTGGCTCTCCTGCTGGGTCATTTATTGTGGCGGTCAGACAGCCGCGAAGTCCAGTCCGATATCGGCAGCGGGCGCCGATTGGGTCAGGCGACCGACGCTGACATAGGTCACCCCCGTTTCGCCGATCGCACGGATCGTCTCCAGCGTCACCCCGCCCGACGCCTCGGTCGGCACCCGCCCGCCGACCAGCGTCACCGCGCCGCGGAGCACCGGCGGCGCCATGTTGTCGAGGAGCAGGCGGGTGGCGCCGGCGGCGAGCGCTGGCTCGATCTGATCGACGCGGTCGACCTCGACGATCACCTCAGCGATACCGGCCGCCAGCGCGCGGCGCACCGCCTCGGCGACGCCTCCGGCGACGGCGGCGTGGTTGTCCTTGATCATCGCCGCGTCCCACAGCCCCATGCGGTGATTCTCGGCGCCGCCGACCCGGGTCGCATATTTTTCAAGCCGCCGCAGCCCCGGCAGCGTCTTGCGCGTGTCGAGCAGCGTGGCGCCCGTGCCGAGCAGCTTGTCGGCATAAGCGCGGGTCAGCGTCGCAATTCCCGACAGATGCTGCACCGTGTTGAGCGCGGCGCGTTCGGCGGTGAGCAGCGCACGGGCGCTCCCCTCCAGCCGCAGCAGGTCAGTGCCGGCCGCTACGCGCGCGCCGTCCTCGACCAGCCGTTCAACGCGTACCCGGGGGTCGAGCGCCCGAAAGAACGCCTCGGCAATCGGCAGCCCGGCAACCGTGATAGCATCACGGCTGTCCATGATGCCGGTAAAGCGCTCGCCGGCGGGGATCACCGCCGCCGACGTGATATCGCCCGCACCGCCAAGGTCTTCGGCGAGCGTGGCGACGACAAAAGCGTCAAGGTCGAAACCGGGCACCGCGAAAGTTGTCGAAGTTGCCGCAGGCGAGCTCATTGCCGGAAGCTCGACAGATGCGGTTGAGCACCGCCACGCGCTAGTCTTGCGGAGCCGGCAGAGCGCTCGCAGCGAGAGAGGTCAGGCACGGGCATCAGCCGTGCGTAGCGACGGCGCCGATTGTAGGACAGCGCGAAAATCGCGGCTAGTCGCCCGTCACCCGGGCCGGGCCGACATCACCCTGCCCCACCGTCGCGCTCGCCATCGACAGCATCGCGTCCAGGCTCTTCTTGGCGCGCAGGCGCAGGCCCTCTTCCATCTCGATCCGCGGCTCCAGGTCGCGCAGCGCGACGTACAGCTTCTCCATCGTGTTCAGCGCCATGTACGGGCAGATGTTGCAGTTGCAGTTCCCGTCCGCGCCGGGCGCGCCGATGAAGCGCTTGCCGGGCATCGCCTTTTCCATCTGATGGATGATGTGCGGCTCGGTCGCGACGATCAGCGTAGCGCTGGCGCTGGCGGTCGCATATTCCAGGATGCCGCGGGTCGAGCCGACATAATCGGCATGGTCGAGGATCACCGCCGGACATTCCGGGTGCGCGGCGACCGGCGCGCCGGGGTGCTGCGCCTTCAATTTGAGCAGCTCGGTCTCGCTGAACGCCTCGTGCACGATGCACACGCCCGGCCACAGAATCAGGTCGCGCCCGGTCTTGCGCGCGAGATAGCCGCCCAGATTGCGGTCGGGGCCGAAGATGATCGGCCGGTCCGCCGGAATCTGCGCGAGGATCGTCTCAGCGGACGAGCTGGTGACGATGACGTCCGACAGCCCTTTCACCTCGGCCGAGCAGTTGATGTAGGTCAACGCGATCGCGTCCGGGTGCTGCGCGCGGAAGGCGGCAAACTGTTCGGGCGGACAGCTGTCCTCCAGCGAACAGCCCGCGTCCATGTCGGGCAGGACGACGATCTTCTCCGGCGACAGGATCTTCGCGGTCTCCGCCATGAAGCGGACGCCGCAAAAGGCGATCACGTCCGCATCGGTGGCCTGCGCCTTGCGGGAGAGATCGAGGCTGTCGCCGACGAAGTCCGCCAGATCCTGCAACTCGGGCCGCTGATAATAGTGCGCCAGAATTACGGCATTGCGTTCGCGGCGGAGGCGGTCGATCTCCTCGCGAAGGTCGATGCCGGTGAGGTTCTGGGGCTGCGCGGTCATGGGACGCTATGTGGCCCCCATAAACGCCGCGCGCAACGCGCTACTCGTTCAGCACCTCGGCGATGGGCCTGCTCATGTCCCATTGGCGCCGGTCGAGCCCGGCCGGACGCACTTCCCCGGGCAGACGCACCACCACGCGCACGCCGGTCAGCCCCGCCGCGTCCAGCGGGGCGGCGACCAGCCGGGCGACCGCCTTGCGCGCGGCGGCCTGCGCTCGTCCGACATTTTCGGGTGCAGCGGCCGTTGCGCCCGCCGCGGCGGCAAGGTTGGCGGCGACCCGCTGCTGCATCGCGACGCCCGACTGGCGCGAGATGTAGAGCCCCGCCTGCGCGGTCCGCGCCTGCGCCAGGTCGACCGCGGGCGTGCCGACGACGACATCCGGGATCGTCACCGTCATCACCCTCGCCCGCGAGTTCCAGCGATAGCCGGCGCGGGTCAGGCGGCGCAGGTCGACCTGATAGCCGACGCTGTACGGCGCGCGGGTGACCTGGACGTTGCCGAACACGCCGAAGCCGCTGCGGCCGTCGACCCGCGTCACCGCCTCGCCGGACAGCCGCGCCACCTCCAGCACACCAGTGCGCTCGAAGGTAGCGGACAGCGTCCGCGACGCCGCCAGCCCCGCATCCCACTCCGCGCGATCGGCGCGGCGCTGCTGCCGCCAGAACGCCGCCGCCAGCAGCAGCGCCAGCAGCGCGATCAGCGTCAGCCTCTTCGCCACAGCCCTTCATCCGCTTGCGCCACCAGGCCGCGGTGAACGAGATCGATCACATGCGCGAGCACCGACCGCTCGGCGGCGGGAAGGAGACGCGGGTCGAGGCCGCCATACATTCGCGCCGTCATCGCGGGGATCGTGTGCGCGCCGCCGTCGAGCAGGCGCAGGATCTGCCCCTCACGCTGCTTGCGGTGGCCGAGCAACCCACGCACCAGCCGCCGCGGATTGTCGATCTGGTCGCCGTGCCCGGGATAGTAAACCCGGTCATGGCGGCCCATCAGCTTCTCCAGGCTCGCCATATAGGCGGTCATGTCGCCGTCGGGCGGCGAAACCACGGTGGTCGACCAGCCCATGACGTGATCGCCCGCGAACAGTGCTTCCGTTTCGGCCAGTGCAAAGGCGAGATGATTGGAGGTGTGCCCCGGCGTCGCCACCGCCGTCAGCGTCCAGCCCTCCCCCGTCACCGTCTCGCCGTCCGCCAGCACCCGGTCGGGGCGGTAGTCCCGGTCGAACGCGGCGTCGGCTCTCGGTCCGTCATCGGCGACGAAGGCCGGCGCGGCGCCGACGATCGGCGCGCCGGTCGCCCCCTGCAGCAGCCGGCTCGCCGGACTGTGATCGCGGTGGTGGTGCGTCACGACGATCGCGCTCACCGGCCGCCCGCCGATCGCCGCGATCAGCGCGTCGAGATGGGCAGGATCGTCCGGGCCGGGATCGATCACTGCGAGGTCGGTGGTGCCGACCAGATGCGTTTGCGTGCCGGTATAGGTGAAGGGCGACGGGTTGGGCGCAAGGATGCGGGTCACCAGCGTATCGAGCTGGACGGGGACGCCGGTGGGACCCTCTGGCATGCTACGCGAGATGGCGGTTGGCGCGGCGAATGGCAACGCCCGCCATCCGCCGCGCCCGCCGGTCGGGGTCAGGGTCGACCGGGTTCGTCAATTGTGATCACTGCGCAGCTCCGCCAATGCTTCATCCAGCCCGGCGAGCGCTTCGCGCTTCTGCTCGGCCGTCAGGTTGCGGTCCGCCTCGATCGAGACGCGGGCGCGTTCGACTCCGGCAAGCGCACTGGCACGGGCCTGGCGTTCGATGGTATCGGCATTGGCGGCCAGCTCGGCTCCTTCGCGCGCCTGGCGCTCGACCCGATTGCGGCAGATCACGATGCGCTGACGGCCGCGATGCTCGCTCGTCTCGACCATCGGTCCGGCGTCGCGGCAGTTGGCTGAGGAGACCTCCGGGATCGGCGGTATCGGCGGCAGCGGCGGCAGCGGCGCAACCGCATCCGGTGCGGCGGGCGGCATCGGCGCGGGATGGGCGCGAAGGTAGGCGTCGGCTTCGGCGCCCTCGTAACGGTGCGTCGTGCCGTCATCGTCACGGATCACGACGCGGCTACGGGCCTGCCCGTCGGGTCCCCCAACCGTGGCCGGCTGGGGCGGTGGCGTCATGGCCGGGTGCGCCGCGATATAGGCGTCGGCTTCCGCCCCCTCATAGCTGTGCGTCACACCGTTTTCGACGACCACGACGCGGCGTGTGCGGCGCGCGCCGTCGACCGGCGTCGGCGGCGCCGCCGCGGCCGGTTGCGCCTGCACCAGCGCGGCCGGGGCAACGGCGGCGATCGGCGTCTTGAGGGACGTGCTGATCCGTTCGGCGGCACTGCTGGATGCGGTCAGCCCGAGTCCGGCGGCACCCAGCAGGGTTACGGCAGCGGCGCCGGTCGCAAGACGACGGCGTGACGCCTGGCTGGTGGTCAGCATCTTCAGTCTCCCCTTGAGGTCAGTGACGGTATGGAGGTGGCAGGCCGCCGAGATTGCGCTTCCATGCGCCGCCTTGACGATCGCGCGGCCATAGGCGTGACGCGCGTCGGGAGCGCAGCCGGCCAGGACGCGCGCGTCGTTGGCCAGTTCCTGGTCGGCGCGGAACGCGCGGAACGCACGCCAGGCGAGTGGCGAGAACCAGTGCAGCGCCAGGACCGCGAGCGCCGCCCAGTTGGCGAGCAGATCGCGCCGGGCGTGGTGGCCCAGCTCGTGCGCCAGCGCGAGCGCGCGCTCGTCCGCATCGTAGCGGTCAGCGAAATCGCGCGGGAAAGCGACGTAGCGCTGCCAGATCCCGAAGGCGAGCGGCCCGGGCGCGGCGGCGCTGGCGATCACGCGGATGTCGCCATGCTGCCCGATCGGGGCCGCACCGCGCACGACGGCGCGGCAGAAGCGCAGATGGCGTAGCAGGTGCCAACCGAGGAACAGCGCCACCCCAGCCGCCCAGACGGCGGCGACCAGCAGCCCGACCGATGGCCCGCTCGCCGCCCGCATCGGCGCGGCGACATAGACCACGATCGTTTCCCCCGCGCGCGTGATCGGCGCGGCGGCTTCGCTGTGCCACCAGCCCGCGGGCAGCGGTGGCAGCAGCAGGCGCAGCGCGGGCAACGCCCAGAGCGCATAGGAGACGCGGGGGCCAAAGGCATGCCGGACCGGCCCGCGCGCCAGCAGCACCGCGCCGAGCAGCAGCGTGGACGCGATCAGTGCATCGAGCGCCCGGCCCGCCAGACCGACGGCGCTCACGCCTTTAACTCCCGAAGCAGCGCCTCGATCTCGGCAACGTCGTCGGCGGTCAGCTGATCGCGCTCGGCGAGATGCGCGACGAGCGGGGTCAGCTTGCCGCCGAACAGCCGGTCGATCAGCCGCCGCGACTCGCCCGCGACATAATCGTCGCGGCGGATCAGCGGCCGATAGAGATAGCGCCGGCCGTCCTCCTCATGCCCGATCGCGGCCTTGGCAAGCAGGCGGCCAAGCAGCGTCTTGACGGTGTTGGCGCTCCAGCCCCGTGCCGGGTCGACGCGCTCGGCGACATCCTGCGCGGTCAGCGGCGCTTCGTCCCACAGCACCTCCATGACCGCATGTTCGGCATCGCTGATCCGTTCGGCCACGACTCGCTCCCGCTTTGACTACGGCTGTAGTCGCATCGTTTACGGCTGTGGTCAAGTCGGATGCGTCAGCCGACGCGAAGCGGCGACATCAGTCCCGATGTGTGTCGAAAACGCTTACACCTGCCGCGCCCCCGGCAAGGTCATTTACCATTACACCCACGGAGATTGCGCGATCCCGTACCCTTGGCATGCCGTATGCATCACTATCGTCACCGATGCGCATGAACCGCGCTTCAGCAGGGTGGACCGGCCGCTTCCGCGATCTCGCGCCGGTCCACCCGCACCCGGTCAGCTAATGGACGCCGCGTTGACAGGCTGCAGCAGCTCGGCCAGTTCCCCGCTCTCGTACATCTCCATCATGATGTCGGAGCCGCCGACGAACTCGCCGTTGACGTAGAGCTGCGGGATGGTCGGCCAGTCGGAATAGGCCTTGATTCCCTGCCGCACGCCCTGGTCCTGCAGCACGTCGACGCTCTCGAACGCGACGTCGAGATGGTTGAGGATCGCGACGGCGCGGCTGGAGAAGCCGCATTGCGGAAAGAGCGGGCTGCCCTTCATGAAGAGAAGCACGGGGTTCGCCTTGACGAGGCCGTCGATGCGGGCCTGATCGGTGTCGGTCATGGGGTCAGCCTTTCGGGGCGGCGGTGGTGAGCTGAAGCGCGTGGAGGACACCGCCCATCCGGCCGCCCAGCGCGGCGTAGACGGCTTGGTGCTGCCGCACCCGGCTCAGCCCGGCAAAGGCGGCGGAGGTGACGCGCGCGGCATAATGGTCGCCGTCACCCGCCAGGTCGGTGATCTCAACCTCCGCATCGGGTAGGGCGGAGCGGATCATCGCAGCGATCTCGTCAGCGGCCATCGGCATGGCGGCTACTGCGCTTCCATCAGCTGGCGACGCGCCTCGACGGTATGCTCGTCGAGTGCGCGGCGGACGGTCTGCTCGTCGGTTTCGACTCCGGCCGCGATCAGGTCGCCCAGGAGCTTGCGGACGACGTCCTCGTCGCCCGCTTCCTCGAACTCGGCCTGAACCACCGCCTTGGAATAGCTGTCGGTTTCTTCGGGGGTCAGCTTCATCTGCTGCGCCGCCCAGCCACCGAGCAGCCGGTTGCGCCGCGCGGTCACCCGGAACGCCATCTCCTCGTCGCGCGCGAACTTGATCTCAAAGGCTTGCTCGCGGTCGTCGAAGGTCGTCACGGCGTTCTCCCCGGTGCGTGTCGGTCGCGAGATAAGGCCGGGCGGCCCAGGGTGCAACGGCGAGCACGACGCACGCGCCGCCGCCGGGGGTTGCGCCGCGCGCGGAAGCTGTCACCAGCTGCGGTCGAGGAGAAGTTCAATGATCAAGGCCGCCCTGCCCGTCGCCCTGCTGCTCGCCGCGCCCGCGCTTGCGCAGACCGGCGCAACGCCCCCCGCCCCCGCTCCAACCGCAGCGCCTGCTCAGCCGATGATGCCGCCGCCCGAGTTCATGACCGCAGCGCAGGCGTTCGGCCAATGTCTGAGCGGCAAGGTCGCCGCTGCGCCCGCGACCACGACGCCCGAGGCCGCGGCACATCAGGCGGTGACCGGCTGCACGGCCGAAAAGGCGACGCTGGCGGCTCGATTCGATAGCTGGGTGGCGAGTCCGTCCTTCCCCGCCGCGGGCCGGGCGCAGGCGCATCAGCAGTTCGACGGCCAGATGAATGACCTTGAGACGACGATCGCGGGTCAGATCCGGCAGGGCCGCAGCCAGGCGGGCGCGGCCACCGCACCCGCGCCTGCCCCCACGGCCGCGCCGGCGCACTGATGACCGGATCCTCTGCCGCGCGGACGGCGGAGGGTCAGCTGATCTCCACCACCAGCTTCCCGATCGCTCCGCGGTTCGCCATCTTGGCGATCGCGTTGCCGCCAAGCTCGAACGGGAAGATCTCGGTCACGCGCGGCGCGATCCTGTCCTCCGCCCAAAGGCGGAAGAGATGCTCGATATGGGCGCGGTTGGCATCGGGTGATCGCGCGGCGAAGGCGCCCCAGAACACGCCGCAGACGTCGCAGCTTTTGAGCAGGGTCAGGTTGAGCGGCAACCGCGAAATGCCCGCCGGAAAGCCGATCACGAGATAGCGACCCTCCCACCCGATCGAGCGAAGCGCCGGCTCGGCATAGTCGCCGCCGACTGGATCGTAGATGAGGTCGAAGCCGGCCTTCCCGCCCGCCGCCTTGAACTGTTCGGCCAGCGCTTTGGACTGGTCCTTGTCAAACGGCGCGCGGCCGTAGACTATCGTCTCGTCGGCGCCCGCCTCTCGCGCGGCCTGCGCCTTCTCGTCGGATGATACCGCCGCGACGACGCGCGCGCCGAACGCCTTGCCGAGCTCCACCGCCGCCAGCCCGACGCCGCCCGCCGCGCCCAGCACCAGCAGCTGCTCGCCTGCTTTCATGTGCCCGCGGTCGAGCAACGCGTGGATCGTCGTGCCATAGGTGAGAAGCAGCGACGCCCCCTCCGCGAAGCTGCGCCCCTCGGGCAGGCGGTGAAGCGCCGCCACGTTCATCGCGACGCGCTCCTGCAGCCCGGCCATGCTGACATTGCCCATGACGCGGTCGCCCGGCCGCCAGCCGGTGACGCCCTCCCCGACCGTCTCGATCAGGCCGGAAATCTCACCGCCGGGGGCGAAGGGACGCTGCGGCTTGAACTGGTATTTGTCCTCAATGACGAGAACGTCGGGATAGTTGATCGCGCACGCCCTGATCGCGACGACGACCTCGCCCGGCCCCGCCTGCGGGTCGGGCAGCTCGCCCATCTCCAGCGTGTCAGGTCCGCCCGGCGCCCTCGACAGCAATGCGCGCATGGTCACTCCTCGGCTGGGTCCAGGGGCGCTGCTCGCGCGTCGCCGCCTCGTAATCGGAAATCTGCCGGTCCCTTGCCAGCGTCAGCCCGACCTCGTCCAGCCCCTCCATCAGGCAGCGACGGCGGAACGGGTCGAGCGGAAAGGCGAAGCGGTCCTGGTACGCGGTGGTGACCGTCATCGTCTCCAGATCGACGGTGACCGGCTGGCCCTCCGCTGCGACGGCGAGTAGCCGGTCGATCGCCGCCTGCGGCAGCACGACGGGGATGATACCGTTCTTGACCGCATTGCCGGAGAAGATGTCGGAAAAGCTCGGCGCGATTACCGCCCGGACCCCCAGGTCGGCGAGCGCCCAGGCGGCATGCTCGCGGCTAGACCCGCAGCCGAAATTGTCGCCGGCGATCAGGATCGGCGCGCCGGCATAGGCGGGGTCATCGAAGATGTTGCCCGGCTGCGCGCGGACCGTCTCGAAGGCGCCCCGGCCGAGCCCGGCGCGGCTGATCGTCTTCAGCCAATGCGCGGGGATGATGACGTCGGTGTCGACGTTCTTCGCGCCCCATGGGTAGGCCGCGCCGCTGACGGTGGTGACTGGCTGCATGCATGCTCCGTCACCCGGCCTCGTGCCGGGGTCCATCTCTTCACCGGCACGCTCGCTCGCGGCACGGTGGATGCCGGGACAGGCCCAACATGACGATCAGTTCGCCACCTTCTCCGGCTTCACGTTCGCCGCCGCGACATAGGCCGCGACCCCGCTCAGCATCGCGCCCGCGACCAGCAGCGCCAGCACCTTTTTCATCTTCTCGCTCCCATCAACTCTCGTACGTCAGCCAGCCGTCCCGTCACCGCCGCCGCCGCCGCCATTGCGGGCGAGAGCAGGTGGGTGCGCGCGCCCGGGCCCTGGCGGCCGACGAAATTGCGGTTCGACGTCGATGCGCAGCGCTCGCCTGCCGGCACCTTGTCCGGGTTCATCGCCAGGCACATCGAGCAGCCCGGCTCGCGCCATTCGAACCCCGCTTCGGTGAAGATGCGGTCAAGCCCCTCGGCCTCCGCCTGACGCTTGACCAGTCCCGAGCCTGGCACGACCATCGCGCGCACGCCGTCCGCAACATGGCGGCCGGTCGCGACCGCGGCAGCGGCGCGCAGGTCCTCGATCCGGCTGTTGGTGCAGCTGCCGATGAAGACGTGCTGGACGGGGACGTCCTGCATCCGGGTGCCGGGCGTGAGGCCCATGTAATCGAGGCTCTTGCGCGCGGCGGCCTGCTTCGACGGATCGGCGAAGCTGTCGGGTTCCGGCACCGCGCCGGTGATCGCCACCACGTCCTCCGGGCTCGTCCCCCAGGTCAGGGCCGGGGCGATGACGCCCGCGTCGAGCCGCACCGCCTTGTCGTAGCGCGCGCCGGCATCGGTCGGCAGCGTCCGCCACCAGGCGACGGCGCGATCCCACTCCTCGTCCGCGGGGGCCATCGGCCTGCCCTGCAGATAGGCGAAGGTCGTATCGTCCGGCGCGATCAGCCCGGCACGCGCACCCGCCTCAATGCTCATGTTTGCGACGGTCAGCCGCCCCTCGACCGACAGCGCGCGGATCGCCTCGCCGGTGAACTCGATGACGTGCCCGGTCCCGCCCGCCGCGCTGATACGGCCGATGATCGCCAGGATGACGTCCTTGGCCGACACGCCAAAGCCGAGCGTGCCGTCGACGCGCACCTCCATCGTTTTCGCCTGCTGGAGCAGCAGCGTCTGCGTCGCGAGCACATGCTCGACCTCGGTGGTGCCGATCCCGAACGCCAGCGCGCCCAGCGCGCCGTGCGCAGACGTATGGCTGTCGCCGCAGACCAACGTCGTGCCGGGCAGCGTGAAGCCCAGCTCGGGGCCGACGACATGGACGATCCCCTGCTCGGGCGCGAGCGCGTCGATATAGGGGACGCCGAACGCGGCGACGTTGCTGCGCAGCGCGGCGAGCTGCGTCGCGCTGTCGGGGTCTGCGATCGGCAGCTCGCGTCCGGCGGCGTCGGTTCGCGGCGTGGTCGGAAGGTTGTGGTCGGGCACCGCCAGTGTCAGGTCGGGACGCCGCACGCGCCGGCCGGCAGCGCGCAGCCCCTCGAACGCCTGCGGGCTCGTCACCTCGTGGACGAGATGCCGGTCGATATAGATCAGGCAGGTGCCGTCATCGCGCCGCTCGACGACGTGCGCGTCCCAGATCTTCTCGTACAATGTGCGCGGCGCGGCCATGGCCCGGCGGCGTTAACCTAGATCGGCTGGTCCGCCAACGCCTTACCGCAGGTGCTGCCGCAGGAAGGCGATGCTGTCCGCCAGCACCGGCGCCTTGCCGCGGAACGGGACCGACAGCGCCATTGCCACATTCTCGTGACTCAACCCCGGATAGTCTCGATGGATCACGGGCGCCCCGAGCGATCGCAGCCGCGCCGTCAGATTGATCGCGTTGCGCGCCCTCACCTGTACGTCCTCACCCGCCGAGATCAACATCAGCGGCGGCGCGTCGGCCCTGGCGAACTGGATCGGCTGCGTCATCGCCGGCTCGCGGACGCCACGCATCGCCTCGACGGCGCGCCCGGTAAAGGGGTAGAAATCATACGGCCCGCACATCGGCACGCCGGCGCGGACGATCGCCGGATCGACCCCCTCAGCGCGCAGCCAGCGCCGGTCGAGCGCCAGCATCGCGACGATGTACGCGCCCGCCGAATGACCCGACAGCGCGACGCGGCCGGGATCGCCGCCATAGCGCGCGACATGGTCGCGGACCCAATGCACCGCCGCTGCACCGTCCTGCACAAAAGCGGGGAAGCGCACCTGCGGCACCTTGCGATAATCGGGCACGACGACGACGAAGCCCGCGCGTGCGAACGCTCGCGCCGCGAAATCATAGGCACGGCGATCGCCATGCACCCAGCCGCCGCCATAGAACCAGATCAGCACCGGCCGCGGCCCGGCGGCGGGCGCGTCGGGCGCCCAAATGTCGAGCGTCTGGCCGGTTGTCCCGAACGGCACGTCGTCCGCAACCAGCCGCACCCCGCGCCCGCCCCCCGCAATGCGGTCGGCCCAGCTCAGCAGCCGCGGCGGCTCGGTGTTCCAGGCGACGACACCCGCGACCACCAGCAGCGCGACCAAAAGGACCAGAGCGCGCTTCATCAACGGCCGTCGTACCGCGCGGTCGTCTTCGCCGCTATTTCATCCGCCGTCACGCCATCGGCCAGCTCGATCAGCCGGAAGGGGGACGCATGATCGTCGCGGCGGAACACCGCCAGGTCGGTGACGATCATATCGACGACGTTGCGCCCGGTCAGCGGCAGGGTGCAGGCGGGGATGAACTTGGGCTCGCCCGCCTTGGAATTATGCTCCATCACCACG
The DNA here is from genome assembly GCF_965248875.1 of Sphingomonas sp. GTDB lineage: Bacteria > Pseudomonadota > Alphaproteobacteria > Sphingomonadales > Sphingomonadaceae > Sphingomonas. The sequence goes on along the minus strand of NZ_CBDFKR010000011.1, from coordinate 24,655 downwards.
ATGATCTTCTTGACGCCCGCGACAAGATCCATCGCCCCGCCCATGCCCTTGATCATCTTGCCCGGGATCATCCAGTTGGCGATGTCGCCGCCTTCGCTGACCTCCATGGCGCCGAGTACGGTCAGGTCGATATGGCCGCCGCGGATCATCGCGAAGCTGTCCGACGAGCTGAAATAGGCTGACTGCGCCAGCTCGCTGATCGTCTGCTTGCCCGCGTTGATCAGGTCGGGGTCGACCTCATCCTCATAAGGGAACGGGCCGATGCCGAGCATCCCGTTCTCCGACTGCAATGTCACGGTCATGCCATCGGGGATGTTGTTGGCGACCAGCGTCGGTATGCCGATGCCAAGATTGACGTAATAGCCGTCGCGAAGCTCCTCTGCGGCGCGCGCCGCCATCTGATCGCGGGTCCAGGGCATGGATCAGGACTTTCCGGGTTGCGTATAGGTGATGAACTCGTCGTCGGCGGGCAGCGGCGGTGCGTCGCCGTCGGCCTCGCCGGCAAAACCCTGACGGATGCGGGCCTCCGCCTCCTCTATGCCGATGCCAGTCGCGCTGGCATAGGTCCGCGCGCCGTGCGTGACCGCCTCGTTCAAGGCGACACCGAACAGATACGGATCGGGGCCCAGCGGACGCGGGTTGACGAAGCAGGTGATCGGCCCGTCCTCGCTCGCCCAAAGACGCAGGAACTCGCGCGCGTCCTCGATCAGCTGCGCATGGGCGGTAAGGTCGATCGCAATCGGCCTGCGGACGGGACCGGTCATCGCGGCGCAGCCGCCCAGCGATGGTCGGTTGGAAAGACGTCGTCCGGCTCGCCGCGCAGCGCGGTGCCGTACACCGGGTTGGGCAACACGAACCAGCCCTTTCCCCACAGCCCCGCGGCCGAGCTGTGCTCCGCCAGCAGGCGGCGCTGGGCGACCGGCATGGGGGCGGCGAACAGGTCGGAGAAATCGCCCAGCTGGTCGCCCGCCAGCGCAAGGACGCAATAGCGTGCGGCGATCGCGGCGCGGCGCGCGTCCTTGGCCGATGGCGCGCCCGTGTCGCGGGTCCACAGCGTCTGGCCGAGAGTGAACTCGCCCAGCCCCGCTCCGCGCAGCGCGGCCGCCGTCTGCGCGGCGTGGGCGGTCGAGCGGTTGGTGTTGACGATCACCGTCACGCCAGCCTGACGGAGGTCGTCGAACGCGTGCTTCGCGCCCGGCACAGCGACGACCGCGCCGCCGCCGGTCCGCTCCCATGCCTGCCACCGCGCCTCTTCATAGGCACGGCCCGGATGCGCCGCCTCGTCCGCTTCGAACCCGAGATTGAGAATGACCGTCTCGTCGGCGTCGAACACCGCGGCGAGCGGCTTGTCGCCGCACGGCACGAAGGTGGCGTGGACCAGCGGCGATCCGGCGGCGAGGACGACGCCGTTCGCCGGCCGGTGCGCAGCCTTGTCGAGCGTGTAGGCGATCAGCGCGTGAAAGGCGGTGAGCTGGATCGCGGCCGCCTCACCCGAGCCGTACAGGAACTGGTAGGCGGGGGGTACGACCGTGGTGGGTAACGAGGCCGTGGCCGGCAACGCGGCAGGCGTCGTCGCGCAGGCAGAGAGGGCAAGCGCTGCGCCAAGCAAGCCCCTCCCCTTCAGGTGAGGAATTGGGGTGGGACGCTGCCCCAAGGCATTCGCCCGGTGGCCAGGCCCTACCCCCGGCCCCTCCGCCGAAGGGCAGGGGTGAAAGGTCGGAGCGCTCATGCTTCGTTCGCCGCCGCGCCCACTGGCTCGCGTGCGCGCACGGTGCGGAACTCGATTTTCTTGTCGTACGGCGCGCCGACGATCATCCGCTTCACATAGATGCCGGGCAGGTGGATCGCGTCGGGATCGAGGCTGCCGGTCGGCACCACCTCCTCCACCTCGGCGACGCACACCCGCCCCGCGGTCGCCATCGGCTGGTTGAAGTTGCGGGCGGTCTTACGGAACTGGAGGTTGCCGCTCTCGTCCGCGCGCCAGCCCTTGATGATGCTGAGGTCGGCGCGGATGCCGCGTTCGAGGATATAGTCCTCTCCGTCGAAGCTCTTCACTTCCTTGCCTTCGGCGACCAGCGTGCCGACACCCGTTTTGGTATAGAAGCCCGGGATGCCCGCCCCGCCCGCGCGGCAGCGCTCGGCGAGTGTTCCCTGCGGGCAGAACTCAACCTCCAGCTCGCCCGCCAGATACTGCCGCTCGAACTCCTTGTTCTCGCCGACATAGGAGGAGATCATCTTCGCGACCTGGCGGCTGCGCAGCAGCTTGCCAAGGCCTTCATTGTCGATCCCGGCATTGTTCGACGCGATCGTCAGCCCGGTCACCCCAGACGCCTGGATCGCGTCGATCAGCCTCTCCGGGATGCCGCACAAGCCGAACCCGCCGGCGCAGATCGTCATGCCGTCGCGAAGCAGGCCGTCGAGCGCCGCGGCGGCGTCGGGATAAAGCTTGTTCATGGCCCGACGGCTTAGCGCGCGGAGACGCGCAAGCAAGCCTCAGATCGGCATCAGACCGCGGCGCGCCTCGCGGCCGCCGACGCTCGCCGCGACTAGCGGGACGCCGGCTGCGAGCAGCGCCTCGCGCTGGTCGGCGCGGCGAGTGGTCAGCATGATTTGCTCGATCCGGATCGTCTCGGCGAACACTGGCAGCGCCTGTACTCGCGCGAGCCACGCCGCCGTGGCCGGCCAGGCGTCGGGCGTCCAGCGCGCGAGCGCGGCGTTGCGGAAGAAGCTGGCGAAGGTGAAATCCGCCACCATCGGCGTGTCGCCGAACAGGAAGCCGTTGCGCGGCGCCTGCGGCTCCAGCCACGCCATCACCTCCGGCAGGTCGCGTTCGATCGCCTCCGCCACGCGCGCCTCGTCGATGGGCTGCTTGAACACCGCCGGGCCGATGATCCGGTTGAAGAACAGCTTCCAGATGATCGCGTCGCCCAGCCGGCTGTCGGCATATTCCTCCAGCCATCGCGCCCGCGCGCGGTCGGGGGGGTTCGCCGGATAGAGCGGCGCGCCGGGATAGGCTTCGTCCAGATACTCGCAGATCACGGTCGAATCGTTCACCACCAGCGCGCCGTCGATCAGCACCGGGATTCGCCGCAACGGGCTCAGCCGCGCGAAGGCGTCATTGCCGAAGAACGGCGTGATGGGGTCGCATTCATAGTCAAGGCCTTTGGTCGCAAGCGCCAGATAGACCTTGCGCGCATAGGGCGAGACGTGCGCCCCGATGACGCGGCGCGTGGTCATCCGCGCCGCCCGCGTGGGCGCCCACGCGCACCAAGCCGCCGCCAGCGGTAACGGACGTCGGGCTGTTTCTCCTCGTTATGCGCGCCGTCGGTGAACTCCTGCGCGACGAACCCCGCCGCCTCGTAGAAGCGCCGCGCCCGTGCGTTCGCCTGGAAAGTCCAGAGTTGCAGGTCAGGCCGCGCCGCTTTCGCAATCGTCAGCAGCGCGCGACCGATCCCTTCACCATGCCGTCCGGGCTCGACGTAGAGATGCTCGATCCAGTCGGCGTAGAGCGCCAGGTGGCCCAGCAGCGTGCCGCCGTCGAACGCCCCCCAGATCGGCCCCTCCTCGAACACCCGCTCGCGATAATAGGCGCTGTCCTCCTCCGGCGTGTGGAGCATCGGATAGCCGGGGATAAGCTTGCTCGCGCGCCGGTGCAGCGTTGCCGCCTGGTCGGTCTCGTCGTGCCGGAGACGCCTGAACTCAGCCATTGTACTGGAGCCGCAGGCCCGGTCGCGGCCACCGCCCCTTCACCAGCCGCCCCGAACCCGAACAAGTGACGTAGGCGTCGCGCATGTCCGCCCCGCCCCAGCAGATGTTGGTGGTGAAGACGTCGTCGGTCGGCACGAACTCGACCAGCTCCCCGGCGGGCGAGATCACGCTGATCCCGCTTTCGCCGATCGTCGCGACGCAGATGTTGCCCTCCGCCTCGACGCCGAGCGAGTCGAAATATTTGTACCCGGCGGGACGGTAGAGCGGGATGCCGGGCCCACCCGGTCCAGCCGTGCCGTCGACCTCGCCCGGCGCGACGACGTTGAACGCCATCAGGCGGCAGGTATAGGTCTCCGCTGCATAGAGCCGCCTGCCGTCGGGCGCCAAGCCGACACCATTGGGGTTCTCGCTCGGGAATATCACTTCCTTGAGCAGCGAGCCGTCGGCCCGTGCGTAGAACACGCCGGTGACGTCGCGCTCGCGCGGGCGCGTCTTGCCATGGTCGGTGAACCAGAAACCGCCGGCATCGTCGAACACGATGTCGTTCGGCCCGCGCAGCGAGCAGCCAAAGTCGCCGTCCTTGTAGAGCGTCTCGACCGCACCGGTCGCGAGGTCGATCCGCTCGATGCGGCCACCGGCATAGTCGTCGGCTTGGCCGTGAGGGGCAAGATAGCCGTTCGCCTCGACCCAATTGAAGCCGCCATTGTTGCAGCAATAGAGCTTGCCGTCTGGCCCGATCGCGAGGCCGTTGGGCCCGCCGCCGGGCTCCGCCACCGTCTCGGTGGCGCCGTCGGGCCGGACGCGGGTGATCCGGCCCGCTGCGATCTCGACGAGAACGACCGACCCGTCCGCCATCGCGACCGGCCCTTCCGGAAAGCGCAGGCCGGTGGCGACGGTGATCCATTCGACGGCGGCGATCGTGTCGGTCATGCGCTTCTCCGTCGTCCCCGCGCGGCGGGGAAGTCTGCTCCTATGCGCCGCCAGGGTGCGAGAGGAAAGCGGGAAGGCCGCCTGAGGCGGGAGCCATGAGGTGCGGGGCGGTGTTCACGCAGAAAGAGCCACGCCGGTCACCCGGCGCGGCTCCTTTCATGATGACGCGGCCGTCGGGATCTTGCAGACCGCCGCGGCGACGCCGGAACGTCGAACGGGCGCCTAGCGCCCGCCAGCGGAACTCGGCCGTCTCGCGCACAGCCAGGCTGCGCGCGTGCCGCCTGCGCTAGATATCATCCCCCAGCGCGCCCTTGACCTTGCCCACCAGCTGCTCGCCCTTGCCCTTCAGCTCCTGGCCGGCGCCCTCGGCCTCCAGCTGGTCGTCGGCATGAGTGCGATTGGGATCGTTCGCGTCGCCGGCAAAGGCCTGCTTGGCCTTGCCGACCAGCTCGTCGACATTGCCTTTGATCTTGTCGGTCAGCTCGCCCATCGTTCTCACTCCGGTTGGTCCGGCGGGCCGAGAGCGACCCGTCGGGAGCAGAACGTTTCGACCCCGGCAAGGTTCCGATTCGGTGTTGACCTATATTAATCCGGCCAGCGGACTGGAGGGGTCGGCGTAGCGCCGCCGTCCCATTCGCCCGGCGCGATAGGCAAGCCGCCCCGCTTCGACCGCACGGCGCATCGCGGCCGCCATCATCACCGGGTCCTTCGCCTCCGCGATCGCGGTGTTCATCAGCACGCCGTCGCAGCCCAGCTCCATCGCCACCGCCGCATCGCTGGCGGTGCCGACCCCGGCATCGACCAGCACCGGCACGCCCGCACCCTCGACGATCAGCCGGATCGTGACCTGGTTCTGGATGCCCAGCCCCGACCCAATCGGCGCGCCCAGCGGCATGATGGCGACTGCGCCCGCCTCCTCCAGCTGCTTCGCCGCGATCGGATCGTCGACGCAATAGACCATCGGCTCGAAGCCCTCTTTGACAAGGATTTCAGTCGCTTTCAGCGTTTCCCTCATGTCGGGATACAGCGTCCGCGCCTCGCCCAGCACCTCCAGCTTGACGAGGTTCCATCCCCCCGCCTCCCGCGCCAGCCGCAGCGTGCGCACCGCGCTGTCGGCGTCGAAACAGCCAGCGGTGTTGGGCAGGTAGGTGACGCGCGCCGGGTCGATAAAATCGGTCAGCATCGGCGCGTTACGGTCGCTGACGTTGACGCGGCGCACGGCGACCGTGACGATCTCCGCGCCCGACGCGGCCAGCGCGGCGGCGTTCTGCGCGAAGTCCCGGTACTTGCCGGTGCCGACGATCAGCCGCGAGCGGAAGGTCCGTCCGGCGACCGTCCAGCTATCCGTATCGAACGCGCCAGGATGGTCGCCGCCACCGACAAAGTGGACGATCTCCAGGTCGTCGCCGTCCTCGACCAGCACCTGCGCCAAGGTTGAGCGCGGCACCACCGCCAGATTGCGTTCGACCGCGACCTTTTCGGGGATCAGCCCCATTTCGGTCGCCAGCTGTGCGAGCGTCAGCCCGGCGGCGACCCGCCGGTGTTCGCCGTTGACGGTGATGGAGACGGTGCCGTCGGTGTGAGGCATATCGGGTCCGGCCTCAGCCGGCCGAGAACTTCGTGAACGCCACGCCGGCCGCGAAGAAAACCGGGGCTGCGCCCATGACCGCAAAGATCAGCGTCCGCGGCGCGAAGCGTGTTTCCTGCTTGATCTTGATCGCCGTGGCCGGCTTCTGCTCGATGTCGGCCAGCTTCCGATCGATGCGAGCGCCACGCTCACGGCTATTGTAAACGGGCGAAGAGCGAGGGCCGGTGGTCATGGTGCTTGCGTGTCTATAGGGGCGAGTCGCCATGATTGCGAGACCCCGATGCCCACCGTCTTCGTCCTGAACGGCCCCAACCTCAACCTGCTCGGGACGCGCGAGCCGGAGGTGTACGGCCACGACACGCTGGACGACATCGCCGGGCGGCTGGAGGATCGGGCGCGCGAACTGGGTCTGGACATCGACATGCGCCAGTCGAACCATGAAGGCCATCTGGTCGACTGGCTCCACGAAGCGCAGGCGGGCGACGCGCGCGCGGTGTTGCTCAATGCGGGCGGCTTCACCCACACCTCCGTCGCGCTCCACGATGCCATCAAGGCGGTGCGCACCCCGGTGATCGAGGTTCACCTGTCAAATCCGCATGCACGCGAACCCTTCCGCCATGTCAGCCTGATCGGCCGGGCAGCGCGGGGCACCATCGCTGGTTTCGGCGCAACCTCTTACCTGCTCGCGCTTGAAGCCGCCGCACGCTTCTGACAGGACTGCCCGATGGCAGACCGCACCATGGACATCGACCTGATCCGCCAGCTCGCCGAGCTGCTGGACAAGACCAGCCTGACCGAGATCGAGGTGGAGGACGAGGGCGTCCGCATCCGTGTCGCCCGCACCGCCGCCGCGGTCGCGGCGCCTGCGCCGACGGTCGTGCACCACGCCGCGCCCGCCGCCGCCGATGCGCGCCCGGCAAGTGCGTCCGCCCCGGCGGAGACCGGCGCCTCCGCCCCCGCCCCGGCGGCGAACGCGGTCAAGTCGCCGATGGTCGGCACCGCATACCTCTCCGCCGAGCCGGGATCGAAGCCGTTCGTCAGCCCCGGGCAGACCGTCGCGGCGGGCGACACGCTGCTGATCGTCGAGGCGATGAAGGTGATGAACCCGATCACCGCGCCATCGGGCGGCACGGTGCGCGAAGTGCTGGTGTCGAACGGCCAGCCGATCGAGTTTGATCAGCCCCTCGTCGTGATCGACTGAGCATGCCCAAGATCAAGAAGCTGCTGATCGCCAATCGCGGCGAGATCGCGCTGCGCATCCATCGCGCCTGTCACGAGATGGGGATCAAGACAGTCGCGGTGCATTCGACCGCCGACACCGACGCGATGCACGTCCGTCTCGCGGACGAAGCGATCTGCATCGGTCCGCCCGCCGCGGCCGACAGCTATCTCAACATCCCCAACATCATCTCGGCCGCCGAAATCAGCGGCGCCGACGCCATCCACCCCGGTTACGGCTTCCTCAGCGAGAACGCCCGGTTTGCCGAGATCGTCGAGCTGCACGGTATCATCTTCGTCGGTCCCAAGCCCGAGCATATCCGGACGATGGGCGACAAGGTCGAAGCCAAGCGCACCGCCGGCGCGCTTGGCCTGCCGCTCGTGCCCGGCTCCGACGGCGCGGTGTCCGACATCGACGAGGCGCAGGCCATCGCAGCGCGGATCGGCTATCCGGTGATCATCAAGGCGGCGTCGGGCGGCGGCGGCCGGGGCATGAAGGTCTGCGCCGCGCCCGATCAGCTCGAAACGCTGATGAGCCAAGCGGGTAGAGAGGCGAAAGCGGCGTTCGGCGACGCAACCGTCTATCTCGAGAAATATCTCGGCAACCCGCGCCATATCGAATTCCAGGTGTTCGGCGACGGCGGCGGCCATGCGATCCATCTCGGCGAGCGCGACTGCTCGCTCCAGCGGCGCCACCAGAAGGTGCTGGAGGAGGCGCCCTCCCCCGTCATCACGCCAGACGAGCGCGCCCGGATGGGCGGCATCGTCGCCAAGGCGATGGCGGACATGGGCTATCGCGGTGCGGGAACGATCGAGTTCCTGTGGGAAGCGGGGAAGTTCTACTTCATCGAAATGAACACCCGGCTTCAGGTCGAGCATCCGGTGACCGAGATGATCACCGGGCTCGACCTCGTCCGCGAGCAGATCCGCGTCGCCGAGGGCGAGCCGCTGTCGTGCACGCAGGAACAGGTCCAGTTCCGGGGCCATGCGATCGAATGCCGGATCAACGCCGAGGACCCGCGCACCTTCGCACCCTCGCCGGGGCTGGTGAAGCAGTTTCATGCGCCGGGCGGCATGCACGTGCGCGTCGATTCAGGACTTTACGCCGGTTATCACGTGCCGCCCTACTACGACTCGATGATCGCCAAACTGATTGTTTACGGCACCACCCGCGACCGCTGCCTGGCGCGGCTGCGACGCGCGCTGGAGGAGTTCGTGGTCGACGGCATCACCACCACCATCCCGCTCCACCAGGCGCTGCTCGACGACCCCGAGTTCCAGCGCGGAGAGTATACGATCAAGTGGCTGGAAGAGTGGCTGGCGAAGCAGGACGCGTGAACGCGACGATCTGGCACAATCCGCACTGTTCGAAATCGCGCGCGGCGTTGCGGCTGTTGCGGGAAGCCGGTGCGGACGTGACGGTCGTCGAATATCGGAAGACGCCGCCCTCCGTCGCCGAGCTCCGCCCGCTTTACGCGCGCGCCGGCCTCACGCCGCGCGAAGGGCTGAGGGCGGGCGAGCCGGGCGCGGCGCATCTCGCCGGGGTTGACGACGCGGCGCCGCTGAAGCGCTGGTGGTCAACCCGGCGCTGATCGAACGGCCGCCGGTGGAGACCGGCAAGGCGTCGTGCTGGCGCGCCCGGCCGAGCAGGTTGCGCTGATTCTCTAGTCTCTGTCCCGCTCCAGCGCGGGAGAGGGCACACGCCGGATCAGTATTGGTAAGGCCGCCCCGACTGGATGAGCCGCTGCCGGTTGGTGTCGCCAGGCACCGCAATGTGCGTCGCGGGATCATATTCGCGGCCGACGCCCGCGCTTCCCGGCGGCACCCAGATGTCGACGACCGTGTTGGTGTAGCTGCTCGGCAGATAGCGGATCCAGTAGCCGTCGGGATGCTGGCTCCAGCGCCCGCCGGGAATGTCCAGGCTGCCCGGGCCGCGCCCGACCCGCCCGCCCAGCACCGCCAGGCGCTCCAGCTCGCCATAGCTGGCGCCCGACGCGAACGCCGACCGCAGCGATGCCTCGGCCTGCGCCACCTCGCGCAGCGGGCTGGGCAGGTTGTTGGCAACCGGGCCGCTGCTGAGCATGTCCAGCGCGCTGCGATTGAGCGTGGCGAGCTGACGCGGCGACAGCAGTTGCGCCGCGATGGCCTTGTGCTCGGTAGACAGATCCTCGAACCTTGCGCGCGCGACGATCGCCCATAACAGCGTCTGGATGCCGTGCTGGTCGATCTCGGGGTGGCGCACGGAGTTGCGGACGACAGTCATCACCGCGTCCTGCGCGGATCCCCGCGGCGGCGCATACAGATAGCCTTCGCCGCCGCCTGGCCCATGAGTGCCGGCGTGAAGGCAATAGCTCTGGTCGTGAAACTCATAATAGCCGGGCTGGAGGACGAAGCCGCCGTTCGGCGTCCGCTGCAGCCCGGTGAGCGCGCGTCTGGGCATCGGCGGGGTCCACCCGTCCTTGGTCGGATCGCCCCAGACGGCGTCGCTCAGGCTGGTCGAGATCGGCTGCGATCCGGTCAGCACCCGCGGCGCGGCGGCGCGTGCGCCCAGCCTGCCGAGATCGCGCAAGCTGCCGAACTGTGCCGTGGCCGGCCCGGTACCCACCACCATCAGCGCGGCTAATGCCACGCCCGCCAATTGCTTCATCCTCACGCCGCTTCCCCTCTTGCCCTGCCCCATAGACGATGCGACCCGTCAAATCCGGCCAGCCTAGCGCGCGCCGCGCGCTTACGCCAGTTGCCCGGCAACCGGGCAGCCGCGGCGTCTCTGCCGCCTTTTCGGGCACTCTCGCGGTAGCGGAATCGGCATTGCCCCGGGCGGCAGCTGCTGGCACGTTCCGTGCAACGCGCCCGGCCGGGCGGCGGTTTGAACGGGGTCACGGCCGGAGCCGTGGAACAGGGGTCTGCGTGAAGAAGATCGAGGCGATCATCAAGCCGTTCAAGCTCGACGAAGTGAAGGAGGCGCTGCACGAGATCGGCGTGTCCGGCATCACGGTCACCGAGGCGAAGGGCTTCGGCCGGCAGAAGGGCCACACCGAACTCTACCGCGGCGCCGAATATGTCGTCGACTTCCTGCCCAAGGTAAAGCTGGAGGTGGTGGTGGAGGACGGCCTGTCCGAACGCTGTGTCGAGGCGATCGCCGCGGCGGCGCAGACGGGGCGTATCGGCGATGGCAAGATCTTCGTGCTCCCCGTCGAATCGGCGCTGCGCATCCGCACCGGTGAACGCGACGACGCCGCAATCTGACCCATTCACCGGCTTCGGCCGGCAACCCGAAACGGAAAGAGAAGACACCATGGCGAATGCAGCCCACGACATCCTGAAGAAGATCAAGGACGAGGAGATCGAGTGGGTCGACCTCCGCTTCACCGATCCCAAGGGCAAGTGGCAGCACCTTACCATGGTCGCGTCGATCCTGGGTGAGGACGAGTTCACCGACGGGCTGATGTTCGACGGATCGTCGATCGAGGGGTGGAAGGCGATCAATGAGAGCGACATGACGCTCAAGCCCGACCTGGACGCGGTTTACACCGATCCGTTCTCGGCGACGCCGATGTTGATAATCTTCTGCGACATCGTCGAGCCTGGCACCGGCGAGCTGTACGCGCGCGACCCGCGCTCGACCGCCAAGCGCGCGGAGGCGTACCTCAAGCAGACCGGGATCGGCGACACCGTCTATGTCGGGCCCGAGGCCGAGTTCTTCCTGTTCGACGACGTGCGGTTCGAGAACAGCTATTCGACCAGCTATTACAAGATCGACGACATCGAGCTGCCGGGCAATTCGGGCCGTGAGTATGAGGGCGGCAACCTCGCCCACCGGCCGCGCGCGAAGGGCGGCTATTTCCCCGTCGCGCCTGTCGACTCGGCAGTCGATATCCGCGGCGAGATGGTCTCGACGATGATCGAGATGGGGCTGCCCTGTGACAAGCACCATCACGAGGTCGCCGCCGCGCAGCACGAGCTGGGGCTGACCTACGGCACGCTGACGCAGACCGCCGACCGCATGCAGATCTACAAATACGTCGTCCATCAGGTCGCGCACGCCTATGGCAAGACGGCGACCTTCATGCCCAAGCCGATCAAGGAAGATAACGGCTCGGGGATGCACACCCACTTCTCGATCTGGAACGAGGGCAAGCCGAGCTTCGCGGGCAACGGCTATGCGGGCCTCTCCGACATGTGTCTGTATTTCATCGGCGGCATCATCAAGCACGCCAAGGCGCTGAACGCCTTCACCAACCCGTCGACCAACAGCTACAAGCGGCTGGTGCCGGGATATGAGGCGCCGGTGCTGCTCGCTTATTCGAGCCGCAACCGGTCGGCGTCGTGCCGCATTCCGTACGGCACCGGCGCCAAGTCGAAGCGGGTCGAGGTCCGCTTCCCCGATGCGCTGGCGAACCCATACCTGGCCTATGCGGCGCTGATGATGGCGGGGCTCGACGGCATCCAGAACCGGCTTCACCCGGGCGAGGCGATGGACAAGAATCTGTACGACCTCCCGCCTGCAGAGCTGGCGGAGGTGCCGACCGTCGCCGGATCGCTGCGCGAGGCGCTCGACTGCCTCGACGCGGATTACGAGTTCCTGCTGCGCGGCGACGTCTTCTCGAAAGATCAGTTGGACGCCTATGTCGAGGTCAAGCGGGCAGAGGTCGCGCGGTGGGAGATGACGCCGTCACCGGTGGAGTATGACATGTACTACTCGGGCTGAGCTGCGCGGGGGGCGCAGCGGTGGCGGCGAGCGAAGCTAGCCGCCACCGTCCGAGTCGGCCGGCCTTGCCAAAGCGAGGATCGACGACGCGGCTTCGCCGCGGCGCGCTTCCCTGGCGCACCATCGCGCGCGTCACCACCGGAGCCCCCCGATGAAGCCCCTCGCCACCCTCGCCCTCCTGGCGCTGGCCACGACGGCCTCCTCCGCCCAGGCCCCAGTGCCCGATGTCGCCGCGCAGCGCACCGCGATTACCGCGCTCGACTTTCTCGACGGCGAATGGACCGGCCCGGCGACCGCGCAAACGCCCAATGGCCTTGTCCATCTGACGCAGACCGAGCGGATCGGCTCGTTGCTGGCCGGTACGATCAAGCTGGTCGAGGGTCGCGGCTACGACCAGTCCGGTGCGATGCTGTTCAACGCATTTGCGGTGATCTCATACGATGCGCCCCAGCACCGCTACACGATGCGCTCCTATGCGCAGGGACGCGTAGTCGACGCCGAGTTCGAGCGGACCCCGGCCGGCTTTGCCTGGGGCTTCGCGGTCGGGCCGGGGCGTGTCCACTATGCCGCCACCGTGGCTGACGGGCATTGGCAGGAGACCGGGGCGTTCGAGATGCCGGGCCGCCCGCCCGTTCCGACGACGACGCTGGACCTGCACCGCCGCGGGCCGACCAGCTGGCCCCTTGCGGGCGCGGTGATGCCGTAGCGGCTGCGTCGGTGCGATCCCGCGGTTGCACGCTTTCTCTTGCGGGGTTTGAGAGTAGACAGCGGCGATGTTTCGCACGCCCCTCCTCACCGTCCTACTCCTAACCACTCCTGTGCTGGCGGCGGATCGCCTGCCGGTCGATCGGCTGCGCGCTGCGGTGGATGCGGATGCGCCACGCGCCGAGGCGCTGCTACAGCGGCTGGTCGAGCAGAACAGCGGCACGCTCAACCGTGACGGCGTCCGCGCGGTAGCCGATCAGGTTCGCGCCGAGCTGACGCCGCTCGGCTTCACGGTGCGGTGGGTCGACATGGCGGCCGCTGGCCGCAGCGGTCACCTGATCGCGACCCATGCCGGGCGGCGCGGCGGCGGGCGGGTGCTGCTGATCGGCCATCTCGATACGGTGTTCGAGCCGACCTCGCCGTTCCAGCATTTCGCGCGGACGACGGAGACGCGCGCGACTGGCCCCGGCGTCGTCGATGACAAGGGCGGCATCGTCGTGATCGTCGGCGCGCTGCGGGCGATGCAGGCCGCGGGGACGTTGCGCGCCGCCAATATCGAGCTGGTGCTCACCGGCGACGAGGAGCGTCCCGGCCAGCCGACCGCGGTCGCGCGCGCCGACCTGATCGCCGCCGGCCGCCGCGCCGACGCGGCGCTGGAGTTCGAGCCGCTGGCGCGCGAGGGCGGGCGCGACTACGCCACCGTCGCCCGCCGTTCGGGCAGCGCCTGGGAACTGGGCATCACCGCACGCACCGGCCATTCGGCAGGGGTGTTCGGCGGCATCGGCGACGGCGCGATCTACGAGCTTGCCCGCATCCTCGACCGCTTCCGCCGCGAGTTGGTCGAGCCGCACGCGACGTTCAACGTCGGGCTGGTGGCGGGCGGCACCCCCGCCGCGATCGGCCCGACCGGCGCGACCGCGAGCGCGGAGGGGAAAACGAACGTCATCGCGGAGCGGGCCGTCGCGCGCGGCGACCTGCGCACGCTGACGCCCGAGCAGGACGCACGGTTGCGCAGCCGGATGGCGGTGATCGTCGCCGATCACCTGCCCGGCACGCTGACCGCCAGCTTCGACTTCTACGACACCACGCCGCCGGTCGCGCCAACCGAGCGGAATGCGGCGCTGTTGGGCGAACTCAACGCGGTCAATCGCGACCTCGGGCTGGACGAGATGCCGCCCTTCGACCCCGATCAGCGCGGGGCTGCGGATTCAGGATTCGTCGCCGCGGACGTCGCGGTGTTGGGCGGCATGGGGCTGGCCGGCGGCGGCACGCATGGCGAGGGCGAATGGGCCGACCTCGGCAGCATCGGGCGCCAGACGCTCCGCGCCGCGGCGCTGATCAGCCGGATCACTACCCGGCACCGCTAGCTTCGATCGGTAGCGGAGGAGGGACTTGAACCCCCGACCCCAGGATTATGATTCCCGTGCTCTAACCAGCTGAGCTACTCCGCCCGACCGATCGAAGAGCGGCGCGTATAAGGGCGCGTTCGCCGGGGGGTCAAGGCCGGTCACGCGAACAGGTGGCGGCTGAGCGGCGCCCACGGGCCGCCGCGATACCACCACGCCGCCAGCCCCGCGATCTCGACCGTGCGCGGCCGGAAGCCGCGGCTCAGCTCGGCCAGCAACAGCTTGGCGGTGGCGGGAGTCACCTTGTTCTGGATGGTGACGTGTGGCCGCCAGCCGCCCGCATCCTGTGGCGTCAGCAGCCCGGCGAACGCATCGGCCAGCTCGGCACGCAGATGCACCAGCGCGGGCGCCTCGATCCGGAACGCGACGCCGCGGCCGAGCGACATCAGCCCCGCCGCCTTTGCCTGGGGCGCCCGTAAGCCGCGCGTCGCGACGGTCAGGCGGTGCTTCAGCTCGTCGGCGGCGGATGGCGGCAGGTGGTGAAACAGCGTCAGATGTGCGTCGAGGTGGTTGCGCTCGGGCGGGAAATGTTGCCGCCGCAGCGCGTCGAACCACGCCTGATCTGCGCGTCCGAACAGCGCCGACACGATAATGGGCGCGGCGAATGCAAGCGCCGAGGCGTCGGACGACATCGGCGCCGTCCGGGCCGCGGCGTCGCCGGTCAGAACCAGGGGCGCCTGCCCTGGACATAGATGCGGTTGAAGTCTTCTTCGCTCTTGGTGAAGTAGATAATCGCCTCGATAAACGCGATGATCCCGATCGCCATCACGCCGAGCAGACCGACGACCACGATCGTTAGGATCCACGACAGGATGTAGCAGCCCAGCATGATGCCGCCCTGCGCATTGTAGCCCAGGTAGAATTTGTGGACGCCCAGCGTGCCGAGGAACAGCGCCAGCAACCCGGCAACGACGTGCGACTTCGGATAGGGCTGGCCCTGGCCGCCATAGGCCTGGCTGCCATAGCTGTCCGACGACTGGCCACCATAGCCCGACTGGCCGTACCCGGATTGGCCATAGCCGGATTGGCCATAGCCGCTGCTGGAGCCGTAACCCGCAGGTGGTTGGCCCTGGCCGCTCTGGCCATAGGGCTGCGGCGGCTGGAGCCGGCATAACCCTGGCTAGGATAGGGCGACGGCGCCGACGGTTGGCCGCCATACCCTTGGCCGCCATAGCCGCTCGAGGCGCTCCCGCTCTGCGCGCCATAGCCGCTGCCGGACGCGCCGCCGCTGCCCTGCGCGCCATAGCCGCTCGATGCGCCGCTACTCTGGCCGGGATAAGCGCTGCCGGGCGCACCGCTGCTCTGACTGCCGTACCCACCGGATGCGCCGCTACTTTGCCCCGGATAGCTGCTGCCGGCGCTGCTTTGCCCCGGATAGCCGCTGGCCGATGAACTGCCGCTCTGGCTGCCATAGCCGCTCGAACTACTGCTGCTCTGGCCGGGATAGCCGCTGGCTGACCCGCTGCTGCTTTGGCCGCTGCCGCTCTGACCGGGATAGCCGCCGGTGGGCGGGGTGCCGGCGCTCTGGCCCGGGTAGCTGCTGCCTGACGAGGCAGACGACGCCGTGCTGCCCGACGAGCCGCTGCTGCCGGCACCTGCGTAGCCCGAGGTGCCCGCGGTGTCGGTCGATGCAGCCGATGCCGGCGAGCCCCAGTCGGTGGTGCCGGTCTGGCTCGACGGCGCTGGTGCGGGGGACGGCGGCGGCGGCGGGGGAGGAGGGGGCGGCGAAGCCGCCGCGCTCGATCCCATCGGCTGGAACACGGTTGCCGCGTTGGGCCAGATATCGGTCGCGTTGCTGCCGTCGGCGCTGTCGAAATCGACTGCGAGACCCGGCGTCAGCGCGTCGGCGCCGCCTTTGAACTCGCTGGTCTGAAAGCTGTAGCGCTTGCCGTCGCTGGCCGAGATTGCGCCGCTGCCGCCGGCTGCGTCAAAGCCCAGAATCTTGCCCCGCATCTGTAACACTCCCCCAAGTACGGCGCGCAGCTAAGCGCGTGGCGCGCCCGAACGCAATGGGAAACGGCACTAGATCTCGATCTGCGAACCAAGTTCGACGACCCGGTTGGTCGGCAGCCGAAAGAACTCCATCGCCGACTCCGCGTTGCGCAGCATCCAGGCGAACAGCTTCTCGCGCCAGATCATCATGCCGGGGCGCTCGGACGGCAGCAGCGTCTGGCGCGACAGGAAGAAGCTGGTGTCCATCATCTTGAACTGCGCCCCGCATGCCCCGAACGCCTTGAGGCACGCGGGCACGTCGGGGTCCTCCATGAAACCATATTTCAGGATTACGCGGTGGAAACCCTGCCCCAAATCTTCCTGATAGAAGCGCTTCTCGTCGCTGACGTGGGGGACGTCGGTGACCTTGACCGTCAGCAGCACGATCCGCTCGTGGAGCACGCGATTGTGCTTCAGGTTGTGGAGCAAGGCGTGCGGCACGCCGTCGGGGGTGGAGGTCATGAACACCGCAGTGCCGCCGACGCGGGTGGCGGAGGTGGCGGCGGACTTGATGAACACCTGCACCGGCATCGCCGCCTCGCGCATCCGCGCCAGCATCAGCTGGCGGCCCTTCGCCCAGGTGGTCAGGAAGGTGAAGGCGACCACGCCGACCGCCAGCGGGAACCAACCGCCGTCGGGCACCTTGGTCAGGTTGGACGCGAAATAGCCGAGGTCGAACAACAGGAACCCGGCGATCATCGGCGCGGCCAGCAGCTTGTTCCATTTCCACAGCGTGGTCAGCACGGCGGCGAGCAGGATGGTGTCGATCAGCATCGCCCCGGTCACCGCGATGCCATAGGCCGCGGCCAGATTCGACGAGGTGCGAAAGGCGAGGACGAGCAGGATTACCATGATCATCAGCGCGCGGTTGACGATCGGGATGAAGATCTGCCCCGCCGCGGTCTGCGAGGTATGGATGATCTTCAGCCGCGGCACGAAGCCGAGCTGGATCGCCTGCTGCGTTACCGAAAACGCGCCGGAAATCACTGCCTGGCTGGCGATCACCGTCGCCGCGGTGGCGAGCAGCACCAGCGGCAGCCGCAAATTCTCGGGCGCCAGCAGGAAGAAGGGATTGTGGATCGCCGCCTGCGCACCGGCGGGCGGCAGGCTGAGGATCATCGCCCCCTGCCCCAGATAGTTGAGCATCAGCGCCGGCAGCACGAAGAACAGCCACGACACCCGGATCGGGTTGCGCCCGAAATGCCCCATATCGGCATACAGCGCCTCCGCCCCGGTCAGCGCCAGCACCACCGACCCCATCGCCAGAAAGGCGTGCAGCCCCTCGTCGAGAAAGAAGCGGACCGCGTAGATCGGGTTAAGCGCGACGATGATCGCCGGATCGCCGACGATGTGCATGACGCCCAGTACCGCCAGCACAACGAAATAGAGCAGCATGACCGGGCCGAACAGCAGTCCGACCTTGGCCGTCCCCCGGCTCTGGATCATGAACAGCCCCACCAGGATGCCGATCGCGATCGGCGGCGCGAACGGGGTGAAGCGTCCGTCGACCACCGCCAGCCCCTCGACCGCCGACAGCACCGACATCGCCGGCGTGATCATCGAATCGCCATAGAACAGCGCGGTCGCGAACACGCCGAGCAGGATGATGCCGCCCGTCCAGCGCTTGCGGTCCGCCTGCCGGTTGATGAGCGCGAGCAGTGCCAGGCTGCCGCCCTCCCCCTTGTTATCGGCGCGCATGATGATCGTGACGTATTTGATCGTCACCACCACCATCATCGACCAGAAGATGAGGCTGAGCACCCCCAGGATGTGCCCGCGATCGGGGGTCAGGACATGATGGCCCGCAAACGTCTCGCGAAAGGCGTAGATCGGGCTGGTACCGATGTCGCCGAACACCACGCCGACCGCACCGACCGCGAGCTTTAGCAGCCCCTCGCGGTGGCCGTGTTGACCGTCGAGTTCCGACGGTTCTTCAATGGCTTGCGCGCCCGCCGCGACCGTGTTCAACGATAAGGGTGCATCCGCGCCCACGGTGTCGGCTGGCATGACGCGCGCCTAGCACCCCGCCTTCTTGCCCGCAACGGGGACAAGCGCCGCCGCCCCCGCTATAGCCGCGCGATCACGAGAGGAGTTTGCAGGGCCATGAAGATCGGCGTCCCCAAGGAGATCAAGAACCACGAATACCGCGTCGGCCTGACGCCGTCGTCGGTCGCCGAGCTGGTCGCGCACGGGCATGAGGTGGTGGTGCAGACCGGCGCCGGGCTGGGCATCGACTTCGAGGACGGCGACTACACGGCGGTCGGTGCGACCATCGTCCCCGACGCGCCGGCGGTGTTCCGGGCGGCCGAGATGATCGTCAAGGTCAAGGAGCCGCAGCCGTCCGAGATCGCGCTGCTTGAGCCACGGCACCTGCTCTTCACCTATCTCCACCTCGCCGCCGACAGGCCGCAGGCGGAGGGGCTGATGAAGTCGGGCGCGACCTGCATTGCGTATGAAACGGTGACGGCGCCCGGCGGCGGGCTGCCGCTCCTGAAGCCGATGAGCGAGGTCGCGGGGCGTATGTCGGTCCAGGTCGGCGCGCATTACCTTGAAAAGGAACAGGGCGGGCGCGGCGTGCTGCTGGGCGGCGTGCCGGGTGTGGCGCCGGCGCGGGTCGCGATCCTGGGTGGCGGTATCTCGGGCGTGAATGCGGCGCAGATGGCGGTTGGGATGCGCGCCGACGTCACGATCTACGACGTCAACCTGTCGCGGCTGGCGGAGCTGGATATGTTCTTCTCCAGCCAGATCAAGACCGCCTATGCGTCCAAGGCGGCGGTGGCGGCGGCGGTGAAGAACGCCGCGCTGGTGATCGGCGCGGTGCTGGTGCCGGGCGCAGCCGCGCCGAAGCTGGTGACGCGCGACATGCTCAAGACGATGAAGCGCGGCAGCGTGCTGGTCGACATCGCAATCGACCAGGGCGGATGTTTTGAGACGTCGCATGCGACCACGCACGACGACCCGGTGTTCGAGGTCGACGGCGTAATCCATTACTGCGTCGCCAACATGCCGGGCGCGGTGGCGCGGACCAGCACCTTCGCGCTCAACAATGCGACGCTGCCCTTCGCAGTGAAGCTGGCGGACCTCGGCGCGGCAGCGGCGATGAAGGCAGACCCGCATCTGGCGGCGGGGCTCAACGTGTTCGGGGGGAGGATTGCCTACAAGGCCGTCGCCGACGATCTCGGCCTGCCTTTCGAAGCCTGGAACGAATAAGGAACACGACCGTTGATGCGCGTGAAGGAGTGCAGCGATGGCCGACCACGAGAATCCCAAGACCCACCCGACTTCCAACGCAGTCAAGGATCCCGACGACTGGACGACCGGCGATCAGCCGATGACCGGCGCGCAGGCGAGCTATCTCAAGACGCTGTCCGAGGAAGCGCACGAGGAGTTCGACGACGATCTGACCAAGGCCGATGCATCGAAGCGGATCGACGCGCTGCAGGAACAGACGGGCCGAGGGACCCACGATTAGCGGCGAGGCGCGTTTGATTTAGATCACTCCCTCCCCTTCAGGAGAAGGGCTGGGAGTGGAGCCTCTCCTCGGGCGATCGGCCTGGGGGTGCGCCCAACCCCAACCCCTCGCCTGAAAGGTAGGGCTTCTGCGGATTTTCGAACCGTGCCCCTGTCACTCAGGGGAAGACCGTCTACCGCCCCGCCTGCGCCAGATAGACGTCGAGTAAGGCCAGCCGTCCGGCGATCCGGCCGCGGTATGATGCGGCCGCAGGGCTCAGCGCCACCGCCTTCGCCCAAAACGGCCTTGCGGCGGGGAAGTCGCCCGCGCGGACATAGGCCAGACCCAGGAAGAAATACGGCCCCGGCTGCTCTCGGCCCAGTCTGATCGCCTGCCGAAAGGCGAACAGCGCGGGCGGCGACACGCGGCCACCGTCATGCGCCGCCAGCGTGTTGCCGAGCGCCGTCCACAGCAGCGGGCTGTCGGGAAAATGGCTGATACCGCCCAGCACCCATTGCACCGCCGCCTGCTTGTCGCCGACCCGCGTCATCGCGTCCGCGGCGACGACATAACCCGCCTGCGCGCTGCCGTGTCCGAGCATCTCGTCACGTAGCGCGATGAGGCCGGGGTCCTCGGCCTGCGCCGACAGCTCGGGCCGCGCGGGCCGGCTCGCGAGCGTCGGGCTACCCTGCAAAGCATAGCCGGTAGCACCGAGCATCAACGCGGCGCCCGCCAGCGACCATAACGGCCGCGCCAGGCCAAGCACGACCAGCGCCGCAAAGGCGACGCCGCCAAGCAGGACGAGGGTCAGCCAGCCCATCGGGAGGTCCGGGTCACGGGATGGGAATACCGCTGCGGCAATCGACCGTCACCCCACCTCGCCACCAACGAGGCCCGGGCACGAGCTGCTCGCCAAGCCGCCGCGGCGAAGCCGCATCGTCGGACGGATGCGCACCCGCGATCCGCCGGCCGGGCTTGAGCGTGTCGCAACCAGCTACGCTGTCTGCGTCCGCTCCGCGCGGCGCCCGATCAGGCGCCGCGCGATCGCGTCCGCCACGTCCGACGCCGGCCGGTCGGTCCGGTCGCTCTCGTCCCACACCTCCGCCAGCCGCGCCGGGATGCGGGCGATGCGGGCGCGGACCTCGTCCTCGTCGCCCTGACCCAGATACTCCAGCCCGACATTGATGATGCCGCCCGCGTTGATGACGTAATCGGGGGCATAGAGGATGCCGCGTTCGTGCAGCCGCCGCCCGTCGTCGGAGGTCCCCAGCTGATTGTTTGCGCCGCCCGCAACCGCCCGTGCCTTGAGTGCGCCGATCGACCGTTCGGTCAGGATCGCGCCCAGTGCGTTCGGACTGACGATGTCGACGTCGGCCGCCAGGATCGCCTCCGTCGGGACGGTGGTCGCGCCCAGTTCCGCCGCCAGCCGCTGCGCCCGCGTCTCGTCGACATCGGCGAGGGTCAGCACTGCTCCCTCCGCTGCGAGCAGCCGCGCGGTGCCGCCGCCGACCGAGCCGACCCCTTGGATCGCGACCCGGACGCCTCGCATCGCATCGCTGCCCAGCGCACGCGTTGCCGCCGCCTTGACGCCCAGATAGACGCCCAGCGCCGTGTACGGACCGGGGTCGCCCCCCGCCGCGCCCTCGGCGACCGGGAGCCCGGAGACGTAGCGCGTCTCGCTCGCGATCACCTTCATCCGTGCTTCGGACATGCCGACATCCTCGGCCGTCACATAGCGGCCGCCAAGCGACTCGACCGCGCGGCCAAACCCCTTGAGCTGCGCCTCGGTGATGATCGCGGCGGGCCGGTCGGCCAGCACGACGCCCTTGCCGCCACCCATCGGCAGCCCCGCCATCGCGTTCTTGAAGCTCATCCCGCGCGACAGCCGTAGCGCGTCGGTTATCGCGTCGCCGGGCCGGGCATAGTGCCAGAAGCGGGCGCCGCCCGCGGCCGGGCCGAGCGCGGTTGAATGCACCGCAATCACCGCCCTCAGCCCCGATGCCGGATCGGTGAAGAGGTGGACGCCCTCATGGTCGTCGAAATCGGGAAAGCCCCAATCGGCGGTCATAACCTGTTGTATTCCGTCGAGAAGTGGGGCGACCGACGGGACTTGAACCCGCAACTTCCGGCATCACAAGCCGGCGCTCTAACCAATTGAACTACGGTCGCCGTGAGGGGGAGCGCCGTAGCGGCGGGCGGGTCCGGGCGTCAAGATGCGGAGGTTGAGCAAGGGCGCCGCGGCGATCACGCCGCCGCCACGCTGTCAGACGGAGTCGCTGCGCGGCACCGCCGCCCGCCGTGGCGAGCCCTGAGCCAGATTGCGCGGGGACAGGCCGCCCGCACCTAGAACCTGCCCTCCACCGCCAGCCGATAGCCCCGCGCCCCGCCGACGAACCCCGCCCGCTCCAGCCGCAGCGCCACCCCCGGGTCGGGCGAACGCAGTGCGAACTCCGCCCGGTAGCGGCCATCGCCGAACACGCGCAGCGTCGCCTGCTCGGTCCCGGCCGCGCTGGTCAGCGGCAGCAGCAGTGCCCCCGCTTCGCACCGCGCCGGGCCGCTCAGCGTCGCAGGCAGCGGCACCCCCGCCGCTTCGCCCGCCAAGGTCGCCCGCACGCGACCATCGGCCGCCTCGCACTGGCCGTCGCGAAAGCGAACGCTCGCCTCATCGAGGTCCAGCGCGGTGACGGGCAGCGGCGCGAACAGTTGGCCGGTTGCGAGCGTCGCGGTCATGTTGTCCACGCCAAAGCCGTGCCGCCCGACCGTCACCGCACCGTGCAGCGGCCGCGCACCCGCGCCGTCGAGCTCGACGCGCGCTCGCCCGATCAGCAGCGGCCAGAAGGCCAGCCGCGCATCGAGGTCACCCAGGGCCACGTCGCCCCAGCGTGCCTCGACCAGCCGCCCCGACCACAGGCCACCCTCCACCCGCCGCGCGGTCAGCCCGGCATCGCCGAGCCCGACCGCGCCCAGCGCCAGCCGGAGGGGGATCAGCGCCAGCAGGCACCCGGCCAGCAACGCCCCCCACAACGCGCCCTTCGGCGTGGCCAGCCTAATCCTCATTGCGCGCGCCGCTTCAGCACGAGCTGCACGCCGACGCTCCGGTCCCCCTTGTCGGTCAGCGTCGCCGTATCGACCAGCACCCCCGCCGCCTCCAGCCGCGCCAGCCACGGCACCAGCGCCGCCGGCCGCGCGCCCGCGATACCGACCCTGACACGATCCGGCCCGTCCGTGTCGAGGCTGGCGACGGTGAACCCGGCGTCCGCGGCCGCACCGCGCACCGCGTCGGCGAAGCTGCCGTTCAGCGGCGGCGGCCGCTGATGCTGAACCTCGCGGATCGCTGCCACATCCGCCTGGGTCCGGCCAAGCCGGATCACTGCATCGGCATGCCGCTCCGCGGCGGACGACAGGGCGTCGCCGAGCGGCCGAATCACGCCGAGCCACACAATCGCCAGCGCCAGCAGCGCCAGCATGACGGCGACGAGCCGCTTCTCACGCAGCGACAGCGCCGAGAACCAGGTCCGCACG
The DNA here is from genome assembly GCF_965248875.1 of Sphingomonas sp. Taxonomy (GTDB): domain Bacteria; phylum Pseudomonadota; class Alphaproteobacteria; order Sphingomonadales; family Sphingomonadaceae; genus Sphingomonas. The sequence continues at coordinate 1,427 of NZ_CBDFKR010000011.1, read as the reverse complement.
CCGCTCACGGGTGGCGCACCGTCATGTCGCCCGTCACCCGCCCGTTCGCCGAGGTGAAGACGCCCGCGTCCACGGTGAAGCCTGCCCGCTCGATCGCCCGCTTCAGGTCGGTGGGAAGCGATTCGCGCGCGGTCGCGACCGACAGCTTGAGGTCGCCATTGGGCTGAAAGTCTAGCCCGGTCACCTCCGTGCCTGGGGTCGCGCGGACGCCTGCGAACACCGCCGCCGTCATGCCGGTGAAGCCCAGCCCCGGCCCGCGCATCGCGCCCAACCGCTCGATCAGCTGCCGATCGGCGTCGATCAGCGTCTCGCCGCGCGGCAACCCGGTCGCAGCGAGCGCATCAGCCTGCGCCTCCAGCCGCGCCGCCGCGAGATTGAGCTTGACCAGCCGCGTCACGCCGATCGCCAATGTAACCGCGACAGTTGCGATACCCAGCACCGCCAGCCGCCGGATCAGCGCCCAGTCGAGCCCCGTCCGCCGCCGCCGCGCGAACGGCCCCTGGCGCAGGTCGAGCACCGGCGCCGCCGCCGCCGCCGCCAACGCCGCGTCCAGCTCTTCGCGTCCGACCGTGCGCGGCGCGACCCCGCCGGTGACCAGCTCGGTCAGCCGCGCCTCGTCGGCGAACCCGCTCGTCGCACCGCGGACGACCCCCGCGCCCGCCAGCTCGGCGCGGGCATAGCCTTCGGTCGGTCGCGGCAGCAGCAGCGGCGCAGGCACGATCGCGTCGGCGTCCATCCCCGCGGCTTCCAGTTCCAGCAGCCAGTCGCGCATCGCCGCCGCACCGACGACCGCGATCGGCCGTTCGTCACCCGCTTCTTCGCCGACCGCGACATGCAACTCGGCCGCCGGCGCCGCACTCGCGTCCGCGATCAGCAGCCGCGCCGCCGTAGCCGCCTGCGCCGGGGATCGCGCCGGCAGCACCGCCCAGTGCAGCGTCACCGCGTCGGCGGGGGGCACGGCGATCAGCGTCCCGCCCGCGGTCGCGGGGGGCACACCGCTGCCCTCCGCGATCTGGCCGCCATCGTCCCGACGCCACCACCGCCACGGGGTCGCCGCATCGGGCAGGAAGACGAGGGTCGCGGTCACTCCTCCCCCCATTGCCGCGCCACGAGCCGCGCGGGAAGCCTTCGCGCGTCGATCAGCGCGGTCTCATGCAGATCGGCCCCGTCCAGCGCCACATCGATGCGGAGCGCGAACCATGTCGAGGTGACGCCGGTCTGGCCGCCGGCGAGGCTGGTGTTGGCGACCCCGGGCTGCGCCGCCAGCGCGGCGACATTGGCGAACCCCTGCGGCGGGCGGCGCAGCAGCGCCCCCTGCGCCGCCTCGACCGACAGCGTGTCGGGCGCCAGCATCGCCAGCAGCGGCGCTTGTTCGGGTAGCAGCGTGTTGATGTTGAGCGTCGCCGGGGCCGCGACCGGCAGCGTGC
>NZ_CBDFKR010000010.1:0-34654 GCF_965248875.1 Sphingomonas sp. | reverse complement strand
CGGTGGGGCGCGCGCTGGCGCAACGGCTGGCACCCGGCATGGCGGAAGCAGCGGCACTGGCGCTGATCAGGGGCGATCCGGCCGCGGTGAGCAGCGCGGCGCCGCCCTATCGCTTCCCCGCTTGGGCGCTCGACTGGCACGAGGCGGAGCTCGGCCTGCCGACCGGCTGGCCGCGCGGCGGGGCGGACGGCTACACCTGCTTCTTCGCCGAGAGCTTCCTCGACGAGGTCGCCCATGCCGCCAATCAGGAGCCGGTGTCGTACCGGATCGGCATGCTCGGCGGCGACGCGCGGGCGGCGCGGTGCCTGTCGACGGCGGCGTCGCTGGGCGGCTGGGATGGTGGTGCTGCCGGAAGCGGGCAGGGCATCGCGCTGCATTCGATGCGCGGCAGTCATGTCGCGGTGCTCGCGGAGGCGGGGCTGGAGAACGGCCGGGTCAAGGTCGAGCGGCTGGTTGCAGCGGTCGACTGCGGCCGCGTCGTCAACCCCGAGCTGGTGAAGCAGCAGATCGAGGGCGGGCTGATCTTCGGGCTGGCGCAGGCGACGGGCGCGGCGACCGGCTACGCCCGCAACGTCGCGACCGCGACCAGCATGGGCGACCTGAAGCTGCCGCGGCTGGCCGACACGCCCGACATCACCGTCGAGCTGATCCGCAGCGACGCCCCGCCCGGCGGCGTGTCCGAGATCGCGGTGCCGCTGGTCGCGCCCGCGGTGGCGAACGCGCTGGCAACGGTGACGGGGCGGCGGTGGCGGGGGTTGCCGCTGGTGTGAGGTGTTCCCAGCCCTCTCCCGCAAGCGGGAGAGGGGTTTGCGTGGCGAGCGGGGGTGTTGCCGGCGGCCAAGGACCGGTACGAGCCTTGCCGATGAAGCAGCCCTCCGACCATCCTGCCATCCCGCCCCGCAAAATTGGTGTGCTGCTCATCAACCTCGGCACGCCCGACGCCGCCGACACGCGCGCGGTGCGGCGGTATTTGGCGGAGTTTCTGTCGGATCGGCGCGTGGTGGAGCTGCCGCGGCTTGTCTGGCAGCCGATCCTGCGCGGCGTGGTGCTGACGACGCGGCCGAAGAAGTCGGCGCATGCCTATGGTCAGGTGTGGACCGAGGCGGGGTCGCCGCTCGCCGCGATCGCGCGGGCGCAGAGCGACGCGCTGCAAGGGGCGTTCGGGCCGGATGTGATCGTCGACTGGGCGATGCGCTATGGGAGGCCTGCGATCGCCGACCGGCTCGCCGCGCTGAAGGAGCAAGGGTGCGAGCGGATCCTGCTCGCCCCGCTCTATCCGCAATATTGTGCCGCGACGACCGCGACCGCCAACGATAAGGCGTTCGCGGCGCTGGCGGGGATGCGCTGGCAGCCGGCGATCCGGACGCTGCCGCCCTATCACGACGACCCGGTCTATATCGATGCGCTCGCCACGTCGGTCGCGGCGGCGCTGGCGGCGCTGCCGTTCGCGCCCGACGCGGTGGTCGCGAGCTTCCATGGCATGCCGCGGCGGACGCTCCAGCTGGGCGACCCCTATCACTGCCACTGCCAGAAGACGGCCCGGCTGGTATCCGACGCGCTGGGACGCGAGCTTCACGTCGCGTTCCAGTCGCGCTTTGGCCCGGCCAAGTGGCTGGGCCCCGCGACCGATCAGGAATTGGTGCGGCTCGCGGGCGAAGGCAAGCGCAAGGTCGCGATCTTCGCGCCTGGCTTCTCGGCGGACTGCCTGGAGACGCTGGAGGAGCTGGCGATCCGCGGGCGTGCGACCTTCCTGGCGGCGGGCGGGACCGACTTCGCCTATCTGCCCTGCCTCAACGACAGCGCGGGCGGGATCGCGATGTTGACGGCGCTGATTGCCCGCGAGCTTGAAGGCTGGGTCAGCCGCGCCTAGCCTTTGCCCAAAACAAGGCAAGGAGAGGCGACTATGGCACGGGTGGCGATCGTCACGGGCGGCACGCGCGGGATCGGCGAGGCGATCAGCCTGGCGTTGAAGGAGCAGGGCGTCACCGTCGCGGCCAACTACGCGGGCAATGATGCCCGCGCGCAGGCGTTCAGCGACCGGACGGGGATCACTGCCTTCAGATGGGACGTCGGCGATTATGACGCGACCATGGCAGGAGTGAAGGCGGTCGAGGCCGAACTTGGACCGGTCGACATCGTCGTCAACAACGCCGGCATCACCCGCGACGGCACGCTGATGAAGATGAGCAAGCAGGCGTGGAACGAGGTGATCGACACCAATCTGGGCGGCTGCTTCACCATGGCCAAGGCGGTGTTCGACGGGATGAAGGCGCGCGGCTGGGGCCGGATCGTCAACATCGGCTCGATCAACGGCCAGGCGGGGCAATATGGCCAGGTTAATTATGCGGCGGCGAAGAGCGGCATCCACGGCTTCACCAAGGCGCTGGCGCAGGAGGGCGCGCGGTTCGGCATCACGGTGAACGCGATCGCGCCGGGCTATATCGACACCGACATGGTCGCAGCGGTGCCCGCCGACGTGCTGGCGAAGATCGTCCAGCGTATCCCGGTGGGGCGGCTGGGCCAGGCGCAGGAGATCGCGCGGGGCGTGGCGTTCCTGGTCGCGGAGGATGCGGGATTCGTGACCGGGTCGACGCTGAGCATCAATGGCGGGCAGCATATGTACTGACGGGCGCAGCGTGCTCGCGAAGCGGGCGAGCAGCGCCGGCACGGCCGGCGGGGCCGCGCCAGCGGAACCCGTCCGACGCCATGCGGGCGGCTTCGCCGCCGGCACGCCCTCCCGGCAAAATCATTCGATATACACCCTCACGACCCGCCACGTTCCGTTCTCGCAGGAGAGGGCGTCGGGTGCAGCTGCCCCGAAAAAATCGTACCCGCGCCGGCTCGAGCGGTGCAAGAACCGCGGATCGCCGCGCTCAGGGCCGCGACGGTGGAGGATGATGATGACCGCCGAACCCTGGGCCGCGCCGCGCGGCCTTCAAGGTTACCGTTGGCCCGCCGCCGCGCCGCGCGCGCGGCTGTTGCTCCAGCACGGTTTCGCGGAGCATGCCGGGCGCTATGTGGCGCACCATAATGGGCTGATCCCGGCGCTCACGGCCGCGGGGTTCGACGTCCACGCCTTCGACCTCACCGGCCACGGGCGTTCGCCGGGGCCGCGCGGGCTGGTCGACATCGGCGCGATGGCCGGGGCGCTGACCGCGGCGCGGGCAGGCCCGCCGGCCAGCCTGCCGCTGTTCCTGTTCGGTCACTCGCTAGGGGGGCTAGTCACGGCCCTGTCGGTTGCCCGTGAGCCCGAAGGATTGGCGGGGGTGGTGCTGAGTGGGCCGCTGCTGCCGTTCGACGCAAGCCCGTTGTTGCGCGGGTTCAGCCGACTGCTCGCCGCGGTCGCGCCGCGCGCGACCGTCGCGAAACTCGGCGCGCCATCTGGCGTGTCGCGGATCGCGGCGGAGGTGCTGGCTTATGTCGACGATCCGCTGGTGTGCCGGGTGCCGGTGCCCGCGCGGCTCGGGGCGAGCGCGCTGGCGGCGGGGCGGGAGGTGAAGGCGGCGTTCGGCCGCTGGCGCGCGCCGACGCTGGTCGTCCACGGCGCGGCCGACAGCTATACCGATCCGAAGGGGAGTGAGGCGCTGGTCGCCGGGATCGCGGCGGCGGACAAGGAGCTGATGTTGGTTCCCGACGGTCGGCACGAGCTGTTGAACGATCTGCCGCGCGATGCGGTGCTGGCGAAGGTGACGGGGTGGCTGGCGGCGCACCTGCCCGCCTGAAAACCGCGGGGGCCGGCGCCGTGACGACGCCGACCCCCACGCCCCCGGTACGCTACGCGGGGGAACTCGATACGCTACGCGAAACTGGAAAGAGGAGACGCCGCGGCGAAGCCGCGGCGTCGTACGGGATGAGCGGCTCAGCCGCCCACCCGCCGCCCGCGCTGGTGCTTGCCCTCCGGCGCATCGGCGGGGAGCTGCGCTCCCCGCCTAGTATCAACGATAGCACCGCCCGTCATTCGCCGCCTGCTGCGAACCGCTGCGCTCGATGGCGCGGCCGGCCAGCGCGCCGCCGCCGGCGCCGAGCAGTGTACCCGTCGAGCGGTCGCCGCCGCGGTCGATGACCCGGCCGAGCAGCCCGCCCGCGATCGCGCCGATCACCGCGCCCGCGGTGCCGTCGGAGCAGCGATGCGGCTGACGATACTGGTAGCGATTGTCATAGCCGCGATAGGTGCGGCCATCCTGGTTGTAGCCGCGGTCGTACTGCTGACCGTAATAGCGGTCGTCATAGCGCTGCGCACCGGCAGCTGCCGGGACGAGGGCGGCGGCGACCGTTGCGAGCGTCGCGGCGGTCAGGCCAAGCTTCTTGATCATCGCTTCAACTCCCGTGGTGAACAATGGCGGCGAAGAACCGCCGTCGTGGGAGCCTTTTGCGCGATTCGCGTTTAGCCGAGGCTGAATGCCGTCGTTATCGGCGGTTCAGGGTCGAACCGCGTCCAATAGAACAAAAAGGCCCGCCGCTCCGGGAGAGCAGCGGGCCTTTTCAGCCGGACGTCCGTACAGATCAGGCTGCAGCGGCGGTCGACAGCTTCTTCTGAATGTCCTTCTTCAGCCGGCGGCAGCGCAGCGACAGCTGGTCGTCGCCGGTCTTGACCAGCCAATTGTCCAGCCCGCCATTGTGCTCGACCGAGCGCAGCCCGTGGGTCGACACGCGCAGCCGCACCGAGCGCTCCAGTGCATCGGACAACAGCGTGACGTTCTGCAGGTTGGGCAGGAAGGTCCGCTTCGTCTTGTTGTTGGCGTGGGAGACGTTGTTCCCCACCTGCCGGCCCTTGCCGGTCAGCTCGCAGATGCGCGACATGACTGTTATACCCTGATGTGCCGATGAGTTCGGAAAGCCCGGCCGCTTAGCGGCGCGGCTCGGCAAGGTCAACCGCCGCTGCAACCGGGAGGGCGGCGCGGCGTTGTTACGGTCGCGAACCGTTTTTACCGGGAAAGGCCATCCTCATGCGCACCCTGCTGCTTCTCCTCGCCCTTGTCGTGCTGATCGGCGCCGGACTGCTCGCGGTCGGCTTTATCCGCCTGCCCGTCGAACGCACGGGCGCGATCAGCGTCCAGACGCCCAGGATTGGTGTCGAAACCGGCCGCGTCAGCCTGGGCACCGAACAGCACACGGTGACGACGCCGACGCTTCAGGTGCAGCGTCCCGCGGATAACAGCCAAGCCGCGCATTGACGCCGCCGCCCCCCGCGGGGCAGGCGGCGGCGATGTTCCCGCTGCCGCCGCCCATGGTCCAGGCGCTCGCCGCCGCGCGCACGGCGGCGGCGGAGGGCGAGGTGCCGGTCGGCGCCGCGCTGGTCCACGACGGCGAGATCATCGCGCTTGCCGCCAATGCGCCGCGACTGCTGTGCGACCCGACCGCGCATGCCGAGATCAGGGCGATCCGCGCCGGCGCGCGTGCATTGGGGCGCGACCGGCTGGAGGATTGCGACCTGTACGTGACGCTGGAGCCCTGCGCGATGTGCGCGGGCGCGATCGCGCATGCGCGGGTGCGGCGGCTTTATTATGGCGCGAGCGATCCAAAGGGCGGCGCGGTCGAGCACGGCGCGCGCTTCTTCGCGCAGCCGACCTGCCACCACCGGCCGGAGGTGTATGGCGGGATCGGCGAGGCGGAGGCGGCAGTCCTGCTGCGGCAGTTTTTCACGGCGCGACGATAGCGCGCCGGATCGCGTGTGAGGCGGGCCACATCCGGCCTGCCTGATTTTGCGCGATGGGTCTTTCGCTTGCACGCCCGATCCGCCACAACGCCCCTGCACCCCGATGCTCCCGCTTCCCCCTTTTCCCTGGGTCGACGTCCTCGTCATCCTGCTGCTGATCGCGCTCAACGGCGCGTTCGCGATGACGGAACTGGCGATCGTGTCGTCGCGCAAGGCGCGGCTGGAGGCGATGGCGCGCGGCGGCCGGCGCGGCGCCCGGACCGCAATCGAATTGGCGGCCGATCCCAACCGGTTCATTTCCGCAGTGCAGGTCGGGCTGACGCTGATCGCGACGCTGGCGGGCGCTTTCTCCGGCGAGCGGCTGGGCGGCCCGGTGGGGGAGCGGCTGTCCCGGCTGGGCTGGTTCGACCATGAGACGGCGTTGACGGTGGGGTTCGCGCTGGTAATCGGCGCCACCACCTTTGTCGCGCTGATCATTGGCGAGCTGGTGCCCAAGCAGATCGCGCTGCGCTCGCCGGAGCCGATCGCGGCGGTGCTGGCGATCCCGATGGCGTGGCTGGCGCGCGCGGCGGCACCCCTGGTGTGGCTGCTCGACCGCACCAGCGCCGGCATCTTCTGGCTGCTCCGGCTCAGCCGCGAATCGGAGGAACATGTCACCGCCGAGGAGCTGCACCTGATCGTTGCCGAAGCGAGCGCGTCGGGTGTGATCGAGGAGCATGAGCGCTCGATCATCTCGGGCGTGGTGCGGTTGGCGGACCGGCCGGTGCGCGAGGTGATGACGCCGCGCACCGAGGTCGAATGGCTCGACGTCAGCCTCGACGCCGATGGCATCCGCGACAAGCTGCTGACCACCTCCCACAGCCGGGTGCCGGTCGGTGACGGCTCGATCGACGCGGTGATCGGCGTGGTGCAGGCGCGCGACATCGCCCAGGCGCTGTTCCGCGGCGAGGCGCTCGATCTCGCCCGGCTGATGCGCAAGGCGCCAGTGGTGATCGATCAGATCGACGCGATGGACGCGCTGGTCGCGCTGCGTGAAGCGGACGTGCCGATGGCGCTGATCCACGACGAATACGGCCATTTCGAAGGCATCGTGACGCCCGCGGACCTCTTGGCGGCGATCGCGGGCGAGTTCGCGAGCGACGCTGACCCCGACGAGGCGCCCAGCATGGTGGAGCGCGCCGACGGCTCGTTCCTGGTCGCGGGCACGATGGCGGCGGACGCGCTGGCCGAGCGGCTGGGCCTCGACCTACCCGAGGACCGCGATTACGCGACGGTGGCGGGGCTGGCGCTGGCGGTGCTCAAGCGCCTGCCGCACGAGGGCGAAAGCTTCGAGGAACAGGGCTGGCGCTTCGAGGTGGTGGACCTGGACGGGCGGCGGATCGACAAGCTGCTGGTGAGCGCGGTGTAAAGGCTGGCACATGGTCGTGTTCTGGTGGACCGGTAAGGGTTATCTGACACCCGTCATCCTGTTGGGCACATTGATCGTGTTCGGCTTGTTGCTACGAATCGGCGGGTCTCTCTTACATGATGAACCAGCTTTCTGGGGCGTGGCGTGGCTCGTGGCGAGCGGAATCAATTGGCTCACCGGCCGTCGCGTCAACGCCCTCAAATTGGCGGCCGTGCGATCCGACAGACTCCGCCATCGGCTCTTTTATCGCGCCCGCAACAAGTTCATGTCGCTGCCTCTCGAGGTCTGGTCGATACCGATGGCACTCTGCGGTATTGTTGCCCTCGAAAGCGGTGTTAGCCGAGAGTAGCACTCTTTGTGTTGGTCAGAGCCGCCCGAACACCGCCTCGATCCCCTGCACATCCCCCGCCGCCAGGAAGCGCGCCTGCTCCAGCCAGCGGTTGCGGCCCATCCGGCCCGTGAACGGCCCCAGCCGCGCGTCAAGCGCGTTGGCGGCGTCGTCGGTCAGCGCCGCGATCTGGCCGACGGTGGTGATCCCGTCCGCGGCCAATCGCTCGGCGACGCGCGGGCCAGACACCCCATATCGACACGGGGGTGAAGTGAAGCCGGGTTGCTGCGCCGACGCGGCGGATCACGCCAAGGGTGCGCCTATCGCCGATACCGCCGCACCCGGTGATAGGACCGGCGCGTCGCCGTCCGGTGCGAGGGAGCGGTATTGTTCTGATAGGCATAATAGCGGCGGTACGCATAGGGCGGCGGCGGCGTGTAGTATTGAACCGGCATGGCCGCCGCGGCGGCCGGCCGTGCGTCGTGCCACAGGATGGCGGGCACAGCCTGCGGGCCGGCGGCCAGCGTCGGGGCGGCGAATGCGGCAAGCGTTGCGGCGAAGATCATCTTCATGGGCGATGCTCCTGTATGGCATCCGGAGCATGACGGGCGGAACGGCGGTGTCTTGGCGATTCCGGCCAGGTGACCCCGCAGGGAGGGCGCAACGACTGGGCGGCCCGCCCGCGGGCAAAGGCCCTCGTCGTCGGACGGGCTCGGTTGCGCGGCCCGCCGGCCGGGCCGGGCTCTGCCGGCCGCGCCGGCGCGGACGTGGCCGCGCCTACAGCCGCCCGAACACCGCCTCGAACCCCTTAACATCCCCCGCCGCCAGGAAGCGCGCCTGCTCCAGCCAGCGGTCGCGGCCCATTCGCCCCGTGAACGGCCCCAGCCGCGCGTCGAGCGCGTTGGCGTCGTCGTCGGTCAGCGCCGCGATCTGGCCGACGGTGGTGATCCCCTCCGCGGCCAATCGCTCGGCGACGCGCGGGCCGAGGCCTTTGAGCTGAGTGACGGGGCCGTCCGCCGTCCCCGATCCGGCCGGCGTAGGTGGCGCGGCGGTGACAGGCTCCTGCGTCGAGAGGAGACGCGCGTTCTCTTCACCAGCGGCGTCCCGGACGAACCTTTCCTCCGCCGCCGCGGCGGGCTCCGCCGTGACGCCTTCATCCCTCAGCGCCTCGTTATGCGCGGCGACCTCGCGGCGCGCTTGGCTGCGGGCGCGATGGAGGCGGGCGCCATAGACCAGCGCGATCAGCACCAGCACCGTCAGCACCGCGATCAGCACGAGATGCGCGGTCGTGATCACGCCGGTCCAGTCGGGCAACAGGCTCTGGCCCGGCTGCGAGGCACCGGTCGTCGCGGGGGTGGCGGGCTGGCTCATGCGCCGCCTCTACCGCACGTAAAGGCCGGGCGGAAAGGGATTTACCGGCCGCCGCCGCCCGCACCGCCGCCGCTGCCGCGCTCCGCCAGCCGGGTGAGCGCGATGAACTGCTCCCGCCACGGCCTGCGCGGATCGCCTGCAAGCGCCCGGATGTCGGCGAAACCGTAGCTCCCGAGATAGGTGTCGCCGCGCAGCCGCTGGCCGAACGCCGGCGCATAGGGAACGCAGCGGGGATAGGCGATCGGCTCCTCCGCGCGGCACCGCGCCGGCCAGCGCGGCTTCTCCGTCGTCGCATGCGAACGCTGCTGGGGCGGCGGGGGCGCGGCGGAGGTAAGTAACGCAAGGACGGTGACGAAGATGACGGGCGAACGGCGACGCATGATCCGGCCCCTCGGATAGCAATGTGATGGATCACATAGCTCGGCGCAGTCGAGCGGCGGTCGGCTGAACGGCTGATGAAGTCTGGGTGAGCACTGCCCGCCCGGCATGGGCCGTCAGCCGAGTGCCCGCCATCCGATGTCGCGGCGGTGGAAGCCGTCTGCATAGTCGATCAGGTCGACGGCGCGGTACGCGGCTTCCTGGGCCCCACCGAGATCGGCAGCGCAGGCCGTGACGGCAAGGACACGGCCGCCGCTTGCGACAAGCCGCCCGTCGTCGAGCCGCGTGCCCGCCTGGAAGACGGCGGCGCCGGTCGCTTCGGCGTGGCCGATGCCGCCGATCGCGCCGCCGGGGCGGGGCGGGCCGGGATAGCCGGCGGCGGCAACGACGACGGTCAGCGCCGGGCCGGGCGCGAAATCGGGCGGCGGCAGGTCGGCGAGGCGTCCCTCCGCCACGGCGAGCAGGGTTGCGAGCAGGTCGCCACGGAAGCGCGCCATCAGCACCTGGCACTCGGGATCGCCGAAGCGGACATTGTACTCGATCAGCTTGGGCCCGCTCGCGGTCAGGATCAGCCCGGCGTAGAGCACGCCCGAGAAGGGCGTGCCCGCGTCCGCCATCGCCCGCAGCGTCGGGGCGACGATCTCGTCAAGCGCGCGGCGTTCCAGCGCGGGGGTAAGGACGGGGGCGGGGCTGTACGCGCCCATCCCGCCGGTGTTCGGCCCGGTGTCGCCGTCACCGGCCCGCTTGTGATCCTGCGCGCTGCCGAAGGGAACGTAAGCGGTCCCGTCGGCGAGGACGAACAGGCTTGCCTCCTCGCCGCTCAGGAATTCCTCAATGACGGGCGCCGCCCACGGGATTTGCATAGCATGCTCGCCAAGGGTCGGATGCGACGCGAAGATGTCGTTTAATGCTTCCTCCGCCTCGGCGCGGGTCTGCGCCACGGTCACGCCCTTGCCGGCGGCTAGTCCGTCCGCTTTGACGACGACGGGCAAGCCGAAATGGTTCAACGCTGCGAGACCCGCGTCGATCGTCTCGACCTGCTCATAACGCGCCGTCGGAATACCGGTGCGGTCGCACAGGCGCTTGGTGAACGCCTTGGACGCTTCGAGCTGTGAGGCGGCCTTGCTCGGCCCGAAACAGGCAATGCCGGCGGCGCGCACTGCGTCGGCCAGCCCATCGACCAACGGCGCTTCCGGCCCGATGACGACAAGCGCGATATCATGAGCGATGGCCCAGCCAACCGTGTCATCGTGGTCGACGAGGTTGAGCGCCACCAGTTCGGCATACGCGGCGATCCCGGGATTGCCCGGCGCGGCGTACAGCCTATCTAGGCCGGGCGATTGCGCCAGCTTCCACGCCAGCGCATGCTCGCGCCCACCCCCGCCGATCAGCAGGACGTTCATGCCCGACCCCTTTTCCGAGACGGCGAGGCTGGTAGCCGAGCCGGTGCCCGGCGACAACGCGCCCGCGGTCTCGGTCAGCGAGCTGTCGCAGCGGCTCAAGCGGACGGTCGAGGCCGAGTTCGGGCATGTCCGCCTGCGCGGCGAGATCAGCGGCTTAAAGCGGGTCGCGTCCGGGCATTGCTATCTGTGTCTCAAGGATGAGGACGCGGTGATCGACGCGGTGATCTGGCGTGGGTCGGCGTCGAGCCTCGCCTTCCGGCCCGAGGATGGCGCGGAGGTGATCGCGACCGGGCGGCTGACCACCTATCCGGGGCGATCGAAGTACCAGATCGTCGTCGAGCGGATGGAGCTGGCGGGGGCGGGCGCGCTGATGGCGCTGCTCGATCGGCGCAAGGCAGCGCTGGCGGCGGAGGGGCTGTTCGACGCTTTGGCGAAGCAGCCGCTGCCCTACCTGCCGCGCATCATCGGCGTCGTGACCAGCCCGACGGGTGCGGTGATCCGCGACATTCTCCACCGGCTGGCGGACCGCTGCCCGACGCAGGTCGTGGTCTGGCCGGTCAAGGTCCAGGGCGAGGGCGCCGCGGAAGAGGTTGCTGCCGCCATCGCCGGGTTCGACGCACTGGAAGACGGCCGACCGGATCTGCTGATCGTCGCGCGGGGCGGCGGGTCGATCGAGGATCTGTGGGCGTTCAACGAAGAGGCCGTGGTGCGCGCGGTCGCGGCCTGCCGTATCCCCGTCATCTCCGCGGTGGGGCACGAGACCGACACAACGCTGTGCGACCACGCCGCCGACCTGCGCGCGCCGACGCCGACCGCGGCCGCCGAGCTGGCGGTGCCGGTGCTGGCCGAGCTGCGGCTGACGGTCGAGAGTCACGCCGCGCGGACCGAGCGGTGCGCCCGGCGTTACCTGGAGCGCGGCCGCGAGCGGGCGGCGATGCTGGCGCGCCTATTGCCGCGACGCGACCAGCTGCTCGGGCCGCAGCGCCAGCGCACCGACGAGGCGGCGGGGCGGCTGGCGCTGGCGCTGGAGCGGCGGGCGGCGCGCGCGCGCGACCAGCTCGGGCGGATTGCTGCGGTGCTGCGTCCGGCGCTGCTCGACCGGCGCATCGAGCAGGACCGGGCGCGGGCCGGGCTCGCGAGCAAGCTGCTCGGCTCGCTCAACCCCGATGCGGTGCTGGAGCGCGGCTATGCGCGGGTGACGACACGGTCCAACGGATCCGAGGGCGGGCGGACGGTGACCGACGCGGCCGCGGCGCGGGCGGCGGGGGCGCTGACGCTGCGGATGAAGGGCAAGGGCCGCGTCGACGTGGCGGTCGAAGGCGAGGAGCGCCGCCGTCCGTCGCCCGCGCGTCTCGCGGCGGCGCGGCCGGAGCAACCGTCGCTGCTGTGATGGCCTGCAGCCCTCCAGGGGGAGGGGGTGAAGATCGCCAACGGATGCGCTACAGCCCCGCCCCATGTTGATGTCCAACACCGACCGGCCGGCGCGGCTGCACTATCTGGCGAACGGGTTTCGCGTGGTGACGCCCGGCGACCATGTGCTCTGCGCCGTGTCGCGCGCGCGCATTCCGATGGAGCAGCTGCGCTACTGGAACGTGGCGCGGCAGGAAGCCTATGCGACCGCCGCGATCGCCAGCGAGGTGCTGAGCCCGCTTTGAAGGCGCTCGGGGCCGTGCTGGTGCTGACCGCGGCGGCGGGGGCGACGCCGCAGCGGCCGTCTGCGCCCGTTGCCGAGCCGTCGCCGGCCGCACGGTGGACCGGGCAGGCCGTGCAGGGCGCGCTGCTGTCCGGGACGGTCGCGCCCGGTGTCACGGGGCTGACGCTGGTCGCGCCAGATGTGCCGGACCGGCCCGCGGCGCTGCAGAATGGCCGCTTCATGATCGGGCTCGACCGCGACGCGCCCGCCGTCGAGACGTTGGTGGGGCGGTTCGCCGATGGACGCGAGCAGCGCCTGGCGATCGAGGTCCGGCCGCGGGCGTGGCGGATCGAGCGGGTGAACGCGATGTTCCACCCGCCCGGTTTCGACGCGCGCCGGCCGGCCGAACTGGCGCGCATCGCCGCCGCGCGTACCCAGGCGAACGGCGGGCAGGCCGACCCGCGCCTCGACGGCTGGTCCCGCCCGCTCGCCTGGCCGCTGACCGGCCCGGTACGCGGGCTGTTCGGGGCGCAGCGCGTGTACCGCGGCGGCATCGCGGGCGGCTACCATGGCGGCATCGACATCGCGGCGGGGACCGGCACGGTGGTCCGCGCGCCCGGCCGGGGCAGGGTGGTGCTGGTCGCCGATCCGCCCTTCACGCTGGAAGGGCGGTTGCTGATGATCGATCACGGCGGCGGGCTGATCAGCGCGTTGATGCACCTGTCGCGGATCGACGTTCGCGAGGGGGCGCTGGTCGAGCAGGGCCAGCCGATCGGCGCGGTTGGCGCGACCGGGCGGGTGACGGGGCCGCACCTCCACTGGGGGCTGACCTGGCGTGACGCGCGCCTCGACCCGCTGCTGGTCGCGGGGCCGATGCGCTAGCTCCACCTGGATCGACCGGGCCTCGATCCCGTCCGCCGCCGGGTCGTCGCCCGTGGCGTTTCGCTGTTGCATCTAGGTTACAGTCGGGCGCGAAACCGCGCTGCAGGATGAACAGCGCCTTTACATGAATGCCGGACAACCGCCATGCCGCGGTATTCCTATGCGGGGGCTCGCGATGCCTCCGTGGGGGTCAGGCCTGCTGCCGGGCAACGCCCATCGCCCGGCAACTTAAAGAGGTTTCCTATGACGAAGATCGATTTCACCCGTTCTCTCCGCACCGGCGCGTCGGCGACGGCGCTGCTGCTCGCGATGACCGCTGCGCCCGCCTTCGCGCAGACCGGCAGCACCACGCCGCAGGACGCGACGCAGGTGCCCGGCTCGAACGGTCAGCAGACCCCCTCCTCGGTCGCGATCGAGGGTCAGCGCACCCAGACCACCGCCCAGAGCTCGGAGCAGGATCAGGCGCAGTCCGACGTCGTCGTCACCGGCTCGCTGTTCCGCGGCAATGCCGAGACGCCGTCGCCGGTCACCACGCTGACCGCCGCCAATCTCGAAGCGCGGGGCATCAACACCGTGACCGAGGCGATCCAGCGCCTGTCGGCCAACGGCTCGGGCACGCTGCCCAACTCCTTCTCGGCCAACGGCGCGTTCGCATCGGGCGCGTCCGCCCCGTCGCTGCGCGGCCTGACCACCAACTCGACGCTGGTGCTGTTCGACGGTCTGCGTGCCGCTTACTATCCGCTGGCCGACGACGGCACGCGTAACTTCGTCGACATCAACTCGATCCCCAACGCGATCGTCGAGCGCATCGACGTGCTGAAGGACGGCGCGTCGTCGACCTACGGCGCCGACGCGGTCGCGGGCGTGATCAACGTCATCACCCGCAAGCAGATCACCGGCCTGCGCATCAACGGCTCGGCCGGCACGTCCGAGCAGGGCGACACCACCGAGCAGCGTTTCGACGCGACCTACGGTTATGGCGATCTGACCGAGCAGCATTTCAACTTCTACGTCTCGGGCGAGTATCAGCATGACGATCCGCTCTACAATGCGGACCGCGGCTATCCATATAACACGTCGAACCTGAGCGGGCTGTGCGCCCCGAGCGTCGGCGTCTACAACCAGACCACCGGCGCCGTCATCGTCGCGCCGGGCACGCAGACCTGCCGTCCGAACGGTGTGCAGAACGGTGTGAATTCCGACGGAACCTATGTCGGCATCGGCACGACGGTGATCCCGATCGTGCGTCCCTACACCGCGACCAACGGCGCGATCGCCGGCTCGCGCTACCAGCTGCTCAATACGGCGGCGGGCTGCGGCGCGTTCCCCAGCATCACGCTGAACGCGGCGCAGGCGGCTGCCAACACGACGGCGGCGCTGACTAACTGCCAGGTCGACAACGTCCAGAACTACAGCGTCATCTCGCCGGAGATCGAACGCATCGGCGCCTCGGCGCGCCTGACGCTGCAGCTGGGCGACAACACCCAGGCGTATGGCCAGTTCAACTTCTACCAGTCGGACGTGTTCTACACCGGCGCGCCGGCGTCGATCCGCTTCGCTTCGCCCAACGGCGGCGCGACGATCAACGGCGCGCTGCCGACATCGGCGGCGATCGCGCTGCCGATCTATGTCTGCCCGCTCAACGGCGCCAATGCGACCTTCGTGAACAGCGTGCCGACCACACCGGGCTGCACTGCGGCGAACGGAACGCTCAACCCGAACAATCCGTTTGCGGCAGCAGGCCAGACGGCGCGAATCATAACGCGCCTCAACGGTATCAACCTGTCCAACGAGCGTCTGACCCGGTCCTATCGCGCGGCGGGCGGCATCAACGGCACCTTTGGCGGCGGCTTCGACTACAGCCTCGAAGGCGTCTACATGCGCGAGGATCTGAAGGCGACGTATCGGGGCTATCCCAACCTGCAGTCGCTGCTCAACGTGATCGCAGACGGGTCGTACAACTTCGTCAATCAGGCAGCCAACACGGCGGCCGAGCGCAACATCCTCGCGCCGACGAGGATCAACAACGCCCGCTCGGAACTGAGCCAGGTTCAGGGCACGATCCGCAAGCAGTTGTTCGACTTGCCGGGTGGTCCGCTTGGTATCGCGGTCGGCGCATCTTATCGCCACGAGGAGATCGTTGCGCCGTCGGCCAATGCGGTCAACCCGCAGAACCCCTACGACACCATCAACCTCAACCGGTTCGGCACGAGCGGGTCGCGTAACGTCGAGTCGGGCTATTTCGAGATCAATGCGCCGATCTTCGAGCAGCTGCTGATCAACGGCTCGGGCCGGTATGATCACTACAGCTCGGGGCAGAGCCACTTCTCGCCGAAGATCGGCGCCAAGTTCACGCCGGTGCATCAGATTTCGCTGGTCGGCACCTATTCGGAAGGCTTCCGTATTCCGAGCTTCGCCGAGTCGTTCGGCCTGCCGACGACGGGCTTCATCACCCAGACCCCGCCGTCCAATTATATTGCCCGCTGCACCGCGGCCGCCGGCACCTATTGCACCGCGCAGTACAGCCTAGGTCTGACCTCGGTCGGCAACCCCAATCTGAAGCCGGAGACGGCGCGTAATTTCACCGCCGGCGTGGTGCTCAATCCAATCCGCAACGTCAGCCTGCGCATCGACTATTACAACATCTACAAGAAGAACCTGATCACCGGTGCTGATTACGGTCCTCAGATCGCCGCCTACTATGCTGCCGGAAACGTGAACAATCTGACCACCGGCGTGACCGGCGTGACGGTCGACACGGTCGGGTTCGCGACACTCCCCGCTGGCGCCGCGCCGTTTCCGCTGCTGTCCACGATCCAATATGGGTTCGTGAACGCGAACTCTGCCAAGTCGACGGGTATCGATGTCGACCTGGAGACGGCCTATCAGATCACGCCGGGCATTCGCTGGACCAGCTCGCTCGAGGGCACCTATGTCATCGAGCTCAGCACCACGATCAATGGCGTGAAGCAGCGGTACGAGGACTCGCTGGGTGCGTACCAGACGACCTCGGCATCGGGCACCCCGCAGTATCGCGCGTCGTGGCAGAACACGTTCGACTTCGGTCGGGTGTCGCTGACCGGGACCGCCTATTACACGGCGGGTTATTCGGAGGGCGCGGCGGACGACGGCAACACGCCGGACGGCCAGGCCTGCTACGGGACCGGGATCAACGGTACGCCGCTCAGCAACGGTGGGTCTTTCACGACCTATCGTGACGGCAATACTGTGGTCGCCTGCCGCGTGCGGCACTTCATCTACGGCGACGTGACGGCCAACGTCCGTGTGAACGACAACTTCACGCTGTACGGCAACATCCTGAACGTCACCAACGCCCATGCACCTTACGATCCCTCGACCTACGGTGCTTATCAGTACAACCCTGCGTGGGGTAATGCGGGCATCATCGGCCGCTACTTCCGCGTCGGTGCGCGCGTTAAGTTCTAAGCGTTACTGCTTAGGTGAATAAATAAAGGGCGGTCCCGCGAGGGGCCGCCCTTCTCTTTTGTGCGATCGTCGTCTCTATCCGGCGCGGAGCTTTGCTACCCGGCCGGGGCGTCGGCGATTACCCGACCGTCAGCGCCAGCTTCCCCTCGCCCTCGTCGACGTCGACCGTCGCGCCGTCCTTGACCTCGCCACGCAGGATCAGATCGGCGAGCGGGTCCTGCAGATGGCGCTGCACCGCGCGCTTGAGCGGCCGCGCGCCGTAGACGGGGTCGTATCCGACCCGCCCCAGCCACACGCGCGCGGCGTCGGTCAGGTGCAGCTGCACCTTGCGATCCGCGAGCAGCTTGCCGACGCGGCCGACCTGGATGTCGACGATCGGGCCCATATGCGCCTGCCCCAGCCGGTGGAACAGGATGATCTCGTCCAGCCGGTTGAGGAACTCCGGGCGGAAATGCGCGCGGACGATCTCCATCACCTGCGGCTCGACCTTCTCGGCTGGCTCGTCCTCGCCCAGCTGCGCCAGGAACTGCGAGCCCAGGTTCGACGTCAGGATGATCAGCGTGTTGCTGAAATCGACCGTCCGCCCCTGGCCGTCGGTCAGACGCCCGTCGTCGAGCACCTGCAACAGGACGTTGAACACGTCCCCATGCGCCTTCTCCACCTCGTCGAACAGCACGACCTGATAGGGCCGCCGCCGCACCGCCTCGGTCAGGACGCCGCCTTCCTCATAGCCGACGTAACCCGGCGGCGCACCGATCAGCCGTGCGACCGCGTGCTTCTCCATGAACTCGCTCATGTCGATCCGCACCATCGCGCTCGCGTCGTCGAACAGGAACTCGGCCAGCGCCTTGGTCAGCTCGGTCTTCCCGACACCGGTGGGCCCAAGGAACAGGAACGAACCGAGCGGCCGCCCCGGGTCCTGCAGCCCGGCGCGCGCGCGCCGCACCGCCGTCGACACCGCGCGCACCGCATCGGCCTGGCCGATCACCCGCTTGCCGAGCGCGTCTTCCATATGGAGCAGCTTCTCGCGCTCGCCTTCTAGCATCCGGTCGACCGGGATGCCGGTCCAGCGTGCGACGACGCCGGCAATGTCTTCGGCGGTCACTTCCTCGCGCAGCATCGCGCCCTTGGTCGCCGACTGCGCATCGGCGAGCTGCTTCGCCAACGCCGGAATGCGCCCGTAGGACAGCTCGCCCGCCTGGGCGAGGTCGCCCGCCCGCTGCGCCTGCTCCATCTCGAGGCGGGCCGCGTCCAGCTGTTCCTTGAGCTTCGCCTCGCCCGCGATCTTGTCGCGTTCGGCCTGCCAGCGCGTGGTAAGCTCCGCCGACTGCTGCTCCAGATTGGCGAGGTCGGTCTCGATGTGGCGCAGCCGGTCGCGCGACGCCTCGTCATCCTCGCGCTTCAGTCCCTCACGCTCGATCTTGAGGCGCAGGATGCGGCGGTCGAGCGTCTCGATCTCCTCGGGCTTGCTCTCCACCTCCATGCGGATGCGGCTGGCGGCCTCGTCCATCAGGTCGATCGCCTTGTCGGGCAGGAAGCGGTCGGTGATGTAGCGGTTCGACAAAGTCGCCGCGGCGACCAGCGCGCCATCGGCGATCCGCACGCCATGGTGACGTTCGTAGGCGTCCTTCAGCCCGCGCAGGATCGAGACCGTGTCCTCGACGCTCGGCTCACCGACGAATACCGGCTGGAATCGCCGTTGCAGCGCCGGGTCCTTCTCGACATGCTTGCGATATTCGTCGAGCGTGGTCGCGCCGACACAGTGCAGCTCGCCGCGCGCCAGGGCGGGCTTCAAGAGGTTGGACGCGTCCATCGCGCCCTCGCCCTTGCCCGCGCCGATCAGCGTGTGCATCTCGTCGATGAACAGGACGACGTCGCCGTCCGCCGCCTTGACCTCGTCGAGCACGCCCTTCAGCCGCTCCTCGAACTCGCCGCGATATTTGGCGCCGGCGATCAGCGCGCCCATGTCGAGCGCCATCAGCCGCCGGTCCTTGAGCGTATCCGGCACGTCACCATTGGCGATACGCAGCGCCAGCCCCTCGGCGATCGCGGTCTTGCCGACGCCCGGCTCGCCGATCAGCGCCGGGTTGTTCTTGGTGCGCCGCGCGAGGATCTGGATGGTGCGGCGGATTTCCTCGTCGCGGCCGATCACGGGATCGAGCTTGCCGTCGCGCGCCGCCTGCGTCAGGTCGCGGGCGAACTTCCTGAGCGCGTCATAGCGGTCCTCCGCGCCCGCCGTGTCGGCGTTGCGGCCCTGACGCAGCTGGTTGATCGCGCCGTTCAGCCCCTCCGCCGTGACGCCCGCCGTCTTGAGTGCGCGTCCCGCCGGGCCGGTGGACAGCGCCAGCGCGAGGAGCAGCCGCTCGACGGTGACGAAGCTGTCGCCCGCCTTCGCGGCGATCTGTTCGGCCTGGTCGAGCACGCGAACCGCATCGGTGGTCAGCCCCGGCTGGCTCTGCGCGCCCGAGCCGGTGACCGCGGGCAGCTTCGCTAACGCCGCGTCGACCTCGGCGGTCGCGCGCTTCGCATCGCCGCCCGCGGCGCCGATCAGCCCGGCAGCCATGCCCTGCTCATCCTCCAACAGCGCTTTCAGGACATGCTCGGGCGTGATCCCCTGATGATTCAGGCGGATCGCTACGGTCTGCGCCGCCTGCAGGAAGCCCTTCGCGCGATCGGTAAACTTCTCGAGATTCATGGATGCTCCTGCCTGCTCCCTGGCCGTATCTGCCCGCCGAGATAGTGTTGCAATTGGGCAACACAAGACTTTGTTAAGCGCGAAAGTCTAGCCCGTCCCGAGACGCGTGAGAGGGTTGCATGGCGACGCGGATTTTCGACATTGATGCGCCGGCGCCGCTGGTCACCGGCTCGTTACGTGACCGGTCGCTGGCGCTGATCGGCCCGCGCGCCGACGCGCTGCTGTTCTGGGGGGCGCCGTTGGCGGCGTTCCTGCTGGTCCAGCTGTGGCTGCGGGGTGCGGACCTTTTAGGCATGCCGGCGGTCGAGCATCATGCGGTGGCGGCGCTGTTCGCAGGCGTCAGCGTCCTGACCTTCGCGCATCTGATCGCGGTCGTGCCCCGCGCCTACGGCAATCGCGAGGTGTTCGCCGCGCACCGCACCCGGCTGGTGATCGTCCCGATCGTGCTAGTCGGCGCGCTGCTGGCGTCGCCGACCTTGCTGCTGCTGGCCAGCGTGGTCGCGGTGGCGTGGGACGTCCATCACTCGGCGATGCAGAATTTCGGCTTTTCGCGGCTCTACGACATGAAGGCGGGAAATCCGCCGTCGATGCTGCGCGCCACCGACCTGCGCCTCAACTGGGCGCTGTATGTCGGGCCGCTCGCCGCGGGCGCGGCGCTGACCATTCACCTTCATTATTTCGCGAAGCTCGACGGAACTGCGCTGGCGGCGTTGACAGGCGTGCCCGGCGTGTTCGGCGCCCATGCCGCCGGCGTGCGCGACGCGGCGATCGTCGCCTATCTCGCCGTGCTGGGCTGGGCCGGGGTCGACTACGCCCGTGCGATGCGCAACGGCTATCGCCTGCCCGCGCACAAGGCGGCGACGCTGGTGACCACGGGCGCGGTGTCGATCCTGGCCTGGGGCTGTTCGCCGCCGGTGGTCGCGCTGGCGGTGGTCAACATCTATCACGCGGTCCAGTATTTCGCGCTGGTGTGGCTCAAGGAAGGGCAGCGCATGCGCGGGCAGGGTCGGGGCGGGGCGACGCTGTGGCGGGCTGCGCTGCTGTTCGGCGGCGGCTGCGCGCTGTTCGGGGTCGCCTATGCGGCAGCGGTGAACGTCAACCCGCGCTGGCTGCTGGCGCCGTTCATCGCCTGCTCGCTGCTCCATTTCTGGTATGACGGGTTCGTCTGGTCCGTGAGGAAGCGACAGGTCTAATCGTGCGACCCTGGGGAACGCCCGCCGGCGGCCGCTTCATCACGCAGTCCGCCGTCGAGCAGGAAGCGGCGGACGCTGGCATCGCTGGTCAGGCCCGCCGCCGTCTGCGCTGCCAGCCATGCCGCGGCGTCATCGCCCGCCAGCCGGCATAGCCGCGCCCGCGCCGCCCACCAGGGCTGATAGGTTGCGGCGCCGCCGATCGCGCCGAGCTGGCGCAATCCGGCCGTGATGTCTCCGTTCTCGCCATAGGCGGCCGCGCGCGCGACGAGGACGCCGGTGGTCGGCGCAAAGGCGGCGAGCACGTCGTACAGGCGGACCAGCGGCGCGGCGAGGCGCTCGCCGGTCAGGCATTGCTGGGCATGAAGCGATTGGATTGCCGCCTCGGTCTGGTAGCGGCCGGGGCGACCTGCCGTCGCCGCGGCGTGCAGCAGCGCCTCCGCATCGAGGATCATCGGTCGCGACCATCGCGCCATATCTTGTAGATTGAGCGGCACGAACCGGCCCGCCGCATCGCGCCGGGCGTCGCGCCGAGCCTCGCAATGCAGCATCAGCGCCAACAGCCCCTGCACTTCCGGGTCCGACGGCGCGAGCCGATGGAGCAGCCGCGCGAGCCAGATCGCTTCGGCGGTGAGGCCGGTCAGCGTGTCGTCGGCACCGTTGACATCCTCCCAGGCGGTCCCGAACGCGGCATAGATCGCGGCGAGCACGCCCTCGATCCGTGCAGGCACGTCGTCGGGCGGAGGAACCTCGAAGGCGATCGACGCATCGCGGATCTTGCGCTTCGCCCTGACCAGCCGCTGGCTCATCGTCGGGCTCGACACCAGAAATGCGGCGGCGATCCGCGCTGCATCAAGCCCGAGCACCGTCTGCAGCATCAACGGCGCCTGTGCCTCGGGCTGGATGGCGGGATGCGTGCAGACGAACATCAGGGCCAGGCGATTGTCGCCGTACAGGTCCGGCGCATTCGTCGCGCGCTCGTCGTCGAGCAGCGCAAGGACCGCAGCGCCGGCCTCAGCGGTGCGGCGGCGGGCGGCGCCATGGCCGATGCGCCGCCGCGCAACCGTCACCAGCCAGCCGATCGGGTTGTGCGGCACGCCCTCGCGAGGCCATTGGACAAGGGCGGCGGCGAACGCGTCGGCCAGCGCATCTTCCGCCGCCGCGATGTCCCCCGACCGCGCCGCCAGCATCGCCAGCAGCCGGCCATAGGACGAACGCGCGATCCCTTCGGCCTCGCGCGCGGGATCGCGCGCCGCCATCAGTTCGCGGGCGGCGTCATCACCGGTCGAATCTCGACCGACCCGGCGGCGGCACAGGGCGCGCGGCCGGCCCATTCGAGCGCCGCATCGAGGTCGGCGACGTCAAGGATGACATAGCCGCCGAGCATCTCCTTAGTGTCGGCGAACGGTCCGTCCACGACCTGGCGGCGGCCGTTCTCGATGCGCAGCGTCGTGCTGACCTCGGGCGGTTGCAGGCCGTTGCCGCTGACCATTACGCCCGCCTGCGCGATCGCGCCCATATAGGCGTTCCAGCTGCCCCAATAGGCGGGAGCGGCAGCGGCATCGTCGCGCTTGCCGCGCTCGGCGGCGGTTTCGTTGAAGAGGAGCATGTAATGCATGGCGGTTCCTTTGCGTGAGCTATGCCGCATCCCGCGGCATAGATGCGGCGTCGCGCCGCATGTGTCGATGTGCGGCGGGGCGGCGGGATTTCGACACGTCGCCAGTCACGGGCCACACGGCATGGCCGCTTTCGCTTACCGACGCACGGTCGTAGACGAGCGGCATGGTTCGTAAGCTGCTGGCCGGGTTCGGCATCGTCCTCGCGCTCATCCTGCTCGGTCTCGCCACGTGGGAGCCGCTGCTCGCGACGCGCGCCACGGCGCCGCCCGCGCGTCGCTACGATACGGTGATCGCGCGCGATCGATGGGGGGTGCCGCATATCTTCGGGCGGACCGATCCGGACGTCGCCTACGGAATCGGCTATGCGCATGCCGAGGATGACTTCAGCACCTTGCAGGAGGTGCTGGCGATGACCCGCGGGCGGCTGGGCGCGATGACCGGGAAGGAGGGCGCGCAGACGGATTACGTCGTCCACCTGCTCGGCGCGCAGGCGACGGTCGATCGCGATTACGACCGACAGCCCGCCGACGTTCGCCTGTTGCTCGATGGCTATGCCTCCGGGCTGAATGCCTACGCGCGGCGGCACCCCGACGAGGTGAGGCTGGCGAAACTCTTTCCGGTCAACGGACGGGACGTGGCGCTCGGTTTCGTGGTGCGCTCACCCTTCTTCTTCGGGCTGGAGGGCGTGCTCGGCGCGCTGGCGGGCGGCACGCCGTTACCCGCTGAGCAGGCACCGCTCGACGCGCCGTTCGGCACACCGTTGGGGACGCAGCCGGCGGAGAACGGGTCGAACGCCTTTGCGGTTGCGCCGCGCAGGTCGACCGACGGCTGGACGCGGCTGGTGTCCAATTCGCATCAGCCCTGGCGCGGCGGCGTCGCCTGGTACGAGCTGACGGTGCAGTCGGGCACCGGCTGGCATTTCGCGGGCGCGACCTTCCCCGGCGCGCCCTATCCGTTGCTGGGGCATAATGAGACGCTGGGCTGGACCAACACGGTCAACCGTCCCGACCTGATCGACGTCTACCGGCTGACTACCGACGGCGGCCGCTATCGCTTCGACGGTCGGTGGCGGCCGCTGGAGCGCACCCGCGTCTGGCTGCCGGTCAAGCTGTGGGGGCCATTCGTGCTGCCGGTGCCAAAGACGGTGCTGCGCGCGATCCAGGGCCCGGCGATCGAGACGGCCCACGGCACCTTCGCGATCCGTTACGGCGGCGCGGATCAGTTGCGGATGGTGGAGGAATATTACCGGCTGACGCGGGCGCGCAATTGGTCCGAGTGGCAGGCGGCGCTGGCGATCCAGGGGGTGCCCGCGACCAACTTCGTCTATGCCGATGCGACGGGACGGATCGCGCATGTCTACAATGCCAGCTTTCCGAACCGGCGGCCGGGGTTCGATTACGGCCGAGTACTGACCGGCGACACGTCGCGCGACTATGCGCCCGGCACCGTGCCCTGGGCGCAGGTGCCGCAGCATGTCGACCCGCCCTCGGGTTTCCTCATCAACGCCAACAACTCACCCTATCTGGCGAGCGGGCCGGGGTCGGAGCTGGCAGCCCAGCCGCCGCTGCTCGGCGTCGAGCGC
The DNA here is from genome assembly GCF_965248875.1 of Sphingomonas sp. Lineage (GTDB taxonomy): Bacteria > Pseudomonadota > Alphaproteobacteria > Sphingomonadales > Sphingomonadaceae > Sphingomonas. The sequence goes on along the minus strand of NZ_CBDFKR010000010.1, from coordinate 11,062 downwards.
GACACCACCAACCGCGCGACGCGGGCGGTCGAGCTGATGCTGGCGACGCCGCGGATCGGCGAGGCGGAGCTGGAACAGATCAAATATGACACGGGCGTCAGCAGGCGGGGCTGGGCGGCGAAGTGGTTCGCAGACCTGCTCGCGGTCGACCCGCGCGGTGACGACCAGATCGCGCATGCGCAGGCGCTGCTGCGGCAATGGGACTGGAACTTCGACGGACGCGGGCCAGCGGACGGACTGGCGGTGCTGCTGATGCGCGCGGGGCAGGCGTGGCACTATCAGCGCAAGCCGGAAGCCGATCCGCGCGAGGAACTGCGCAAGGCAGCCGACCATCTGCGCGACCGGTTCGGGCGGCTCGACGTGCCGCTCGGCGACCTGCTTCGGCTGCGGCAGGGGCATGTCGACCTGCCGCTCGATGGCGGCCCCGACGTGCTGCGCGCGGCGGCGTTGTGGGACGTCGACCCCGACGGGCGGCTGGCGGTGAAGCATGGCGACAGCTTCGTCATGTTCATGGCCTGGGACTCGCAGGGCCAGGTCCACAGCCGCTCGATCCAACCCTATGGTGCCGCGACGACGCGGCCCGCGTCGCCGCATTACGCCGACCAGGCGGCGCTGTTCGCCCGCCACGCCACCAAGTCGGTTTGGTTCTGGCGCAGCGAGCTCGCGCGCAACGTGGAGCGGGTGTACCGGCCATAGCGCGTTGCCTGGCGCCGTCATCGCGCCTAATGAGACAATGTTACCGAGAGGATCGATCGCCTGATGACCTTCAAGAGCTTCGCGCTGGCCGGCGCCGCCGCCCTGGCGCTCGCCGCGCCCGCCCTTGGTCAGACGACGGCGCCTGCCGCCGCCGGTCCCGCACCCGCCGTGTCGGCGGCGGAGCTCGTGCGGCAGGTCGACATTCCCTTTGAACAGTTCACCCTCCCCAACGGCCTGCGCGTCGTTGTCCATACCGATCGCAAAGCGCCGGTGGTCGCGGTCAGCGTTTGGTACAATGTCGGGTCGACCTTCGAGCCCGCAGGGCGCACCGGCTTCGCGCATCTGTTCGAGCATCTGATGTTCAACGGCAGCGAGAACGCGCCCGATGATTTCTTCGTGCCGCTCAAAAGTATCGGCGCCACCGACCTCAACGGCACCACAAGTTTCGACCGCACCAATTATTTCGAGACGGTGCCGACCGGCGCGCTGGAGCGGGCGTTGTTCCTCGAGTCCGATCGGATGGGCTGGCTGACCGGTGCGATCACGCAGGGCGTGCTCGACGAGCAGCGCGGCGTCGTCCAGAACGAGAAGCGGCAGGGCGACAACCAGCCTTACGGCCTGGTGCAGTATCGCCTCTATGGCGGGCTGTTCCCGGCCGGTACGCCCTATGGGCATACCGTGATCGGCTCGATGGCCGACCTGGACGCCGCGACGCTGGAAACGGTGCGCGGCTGGTTCCATGACCATTATGGACCGAACAACGCGGTGCTGGTGCTGGCGGGTGACGTCGATGCGGCAACCGCACGGACGCTGGCGGCGCGGTATTTCGGCCCGATCCCGCGCGGGCCGCAGAGTGTCTTCCCGGCGGCGACCGTGCCGCGGCTGCCGGCGCCGGTCAGTGATACGATCCGCGATCGCGTGGCCGCGGTGATGATCACCAAGAATTGGCCGGTGCCGAGCATCCACGACGCCGATGCGGCGGCGCTGGACGTTGCGAGCGGGGTGCTGGGTGGGCTCGCCTCCTCTCGGCTCGACAACGCGCTGGTCAAGGGCGACCGGCTGCTGACATCGGTATCGGCCTATAACGATGACATGCGCGGGGCCGGGGTGTTCACGATCCGCGCGCTGGTCAGGCCGGGGGTGGACCCCGCGGTCGCCAGCCGCCGCATCGACGAGGTGCTCGCTCAGTTCCTGCGCGAGGGGCCGAGCGCCGATGAAGTAAGCCGCGTCGTGACCCAGACCGCGTCGAGCACGATCTTCGGGCTCGAGTCGGTCGGCGGCTTCGGCGGCAAGGCAGTTACGCTTGCCGAGGGCGCGCTGTTCTTCGACGACCCCGGCCATTACCGGCGCGAGCTGGCCGATCTGGCGCGCCAGACTCCGGCGAGCGTGCGTGCGGCGGCGAACCGCTGGTTGACCCGGCCGGCCTATACGCTGACGGTCGTACCGGGCGCGCGCGACGCCTATGCAGAGGCCGCGGCACCGCCCGCCGCCCCGGCCGGGCCCGCGCCAACGCTGCAACCCCGCAACTCGCGCGGCGGCATGACGCTGCCGGCGGTTGGCGAGCTGACCGGACTGACCTTCCCGGCGGTAGCCCGCGACCGGCTCTCGAATGGTATCGAGATCGTCTATGCACAGCGCACCGCAGTGCCGGTGACGCAGGCGGTGATCAGCTTCGACGCCGGCGTCGCCGCCGACGTGCCGGGGCATCTGGGCACCGCGGCGATGACCATGAACATGCTGGAGGAGGGCACGGGCAGCCTCGATTCGATCGCGATTGCGATGGCGGAGGAGCGGCTGGGCGCGTCGATCGGGACTGGCTCGTCGCTGGACCGCAGCAGCGTCACGCTGGCGGTGCCGAGCGGCAATCTCGCGCCCGCGCTGGACCTGTGGGCCGATATCGTCCGCCGCCCCGCCTTTGCCGACAGCGAGGTCGCGCGCGTCCGGCAGCAGCAGCTGGCGGGGATCGCGCAGGAGCTGACCCGGCCCGAGGCGTTGGCGTCGCGCGTGATGCCGCAGCTGCTCTACGGCGCGGCTCATCCTTATGCCAAGGCGATGGGCGGTGGCGACCCGCGCGCGGTGGCCGCACTGACGCCCGCCGATCTGCGCAGCTGGCAGCAGGCATGGCTGCGCCCCGACAAGGCCAGGATCTTCGTCACCAGCGACCGGCCACTCGCCGAGATCAAGCCGTTGCTGGAGGCGCGGTTCGGCACCTGGACCGCGACGGGCGCGGCGGGCACCAAGAGCTTCGCTGCGGCGGCTCAGCCGGCCGGGCCGAGGATCGTGCTGATCGACCGGCCGGACAGCCCGCAATCGGTGATCGTCGGAGCGATCCCGACGGCGCTGGCGGGCACCGACGATCTGCTGCCGTTGCAGACTGCCAACGACGCGCTCGGCGGCGATTTCCTCAGCCGCATTAACATGGACCTGCGCGAGAACCGCCACTGGTCCTACGGCGTCAACGGCAACTTCCGCGCCAACGAGCATAGTGCGCCCTATTACATCAGTGCGCCCGTGCAGGCGAACCAGACCGGCGCGGCGCTGGCGGCGCTACGTGAGGATGTCAGCGCGTTCCTGACCACGCAGCCATTGACGGCGGTGGAGTTCGACCGCGCCATTACCGGCTCGATCCGCGAGCTGCCGGGCAGTTTCGAGACCGCGGGCGACGTGCTCGGCGCGATGCAGCGCAACGACCTGCTCCGCCGGCCGGACGATTATTACGGACGCATCACCGCGCGCTATCGGGCGCTGACCCAACCGCAGCTGACCGCGGCGATCGGTGGGGTGCTTCATCCTGATCGAGCGATCTGGGTGGTGGTCGGCGACGCGCGGACGGTCCGGCCGCAGCTTGACAGGCTGGGGCTGCCGGTCGAGGTCGTGCCGGCATCATCGGTCGCGGGCGCTTCCGCGGCGGCGCATCAGGGAGAGTGAGCATGGCGGACGTCGACGGCAGCTGGGACTGCACGGTCAAGAGCCCGTTGGGCGACCAGAAGATGACGGTGACGGTCAAGACCGATGGCTCGACGTGGAGCGGCAACGTCTCGGGCGCGATGGGCTCCAGCGACATCTCGGGCGACGCGAACGGCGAGACGATCAGCTGGAAGCAACAGATGACGGTGCCGATGCCGATGACGCTCGACTGTCAGGCGACAGCGGATGGCGACACGCTGACCGGCACCGTCGGCGCGGGCGCGTTCGGCAGCTTTCCGCTGAGCGGCACGCGATCGGCCTAGCTTGATCCTCCCCGCGGGCGGGGAGGGGACCACTCGCCAAAGGCGAGTGGTGGGGGCGTTCTCCGCGAGCGGTTTACTCGCGGCCTGCGCCCTCCGTCAGCCGCCGGCGCAGCTGCCACCTCCCCGCGAGCGGGGAGGATCACCTTTCCACCCGCGTCACATGCCCCATCTTGCGCCCGGCGCGCATCGATTTGCCGTAGAGGTGGAGATGCGCGCCCGGCTCGGCCAGGAACTTCGGCCAGCGGTCTGCGTCGGCCCCGAGCAGGTTCTCCATCGTCACCCGCGCGCCCGTCAGCGCGGTCGCGCCGAGCGGCAGGCCGCAGACGGCGCGGATGTGGTTCTCGAACTGCGAGGTGACGGCGCCCTCGATCGTCCAATGCCCCGAATTGTGGACGCGGGGCGCCATCTCGTTGAATACCGGGCCGCCGGCGGTGGCGAAGAACTCGCAGGCGAGGATGCCGATATGGTCCAGCTCGTCGGCGATCCGCCTGGTCAGCGCGACGGCCTCCTCCGCCTGCGCCAACACCAAAGGCGAGGCGGGGAGGGCCGAGGTCGCCAGTACGCCGTCGTGATGGACGTTCTCCGGCACGTCCCACACCGCGCACGCGCCGTCCGCGCAGCGGGCCAGCAGGACGGAGAACTCCGCGGCGAAGTCGACCCGCGCTTCCAGAATCGCCGCATGCCCGACCGGCGGGCGCGGCGGCTGGCCGATGCTCGTCCATGCGGCTTCGGCCTCGCCCTCGGTATCGATCCGCGCCTGCCCCTTGCCGTCATAGCCGAACAGCGTCGTCTTCAGGATCGCGGGTGCGCCGACCTGGGCGACCGCGGCATGCAGGCTGGCCAGGTCGTCGACCGGCGCCCAGGCGGCGGTGCGGCCGCCGAGCGACGTCACGAGCGTCTTCTCGTGCGGACGGTAGCGGGAAACGTCGAGCGAGCGGGCGGAAGGATGCACCGCGACCCGCCCGGCAAGGTAGCTCACCGCCTGCGGATCGACATTCTCGAACTCATAGGTGGCGACGTCGATCGCGGCGGCAAAGGCGCGCATTGCGTCGGCGTCCTCGAACCGCGCCTGCGTCCAGTGCGCGGTGACCTCGGTCGCGGGGCCGCTCGCCTCGGGCGCGAAGATGTGGGTCTTATAGCCGAGCTGCGCCGCGGCGATCGCGAGCATCCGCCCGAGCTGCCCGCCGCCCAGGATGCCGATGGTCGCGCCCGGCGCCACTATTGTCCGTTCGTGCTGAGATTGTCGAAGCACCGTCTTTCCTTCAGCCCGGATGAGAAGAGCGGCCCTTCGACAAGCTCAGGGCGAACGGAGATTAGGCCGGCTCCTCCGCCACGCCCTCGGCCTGCGCCGCGCGCCAGGCCTGCAACCGAGCGGCCAGCGCCTCGTCCCCCGTCGCCAGAATCGCCGCCGCCAGCAGCCCGGCGTTGATCGCGCCGGGCTTGCCGATCGCGAGCGTGCCCACCGGCACGCCGCCCGGCATCTGGACGATCGAGAGCAGGCTATCCATACCCGCCAGCGCCTTTGACTCGACCGGCACGCCCAGCACCGGCAGGTGCGTCATCGCCGCCGCCATGCCCGGCAGGTGCGCCGCGCCGCCCGCGCCCGCGACGATCACCTTGATCCCGCGCGCTGCCGCGCCTCCGGCATAATCGTAGAGCCGCTGCGGCGTCCGGTGCGCCGACACCACCCGGGTCTCGTAGGCGACATCCAGCGTGTCGAGCGTCGCCGCGGCATGGCGCATCGTGTCCCAGTCGGACTGCGAGCCCATGATGATGCCGACCAGCGCCCCCACGGCGTGGAGGTTAGCGACGGAGCGGAGCGCGGGCAATGCTCTCCCCTTCCCTCAGGGGGAGGGCCGGAGGGTGGGGCCTCTCGACGCGCGAACGGGTTGAGGGACAGGCCCAATCCAATCCCTTCCTAATGGGGCGGGGCTTAGATTGGCGCGCGTCGTGATCTATGGCCCGGGGATGACCGACGCACCGATGACCTATGGCCGCTACCTGTCGCTCGACCGGCTGCTGACCGCGCAGCAGCCGCTGTCGGAGCGACACGACGAGCTGCTGTTCATCATCGTCCACCAGACCAAGGAGCTGTGGCTCAAGCAGATCATCGCCGAGCTGCTCCCCGCGAAGGCGCTGATCCGCGCCGGGCAGCTGACCGAGGCGTACAAGAACCTGGCGCGGGTCAGCCGCATCCAGGCGGTAATGACGTTGTCCTGGGACGTGCTCGCGACGATGACGCCCGCCGACTACACGCGCTTTCGCGGCGTGCTCGGCGGCAGCTCCGGCTTCCAGTCCGATCAGTTCCGCAGCGTCGAGGTGCTGCTGGGCCTGCGCGGAGGCAGCGGTGGCGGTGAGCTGACCGCGCGGTTCGAACGCGAACCGAGCCTCTGGGACGACGCCAACGCCGCGCTCGCCGCGGCTGGGTTCGACATGCCGCACGAGACGCTGACGCGCGACTGGCCGCAACCCCACACGCCGAGCGACGGCGTCGAGGCGGCGTGGGCGGCGGTCTATGCCGACCCCGACCGCTGGTGGGCGCTGTATCAGCTCGCCGAGAAGCTGGTCGATATCGACGATGCGCTCGCGACGTGGCGGCACAAGCACGTGCTGACGGTCAGCCGCATCATCGGCGGCAAGCGCGGCACCGGCGGCACGCCCGGCGTCGGCTATCTGGAAGGCACGCTGACCAAGCGCGCCTTTCCAGAGCTGTGGAGCCTGCGGACGCGGTTGTGAGCGCCCCCGCCAAGGGAGCGCTCACCCGCCAGCCAGCGGAGGTCAATCAGCGTTAATAGCCGCGATCATAGCCGTCGTAGCGATCGTGGAAGCGATGCGCGCGCTCCCACGCCCGGCGACGCTCGCGCTCTTCCCAGCGGCGGCGCTCTTCCCAGCGGTGCCGGTCGCGACGGTCGTCGAACCGATAGTCGCGCTCGTCATTGCGATAGCCGCCTCGATCGTCGTAGCGCTGCCCGTAATAGCCGCCATTGCCGTAGCCGCCGCCATAGGACTGCGCTGAGGCGACGCCCGGTAGCGCGACGCTGGCGACGGCGGTGAGGCCGAGGATGATGGTCTTGATCGACATGGTCGTTCTCCCGTGTGGGCAACCCACGGAAGGGATTTAGCGCGACGTTCGTGAGACGGCGCTGAACGACGCTGGCAGCCGCCGTTCAGCGTTCGCTGAGATAGTAGCGGTCTAGCGGCTGCAGCGCGTCGTCCAGCTGATAGACGATCGGCTGCCCGGTCGGGATCTCCAGCCCGGTGATCGCGTCGTCGGGGATCGCCGACAGATGCTTGACCAGCGCGCGCAGCGAATTGCCATGAGCGGAGATCAGCACCCGCTCGCCCGCGCGCAGCGCCGGGGCGATCCGCCCCTCCCAATAGGGCAGCACCCGCGCGATCGTGTCCTTCAGGCTTTCGGTCCGCGGCACCTCGATGCCGTGATAGCGCCGGTCGGCGGACAGGTCATAAGCGCTGCCCAGCGCCTGCACGGGCGGCGGAATGTCGAAGCTGCGCCGCCAGACCTTGACCTGATCCTCGCCGTGCCGCGCCGCCGTCTCCGCCTTGTCGAGCCCGGTCAGCCCGCCGTAATGCCGCTCGTTCAGCCGCCAGTGCTTCTCCACCGGCAGCCACAGCCGCCCCATCGCCTCCAGCGCCAGGTTGAGCGTCTTGATCGCGCGCGTCTGCAGCGAGGTGAAGGTGAGGTCGAAATCGAGCCCTTTCGCCGCCATTAGCGCCCCCGCAGCCCGCGCCTCTTCCGCCCCCTTCGCCGTCACGTCGACGTCCCACCAGCCGGTGAAGCGGTTCTCCAGGTTCCAGGCGGACTGGCCGTGGCGGATCAGGACGAGCGTGGGCATGGGTTTAGAGGTCCAGATACATGAAGCGATTGTGCGGGCTGGCCGGATAGCCGCCGAAGGCGGGGCCGTCCACGAAGCCCGCCTGTTCGTACAGCCGGGTGGCGGGGTCGAAAGGCGGCGCGGTGCCGGTCTCCAGACGGACGCGCCGGTAACCGCGTGCGCAAGCGACGGCGAGCAGATGGTCGAGCAGCGCGCGGCCGACGCCCCGGCGCAACGCCGCGTCGGCGGTGCGCATCGACTTCACCTCGGCATGATCGGGCGCGATCTGCTTTAGCGCCACCATGCCGAGCAGCGTCTCGCCTTCCCACGCTGTCCAGAAGGTGATCGCCGGGTCGCGCAGCCGGTCGGGGACAAGGACATGCGTGTTTTCGGGCGGCGTATGGGCGCGGCCGAACGCCACGTGCTGCGCGAGCAGCTCGGCAAGCGCGGACGAACCGGGATCGTCCTCTCTGATCTCCACCCGTACGCCTCCCTTGCCGCTCCCCGGCCAACGCCTTAGCGGGCAGGCACGAACGGGCAAGCGAAGGAGCAGACGCGATGGCGATCGAGCGGCAAACCAAGGTGTATGACGGCCCCGGCGGTCCGTTCGAAGGCGTCTTCGCCCACGACGCCGCGGCGGCCGCCCAACGCCCGGGCGTGCTGATCCTCCCCAACGTGCTGGGGCAGAAGGAGGCGGACAATTGGGTCGCCGAGCGGATGGCGGGTGTTGGCTATGTCGGCTTCGTCGCCGACGTGTTCGGTCAGGGCAAACGCGCCGAGCGCGGACCGGACATGGGGCGCTACATGAACGAGTGCCTCGCCGACCGGGCACAGCTGCGCGACCGGCTGGCGGCGAGTCTGGCGACGTTGAAAGCTCATCCGGCGGTCGATGCGGCAAAGACGGCGGCGATCGGCTTCTGCTTCGGCGGGCTGTGTGTCCTCGATCTTGCGCGATCGGGGCAGGATGTGCTCGGCGGCGTGTCGTTCCACGGTGTCTTCCATCGGCCCGACTATGCCAATGTCTCGCCGATCGCGATGAAGCTGCTCGTCAGCCACGGCTGGGACGATCCGCTGGCGAAGCCCGACGCGGTGGTGGCGCTGGCGGCCGAGCTGACCGAGGGCAAGGCGGACTGGCAGCTCCACGCCTTCGGCGACACCGGTCACGGCTTTACCGACGAGAGCGCGGCCGGATTAGGGGTGCCGGGCGTCGGCTACCAACCGCGATCGGCGGCGCGCGGCTGGCGTGCGGCGGACGACTTTCTGGCCGAGCTGTTCGGCTGACGCTTCTCGACCGGCGGCAAGGGATCGATCGGCCCCGGCGGACGGAGGGTCGGCGTCAATCGTGGTCGATGCGGAACAATGTCTCCACAGGCCGGCCCAAGGCGGCGGCGAGCTTGAGCGCCAGCAGCGTCGAGGGCACGAAGACGTTGTTCTCGACCGTGTTGATCGTCTTGCGGCTCACTCCGACGCGCTCGGCCAGCTCGGCCTGGGTCCAGCCGCGCCGGCCGCGTTCTTCGCGCAGCGTGTTGGCGAGCCGCTCAACCATCCTTCAGCGCGCGCCGCTCAAGCATGCCGAACCGCAGCAACGCCACCGAGATCCCGATGGCGGTGAGGATGTGGATCGCTCCGCGAGCGCCGATCGGTTCGAATAGCGAGACGACGTAGAGCGTGAACGCCGAGATCATCGTCGCCAAAAACCCCAGGCGGAACGCCTCGGCACGGTTGGCGCGCGTATTTTCGTCGTTGATCAGTGCCCGGACCGGTGCGCTCTTCAGCCAGTCGAACCCGCTCGCCAGCCCGACGAGCAGGACGATCGAGAGCGCCAGCCATCCGCCAATCGCGATACGGTTCACCAGCCGTGTCCCCTCGTCCATGCGCGTGCCGGCAAAATAGCTTACCTGTTGTGCAACGAACATCGCGGCCAGCGCCGGCATCATTCGGGCGCGGCTGCGCAAGAGGCGGTCGGCGGTTTCGATATCGGTCATCATCATCCCCTGTAACCTGTAGGTGACAAGTAACCCTTAGGTTACATCATCGCAAGAGGCTTTCGCGCCGACTCGCGCGTGGTTAATGGCGGGGAGGTGACGCCGGAGGATCAGCCGACCACGGGCCGCTTCGCCGGTGCCGAGCATCGCTATCCCGTGCGCGTGTATTTTGAGGACACCGACCTGTCGGGCGTAGTCTACCACGCAAACTATCTCCGATTCATGGAGCGCGCGCGGTCGGACATGCTGCGGCTGGCCGGCATCGACCAGCGTGCGGCGTTCGCGGCGGGTGAGGGGGCCTATGCGGTTGCCGATCTCCGCATCCGCTTCGCCGCGCCCGCCCGGCTCGACGATGCGCTGGTGGTCGTCTCGGGCCTGACCGCGGTGCGTGCGGCGGGCGTCGTCATTCAGCAGCGGGTCATGCGCGGCGCGCTTCTCCTGACCGAGGCGAGCGTGACGGCGGCGCTGGTCGCGCCGGGCGGTCGTGCGAAGCGTCAGCCCGAGGCCTGGACCGCGATCTTCCGCACCCTGCTCGCGCCCGAGGAGCTTCAGTGAACCCTGTCCTGGTTACCGACCCTGCCTCCCTGTCGCCGGTGGCGCTGTTCCTCCATGCCGATATCGTCGTGAAGGTGGTGATGGGCGGGCTGCTCCTCGCCAGCATCTGGACCTGGGCGATCATCCTCACCTTCGGGCTGCGGCTGCGGCGCGCGCGCAAGGCGATGCGCGGGTTCGAGCGCGCCTTCTGGCAGGCGGAGGATATCGACGCCTTCTACAAGGCGCAAGGCGAGCAGGACTTGCCGTCCGCCCGGGTGATGGCGGCGGGAATCGCCGAATGGCGGCGCTCGACCGCGGGCGCAGGCGTCGACCGGGTGGCGACGCGCGAACGGCTGGCGACGACGATGAACGCGGCGGCGGCGGGCGAGATCGACCGGCTCGCGGACCGGCTCAACGTGCTTGCGACGATCGGTTCGGTGGCGCCGTTCGTCGGGCTGTTCGGGACGGTGTGGGGGATCATGCGGTCGTTTACCGGGATCGCGCAGGCGCAGAACTCGTCGCTGGCGGTGGTCGCGCCGGGGATCGCGGAGGCGCTGTTCGCGACCGCGATCGGGCTGTTCGCCGCAATCCCAGCGGTGATCGCGTACAACCGGTTCAGCCACGGCGTGAACCGGGTCGAGGCCGGGCTGTCGCGCTTTTCGGACGGCTTCCACACCACGCTGTCGCGCCAGCTGGACGCGGTGAAGTGAGGGTGACGAGAAATTCCTGTCCGGGACGGGAAGGTGGCGCGCGAGAAACGCGTGACGGAGGGGGCTCGCCTCCC
>NZ_CBDFKR010000009.1:0-50519 GCF_965248875.1 Sphingomonas sp. | reverse complement strand
CATTCGGCGATTTCGTGATCAATCTGATCAAGCGCCAGTGATTGTGGTGCCCGGTCTGGTAGAGGGAGTGGCGGCCGCTTAGGTCGAGGCATAAGCAGCGCCTGATCTGCAATTTCCACCAGGGTCCACGAAATTCGATCTCTGGGTAGCGGGGTGGTAGCGGGCTTTTCAGGCGCTCCCGGCGGTCGTGCTAACCCATTGATTTCCTGGTGGAGCCGAGGGGAGTCGAACCCCTGACCTCCTCATTGCGAACGAGGCGCTCTACCAACTGAGCTACGGCCCCCCTTGAGGGAGGCGGCAGATAGCGGGCGAGCCCCTTGGCTGTCAAGGCGAGGCGGGCGTCTGGGAGGGCGCCTGGCGGCTGCGCGTTGTGGGCGGGGGCGCGGGCGGCTAGACGGGGAGCCGGAACCCTTCGAGGAGCCCCATGGGCCAAGCCATCCTCTTTCTTCTGCACGCCGCGATCAGCCTGGTGATCTGGGCGGTGATCATCTCGGCCATCCTGTCGTGGCTGATCGCGTTCAACGTGTTGAACGTGCGCAATCCCAACGTCTACCGTTTCACCACGATGCTCGATCAGGTGACCGCGCCGATCCTGGCGCCTATCCGGCGCGTCATTCCGCCCCTGGGCGGGCTCGACCTTAGCCCGATCGTGCTGATCCTGCTTCTGCAGGCGCTGACGATCCTGATCGATGCGAGCCTCGCGGGGCCGCTGGTGGCCGCGCTGGGCTGAGCCTCAGCGCTTGAGGAAGGCGTCGACCTCGGCGTCGAAGCGCGCGGGCTGGTCGTACATGATGAAGTGCTTGGCGTCGGCCACGGGCACGAGCGTCTTCGTGGTGAGCGGCGCATAGCCGGTGGTGACCGCCGCGGCGATCGGCGTCTCGTAGATCACGGTCACAGGCGTCTTCATGGCGGCGAGGCCGGGGCGCAGGTCGGCCAGCATATCGTCGTGCATGGCCTGGGCCACCACGCGCCCGTCGCTGCGTTGGCCCCAGCCGAGCACCCGCTCCACATCGGCGGGGGCGGTGACCATGGCGGCGATCATCTGGCGGTATTGGGCGGGCGAGAAGCCGCCGGCGCCGCCGGGCTTGGTCATGGCCTCGGCCATGGGCTTCACCGTCTCCACCGTCGCGTTGGGTCCGCCCATGAGCACGCCGTAGAAGGGCAGGGAATCGACGATCAGCAGTTTCGACAGGTGCTCGGGACGCTTCTGCGCCAAGGCCAGGCCAAACGTGCCGCCCAGGCTGTGGCCCATCACGATCGGCCGCTTCAGCGTGGCGCAATAGGCGTCGATCTCGGCCAGGGTGGGGTCGAAGAAAGGCCCGCTGGCGTTGGCGCGCGCGGGCTCGCCGCCGAAGCCCGCAACCTGCACCAGGTGCACGCGGTAGCGGCCGCGCAGGCGCTCGGCCGTTCCCCGCCAGGTCTCGCGCGAGGAGGCGAGGCCCGGGATCATCACGATGTCGGGCCCCTTGCCCGTGATCTCCACGCTGATCCGCTCATGCGTCACCACGCGGCTGTCGGGGAAGAGCTTGAGGTCGGCGGGCGGGGCGGGCGCAGCGCTCGCCGCGGGCGAGGAGGCGGGCTGGGCGAGGGCGGCGGCTGGGGTCGTGAGCAGGAGGGCCATGGCCAGGCGGGCGGGGCGCAGCATCATCGGGCGTGTCCTAACAGGTTGGCGGCAGGCTGGAGGCGGACCCTGGGGCCGGTCAAGCGGGAGCTCATCAGCGCCATCCTGAAGGCGCCCGCCGACCTGCTCTGGTTCGGCGGCATCGGCACCTACGTGAAGGCGGCGGCGGAGAACAACGTCGCGGTCGGCGACCCCGCCAATGACCGGCTGCGCGTCGACGCCGAGGAGCTGCGCGTCCGCACGATCGGCGAAGGCGCGAACCTGGGCGTGACACAGGCGGCGCGGATCGCGTTTGCGGCGCGCGGCGGGCGGATCAACACCGATTTCATCGACAATTCGGCGGGCGTCGACTGTTCGGACAACGAGGTCAACATCAAGATCGCGCTCAACCGCGAGATGATCGAGGGCCGGCTGGCGGAAGCGGACCGCAACGCGCTGCTCGCGTCGATGACTGACGATGTCGCGCATCTGGTGCTGGAGGACAACCGGCTCCAGACGCTCGCGCTCTCGTTTATGGAACGCGACGGCGCGACCGCCATCCCCTCCTATGTCCGCGCGATCGAGATCTTTGAGGGCAGCGGGCGGCTCGACCGCAGGGTGGAGGGGCTGGCGGCGAACGAGGAGCTGCTGCGGCGCGGGCAGGAGGGGCGCGGGCTGACGCGGCCCGAATTGTCGGTGCTGCTCGCCACCGCCAAGCTGGCGCTGCAGGAGGCGATCGAGCACGGGATGCTGGGCGATCAGGCCGAGCTGCTGCCCGATCTCCACGCCGCCTTCCCTCCCGCGATGCGCGAGCGCTTCGCCGCGGCGATCGACGGCCATCGCCTGCGCCGCGAGATCGTGGCGACCAAGCTCGCCAACCGCCTCGTCAACCGCATGGGCGTGCTCTACCCTTTCGAGCTGGCGGAGGAGGAAGGCGCGGCGCTCAGCGACATCGCGGCGATGTTCGTGGTGGCGGAGCGGCTGTTCGGGCTCGACGACCTGTGGGCCGCGATCGAGGCCGCGGCCATGCCCGAGGCCGCACGCTTATTGCTGTTTGACGAGGTGGCGGCGGCGACGCGTTCGCACATCGCCGACCTGCTGCGGGTGACGGGTGCGGGCGCGGCGGTCGGGCCTGTGCTGGAGCGATTGGGGCGCGGTATCGACGCGCTCGATCGCGCGACCGAGGCGCTGCTGCTGGAGGAGGGCCGCGCGCAGAGCGACGGCATCGCCCGCCAGCTCCAGTCCGCCGGCGCCCCCGCCGATCTCGCCACGCGGGTGGTGCGGCTGTTCCAGCTCGACGGCGCGGTCGGGCTCGCCGATCTGGGCGAGCGGCTGAGGTTGGACGAGACGGTGCTGACGCGCGCTTTCACCTCGCTGGGCCAGGCACTGGGCCTCGACTGGGCGCAGGCGACGGCGGCGCGGATCGCCTCGTCCGACCCGTGGGAGCGGCTGCTGCTGGCTGGGCTCGCGCGGGATTTCCAGCAGCTGCGGCTGCAGTTCCTGGCGCGCGGGGGAGCCGCCGATCCGCAGACGACGGTTGATGCCTGGCTCGCCACCAACGCCGCCCGCGTCGCGCAGTTCAAGCAGGTGATCGACCGCGCCCGCCACGCCGCGCAGCCAAACGCGGCCATGCTGGCCCAGATCGCCGGCCAGGCGCGGGTTTTGCTGGGACGATAGCCTCACCTCCCCCGGTCTGCAGGGGAGATGGTTCAGGCTCGCGCCACTTGCCGCGCGCGCAGCTGCGCTTTCCATCCCCTGGCCCGCCACCACATCACCACCCCGGTCACCGCCAGCACCGCCGGGATCAGCCCGGCGACGAACACGATCAGCCGCCACACCGGCCCGCCGACGCTGCCTTCATGGATGCCGCGGACCAGCCGGTTCTGCCCGCCCGCGACGCCCTGGTCCGGAGCAAGCGCCGCGACGCCGCCGTCGTCCGCCACCGACACGCCACGGCCCCGCGCCGCGCCGATCGCGACCGTCCAGTCGGGCTTGCGTTCGGTCGGCCAGGTGACCGAGCGCACCGCGCCGGGCAGGATCATTCCCGCCCGCGCCACCGCCGTCTGCGCGGTCAGCCGCGTCGTCGCGACCGGCCGCGCCCGCGCCTGCATCGTCCGGTCGGGCCCGCGCGGCGCGACGCCGCCGGTCAGGGTGCCGAAGAACGCCGGAAACGCGATCCACGCGCCCGTCAGCGACAGCACGAACAGCGGCAGGCAGATCCAGAAGCCCAGCGTCTGGTGGATGTTGGTGTCCAGGTTACGGTGCCGCCCCCAGTGCAGCGCGCGCCGCACGCTGCCGATCGTCGGCCACCACAGCCACAGCCCGGTGAACGCCGAAATCATCATCGCCACCCCTATCCAGCCGACGATCGTGCGCCCCCAGCCGCCCGGAACCTGCAACGACCCATGTAGCTGGTGGATGAAGCGGATCAGCCCGCCATTGCTCGACGCGACGTCGAGCACGCGCGCCGTCCGCGGCTCGAGATACACGACTGTCCGCGCGGGCGGCCCGCCGCGCGCCGCGCCGCCTACCGCAGGCGCAAGCGCGACCTGCACGGGACCGCCGCCACCTTCCGCATAGGTCAGCTGCGCCACGCGCTCCCCCGGCGCCGCGCGCATCATCGCCGCGGCGGCGTAGCGGTCGGCGGGCAGCAGTTGCGCACCGGTGGTGGCGTAGCGCTGCGGATTGAGCGCGTGATCGAGCGCCTGTCCATACACCAGCGCCGCACCCGACAGGCACAGGGGGATGATGAGGATCGCCAGGATCAGCCCGATCCATTTATGGACCGAAAACCAGGTCCGCCGCCATTTCAGCTTGGTCATGCCACCATTCCTGTCGGCCAAGCGCCTGTCACAGCTCCGCCCAGCGCCGCAATAGATTGTGATAGACGCCGGTCAGCTTCACCGCCGCCGGATCGCCCTGCCCCAGCCGCACGGCGACCGCCTGCACACCTTCGTCCAGCTCGAACAGCACCCGTCGCGCGGCGTCGTCGCGCACCATCGACTGCACCCAGAAGAAGCTCGCGACCCGCGACCCCCGCGTCACCGGCTCGACACGATGGAGACTCGACGCGGGGTACACCACCAGATCGCCCGCGGGCAGCTTCACCCGCTGCTCGCCGAATTGGCCCTCGATCACCAGCTCGCCGCCGTCATAATCGCCCGGATGCGCGAGGAACAGCGTCGCCGACAGGTCGCTCCTGATCCGGAAGTCGCTGCCTCGCCGGATACGGATGGCGTTGTCGACATGGGTGCCGAACGCCTGACCCCCGGCATATCGGTTGAACAGCGGCGGGAAGACCTTGAGCGGCAGCGCCGCCGCCACGAACAGCGGCGATGCGGCGAGCGCGTCGAGGACGATTGCCCCCGCCGCCCGCGCGGCGTCGCAGTCTTCCGGCAGCTGCTCGTTGGCCTTGGCAAGCGCGGACTGTGCGCCCGAGGTGGCATTGCCGTCCGCCCACGGTCCCGCGTCGATCACCGCTCGCACCTGCGCGACGGCCGCAGCGTCGAGCAGCCCCGGAACGACTGTCAGCACCGGTCCGCCGCCGCCACCCCGCGCAGCCGCAGCTCCGCATCGCCCTGCCCCTCCAGCCAGTCGCGGACCTGCTCGCGAAAGCGTGGCGTGCCCAGCGCCAGCGCCTGCTCCACCCAGCGCAGTGCCTCGCGCACACGCTTCTTGCGGACGAGTATGCGGGCGTGGTTGAAGCAGCCACGGAAGTCGCCCCCGTGCGCCGCGCGGGCATAGCATTGCGCCGCGGCGAGCAGGTCGACCGGGGTCGCCCAGCCGTCCTCATGGAACGAGCCGACGAAGTTCTCCGCCTTGGCATAGCCGGTCGCCGCCGCGCGCCGCAGCCAGCCGAGCGCCGCCGCCTTGTCCGCCGCGACGCCGCGCCCCAGCGTCAGCTGCGTCGCCCAGTTGTACATCGCTTCGGGCAGCCCCCGCCCGGCCGCGACGCGGTAGCAGTCGGCCGCGCGCGCGGGATCGGGCGCGACGCCCCAGCCCAGCTCGTAGCAGCGCCCGACCATGTTGAGCGCGAGGACATGCTCCTGCGCCGCCGCGCGCATGAACCAGCCGAAGCCCGCGCGCGCATCGCCCGCCACCTCGGTGCCGTCGAGCAGCATCTGGCCCAGCACCGCCTGTGCCTCGGCCAGCCCCGCCTCCGCCGCCTCGCGGATGACCTGGGCGCGCGCCGGACCGGCCAGCGCCTCCGCCCACTCCTCCCCGGCACGGGGAGGGGGACCAGCCGCAGGCTGGTGGAGGGGGCGCGCCGCGCGCACACCGCCTGTGCCGGCCCCCCCTCCACCACTGGCTTCGCCGGCGGTCTCCCTCCCCGTGCCGGGGAGGATTTTGACGAGCGTGCTCAAAACTTCACCCCGACCGCGCCGAACACGGTCCGTCCGGGCGCGATGGTCGCATAATGGCTGGCATAGGCCTGGCTGAAATACACCTTGTCCGTCAGGTTCTGCGCATTGACCGACAGCTCCAGGTGCGGCGCGACCTGCCAGCTCGCGCGCGCATCGAACCGCCAGTAACCGGGGATCGACCGGTACAGCACCCTGGTTGCGGGCGTTACAGTCACCACCCCGCCCGCGGTCTGCGTGGCGGTCCGGTTGTCGGCATAGCCGCCATATTGCCGCGAGGTGTAGAGCGCCGAGCCGCCGATCTGGAAGCCGTGGAACAGCTCGACATTGGTAGTGCCCGTGAACTGGTTGCGCGCCGTCTGCGGCAGCTGCTTGCCCGTGTTGACCGAAGGCACCAGCACCACCTGCGCCGCCCGCGTCCCCACCGCCGCCGCCGTCAGCGCCGTCGACCCGCCATCGACGATGACCGGATCGAGATAGGTATAGCCGCCGAACACCGCCCAGCCCGGGAGCACCGTGCCGCTGGCGGTCAGCTCGACGCCGCGGATGCGGCTGCGGCCGATGAACGCGACGGTGTTGCTGTCGCTGGTCACACGCGCATTGTCGATATCCGTCTGGAACGCCGCCGCGCCCAGCTGCAGCCGCTCGTGGAACAACGCGCCCTTCGCCCCGACCTCGTAGGACCGGGTCTTCTGCGGCTTCAGGTCATCGAGCAGCTGCAGGTTGGCCGCCGTCGCCGTCGTCGGCAGCGCATTGTCCTCGCGTCCTTCGCCGAGCAGCGAATTGGGCGGCGTCGCCGCCGTGGCGTAGCTCGCATACAGGCTGGTGTCGCGGGTCGGCTTGAAAACGAGCCCCGCCTGCCAGTTAAACAGCGAGTCGACCCGACGGAGCTGGACCTGCGTCGCCGTCGTATAGGTGCCGCCGGGCCGGATCACCGAGGTGAACCGGTCGTAGCGCGCACCCAGGTTGAGGATCAGCCGCGGCGTCAGCGTGATCGAATCGAACGCGTAGGCCGCCCGCGTCATACCGTCGTTCTGCGTCTCCTCCTGGGCCGCGCTGCGCACGATCGCCGCGGGCGTGGTCGAGGTGTCGGACGTGTAGTTCACCCACGGGTCGTAGGGGTTGGGCGCGAACAGGCTCGTGCAGTAATAGCGCGCCACCGTCCCGGTGTTGCAGCGGGGCGTGATCGTCGAGCCGGTCGACAGGATCTCGGTGCCCGCGGCGTTGAGATAACCGCGCGTGACGAAGGTGCCGCGCCGCGCCTTTTCCCAGGCGAACTCGGTGCCGAGCGCGATCGAATGCTCAATGCCGCCGGTGTGGAAGCGGCCGTACAGGTCGGTCTGGTCGATGATGCTTTCGGTATAGCCATAGCGTGTGTTGCCGCGCCGCCACACGTAGCCGCCGCTGGTCAGGTTGGCGCCGGTATTCGTCGCGGTGGTGCCATAAACGTTGCCGTTGCTGTCGTCGGGCAGC
Organism: Sphingomonas sp.; assembly: GCF_965248875.1. Classification (GTDB taxonomy): domain Bacteria; phylum Pseudomonadota; class Alphaproteobacteria; order Sphingomonadales; family Sphingomonadaceae; genus Sphingomonas. The sequence goes on along the minus strand of NZ_CBDFKR010000009.1, from coordinate 43,085 downwards.
AGGAAGATATATGCCTGATCGCTGTGGCTGAACCGCGCGGTGTTGCGCAGCGTCAGGCTGCCGAAATCATGCTCGACGCGCAACATCGCCTGATGCGTCGTCGCGTTGCGGAAGTCGCGGTCGGCGAGCCCGTAGAAGGCGGAGCGATCGACCGTGCCGGTGGTGCCGTTCGCCAGCGTCACGCGGCCGATCGCGGGCTGCGACAGGACGTTGCCCGTCCCTGGCGCATTGCCGATCGTGTAGAGGTACGGGATGCCGCTGTCGGGCAGCTCGTGGCTTTCCAGATAATAATAGCTCGCGGTCAGCCGCGTCGGCTGGCCCAGTCCGATCGTCACCGCCGGTGCCACGCCCCAGCGCCGTGCATAGATCGCATCGCGCCCGGCGAAATCCTGGTCGTGCCACACGCCCTGGATGCGGAACGCGACGTTGGGCGCGACCTGCAGGTTGAGATCGCCCGAGACGCGCTTGTAGTCCGCCTCGCCATAGCTCGCGAGCACCGAACCGAAGTTGCCGGTTCGCGGCAGCCGCGAGATGATGTTGAGCGTGCCGCCCGCGGAGCCGCGCCCGCCCAGCGTCGAATCCGAGCCGCGGACGATCTGCACCTGATCGACCGCGAACACCTCGCGGGTCTGCGACGCGAGATCACGGACGCCGTCGACATAGATCGAGCCTTGGCTGTCAAAGCCGCGGATGAAGGGGCGGTCGCCGATCGGGTTGCCGCCCTCCGCCGCGCCGAAGGTGATGCCCGGCACAGTGCGCAGCGCGTCCTGCAGCGAGTTGGAGCCAGTCTGCGCAATCACCTCGGCGGGGAGGACGACGATCGAACGCGGTGTGTCGACCAGCGGCGCGACCTGCTTCGGGTCGCTGGGCTGTTCCTGCCGCTGGCCCTGAACGACGACGTCGGCACGACGCTGATCGTCGGGTCCGGCGGTGGGGTCGGGTGAGGCGGACGCAACAGCGGGTGCGGTCGTGAATGCGCTGATGCACGACAGCGCCACGAATGAAACGGACTTTGCCAAGCGAGGCTCCCTTCGCCACGTCCGCTATTGCGAGGCGTTCGCAGAGTCAACGCTATTGCGAGGGATTTGCAACTTCGCGCAACAACCAGCTGCGTAGCGCGCTGGCCAGGTTGGGTGGCCGTGCCTGTCCGATCCGCAGCACATCCACCTCCGCCACCAACGCGGACAGCGGCAGGGCGCGCCGAACGGCCGCCGTTTCCAGCGCGGCCCAGAACACCGGCTCCAGGCTGATCGACGTTGGGTGCCCCGCAATCGTCACCGAGCGCTTCACCGGGCCCGCGAAGCTGCCGCGCGGCGCGTCGATCGTCATGCGGGGCGGGCTGCCGGCCCTGCGCCAACGCGCTCATCGTATCGCGCCTGCAGGACGGTGATATGCTCCGCTTGCACCCGAACCATTGTCTCCAGCCGGTCCATTTCCAAGGTATGGAAGTCCTGCCCGATCTGATGCGCGGCCCAGCCGAGCAGGTCGACTTCGTCCGGCCGGTAATCGGTTGCGCCCGGCTTTGCGCCGATCAGGATAAACCCGATCAGCTCGCGTCGATGAGCCATCGGCAGCCCCAGTTCAGCGGCGTCCGGTCCGCGTCCCTCAAGCCGCACCGGTCTCGCCTCGGCACGCATTTCAACGACCGCGGGATGGTCCCCATCGACGACGACGCCGTCAGCCTCGATGAAATGTCCACCCTTGCTGTGGCGGTAAACCGTGACCGCGGCTCCATCACAGAACCGGCCGAGCGCCATCTGCGCCGAAGCACGCAGCGCGTCGGTGCTGTTAATGAAGCCGGCGTGCTCGATCGCGCGGCGCAGCGCTGCTTCTTTATGATGCCATTCGCGGAAGAAGAAGGATTCGGTCCAATGCTCTGCGGTGTGGCGAAAGCGATGGAAAACTAAGTAGACGCCCAGCGCAATTCCCGCATCGACCAGCGCGTTTTGCTCGCGCCCCTCGATGGTCACCAGTTCGTCGACGCCGCGCTCGATCAGCCCGAACGCGACCAGCAGCACCGCGCTGACCGCGCCGTAGACGAGCGTCCGGTTGAGGATGAAGCCGATGTCGAGCACGCGGTGACGCAGGATGGCGTGGGTCAGCAGCCCCGGCGCGACGACTCCGCTCAGCAGCTCGGCGACGGCCAGCAACGGGTGCGACGCCGAGTACATGGCCGACAGGTTGACGAACACGACGAAGGAGATGGTCTGGGCCACGACGAACGCCGCGACGCCCGCGAAGAAGAGCGCGAACCGGTTGCGTTCCGCCTTGGCCGTCCGCAGCCAGCCGAGCGCGAGATAGAACAGGCTGGCCGCAAACCCGACATAGCCGATCGCCGCCACCAGCCCGCTCCCGTTGCCGATCGCCGGCAGGCTGGTCGCGGTCAGATCGCACCAGGTCCAGACGGCCAGCACGGGGATGCAGCCTACGCCGTAGAGCTTGAGCGCCTGCCACTGCCGCCGCCCGACCCCGCCGACGCTCTCGGCGACGAAGCGCATCGCGAAGGCCAGCAGGAAGAAGCCGACGGCGACGATGCACACCCGGTTGAGCGTCGCGAAGAACAGGAACCCCGCCGGCGAGGCGCCCTCCCACATCATCGCCGACGGCGACGGCGGCCCGAAGACGACCATTGCGGTGCCCAGCAAAAGCCCGGCGACGCCGCGGCGGCTGCGCCAGACGATCAACCCGCCGAACAGGGCGGGCACCAGATTGCCGAGGTAGAAGCGCACGCCGTCCCAGTCGGGCGCGCCGGTGCGCGGCGCCGCCGTGACGCTGACCGGCATCGCGCGCCCGTCGCGCTCGACAACGGCGTGGACGGTCTCTCCTGCTTGCCGATAGCGCAGATAGTCATAGGCTGGACGGAAGTGCAGCCGATCGCCCACCCTGACGCCGGCGGCCGCGAACGGCGACCCCGCCGCCACCGCCGCTACCCGGACGGTGCCCGCCGGACCGGCCGGATCGATCGCCATATCGAGTTGCTCGACGCCGATCGTGCCCGTGCCCGGCAGCCGGTGCGCATCCCACAGCGCGAACTCCGCACAGGTAAACACGGCATAGGCCGCGAGCAGCAGGGCGGCGATGCGCCACCAGCGCACCGCCGCCCTGCCTGTACTATCGCGCTCGTCGATCATCGCTTCCGCCCCGCTTCCCCAGACCAGGGGTAGCAGGGATGCGGCGCTCGCGCGAGAAACCGCGTCTGGCGGGCTTGCCGCGCCGCCGGCGTCAGCGCCCGTCCGCGTCGAACAGCGCCGCCAGCTGCTCGATGATCGTGCCGCCCAGCTGCTCGGCGTCCATGATCGTCACCGCGCGTTCGTAATAGCGCGTCACGTCGTGGCCGATGCCGATCGCGACCAGCTCGACCGGCGACTTGCCCTCGATCCAGCCGATCACCTGGCGCAGATGCCGCTCCAGATACGAGCCGCTGTTGACCGACAGGGTCGAATCGTCGACCGGCGCGCCGTCGCTGATCACCATTAGGATGCGCCGCTCCTCCGGCCGCGCCAGCAGCCGCGCATGCGCCCAGAGCAGTGCCTCACCGTCGATATTCTCCTTGAGCAGCCCCTCGCGCATCATCAGCCCCAGGCTGGCCCGCGCGCGCCGCCACGGCTCGTCCGCCTTCTTGTAGACGATGTGGCGGACGTCGTTGAGCCGCCCCGGCTGCGGCGGGCGGCCTGCGGCGAGCCAGGTCTCGCGCGCCTGCCCGCCCTTCCACGCCCGCGTCGTGAAGCCCAGTATCTCGGTCTTGACCCCGCACCGCTCCAGCGTCCGCGCCAGGATGTCCGCGGAAATGGCCGCGATCGAAATCGGCCGCCCGCGCATCGATCCCGAATTGTCGATCAGCAGGGTCACCACCGTGTCGCGGAAATCGGTCTCGCGCTCGACCTTGTAGGAAAGCGATGAGCCCGGGCTGACCACCACGCGCGCCAGGCGCGCGGCGTCGAGCATTCCCTCTTCCTGGTCGAAGTCCCACGACCGGTTCTGCTGCGCCATCAGCCGCCGCTGCAGCCGGTTGGCGAGCTTGGACACCGCCGATTGCAGATGCACGAGCTGCTGGTCGAGATAGCCGCGCAACCGCGTCAGTTCGTCGGCGTCGCACAGCTCGGTCGCGGCGACGACCTCGTCGAACTGCGTGGTCCAGCTCTTGTAGTCGAATTGCGGCGATAGGTCGGCGGGCGGGCGGTTGGGACGCACCGGCTGCATCCCCTCCTCGCCCTCGTCACCGGGTTCTCCTTCCGCGCCCTCGGCATCCTGCTCGCCGCGCTCCTCGCCGTCGCCGTTCTGCTCGTCCGCCTCCGACTGCTCGCCGCGCGCCTCGACCTCGGCCTCGCCCTCGCCGCCCTGCTGCTCGCCATCCTCTTCCTGCTCGCCTTCAGCCTGATCCGACCCTTCCTCGTCCGCCCCGCCCTCGTCCGCCTGATCGGGGGCAGCATCGCCGTCGACCAGCTGCAGCTGTTCGAGCAGGGTCATCGCCAGCGCCTGGAACGCGCGTTGGTCGTCGATCGCCAGCGCCAGCGCGTCCAGATCGGCACACTCGTCGACCCACGGCCGGATCAGCGCCAGCCCCGCATCGGCCGCGGCCGGCGACGCCCGCCCCGTCAGCCGCTCGCGCACCAGCAGCGACAGCGCGGTCGACAGCGGCACCTCGTCGCGGGTGCGCGCGCGGGTGATCGGATCGCTGCGCAGCCGGACGTCGAGCGCGGTCGCCAGATTGTCGCCGATCCCCGCATAGCCGCGCGACCCTAACGCCTCGACGCGCGCGCCCTCGATCGCATCGAACACCGCGCGCGCCACCGGGTCGGCCGGCGCGCCGCGCCCGTGCAGCGCAGGATCATGGTGCTTGAGCCTCAGCGCGAACCCGTCCGCAAACCCCCGCGCCTCCGCCACCTGCTCGGCGGGCAGCTGGCGGGCGGGCATCGGCACCTTCAGATGCTTGCCCGACTGAACCGGCGCGTCGGCGGTGAAGGCCAACTCCACCTCCGGCTCGTCCGCGATCGCCCGCGCAGTGCCCGCGAGCACGGCCTTGAAGCGGTCGAGGGGGGTGTCCACGCTCACCACAGCACCTCGCAGCCGAAGGCGGCTATTTCGCCATCGTTCGTGAGGACGACCAAACCTTCCTCCAAAGCCTGAGCCGCAATGAGGCGATCGAACGGATCGCGATGCGGCCCCTTCAGATAACCGGCCCGGATCGCATGGTCGCCGCTGACCTGAAGCAAGGTGAAGGCATCGCGACGGATCAGCCCTGTCCACTCGTCGCCGAAACCGTCGAACTCGGGCAACTTCCCGAGCCGGTTCTTGTTGGCGATCTCCCAGACGCTCACCGGACTGACGAACATCGCCTCGCTAGATCGCTCCAGCGTTGTTCGCGCTTGCGCGCCCAACCGGGGGGAGTCGCCCCACCAGGTCACCAGCGCCACGGTGTCCAGCAAAAACACCGATCAGTGTCGCTCTTGCTCGGGCCGATCGTCGATGGCCGCGAGTTCCTCTTCGGATAGTGGCTCGCTCCAGACCTCCAGGGGGAGATCGCGCGCGGCGGGCCATCCTCCGGGCTTGCGGCGGATCGGCTCCGTCCTGTCGACCCGTACCAGCTTCGCCCACGGCTCTCCCGCCTTGGCGAGGACGATTTCCTCCCCGGCGCGGGCCCGGTCCATCAGCCGCGACAGATTGGACTTGGCGTCATGGACGTTGAACGTCTTGCGCGGATCGGCCTCGGCCATCGCTTACCTCCGGACGGGCTAGGTAGCTTAGCCCGCCGGAGCCATCAACCCTTCCCCACCACGCTTTCCGGTAGGTCCTTGCCGAACACCCGCTGATAATATTCCGCCACCAGCGGCCGCTCCGCCTCGTCGCACTTGTTGAGGAACGACAACCGGAACGCGAAGCCGACATCGCCGAAGATCAGCGTGTTCTGCGCCCAGGTGATCACCGTGCGCGGGCTCATCACCGTCGAGATGTCGCCGTTGACGAAGCCCTTGCGGGTCAGGTCGGCGACGCGCACCATCGCGTCGACCTCCTTCTTGCCGCCGGCGTGGTCGTACTCGCCCGACTTGGCGAGCACGATCTGCGCCTCGACCGCGGCGGGGAGGTAGTTGAGCGTGACGACGATGTTCCAGCGGTCCATCTGCCCCTGGTTGATCTGCTGGGTGCCATGGTACAGCCCGCTGGTGTCGCCCAGCCCCACCGTGTTCGCGGTCGCGAACAGGCGGAACCAGGGGTTGGGCCGGATCACGCGGTTCTGGTCGAGCAGCGTCAGCTTGCCCTCGGTCTCCAGCACGCGCTGGATCACGAACATGACGTCGGGGCGGCCCGCGTCATACTCGTCGAACACCAGCGCGGTCGGGGTCTGCAGCGCCCACGGCAACAGCCCCTCGCGGAACTCGGTCACCTGCTGCCCCTCGCGCAGCACGATCGCGTCGCGGCCGATCAGGTCGATGCGGCTGATATGCGCGTCCAGGTTGATGCGGATGCACGGCCAGTTCAGCCGCGCCGCGACCTGCTCGATATGGGTCGACTTGCCGGTGCCGTGATAGCCCTGCACCATCACGCGCCGGTTGTGCGCAAAGCCGGCCAGGATCGCCAGCGTGGTGTCGGCGTCGAACACATAGGCGGGGTCGAGGTCGGGTACGCGCTCGTCCGCCTCGCTAAAGGCGGGAGCCTGCATGTCAGTGTCGATCCCGAACAGCTCACGGACGCTGATCGTCTTGTCGGGCGCGGCGAGGACGGTCGCCTCGCGGCTGTCGGGCTGGGTGTTGGGGAGATCGGTCATGGACGAAGCCTGAGCAAGATTGGCTTTATCCAGTGCGAACGGAAGCCTCCCGCGTCAAGCCGCGAGCTTGGGCGGCAGCGGAAACAGCTCGCGGAACCGCTCGGCCGCGGCGCGATCGCCTGTCACCCGCAGCACGCCCTCGGCCTCCAACGCCGCGAGCGCCACGCCGCCATAGATATAGCCCGCCAGCGCGGGCGCATCGGCCGCGACGAACACCGCGTCCGCGCCCACGGGGTCGCCGCGCTCGACCGCGAACGTGTCGCCCGGCCGCGCGACGAAGCTGTCGGCGCCGAGCCGGAAGCCGAACACGCCGCTGCCGCCGCCCGCATACATGGTGCGGAAGCTCATCATCATCGACGCCGGGCTGAGCGGCAACGTCACGTCGTGCCGCGGCGAGCGCACCGCCCAGCGGCCGAGCTCCTGGATCGAGCGCTCGCTCTCGCGGCCCCAGTCAGTGAGGTCATAAACCTGCGCGTTGGCAGGCGAGGGCAGCCGGCGCCGTTCAATGATGCCGGCGCGCGCCAGCCCGTCGAGCCGCTGCGTCAGCACGTTGGCGCTGATCCCGTTCAGCCCGCCCTTCAGCTCGGAAAAGCGCCGCGGTCCGAACATCAGTTCGCGCACGATCAGCAGCGACCAGCGCTCGCCGACCAATTCCATCGCCAGCGCGGTACCGCAGGCGTCGTCATACCAGCGCATACCCACGCCGCGATCGATATCAGTTACTCTTTCTGACTTCATGGTTGCTTTTCATAACCGATGGACGCATCGAAGGCAAATCGTGATTCGGGAGAAGCAACCAATGGCCAAGATGATCTTCATCAACCTGCCGGTCGCCGACGTGGCGAAGTCGACCGCCTTTTACGAAGCGCTCGGCTTGACAAAGAACGAGCAGTTTTCCGGTGCCCACGCCTCCTCCTTGATGTGGACGGATACGATCACGATCATGGTGCTCGACAAGGCGTTCTATGCCACCTTGACGCCCAAGCAGATCGTCGACGCGCGCACCTTCAGCCAGATACTGGTCGCGCTGGGGCTCGACAGCCGCGCCGAGGTCGATACGCTGACCGAGGCCGCGATTGCGGCGGGCGGGCGTGAGGCACACGAGCCGGAGGATCAGGGCTTCATGTACAGTCGTGCATTCGAGGACCTGGACGGCCACGGCTTTGGCCCGTTCCATATGGACATGGGGGCGTTAGAGGCGATGCAGCAGCAGCTGCAGACCGAGGCGGCGTGACGATGCGGGCGCTGCTGGCGGCTATGGCCGCCTTCATGGTGACGGCGCTAGCGATCGCGGCGCGCGCGCTGCCCGTCTGAGCGTCCGCTTGACGCGCGCGCGCGGTGCGTTCCACCTTGTGAAGCGGGAGAGACGGTGATGACGTATATCGATGGGTTCCTCGCGCCGATCAAAGCGGGGGTCGGTGCCGACGCCTATCGCGACTTTGCGGCAAAGATGGCGCCAATCTTCAGGGAGTACGGCGCGACGCGGGTGGTGGAGAGCTGGGCCGACGACGTACCGCGGGGCACGCAGACAGACTTCTACCGCGCCGTCGCGGCGGCGGAGGGCGAGGCGGTCGTCTTTTCCTGGATCGAATGGCCCGACAAAGGGACGCGCGATGCCGGCATGGCAAAGGTGATGGCCGATCCGCGCATGCAGCCAGATGACACGCCGATGCCGTTCGACGGCAAGCGGCTGATCTTCGGCGGCTTTTGCGCACTGCTCGACGCATAGGGAGACGACACATGGCCAATCCACACGGCACGCCGATCTGGTACGAACTGCTCACCCCCGACGTGGACGGCGCGAAACGTTTTTACGACGCGGCAGTCAGCTGGACGATCGAGGCGCGGCCCGCCGGGCCGATGGATTATCGGATGATCACCGCCCCTGACGGCAATGTCGGCGGCGTAATGGCGTTGACCGAGGAAATGCAGGGGGGCGGCGCGAAACCGGGCTGGCTCTTCTATGTCGGCGTTGACGATGTCGATGCGACCGCAGCCAAGGTCGGCGCGGCGGGCGGCGCGGTGCTGATGCCGCCCTGGGACATCCCCAATGTCGGCCGCGTCGCGCTGTTCGCCGACCCCCAGGGCGCGCCCTTCTACGTCATGCGCGGCGCGACCGACGGGACCAGCACCGCGTTCTCCCCCGCGCCGGTCGACGGCCATTGCAGCTGGAACGAGCTATGGACCAGCGACGCCCCGGGCGCACTCGCCTTTTACCGGACGGTGTTCGGGTGGGAGAACCCGGAGACGATGAACATGGGGCCGATGGGCGGCTATCATTTCCTGCACTTGGGTGACACGGTGCTGGGCGCGCTGATGCAGCCGGAAGGCGATCAGCCGTCGCGCTGGAACTTCTATTTCAGCGTCCCCGACCTCGACACCGCGATCGACCGCGCCACCGCTGGCGGGGCCACGATCACCATGGGCCCGCACGACGTGCCTGGTGGACAGCGCATCGTCATGGGCGAAGACCCGCAAGGCGCGCGCTTCGCGCTGGTCGGGCCGGGCAAGGAAGAACAGCCATGAGCAGGGCGACGATCTGCCTGTGGTACGACGGCGACGCGGAGGAGGCCGCACGCTTCTACGCCGCGACCTTTCCCGACAGCGCCGTCACCGCCGTCCAGCGCGCGCCCGCCGATTATCCCAGCGGCAAGGCCGGCGACGTCATCGGTGTCGAGTTCACGGTCTGCGGCGTCGCCTGCTTCGGCCTTAACGGCGGCCCGCAATTTCCGCAGAGCGAGGCCTTTTCCTTCCAGATCGCCACTGACGATCAGGCGGAGACCGATCGCTATTGGGATGCGATCGTCGGCAATGGCGGGGAGGAGAGCATGTGCGGCTGGTGCAAGGACCGCTGGGGGCTGAACTGGCAGATCACCCCGCGCACGCTGACCGACGCGATGCGGGCAGGCGGCGCCGAGGCCAAGCGCGCCTTCACCGCGATGATGAGCATGAAGAAGGTCGACGTCGCCGCGATCGAGGCGGCGCGGGCGGGGGAGACCGCCGATGCGTAGGCTGACCGGGGCCGCCTTCGTCTCGCTCGACGGCGTGATGCAGGCGCCCGGTGGCCCGACCGAGGACCCGACCGGCGGCTTCGCGAATGGCGGCTGGGTGTTCGGGGTGTGGGACCCGGTGGTGGAGACTGCGCTGGGCGAGGTGTTCACCCCGCCCTACGACCTGCTGCTCGGGCGGCGCACGTACGACATCTTCGCCGCGCACTGGCCCTATGTCACCGGCGACGAGGCGGGGATGGGCCAGGCGCTCACCGCCGCCACCAAGCATGTCGTCACCCGGCATGATGACCCGCTGCCCTGGGCGAACAGCCGCCGCCTCGCCGGGACTGACGCGGTCGGGACGCTGAAGGAGAGCGACGGCCCCGACCTGCTGATCCAGGGATCGTCGACGCTTTACCCGCCGCTGCTCGCCGCCGGACTGATCGACCGGCTGATCCTGATGACCTTTCCGGTCGTGCTCGGCCGCGGCAAGCGGCTGTTCGGCGACGGAACGCCGCCCGGGGCGCTGCGGCTGACCGGCCATGCCGTCGGCGAGCACGGCGTCACGGTCGGCCATTACGCGATCGCCGGTGCGGTCAGGACCGGCACGCCCCCCGACCTGCCGCCGCCGAGCGACCGCGAACGGGCACGGCAGCGCGCGATGGCCGAGGGCAGCTGGTGATCGAGCTGTTCGGCCACCCCTTCTCCTCCTATTGCTGGAAGGTGCTGATCGCGCTCTACGAGCACGACACGCCGTTCGCGCTGCGGCTGCTCGGGCCCGATCGGCCCGCCGACGCCGCCGCCTGGGCCCAAGCCTGGCCGCTGCGGAAGATGCCGGTGCTGGTCGACGACGGGCAGGTGATCGTCGAGACCGATGCGATCGTCGAGCATCTCGACCGGGTCCACCCCGGCCCCGCCAGGCTGCTGCCCGACCACCCGGCGGCGGCAGTGGAGATGCGGATGATGACGCGCATCTTCGACGATTATGTGATGACGCCGATGAACAAGCATGTCGCCGATGCGCTGCGCCCCGCCAACGCCCGCGACCCGTTCGGCGTCGCGCAGGCGGCGCAAGAGCTGGACGCGATCTATGCGTGGCTCGACGCGCGCCTCGCCGGGCGCGCCTGGACCGCGGGCGAGACCTTCACGCTCGCCGACTGCGCCGCCGCGCCCAGCCTGTTCTACGCCGACTGGTATCGCCGATTCCGGCGACGCTCGCGACGCTGCGCGCGCACCGCGCGAAACTGCTCGCCCGCCCATCGGTGGCGCGCTGCGTCGAGGAGGCGCGCCCGTATCGCCACCTCTTCCCGCTCGGCGCGCCGGATCGGGATTAGGCGAACGCCGGGGCCTGGCGGAGCTGCTGATAGGCGTCGATCACTGCGCGCAGCATGGCCTCGTGGCTGCGGTCGCCGCCGTTGCGGTCGGGGTGATAGCGGCGGACGAGTTCCGAATAGCGCCGCCTGAGCGCGGTGCGGTCGGCATCAGACGCCAGCCCCAGCACCTTCAGGCTCGCGCGGTCCTCGCCCGACAGCGGCTTGCCATCGCCGCGCTCGGGCGCAGGCTCGCGGCGATACCGCGCGGCGATCGCGTCCAGCGGATCGGTGAAGTCCGCCCAGCGCGGTCCCCGGTCGCCCGCGCTGGCGAAGGCGCGCGTCTCGCGCTCCCACCCGGCATGGGGGCGCTGCGCCTGATGGATCTCCTCGGCGCTCATCCCGCTGAAGAAATTATAGCGGCTGTTGAACGCGCGCACATGGTCCAGGCATAGCCAGCGGAACGGCGGGGGGCCGTCGCGTCCGGCGACCGGCACGTCGAGCGCGGGCGCGCGAAACTCCCCGGGGCCGTCGCAGCCCGGCTCCGCACACCCCCGCCCGTTTGCCTCCACTCGCCCATGAAAGCGCGGTCCCGCACGCTCCCGCTTCTCTTCCGTCACGCCTACTCCGCTCATGCCTTGGGGATCGAACCGCGCTATGTAGGCGGTGATGCCCGACCCCGCCACGCCGCAACCCGCTCACAAGCCCCGGCTCGCGCCCGAAATCGAGCGCCGCCTCGCCACCGCGCTTGTCCCGACCATCCTGACGGTGCGCAACGACAGCCATCTCCATGCGGGACACATGGGCGACGACGGCTCGGGCGAAACGCATTGGAGCGTGATGGTCGAAAGCGCCGCCTTCGCCGGCCTCTCCCGCGTCGCGCGCCAGCGGCTGGTCAACCACGCGCTCGCCGACCTGATTGCCCCCGGCGGTATCCACGCGCTCGCGATCCGCACGATGGCGCCGGGCGAGACACGAGGGGCCGAATGACCCGGCAGCCCCGTCCCGCCGCGCGCATCCTGCTGGTCGATGGCGACGGGCGCGTCCTGCTGTTCCGCTTCACGCCGAACGACCGCCCGCCCTTCTGGTGTACGCCGGGCGGGGCGCTCGACGCGGGCGAAAGCTATGCGGCGGCGGCGCGCCGCGAGCTGCGCGAGGAGGTCGGGATCGACCGCGACTGCGGGCCGGAGGTGGCGCAGCGAACGGTCGCGTTCCGCACCATCGAGGGGGTCGACGTCATCGCCGACGAGCGCTGGTTCCGCGTCGACGTCGACGGCTGCGCGGTCGACACCGGCGGCCACACCGCGCTGGAGCGGCGGGTGATGACGCAGTGGCGCTGGTTCACCGCCGCGGCGCTGGCCGCCCATCCCGAACGCCTCTATCCCGACGACCTTGCGGCGATGCTCGCCGCCACGGAGCCCGCCGATGCTCGATGACGTCGTCGAACAGGTGCTGGAGCCCGTCACCCACGATCTCGGCGGGTTCAAGGTCCATCGCGTTCTCCCCGCCCGCGCGCGGACGATGGTCGGGCCGTTCCTGTTTTTCGATCAGATGGGCCCGGCGACGCTCGCCTCCGGGCAGGGCATTGACGTCCGCCCGCACCCGCACATCAACCTCGCCACCGTCACCTATCTGTTCGACGGCGCGATCGACCATCGCGATTCGCTCGGCACGAAGCAGCGGATCGAGCCGGGCGCGGTCAACCTGATGACCGCCGGGCGCGGTATTGTCCATTCGGAGCGCTCGCCCGGCGATGAACGGTCGCACGGCCCGGTGCTGTCGGGCATCCAGACCTGGCTGGCGCTCCCCGACGCGCTGGAGGAGACCGACCCGGCGTTCGAGCACATCCCCGCCGCCGCGCTGCCGGTGATCGGCGCGGACGGGGCGGCGGCGCGGGTGGTGATGGGCAGCCTCTGGGGGGCGGCAGCGCCGACGACCGCGCACGCCGGCGCCGTCTACGCCGCGATCGCACTCGCGCCCGGCGGGCGGACGCCGATCGATGACAGCGCCGACGAACGCGCAGTGTATCTGGCGGCGGGCGAAGCGACGCTCGACGGGGTCCCGCTGGCGGCGCAGCGGCTCTACGTGCTGCGGCCGGGCGCCGTTGCGACGCTCGCCTCCGCGACCGGTGGCCGCGTGATGCTGTGCGGCGGCGACGCCTTTGCGCGGCCGCGCCACGTCTGGTGGAACTTCGTGTCCTCGCGCCCCGACCGGATTGAACAGGCCAAGCGCGACTGGCGCAGCGGCGCGTTCACGCCCGTTCCCGACGACGCGGCCGAGTTCATCCCCCTTCCCGACCGCCCGCTGACCGTCAGCTATCCATGAGGCCATTGCGATGACCGACACCCTCGACCGTGTGGCGCTTCCGACCGGCGTCGATCTCGACGTCCAGATCGCGGGGTCACGCGACCGGCCCGCGGTGATCCTGCTTCACGGCTTCCCGGAATCGCACCGGACCTGGCGAGCAATCGTCCCTGATCTCGCGCACGACCACTTCGTCCTCGCCCCCGATCAGCGCGGCTATGCCCGTTCCTCCAAGCCGCAATCGGTCGACAGCTATGCCCCCGACAAGATCGTCGCCGACCTCACCGCGCTGGCCGACCACTACGGGGTAGAGCGGTTCACGCTGGTCGGCCATGACTGGGGCGGCGCGATCGCATGGCTGGCCGCGTTGCAGCAGCCGGCGCGGGTGGCGCGACTGGTGATCGTCAACGCGCCCCACCCGTTCGTCTTCCAGCGCTCGCTGTTCGATCACCGCGACCAGCGCGCCGCCAGCCAGTATATCCGCCGCTTCCGCGACACCTCGCTGGACAAGGGGCTGGTCGGCGCGGGACTGGAGCATTTCTTCTCGTCGACCTTCGCGCAGGTGCTGACCCGCGCGGTGATGGGCGCGGACCGAGCCGCCTATCTCGACGAGTGGGGTCAGCCCGGTGCGATGACCGCGATGCTCAACTGGTATCGTGCGTCGACACTGATCGTGCCCGCCATGGACGAGAACCCGCCGCGCCCGGCCTTCCTCGACGGCCCTTTCCCGCCGGTGACGCAGCCGACGCTGGTAATCTGGGGCATGGCCGACACCGCGCTGCTGCCGATGCAGCTGGCGGGACTTGACGCGCTGGTCCCCGACCTGACGGTGGCGAAGGTCGAGGCGGGGCATTTCGTGCCGTGGGAAAACGCGCCCGCCGTGCTGAAGGCAATGCGCGACTGGGGCGTCTAGGGCCAGACCTGCGCCGACTCCGGCAGCTCGATCGCTTCGCCCGTATCGGGTGCGCCGTATCTGATCCACGCCGCGTGCGCGTGCGCGACGCCCAGCACCTCGGGCTCGGCATGGCCGGGCCAGCTCAGTACTCGCATCACCTGGTGCGCAATCGCGCGGTTCGGCTCCATCATCACCCAGCCGAGCGGCCGTTCCGCCGTCGCCCGCGCCCCTGCCGCCTGCATCGCGGCACGGATGCGGGCCTGCGTGCCGGCAGGCAGGTACTGCCAGACGACCGAGTGCATCAGCACCCGCGTGACGCTTGCCGCCTGCGGCTCGGCCAGCCGCGCCTCGACCCAGTCGGCGGCGTCGGCGCGGTCGAGCTGCACCCCCTCGTCGCGCACCATCGCGATCGCCGCGCGCAGCCGCTCCAGCCGCTCGGGCTTCTCCGCCCAGACATAGGCCGACAGCCGCGCCTCGACCGCCGGATCGGCCGCGTCCATCGGCGCCACATCGCACCCGCGCGCCGACACAATCTCGACCTCGACCGGCTCGGGCGCAGCGCCCGTCCACGCCGGCGTCAGCACGATCGGCGCGTCAGGCGGGCCGACCCGTGTTCCCCCCAGGTCGAACCCGTACCGCCCGATCAGCAGGTTCAACCCCGCGCTCGATCCGATCTCGATCACCTCGATCCGCGGCCCGTGCCGCCGCGCGACCGCCATCAGCCCGCACATCAGCGCCGCCGACCGCCCCGGCTCGTTGGTCTGCGGCGGCCCGTCCAGCCACGGCAACAGGTCGGCTTCATGCACGGCCAGCACCCGCTCCAGCCCGGCCGCGATCGCGTCCTCCGTCACCTCCCCCGCAAAGACGCGGGCCAGCCCGGCATCCTTTCCCGCCAGCACCAGCGCATGCAGCCCGCCGATGAAGCGCAGCGGCAGCGCATCCCTGGTCGGCTCCCCCGCCCAGTCGAGCAGTCGCCGTCCGACCGCGGTCGCCCGCGTCAGCCCATCGGCGACCGCCGCACACAAGGCGGCGTAACGCGGCGCGCCCATCTGCCGGCAGTAATATTCCTGGATCCGGAACGCCCCCCGGTTGTTCGCTTCGCCCGCCATGCCGTCCTCCTGCTGCGCTTGTTGCACCTGCGAAGGGCGGTGCGTAAAGCCCGGCGGCCGTGGCCAACCCGCTCATCATCGCCGTGCCGAAGGGACGCATCCTCGTCGAAGCGCAGCCGCTGCTCGCGCGCGCAGGGGTGCGGCCGGAGGCGGCGTTCTTTGATGAGGACAGCCGCGCGTTACGCTTCGCGACCGACGACGCGGGCATCGAGCTGATCCGCGTCCGCGCCTTCGATGTCGCCACCTTCGTCGCGCACGGCGCGGCACAGCTGGGCATCGTCGGGTCCGATGTGCTCGCCGAATTCGATTACAGCGAGCTGTATGCGCCGGTCGACCTGCGCATCGGCCATTGCCGCCTGTCGGTTGCCGAGCCCGCGGCGCTGGCGGCGCACGACGATCCGCGGGGGTGGAGCCATTTGCGCGTGGCCACCAAATACCCGCATGTCACGGCGCAGCATTTCGCCCGCCGCGGGGTGCAGGCGGAGTGCGTCAAGCTCAACGGCGCAATGGAGCTGGCGCCGACGCTGGGGCTGGCGCCGCGGATCGTGGACCTGGTCAGCTCGGGCCGGACACTGAAGGAGAACGGCTTGGTCGAGGTCGAGGTGATCGCGGAGGTGACCTCGCGCCTGATCGTCAACCGCGCGGCGATGAAGACCCGCGCCGAGATCGTGCCGCTGGTCGAGGCGTTCCGGCGATCGGTGGCGGCGTGATCCGCCTCTCCACGCTGGATCCTGGCTTCGCCGCCGCGTTCGACGCCCTCGTCAACTCGCGCCGCGAGGCTGCCGCCGACGTCGCACGCGACGTCGTAGCGATCGTGCGCGCGGTAAAGCACGGCGGCGAGGCGGCGGTCGCGACCTATACCCGGCAGTTCGACCGCTTCGACCTGAACGAGACAGGCTGGCGGATCGAACCTGCGCAATGCGCCGCCGCCTTCACAGCACTTGATCCCGTCCTGCGCGAGGCGCTCGAACTCGCGGCGACACGCATCCGCGCCTATCACGAGAAGCAGCGCCCGGCCGACAGCGATTACCGCGACGACGCGGGCGTCCGCCTCGGCGCGCGCTGGCGGGCGGTCGATGCGGCGGGGCTCTACGTCCCCGGCGGGCGTGCCGCCTATCCCAGCTCGCTGTTGATGAACGCGATCCCAGCCAAGGTCGCGGGCGTCGAACGGATCGCGATGGTGACCCCGACCCCCGACGGACAGGTCAACCCGCTCGTGCTGGCCGCCGCGCACCTTGCCGGGGTCGACGAGATCTGGCGGGTCGGCGGCGCGCAGGGTGTCGCGGCGCTGGCTTATGGCGCAGGTCCGATCGCGCCGGTGGACGTGATCGTCGGCCCCGGCAATGCTTGGGTCGCGGAAGCTAAGCGCCAGCTGTACGGCGTCGTCGGCATCGACATGGTCGCCGGGCCGAGCGAGATCGTCGTCGTCGCCGACCGCGGCAACGATCCCGACTGGATCGCCGCCGACCTGCTCAGCCAGGCCGAGCACGATACCGTCACCCAGTCGATCCTGTTCACCGACGACGCCGTGTTGGGCGAAGCGGTCGCCGCCGCGGTCGACCGCCAGCTGGGCGATCTCGCCACCGCCTCCGTCGCGCGCCAGGCATGGGATGCGAACGGTGCGATCGTGCTCGTCGACACGCTCGCCGAGGCGATGCCGCTGGTCGACCGGCTCGCGCCCGAGCATCTGGAACTCGCCGTCGCCGACCCGGAGCCGCTGTTCGCCCGCGTCCGCCACGCCGGCAGCATCTTCCTCGGGCGTCACACACCCGAAGCGATCGGCGATTACATAGCCGGCCCCAACCACGTCCTCCCCACCGGCCGCCGCGCGCGTTTCGCCAGCGGGCTGGGCGTGCTCGACTTCATGAAGCGGACGAGCTTCCTGCAGCTCGACGCCGCTGCGCTGGCGGTGCTCGGTCCGGCAACGGTAGCCCTGGCGCAGGCCGAAGGTTTGCCCGCGCACGCCCGCTCGGTCGCGCTGCGCCTCGGGGTGACGTAGCGGCGCAGGCCGCCTACATGCGCGCTACCTATGCCCCGTACCACCGCCCGAACAACCGCCCGTGCTGCTGCGCGGCTTGCCGCCGTTCAGGCGCTCTACCAGCATGAGATGGAGCGCACCGCGATCCCCACGCTGCTCCACGAGTTTCACCAGCACCGGCTCGGGGCTACGATCGAAGGCGCGGAATATGCGGACGCCGAGGTCGATTTCTTCGACGATCTGGTGAAGGGCGCGACCGCCCGCGCCGCCGACATCGACGTGGCGATCGCGGGCAAGCTGGCGAGCGGCTGGACGCTCGAGCGGCTCGACAAGCCGATGAAGGCGATCCTCCGCTGCGGCACCTACGAGCTTCTCGCCCGCGCCGACGTGCCGGTGGGTGCCGTGATCAGCGAATATGTCGATGTCGCCCACGCATTCTATGCGCGGCGGGAGGCGGGGTTTGTCAACGGCCTGCTGGATTCGATCGCGAAGGAAGTTCGGGGCTGACCGAAGCCGATTTCCTCGCCGCACTGCGCCGCCTGCCGCTTCACCCCGGCGCGCGGGGGTTGCGCGATGATGCGGCGGTCGTCGGCGATCTGATCGTTACCACCGACACGCTGGTGGAGTGGATCCACTTCCTGCCCGCCGACCCGGCACCGGATGTTGCATGGAAGCTGGTCGCGATAAATCTCTCCGATCTGGCGGCCAAGGGCGCGTTCCCCGAGGGAGTGCTGCTCAACTATCCGCTGCGCGATGAGGCCTGGGATGCGAGCTTTCTCACCGGCCTCGAGGAGGCGCTGCGCCACTATCGGGTGGCGCTGATCGGTGGCGATACGGTGTCGCTGCCGCCGAGCGCGCCGCGCGTGTTGACCCTGACCGCGTTGGGCCGCTCGACTGTCGCGCCTGCACGAGGCGGGGCGCGCGCGGGCGACGCGTTGTGGATAACCGGCACGATCGGCGATGCGGGCGCAGGACTCGCTATTGCGCGAGGCCAGGATGGCCCGGCTGCGTTGCTCGCCCGCTACCGGCGGCCGCAGCCCCGGCTCGCCGAGGGTCGCGCACTGGCGTCGGTCGTGAATGCAATGAGCGATGTCTCCGATGGCCTGCTGATCGATGCGAGCCGCATGGCTGCGGCGAGCGGGCTGGCGGTCGTGGTCGATCTGGACGCGGTGCCGCTGTCGCCGGCGCTCGCCGCCTGGAACCCCAACCGGCTCGCCGCGGTCACGGCGGGCGACGATTATGAACTGCTCTTCGCGCTGCCGCCCGAGCGGGCGCCGCCCGTCCCCGCCGCCCGCATCGGCGCATTCGCAACCGGCACGGGCCTGAGCCTCACCAGCGGCGGCGATCCACTCTCCCTTCCCGCGCGCCTCGGCTACGAACACGGCAATGATCCGAACGGCTTGCCAGCGGGCACACCCGGCTTATAGACCCCCCGCACAATCGCGCGCGCCCGGCCGGCGCTCTGCGCTATAACCGCTGCAGGGGAAGAACCTACATGAACGCCGTTTACCTCGCCATGCTCTGCGGCGTGATCGCCGTTCTGTACGGCGCCTTCACGTCCAGCCAGGTGCTGCGCCAGCCCGCGGGCGACGCGAAGATGCAGGACATCGCCGCCGCCATCCAGGAGGGCGCCAAGGCGTATCTCGGCCGCCAGTACACCACGATCGGCATCGTCGGGGTCATCGTGGCCGTTGTACTGTTCTTCACCCTGGGAGGACTGTCGACAGTCGCGTTTCTGATCGGCGCGATCCTGTCCGGCGTCGCGGGCTATGTCGGCATGAACATCTCGGTGCGCGCGAATGTGCGCACCGCCGAGGCCGCACGGACCTCGCTGCAAGGCGGGCTCACCACCGCGTTCCGCTCGGGCGCGATCACCGGCATGCTCGTGGCCGGGCTCGGACTGCTCTCGATCGCCGGCATCTTCTGGTACCTCGTGGGCCTGCGCGGGCTAAGCCTGACGGTTGAGGCCGACCGGCACACCATCACCGCCGCTCTCACCGCGCTGGCGTTCGGCGCCTCGCTGATCTCGATCTTCGCGCGGCTGGGCGGCGGCATCTTCACCAAGGCCGCCGATGTCGGCGCCGATCTGGTCGGCAAGGTCGAGGCTGGTATTCCCGAGGACGATCCCCGCAATCCCGCTACCATCGCCGACAATGTCGGCGACAATGTCGGCGACTGCGCCGGCATGGCCGCCGACCTGTTCGAGACCTATGTCGTGACGCTCGGCCTGACGATGGTGTCGATCGCGCTGCTGGTGCCCGACGCGGCTAAGCTGTTCCAGCTGATGGTGCTGCCGCTGATCGTCGGCGGCGTATGCATCATCACGTCGATCATCGGCACCTATTTCGTTCGCCTAGGTGCCAAGCAGTCGATCATGGGCGCGCTCTACAAGGGCTTCTGGACAACGGTGATCCTGTCGGTGCCGGCGATCTACGGCGCCACCAGCTGGATTCTGGGCGGCGACATGAAGTCGAACCTCGTCGGCTCGGCGATGGATCTGAGCGGTAGTCTGGGTGAAGAGACGACCGCCGGCCTCGCCGATCAGCTGCACTTTTCGGGGATGGACCTGTTCTGGTGCATGATGATCGGGTTGGCCGTAACCGGGCTGCTGGTGTGGATCACCGAATATTATACCGGTACCAACTATCGTCCGGTGAAGTCGATCGCCAAGGCATCGGAGACGGGCCACGGCACCAACGTCATCCAGGGGCTGGCGATCAGCCTTGAATCCACCGCGCTGCCGACGCTGGTGATCGTGGTTGCGGTGATCGCGACCTATCAGCTGGCGGGCATTATCGGCGTGGCGTTCGCCGCGACCGCGTTGCTGGCCTTGGCTGGCATGGTGGTGGCGCTCGACGCCTATGGTCCGGTGACCGACAATGCGGGCGGGATCGCCGAGATGGCGGGGCTGCCCGACGACGTGCGGCACCGCACCGATGCGCTCGATGCGGTCGGCAATACCACCAAGGCGGTGACCAAGGGCTATGCGATCGGCTCGGCGGCGCTGGCCGCGCTGGTCCTGTTCGGGGCGTACACGACCGACCTCGATCGCTATGCCACGGCGCTGGGCCTGACGGTCGTGCCGGGGCAGCCGGTGGTCAACTTTTCGCTCAGCAACCCCTATGTGATCGTCGGGCTGCTGCTCGGCGCTTTGTTGCCCTATCTGTTCGGCGCGTTCGGCATGACCGCAGTCGGCCGTGCCGCCGGGCACGTCGTCGAGGACGTGCGGGCGCAGTTCCGCGACAATCCCGGAATCATGGCCGGGACGACGCGGCCGAACTACGGCCGCACCGTCGATATCGTCACGCGCGCCGCGATCAAGGAGATGATCGTCCCGTCGCTGCTTCCGGTCGTCAGTCCGGTGGCGGTATATTTCATCATCGCCGCGGTGGGCGGGAAAGCACAGGGCTTCGCCGCGCTCGGCGCGATGCTGCTCGGCGTGATCGTCTCCGGGCTGTTCGTCGCCATCTCGATGACGAGCGGCGGCGGCGCGTGGGACAACGCCAAGAAATATATCGAGGACGGCAATCATGGCGGCAAGGGTTCCGAGGCGCACAAGGCCGCGGTGACCGGCGACACCGTCGGCGATCCCTACAAGGATACCGCCGGCCCGGCGGTGAACCCGATGATTAAGATCACCAACATCGTGGCGCTGCTGCTGCTCGCCGCACTGGCGGCGCACGGCGCCGGGTAGGTTCTCGCATCCTGTCGAGCTTAAGAAGCCCCGCCCGGCGCTGCCGCGGTGGGGCTTCCTTTTACGCGATCAAGACGAAGGCTGCGGTGATCCCGGCCTATTCCGCCAAAATGATTCTACTTTTATTGAGTCGTAAGAGTCGCTTGCGGGTAACCGACACCATTCTGCGGCGCATTGTTTTCCCAGCGGTTAAGTTGCTGATTCAAGAGCGTTCGTGCAACGCAACGATCCCGGCAATCATCTCCACTACGGCGACAATCTGCGCGTCCTGCGCGAGCATGTGGGCGACGCGAGCGTCGACCTCGTCTATCTCGATCCACCGTTCAACTCGAACGCCACCTACAACATCCTGTTCAAGTCCCCGACCGGCACCGGCGCCGATGCGCAGATCGAGGCGTTCGAGGACAGCTGGCGCTGGAACGACACCGCCGAGGACGCCTTCGATCAGGTCGCACGCTCGGGCAACACCAAGGCGTTCGACCTGCTGAACGCAATGCGGGCGTTCCTGGGCGAGAACGACATGATGGCGTACCTCGCGATGATGGCGGTGCGCCTGCTCGAACTGCACCGCGTTCTCAAGCCGACCGGCAGCCTCTACCTCCACTGCGACCCGACCGCGTCACACTATTTAAAGCTGCTGCTCGACGGCGTGTTTGGGCCGCATCGTTATCTCAACGAGATCACGTGGAAGCGGACCACCGCGCACGCCGACGGATCACGCTACGGGCGTAACACGGACACCATCCTGTTCTTCGGCCGATCGGTCGACTACACATGGCACCAGCAATATCTCCCTTATGAAACCGACTACGCGACCCGATTCCGTCAGACCGATGCTGACGGACGGCGCTGGATGGATGACAATCTGACCGCAAAGGGGCTCTCGGGCGGCGGCTACACATACACGTACAAAGGTGTTGCTTCGCTTTGGCGCATGCCGGTTGAGACCATGCGCCGTCTTGATGACGAGGGTCGTCTGCATTTCACCCGCACCGGTGGCATCCGACTGAAGCGTTATCTGGACGAGGCGAAAGGCCTGCCGGTGCAGGCGTTGTGGACGGATATTCCGGCGCCGAATTCGCAAGCGCAAGAGCGCCTCGGTTATCCCACCCAGAAACCCCTCGCGCTTCTCGAACGCATCATCGCCGCCTCCTCCGACCCCGGCGACGTCGTGCTCGACCCGTTCTGCGGCTGTGGCACCGCCGTCCATGCGGCGCAGAAACTGGGGCGGCAGTGGATCGGGATCGACGTCACCCACCTCGCCATCAGCCTGATTGAAAAGCGGCTGCGCGACGCCTTTCCCGGCATCGCCTTTACCGTCGAGGGCACGCCCAAGGACCTCGCCAGCGCCCAAGATCTCGCCGCGCGCGACAAATACCAGTTCCAGTGGTGGGCGGTATCGATGGTCGACGCGATGCCTTATGGCGGCAGGAAGAAGGGCGCGGACGGCGGCGTCGACGGCGTCATCTATTTCAAGCCCGACGGCAAGCGGACCGAAAAGGCGATCGTCTCGGTCAAGGGCGGCGCCAATGTCGGCGTGCAGATGATCCGCGATCTCCATTCCGCGATGGAGCGCGAAAAGGCGCCGATCGGCGTCTTCATCACCGCCGCGATGCCGACCAGCGCCATGGAGCGCGAGGCCGCCGCGGTCGGCCGCTTCACTGCCGCGCAGACCGGCCGGAGCTACGCGCGCCTGCAGATCGTCACGCTCGCCGAGCTTTTCGCGGGCAAACGCCCCGACATTCCGCTGGTCGAGGCGAACCTGTCCTTCCGCAAGGCGGGGCGCGAGGAGAAGGATCAGGACCGGCTGCTCTAGGCGCGGCGCGCATCCCCCGTTAGCGTGGCGGCATGAACCTGCACCTAGGACGCCGCGTCGCGCCGCCGCGCTTCATCCTTTTCTGCCTGCTGTTCCCCATCGCCGCCGCCGGGCTGGCGCCGACGCTGGGCACGGGGCCGGGCCTGCTCGCGGGGTTCGACATCGCGGCAACCGTGTTCCTGGTGTCGATCACGCCCTTCTTCCGCCACGGCGAGGCGGACAAGATGCGCGACGCCGCCAAGCGCAATGACGCGAACCGCGCCGTGCTGCTGGCGATCACCAGCGTGACGCTGCTCGTCGTGCTCACTTCCGTGTTCAAGGAGGTGCAGGACAAGAGCGGCGGGGCCTCCACCGTCCTGATCATCGCGACCCTGGTGCTCGCCTGGCTGTTTTCCAACACCATCTACGCCCTTCATTACGCCCACCTCTATTATGGCGACGAGAATGGCAGCCCCGGTGACGACAAGGGGCTCGACTTTCCGCATTGCGACGAGCCCGATTATTGGGACTTCCTCTATTTCAGCTTCACGCTGGGCATGACGTTCCAGACCTCGGACGTGGAGATCGCGTCGCGGCGCGTGCGGCGCATCGTGCTGGGGCACACGCTGGCGGCGTTCGTGTTCAACCTGGGTGTGCTCGCCTTCAGCATCAACGTGTTGGGCAGCAAGGGCTAAACCGCCACGCTTGCCCCTAGACGCGCGGCGCGCGGGGGTTCAGACGAGCCGCCAGTCTTCCCAGCCGAAAGAGCCTTGATGCGCCGTCCGCTTTTCGCCGCCTCGCTCCTCGCCGCCACTGCGCTGCCCGTCGCACTACCCCTCGCACTGGGCGCACAGGTCCCGGCGGGCAATTCTGCGCCTCAGCCCGCGGCCTATGTCGACCGCATCCCCGCGCCGCAGGACATTCCCTTTCCCGGTACGATCCAGCTCGACGTCGATGCGACCAACAACGAACAAGGCATCTTCCAGGTGCGGGAGACGATCCCGACGCCGCGCGCCGGTCACATGGTGTTGCTGTATCCAAAATGGGTGCCGGGCGGGCACAATCCGCGCAACGAGATCGACAAGGTCGCCGGGCTGCATTTCCGCGCCGGCGGCCGCGAGCTGCCCTGGACGCGCGATCCGGTCAACGTTTACGCCTTTCACATCGACGTACCCGAGGGCGCCCGTCAAGTAACGGCGGAGTTCCAGTTCCTGTCGTCCACCCGGCCCGAACAAGGCCCGGTGATGATGTCTCCCAACATCCTGCGACTGCAATGGATCGCCACCAGCCTCTACCCGGCCGGCTATTTCAGCCGCCGCATCCCGGTCCAGGCGACGGTGAGATATCCGTCCGGGTGGACCGCCTATTCGGGGCTGCCGTCGTCGAGCACCGGTTCGACCTATACCTACCAGCGGACGAACTACGAGATCCTGGTCGACTCGCCGGTGCTGGCGGGCCGCTATGCGCATTCGTGGCAGCTCAGCCCACGCGTTTCGCTCGATACGGTGGCGGACACGCCCGAGCAGCTGAACGCGACGCCAGCGCAGATTGACGCGCACCGCCGGCTGGTCGAGCAGGCGGTCCGCACTTTCGGCGCACAGCATTACGACAATTACCATTTCCTGTTCTCGATCTCCGACCAGATCGGCGGCATCGGGCTGGAGCATCACCGCTCGTCGGAGGACGGCACGCGGCCGGGATATTTCACCGAATGGGAGATGCAGGGCGTCGCGCGCAACCTGCTGCCGCACGAATACACCCACAGCTGGGACGGCAAGTTCCGCCGCGGCGCGGACCTTTGGACGCCCAATCTTGACGTGCCGATGCGGGACTCGCTGCTCTGGGTCTATGAGGGGCAGACGCAGTTCTGGGGCTATGTGCTGCAGGCGCGGTCGGGGCTGGTCAGCAAGCAGGAAACGCTGGACGCCTATGCCGCGATCGCGGGCAGCTACGACCTCGCTCCCGCGCGCCAGTGGCGGCCGCTGATCGACACCACCAACGATCCGATCATCTCCGCCCGGCGGCCGAAGGGCTGGACCAGCTGGCAGCGGTCGGAGGATTATTACAACGAAGGGCTGATGGTGTGGATGGAGGTCGATGCGATGCTGCGCGAGCAGTCGCATGGGACCAAGTCGATCGACGACTTCGCCCGCGCCTTCTTCGGGGTCCGCGACGGCGATTGGGGCGAGCTGACATATACCTTCGACGACGTGGTCAGCACGCTGAACGCCATTTCACCCTATGACTGGGCCGCCTTCCTCCACCGCCGCCTGACCGAGACCGGGCGGCCGGCACCGGTCAACGGCTTTACGATGAACGGCTACCGGCTGGTCTACACCCCCGAGCCGACGCTGTATTTCCGGGGGCTGGAGCGCATCCGCGGCACCGACGCCAGTTATTCGATCGGACTGGTCGTCGACAAGGACGGCATCGTCACGCAAACGATCTGGAACTCCCCAGCCTTCCGCGCCGGGTTCACGGTGGGCGACACGCTGCTCGCCATCAACGGCGACACCTATACCGGCGACCGGCTCAAGGCGGCGATCGTCGCGGCGAAGAACGCGACCGCGCCGATCCAGCTGACCGTGCGCGACGGCCAGCGGGTGCGCCAGATCAGCATCGACTACCATGACGGTCCCCGTTACCCGCGCCTGCAAAAGATCGGCGAAGGTGAGACGGGACTGGATCGGCTGCTCGCCCCGCGATAGGGCGTCTGGCGCGATGTTGCACCGCAGCATTGCACGGCCGCTCGTTCAGGACATTCTCATGCGCATTGATCTCATCCCGGTGGGCAAGAACCCGCCCGACGACCTCAACGTCATCATCGAGGTGCCGACCGGCGGCGAACCGGTAAAGTACGAGTTCGACAAGGCGTCGGGCGCGCTATTCGTCGACCGTATCCTCCACACGCCGATGCGCTATCCGGCCAATTACGGTTTTGTGCCGCACACGCTCAGCTTCGACGGTGATCCGCTCGACGCTCTGGTGGTGTCGCGCTCGCCGTTCATCCCGGGCTGCGTGGTGCGCGCCCGCCCGATCGCGGTCTTGAACCTGGAGGACGAAGCGGGCGGTGACGAGAAGCTGGTCTGCGTTCCCGTCGACGACACCTTCCCCTATTATAGCAATGTCGGCGAGCGGGCGGACCTGCCCGAGATCGTATTCGAGCAGATCGAACATTTCTTCACCCACTATAAGGACCTGGAGAAGAAGAAGTGGGTCCGCATCGGCACCTGGGGCGATCGCGACGAGGCGCGGCGCATCACGCTGGAGGCGATCGAGCGCTACCAGGCGCATCCGGCCGATCCCGAGGCGTCGACCTAGGTCTTCGGCTTCCTGGCACGCGGCCTCTTCGCCGGCGCCCGCCGCCCCGCCTCCAGCGCCAGCACCGCCCAACGCCTGAGTTCATCGACGTCGTCGTAGCAATCTTCGGGCGCGCGGCGGTAATTCATGCTGCCCGTCTTCCCGTCGCCGAAGCTGTAGGTGAAGCGTGCACACCCCGCTGCGTCCCACGCCCCATCGCTCATCGTGTCCGCCTTGAGCCACAGCTGGTCGTCGGCGAGGATCGCGAACACCACGCCGTCGGCATAGAGCGTCCGTCCGCCCATCATCGCGCGGCTGGTTACGGCCATCGGCGCCAGCGCCTCCGCGACCCAATCGACCAGCCCCTCCATCAGCCCCGCCCCGCCAGCTGCGCCAGCGCCGCGCCCTCGATGCGCTGCACCGTCCACTCCTCCATCGCGACCGCACCCATCGCGCGGTAGAAAGCGATCGCAGGCGCGTTCCAGTCGAGCACCGACCATTCGAACCGCGCGCAGCCGGTGTCGAGCGCCACCTGCGCCAGATGACCCAGCAATGCCTTGCCCACGCCCTGCCCCCGCGCCGTCTCGCTGACGTACAGATCCTCAAGGTACAGCCCGCGTCGTCCGGTCCAGGTCGAGAAGGTTTGGAAGAACAGCGCGAACCCCATCGGCCCTTCCGCAACCTCGGCGATCACCGCCTGCGCCGCCGGGCGTGGGTCGAACAGCGCCGCCTGCAGCAGCGGCTCGGTCGCCACGACCGCGTCCGGTTCGCGCTCGTAGATCGCCAGCTCGCGCACAAAGCGCAGGATCGTCGGCACGTCGGCCGGTGTTGCGGGCCGTATCATGGTCACAGCATCGCCTCCTGCGGCGCGGGCGCGGGCGCACCCTGCCGCAGCGCGAGCAGGCAGCCGCCGACGATCAGCACCGCGCCTGCCAGCGTCGCCGCCGTCAAGGCCTCGCCGAAGAACCACCAGCCGAGCAGCGACAGCCACAGGAAGCCGGTATATTCGGTCGCCACCAGCCGTTGCGCCTGCGCCCGCGCATAGGCCCAGGACAGGAGCAGCAGCGACACGCTCGCGAACACCGCCGCTGCGGCGATCGCCGGCCACTGCGCCGGGGTCGGCCCCGTAGCGAACCAAGGCGCGGCGGGGGCGAGGCAGGCGAGCACGGTCAGCGTCTGGAAGAAGGCGATCTCCTGCGGGGGCGCCTGCTGCGCCTGGTGCCGCTGGAGGACGAGGTTGCCCGCATACAGCAGCGCCGAGGCGATCACCGCCGCGACGCCCTCCACCACCCGCGGCCCGTGCGGCGCGCCCAGCCGCCCGGTGACGATCACCGCCACCCCGGCTAGCCCCAGGCACGATCCCGCCACCGCCCGCGCGCTCACCGCCTCGTGCAGGAACAGCCCGGCGAGCCAGATCGCCAGCAGCGGCGCGAAGAAGGAGATCGCCACCGCCTCCGCCAACGGCACCAAAGTTATCGCATGGAACCACAGCAACGCCATCGCCGCGACTACCATCCCACGCCCCACATGAAGCCTGAGCAGCGCGGGCAACGGCCAGGCGGGCCCGCCGGCGGCCCACAGCCCGCCGGTCACCACCGTTCCCACCAGCGTCCGCCACAGGAGCGCGCTGTATGCCCCGAGCGCGAGGCCTAGCCCCTTCATCAGCGCATCCATGCAACAGAAGATCGCGATGCCGAGGCAAGCGACGAGGAACGGGACGGCAGCACTGCGGTTCACCCGGCGCGCTTAGCCGGGCCGCGACAGCACGCCTAGCCGGGCAGTCTTCTGCTCCGCATCCCGCCCGAGCCGCGCCAGGCGCAGCAATTCGGCAACACCGTCCGTAGTGCAGCAATCAAGGCAGCATCCTCCCGTCCTCGTCCATTCTCCGGAAGAAGGTAAGAGCGATGCTGAGATAGGTGGCCGCGACAATCCCGTGCAACGTGGAGTCTGTCAGGTCATCGTTGTCGCCGGAGTCGTTCCGATACCGGCAGCGATGACGATGCGTCCACGACTGCTCGGCAGCAGATGCCTGATGTCACCGCTGTTCTTTAACGGACGGACCGTCATGCCACCCGCACGGACGACATCGGCCGACACCAGCAGCCCCCCGCCCGAGCATACCCTCCGAACTTCCGCGCCCGGGCTGCGCAACTCAGCGCGGGTGATCGTCAGCGCCAAGCCCGCCAACGCGATGCTCGGACAATTACGCCGCCACCACCTCCCGCGCCGCGTCGGCCGCCTCGATCTCCGCCGCCTTCGCCTCGACCAACGCAACGATATGCTCGATCATGCCCGCGTCCTGCACATGATGGTCGGTGACGCCCGACAGATAGACCATGTGCTTGCCGTTGCCGCCGCCGGTGATGCCGATGTCGGTCTCGCGCGCCTCGCCAGGGCCATTGACGACGCAGCCCAGCACCGACAGCGACATCGGCGTGCGAATGTGCTGCAGCCGCTCCTCCAGCGCCTGGACGGTGCGGATCACGTCGAAGCCTTGGCGCGCGCAGGACGGGCACGACACGACGCGCACGCCACGGTTGCGGATGCCGAGCGACTTCAGGATCTCGAAACCGACGCGAACCTCCTCCTCAGGTTCGGCGGACAGAGACACGCGGATGGTGTCGCCGATGCCGAACCACAGCAGCGAGCCGATGCCGATCGCGCTCTTCACCGTCCCGCCGACGAACCCGCCCGCCTCGGTGATCCCCAGATGCAGTGGACAGTCCACCGCCTCCGCCAGCTGCTGATACGCCGCGACCGCCAGGAACACGTCGGACGCCTTCACCGCGACCTTGTACGCATGGAAGTCGTGGTCCTGCAGCAGCTTGATGTGATCGAGCGCGCTCTCGACCAGCGCCTCCGGACACGGCTCGCCGTATTTCTCCAGCAGGTCACGCTCGAGGCTACCCGCATTGACACCGATGCGGATCGCGCAGCCATTGGCCTTGGCGGCGTTCACCACCTCGCGTACCCGCTCGGCCGAGCCGATATTGCCAGGGTTGATCCGCAGGCAGGCCGCGCCCGCGTCCGCCGCCTCAAGCGCGCGCTTGTAGTGGAAGTGGATATCCGCGACGATCGGCACGCGCGCGGCGCGGACGATCTGACGCAGCGCCGCGGTCGACTCGATGTCGGGACAGGACACCCGGATGATGTCGACCCCTGCTTCCTCGCAGCGCCTGATCTGGTCGATCGTCGCGCGCGCGTCGGAGGTTGGCGTGTTGGTCATGGTCTGCACCGTCACCGGCGCGTCGCCGCCGACGGGGACGGCCCCGACCATGATCTGCCGCGAAGGACGCCGCGCGATGTCGCGCCAGGGACGGATGGACATAGCCAACGATATAGGCGGGGCTGGCCGCGGAAGAAAGCGAGTCAGGCCGCCGCGCGCGCGTTCAAGTCGGGAACTGTCACCAACGGCACGCCCGCAAGCAGCTGGCGGCTCGCGGCGACCGCCGGCACAGCGCGGCTGAACAGCCAGCCCTGCGCATAGCCTACGCCCAGCGCCGCGAGCGTTGCGCGCTCGCCTTCGCGCTCGACACCCTCTGCAACGATGCTCGCGCCGATGTCGCCGCCGAACCGCACCATCGCCTCGATCAGCGCCCGGCGCGCCGGATCGCGATCGACGTCGCGGGTCAGGCCGATGTCGAGCTTGAGCACATCGGGTGCGAGATCAAGGATGTGGCGCAATCCGGCATAGCCCGCACCGACATCGTCGATTGCGATGCGGATGTGACTGCGCAGCGGCGCCAGTGCGCGCGAAAGGAGATCATAGTCCTCGATCGCGGCATGCTCGGTCACCTCCAGCAACAGCCGTCCCGAGGGCGCCTGCTCAAGCAAAACGCGCAACGCGGGCGCGGTCGCGACCGCGGGCGAGACGTTGATGGCAAGATACGCCGGGTCCGGGACATAAGGCAGCGCCGCCAGCGCCGAGCGCACCGCCGCCAGTTCAGCGCTTGCGGACGTCGTTCCCGAGGGCCTCGCGGTGCACTGGGACAAGACGCTGCAGGTCTTCCGCGTGCTGCTGGAGCACTGGCCGGCGGAACTGGCGGCTCTCGGCGCGGCCGACCCGGCGCAGCGTCAGCGCCTGCTGCTCGCCCGGCTGACCGCGCGCTGGCGGGCCGGCGACCTGCCGGCGGGGCCGATCGTCGCCGCCGGCGTGACCGCGGCCGCGCCGCCGGTCGCGCGGCTGCTCGCCGCGGTCGCGCGGCTGCCGCAGGGCATGGTCGTGCTGCCCGGACTCGACACCGCGATGCCCGACGACGAATGGGCCGGCATCCGCTGCCACCTGACCGAACCCGACGCCGAGCATGCCGGTGCGGACAGCGAGAACCACCCGCAATATACGCTCAAATGCCTGCTCCACCGGCTGGGCGTCGCACGCGGCGAGGTGATCGCGTGGCCGGCGACGAGCGCTGCCGACGGCCCCGCCGCGCGTACCGCCGCGGTCGCGCGCGCGATGCGGCCGGCGGCGTTCACCGGGCGGACGGCGCCCGCCGACCCGGCGCTGTTCGAGGGCGTCACCAGCGTCGTCGCGAACGACCCGGCGGAGGAGGCGCAGGTGATTGCGCTCGCGCTGCGCCGCGCGCTCGAGACGCCGGGCCGGACCGCCGCACTGGTCACCCCCGATCGCGGGCTGGCGCGGCGGGTGGCGGCGCACTGCGCGCGCTGGGGGATCGCGATCGACGATTCGGCCGGCACGCCGCTGCGCAACACGCCGCCGGGCGCGCTGCTGCTCGCGCTGGTCGAGGCGGCCGCGCGCGGGTTCACGCCGGTCGCGCTGCTCGCGGTGCTGAAGCATCCGCTCGTCGACGGCGGCACGGCACGGCTCGACTGGCTCGACCATGCGCGCCGGCTCGATCTGGTGTTGCGCGGTGTCCGGCCCGCTCCGGGCCTTGCGGGTGTCGGCGCGCGCGTCGCCGCGGGCGACCCGACGCTCGCGCCGTGGTGGCAGGCGCTCGCGGCGACCTTCGCCCCGCTCGCCGGCTGCTTCGACGGCGATGCGACCGACCTTGCGCGCATCGTCGCGGGCTTGCGCGGCGTCGCGGCCGCGCTGTGCGGCGACACGCTGTGGGCCGGAGCCGCGGGCCGCGCGCTCGCTGGCCTCATCGAACGGCTCGAGCGGTTCGGCTACGCGCTCCAGCCGTTCGCGCCCGCCGACGCGCCGGCGCTGATGGCGGCGTTCCTCGGCGAGACCGCGGTGCGCGAGGCGTTCGGCCAGCATCCGCGGCTGGCGATCTACGGCCTGCTCGAGGCGCGGCTGCAGCGCGCCGACCTGATGATCCTCGGCGGCCTTAGCGAAGGCAGCTGGCCGCCGCAGCCGAGCCCCGACCCATGGCTCGCCCCCGCGATCCGCGCGCGGCTGCGGCTGCCATCGCTCGATCGGCGGGTCGGGCTTGCCGCACACGACTTCGTCGCCGCGATGGGGGGGCCCGCGGTGCTGCTGACGCGCGCGCGGCGCAGCGATACCGCGCCGCAGGTGCCGTCGCGGCTGTGGCTGCGGCTGCAGGCGCTGGCGGGCGCCGCGATCGCGCCCGACGACGAACTGCTCGCGCACGCCCGCGCGCTCGACCGCAGCGACGCGGTGAAGCCCGCGTCGCGGCCCAAGCCCGCGCCGCCCGCGGTGCTGCGGCCGCGCCGGCTGTCGGTGACGGCGGCAGAGCAGCTCAAGGCCGACCCGTTCAGTTTCTATGCGGCGCGGATGCTGAAGTTGCGCCCGCTCGAGCCGCTCGATCAGGATCCGACCGCCGCCGAGCGCGGCAGCGCGGTGCATGCGGTGCTCGAACGCTGGGTCAAATCCGGCGACCGCGACGTCGCCGTTCTGGCGACGCTCACCGAGGCGGAGCTGGCACGCTGGGCCGGGCACCCGCTGATGCGCGCGCTGTGGGCGCCGCGGGTGCGGCGGATGATGGACTGGGTCGCGGTAACGCTCGCCGCGTGGGAGGCGGACGGCTGGCAGCCGGTCGCGGCGGAGGCCCGCACCGCGGTGACACTGCCGAACGGCATCGTGCTGACCGGCGCTGCGGACCGCATCGACCGCCGCGGCGGCGACTATGCGATCATCGATTACAAGACCGGCGCGGTGCCCAGCCGCGCGCAGGTCGCCGCCGGCTATGCGCCGCAGCTGGGCCTGCTCGGCTGGCTCGCGACACGCGGCGACTTCGCCGACCTGCCGGCAGGCCCGGTCGGCGCGCTGCGCTACTGGAAGCTCGGCGGCGGCACGAAGCCCGGGGCGGTCAACGATCCGCTGACGCTGCGCAAGCTGACGATGCCGGCCGCGGACCATATCGCGATGATCGCCGCGCAGTTCGACGCGCTGTGCGCGCAGCGGCTGCTCGGCGATGCGCCGTTCACCGCCAAGCTGCACCCCGACTATGCGGAGAAATACACCGATTTCGACCAGCTCGCGCGGGTCGCCGAATGGCGCGGGCGACCCGAAGCATGAGCGCGCTCAAGCCGCTCACCGACGACCAGGCGGACGGCGCGCAGCCGGCCGACAGCGCGTGGGTGTCGGCGTCCGCCGGCACCGGCAAGACGCAGGTGCTCGCCGCGCGCGTCCTGCGGCTGCTGCTCGAAGGCGCG
This sequence comes from Sphingomonas sp., assembly GCF_965248875.1. GTDB lineage: Bacteria > Pseudomonadota > Alphaproteobacteria > Sphingomonadales > Sphingomonadaceae > Sphingomonas. The sequence continues at coordinate 10,371 of NZ_CBDFKR010000009.1, read as the reverse complement.
TCGCCCGAGCGCATCCTGTGCCTGACCTACACCAAGGCGGCCGCGGCCGAGATGCAGAGCCGCATCTTCGCGCGGCTCGCCGACTGGGTGACGATCGACGACGCGGCGTTGCGCGCCGATCTCGCGGCGATCCGCAGCCCCGCCGATCCGCCGACCTGTGCGGCCGCGCGCCGGCTGTTCGCACGCACGCTCGAGGCGCGCGGCGGGCTCAATATCCAGACGCTGCACGGCTTCGCGCAGTCGCTGCTCGCCAGTTTCCCGCTCGAGGCCGGGATCGCGCCGGGATTCACCGCGCTCGACGACCGCTCGGCGCTCGGCGCTCGGTCGCGCGTGCTCGCCGACGCGATCGACGCGGCGGCAGCCGCGGGCGACGCCGGGTTCGAGGCCGACATCGCCGCGATCAGCGTCGCCGGCGGCGAAGCGCGGCTGGCGAACGTGACGACCACGCTGCTCGCCAATGCCGACGCGGTCGCAGCACTCGGCAACCCGGCCGGGTTCGAAGCGCAGCTGCGCCGGCTGCTCGAGGTGCCGGTCGGCGGCAGTGTGGCCGAGATCGTCGCGGCCGCGGTCGCGCGGCTCGACCAGCCCGGACTGCGCCGGCTGGCGAACGTCTGGCTCGCGAGCGGCACGGCGACCTATGTCGACCGCGCCGATGCGCTGCTCGGCTGGCTCGGTTGTTCGCCAGCGATGCAGGTCGAGCAGCTGCCGATGCTGCAGCGGGTATTCTACGGTGTCGGCGGCGAACGCTTCAAGTCGCTGATGCCCGGCGGCAGCAAGGCGAACCCGGCGCAGGTCCTGCTCGCCGAGCAGCTAGCGGACGCGGTCGGCGCGGTAGGCGGGCTCGCCGCGCGGCTGGCGACGGCGGCGCATGCGGCGCGCTACCTGCGCGTCGGCGCGCGGATCGGCGGGGCCTATGCGCTCTACAAGCACCGCGCCGGCGTGATCGACTACGGCGACATGATCGCGCGCGCCGCCGCGCTGCTGACGCAGCCGGGGCTCGGCGAGTGGGTGCGCTTCAAGCTCGACAGCCGCATCGACCATCTGCTGATCGACGAGGCGCAGGACACCAACGTCGACCAGTGGACGATCATCGAGGCGCTGACCGACGAGTTCTTCGACGGTGCGGGCGCGCGCGACGTCCGTCGCACGCTGTTCGTGGTCGGCGACTTCAAACAGGCGATCTTCAGCTTCCAGGGCTCCGATCCGCGGGTCTTCGGCGACCGCCGCGAGCATTTCGCCGGCCGCGTCGCCGATGCGCAGCTGGGCTGGGCCGATGTCCCGCTCAGCCAGTCGTTCCGCTCGGTCCGCGCGGTGCTCGAGGTCGTCGATGCGGTCGTCGCGACGCTGACCCCGGCGGCGTTCGGCCGCCCCGATGCGATCCCGCCGCACCATGCCGCGCGCGGCGACCTGCCCGGCGCGGTGACGCTGTGGCCGCCGCTCGCGCCCGATGTCGCGGACGCCGACGAGAGCGACGACGGCGAGGAGGTCGCGTGGCTGCCGAAGGCGCAGGTCCGCATGGCGAACAAGCTCGCCGACCAGATCGCCGCGTGGCTCGCGCCGTCGACGCCGCTCTGGCTGCCGGCGCGCGGCCGCGCGGTGCGTCCCGAGGACATTCTCGTGCTGGTGCGCAGCCGCGGCGAGTTCGTCGGGGCGTTGGTCGGCGCGCTCCACGACCGCGGCGTACCGGTCGCCGGCGTCGACCGGCTGCGGCTGACCGCGCCGCTCGCGGTGCAGGACTGTCTCGCGCTGATCCGCTTCGTGCTGCAGCCGAACGACGATCTGGCGTGCGCGACGCTGCTGACCTCGCCGTTCATCGGGCTGGACCACGACACGCTATTCGCGCTCGCGCACGGCCGGCCAGGCCGACTGTGGCCGGCGGTGCGCGCGGCGGGCGGTCCGGCCGCCGACTGGCTGCGCGCGGCGCTCGCGCTGGCCGACTACAGCGCGCCGTACGAGTTCCTCGAGACGGTGCTGTCGGGGCCGCTCGGCGGCCGCGCCAGGCTGCTCGCGCGGCTGGGCAGCGAGGCGCGGGCGGCGATCGACGCGCTGCTCGCGCAGGCGCTGGTGTTCGAGGTCGCGAATGCACCGTCGCTGCAGGGTTTCCTCGCGTGGATCGAGGCCGACGACGTCGACCTGAAGCGCGACCCCGACGCGCCGGTCGATGCGGTGCGCATCCTTACCGTCCACGCCGCGAAGGGACTGCAGGCCCCGGTGGTCGTGCTCGCGGATGCGACCGCGCCGCCGGCGGCCGAGCAGGGCGGCCATGTGCTGATGGAGCTCGGCGACGGCGACGTGCACGTGCCCATCTTCCACGGCGGCAAGCCCGGGCAGGTCGGCCGCATCGAAGCCGCGGTCGCCGCGGCGGCCGCGGACCGGCGCGCCGAGCATTGGCGGCTGCTGTACGTTGCGCTGACCCGCGCCGAGGACCTGCTGTTCGTCGGCGGCGCGCTCGCGAAACCGCGCGGCGATGGCCCCGCCAAGCTGCCCGAGGCAAGCTGGTATGCCGTCATCGAGGCAGCGGTCCAGGCGACCGATCCGCAGGCGCTTGAGCCGGATGCGGTGTGGGGCGAAGTCCGCCGCTACCGCGCCGGGTCGGCGGTGCCCGCGCCGACCGCGACCTCGGCCACTGCCGCGCAAACACCGACGCGGCTGCCCGCCTGGGCGACGACTGCCGCACGCGAGGAGGCGCGGCCGCCGCGGCCGCTCAGTCCCTCGGCGATCGCGGCGGACGACATCGTCAACGTGCCGCCGTCGCCCGCCGGGCAGCTCGCGGCACGCCGCGGCCAGCTGCTCCATGCGCTGTTTGAACGGCTGCCGGTGGTGCCGGCCGCGGCGCGGGCAGAGCGGGGTGCCACATGGCTGGCGCGCAACGCGGCCGATCTCGACGACGCGGCGCGTGGCGGCCTGCTTGCGACGGTGCTCGGCATCGTCGACGACCCGCGCTTCGCTAACCTGTTCGGGCCCGACGCGCTCGCCGAGGCCCCGATCGCGGCGGTCGTCGGCACGGCGGTGATCGCCGGCAAGGTCGACCGGCTGCTCGTGCTTCCCGACCGCGTCCGGCTGATCGACTTCAAGACCGGCCGTGCGGTTCCGGCGAGCGCTGCCGAGGTGCCGGTCTATTACCTGCGCCAGATGGCGGCCTATGTCGCGGCGCTGCGCGTGATCTTCGGCGACCGGCCGATCGAGGCGACGCTGCTGTTCACCGCAACCGCGACACCGATCGAACTGCCGCCCGCGCTGCTCGCCGCCCACGCGCCCGGCTGACCCCGCACGGCGGATTGTTTCGTCGGCGGAGGGAACGCGACGCGCGCAGGCCGGTTGTCTGGCGGCCAACGACCGGAGCCGTGCCATGACTTCCGCCCGCCCCGCCACTGATGCCGAACTGCATGACGACGCCCCCGGCGCGGTCGCCAAGGATGCCGCGGTGCGGCGCGAGACCGCGGCCGAGATCGGGGCGGAGGGCCATGAGATCAGCCTGCAGTCGGTGACGATCGGCAAGCCCCGCGCCGAACTGTATGCGTTCTTCCGCGACTTCACCAACCTGCCGCATTTCATGGAGAACATCGTCCGGATCGACGTTCGCGACGCGACGCATTCGCACTGGGTCGTCGCGGCACCTGCCGGCCGCACCGTCGAATGGGACTCGGTGATCACCGACGAGACGCCGGGCGAGCGCTTCACCTACACCTCGACCGGCGATGCCGACATCGCCAACTCCGGCCGTATCGAGTTCCGCGACGCGCCTGGCGGCCGGGGGACCGTCGTCAGCGCGACGCTGACCTACGACCCGCCGGGCGGCAAGGTCGGCAAGCTGATCGCGCTGCTGTTCCAGAAGGAACCGAGCATCCAGTCGCGCCGCGACCTGCGCCGGCTGAAGCAGTTGATGGAAACCGGCGAAATCGCGACCGCCGCGCGCAACCGCGCCGCTGCCGACGCCGACGACATGAAAGGTTGATCCGATGCGCGCACTGACCTGGCACGGCAAGCACGACGTCCGCGTCGATACCGTCGACGATCCCGGCATCGTCAACCCGCGCGACGCGATCATCAAGGTCACGTCGACCGCGATCTGCGGGTCCGACCTGCATCTTTACGACCACTACATCCCCACGATGAAAGCGGGCGACATTCTGGGCCACGAGTTCATGGGCGAGGTCGTCGAGGTCGGGCCGAAGTCGACGCTCCAGAAGGGCCAGCGCGTCGTCGTGCCGTTCGTCATCGCCTGCGGGTCGTGCTTCTACTGCGGCAAGCAGCAGTTCTCGGCCTGCGACAACGGCTTGCCGGTCGACAACCAGGATCTCGGCCAGACCGTCTACGGCCAGCCGATGGCCGGGCTGTTCGGCTACAGCCACCTGACCGGCGGCTATTCGGGCGGGCAGGCCGAATATGTCCGCGTGCCGTTCTCCGATTTCGGCCCGATCGTTATCCCCGAGGGCATCGACGACGACAAGGTGCTGTTCCTGTCCGACATCCTGCCGACCGGCTGGATGGCGGCCGAGAATGCCGGCATCGAGCCCGGCGACACCGTCGCGGTGTGGGGCTGCGGCCCGGTCGGGCTGTTCGCGGTCCAGTCGGCGTTTTTGATGGGGGCCGAGCGCGTCATCGCGATCGACCATCTCCCGCACCGGCTCGAACTTGCCAAGCGCTTCGGCGCCGAGACGATCAACTTCGAGGAATCGAAGACTTCCGAGGCGCTGCAGGCGATGACTGGCGGCCTCGGTCCCGACGCGTGCATCGATTCGGTCGGGCTGGAAAGCCACGGGCTGTTCGTCGACAACGTTCTCGACCAGCTCAAGGTGTCGACCTTCCTCGGCACCGACCGGCCGCATGCGCTGCGCCAGGCGATCATCGCCTGCCGCAAGGGCGGGCGCGTCTCGGTGCCCGGCGTCTACGGCGGCTTCCTCGACAAGTTCCCGATGGGCGCGGTGATGGAGAAGGGGCTGACGTTGAAGACCGGCCAGACGCACGTCCAGAAATACCTGCCGGCGCTGCTGACGGCGATCCTCGACGGCAAGATCGATACCGAGTTCATGATCAGCCACCGGCTGCCGCTCGAAGCCGCCGCGGACGGGTACAAGCTGTTCCACGACCACCCCAACGAGGCGACGAAGGTCGTGCTGAAGCCCGGCCTGGCGCGCGCCGCGTAACCGCGTGCCGCTTGTATGCCAAGCGGTTAGCACTTAAGCCCTAGGCCGGATCCGGCGGGGGCGACGATGCGGTTGGCGGCGATTGTGTTGATGGCGGCAGCGGCTCCGGCGCTCGCCGGCGAGAAACCGGTCTATGCCCCGGCGCCGTCGTGGATCGTGCCCGCGCCCGCCGCCGATGCGCGGCCCGGCGACGGTGCCCCCGACATCGCGATCTTCGACCAGCAGCAGCGTCTCGTCGACGGCGAGACCTGGGTGTATCTCGATGTCGCCAACCGGATCACCTCCGAGCAGGCGCTCGCGCACGCCGGCACGATCAACCTGCAGTGGCAGCCCGACCTGGGCGACCTCATCGTCCACCGCATCGCCGTTATCCGGGGTAGCGAGACCATCGACCAGCTCGGCGACAAGCCCGGCGACCACCCGCCGCTAACCGTCCTACGCCGCGAACGCGGGCTCGAGCAGCTGCAGCTCGACGGCACGCTGACCGCGACGATGGCGATCAAGGACCTGCGCGTCGGCGACGTGCTGCGCGTGACCTATTCGGCCACCCGGCGCGATCCGGTGCTCAAGGGCGCGATGCAGTCGAGCGCCTATCTGATCGCCGATCCGGTGCGCGCCAGCTTCGCGCGCGCCCGCATCCTGTGGGCCGGGTCGACCGTCCACTGGAAGGCGCAGACCACGGTCGCGGCGAAACTCGCGACCGTCGGGGGCTTCCGCGAGCTGACGGTCACGCTGCCGCTCGCCAAGCCGATCGAGCTTCCCGGCGATGCGCCGGCGCGTTTCCACCCGCTGCCCGTGCTCGAGCTGTCGAGCTTCGACGACTGGGCGGCGGTGTCGAAGGTGATGGCACCGCTCTACCAGACGGCGGGGCTGATCAAGCCGGGCTCGCCGCTCGCCGCCGAGGTCGCGCGCATCAAGGCCGCCAGCCCCGACGCGAAGACGCGGACCGCGCTCGCGCTGCGCACCGTCCAGTCCGACGTCCGCTACCTGTTCAACGGGATGGACCACGGCAACTATATCCCGCAGCCGCCCGAGACGACGTGGGCGGTGCGCTACGGCGACTGCAAGGCGAAGACCATGTTGTTGCTGACGATCCTCGCCGGGCTCGGGATCGAGGCCGAGCCGGTGCTCGCGCATACGCAGCTCGGCGACTATCTGCCCCGGCGACTGCCCTCCCCCGCGGCGTTCAACCATGTCCTGGTGCGCGCCACCATCGACGGCGCGAGCTACTGGCTCGACGGCACCAGAACCGGCACGCGGCTTGCGGACCTCGGCGACACGCCGTTTCTGCACACCGTCCTGCCGGTGCGCAGCGGCGGCGCGACGCTGATGCCGGTGCCGACCCATGCCAATGCCCGGCCCGACTATATGATCGACGAGACCATCGACCAGTCCGCCGGGATCGGCATCGTCGCACCGTTCGCGGCGACCGTGTCGCTCCGCGGGCCGCTGGCCGAGCAGGCCAATGCCGCCGCCGCGCAGGCGACGCCCGAGAAACGCCGCGAGCTGATCGACAACCTAATCGGCCGGCTCGTCCGCCCGGCGACGATCGTCACGCGCGAGGTCCATTACGACGGCGACAGCGCGACGGCGACGATCAAGGTCACGGGGTTGACCGACGGCGACTGGCGGCGCGACGACCAGCGCTTCGAATGGCAGATCGACCGCAGCGTCGCGCAGTTCAAGTTCGGCGGCGACCGCGCCCGGCCCGAATGGCGCGACATTCCAGTCGCCACCGGCGTCGTCGCCACCTTGCTGCGCCAGACGCGGGTGGTGCTGCCCGCCGGCGGCAAGGGCTTCGCGCTGGACGGCGACCAGACGCTCGATACCACCATCGCGGGCGAGCATATCGTGCGGTCGGTGACGAACACCGCAGGCACGGTGGTGCTGACCGAGCGGGTCGAGGAGACCGGGAGCGAGATCGCGCCCGCCGCCGTCGCCGAAACGCGCGCGCGGTTGCAGCTGGCGCAGTCGCGGCTGCTCAAGGCGACCGCGCCGCGCGACTATCCGCCCGAGTGGACGGTGATCCGCAGCGCCGCGCAGTCGGGGCGGCTCAAGCCGATCGAGGCGGCCTATGCGAGGGCGATCGTGGAAGCGACCGAAAAAGCCTCGTCCTACCAGAAGCGCGCGCAGTTCCATGCCGGCGTCTACGACCGACGCGCCGCCATCGCCGACCTCGATCAGGTCATCGCCACCCGCCCCACGGTCGCGGCCTATCGGGAGCGCGCGTTCCTGCACTGGCAGCTGCGCGCCGACGCCACGGCGCTCGCCGACGTCCGCGCGGCCTATGCGCTCGACCCGGGCGCGCCCGACACGGTTGCGCAGCTGACCTTCTACCAGGCGCGGATGGGGCCAGCAGGCGGCAGCCCTCGCGCTGCTCGACGAACGGATCGCGGCGGGCGGCGAGAACCGCGCGCGGCTGCAGGCGACGAAGGCCGAGGTGCTCGCGCATGGCGGCGATACCGACGGGGCGCTGGCGGCGGTCGATGCCGCGGTCGCGTCGAAGCCGGGCGACGCGCAGCTGCTGAACGGCGCGCTGCTGGATCAAGGCGACGCAGGGCGTCAAGCTCGACACCGCGCTCAAGGACTGCACGAAGGCGATCGAGCTCGGCGACTCGCCCGCAGCGGCGCTCGACAGCCGCGCGCTGGTCTACTTCAAGCTCGGCCGGCTCGACGATGCGCGCGCCGACCTCGATGCCGCGCTCGACCTGCACCCCAACCTCGCCGCCAGCCTTTACCTGCGCGGGGTCGTCCGCCGCCGCCAGGGCGCGGCCGCGACGGGTGACGCCGACCTCGACGGCGCACGCTTCTTCGCGCCGCGCATCGACGAGGATTACGCCGGGTACGGCGTCAAGCCGAGCTAGGCATCGGTCCCGAACGCGGCCGTCAGCATCTGGCGGTCGCTGTCGTTCGCGCGGACGGCATGCGCGCGCAACTGCGTGATCGCCTCGCGCAGGCTCGTCCCGAAATCGTCGGCGGCGACCGCCCCGCGATGCTCGCCCTCGTCCGCGCCCGGCTGCCAGACGGCGACGCCGATCGGCACGCCGGGCAGCCGCTGCCGCAGGCGCCGCAGCAGGAAGCGCAGGTTCGGCTGGACGCCCCCGAAGCCGACACCGCACACGACGATCGCCATCGCGGCGCGCAGATCGAGCCCGGGCAGACGCTCGCGCGACGCCGCTTCGTGCGCGAACACCGTGCAGCCGAAGCCCTGCCGCTCGGCAAGCTGGGCGACCATCGTCGCAGCCGCCTCGTCGAACGGCCCGCGACCGGCGATGCACGCGACCGCGCCCGCCACGGTCCATGCCGCGGCAAGCGCAGCGCCGGTGTCGCCGACGCGGCGGATGGCAGCCGCCGGCGCGGCGACCGGTCCGGGCACCGGCCGCTGCGGCGCCGCGACGGTATCGACATGGTCGGCCAGGTCGGCGAGCAACGCCGCGCTTGCCCGCCGCACGCGGACGAGCCGCGTCGGCGTCAGCACGCCGCGTTCGGCGTCGGCCGCAGCCAGCCGCAACGCCGGCAGCGCGATCTCGTCGTAATAGGCCGCGAGCGGGCGTTCGGTCAGCTGCTGCTCGGCCTGGTGCAGCAGCTCGTCCGCGTCGCCCGCCAGCAGCCGCTGATAGAAGCTTTCGATCGGCGACAGCGCCGGCCGGTCGCCGAGCAGCACGTCGAGGAACTCGAGCCGGTCGAAATGCCGGCCGAGGACGACGAGGCACAGCGTCAGCGGCGTCGACAGCACCAGCCCGATGGGGCCCCACAGCCACGTCCAGAACACCGCGGAGATGACCACCGCGGCCGGCGACAACCCGGTCGAACGGCCGTAGACGAGCGGCTCGACGACATAGCCCATCACCGGCTCGGCGACGAGGAACAGCAAACACTGTCTCGATCGCCAGCGTCCAGTCCGCGCCGACCGCACCCGCGAGGATCAGCGGCGGCATCGCCGACAGGAACGCGCCGGATATACGGCAGGAAGCGCAGCAGCCCGGCGAGCACGCCCCACAAGAGCGGTAGCGGCACGCCGATCAGCGCCAGACCGACTGCGATGACCATGCCGAAGACCGCGTTGATCGCCAGCTGGCTGAGGAAATAGCGCCCGAGCCGCGCGGCCGCGTCGTCCATCGCGGTGGTCGTGCGGTGGAGGTCGGTCGACCCGAGCAGCCGGATCATGCGGTCGCGCAGATCCTCGCGCTGCAGCAGGATGAAGATCGCGACGATGACGACGATGAGCGTCGTTTCAAGCGGCCCCACGACGGGCCCGAGCACCGACCGCGCCAGCCCGAGCGGCGTCGCGGGGGCGGGCTGGACCTCGACCTGCATCGGCCGCGCCGCGCTGCCGACCGCCGCGCGCCGCAGCACTGCGGGCTGGCCGCCGCTGGCCCGGTCGAACTGCCGCCCGACCTTGTCGATCAACCGGGGCAGCGAGCCGATCGTCGACGCGCGCAAGCCCGCGACCTTCGCCTCGACCGAGGCCGCATAGCGCGGCACGTCGCCGGTCAGCGACGCGATCTGCGTGCCGATCAGGCGGCGAGCAACCCGGCGAGCCCGAGCGCGAACAGCACCGTCGTCACCACCGCGAGCACGCGCGGCAGGTGCGCCCGGCGGAGCAGCCCGACCACCGGGGGCCAGCACGAACGACAGCAGCACCGCGAGCATGATCGGCACGAGCACTTCGCGCGCGAAATACAGCGCCGCGATGACGACCACCCCGACCGCGAGCCCGAGCAGCCCGTTCAGGCCGGGCACGTCGGCGGGGGCGACCTGCGCGATGGGCGCGGCTGGGGTCGATGGCGGGGTCGCTATCGGGCACCGGCATACTCATGTTCCCGCGTCCGCGCCGACAACGCCGCAGCCGCCATCCGCCCTAGAATGCGCGCTTGGGCGCGCCGAACACCTTCATCACCTGCGGTTCGAAGCTGTCGAGGCTGTCGACCGCGAAATCCGGATCGAACGCGGGCGCGTCCCAGCGGTCGACGAGCTTCTCGGCGAAGGCATACCATGGCTGATCGGCGAACTGGTCGCGCATGTTGCCGGGCCTGCCGAGATATTCGTAATAATAGCGGCCCTGGAAATGCTGGTGCCACATCACGCCGTAATAGATGTCGTCGGAGACATAGGGCTTGAGCACCTCCGCCTGGATCGCGCCGTGGTTCGGGATGCTCATCAGCTTGCCGAGGTCGTGCGTCAGCGCCGCGACGACTTCCTCGTCGGTCGCACCGTCGGCCGC
>NZ_CBDFKR010000008.1:0-25909 GCF_965248875.1 Sphingomonas sp. | reverse complement strand
CAGACAGGGAATCGCATCCGCGTCAGGTCGCGGACGTCGCGGACGCCGGCATCGATCACCAGACCCCGGCAGCCCCGCGCCATCGCCGACGTCGCGAGCAGATCGCCGAAATAGCCGTCGCCGCACGGCGAGGTCGGCGCCAGGACCAGAATGTCGCCAGGGCGCAGTTGCTCGATCGCGACGTGGACCATCCAGTTGTCGCCGGGCGGCGCCGAGATGGTGACCGCCGATCCGGCCAGCCGCGCGCCGGCGTAGATCGGACGCAGCGCGCTGGCGAGCAGGCCGGTGCGCCCTTGCGCCTCGTGTGCCGTCGCGACGCCACAGGCGCCCAGCGCGTCCACCACCCCGGCGTCCGCCCGGTCGATCGTTTTTACCACCCGGCCGGTCGTCATCGCGCTCATCGCCGATGCCGTGCGCCAACGGGGCGGCATCCGGCTAATCGAATGTCTCGCAAGCCCATAAGCTTTTGCTATCTGTGCCCCATGATCCCGGCTCCCTACGATCTCAACCTGCGCCATCTGCGCGCGCTGTCGACGGTGGTGACGAGCGGCACCGTCAGCGCTGCCGCGGCGGTCGTCGGGTTGTCGCAGCCGGCGCTGACCCAGGGCCTGCGCAAGCTGGAACAGCAGCTGGGCATGGCGTTGTTCGACCGTCAACCCGACGGCATGACCCCGACCGCAGCGGGGACGGCGATGGCGGAGCGTTGCACGCTCGCGTTTGCGCGGTTGGCCGAGGGCTTGCGCGTCGGGCGCACCGGTCGCGGTGTCGGCCGGCCGGAGCATCGCGTCACCGCGACCCAGCTCGACGCGCTGCTGCGGTTTGCCGATGCGGGCAGTTTCGCGGGCGCGGCGGCGGGCGGTGCGCTCAGCCAGCCCGCCATCCACCGCGCGGTGCGCGACCTGGAACATATCTGCGGCGCCGCGCTGGCGCTGCGTCGCGGCCGCGGCATGGTGCTGACCGAGGCCGGACGACGCGTCGCACGCGGTGTGCGGCTGGCGGCGCTGGAGATCGCCGCGGGCATCACCAGCGCCTCGGGCGATCGCGACGCGGTGCAGCCGATCGCGATCGGTGCCCTGCCCTTGTCGCGGGCGCTGGTCGTGCCCCATGCAGTGGCGCGGTTCATCGCCGGCGAGCCGTCGGCGCCGGTCAGTGTGGTGGAAGGATCGTGGCGCGACCTGGTCGACCCGTTGCGGGACGGATTGATCGATCTGATGGTCGGTGCGCTGCGCGACGAGGACCTGTCCGGACTGGATCAGCACCCGCTGTTCGACGATCGGCTGGCGGTCGTCGGGCGCGCCGGCCATCCGTTGGCCGGCGAGCGCGCCGATGTGGATGCGCTCGCCCACCAAGCCTGGATCGTCGGACCGGCAGGGTCACCGCTGAGGGCGCGCTGGCAGCAGCTGTTCGCCCACCACGACCGGCCGCGCGCGCCGATCGAGTGCGGGTCAGTGATGGTGATCCGCGGCGTGCTCGCCGACAGCGACCTGCTTACCCTGCTCTCCCCGGATCAGGTCGCGCTGGAGCTGACCGGCGGAGTGCTGACGCGGATCGGCGGCCCGGTCGCGCAGGGACTGCGCACGATCGGCGTCACCACCCGCAGCGGCTGGCGTCCGACCGCCGCCCAGGCACGGCTGCTGTCCCTGATCAGGGAGGCCGCCGCCATCACCAGAGTTCCGGAAAGCGAATAGCCGCCGGCGTTATCCGATTGGCGGCAGCGGCGGGGCCTGCCTACCCATTTCGGCAGGATGGACCGGAATATCGCGATCATCGGTGTCGGTGAGGCCGGCATGGCGCTGGCGCCGCCGGGTGCGCGCGGCTTCGATGTCAGGAGCGATCGGGTCAAGCGGGACGATTTTGCGCGGTCGGGGATCGAGCGTTGCGGCACGCTGGCAGCAGCGCTGGATGGCGCGGACATCGTCCTTTCGCTGGTGACCGCCGACCAGGCCCTGGCCGCGGCGCGGGATGCCGCTGCTCATCTGGCGTCCGGCGCATGGTGGGCGGACATGAACAGCGTCGCACCCGACACCAAGCGCGCGGCGCAGCAGGTGATTACCGCGGTCGGTGGCCGCTACCTCGACGTCGCCGTCATGGCCCCGGTGCTGCCCGCGCGAAGCGGGGTGCCGTTGCTGGTCGCGGGCGGGCAGGCCGAGGCAGGCGCGGCGGCGCTGCGCCGGATCGGCTTCGGCAACGTCCGCGCAATTGCCGAGGATGTCGGCACGGCGGCGGCGATCAAGATGATCCGATCGGTAATGGTCAAGGGGATTGAAGCGCTGAGCGTCGAATGCACGCTGGCCGCCAATGCCGCGGGCGTGCTGCCGGAGGTGATCGCCTCGCTCGACACGAGCTGGCCGGGCGCCGATTGGGCGCGTCGCTTCGACCATCATCTCGACCGCGTGATGCGGCACGGCACCCGCCGCGCGGCGGAGATGCACGAAGTGGTTGCGACGCTGGAGGCGCTCGGCAGCGGGTCGACGCTCTCGCTTGCTACGGCGGACGTGCAGGCGGCGGTCGGCCGGCCCGGCGGCGCCGTGCCGGTGGGACTGGCGGCGAAGATCGCGCGGGTGCGGGATATGTCGAGGGCGGCGGCATGACGCTCGTGATCGACTGCCACGGCCACTACACCACGGCCCCGCCGCAGCACGACGCTTGGCGCGACGCGCAATTGGCGGCGTGGCGCGCCGGCGCGCCGCCTCCCGCCTATCCCGCCATCGCCGATGACGAGATCCGCGCGACGATCGAGGCCAATCAGTTGCGCCTGCTGACCGAGCGCGGCGCGGACCTAACCATCTTCTCGCCGCGCGCCTCGACCATGGGGCATCATCTGGGCGACGAGGGCGTGTCGATCGGCTGGGCGCGGGCGTCCAACGACCTGATCGCGCGGGTATGCTCCCTGTATCCCGACACGTTCGCGGGTGTGTGCATGGTGCCGCAGAGCCCGAGGGCCGACCTGACCGGCTCGATCGCCGAGCTGGAGCGGTGCGTGACCGATCTGGGCTTCGTGGGCTGCAACCTCAATCCCGATCCGGGCGGCGGTCACTTCGCCTTTCCGGCACTGACCGACCGCTATTGGTACCCCTTCTACGAGAAGATGGTCGAGCTGGACGTGCCGGCGATGATCCACGTGTCGGGATCGTGCAACCCCGCGCTGCACGCGACCGGCGCCTTCTACATCGCGGCGGACACGATCGCGTTCATGCAGCTGATCCAGGGCGATCTGTTCGGCGACTTCCCGCAGTTGCGCTTTATCATCCCGCATGGCGGCGGCGCGGTGCCCTATCATTGGGGACGCTATCGTGGCTTGGCCGACATGCTGAAACAGCCCGCACTGGCGCAGCACGTGATGGCGAACGTGTTCTTCGACACCTGCGTCTATCATCAGCCCGGCATCGATCTGCTCGCGCAGGTGATCGACAGCAGGAATATCCTGTTCGGCAGCGAGATGGTCGGCGCGGTGCGGGGAATCGATCCCGAGACCGGGCATCATTTCGACGACACCAAACGCTATGTCGACGCGCTGCCGGTCGATGCGGCGGCGAAGCATGCGATCTTCGAGGGCAATGCGCGACGGGTATTCCCGCGGCTGGATGCTATGTTGAAGGCGCAGGGGCGGTGAGCGGCTTCACCATGGACGCCGGCTGGCTGCCCTTCCATCCGACGCCGACCCGGCCCGCCTTTACCCCGCCCTCCGGCGCGGTCGATGCGCATTGCCATGTATTCGGCCCCGGCGACCGCTTCCCCTACGCGCCCGAGCGCAAGTACACGCCGTGCGATGCAGGCGCGGCGCAGCTGTTCGCGTTGCGCGACTTCCTCGGCTTCAGCCGCAACGTCGTCGTCCAGGCGACCTGCCACGGCACCGACAACCGCGCGATGGTCGATGCGCTGGAGCAATCCGGCGGGCGCGCGCGGGGGGTCGCGACGGTCGATGCGGGCATCACCGATGGCGAGCTGGCGGCGCTGCACGCGGCCGGGGTGCGCGGGGTGCGCTTCAACTACGTCAAGCGGCTCGTCGAACCCAGGCCCGACACCTATTACCACGGTATCGTCGAACGGATCGCCGCGCTCGGCTGGCACGTCGTGGTGTATTTCGAAGCCGCCGACCTCGCCGAGAAATGGGACTTCTTCACCTCGCTGCCGACGATCGTGGTGGTCGACCATATGGGCCGCCCCGACCTGACCAGATCCCCCGACGGCCCCGAATTCGCGCCATTCCTGCGCTTCATGGAGCGCGACAATATCTGGTGCAAGGTGACGTGCCCGGAGCGTTTGTCGAAGTCGGGTCCGCCGACCTACGACGATTTCGTGCCGTTCGCGCGCACGGTGGTCGAGCGCTTCCCCGACCGCGTCCTGTGGGGCACCGACTGGCCGCACCCCAACCTCAACATGGTCGGCCACATGCCCGACGACGGCTGGCTGGTCGACATGATCCCGCGCCTCGCGCCGACGCCGGCGGTGCGACAGGCCCTCCTCGTCGACAACCCGATGCGGCTCTATTGGCCCGAGGAGGTCGCGTGACCGCCGACAAGGACATCCACGCCTATCTTGCCGAGTTCGACGACATCCCCGGCACCCGCGTCTACACGGCACGCCGGGCACGCGAGGGGTATCACCTCAACCAGTTTGCGATGAGCCTGATGAAGCCCGCGAACCGCGAGCGGTGGAAGGCGGACGAAGCGGCATACCTCGCCGATTGGAAGCTGACCGACGACCAGCGCGAGGCGGTGCTGGGGCGCGACTATAACCGGCTGCTCGACCTTGGCGGCAACATCTATTTCCTTGCCAAAGTCTTCTCCACCGACGGCCTCAGCTTCCTCCAGGCGGTGTCGACGATGACGGGCATGAGCGTCGAGGATTATCAGGCGATGATGGTCGCCGGCGGCCGCTCGCCCGAGGGGCTGCGCTCGATCAGGGACAAGACATAATGGCGCGCATCACCGCCGGCGTCGCGTGCAGCCACATCCCCGCGCTGGGTGCCGCGATCGACCTCGGCAAGACCGACGAAGCCTATTGGGCGCCCGCCTTCGCCGGCTTCGACTGGACCCGGCGCTGGGAAGCGGAAGCGAAGCCCGACGTCGTCATCCTGGTCTATAACGACCATGCCTCCGCGTTCGACATGCGCATCATCCCGACCTTCGCGATCGGCTGCGCCGACGAGTTCCAGCCCGCCGACGAGGGCTGGGGCCCGCGCCCGGTGCCGACCGTCATCGGTCACCCTGACCTCGCCTGGCACATCGCGCAGAGCCTGATCGTCGACGAGTTCGACATGACGATCATCAACGAGATGGACGTCGACCACGGCCTGACCGTGCCGCTGTCGATGATGTTCGGCCAGCGCGAGGCATGGCCGTGCCGGGTGATCCCGCTGGCGGTCAACGTCGTCACTTATCCGCCGCCGTCGGGCAACCGCTGCTGGGCGCTGGGCGAGGCGATCGCGCGGGCGGTCGCTAGTTTCCCGGAGGAGCTGAACGTCCAGGTGTGGGGGACGGGCGGGATGAGCCACCAGCTCCAAGGGCCCCGCGCCGGGCTGATCAACCCGGTGTGGGACAACGACTTTCTCGACGGGCTGATTGGCGACGACGACCGGCTGCGGCGCATCCCGCACATCGAGTACCTCCGCGAGACCGGCAGCGAGGGGATCGAGATGGTGATGTGGCTGATCATGCGCGGCGCGCTCGGCAAGGCGACGCGCGCGCTGCATCGCCACTACCACGTGCCGGCGAGCAACACCGCGGTCGGGCATCTGGTGCTCGAACCGGTGTAACCTTCTCCCCTCCCGGCCGCGGGAGGGGTCGGGGGTGGACTCGACCGACCCCCAACGATCCTGCCCGCGATGATCGGGCGCCCACCCCCAGCCCCTCCCGCACGCGGGAGGGGGGAGAAGAAGACATGAAGATCGCCCTCGCCGGTCCCGGCGCGTTCGGAGAAAAGCACCTCGACGGCCTCAAGCTGATCGATGGCGTCGAGGTGGTGTCGCTGGTCGGCCGCCGGCTCGAGCCGACCCAGGCGATCGCGGCGAAATACGGCATCGGCCACGCCTGCACCGACCTCGCCGAGGCGCTGGCGCAGGACGTCGATGCGGTCATCCTGTGCACCCCGACGCAGATGCACGCCGCGCAGGCGATCCAGTGCATGAACGCGGGCAAGCACGTCCAGGTCGAGATTCCGCTCGCCGACAGCCTCGCCGACGCCGAGGCGGTGCTGGCCAAGCAACAGGCGACCGGCCTCACCTGCATGGTCGGCCACACCCGCCGCTTCAACCCGAGCCACCAGTATCTGCACGCCAAGTTTGCCACCGGCGAAGCGAGCGTCCAGCAGATGGACGTCCAGACCTATTTCTTCCGCCGCCAGAACATGAACGCCAAGGGCGAGGCGCGGTCGTGGACCGACCACCTGTTGTGGCACCACGCCGCGCATACCGTCGACCTGTTCGCCTATCAGGCGGGGCCGATCGTCGCGGCCAATGCGATCGAGGGTCCGATCCACCCCGAGCTCGGCATCGCGATGGACATGTCGATCCAGCTGAAGGCGCAGAGCGGAGCAATCTGCACGCTGTCGCTATCGTTTAACAATGACGGCCCGCTGGGCACCTTCTTCCGCTACATCTGCGACAACGGCACCTGGATCGCCCGCTATGACGATCTGGTCACGGGGAGGGAGGAGCCGGTCGACCTGACCGGCGGCGCGGCCTCGGCCAACGGCATCGAGCTGCAGGACCGCGAGTTCGTTGCCGCCATTCGCGAAGGAAGAGAGCCGAACAGCTCGGTCGCCCAGGTGCTGCCGTGCTATGTAATCCTCGATCAGCTTGAACAGCAATTGGCCCTATGACCCAAGGCTCTCGATTATCGCCCGTCCACGCTCATATTTCAGCTGCAAGACGATCCGTCGGGTAAGACCGGCGCTGATGAGGCAACGAGCACTGCCGACCATCGCGTCGTGAGCGGTCAGCCACGCTCGCGCAGTCGGCCCCCGATGCCGCGCTCGCGTGCCCAGATCACCGCGGCGCTGCGGCGGTTGACCCGGATCCTGCCGTAGAGGCGCGATACGTGGTTGCGCACGGTGTTCGGCGTAAGACCCAGCCGGTCCGCAATAGCCTTGTCGTCCAGGCCGTCGCAGATCAGCTCCAGCACCTCGCGCTCGCGGGGGCTGAGCTCAACGGAGGAGGGCGAGGCGACAGAGCCGCCATCGCCGCGCAGCGTTGCGAGCTTGTCCATGATGGAGCGGCTGAACCAGCTCGCGTCCTTCATCACAGCCTCGATCGCGTCAACGAGTTCAAGCTCGCTGTGCCGACGGGCGGTCACGTCCTGGTAGAGCCACAGCACGCACCGGTCGCCACGCACGTCGATCGCCTCGGCCGAGACCAGGCAGTCAATCGGCACGCCCTCCTTGGGCAGGACGCGCACATCGCAGGTGCGCACACCGCCCCGGCGGACGATCTCTTCCTCCACGGCTTGGCGTTGGACGGAGTCGTTCCACAGCTGGAAATCGTCGACGGTCCGCCCGACGAGCTCGTGCCCGCTTCTACCGACCAAACGCGAGAACGCCTCGTTGACTTCGACCAGCCGGTGCTCACCGGCGGACGTGACCGCCATCGCCACCGGCGCCAACCGGAACATCGTAGTCGACCGGTGTTCGCTGGCGCGAAGCGCGGTCTCCGCCGTCCGGCGCGGCTCCAGGTCGGCAAACGTGAACAGCATGCACTTCTGCTCGGCAACCTCGATCGGCTGACCAGCGAGGATGACAAGATGGCGCGTACCATCGGGCAGGGGCAGCTCGGCCTCGACCTGCGGGATGGTGGCGCCTTCCGCCAGTCGACTGGCGACCTCCGCGCCGCGCTGCGTGCGGGCGAGGATGTCGAAGTCGCGCAGGTGCCGCCCTTCGATGGCGTCACGCGGGCACCCGCACAGCTCCGCGAACCCGGCGTTGACCCGGACGAACCGCTGGTCAGAAAGCCGCATGATGACCGCAGGCGCAGGGTTGGCCTGGAACATCGCCTCAAACCGCGCCTCGGCATCATAGCGCTCCGACACATCCTGGACAACGAGCGCCAGACAGTCGGGGTCGCCGCCATCCTCGTCCATGACGACGTCGTGGACCTCGTGCGTCCAGCGCGGCTCGTTGTCGCCGATCGGTGCGACTTCAACCACTAGGTCGGGGAAGCTCTCGCCGGCCAGCATCCGCATGATCGGATACTCTCGAGCCTTCAGCCGCCGCCCGTCGCGCAAGCGCAGGCAGAAGCGCTGGCAGTAGTCGTCGGCTGTCGCGCCCAGTTCCTGTGCCTTGCCGACGCCGTGCATCCGCAGCGCCGCGTCGTTGGCGCCGATGATCGAACCGACGGGATCGACGAGAATCACGCCCGCCGTCAATCCGGCGATGAGCTGTTCTAGATGCCGCAGCGTCGGCGAGTGGAGCTGGTGCGTATGCTGGTCTGCCATGAGATAAGAAGGCCCTGCCGCTCCAGTTGTTCCTCAACGCCGGGAGGCGAAACTACCAATTGCCTCGTGACAACGGCACCACGCCCCATGCCGACCCGCAGCCGGCCCGGTGAACGACCGCTAGTATTGGGGGTTGATGCGTCCAACCTAGTCGGGAGCGACGGCATGGCGCCGCGCGAGTCTGGGTCCGGAGGGCTTCATGGGTCTCATTATCCTTCTCGTCGTCGGCGGCCTGATCGGCTGGGTCGCCAGCATGATCATGCGCGACAACACCGGCATCTTCCTCAACATCGTGATCGGAGTCGTCGGCGCGATGCTCGCCGGCTTCCTGCTCACTCCGCTGATCGGCGGCGTTCCGATCACGAGCGGGGTGATCAGCCTGCCATCGATCCTCCTGTCGCTGCTCGGCGCGATCGTGCTGCTCGCGATCGTAAACCTCGTGCGTCGCGGTGCGGTGCGGTGAGCCGGGGCTGACGAGGCGGCGCGGATGCGCCGGCCCCCTCATCGGGACCGGCGTCCTCGCGCTGCTTCGCCAGCGAAACGCGGGCGATCGCCCGTTCAGAACAACCATCATCCCCGCTTCAGGAGAACCGGCATGGCCGACAACGACGGCAAACGTACCGACGGCGCGCCACCACGCGAGATCCACATCGAGAAGAAGGCGACCAACTGGCTGGCTTGGCTGCTGCTGGGGCTAGGCGTCCTGGCCGCTATCTTCGCACTGAGCCGCTGCGACCGGCACGAGGCGACCGAGACCACCACGACGACGACCAGCAATACGGTCGTGGCGGAAACCCCGACCGCGCCGCGGTCCACCGCCATCGCGGGCACCGCCGGTCTGGGCGACTTCCTGGCCGGCTCGCAGCCGACGCCGCAGACGTTCACGTTTGACAAGCTCAACTTCGACACGGCGAGGAGCGACATCCGCGCGGTCGACCGGGCCGATGTGGAGGCAGTCGCCGCGACGCTGAAGACGTACCCGAGCGCGCGCATCCGCATTGCCGGCTACGCCGACACCCGCGGCTCGGAATCCAGCAACCTCGCCCTCGGCAAAGCGCGCGCCGACAGCGTCAAGGCAACGCTTGTCGCCCACGGCATCGACGCTGGCCGGATCGACACCGCCAGCGGCGGCGACCACGACCCGGTCGACACCAACGCCACGGCCTCGGGCCGTGCGGAGAACCGCCGCACCGAACTTGTCGTCACCCAGCGCTAACCTTCACAGAAAAGGACCTTCAGATGTCACGCACTATCACCGCCCTGTTTGACACCCGCGCCGATGCCGATGCAGGCGCCGAGCGGCTCCGCCAGGCCGGCGTCGACGCCAGCAGCGTCGCCGTCCATGACAACACCACCCACCAGACGACCGGCGACTATTCGACCGCGAACGACCAGGGTCTCTGGGCTAGCATCAAGGGTGCGTTCGTCACGCGCGATGATCGCCACACCTATGAGGAGGGCATCCGCCGCGGCGGGTTCCTGCTGACTGCGACCGTCGCAGACGACAACGCGTCTGAGGCGGTGGCTGCGCTGGAGGATGCGAGCTCGATCGACCTCGACGAACGTTCGCGCCAGTGGCGCTCGGAAGGCTGGAACCATCCGGCCCCGGGAGACGAAGCGGACGCAGGCGTCATCTACGGCAGCCGGGAGGCCGGTGTCGGGGGTACCCGCTACCGGTCCTACACCGCCGACCGCGGCTGATCAGTGCGGGCCGGGGCCGCTCAGGCGGTTCCGGCCCCGTAACGCCGACGTCCTCGGACGGCCGCTTGAGCAGGCGAGATCAGGCTGCATGTGAACAGGTGTTCACGCCTATCGGGCGGCGTCAGCCCGGCGGCCCGTCCGTTCTGCCGCTTTCGTGCGAGGAGCCGGATCCTACTTTCTGCCAGGGCCAACGCCCTTCGATCTCTACCTCGAGCGAAAAGCTCAGAAATGTCCGGATCAACACGATGCCGGCGAGCACCGCCAAGCTGGCCAGGGTCGGCTGCACGGCGACAGTGTTGATGATGTCGGCAGCAACCAGGAACTCCAGCCCGAGCAGGATCGCCCGGCCAAGGCCGGAGCGGAAATCGCCAACCGCCCGACCGCGGTCGGTTGAGCTTTGCAGCCCGAGCAGGAAGCGCAGGAGTGCCGTCAGCGCGCCGACGACGATGATCGCCGTGCCGACTATTTCCACACCGCGCGTGACGACGTGGATCGCCGACAGAAATGTAGTATCGCTGGTCATGAGCAGGGTTCTCCCCCTCCCGTATAGGATCGCACCGGAACAGCTGCACAATGCCGCCATCGATCCCTTGTGAATCGGCGCAATCGCAGCCGCCCACACAATGGCAGCGCTTGCACGCACAGCGCCTTTGGGGATGAACTACGCGGCTCTGCGGCTGGCTGGGGCGGGTGCCCCGTCGTCTTCAACGCTTGGCGGCGAGGCGCCTTCACCCAGTCGATCGGTAGAACGACGATGCGGCCATCGGGCAGGACCGGCGGTGGGTTGTGGGCGGCATGATCGTACCCAAGATGCGCGGCGCGCCACATGAAAGTGACGACCGCCGCGCGAGAGGCGGCCGATCGGTCATGCATCGTTGCCCGCGTTGAGTTCGCCGTTCGGGTCGACTGGTCGGGCCATCGAAGTGGCCACTTCGTCCTCCCGGATGGGCAACAGCGGATTGTCACGCCGCTGTTCCTCGAGCAGGTCGATAATTTTTGCGATCTTCTTCTCGCTCAATGTGGCGATCTGCAGTGTCAGCCTGGCTCGCCTATCGGCGATATCATCTTGGTGGCGCTGCGTAGTGAGTATCAGCAGCGCGACCAGCAGAGCGGCAATCGTTGCGACAAATCCCAGGTCGGGAAAGGGGAACTCCTCCAGGGCAATCGACCCCGAAAGCCGTGCCGCGTAGTTGCCGGCGGTCCAGATGATCACGGACCCCGCTATCACCAGCAGTGACCAGGGCCTACCGAGAACAGCGGTCAGGCGGTTCGCGAGACGCTGAACCGGCGAGGTACGCTGGTCGTGATCCTCGTAGAGGCGACCAAGCTGCTCAACCGTCTGCTCGACATGAACGTCAGCACCACGGATCTGGTTGTTATCGGGCATGTGTGCCCAACGCTGGTCGACGCAAAACGGCTACCGCACTCGATCCCTTCACCCCATTCCCGAGGTCGTAAAAGGCGCAGCTACCACCTTGTAGGGGGTTCAACGGTTCGGCTGATGTACCGTCAATCCCGATTTGCGTCGTTGTTCCAGCCGGCCGTCGGACCGTGACGAACGAAAGGCTGCTTCAGGAGACGTGCTGAGGCGCGCTGGACATCTGCAGTTGGGTCTCTGCAGCCGCAGCTCCAAGTTGCGATAGCGCGATTGGGTAGCGCAATTCGGGTAGCGCTCAGGGACCGAGCAGTGCGACGCGTCGCGCCGAGCTGTAACCTCGATGCTCTTGACGTCCGATGTGGGACAATCGGCTAGTGGCCGCCCTCGACCCACGCCACGCCAGCCTGACGGAATGCTTCTGCAAGCGCGGCTTCAAGGTCGATCGACTCCCATTGGCGAAGCGGGTTCACGTGCTCGACCACGTGCGGGAGCAACTGCACGCCGAACCGCCTCACCGCGCCGGAGGCCTTGTAGCCGGCCTTGTGCTGGTCGAACCGCCAATCAGGGTCGCGCGAGGTCTGACCGACATAAAGCCCCCATCGTGGTGGCACGCGCGGATCGTGCAGCAGGACGACGTATAGATGATGGCGCGCGCCTCGTTCGCGAGCGGTCGTGGCTCGCAAGGTGCGCGCGGTTCGCTCGGCCATCGCGATTACGGTCGCTGCGCTCATGGCACCCATTGCCGTGGCATTATCCGACGGCCCAGGTTCGACACGGCGGCCGATCGACTGTACGCACGCCGACCATGTACTTTCGTACCTACAACGCATGGCTACGAGCGGGAATGGACGCCTGGATGCTGGGGGCGGAGGCATCGACCGTCATGGCGTTGAGGATGACCAAGCTCGCGCTTGGCGGTGATCCAGGTGGTCGCGAGGCAACCCTGATGGTTGCGGAGAAGATCAAGGCCGCGGCGGAGCTACAGGCCAGCCTCTTTGCCGACGGCATGAGCCTGACGCCGCTGTCCGGCACCCAGAAAGCACTGCGGCACTATCGCGCCAAGGTCGCCGCCAACCGGCGGCGCCTGTCACGCGGGTAAGAAACGCACTGACCGGTCCGGGTCACGGTGCACGTGACCCTTCCCCGGGCAGCATCGCCCGCCCCGGCGCCTCCCAGCATGCCGGCACCGCGTCGTTGCGGTCAGACTCGCAACATTGACCCTAGCCCTGCGCGACCCGGCCAGGGTGTTTCAACGCGGTTGGGCGTTTCTCATACACGCGGCCACTGCAGCTGGCGCCCCTCAGTGAAGCGACGCGCGTGGTCGGAGTCGGGAGCCGATTTCGCGGACCGGCGACTGGCGGCTGCTGCACCGTGATCGCGCTTCGACGGATCAGCGTGCGGGATGTGCGTCGACAAAGACGTTTCTACCTTAGTACATCAATCCTGGTCGCGAGCGGCAAGAGGTGGGCAAAATCTTCGCTGAACGCGCGGCGTATCGACGATCAATCGATCCGCTTCGTACCTCAAATTCCAGATGGCGCAGCAGTCAGCCACGTGCTGCTCGACATGACGATCGAGCCCTACTGGTTGAGCGCCGCCTACCCAAGAGATTTGCGCTTTTCCGCGGAATTGAAGCGTATCGCCGATAGCAAGCGAGCGCAGGTAAGTGCGATAATTGCCGCGTTCGGCCGGCATATCGGGCTGCGGTTCGTCCGCCAAGAAGGGCCCTGGCGTGTCTTTGTGGCCGATCATGAGCACGCTCAGGTCGAATGGCGGATTATGGACGATGGTCACACGATCAACGGGTTGACGTGGAGAAGGATCGACTGAAAGCGGGCCCCATCTGGTTCTGTACCAATATCCGAAATACTTACTGGCTGCGTACGGGTGCTTATGCGTCGTTGATATTCTCATGCGCCCAGGCGAGCCATCATCGCGCGTCCGCGGTCTGCGGCGTGAACACCGCGTCCGCGATCAGGTGCGCCAGGACGGCGCCGACGAGCTGGGCTGCGACGAACGCCGGGACGGACGCGGGCGCGATGCCGGAGAAGCTGTCGCTCAGCGACCGCGCGATCGTGATCGCCGGGTTGGCGAAGCTGGTGGACGAGGTGAACCAGCAGGCGGCGGTGATGAACAGGGCGACGGTGGCGGGCGTGGCGCTCGGGCGGACCCGCGTCGTGCCGAGGATGGTGACGAGGAGGCCGAAAGTGACGACCGCTTCCCCGGTCAGCTGGCCTAACCCGCCGCGGGCGTGGGTCGACAGCTGGAGGGCCGGCACGTCGAACATGACGTGCGCGACCCACACGCCCAGCATGCCGCCGGCAAGCTGGGCGATCATGTAGCCGATCGCCACGGTGGTGCCGACGTGGCCGCGCAGCCGCATGACCAGCGTGACGGCGGGATTGAGATGCGCGCCCGATATGGGGCCGAGCATCGTCACGAGCACGAACAGGATGGCGCCGGTCGGGAGCGTGTTGCCGAGCAGCGCGATGGCGACATTCCCGCCGGCCAGTCGCTCGGCCATGATGCCCGAGCCGATTACGGTCGCGAAGAGGATCAGACTGCCGAGCGCCTCGGCGAGAAGCGAGCGGCGGATCACGCGGCGATGACGCGCGCGCCGGAGGCGTCGATCACCCGCTCGCCGTCCTCCTTGGCGAAGGCGCCGCGCTGCGGTCGGGAAGGATGTCGAGCGTCGCTTCCGACGGGCGGCAGAGCCGGACACCGACGGGCGTTACGACGAGCGGGCGGTTGATCAGGATGGGGTGGGCGATCATCGCGTCGATCAGCGCGTCATCGCTGATCGCTTCGTTATCCAGCCCGAGGTCAGCGTATGGCGTGCCCTTCTCGCGGAGCAGCTGCCGCGGGGTCAGCCCGGCGCGCTCGATCAGCTGGACGAGCATGGCGCGCGATGGCGGCGTCTTCAGATACTCGACGACGTGCGGCTCGATCCCGGCGTTGCGGATCATCGCCAGCGCGTTGCGCGACGTGCCGCAGTCCGGATTGTGGTAGATCACGACGTCGATCGGCATGGGGCGGCTCCGGTCAGCAGCAGGAGAGTTCGGCGACGAGCGGCGCGCAAAGCTCCGCGCGCCCCTGGCAGCAGTCCCTGGCAAGGAAGAGCATGAGGTCGCGCAGCCGCTCCATGCGCGCGCGCTGGATCATGTGACGTCCGCGCTTCTCCGCGCCGACGAGTCCGGCCCTGGCGAGCACGGCGAGGTGGGTGGAGAAGGTGCTCTGGGTAAGGCCCGTCGCATCCACCAGCTCGCCGGTCGACAGCCCATCCGGCTCGTGCCGGACCAGCAGGCGGAATGCCTCCAGTCGCGTGGGATGCGCGAGCGCCGCCAGTGCCGCCAGTCCGTCCTCAACGTCCATGCATCGGGAATAGCCGATGGGACGACAGCGTCAACACCGATGACCGGGCGTCGGCTTTGGGGGATAGTCCGTTCAGGTCCGCAGCCGGGCCGATCGGTCGGTCTCCGACGCCCGACGCTTTCTCCGCCGCACAGCCCCATATACCCTTTCCGGACCCGTCACTAACCCATCTGGCACTTTACGCTTGACAGCGTGACGCTGTTCGAGTACATATCAGGAACAGTCAGGAATTGCGAGTCGAGCCGCGGCGCTCGGGGTTCGGCCTCGAGGCGGCCCGATCTGCTGTCCGGGCCGGGCGGTGTTTGAGGCGTCCGGCGGGATGCTGCCGGTAGGCGGCGGCCTGGCTGTTGGTGGGGAGGGGAGCCGTCGTGCTGCGGGGCACGGCGGCTCCTTTGCGTTTGGGGAGGAGCGAGGGTGGCAATCACGAACGCGCGATGCGGGTTGCAGCGGCGCACGCCGCCGCGCTGGACGGCGAAGGCGCGAGCCGTTTTCCTGGATGAGCTGGCGAACAGCTGCAACGTGAAGCGGTCCGCGGCGGCGGCGGGTCTGACCGTTCGCGGCGCCCGCGAGCTGAAGAATCGCGATCCCGAATTTGCGGCGCTGTGGGAGCGCGCCCTGGCGGAGGGGACCGAGCGGCTCCATGAGGAGCTGATCGCCATCCAGCTGGGGCAGGTGCAGTCCGAGGATCATCCCGGCGACGAGCGTACCGAGCGGACGCCTGCGCCGTTCGATGCCGAGCTGGCGATGAAGACGCTGAAACTGCAAGCTGACCTCTCGCGCACGCTGCCGCGCCGTTATGTCGCCGCATGCGTCGCGACACCCGAGGAGATCGACGAGGCGCTGATGAAGCGGCTGAATACGCTCGCCGCCAAGCTGGGCACGTCATGACCCGGCGGGAGCTGGTCCTGGGCTATGCGCGCTTGCCGGCCGACTTGCGCATGAAGGCGGTGATGCGCCTGACGCCTGCGCAACGCCGCGGCCTGCTGCTCGACTGGCGCGGCTGGGCGATGCCGGGTCAGGCGCCGCCCGACGGCGCCTGGCGCGTCTGGCTGCTGCGCGGCGGGCGCGGGTTCGGCAAGACCCACAGCGGCGCGGCGTGGGTCGTCGCGCAGGCCCGGGCGACGCCGAAGCTGCGGATCGCGCTGCTCGCGGCGTCGCTGGACGAGGCGCGCGCGGTGATGGTGGAGGGCGAAAGCGGGCTGCTGAACTTGGCGGCGAGCGCCGAACGCCCGCAGTGGCTGCGGGACAATGGCGAGCTGCGATTCACCAATGGATCGATTGCGACGATCTACTCGGCCGCCGCGCCCGACAAGCTGCGCGGGCCGCAGCATCATTATGCGTGGTGCGACGAGCTGGCCAAATGGCGCTATGGCAATGCCGCGTGGGACAATCTGATGATGGGGCTGCGGCTGGGCACGCACCCGCAGGTGGTGGTGACGACAACGCCGCGGCCCACCGCGCTGGTGCGCCGGGTGATGGCGCTGCCCGACTGCGTGCAGACGCGCGGGTCGACGCACGACAACCTGTACTTGCCGGGCAGCGTCGTTGCGGCGCTCGAGGCGGATTATGGCGGCACGCGGCTGGGGCGGCAGGAGCTGGATGGCGAGCTGCTGGAGGATCATGAGGGCGCGCTGTGGACGCGCGCCATGCTGGACCGGTGCGTGGACGCGGACGTGCCGGTGCTGCGGCGGGTGATCGTCGCGGTGGACCCGCCGGCGAGCACGGGCGGTGACGCATGCGGCATCGTTGCAGCGGGGGTGGATGCGGACGGCATCGCCTGGGTGCTGGAGGATGCGAGCGTTCAGGGCGCATCGCCGGGCGGCTGGGCGCGGGCGGTGGCCGGCTGCGCGGCGCGGGCCGGCGCCGACCGGGTGGTGGCGGAGGCGAACCAAGGGGGTGACATGGTGACGCACGTGTTGCGCGGCGCCGACGCGGGGCTGCCGGTCAAGCTGGTCCATGCCAGCCGCGGCAAGCTGGCGCGTGCGGAGCCGGTCGCGCACCTGTACGAACGTGAGCAGGTGCGTCACGCGGGGGCGTTCCCGGAACTGTGCGACGAATTGTGCGGGATGGTTGTGGGCGGCGTCTATGCCGGGCCGGGCCGCTCGCCGGATCGCGCGGACGCGCTGGTCTGGGCGCTGACGGAGCTGTGCCTGGGCGGGCGGCAGGGCGAGGCGGCGGTGCGGGTGGTGTGAGCGCGGCCGCCGGCCGGCGTCCCGCAACCGGGCCGGACCCTACCGCCCGTGACGGCCGTCCCTCTCCCGCAGGCGGCAGAAGGCGAGAAGGAGACTGACATGAAACTGTTCGGCCGCAGGGCCGGGCGTGCGCCAGAGCATTCTGGGGCGCGTCCGGCTCTTTCTTCAACGGCGTCTTATGCGGCGGGGGCGTGGCCCCCGTCCTACGAGACGCAGGTGCGCGACGGCTATGGCCGCAACCCGGTGGCGCAGCGCGCGGTAAGGCTGGTGGCGGAGGCCGTGGGGAGCGCGCCGCTGCTCGCGTCCGACCCGGCGCTCGGCGCGCTGGTGCACGGCGCGGCCGGCGGGCAGGCCTTGCTGGAGACGGTGTCGACGCAGTTGATGCTGCACGGCAACGCCTTCGTGCAGCTGCTGCGCGATGCGGAGGACGGGGTGGCGGCGCTGTATGCGCTGCGGCCCGAGCGCGTGACGGCGGCGTGCGACGCGAGCGGCTGGCCGGCGGCGTATCTGTACCGGGTCGGTTCGCGGGTGACCCGCCTGAGCGCCGACGGGCCGCGGCCGGAGGTGGTGCATCTGAAGGCGATCAATCCGCTCGACGATCATTACGGCATGGGCTGCCTGCCCGCGGCGGCGACCGCGATCGCGGGGCACAATGCGGCAGGCGCCTGGAATCGTGCGCTGCTCGACAATGCCGCGCGGCCGTCGGGGGCGCTGGTGTATGAGCCGGGTGACGGTTCGACGCTCAGCCCCGAGCAGTTCGCGCGGCTGCGAACCGAGATGGAACAGGGATTTGCGGGGGCGGCGCAAGCGGGGCGGCCGATGCTGCTGGAAGGCGGGCTGCGCTGGCAGGCGCTGTCGCTGACGCCCGCCGACATGGACTTCATCGAGCTGAAGGCGGCGGCGGCGCGCGAGATCGCGCTGGCTTTCGGAGTGCCGCCGATGCTGCTCGGGCTGCCAGGGGATTCAACGCATGCCAATTATCGCGAGGCGAACCGGGCGTTGTGGCGGCTGACGGTGCTGCCGCTGGCGGGGATGATCCTGAGCGGATTGGCGCAGGCGCTGGGCGGGTGGTTTGCGGATGCCGCGCTGGCGGTCGACCTCAACCAGGTGCCGGCGCTGAGCGAGGACCGCGAGCGGCTGTGGGGCAGCATCACCGCCGCGGACTTCCTGACGCGCGAGGAGAAGCGCGCAATGCTCGGAATAGGGGAGCCAAGCGATGAGTGATGTCGGATCGTCGGCGTTACCGGCGGGGGCGGTGCTGGCGCAGCTGCTCGGGCAGGGCGCGCGCGAGGGAACCGATCTGGTGACGCTACGCGCGATCGCGGAGGAGGCGGGCGAGCTGGGCGCAACGCGTGCGCTGACCCGGCTGGGGCTGGCGGATGCAAGCGCGGCGGAGGATGTCCGCGAGCTGCGCGAGCTGTTGCGGGCATGGCGCGACGCCAAGCGCTCGGCGCTGAACAGTCTGGCGAAGGCCGCCTGGGGGTGGGTGACGCGGATCGTCTCGGCGCTGCTGCTCGCGGGGCTGGCGGTGCGGCTGGGGTTCGGGGACTGGGTCAAGTGACCCGGTTCGGGGGCTATGCGGCGCTGTTCGACCGGGTGGACCGCAGCGGCGACGTGTTTCGCGCGGGCGCCTTTGCCGGCGCCGTATCGGTGCCGTTGCTGCGCAATCACCGTGGCGCGCCGATCGGCGGCGTGACCGTGTGCGAGGATGAGCGCGGATTGCTGGTTGCCGGTTTCCTTGCGGAAGATGTGGATGGCGTGCGGGTCGGCGACGGGCTGTCGGTCGGCTTTCGCGCGACGGCGACGCGGCAGGGTGCGCGGCGCGAGATCCTGGGCGTGCGTCTGGTCGAGGTGAGCCTGGTCGCCGTGCCGATGCAGCCGGGCGCGCGGGTGACGATGGTTTCCAACTGAGTTCGGGGCCCGCGGTGGGCCCCCTCCACCACTCGCCCAAGCGGGCGAGCGGTTCCCTCCCCGTCCCGGGGAGGATCACAGCAGGAGCAATGACATGGATGTGATCGACAGGCCGGTGCTCGCGGGAGCATCGGAACGGGCGGGTGCGCCTGCATTCGAAGGGTTCGTGCGGACCGGGCAGACTCTGGAGCTGAAGGCGTTCACCGGCGTGACCGGCGATGCGGGCGGCTATGCCTTGCCGCGCGAGATCGACGCGGCGATCGACCGGGCGCTGGCAAGTATCTCGCCGATCCGGCGGATCGCCAATGTCGTGAAGGTCGGATCGGCCGGGTATCGCAAGCTGGTCACCACCGGCGGCACGCCGTCGGGCTGGGCGGCGGAGACCGACGCGCGGCCGGGCACGGCGACGCCGGTGTTCCAGGAGGTCGTGCCACCGTCGGGCGAGCTCTACGCCAATCCGAGCGCTAGCCAGGCGATGCTGGACGACGCGGCGTTCGACGTCGAGGCGTGGCTGGCGGACGAGATCGCGACCGAGTTCGCGCGCGCCGAGGGGGCGGCGTTCGTCACCGGCTCCGGCGTCAATCGGCCCAAAGGCTTCCTCACCAATCCGGTGAGCGCGGCGGCCGATGCGACCCGGGCGTTCGGGACGCTGCAATACCTGGCGTCGGGTGCGGCGGGGGACTTTGCGGCGAACCCGCAGGAGCGGCTGATCGACCTGGTCCAGGCGCTGCGGGCACCTTACCGGCAGGGGGCGAGCTTCGTCATGAACGCCGCGACGGTGGCGCGGCTGCGCAAGTTCAAGACCTCGGACGGCGCGTTCATCTGGCAGCCGGGGCTGGCGGCGGGGCAGCCCGCCACGCTGCTCGGCTATCCGGTAGTCGAGGCGGAGGACATGCCCGACGTGGCGGCGAACAGCCTGTCGATCGCGTTCGGCAACTTCCGGCTGGGCTATCTGATCGCAGAGCGCAGCGATACCGCAATCCTGCGCGATCCCTATTCGAACAAGCCGTTCGTGGGGTTCTATGCGACCAAGCGGATCGGCGGGTGCGTCGTCAACGCGGAGGCGATCAAAGTGATGAAGTTCGCAGCGTCGTGAGCTGACGGTGTGGGCTCGTGGCGGACGCATCCGATCGCGGCGAGCCCCCTCCACCACTCGGCTGCGCCGGGTGGTTCCCCTCCCCGTAGCGGGAGGATTTTAGGAGAAGATCATGGCAGCGTCGGCGGTGCCGGTGTCCGTCCTGGCCGATCTGGCCGGGGCGGCACGGGGGTATTTGCGCGTGGGGGAGAGCGTCGAGGCGGGGTTGCTCGCCCGGCTCGCGGAGACGGCGGTGACGACCGCGGAGGCGTTCTGCGGGACGGTCATCGTCCAGCGGCAGGCCGAGGACGTGCTGGCGGTGAGTGCCGCGTGGCAGCGGCTGGCGACGGCGCCGGTGACCGCGATCATGGGGGTGACGGCGCTGCCGGCGGGCGCGGCGCCGCTCGTGCTGCCCGTAGACGCCTATGCAGTCGACATCGACGCGGGGGGCGACGGCTGGGTGCGGGTGACCGCCGCGGGCGGGGCGGCACAGCTGGCGGTCAGCTATATGGCGGGGCGGGCGACGAGCCTTGCCGCGGTGCCCGCAGCGCTGGCGCAGGGCATGGTGCTGCTGGTCGCGCATCTGTTCGAGCATCGCGACGGCGACGTGCTGCCGCCCGCCGCAGTGGCGGCGTTGTGGCGGCCCTTCCGGGTGATGCGATTGGCCACGCAGGTGCATGTATGAGCGCCGCGGAGTGGCTGTTCGCGAGCTGTATGGCGCATCTGGCGGAGAACGCCGCGCTCGATCCGCTCCACGTGTTCGACTTCGCGCCCGATCGCGCCGGGTTTCCATACGCGGTGATCGAGGATCCGGTGCTGCAGGCCTGGGACGGGGCGCTCACGACCGGACGGATCGGCACGGTCGCGATCGGCTTTCGCGACGGTGGCGAGCGGCCTGCGCGGCTGCGGCTGCTGATGGGGCGGGTCGAGGAGCAGATGGCCTACCTGCCGGGCGACTTGGGCGGCGAGGGCTGGCGGCTGGCGGGGCTGAGCCTCGCCCGGAGCCGGGTGGCGCGGGTGAAGGGTGGCTGGATTGGCCGGGCCGAATGGTCGGTGCGGATCTTCAGGGCGAACTGAGGCCAAGATTGGCGGGAGAGCGACGATGATCGAGAAGGGTTCAGCGTTTCTGTTGAAGGTCGGCGACGGTGCGCCGACGCCGTCGTTCGCGACGGTGGCGGGGCTGCGCACGACGCAGCTCGCGGTCAATGGCGAGGCGGTGGTGGTAACCAGCAAGGATTCCGGCGGCTGGCGGCAGCTGCTGTCAGGTGCTGGCGTGCGATCGGTCAGCGTTTCGGGGGCGGGCGTGTTCACGGGCTCCGCCGCCGAGACGCGGCTGCGGGCGAGCGCGCTGACCGGCGTGCTCGACGATTACCGGCTGAGCTTCGAGGGCGGCGATACGATGACCGGACGGTTCCTGGTGACGCGGCTGGACTATGCCGGGGACTTCAACGGCGAGCGGACCTACACGCTGTCGCTGGAAAGCTCGGGCGCGGTGGTGGCGGCGTGAGCGCGGCGGCTTCTTCCACCGCCACGGCAAATCCGTATCGCGGCGAGGCGTCGCTGCGGGTGGCGGGGGAGATGCTGGTGCTGCGCCCGAGCTTTGCGGCGCTGGTGGCGGCGGAGGGCGAGCTGGGGCCGCTGTTCGCGCTGGTCGAGCGGGCGGCGGAGGGGCGGCTGGAGCTGGGCGAGACGGTGGCGCTGTTCTGGCACTGCCTGCGCGACCGGCCGGCGGGGCTGACGCGCGAGGCGCTGGGCGAGGCGGTGGCTGAGCGCGGGCTGAGTGCGGCGACGCCGGTGCTGCGGGTGGTGCTGCAGCAGATCCTGGCGGGGTGGTGAGGTGGTGGTGGGTTCCTCCCCGGCACGGGGAGGTGGCGCGCGCGTAGCACGTGACGGAGGGGGCTCCCCATCCGGTTCACCGCCCGCGGCCCGCCCCTTCCACCATGCGGCTGCGCCGGACGGTCCCCCTCCTCCTCCCGGGAAGGATTTTGGTGCTGCGGCGGCGCGGCTCGCTGGGTTTTGCGGTATCGCGTTCCGCTGGTCGCCCGAGGCCTTCTGGGCGGCAACGCCAGCGGAGGTGGCGGCGGTGATTGCCGCCCTGGCGCCTGCCGGTGACGCGCCGGTGACAAGGGTGGGATTATGCGAATTGGAGAAAAGCTGTGGATGACCTGGACACGCTGCTGGGCGGCGTCAGGCTGGATACCCGCGGGTTCGCGGCGGACGTGAGCGCGATGCGTAGCGTCTTGGAGGGCGGGCTGGGCGCGGGGGCGGACACGGCCGGGCGGTCGATCGAGACGTCGCTGCTGCGCGCCGTCAGGATCGGCAAGCTGGGGTTCGACGATCTCAAAACGGCGGCGGTGCGCTCGCTCGACGCGATTGCGGCGGCGGGGTTGAAGAGCGGACTCGCCGCCTTGATCGGGAGCAAGTCGGGTGGGCTCGCAGAAACGCTGGCGAGCGTGGTCAGCGGGCTGCCAGGACGCGCGACGGGCGGGCCGGTGACGGCCGGGCGGCCCTATCTGATCGGCGAGCGCGGGCCGGAGTTGTTCGTGCCGAACGGGGCCGGGCGGATCGAGGTCGGCGCGGCGGGCGGCGAGCGCGACGTGCGGGTGAGCATCACGGTGAACGCCGGCGCGGGCGAAAGCGGCGAGGCGCTGCGCCAGTCGAGCCGGCAGGTGGCGCGCGCGGTGCGCGCGGCGTTGGCGGAATAAGCTTGACTCCTCCCCCTGCAGGGGAGGTGGCCGGCGGAGCCCGACGGAGAGGTGGAGCCTTCGGTAGAGGGTCTCGCACGAGCGGTGACACCCTTTCACCCCCGCGCCGACGCGCGGCGGCACCCCTCCCCTTGCAGGGAAGGATTTTTGAGCATGCCTTATTGCCTCACCGCCGCTCGGCACGAGCAGGCGAGCGACTTTGTGTCCCGGTTCGATCCGCGGTTCTGGACGGTCAACTTCCCGCGACCGGCGATGGCGGCGGTCACCACCCCGATTGCTCTTGGCGCGGCCGATGCGCTGCGGGTCGATGCGGTGTTCTACAATGCGGGCGATCTGATCGGGCTGATCTGGGAAGCGGTCGATCGCTTCGATCATCCGCTGCTGGCATATGAGACGTCGCGCGATTTCCGCGGGTGCCGGCTGTCGTTCCGCTGGCGTTCCGGCGGCGTCGTGCCGCTCGATGCGATCGACGGCGCGGTGCTGACGGTCGAGGGGCGCGACGAGACCGGCGAGGCGTTCACCGCCTATGTGCGGCTGTGGAACTATGCGGCGGGGACGGGCGAGGACGCGGCTATCAGCCTCGACTTCGCCGATGTGCGCTACGGGTTCGGGAGCGGCGGGCCGCCGGTATGGATGGGCGATGTCGACCGGCTGTTCGTGTCGCTGGCGCCGCCGGGCTATGTGCCGGGGAGCGCCGCGGCGCTAGCCAGCCCGGCGGAAGGGTGGGCCGAGCTGACCAACATCGTCTGCGACGGGCCGGGCGCGGTGCTGGCGATTGGCGACGTGGTGGTGCCGCCGCATGGGCTTTGCATCGCGAACGGCTATGACGACAGCTATCACCTGACGCCCGCGCGGCTGCTGCGCAACGTGCTGCAGCTCGGCTATCGCGGCGCGATCGACCACTATGTCGGGATGAGCCATTACTTCCGCCTGTCGGCAGGGTCGGCGACGGCCGTTGGCGGCGCGCTCAATGTCGCGTGCGCGGCGTGGCATCGGGACTTTGCGGCGCGGGCGCGACAGCTCGGCTTCGACGTGATCTGGTCGCTGTCCTTCGAGCTGCTCGACCAGCATTGCCCGGCGGCGTGGAAGCAGCGGGCGGCGGACGGGTCGGCGGCGCAGACAGGCTATACGCCGCCGTCGGCTTTGCTGTCGCCGGCGAACGCGACGGCAATGGGGTATCTGCAGACGGTCGCGGCGGCCTTCATGGCGATCACGATCGCCGCAGAGCTGCCGCCGAAGTTCCAGGCGGGCGAGCCGTGGTGGTGGACGAGGGACGACGGCAGCCCCTGCCTGTATGATGCGAGCGCGGTGGCGGCGTTCGCGCCGGTGGCGATTCCCGATGTGCGGGGGACGCTGAGCGGGGCGCAGCTGGCGACGCTGGATGCGGCGGGGGCCTGCCTTGCGGGTGCGACGGCGGCGCTGGTCTCGGCGGTCAAGATCGCAGCGCCGGGGTGCGTGACGCACCTGCTCGCCTATCTGCCAACGGTGCTCGACCTGGCCGCGCGAGAGCTGCGGCGGGCGAACCTGCCGCTGGGCTGGGCGTACCCGGCGTTTGATGTGCTGCAGGTCGAGGACTATGACTGGGCCGCCACCGGCGATGTGGCGGCGAGCGCCACCGGACTCGCGGCGATCAAGGCGCGGCTAAGCTATCCGGCGGCGCGGCAGCATTATCTGAGCGGCTTTGTCGCTTCGCCCGGGGATGCGGCCGAATGGCGGGCGATCGTCGACGCGGCGGAACGCGCGCGGGCGCGGGGGGTGGCGGCGGTGTTCCTGTGGGCGCTGCCGCAGGTGCTGCGCGACGGGCTAATCTACTGGGCGGGAGACGATGAGATGGACGCGTTCGACGACGTGCTGTTCCCGCTGGCGCTGGGGAGGGCGGCGGAGGTGGCGCCTGCCTTCTCCACTGCGATCGTTGCGGGGAGCGGCGGGGCGGAGCAGCGGCAGGCGAACTGGGCGGCGGCGCGGACGCGCTACGATGTCGGGCCGGGGGTGCGCAGCGAAGCCGACATCCAGACGCTGCTGGCGTTCTTCCGCGCGCGGATGGGACCGGCGCGGGCGTTTCGCCTGCGCGATCCGTTCGACGCGAACGCGACCGACGAGCTGCTGGGGACCGGCAACGGCGCGACCCGGCGGTTCGCGCTCCAGCGCTGGTACGGGGCGATGACGCGGCGGATCACGCGACCGGTGGCGGGAAGCGTGTCGGTCAAGGTCGCGGGCACGGCGACGACCGCGTTCGCGGTCGAGGCGGGCGGGTTCGTGCTGCTCGACGCCGCGCCCGCAGCGGGGGCCGCGGTGACCGCGAGCTTCGGCTTCGACGTGCCGGTGCGGTTCGCAGACGACCTGCTGACGGTGAGCCGCGCGACGTACCTCGCGGGGGAAGCGGCGAGCGTGCCGTTGGTGGAGGTGCGGGAGGGATAATTCCTTCGTCTCCCGCTTGCGGGAGAAAAGAGACTTGGCGGACGGGTGCCGACCCGCAGCAATCAGGCGCCAAGTAGTATCACCCGCGGCCGTTCCGCACTTATCCCTCATCCCGCCGCCGCTAGCGGCTGTCCCTCTCCCGCCCGCGGGAAAGGCTGGAGATCACAGATGGACATGCTTTCGCATGAGCTGACGACGCTCGCCTTTTGCTGGCGGGTGGAGCGGCGGGACGGGGTGACGATCGGGCTGACCGGGCATGACCGCGACCTGGTCGTCGACGGGCTGCTGCATCGCGCCGCGCCGGGGATGACGCCGTCGGCGGTGAAGCGGACGCTGGGGCTCGACGGCGACACGATGGAGGTCGCGGGCGCGCTGAGCGCGGCGGCGATCGGCGAGGCGGACCTGCTGGCGGGGCGCTGGGACGGGGCACGGGTGGTGTTGTTCGCGGTCGACTGGACGGGCACGCCCGGCCGCGTCGCGCTAGGCGAAGGGCGGCTGGGCGCGGTGTCGGTGACCGACGGCGCGTTCACCGCTGAACTCAGGGGCGCGAGCGCGGCGCTGCAGCGGCCGGTGGTGGAAGAGACCTCGCCGCGTGCCGGGCCGAGCTGGGCGACCGGCGCTGCCGCGTGCCGATGGCGGGGCGGCGGCGGTTTGCGCGGGTGGTGAGCGTCGATGCGGCGGCGCTGACGGTCGATCGCAGCGGTGCCGACGGGGTTTATGCGGGCGGG
>NZ_CBDFKR010000007.1:0-295531 GCF_965248875.1 Sphingomonas sp. | reverse complement strand
GTTCGCGCGGAAGGCGATAGCGATGCGGCGCGCTATTGGCGTTGGTCGCAAACCGGCGATCTCGGCGCGCTGACGGCGCTGCACGAGGATGCAATCCGCGATAAGACCAGCCACGAATGGATGTACACCGAGGGGCATTGGTGGTCCGACCGTGTCGAGCAGCCGAGCGACTGGCTGCAGCGCGAGCGGCTGGGCGGCATCGCGCTCAAGCGCAACCAGAGCTGGCCCGGCAACACCGTGTCGTGGCGCTTCGCCGAGCCGGGCGCGGCGGAGCAGGTCGCGATCCTGCTGCCCGGCGCAACCCTCACCCATTTCCGGGTGATCGGCTGGAACATGGGCGGCCGCGCCCAGGCGGCGATGATGACCGCGTGGAACGTTACGGCCGGGCAGTGGCGGATGACGGTCCAGAGCGGAGCGCCGGCTGCGGCCGTCGAGCTGGAACGGAGCGCGACGGTGCCGATCACCTTCGCGCCCGGGGAGAATGTGGTTGATTTCACCCTTGTCCGGGCCGGCGAGCCGGTCGAGGCGCGCGCCGATCTCGGCATCGGCCACGATGATGTGACCGTGCGCGGCAACCGGCTGGAAGTGGCGGTGCACAGCCTTGGCGCCCGGCTAACCGGCGGCGGTGAGCTGCGCGTGCTTGGCGCAGATGGAGCGGTGCTCGCCCGGCTGACGCTCGCACCACTGGATGCGCCGCTCGATCTGCGTCCGCGGATCACGCGCGTCGGCATGACGCTGCCGCGCGGTGCCGCGACGGTCGCGGTGGCGCTGCCCCGCGACGCGCCGGAGGTGACGCGGCTCAACAACAGCGTCGCGCTGCCGCCCAGATGATCGCTACCCGTCGCGCGGTGCTGGCCGGGCTGGCGGCCGCGGCGGCGTCGGTGCGCGGCGCTGGCGGCTCGGCGCGCCCGGCGCTCGACGAGGCGGCGGCGCTGCCGCCCGCGGTGGGGCTGGCGCGGCTGGCGGGCGTTCAGGGCGGCACGGCAGGCGAGCGGCTCGATCTGGCCGCCGCCCGCAGCGGCCTCGCGATCGACGCGGCGCTGGCGCAGCGTTTCCCAGCGCGCGCCGCACAGCGCGCGGCATTGGTCGCTCTGCGTGATCGCGGCACGCCCGGCGCGCGCGGGCTGCCCGACGGCGGAACCTATCTGCTGCTCGAGCTCAGGCGCCAGCTCGGCGACGACGTCGCCCTCGACTTGGCT
Organism: Sphingomonas sp.; assembly: GCF_965248875.1. Taxonomy (GTDB): domain Bacteria; phylum Pseudomonadota; class Alphaproteobacteria; order Sphingomonadales; family Sphingomonadaceae; genus Sphingomonas. The sequence continues at coordinate 294,332 of NZ_CBDFKR010000007.1, read as the reverse complement.
GAACGCAGGCTGGCAACGGAGCGGCGGCGTATCGAGGCGGCGGCGCGGCGGCTGTTCGGCACGCCGGGCACGACGGCCGGGACGACCGGCGATCGCTACCGCGCCTTGTGGCGCGACGAACGATTCCTCTACCCCGATGACGATGCCGGCCGCGCCGCGGCGGTCGCCGACATGAACGCGACGCTCGCAACGCTGCGCCCACGGGTCGACGCCGCCTGCGGCTTTGCGCCGCCCCCCTGCATCGTCCGCGCCCTGACCGCGGCGGAGATAGCGCAGGGCAAGGGCGGCTTTCGTCAGCTGCCGACAGGCGGCGAGCCCGGCTTCTACGCCGTCGACCTGAAGGAGGTGCGCCGCCGCCCGCGCTGGACGCTGCCGTCGGTCGTCGCGCACGAGCTGCTGCCGGGGCATCTGCTGCAGCTGCCGGTCGAAGCGCTCACCCCGCCGCACCCGCTGCGCGTCACCTATGCGACCGCCTTTGTCGAAGGCTGGGGCATTTATGCCGAGACGCTGGCGGCGCGTTGGGATCTGTTCGATGCTCCCGCGCTGCTCGGCCACCTTCACTGGCTGCTGTTCCGGCTGTGCCGGGCGGAGGCCGATCTCGGCATCCATCGCCACGGGTGGACGCTCGACCGCGCGCGCGCGCAGCTGGTCGCGGTGGTGGGTGAGCCCGCCTATTTCGCGCCCTTCGACACCGACCTGGCGCGCATTGCGGTCGAGCCGGGGGTGCGGGCCGCGGAGGCGCTGGCGTGGCTCGGCATCGCCGATCGCGCGCGCGGTCGCGGCGGCCGCTATCACCGCGCCGTTCTCGCCGGCGGGCGCAGGCGTCTGGAGCAGTTGCCGTGACGATCACGCGCCGCGACGCGCTCGTGCTGGGCGGCGATGCGCTGGCGCTGACCGGCACTGCGGGATTCGCCGCCGCCGCACCGCCGCCCGCCGCCGCCCGGGGGATCGAAGGCCAGCGCAGGCCCGACCTCGGCGATGGCCGTTTTCTCAACCCACTGCTCGCGGGCGACCATCCCGATCCCGCCATCCTGAAGGACGGCGCCGACTATTACATGACCTTCTCGAGCTTCGATTCCTATCCCGGACTCGTCATCTGGCACAGCCGCGACCTGGTCAACTGGCGGCCGATCGGGCCCGCCCTCCACCGCAACCTGGGCAGCGTCTGGGCGGTCAGCCTCGCCAAGCATGACAGCCGCTTCTTCCTCTACATTCCGGTCAAGAGCAGCCCCAACTCGATCTTCGTCATCCATGCCGAGCGCATCGAGGGCCCTTGGTCGGCGCCGATCGACCTGCATCTGCCCGCGCACATCGACCCGTGCCACGCGGTCGGCGAGGACGGCTCGCGCTGGCTGTTCCTGTCGGGCGGCGATCGGGTGCGGCTGGCGGCGGACGGGCTGAGCTGCATCGGCGAGCCGGAGCATGTCTATGATCCGTGGCGTTATCCGCCCGGCTGGGTGGTGGAGGGCTTTTCGCCAGAGGGGCCGAAGATCGCCCGCCACGCCGGCTGGTTCTACCTCGTCACCGCAGTCGGCGGCACGGCGGGGCCGCCGACCGGGCATATGGTGATCGCCGCCCGGTCGCGCTCGATCCACGGGCCGTGGGATCAATGTCCGCACAACCCGCTGGTGCACACGCGCGACCGCAGCGAACGCTGGTGGTCGCGCGGCCACGCCTCGCTGATCGAGGGACCGGCGGGGGACTGGTGGGCGGTCTATCACGGCTATGAGAATGGGTATCTGACGCTGGGGCGGCAGGCGCTGCTCGATCCGATCTCATGGACCGCCGATGGCTGGTTCAGGATGACAGGCGGCGACCTGTCGCAGCCGCTGCCGAAACCGCGCGGCGGAATGCCCGGGCCGCATGGGTCGGCGCTGTCCGACCGGTTCGACGCGCCGCTGGCGCTCGGGACGCGGTGGAGCTTCTTCCGCCCGCGTCCCGATGAGGCTGCGCGGGCGCACGGTGGCGACGGCAGACTAGTCCTGCAGGCGGCCGGGACGTCGCCCGCCACCTCGTCACCACTGCTCGCCGTCGCGGGCGATCAGGCCTATCGCATCACCTGCGACATCGAACTCGCGGACGGCGCCACCGCCGGGCTGCTGCTGTTCTACGACGACAGGCTGTATTGCGGGCTCGGATTCGACCAGCATCGTTTTGTCACGCATCAATATGGCGCGGAGCGGGGACGGCCCGCCAACCCGCACGGCAGCCGCATGGTGATGCGGCTGACCAATGACCGCCACATCGTAACATTCGACACGTCCGGTGACGGCGGGCACAGCTGGATGCGGTTCGATCGCGGGATGGAGGTGTCCGGCTATCACCACAATGTCCGGGGCGGGTTCCTGATGCTGCGCCCGGCGCTCTATGCGGCGGGCGCGGGCACCGCGACGTTTCGCGATTTCCGCTATGAGGCGCTGTCCTGATTTCGGCCGATCACGCCTATTGACACCGGTGGACATCGTTGGGCTATGATACGGCGACACGCCCGCAGCGATGGGCGGTTTCGGGAGGGATTGCTGATGATCAAGGCTCATGCGCTGCGCGAAACATCGTGGCGGGCGCTCGCGGCGACGGGTGCGGCGCTCGCGATGACACCGGTTCCCGCCATGGCTCAGGTTGTGCCCGGCGCGGCCCCCACCGCCGCCCCCAGCCCTGCCGCACCCGCATCCGCCGCTGCGGCGCCCGCCGCCGCCGCGAACGGACAGCAGGGTAGCGACAGCACATCTAGCGCGCCCGCCACGTCGAGCGCACCGCCGCCGGTGGGCGATCAGGTGACGGGCACCGGCGCCGACAGCGGGCCCGGCGGCAACGACGTGGTCGTCACCGGCTTCCGCGCCAGCCTGCGCAACTCGATCGACGCCAAGCGCACTTCCAACGTCCAGATCGATGCGATCAACGCGCAGGACATCGCCGACTTCCCCGACGCCAATCTCGCCGAATCGCTGCAGCGGCTGCCGGGCGTATCGATCGACCGCGACAATGGCGAGGGCCGCTCGATCACGGTGCGCGGCTTGTCGGGCGACTTCAACCGTACCCGGCTGAACGGGCTGGAGGCACTGTCGACCGCGGGGTCGAACGACTCGGGCACGACACCGAATCGCAGCCGGGCGTTCGACTATAATACCTTTGCCTCCGAGCTGTTCTCCAGCCTCAAGGTGCAGAAATCCTCCTCGGCGGAGACCGACGAAGGATCGCTGGGCGCCACGATTGACCTGACGACGGGCCGCCCGTTCGACTTTGGCCGCCGAACGCTCGCGATCTCGATCGAAGACAATTACAACGAGAACGGCTCGCACCATCAGCCGCGCATCGCCGGCCTGATCAGCGCCAAGACTGCGGACGGCCGGTTCGGCCTGCTCTTCTCCGGGGCCTATTCGCGCACCCGCAACGAGATCGACAGCTATGGCCGTCAGGCGGGTCAGGCCGATTACCTGTACCGCTCCTCCGATTTCACGGGCAACGAGAACCCGCAGCGCGCGGGCTTCTCGGCGCCCACCGGCACCAATTTTGGCACTGCCATCACCAATCCGCAGGCGATCGCGTTCCAGACCGGGTCAGACCCGGCCGCCTATGCCAAGCTGTACCCCGGCGCCCCGTACAACACCCCCGGGCGCTTCGACGATTCGATCGTCCGCATCCCGACGCTGGCGACCCTCCAGCAGCAGAACGTCAAGAACGAGCGCCTGGGTCTGACCGGTTCGTTTCAATGGCAGGTCGGACCGCGGACGCTGATCAACGTCGACGGCGTCTATTCGCGCTTCCACAACGAAAGCACCTTTTACCAGATCCAGACGGTCGGGCTGAACCGCAACAACACCAACGCGACCTACAACACCGCGGTCGGGCGACAGACGCCGAACACGGCGCGCGGGCTGTATCCCGGCATCTGCACGCCGGCCGCCGTCAGCGATCTGGCGCCGACGCAGGATTGTGGCAACACGCTGTACGGAACGACGCCCGCGTTCGCGACTGCTCTCAACGCTGCGGGCGTGCTGTCGCCGTCGGTGCTGGGCACCGCGGCGGTGGTGCCGGGCGCAACCAGCCCGGCCAACGCCAACATCTTCTCGGTCAATCCGTTCAACCTCGACCCGTATGATTATTACAACAACCCCAACTCGGTCGGGTACATCCCCAGCACCAACGCGCTGGCGTTTCGCGGCGAGCTGATCGGGCGGCCGTCGGTCGATGTGCTGGATGCCGACGTCCAGAACGGCGTCGCCGACTATCTGCAGCTGCGCAACGTCGACTTCCGCTCGGCGGCTGACGCCAGCTACTACACGACTGAGTTCCGGCAGGGGTCGATCAACCTCCAGCACGAGTTCACCGACAATTTCCGGGTGGACGCGATCTACGGCGAGTCGCGCTCGACCAACAACACGACGGGCCTGCTGGTCGAATACAACCGGATGGATAGCCCAGCGACCTTCACCTATGACGAGCGCGGCGGCGGCGCGATGCCGCGGATCGACTTCGGCTTCGATGCGGCCGATCCCAGTCAGTGGCAGGTCGTCAAGGGCTTCTCCGCGATCCGTCATTACGAGCGCGTCGTCCGCAACACCTATCGCACCGCGAAGGCCGATTTCGACTGGCGGATCAGCCCCGAATACAGCCTGGCGTTCGGCGGCAGCTATCGGCGCTTCGGCTTCTTCACCGACCTGCTCGAACGCAACACCGACACGCTCAATCCGACGCTGCTCGAAGCGGGCAGCACGACCGCAGCGACCGGCCAGGTGATCCAGTTCGGCCAAGGTCTCAACACCCCTGCGGGCACCGCGACCAGCTTCTATGCGCCGCGGATCGAGGCGTTCGAGCAGCTGTTCGATTTCGAGTGCAACTGCGTCAATAAATATGGCGACTGGACGCTGACCAACAAACGGTCGGGCGCGCCCAATCGGTATTCGGTCACCGAGAACGACAAGAGCGCCTATCTCCAGCTCGACTTCGACGTCGAGCTGTTCGGGCGGCGGCTGCGCGGCAATTCGGGGCTGCGCGTCGCCTTCACCAGCGTGCTGGCGCAGGGCAACACGCAGAACGGCCGGCCGATCACCGGCACCAACAACTACACCGACTATCTGCCCAGCCTGAACCTCAACTACGAGGTCACGCACAACTTCATCGTGCGCGTGGCGGCGGCGAGCGTCATGGCGCGGCCGCTGCTTGGCAACCTGTCGCCGGTGACGAGCGGCCTGTCCGTGCCGACCGACGGCAGCAACTCAGGCGCGCGGCTGACCGTCGGCAACCCGCGACTGTCGCCGTTCCGCTCGACCAACGAGGACGTCAGCCTGGAATATTATTTCGGGCGCGGTGGACTGTTGTCGCTGGCGGCGTTCAACAAGAGCATCCGCTCGTTTCCGCAGACCATCGTGCTGACGGTGCCGCTGACCCAGATCCTGGAGCCGGACGCAATCGCCGCGATCCGCGGCGGCACCACCAACACCAACAGCCTCGCCTATATCGATGCCGACTATCCGTTCGACGTTCGCCAGTATCAGGACGCGCCGGGCGGCTATCTGCGCGGCGTGGAGGTCAGCTATCAGCAGGACTTCACCTTCCTGCCGGGGCCGCTGCGCAATTTCGGCGCGATCCTGAATTACACCTATATCAAGAGCGAGCTGAACTACATCCTCGACCCCGGTACGATCCGGTCGGCGACGGTGGCGGCGGTGGCGCCGACGACGGCAAAGGCGCCGTTCTTGGGCGTGTCGCCGCAATCGTTCAACGCAACGCTCTATTACGAGACCAGCGGCTTTCGTGCCCGCATCGTCGGCGCCTATCGCAAAGGCTATTCGACGACCTTCCCGATCGCGGCGGGTTCCTGTTCGCCCGGCATCGTGACGCCCGTGCCGGCCTCGCCCGCGACGATCGGCGCCACCGCCAACCAGCCGGGCGGGTATTGCTCGGCGCCGCTGGTCAACGACTTCATCTTCTCGCGCTCAACGTTCAATCTCGACGCATCGGCCTCGTACAAGTTCACCAGCTGGTTCAGCGTTGAGGCCGAAGCGCAGAACCTGACCAATCAGACCAGCCAGCGTTACGCCTATCAGGCGCAGCCGGTGGCGACGCAGTACGCCGCCGCCGGACGGATCTATCGTGTCGGCGCGCGGCTGCGCTTCTAGGGCGGCGGCGGCGCTGCTGCTCACCGCGGCGGCGCCCTCCTTCGCCGATCCGCTCGCCTTTCCCGGCGCGGAGGGCGCCGGTGCGCATGCGGCCGGCGGCCGCGGCGGACAGGTGATAATCGTCACCAGCCTTGCCGACGCCGGGCCGGGCAGCCTGCGTGCGGCGGTGGAGACGCGCGGCCCCCGCACGATCGTCTTCGCGGTGTCGGGGACGATCCGCCTGACCCGCCCGCTGCGTATCCGCGAGGGCCGCGTCACCATCGCCGGACAATCCGCGCCCGGCGATGGCATCACGCTGCGCGATCAACCGCTGGAGGTCGCGGCCGACGACGTCGTGATCCGCTACATCCGCTCGCGGCTGGGCGATGAATCTCGAGTGGAGACCGACGCGATCTGGGTGCTCGCCGGGCGCCGCATCATCCTGGACCATGTGTCCGCCAGCTGGTCTGTCGACGAGACCTTGTCGGCGTCGGCCAACTACACGCGACCCAACGAGGGCTTCTACGACCTGACGGTGCAGTGGTCGATCATCGCCGACTCGCTGACGCACTCGCTGCACGCCAAGGGAGAGCACGGCTATGGCAGCCTGATCCGCGGCGGCCGCGGAGCGCGGATCAGTTTCCATCACGATCTGTGGGCCAATCACGAAGCGCGGATGCCGCGACCGGGGAACTACAGCGCGGCGGCCGTCGATCCGGAGGGCGCGTTCTTCGACTTCCGCTCCAACGTCTTCTACAATTGGGGCGGCAGTCACAGCGGCTACAATGCCGACACCGCCAGCCTCGCGCGCTACAATTTCGTCGATAACAGCTATGTTGCCGGGCCGCAGTCGCACGGCACCGTCGCCTTTCAGGAATCGAACACGCTCGCGCATGCCTGGTTCGAAGGCAACAGCATGAACGGCGCGATCCCCGCCGATCCCTGGTCGCTCGTCACCGGTGACGACGCTCCGGGCTATCGGCTGACCGCCCCGGTGCCGATGCCGCCGGTCGCCGCCGATCCTGCTGCGAGCGCCTTCACGCGCGTGCTGGCGAGTGCCGGGGCGTCGCGAGTGCGCGATGCGGTCGACCTGCGGGTGATCGCGGGCGTGCGCGACCGCACGGGGCATCAGATCGACACCCAGAGCGAGGACGGCGGCTGGCCCGTGCTTGCCACGCTGCCGGCCCCGCTGGATAGCGACCACGACGGCATGCCCGATGCGTGGGAGACCGCCCACGGCCTCGACCCGCACCATGACGACAGCGCCGCCGACCGCGACGGCGACGGCTACACCAACGTGGAGGAATATCTGAACGGACTGGCGGCACCCACCCGCTGACCCCATCTGCACGGCATGGCTGGCATGCGCGACACGATCCGGGACGAGGTGCATCGGCTGGTCGGCGCGGGACAGATGAAGCTCGATCGGGCGGCCGACGATCCCGGGCTGTTCGGGCCTGGCTCGGTCGCCTGGGCGGTGCACGGCGACTTCTCCGCGATGATGATCGGCGGCGTCGCGGCGCTGATGACTCAGATGCTCCATCCGGGCGCGCTCGCCGGGGTGTGGGACCATAGCGACTGGGAGAAGAACCCGGCCGGACGGTTGCGGCGCACCGCGCAGTTCGTCGCGGGCACCAGCTATGGCGGCACCGCGCAGGCCGAGGCGCTGATCGCGCGGGTGCGGGCGATCCACGATCGGGTGGCGGGCACGTTGCCCGACGGAACGCCATACGATGCTAATGATCCGGCGCTGCTCACCTGGGTCCATGTCGCCGAGGCCGACAGCTTTCTGCGCGGTTACCTCGCCTATCGCGATCCCGACCTCCCCGGCGCGAAGCAGGACCGGTATTTCGCCGAGATGGCCCCGCTGGCGCGGCGATTGGGCGCGACGGAGGTGCCGGACAGCCGCCGCGCGGTCGCAGCGTATTTCCGCGCGGTTCGCCCGCAGCTCCGCTTCGACGAAAGAACGCGCGCGGTGGCGGCGGCGCTGCTGGACCAGCCCACCACCAGCGCCGCGACCGCGCCGATCCAGCACATGCTGCTGGGCGCGGGCGTCGAGCTGATGCATCCCTGGGCGGCGAGACTCCACGGCCGCGATACGCCGGCGCTGCGCCGGCCGGGGATCAGACTAGGCGCAGGTGCGACTGCGGGCGTGCTGCGCTGGGCGCTGGCGCCGCGCCAATAGCGCCGGTCGCGGCAGGGGTTGCGCAGACGCTCGTGACCGGGTGAGATAGCGGCATGGGAAGGAGTGCGATGCGCGCAGCGTTGGCGATGGCGACGGCGATAGCGCTGCTGGCCGCCGCCGCACCGGCTGGACCCGGCGCCGCCGATGCGGCAGCGATCCGCGCCTGGCTGACGCGCGTATATGGCAGTTATCACGAATGTGTGATGCGTCCGGCGGCGCGGAACCCAATAGGGCAATGCGCCGAACCGATCGCATGGCTGAGCGTGTTTACCCCCGACACGCAGCGGCTGATCAGGCGCGACTCACCCGAAGGCGAAGCGACCGCGGCGAACGGCGCCGACCCGATCTGCAGTTGTCAGGACTATGGCACATTCCAGGTCACGGCGATCCGGCTGGCAGGGTTGGCGGGCGGTCGGGTGCAGGCGCGGGTTTCGTGGAACGAGACCTTTCGATCCGCGCCGGCGGCTCGTCACGACCGGACCCTCATCCTGCAAAAGACCGCCGCAGGTTGGCGGGTCCATGACGTGCAGGAAGGCTCGGGCACCTATCGGCAGGCCATCATCGATGAGCTGCGAGCGGCACACCGCCCCTAGTCTGCGATCCTAGGCGAGCGCCTTTTTCAGCCGCGCATGCGCCGCCGCCTTGATCTGACAGACACGGGCAGCGCCGACGCCGATTACTTCGCCGATCTCCTCGAGGTTGAGCTCCTCGACATAATAGAGCTGCACCACCAGCGCCTCGCGCTCGGGCAGGCCGCCGATCGCGGCGATCAAGCGGTCGCGCAACTCGCCTTCGGCCAACTGGTCGAACGCGCCCGGCGCGTCGTCGGCGAACCACGGTAGGTCGTCGGCATAGACCTCGTCGATCGAGTCGAAGCGGATCGCGTCGGCGGCGAGATAGTCGGTGCGCAGCTTGTCGATGCTGACACCCAGATGTGCGGCGATCATGGCTTCCTCCGGGGGGCGGCCCGTTTGCTGGGTCAGGGAGGCGACCGCCTCCTTGTAGTGGCGGTGACGGCGCATCGCGCCGCGGGTGGTGGTGGCCTGGCGGCGCAGTTCGTCGATCATGCTGCCGCGCAGCCGCGTGACAAGATAGGCGCGGAACTGCGCGCCCTGGTCCGCGGCCTGCGCCGACGCCTCGACCAACGCAACAAGCCCGACCTGGATCAGGTCCTCGACATCGATCAGCGTGCTCATCGATCCGTGGACATGCCAGGCGAGCTTGCGCACCAAGGGCAGGTAACGCCGGACCAGCGCATCGGCGTCGATGCGGCCGGCGGGCGTATAGGTGAGCGGCTGCGCATCCTCGAACGCTGCGGAGAGCGGCTGCGCGGTCATGCGGGCAGCGCCTGCGGCGCGCCGATGACCGCGACCACCTCGACCGCCTTTTCCTCGGGCACCTCGAAGAAGGACAGGACCGGGGTGTCGGGGAGGCAGGTGCGGACCAGCTTCCTGATCGCGACGCGGATCGCGGGCTGCACGACCAGCGCGAAGGGCTTGGCTTCCGCGATCAGCGGCGCGGCGGCGCGTTGCAGCGCGTCGACGATGCGGCGGCCCAGGTCGGGCTCGATGACGTGACGACGGCCGGTGTCGGCGCGCATCGCCTGGCCGAGCAGCCCTTCGAGCTGCCCTTCCAGCGTCATCACGCGCAGCGGCTCGCGCACCCCGCATAGCTTTTGGATGATGAGCGCGCCGAGCTGCGGGCGGACCAGTTCAAGGAGGTCGTCGGCGTCCTGCGTCCGCTGTGCCGCGATCGCGATCGCGCCGGCGATGCGGCGGAACTCCTTGAGAGAAATGCCTTCCGCCAACAGCCCCTTGAGCACCTGCGTCAGCGTTGTCAGCGCCAGCGGCTGCGGCGTCAGGCTGGCGACGAGCTGGCCCGCGCGCTCCTTCAACCCGTCGAGCAGCGCCTGCACCTCGTCGGGGCCGAGCAGATCGGCGGCAGACGCGCCGAGCAGATGGTTGAGGTGGGTCGCGATCACCGTACCGGGATCGACGACCAGGAAGCCCATGCCGGTGGCGGCGTCGGCGTCGCCCTTCGCGATCCAGGTCGCGTCGAGGCCGAAGGTCGGGTCCTTCGCCTTTTTACCGTCGAGCGAGCCGACCGCCTGACCCGTATCGAGCGCCAGCATGTCGTCGGGCGAGACCTGATCCTCGCCGACGACGACGCCGTTGACCAGGATGCGGTAGGCGTAGGGCCCGAGATTGATGTCGTCGCGCACGCGGGCCTGCGGCACGACGAAGCCCAATTCCTTGGACAGCTGCCGCCGGACGCCGGTGATGCGGCCCATCAGCGGGCCGCCGCGGCGCTCGTCGACCAGCGGCACGAGGCCGTAACCGATGTCGATGTTGACCTGCTGCGTGTCGGTCACCTCGTCCCAGCCGATCCGGCTCGGGTCGACGGGCTCGGCGGCGGGTGCATCGAGGATGACTGGACGGCGCTCGATCTGCTTGAGCTTCCACGCCGCAAAGCCGGCAATGGCGGCGGCGGAAAGGATGACGACGTGCGGCATCCCCGGCAGCACGCCGAGCAGGGTCAGGATGCCTGCGACCGGCAGCCAGGTGCGCGAAGCGCCGAACTGGGTGCCGATTTGCCCCGCCAGATCCTTGTCGGACGCGACGCGGGTGACGATCGCAGCGGCGGCGATAGAGAGCATGAGACTGGGCAGCTGCGCGACCAACGCATCGCCGATCGCGAGCAGGATGTAATTGTGCGCAGCGCCGCCGACGGTCATGCCGTGGCTGACGGGTCCGAGGATCAGCCCGCCGACGACGTTCGCCGCCAGGATCAGCAGCGCCGCGACCGCATCACCCTTCACGAACTTGGAAGAACCGTCCATCGCGCCGTAGAAATCGGCCTCGGTCGCCACCTCGACGCGGCGCGCCTTGGCCTCGGCCGGGGTAATGAGGCCGGCGTTGAGATCGGCGTCGATCGCCATCTGCTTGCCGGGCAAAGCGTCGAGCGTGAAGCGCGCCGACACTTCGGAGACGCGGCCCGCGCCCTTGGTGACGACGATCAGGTTGATGATCATCAGGATCGCGAACACGAACAACCCGACGACATAGTCACCGCCGATCAGAAATGTCCCGAACGCCTCGATGACGTGCCCGGCCGCACCTTCGCCTTCGTGCCCGTGCACCAGCACCACCCGCGTGGACGCGACGTTGAGGCCGAGGCGGAACAGCGTCGCGAACAGCAGCACGGTGGGAAAGGCGGAGAAGTCGAGCGGCTTGCGCGCGTTCAGCGCGACCATCAGGACGGCGAGGCTGATCGCGATGTTGGCGACGAAGAAGATGTCGAGCAGCTGCTTGGGGATGGGAACGACCATCACCAGCACGAGCAGCAGGATGGCGAGCGGCAACGCCGCCGCGCGCGCGTTGGGCAGGATACGGCCCATCTAGCGGCCGCCCATCTGCGCGAGCATCAGATAGGCGAGCCGCGCGGTGTCGGGCGTCGGGCGGAACAATGATGCCGTGCCGGTCGTCGTACCGCCGCCGCCCGTCGCGTTCTGCGCCCAGGCGATCGCGTCGGTGACGCTTTCGTTGGCGCCGGTGATCACGGTGCCGCCGTCGACCTCCAGCGCCTGCGCCGCGTAGGTGGCGAGCGGCTGGATCGTTGCGGCGGGCCCGGATGCGGCGGCGGCGCCCGCGCCGAGCCGATCGGTGAACCGCTGATAGATCGCCTGCAACGAGCGAGGCTGACCATCGGTGGAATAGAAGACGTTGCGGTTGGCGCCGGCGGCATCGGGGAACATCGCCGCGCCGCTGGCGCGCGGGTCGCTGCCCATCGCGCGCAGAAAGCGGGTGGCGCCCCCCAGACCCAGGAAATGCGCCATGTAGAGGTCGGTGCCAGTCGCGGTACGGCCGAGCGCGCCTTCAAGCGAAGCCTTGTTGTCGCTGGCATGTTCGGCCGCCATCAGGCTGGCGACCTCCGGATCGTTGCGTAAGCCCAGGATCGCCTGGCGCGCACCGGCATCGCCGACGCTCAGGCGGCCGTTAGGCAGCCGGTCGATGCTGTTCGCTGCCCAGCCGAGCCCGTGCTCGGCGCCGTGGCGCTTGACCACCGCCAGCCAGCTCTGCTCGACGAACTGGTAAAGGCCGCTGGCGGACGAGGTGCCCGCGCGGGCTGAGGCGTTGAGGCCGCTCTCCAGCTTCGCCTGGCCGAGCAGATAGGCGAAATCGACGCCCGTCCGGTTCGCGGCGGCTGCGATGGCGGACTGGACACGGGATGCGGCGATCGGGCTGACGGTCGTCATGCCCCCGCATCAGCAAGTGTCGTGCCAGTTGGCCACTCTCCCGCGAGCGGGAGAAGGGAGGATCAACAATATGCCGATGCAACCCCTGCCCGGTACCCCGCATTGCCGGCTTCGCCGGTCAGCGTTTGCAGGCGGCGGCGGACATTTGCCGCCATCAGGTTGACATAGATGCGCGCGGTCTCGTTGAGGCGGCTCGCCTCATTGGCCAGTTCGCGCAGTTCGGGTCCCGCCGGGCCGGTGCCCTGCGCCGCGACCTGCTCCAGATGCGCGAGCTTGTCGGCCGTGGCGCGCTCCAGCCCGGCGACGTCGTTCGCCTTGAGCGCGGCGATCTCCGCATGAAGCGCATCGATGACGCGGACGAGCGCGTCGCGCCTGCCGTTATTGGGCATCACGGCTCAGCCAGTCGTAACGCAGCGCCAGCATCCGATCGGCGATCGTCGCGGGCAGGATCGGGAAGGTGCCGTTGGCGACCGCCTTCTTGATCTGCTGGATGCGGTCGGCGTCAACCGGCGGGCCCAGCGACGCCTGCGCGGCGAAGGTCTGCGCGACGCCGCTCAGCGCCACGGCGTCGGTACCGGTGGCGACGCGCGTCGGCGGCGCCGCCGGCGTCACCGGCGCCGCAGCCGCGACCTGGGACAGGACCCGCGCCACTGCACGGTCCACGCCCTTGCTCGCCATCGGATCGGTCATGCCGTGACCCCTTCGCTCGCCATATCGACCCCAAGAACGGCAGAACCCGCGGCGGCTTTAGTGATTTTCTCCCGTGGGGCTCGCGGCGAAGCCGGGCAGCGCAACGCGGCCGGCCGCGATCGCGACGCCTTGCACGGCCTGGGTCGAACCCTCGACGCGGATCGCGACGCGTGCGCCGGGCGCTGCATCGGCGGCGGCGATGCCCTCTCGCGTGATCTGAAAGCCGTCGGTCCCGGCTTCGATCAGCACCGGATCGCCGCGCCGGATCACCGGCGCAGCGGGCGGTGTCACGGCGGTGATCGCTGCGGGCGCGGCGGCGGCGGGAAGCCGCGCAACGCTGCGCAGGACGGGCACGAAGATACGCCACTCGGGTCCCGCGCAGGTCACCACGACCGCGTCGTGCGCGTCCGAACGCCATGACAGCGCGACGGTAGGGCATTGCGCCAGCCGCAGCCGCGCGTCGATGACCGCGCGGGCGCCGCCTTCGGCGCCGATCGGCTGGGTGGTGAAGGCGGCAACGGCGCGGTCGAGCGCGGCGGTGTCCTGAAAGGCGGCAGCGGCCATAAGCAGCAACGGGATCATGGGCGGCTCCGATCGGGCTCGCCGATAAAGGCAAGCGTCAAGGTGGCGCGGGCGGGGCCGCGGGCGGTGGCGAGGGTAAGACGCTGCGGCGGCAGGCCGGCGCCGATCAGCGCGGCCAGAACGGCGCGGGCGCGGTCGGCGGCGAGCAGCACGTCCGTCGGATCGCTGCCGGTGACGGTCAGCGCGGTGCGCGGATCGGCCAGCGCGTCTTGGGCAAAGGCGACCAGGGGGCGCGGGTCCGCCAGCGTCGCCGAGCCCGGGGCGAAGGTTGTGGCGGCGGCGGCGAGGGGGATCGGCGGGGGCGCGGCGTCGACACCGAACGCACTCTGCAACCCGCGCGCGACGGCGCGGCGGTCGGTCGTCGCCTGCATCAGCACAAGGAACGCGACGAGCAGCAGCGCCAGATCGGCAAGCGTCACCAGCCAGAGTGGCCTGCCCGGCGACGGGCAAAGCGGATCGCCGGGCGACTCGTCATTTGCCGTCATGCCGCCACTCTCGCCACGGTGCCGCTCGACGGCGCTTCGCGTGCCGCCAGGATTGCGAGGGGGGCCGATAGGCGGCTGCGCTCATAAGCCTCGATCCGGGCGCGGACACGCAGGCGATGCGCGATCGGCTGCGCGACGAGATTGGCGAGCAGCGCGCCGTACAGCGTGGCGAGCAGCGCCACCGCCATCGCGCCGCCGATCTTGGCCGGGTCGGCCATCGTCGCAAACATCGCGGCAAGGCCGACGAGCGTGCCCACCATGCCCATCGCCGGCGCCGCGTCCGCAGCGCCTGCCCAGACGTCGGCGGCGGCGGCGTGCCGCTCGATCCGCGCACGGCGGCAGTGTTCGGCAAGCGCCACGACGGTCTCCGGCGTCGCGCCGTCGACGATCGCGTCGATCGCTGCAGCGAGGTCAGGATCAGCGATGACGGCGCGGTCGAGCTGCATGACGCCATGACGGCCCGCCAGATAAGCCTGTGCGGCGAGCTGGCGGAGCAGGGGTTCGGCGGCGAAGCGGCGGCGCGGCAGCACGGTCAGCGCCGCCGCTGCGCGCATCAGATCGCGCACCGGCGAACGGAGGATGGTCGTCAGCGCCGTACCGCCACCGACGATGGCGAGGGCGGTGGGATCGAAGAAGGTCGCGAGCTGCATCGCCCGTTCAGAAGCAAGGGCCGGGCCAAAGTGCAGTGTCACGTCTGCGCCGCGGCGCTGAAGCCGAAGCAGCGTGACACCCGATGGCGGCAACATCCTTGCCGCTCCCGGCAACCCGTTGCCGGTCCACCCCGCCGCACGTCCATCAAAGCTGACAGAGACCGGCAACCCCGCCCTGCCCCCCCCGTTTGGCACGGCGGTTGCAGACAGTGCTTCGAGCGCCAATCCCGGCGTGTCGGAGTGAGGCCATGCCCGCAGAATCGCTGTTCGGCGTCCATGCTGCCGCGCTGCAGGTGCGCTCGGCGCGGATGGGCGTGCTCGCGTCCAACATCGCCAACGCCTCGACCCCGGGGTTCAAGGCGCGCGACATCGACTTCCAGTCGGCGCTCGCCAGCGCGGAGAGCGGCGGCACGGACCTGTCGGCGGCGACGATGTACCGCGTGCCGACGCAGACCTCGATGGACGGCAACACGGTCGAGCTGAGCCAGGAGCAGACCGCCTTCGCCGAGAACGCGGTCCAGTATCAGACGACGCTGTCCTTCCTGAACGGCCGCATCAACCAGATCACCCGCGCGCTGAAGGGAGAATAAGGCATGCCCGGCTCTCAGCCCCTGACGATCTTCCAGGTCGCCGGACGCGCCATGTCGGCGCAGCTCGTCCGCATGAACACCACGGCGTCCAATCTCGCCAACGCCGGTGGCACCGCCTCGACGGCGGAGGGCGCGTACCGGACGATGAAGCCGGTGTTCCGCACCCATATCGATCAGGCGACCGGGCTCGCGACCGTCGATGTCGAACGCATCGTCCAGGCGGGCGAGGCGCCCACGCGGCGCTACGACCCGTCCAACCCGCTCGCCGACCGTGATGGCAACATCTACGAAGCCGCGGTCGACGAGACCCGTGAGCTGGTCGACATGATGGAGACCGCGCGCGCCTATCAAAACAATGTCGAGGTGATGCAGACCGCCAAGTCGCTCGTCATCGACACCCTCAAGCTGGGCCGCTGACCATGACCGCAAGTGCATTCGATTCGACGCTGGCGGGGCTCGGCATCAGCCGCGCCACGACCGGCGTCACCGTTTCGCCCGCCTCAAGCTCGGGCACGACACTGGGCCAAGCCGACTTCCTGAAGCTGATGACCGCGCAGATGCAGAACCAGGATCCGTTCAACCCGACCGACAACACCCAGATGGTCGCGCAGATGGCGCAGTTCTCCTCACTGGCGGGGATCAGCGAAATGTCGACGACGCTGAAGTCGATTGCCACCAAGCTCGGTGCGACTTCCGCGACCGACGCAATGGCCTATATCGGCAAGACGGTCCTGACGCCGGGTGATACCGCCTATGGCCGCACCACGGGCGGCGTCGCCGGCGCGGTCGAGCTGGGCGCGGCGGCGACCGACGTCACCGTCACGATCAGCAACGCCAACGGGCAGATCCTCAACAGCCAGTCGCTCGGCGCCCATGCCGCTGGCACGGTCAGCTACGATTGGGACGGCAAGGACGCGACCGGCGCGGACGCCGGTCCCGGCCCCTTCACCGTCAGCGTCAATGCCCGCGACGGCGCCTCCACCGTCGCCGCCACCAATCTGGTCTGGGCGCCCGTCGAATCGGTGTCGACCAGCAGCGGCGCCGCCGTCCTCACCCTGCCCGGCATCGGCCAGGTTCCCGTCACTGCCGTTCGCCAGATCGGCTGAAGCGTCTCCACAGGAGTTCTCCCATGTCCTTCTACACCAGCCTTTCCGGCCTCCAGGCCTCGCAGACCGAGATGTCCTCGATCGCGCACAACCTCGCAAACGTTGGCACCAACGGCTTCAAGAAGAGCCGCACCGAGTTCGCCGACGTGATCGCCTCGTCGGTCAGCCTGTCGCCGACGCAGATGGTCGGCTCGGGCACCGTCGTGAAGGCGAACCGGCAGCAGTTCGGCCAGGGCAATCTGATCCAGAGCGCCAACACGCTCGACCTCGCCATCTCCGGCGACGGCTTTTTCGCGGTGAAGCCCGACATGAACGGCTCGGCGGTCAACTTCACCCGCAACGGCGGTTTCATGGTTGATAATGACCGCTACGTCGTCGACGGCCAGGGTGCGCACCTGCAGGTCTATCCGGTCGACGGGTCGGGCTCGGTGGTCGCGACTGGCATCGACTCCGCCACCAGCCTGCGCCTGCCCGCCACCAGCGGCGCGGCGAAGGCGACCACCGCGGTGACGATGTCGGCCAACCTCAACGCCAATTCGGCGGTGCCGGCGACGGCGACATTCGACCGGTTCGATCCGACCAGCTACAACCAGTCGACCCAGACGACGATCTATGACGCCGGCGGCAATCCGCAGACGCTGACCAACTATTTCCGCCGCGACACCGCCGCCGCATCGGGCAGCCAGTGGTCGGTCTTCTCCTTCGTGGGCGATCAGAAGCTGACATCGGCCGGCAACGATCACATGACGCTGAGCTTTGACGGCACCGGCGCGGCCAGCCCCGCACCCGGCACCACCAATTTCTCACCCTTCACCACCGCCGGCTCGACGGTGCCGCAGCAATTCTCCTTCACCTTCGGCACCGACACGACGCAAACGGCGCAGCCGTTCAACGTCGGCGCGCGCAGCCAGGATGGCAAGGCGGTCGGCCAGATCCAGGGTGTGACGGTCGACGAGAAGGGCATCGTCAAGGCGAGCTTCTCGAACGGGGACACGCAGGCGATCGGCCAGGTCATCCTGGCGGGCTTCTCCAACCCCTCGGGTCTGCGCCAGCTCGGCAACAGCTACTGGTCGTCGACCGGCATTTCGGGCGACGCGCACCTCGGTTCGGCGGGGACCGGCAGCTTCGGCAACCTCATGTCGGGTACGATCGAGCGTTCGAACGTGGACATCACCGAAGAGCTGGTCGACCTGATCGCCGCCCAGCGCGACTTTCAGGCGAACGCCAAGGCGCTCGATACCGCGAGCCAGATCTCGCAGACCATCTTCAACATCCGCAGCTGAGCCGACGGACGCAGGAGCCCTAAAGGATGGACAAGCTCGTCTATACCGCGGCGACCGGCCTGCGCGCCCGCATGGCGGCGCAGGCGGCGATCGCGAACAACATGGCGAACGCGTCCACCACCGGCTTTCGCGCCGACCGGGTGGTGTTCGACCAGATCACCATGAGCGGCCCGACGCCGGCGCTGGCCGCGCGCAGCCCGACCAGCGAGGAGGTGACCGACGCCGACCGTTCGCCGGGCGCGGTGCAGCAGACCGGCCGCCCGCTCGACGTGGCGATCACCGGCCGCGACGCATGGCTGGCGGTGCAGGCGCCCGACGGGTCGGAAGCCTATACGCGGCGCGGCGACCTGCAGGTCACCGAATCGGGTACGCTCCAGACCGGCGACGGCTTTCTGGTGATGGGCCAGTCGGGGCCGATCACGCTGCCGCCCTATCGCTCGCTATCGATCGCCAATGACGGCACGATCTCTATCGTTCCCGCCGCAGGCGGCGAACCGCAGGTCGTCGACCGGCTGAAGCTCGCGAACACCCGCGGCTCGGACACCGTCAAGGGCATGGACAATCTGCTCCGCGTCCGCGGCGGCGGCGCGCTGCCGGCCGACCTCGACGCACAACTAACCGCCGGGTCGCTCGAAGGCTCCAACGTCAACATGACGCAGGCGCTGGTCGACATGATCGAAAATCAGCGCAGCTATGAAATGACCGCCAGCCTGATGAAGTCCGCCAAGGACATGGACGAAAGCGGCGCATCGCTGATGCGCCTGCCTACCTAGGAAGGAACGAGGAATGTCGTCCGCCGCCATGCACGTCGCGCGCACCGGGCTCGATGCCCAGGACATGCGCATGCGCGTGATCTCGAACAACCTCGCCAACGTCAACACGACCGGGTTCAAGAAGGACCGCGCCGCGTTTGAGACGCTGGCCTACCAGCTCGTCACCGCGCCCGGCGCCTCGTCGTCAGCGGAGAGCCGCTACGCGACCGGGCTCAACCTCGGCACCGGCGTCCGCATTCAGGGCACCGCGCGGATCGACACGCAGGGGTCGATGCAGACCACCGGCAACAGCCTCGACATGGCGCTCGACGGCGACGGCTATTTCCAGGTGCAGCTACCCGGCGGGCAGCTCGGCTATACCCGCGCCGGCAATTTCTCGCGCTCGCCCGAGGGGCTGCTCGTCACCGCGGAGGGCTATCAGGTCCAGCCCGGCATCACCGTGCCGCAGGGCGCGACCAGCATCACGATCGGCCAGGACGGCACCGTCTCGGCGACCGTACCCGGTCAGGCGGAGGCGCAGTCGATCGGCCAGCTTCAGGTCGCGACCTTTCCCAACGGCGCCGGGCTGCAGGCGACCGGCGACAACTACCTGACCGAAACCTCCGCCAGCGGCGCCGCCAATCTGGGCACGCCGGGCGACGAGGGTCGCGGCCGCATCCGGCAGGGCATGCTGGAGGCGAGCAACGTCAACGTCGTCGAGGAGCTGGTCGACATGATCGAGACCCAGCGCGCCTATGAGGTCAATTCCAAGATGATCCAGGCGACCGACGACATGCTCAAATACGTCAACCAGAACGTCTGATCGGCACCGCAATGGCATCTCGCGCCCCCTCTCCGTTCGCCGGCCGCTGGATCGAGCTGGCGCTCGCCGCCTTCGCCGCGTCGCTCATCGCGGCGGCCTTTGCGCCGGCACCTGCCGACGCGCGCCGCCACGGCCCGCCGCCGCCCGCCTTCGATGCGACGCCGCCGCTGCCGCCCGTCATCCCGGTGTCCGCGACCGGCGCGATCTTTCAAAGCGGCGACGGCTATGCCGCGCTGTATGAGGGCAACCGCGCGCGCCGCGTCGGCGATCCGCTGACTATCGTACTGGTCGAGCGCACCGCTGCGACCAAGTCCGCCAATTCGAAGCTCAGCTCGGGCGGCGGCGCGTCGCTGACCCCGCCCTCGACCGGGCCGCTGCATCTGTTCAACCCGACCGACGCGTCGCTGTCGGGCAGCCGCAACTTCGCCGGCGGCGGCACCGCCGATCAGGCCAATTCGCTGTCGGGTGAGGTCTCGGTCACCGTCGCCGCCGTCTATCCCAACGGCACCATGCTGGTGCAGGGGCAGAAGCGTGTCACGCTCAATCGCGGCGACGAATGGGTCCGTATCCGCGGCATCGTCCGCACCGTCGACATCGACGCCTTCAACCGCGTCGAGTCGACGCGGGTGGCGGACGCCGACATCAGCTACACCGGCCGCGGCGACGTCGCGCGCGCCAGCCGCCAGGGCTGGCTGGGCCGTTTTTTCGGCGTGATCTCGCCCTTCTGACCCTCGCTGTTGTTCAGCGGAGGCGGCACCGTCGCTTCCACGCCTGATCCGATTGCGGTTAGCAGCCCGGTAACCATTCCACGCTAGGACATGACGCCATGTATCGCCTTGTCCTCACGCTCCTCGCCGCCCTGACGCTAGCGACGCCGGCGACCGCATCCCGCGTCAAGGATCTCGGCGCTTTTCAAGGCATCCGGGCCAACCAGCTGACCGGCTACGGCATCGTCGTCGGCCTGCCCGGCACCGGCGACGACAATCTGGAATATACGGTGCAGTCGCTGCGCGCGATGACCAGCCGCTTCGGGCTGCAGCTCCCCGCGACCGCCAACCCGGGCGCGAAGAACGCTGCAGTGGTGATGATCACCGCCGAGCTGCCGCCCTTCGCGCGGCCCGGCCAGCGGCTGGACATCACTGTTGCCTCGATGGGCAAGGCGAAGTCGCTGCGCGGCGGCTCGCTGATCCTGACCCCGCTCTACGGTGCCGACGGCCAGATCTATGCGATGGCGCAGGGCAACCTTGCGGTCGGCGGGCTGGGTGCGGAGGGGGCCGACGGCTCGCGGATCGTCATTAACATTCCGACCACCGGCAGGATTCCGGAGGGCGCAACCGTCGAACGTGCGGTCGCGACCGGGTTCGAGCAGACACCCACGCTCACCTTCAACCTTCAGCGCGCGGACTTCACCACCGCGCAGAACGTCGCGGGTGCGATCAACCGCGCGCTCGGACCGGGCGCCGCGCAGGCGATCGACGCCGTCTCCGTGTCGGTCCGTGCGCCCGTGGGCGCAGAGGCGCGCGCCGCGGTGATGGCGCGGATCGAGAACCTCGACGCGGTCGCGGCCGATCCGCCCGCGCGCGTCATCGTCAATGCGCGCACCGGCACTGTCGTCATCAATGCCGCGGTCCGCGTGGGCCCCGCCGCCGTCACCCACGGCAAGCTGACGGTGCGGATCGACGAGCAGCAGCGTGTCGTTCAGCCCGCGCCGCTTAGCCAGGGCCAGACCGCGACCGAACAGCATTCCGGCGTGTCGGTCGACGAGGAACACCGGCCGATGTTCCTGCTCGCACCCGGGCCACGGCTCTCCGACATCGTCCGCGCCGTGAACGCGATCGGCGCCAGCCCGGCCGACCTGGTCGCGATCCTGGAGGCGCTCAAGGAAGCCGGCGCGCTGCAGGCGGAGCTGATCGTGCTATGAGCCTGGGAAGCGACAGCGGCATCTCCGGCACGACCGGCATCGCCTCGGGCCTCGGCCGCACGGCGACCGCGGACAATCTGCAACGCGCCGGCCAGCGGTTCGAGGCGGTGTTCACCGGCATGATGCTGAAGTCGATGCGCCAGGCGAAACTTGCCGATCCGCTCTTCGACTCCAAGGCGATCGACACCTTCAGCGAGATGCAGGACGCGCAGGTCGCGCAGGCGATGGCCGAACATCAACCGGTCGGCATCGGCAAGGCCATGACCGACTTCCTGCGCAGCGCCGAGGCGCATGCGCAGGCTGATACGGCGGCGGGCGCGGGCTTGACGGCGCCATGAGCGATCTTCTCGCCATCGGCGCCAGCGGCATCCGCGCCTATCAGAGCGCGCTGACCACGGTCGGCGACAATATCGCCAACACCGGCACCGCCGGCTACTCACGGCGCACCACGAGCCTGGCCGAGGTCGCGTCCGTCAACGGCATCAATGGGCGCCTGGTCGACGGCATCGGGGTGACCATCAACGGCGTCGGGCGCAGCGCCGACGCGTTTCGGGCGAGCGCCGTGCGCGATGCGGGCGCGGATCTGGCGCGCACGCAGGCGGGCAGCGTCTGGCTCGATCGCATTCAGGGCGCGCTGACCGGCAGCGCGCTGGGCGACCGCCTCACTTCCTTCTTCGGCAGCGCGCGGACGCTGACGGCCGACCCGACCTCCGTGCCGCAGCGTGCGGTGACGCTGGAACAGGCGGGTGCGCTGGCGCAGTCCTTCGCCGCCACCGGGCATCAGCTCGACGCGGGCATGACCGAACTCGACAGCACGGCCGCGCAGGCGACCGCCAAGCTCAACGCGCTCGCTCAGTCGCTGACCAAGGTCAATGACGGGCTGGCGCGGACCGCGCCCAACGGCACGAGCGCCGCGCAGCTCGCCGATCAGCGCGATCAGCTGCTCGAACAGATGAGCGCGGTCGCCGATATCGCAATGTCGACGGACGCGCTGGGCCGCGCCACCGTGACGCTCGGCGCGGCCGGGCCGACCCTCGTCAGCGGCGACAATGCGGGACACGTGATCGCGACGCGCAGTGGCGGCGCCTTTGCTTTCACCGTTCAGGACACGACCGGCACGCACAGCTTTACCCCCACCGGCGGCGCGCTGGCCGGAATCGCGGAGGGCGCCGGCCGCCTCGCCGACGCGCGGGCATCGTTGAACGCGCTCGCGGGCGACTTCACGACCCAGGTCAACGCGATCCAGGCGGGCGGGCGCGATCTCGACGGCCTGCCGGGCCAGCCGCTGTTCGCGACGGGGACGACGCCGACCGATCTGACCGTGACGCTGACCGACCCGCGCGGCATCGCCGCCTCGGCGGTCGGCGGCGGCGTCCGCGATGCGTCGAACCTGCAGGTGCTGGAGACGCGGCGCACGACTCAGGGCTGGGAAGCGGGGCTGACCGCGCTGACCAGCGGCAACGCCGCGGCGCTGGAACAGCGCAATCTGGTCGGCGACGCGCAGACTGCGATCCGCGACGGCGCGGTCGCCGCGCAGGCGAGCGTTTCGGGCGTCAATCTGGACAATGAGGCCGTCGACCTGCTGCGATTCCAGCAGGCCTATCAGGCATCAAGCCGCGTCATCCAGGTCGCGCGCGAGACGATGCAGTCCATCCTGGACATCAGGTAAGGTATCTCGCCGATGCAGGTCGCCACCAGCCTGTTCTACGATCGCTCCTCGACCGCGCTGACCACGCTGTCCGGGCGTGCCGACCTGCTGCAGACGCAGATCGCGACCGGCAAGCGCCTGGCGAAAGCGTCCGACGATTCGGTCGCCTACACGCGGCTGCAGACGATCGCGCGCGCGACCGCTGATGCAAGCGTCGACGGCAAGAACCTCGATCTAGCAGCATCGGCGCTGGCGACGGCGGACACGACGCTGAGCGGCATTACCGCGCAGCTGCAGCGCGCGTCCGAGCTTGCGATCCAGGCGCGCAGCGGCACGCTCGACGCGACCGCGCGGGAGGCGATTGCGGCCGAACTGGACACCATCGTCGATCAGCTGACCGCGCTGGGCAACGGTAGCGATCCACGGGGGCAGCCGTTGTTCGGCGGCGTCGACGGCGGTCCCGCGGTGGCGAAGAATACGGACGGCACCTTTACCCTGGCGACGACCTTGCCGAGCGCCATCCCGATCGGCGAAGGCCAGACCGTGCAGCCCGGCGATACCGCCGTGCGCGTGTTCGGCAGCGGCGCCAACAATGCGCTGGCGACGGTCGCCGGGCTGGCGGCGGCGCTCCACGGCGGCGGCGCCGCGTCCGCCCAGGCGGTCGACGATCTGGCGGCGGCCGCCACCCGTGTCACCACCGTCCAGGCGTCACTGGGCGCGCGCGCGGCGCGGGTCGAGGTGGAGCAGGCCGCGCTGAAACAGACCGGCGCCGACCGCGAAGCGCTGCGCTCCGGGCTTGAGGATACCGACGTCACCGCAGCGATCACCGAGCTGCAGAAGACGATGACGATCCTGTCGGCGACGCAGGCGAGCTTCACCAAGCTGCAGGGCCTGTCGCTATTCGATTACCTGCGCTGATCGGCAGCGGCGCGGCGCCGTCGGCCGGATACTTAACCGCCCGCTTACCATTCGGACGCTAACGCAGCCGAACGGTTTACGCGCTTCACCGGAAGCGCCGGAGTGACAGCATGTTCCCAGCCATCGGCCTGATCGTCCTGCTCGTGATGGTGTTCGGCGGCTTCGCCTTCACCGGCGGCGCACTGGGGCCGGTCATGGAGGCGATCCCCCACGAGCTGATCATCATCGGCGGCGCGGCGGCAGGCGCGCTCATCATCGGCAATTCCGGCAAGGAACTGAAGGCGATGGGTGCTGGCCTCGCCAAGGTGTTCAAGGGGCCGAAATACAAGAAGCAGGATTACCTGGACGTCATCTTCCTCGTCTCCAAGCTGATGAAGATGCTCCGCACCGAAGGCCCCATCGCGCTGGAGCCGCATGTCGAGGACCCGCAGTCGTCGGCGCTGTTCAGCGAATATCCCAGGCTGCAGAAGGACCATACGCTGGTCGGCCTCATCGCCGACACGCTGCGTCTCGTCGTGGTGTCGTCAGGCACGCTCGACGTGCATGCGGTCGAGGAGGTGATGGATAACGCCATCAAGACGCACCATCACGACGTCGAGGGGCCGCATACGACGCTGCAGTCGCTGGCCGACGCGCTGCCCGCACTGGGCATCGTCGCGGCCGTGCTCGGCATCGTCAAGACGATGGGGTCGATCGACAAGCCGCCGTCGATCCTGGGCGCGATGATCGGCTCCGCGCTGGTCGGCACCTTCATGGGCGTGCTGCTGGCCTATGGCATCGTCTCCCCGCTCGCGTCGCGCTTGAAACAGGTGATCGACGCCGACGGCGCGATCTATCATGTCGTCAAGCAGATCATCATCGCCTCGCTCCACGGCCATCCGCAGCCGCTGGTGATCGAGGCCGCACGCTCGGGCATCCAGCACAAGAACCAGCCCGGCTTCGCCGAAGTCTTCGACGGCCTGCGGGGAAGGTAAGTGGCGCTTGTTTGTCAGACTTCGGCTTGCGCCGAAGCGCCGCACCAGCCCGCACCCCCACCCGGCCTCCCACTCAGTGTATCCTTGATGGGAGACCGGGTGGGGGTGCGGGCTGGTGCGGCGCGACTGCAGGGAGCCTGACAAACAATGCCTGCGCGCGCTCCCCATGGCTCGAATCAGCCGCCCAAGATCGTCATCGTCAAGAAGATCATCGATGGCGGGCATGGCGGTCATCACGGCGGCGCGTGGAAGGTCGCCTATGCCGATTTCGTGACCGCAATGATGGCGTTCTTCCTGCTGCTGTGGCTGCTCGGCGCGACGAATGAAAAACAGCGCAAGGGCATCGCCGATTATTTTGCGCCGACGCTGATCGACACCCGCTCGCTCGGCATGGGCGGGGCGGGGCTGTTCGGCGGCGAGAGCGCCCGGTCCGATCAGCGGATCGGCGAGAAATCGGGGCGGTCGAGCGAGTCGGGGATGGCGACGCCCGTCACCGGCGCGGGCGGGCCGCGGCCGGGCACCGGCGATCGCGGCTCGCTGCGCAACGCCGACCAGCAGAATTTCGCGCGGATGAAGAAGGAGCTGGAGGCGGCGATGCAGGCCAATCCAGACCTCCGCCGCCTTGCCAATCAGGTCAAGTTCGTGATGACCACCGAAGGGCTGCGCATCGATCTGGTCGACAATGCCGATTATTCGATGTTCGCGCTGGGCACGACGATGCTGGCGCCGGAGGCGTCGGCGTTGATCGGCCGTATCGCGGCGACGATCGGCGGTTCGGCCAACCCGATCATGATCCGCGGCCACACCGACAGCCTGCCCTATGGCGATCCGCGCGCGATGAACAACTGGATGCTGTCCTCGGGACGCGCCGAGGCGACACGGCGGCGGCTGGCGCTAGGCGGCATTCCCGAAACGCGGTTCGACCGCATCGAAGGCGTCGCCGATCGCGAGCCGATGATCGCGAACAACCCCACCGATCCGCGCAACCGCCGGGTGGCGATCACGCTGCTGTACCGGCGGGGCACGTTCGGACACTGAACCCACCTCCCGCGTGACGGGAGATGGTAAGCGCTACGCCGCCGTTTCGGGCACAGCTTTCTTCCGCCCGCGGCCGCCGCTTGCGGGTGTCGCCGCCGCTGCGGCCTGCTCGCCGCGCTTCTGCCCGGGCTTGCGTCCCAGCCCGATCTGCTTGGCCATCGCGCGGCGGCTTTCCGAATAGTTCTCGGCGACCATCGGATAATCCGACTTGAGCTTGTAGCGCTCGCGATACTGTTCGGGGGTCAGTCCGTTGGTCGAGAGATGGCGGCGCAACGTCTTGTAACGCTTGCCGTCGATCATCGAGATGATGTGATCCTTGGAAGCGAGGCTCTTGCGCGCCGACACCTTGCCCTGATGCTCCTCAACGGGATCGCTTACCGTCTCCGCGACGGAGCTGCCCATCAGCTGCTGTACCGTGTCGTGCATCTTGCCGATAAAGGCCGGCACATCCTCGGCATTGCTGCGAGTGTTTGGATTGCCGAGCCAAGCGATGGTCAGTTCCACCGCTAGCTCGACGGCGTTCAGGTCGGTCGTATCGTCGGCCATGTCGGCTGCTCCTCTTGTCTGCAGCGGCCCTAGCGTCGGACAGATCGTGGTCAACCGATTAGTTGCTGACGCTTAATCGCCGCTGGTCTGTACTCGGCAGGACTTGCTTTCGGCGCCGCGGTGGAAAAGTCGCTCTCCAGCATTGCTTATCGACCGTAGAGAGAACGTCTGCATGGTTGGCAGTGGTCAGCGCGCCCATCTGATCTTACCGCAGCGCCATGACCACCGGCAGCATCGTCATCCTCACCGGCGCCGGCCTGTCGGCGGAAAGCGGGCTGGCGACCTTTCGCGGGCCGGACGGGCTGTGGGAGGGGCATCGCGTCGAGGATGTCTGCACGCCCGCCGCCCTGGCGGCCGACGCGACGCTGGTTCACCGCTTCTACGACGCCCGCCGCGCCGGGCTTGCGACCGTCGAGCCCAACGCCGCCCATCGGGCACTGGCGCGGCTCGACGCGAACTGGCCGGGCGAGTTGCTGATCGTGACGCAGAATGTCGACGATCTGCACGAACGCGCGGGCGCGACGCGGCTGGTCCATCTGCACGGCGAGCTGCTGAGCGCGCTTTGCGCTCGTTGCGGAAAACAGCAAGGCTGGGCCGGCGATCTGCCGCCCGAGGCGCCGTGCCCGGCGTGCGCCGCACCCGCGTTGCGCCCGGACATCGTCTTCTTCGGCGAGATGCCTTACGCGATCGATCGCGTTCAGCCGGCTGTGGCGGCGTGCGATCTGTTCATTTCGATCGGCACCTCGGGCGCGGTCTACCCCGCCGCCGGCTTCGTCCAACTCGCCGGCCGCGCGGGCGCGCGCACGCTGGAACTCAACCTGGAGCGCTCGGCGGGCAGCAGCTGGTTTGACGAGAGCCGCCTCGGCCCGGCAACGGCGCTGGTGCCGGCGTGGGTCGACGAGGTGCTGGGTGGCGGCTGACCACGGTCACTCGACCCAGTCCAACCCGATCGCCCGGTAACTCTCCCGGTCCTCGTCCCAGCCCGGCTTGGCCTTGACGTGCAGGTACAAATGCACCGGACGGCCGATCAGCGCCGCCAGTTCCGCACGCGCCGTGGCGCCGATCGCCTTCAGCTGCTGACCGCCCTTGCCCAGCACGATCGCGCGCTGGGTCGGTCGCTCGACCAAAATCTGCTGGTGGATCTCGACCGAACCGTCGGCACGCTCGCTGTACCGCTCGGTTTCGACCAGGCTGGCATAGGGCAGCTCGGCGTGCAGACGGCGGAACAGCTGCTCGCGCGTGATCTCGGCCGCCAGCGCGCGCTCGCTGGCGTCCGACACCTGATCCTCGGGATAGTGCCACTGCCCTTCGGGCATTGCCGCCGCCATCGCCGTCTTCAGCTCGGGGATGCCGTCGCCGGTCTCGGCGCTGACGAACCAGGTCTCCGCGAAGGGCGTGATCGCGTGCAGCTTCTCGGCGTGGACCAGCAGCTTCTCCTTTGCCGCCAGGTCGACCTTGTTGAGGATCAGCCATTTCGGCTCCGGCCGCGCCGCGACCGCCTCCGCAATGGCGGTCACCTTCGGCCCCAGCCCGCCCTTGCCGTCGACGACCAGGCACAGCAGGTCCGCGCCCTCCGCCCCGCCCCAGGCCGCCGCCACCATCGCCCGGTCGAAGCGGCGGCGGGGTTCGAAGATACCGGGCGTGTCGACCAGCAGCAGCTGCGCCTCACCCTCCAACGCGACGCCGAGCAGCCGGGCGCGCGTCGTCTGCGCCTTTGGGCTGACCGCGGCGACCTTCTGCCCGACCAGCCGGTTGACCAAAGTCGACTTGCCGGCGTTGGGCGCGCCGACCACCGCGATCAGCCCGCAGCGGGTCACGCCTCCAGCGTCCGCGGTATTCGCTTGGGCAGCATCGTCCGCGGCGGCCGCGAACGCTTGCGGCGGACCGGCGTCGCCGCCTCCAGCGCGGCGAGCAGCAGGCGCGCGGCCGCGGTCTCCGCCTCGCGCTTGGTGCCACCCTCGGCGCGCGCCTCTTCGCCGCCCAGCCGCGCGGCGACGGTGAAGCGGCGGTTGTTGGGTGGCCCCTCCTCGCCGACCACGGCGTAGGTCGGCGCGCCGCGGCTGCGTGCCAGCCCCCAGTCCTGCAGTGCGGATTTGGGGTGTTTGGCGGTCGCCTGGTCGCCATTGACCCGGCTCTCCCAGCGCCGCCGCACCCAAGCCTGCGCGGCGTCGAGCCCAGCTTCGAGATAGAGCGCGCCGAGCAGCGATTCGATCACGTCGCCAAGGACATAATCGCTGTCGCCGGCACCGTCGTCCGTCGCCTGCTTGTTGAGCCTGAGATGCGCCGCCACGCCGACCTCGCGCGCCACCTCGGCGCAGGTCGCGCCCGAGACGAGCAGGTTGAGCCGCCGGGTCAGCTTGCCTTCGGGCTCCTCGGGGAACAGCCGGTAGAGCCACTCGGCGATCCCCAGCCCCAGCACGCGATCGCCCAGAAACTCCAGCCGCTCGTAGGAGGGTTCGTCCTCGCGGCTGGAATGGGTCACCGCCGCGGTCCACAGTGCCGGATCCTGCGGGATATGGCCGAACGTCGCCTCCACCCAGGCGGCGAGCGCGGTCAGAACCCCTCCCCGATCCGCTCGGGGCGCGCGGCGGTGAACCAGGTCCACGGCCTGATCCACGATGCCGAGCCGTCGGTGGAGAAGACGCTGACCAGGGCCCGGCCTTCGATCCGGTTCATCGGAATATACCCCATGCCCTGCGGCGCGGCCCAGCGGCTGTCCGCGGAATCGTCGCGGTTGTCGCCCATCAGGAAGACGACGCCCGCGGGCACGCTGTACAATCCGGTGTTGTCGCGATCAGGGAAGTCGGCGGTGTCGAGGACGGTGTAGCTTCGTCCGCCGGGCAATGTCTCACGGTACCGCGTGTAGCGACACACCGCGCCGCCGGGCGGCCCCTGCTGATGCCCGATCGGGCAGTTGGCGAAATTGGGGGATAGCGGCAGCACGAAATCCGCGATGCGGTCGCGCGGCACCGCCTGGCCGTTGAGGATCAGCTGGCCGTTGCGAACCTGGATGGTGTCGCCGGGCAGGCCGATCACGCGCTTGATGACGTCGTGCGGCGCGTGGGCCGGGTCGGTGTCGCCGGACGCGGGATCGGGGCTGCGGAACACGACCACGTCACCGCGCCGCGGCGTCGCCCAGTGCAGGTCGGGGAGCAGCGGCACGCCGAACGGCAGCGACCAGCGTGAATAACCGAACGGCCATTTGGCGACGAGCAGATAGTCGCCGATGTACAGACGCGGCAGCATCGACTCCGACGGGATGCTGAACGGCGCGACGATGAACGAGCGCAGGATCAGCACGAACAGCGCCAGTTTCGCGACGAAGCGGAGCGTCTGCTCGGTTTCCGACTGTACACGCTTCGCCATCGCCGCTTGCGTTGGCGCGGCCCCGGCGGGAGGTCAAGCGGCGGTCAGCCGCCGATTCTCACCGCCAGGAGTTCCTGCACCCGCGCCTTGAACCGGCGCAGCTCGTCGCCCGACAAGGCGGCGACCGAGGTGAAGGATATCGACTGCGGGTTGATCGCCTGGCCGTTGCGCCACACCTCCCAATGGAGGTGCGGACCGGTCGACATGCCGGTCGAGCCGACATAGGCGATCACCTGACCCTGATGCACGCGCTGGCCCGCGGATACCGCGAAGCTGCTGAGGTGGCCGTAGCCGGTCTGCAGCCCGCCACCATGCTGCAACTTCAGGAAATTGCCGTAGCCGCCCGCGCGGCCCGCCATCTGCACCACGCCGTCGAGCACCGCATAGACCGGTGAGCCCCAAGGTGCGCCGATGTCCATGCCCTTATGCAGCCTGACGAAATGGAGCAGCGGGTGCATTCGCCAGCCGAAGGTCGACGTGACGTGCCCCTGCACGGGCATGCCCATGAAGCCGCGGCGCTCGTTCTGACCGTTCGCGTCCCACCATTCGTCGCCGCCGTCGGCCGCCCAGCGGATGAGCTGCAACGGCCGGCCGTTATGGGTGATCGCCGCCATCTGCAGATTGCCGAGCCGCGTTTCGCCGGTGGCGGCGCGCTCGCGATCGATGACCATGTCGAAGCTGTCGGCGCTGCCCAGATCGCTGCCGATCGACAGCTTGGTGGCGATCGCGCGGATATACCCCTCCACCGTCCTGGCGGGCGCGCCGGCCGCGCGCGCGGCGCGGTACAGGCTGCCGCCGACGACGCCCTGGATGCGCAAGGGGGTGCGGTCGATCGCGATCGGGTGGCGCGTCATCACCAACCCGCCACCCGCGCGGGTAAGCGTGATCGCGAGATCGAAGCGGGCGCGCATGTCGAGCCGTTCCAGCGGGCGCGGCACCGACTTGGTGGCGCGCCGCCCCAGCGTCAGCGACAATCGCGTGCCGGGCGCAATCTCGCCCAGCGCGACCGCCTGCTGCACCTCGGCCGCGGCCTTGGCGGCATCGTCCAGGCTGACCCCGGCGCGCTCCAGCACATGGTTGAAGGCATCGCCCGCACCCAATGTCGCGGCCAGTTCCACCTGCGGACGTTCGGGCGCCTCGGCGAGCGGCACGACCAGGTCGGTGGCGGCCATGCGGCGGCCGGTCGTGCCGCCGAACGCGAGCGGATTGATCCCCTGCGCCCGCGCCTCGTCCCACTGGCTGCCTGCGAGCGCCGCCGGGGCGGGGGCGGCGAGGGGCGCGAAATCGGGGGCGAGGAATCGGCAGGCGCCGGCAATGAGCAGCAGGCAGGTCGCGAGCCCGCGCCACCATTGGCGGCTGCCGATCGCGGACCCGAGATCGGGCACCCAGTCGACCGCGGCGATGCGCGCGCGGCGCTGTTCCCACACGGTCGGCGGCGGCGCTGCTACCGCGACGGCGCGGCCGAACGCGCGACCGCCAAGGCTCTGTGCGCCCCCACCGGCGCCTTCCGCCCCAAGATCATTCCGCAAGAACACAGCTGTAGCGCCGCCCGCCCTTCACACGCGCCGTCTTGTAGCGGCGCCGGTCTGGCGGGTTGTGGGCCGCAAATGTTAAAGTCAAATCAACCGCAACCCGTTGCAGCGGCGGCTGCGACGAGGCGTTGGGCGAACGCGGCGTGCGGAACATCTCCTCGAAAGGATTGCGCCGCCGTGACTTAGCCCCGATGTTGGGCGCATGACCCGCCCCGGCTCCGTCACCGCCGTGCTGGGACCCACCAACACCGGCAAGACCCACCTCGCGATCGAGCGGATGTGCGCGCATTCCAGCGGCGTCATCGGCTTTCCGCTTCGCCTGCTGGCGCGCGAGGTGTACGATCGCGTTGTCGCGCTGAAGGGCAGGGACCGCGTCGCGTTGGTCACCGGCGAAGAGAAGATCGTGCCCCGCGACGCGCGCTGGTTCCTGTGCACCGCGGAAAGCATGCCTGACCACGATGCCGCATTCGTCGCGCTCGACGAGGCGCAGCTCGGCGCTGATCCGGAGCGCGGGCACGTCTTCACCGACCGGCTGCTCCATGCCCGCGGGCGCGAGGAGACGATGATCCTCGGCTCCGAAGCGTTGCGGCCCATGTTCAAGGCGCTGGTTCCCGACGCGGAGATCGTCGCGCGGCCGCGCTTCTCCACCCTGACCTATGCGGGCGCGAAGAAGATCAGCCGCCTGCCCAAACGCTCCGCGATCGTCGCGTTCAGCGCCGAGGAAGTGTACGCCGTCGCCGAGATGCTGCGGCGGCTGCGCGGCGGCGCGGCGGTGGTGATGGGCGCGCTCTCCCCGCGCACCCGCAACGCGCAGGTCGCGATGTTCCAGGCGGGCGAGGTCGACTACCTCGTCGCCACCGACGCGATCGGCATGGGGCTCAACATGGACGTGGCCCACGTCGCGTTCGCGAGCCTGCACAAGTTCGACGGCCGGCGGCAGCGGCGGCTGACCGTCGCCGAGATGGCGCAGATCGCGGGGCGCGCCGGGCGGCACCAGCGCGATGGCACGTTCGGTGCGGTGACGGAGGAGGGGCCGGGCGCGTTCCTGCCGGAGGAGGTGCTGGCGATCGAGGAGCATCGCTTCCCGCGCCTCGACCACCTCTATTGGCGCGACGGGGATCCCGACCGCTCCAGCCTGGACGCACTGATCGCGAGCCTCGAGCGCCGCCCGGATCATTCGGCGTTGCGCGCCGCGCCGCAGGCGGTCGACCTGTCGGTGCTCAAGCGGCTGGCGGACGAGCCGGCGGTGCGCGAGCGGGCGCGGACCCCGTCCGGCGTGGCGCGGCTGTGGGCGGCGGCGAGCCTGCCCGACTTCCGCAAGGTGGGCGTCGATCCGCACGCCCGTTTCGTCGAGCGGCTGTTCCGCTACATCGCCGACGGCCCTATACCGCACCAGTGGTTCGCCGACGAGATCGCACGGCTCGACATCGTCGGCGGCGACGTCGAGACGCTCTCGGGGCGGATCGCGTCGGTCCGCACCTATGCCTATATCGCCAACCGCGCCGACTGGCTCGTCGACCCGGCGCATTGGGCGGAGCGGACGCGCGCGATCGAGGAGCGGCTGTCGGACGCGCTCCACGCCGGGCTGACCCAGCGCTTCGTCGACAAGCGCACCACCGCGCTGATCCGCCAGATCGGCGCAGGCGCGGCGGCGCTGCCGGTGACGATCGGCGCCGAGGGCGAAGTGCTAGTCGAGGAGCACGCGATCGGCCGCCTCGACGGCTTCCGCTTTACCGTCGCCGCCGACGCGCGCGCGAGCGACAAGCGGCTGCTGCTCGCCGCAGCGGAGAAGCGGCTGGGCGGCGAGCGGAGCAGGCGGGCCAAGGCGCTGGCCGCCGCCGGCGACGAGGCGTTCGCGCTTGCCGACGATGGCACGCTTCGCTGGACCGATCACCTCATCGCGCAGCTTGCATCCGGCCCGTCGCTTGCCCGCCCGCTGGTGAAACTGAACCCGTCGCTCGACGTGCTGGAGCCGCCTGCGCGTGCCGCGATCAAGGCGCGGCTGGAGCGGTGGGTGGGCGATCAGCTCGTCCGGCGCGTCCCGGCGCTGGTCAAGCTTGTCACGCTCGCCTGCGACCGCGATGCCAGCGCCGACCTGCGCGTCGTCGCCGGGGCGCTGGAGGCGGCGGGCGCGATCGCGCCACGGCGTCCGCTCGCCCGCGCGCTCGATGCGCTGCCGCCGCCCGAGCGCAAGCGGCTGCGCGCCACCGGCATGACGATCGGCACGCTCGACCTGTTCGCGCCCGCGCTGCTCAAGCCCGAGACGGCGCGCTGGCGGCGGCTGTTGCTGGCGCTGCGTGGCGAGGCCACGCCCGCACCGCCGCCGGGCGCGTCCGTCCTGCCGCGCGGCGCGGCGGGTGCGACACTCGCCGCGGGGTTCCGCCCGCTTGGTGCGCAGGCTGTCCGCGTCGACCTGGTCGAACGGATCGCCCGCGCCGCCCACGACGCCCGCACCGCGGACGGGGCGGGGCGCAGGCCCTTCGCGCCCGACCCCGCACTTGCCACGTCGATAGGGCTGGAGCCCGCGACCAGTGCCCGGCTGATGGCCGAACTGGGCTTTCGCGCGGTGGCGGGCGCGGACACCCGCTGGGTATGGCGCGGGCGGCCGCCGGTCGCTTCGCCGGTGCCGGTGCAGCGGCCGGACAGCGCCTTTGCCGCGCTGGCGGACTGGGCGCGGCATGGCTGACGGCCAACGGATGCGGCTCGATCGGTTCCTGTGGTGGGCGCGGCTGGCGAAGACGCGTTCGGCCGCACAGGCGATCGCCGCCGACGGGCGCCTGCGCATCGACGGCCGCGCCGTCGATCGCGCCCATGCCGCGGTGCGAGTAGGCAACGTGCTGACTTATGCCGCGGGCGCACGCGTCCGCGGCATCCGCGTCGGCGCGCTGCCCGCGCGGCGTGGCCCGGCGGCGGAGGCGCAGGGCTGTTACGACGAGCTGACGCCCGGCCCCGCGCCCAACGTTGGGACGAACGCCGGGCCCAGCCGTGCGAACGTCTCGCAACAAACGCCGGGCGATTGACGGGCGCTGGCGGGGCGGATTAGCAGCGGCGCGACACGTCCGCTCGGGAGCGCCACCATGACCTATGTCGTCACCGACGCCTGCATCCGCTGCAAGTACATGGATTGCGTCGAGGTGTGTCCGGTCGACTGCTTCTATGAGGGCGAGACGATGCTGGTCATCAACCCCTCCGAATGCATCGACTGCGGCGTCTGCGAGCCCGAATGTCCGGCGGAAGCGATCCTGCCCGACACCGAGAACGGGCTCGAACAGTGGCTGGAACTCAACTCCACCTTCTCAGCCCAATGGCCCAATGTGACGCGCAAGGGCGATCAGACCCCCGCCGATGCCGACGAACACAAGGGTGAGCAGGGCAAGTACGACAAGTATTTCACGCCGGAAGCCGGTGCCGGCGATTAGATCGGGGCACCGCGCCACGACGATGGGCCAGCTAAACTGACTCAAAGTCTGGCAATTTTGTTTCAGGCGTGTTAATGCACGGCCAACGGGCGATCCCGCCCGGTAGCATTAACACGAACTCATCCCTGCGGCCGTGCACTGGGGCGTTTGCGCCGCCGACCGTCGCACGTGGATGACATAGAAAGGTGCGGCATGGCTGCCAAGGCGCTCATTTTCGATGTCGGCGATTATGTGGTCTATCCAAAGCACGGCGTCGGCCGCGTCATCGAGCTGCAGAAGCAGGAGATCGCGGGCGCCTCGCTCGAGCTGTACGTCCTGCGCTTCGAAAAGGAGCGCATGACGCTCCGCGTGCCGACCAACAAGGCCGAGAGCGTGGGCATGCGCAAGCTGTCGTCGGACAAGACGATGCGCGAGGCGATGGATACGCTGAAAGGCAAGCCCAAGGTCAAGCGCACCATGTGGTCCAGGCGGGCGCAGGAATATGAGGCGAAGATCAACTCGGGTGACCTGGTGTCGATCGCCGAGGTGACCCGCGACCTGTTCCGCGCCGAGGATCAGCCCGAGCAGAGCTATTCGGAGCGTCAGATTTTTGAGGCTGCCTGCAGCCGGCTGGCACGCGAACTGGCGGCGATGGAGCAGATCGACGAGCCGGGGGCGCAGGTGAAGATCCTCGACATTCTGCGCGCGGCGGCGGCGATCTATAACAAGGATAAAGTACCCGCATAGGGTGCAGGCGGCCCTGGATCGCGCAGGCGATCCGGCGCACTCGCCGCGGCGGGCGGCGGGCGGCGGGGCGGCGTCAGCCGAACCCGTCCGACGTCGCGATGCGGCCTTGCCGCGGCGATCTGTCTTCCGGATCGGCGCCCCTTGATCGACTGCGTCGCGCATGGATGCTGAAATGAGTTCGGCATGACGGAGCGTGTGCGTTGCGGGTCCGCGCCCTGCCCCTTTTCATTTGCAGCCTTCCCAATGTGTGTTACTCTTCCAAAACACCACGGGGAGAGAACCATGCGCGGGCTTCTGATCGCTGCCGCCCTGTTGCCGCTGACGGGGTGCAACATCACCCACGACATCGGCGGCGATGACGGAACGCCGGGCATCGCCGCCCAGGGCAGCGGCGGCACGCGCACCTATGCCGCCACCGATTTCACCGCGGTCGACCTGCGCGGCGCCGACGATGTCGACATCCGCGTCGGGCCCGGCTTCTCTGTGCGCGCCGACGGCGACAGTGCGCTGCTCGATCACCTCAAGATCAGCCGGGTCGGCCAGACGCTGCGGGTCAGCCGGACGCGGACGAGCGGATGGAGCTGGAGCGGCAATCACGCCAAGGTTTCGATCACGATGCCGGCCCTGTCCGATGCCAGCGTCGCCGGCTCGGGCGACATGACCATCGACCGCGTCGGCGGCGCGGCCTTCCGGGCATCGGGGGCGGGGTCGGGCGATATTCGCGTCGGCCAGATCGCGGTCGGCCGCGCCGAACTATCGCTCGCCGGATCGGGCGCGATCCGGCTTGGCGGCACCGCGCAGCAGCTGAAGGTCAGCATCGCCGGGTCCGGCGATGTCGACGCGAGCGGGCTGACCGCAGCGCAGGCGCAGGTTTCGATCGCCGGGTCGGGCAGCGTGCGCGCGCTGGTCGACGGCCCCGCCACCGTGTCGGTGATGGGATCGGGCGATGTCGATCTGGGCGCCAGGGCGCGGTGCCAGGCGACCAAGATGGGATCGGGCACGATCCGCTGCGGCGGCTAGGCGCCTTGCGCACGGGAGTGTCCGATGCGACGCTGGTGCGGATGCGTGTCCTCCTGTGCGCCCTGCTGCTGATCCCCGCCACTGCGCATGCTGCGGAGCGACGGCTGTATCTCAGCAGTTTCGAGCGGATCAGGGTGGAGGGACCTTATCAGGTGACGGTCACGACCGGCCGCTCGCCGGGCGGCACGCTGACCGGCGATGCGCAGGCGATCGACGCGATCGAGGTGCAGGTCGACGGCACGACGCTGGTGGTGCGCGGCGTCCAGCGCGAAGCGGGCGCGGCGCGCGGGGTGGCCGGGCCGGTCGTGGTGACGCTGACGACGCCGACGCTGAGCAACGCGGCGGTGCTGGGCAGCGGCGCGCTGGCCATCGCCGGCGGGCGGACGCCGCGGCTGGACCTGTCGGTCGCGGGCGCCGGGTCGATCGCTTTCACCGGCGTCGATACCGATCAGGCGAACGCGACCGTGGTCGGCAACGGTGCGGTGACGCTGGCCGGACGCGCGGTGCGGGCGCGGCTGTCGGTCAGCGGCGCGGGACGCATCGCCGCCGACGCGCTCGTAGCGGGCGACCTGACGGTCCGCGTCGATGGACCGGGAGAGGCGCTGGCGCGGGCGCGCTACACCGCCGCGGTCTTCAATGCCGGGCTTGGCCATATCGCGGTTGCCGGGACACCGCAGTGCCGGGTGCAGAATCAGGCGGGCGGGCCGGTGACCTGCGGCGCGGGGGCGCCCGCCCGCTGACCGCGCACTAGATCAGCGCTAGTTCCGCCAGCCGCCCGGCCAGCACCGCCGGCATCGCCGCCACTCCCGTCGCATCCCCCGCCAGGTCGGCCGGCGCATCGGCCTCCTCCAGATACCGCCAGCCCTGATGCGCCCGTTTGGGCCGCGCGTGGACCAGCACCAGCACCGGATCGAGGTGGATCGCGACGCGCCCGCCCTCCGCCTCGCCGAAGAGCAGGATCGGCGACCGCGCGACGAGCTGGTGCTTGATGATCCAGAACAGCGAGCCCCCCGCTTCCTTGGGCCCGGCTACCTCGGCGTGCCGCTTGGGCAGGTAACGGGTGGTCAGCGCCACCGGACCCGCCTCGCCGCGCTCGCGCAGCCGCTCGGCGAGGTGCTCGACGCCCGCGGCGCCGAACGCGACCTTGGTCAGATGAAGCGGCATGGCCGCGATCTGGGGTGCGCGGCGCGGCGGTCAAGCCACCGGGTCAGCCGCCCAGCTTCCACAGCGTCGCCAGCCCGAGGAAACTCAGGAACCCCATGATGTCGGTCATCGTCGTCACGAACACCGCGGACGATACCGCCGGGTCGACCCGCGCCTTGTCGAGCGCGACCGGCACGATGACGCCGACCAGCCCCGCGACCAGGCTGTTGATCACCATCGCCAGCGCGAACACCAGCGACAATTGCGGATTGCCGAGGATGACGTAGCTGCCGAGCGCGCCGACCAGGCCCAGCGCCACGCCATTGGCGATCGCGATGCGGAACTCGCGCAGCAGCATCCAGGCGGTGTTGGAGCTGGTCAGCTGATTGGTCGCCAGCGCACGCACCACCACCGCCAGCGTCTGCGTGCCCGCGTTGCCGCCCAGCGCCGAAACGATCGGCATCAGCGCCGCGAGCAGCGCGAAGCGCGCGATCTCGCCCTGGAAGATGCCCACGACCGACGCCGACAGCATCGTCGCGCCGAGGTTGACGATCAGCCAGGCGACGCGCGTCCGCACGGTCAGCCGGATCGGCTCGTTGATGTCGCCGTCGCCCGCCTGCGCCAGGCGCAGCGTATCCTCGCCTGCCTCCTCCTGGATGATATGGACAACGTCGTCGACGGTGATCATCCCGACCAGCCGCCCGCCGCCGTCGACCACCGCGGCGGAGATCAGCGCATATTTCTGGAATCGGAGCGCCACCTCCTCCTGATCCATGTCGACCGGGATCAGCGTCTGTTCGCGCTTCATCACGTCGGCGACCGCGAC
Source organism: Sphingomonas sp. (assembly GCF_965248875.1). Lineage (GTDB taxonomy): Bacteria > Pseudomonadota > Alphaproteobacteria > Sphingomonadales > Sphingomonadaceae > Sphingomonas. The sequence goes on along the minus strand of NZ_CBDFKR010000007.1, from coordinate 255,756 downwards.
CGAGCGCGGCGTCCGCAGGATCCAGCTGAGCGCGCAGGTGCCGACCGGCATGTGCCGCCCGTCGACGACAAAAACCTCCCAGAAGTCGGTGGTCAGGTCGTCATGCCCGCGCAGATAGTCGATCGTGTCGCCGACGGTCCAGTGTTCGGGCACCGCGATCAGCTCGCGCTGCATCAGGCGGCCGGCCGATTCCTCGGGATAGGACAGCGCCTCCTCGATCGCGGCGCGATCGTCGGGCTCCATCGCGCGCAGCACCTCGCGCTGCTCGTCGGCGTCGAGGTCCTCGATGATCGCGACCGCGTCGTCGGTGTCGAGTTCCGCGGCGATGTCGGCGACCTGCCGCGCCGAAAGGTCGTCGATCAGGTCCTCGCGGACGTAATCGTTCATTTCGGCGAAGACGTCGGCGTCGAGCAGGTCGGCGAGCGCGGCGGCAAGCGCGTCGCGGCGGTCGTGCGGGGTCAGCTCGAACAGATCGGCGATGTCGGCGGGGTGCAGCGGGGCGACCAGCGCCCGCGCGCCCTCCGCATCGCCCTCCTCGACCGCGTCGAGCACCGCATCGACGAAGGCGGGCTTCAGCCGGTCGTCGCGGTCCAGCTGTTCGCGATCGCCCTCGGCCAGGGCGGCGGCGAGATCAGTGTCGGTCATGCTCGCCTCCTGCTCGCCGGGTCAGCGCGCCCTATCGCTGCGAGCAGCGCATTTCTACCCGCCCACGGCCATGCTGAACTTGTTTCAGCATTCACGCGACCCCATTAGCGCCGGGCGCGCGGCTGATGCTTCGCATGGATGCTGAAACAAGTTCAGCATGACGAGACAAGAGGAGCCGACATGGCCGACTACAAGACGCTCACCCTAACCCTCGACAGCGGCGGCGAGGTCGTCATCGGGCTGCGTCCCGACCTGGCGCCGGCGCATGTCGCGCGGATCGCGGAGCTGGCGAACGAGGGCTTCTACAACGGCGTCGCGTTCCATCGCGTCATCCCGGGGTTCATGGCGCAGGGCGGCGATGGCGGCAACGGCGACGGCACCGGCGGCTCCGACAAGCCCGACCTGCCGCAGGAATTCTCGGCCGAGCCGCACGTGCGGGGCACCTGTTCGATGGCGCGGACCAGCGACCCGAACAGCGCCAATGCGCAGTTCTTCGTCTGCTTCGACGACGCCCGCTTCCTCGACCGGCAGTACACGGTGTGGGGCCAGGTCGAGTCGGGCATGGAGTTCGTCGACGCCCTGCCGGCCGGCGAACCGCCGCGGCAGCCGGGCAAGATCGTCACGGCGGTGGCCGCCTGATCTCCCTCTCGCCTTCAGGGGAGAGGGCGGGGCCGCGCGGCGGCGGGGGGAGAGGGGTCCCTCCGCAAAGCGGTTCGCCGGTGGCGAGGCCCCGCTCCCGACCTCGCCACCCGCATCAGGTAAACAGCGGCCTGTGCTGCTTAGGCCATGCCGGGGGCAGGACCGACCTGATGCGCCCCTGAAGGCCCAAGGGAAATCAGTCTTCGCTGCCCAGCGTCCAGATCAGCCAGTCCCGGAAAATCCGCACCGGCTTCGACTGCAACGCCCGCGGGCGGCACACGAACCAATAGCTGTACGGGCTCTCCACCGCGATCCCGAACAGCCGCACCAGCCGCGGATCCGCCGCATCGACGAAGTGCGATTCGTGCATGAACGCGACTCCCAGTCCCTGCGCCGCCGCTTCGAGCATCAGCGGACCTGAATCGAAATAGTCGATCGCCAGCGGCTCGACCGCGGTGACGCCCGCGCTCTGACGCCAGGCATCCAACGCCTCGGTCATCTCGCGGTGAAGCAGCGCGGTCTGCCCCGCCAGCTGTTCGGGCCGCACCAGCGGATCGGGTCCCTCGACCAGCGACTTGGCACCGATCACATAAACGGCGTTGCGGTCGAGCCGGTCGGCATGAAGCTGCGGATCGACCTCGCGCGCCAGCACGATCGCGGCGTCCAGCCCCTCGCCAAGCCGCGACACGCCATGCCCTGCTGTGTCGATGTCGAGGTGGAGTTCGGGATGATCGCGCCGCAGCGCACCCAGGTGCGGGAACAGCCGCTGCGACGCGTAGAGCGGCAGCACGCCGAGCCGCAGCCGCAGCAGTTCCGCGCCGCTGGTCATCGCCTCCACCGCATCGGACAGCTGGTCGAGCGCGGGCGCCAGATGGCCGAGCAGCCGCTCCCCTTCCGCGTTGAGCACGATCGCCTGGTGCCGCCGCTCGAACAGCTCCTTGCCGACGAACCGCTCCAGCGCCTGCACCCGGCGGCTGAGCGCGGGCGCGGACAGCGACAGCTCCTCTGCCGCGGCCTTGACCGATCCCAGCCTGGCGACCTGCACGAACGCCTCGATCGCGCCCAGCGGCGGCAACCTGCGCATGGCTCACCCTCCCCCGCGCACTGATGTGCCGCGCGATTGCGTCGAGTGCAATCGTGCACGATCATTTCGCATTTGCAACATCGAATGCTGCACTGCACATAGCGCAGGCCTTTCAGGCATCCTCTCCTAAAAAACTTTTCGCAGGCCGGCCGCTCCCTGGAGTAGCCGGCCTCTTTTTTATGCGCAGCGCGCGCGCGGGAAGCGCGGCGCTCCCGTCCGGCGACGCGGCCTTGCCCGCGGCGGGCGCACCTGCACACCCCCTACCGATCGCGGCACCCCTTCCCCACATCCCGCGCTTGGGCCGTGCGCCCGCAGGAGTGAATTGATGGCCGACGCCGACCCAACGCGTAAGATCCAGGTTGCCAACAGCCGGCCGGAGGATTCCGGCCGCGGCCTCGCGCATGTGCCGCGCGCGGTGATGGCGGCGCTGGGGATCGTCGAAGGCGACGTGATCGAGATCGTCGGCAAGCAGGCGACGCCCGCGCGCGCCGTCGCCCCTTATCCCGAGGACGAGGGGCTGGACCTCTTGCGCATCGACGGGCTGCAGCGCGCCAATGCCGGCGTCGGCTCGGGCGATTTTGTCGAAATCCGGCGCGCCGAATCGAAGCCCGCGACGCGCGTCGTGTTCGCGCCCGCGCAGGCGAACCTGCGATTGCAGGGGTCGGCCAACGCGCTGCGCCGCACCTTTTACGGCCGCCCGCTGGCGCCAGGGAACATCGTCGCCACCGCCGGGCATCAACGCGTCGGCAACATGCCCGCCAACGTTCAGCAGTTCATGAACGCACCGGCCTATGCGCTGCAGGAAATCCGCCTGCTCGTCGTCGCCTGCGCGCCCAAGGGCATCGTCCATATCGACGAGAACACCGAGATCGAGCTGCGCCCCGAATATCAGGAGCCCGAGCAGGCGCGCCGCGCCGACGTCACCTATGACGATCTGGGCGGCATGGGGCAGACGATCGACCAGCTGCGCGAGATGGTGGAGCTGCCGCTGCGCTATCCCGAGCTGTTCCAGCGCCTCGGTGTCGACCCCCCGCGCGGGCTGCTGCTCTACGGCCCGCCCGGCACCGGCAAGACGCGGCTGGCGCGGGCGGTCGCGAACGAAAGCGACGCCCAGTTCTACCTGATCAACGGGCCGGAGATCATGGGCTCGGCCTATGGCGAATCCGAAAAGCGCCTGCGCGAGGTGTTCGAGGAGGCGGCGAAGAACGCTCCCTCGATCGTCTTCATCGACGAGATCGATTCGATCGCGCCCAAGCGCGGCCAGGTCACCGGCGAGGCGGAGAAGCGGCTGGTCGCGCAGCTGCTGACGCTGATGGACGGGCTGGAGGCGCGCGCCAACCTCGTCGTGATCGCCGCCACCAACCGGCCGGAGGCGATCGACGAGGCGCTCCGGCGGCCGGGCCGCTTCGACCGCGAAATCGTCGTCGGTGTCCCCGACGAGCGCGGGCGGCGCGAGATCCTGGGTATCCACACCCGCGGCATGCCGCTCGATCCCGCGGTCGATCTCGCCGAGCTGGCGGGGACGACCTATGGCTTTGTCGGCGCGGACCTCGCGGCCCTGACGCGGGAAGCGGCGATCGACGCGGTGCGGCGGATCATGCCCAAGCTCAACCTGGAGGAGCGGGTGATCCCGCCCGAGGTGCTCGACCAGCTGTCGGTCACCCGCGACGATTTCCTGGAGGCGCTGAAGCGCGTCCAGCCGTCGGCGATGCGCGAGGTGATGGTGGAGGCGCCGCGGGTGCGCTGGGAGGATGTCGGCGGCCTCGACGACGCGCAGGCGCGGCTGAAGGAGGGCGTCGAGCTGCCGCTGAAGGACCCCGACGCCTTCCGCCGGCTCGGCATCCGCCCGGCCAAGGGCTTCCTGCTCTACGGCCCCCCCGGCACCGGCAAGACGCTGCTCGCCAAGGCGGTCGCGCGCGAGGCGCAGGCGAACTTCATCGCCACCAAGTCGTCCGACCTGCTGAGCAAATGGTACGGCGAGAGCGAACAGCAGATCGCGCGGCTGTTCCAGCGCGCGCGCCAGGTCGCGCCGACCGTGATCTTCATCGACGAACTCGACAGCCTGGTCCCCGCGCGCGGGGGTGGCGGGGGCGAGCCGCAGGTGACCGAGCGCGTCGTCAACACCATCCTCGCCGAGATGGACGGGCTGGAGGAGCTGCAGGCGGTGGTCGTGATCGGCGCCACCAACCGGCCCAATCTGGTCGATCCGGCGCTGCTCAGACCGGGGCGGTTCGACGAACTGATCTATGTCGGCCTGCCCGATCAGGCGGGGCGTCGGCGCATCCTCGGCATCCAGACCGCGAAGATGCCGCTGGCGGGCGACGTCGACCTCGACACCGTCGCGCGCCGCACCGAACGCTTCACCGGCGCCGACCTGGAGGACGTCGTCCGCCGCGCCGGGCTGTCGGCGCTGCGACGGTCGCTGGAGACGCAGCAGGTGACGATGGCCGACTTCGAAGCGGCGCTGACCGAGTCGCGCGCTAGCGTCACGCCCGAGGCCGAAGCGGACTATGCACGGCTGGCGTCGCAGCTGAAGCAGGACGCGCACGCGGTGCAGCCGCTGGGCTTCGTCACCCCGGGGCAGCTGACGCCGCGCGGGCCGAAGGGGCCGGGCTGAGCCCGGCGGCCGGCCGGGGGGGGCCCGGCCGATCGAGCCGGCGCACCGCCCATTCGACCACGGGCGTGCCGATCGTCAGCGCGGCGAGCCCGTAGGCTGCGCCGATCAGGCTCGCCCCGCAGGCGATCAGCGCGACGACGACCGGGATCAGCGTGTGGCGCAGGCGATTGGCGACGGTGACGGCACCGACGCCGCGGCGGACCAGCGTCCCGCGCCGGAACGCGGTCTGCGTGGTCCAGCAGTTGAGCAGCGCGATCACGAACAGCCAGGCGATGTAGAAGACCAGCGCCCCGCGCAGCTGGGGGTGTTCGCTGAGCACCATCGTCGGAAACGGCATAAATGCGATCGACAGCAGGAACAGCAGGTTGACCCCGACCAGCCGTCCGTCCGCGCGCCGCAACATCCCGAACACGACATGATGCGCGGCCCAGAAACGGCCGATCACGAGAAAGCTGACGACGAACCCGATATATTGCGGGACCAGCGCGAGCAGCGCATCGGTCAGCGCGCTGTTGGTCGGGCGCGCGAGCGCCGGCAGCCGGACGTCGACGACCAGCAGCGTCATGGCGATGGCGAACACCGCGTCGCTGAAGAAGGTCAGCCGCTCCAGCTCCGCCAGCGCGTGCCGATCGTCGTCGTGCCTGCCGGCGTCCGTCATCAACCCTCCTCCACCGCAGGGCGGTCCCGCAACGCCGCCCACGCATACCCGATCATCACCACGCATGCCGCCCCCGCGGTCAGATACGGCAGCGAATGCTGCAGCTCGTACAGTCCCACCCCGATGCTCGGGCCGAGCACGAAGCTGGCACCGTTGACGCTCGTCACCTTGCCCGCGATCGAGCCCTGCCCCTCCGCGCCGACCGCCAGCGACGACCCGGCGGTGAAGCCCGGCCGGGTGAAGCCGAACCCCAGGCTCGCCAGCGCATACGCCGTCGCGATGCCGTAGAGCGAACCCGCCAGCCCGGTCAGCGCCGTCCCCGCCGCCGCCACTGCCAGCCCGCTCAGCACCAGCCGCCGCGGCGACAGGTTGAGGAGCGGGATGATCCCCCATTGCGCGAGCAGCGACGCGCCCGCGCCCATCATCAGCACGATGCCCGTGGGCTCCAGCGCCTGGCCCGGCGCGACATGCAGCCGGTCGATGACCAGGAAACCGATCGCCTGGCTGGTCATGGCCTGCGCATGTCCCATCACCAGCCCGGCGATCATCCAGCCGCGCACCCGCGGGTCGAGGAAGCCGACGCTCTCCCCGCGCAGCCCGGTCGCCGCAGCGACGCTCGCCCCGGTCGGCGCGCCGCCGATCGAGGGATAGGCGGACTGCGCGCCGCCCCGATGCGGCCCGGCATGCAACCCGGGCCGGTCGTCGGGCAGCATCGCCCGGACGGTGAACCACACGCCCGCCCCGAACAGCGCGAACAGAAAGGCGGGACCGGCCAGCCCGACCTCGACCCGCCCGATGCTGCCGAGGATCAGATAGGGCGCAATCGCCGGGCCCAGGATCGTGCCCAGCCCGAAGGCGCTCGCCAGCAGCGTCAGCGCCTTGGTCCGCTCCTCGCGCGTCGTCTCGCCCGCGACCAGCGCCTGCACCGCGGGCGGCGCGGCGGCGCCGAGGCTGCCGTAGATCAGCCGGCCGACGATGAAGAGCCCGAACGCCGCCGTGCCCGGAATCACGCCGTTGATCCCCAGGCAAAGAAACACTCCGCAGACGCTCAGCGACACGATCAGCCCGCCGACCCCGAGCAGGATCATCGCGCGCCGCCCGGTCCGATCCGACCGGTTCGCCCAGAACGGCGCGGCGAGCACCCAGATCAGCGCGGAGGCGGAGAAGGCCGCCGCAACCGCCTGATCGCGCACCCCCAGCGACCGGCCGAGCGCAGGCAGCACCGACTGCAGCGCGGTGTTCGCCGCCGCGACCGTCAGCATCACCAGGAACATCAGCGGGAAGGTGCGGTCGACCCGCCGCGCGCCGGCCCCCGCGGTCACGCCGGTCACGCTGCCGACCTAAAAGTTTCGCAATGCGCGGGCATAGCGGCGTGCGTGGCGCGCGCGTGGCCGCGAGGCAACCCTTTCGCGGTGCGGAGGGTTTTCCCCGGCAACCTGCTTGATTACCGCCGCGCAAATTGCGACGGCGGCCGCCGTTGACCCAAGAGGGAGCCTTCATGCCCAGCTCGACCACTGCCGCGCGACGCGCCCGTTCCCGTCCCGCCGGCGTGCCGTCCCCCTGGGGCATGTTCTTTCAGGGCTTCCTCAAGCACCCGGTGATGGTCGGGTCGATCATCCCCTCGTCCGGCCGGCTGATCCGCAAGATGCTGGGCCCGGTCGACTGGGCAAACACGAAGCTGTTCGTCGAATACGGTCCGGGGGTTGGCACCTTCTGCCGCCCGATCCTGGAGCATCTGGCGCCCGACGCGAAGCTGATCGCGATCGACACCAACCCCGATTTCATCCGCTATCTGCGCCACACCATCACCGACCCGCGTTTCGCCGCGGTCAACGGCTCGGCGGCGGATGTGGAGACGATCGTGCGCGACCACGGTCACGATGCGGCCGATTACGTGCTGTCGGGGCTGCCCTTCTCGACGCTGCCCGCCGGGGTCGGCCCGGCGATCGGCGACGCGACGCACCGCGTGCTGCGCCCGGGCGGCGCGTTCCTGGTCTATCAGTTCTCGCCCAAGGTGAAGGACTATCTGGACCCGCATTTCGAACGGATCGACCACGATATGGAATGGTGGAACGTGCCCCCGGCGCAGTTATACTGGGCGCACAAGGACTGACGAGGCGCAGCTAGGGCCGGCGACGGCCGCCCGATGCGCGGCGCGGCCGCGTAAGCGCGCCGCCGGCCGGCGGGCGGCAACGCCGATCCGTCCGGCGGCGGCGTTGCCGTCGTCGCTTCGCCTCACCGCAGGTTCAGCCGCCGCGTCACCGCCGGATCGACCACCGCCAGCAGGACATAGGCGCCGAACTGCCGCACCCGCTGCAGCCAGCCGGTGCGCGCCTTGTAGAGCGCCGCGGTGATCTCCTCCGAGTTCGCGATCTCGCCGTCGACATAATCCCGCACCCGCGCCGCGAACGCCGCGTCCTCGACGCGCAGCATCAGCTCGAGGTTGAGGAACAGGCTGCGCATGTCGAAATTGGCCGAGCCGACATGGACGACCTCGTCGACCTGATACAGCTTGGTGTGGAGCTTCGACGGCGCGTATTCGAAGATCCGCACGTGCTTGCGCAATAGCCCGGCATAGGTGAAGCGGGCCGCAGCGACGGCGTTGGGATGATCCGACAGCGCCGCGGTGACGACCCGCACCTCCGCGCGGCGCTTGCCCGCGCGGTCGAGGCGGCGCAGGATGGTCGGGCTTGGCGAGAAATAGCCGGCGATGATATCGATCCGTCGCGCGATCCGCATGTCGGCGCGCAGGCATCGCGCCCAGGGGGACAGCCGCCGCATCGGCCCGCCGATCAGCCAGCGCAGCTTCCCAGCGTCGCCGCTCCAGTGGCGCAGCGCGCGGCTCAACCCGCGCAGCGTCGCCTTCGGATCGTGCGTCCAGCGCTGCAGCGCGTCGAAATAGCCCGCCATCGATGCGACGGCCGGCCCATCGACCAGCAGACCCAGATCGCGCCAGATCTTCCACTTTTCGTCTGCCTGGCCCAGATAGTCGTCCTCGATGTTGAACCCGCCGACGATGATCCGCGTCTCGTCGGCAAGCGCGAGCTTCTGATGGTTGCGCAGCAGATAGCGGCGGCCCCAGCGCGGGCTGAACCAGCAGACCGACACCCCGGCCGCTTCGAGCGGCGTGAAGAAGCTGCGATCGGCGACCAGCCCGGCGCCGAACCCGTCGACCACCAGCGCCACCGTCACGCCGCGCGCGGCGGCGCGGATCAGCGCGTCGTTGACCTGCCGCCCCGTGTCGTCGTCGGCATAGATGTAATAGATCAGCCGCAGCGTCCGTTGGGCGCCGTCGATCAGCGCGAGCAGCGCGTCGAGCCGCGCCCGGCCGCTGATCAGCAGCGTCAGCCGGTTGCCGTCGACGGTATAGGTCGGCTCGTCCGCCATCGCGGCCTGCATGGGGCAGCGGCTCGCGGGGAGCAAGCCGACCCGTGGCGACTCCGTTCGAACCTGCAACGGCGCTGCAGGCGCAACCCGTGGATCTGATCGATCCGGCCGGGGCGGACTGAACGGGAGAGCATTCGACGGTGCGAGGCGCGCACGACTGGGGGGGGATATCATCGTACTGGCCGAGGCTGGGCGGATCGTGATTGAACGGGGCTGAAGGGCCAACGCCGTTCAACCGGACTGGCTGCATTTACGTCAACGCTGAAGCGTAGCGGGCTGCTGGCCGGACACTGCACGGATCAGCTTGGGAAATTCGCGGAAAATCCTGCGGCTGGCAGGCTCTTGCGTGAGTTGAACGGTGACACGGGTCACGCCTACACTTTCCGGTGATACTTCGCGCCGCGTTGCCGGGTCGGAGGGATCGGTAAAGGTCACAAAAACGGGCCATGCCCTGACGACGTCGTCACGATGATAGGGGCTGTCGCTGATTTCGCGACTGAACAGCTGGCGAGGCAATTCTTGCTCGTCTCGCAAAACGGTCAGCCCGTCTCTCTGATCTGCCGGCAGGCCCTGCCGCCGCCTAGCCAATTCAGCCGCGACCTGCTCGGGGGGCACCTCATACGCGGGTAGCGCGAAGGTGAGCGATCGTCCGGGCCGGACGATCGGTATGGCTTCCCGGTCCCCCATGTAGACGTGCTGGCTCTTGAACCCCTCGAGACTGTAGTCCGATGAATATCTGACGTCGCTGACGGTGGAGTAAGCCTGACTGCCGGTATACACCGTCAGCCGGTAGCGATAGCCATCAGGCGCGCCGACCGAAGCGCAGCCTTTCATCACGGCGAATACGATAAGCCCGAGCAGCAGCAGCAAAAGTCCACCGAACGCTTCGCTGCTGTTCCACCACCGCATAAGCTGCCCAGTCCTCGGAATGCCTTCCCGGATGACATCGGGAACCTTAGAAACCGTTGAGGCTGCACGGCTGGCTTCGGGGCAGAAGTCTGCGTGGCGAAATGGAAGGATCGAGAGCGGGCGGTTCGCCGACAGCACCGGCTATGCGATTGTCTTCTTCTATGATGGGTCGGGGCTGATCGCGACGTGCGCGTTCGATACTGCTCGCACTTATGTGATCACCTCTCCTACGCCGGCGCGCTAGGGTCCGGACTCAATCAGGCATCGACACAGCGTCATAGAAAGGCGCCGGCCCGGCCGTCTTCGAGGTAGCCGAACACCCGAAAGCCATCGGCCAACTCCTCGCCGGGCACATGCACCTTCTTCAGGGCTGAACGAACAAGCTCCCGGTGGATAAGACTATCGACATTGATGTCTACGTAGAGGATCAACTCGTACCCACCATCCCTGAAGTGGTAGAACCACTCTCGATCTGGTGACGAGCGGTAGCCGTTTGTGGAGTGCGTGCTCCAGGACGGGGGTGGTGTGATTGCGTACATCGCAAGCCGCAGCTCATCCCGCTTGGTGTTGTTCATCACCGGATTGAGCATGCCGGACCTCCAAGCCAGAACGAGATCATGGTAGCCAGCGCTACCGCAGACAGGAAGTTGCTTGCGAGCTTATCGTAGCGGGTGGCGACACGGCAGAAATCCTTCAAGCGACAGAAGGCGTTCTCGATGAGGTGGCGACCGTGGTAGCGCTGATGGTCATAGCGAATGGCCCGCTTGCGGTTGCGACGGCCTGAGATGACGGGATGGCTCCTGCGTTGCGAGCTGCGCGGCGCAGGTGATTGGCATCGTATCCCTTGTCGCCGAGCAGGTAACGCATGCGGCCGGCACGTTCGAGGAGCGCGGGTGCGGCCTTCATGTCGCTGACGTTTCCGGCGGTCAGCATCAGCGCATAGGGAAGGCCGATGACGTCGATGAGCGCATGGACCTTGGTCGTCCAACCACCGCGCGAGCGGCCGATCGCCTGCGTCGAGCATCCCCTTTTGCGCCAAACGCGGCACCCTGCGCCTTGACGTCGGTGTTGTCGACGGCAGTGCTCCTCGCCACCGCACCGACGTCCACCAGCGCATCCAGCAGCTTGAGCCAAAAGCCCCGGAGCGACCAGCGGTTGAAGCGGTTGTACACCGTCTTTAAGGGACCATAGTCGGTTGGGCAGTCGCACCAGCGGCAGCCAACTTTCAGCACGTGCAGAATATCGGAGATCACCCGCCGGTCATCGACCCGCCGCGCGCCGGGTTGGTTCCTGGGCAGGTGCGGCTCGATCGCCGCCCACGTCTCATCCGACAACCAGAATAGCGCCATCCCGTACCTCCCATGATCCTTGATCCTTGATCCTTGATCCTCATGAATCAAAAAAGGCGTGCCGGCTCAACCCGCTGATTGGGGTGAACCCTAATCAGTTGCATCCGGCCACCCGGTGCGGCGGGCTGCCAAATTGCCGACGAATGTTCTGGGCGCAGCGTCACGCAAACGGTGGCGGATGGCGCTGTCTGGCATGTCAATGTTAGTGGCACGTTTGCTCGCGATTCTGAGTATCCACCGAACGACGGTGATGACGTGACACCGTTGTCGACCCCGGCCCGCCGCTCGATTTCGTTGACTTCGGCCCAGGCGGCGGCTAGGTGTCCGTGCTTTCCTGCATCACTGCGTTTCAAGGACACGGCATGGCGCGCGTCACCGTCGAGGATTGCGTCGACAAGATTCCCAACCGCTTCGACCTGGTGCTGTTCGCCGCCCAGCGCGCGCGGCAGATCTCGGGCGGCGCCGAGCTGACGATCGACCGGGATCGCGACAAGAACCCGGTCGTCGCGCTCCGCGAGATTGCGGAGGAGACTGTCCGTCCCGACCACCTGTCCGAGTCAGTCATCAGCGGCCTGCAAAAGGTGCAGGTCGACGACGACGACGAGGTCGATGCGATCGGCTCGCTCCAGGCGTCCGCCGAAGCGCTCCGCCTGACCGCCGCCGCACCGCCGCGCAACCAGAATATGGGGGGGGATTACGAGTGACGCCGCAAGGTTAGCGTAAGCTAATCGAGCGGCCAGCGTCACGCCGGCCGGCGGCAGCGCCAGCTTGTTCTCGCGCTGACCGGCCGACGACGCGGCTTCGCCGCGGCGCCTCCGGCCTTTTTCCCCTGTCCTACACCCCCGCAACCATGCTTCGGCAAAGCCGCGTCGGCAACGGCGCGGCTCTTTCCCATCCCCAATCAACCCAGTACGCAACTCTGCGCACAAGCCTCTACTTGGCCTCTACTTCCACCCGCCGCGGCGAGCCGAGCCACCGCGTCCGGCCCTCTACTTAGCCTCTACTTCCGCGCCCCCGCCGTCGGCGTCCCCGTGTCGCTTGAATCCTTGCGCCACCACGAACCATTCGACGCTGCCCTTGCGCGACGCGGGCGGCTTGGCATGCTTCACCGTGGTGAAGCGCCGCTTCAGCTCCGCGACCAGCGTCGCGTCCGCGCCGCCCGCGAACACCTTGGCGACGAACGCCCCTCCCGGCCGCAGCACCGCATAGGCGAAGTCGGCCGCCGCCTCGACCAGCGCCATCGTCCTCAGCGCATCGGTCTGCGCGTGCCCGACCGTGTTCGCCGCCATGTCGCTCAGCACCAGGTCCGCGGGCCCGCCCAGCGCCGCGCGGATCGCGCCGAGCGCGGCGTCGGCCATGAAATCCATCTCCAGGATTGTCACGCCCTCGATCGGATCGACGGGCAGCAGGTCGATGCCGACGACGCTGCTGCCCAGCACCTGGCGGCGTACCACCTGGGTCCAGCCGCCAGGCGCGATGCCGAGGTCGACGACCCGCCTTGCGCCCTTCAGGACCGCGAACCGCTCGTCCAGCTCGATGAGCTTGTAGGCGGCACGGCTGCGGTAACCCTCCGCCTTGGCGCGGCGGACATAGGGGTCGTTGAGCTGGCGTTCCAGCCAGCGGGTCGACTGCGCGGTACGCTTGCGGGCGGTCTTGACGCGCTGATGCCCGACGGTCTTCGACGGCGGCTTCATACCCGGCGGTTCACGGGCGAGCGGCCCCCATCAGCCGCCGCAGAATGCCCTCGCGGATGCCGCGATCGGCGATGCCCAGCCGCGCGGCCGGCCACAGATCCATGATCGCCTCCAGGATCGCGCAGCCCGCCACCACCAGGTCGGCGCGCTCCGTCCCGATACAGGCGAGTTCGGCCCGCTCGGCAAGCGTCATCGCCGCCAGGTCGCCGCTGATCCGCCGCATCGCCGCCGCGGGTACGATCAGCCCGTCGACCACTGACCGGTCATAGCAGGCGAGGCCGAGATGCACCGACCCCAGCGTCGTCACCGTCCCCGACGTGCCGAGCAGCCGTTCACGGCGCATGCCGGCCGGCAGCCGTGCGGCGAACGGCGCGAAGCTGGCCGTCACCAGCGCGCGCATATGGTCATACGCGGCGATCCGCCCGGCGCGCCCTTCGCCCACCGTCGAATGTTCGGTCAGCGACACCACCCCCCACGGCGTCGAATGCCAGTCGAGCACCTGCGGCGCCTTGCCGTCCCGCGCTCCGCTCGTGTCGACCAGCACCAGCTCGGTCGAGCCGCCGCCGATGTCGAACACCAGCGCCGCGCCGTCGCCGGGCTCGATCAGGACGTGGCAGCCCAGCACCGCCAGCCGCGCCTCCTCCTCCGCCGAGATGATGTCGAGGTGGATGCCCGTCTCGGCATAGGCGCGGGCGATGAACTCGGCCCCGTTCTCCGCGCGCCGGCACGCTTCGGTCGCGACCGAGCGGGCGAGCGTGACGTTGCGGCGGCGCAGCTTGTCGGCGCAGATGCGCAAGGCCGCCAGCGTCCGGTCGATGGCCGCATCGCTCAGCCGGTTGGTCGCCGCCAGCCCCTCGCCCAGCCGGACGATCCGCGAAAAGGCGTCGATCACCGCAAAGCCGTTGGCATTGCCTCCGTCCGCATGCTGCGGCCGCGCGATCAGCAGGCGGCAATTGTTGGTGCCGAGGTCGAGCGCCGCGAACGCCTGCGCGTGCCCCCAACGGCCCCGGACGGGGCGGTTCGCCGCCGGACGGTCAGGAACCTCCTGCCGGTGCGGCCCGTGGACGGCAACGTCCCCCATGACCTGTCCAAACCTTGTTCTGTTCTTCCGTCACGGGCGGACCCGTCCGGTGCTTGACGCCATCGCTACTCCGCCGCGCCCGGCGGGGCAAGCCGCCCCCGCCAAGGCCGCGGCGCACGGGTTGACCGCATTGCCCGCCCGGCGTAATTGCGCCCGCCTGATTGCCCGATCCTCTAATGGTAAGAGAGCGGACTCTGACTCCGTCAATCAAGGTTCGAGTCCTTGTCGGGCATCCATCTTCTGACTGACTAGCGTGCCGCCGTCCGGCTGCGGTCGCGCACCGCCCTGAACTCGGCGGCCGGATACCAGTTCGGCCACAGCCCCGGCGTGTCGGCGAGCCGGCGGCCGAGCCGGTAGTAGACGTTCAGGTCCTCGACCGCGCCCGCCCAGTCCCACCGCGGGTCGTACTCGTCCTGAGGCTTGTGATAGCGGTGCGCGACATAATCCTCCGCCGCTGCGTGCCCCGCCGCTGCGCCGCCTGCGACCAGGTCTTCGCCCGACCCGCCGTCCAGCATCGGCACGCCGGCCTTGGCGAAGGAAAAATGGTCGGAACGGTAATAGCCGCCGCGCTCCGGGTTGGGCTCGGGGCTGACACGCCGCCCCTGTGCGCGGATGAAGGGCAGCGCCAGATCCTCGATCTCCGACTTGCCCGCGCCCGTCACCACGAAGTCGCGGGCGCGGCCGATGACGTTCAGCCCGTCCATGTTGACCCCGCCGACGGTGCGCCCGAGCGGGTAGAGCGGATGTTCGGCATAATAGCGCGAGCCGAGCAGCCCCGACTCCTCCGCCGTCACCGCCATGAACAGGAGCGACCGCTGCGCGGGTCCGGCGCGGCTGTGCGCCTCCGCCAGCGCGATCAGCGCCGCGACCCCGCTCGCATTGTCCAGCGCGCCGTTGCAGATGCCGTCGACCCCGTGCGGCCCTGGGACCGGCTGGCAGTGGCCGAGATGGTCCCAATGCGCGGTGTAGAGGACATAGTCGTCGGGCGTGGTCGTGCCGGGCAGCACACCGATCACGTTCTGCGACACCGACCGCCGGATCGTGTTGCCGAACCCGGTCGACAGCTGCACCCCGAGCGGGACGGCACGGAAGCCGCGCTGCGCCGCCGCGGCGCTGAGCCGGTCGAAGTCCTGACCGGCGCTGGCGAACAGCTCGCGCGCCTTGGCGAGCTGCATCCAGCCGATGACGCTGCTCTGGTCCAGATGCCCGCCCGGCTGATCCAACTCGTGCTGTGCACCGGTCCAGCTCGACTGCACCACGGCCCAGGGATAGGCGGCGGGCTCGGTGTCGTGGACGATGATCGCCGCCGCCGCGCCGTGGCGGGCGGCATTCTCGAACTTGTACGGCCAGCGCCCGTACCAGGTCATCGCCCGGCCCTCGAACGGGCCTTCGCGCGTCATGGTGCGCCAGTCGGGATCGTTGACCAAGATCACGACCGTCTTGCCGCGGACATCGATCCCGGCATAGTCGTCCCAGCCCTTTTCGGGCGCGGTGATCCCGTAGCCGACGAAGACGACGGGCGAGTTGCTGAGGCTGATCTGCGGCGTCACGCGATAGGTCGCAGCGACCATCTCGGCGCCGTAAGCCATCGTCACCGGTATGCGGCCGCCGGTTAAGGTGAACGGCTGCACGTCGCGGGCGGTGATCTCCACCATCGGCACCGCCTGCGTCCACGCGCCGTGATTGCCCGGCCGTAGCCCCGCGGCCTGCATCCGCCGCACGATGTAGCTGACCGTCCTGGCTTCCGCCGGCCCGGTCGGCGCGCGGCCCTCATAGGCGTCGGAGGAGAGCTCCCGGGTGACATCCTTCAGCGTGTCGACCGAAATCGCTGGGGAGGCGGCCGACTGGGCCAGCGCCGGGGCGACCAGAGCAAGGAGCAGGGCGGGCGCGATACGGATCATGCGAGCACTCCATACGGGGAACGCGGATGTGACGCAGCGGCGCGGCGGGCGCAAGCGACGGCGCAACGACCGGCTTGCGCGTCGATACCGGCCCGCTAGGATCGCGATCAAACAAAGAGGTTGTCGATGTTCTGATGCTTGCCGCGCTCGCGCTTGCCGCGGGTGACGTTCAGCCCGTCGCGCAGGCGTTCGGCGCCCGGGAGGCGGTCAGCCAGATCAGCCTGTCACCCGACGGCACCCATATCGCCGTCATCGCGCCGCACGGCCGCGGCGAAGTGCTGGAGATCGGCGACCTGACCGGCGGCGGGGCGCTGACCGCGGTGCTGTCGAGCTCGGGCGACCCCGATCACCTGCAGCGCTGCGACTGGACGACACCGACCCGGCTGGTCTGCGCCATCCTGCTCTCGGAAAATGCCGGCCTCAGCCAGCGGCTCGGCTATACCCGCCTGATTGCGCTCGACAGCAGCGGAGGCAATGTAAAGGTGCTCGCCGCCCAGGCCGAGGGCGCACTGGGCTTCGCGCAGCGCGGCGGGGCGATCATCGATCTCGCGGCCGACGATCATGGCGGCGTGCTCATCATGCGCGACTTCGTGCCCGAACAGAGCACGGGCACGCTGCTCGCCGCCGCCGGGCGCGGCCTGGGCTTGGAGCGCGTCGATACCCGCACGCTCGCGCGGTCGATCGTCGAACAGCCGCGCAGCGGCGCGGCCACGTACATCAGCGACGGTCATGGCACGGTGCGGCTGATGGCGGTGCGCGCGACGACCGGCACGGGGCTCGATCGCGACACGGTGAGCTGGTTCTATCGCAAGCCCGACGACCATGGCTGGCAGCCGCTGTCGCGGGTCGTCGGCGGCGCGGGGTTTCAGCCCTATGCTGTCGATCGCGACCGCAACGTCGCCTATGGCTTCGACCGCAAGGATGGACGGGCGGCGCTGTTCCGGGTGATGCTCGACGGCTCCATGACGCGCGAGCTGGTGCTCGAGCGGCCCGACGTCGATGTCGACGGCCTGGTCGAGGTTGGCCGCCAGGCGCGTGTCGTCGGCGCCAGCTTTGCGACCGACCGCCGCCAGACGCAGTTCTTCGATCCGGACCTCGCTCACCTCCAGGCGGCGCTGGGCCGGGCATTGCCCGACGCGCCGCTGGTGTCGTTTGTCGATGCGAGTGCCGATGAAAGCAAGCTGCTGCTGTTCATCGGCAGCGATCGGGATCCTGGCCGATATTATCTGTTCGACAAGGCGACGCATCATCTTGCCGAAGTGCTGCCGGTCCGCCCGGAGCTGGCGCATCAGACGCTGGCGCCGGTGCGGGCGATCACCTTCCCCGCCGCCGACGGAACGGCGATCCCCGCCTATCTGACGCTGCCGCCGGGGTCGGACGGGCGCAATCTGCCCGCGATTGTGCTGCCCCATGGCGGGCCCGGCGCACGCGACGAATGGGGCTTCGATTGGCTGTCGCAATTCTATGCGGCGCGCGGGTTCGCGGTGCTCCAGCCCAATTTCCGCGGCTCGACCGGCTATGGCGAGGGCTGGTTCCAGAAGAACGGCTTCCAGTCGTGGCAGGTCGCGATCGGCGACGTCAACGATGCGGGACGCTATCTTCAGCGCGCGGGCATCGCGGCGCCGGGCAGGCTCGCGATCATGGGTTGGTCCTATGGCGGCTACGCGGCGCTGCAGTCGGCGGTGCTCGACCCGGCGCTGTTCAAGGCGATCGTCGCAGTCGCGCCGGTCACCGATCTGGAGATGCTGCGCGGCGAATCGCGCGACTTCAGCGATCATGCACTGGTCGACACGTTCATCGGCAGCGGCGCGCATGTCCGCGCCGGCTCGCCCTTGCAGAACGCCCGCGCGATCACGGCGCCGGTGCTGTTGTTCCACGGCGATCGCGACGTGAATGTCGGCGTCGGCGAGTCGCGCGCGATGGCGGCCCGGCTGCGGGAGGCGGGGCGGAGCGTCGACTATGTCGAGTTTCGCGGGCTGGATCACTATCTGCTCGATCCCGCCGCGCGCGCCGAACTGCTGGCCCGGTCCGACACCTTCCTCCGCGCAAAGCTTGGACTATAGCCGCAGCGGCTTCGGGCATGATGCTCGGAGGCAGTGATCCGTCGACGGCAAGGGGCGACTTCATTGATCGATGTCCCACCGAACGCCTCCACGTCATCACGGGCGGTCCCGGATCGGGCAAGTCGACGCTGATCGCGGCGCTGGCGGCGGCGGGCGTGGCGGCCAGCGCGGAGGTCGGCCGCGCCATCATCCGCGAGCAGGTGGCGGCGGGCGGGACCGCGCTGCCCTGGGCTGACGAGCGCGCGTTCGCCGAGCTGATGCTGCCGCGCGAAGTTGCGGCGCACGCGGCCGCGCTGGCGAGCGGGACCCTCACCGTGCTCGACCGCGGCGTGCCCGACGTGATCGGCTTCCTGCGGGTATCCGGGCTGACGGTGCCGCCCGCGTTCGATGCCACGGCCGCGGCAACGCGATACAATCCGCGCGTGTTCCTGGCGCCGTTCTGGGCCGGCATCTACACGCACGACGCCGAGCGGCGGCAGGACTCCGCCGTGGCGCAGGCGACGGAGGCGGTGATGCGTCGGACCTATGCCGAGTACGGCTACACGCTGGTCGATCTGCCGCGGGTGGCGGTCGCCGACCGGGTTCGGTTCGTGATCGACCGGCTCTAAACCGCTGTCCTACACGCGTCGCTTGTGCTTCGATGCCGGCGGCAGGGCGATTCCCGCCCGCCCGCGGACAAGCATTGTAGCGGACAACACGGACAACATGGCCACCACGTGAGGACCCGATGATCCTGCCCCTGCTGCTGCTCCAGGCAGCCACGCCCGCCAGCGCCGATCCGGCGATCGCCGCGCGCGTCGATCGCGTGCTCGCGCGTCAGCCGGTGATCGACGGCCATAACGACCTGGCCTGGGAGCTGCGCGAGCATCAGGGCGGCGCGATCGAGGCCACCGATCTGCGCCGCGACACCGCCGCGCTGCCCTTTCCGCTGCAGACCGACCTCGCCCGGCTGCGCCGCGGCCATGTCGGCGCGCAATTCTGGTCGGTTTGGATTCCTGCCGACACTGCGGGGCCGCGCGCGGTCGAGATGACGCTGGAGCAGATCGACGTCGTGCGCCGCATGATCGCCGCCTATCCCGACAGCTTCGCGCTCGCGGCCAGCGCCGCCGACATCCGCCGGATCGCGGCAAGCGGACGCATCGCGTCGCTGATCGGGGTGGAGGGCGGGCATCAGATCGACGGGCGGCTGTCGATGCTGCGCCAGTACAAGGCGCTGGGCGTCGCTTACATGACGCTGACTCACACCCGCAGCCTCGACTGGGCCGACAGCTCGACCGATGCCGCACGTGCGGGCGGGCTGTCGCCGTTCGGGCGGCAGGTGGTGGCGGAGATGAACCGCATCGGCATGATCGTCGATGTCAGCCATGTCGCCGATGCGACGATGCGCGACGTGCTGGCCATGTCGGCGGCGCCGGTAATGGCATCGCATTCGTCGGCGCGCGCGCTGGCCGACGCGCCGCGCAACATTCCCGACGACCTGCTGGCGAGCATCGGTGCGCATGGCGGCGTGGTGATGGTCAATTTCTACCCCGCTTTCCTCTCGAGCGCGTGGCGCGCCTGGGACCGGACACGGACCGATGCGGCCAAGGCCGCTGGCGTACCGGCCGATGTCTATGGCGCGCGGGCGCCGGCGCCGCTGGTGGCTTGGGAGGCGACGCATCCGCAGCCGCCCGTGACGGTGGCGACCGTGGCGGACCATGTCGAGCATGTGGCGCGGGTGGCCGGGCATGATTCGGTCGGGCTCGGCAGTGATTTCGACGGCATCAACGGCACCAGCCCGGCGGGGATGACGGGCGTCGACGCCTATCCGCAGCTGTTCGCCGAGCTGGTGCGGCGCGGCTGGAGTGATGACGACCTGGCGAAGCTGGCCGGCGGCAACCTCCTGCGCGTCATGGCGCGGGTCGAGGCGGTGGCGGCCGGCCAGGCCGGACGGCCGCCGATCGACGCGATCGACGTCGGCGCGCGCTAGGCTTCAGAGCAGCCGAAGCGCGCCGAGGCCGATCCACAGCGCCGCGAGGACGAACATCGCGCCGATGATGCGGCGCGCAGGGACGAGCGGCAGCCGGCGCCACGCGGCTTCGCCCAGCACCGCCGCCGCCGCAATGGGCGCCAGCGCGCCCAGTGTGGCGCCGGCCGCGGCAAGTGCGGGCACCGGCGTCCGCGCCGCCAGCGTGAGGACGACGAACTGCACCCCGTCGCCTAACAGCAGCGTCAGCAGACCGGCGAACCCGGTCAACAGCGCCCCGGCCCGCCAGCCGGTCAGCCGCTCGGGCGTTCCCGCGGGCCAGAAGCTGCCCGCCCCCTGCAACAGCAACGCGCAGGCCAGCATCAGCTGTTTCGCTTCCGGCGTCAGCCGCGGCGCCAGCACCGCGCCCAATGCGGCGGCGACGCCGCTCGCCATCGCGAGCGCGGCGAACGCGCCGATGACGATCGGCAGCGCGCTGCGATAGCGGTCGGCAAGGATCGCGGCGAGCCAGGCGGGCCGGTCGCCGACCCCGGACAGCGCGGCCACGACCAGCGCGGCCATCAGCGCGTCCATCTAGGCGGCGAGTCGCACCGAACAGGCGGCCGCAAAGGCGGCGCAGGCGTTGACGTCCTGCCGCTCGGTCGCGACCGCGTCGCGCAGCATCTGCAGCCAGCCATGCACCAGCACCCGCTCACCGCGCGCCAGCGCCGCGTTGATGAAGTGCGCGACCGTCACCGCCGGATTGAACCCCGCATCGCGGGCGATGTGGCGGATCTCGTCCACCGCCAACGCCATCTCGCCGGTGCGCAGATATGGCGCACGAACGTCGATCGCCGCAATCCTGGCCGTCAGCTCCAGCCGTACCGAATCCAGGTCCGCGCGCATTGGCCTCTCCACCGCCGTCGGGGACACGCTGCACGGGAAAGGTTACGGCGCGGTTAAGGCTCGGCTGTCGCCGCGCGGTTGACTTGGGCGCGTGCCTGCGCCATGCGCCGCGGCTGTTCCGAGCGGCGGCGTGTGCCTGCCGCTCTTTTGCATTCAGCCGAGAATCGACATGGCCAAGCCGACCACCGTCAAGATCAAGCTCGTCAGCTCCGCCGACACCGGCTTCTTCTACGTCACCAAGAAGAATCCGCGGACCAAGACCGAGAAGCTGAGCTTCAACAAGTACGACCCGGTCGCGCGCAAGCACGTCGCGTTCAAGGAAGCGAAGATTAAATAGTCGGTGGATTAGCGAAGCTGATCCGCGTCGCGGCACCGACTACGACCGGCGTCTGCACAGCTGACGACCGACGACGCGGCTTTGCCGCGGCGGGCCCTTGAGAGCGCATCGCACTCAGCCCTCACCCTGGCGCGCGTCGCTCGCCTGTCCCTCTCCCGCAGGCGGGAGGGGGTTAGACCAGCCCCCGCACCGTCTCCATGAACCGCACCAGGCTGATCGGCTTGGACACATAGGCCGCTGCGCCCGCCGCGCGGATGCGCTCCTCGTCGTCGCGGCCGGCATAGGCGGTCACCGCCATCACCGGCACAACTGCCAGCGCCGCGTCCGCCTTCAGCGCGACGATCAGCTCATAACCCGTCACCCACGGCATCTGGATGTCCATCACGATCAGGTCGGGGGCAAAGGCCTGCGCGCGCGCCACCGCCTCACGCCCGTCGCGCACCGGCTCGACCGCGAAGTCGTGCACGCGCAGCAGGTCGCAGAACAGCTTCAGATTGAGTTCGTTGTCCTCGACAACGAGCACCTTCTTTGCCACGCGCTTGTCGCACTCCCTTTGCTTCCGAACGCTAGGCCGAAACACTTGATCCGCCAACCTGATGTGCATGACGATGCCGCGACGCTGGCGCTGCGGGCGCTGGTCTGGACATTGTCCGAGCCCGATCGTGCGCAACGGCTGCTGGCGGTGACCGGCATCGAGCCCGACGGTCTGCGCGCGCGTGTCGACGATCCTGCGGTGATGGGCGCGGCGCTTCAGTTTCTGCTCGCGAGCGAGCGCGACCTCGTCGCCTGCGCCGACTCGCTCGACATCGCGCCGACGGCGCTGGCGCGGGCCGCGGCGGAACTCGAAATATGAGACCGCTCCTCATCACCGACTGCGACGAAGTGCTGCTCCACATGGTGAAGCACTTCCGCGACTGGCTGGACGAGCATCGCGACATCGACTTCAATATCGGCGCGGGCGATTTTCAGAAGTCGATCCGCAAACGCGATGGCAGCGGTCCGCTGGCGGCTGAGGAGATGTGGGGGCTGATCCGCGATTTCTTTCCAGGTGAGATGGCGCGCCAGACTCTGGTGCCGCACGCCGCCGAGGCGCTCGCCGCGCTGGGCGAGACGGCGGACATCGTGGTGCTCACCAACCTCGCCGACGAATGCCGCGAGCCGCGAATGGCGCAGCTCGCCGCGCACGGTATCCGCCACCGCGTCGTTTGCAACCAAGGCGGCAAGGGCGCACCGGTCGCCGCACTGGTGGCGGAGTTCGGCGACCCGGTGACGGTGTTCGTCGACGACCTGGCCATCCACCACACGTCGGTCGCGAAGCACGCCCCCGCGGTCCACCGCTTGCATATGGTGTCTGAACCGGAACTGGCGGGTGCCATCCCGCCCGCGGCCGACGCACATGCCCGGATCGACGACTGGCGCGAGGCGCAGGGATGGATCGCCGCGCGCTTCGCCGCCGGAGCCCCCGCCGACCGTGAGAGGGAAACTGCATGACCACGCATATCGACGCCAAGGTTCTCCGGCGCCTGGAAGAACTCGGCATAACCCTGCCGCAGGCGGCCGCGCCGGTCGCGGCCTATGTCCCGGCAGTGCTCGTGGGCGGGTTGCTCCACGTCTCGGGCCAGCTGCCGTTCCGCGAGGGGCAAGTGGTGACGGGGCGGCTGGGCGACGACGTCGATCTGGCAGCAGGCCAGGCGGCGGCGCGGCTATGCGGGCTGATGCTGCTCGCACAGGTGCAGGCGGCGGTGGGCCTCGACCGCGTCGAGCGCGTGGTGAAGCTGGGCGTCTTCATCAACTCGGCTGCCGACTTCACCCGCCAGCCGGAGGTCGCCAATGGCGCATCCGAGCTGATGCAGGACGTTTTCGGCGAGGCGGGCCGCCATGCGCGCGCCGCCGTCGGCGTGCCCGCGCTGCCGCGCGGCGCCGCGGTGGAGGTGGATGCGGTGTTCGCGGTGCGGAGCTGACACGAGCGACACAAGGATTCCGTTTGCCCTGAGCTTGTCGAAGGGCAGCCCGCGCCCGACATGGCGGGCGTGGTTGGACGCGCTCGGCACGAACGGATGAAGGTGGTTGTGACTTGAGCCAGGTCACTGCGCGCCTTGCCCAAGGCGTCTCCTCGGTCTCCGCCGCGCAGTGGGATGCCTGTGCCGGGACGGGCAATCCGTTCGTCGGCCATGCCTTTCTCGCCGCGCTGGAGGCGTCGGGCAGCGTCGGCGGGCGAACGGGATGGCAGCCGGTGCCGGTAGTGGTTGACGGCGACGGCGATGCGCCCGCGGCGATCGCGCCGGCTTACCTGAAGACGCATAGCCAGGGCGAATATGTCTTCGACCATGGCTGGGCCGACGCCTGGACCCGGGCGGGGGGCAGCTATTACCCAAAGCTGCAGATCGCTGCGCCCTTCTCGCCGGTGCCCGGGCCGCGGCTGCTGCTTCGCGATCCGGCAGCGGCACCGACGCTGATCGCCGCGCTGGAGGCGGTGACCGAGCAGCACGGCCTGTCATCCGCGCACGCCACCTTCATCGCCCCCGAGCAGGTGCCGCTGTTCGAGGCGGCGGGGTGGCTGATCCGCGAGGGTACGCAGTTCCATTGGCGCAACGACGGCTATGCAAGCTTCGACGACTTCCTCGCCCGGCTCGCCAGCCGCAAGCGCAAGGCGATCCGCAAGGAGCGTACAGCGGCGGTCGAGGGTCTGACGATCCGCCACCTCGTCGGTGACGAAATCGGGCCGCGCGAATGGGCGGCGTTCTGGCGTTTCTACCAGGATACCGGCAGCCGCAAATGGGGGCAGCCGTATCTCACGCGCGCTTTCTTTCCGTTGCTGGGCGAAGCGCTCGGCGAGCGTGTGCTGCTGATCCTGGCGGAGCGTGACGGGCACCCGATCGCGGGCGCGCTCAACCTGATCGGCGACGATACGCTGTACGGCCGCTATTGGGGGTGCACGGAAGAGGTGCCGTTCCTCCATTTCGAGCTATGCTATTACCAGGCGATCGACGCCGCGATCGCGCGCAGGTTGGGCACGGTCGAGGCGGGCGCACAGGGCGAGCATAAGCTGGCGCGCGGCTATCTGCCGACTCCCACCTGGTCGGCGCATTATTTGCCTGATCCGGGTTTCCGCCGTGCCGTCGCCGAGTTTCTGGTGCGCGAGCGCGAGGCGGTGCGCCACGAACAGGTGTTTCTGGGCGAGCTGACCCCGTTCAGGCGGGGGGATGGGGCGGCTTGCTGAGCGGTGTCGTGAATTGGGGCGGCATCGGCGGTTCGACCGGTTCGGGCTGGCGGCGGTCGTCGACGCGGAACAGGATGTTCGCGCCGTCGCGCCAGATCGGGGTCAGCCCGGCGACCAGCTGCGGATCATAGCGCGGCGGATCCAGCATCCAGACATAATCAAAGGCATCGCGCGGGAAGCGGGCCAGTGCGCGATCGACCGGCCGCCACCATTCGCCGCGGCACTTCACCTGTGTCACGATCTGCGACGGGTCATGTGCAAAGCCCTTTGCCGCAAGATAGCGGGTGGTCAGCTGCTGCGCGCCCGCCATCGACCATTGGTCATTCGAAAAAGCGAGCTTGCGCTCGAGCAGCAGCGCCGGAACGTGCTCGAGCCGCGTATAGGCCCAGTCGTCAAGACAGCGCCGCCCGACGAACGACACCACCCGCGCACCAGGTGGAATGTGGTCGAGTGCAGTCAGCGCGCGATCGTAACTGCGGTCGTAGAGCCAGTAGCTCGCGGTCGTCCCCGCAAGCCGCACCGCGAAGAATGCCAGCCCCAACGCCGCATACAACGCGGCGCTGCGCAACGAGAGTCCCGGCCGCGGCCGGATCGCGATCAGCGCGATCGCGAAAACGAACGGCGCCAGCCGCATGTCGGCATAGGCCGAGCCGAACACGATACGTGGCAGCAGCACGAACACCGTCGCCAGGAACGCCGCCGACAGCGCCAGGTGGCGCGAATACTCGACCCGCCGGTCCGCAAGCCCCACCACTAGGATCGCGAACAGCACCAGCACCGACAGCAGGTCGAACGTCTGCCACCGGTCGCGCAGCACCATCTCGACCCAGGCCAGTTTCGCATCCCAGTTGAACCAGTCGCCGGTCTGTCCCGTGACATGGTCGCCCGACCGCCACAGCACCATGAACACGAGCGGCAGGGCGAGCGGCAGGCAGCCGAGCCCGGCGCGCACCCAGCTTTCCAGCCAATGGCCGTTATGCCCTTCCTTGAGCCGGTCGTGCTGCCGGATCATCTCCGCCGAAAAGGCAAGCACGCCGAGCACGCCCCAGCCGAAGGTATGGCAGACCCACAGCGCACAGGACAGCGGCACGAACAGGATTGCGCGCAGCTCCAGCCGCCCGAGCCGCGCCAGCCGCAGCCACAGCGCGAACAGGTTGAGCGCGATCGCCATCGACAGGGCGTAGTTCACGAAGCCGAACTGAAAGGGGTAGCTGTACGCCAGCGGCAGCGCGAACAGCGCGGTGGCGGGGATGCGGCCGTGGACCTCACGCGCGATCCACAGCAGCCCGGCGACGGTCAGCACCGGAATGGCGATGACGATCAGCTTCACCGCCAGTTCCAGCCCGAACACCGGCGCAAGCGGCAGGATCAGCAGATCGATGCCGAGATTGCCGATCAGCGACCAGCGGAAGTCATACCATTGCGCCAGCTCCGGATGCGACGCCATCGCCAGCTCGACGCGATAGCGCCCCATATGCCCGGGCAGATCGACCAATGGAGGGATATCGGGCCACAGCAGCGGAATACAGGCGGCGAGCGCCAGCGCGGCCACGAAGACCCGCGTCTGCCACCAGTGCACCGGCTCCCCCTGCATGGACTACGGCTGTACCGGACCGGCGGCGCCTCCGACAAGGCGGCGCTAGATGAAATCCGCGTCAGGTGCGGGCGGAGCGCGCTTGGCCCAGGCGAGCGCGAGCGGCACGGCGCCCGCGACGACCGCCGCACCCCAAAGCAAGGGCATGACGGCGTATCCCGCTGTCTCCATCAGTCCCTTGGCCGCCGCCTGTCCCTCGCATCTCAGCTACAATCGGGCCTTACCGATTCCGGCGACCTAGCAGCCGAAGGCGCAGTGCGTTGAGCTTGATGAACCCTTCGGCGTCGCGCTGGTCGTAGGCGCCCTGATCGTCTTCGAAGGTGACCACCTTTTCGGAATATAGGCTGTTTGGCGATTTCCGCCCGGTCACGATGACACCGCCCTTGTAGAGTTTCAGCCGGACGGTGCCGGTGACCTTGGCCTGGCTGTGGTCGATCGCCGCCTGCAGCATCTCGCGCTCGGGCGAGAACCAGAAGCCGTTGTAGATCAGCTCGGCATAGCGCGGCGCCAGCTCGTCCTTGAGGTGCGCGGCGCCGCGGTCGAGCGTCAATTGCTCGATCCCGCGATGGGCGAGGTGATAGATCGTCCCACCCGGGGTCTCGTACATGCCGCGGCTCTTCATGCCGACAAAGCGGTTCTCGACCAGGTCGAGCCGGCCGATGCCGTGCTTGCGGCCGAGATCGTTGAGCGCGCTCAGCAGCGTTGCCGGCGACATGCCTTCGCCGTTGAGCGCCACCCCGTCGCCGCGCTCGAAGTCGATAGTGATGACCTCGGGCTGGTCGGGCGCGTCCTCCGGGTTGACGGTGCGTGAATAGACATAGTCGGGCACCTCCTGCCACGGGTCCTCCAACACGCGGCCTTCGGACGAGGTGTGGAGCATGTTGGCGTCGGTGGAGAAGGGCGCTTCGCCGCGCTTGTCGCGCGGGATCGGGATCTGGTGCGCCTCGGCATATTCGATCAGCCGGGTGCGGCTGGTCAGGTCCCATTCGCGCCACGGTGCAATGACCTTGATGTCGGGGTTGAGTGCGTAATAGCCGAGCTCGAAGCGGACTTGGTCGTTGCCCTTGCCGGTGGCGCCGTGGCTGACCGCGTCGGCACCGACCTGACGCGCGATCTCGATCTGGCGCTTGGCGATCAGCGGCCGCGCGATCGAGGTCCCGAGCAGGTACAGTCCCTCGTACAGCGCGTTCGCGCGCATCATCGGGAAGACGTAATCGCGGACGAACTCCTCGCGCAGGTCATCGATGAAGATGTGCTCGGGTTTGACGCCGGCCAGCTCCGCCTTGCCGCGTACCGGCTCCAGCTCCTCGCCCTGGCCCAAGTCGGCGGTGAAAGTGACGACCTCACACCGTTTCTCGGTCTGCAGCCACCGCAGGATGACGCTGGTGTCGAGGCCGCCCGAATAGGCGAGGACGACGCGGGTAGGATGGTCGGTCATGGCGCGCGCGCTTACGGCGTCGGGACGGTTTCGCGCAACCCGCGCTCCGCCGCGCCCAAATAGTCGCGCGTGATCGGGAGCGTGTGCCGGTCCTTCGCGAGCTGAATTTGATAATTGCACATCCCGCCATGCTCGAACGCGCACACCGCGCCGGCAAGGTAGAAGGTCCACATCCGGAAGAAGCGAGCGTCGTAAAGCGCCTCGATCTCGGCTCGGTGCGCGACGGTGCGGGCGTACCACTCGCGCAAGGTCATCGCGTAGTGGAGGCGCAGCACCTCGATGTCGGTCGGCACCAGCCGCAGCCCTTCATAGCCGCGTACGATCTCCGACAGCGCCGGGTTGTAGCCGCCGGGGAAGATATACTTCGCCGTGAACGCGTCGGTGACGCCGGGCGCCCCCATCCGGCCGATGGTGTGAAGGAGCATCACGCCGTCGTCGGTCAGCAGGTCCCGGCAGCGGCGGAAAAAGGCGCGGTAATGCGCCGGACCGACATGCTCGAACATGCCCACCGAGACGATGCGGTCAAACCGGCCCTCCACGTGGCGATAGTCGATCAACTCGAAGCGGACCTGGTCGGCGACGCCCGCGTCGGCGGCGCGGCGGCGGGCGACCTTGAGCTGTTCCTCCGACAGGGTGACGCCCAGCACCTCCGCGCCCAGCTTCGCGTTGAGGTAGAGCGCCATCCCGCCCCAGCCGCAGCCGATGTCGAGCACGCGCATGCCCGGCTCGATCGCCAGCTTGGCGGCGATATGCGCCAGCTTGTCCTGCTGCGCCTGCTCCAGGCTGTTCGCGGGATCGGTGAAGTAGGCACAGCTGTACTGGCGGTCGCGGTCGAGGAAGAGATCGTACAGGCGGTCATTGAGGTCATAGTGATGCGCGACGTTGCGCTTCGACGCGCGCGCCATGTTGAAACGGTCGACCCGATATTTGACTGCGCCAAACGCGCGCGCAGGCAGCGAAGGCGCGAGCCTGGCCTGGCCCGACTCCCATTGATCGTTGGCCGTGACCAGCGTCAGCAGGTCGAGAATGTCGCCCTGCTCGATCACGAGCCGCCCGTCCATGAACGCCTCCCCCGCGCCCAGCCCCGGATCGCGAACGATGCCGCGCCCGACACCACCGTCGCGAAAGCGCATCGTCACCGGCTTCAGCACCGGGTCGGGCGCACCCAAGGCGACGCGGCGGCCATCGGGATGAATAAGGGTGAGTTCGCCGCGGCGGACGACGCGGCCGAGGAAATAATCGATCAGGGCCATGCGGTCGTATCGGCTTCCATGCGGCACAGGTTACAGGCGTTTGGGCAGGTCAGCCATAAGCGCGGGCGAAGAAGATGGCAGTCGTCGCGCCGGTGACGAACAACGTCCAGCCGCGCACTGCGGGCGCGGGAAGCCGCCTGCCCAGGCGCGCGCCTACCCAGCCGCCGATCACCGCCCCGGCGAGCATCGGCAGGCATGCCGCCCAGCGCACCAGCCCAAAGGCGACGAAGATGATCGCCGCTGCGGCGTTGGCCACTGCAAGCATCGTCACGCGCGGCGCGAACAGCGCCCGCGGGCTGACGCCTGCGAGCAACCCGTAGACGGCGGTGGTCATCAACCCGACGCCTCCCCCGAAATAGCCGCCATAGATGCCGAGCAGCGCCTGCGCCACGACCAGTGTCCGCCGCCCGATGCCGACCCGCGCGTGCAGCGCCGCGGCGGCGCGCTTCCCGAACGCGATCACGACGAACGCAAACAGCAGCAGCCACGGGATGATGAGGTCGAAGGCATGGGTCGGCGTCGCGACGAGCAACACGCTGCCGACCAGTCCCGCGGCGAAGGTGACGCCCGCGAGCAGCCGCCAGTCCACCCCGCCGACCGGTCCCAGCTCATCACGCACAGCCCAGGCGCTGGTCGCCGCGCCCGGCATCAGCGCGACGTTGGAGGTCGCGTTGGCGACATTCGCAGGCAATCCCAGCGCGATCAGCGCGGGCAGCGTCGCAAAGGTCCCGCCGCCCGCCAGCGCGTTCATCGCGCCGCCGATCATACCGGCGGCAAAGGGAAGAGGAAGTGGCGACATCATCGCTGCGTTAGCCGAGCCGACCGGCAAATAGCTAGCCGGTGCCAGCGGGAACGCGGGGCGCAACAGCTCGTTCGATACGGCGGTGAAACGACTGCTCCTCCTTGGTGCGGTCGGGCGGTTGCGATGCGCTTTCGGGCAGCGACGTTCTGATGCGCGAGACCGGGCGGCGGATTTGCGTCGAGGTGCATGGCGTCAAGCCGGAAGGCGAGCCCTCCCACGTCGCGGCGGCCGCTGCGGGGCGGCGCGGCGGCCTGAGCGCTCATCGTCGGCCGGTCTCCAGATATTCCCAAACCTTCGAGATCACAACCGACCCTTCGCCCACCGACGACGCCACCCGCTTGACCGAGCCCGCCCGCACGTCCCCGACCGCGAAGATACCCGGCTGCGAGGTGGCGTAGGGCGAGGCCGCGCCCGCGTCGACGCCGGTCACGACGAACCCCTTGTCGTCGAGCGTCACCAGTCGCGCCAGCCAATCCGTGTTGGGCGCCGCCCCAACCATGACGAACAGGGCGCGCGTGTCGACGCGGCGGGCCGCTCCGGTCGCGGCGTCGCGGATCGTTACCGCCTCCAGGTGATCGCCGCCGTGCAGCGCCGTCACCGCCGCGCCATAGTCGATGGTGATCGCCGGGTCGGCCTCCAGCCGGCTCGACAGATAGCTCGACATCGACGCCGCCAGCGACGCGCCGCGCACCAGCAGGCGGACGCGCGCGGCCGACCGGCTGAGGAACATCGCCGCCTGCCCAGCCGAATTGCCGCCGCCAATGATCACGGCTTCGGTGCCCTTGCAATAGCGCGCCTCGATCTCCGTGGCCGCATAGTAAACGCCGGCGCCCTCGAATGCGGCGAGGCGATCGATCGGCAGGCGGCGGTACTGGACGCCGGTGGCGACCACCACCGCCCGCGCGCGCACCTGCTTGCCGTCGTCGAAGGTTGCGCAGAAGCTGGCGTCGTTCAGCCGGTCGAGCGCCGCGACCCGGTGCGGCATCGCGAAGCGGGTGCCGAACTTCATCGCCTGCACCTCGCCGCGCCAGACCAGGTCGGCGCCGGAAATGCCGGTCGGGAAGCCCATATAATTCTCGATGCGGCTCGACGTTCCCGCCTGGCCGCCGATCGCGACATCCTCACACACCAGCGCGCAGAGGCCTTCAGCGCCCGCATACACGCCCGCCGCGACCCCCGCCGGGCCGCCGCCGACGATCAGCACGTCGAAGACCTTGTCGTCGGCGATCTCGCGGCTCAGCCCCAGCAGCCGCGCGACCGTAGCAGGCGTCGGGTCGGAGATCACCGTGTCACGCCCGAAAATGACCGCCGGCTGCGGCGCGCTGATTGCACAGCTGGTCAGCGTCGTCGCCGCCTCCGGGCTGCCGAGCGGCAGCGATAGATAGGGGATGCGGTTGCGGCTGGCGAACGCGGCGATGCCACGAATGTCGCGATCGACCTCCTCGCCGATCAGCACCAGCGAGCTGTCATGCTCGTCCAGCTGACGCCGCCGCCGCGCCGAGAACACGGTGATGACGATGTCCGACATTTCCGGAACCTGCGCCATCAGCGTCAGCATCGCTTCTCGCGCCACCTCGACCACGCGGGTATCGCTGACCGCCCGCATCGG
This sequence comes from Sphingomonas sp., assembly GCF_965248875.1. Classification (GTDB taxonomy): domain Bacteria; phylum Pseudomonadota; class Alphaproteobacteria; order Sphingomonadales; family Sphingomonadaceae; genus Sphingomonas. Next base: position 224,625 of record NZ_CBDFKR010000007.1, on the reverse strand, counting down.
CATCGACCAGGCGCCGCCGTTCAGAAACGCGATCTCGCCCATGAACTGTGTCGGCCCGAGCGTCGACGGCAGGTGGCGCTCGTCGGTGTACGGGTTGACCACCTCGATCTCCCCGCTCTCGACATAGGTGAAACGATCGGCCGGGGCGCCGGGGCGGACCAGGAACGCGCCCGCCGGATAGTCGACGACTGCACCCGCCGCGCGGATCGCATCGACATGCGCTGGTGCGAGCGGCACGCGCTGCATCTCGCGAAGATTGCCGCCGATCGTTTCCATCATCCTGCCTCTCTGGCGCGAGTCGCGCGCGCCGTCGGCTCCTAGCCCAGCGCGCGCACCGCGGCGATCACCGCCGACGGCTCGGCACGAAGGCGGAAGTCGGGATCGGCAAAGGCGAACCGCACCACGGCGTCCGGGTCGATGACGAAGGTCGCGGACCGGCAGGATCCCGCTGGACGAGCCGTACAGCGCGGTCAGATCGAGCCCGACCTCGCGATACCGCTGCAGGATATGCTCGCCTGGCCGGAAGGCGAGCCCGGTCGCGAGCGCGACCCCGCCATCAACGTCGCACAACAGCTCGGCATCGGCGCCGAGATCGGGCAGCCGCGCCATCAGCGCCGCGCGCCCGCCGACCCCGGGCGTTACCGGGACGAACCGTCCGCCCGCCGCCGCGAGCTGGGGCAGCACCGCGTCCAGGCTGCGATAATGCCCTCCCACCCGGCGAGGAAGTCCATGCTCATCATCTAATTCGCCAAATGTACCCGGCGGCCCTTGCGCGGCGGATGGTTGCGGATGCACGCTCCGCCGGAACGCCATGACGGGCCGGGGATGACATGCGCAGAGCCTTGCTGATCGCCGTTCTGCTTGCCGGTGCCGCGGTCGCGCAGACGCTGCAGGCGCCCTCGGCCGGGAGAATGAGCGCGACCGAGGTCGGGATCGAGCCGATGATGCGGCTGTCGACGGCGGATTATCGCGCGCTCAGCCACGACAACGACGCCTATGCCGTCGCCGCCGCGCAGATCGCACGGCGCCGAGCGCAACGGGCTCCGATCCGCGACCTGAGCGCAATGCTGGGCGCCGATCACGCCCGCGCGCTTGCCGCGCGCGGTCCCGCCGGGGCCCCCGCTGCGCCCGCCCTGCGCATGCCCTTTGCACGGGCATTGCAGGCGCTGGACGCAGTTCCCGCCGACCGGTTCGACGCGCTCTACCTCCGGCAGACGCTCGAGGCGCACCGTCACGCCTGGGCGCTGCACGCGGGCTATGCCGCGGACGGCGCCGATCCGGCGCTACGGACCCGAGCGGGCGCCGATCTGGCGCTGGAGGAAGCGCATCTGCACCGGCTGCCGATGCGGCCGAAGCCGTACTGACCTCGCTGAATGGAGCACCCCATGCACGACGATCCTGCGGTCGCCGACACTATCCCCGAGCCGCCCCTCGAGGTCCCGGCGACGCCGCCGGGCGCGCGCGCCGTGCATGGCGGCGAGCTGGTCTATCGCCACCGCGTGGCGACGCGGCTGTGGCACTGGACCAACGCCGTGACCATCATCGTCATGCTGATGAGCGGGATGATGATATCCAACGCCCATCCGCACCTTTATTGGGGGGAGTATGGCGCCAATCTCGACCAGCCTTGGTGGAGCCCCCCGCATTTCCCCGGCTGGGCGACGATCCCGTCCGGCTACAATCTGTCGCTCGCGCGGCACTGGCACCTGTTCTTCGCCTGGATCTTCGCCTTCGGGCTGCTCGGCCACCTCGTCGTCAGCCTGATCAACAGGCACCTCCAGCGCGACCTGACGCTGTCCCGCCATGAGCTGGCGCCCGCGCATCTGTGGCAGGACATCAAGGACCACGCCCGGCTCAAATTTCCTACCGGGCAGGAGTCGCTCAGCTACAATGTCCTGCAGAAGATCACCTATATCGGCGTCGTGTTCGTGCTGATCCCGCTGCTGATCGTGACCGGGCTCAGCTTGTCGCCGGGGTTCAATGCGGTGCTGCATTGGCCGCTCGACCTGGTCGGCGGGCGGTCGTCGGCGCGGTCGATCCACTTCATCTGCGCCGGCCTGATCGCCGGGTTCATCCTGCTGCACCTGACGCTGGTGGTGCTGGCGGGGCCCTATAACGAGATCCGCTCGATGATCACGGGCAGCTACCGGGTTCCGCCCGATCCGGACGAGAAGTTGCCGGCGGCGGAGCCCCTGTTGGTGGAGGAACCGGCATGAGCGTCCATGTGTCCCGCCGCGCGCTGGTCGGTGGTATGGCGACAGGCGCCGGGCTGATGCTGTCGGGCTGCGACAGGATCGGCGACGATCCGCATTTCCGCAGCCTGCTCAAGACCGGCGAGCACGGCAACTACGCTTTGCAGCGCCTGCTACAGGACCGTACGGCGCTCGCCGAGGAGTTCGCGCCCAGCCAGCGGTCGCCGATCTTCCGCGCCAACGGCACGCGGATGCCGAGCGGCGACGTCTATGCGCAGCACGTCGCGACCGATTTCGCCAACTGGCAGGTGGTGGTCGACGGCGCGGTCGCGCGGCCGCAGGCGTTCAGCCTCGCCGAGATCAAGGCGATGCCCGCGCGCACCCAGATCACCCGCCACGACTGCGTCGAAGGCTGGAGCGCGATCGCCAAATGGCATGGCGTCCCGGTCAAGCTGCTGCTCGACCGCGCCGGCGTCAGCCCGCAGGCGCGCTTCCTGGTCTTCCACTGCGCCGACCCGCAATCGAACGGGACGATGTATTATGAGAGCTTTGACCTGATCGACGGTTACCACCCGCAGACGATCCTTGCCTGGGCGATCAACGATGCCCTGCTGCCGGTCCCCAACGGCGCGCCGCTCCGCCTGCGGGTCGAGCGCCAGCTCGGCTACAAACAGGCGAAATACGTCCAGCGTATACAGGCCGTGACCACGCTTGCCGGTATCTACGGCGGCGGCGGCGGCTATTGGGAGGATGCGGCGGGATATGAATGGTATGCGGGGCTGTAGCGGCTGATTGGCATGGGCGCGCGGCCCGTGCCATCCTGCCCTGCAGCAGGAGAACGGGCATGAGGATCAGCGCGCGCAATCAGCTGCCCGGGATTGTCGCGGCGGTGACGCCGGGCGCGGTCAACGGGACGGTCAAGGTCGACATCGGCAACGGCCTCCATGTCACCGCCAGCATCACGGAAGAGGCGATCGCCGAACTGGCGCTCACGCCCGGCGATGCGGTGACCATCATCGTCAAGGCGAGCGACGTGCTGATCGGGAAGTGAGGCGGGTCGGCGCGCTGCGGCTCAAGCTGCAGCTGGTGTGCCGCAACGGCTACGCGCTCGGGCCGGGCAAGGCGGACCTGCTCGACGCGATCGGGCGCGAGGGGTCGATTTCCGCGGCGGGCCGCGCGCTGGGGATGAGCTATCGCTGCGCCTGGCTGCTGGTGAACGAGATGAACCGCTGCTTTACCGAGCGGCTGGTCGATACGCAGCCCGGCGGCGGGCGCGAGCGCGGGCGAAGCTGAGCGGCGTGGGGCGGCAGGTGCTTGGCGCCTCCCGATCGCTGGAGGACGGGACGGCGCGGGTGGCGGACGGCGCGGCGTACCGGGTCCTGGCGGCGCATCTGCGCGACGCGCCCGCCACCGCCGGGGAATGATCGCCCGCCGGCGCTTCCGCCGCTCGCGCGAGGCTGTATACGGCCGAATATAGCAGCCGAGAGGCCCGTCGGGCCGGTCGGCGATCGCGTTCACATTATCGTTGGCGGGCGGGCAGGAGGAGCAGCCCTGGCTCTGGAACAGCTCCACCAGGACGGGGTGTGCGGCGGTCCCACCGGTGGTCGCAACCGGCGCGGTTCGCGCGGCGGCGGGCGGATCGGCGGCCCCGCATCCCGTCAGCACGGCGCCGAGCAGGGGCGCGAGCGGAGGAATGAGCCTGAACAGGGACATGAGCGGCTCCGTTGACGACGGGCGGCGATCGGCCGGGGGCGGGCCGGATCGCGGCGAAATGGCCGGCGGAAAGGGCAAACGCCGGCTCGCCTCTGTTCGGCTGCGGCCGTCCGCTGGTTACATCGCGCGGCGCACCGCGGTCGCATGCTGGTGGGTCCGCCGGGGCTCGAACCCGGGACCTCTCGATTAAAAGTCGCTTGCTCTACCGACTGAGCTACGGACCCATCAGCGGGCCGCAGCTAGGCACCGGCCGCCGCCGGGTCAACCGCGCGTGGAGCTGCCGCATCGACAACCCGGTCACCGGGTCGCGCCAGCCCGGCGCGATCGCGGCGAGCGGTCCGAGCACGAAGGCGCGTTCCCGAAACCGGGCGTGCGGCAGCCGCAGGTCCGGCGACCGCCAGCCGCCGCCCGACCACAGGATCAGGTCGAGGTCGATCACCCGCGCGCCCCAGCGCCGCCCGCGCCGCCGCCCCCAGCCCTTCTCGATGGCCTTCAGCGCCGCCAGCATCGCAGGCGGATCGAGGCTGCTGTCGACCATCGCCGCCGCGTTGGCGAAGCGCCGCGCCGACGGCCCGACCGGGGCGCTGGCGATCACCGGCGAGGCGGCGCGCACCCCGGGCAGCGCCGCGATCGCCACCGTGACCGTCCGGCGCGGGTCGCCGTAACGGCTCCGCCGGTTGCCGCCGAGCGCGATGAGATAGGTTGTCGCCGCCACCCGCGCCGCTTACCCGCAATCGGATGCTCAGCCCACTCTCGCCGCTGCCCGCGACCGAGCCGCCGCGCGACTGTCCGCGCTGTCCGCGGCTGGTCGCGTTCCGCGACGAACTGCGCGGCGAGCACCCCGGCTGGTGGAACGCGCCCGTCCCGGCCTGGGGTGATCCGCAGGCATGGCTTGCGATCGTCGGGCTCGCGCCCGGCAAGCATGGCGCCAACCGCACCGGCCGCCCCTTCACCGGCGATTTCGCGGGCGAACTGTTGTTCGAAACGCTGTCGGAGCATGGCCTCGCCACCGGCGCCTACGCCGCTGACCCGGCCGACGGGCTGACGCTCCGCGGCGCCGTCATCGTCAACGCGGTGCGCTGCCTGCCGCCCGCCAACAGGCCGACCCCGGCCGAGATCCGCACCTGCCGCCCGTTCCTCGACGCGCCGCTCGCCGCGCTGCCGCGGGTTCGTGTACTGATCGCGCTGGGACAAATCGCGCATGAATCGGCCGCGCGCGCACTCGGGCTGAAGCTGAGCGCGGCGCGCTTCGGTCATCTCGCGGAACACCCGCTGCCGCACGGGCGGGTGCTGCTCGATAGCTACCATTGCTCGCGTTACAATCAGAATACGGGCAAGCTGACCGCGCCGATGTTCGCCGCGGTGTTCGCGCGGGCGCTGGCAGTGTACGAGGGAATGGACAATGGCGCGTAAGCGGACGGCAGGCATAGTGGCGGGGGTCGCCGCCGCGACCGGGGCGCTGGCGCTGTTCTCGCATTGGGCGGGACGCCGCGCCGAGCAGCTGGCGCCGCCCGACGGCGACTTCGTCGAGGTCGATGGTGCACGGCTTCATTACGTCGCGATCGGGGAGGGGCCACCGATCGTTCTGATCCACGGCTTGGGCGGGCAGCTCCGCAATTTCACCTACGCGCTGACCGAGCGCCTGCCCGGCCACCGCCTGATTGCCATCGACCGGCCGCGGTCGGGCTATTCGACCGTTCCCGGCGGGGTGGAGCCGGGGTTGAGGGATCAAGCCGACCTTATCGCGGCGGCGATCCGGCAGCTCGGCCTCGACCAGCCGATGCTGGTCGGCCATTCGCTGGGCGGCGCGATTGCGCTGGCGCTGGCGCTCGATCATCCCGGCCTGGTCCGCGGCCTGGCGCTGATTGCGCCGCTGACCCAGCCGCAGGACGATGTTCCCGCCGCCTTTCGCGGCATTGCCGCGGCGGGCGCGTCGAAGGCGGGGCGGGCGGTGATGGCGAACCTGATCGCCGTGCCGCTCGGCGCGCTGACCGCGGCGGCGACGACGGAGGCGGTGTTCGCGCCCGAGCCGGCGCCCGAGGACTTTGCGGTGCGCGGCGGCGGCGCGCTGGCGCTGCGGCCGGGCAATATCTATGCCGCGATCTACGACATGCATGCCGCGGCGCAGGAGATCGGCGGCATGGCCGCGCGCTACGGCGAGCTGACCCTGCCGGTGTCGATCCTCTACGCGCGTGAGGACAACATCCTCGACTATCGCCCGAATGGCGAGCAGACCGCGGCCGCGATCCCGGGCGCGACGCTGCAGCTTGTCGACGGCGGCCACATGCTGCCGGTGACGCAGCCGGACGTGACGGCGCAGTTCATCAAAGACGCGGCGTAGCGCCCGTCAGATATCCTCGACCAGCCGCCCGTACAGCTCCGGCCGCCGGTCGCGAAAGAAGCCGAACGCGGCGCGATGGCGCTTGACGCGGTCGAGGTCGAGCGTCGCGGTGATCAAGCCCTCTTCCTTGCGATCGAGCGCCGCCAGGATGTCACCGCGTTCGTCAATGATGAAGCTGGTGCCGTAAAAGGTCTGGCCGTGTTCGGTGCCGACGCGATTCGCGGCGACCACCGGCACGACGTTGCTGACCGCGTGCCCCACCATCGCGCGCCGCCACAGGCGTGCGGTGTCGAGCGAGGTGTCGTGCGGCTCGGACCCGATCGCGGTCGGATAGAACAGCACCTCCGCGCCCATCAGCATCATCGCGCGCGCGGTCTCCGGATACCATTGGTCCCAGCACACGCCGACGCCCAGCTTCGCGGGCCCATCCCACACCTTGAAGCCGGTATTCCCCGGCCGGAAATAGAACTTCTCCTCATAGCCCGGCCCGTCGGGAATATGGCTCTTGCGATAGACCCCCTGCACCGCGCCGTCGGGCCGGACCATCGCCAGCGAATTGTAGTGATGCGGCCCGTCCGCCTCGAAGAAGCTGGTCGGTATCGTGACTTTGAGCTCGGCGGCGAGCGCCTGCATCGCCAGCACCGCCCGATGCTCGCCGACCGGCTTCGCGTTGGCGAACAGCCCTTCGTCCTCGACCCGGCAGAAATATTCGCCCTCGAACAGCTCCGGCGGCAGCACCACCTGCGCACCGCGCGATGCCGCCTCGCGGACGAGGCGAGAGACGTTGGCGATATTACGCTCGATGTCGGGCGTAAAGCCGAGCTGGAGCGCGGCGACGGTGATGGTGGTCATGAAACGCCCCATAGCGGCGGGCGGCCCGCTATGGCAGGGTCTTGCCGACCCGGAGCCGCCACATGACCGATCCGCCCCTCCTGCACTTCCAGCCCGCGGTGCCGATTCTGTTCGTGCGCGACGTTGCGACCGCCGCCCGCCATTACCGGGACCAACTCGGCTTCGCCATCGACTTCCTCCACGGCGAGCCGCCGTTCTATGGTGCGGTAGCGCGCGGCGCGGCGTGCCTCCATCTGCGCCATGTCGGGAAGCCAAACTTCGGCGACCTCGCCGCGCGCGAGCCGTCGCTCATCCTCGCGACGATCGCCGTGGACGATGTCGACGTGCTCGCGACAGAGCTGGCCGGGCGCGGCGCGACGATCATCCAGCCGCTCGCCGACCAGCCCTGGGGCGGCCGCGACATCCAGGTCGAGGACCCGGACGGCAACCGCCTGTCGTTCGTCACCTATCGCGCGGCACGCTGAACGGAGGCGGGCAGCTGCTGCGAGATGCAGTGAAAGCTGCCCCCGCCGGTCAGGATCGCGTCTGCGCGCAGGCCGACCGCCTCGCGCCCCGGAAACAGCACGCCGATCGCGGCCACCGCCGCCGCATCGTTCTCCGCGCCGTACAGAGGCACCACCACCGCCGCGTTGCCGATGTAGAAGTTCATATAGCTCGCCGGCACGATCTCCTCGTCGCGCAGCACGCGGCCGGGCGAGGGCACGGGCGCGACCGTCAGCCCGCCCGCTTCCGCGTCGCGCCGCGCATGCTGATAGACCTGCCAGTTCGGATCGTTCTCCGCCGCCGCCGGCACCGCCAGCACGCCCGGCGCGACGAACCGCGCAAGGTTGTCGACATGTCCATCGGTATGGTCGTTGAGCAGCCCGTCGCCCAGCCAGACGACCTGGTCATAGCCTAGGTCGGCCAGCAGCCGCGCCTCGATCTCGACCTGCGGCATCAGGCCGTTGCGGTTGGGGTTGAGCAGGCATTGCTCGGTCGTGACCACCGTTCCCGTGCCGTCGCCGTCAAGCGCGCCGCCCTCCAGCACCCAGTCGTGGCCGCTCGCCGGCAGCCCGCGGGCCCGCGCCAGCCGCGCGCCGACGCTGTCGTCGTCGGGCAGATCGTATTTCCCTCCCCAGCCGTTGAACCCGAACAGCCGCGCCACGCCGTCGCCGCCGACGATCGGCCCCGTATCGCGCAGCCAGATGTCGCCGAACGGCTCGACCACCACCTGTGCGAACGGCGCCGCCCGCTGCGCCGCGATCCCCGCCTCGGCGTCGGCGGCGACCAGCAGCACCGCCTCGCCCCGGCCGCCCGCGTGCACCGCGCGCGCGAACGCCGTGACCTCGGCGCGCGCCGGCTCCAGGTCGTCGCCCCACAGCTCCGGGTGGCTCGGAAAACCGATCCACACGGCCGCGTGCGGCGCCCATTCTGGTGGAGGGGGGAGCGTCATCGCTCGCGTCCTACCCGCTCCGGCACCGGCCGAAAAGCGGTCAGCCGTTCGCAGGCGCCGCTCCACCGACGGCGCGGCCGGTCCGCTCCAGCTTGCCCCAGCCGACGCTGGGCCCCCGGATCGCCTGCACCAGCGCCTTCAGCACGACGTAGTACATCACCTGCCGGTAAGCGATCCGCTGCGGCACCAGCAGCCACAGCAGCCGCCAGCGCTCGCGCCGCTCCAGCGCAAACGCGATCACGCCGGCAAGCATGTCGATTGCGGTGAACAACAGCCAGAAGGCGAGCATCCGCCCGACATCGGTTTGCGTCTGCGCCCAGCCATGCTCCTGCACGCGCTGCACGGTGCCGATGATGCTGAGGATCAGCGCCAGGTCGATGATCGGCGATACCGCGGCGAGCGCGATCTGGAACACGATCGCCTGCGGCAGCCCGACCAGCGCCAGCCCGCGCGGGCGGCCGAAGATCAGCGCGCCAGCGTGCTTCCACAGGCATTGCAGTGTCCCGAACGCCCAGCGGAACCGCTGCTTGGCAAGCCCGCGCAGGCTCTCCGGTGCCTCCGTCCAGGCAACGGCATATTGATCGTAGCGCACGGCCCACCCCGCGCGCTGGATGGCGATGGTCAGATCCTGATCCTCGGCCAGCGTGTCGACCGGATAGCCGCCGACGGCGCGCAGCGTCTGCGTCCGCCACGCCCCGACCGCGCCCGGCACCACCGTCATCGCGTTGAGCCAGGCGAGCGCGCGCCGTTCCAGATTTTGCGCGGTGACATATTCCAGCGCCTGCCAGCGGGTGACCAGGTTCACGCGGTTGCCGACCTTCGCGTTGCCCGCCACCGCGCCGAGCCGCGGGTCGGCGGCGAACCAGCGGGCGAGCCGCGCGATGGTCGTGGTCTCGAACTGCGTGTCGGCGTCGAGCGCAATGACGATCTCGTCCTCGACCTCGGCCAGCGCGGCGTTGAGCGCGCGCGCCTTGCCGCCATTCTCCAGCTGCACCAGCCGCACTCGCGGTTCGTCCGCATAGGCGGCGCGGACGACCTCTGCGGTGCCGTCCTTGGAGCCGTCGTCGATCACGACCACCGACACCGCGACGGTGCGGCTGTCGAGCACGCGGCGCACCGCCCGGTCGATCACCCGCGCCTCGTTGAAGCAGGGGATGAGCACGGTCACCCTGGTCGCGGGATCGATCGGCGGGAACCGCTCGCGCGATTCGCGTCGTGCCTGGAGCAGCGCCAGCCCCGACAGCACCACCGCGCGCGCGATGCCGAGCGAGATCGCAATCGTGAACAGCCAGCCCAGCGCCTCGGTCAGCCAGCCGAGCGTCAGGAACAGCGCCAAATCCCAGCGCGCGGCGCGCAGGTCGCCCGCGGTCAGCATCGGATTGACCTGCGCGGTCTTCAACCCAGCCAGCGTCGATACCGGCACGAAGCGATAGCCGCGCGCCTTCAGCGCCTCGATCAGCAGCGGCAATGCCGCGACCGTCTGCGCCCGATCGCCGCCCGCATCGTGGAGCAGCACGATGTTGCGGCTGCAGTTCGCCGCGGTGTCCGGGTCGCAATGCACGGGCGCATTGACGATCGACTGCACGGTCTCGTCGACGATCGCCTGCACGCCCGGCCGCTTCCAGTCGCCCGGATCGACATGCAGCCCGACCGACAGATAGCCCATCGCCTGCGCATCCGCGACCGGATCGATTTCGTCAGCCGTGGTCGGCTCCGCGTCACCGAAATAGGGGGCGCGGAAGAAGCGCAGCGAATGGCCGGTGAACGCCTGAAACAACCGCTGCGTCGCATTTAGCTGCAGCCGCGTCTGCGATTCGGTGCTGCGCGCCAGATTGGGGTGGGTGTAGGTGTGACTCCCTACCTCATGCCCCTCCGCCAGCTCGCGGTTGAGGAGGCCGCGCTCGGTCAGCGCATTCTCGCCGACGATGAAGAAGGTCGCCGACACGCCCTCGCGCTTCAGCACGTCGAGGATGCGCGGCGTCCAATAGCCGTCGGGCCCGTCGTCGAAGGTCAGCGCCACCAGCCCCGGCCGGAACCCCGTCCGCTGCACCTCGTAAGGGCTGGGTAGGCTCAGGAAGCGCTCGTCGACGATGATGCCGTGCGCGTCCGTCTGGATGGTGCGGCGGCCCTCGGTCGGGCGCGCACCGATGCGCAGGATTTCGCCCTGTCCCTCGATGTCGACGTCGGTGCCCCCCGGGATCGTTTGCACGGTAGCGGCCGCCGGCAGCGTCGGATTGTCGCGGCCGAACAGGTTCCACAGCGACGGGTCCTCGCTGCCCAGCCGCCACAGCGCGATTGAGCGGATGCCGCGGGTGTGCAGCCAGGCGACCTGGTTGCGGAAGGTGGCGGCGTCGGCCAGCCACACGTCGTGGTGCACGCCCTCCTCGTCATAGCTGTAATGGCTGTTGCCGCTGGCCGCGTCCCATTGCGGCATGACCTCTGAATCATGCGCGTTGAGCCACGCCTCGTCGACCGACATCGCGTCCGTATCGGTCGATCCGCTACGCCAGTTATACGCATAGGAGCCGACCGCCACCACCAGCCGGTCGGGGGGCACCAGCGTCTGGGCGTGCGCCACCATCTGTTCGAACCAGGCCGTCGACGCGATCGGCCCCGGCTCGCCGCCCTGATAATGCTCGTCATAGGCCATCAGGAACAGCTTGTCCGCGACCCGCGCATAGGCGGCCAGGTCCCAGTCGGGGTCATCCGCCGGCACCGCGATCGCGACGATCCAGTGCCGCTGCGCAAACCGCGCATGCGCCTCTGCCAGGAACTGACGGAAGAAGGGATGTGCGGCCGCGGGCAGCTCCTCGAAATCGAAGAACGCGCCGTCGGCGTGGTTGGCGGCAAGCAGCGCTTCGACCCGGTCGAGCGTCGCCTTGCGCGCCCGCGGATCGCGCAGCAGCGCGGTCATTCCCGGCCCGTCCCATTCTCCCTCCAGCGCGTTCTGGATCATCGGCAGGATCAGCGGCCGGTGCTGCGCATGCGCGATGATCGCGTGGCCGCGCGGATCGGCGAAGGGCGTGACGACGTGGGTCGGCCCGGTGATCGACAGCCAGCCGGGGATCAGCCAGTCCAGCTCCTCGATATGCCGCTGCAACGACGCGGCGCTGGCGTCGTCCCACGGTGCGTGAAAGGCGATCGCGAGCGGGCGATTGGGGTCCGCCTTGTCGCCGTCCCACAAGCGGCCTAGCCCTCGCACCGTCTGGCGCAAGGCCCGTCGCGGATGGTGGAGAACATCGTTCTGCACCGCCGCCGGTGCGCTGCGGCCGATCGTGAAGGGCAGCTGCGGCTGCGGCGTCACCTCCAGCACCGTCGCCGCAAAGGCGACCCCGGCGAGCAGGAGCAGCAGCACGAACGCGACGACGCCCCAGCGGAACCGCCGCCGCCGCCGCCCCGTCGCATCGTAGAAGACCGAGTTCCCCGCCACCGCCGCCCTCTTCCCGCAACCGCCGCGCCGCCTCAAGTGACAAGCGCGTCAGCGCAACGCGATTTCGCTTGCGCGCTGGCCGGGGGCGGGCATCAATGCCGTCTAGGCGACAGGAAGAGGTCGCGGCAGGGGATGATCATGACACGGGGCAAGCTGACGATGGCGGCGCTGATCGCGCTGGCGATGGGCGCGAGCGGCTGTTCGCGGATCAACCACCTGTTCGGCCGCGACAGCGGCGGCGACAATGCGCAAGCGCTGGCAAACGCGCCCGCCGCGGTCTTTCCGACCCCCACGCCGGCCCCCAGCGCCTCGCCGACCACCGCTGCGGCGGCGGCGGGCTTCAGCCCGGCGACCGCGCCGGTCGGGCAGGAGCCGCCGGGCGCGTTCCCCTTCTTCGGGCTGCTGCAGGGCTATGCGCCGTATGACACCAACCTCAACCATGACGGCTTCGTCGGGCCCAATCAGATCAACGCCAATTACGACCATTACGAGTTCTTCGACGGGACGAAGCTCATCACGGTCGAGGGCAGGCTGCGCACGGTGGAGGCAGTCGGGACCGGCCGCTCCTTCTTCGAGGCCCAGAAGAATTACGAGAAGCTGATCCACGATCTCGGCGGCGTCACCGTCTGGGAGGGACCGGGCCAGGCGATGGCCGACCGCCATCTCGACTTCGCCGAGCGCCGTCACCGCAACCGCTACGGATCACTGCCGTGGGAAAAGATGGGCGTGTACATGCTCCGCACGCCGACCCGCGAAATCTGGCTGGAGGTGTACAACACGAATGATGAGCACCCGAACAATTACTGGCTGACGATCGTCGAGAAGAAGACGCTCGACGTCAGCGCGCAACTGCTGCCCGCCGCCGCGATGAAGGCGGCGCTCGACACCGCCGGGCATGTCGCGCTGTATGTCAATTTCGATACCGACCGGACCGCAGTCCTGCCCGCATCGCAGCCGCTGCTCGCCAATGTCGTGCAACTGCTGAACCAGAATCCCGGGCTCAAGCTGACCATCGAGGGCCATACCGACAATGCAGGCACGCCCGCGCACAACCTGACCCTGTCGCAGGGCCGGGCGAACGCGGTGATGGGGATGCTGATCGCGCAAGGGATCGACCCCGCGCGGCTGCAGGCGCATGGCATCGGCCAGGCGCGCCCGATCGCCGACAACACGACCGACCAGGGCCGCGCGAAGAACCGCCGGGTCGAACTCGTCAGGAACTGACGGCCGCGGGCGACGCGCCCGCCTCAGCACGCACGGGTCAGCGCGCCTCCGCCAACAGGCGCGCCGACTCGGCCGTCGACCAGTCGCGTCCGCCCGCCACCCGCCACACTTCCCTGCCCGCCGCGTCGTAGAGGATCGTGGTCGGCAGGTTGGCGGGCAGCGTGGTGCTGACCGTCATGCCGCCGTCGAGTAGCGGGCGCAGGTTGGCGAGATGCCTGGCGGCGAGGAACGGCCGCACCTTGGCGGCATCCTCGCCCTGATCGATCGCCACCGCCACGCGACCCGCCGCGGCGCGGTCGAGCGAGGGCAGCTCGGCCACGCACGGCGCGCACCACGTCGCCCACAGATTGACCAGCAGCGGCTTGCCCGCTTCACCCGCCCGCGACACGGCGTGACCCTCCAGGTCGGTCAGCCGCACCGCGGGCAGCGTCTCGCCGCGATGGCTGCGGTCGACCGCGCCCGCCACCGGCTGGGCTGAGGCAGGGGCGGGCGCACTCGGGTTCGCTTGCTCCGCCGGGGCGGCTTGCCTAGAGCAGCCCGCGGCGACGAGAAGGAGACCCGCCATCGCCGCGCGCCCCGACCACGAGCCTCCCGACCAAGCGTCCAGCCGAAAAGAGGACATGACCGGCTCCAACCAGATGTGGGGTGGCCGCTTCGCCGAAGGGCCGGCGGCGGTGATGCGTGAGATAAACGCCAGCCTGCCCTTCGACAAGCGGATGTGGCGCCAGGATCTGCGCGGCAGCCGCGCCCATGCCGCGATGCTGGGTGCGCAGGGGATCGTCGACGCCGACGCCGTCGCGCGGATCGTCGCCGGGCTGGTGGAGGTCGAGCAGGGCTATGCCGAGGGCGGTGTGCCCGATGACCTCGCGCTCGAGGACATCCACATGCTGACCGAGGCGCGGCTGGCCACCGCGATCGGCCCTGACGCCGGCCGCCTCCACACCGCGCGCAGCCGCAACGACCAGGTCGCGACCGATTTCAAGTTGTGGGTGCGCGACGCGATCGACGAGGTCGACGCCGCGCTGACCGGGCTGCAGCGCGCGCTCCTGACCCGCGCCGACGAACATGCCGCCAGCGTCATGCCCGGCTTCACGCATCTCCAGTCCGCGCAACCGGTGACGCTCGGCCATCACCTGATGGCCTATCACGAGATGCTGCGCCGCGACCGCAGCCGCTTCGCCGCAGCGCGCGCGCGGCTCAACGAGTGCCCGCTCGGCTCGGCGGCGCTGGCGGGGACCGGTTTTCCGATCGACCGCGCTGCGACGGCGGCGGCGCTCGGCTTCGACCGGCCGACCGCCAACAGCCTCGACGCGGTCAGCGATCGCGACTTTGCGCTCGACTATCTCGCCGCCGCGACGCAGGCTGCGCTGCACCTGTCGCGCCTCGCCGAGGAGTTCGTGCTGTGGGCGTCGCAGCCGTTCGGCTTCGTCGCGCTGTCGGACCAATGGTCGACCGGCAGCTCCATCATGCCGCAGAAGCGCAACCCCGACGCCGCCGAGCTGGTCCGCGGCCATGCCGGGCGGATCGCGGGCTGCCTGGTCGCGCTGACGGTGACGATGAAGGGGCTGCCGCTCGCCTATTCCAAGGACATGCAGGACGACAAGCCGCCGGTCTTCGAGGCGCACGACCTGCTTGGGCTCAGCCTGGCGGCGATGACCGGGATGGTGGCAACCGCGGCCTTCCGCACCGAGCGGATGCGCGCCGTCGCCGAGGCCGGCTTCTCCACCGCCACCGACCTGGCGGACTGGCTGGTGCGCGAGGCGGGTGTGCCGTTCCGCGAGGCGCACCACATCACCGGCCGCGCAGTGCGCGCGGCGGAAGAGGCCGGCGTCGCGCTCGCCGCGCTGCCGCTCGGTACGCTGACCGCGATCGACGCACGGATTTCGCCCGGCGTGTACGACGTCCTCAGCGTCGACGCCTCGGTTGCGAGCCGGACCAGCTACGGCGGCACCGCCCCCGCCAATGTGCGCGCAGCGATCGCCGTCGCGCGAAAGGAAATCGGATGAGGCGTCTCCTGCTGCTGCTTCCCCTCCCGCTTGCTGCCTGCGGCTCCGCGGTCGGGCTGAAGGCCGCGCCGGGCGCGCCGCTGCCGGTCGCACCTTATGGCGCGCGCGCTATTCCTGCCCCGACCGACCTCATCACCCCGACGCAGCAGCAGCGTCCGCAACGCTCCGACGAACTGCTTAAAAGCTCCGAACAGCGCCGCTCGGATGATTTCGACCTGCCACCCGACGACGCGGGCGGCGCCGGCAATGCGGCAGTCGCCAATATGACGGGCAACGGCAGCTAGGGTGGATCATTTCAGCTATCGTGACGGTGTCCTGCACGCCGAGGATGTGCCGCTGCCTGCCATTGCGGAAGCGGTCGGCACGCCCGTCTATGTCTATTCGGCCGCGACGTTCCGCCGCCATGCGCGCGTTTTCCGCGAGGCGCTGAGCGCCCTGCCACGCGTCCATCTGGCCTATGCGATCAAGGCCAATCCCAACCTCGCCGTCCTCCGCCTGATGGCGAACGAGGGCTATGGCGCCGACGTCGTCTCCGCGGGCGAGATGAAGCGCGCGCTCGCCGCAGGGATGCCCGCGGCGGCGATCGTCTTCTCGGGCGTCGGCAAGACCGAGGCCGAGCTCGCGGCCGCGCTGGATGTTGGGGACGGAGCCGGCATCGGCCAGTTCAACCTGGAGCTGGAAGAGGAAGGCGAAGTCCTCGCCCGCCTCGCCGCCGCGCGGGGCATCGCCGCTCCCGCCGTGCTGCGCGTCAACCCCGATGTCGATGCGGGCACCCACGCCAAGATATCGACCGGCAAGAAGGGCAACAAGTTCGGCGTGCCGATCGATCAGGCCGCTGCGATGTACGCGCGCCTGTCGCTGCTGCCCGGCCTGTCGCTACGCGGCGTCGCGCTTCACATAGGCAGCCAGCTGGCCGACCTTGCTCCGCTGGAAGCCGCGTTCGGCCGCGTCGGTGCGCTGGTGGCGCAGATCCGCGCCGCCGGTCACCGCGTCGACCGCGTCGACCTCGGCGGCGGCCTGGGCGTTGCCTATCGCGAGGGCGAGCGCCTGCCGACGCCCGCCGATTACGGCGCGATGGTCGCGCGCGCCTGCCGCGGCTGGGATGTCGAGCTGCAGTTCGAGCCGGGCCGTGTGATCGCGGGTAACGCGGGCGTGCTCCTGACCCGCGTCATCTGGGTCAAACCGGGCGGGGATCATCCCTATGTGATCGTCGACGCCGCAATGAACGACCTCGCTCGGCCGGCGCTTTACGATGCGTGGCATGACTTCGTCGCCGTCGCCCCGAGCGGCACGCGAATGGTCGCGAACATCGCCGGTCCCGTCTGTGAGACCGGTGACACATTCGCGCTCGCCCGCGATATCGACACCGTCGCGTCCGGCGATCTAGGGGTGTTCCGCACCGCCGGTGCCTACGGCGCAACGATGGCGTCGACCTACAACAGCCGCGCGCTGGTGCCGGAGGTGCTGGTCGACGGCGGCCGCTTCGCCGTGGTCGCCGATCGCGTCAGCCCGGAGTCGCTGATCGCGGCGGAACGCGTACCGGAATGGCTTTAGCGCCGCGCACGCCATGACCTGGCCCGGCCTGCCGATCCTGGTGAAGGTGGCGGGTCGTCCCGTCATCCTGCTCGGCGCGGGCGAGGCCGCGGCCGCAAAGCGGCGCCTGCTGAAGCGGGCAGGGGCGCTGATCGTCGAGGATCATCCCGAAGCCCGCCTCGGCATCGTCGCGATCGAGGACGAGGGCGAGGCAAAGGCCGCCGCCGCCCGCCTGCGTGCACGCGGCGTCCTCGTGAACGTGGTGGACCGGCCGTTCCTGTGCGACTTCACCCTGCCCGCGATCGTCGATCGCGCGCCCGTGCTGGTCGCGGTGGCCACCGGCGGCGCGTCCGCGGGGCTCGCGGCGGCGCTGCGCCAGCGGCTGGAGGATCTGTTGCCCGCGCGGCTCGGCGCCCTGGCGGCCGGGTTGTTCGCCCGCCGTGCCGCGGTGCGCGCGCGGCTGCCCGACCCCGCCGATCGCCGCCGCGCGCTCGCCGACGCCTTCCGGCCCGGCGGCCGTCTCGATCCGCTCCTGCCGCCCCTCTCAGGCGATGAGGAGGGCTATGAGGAACAGCTCGACCGATGGGTCGCCGATCCGATGCGGCCTGCGGCGGGCCTGGAAGCGGTGGTCGCCATCAGCAGCGCCGATCCCGATCAGCTCACCGTCTGGCAGACGCGGGTACTGGCCAATGCCGATCGGGTGTTTCATCATCCCGCCGTGCCCGCCGCCATCCTCGACCGCGCCCGCGCCGACGCCGTTCGCATCGCCGCGCCGATGCCGCAGCAGGACGGCCAAAGCACCGGCATTCGTGTCTATCTGGACTGGATCGCGCCCGCGGCGTGGGCGGGAGACGACGAATGAGCGGGTTCGGCTATGCGATCAGCGGCGGCAAGGGCGAAAAGCTGTCCGTCAAGGCAGCGTTGGCGAAGGCGGCGGAGCTGACTTGGGTTCACCTCAATGTCACCACCGAGCATGCGCAGAGCTGGCTGCGTGAGGAAGCCGAGCTGGACGGCTATGTCGTCGACGCCCTCACCGCCACCGAGACCCGGCCCCGCTGCGAAGCGTTGCCCGACGGCGCGCTGGTCAATCTGCGGGGGCGCTCCAACGAAGCGATGTCCTCGTCAGACCCGCTCGCGTCGGTACGGATGTGGGGCACCAAGGGACGAGTCATCTCCGTGTCGGACCGGCACCTGATCGCCACCGATGCGGTCGAGGCGGCGGTGGGGCGCGGCGATGTCAAAGACCCGGGCGACCTGATCGCCGCCTTTGCGACCGCGATCACCAGCGATCTCGATCCGGTCGTCGCCGAACTTGGCGACAGCCTCGACGATTGCGAGGAGAAGCTGTCCGCCGACGCCATCTTCGACCTGCGCCGCAACGTCAGCAGGGTGCGCGTCGCCGCGATCGGCTATCGCCGCTTCCTGGCGCCGCAACGCGCGGCGCTGGAGAAGCTGGGCACGCTGCCGGGCGACTGGCTGGAGGATGACGATCGCCTCCACCTCGCCGCCGCCGCCGATCGCGCGGCGCGGATGGCGGAAGAACTGGAGAGTATCCGCGAACGCTCCAGCGTCATGCACGACACACTCAGCGACCTGCGCGCCGAACAGCTCGACATGCGCAGCCTCATCATCGCGGTGGTGGCGATGGTGTTCCTGCCGCTGACCTTCATCACCGGCTTCTATGGCATGAACGTGAAGGGGCTGCCGGGCGCCGACGCGCCGCACGCCGCGGAATGGATCACCTTCTGGTGCGCGGTGATCGCGTTTGGCATCACCGGCTGGTTCGTCCGGCGGCACTGGTTCCGCGGCTAGGCGGCCCTCGCCTGCCGCCAAGCGCCTGCAATCTCAGCCAGCGTCGTCGCCGTGTCGCGGAACGGCGCGGGGTCATCCCCCATCGCCGCGTCCAGCACCGTCGTCCGCGCGCCCGCATAGAGCCGCGCCAGCGTGACCGACACGTCGGCGCCACGGTCGAAGTCCAGCCCCGCCTCCAGCGCGAACAGGATCGCGGTCGCGCGCGTTACGCGGTCGCTCTTGATTCGGTACTGGCGATGCTCGGCCGCATGCGCCGCTGCGCGCAGCGCCGCGACCAGTTCCTCGTACAGCAGCTGGACCAGCGCTGGCCCGTCCGCGGTGGCGGTACGGCCCGCAACGTCGACCTGACGATAGGTGGCGGCGGGATCGCGGAGCAGTGCCGATGCGTACATCAGCTGCTCTTGTTCCAGGCATCGACCTGCTGCTTGATGAAGTCCTGCGTCGACTTGTAGGCGGCGACGCGCGTGTCCATCGCCGCGAATTGCTTGGTCAGCCGGTCGCTCATTGCGGCGGCGGCGTCGGTGGCCTTGGCCTGCAGCGTCGCGACGTCGCTTTGCTGCGTCGTCGCACGGCTGGTCTCCGCATCGAAACCATAGGTGCGGTCGGCGGCGCGGGTAGCGATCGCGCCCAGCGCGGCCGAAAGGCCGCCGTTGCTGGCCCCGGCGCCATCGGCGAACATCGCTTCGACCGCTGCGGGGTAGCTGGTGAGCATGCGGGTCAGCAGCGTCGGATCGACCGTCAGCGTGCCGTCGCGGTTGGTCTTCACCCCGATGTCGCCCAGCGTCCGGGGCGCACCGGCTGGGTTTGCCGCCAGCACCGTGGTGGTCATCGCGCCCAGCTGCCGCAGCAGCGCGCCCGCGGCGGGATCGTTGTGGAGCGCGCCGGTCTTGGGATCGAGGTCGCTCGCCAGTTCGGCATGCAGCTGGTTGTAGGTCTCGACGAAGTCGCTCACCGCCTGGCTTATGCTGACGGTCGGCGCGCTCGTGCCCAGCACCGTCGAGCCGGTCGCCTTGAGATCGAGCCGGACGCCGGTCAGCAGATCGGCGACGCTGTTGGTGGCGCGGTGATAGGTGGCGCCGTCGAGCACCAGCTCCGCATCGGCCGCGGTCGTGCCGGCCGTCGTGCCGGTCGCGCTGCCGCCGACCGACAGATCGGCTAGGCTCATACCGGCCGCCGCCGAATCGCCGTCGCCGCCCGTGATCGTGAACGCGTTGGCGGCGCCCGTCGCGCCCTTGACCGTCAGCCGCGCGCCGCCGCCGTCGGTGATGACGGTGGCGGTCAGGCCGAGGCCCGCCGCATTGATCTTTGCCGCCACGCCGTCGAGCGTCGCATCGCTCGCCCCGATCGTCAGGGTTGTGGTCGTACCGCCCAGCGTCACGTCCAACGTGCCCTGCCGGAACGGTGCGGTGCGCGACACGGCGGTGTTGGTCGTCGCCGCCTGCGCGCTCGCCAGCCGGTTGACGGTCAGCGTCGCCGCCAGGCCCGCGACCCCCGCGCCGGTGCCGGTCACCGCGGCCACTCCGGCCGCCGAACTGATTGGCTGGGTCTGCAGCGTGCCGCCCTTGACCAGCGTGCGCAGCGCGGTGTCGAAGCCGCTGATCCCGCTCTTCAGCTTGCTAAGCCCGGAAATCTGCGCGGTCAGCGTGTCGGCACGCTTGGTCAGCGACGCATTCCGGGCGGCGAACTGCGCATCGACCAGCGCCGCCACGATCGCGGCGGTGTCGAGGCCGGAGCCGGAGCCGAGCGTCTTGACGATCGATGCCGTGCTGCTGGTCGCGGTGGTGCTGGTGGTCGTCATGGCTGCTGCTCAAAACGACCGCGGCGGCGGCAGGTTTAGGCGGTCGCCACGCCGTTTTCGTCGAACCGCGCCGCCCTGGGCACCTCGACCGGCGGCGGTGACCCCCCGGCGGCGGCGTTGAGGTTGAAGACGAAGGCCAGCACGGTCGCGATGGCGAGGTACAGGTCGTCGCGCACCTCCTGCCCCTCGCGGCTGGTGTAATAGATCGCGCGGGTGAGCTGCGGATATTCGAGCACCGGCACCGCCGCCTCGCCCGCCAGTTCACGGATCGCCAGCGCGGTCGCGCCGCGGCCCTTCGCCACCACCACCGGCACCTGATCGCGGCCGCGGTCATAGCGCAGCGCGATCGCGAAATGAGTCGGGTTGGTCAGCACGACATGCGCCTCGGCGATTGCCTTGCGCGCGCCCTTGCCGAGCATCGCCCGCGCACGGGCGCGCTGCTGCGCCTTGGTCTCCGGGTTACCCTCGCTCTCCTTGTGCTCGTCTTTGATATCTTGCTTGCTCATCTTCAGCTTGGCGAGCAGGCGGACCAGCTGCACCGGCACGTCGACCGCGGCGATCGCGACCAATCCCGCCGCCATCGCGAACAGAAGCCCGGTGAACGTGCTCCCCAACTGGCCCAGCGCCGCGCCCAGATCCTCGCGCGCCAGCTGCGGCACGCCCTGCGCGACGCGCTTCAGCATGAACCAGCCGATCGCGCCGAGCAGCACCAGCTTCAGGACCGACTTTCCCAGCTCGATCCACCCCGCCGGGCCGAAGATGCGCGCCAGCCCCGATGCCGGGTTGAGCCGCGACGCCCTGGGCAGCAGCAGCTTGCCGTTGATCCCCGGCGCGCCCAGCCCGACCTGGCTCATCACCGCCGCAGCGATGCTGATCGCAAACAGCGTGAGGAGCGACGGCAGCAGCGTCGTCCCCGCCTCTGCCAGCGGCCGCCACGGGGAGAAGTCCTCGACATCGGCATGGCTGAACTGGAACGACGCCGTCATCACCGCCTTGCACGCGCGCATCAGCGACGGCCCGAACGCCCACAGCCACACCGCCCCCGCCAGCACCACCAGCGCGGTGGCAAAGTCGCGGCTGCGCAGGATCTGCCCGTCCTCGCGCGCCTTCTTCAGGCGTTTGGGGGTTGGCGCCTGGGTGCGCTCCATATCGCTCATCGCGCGACCACCAGCGATTGCGTCGCGGCGAGGCCCTCGCGGACGATGACCTGCATGTAGTCACCCATCGCCGGAAAGGCGATCGCGAGCGCAACGACCCCGACCGCGAGGCTCGCAGGCAGCCCGACCGCGAACAGGTTCAGCGACGGCGCGGCGCGGCTCATCATGCCGACCACCATGTTGAGGCAGAGCAGCAGAAACCCGACCGGCAGCGCCAGCAGCAGTCCCGCCAGAAAGGCATAGCCGCCGAACAGCGCCACGCCCTTGATCCGGTCCGCCGATAGCCACGCCGCGCCCGGCGGCAGCACGTCATAGCTCCGCACCAGCATGTCGACGAGCACCAGGTGGCCGTCCATCGACAGGAACAGCAGCGTCAGCATGATCGAGAAGAACTGCCCCAGCGCCGGCGTCGACCGCCCGTTCTGGGGATCGATCATCGTCGCGAAGCTCAGCCCCATCGCGCTGCCGATCACCTCGGAGGCGACCAGCGGCCCGGCAAAGGCGATCTGCAGCACGAAGCCGAGCGACAACCCGACCAGCGCCTCCCCGAAAACGGACATGAAGGTGGCAAGCGAGAACACCGTCGGCGGCGCGGCGACCGGATGGACGCCCAGCACCAGCACGCCGATCGCCGCGGTCAGCCCGACCCGCGCGGGTAGCGGCACGCCGACCGCGCCGAACACCGGCGCGACGATGAACGCTGCCCCGATCCGCACCATCACGAATACCAGCGCCCAGAGCTGCGGCTCGATCGAAAGGCCGAAGCCTAGCATGGCGCAGCGCGCGCGCGGCCACGCCCGCGCTCCTCGCGCCAGCCCGGCCGGCGAGCAGGCGCCGCCTGACCCGTTCGACGACGCGGCTTTGCCGCGGCGGGCCCCTTCCCCTGCACTACTTGACGAGATCCGGGATGCGCTCGAACATGCCGATCGTGAAGTCGGTCAGCAGCCCCAGGATCAGGCTGCCGAAGATCAGGATCGAGAAGCCGACCACCACCAGCTTGGGGATGAAGCTGAGCGTCTGCTCGTTGATCGACGTCGCCGCCTGCACCATGCCGAGCAGCAGCCCGGCGAGCAGCGCGGGCACCAGGATCGGCGCGGACGCGAGCGCCAGCACCCACATCGTCTGGTTGGCGATGGTCAGGAAGTAATCGGCGTCCATGGCGCTGGTCCGTGAGCGAGGAGAGGAAGGTGCAACGGCGCTTCAGGTGACGAAACTGTTCGCCAGGCTGCCCATCATCAGCGCCCAGCCGTCGACCAGCACGAACAGCAGCAGCTTGAACGGCATCGAGATGATCGTCGGGCTCATCATCGCCATGCCCAGGCTCATCAGCACGGTGGCGACGACCAGGTCGATGACGATGAAGGGCAGGAAGACGAGGAAGCCGATCTGGAACGCGGTCTTCAATTCGCTGGTGACGAACGCCGGCAGCAGCACGGTGTACGGGATGTCGTCGGCGCTGCGGTACGGGCCGGAATGCGCCATCTGCGCGAACAGCGTCACGTCCTTGACCCGCGTCTGCTTCGCCATGAACACGTGAAAGGGCTTACCCGCGGCCTCGATCATTGCGGTGCCGCCCAGCTGCCCGGCGGCATAGGGCTGGATCGCAGTGCGGTTCACCTCGCTGATCGTCGGGCCCATTACGAAGATCGACAGGAACAAGGACAGCCCGATCAGCACCTGGTTGGGCGGGGTCTGTTGCAGCCCCAGTGCCTGACGCAGCACCGACAGGACGATGATGATCCGCGTGAAGCTGGTCATCATCAGGACGAGCCCGGGCAGGATCGTCAGCAGCCCCATGATGATGAGGACCTGCAGCGAAAGGCTCAATCCCTGTGATTGACCCTGACCGTTGCCGCCCAGCTGCCCCAGCGCGCGATCGACCGCGTCGCCAACCCCGGGGCCGACCCCCGGCGCGGCGGGCGCGGCCTGAGCGAAGGCGGGCGCGGCGAGCAGCAGGGCGATCAGCAGTGCGACGCCGATCAACGCCCATTTCACCACCCGCGCCAACGTCGTGCGCGGCGCCTCGGTGCCGGTGCGGAACAGCGCCGGGCCGGGGCCGCGCCTCGTGACGGTGACGCTCACGCGCCCGCGCCGTTTGATTTGTCGACCAGCTGGACGCCGCCGCGTCCCACCGAAACGAGCAGGCGCCTGCCCTCGAAATCGAGCACCGCAAGCCGCAGGCCCGGCGAGATCATCATCGTTTCCTTGACCTGGATCAGCCGCGTCGTCGGCTTGCCCGGCATCCGGCTCTCCAGCCGCCGCCACAAATACAGACAGCCGATCATCAGCCCGCACACCAGCGGCAGCAGCACGACCAGTTTGAGGATATAGGTCCACAGCATCGCGCGTCAGCCGGCCCGTCCGGACTGAACCTTGTCGGGGTTGACCAGCTCGGTCATCCTGACGCCAAAGCGATCGCCCACCGTGACGACTTCGCCGCGGCCGATCAGTGTGCCGTTGACGAACACGTCGAGCAGCTCGTTGGCCTGGCGATCCAGCTCGATCACCGAGCTTTCGCCCAGCGCCAGCAGCTCGCGCAGCGTCAGCTCGGTCGAGCCGATCTCCACCGTCAGCTTGACGTCGACGTCCTGGAGCAGCCGGAAATTGCCGGCGAGCGCCGCATCGCCGAGGCCGATCGGCGGAAAGCTGCCGGTCATGTCGTTCATGCGTTCATTCCTTCGATGCGGGCAAGCTGGGTGAGGCGGATGGCGGCGCGGCCGTTCGACGTGCCGACGGTGCCTGCGCCCAGCACGCTGGCGAGACGGTCGCGCCCGACGATGACGGGCACGTCGGCGGTGACGCTGATCGGGATGACGTCGCCCAGCTTCAGCTCGAGCAGCGTCTGGAGCGGCACCACCGGTTCGGCGAGCACGGAGCGGACGGAGAACTTGACCGCCATCACCGATCGCGCGAGGCCCGACCGCCAGGCCGGATCCGGTTCGGCCTTGTCGAGCACCTTGCCGGTCAGCGTCGCGGCATGCGGCTTCAGGCTGCCGACGGGATAGAGGATGTCGACGAACACGGGCGTCCCCGCGCTGGTCGCGAGGCCGAAGCGAGTGACGACGCACGGGTCGTCGCCGTCGATCCCGGCCAGCATCGCGGCGTTGACCTCGACCCGGCGCGGGACGAACTCCTGCGCGGCGAGCGGCTCCCACGCCGTCTTGAGCGGCGCGGCCAGCATCGTGCCCAGCCGCGCCACCAGCGCCTCGGCCGCGGGCGAGAACTCGGCCGGAAGCTGGCCGGGCGTGGCGCCGGTGCCGCCGAAGAACAGGTCGAGCACTTCGAGGACGAAGCCGCCGTCGAACACCAGCAGCGCGGCGCCCGCCTGACCGGCCGGTCCCCTCATCGTCATCGGCAGCCACGCGGTCAGCCGGTCGGGACGCTCCGCGCGATAGTCGGCGAAGCGCTGGACGCTGAGCGGCTCCGCCCAGCTGCGCACTTCCTGCCGCAGCAGCGGCTCCCACACCGCCTTGAGCGCCCGCGCCAGCCGCGCCGACAGATGCTGCAGCGTATGCAGGTCGCCGAACGGGTTGAGCTTGGGGGTACCCAGCGCGGACGGCGCGGCCTCGGCGCGAAAGCGCTCGCGCCGCTCGTCTCCATCCGTTGCCCGGGCATTAACCATGCCTCACTGAACAACGAAACTGGTAAAGTAAACGTTACTGATGCCGCCGAAACCCTCCTTTTGCCGGAGCGTGGCGTTGATCGCCTGGACCAGGCGATGCTGGAGCTGTTCCTTGCCCTGGCTGGTGAAGACCTGTTCCTCGGTCGTGTCGCCCAGCGTCATCAGGATCGCCGAGCGGACCGCGATTTCGTTGGTCTTGAGGTGATCGATCACCGTCTGGTCGTATGGCGTCGACACCGCGACGCCGACCTGGACGAAGTGGACGGACTCGCGCAGGTTGGAGGTGAAGTCCTTGTCGAGCGAGTAATAGTTCGACGCATAGGGATCGCCGCCCGCGCCGTGCGGGGTCGGCTGGCCGCCGGTCGCGGCATGGCCCTCGCTGTCATGGCCGCCCGCTCCCTCGCCCGCCGGCGCATGCTGCTGCTCGCTCTTGGGGACGAGGCGCGGTCCGGCGGGTGCGGCGGCGGCGCTGCTGCCGTGCATGAAATACAGGCTGCCCGCAACGCCGCCGCCGACCAGCACCAGCAGCCCAAGGATCATGACGATCAGCTTCCCCTTGCCCTTCTTCTTGGGCGCGTCGGCGGTGTCGGCCGCATCGGCCTTGGCGGTCTTGGCGTCGCTCATGGTTCAGCTTCCTGTTCAGGCGAGACGGGTGTCGGACGGGGCGTCCGCAGGGTCGGTGAAGCGTGCTGCACGCGGCGGCGAGGCTGGGCGGGCGAGCGGGGTGGACGGTTGACGTCGATCGCCCTGTCCCTGCGTGCTGGCGTCGGCGGTCGCGGCACTGCCGGGCGTCAGCCGCAGGCCGCGCGCCTGCGCCAGCTCGGTGAGGCGCGGCTGCGCATCGGCGAGCAGCGTCTGCGTCGCGGGCTCGGCGGCGGCGAAGTGGACATGCACCGCATCGGCCTCGCGCCGCATCGCCACGTCGATCGTACCGAGCGCGTCGGGGTGAAGGCGAATGCGGGTGCTGGTCTCGTTCGCCGCGTCGCGCAGCTGCTCGATGCGCGCGACCATCGCCTCGGGCCAATGCGGCTGCGTGGTGTCGAGCGGCGCGGTAGGTGCGATCGCCACGACCGGTGCGGACGGCGCTATGCCGGCCGTCATACCCGGCGCGCCGGCGCTGTCGGCACGCGGCGCGAGCCGCCGCTCGGCCGCGACCGCACGGTGCAAGGCCGCGCCGAATGCCTGCACCGCAGGCAGCATGGCTGGCGTGGCGCTGGGCTGAAGACCGGCCAGCGGGATGGGACGGACCGCGGGCGCGGTCTCAATCGGGCGCTCGACCGGCGCGGTCGACGGCGTGGCGGCGACAACCGCAAACACGACTGGCCGTGGTTCCGGCGGCTGCGGCCCCGCGACGATTGTCAGCTTGGCGGGGACCGTCTGGGCGAGCGGCATCGGCACGGCCGCGCCGAACGGCAGCGCAGCAACGGCGGCGGCACGTTGAACTACGGGCGCGCCCGCTACCGTGGAAAGCGCCTCGGACGCCTGGTTGGGCGATGCGGCAACTGCGGCACGATCAGCCATACCGGCGGGGGACGGGACATCTGCGGAACTGGCCGGAGTCACATCTGAAAGCTGACGGTATGGCGCCGGCGCACGCGCAGGCTGGGTCGGTTCTGCCAGAGAAGTCGCGGTTGCGGGCCTCGAAGTCCTCGCCTGGGCGGGGGCCGCGCGGGTACCGGCCGCCGCAGCTTGGCCTGCCGATGCGCCGACGTTCGTCGTAGTTTCCGAAGGCCGGTCCATCGCCGGCGGCATCGTTGGCGGGGTCGATGCCGACCACGCGGCCGGAGCCCCGGTCGAATCGGCGGCGGGGGTCGCGGTGGCCGCCCCGGTTGCCGCCGATGAAGGTTCGCTGGGTTCGCCCGCCTTGTCGCCCGGCCGGTCATCGTCGCGCTCGGCATCGGCGTGGGGGCTCAATCGGACAGGGCGCGATGACGATCCGGCGACTTGATCCTGCCCGCGAGCGGTGACGTTGATCGGCGTCGGACTTGGCCCGGCAATGCGCAGTGTCGAATCCGGTTGCAGCCCGCCGTCTTCACACGGCGGCGCGGCTCGACCAGTGTCCCGACGGAGCGGGATCGGCGCAGCCGCCACATCTTCGCGCGGCACGTCGATCGCTGTTGCGCTATCGCTCGGCACCGGCGTGACGGTACTCGGCACCGCACTGCCGCCGGGCGGCAGGATGGTGCCGGATGCTACCGGCGGCGCGGTGGTGAGCAGCGGCGCAGGTAGCGCCGCGGAAGGCTGGCCGTCCGGCACCAGCAACGTCGTGAACACCGGCGCGAACCCGTTGCCGCCGCCCGGTTTCACGGACGGCGGATTGAAGAGCGACGGCAGGGGTGAGGCGGCGGCGATCACGGGCATCGACGGCGGTTCAGCAAGGATCATGCCGAAGCATCACGGACGCGAAGCGCGTCGGCACCGGCGCACCCTCCAGCGCGCGAATCGCGGCCAGCGCAGCGGCGGCATCGGCACGTGCCTGCAGCTTCTCGACGGCCTTCAGGTCACGCTCGGCATCGCGTGCCGCGTCACCCGCCGCATCGGCACGGCGTGCGGCTTCGGCGACGCGGTCCTGCGCCGCAAATGATGATTGATGCAGCCGCTCGCGATAATGCGCCGCCGCCGACAGCGAGAAAGCGACGGCGGCCGTCGGTGCGGGCGCGATGCCGGCGGCCAGTGCCGCGACGCGCCCCGCCAGCGCTGTCTCCGACGCGACCTGCGCCTCCGCATCGGCCTGCGCGGTGCGGGCGAGCAACAGCTGCACCGCGCGCACCCGCTCGACCCGCGCGAGCTGACTGGCGGTCGCCATCAGGCGCCGGTCGGGTCCGGACCAAACACGCCCACCAGTTCGGCGGCGGCATCGGCAAGGCTGACGACCTCGGCGGCGTCCTGACGGATGAAAGCGGTGATCGCGGGGTGGCTCGCCACGGCGGCGTCGATCTGCGGGTCCGCGCCGTGGCGATACGCGCCCATCAGCAGCAGGTCGCGATTTTCTTCATAGGTCGCCAGATGCCGCCGCAGCGCGCGCGCGGCGCGGACGTGCTCGGCCGGCACGATGTCGGTCATGACCCGGCTCACCGAGGGACCGACGTCGATCGCGGGATAGACGCCGCGCTCCGCCAGCGCGCGGCTGAGCACGATATGGCCGTCGAGGATCGAACGCGCCGCGTCGACGACGGGGTCGCTATTGTCGTCGCCGTCCGCCAGCACCGTGTAGATTGCGGTGATCGAACCGCCGCTTGCAACGCAGGCGCCCGCGCGCTCGATCAGATTTGGCAGCATGGCGATCGCCGACGGCGGATAGCCGCGTGCCGACGCCGGCTCGCCCAGCGCCAGCCCGATCTCACGTCCGGCATGTGCGACGCGGGTCAGCGAATCCATGATGAGCAGGACGCGCTTGCCCTCGGCGCGGAACCCTTCCGCGATGGCGTGCGTCCTTAGCGCACCCCGGATGCGCAGCACCGGCGAGTGGTTGGCGGGCACCGCGACGACCACCGAACGCGCCCGCGCCGCCCCCGCGACCTTGGTTTCCAGGAAATCGGCGACTTCCCGGCTGCGCTCGCCGATCAGGCCGATGACCACCACATCAGCGGCGGCTGCCTGGACGATCATGCCGAGCAGGACCGACTTGCCGACCCCCGACCCCGCCATGATCCCAACGCGCTGGCCCTGGCCGATGGTGAGCAGCCCGTTGATCGCACGGACCCCCACGTCGAGCGGCGCACGCACACGGTCACGGTTGAGCGGCGACTGGTGTACGCCCGCGAGCGGCCCCCTGCCCGCGCCGCGGATCGGTCCCAGCCCGTCGATCGGCTTGCCCGCGCCGTCGACGACGCGCCCCAGCAGCGCCGCGCCGACCTCCGCCTCGCCGACCACCCCGGTCGGCTGCACCCGCGCACCGGGCAGCAGCGCCGCGGGCCCGCCCAGGTTCATCATCAGCGTCGCGCGCCCGCGAAAGCCGATCACCTCCGCCTCGACCGCATCGCCGACGCGGCAGACGGTGCCGACCGGCACCTGCAGCCCGACCGCCTCCATCAATAGACCGTCAAAGGAAGACAGCCGCCCCGACACCCGCGGCCGGGCAGCGAAGTCGGCGGCCGCCAGCGTGTCGAGATAGTCGCCGGCGAAGCGATTCAGCATGCCGGAGGCACCGCCGCGCGATCGATCGCGGCCGCAAGCTGGTCGAGCCACAGATCGGGTCCGTCTTCGATCACCGTCGACGCGCTCTCCAGCACGAAGCTGCCGCGCGCCACCGCCGCGTCGCCTGCCGCGAACACCGTCGCGGGCAGCCGTCCTTCGACCAGCGCCATATCGGCCGGGTTGAGCCGCAGCAGCGCCGATTCCGCTGCATCGGCGAGCAGATCCGTGGCTGCACCGACGCGGGTCAGCAGCAGCTCGGCCGACACTCCCGCCTCGCCGATCAGCTTGGCGACGAGGTGGAGCACCGTCTGGCGCAGCCGCCGGGCAAGCAGGTCGCGATCGACCGGCCGTCCCCGCGCCAGCGCATGTGCCAGCGTCTCCAGCAGCGCCTGATCAGCCGCCGCCCGGGCCGTCACCGACGCCAGCGCGGCGGCCTCGCCCTCGGCGAAGCCCGCCGCGTGGGCGGTGGCGATCGGATCGAGATAGCCGCTCGCGCTGCCATTGGGGTCGAGCGGGTTCCACCCCGCGGTCGGATTGGCGGCGCGATCGGCGGGACTGAAGCTGCGCGGCCGGTCGCCCGGCGCGCTGCCCGGCGCCTGCGGCTCGAACGGACGGGACTCGGGCGCAAACGCCTGGTGCAGCAGCGCCGCCGCCGCGCTGTGCCGCGCCGCAAAGCCTGCCTGAAACTGGTCGGGCAGGAACTCGTCAGACATAATCGTCGTCGCTGCCGCCGCCCATCTGGATGGTGCCGTCCTTGGCCAGCGCGCGCGCGATGGCGATCATCGCCTTCTGCGCCTCCATCACGTCGGCCAGCTTGGTCGGGCCCCGCGCTTCCATCTCGTCGCGGATGCCGTCGGCGGCACGTGCCGACATGCAGCCGAGAATGCGGCTGCGCGCGGCCTCGTCGACGCCCTTCAGCGCCTTGACCAGAATCTCGCCATCGACATTGCGGATCAGCGCGCCCAGATTCTTGTCGTCCATCTCCAGGAGGTTGTCGAAGACGAACATCGCCTCTTCGATCGCGCGCGCCATCTCCTTGTCGATCTTGAACAGCTTGGGCATCACCCGCTGCTCGGTGGCCTTGCGCGCGCCCGACAGGATTTTCGCCGCCTCGCGCGTGCCGCCCAGCGTCACCCCCGCCTGTGCGGCGGGCGCGTTGCGGTTGGCGAGTACGGTCTTCAGCGTCTCGACCGCCTCCGGCGCGATCGGCCCCAGCCGTGCGACGCGGTGGAGGATGTCGGGCTGCACCGCATCGGGCAGCAGTTCGAGCACCTGGCCCGCCACATGCGGCTCCAGATTCGCGATCAGCACCGCCGCGATCTGCGGGTGCTCCTTTTCGATCAGCTGCGCGATCTCACCGGCGTCGAGCCATTGCAGCATCTCCAGCTCGCACTGCGCCTCGGCCGGCGTGATCCGCGCCAGCACGCTGTCCGCTTTTGTCGAGCCCAGCGCCTTGGTCATCACCGCCTCGATCCGCGGGCGCGGGTCGAACTGGATCGACGAACGCTCGCGTGCCTTGGCCGCGAAGTCATCGAGCACGTCCTCGACCGCCTGCTCGCTGACGTCCGCCACCGCGAACATCGCCTTGCCGAGCTGGCGCACCTCTTCGGGGTCGAGCTTCTGGAGGATGGCGGCGGCCTCCTCCTCGCCGACCAGCATCATCAGCACCGCGGCGCGTTCGACGCCCGAATAGCTCCGCGGCTGCACGGTTGCGGTCACTTGCCGTCCGCCTTGATCATGTCGCGCACCGCCAGCGCCGCGCGCGCCGGATTGTCGCGGGTGAAGCCGCGCACTGCGCCCAGCCGCTCGTCCATCGCGCGCGCGCCCGCCAGCTGGTCCAGCCCGACTGGCGCTGCGACGGCCATTCCGTCCTTGCCGATCGCGAGCATCTGCGCGCCCGCCGGCGTCTCCTCACGCTTCTTCATCAACGCCTTGGCGAGCGGGCGCACGCCGAGAAACAGCACCAGCAGCGCGATGATCAGCGCCGTGCCGTTGCGCGCCAGCATCGGCACCAGGCTGTTGTCATACCATTTCGGCCCCGCCGCCGCGGCGCCGGTGTCGGCGCCTGCAAACTTGCGGCTGATCACCGTCACCTGATCCTGGCGAGCCGCGTCGAAGCCGACCGCGCTCTTCACCAGATCGGTGATCTGCTGGATCTCGTTCGCGGACCGGCGGTTGCGCTCTGGATCGCGGAGCAGCACCGCGACCGACAGCCGCCTGACGCCGCCTGGGGCATTCTGCGTGACCGAAACCTCGCGGCCATTGTCATAGGCGCGCTGAAAGGTGTCGCTCTGCTTTTCCGGATTGACGCCGGGCCCGCCCGCGACCGGGGTGCGGTCGGGTGTCGCGGGCGCACCGGCGGCGGCGCCGGAGGCACCCGTCGCGGGCTGCGGGGTCGACAGGGTGGAGGCGGGCGGCGGTGTGTTGCTGAGCGCGCCGGGAATACCGCCGGGCGCACCCGGCGCGCCGTCGCGCTGGTTACCGGTCCAGTTGCCGGTCTCTGCGCGCACGACCTGGCCCGCGCGGTCATAGGTCTCGCGCGTCGCCTGCGTCGCGTCGAGGTTGACCTCGGCCTGCACCTCCGTGGTGAAATTGCCCGCGCCGAACAGCGGAGTGAGCAGCTGCTGGAGCTGCTGGCGGTATTTGTCCTCGACCCGGCGCTGGAAGTCGATGCGGCTGTCGCTGGCGGCGCGGCCCGGATCGCTGCTGCCTGCATGGGTGAGCAGTGCGCCCAGCTGATCGACCAGCGTCACCGCGTCGGGCCTCATGCCCGGCACCGACGAGGCGACCAGATTGACGATCGACGACACCTGCGCCTCGGACAGCGAGCGGCCGCCCTGCAGCTTGAGCACCACACTGGCGGACGGCGCGGCGTTGTCGCGCACGAACACGCTCGTCTCCGGCATGGCGAGATGGACGCGCGCCTCGGCGACCGCATCGATCTCCTCGATCGAGCGCGCCAGTTCGGTTTCACGCGCCTGGCGCAGCCGTTCGCCCTCGACCGCCCGGCTGACCCCCATCGGCAGCTGGTCGAGGATCGCGTAACCGCCGGGCGCCGCCTTGGGCAGTCCCTGCCCCGCCAGCAGCATGCGGGCGCGGCTGTAATCCTCATCGGCGACGGTCAGCGCGCCGGTGCCCTCATCGACGCGGCTGGCGATCCCGCCCTGCGTCAGCGCCGCGGTGACCGCGGCCTTGTCGCTGTCGGGCAGACCCGCGAACAACGTCCGCTGCGTCGGCGTCGAGAAGGTCATCCAGGCCAGCGCCGCCGCGGCGATCAGCCCGACCAGCAGCGCCATCGGCAGCGAGCGGCGGACGGCGGGCTGCGCGAGCATGCCCCTGATCTGTGTCAGCGGGTTGGCGAAACGCTCGGGCATGCCCGACGCGCCCAGGGTGCCCGGCGTGGTGGCGAGAGCGGTGCTCATATCAGACCGGCATGCTCATGATGTCCTTGTACGCCGCCAGGATCTTGTTCCTGACCTGCAAGGTCGCTTCGAACCCGACCGACGCCTGCTGGCGAGCGAGCATCACCTTGGCGATGTCGACCTCCTGCCCGCGCTCATAGGCTTCGGAGAGCT
The DNA here is from genome assembly GCF_965248875.1 of Sphingomonas sp. Classification (GTDB taxonomy): domain Bacteria; phylum Pseudomonadota; class Alphaproteobacteria; order Sphingomonadales; family Sphingomonadaceae; genus Sphingomonas. The sequence goes on along the minus strand of NZ_CBDFKR010000007.1, from coordinate 191,801 downwards.
GCGACGCGCGGTTCTGGCCGTCGTTGACGTCGCGCAACGCGCCTTCCAGCGTCGCCGCGAAGCTGGTGGGCTGCGTGGGCTGGGGTGCTGCGACCGGGCCGGTCGATCCGGCCCGCGCCAGCGCCTCGTTGCGCTGCAGGATCTCGGCGCGGAGCTGCATCACGCGGTCGACGCTCATCGCGCTCTGCGCGCCGCCGATGCCCGACAGGGCGCTCATGCCGAAGCGGCCCAGCTATGCGGCGCGACCCCGGAGCCGAACACATCCTCGCCCTGCTCGCGCGCCTTGGCGAGGCGGTAACGCAGCGTGCGTTCGGAGATGCCGAGCCGCCGCGCCGTCTCGATACGGCTGCCGTTGCAGGCGCGCAGCGTGTCGCGGATCGCCTGGAACTCGCTCATCTGGACGACCTTGCCCAGCGAGCGCTGTCCCGCATCCTCGTTAGCGGCGATCGGCCGCAGCGGCATGGCGGCGGCCGGGGTCGGCTGGAAGGTGAAGGAGATCGCGCGATCGAAGACGATGTGGCTGGCCTCGATCGTGGCGCCGCCGGCGAACAGCAGCGCGCGCTGGATCACATTCTCCAGCTCGCGGACATTGCCCGGCCAGTCGTGGCGGAGGAGCTGATCGAGCGCCTCGGGCGTCGGCCAGGGCACCAGGCCGCGCCCGCCGGCATGGCGCAGGATCATCGTCGCGGCGAGCGCGGGAATATCCTCCGGCCGCTCGGCCAGCGGCTTGGTCGCCAGCGGGAACACCGCGAGCCGGTAATAGAGATCGGCCCGGAACCGCCCCGCGGCGACTTCGGCCTGCAGGTCGCGATTGGCGCAGGCGATGACGCGGACGTCGATCGGCTGCGGCACGCTGGCGCCTAGCGGCACCACCTCCCGCTCCTGCAGCACCCGCAGCAGCTTGGCCTGCAGCGACAGCGGCATCTCGGCGATTTCGTCGAGCAGCAGCGTGCCGCCGTCGGCTGCGCGGAAGAAGCCCTCGCTCGCCCCAGCCGCGCCGGTGAAGGCGCCCTTCTGATGCCCGAACAGCAGCGCTTCCAGCATCGTCTCGGGCAGCGCGGCGCAGTTGATCGCGATGAACGGCCTGCTCTTGCGGAGCGACTGATTATGGATCGCCCGGGCCAGCACTTCCTTGCCGGTGCCCGTCGGGCCGTTGATCAGCACGGTGATGTCGGCGGCCGCGACGCGCTCGGCCAGCGCCAGCAGCGCCAGGCTCTCCGGATCGGCCGCGGTCGGCTGTTCCGGTCCGGCGATCAGCGCGCGGGCAAAGCCGTAGCCGATCCGCGCGTCGGCGGCGCCGAACGCAATCCGCGCCGGGTTGCCGCCCTGTGACGGTACGACGCTGCGGCCTTCCTCGCCGATGACGACGGTGCGCGCGGCCGCCGGCACCCGCTCACCGTCGGCGACCAGGAACAGATCGCCGGCCGTGGGCGCCGCGTTGGCCAGCGAGCCGATGCCGAAACCTTGTGCGCGCAACCCGGAAACAAGGGCGTAGCGGCGGGCGAGAATGGCGGCAGATGGGAAGATCGTGCGCATTGAAACCCCTTTGACCGTACCGGTGTGCGGCAAAGGTGGTAAATTGCCGGTTAAACATCTTGCCGCCCGGCAAGGTTTTTCCGGGCGCGCCGCCGGCGTCCGGCCGGGCCCGCGTCGCGCACGCGAGGGAGGCCGCGCCGAAAATGTCCCTAAAGCTCCAGCAGCTACGGCCGTTATCCCCGACGGCGGCTCGGCCCTTCCGCTCAGGGGGCGGCGGGGAGGCGCCAGGCAAATGAGGAGTTTTCACATGACCGTGATCGGAACCAACACCGCGTCGCTGCGCGCGGGCAATGCGTCGACCAGTGCCAACATGCAGCTGTCGATGGCGATGGAGCGTCTGTCGACCGGCAAGCGCATCAATTCGGCGAAGGACGACGCTGCCGGCCTTGCGATCGCGGCGTCGATGACCTCGCAGGTCCGCGGCATGAACCAGGCGATCCGCAACGCCAATGACGGCATGTCGATGGCGCAGACCGCGGAAGGCGCGCTGGGCGAAGTCACCAACATGCTGCAGCGTATCCGCGAGCTGGCGGTGCAGTCGGCCTCGGGCACCTATAGCGATGCGACCGACCGCGTGAACCTGAACGCCGAAGTCACCGCGCTGACCGCGCAGATCACCGACATCCTGACCAACAGCAAGTTCAATGGCGTCAAGCTGTTCGACGGCTCGGCGGGCGCGTCGGGCGTGGTGGCGATCCAGACCGGTGCCAATGCGGGCGACACGGTCAACCTCAGCCTGACGGCGATCACCAACTCGACGTCGGCAACCGCCGTCGACACGGTGGCGCACGCCAATACGGCGCTGGGGACGGTCGATACGGCGCTCGGCACGATCAACACGGCGCGCGCCAACCTGGGTGCGGCGCAGAGCCGGTTCCAGTCGGTGGTCAACAACCTGACCAGCAACGTCACCAACCTGACGGACGCGCGCAGCCGCATCGAGGATGCCGACTTCTCGGCGGAAACCGCGAACCTGGCGAAGGCGCAGATCCTGACCCAGGCGTCCACGGCGATGCTGGCCCAGGCGAACCAGAGCCAGCAGGGCGTGCTCAAGCTGCTCCAGTAATGGCCCGGATCGGCGCCGGCACCGCCCCCTAAGACGGGTGTCGGCGCCGGCCCTCCGGCGGAGGGTGAGCGGAGAAGCCGGCGTGCGCAAGCACGTCGGCTTCTTCCGCGATCGAGCAGGCGAAGCGAGCTCAACGCCCCCGGTTGGCGGCGCGATTGCGCCGTCCTAAGAGCGGGGTTCACTCCCGCGGCGGGCTCGCCTCAACAACCCCCCCATCAATGCGGCGGCAGCACCAGCATCCTGCCTTCGGCCATCCGCCGATACAGCGCCAGGATCGCGGCATCGCACGCCCGGTCGCCGCGTGCCTCCACCGCCTCATGCAATGCGATCAACCGCCGCCGCAGCGTGGCATTGACCGCGTCCAGCGCCGCGATCGTCGGCTCGGCGCTCTCGGGCAGGTCGGCCCCGCCGTCATCGTCCGGCCGAGCCGCCGTCAGCACCGCCGCGATCGCCGCATTCTCCGCCAGCCGCACCGCCGCGCCCGCCTCGGCCTCCTGCGCCGCCAGCACGCTCAGCAGCGCCACGACCGATAGCTTCGCGCCGGCATAGTCCGCGCCGCCCTCTTCCCCCGCAAGCGATGCGATCACGCGCGCATTGCCGGCCAGGATAGTCGCGGTCGTCGGCGTCATGCGGCGAAATGCTCCAGCTGCGCGGCGATGATCTGATCGTGTCGGCGCGCGGTGTACCAGCCGGAAATCGCCAGCACTGGATCGACCATGCCGGTATCGACCCAGGCCTTGGCGGCCGACGTCCAGATCGCCTGCCCCTTCACCGCCGCGAACAACGACCACCAGGCGAGCGCGCGCGCGTCGACCGCCATCCCGCTCGCCCCCGACCATGCCGCCAGCGCTGTCTCGCGCGGCAGCAGTCCGGCGACGCGCTCCGGGTCATCATGGCCCCATAGCGGATCGATGGCCCAGGCAAGGTCCTCCAGCGGATCGCCGCCATGCGCCATCTCCCAGTCGAGCACCGCGAGCAGCGCGCCCGCGCCATTGTGCATGACATTGCCGGAGCGATAGTCGCCATGCACGACCGCAACATACGGCGGCGGCGGCGGCGGGTGGGCGCGCAGCCGCCGGATCGCGGCGCGGACGATCGGCTGCGGGTGCTGCTCGTCGGCATCGATCACGCCCGCCCAGTGATCGAGCTGCACCCGCCAGCACGCGTCAGGCGCAGGCGCGTCGACGGCCCCGGCGAGCGGCGTCCCCGCCAGCGGCGTCGCCGCCAGCCTGCCCAGTCCGGTGAAGAACGCCGCGCCCAGCGTCGCTGCTGCCGCGCCGTAGGGATCGGGCGAGAAGGGCGAAGCCACGCTGCCGCCGTCGATCCGCTCCATCACGAAGAAGGGGGCGCCCAGCGCCGCCGCGCCTTCCTCCAACAGCAGCGGCGCCGGCGCGGGCACCCGCCCCTGCGCCGTCTGCAGCGCCGCGAACTCAACGCGGCGCTCGGTCTCGATCAGGCTATCGCCCGGATCGCGGCGCAGGATCAGTGGCCGCCGCGCGTTACCCACGACCGCATCGAACCGCCACGTTTCCCGGCTCGCCCCGCCGGGAATGCGCGCGAGCCCCTCGACCGCCACTGCCGCACCCCATTGTCGACCGAGATAGGCAGCGAGATCGTCCGTCAGCGTCATGGCGTCACGTCGGCAAGACCGGTGAATCCGGATGGCGCATGCGCCCCGATCGCGAGCTGCTCCAGGACGCCGCGACCCTGTCGCACCGTGCCCGCCGCGTCGGTCCAGCGCACCTCGGACAGCGCCTGGATGTGAAAATGCTGCGGCTGGCTCCGGTCGAGATCGGCGGTGGCGAAATCCTCCCGCTCCGTCGCCAGCGGCCCGTGATCGGTGCCGTGCGCCCAGCGCGGGTGACCATAGCCGAGCCCCAGCATCATGAACTCCGCGACCGGCGTGAAGATCACCTCGCCCTCATCGATCCGCAGCGTCGCCGCCGTCGCTGCCCGCGTGCCCGGGCGCCAGGCCAGCTCGGCCGTCCCATCGACAGCCCGCTCGTCCGCGGGGGCACCGCCGGCCGGCATCACCACTCCGCGCCGGTTCCACGGCCGGCCATGCTCATCGTCGTTGCTGTGCCAGAACAGGTCGCGGTCGGGGAACACGCACGGGCTCCACAGCCAGAAGAATTGCGGCAGCACCGGCGGCGGCTGCACGTCGCGCGCGCCGACCGGGCGGACCCCCCAGCTGCGGTCGCGCGTGCCCGCGAAGCCGGTGACGTCATGCCGCTCGCCGTCCACCTCGACCCAACCGTCGTAGCCGCCATTCTGCGTCAGACGCATATAGTCGAGCAGCGTCCGCGGCCCGATCCGGCGGGTGAAGCGCGGCTCCTCGATCGGAAAGCTGCGGCCGGTGAAGGTGAGGTCCGCCGTAATACCCTGGTCGGGCGCATCGACGGTGATGCGCAGGGTGCGGAGCGGCTCCACCACTTCGATCCGCACCGGCCCTGCCTGCATTAGCAGCCGCTCGCCACCAGCCCGCGCGGCGGCGTGGAGGTTGACCTGCCGCCCGTTCGCCATCCAGCAGACATGCGCATCGACGATGTCGAGTTGCGGATAGACCCCGAACGCCACCGCCAGCATCCGCGTGTCGCCCGCCGTCAGGCTGTAGCCGTTGAAGAAGTAGCGATCGTAGAAGTTGCGGTCGGTTCCGGCGAACGCGATGGGCTCTGCAGTCTGATGCAGCGGATAATCGTCACCCTGGGTCAGCATGGCGCGAGTGAAGCCCGGATCACGCGGGCGGGCAAGCCTCTTGTGTTGCGAACCACGCCGCATAGCTGCTGTTGCGGGCCAGCCGCCGGTTCTGGTCGGGCGCACCGTCGCGCCACCACACCTGCCCACGCTCACCCAGCGCCACCTTTGCCGCGTGCACGGCGGCACGCGCGGTGGCCAGCGCCTCCAGGTCGGCAGTCCTCATCGCCGCGCCGGCCGCACGGCGTGCCGTCATCAGCTCCCCGACCAGCACGGCCCGCCGCGCCTCGGTCGGCGATGGGTCGGCGCGTCGCCACAATCGGCCGCGCACGACGATGTAGCGCCCGTCCGGCGTGACCAGCGGCTCGTCCGGCATCCTGCATCAACGCCGTGCCGATCACCTGGTGCCCCCGGGGGAACTCGCGCGCGACCGGATGCTTGATCCTGCATGGCAGAAGACGAAAGACATCGCGCGGTGCCCAGCGGACGCGTCGCGCGGCTGGCGGGTTTCGGCCGGCTCGCGGGCGGTGTGGCGGGTGGCATGCTGGCGGAAGGCGCGCGCAAGCTTGCCGCGGGCGAGCGGCCGCGCATGGGCGATCTGATACTGACGCCCGCCAACGCGCGACGCGTCGCCGATCGGCTGGCGCACCTGCGCGGCGCGGCGATGAAGCTCGGGCAGATGATCTCGATGGATGCGGGCGACCTGCTCCCGCCCGAGCTGTCCGCGATCCTCGCGCGGTTGCGCGACCAGGCCTATCGCATGCCGCCGCAGCAGCTCCAGCAGGTGCTGGTCGCCGAATGGGGCAGCGATTGGCGCCGCCGCTTTCGCCATTTCGAGGCGTCCCCGATCGCCGCCGCCTCGATCGGCCAGGTTCACCGCGCGACGCTGCCCGATGGGCGGCGGCTGGCGGTCAAGGTCCGGTATCCCGGCGTCGCCGGCAGCATCGACGCCGATGTCGACAATGTCGCGACGCTGCTGCGCGTGTCGCAGCTGTTGCCCGCAGGCCTCGACATCCGGCCGCTGCTCGACGCGGCCAAGCGGCAGCTGGCGGAGGAAGCCGATTATGCGCGCGAAAGCGCGGCGATGGCGCGCTACGTCGAGCGGCTGGCGGGCGATCCGCGCTATGCCGTGCCCGAGCCCGAGCCGGCGCTGACCACCGGACGCGTGCTCGTGATGAGCTTCGTCGAGGGTCGCCCGATCGAGACGCTGGGCGACGCGCCGGCGGACGAACGCGACGCGGCCGCGACTGCGCTGATCGAGCTGGTGCTCGCCGAGCTGTTCCGCTTCGGCGAGATGCAGACCGATCCCAACTTCGCCAATTATCGCTGGCAGCCGGAGACGCGCAGGCTGGTGCTGCTGGATTTCGGCGCCACGCGCCCGGTGCCGCCCGCGACCGCCGCCGCCTATCGGGCGCTGATCGAGGCGGGTCTGTCGCGCGATCGAGACCGTATCCGCGATACAGCCGTCGCCGCCGGCTTCCTGGGTGCGGCCGCGGCGGCGCGGCACAGCCCGGCGATCGACCGCATCATTTCCGCGGTCGACGAAGCGCTCAACCGCGACGGCCCGTTCGACTTCGGCGACCGCGCCTTCGTGCCGGTCGTCCGCGAGGAAGCAAAGGCGCTGCTCGCCGACCGCGACAGCTGGCACGTGCCGCCGGTGGAGACGCTGTTCGTGCAGCGCAAGGTCAGCGGCACCGCGCTGTTGGCGGCACGGTTGAAGGCGAAGGTGAACGTGCGCGGGCTGGCGGCGGGGGCAATCGACGCCGATCTGGATGGAGCTGACGCTGACCCCAACTTCCGACGAACAATCGGCGCCCTGGACGTGCTGACCGGCAGCGGGTGACGGCCTAAACCGCCGTTCCGCCGACCGTCAGCCCGTCGACCAGCACCGTCGGCTGCCCGACCCCCGCCGGCACGCTCTGCCCGGCCTTGCCGCAGACGCCGACGCCCTCGTCCAGCGCCCAGTCATTGCCGATGCCGGTCACTCGCGTCAGCACCGTGGGGCCGTCGCCAATCAGCGTCGCGCCCTTGATCGGCGCGCCGATCCGGCCGTCCTCGATCAGATACGCCTCGGTGCACGAGAAGACGAACTTGCCCGAAGTGATATCGACCGAGCCGCCGCCGAAGCTCTTGGCAAAGATGCCGCGCTTGACCCGCGACAACAGCTCGCCCGGATCGTCGCGGCCGCCCAGCATGAAGGTGTTGGTCATCCGTGGCATCGGCGCATGCGCGAAGCTCTCGCGGCGGCCGTTGCCCGTGGGCGCGACCCCAGTCAGCCGCGCGTTCAGCCGGTCCTGCATATAGCCTTTCAGGATGCCGTCCTCGATCAGCACCGTCTCGGCGGTCGGTGTGCCCTCGTCGTCGACCGACAGCGACCCGCGCCGGTCGGCGATCGTGCCGTCGTCGACCACCGTCACGCCCGGCGCGGCGACGCGCTCGCCGATCCGCCCGGAAAAAGCGCTGGTGCCCTTGCGGTTGAAGTCGCCTTCCAGCCCGTGCCCGACCGCTTCGTGGAGCAGCACGCCGGGCCAGCCCGGCCCGAGCAGCACCGTCATATCGCCCGCCGGTGCATCCACCGCCTCCAGATTGATCAGCGCCTGCGCCAGCGCCTCGTCGATCGCGCGCGTCCAGACCGGCTCGGCAAGCAGCCGGTCGTACAGATAGCGCCCGCCGATCCCGAACGTCCCCGTCTCCCGCCGCCCGTTCTGCTCGACCACAATCTGGACGTTCAAGCGCACCAGCGGCCGCACGTCGGTCGCGACGAAGCCGTCCGGCCGCACGATCTCGACCACGGTCCACGTGCCCGAAAGCCCGACCGAGACCTGCGCCACCCGCGGATCACGCGCGCGCGCCGCAGCGTCGATCGCCTGGCACAGGCTCACCTTGTCGGCGAAGGGCACCAGGTCGAGCGGGTCGGTGTCGGTATATAGCCGCCGGTTGGTGCCGTTGGGCGGACCCGGGCGCTGGCCGGTCGCCGGCTCGATCAGCGCCATCGTCGCCGCGGCGCGCTTGATCGCCGCCGCCGAGAGTTCGTTGGCATGCGCAAAGGCGGTCATCTCGCCTGACACCGCGCGCAGCCCGAACCCGGCATGCGTGTCATAGCTCGCGGTCTTCAAACGCCCGTCATCAAACCCGAACGCCTCGGCGCGGCGATATTGCAGGTACAGCTCACCGTCGTCGGCCTTGCCCAGCGCCTGCGCGGTCAGCGCCAGCGCCGCTTCGGGCGACAGGTCGTCACGGTAGAGAAAGGAGCGGGGGTCCTGATACGTCATGCCCAGCAGATAAGCTGCCTGCGCGCTCCCGCCTAGTGGCTGGCGGGCAGCGAATAGGCGAGGTCGTAATGGTGCACGCCGTCGCGGACCTCGATCGACAGGCTGCCCGCGATCCCGGTCAGCCCGCCCGTGCCGCTGCCCGGCGCGATCACCACCGTCAGCACGCTGCCCGCCTGCGACATCGTTCCCTGATGCAGCAGCAGAAAGCCGCCGCTGCGCCCGGCAAGCGTGCCGTTGATCTGATCGATCGCAACATAGGCGGCGGCGTGGCCCGGCTGCGGGACGCCCGCGCTCAGCATCGTGCCGATCGCGGTCGCGACCAAATCGCCGCCGAACGTCTTGGCGATCGCCATCCGTGCGGTCGGCATCCCGCCGGCGGGCGCGGGGGCCTGTGCCTCCGTCGTGATCGTGACCTGGAACGTGCCGGTGGCGTGGTGCATCTGGGCTTCCTGTGCTGCGGCGGGCGTGGCGACCGCCAGCAGCAGGGCGAGCGCCCTCACCTTGCGCCTTCGCTGATGTCCGGCAGCGCCGCTTGGTCAGCGCCGTCCGCTGCGCCGCCGATCAGGACGAAGCGGCGGTCGCAATACCCACAATCAACATAGCCATGCTCGTCGATCTGCAGCCATACACGCGGATGGCCCAACGCCGCGCCGCCGGGAATGTCGGATGCGCCGTCACAGGCGACACGGCGCTGGCTGACACGGGTGATCTCGAGCGGCGGGGTCATGGGTCTCGCGGTAGCAAGCGTCACGTTGCCCTTCAATCCTCGTGCGCCTATCCCCCGCCGCCATGAACGAAGCCGCCATCAGCATCGACCGGCTGTGCAAGACCTATCAGGGCGGCAAGCAGGCGCTCGACGGGGTCAGCTTCGACGTGCCGCGCGGCAGCATCTTCGGGCTGCTCGGGCCCAATGGTGCGGGCAAGTCGACGCTCATCAACATCCTAGCGGGGCTGGTCAACAAGACGAGCGGGACCGCGTCGATCTGGGGCTTCGACATCGACGCGCACCCGCGCAACGCGAAGGCGTCGATCGGCATCGTCAATCAGGAGATCCTGTTCGACCCCTTCTTCACGCCGGTCGAGACGCTGGAAATCCAGGCCGGGCTGTACGGCGTGCCCAAGGCGCAGCGCCGCAGCCTCGAGCTGCTCCGCGCGGTACATCTGGAGGACAAGGCCAACGCCTATGCCCGCACGCTGTCGGGCGGCATGAAGCGGCGGCTGATGGTCGCCAAGGCCATGGTTCACTCGCCCCCCGTGCTGGTGCTGGACGAGCCGACCGCGGGTGTCGACATCGAGCTCAGACAACAGCTTTGGGCCTATGTCCGCGCGCTCAACGCTGGCGGCGTCACCGTCGTGCTGACCACCCATTATCTTGAGGAGGCCGAACAGCTCTGCGACCGCATCGCGATCATCAACCACGGCCGGCTGGTGGCGAACGAGCCGACCCGCACGCTGGTCGCGCGCGCGCAGGAGAAGGTGGTGGCGGTGACCGTCGACCGTGACCTGGCCGCCGCCCCGCAGGCGCCCTGCTTCGAGAAGATCGTGCTGAAGCCCGCCCGCGTGCTGGAGATCACCTACGACAAGAGCCGGGTGAATGCGGGCGAAGTGCTGGCCGCGGTGCAGGCGGACGGACTGGGGATCGTCGACGTCTCGACCCGCGAGGCGGACCTCGAGGATGTGTTCCTCAGCCTGGTGCGCGGCTCCGCCGCTCAACTCCCATAGCGCCGCGCGAAGTCGCGGTCGGTCATCACCAGGTAGCGGATGCAGTCGATGATCGCCCAGGGCCCGGTGATCAGCATGCCGACCACCGTGATCGTCAGCACCAGCATCACGATCCCCGACCCCGTCCGCCCCAGATAGAAGCGGTGGATGCCGAGCACGCCCAGGAAAAAGGCGAGCAGCGCCGCAACGATCTTGTTGCGGTCGGTCGTCGGCTCGTAGCGGCCCGGGGGATAGGCGACGGCATAGACGGGCGGGGCGGCCGTCGCGGGCACGGCCGCCGCCGCCGGTGCGACGGGGACGGGAAAGATGCTGTGGGCACGGTCCGCTTCAGGGTTGAAATCGACCGGCAGGCCGATCTGCGGCTCGCCGCGATGCGCCCAGTCATCGGGGCGGAAACTGTACCGCCGCCCGTCCTCGCCGGCGAGCTGGCCCTCGCCGGTCCGCATATCCACGCCGAGAATCTGTCCGCGCACGCCCTTCCCTCCGACCGGCGCATTCTGTCACGAAGAGGCGGGCGGACGCAACGGTGTATTGCCGGGGTCAGGCACTCTGCTTCAGAAGGCGAACGCTCGTTTCTCTTCTTTCGGCGCGTTCCACAGGTTGGCGCGATAGCGTGCGAAGCAGCGCTCGCCGCATTTCAGCCGGATCAGCGCGCCCTCCGCCATCGCACGGCCGCGGCTCGGGTCCTCAGCCATCGCCGGGCGCAGCGCCTCGCGGATCCAGTCGGCCGCATGCTTGATATCGAGCACCGAATGGAGCGCGAAGTACTTCCGCTCCTTGCCCGAAAAGCCCAGCCGCCGCAGCCCTTGTTCGACCAGCGCCGCACGCGCCGGCGCGGTCAGCTCGATGACGCCCAGCGCACCGACCGAATGCCAGGCATAGCGCCGGTTCGCCGCCATCGCCGTCATCGCGTTTGCCAGCGTCAGGCTTTCGGCCACCGTCCGGTCGATCGCCGGGTCGACCTGCAGCGTCTCGACCAGTGCATCGAGCATCGGCCCGTGCATCCCATTGGGGTTGCCGCGCCCCATCTCGTCCCAATAGTTGCGCGCCAGCTCCAGCTTGGGCGCGACTGGCAGCTTGACCTGCGTCATCGCGACCAGATCGTCGAACCCGGCCTCGCCCGCCGCTTCCTGTTCGAAGAACCAGCGGAACTCGTCCAGCGTCGCTTCCTCCGCCAGCCAGGGGAACAGCGCGTCGTGCTGCCCCGGGCCATGCGGCTCCAGGGCCTCGAACCAGGCGACGAAACCGTCGACATCGGTGGGGGCCGCCGACGCTGCGCCGGCCACCTCGGCCCGAAGCGTCTCCAGGAACTCGCCCTCCAGCCGCTGCATCCGGGCATCGCGATCGAGCTGCGCGCGCCAGTCGTCGGCCGGGAAGCCGGGTGCCAGACGGGTGCGGTTCCACCGCGCCAATCGTCGCTGCGTGTCGTCGGATAGAAGGTCATCCGTCGCCGGGGCGGCGGCGGGGTGAACGAGCTGAAGCATGGATGATCCCGGGTTGGTGTGCGCAGCAAACCCCCGAACCGCCGCGACGGTTCACTGCCCGGCCCGGAATTGTGCTTGCGAAAGATCAACTTGGCCGCGCCGCTTGCGTCCAGCCAGCCTGCGGCCCGATAGTGCGCGACGACGGCGCCCACGGAGAAGCTTTTGCCCGACCTGCACAAAAGCTCAGACCCGCATCTCAGCGATGTCCTCATCGTCGGTTCCGGCGCCGCCGGACTGACCGCCGCACTCAACCTCGCCGGGCGTTTCCGTGTCACGGTGCTCGCCAAGGGCGGGCTCGACGAGGGTGCTACCGCCTGGGCGCAGGGCGGTATCGCCGCGGTGCTGGAAGAGGGCGACACCTTCGAACAGCATATCGAGGACACGATGATCGCGGGCGCGGGGCTCAACGACCGCGGCGTCGTCGAGATGGTGGTCGAGCGTGCGCCCGCCGCGATCCATCGGCTCGAAGCGCTGGGCGTTCCCTTCGCAACCGAGGGGAGCGCCCTCCATCTCACCCGCGAAGGCGGCCATTCGCACCGCCGTATCGTCCATGTCGCCGACGCGACCGGCTGGGCGGTGCAGGAAGCGCTGCTCCGCGCCGCTGCCGCGCACCCCAACATTAGGCTCGTTCCCGATCAGGTCGCGATCGACCTCGCCACCTCACGCCACGAGGAGCGCTATTCGGGCGCGGGCAACGTGTGGGGTGTCTACGCCGTCGATCGCACCAGCGGCCACGTCGGCCTCTTCACCGCCCGCGCGACGATCCTGGCGACCGGCGGGGCGGGGCGGACCTACCTCTTCTCCACCGCGCCGCGCGGCGCGACCGGCGACGGCATCGCGATGGCCTGGCGGGCGGGGTGCAGGGTCTCCAACATGGAGTTCATGCAGTTCCACCCGACCTGCCTCTACAATCTCGACGTCAAGAACTTCCTCATCACGGAGGCGGTGCGCGGCGAGGGCGGGTGGCTGCTAAATCCCAGGACCGGGCACCGCTACATGCCCGACCTCGATCCGCGCGCCGAGCTGGCGCCGCGCGACATCGTCGCGCGGGCGAACGATGCGGAGATCAAGCGCGACGGGCTCGACTATGTCCATCTCGACATCAGCCATCAGCCGCCCGAGTTTGTCCGCGGCCACTTTCCGACGATCTACGAAAAGCTGCTCGGGCTGGGCATCGACATCACGCGCCAGCCGATCCCGGTGGTGCCCGCCCAGCACTACACATGCGGCGGCATTGTCGTCGACCGCGACGGCCGCACCGACCTGCCCGGGCTGTACGCGGCGGGCGAGTGCACGCAGTCGGGGCTGCACGGGGCGAATCGGCTGGCGTCCAACAGCTTGCTCGAATGCTTCGTCTTCGGCGACGCCGCCGCCGCGCACATCGCCGCGCAGTGGGACGCGCTGCCGCCTGTGCCCGCGATCCGGGGGTGGGACGAAAGCCGCGTCGCCGACTCCGACGAAGAGGTCGTCATCAAGCAGAACTGGACCGAGATCCGCCGCTTCATGTGGAATTACGTCGGCATCGTCCGCACCACCAAGCGGCTGGAACGCGCGCGCACCCGCATCCGCATGATGACGGAGGAGGTCGCCGACTATTACGGCCAGTTCCGCGTCACCCCCGACCTGATCGAGCTGCGCAACCTGCTCCAGACCGCCGACCTGATCGTCCGCAGCGCGCTGCACCGCCATGAGAGCCGGGGCCTCCACTACACACTGGACTATCCCGAGACGCTGCCGGTCGCGGTCGACACGGTGCTGGTGCCCTGACCCGCGGCCCGGCCGTTCCCGCGGCGCAGGCCCAGGCTGCCCACCAGCCACGGCATCGTCAGCCCTTGGACCAGGATCGAGAACGCGACGACGGCGAACGCCACCGCGACGATCGTCCGCCGCTCCGCCACCTGAACCGGCAGCGCCAGCGCCAGCGCCAGGGCGAGCGCCCCGCGCAGACCGCCCCAGAACAGCACATGCTTATAGCGCCACTCGACCCTCAGCCGGGTCCGCGCGAAGGCAAAGGCAACGGGATATACGGTCGCCGCGCGGCCGAGCAGCGACAGCGCCACCGCGACCGCCGCCGCCTCCACCACCAGCCCGAGCGGCACCGTCACCCCTTGGCCGCCGATCAGCAGGAAGATCATCGAGTTGATCGCGAACGCCGCGACTTCCCAAAAGCCGCGCACCCCCTCATGCCCGTTGTCGCTGATCGCGTAGGAGAAGCCCCAGTTGCCGACCACCAGCCCCGCGGTCAGCGTCGCCAGCACCCCCGAGCACCCCAGCGCCTCGGCCAGCAGGAACGAGCCATAGGCGATGATCGCCGACAGCGCGATCTCGACCAGGCGGTCCTGCGTCCGCCCGGCGAGCAGCACCAGCGGCACCGTCACCGCGACGCCGCAGCCGATCCCGCCCAGCACGGTCGCGACCAGGTTGAGCGCCACACCGGCCGGTGTCGCCACCCCGCCCGCCGCGACCCCGGCCAGGATCGCGAAGCCGACCGCCGCCACGCCGTCGTTCAACAGGCTCTCCGCCTCGACCAGCAGGTGCAGCCGCGGCGCGACATGAAGCTGCTTGAAGGCCGCGATTACCGACACCGGGTCGGTCGCCGCGATCAGCACTCCGAACAGCCCGGCGCCCAGCCAGCTCCAGCCGACCAGCCAGTGCATCCCCCCCGCCACCACCGCGACCCCCAGCGCCATCCCCAGCGTCACCAGGGCGGCAAGCAGCGGCAGCTCGCGCCGCAGCCGCCGCCAGGGGATCTGGATCGCCGCCTCAAACACCAAGGGTGGCAGGAAGCCGAGAAAGATCAGATCGCGCGTCAGCGGCGGAGTGAATCCTTGCGCCGCCAGCGACAGCGCACCGCCCGCGACGACTAGCCCGGCACTGTAGGGCAGGCGCAGGCGTTGTGACACGATCGCAACCAGCGCCGCGATCATCAGCAGCGCGCCAAGTACCCGGAAATCAAAGCCTTGCGCCAGCATTCTCTTCCGTTCGTCGTGCTGGAGGGGGTGCTCGTCGCACGGCCGAATCGTCCGCCTTGTTTCTGCCCCCCACGCCTCCGCACAACAAGAGCAAACGCACTGACGGGTATCGCATGAGTCTGGGTAAAGCGTATCGATGGGTGGCGATCGCGGCGCTGACCGCGGGCGTGCTGGCGGCATGCGGCTCGACCGCGCGGCCCGGCCACACGGCACGCGCCCCGCGACCGCTGCCGCCGGTGCTCGTCTCGATCCCGATCCCGTCCGCGCAGCCCCGGGTCAGCCGCACCGCACCCTTTCCGCTGATCGATCAGATCACCCGCATCCAACGCAGCTTCGCCGGGCGCGCCGGAGTCGCGGTCCGCGCGGTCGATGACGGCTGGACGGTCGAAGCGGGCGGGCGGCAGTATCTGCCTCAGCAGTCGGTGTCGAAGCTGTGGGTCGCGCTCACCGTGCTCGATCTGCGCGATCAGGGACGGCTGCGGCTGGACGATCCCGTCACCGTGACCGCCGACGACCTGACGCTGTTCCACGAGCCGATCGCAGCACTCGCGGTGCGGCCGGGCGGGTTCCAGACCACCGTCGGCGACCTGCTGACCCGCGCGCTGACCCACTCGGACAACACCGCCAACGACAAGCTGCTGTGGCTGTGCGGCGGCCCGCCGGCGGTGCGCGCGATGATCGAGGCGAAGCGGCTGGGCCCGATCCGCTTCGGCCCCGGCGAGCGGCAGTTGCAGGCGCAGACCGCGGGGCTGATCTGGGATCAGCACTGGGCAGGCAACAACGGCTTTGAGATCGCGCGGGCGCGGCTGACGCGCGAGGCGCGCGATCGGGCGCTCGACGCCTATGTCGCCAACCCGCCCGACGGCGCGCAGCCGCTCGCCATCGCCGATGCGCTTGCGCGTCTCGCGCGCGGGGAACTCCTGAGCGAAACCTCGACCAGCGTGCTGCTGTCGACGATGGGCCAGTCGGTCACCGGCCGCGCCCGGCTGCGTGCGGCGGTCCCCGGCGGCTGGCAGATCGCGCACAAGACCGGCACGGGGCAGGATCTGGCCGGGCGCAACGCCGGGTTCAACGATGTCGGCCTGCTGACCGCCCCCGACGGCCACCGTTACGCGCTGGCGGTGATGATCGGCGACACCACCCGGCCGATCCAGGAACGCCAGCACCTGATCCAGTCGGTAGCGGCGGCCGTGGCAGGGTATGTCGGCGGCGGTGCTGCGCCGCCGATGGAGCAGCCGACGCGAGAGTAAGCTGCGGGGCTTTGCCGCCACCGGGCGCATCCGCTAAGCCCCGCGTATGCCGCATCTCTACCTCGTCGACGGCTCGGGCTATATCTTCCGCGCCTATCATCGCCTGCCGCCGCTCACCAACAGGCATGGCGAGCCGGTCGGCGCCGTCTATGGCTACACCACCATGTTGTGGAAACTGGCGGACGAGGTCCATGCGGCCGAGGGCCCCACCCACATGGCGGTGATCTTCGACAAGGGCAGCCACACCTTCCGCAACGAGATGTACGACCAGTACAAGGGGCATCGGCCGCCGCCGCCCGAAGACCTGGTCCCCCAGTTCCCGATGATCCGCGACGCGACCCGCGCCTTTTCGATGCCGTGCATCGAGGAGGAGGGGCTGGAGGCGGACGACCTGATCGCCTCCTACGCCAAGGCGGCGCTGGCGCAGGGCTGGTCGGTGACGATCGTCAGCTCCGACAAGGACCTGATGCAGCTGATCGAGCCCGGCCTCGACCTCTACGACACGATGAACAACCGCCGGCTCGGCGCGGAGCATGTCGTCGAGAAGTTCGGCGTCGAACCCGGCAAGCTGGGCGAGGTGCTGGCGCTCATGGGCGACAGCGTCGACAATGTGCCGGGCGTGCCGGGGGTCGGGCCGAAGACCGCGGCGCAGCTGATCCAGGCGCATGGCGATGTCGAGGGCGTGCTCGCCGCGGCGGCGGACGACGGGTTCAAGAAGGGCAAGCTGCGCGACAATCTGCGCGAGCATGCCGCCGCCGCGCGGATGAGCCGCGAGCTGGTCAAGCTGAAATGCGACGTGCCGCTGGAACATCCGCTCGACGAGCTGGAGCTGAAGGGCATTCCCGACGCGCCGCTGCGCGCGTTTCTGGAACATCACGGCTTTCGCACCCTGCTGAACAAGCTGGAGCAGGTCGCCGATGCGCCGGTCGTGATACCGACCGCGCCGATCCGGGACGATCCGCCGTGCGACCATGACGGCTACGAGACGGTGATCGACCTCGACGCGCTCGACCGCTGGATCGCGGACGCGCGCGCGCAGGGCTATGTCGCGATCGACACGGAGACGAGCGGCACCGACGCCACCCGCGCCGAGCTGATCGGGATCAGCCTGGCGCTCGCCCCCAATCGCGCCTGTTACGTCCCGCTCAGGCACGGCGGCACCGATCTGCTCGCCGAGAACCCCGAACAGATCGACTGCGAACCCTGCCTCGCCAGGTTGAAGGAGCTGTTCGAGGACGAGTTCGTCCTCAAGATCGGGCACAACATCAAGTTCGACATGATCGTGCTCGGCGAGCGCGGCATTCATGTGCGCCCGCATGACGACACGATCGTCATGAGCTTCGACTTGGACGCCGGGCGGCACGGGCACGGCATGGACGAACTCGCCGCGACGCACCTGTCGCACAGCTGCATCGCGTTCAAGGACGTGGTCGGCGTCGGCAAGTCTCAGCGCGGCTTTGCCGAAATCGATCTGAAGAGCGCCACGCGCTACGCCGCCGAAGACGCGGACGTGACGATGAGGCTGTGGAGACGCTTCCGCGCGCGGCTGCCCGGCGAGGCGGCGACGCGGGTCTATGAGATGGTCGACCGGCCGTTGATCCCGGTCATCGCGCGAATGGAGCGGCATGGCGTCAAGGTCGATCGCGAGCGGCTGGCGGCGCTCTCGGCCGAGTTCTCGGAGCAGATCGCCGTCGCCGAGCAGGAGGTCCACGCGCTGGCGGGCGGGCCCTTCACGATCGGTTCGCCCAAGCAGCTGGGCGACGTGCTGTTCGAGCGGATGGGGCTGAAGGGCGGGCGCAAGGGCAAGTCCGGCGTCTATTCCACGGACGTGACCGAGCTGGAACGGCTCGCGCGTGAGAAGGGGCCGGGCAGTGAGGTGGTGCACAAGGTGCTGGAATGGCGCCAGCTGACCAAGCTGAAGAACACCTATACCGACGCGCTGCAGCAGGAGATCAACCCGGCGACGGGCCGTGTCCACACCAGCTACAGCCTGACCGGCGCGCAGACCGGGCGGCTGTCTTCTACCGAACCCAACCTGCAGAACATCCCGATCCGCACCGAGACAGGCCGTCAGATCCGGGACGCGTTCGTGGCCGAACCGGGCAACGTCATCTTGGCGGCGGATTACTCACAGATCGAGCTGCGCCTCGCCGCGCACATCGCCGACGTGCCGCAGCTGCGCGCAGCCTTCGCCAACGGCGACGACATCCATTCCCTGACTGCCACCGAATTGTTCGGGGAAGTGAACCGCGACACGCGGGCGCGCGCGAAGACGATCAACTTCGCGATCCTCTACGGCATCAGCCGCTGGGGGCTGGCCGGCCGGCTGGAGGTGACGGCCGATGAGGCGCAGGGGATGATCGATCGTTATTTCGAACGGTTCCCCGGCATCAACCGCTACATGGCGGAGACGCTGACCAGCGTCCGCGAGCGCGGCTATACGCAGACGCTGTTCGGTCGAAAGACGTGGTTCACCCGGATCAAGTCAAAGGTGCAGCACGAACGCCAGGGCGCCGAGCGCGCCGCGATCAACGCGCCGATCCAGGGGACCAGCGCCGATATCATCAAGCGCGCGATGATCCGGATGGAGCCCGCACTGGCGGCGGCGGGGCTGGGCGACGTCCGCATGCTGCTCCAGGTCCATGACGAACTGGTGTTCGAGCTGCCGGCCGGTGATGTCGATGCCGCCAAGCCCGTCATCGAACGCGTTATGGCCGACGCCGCTGCGCCCGCCGTGGAACTGACGGTGCCGCTCGGCATCGAGATCGGCGTCGGCGACAGCTGGGGCAGCGCGCATTGACGCGCAGCGCGGTGGCCGGCCACGACCGGATGACCCGCATCAGCGCGGCCGGCGGGCCGGTGCAGCCGAACCCGTTCGGCGACGCGGCTTTGCCGCGGCGCGCGCCGCTGGATGCTGAAACACGTCCAGCATGACGGCATCTTACACCCCCACCGACATCGACACCCTCGCCAAGGGCGGCCGCACCAACATCGCGGGGTTCATCCTCCGCCTCGCGGCGCGCATCCCGTTCCTGTTTATCGCCGGGCGGCTCTACGGGCCGGAGCTGGTCGGCCGCTTCGCCATCGCCGTAGTCGTGGTCGAGCTGGCGGCGCTGATCGCGACGCTGGGGCTCAAGCGTGGGCTGGCGCAGGCGCTCGCCTCGGCTGATCGCCCGCACGTCTGTGTCGTCTGGGACGCGATGGCGGTGGCGCTGATCGCGTCGCTGTTCGCCAGCGCATTGCTGTGGTGTTTCCCGCAGATCATGTACCCGAACTCGCCGGTGCATGGCCTCGACCGCTATCTCGGCCTGATCGTGCTCGGCCCGGCGCTGTCGGACGTCAGCCTCGCGGCGCTCGCCTATCGCCTTAACGTCAAGGCCGCGGTGACCGCGCGCGCCGTCGTCGAACCCTGGACGATCAGCCTCGCCGCCTGGGCCTTTTCCTTCGTCACCACCCGTGACGGCCTCGTCCTGTCCTACGTCGCCTCGATGGTCGCGGCGCTGATCGCCAGCCTGGTGCCGTTCCTGCGCAGCTACGGCCTCCCGCACGGCTGGTCACCGCAGCCGAACAAGCTCGTCCACCTCGCCCGTGTCAACGCCCCGCTGGCGGGCGCCGACGCACTGGAATGGGGTACGCGCAACGTCGACCGCTTCATCTTGGGGCTGCTGTTCGCCCCCAAGATCGTCGGCATCTACTATATGGCGCAGCAGGTCTCCTCGCTGCCGCTCAAGCTGAAGTCGAGTTTCGACCCCGTGCTGGGGCCGGTGATCACCCGCAGCCTGGCCAACCGGGACTATGCGGCGATCGCCGCGCAGGTCCGGCAGGTCGCGTTCTGGATCATGGCCGCGCAAGGCGGGCTCGCGCTGATCGGGTCGATCCCCGGCGAGGCGATCATGGGCGTGCTGGGGCCGCAATTCGTCGCGGGGACGGCGGCGCTCGCCTTCCTGTTGACCGCAGAGGTGCTCGCCTCGACCGGCGCGGTGTGCGAATCCGCGCTGGTCTATACGGCCCGGCACCGCAATCTGGCGATCTCGGCGACGATGCTGACGGTGCAGGTGCTGCTGAGCTTCGGGCTGGTGGTGCTGATGCGCTGGGCGCGGGCACGACACTGGCCCGCCGGCTGGGCCGATCCGTGGCCGGTCAACTATCAGGCGGCGGGGCCGGCGGTGGCGCTGATGATCAGCCTCGGGCTCACCTCGATCGTCAAGGCGCGCCTGCTCGGCCGCCTCCTCGGCGCGCCGGTCTCGCCGTGGCGCTGGCCGCTGGTGTGGGCGGCGCTGGCGGCGATCGTGGTCGGCGCCGCGTTCGTCTGGCTGCCGCGCCGCCTGGAATGGGTCGAGCTGATGGTGGGGATACCGGCGATCGCCGTGACCTATCTGGGCATCCTGTGGCGCTTCGCCTTTGCGCCGTCGGACCGGGCACTGTTCGGCAGGATACCGAACGTCGAGGAAGCGACGCTGCCCAACGTCGGGGCGACTGCGTCCTAGGCAGCGGGCCGCGCGCGCGATCAGTGCCGGAAATGCCGGATCCCGGTAAATACCATCGCCAGCCCAGCCCGGTCCGCCGCCGCAATCACCTCGTCGTCGCGGATCGAGCCGCCCGGCTGGATGACCGCGGTCGCCCCCGCCTCGACCGCCGCCAGCAGCCCGTCGGCAAAGGGAAAGAAGGCGTCCGACGCCACGGCGGAACCGGCCGTGCGCGGCTCGGTCCAGCCCGCCTTGCCGGCCGCGTCGCGCGCCTTCCACGCCGCGATGCGCGCCGATTCCAGCCGGTTCATCTGCCCCGCGCCGATGCCGGCGGTCGCGCCGTCCCTGGCATAGACGATCGCGTTCGACTTGACGTGCTTCGCCACCGTCCAGGCGAAGCGGCAATCGGCCAGTTCCTGCGCCGTCGGCTGGCGCTGCGTGACCACGTTCAGCACGCCCAACGCCCCGTTGTCGCGCCCCTGCACCAGCCAGCCGCCTGCGATCGACTTGACCATCAGCCCGTCCCGCGCCGGATCGGGCAGGTCGCCGGTCAGCAGCAGCCGCAGGTTCTTCTTGGCCGCGAATACCGCCAGAGCGCCCTCGTCGGCATCGGGCGCGATCACCACCTCGGTGAAGATCGCGGTGATCGCCCGCGCGGTCGCCTCGTCGATGGGCCGGTTGAGCGCGATGATCCCGCCGAACGCCGACACGCTGTCACATGCGAACGCCCCTTCGTAGGCCGCCGCCAGTGTCGTCGCGCTCGCCACGCCGCAGGGGTTGGCGTGCTTGACGATCACCACGGTCGGCGCGGCGTCGCGGAACTCGGCGGCCAGCTCCAGCGCCGCGTCGGCGTCGTTGAGATTGTTGTAGGACAGCGCCTTGCCCTGCACCTGCCGCGCCTGACCGATGCCGCGCGCGCCGGGGCCACGATGCGCGTAGAACGCCGCCCGCTGATGCGGGTTCTCGCCGTAACGGAGCAGCTGCGGCGCTTCTAGAATCAGCGGCAGCGTCGCGGGGAACCGCTCACCCTGATCGACCGTGCCGAACCAGCGCGCGATCATCGCGTCATACGTGGCCGTGAGCGCGAACGCCTTCGCCGCCAGCCGCATGCGCAGCTCCCTTCCGGTGCCGCCGTCCACGTCGAGCGCTGAGAGCACCGCTTCATAATCGAGGGGGTCGGTCAGCACCACGACATGGGCATGGTTCTTCGCCGCCGAACGCACCATCGCCGGGCCGCCGATGTCGATGTTCTCGATCACCTCGTCGCGCTCGGCGCCGGCGGCGACCTTCGCCTCGAACGGGTAGAGATTGATGACCAGCAGATCGACCGCGCCGATGCCATGCGCCGCCATCGCCGCCGCGTGGGCCGGGTCGTCGCGCACCGCCAGCAGCCCGCCATGCACCGCCGGGTGGAGCGTCTTGACCCGCCCGTCCATCATCTCGGGAAAGCCGGTCAGGTCGGCGACATCGCGCACCGGCAACCCAGCGTCGCGCAACGCCCCGGCGGTGCCACCCGTCGACACCAGCTCGACGCCGCGCACATGCAGCGCCTGCGCGAAATCGACGATGCCCGCCTTGTCCGAAACGGACAGCAGCGCGCGTTTGATGGCAAGGGTGGTCATGGCGACTCCCCCTCCCTGCGAGGGAGGGCTTGGGGTGGTGCGTGCCTCGATGCATCAAGGCCGATCAGGTTGCGCGCGCTTACCCACCCCCGCCCCCTTCCTGCAAGCAGGCGGCGGCGATCAGATCGCCCGCTTGAACGCCCAGCTCACGCTCGCCCCGCCCGCCGCCGCCTCGCCCGTAACGACCAGCTGCTGGGTCGGCACGGCGCGGCCGTCGGCATCGATCCACAGGCTGCTGTCGATCGCCAGGGCGCCGCCGCGGCAGCGGAACTGCCACAGCGCGCCTCCTCTCGGGTCATGGCCAGGCAGCCGCAACAGCGCCGCCTGCCCATCGGCGGTCGGCGACGCCTGCACGCCTTGGCCAAGGTGAAATCGCACGACGAACGCCGTCGAGCCCCGCCGCCGCCGGCCTCCTCGGAGACGGCTGGCTGGCAACAGCGCGTCCTCGCCGCGCAGTTCGCGCCCATCGCCCGCCAGCTGCACCTGGCGGCGATGGACGAAGCCAAAACGCCGCGCATAGCCGTCATGGCTCGCCTCCAGCCGGCTCGCGACCTCGCTTTCCTGCCGGCTCAGCTCGACCTCGCCGACGCCGCGCCCCAGCGTGCCGTCCGCATTGATCGCGGTCGAGTTGGAGTCCGCCACCACCAGCGTCGAATGCGCCGCTGTCGTGCGCAGCGCCGCCGTCAGCGCCCCCGGCAACGTCGCCGAGCCGGCCTGGGCGCCGCCGCAATTCACCACCAGCCGCGCCGGGCCGTCCGACAATTCAAAGGCGAGGGTCGAGGCGCAGCCCGCCGCCACCGCACGCGCGACCGGCGGCGGCGCGGCGTCGACGATCAGCACCGCGCTGCCCGCCGCCAGCCGCTGGTAACCCCAGTCGCGCGCCTGGCGGAGCGGGCGGGTGCGGATGCCGGTCGCATCGACCACTGCCGCGACCGCCGCCGCCGTGATCGGCCCGCCGCCCTGCCAGCTCGCCAGCCCGCGGTCGGCGTGCGTCGTCCCGAGCAGCGCCGGCACCGCCCGCGCCAGTGCGGCCGCTATCGGGCCCGGCAACGCCAGCCGCCGCGCCGCATAGGTCTCGCGCAGCATCGCCAGCAGGTCGACCGTGTCGAGCAGCTGCGCCGGCGAGCGCGACACCGCCCCGCCATCGTCGTGCAGCCCGCCCGCCACCGCGCGCGCCAGTCCCGCCTCGCCGAACGCCCGCCGCCCGTCGCCGCCGGGGATCAGCAGCCCCGCCGCGACCACGCCACACCACGCGGCGATCCGCTTCACCCCTGCCGGTGCCTTGTCCGCCCCGCGATCCAGGTGACGCGCGCCGCGCGCCAGCGTGTTCAGCACCGACGAACGATAGACGAGATCGGTCGACGACAGGATCAGCGGCGCGTGGGCGGTCCAGTAGAGGACACGCCGCCCCCACAGGTCCGGCGCCCAGGCGAGCGCGTCGACCGTCTCGGCATAGGCATGAAGCCAGCGCGCGGTGATCACCTCCGCGATCGGCGCGCCGCCCGCCCGCGTCGCCACCGTCGACAGGTCGCGCAGCCAGGCGAAGCTGTGGACATGGGTTGCAAACGGCGCACCCCAGTCGCGGTGGCGGAAATCGAGCGCGTCGAGCGCGTGGGTCTCGCCACGAAAACTCATCCGCCCGTCGAGCAACGCCCGCCCGCGCGCGACATCGCCCGCAATCGGATCGTCGGGCACGGCGATCAGCTTGAGCGGATAGCGGCCGCGCAGCCGCAGCGTGTGGAGCGGCGTCCGCCAGGTCAGCCGTTGGAACCGCTCGGACAACCGCTCGGCAAGGCTCAGCCCGGTGTCGCCGCCCAGGCGCACCAGCCGCTTGCCCTCGTCGATCGTGTCCGGGGTGATGTCCGGAACGGGATCGGGCAGCGTATCGAGCGGGGCGGTGCTCACCCGCCTCTAAGCGCCGCGATATTGGCCGCGTAGCGGTCCGGCCCGCCCTGGAACACCGCCGTTCCCGCTACCAGCGCGTCCGCGCCCGCCTCGACGCAGCGCCGCGCCTGCGCCGCATCGACGCCGCCGTCGACCTCCAGGTCGATCGCGCGGCCGGTCGCGTCGATCATCTTGCGGACCGCCGCGATCTTCTTGAGCTGCCCGTCGATGAAATGCTGGCCGCCGAATCCCGGGTTGACGCTCATCACCAGCACCAGATCGACCAGGTCGAGCAGGTAATCCAGCATCTTGGCCGGCGTCCCCGGGTTGATCACCACGCCCGCGCGCTTGCCTAGCGTCTTGATGTGCTGGAGCGAACGGTGGATGTGCGGCCCGGCCTCGGCATGCACGGTCAGCGTGTCCGCGCCGGCGTCGGCGAATGCGTCGAGATAGGCGTCGACCGGCGAAATCATCAGGTGGACGTCGAACGGCTTGGCGGTATGCGGCCTGAGCGCCTTCACCACGCCGGGCCCCATCGAGATGTTGGGCACGAAATGCCCGTCCATGATGTCGAGGTGGATCCAGTCCGCGCCCGCCGCATCGACCGCGCGCACCTCCTCGCCCAGCCGCGCGAAATCGGCCGACAGGATGGAGGGCGCGATGCGGACGGGGTTGGGCATTGACCGACCCTAACTTAGCGTAACCGTGCCGTCATCTGTCTCGTCTGAACCGTGCGATAAAGAAGCCGTCACACCCGCCATCGGCTTCCAGCGTCCCCGGCAGCGTCCTCACCCACCCCTGCGCGGCGGCCGCGACGGGCAGCTCACCCTGCGCGGGCGGCGCCAGCGAGAAATCCAGCCGCGCGGCCATGAATCGCCCGGCCTGTTCCTCCCCTTCCTCGGGTTCCAGCGAGCAGGTCGCATAGACCAATGTGCCGCCCGGCCGCACCCAATCCGCCGCGCGCGCCAGCAGCCGGGTCTGCAGGTCCGCCATCTCCGCGATCTGCGCCGGACGGACGCGGTGGAGCACATCGGGATGGCGGCGGAAGATGCCCGAAGCGCTGCACGGCGCATCGAGCAGTACCGCATCGGCGGCTGCGGGGGGCGCCCAATCGAGCAGGTCGGCGCGGACCACGTCCGCCACGAGCCTGGTCCGCATGAGATTGTCGCGAAGTCGCGCCAGACGACTTTCGCTCGCGTCGACCGCCGTCACCCGCCACCCGGCCGCAGCGAGCTGGCAGGTCTTGCCGCCAGGTGCCGCGCACAGATCGAGCACAGTGCCCGCCCCCGCGCCGATCAACCGTGCCGGCAGCGACGCCGCCAGGTCCTGCACCCACCAGCCGCCCTCGCCAAAGCCCGGCAGCGCCGTCACCGGACCGGCATCATCGAGCCGCCGGTGCAGCGGGGCAAGCGACCGCCCGCCCAGCATTGCCGCCCCGCCTTCGTCCTTCAGCGACAGGTCGAGCGGTGGCGGCGCAGCCAGCGCTCGTGCCGCCGCCGCGACCGCCGCGTCGCCCCACGCCGCCCGCCACCGCGTCGCGGTCTCGGGCGGCAGCGTCGGTATCGCCGGCAGCTGCGCGCCTGCACGCAGCACCGACCCGAACACGCCGTGCACCAGCTTGCGGGGTCCGCCGTCGACCAGCGGCAGCACGGTGGCGATCGCGGCGTGCGGCGGCGTGCCCAGCGCCAGCGCCTGCACCAGCGCGATCCTGAGCGCGAACCGCGCCTTCGCGTCGTCGGGCAAACGCTGGCGGGTCTGTGCGTCGATCAGCGCGTCGAGGTCGGGCAGCCGCCGCAGCGCCTCCGCCGCGACCGCATGCGCCAGCCCGCGATCAGCGCCCGCCACGCCGCGCGTCGCGCCCGCCAGCGCCGCCTCCAGCGCCTCGCCCCGCCGCAGCACCGCGTCGAGCAGCTTCAGCGCCGCGCGGCGGGCGGGCACGCCCGGCGGATCGACGGTAGTGGCGGACGGTTGGCGAATCGGCATCGCTGCCCCATGTGGGCTGCCACCGCGCAAAGGGAAACCACGCATGGGCCAGCGCCCCGCTCACCTGCAGCCGCCCGCCGACCTGCCCCCCAATCCGCCGGTCCCCGCGCCGCAGCCGGTCAAGGTGCGCGGCGACGATCCGCTCGGCCGCGATCCCACGCGCTATGGCGACTGGGAGCTGAAGGGAGTCGCTGTCGACTTCTGAGGCGCGGCTAGACCCCCTCCGCCCGCAACGGCCGCGCCAGCAGCTCACCGATCACCGCGCGCGCGCCCGCGCCCTCCAGCAGCCGGCACACCGCCGCCGTCACCGGCATGTCGACCCGGGCCGCCGC
The DNA here is from genome assembly GCF_965248875.1 of Sphingomonas sp. GTDB lineage: Bacteria > Pseudomonadota > Alphaproteobacteria > Sphingomonadales > Sphingomonadaceae > Sphingomonas. Next base: position 165,518 of record NZ_CBDFKR010000007.1, on the reverse strand, counting down.
CGCCGCCTCGGCGAGCACGGGTGCGGTGAACGCCCCCTCCGCCACCGTCCGCCGGTCGCCCAGCAGCGCCGCCGCGGCCTCGCCGCGCCCCAGCCCGACGCCGAGCGAATAGTTGCGGCTGGCGGTCGACGAGCAGGTCAGCACCAGATCACCTAGTCCCGACAGTCCCGCCAGCGTCTCCGCCCGCGCGCCGCGCGCCAGCCCGAAGCGCGTCATCTCCGCGAAGCCCCGCGCGATCAACGCCGCGCGCGCATTCTGACCCAGCCCCGCCCCCTCCGCGACCCCGCAAGCGATGGCGAGGACGTTCTTGACCGCGCCGCCGATCTCCGCGCCGACGACATCGGTGGAGGTGTAGGGCCGAAAGCTCGGCCGCGCGATCTGGCGCGCGAGGTCGGGCGCGCAGCCCTCGTCCGCACACGCCAGCGTCACCGCCGTCGGCAGCCCGCGCGCCACCTCGGCTGCAAAAGTCGGTCCCGACAGCACCGCGATCGGCGCGTCGGGATGCGCGGCGGTCGCGACCTCGCTCATCAGCCGGTGCGTTCCCGCCTCGATCCCCTTGGCGCAGAGCAGCAGCGGCCGGTCGGTTCGCGGCAGCCCGGCGAGCACCGCGCCCAGATGCTGGGCGGGCGCGACCACCAGCACCAGCGTACAGTCCGCCAGCACGGCCAGATCGCCCGTCGCCGCGATCGACGGCGACAGCGTCACGCCCGGCAGGAAAACCGCATTCTCTCCCGCTTCGTTGATGCCGCTCACCACCTCCGGCTCGCGCGCCCACAGCCGCACCGGCGCACCGCCCGCCGCCATCACTTGCGCCAGCGCCGTGCCCCAGGCGCCCCCACCGATCACCCCGATCATATGCTTATTCCCGCACAGCCGACGAGCTTCACGTCGCCGTGATCGCGCGGCGTACAACGTCCGGCGAGCAGAGCCTCGATGCGCCGGACCCGCTCGGCATTGGCGGCGGTATGGCGCAGCGGATCGAGATCGCGCGGCGCCATCAGCATCGCCACGAGTCCGAGGAATTGCCGATCGTCCAGCCGAGCGAGCGGTTTGCCGAAATAAACGAGCGCCGCCGCCGGAAAGCCGATGACCGGGCGGCGCCCCTGATTACCCATCCACGCATAGTTGAGCAGCAGGTCGACCTGCTCGCGCTTGCCGACGGCGGGATCGAGGACCAGCCATGCGATCAGGCTCTGCTCGATCTTGGCGAAGCCAGGGTCGAAACGATCGAAGTACAGCCGTTTGACCAATCCCTGCGTGATCGTCGTTGCGCCTGCACCGGGCGTCGACCAGTCGATGCCGTGATGATGCAGAAACGCCGGATCCTCGACCCGCAACAACATCGCGATCCGACGCGGCGGCAGGTCGGCGATCCGGACTGACCGGTCCGCATGGGCGGCGAGGATCGCGGGCGTGTTCGCCCGCGCGCGGAGCACCTGCACCGCCTCATACGCGATCAGCAACAATATCGCGGCCAGGATCACCGACCCGCCCCGGAGTGCGTACTTCACGCCTTCACCCCCGCCCCGCGCACCGCTTCCGCCGCCGGATCGAGCGGCCAGCGCGCCCGCGCCGCCATGTCGAGCGGGTCGGTCAGCCCGGCCGCGAACCGCTCCGCGCCGGCCCAGGCGATCATCGCCGCATTGTCGGTACACAGCCATAGCGGCGGCGCCACGCAGCGCAGCCCGTGCGCCGCCGCCAGCGCCTCAATCGCCGTCCGCACCGCCCGGTTGGCCGCGACCCCGCCCGCAACGACCAGCGCGGTCACTTCGCCGGCCCGGGTCAACGCCTGTGCGGTGCGGTCGACCAGACAGTCGACCACCGCCTGCTGGAATGATGCCGCGATGTCTTCGGGCGGGTGCTGCCCCGCTACGCGCGCGACCGCCGCCTTCAGCCCCGCGAAGGAGAAATGCGGCTCGGCCGACCCCTTCAACGGCCGCGGCAACGGCACCGCCCCGGCGTTGCCCGCCGCCGCCGCCCGTTCCACCGCCGGGCCGCCGGGAAAGCCCAGCCCCAGCAGCTTCGCGGTCTTGTCGAACGCCTCCCCCGCCGCATCGTCGATCGTTGTCGCCAGCCGCCGGTAGCGGCCGACCCCCTCGACCAGCAGCAGCTGGCAATGCCCGCCCGAGACCAGCAGGAGCAGATAGGGGAAGGTCAGGTCCGGGTCGCTCAGCCGCGGGCTCAACGCATGGCCCTCCAGATGGTTGACCGCGATCAGCGGCTTGCCCGCCGCATGCGCCAGCGCCTTGCCGGTGACGAGCCCGACCATGACGCCGCCGATCAGCCCCGGCCCGGCGGTGGCGGCGATCGCGTCGACCTGCGCCAGCGTGACCCCTGACTCGTCCAGCGCCGCGCGCACCAACGGCTCCAGCGCCTCGACATGCGCTCGCGCCGCGATCTCCGGCACCACGCCGCCGAACGGCGCATGCGCCGCCTCCTGCCCGAGCAGCCGATGCGCCAGCACCCGCCGGTCTCCGGTGACCAGCGCCGCCGCGGTCTCGTCGCACGAGGATTCGAGGCCGAGGATCAGCATGCGGCCGGTCATAGGCGCGCGTGCGGCGCTTGCGAAGCGCGGCCGCGACGGAAGACTGTCCTACACGCCGCGGACCGTGCCATAGGGCGCGGCATGATCGCGCTCCGCCGCCCCGATCGTTGGCCTGATCGACGCCCGTCGGCGACCGCCCGGAAGATTTGCCATTGTTGCGTGAACTTCGACAACTTCCGCGATGGCTGAGGCGGGACGCTTCCGCCTCGGCACGCGCGGCTCGCCGCTCGCGCTCGTCCAGGCGGGGATGGTGCGCGATGCGCTGTGCGCCTGGCATGGCTGGCCGCTGGATCGCGTCGCGCTGGTCGTCGTGCGCACCACCGGCGACCGGGTGCAGGATCGCGCGCTGGCCGAGATCGGTGGCAAGGCGCTGTGGACCAAGGAACTCGACCGCGCGCTGCTGGTGGGAGAGGTCGACGCCTGCGTCCATTCGATGAAGGACGTCGAAACGCTGCGCCCCGCCGCCATCGCGATCGCCGCAATGCTGCCCCGCGCCGACGTCCGCGACCGGCTGATCGGCGCGCCCTCGATCGCGGCGCTGCCGCCCGGCGCGACGGTCGGAACCAGCTCGCCGCGCCGCCGTGCGCAGCTGCTCCGCCTGCGGCCTGATCTCCGGATCGTGCTGTTCCGCGGCAATGTCGACACCCGGCTGGCGAAGCTGGCAGCGGGGGAAGCGGACGCGACACTGCTGGCGGCGGCTGGGCTGGACCGGTTGAAACGCCCGGAGATCGGCGCGCCGATCGCCCTCGACGTCATGCTGCCGGCCCCGGCGCAGGGTGCTGTGGGCGTCGAGGTGCGCGCGGACGACCGCGAGGCGTTCCTGGCGGTGAACGCGATCTCTGATGTCATTACCAACTTCTGCGTCCACGCCGAACGCGGCCTGCTCGCCGCGCTCGGGGCGAACTGCCACTCGCCCGTCGCGGCGCTGGCGGTCGAGGACGAGCAGGGCGGGCTGCGGCTCGACGCCGAACTGCTCGACGAGGACGGGACGGCGCACGTCACCGGGTCCGCGGTGGGCGCGATCGACGCGGTGCTCGGCGCGACGTTGGCCGCGGACCTGCTCGCCCGCGCGCCGCCCTCGGTGGCGCGGCTGTTCTCGCCGCCCGCGCGGTGATCGGCGGCGCGGTCGTTCTGCGGCCCGAGCCGGGCAGCGCCCGCACCGCGGCGCTGCTTACCGCGCGGGGTATCGACGTGCGCCGCTGCCCGCTCTTCGCCGTGACGGCTGTCCCCTGGATGACGCCGGACCCACGGCGGTTCGACGCGCTGTTGCTGACCAGCGTCAACGCGCCGCGTCATGCCGGGGAGGGGCTGCGCACCTTGGCCCGCCTGCCCGTCCTCGCGGTCGGTTCCGCCACCGCCGCGGCGGCCAAGGCCGCAGGGCTGACCATCGTGCTGACCGGCGACCGCGACGCGGCGACGCTGGTCGCGGCCGCGGCTGCGCGAGGGTTTACCCGGCTGCTCCATCTCGCCGGCCGCAACCGGCTGACCCTGCCCGGCGTCGACCAGCGCACTGTCTACGCGGCGGAGCCGATCGCCTATCCGGCAGGCGTCGCGGCGAGCTGGACCGGCCGGATTGCGCTGCTCCATTCGCCGCGCGCCGCGCGTCGCTTCGCGGCCTTGGTTGCGGGCGCCGGCGTCGACCGCGCCGCCATTGCGGTCGCGGCGCTCAGCGCCGCGGTCGCCGAGGCCGCGGGCGATGGGTGGTCAGCCGTGACGCGCGCGGCCACCCCGACCGACGCCGCCCTGGTTGCCGCCGCCGCCGCGCTGATTGACCGGGCGCAGGGAGCGACGGATAAGCGGGCATGACCGACGTCCGCCTGCCCGCCTTTTCGACGGCGACCCCGCGGGGCCTGCGGGTCGGGCTGGTGTCGGTGCTGGTACTGCTCGCCTTTCTGCTCGGGCTGCTCGTCGCCTGGGCGATGGTGCGCAAGCGGATGGCGCAGGACGCGCAGGCGCCGCCGCTCGCGCTTGCCGCGCCCGTGCCCGCCGCGGCGTCGCCCATGCCCGTGCCAGTCGCCACGCCCGTCGCCACCGATCCCGGCTCGCTGTCGGCCCGCGAGGCCGTGCTGTCGGGCCAGCTCGCGGCGCTGGAGGCGCGCACCGCGTCGCTGGCCGCCAGCGCCGATGCCGCGGGCGGCCAGGCGACCCGCGCCGAGGCGCTGCTGACCGCGCTCGCCGCACGCCGTGCGATCGACCGCGGCCAGCCGCTCGGCGCGCTCGAGCCGCAGCTGCAGACGCGCTTCGGCACCGTCCGGCCCAATGCCGTTCGCGCGCTGGAGCAGGCGGCGCGGCAGCCGGTCACGTTGGAGGACCTGCGTCAGGCGCTGGAGTCGATCGGCCCCGCCGCGGCGTCGAGCCTGGGCGACGGCTGGTGGGCGACGGCGCGCCGCGAGCTCCGCACATTGGTGGTCATCCGTCGCGTCGACACGCCCAGCCCGCGCCCTGCCGATCACCTGGCGCGCGCGCGTCGCCTGCTCGACGCGGGGCAGGTCGAGGCTGCGCGGGCGGAGGTGGCGCAGCTGCCCGGTGCTGATGAGGCGGCGGGGTGGCTCGCCGCGGCAAGGCGCTACACCGTCGCGCGTCTCGCGCTCGATACGCTGGAGAGCGCCGCACTGACGATGCCGCCCCCCACAACTGCACCTATGCCCGCAGCCGCGCGATGAGCGCCTGCGCTCCTGCCGGCGCCCGCACCTTCGCGCCGTTGATGAAGAACACGAACGTCTCGCGCGCCTGCGCCGGCGGGGGCGTGTCGGTAACATAGGGCAGACCGTCGGGCCGCCCGCCCCCCGCCCAGGTCCGCGCCGTCGCCGCCCAGCCGTCGAGCGCCGCGTCGGTATAGCCGTGCGGATTGACTTCCTCCGCCTGCTCCAGCCGGGCATAGACGTACGGCCCGGTCAGGTCGGCAATGGCGGGGTAATCCGCGGCATCCGCATAAACGATCGCTACCCCGGCCGCGCGCGCCATCTTGATAAAGGCGGCGTCGGCGAAGCTCTCGTGTCGCACCTGGATCGCATGACGCAGCGTGATGCCCGCCTCCGCGCCGGGCAGCAGCGCCAGGAACGCGCGCATGTCGTCCGGATCGAACCGCTTGGTCGCCATGAACTGCCACAGGATCGGGCCAAGCTTGGGACCGAGTTCGGTCAGACCCTGCCCGACAAAGCGTGCGATCGATTCGCCCGCATCCGCCAGCACCTTGCGATTCGTGCAGAATCGCGACGCCTTGACCGCGAAGACGAAGTCGTCGGGCACGGTGTCGCGCCACCCGGCCCAGCTCGCGGGCTTGAAGGTCGAATAATAGGTGCCGTTGATCTCGATCGCCGTCACCTGGCGGCTGGCGAACTCCAGCTCGCGCTTGTGCGGCCATTTGGCGGGATAGAAATTGTCCCGCCACGGCTCATACGTCCACCCGCCGATGCCGACGCGGATCGTCACACCGCATGTCCCTCCGCATCGCGGAGGACCTCGCGGCGGCCGACATGGTCGGGCCGCCCGACGATGCCGTCCTTCTCCATCCGCTCGATCAGCCGCGCCGCCGAATTGTAGCCGACCCGCAGCTGGCGCTGGAGCCAGCTGGTCGAGGCCTTGCGCGATTCGCAGACGAGCTGGATCGCGGCGCGATACTGCTGATCCTCCGCCGAATCCTCGCCGGTCGGCGCGCCCTCCAGCGTGAAGCCGTCCTCCGGCTCCTCCGTGACGGAAGAGACGTAGTCGGGCTGCCCCTGCGCGCGCCAGTGATCGGCGACGCCGCGCACCTCGTCGTCGCTCACGAAGGGACCGTGGACACGGACGATGCCCTTGCCGCCGGGCATGTAGAGCATGTCGCCCTTGCCCAGCAGCTGCTCGGCCCCCTGCTCGCCCAGGATCGTGCGGCTGTCGATCTTCGACGTGACGTGGAAACTGATCCGCGTCGGCAAATTGGCCTTGATGACGCCGGTGATGACGTCGACCGATGGCCGCTGCGTCGCCATGATCAGGTGGATGCCCGCCGCGCGCGCCTTTTGCGCGAGCCGCTGGATCAGGAACTCGACCTCCTTGCCCGCGGTCATCATCAGGTCGGCGAGTTCGTCGACGATGACGACGATCTGCGGCAGCGGCGCGTAGTTGAGCTGTTCCTCCTCGTAGAGCGGGCGGCCGTCTTCGTAACCGATCTGCACGCGCCGCCCGAGCGGCTGGCCCTTGGCCAGCGACGCCCGGACCTTGTCGTTGAAGCCGGCCAGGCTGCGGACGCCGACCGACGACATCTGGCGGTAACGGTCCTCCATCTGCTCGACCGCCCATTTCAGCGCGCGCACCGCCTTGGCGGGATCGGTCACCACCGGAGAAAGAAGGTGCGGGATGTCGTCGTACATGCTCAGTTCGAGCATCTTCGGGTCGATCATGATCATCCGGCACTGTTCGGGCGTCAGCCGGTAGAGCAGCGACAGGATCATCGAGTTCAGCCCCACCGACTTGCCCGACCCGGTCGTGCCCGCGACCAGCAGGTGCGGCATCGGCGCGAGGTCGGTGATGACGGGATCGCCGGCGATGTTCTTGCCCAGCACCAGCGGCAGCTGCTGCGCCTGATCCTCATAGGCTTGGCTGCCGATCAGCTCGTGCAGGCTGACCGCCTCGCGCTTGGCGTTGGGCAGCTCGATGCCGATGACATTGCGGCCCGGGATCACCGCGATGCGCGCCGACAGCGCCGACATCTTGCGCGCGATGTCGTCGGCCAGCGCGACGACGCGGCTCGCCTTGATGCCAGGTCCGGGCTCCAGCTCGTACATGGTGACGACCGGGCCGGGCCGGACCTCCAGGATCTTGCCCTCGACCCGGAACTCGGCGAGCACCGATTCGAGCAGGCGGGCATTGCGCTGCAGCGCGCTCTTGTCGATCTGCCCCTTGGGCGCCGGCGGGGCGGGGGTGAGCAGCGCGAGCTGCGGCAGCTTGTAGCTGTGCCCCAGGTCGAGTTGTGCCTGGGTCGGCTTGGGGCGCGCCGCCGAGGGCGCTGCGGGCCGTTCGGCGACCAGCGGCGCGGGGCGGCGATCAGGCTCAGCAACCGCGCGCGGTTCGACCGGGCGGCGGACCAGGGTCAGCGGCTCGTCGTCCTCCACCACCGGTGCGGACAGCGCCTCCCGCGGCGCGCGGCGCCAGCGCCAGTCCGCCCACTCGATCTCCAGCGCCTTGGCCCAGACCACCGCGCCCGCCACGCCCGCGGCCAGCGCCGCGCCCCGCGCGCCCCACAGCGCCAGCGCCGGGTTGTCGGGCAGCGCCAGCAACGCGCGCGCGCCGTTCGCGGCGAGCAAGCCGATCGCCCCGCCCCAGCCGCCGGGCAGCTTCGACACCGCGTCGCCCGACACCAGCGCCAGCGCCGCGCCCATCAGCACGACCCCGATCGCCGCATTGCGCAGCGTCCGCACCCGCGGGCCCGCCGGCAGGTCTCGCCACAGCCGCAGCCCAACTGTCGCGGGCACCGGCAGCAACAGCGCCACCGCCGGCCCGAACATCAGCAGCATCAGGTCCGCAAACCACGCGCCCGGCGCGCCGATCAGATTGTGCGTCACCGCACCCGCGGCGGTGTCGATCGCGGCATCGCGCCCGTCGAAGCTGATCAGCGCGAGCGTCATCGCCAGCGTCAGCGTCAACAGCACCGCCGCGCCCGTCAGCGCGCCCGATCGCACCGCCCCGGCGCGCACCGACTCGCGCCAAATTCCCGGATCAGCCCGGCTCGCCATTGCCCTACTCCCCGCACCGACGGCGCGTTGACGTTTCAGTAGAGCTGGGAAGGACCGCCCCCCGGCGATCAACCCCTGTCCAGCCGGCCCACCCGAAAGCGGGCACGGCGGCAACCATCGCGCGTGGCGATCGTGACGTCAAGACGGCCGGGTTGGCGCATCCGCCGCCGCCGGGTAGAGCGGTCGACATGGACAGCGACGTCATCATCCTGGGCGGCGGCCTGGTCGGGGCGACCCTCGCGTTGGCGCTGGTCAGACATGGCCTGACCGCCTGCGTCGTCGATCCGGCGGACCCGGCGGTGACGCTCGCGCCCGGGTTCGACGGCCGCGCCTCCGCCGTGGCGAGCGCCAGCGGCCGCATGCTCGACGCGATCGGGCTGGGCGACCGGCTGCAGGGGCTGGGCTGCCCGATCAACGCAATCCGGGTCAGCGACGGGCTGCGCGCCGGTGCGCTCGACTTCGTCCCCGATGCCAGCGACGGCGCACTGGGAACGATGTACGAGAACTGCGTGCTCCGCCGCTCGTTCCATGAGGCGGCGAGTGCTGCGCCCGGATTGACGCTCAGGATGAAGACCCGCGCCACGGCGGTCGCGCGCACGGCCGGCGGCGTCACCGCCACGCTGACCGACGGCACCACCGTCCGCGCCCCGCTGCTGATCGCCGCCGAGGGGCGCAACTCGCCCACACGCGAGGCGGCGGGCATCCGCGTCGCACGCTGGCGCTACGACCACGCCGCGATCGTCGGCGCGTTCCATCACGAACGCCCGCACGGCCAGGTGGCGTTCGAGATCTTCTACCCCGCCGGTCCGTTTGCGCTGCTGCCGCTGCTCGACGATGCTGACGGGCACCGCTCGGCGATCGTCTGGACGGTCGATGCGGACGCCGGCCCGGCGATGCTCAAGCTCTCCGACCGCGCCTTTCTGCACGAGGCGGAGAAGCGGATGGGCGGGCTGCTCGGCCGCCTGTCGGGCGCGTCGTCTCGCGCGACCTATCCGCTCGGCTTCCATCACGCCGCGCGCGTCACCGCCGAGCGGCTGGCGCTGGTCGGCGATGCGGCCCACGGTATCCACCCGATCGCGGGGCAGGGGCTCAATCTCGGCTTTCGCGACGTCGCTGCGCTGACGGAGGTGCTGGTCGAGGGCAAGCGGCTGGGTCTCGACCTTGGCGACGCACAGTTGCTTGTCCGCTATGAGCGCTGGCGCGGGCTCGACACCTTCGCCGTCGCCTTTGCGACCGACAGCCTGACCCGCCTGTTCGGCATTCCCGGCCGCACCGCGAGCGCCGTCCGCCGCTTCGGCATCGCCGCGGTGAACGCGATCCCGCCGCTCAAAAATCGCTTCATGGCCGAAGCCCGCGGCGAATCGGGCGCGCTGCCCAAGCTGCTGCAAGGTGTTCCGGTCTGACCGAGCGGCTGCGCATATCGACGAGGTTTTCGGGGCGGCGCGGACCCGGTGGGTGGGCCTGCCCGCGGTCCGCCCCGAACGGCGGGAAGCCGAAACCTTCGGTCGCGCGGCGATCGAGCGCTTTGGCGCCTGCCAGTGCTAACGCACCGTTTCAGCCGCCTCGCGCTCGACCACGGCATAGGGACCGGGCGTGCGGATCATGATGAAGCTGCCGGACCACAGGCCGGGAATCGTCCATTCGCCGGTGATCTCGTCACCGTCATCGGCAAGCGTGCCGGCATAACCGACGGCATAGTGGGCGCGGTTGGCGGCGTCATACCGCTTGGTGAAGCGGACGGTGCTCCCGATCCGTTCGCCGTCGATCAGCGCGGCGATGGCCGCGCCAGGGTCGCCGGCGTCATCGCTCCGCTCCTCGACCTCACCCGTCAGCGTGCCGTCACACTCTGCCAGCGTCGCTGCGAAGCCGTTGGGCGGCAGCAGCCGCGGATAGCTGAAGATCCCGTCCCACCGCCCGGTCAGATCGCGGCCGCTCACAATCGGCGCGCAGCTTCTACCAGCATCACCGGCGTCCCGTCGCAAACCGGATAGGCGAGCCCGGCGGCGTCGGAGATCAGCTCCGCCGCCGCCGGATCATAGCGGAGCGGCTGACGGGTGATGGGGCAGACGAGCTTGGCGAGCAGCCAAGGATCGAGCCCCCCTGCTCCCGCGATCACTGCAACGTCACCCGGTCGTCCCCATCATGGCGACCGAAGAAATGGAGGAGCTGGATGATGAGTTCGGCGCGCGCTTCCAGATCGGGCGCTTCCAGCAGCGCCTGTTTGGCAGCGGCGTCGAACGGGGCGATCTGGGCGATGCCGTTGACCAGATTCTCGTCGTCGAGCCGCCCGACCTGATCCCAGTCGACCGCATAGCCCTGCGCCTCGGCGAAGCGGCGCGATTCCTGCTCCAGCGACGCCCGGCGGCCGAGCGACAGCGCCTCGTCGGCCGCGACCGGCAGCAGCTCGGCTTCTACCTGGCGGAACGCGGTCGCGACATCCAGCTCGCGGACCAGGCGGAACAGCGCCACGCCCTGCAGGATCAAATTGTAGCGCCCGTCGTCGAGCGCTTCGACCTCGGCGATCTTGCCGACGCAGCCGAGGTCGAACAGCGGCGGCCCTCGGTTGTCCTGGCCCGTGTCCCTGACCGACACCGGACGCGGCTGGATCATCCCGATCCGCCGGTCGCGCACCATCGCGTCGCCGACCAGCGCCCGGTAGCGCGGCTCGAAGACGTGCAGCGGCAGGTGCATGCCGGGGAACAGCAGCGCGCCGGGCAGGGGGAAGATCGACAGCCGCGTCGTCGCGCCGACCGTCCGGGGCGCCTCGGTCATCCGAACAGCGCCGCCGACAGCCGCCGCCGCTGCTGCGCGACCCATGGGTCCATTAGCCCGACCACCTCGAACAGCTTCACCAGCTGTGCACGCGCGGCGCCCTCGTTCCACGCCTTGTCCGCCTGGACAATGTGGAGGAAGCCGTCCGCCGCCGCGTCGCGGTCGCCCGCTGCCATCTGCGCATTGGCGAGATCGAAGCGCGCCTGCAGGTCGTCGGGCGCGGCGTTGACGGCGGCGACCAGCGGCGCGAGGTCGTCGACCGGGGGTGCGGACTGCGCCAGGGCCAGCGCGGCGCGGGCGCGTTCCACCTCCGGCGTCTTGGCCGCCTCCTCGGGGAGCGCATCAAGCACGGCCTGTGCGCCTGCGGCGTCACCTGTCGCCAACAGCGCGCGCGCCATGCCGGAAGCGACCTCCGGGTGATCGGGGGCGATCTCGACAAGCTGGTGGAAGATACCGGCGGCGCGCTCGGCATCGCCCTCGGCCAACACCTGCTCGCCCATCGCGATCAACGGCGCCAGTTCGGCTTCGGCCGCAGTCGCGTCGCTTTCGATCGGCAGCTGCTTAAGCAGCTGGTCCAGCGCCGCGCGCAGCTGCGATTCGGTGCGATAGGGGGTCAAATCGGCGGCGAGCTGCCCCTGAAACATCGCATAGACGGTCGGGATCGACTTGATCTGGAATTGCTGAGCGATGAACTGGTTCTTGTCGGTATCGACCTTGGCCAGCACCACGCCCTTGTCGGCATAGGCGGCGGCGACCTTCTCCAGCACCGGCGTCAGCGCCTTGCACGGTCCGCACCATTCCGCCCAGAAGTCGATAATGACGAGGCTGGTCATCGACGGCTCGACGACGTCGCGGCGGAACGCTTCCACGGCGGTCTTCTGATCGGCGGTCATTCCAAGCGTGCTGGCCAAGACGGGCTCCTGTCGGTGTCGCCCCTATGTGGGGCAGCGGGACGCGCTCGCCAAGGCCGTAGCGGATCAGTGGAAGTCGCGCGATTTGGGCAGGATGCGGACGTCGCGCGGGTGGTGCGGGCGCGGCGCCTGGTCGGATTCCCTGGAGGCGCGGCGATCATGGTCGCGGGTCGGCGCGAGCGGCACCGCCTGGCTGGAGACCGGCAGGTCGCGCGCGCGGCAAATGGCGGCATCGCGCGCGGCATAATGCGGCGACTTCACCACGTCGGCGCGCGCCAGTTCGGGCGCGAGCGACTCCTCGGACAGGCGGCGCAGCTCGGCGGTGCGGTCATAGGCCCCGGTCGTCATCAGGTGTATGACGCCTTCCTCGCTGCGCTGGATCACGCCCTCCAGCACGATCAGCCGCGACGCCATCACGGCGCGTCGGTTCGCCTCAAAATCGCGCGCCCACATCAGCGCGTTGGCGACCCCCGTTTCGTCCTCGATCGTGATGAAGACGGCATTGCCCTTGCCCGGCCTCTGCCTGACCAGCACGACGCCGGCGACCTTGGCGCGGCGGCCGTCGCGGGCGTCGCGCAGCTGACGGGCCGACAGCACGCCTTCGCGCGCGAACAGCGGGCGCAGGAAGCGCATCGGATGGTCCTTTAGCGACAGCCGCGTGGTCTGATAATCGGCGACCACCTCCTCCGACAACGGCATCGCCGGCAGCTGCGCATCGGGCTCCGCGCCAAGCTCGACGGCATCGGTCGCGGCGAATAGCGGCAGCTGGCTGGGCGGCGTCCGCCGCACCTCCCAGCCGCCGTCGCGCCGGTTGTGCCCGAGCGAGCCCAGCGCATCGGCGTCGGCCAGCAGCCGCAGCGCCCGCGGCGCCACGCGGCGCGCGATGTCCTCGATCGTGGCGAACGGCGCGTGCGCGGCGATCACCCTGGCCCATTCTTCGCGAAAGCCGTCGATCTGGCGCAGGCCGAGCCGAATCCCGAAAGCGCCATCTCGGCGCACGCCGGGGTCCCATTGCTTGCCGCCCCGCACCGGATTGGGCGGCCGCGTCGACCTGTTCGCCCAGCCAGGCGTCACCGTCGCCAGCGCATTGTCCCAGCCGCTGGCGTTGACGTCGATCGGCTTGATCTCGACGCCATGCTCACGCGCGTCGCCGACCAGCTGCGCGGGCGCGTAGAAGCCCATCGGCTGCGAATTGAGGATCGCGCAGCCGAACAGCGCCGGGTAGAAACATTTCAGCCAGGACGAGACATAGACCAGCCGTGCGAAACTGAGCGCATGGCTTTCGGGAAAGCCGTAGGACCCGAAGCCCTCGATCTGGCTGTAGCAGCGCTCGGCGAACGCCGTTTCGTACCCGCGTCGCACCATCCCGCCGACCAGCTTCGCCTTGAAATCCTCCATGCCGCCGACATGGCGAAAGGTCGCCATCGCCTTGCGCAGCTGGTTGGCCTCGTCCGGCGTGAACTCGGCCGCGACGATGGCGAGCTTCATCGCCTGCTCCTGAAACAGCGGCACGCCATAGGTGAAGCGGAGCAGATCGCGCAGCTCGTTGGGATCGTGCGGGGGCGAAGGCGACGGAAACTCTGCCACCTCCTTGCCGGCGCGACGCCGCAGATAGGGATGCACCATGTCGCCCTCGATCGGCCCGGGGCGGACGATCGCGACCTGCACGACCAGGTCGTAGAACTCGCGTGGCTTGAGGCGCGGCAGCATGTTGATCTGCGCCCGGCTCTCGACTTGGAACACACCGATCGAATCGCCGTCCTGCAGCATGTGATAGACCTGTGCGTCCTCCTCGGTCGCGATGGTGTCGAGCTGCGGATCGGCGAGCCCGGCGTCGCGCAGCAGATCGAACGCCTTGCGGATGCAGGTCAGCATCCCGAGCGCGAGAATATCGACCTTCATCAGCCCGAGCGCGTCGATATCGTCCTTGTCCCATTCGATGAACGTGCGGTCGGGCATTGCCGCATTGTGGATCGGCACCGTCTCGTCGAGCCGGTTCTGGGTCAGCACGAAGCCGCCGACATGCTGCGACAAATGACGGGGATATTGAAGCAGGCGACCCACCAGATCACCCAGCCGAGCCAGTCCCGGCTGGGCAGGATCGAACCCTGTTTCGGCGAAACGCCGATCCTCGAACCGGTCGGAAAAACTTCCCCAGACCGTACTCGTCAACCGCTGCGTCACATCCTCCGTGAAGCCCAGCGCCTTGCCAACCTCGCGCACCGTCGAGCGCGGGCGATAGTGGATGACGGTGGCCGCGATCGCCGCGCGATCGCGGCCGTAGCGGGCATAGATATACTGCATCACCTCTTCGCGGCGTTCATGCTCGAAATCGACGTCAATGTCGGGCGGCTCGTCGCGCTCACTCGACACGAAGCGGGAGAACAGCAGGTCGTAGCGCATCGGATCGACCGAGGTGACGCCGAGCAGGTAGCACACCACCGAATTGGCCGCCGAGCCGCGCCCCTGGCACAAGATGCCGCGCGAACGGGCAAAGCGGACGACATCGTGGACGGTTAGGAAATAGTTGGCGTAGCGACGCTCGCGAATGAGCCTGAACTCTTCCTCAAGCGATCGCGCAACGCGATTTGGTATGACCGGCCCGTATCGATCGCGTGCCGCTGTATTGACGAGCAACTCTAGCCAGTCGTGCGCATCCCACCCGGTCGGCACCGGCTCATTGGGATATTCATAGCGCAGCTCGGCTAGGTCGAACCGAATGCGCGCCAGCAGCTGCAGACTTTGCGCTACCGCGTCCGGGCATCGATCGAACAGACGCCGCATCTCGGCGGCATCCTTCAGATGGCGGTCACCGTTCGCCGCTAGCAGGCGTCCTGCCTGCTGCACGGTCACGCCCTCGCGGATGCAGGTGACGACATCGTGCAGGTCGCGCACGTCCGCCGTCGCATACAGCGCGTCGTTGGTGGCGAGCAGCGGAACGCCTGCGGCATCGGCCACCGCAGCGAGGCGAACGAGGCGGCGGCGGTCGCAACCATGGCGCGGCATATCGACGCCCAGCCACACCGCGCCAGGGGCACGACGCGCTAGCAGACGCAGCGTCGCATTCAGGCCGGCATCCTCACGCGGCGGCGGAACATCGACACCCGGCATGGCCGTCGCAGGCCGTGCGCTGCTGACCGGCATCACGATCAGCAGCAGTTCGTCCAGATGGTCGAGCAGATCGTCGAACCCGAGCAGGCAGCCGCCTTTTTTGGCACGGCGATTGCCAACCGTCAGCAGGCGGGTGAGCCTGCCCCAGCCATGCCGGGTAGCGGGATAGGCGATGATGTCGGGCGTGCCGTCGGCGAAAACCAGCCGCGCACCGACCGCCAGCTTGAAATCAAGCGGCGGCAGTTTTGCGCCGAGCAGCCCTTGTTTCGCTTCCCGCAACGCGATCCAGGCACGCACAACACCCGCGACCGTGTTCCGGTCGGCAATCCCGATTCCCGCCAATCCGATCTCGACGGCGCGCGCGACCATTGCCTTGGGCTGGCTGGTCCCGTCCAGAAACGAGTAGCTGGTTGCAGTCGCCAGTTCCGCGAAGGCTGTCTGTAACGGGTATGTCTTTCCTCCGCCGGACGGCTGAGCCGGAAAGGCGACAACGCTCACGCGAACAATCCGTGGACGAACCAGCGCGGCGCTTCGGCCGCGCCGAACAGGCCGTGGCGGAAGATCCAGAAGCGGCGGCCGCGGCGGTCCTCGACGCGGTAATAGTCGCGGGCGCGCATGCGGTCGGCAGCGGCGGCGTCATGCCGCCACCATTCGCCGGCGATCCGCTCCGGGCCTTCGGCACGCGCGATCTCGTACAGCGTCCGCCGCCAGCGGAAGCGGTGCGGCGGGCCGTCGGGCACTTCGGCCATCACCGCCTCGATCGGCTGCGGCGGATCGAACAGGTGGATGGGGCGGAGCGGCGGTTCGCCGGACTCGAGCGCCGGCCACGCCGCGGGCGGCGCGACGGCGCCGGCTGGCAGGGTCAGTTCGGCCTGTTCGGGCTGATGACTGTCGCGCGGCGCAAAGCGACGGACCCGGGCGCGGCCGAGCCGCGTGGAAAGCTGGTCGACCAGCTGCAGGACCTCATCGCCGCGGACGCGCCCGCCCTCCAGCCGCAGCTGCGCCGCGTCCAGCCGCTCGGCCAGCGCGACGTCCAGGCGCAGCATGTCGTAACCGAACCCCGGATCGAGCGGATCGGCGAGCGTGTCGATGCGCTCGCGGAACAGCCGCATCAGCATTGGCACGTCGCGGATGGGCCGGCCGGTCTCGACGCGCAGGCGCTGGATCTGGCCGTCGGCCCGGAACAGCCTCGCCTCCCAGCGGCGGCCGCCCTGATGCCGCTCTGCCAGTGTGGCCGCTGCATCGGCGGCCAGCTCGGCCAGCACCTCCAGCGCATAATCGGTGCGGGCGATCGGCTCGGCAAAGCGCCGCTCGACCGACACCGGCGGCGCCGCCGCCCGGACCCTGACCGGGGCCGCCTCCTCGCCTGCCAGCCTGCGGATCGCGGTCACCGCCGCTTCGCCGAACCGCGCCGCGATGCCCGACAGCGGCCGGGCCATGACCTCGCCGACCGTCTTCAGCCCGGCGCGGGCCAGCGCGGCGCTCGCCTCCTCGTCGAGCCCGAGGGCAGCGACCGGCAGACGCCGCACCGCGCCCTTTTCGTCGGGCGCGGGCGCACCGGCGAACCGCGCGAGCGCCAGCGCGATGGCCGGGGTGTCGCCGAACGCCTGCCGCGCCAGCACGCCGCGCCGCGCCATGCGCCGCTCGACATCGGCGGCAAGAAAGCGTTCGCCTTCAAAGGCATGGACACAGCCGGCGATGTCGAGCACCAAGGCGTCGGGCGGTTCGATCGCCACCGTCGGCGTGTAGCGCACGCACCCGTCCGCGAGCCGTTCCAGCCACGCCAGATCGGCATGCTGGTCGTGCGCGAAGATGGCCAGCGCCGGCACGCGCGCCTGCGCATCGGCGAGCGTCAGCCCGGCCTCCAGCCCGGCCTGTGCGGCGGCAAGGTCGACCGCCGTCAGCCGCACCGCGTTGCCGGCCGTCTCCGTAAAGGCGATCGGCGCGTCAGCCCCATGCACGAAGAGGTGCGGGCGCGTCGCGCGCAGGCGCTCGATCGGCAGCCACGGAAAGACCAGTGCCAGATAGCGCCTCGGCGTCGAACGATAATGTGTCACGGTCCCACTCCACGCGCCAGCGCTGCCCGGATGGGCCGCCGCGCCGGCGTTGCAATTCGATCAGAAAGGCGGGGCGGCCGGGCGCATCGGCCGCCAGCGCCGTCGACGGGTGCCCCGCCACGCCCCAGCGGGTCGCCGCCGCGCTCGGCGCCGGCTGCCCGTTGACGCGCAGCAGCAGCACGGTGACGCCCGACGCCTCGGCGGCGAGCTGCAGCCGCCTTGTGGCGGTGAGGTCCAGCCCCGGTGCCCGGCCCCAGCTCTCCACCATGACCGCGCCCAGCCCCCCGCAGCGCGCGGCGTCGGCGGCGGCGCGGAGCAGCGCGCCCTCGTCGGGCGCCAGCACCTGCACCAGCATGTCGGGCTCCAGCCCTAGCTCGCGCAGCCCGGTCGCATGCAGCCTCCCGCCGCGCCGTTGCGCTTCCTCCGTCCTGATCCACAGCAGCGGCATCGCCTTGGCCGCCAGCGTCAGCGCGGTCGCAAAGCCGGCAACCGACGCAGCATCGTCGCTGTCGGCCGCGAACAGCTCATGTACCTGCGCCCGCGCCAGCCCGTCGGCGATCCACGCCGTCGCCGCCGCGGGTGGCGCATTGCCCTGTCCGGCGGCGATACCGCGCAGGTGAGCGATGAGAGCGGGCGCTGAGTCGGCCATTTCTGTTCTTGTAATGTTCCTTTGATCGAGTCGGCAACCCTGCGACTCAACATCGGTCCGAACAGGCTTGCGGGGCACAAGGGTCGCTGCTAGACGCCGCGCCTCACCCGCCCGCAGCGCATCGTCGCTCGGGCCCGGCGCCAGAGCGGGCGTAGCTCAGGGGTAGAGCACAACCTTGCCAAGGTTGGGGTCGAGGGTTCGAATCCCTTCGCCCGCTCCAGCGCAGCGCGCATGTGATTAGCGGCCGCCAATCGCAGATGCGCAAGCACGGCCGGCGGGGCGGCGGCAGCCGAATCCGTTCGACGTCACGGCGTGGTCCGCCGCGGCGGCCCTATTTCAACCAGGCATCGATCCCTGCCCACCCGTCGAACCCCAGCCGACGCACCTGTCGCCACCGCCGCGCGTCCATGCCGCCCAGCGCGATCCGCACCACCGGCAACCCGCGCCCGATCCGCGCCGCCTCTCGCGCCGTCAACACTCTGCCGCCCGGATGCGACCGCGTCGCGAACAGCGGCGATATGAACAGCACCCGCGCGCGCGCTCGCACCCCGGCCCGCGCCCGCCGCCGGTCATGCGCCGCCCAGCTCACCGGCCGCCCTCGCCACACCGGTCCCCGCACTGGTCCCTGCACTGGTCCATGCACCCCATCCGCCCCCGGCAGCAGCCCGCCTGCGCTCAGCACCAGCTGGCGCCGCGCCCGTGCCCGCCGCCGTACCTGCACGAACACCCGCAGCCGCCCGGCCGCCGGCGTTGCGTAATGGCGGAACACCACCCCGCCTCCCGGCGGCAGCAGCCGCAGCGCTCGCCACAGTCCGTCGCCCATCCGCTCGTCGGTCATCAGCCACCGCGACGGCCAGTGCAGAGGGTAGCCGCCGGACACGCCGAGGCTATAGCGGCGCGCATGGCTCCCGTCCCTCCCGCGCTCGCCGACGTCCGGACCCGCCTCGCGCGCGCGGCGGCGCTGGCCGGGCGCAGGCCCGGCGCCGTGACGCTGATCGCCGTCTCGAAAACCCAACCGGCCGGCGCGATCGAGCCGTTGCTCGCCGCCGGCCAGCGCGCGTTCGGCGAGAACCGCGTTCAGGAGGCGACCGCCAAATGGCCCGCGCTGCGCGACCGCTATCCCGATGTGGCGCTGCACCTGATCGGGCAGCTGCAGTCGAACAAGGCCGATGAGGCGGTGGCGCTGGCGGATGCGATTCACAGCGTCGACCGGCCGTCGCTGGTCGCGGCGCTGGCGCGGGCGATGGACCGCGCCGGGCGACGTCCCGCCTGCTTCGTGCAGGTCAATATCGGCGAGGAGGCGCAGAAGGGCGGCTGCGCGTTGGCCGACCTGCCCGCACTTATCGCACAGGCGCGCGCCGCCAGCCTGCCGCTGGCCGGGCTGATGTGCCTGCCGCCCGCCGGGCTGAAGCCCGCGCCCTATTTTGCGCTGCTCGCGAAGCTGGCGCGCGATCACGGCCTGACCGGGCTGTCGATGGGCATGTCGGACGATTACGACACCGCCGTCATGCTGGGCGCGACCCATGTCCGCATCGGCTCAGCGCTGTTCGGTGTGCGCGAGGAGCCAACGGCATGAAGGTCGACGCACTGCTGTTCGATTTCGACGGCGTGCTCATCGAGAGCGAGTGGGCGGGCAACCAACAGATCGCCGGCTGGCTGTCAGCCAACGGCCACCCGACGACGACGCAGCAGTCGATGGACCTGTTCATGGGGCTGAGCGGCGCGAGCTTTGTCGCCGCGCTGGAGCGGCATATCGGCGGGCCGTTGCCCGATGCCTTCGCCGCGGCGCGCCTGGAGGAGGACGAGCGCGTGCTGCGCGAGGGCGTTGCAGAGGTCGCCGGCGCGGCCGCCTTTGTGCGTGGGCTGCCCGC
Organism: Sphingomonas sp.; assembly: GCF_965248875.1. GTDB lineage: Bacteria > Pseudomonadota > Alphaproteobacteria > Sphingomonadales > Sphingomonadaceae > Sphingomonas. The sequence goes on along the minus strand of NZ_CBDFKR010000007.1, from coordinate 145,891 downwards.
CGCCCTGCCGCGCGCGATCGTGTCGTCCAGTTCGACCAGCTGGATCGAGGCGCATCTGTCGCACCTCGGGCTGCGCGACGCCTTTGCCCATATCTTCAGTGGCAAGGAGCATGTCGTCCGCGGCAAGCCTGCGCCCGATCTGTATTTGTACGCGGCGCGGGCGCTGGGCGTGCCAATCGAACGGTGCGCCATCATCGAGGACTCGCCGGTCGGCGCGACCGGTGCGGTGGCGTCGGGCGGCTATGTCGTCGGTCTGTGCGCGGGCCGCCACTGCGCCGCCGGTCATGGCGAGCGGCTGCGCGCGATCGGCGTGGCGGCGGTGGCGACGAGCTTCGACGAGGTCGCGGCGCTGCTCGCCTGAGCCCGGTTTTAACGCGCGAGCGCGGTCGCGATGCGGCGTCAGCGCGCAAGCGCGTCCGCGATCAGCGCGCGGGTGTTCGCGATGCCGTACAACGCGACGAAGCTGCCCATCCGCGGCCCCTGGCTCGATCCGAGCAGTGTTTCGTAGAGGGTGCGGAACCAGTCGCGCAGCGCCTCCTTGCCGAATGCCGTCTTGCCGGTCTCATAGACTAGTGTCTGGATATCGTCCGCCGCCGCATCGGCGGGGAGTGCCGCTAGCCCCTTGTCGAGCAACCGCAGCGCGTCCGCCTCACCCGGCTCGGGCGCGCGCTTGTGCAGGGTCGGCGCGACCGCCGCCGCATGATAGCGTATCGCAAACGGGACCAGCGCCAGCAGCGCCGGATCGTCCGCCTGCCCGGCGGGCAGGTATCGCCGAAGATAGCCGCGCACCTGCTCTTCGCTGGCGTCGGCGCCCAGCACGCCGACCAGGTTGAGGAGCAACCCGAAGCTGACCGGCGGCACCTGCGCCGGGGGTGCGCCGTCATGGACGTGGTGGACGGGGTTGCCGAGCCGCTGCTCGACCGGTTGCGCGGCATAGTCGGCAACCGACTTCCAGTAATCGTCGACCGCGCGCGGGATCACGCCCAGGTGGAGCTGCTTGGCGCGCTTGGGCTCGCGATAGATGTAATAGGCCAGGCTCTCTTCCGGCCCCATCGCCAGCCATTGCTCGATCGACAGGCCGTTGCCCTTCGACTTGGAAATCTTCTCGCCGCGCTCATCGAGAAACAGCTCATAGACCAGCGTCTCGGGCTTCCGCCCGCCCAGGATTTGGCAGATGCGCCCGCCCAGCTGCGCGGAATCGATCAGGTCCTTGCCGTGCATCTCGTAATCGACGCCCAGTGCCGCCCAGCGCATCCCCCAATCGGGCTTCCACTGCAGTTTGGCGCGGCCGCCCAGCACCGACTGTTCGACCCGCGCGCCGTCGCTGTCGGTAAAGGCGATCGTCCCCGCCTCGGCGTCGACCACCGCGACCGGCACCTGCAGCACGGCCCCGGTCGCCGGGCTGATCGGCAGCACCGGCGAATAGGTCGCGCGCCGCTCCACCCCCAGCGTCGGCAGCATCACCGCCATGATCGCATCATAGTGGCGCAGCACGCCCTTCAGCGCGCCGTCGAACCGGCCGCTCGCATAATAGTCGGTCGAAGAGGCGAACTGGTAGTCGAATCCGAACTGGTCGAGGAACGCCCGCAGCCGCGCGTTGTTGTGCGCGGCGAAGCTGTCGTGCGTGCCGAACGGATCGGGAATGGCGGTCAGCGGCTTGCCCAGATGCGCGGCAAGCATCGCCTGGTTGGGCACATTGTCAGGCACCTTGCGCAGCCCGTCCATGTCGTCGCTGAACGCCAGCAGTTGCGTCGGCTGGTCGCTCAGTGCGGCAAAGGCATGGCGCACCATCGTCGTGCGCAGCACCTCCTGAAACGTGCCGATATGCGGCAGCCCCGACGGGCCGTAACCGGTCTCGAACAGGATCGGCGCGGGCTTGCCGTCCTGGGCGGGCTTGCCGTCGGGATACCGCGCCAGCAGCTTGCGCGCCTCCTCGAACGGCCAGGCCTTGGAGGAAAGGGCGGCGGCGCGGCGATCGTCGGACATGGCCGCGTCACGTACCGTCAAGGAGCGGGCGCGTCACCCCGGCCGCGCCCGCTCCGCTCCCCTGCCCCCCGCCGGGGAGAGCTCAGCTCCAGGGCGCGATCCCGAGCGCGGCGAAGTCGCTCGCCGACAGCCGGTCGCCATGGTTCGATTTCGCGCCCGGGTTCCAGCCCTTCTGGATATCGGCATGACTGATGATGCCGTGGACGTTGCGCTCCATCTTGTTGACCTGCTTGACCGAGGGCGGCCCCTTGCGCGCGATCCCATGCGTGTCGCAGATCCAGCCGACCAAGAGGTTGCCGATCGCAAGCTGATAGTTCGACAGCGGCACCGCATTGTAATCCTCGGCATCGGCGGACTGGAACTCGATGCCGATATATTTGGCATTCTCGCCGCGATGGTGCGCGGTCTGATAGGCGGTGTCCTCATATTGGATCAGCCCGCCCCAGGGTGTGGTGCCGCCGGCGGTGCGGACCCCGCTCGACGGCTCCGTGCCGACCATGAAGTGCGGGTATTTGCCCGAGGTGACGAACTTCTGCGCTTGGCCCCACCCCGTCCGGGTGCGATGCAGCGTGATCCCGAACGGCGCGCCTTCGGGAAAGGCGGCGGCGGCGCCGCCGCGGTGTTGCGCAAATTGTGCATAGGGGCAGATTGCCATCGTCTCACTCCTGCGGTCAGCCGGATGTGACCGGACCGGGGCTGACAGTGCTAGTCGCAATCCGTCGCAAAGCGTCGCAATGCGCTAAAGCGGCGATGCCTCAGCCCAGCGGGGGCGGCCGGAGCGTGCGCAGGGCAGCCGTAATGACCGGATCGGTTCTCCACCGCAGGGCGATCCGGCGGAAGTAGCCGGCCTCGCCCCACTGCTCGCCCCGCCGCGCCGCCGCGCTCAGCGTCGTGGCTACGGTCTCCCGGTCCGCCGCCAGCCCCGCGACGAAGGCAAGCTGCGCCTGATCCGGCGTGGTGCGCGCATGCGTGATCAAGGCCGCAAGCAGCGCCGGCGCGCCCCCGCGTGCCCAGGCCGCGCGCTGCTGCGCGACATCTGCCGCCAGCGCCGGGGTCGCGCGCAGCGCCGCCCAGGCCTCGCGGTCGGCGAGATAGCCGGTATAGTCTCCGCCCGCCAGCCGCACGATGCTGCGGCAGTCGCGCGCCTCGACATTGGCCGGGTCGGCGGCCACCACCGCGTCCAGCTGAGCAAGGGCGGTCTGGTCCCGGCCTGCCGACCAGTTCGCCCAGGCAAGGTCCGCCGCGATATCGCGCGACCCCGGGTCGAGCAGCCTCGCCCGGTCGAAGGCCTGCATCGCGGCGGCGTCCTGGCCATTGTCGGCCAGAATGTTCGCGAACCAGAAATGCGTCTGCGCATCCGCCGGGTCGCGCGCCAGCGCGCCCGCGAACATCCGCCCTGCCCGCACGCGGTCGCTGTCGCGCCAATAGGCGATGAAGCCGAGCGCCCGGTCGGCGGCGGGCAGCCCGGGCGCCAGCGCCTCGGCGCGTGCCGCCGCACGCCCGGCACGCGAAAAGCCGTCTGCATCGGCGAGCGACCCCACTTCCCGCTGAAGCAGATACGCGTCGGCGAGATCGGCGAACGCCGGCGCGAAGCCGGGGTCGAGCGTCGTGACCCGCTGCAGGAGGGTGACCGACGCGGCGAGGCTGGCGGGCGTACGGCGCGCCCAATCGTCGCGCCCGGCGACGAAAATCGCCGCTACCCGGGGGTCTTGCGGCAGCGCGTCGCGGGCGTCCGCGGGCGCGCGGAACAGCGCCAGCCAGGCCGCCGCGCCGGCCAGCGCCGCCATCACCGCCGCTGCGGCGACGATCGCGCCGCGCCGCCGCCGGGCCTGCCGCCCGTCCGGAACGGCCACGGTTTCGGGCAGCGCCAAGGGCGCGATGGCCTCGTCCAGCCGCTGCGCCCAGTGGTCCAGCTCGCCGCGGAACGCATAGACGGTGCGCGTCTTGCCGCCCGGAATGGCATGGACCGGCAGCCCGCGCTCGGCCGCCCAGCGGATCACCGTCGAGCGGTCGCGGCCGAAATGGCGGCCGATCTCCTTCCAGCCGTCGATGCGGTCAGCGGTCAAAGGCAGGCCATCCGCGCTCGTTCGATCCGGCCTAGCCCGACGCGGCAGGCCAGACAAATCGAAAGGCGCGCCGTCAGCGGCTATCGGCCTTCCCGCGCCAGCCGGACGAGCGCGGTGTCCAGCGCCTGCAGGAAGCGCGAGCGATCCTGCTTCGCGAAAGGCGCGGGGCCGCCCAACTGGTCCCCGCCCGCCCGCAGGTCGGCCATGATCGCGCGGGTCGCGATCGCGGCGCCGATCGAGCTGGTGGTGAAGGGCTTGCCGGTCGGCGACAGCACCGTCCCGCCCGCTTTGAGGCAGCGGTCGGCGAGCAGGATGTCGGCGGTGACGACCAGCGTCCCGGCATCGGTCCGTTCGGCGATCCAGTCGTCGGCGGCGTCGAACGCATCGCCGACCACGGTCCGGGCGATCAGCGCGTGGTCGGGGACGTGCAGACGGCTGTTGCTGACGATCGTCACCGCCACCGACCGGCGCAGCGCGACGCGGTAAATCTCATCCTTGACCGGACAGGCGTCGGCGTCGACGAGGATATGGACGCTGCTCACCGATCCTGGGGACGTCGTGACATGCCGCCACGCGGGGGCGCTGGCGGGCTCATCCCGGCCGGCGCGCGCTCGATGCGGATGCCGCTCTCGTCCTCGCCGCCCGCCTTGGCGGTGCGCGCCACGGCGGCGGCGAACTTGCCCGCGACGCCCTGGGGCACCTGGAACCAGGTCTCGCCCGCGCCGACGCGGATCGCGCCGACCTCGTTGCGGGTGACGTGACCGCGGCGGCAGAGCAGCGGCAGAACCCAGCGCGCCTCGGCGCGCTGCCGCCGGCCGATGTCCATGCGGAACCAGACGGTGTCGTCGAAACCGGGCCGGTGGTGCGCCTCACCATCCGTGCCCGCCCCGCCTGCGGCCCGGCCGCCCCGTGGCGTAGCCTCGATCAGCTCCTCGGGATCGGGCAGCGCGCCGCGATGCGCGCGGATCAGCAGCGCCGCCAACTCCGCCGGGGACTTCTCGGCCAACAGCCGCTCGCCCAGCGCGCGGTCCTCCTCGTCGATCTCGACCGGCGCGAGGAGGCGCTCCAGCAGCCGCTCGCGGTCGCGCGCGCGGATGTCGTCGGGGGTCGGCACGCCCACCCATTCGGCGGCGATCCGCGCCGACTTCAGCATCATCTCTACCCGCCGCCGCCGCGGATAGGGGACGATCAGCACCGCCGTGCCCTTGTTGCCCGCGCGCCCCGTCCGTCCCGACCGGTGCTGCAGCGTCTCCGCGTCGCGCGGCAGCTCGACATGGACGACGAGGCTGAGCGACGGCAGGTCGATGCCCCGCGCCGCGACGTCGGTCGCGACGCAGACACGGGCGCGGCCGTCGCGCAACGCCTGCAACGCGGCGTTGCGCTCGCTCTGACTGTGCTCGCCCGACAGCGCCACCGCCGCAAAGCCGCGCTCGATCAGGCTGGCATGGAGGTGGCGGACATTGTCGCGGGTCGCGCAGAACAGCATCGCCGTCTCCGCCTCGTGCAGGCGCAGCAGGTTGATCGCGGCATGCTCGATGTCCGCAGGCGAGACCGCGGCCGCCTGATAGGTGATGTCGCCATGCCCGCGCTCCTCATCCAACGTCGACAGCCGCAGCCCGTCGCGTTGATAGCGCTTCGCCAACGCCACGATCGGCCGCGGCATGGTGGCGGAGAACAGCAGCGTCCGCCGTTGGGCGGGCGTCGCGTCCAGGATCTCTTCCAGATCCTCGCGGAAGCCCATATCGAGCATCTCGTCCGCCTCGTCGAGCACGACGACGCGCAAGCCCGACAGGTCCAGGCTGCCACGCTCCAGATGGTCGCGCAGCCGCCCCGGCGTGCCGACGACGATATGCGCGCCGCCGCCCAGCGCACGCCGCTCCTTGGCCGCGTCCATGCCACCGACACAGGTCGCGATTCGCGCCCGCGCCGGGGCGTAGAGCCAATGCAGCTCGCGGCTGACCTGCAGCGCCAGCTCGCGCGTCGGCGCGACGATCAGCGCGAGCGGCGTCGCGGCCGGCGGCAGCGCGTCGCCGTCCAGCAGCTGCGCGGCGAAACCTAGCCCGAACGCCACTGTCTTGCCCGACCCGGTGCGCGCGGAGACGATCAGGTCGCGCCCCGCGGCCTCGGGCGTGAGCACCGCGGTCTGGACGGGGGTGAGCGTGTCATAGCCACGCGCGGCGAGCGCCTCGGCGAGCGGCGGCGGAAGATCGGGAAGGGACATGAAGCGGTTTAGATGGGCGCGCCCGGCGTCCGGGGCAAGGCGAACGCGGCGCGGCTCGTTCCGGCGCTCGCGCTTTTCGCTGTCCTACAAGCGTCCGTCTGTGCCCTACGCTGTCCGATGGCGAACCATGATCACCGCAACCGCGCGCCCGTCCCGATGGACGGCCGCGCCCCTGCCACCCTCGGCGGCACCCTCGACGCCAACGGCTTCGATCCGGCCGAGTTCGAATGGCGTCCCGTGCCGCGACGCGCGCGCCGCGACGGCTGGACACCGGAGGTGCAGCAGCGCTTCATCGAGGAACTCGCCCGCACCGGCGTCGTCGAACGCGCCTGCGAGGCGGTGGGTATGTCGGTCGGCAGCGCCTATGCGCTGCGTACCGCGCCCGGCGGCGAAGGATTTGCTCGTGCCTGGCGCGAGGTGCTGATCCACGCCGCCGAGCGCGTCCTCGACATTGCCTTCGAACACGCGATCGAGGGCGAGGAGGTGCCGGTGTTCGACTGTGACGGCATCCGTACCGGCGCGAAGCGCCGCTACAACACGCGCATGGCGATGTTCATCCTGCGCGCCTATTTTCCCGAACGCTTTCGCCATGCCCATCAGGATGTGCGCCGCGCCGACGAGCCGCCGCCGCCGCCGCCCGTGCCGTTGCCCGTCGTCGTCACGTCGCTTGCACCGGTGACGCCCCCGGCGCCGCAGCTGATGGCGACGCCAGAACGGCTCGACGACATGATCGAGAACGCCCGTATCCTGCAGGACTATGACGAGTCGTTCCAGCCGAGCGACCGCCAGCCTTACAAGCACCGCCGGGTGGCCGACACCCACCCTGCCGTCAGCCGGCGCGCCACGCGCAAGCGGACGTTGCGCCAGCAACGCGAAGACCGGCAGGATTACATGCTCGGCCTCGATGCCGATGTGCCCGTGCCCCCGCCAGGTGACCCGCACAGCGGCTATAGCTGTCGGGTCCAGGCGGAAAAGGAGCGCGCCCGGCTGGAAGCGGCCGCGGCGGAGGAGGATGAGGACGCTCTGCTGGACGACGGCGACCTGTTCGGTGATGAGGAAGAGGGCGACGCAAAGGACGGCGAGGAGGAGGATGGGGACGCGCCGGCTGGCGATGCTTCAGCCTCTACTTAGCCTCTACTTCCGCTGATCGCGGCAGCCCGCGGCCCGGGGGGCGGCAGGCAGTAACGCGACGCACGAGCCTCTACTTAGCCTCTACTTCCGCTGGCGTTGCCCGTCTGTTCCGCGGTAGGGTGGGATGTGCTGCCCCACCCCGCGCTTCACGCCAGCCATGCCGGCATCTGGCTGGCGACCGCCAGCGCGGGAGGGGCGGAGACCCGCGCGATCGGGCGGGCGGAGGCGATCCGGGTCGCGGCGGAGACGCCGGTCGTCGTCCTCAACGCGCCGCTGATCGGGCAGCGGCTGGGCTATGCGGAGCTGTCGGGGCTCGATCTGCTGGAGCTGTTCGCCTTCTTGCACCCGGCTCGGTTCGCGGTCCCGACGCCGGGCGGGCTGGCGCGTGCGGTCGACCTGTCGCCGCCTGACCGTGACGAGGAGGTGGCGAGCTTCCTGCTGGAGGCGGCGGCGGCGTTGCTCGCCGGGGCGGCGGACGACTGGCCCGAGCGCGAGGGCGCGTGGCTGGCAGCGGCGTCGCTGCAGCGGCTGCGCTGGCCCTGGGCGCCCGCGGTGCTGGAACGGCTGGCCAAGCCCGCGCGCGCCGAACGCTGGCTGTTCGCCCGTCTGCCCGAATGGGAGGAGGCGCCGCCCCGCCCCGCCCCGCGCACCGTTGCTCTGGCCGCGACGGCGGTCGCCGATCGCCTGTCGATGCTGACCGGCGACGGCGCGGAGGAGCGCCCCGGCCAGCGCGCCTATGCCGCCGCCGCGACCGCCGCGTTCCAGCCGCGCAGCGTCCGCGACGCCCCCAATCTGGTGCTGGCGCAGGCGGGCACCGGCATCGGCAAGACGCTCGGCTATCTCGCTCCCGCCGCGGAGTGGGCGGAGGCGGCGGGCGGGGCGGTATGGGTGTCGACCTTCACCAAGGCGCTGCAACGCCAGCTCGCGCACGAGACCGCGCGCCTCCACCCCGATCCCGCCGAACGCCGCGCGCGGGTGACGACGCGCAAGGGGCGCGAGAACTATCTCTGCCTCCTCAACCTGGAGGACGCATTGCAGGGCGGGTTCGCGGGCCGTGCGGCGGTACTGGCGCAGCTGGTCGCGCGCTGGGCGGCCTATTCGGCGGACGGCGACATGGTCGGCGGTGACCTGCCCGGCTGGCTGCCGACGCTGTTCCGCCGCAACGGCTCGACCGCACTCACCGACCGCCGCGGCGAGTGCATCTATGCCGGTTGCCCGCATTACCGGAAATGCTTCATCGAGCGCGCCGCCCGCAGCTCGGCCGCGGCGGACATCGTCATCGCCAACCACGCGCTGGTGATGGTCAACGCCGCCCGCGGCAGGGAGCTGCAGACGCGGCCGACCCGCTATGTGTTCGACGAAGGCCACCACCTGTTCGACGCCGCCGACGCGATGTTCGGGGTGGCGCTGACGGGCGCTGAGATGATCGAGCTGCGCCGCTGGATCATGGGGCCGGAGGCGAGCGGTCGCGGGCGGCGGCGCGGGTTGCAGGCGCGGCTGCTGGACGTCGCCAGCTACGATGCGGAGGGCAACCGCGCGATCGGCGACGCGGCGGACGCCGCGCGGGCGCTGCCCAGCGACGGCTGGCTCGCGCGACTGGGGGAGGGCGCACCGTTCGGGCCGCTGGAGGCGCTGCTCGCCGCCGTGCGCGGGCTGACCTACGCGCGGGCGGAGCAACCCGGCGATGCGGGCTATGGGCTGGAGACCGAACTGGCCGAGCCGGCCCCCGCGCTGATCGAGGCGGCGGCCCCCGCCGCAGCGGCGCTCGACGCGCTGGTCAGGCCGCTTACCGCGCTCGGGCGGCGGCTGGAGGCGGTGCTGGCCGAAACGCCCGACTGGATGGACGCGCCCGCGAGGGCGCGGATCGAGGGCGCGATCGCGTCGATCGGCTGGCGCGCGGAGACGGTCGCAGCGTGGCTGGCGCTGCTGGCGCGGATCGGCGGGCCCGCCGACCCCGACTTCGTCGACTGGCTGGCGGTCGACCGCGCGGAGGGGCGTGAATATGATGTCGGCCTCCACCGCCGCTGGCTCGACCCGACGCGGCCTTTTGCCGAGATCGTGCTCAAGCCCGCGCACGGCGCGCTCATCACCTCGGCGACGCTGACCGCGGGCGGCGATTGGCCGGTTGCGGAAGCACGGGCCGGTGTGCCGCATCTCGGCCGCCCTGCCACGGTGTTCGAGGCGCCGAGCCCGTTCGACTATGCGACGCAGGCGGAGGTTCTGATCGTCACCGATGTGCCGCGTGGTGACATCGGCAGCCTCGCCAACGCCTACGCCCGGCTGATCGCGGCGGCGGGCGGCGGGACATTAGGACTGTTCACCGCGATCCGCCGGCTGCGCGCCGTTCATGGCCGCATCGCCGACCGGCTGGCCCGCGACGGGCTGCCCCTCCACGCCCAGCATGTCGACCCGATCGACACCGGCACGCTGGTCGACATCTTCCGCGACGATCCCAACGCCAGCCTGCTCGGCACCGACGCGCTGCGCGACGGAGTCGATGTGCCCGGACACTCGCTCCGACTGGTGGTGATGGAGGGCGTGCCCTGGCCCAAGCCGACCGTACTCCACGCCGCGCGCAAGCTCGCAGGGGGTGGCACCGCCTTCGACGACCGGCTGGTGCGCGCGCGGCTGGCGCAGGCGTTCGGGCGGCTGATCCGCACCAGCGCCGACTGTGGCGCCTTTGTCCTCCTCTCCGCCGCGATGCCGTCGCGGCTCCTCACCGCCTTCCCGCACGGCACCCGGGTCGCGCGGGTGACCCTCGACGAAGCGATCGCACGCGTCGCGTCCCGGCTTTCCACGGGCGAGCGCTTGGGGCATGACGCGCTCGCCTGGGGGGAGAGGGCCGGATGAAGACGCTGACGCTGCTGCGCCATGCCAAGTCGGGCTGGGACGACACGGTGCAGCGCGATTTCGACCGGCCGCTGAACGGCAAGGGCCGCCGCGCGGCGCAGGCCGTCGGCCGCCATCTGCGTGCCGAAGAGCTCCGGTTCGACCAGGTCGTCGCGTCGCCCGCGGTGCGGGTGAAACAGACACTGGACGAGGTGCGCAGCGGCTATGGCGGTGACCTGAACCCCCAATGGGACCGGCGGATCTACCTCGCCTCCGCGGCGACGCTGCTCGACGTGATCCGCGAAGCCGATGAGGGGTGCACGACCCTGCTGCTGGCAGGACACAATCCGGGGCTGGAGGATCTCGTGCTGCTGCTGGTGCCCGACGCCGAGGCAGGCTTGCGTGATTCGGTCGAGGAGAAATACCCGACCGCCAGTGTCGCCGAGCTGCGCTTCCCGGTGCAGCGATGGCGCGACGCGAGGGAGGGCGGCGCGACGCTGGCGCGCTTCGTGCGGCCCCGCGATCTTGATCCGACGCTCGGACCCGACCTCGACTAAGCCTCTCTGGGAACGTTCTTCTCTTCAACCCTGTCCCCATTTCCAGAGTCCGCGCGTTGATCGGGCTCCCGCCCACGAAAGCTCCTCTTGTCCGCTTACCTCCACGCGATAGGCACGGCCGTTCCCGGTCATGACGTGCACCGCGCCTTTATCGACTGGGCGCAGGCGCAGGTGGAGCCGCAGTCGGCCAAGCTGTTCGCGCGGATGGCGGCGCGGAGCGGCATCCGCCACCGTTGGTCGGTACTCCCCGCGGCGCCGGGCGGCGGTTCGCCGGTAGCGGCGGGCGGCTTCTACGATGGCGATCCGCATCCCGGCACGGGCGCGCGGATGCAGGTCTATGCCGAGGCCGCCCCAGCGCTTGCATCGACCGCGATCGAACGGCTACGCGACCAGGCGTCGCTCGACGGCATTACCCATCTGGTGGTGGCGAGCTGCACCGGCTTCGTCGCGCCGGGGGTCGATCAGATCATCGCCACACAGATGGGGCTGAGCGCGTCGGTCGAGCGGCTGCTGGTCGGCTTCATGGGCTGCTACGCGGCCGTCGCAGCGCTGCGGCAGGCCTACCACATCGTTCGCTCGCAGCCCCAGGCGCGGGTGCTGGTCGTCACCGTCGAGCTGTCGACGCTCCACCTGCAGCCCGCGACCGCGATCGAGCCGCTGCTGGCGATGCTCCAGTTCGGCGACGGCGCCGCGGCGGCGCTGGTGACCGCGGCGCCCGGCGGCCTGAGGCTGGAGCGACCGTTCGCCGCCGCGCTGGCCGATTCGGACGCGTTGATCCGCTGGGACATCACCGACCGCGGCTTCGCGATGCAGCTGTCGGGCGAGGTGCCGGGTCGGATCGCGAGCGCGCTGGCGGACAAGGCGTTGGCCGCGATAGTGACGGGCGGCCTCGCGCCGGGCGAGGTCGACGGCTGGGCCGTCCATGCCGGCGGGCGGTCGATCCTCGACGCGGTCGAGCATGCGCTCGCGCTTCCGCCCGAGGCGTTGGCCGCTTCGCGCGCGGTACTGGCCGACTTTGGCAACATGTCGTCGGCGACGCTGATGTTCGTGCTGGCGGGGCTGCTGGCGGGACCGCCGGTGCGTCATGGCGTCGCTTTGGCGTTCGGCCCCGGATTGGCGGCCGAAGGCTTCGGGTTCACGTCGGCATGAACCTCTCCGAACGGGCACAAGCCGAGGAGCTGATGGACGCGCCTGAGCTGTCGGCCCAGGATTATGCGGCGGTGGTCGGCGACCTTGCCCGGGTGAATGTCGTCACGCTCGCCGCGCGGCCCACACTGAACTTCCTTGCGCGCGCGGCAAAGGGCCATGACCGGCTGCGCATCCTCGATGTCGGGTTCGGCGATGGCGACATGCTGCGCCGGATCGCGCGCTGGGCGGCGCGGCGCGGGCTGGCGGTCGCGCTGACCGGCGTCGACCTCAATCCGCGCAGCAAGGCGGCGGCGCGGGCGCATACCCCGCCGGACCTGCCGATCCGCTGGGTCACGGGCGACTATGCCGACCTGGCGGACGAACCATGGGATTGCGTCATCTCTAGCCTGGTCGCGCATCACATGACGCACGCGCAGCTGATCGCCTTTCTCCGCTGGATGGAGGCGAACGCGGGCGTCGGCTGGCTGGTCAACGACCTGCATCGCCACGGCTTCGCCTATCGCGGCTTCCCGCTGCTTGCCGCGCTCGTCCGCTGGCATCCGATCGTGCGGCATGACGGGCAGCTCTCGGTCGCGCGCAGCTATCGCCCGGCGGAGTGGCCGCCGCTCCTGACCGAAGCAGGGGTGAGCGGCGCGCGGGTGTTGCGCGCTTTTCCGTTCAGGCTGTGCGTCGAGCGGCTGTGCGCGGGGTAGGCGCGCTGATCGTTGGGGGCGGTCCGGCGGGGGCGGCGTGCGTGCTGACGCTGGCGCGGGCGGGGCTGCCACATCTGCTGATCGAGCGAACGGCCGAGACCGGCGATGCGCTGTGCGGCGGCTTCCTCAGCTGGCGGACGCTGGACCGCCTGGCCGCGCTGGGAATCGACGCCGATGCGCTCAACCGCGACCGGCTGACCGAGGTGCGGCTGTTCGCGGGCGGGCGGGTGCGCATCGCCGCCCTGCCGCGGCCGGCACTGGCGGTGTCGCGGCGGCGGCTCGACACCCTGCTGCTCGCGCGCGCGGTCGAAGCGGGCGCGGCGGTCGAGCGCGGCATGACGGTGCGGTCGGTCGACGGTGCGCGGGCGCGGCTAGGCGATGGTACGATGCTGGCCGCCGGCACGCTGTTCCTGGCGAGCGGCAAACATGACGTCAGGGGGCTGGCGCGCCCCGCGATCGCGCGAGGCGACGACCCGACACTGGGCCTGCGGCAGCGGCTGCCCCCGGGGCCGGGGCTGACCCGGCTGCTCGCAGGCGCGATCGAGCTGCATTTGTTTCCCGGCGGCTATGCCGGGCTGGCGCTGCAGGAGGACGGCGGCGCCAATCTCTGCCTGGCAGTCCACCGCTCACGGCTGACGGCGGCGGGCGACCCGGCGGCGCTGATCGCGGCGCTCGGGCGCGAGCTGCCAGCACTGGGCGAGCGGCTGGCCTTCGCCGACGCCGCCACGCCGATCGAGGCGGTCGCCAATGTGCCCTATGGCTGGCGTGCGCGTCGGGCCGAGCCCGGGGTCGTGCGGCTGGGCGATCAGGCGGGGGTCATCCCGTCGCTGGCCGGCGAAGGCATGGGTATCGCGCTCGCCAGCGGCATCGCCGCCGCGGCCACCTATGCGCGAGGCGGCCCAACGGCGATGGGTGCCTGGCAGGGCCGCTTCGCCCGCACGTTGCGGCGGCCGCTCGCCGTCGCCGGGCTGGCGCGCTGGCTGGGCGAAGGACCGCTTGCCCCGGCCGCGGTGCAGGCCGCCCCGGCGGCGTTGATCGAGGTTATCGCCCGCCTCACCCGGCTCGCGGCATGACGGGTTGACGCCCCCGTTCGGCGGCCCGACAGGAATTGCCATGGACCAGCTCAACCTTTCCGAAGCCGAGTGGCGCAAGCGGCTGACCCCCGAGCAATATCACGTGCTGCGTGAGGCGGGGACCGAACGCGCCTTTGCGGGTGCCCTGACCGACAACAAGGCGGCGGGCGTGTACCGCTGCGCCGCCTGCCAGACCGAGCTGTTCGATGCGGCGGACAAGTTCGATTCGGGGTCGGGCTGGCCGTCCTTTACACAGCCGATCGTGCCGACGGCGGTGACCGATCACAGCGATCGCAGCCATGGCATGAACCGCACCGAGACGCGCTGCGCCCGTTGCGACAGTCATCAGGGCCATGTCTTCCCCGACGGTCCGCCGCCGACCGGCCTGCGCTATTGCATTAACTCGGTCGCGCTCGACTTCCGCCCACGGCGTCAGGACGACGGCAAGGCAGACGGCGGCAAGGCTGACGCCGCCTGACTCTTGTTGCCGCGCCGCTGACCGCGTAGGTCCTTGGCCGGATGGCCGCGCGTACCCGTTCCCTCTCGCCCAAGCCGCGCTCGCCGTGGCGGCGGCGGATCGTCCGGACGCTGCAGGTCGTTTCCGGGCTTGGCCTGCTAGCGCTGATCGCGCTGGTGATCGCGGTCTATGTTACCAAGTCGGAGCTGCCGAGCTTCGACGATCTGAAATCGTCGCATTCCGGGCAGCAGATGATCCGCGTCCATGCTGCGGACGGTGCCGTCATCTTCCGCCTCGGTCCGAACAACGGCACCTGGCTGCCCTACGATCAGATCCCGGGCATCATGCGCGACGCCACCGTCTCGGTCGAGGACCGCCGCTTCCACAGCCATATCGGCGTCGATCCGATCGGCATCGCCCGCTCGGTCGAGGTGCGGCTGAAGGAGGGGCATTGGACGCAGGGTGGGTCGACCATCACCCAGCAGCTCGCGCGCAACGTCTTCCTCAACAACGAGCGCAAATTCGGCCGCAAGTTCCGCGAATGGATTCTGGCGCTGGCGCTGGAGCGCAAGTTCACCAAGGACCAGATCCTCGAACTCTACCTGAACAAGGTCTATTATGGCGGCGGCGCCTACGGCATCGACGCCGCCAGCCGGCTGTTCTTCGGGCATAGTGCCGACCACCTGACGCTGGCGGAGGCGGCGGTGATCGCGGGCTTGGTCAAGGCGCCGTCCAACTATTCGCCGACCGCCGACGCCGAGGCCGCGGTCGGGCGCGCGGGCGTGGTGATTCAGTCGATGCAGGAGGCGGGCGTCATCACCGCGGCGCAGGCCGCATCGGCGAACCCGCAGGCGTTGCAGCTGAAGCCGCCGCCCAAGCAGAACTCGGTGCGGTATTTCACCGACTGGGCGCTGCCGCAGCTCGACACCCTGATCGACGAACGCGATCGGCCGCTCGATGTCTTCACCACCCTCGATCTCGGGATGCAGCGCGGCGCCGACGAGGCGATCCGGCTCAACACCCCCGACGGTGCGCAGGGCGCGCTGATCAGCCTCGACCGCGACGGCGCGGTGCGCGCGATGGTCGGCGGCAAGGACTATGTGACCTCGATCTACAATCGCGCGACCCAGGCGGTGCGGCAGCCGGGATCGTCGTTCAAGCTGTTCGTCTACCTTGCGGCGCTGGAGAGCGGCAAGCGCCCCGAGGATATCGAGGTCGATGAGCCGGTGACGATCAACGGCTGGAGCCCGCGCAACGACAGCCGCCACAATTCCGGGCCGGTGTCGCTGCGGACCGCCTTCGCCTACTCGCTCAACACCGTCGCGGCGAAGCTGGGGCAGCAGGTGGGATTCACCACCGTGGCCGACATGGCGCGGCGCTTCGGCATCACCACGCCGGTCAGCACCTACCCCTCGATGGTGCTGGGCACGTCAGACGTGCGCCTGATCGACATGACGCGCGCCTTTGCCAGCGTCGGCCAGAACGGCGTGGCGGTGACACCCTACGGCATCACCCGCGTCGAAGCCGACGGGCAGGTCATCTACACTCATCAGATCGACCGCAGCCATGTGCTGATCGCGCCCAATGTCGCCGCCGAGATGATCGACCTGCTCCAGACCGCGGTCAACACCGGCACCGGCCGCGCGGCCCAGATCGGGCGGCCGGTGGCGGGCAAGACGGGGACGACGACGTCGAACAAGGACGGCTGGTTCCTGGGCTTTTCCAGCGGGCTGACGACGGGCGTGTGGATGGGACGCGACGACGCCCGGACGATCCCGGGCCTGCACGGCGGCACCGCCCCCGCCCGCGCCTTTGCGGCGTTCATGGGCCCGGCGGTGCGTGGACGTCCGATCGAGGCGTTCCAGACCGCGGTGACCTTGCCCGACGCGGCGCTCGGCAACGAGGAGGACGCCTATTTCGGTCAGCCGGACAACAGCGCGGGGGTCGATGCCGACGGCAATCCGCTCCAGGCCGCACCGCCGTCACGCTCCGACGACGGCGGCGCGGCCTCTCCCGACGACAATGTGCCGACGGTCCAGGATCTGATCGACCAGAATGGGCGCGACGACCGGCCGAAGCCCGGGGCGGATCGCCGTGCCCCGCCGCCGCGCGACGGCAAGCGCGATCCTCAGGACGACGATCGCCCGAACCAGTGAAGCCCGGCACCGTGGCGGCGTAGCCACGCCCGTGCCGGAGAATGGTCTTCGCCGAGCAGCCGGGCCGCCAGCGTGTGGAAGGCCGGACCGTGATGCATGTGGACCAGGTGAGCGACCTCATGGGCGACGGTGGCCCGACGGACGAAGCCGGGCGCGAGGATCAGCCGCCAGCTATAGCGGATCACGCCGCTGGACGCGCAACTGCCCCAGCGGCCACGCGGGTCGCCGACCGCTACCTGTGTGACCTTCACGCCCGCCTTGGTGGCGGTCTCGCCTGTTTCACGGCTGAGCAGGTCGAGCGCCGCAGCGCGTAGCCAACGTTCGACGCGGCGGGCAACCGTCTCCTGCGGCCCCTCCACCCGCAGCACCGCACCGTCGCGCATCACCGTGCGGCGGGTGCCGGGTGACCAGCTGATCGTCAGGCTCTCATCGGCAACCGGCAGCACCGCGCTGTCGGCGAACGGCCGTGCCGCGGGCAGCTGCGCCCGCTGCGCCGCCAGCCATTCCGCCTTGCCTCCCGCCCAGGTCAGCGCCGGACCGAGTGCCGCGCGCCGTGGCAGCGTCAGCCGGGCGCGGCCGGTGACCGGGTCGAGCGACAGCTTGAGCGAGCGTGCACGCGGGTGGCGGACGATGTCCCACTCGGCATGGACGTCACAGGTCACGGTCGACCAGATGGTGTTCCAGGTCGCCGACCTCGTCCTCGCTCACCGTCCAGCCGCTAACCGACTGACCGGCGCGGTGGACAGCCTCACGATCGCCGCTGATCAGATAATGCCAAGCGGGCAACGGCGCCCCTGCCGCGCGCAGCTTATAGGCGCAGGTGGAGGGCAGCCACTCGATGCCGCGGACATTGCGCGCGGTCAGGCGAACGCATTCTGGGACGTAGGCGCGGCGATTGCGGTAATCCTTGCACCAGCCGGTGCGGCGATCCAGCAGGCGGCAGGCGACATTGGTGGCGTGGAGATCGCCCGTCTCCTCATCCTCCAGCTTGTGAAGACAGCATTTGCCGCAGCCGTCGCACAGCGCCTCCCACTGCGCGCGGTCGAGCGTCTCGATCGGCTGCTCCCAGAACGTCATTTCACCCACTGCCTGATCGTCGCCGCGACCGCCGCCGGCCCGCCGTCCTGCCCGGCGAGCGCGATCGGCCTGCCGTCCGGTCCCATCAGATAAGCGGCGCGGCTGTGATCCACCAGATAGCCGCCGCCCGGGCTCTTGGGGCCGATCCCGTGCGCGACGCCATAGGCCCGTGCCGTTGCGTCGATCGCCGCCTGACTGCCGGTCAGCCCGATCGCCTGCGGGTGAAAGGCGCGGACGAAGGTCTTGAGGACCGGCGGCGTGTCGCGCGCCGGGTCGACGGTGACGAACACCAGCCGAACCTTCGCCGCCGTCGCCGGATCGCTGCGCTCGACCTGCTTCAGACCGGCGGCAAGCGCACCCATGTCGGTGGGGCACGCATCGGGGCAGAAGGTGTAACCGAAATAGACGATTGCGTAGCGCCTGCCGAGGTCGCGGTCGGTGAAGGGGCGGCCGTCCTGATCCGTCAGGCTGAACGGCCCGCCGATCCGCGCGCCGGCAAGCGGTGCCGTGGGCGGAGCGGCCGGGGTGCAGGCCGGCGCGACAACAGCGAGGAGAAGGGCGGCGGACAGCCTGTTCATCTTGACGCCAGCCTTGATCGGTATCAGCGGCACGCGCAAGCTCTGCCCCAAGCCACCGGATCACCAGCCCATGCCGCTTCGCCGCTCTTTCGCCCTTGCCGCAGCCCTCCTGCTCGCCGCGCCTGCCGGTGCGCAGTTCCAGTCGGAAGGCTACAAGTTTCTCCAGGCCGTGCGCGAGGCGAAGAGCAACGACGTCATCGCCGCCTTGAGCCGCCCGGGCAGTGTGATCGTCAACACCCGCGATCGCTCGACCGGCGAGACGGCGCTGCACATCACCGTCCGGCGTGGCGACCTGCCTTATACCAGCTTTCTGCTCGCCAAGGGAGCGGACGCCAATGTCCGCGACGGCCACGGCATCACGCCGATGCTGGCGGCGATCCAGGAGGGGCATGGCGACCTGGTGCCGCTGCTGGTCGCGGGCCACGCCAATCCCAATCTGGGCAGCTCGTCGGGCGTGACGCCGATCATCCTTGCGACCCAGCTCCGCCAGGTCGAGACGGTGCGGTCGCTGATCGCCGCCAACGCCAACCCCGATCAGCGCGACTATAACGGCATGTCGGCACGCGACTATGCGACGCGCGATCCGCGCGCGTCGGCGATCGCCCGGCTGTTCGCCGATGCGCCGCAGGTGACGCACGCGCCGGTGGCGGGACCGCGGCTGTAGCTCAATAGCCCGCCAGCTCCGGGTCGTGATGGCCGATCAGGCGGCGCGCGGCGCGGCGCGCAAAGGCGAGCGTGCAACGCTTGCGGACGTGCGGCGGCAGCGATTGGGTGTGCGCCTCCCGCACGATCGCGGCATCGTATCGATCGGCCACGATTACCCCCGTCCGCGCGGGCAGAAACGCAGGCGTGTCGAGCGGCTGCAGATCGAAGCCGGCGGGCACCGCCCAGAAGAAGCGATCGCAGTGGTCGAGATAGTCCGGCCACTTGCCGTCGCCCAGCAGGTCGGCGCGCGATACCTTGATCTCGACGATGGTGAGCCGCCCATGCGCATCAACCGCCATCAGGTCGGCGCGGCGGCCGCCGTCCAGCGGCACCTCCGCCATCGCCATCAGGTCATGGCGGAAGAGCAGCCGGGTGACGCCCCGGCACACTTCCGCTGCGCATAACGGCGAACCGGGATCGTCGACGCAGGGCTGAGGCGCGAGCTCAAGCACACCTACGGACTAGAACATCATGCGAACGATGCGCAAGCTTATTGGTAAAAGGCCTGCCCGCCGATCACCGCAATGCGCCGCCCACCGACGTGCGGGCCGTGAATGCCGTTAAACGAAAGGGCGTTACCGATCACGGGCGCCCAGCCGCCGCTCATCGCCAGTTTGGCCACCGCGACCGCGACGCGGTAGGCGGCACGTCCGGCGGGAATGGGCGGGATCGCGCCGCTGCGGACGAAGCCGAACTGATGCGGCTGAAGGACGACGCCACAGATGGTGGACGCGAAGCGGCCGGACCGGATGCGGTTGAGGATGACCTGTGCCACCGCCAGCTGACCGGCAAGCGGCTGACCCTGCGATTCGAAATAGACGGCGCCGGCAAGGCAGCGGAGATGCTCATCCTCCGCTAGGCCGTCCTGCGCGGCGACCGCTTCGGCGAGCGAGGCGAAGGCATGCGCAGCGGGCGCTGCGGTCACGGGCAAGGCGGGCTGCGGCAGTGTGACGGTAAAGGCAGGGACGGCGGTCGCGGGCACGTCGCTCGCCCAGGCGGGGCTGCTCAGGCCAAGCAGCATGGCGAGAAGGGCGGCGGCGCGCGGCAGGAAGGTCATTAGAACGCCCGGTCATGCGGTGGGACCGCGGAGCGGCCGGCCCCCGCCGACGCCCGGAGCTACCCCCCGACTGCGCCGCCGCAGCGGTCCCTGTCCGCCACCGGCCCAGCGCTTGCTGTCGCATGTCGGCCTGATGACGCGCGCCGCGGCGGTCAATCGGCGGCGAGCGCTTCCGCGGCGAGGCGTTCGGCGTCTGCGATGTCCAGCTCGACGACCCACAGATCGGGGTCACGCTGACGGCGGCGCTGCCAATACGCCGCCAGGTCCTCGGCCGGCGTCGAGTCGATCAGCGTCACCCGCCCGTCCGGCCCGATCCCGCGCTCCAGCAGCCGCGACACGCCGGCCTCGACCGCAACGACCAGCACCGCACCGGCCTGCGCATCGCCCCGTGCGAGCACCGCGCCGAACCCGCCCGCATCATTTGCCCGGCGCAACATGGCGCTGACCAGCAGCCGCGTCGGCAGGCGATCGGTCACCGCCGATAGCCCGGCAGATCGGCGAGCGGGATGCGCGAGCGCATGAACGTGCCGGTGCCGCGCGCCGCCTCCTCGCCCGCCCCATCGATTAGTCGGGCGTCGGCGACCAGCACGCGGCGGCGGCCGCTGATCCAGCGGCCTTCCGCCGTCACCGGCCCGGCGCGCAGTGGACGGGTGAGGAGGATATTGAACTGGGTCGTCAACAGGAAGCGATCGGTGACCAGGCTGTTGCACGCATAAAAGGCCGCGTCGTCCAGCATCTTGAAATAGCTGGTCCCGTGCGCCGCGCCCCCGGCGTGGAAATGCCGCTCGTCGATCGTGAAGTGGATGCGCGCAACCCCGCCTGCTTCGATCGCTAGTCGGCTGTCGAAGAAGCGGTTGATCGGGGCATGCTCATAGAGCGATTCAAGCGCGCGGTAATGCGCCGCCTCGCCGTCAGGCCGCATCACGCGCCCTGTCCGCGGTGAAGAGCGCGTACACCGCGTCGGGCGACGCCGCCCCGCGCAGCTTGGCGAGGAAGGCGCGGTCGCGCAGGCGGCGCGAAACGCGGGCCAGTGCCTTGAGGTGGTCGGCCCCGGCGCTGGCGGGCGAGAGCAGCGCCAGCACCAAGTCGACCGGCTGCCCGTCGACCGCGTCGAAGTCGATCGGGTGCGCCAGCCGGGCGAAGACGCCGATCACCTGCGGCAGGCCGGCGAGCTTGGCGTGCGGGATGGCGACACCGCCGCCAAAGCCGGTCGAGCCGAGCTTTTCCCGCTCGCCAAGCGCGTCGGCAATGACCGAAGCGTCCGCGCCGCTCTGCCGCGCCAAGGCGTGGGCAAGCTGTCCCAGCAGCGGCTTCTTGGCGGTTACAGGCAGGCCAAGCTGGACCGCATCGGGCCGCAACAGGTCACTCAGATCGGTCATGCTGCTGGCCAAATTCCTCCGGCGGTGCGCCATAGGCGTGCGCCGGAGCCAAGGGAAGGGCCACGCCAGGCAGGCCGGAGGTCAGGCCCGTTGAGGCTCGACCCAACCAATCGTGCCGTCGCCACGGCGATATACCATGTTGTAGGCGCCGGTGCCTGCGTTCCTGAACAGCAGCGCCGCCGTGTTGCGAAGGTCGAGCATCATCACCGCGTCCGACACGCTGGCATCCGGCACGTCGACGCGCGTTTCCGCGATGATCAGCGGCGCCTCGCTGACGTCCTCGCCCTGCTGTTCCTGGAACAGCGTATAGCCCGCGTTGTCCGCACCATTGTCATAGCCGCCGGCCTCTGCCGCAGCCGCGGTTTCGCCGGCATGACGATCCTTCAGGCGACGCATGTAACGGCGAAGCTGCTTGTCGATCTTCTCCGCCGCACCATCAAAAGCCGGGTGCGCGCCGTTGGCGTCATGATGCCCCTTCAGCACCAGCCCGCGCATGACGTTGACGACGATGTCGCAGGTGAAGCCGTTGTCGTGCGGCCCTTTGCCGAACGTCACCTGGGCGGCGATGGCTCGACTGAAATACTTGTCGGTGATGGCCTGGAGCCGGGTCTGGACATGAGTGTTGAGGGCGTCGCCGGTGGCGACCTGATGACCAGCGATCCGGATATCCATGCGTCTCACGCTCCTTTGCGGCGGACACGGACGGCCCGCTCTGATGTTGGCGAGCCTCACCGGCCCGCGACAGGGTCAACCGGCAGCCTCTCCCCAGAGCGGTGCGGTGACGGTTTGGAGAAACGCGCGATGGCGGGCCCTTTCTCCCTCGGAAACGGCGAAAAGGCGCGGAGAGCGGACCGGCCGTTCGCGGGCGGCGAGCGGTGCGACGGCGGCAGGCTTGGTGTCGGCCAGCAAGCCGAGGCCGATCTGACGGCCGCCCATCAGCTCGACATAGACCTGCGCCAGCAGCTGCGCGTCGAGCAGCGCGCCGTGGTGGACGCGATGCGAGCGGTCGATCCCGAACCGGGTGCACAGCGCATCGAGGTTGTGCTTGGCGCCCGGATGCCGCTTCTGCGCGATCGGCAGCGTGTCGACCATTCGCGTCATGCAAACCGCGGGATGGCCGCAACGGCTCAGCTCGCCGTTCAAGAACCCGAAGTCGAAGGTGGCGTTGTGCGCGACCAGCGGCGCGTCGGCGATAAAAGCGATGAGTTCGTGCACCAAGGCGGCGAACCGCGGCTTGGCGCGAAGGAAATCGTTGCGCAGGCCGTGGATGCGCGCCGCCTCTTCGGGCATGTCGCGCTCCGGGTTGAAATAGGCATGGTAGACCTGCCCCGTCTCGACCCGGTTGAACAGCTCGACACAGCCGATCTCAACCAGCCGGTCGCCGCCCGGGAAGCTCAGTCCGGTGGTTTCGGTATCAAAGACGATCTCGCGCATCGCGCCGCTATGAATCCGTGGGCGCGGACAGGCAAGCGATGACCTGCGCGACCGCCGCGCCCGTCTGGTCGAGCGGGATGTCGGTCGGGATCACAAAGTCCGCGAGCGCACGCTTTTCGGCATCGGGGAGCTGGCGCGCGAGGATGGCGTCGAGCTTGCGCTCGGTCATGCCGGGCCGCTGCAGGACACGGGGGCGCTGCACGTCCGCAGCGGCGCTGACCACCGCAACCTGGTCGACTGCTCGGTCGCCGCCAGTCTCGAACAGCAACGGCACGTCGAACACGATCAGCGCTGCATCCGCGTGATCGCGCAGAAAGGCGGCGCGTTCCTCGCCGACGGCGGGATGGACGATCGCTTCAAGCAGTTTCATCGCCGCCGCATTGCCGAGCACGGCCTCTGCCAACGCGGTCCGGTCGACGCCTTGCGCGCCGGTCGTCCCCGGGAACGCCGCCTCGATCGCGGCGACGACGCGTCCCCCAGGCCCCTGCAGCCGGTGGACCGCGGCGTCGGCGTCGAACACGGGGATACCGGCGTCGGCGAACATTGCGGCGACGGTCGACTTGCCCATGCCGATCGAGCCGGTGAGGCCGAGCGTGATCTGGCTCACGCGTTCAGATGCTCTCGCAACGCCGCGTCCTGGTCGCGGGGCGGGGGCTTGCCGAAGAACAGCTCGAAGGCGAGCGCGGCCTGGCCGATCAGCATCTCCAGCCCGTCGACGGTGGCGAGATGGCGGGCACGGGCGGCGGCCAGCACCGGCGTCTCCAGCGGCGCGTAAACGATGTCGTAGACGACCGCGTCCTCGGACAGGGGGGACAGGTCGAGCACGAGCGGGGGTTGGCCGCTCATCCCGAGCGGGCTGGCGTTGACGAGCAGCGCCACGGTCGGCGCGAGCGGCGCGTCGAGCGGCACCACATCGCCCTTCAGCCCGAACCGTGACATGAGGCCCGCGGCCTTGAGCGGCGAGCGGTTCATCAGCGTCACCCGCTCCACCCCGAGTCTGGCCAGTGCCCACAGCACCGCCCGCGCCGCACCGCCCGCCCCGACGACGGTCGCGTGCTGCCCTGCCAGATCGAGATCGGCGATCGGCGCCGCGAACCCGGCGGCGTCGGTGTTGGTGCCGATCAGGCGGTTGCCTGCTCCTTCCGGCCCGTCGGGCTGGCGCAGCACCGTGTTCATCGCGCCGATCGAATTGCGTACCCCGCCCGGATCGTCGACCAGGTCCATCACCGCAATCTTGTGCGGGATGGTGACGTTGCAGCCCCGCCATGCAGGGTCGTCGCGACGCTCGGCGATGTAAGCGGGGAGGTCGGCCGTGGTCACGGGCGTGCGGCCGTACTCGCCGTCTAGCCCAAGCGCGTCGAGCCAGAAGCGATGGATCCGCGGAGACTTGGACTGGGCGATCGGGTCGCCGATCACCTCGGCATAGGGCACGATCACGGGTGAAAGGTCACACCAGGGTCACACTGGTGCGGTGAAAGCGGCTGCTCACGCATCCAGCAGCCCGCGCGTCCGCAGATAGCCGAGCACCGGTAGCAGCGGCAGGCCAAGCACGGTGAAGTGACTGCCCTCGATGCGGTCGAACAGCTGCACGCCGATCCCCTCGATCCGGAACACCCCGACGCAACCACCGACCGCCGGCCATTCCGCGTCAAGATAGCGTTCGATGAAGCTGTAGGACAGCGTCCTGACGTGCAGCGTCGCGCGATCGACCTGGCGCCACACCGCGCGGCCGCCCTCGGCGACCACCACGGCGCTCCATAGCGCGTGGACGCCGCCGCTCATTCGGGCGAGGTGCGCGGCGGCCTCTTCCCGGCTCTCGGGCTTGTCGAGGAGCGAACCGTCGGCGAGCGCTACGATCGAGTCGCTACCGAGCACCAGCGCGGCGGGGGCGCACGCCGACACCTTGAGCGCCTTCAGTTCCGCGAGCGCATCGGCAAGGTCGCGCGGGGCCAGATCCGCGAGTGACGCCTTGACGGCAGTCTCGTCGACCCCCGCTGCCTGCGCGACGAACGGAACGCCGGCGGCGGCTAGCATCGCGCGGCGGGATGCCGATTGAGAGGCGAGGATCAGCGATATCATCCAATCGCAGCCTACCTCCACGGCCCGCCACGGCAAAGGTGCTTCGTCGGACGGCGCAGGCCGCCCGCCGATCTCGCTCGCGTGCGAGATAGCGCAGCTATCTCGTCTCTTGCGCTTCGCCTTCCCTACGCTCCTGACACAGCGCAATGATCGCTGCCGCGGTCTCCTCGATGCTGCGGCGCGTGACGTCGATCACGGGCCAGCCATTGTCCGCGAACATCCGCCGCGCATAGGCGAGTTCGCGCGTCACCGCCTCCTCATCGACATAGCTCGTGTCGGGCGCCTGATTGAGCGACAGCAAGCGGTTGCGGCGCACCGCGATCAGCCGGTCGGCGCTGGTGGTGAGCCCGACGACGAGGGGATGCTCCAAGGCAAATAGCGAGCGCGGTGGCGGACTTTCGACCACAATCGGGATGTTGGCGGTCTTGAAGCCGCGATTGGCGAGATAGATCGACGTCGGCGTCTTGGACGATCGCGACACGCCCGCGAGCACGATGTCGGCCGCTTCCCAGTTCTCCGCGCCGACGCCGTCATCATGCGCGATGGTGAACTGGATCGCGTCGACCCGGGCAAAATAGGCGGCGTCGAGTGCGTGCTGGCGGCCGGGGCGGGCCTTGGCAGTCTGCCCGAGCAGCGCCGACAGCGCGTCGTTGACCGGATCGAGCGGTGCCACTGATGGCAGCCCAAGCTCGCGGCAGCGGCTCTCCAAGATGCGGCGCGTGGCCGGATTGACGAGGGTGAAGATCACCAGTCCAGGGTTCTGCGCGATCTCCTGCAGGATGCGTTCGAGATGAGCTTCCGTGCGCACCATCGGCCAGAAATGGCGCACGGTGTCGACGTCGTCATATTGGGCAAGCGCCGCCTTGGCGATGTTCTCCAGCGTCTCGCCGGTGGAGTCCGAGAGGAGGTGGAGATGAAGCTTCATCCGCCGCCGTATGACTCTGTGGACAACATGCGGACGATCGCTAGCGCAACCGGTCCTGCCCGCCAAGCGAGCCCGCCGGCGTGGATGAGTTCGGTTCCATCCACAATTCGACGCACGGCGCAGCGTTCCATCCCCAACCTGTGAATAATGGGCATGAGCGCTTGAATCGACGTACATGCGAGGGGCTTTGCTGGGTCAACCTGTTGGCAAAAGCTGGACGGCCGTTCATGGCGGCGATCAACGCGCCAACAGCATCAACATCCTCTTTAAGATTCTTCTTCTTAGGTAGAATTGCCCTGCCCGATCGTCCCGTCCACAAGCCACTGCTTGCAACGCTGAAGGGTGAGCGGCAGGCGGTGCCTCCGGTCTGGCTGATGCGTCAGGCGGGGCGGTATCTGCCTGAATACCGTGCGCTGCGGGAGCAGAAGGGAGGTTTCCTGGCGCTTGCGACCGATCCGGTAGCGGCTGCCGAGGTGACGCTGCAGCCGATCCGCCGGTTCGGCTTCGATGGCGCGATCCTGTTCTCCGACATCCTGATGGTGCCGTGGTCGCTCGGGCAGGAGCTGACCTTCGGCGCAGGCGAGGGCCCGCGGCTGATGCCGGCGCTGGTCGACGCCGCGCTTGATATGCTGATCGCCGCACCTGAGCGGCTGCAGCCGATCTATGAGACCGTGCGCCGCGTCGCAGCAGCGCTGCCGCCGGCCACGACCTTCCTTGGCTTTGCAGGCTCGCCCTGGACGGTCGCGACCTACATGGTTGCCGGGCAAGGGTCCAAGGACCAGGGCGAGACGCGACAATTCGCCTATCGCGACCCCCAAGCGTTCGACGCGATCATCGACGCCGTCACGGCGCTCACCGTCGACTATCTGGCGGCGCAGATCGCGGCGGGAGTAGAGGCGGTGCAACTGTTCGACAGCTGGGCCGGCAGCCTGTCGCCGGAGCAGTTCGAGCGCTGGGTCATTGCGCCCAATGCCCGCATCGTCGCGGCGCTGCGGGACCGATGTCCCGGGGTGCCGATCATCGGCTTTCCCAAGGGGGCGGGCGCCAAGCTGACCGCCTATGTTTCCGGGGTGCGTCCCGACGCGATCGGTCTGGACGAGACGGTCGATCCGGTCTGGGCCGATGCAGCCTTGCCAGCCGGGCTGCCAGTGCAGGGCAATCTGGATCCGCTGGCGCTGCTGACCGGCGGCGAGACGCTGGCGCGCGGGATCGACCGGGTGCTCGCCGCCTTTCCGGAGCGGCCGCACGTGTTCAATCTTGGCCATGGCATCGGGCAGCATACCCCGATAGCGCATGTCGAGGCCCTGCTGGCGCGGGTTGGAGCAACATCATGACCGGCTGGCTTGGCAGCGCCTATCTGTGGGTCAAAGCCGCGCACGTCGTGTTCGTTATCTTCTGGATGGCGGGGCTGTTCATCCTACCTCGCTATCTGGTTCATCATCAGGACGCGCTCGGTACGCCCGAGGCAGCGTGCTGGGTCGAGCGCGAGAACAGGCTGCGGCGCGTCATCGTCACGCCGGCGATGATCGCGGTATGGCTGCTAGGGATCGCGCTAGCGGCCAATCTGGGGCTGTTCGACGGGCAGGCGGGGCTGGGCTGGCTGCAGGCCAAGCTGGCGCTGGTGGTCATCCTGTCCGGCTACCATGGCTGGGCGGTCGGCTATGCCCGGCGGCTGGGGCGTGGCGAGGCTCGGCTGACCGCGCGGCAGCTGCGGCTCGTCAACGAAGTACCGGCGCTGTTCACGGTCCTGATCGTCGTGCTGGTGATCGTTCGCCCCTTCTAACGCGCTTGACGGGAATGGGCGCGGCTCTTACCTCACGAACCCAAGCGTAGTGGCCGGCGTCCTGCCGAGACCGCTCTTCACAGCGTCAGCCTGCTGTCCATCGCGCCTTTTCTGCGCCCGCTTGCCTACCGGAATTACCTATGCATCTCAAAGATTTGAAGAAGAAGACGCCCGCCGATCTGGTGAGCATGGCCGAGGAACTCGGCGTCGAGGGCGCATCGACGCTCCGCAAGCAGGACCTGCTGTTCGCGATCCTCAAGGTCCAGGCCGACAATGGCGACCAGATCATGGGCGAGGGCACGATCGAGGTGTTGCAGGACGGCTTCGGCTTCCTGCGCAGCCCGCAGGCCAATTATCTTGCCGGACCCGACGACATCTATGTCTCGCCCAACCAGGTCCGCAAGCATGGTCTCCGCACCGGCGATACAGTCGAGGGCGAGATTCGCGGGCCCAAGGACGGCGAGCGCTATTTCGCGCTGACCCGGCTGACCCAGGTCAATTTCGACGATCCTGATGCCGTGCGCCACCGCGTGAATTTCGACAATCTGACGCCGCTCTATCCCGAAGCAAAGCTGACGCTCGACACCTTCGATCCGACGATCAAGGACAAGTCGGCGCGGGTGATCGACATCGTCAGCCCGCAGGGCAAGGGGCAGCGTACGCTTATTGTCGCGCCGCCGCGGGTCGGCAAGACCGTGATGCTCCAGAACATCGCGCGTGCGATTTCGGAGAATCATCCGGAGGTTTTCCTGATCGTGCTGCTGATCGACGAGCGGCCGGAGGAGGTCACCGACATGCAGCGCTCGGTGAAGGGTGAGGTCGTCTCCTCCACCTTCGACGAGCCGGCGACCCGGCACGTGCAAGTTGCTGAAATGGTGATTGAAAAGGCCAAGCGGCTGGTCGAGCACAAGAAGGATGTCGTGATCCTGCTCGACTCGATCACGCGGCTGGGGCGCGCCTACAACACCGTCGTGCCGAGTTCGGGCAAGGTGCTGACCGGCGGCGTCGATGCTAACGCGCTGCAGCGGCCAAAGCGCTTCTTCGGCGCGGCGCGCAATATCGAGGAGGGCGGCAGCTTGTCGATCATCGCCACCGCGCTGATCGACACCGGCAGCCGGATGGACGAGGTCATCTTCGAGGAGTTCAAGGGCACCGGCAATTCGGAGATCGTGCTCGACCGCAAGGTTGCGGACAAGCGCATTTTCCCGGCGCTGGATGTCGGCAAGAGCGGCACGCGCAAGGACGAGCTGCTGGTCGACAAGGCGAAGCTATCCAAGATGTGGGTGCTCCGCCGTATCCTGATGCAGATGGGCACCACCGATGCGATGGAGTTCCTGCTAGACAAGATGAAGGATTCGAAGTCCAACGAGGCATTCTTCGAGAGCATGAATCAATAGTGCGGCGTGCAGCGTAGCTGCGTCGGACACGGCACGCTTGCCGGCCAGACCGGCAGCACCGCTCCAGGCATCAGATGACGCAGCGGACACGCCATGGCGCACCCCGCGCCTCGCATTCGCTGCGTTGAAGCGCTAGGCTGCACCCGATGCCCACGCTGAGCCTAGCCGACGCCCTCTCTCCTGCCGGGCTGACCGCGCTCGGTCAGGTGCTGATGATCGATCTGATGCTGGCGGGTGACAATGTTGTGGTTCTGGGCACGCTGGCGGCGGGGCTGGAGCCCAAGGATCGCAAGCGGGTCCTGGGGCTGGGGGTCGGCATCGCGCTCGCCTGCCTGGTCCTGTTCGCGTTTTTTGCGACGCAGCTACTTCATGTCATCGGTCTGCTTTTCGCGGGTGGGCTGTTGCTGCTGTGGGTGGCTTGGAAGCTGTTCCGCGAGCTTCGCGGTCAACATGCTAAGCCGGTTGACGATCCGGCTACCCCGCAGATCGAAGGTGTCGCGCCGACCAAGAGTTTCGCCAAGGCGGCGATTCAGGTCGCGCTGGCCGACCTGTCGATGAGCCTCGACAACGTTCTCGCCGTGGCAGGCGCGGCGCGCGATCACCCGACGGTACTGTTCTTTGGGCTGGCCCTGTCGGTGACGCTGATGGCGGTGGCGGCGAACATCATTGCGCGGTTCATCGAGCGACACCGCTGGATCGCCTATATCGGACTGGTGGTCATCCTCTATGTGGCAGGGCACATGATCTATGACGGCTATGTCGATCCGGAGGTCGGTATCGGGCGCCTGCTCGGCTGAGTCAGCTTACCTCGTGGTGAGCAGCGCGCAGTCGACGGCACCTTGTCGCCAGCATCCTGCTCCGCTCTTTGGCCAAGGAGAAGCGCATGAAGGTCACTGTCGATATCGACCTCACCCCCGAAGAGGCGCGCCGCGCGATTGGCTTGCCGGACCTCTCGCCCGTCCATGAGCGCTATGTCCAGTTGTTGCTCGATGCGATGTCCGGCAATGCCCTGAAGCCGGAGGTTCTGGAGGGGCTGATGAAGAGCTGGGCGCCAATGGGCGAGGCGGGGCTGGCGATGTGGCGGCGGTTGCTCGAGGGCGGGACCGCGAAGCCGAAGGGCTGATGGATACGATCGTCGCAGTGTCTAGCGGCCGCCCGCCCGCCGCGATTGCGATCGTGCGGGTGAGTGGACCGGAGGCCGTAGCCGCGGCCGGAGCGCTCGCAGGCGCGCTGCCGCCACCGCGCCGTGCAGCACTGCGTGCGTTGCGCCGGAGCCATGGCGGCCTGCTAGACCGCGCGCTGGTGCTCGTCTTTCCAGGGCCTGACAGCGCCACGGGAGAGGATCTTGTCGAGTTTCATTGTCACGGCGGACGTGCCGTCGTCGCGGCGGTGATGGCTGCGCTGGTTGAGCGCCCCGGTTTGCGGTTTGCACAGCCGGGGGAGTTCACACGACGGGCGCTGACCAATGGACGCATCGACCTCGCCCAAGCGGAAGGGCTGGCAGACCTGCTCCAAGCAGAAACGGAGGATCAGCGTCGGGCGGCGCTATACGCCAGCGAGGGACGTTTGAGCAGCGTTATCCACGGTTGGATGAACGAGTGCGCGCGGCTTTCGGCACAGATCGAAGTGCTGCTTGATTATGCTGAAGAGGGGGATGCCGGGGTCGAGGCGGGGCTGTTAGACAGCGCGCTGGCGGATGCGGCGGCGCTGCGCGCTCGAATAGAAGCGGTGCTTGCTGCCCCGCCGGTAGAGCGGCTGCGCGACGGCATTCGCGTTGTCATCGCCGGTCCCCCCAATGCCGGCAAGTCGACCTTGTTCAACCTGCTGAGCGCGCGAGATGCGGCGATCGTCTCGCCGCAGGCGGGTACGACGCGCGACCGCATCGAGGCGCCGGTCGTCCATGGCGGGCGAGCATGGCTGTTGATCGACAGCGCCGGCCTGAACGATGCGATCGACGTCGTGGAGCAGATCGGTGTCGCCCGTGCCTGGGAAGCGATCGAGACGGCAGATGTCGTGCTTTGGCTGGGTGATGAACCCCCGCCCCGGGCTGACGCAATCTGGCTGCATGCTCGCGCCGATCTTCCCGAGCGGCGGATAGTACCCGCTAGCCGCGATCTTGCGGTCCGTCATGACATGCCGGAAGCGATCGAGCATGTCTGGCGTGCTTTGCTGATTTGCAGCGAGACGCTCCTGCCCAAAGCCGACGATCTGCCGCTCAAGGCTGCGCAACGCGTCAGCTGTAAGGCTGCAGCTGTCGCGCTAGATCTGGAGGACGACCTTCTCATTGCGGCCGAGCAGCTACGGATCGCTCATCGTTCTCTTGCTCGGATCGTCGGGCTCGACGCGACAGAGTCGATGCTCGACAACCTTTTCGGCCGCTTCTGCCTGGGCAAATAGCTTGTTCCACGTGGAACAGTTTTGACGAGCCGCGGTGACAGCTCTAGAGCTTGCAAATGTTCGACGTCGCGGTCGTTGGTGGTGGTCATGCCGGCTGCGAAGCTGCGGCCGTTGCCGCTCGCGCCGGCGCAAAGGTGGCGCTGCTGACGTTCGACACTCGGCGTATCGGCGCGATGAGCTGCAATCCCTCAATTGGTGGCGTCGGCAAAGGCCATATCGTTCGCGAGGTCGACGCCTTCGACGGCCTGATCGCACGCGCGGCCGATGCTGCGGCTATTCACCATCGCATGCTCAACCGAAGCAAAGGCGCGGCCGTTCGTGGGCCGCGTATCCAAGCCGATCGTGAACTTTACGCGATGGCGATCCAGACGATGCTCAAAAGTGAGCCATTACTCACCGTGATCGAAGGTGAGGTAACCGCCCTGCACCTATACGGCGACCGGTGCGCCGGGGTCGTTTTGGCCGATGCATCTGTCGTGTATGCCACGACCGTGGTCCTTGCGACTGGAACGTTTCTCGCAGCGAGGCTCTTTCGGGGCAACGAGCGACTAGGGGGCGGAAGGATCGACGAGCGGCCGGCAACTGCGCTGGCGGAACAGTTGCGTGCCGCCGGGCTTCCAATGGGACGGCTGAAGACCGGCACCCCGCCGAGGCTCGACGGCCGCAGTATCGATTGGGCCAAGCTCGAAGAGCAGCCCAGTGATAGCGATGTCTGGCATATGTCCGCAATGGCGACGCGGCGTCGACTACCTCAGATTGCCTGTTCGATCGCCCGGACCAACGACGCCACGCACGCGATCATCCGCGACAGTTTCGCGCGATCGCCGCTGTTCACCGGCGCGATCGAAGCCAATGGGCCACGTTACTGCCCGTCGATCGAGGATAAGGTACAGCGATTTGGCGACCGCGATGGGCATCAGCTATTCCTGGAACCTGAGGGGCTGAGTGAACCGACCGTCTATCCTAACGGTCTGTCCACCTCATTGCCGACGGACGTGCAGCAGGCGATCCTTGCAACCATATCCGGGCTGGAACGAGCGCGGATTACGATGTCGGGCTACGCTGTCGAGTATGATTATCTGGATCCACGTTCCCTCGATGATGCTTTGGCGCTGCGCGCCATCCATGGCGTGTTCTGCGCCGGGCAGATCAATGGCACGACCGGTTATGAAGAAGCCGCGGGGCAGGGCCTTATCGCCGGCCTCAACGCCGCCGCGCAGGCGCTCGGTAACGCGCCAGTGCGGCTGGATCGTGCTTCAAGCTATCTCGGCGTGATGATCGACGACCTTACGTTGCAGGGCGTGACGGAGCCGTACCGGATGCTCACCGCCCGTGCGGAATTCCGGCTTTCGCTGCGTCCGGACAATGCCGAGACGCGGCTGGGTGAGGTGGCGGCGCGGGCAGGTTGCTTGTCAACGACGCGACTGAAACACCAGGAAGAGCGCGCGCGGCAACGCCAATTACTGCAGGGAGCGCTGGAGCGGCAGTTGACTGCCGGCGAGATAACCGCACGGGGCGGGTCGGTCGCGCAGGACAGAGCTAGGCGAAGTGCTTTCACATGGTTGAGCGTTGACGGGGCGAATCTTGAGGATGTGGTTGACGGCGCAATGGCATTTCCCGCCGACGTTCGTGATGAGATCGTCGAGGATGCCCGCTACGCCCCGTATATCGAACGTCAGGCGGCGGAGGTGAAGCGGTTGCGCAGCGAGGAAGAGGTGGCGCTCCCGTCAACGCTCCGCTTTGCGGAAGTACCCGGGCTGTCGACGGAGATGGTCGATCGCCTGTCGTTGGCGGGCCCCAGGACGTTGGGCGCCGCGTCGCGTATTCGCGGTGTGACGCCCGCGGCTTTGGCTGCGCTCTTGCTCCACGCGCGCCGCCTGGCAGCGTGAACGAGGAGGAAGCACAGGATTGGGTGGCGATGCGATTCGGCGCAGCATCGCGAGACCGGCTGCGCAGATTTGCGACTTTGGTGCAGCGGGAAACGGCACAACAGAATCTCATCGCGGCCTCGACTATAGGATCAATCTGGGCTCGTCACATCGTCGACTCGGCGCAGCTGGTGTCGCTTGCGCCACGAGATGGAACCTGGCTGGACGTCGGCACCGGAGCCGGCTTTCCGGGCCTGATCGTCGCTGCTCTGCGACCCGAGCCGACCGTGCTGGTGGAACCGCGGCGGCTTAGGGCCGCATTTCTGAGCCATGCGGTCAGCGTGCTGGGCATTACAAATGTGCAGATCGTCACATCCAAGATCGAGCATCTACAACACCCCTCCAAAGTCGTATCCGCGCGTGCCGTTGCGCCGGTTGAAAGGCTTTTGTGTGCAGCGTCGGCCTGCGCCACTATGGAAACGCGATGGCTATTACCTCGCGGGCGGCAAGGTGCGGCCGAGCTGAGGTCGTTGGGCCGACGCTGGTCGGGAGAGTTCCACGTGAAACAAAGCATAACCGACGAACTTAGTTCGATTCTAATTCTTGACGGGGTGAGCTTCAGGCATAGCGTCGAACCGTCATGATCATCGCTGTCGCCAATCAGAAAGGGGGCGTGGGCAAAACCACCAGCGCTATCAACGTCGCCACCGCCCTAGCCGCCACCGGGAAGCACGTGCTGCTGATCGACCTTGATCCGCAAGGCAATGCCTCCACGGGGCTGGGTATCACTCAGGCAAGCCGCCTGCGGTCATCTTATGAGGTACTCATCGGAACGGCGAGCGTTGACGTTGCCGTGGTTGCAACAAAGGTTCCGCGGCTCGACATCGTGCCGGCGACGGTCGACCTTTCCGGCGCGGAGATCGAGCTGGTCGACTTTGATCAGCGCACCCACCGTCTCGATATGGCGCTGCAGACCGCTTCGGCGAGGTGGGACGTGGTGCTGATCGACTGTCCGCCGTCGCTCGGCCTGCTGACGATCAACGCAATGGTTGCGGCCGACCGCTTGCTGGTGCCGCTGCAATGCGAGTTCTTTGCGCTGGAAGGCTTGTCGCAGCTCCTCTCGACCGTTGAACGTATTCGCGCGCGGTTCAACCCTGGGCTGTCGATCATCGGCGTGGCGCTGACGATGTACGATCGCCGCAATCGCTTGACCGATCAGGTCGCCGCGGATGTCCGGGCGGTTCTGGGTAAGGTCGTGTTCGACACGGTCATTCCACGCAACGTGCGCCTGTCGGAGGCGCCAAGCCACGGCTTGCCTGCGCTGATCTACGACCACCGGTGTAGTGGGTCCGAAGCGTATATCGCCTTGGCGCGCGAGTTGATCGGGCGTTTGCCCCAGGCCGTTGGAGCAAAAGCGGCATGATCGAGAAACGCGGACTGGGGCGTGGGCTCAACGCGCTGCTCGGTGAGATCGCGCGCGAAACGCCTGTGGGGGAAGGCAGCGGCGCGCACGGTGTCCGCACTTTGCCGACCGGCTCGCTCCAGCCCCATCCGCATCAGCCGCGGCGTCATTTTGACGACGGCTTGCTCGACGAGCTTGCAGCCTCGATCAGGTCGCGTGGCGTCATCCAGCCGATCGTCGTTCGGCCGCATGGGCGCGGATATCAGATCGTCGCGGGCGAACGGCGGTGGCGGGCGGCGCAACGCGCGCAGCTTCACGAAGTACCGGTCGTCGTGCGCGACTTCGACGAAGCGGAGACGCTGGAGATCGCGCTGGTCGAGAATATCCAGCGTCAGGACCTTAACGCGATTGAGGAAGCGCAAGCCTATCAGCGCCTCGCGCAGGACTATGGCCACACGCAGGAAGCGCTGGCGCAGATCGTCCACAAATCGCGCAGCCACATCGCCAACCTGCTGCGGCTGCTTGATTTGCCCCCCACGGTGCAAACGCTCGTCGTGTCCGGCGGTTTACAGATGGGACATGCTCGGGCCTTACTCGGCGCGGCGAACGTCGAAGATCTGGCGGCGGATGTCGTCGCCCGCGGGCTGTCTGTGCGCGAGACGGAGGCGTTGGCGCGTACCGCAAAAGGCAAAGGTGACGCGTCTCGGACTCGGCGTGAACGCGCGGACGCAACACCTGATGCGGACAGCGTCGCGCTGGAGCGGCAGCTTGCCGACCTGCTGGGCGTCGCGGTGCGCGTTCAGCATGGCCCGGCGGGAGGAACCCTGACGCTCAGCTATTCCACGCTCGACCAGCTCGACATGCTCTGTCAGCGGCTGACCGGCGAGACTATCTAGCGACGTTGCAGACGACGGCTGAGTGCGACGAGTTCGTGCTCGGCGGCAACCGCGCCGGCATTATGTGCGCTCATCGCCGCCAGTTCGGCGTGTCGAACGCGGCCAAGTGCATGAGAGATCATCGGCGGCGTCCAGCGGCGGAGCTGGCGCGTGGTGCGGTCGACCTCGCTCCGGTATATTCGGTTCCGCTTCATCACCGCGTCGACCGGCTCACCGCGATCAATCGCGAGCCGCATGTCGGCAAGCGTGACCAGCTTGCGCTGCATCGCACGGAGCCAGGGGACCGGCGAGCCGCCGCCCTCATCCAGCCGGGCCAACACCGCGCCGAGATCGGCCGCCTTGCCGTCGGCGAGCGCATCGACCGCCGCCATCAGTTCGCCTTCGCCCAGATTGGCGCCCACCGCATCGAGGTCCGCCCCCGCCGCGTCGCGCGGTCGGTCGGGCGCCGCGTCGAGATAAATCGCCAGCTTGTCGACTTCGCGTGCCATCACCGCGCGGTCCATGCCCGCGCTCTCGGCGATCCGGTGGGCGACGTGAGGCGCCGGCCGCAGTCCGGCGGCGGCCAGCATGGCGGCGGCAAGCTTCTCCGCATCGGCGGCGCCAGGTGGGTAGCAGGCGACGGCCACCGCCCGCGGGCTATCGAGAGAGAGTTTGACCACCTTGGCGGTCGCCTTGACGGACGGAGCCAACGCAATCACCGGGCTGCCGCCGCGATCTGCGGCGAGAAGCAGCTGTAGCGCTTCCAGGCTCTCTTCGCCGATCGGTGCGGCGCGGATCAGGCGGGCGTCGCCGAATAGCGACAGCGACGCGGCTTCGTCGGCAAGACGTCCCGGCTCCTTCTTCAAGGCGGCACCATCGATATCGACGCGCTCGGCATCCGGCATCGCGGCGGCCAATCGCCGCGCCAGGTCGGCTGCGCCTGCTTCATCGCCGCCGTGAAACAGATACAGACGAATGTCGGAACGGAGTTTCGGCAGCTGACCGTTTTGCCCCTTCACCGCGACACGGCATGGGTGCGGGCGTACAGCGCCAGACGGCCGACGATCTGATCCGCGACGATCCCGGCAAGCCGCTCCTGCGCGGTATTCTCGGCAGCGATCGTCGCATATTCAGAGCCGACCACGTCAATGCCCGCGTCCGACCCGGTCGTGGTGTCGAGCAGCACCGCGCTCGTGGCGAGATCGACTAGCTGATAGCGCGCACGAAGCGTCCTTCGCTCACGCGCTACCGAGTCATCCCGCCGCACGCCAAGGCCGCGGATCTGATCGTCGAGGCGGACGTCGAGCCGGAAGCGCGCGCTGCTGCCGCCGCCAGAGCCCGCGCCGAGGCGATCGCGCAAAGCGTTGGCGACGAGCCAGCCGCCGCGCCCCTCGATCGGCGCGACATCCACCCCCGTCAGCGCGATCGCCACTGCCCCCGACCCGCCGCCGGCATAGAGCGGGTGAAGTCCGCACGCGCCGAGCGGCAGCAACGTCAGCAGAAGTGCAGCGCTCTTCATGCGACGAGGTTCACGAGACGATCGGGCACGACGATGACCTTTTTCGGCGGCTTGCCCGCGAGGAAGCTGACGATCTTGTCCGAGGCGAGCGCTGCCGCCTCCGCCTCCTCACGCGTGACTCCCTTCGGCAGCGTCAGCGTATCGCGAAGCTTACCGTTGACCTGGATCGCGATGGTGACCCGATCGTCGACGAGCAGCGCCGGATCGACTGCGGGCCAGGGCGCATCGGCGATCAGCCCCTCGCCGCCTGCCGCCGCCCAAGCCTCCTCCGCCAGATGCGGCGCCATCGGCGCGACCAGCAGCATCGCCGCGCGGATCGCTGCCGTGCGCGAGGCGGAAGGCGGTGCTTTCTCGATCGCGTTGACCAGTTTGTACAGCTTGGCGACCGCCTTGTTGAAGGCGAGCGCGTCGATATCCGCAGCGACCCCGGCGATGGTCTGGTGAACCTTGCGGTCGAGCGCGCCGTCCGCACCGGCCGACGTCTCGCCGGCGTCGAACAGCCGCCACAGCCGCTGAATAAAACGCCACGCGCCTTCGATGCCGTTGATCGACCATTCGAGGTCGCGCTCAGGCGGGCTGTCGGACAGCATGAACCAGCGCACCGCGTCCGCCCCGTAGCGGTCGACGATCGGCAGCGGGTCGACCGTGTTCTTCTTCGACTTCGACATCTTCTCGACGCGGCCAACGGTGGCTCTTGCGCCGGTTGTTTTGACGAAGATTCCGTCCGATCGTTTCTCGATTTCGTCAGGGGATAGCCAAGGCGAGACACCATTATATTCCATCATGGCCTGCGCATCGTCGCTGGGTGCGCGCGCGTACGTCTCGTGCGTCACCATGCCCTGCGTGAACAGCCCGGCGAACGGCTCGGCGATCTCGAGCTTGCCGAGATGCTGGAGTGCGCGCGTCCAGAAGCGGGCGTAGAGCAGGTGCAGGATCGCATGCTCGACGCCGCCGATATACTGACCGACCGGCAGCCAATTCTCCGCAACAGCGCGATCGAACGGCCGATCCTTGGGCTGGCTCGCGAAGCGGATGAAATACCAGCTCGAATCGGCGAAGGTGTCGAGCGTGTCGGTCTCGCGGACCGCGTCGGCGCCACACCATGGGCAGGCGACATGCTTCCAAGTCGGGTGCCGGTCGAGCGGGTTGCCCGGGGTCGCAAAGTCGACATCCTCGGGCAGCACCACCGGCAGCTGGTCCTTGGGCACCGGCACCGCGCCGCAGGAGGCGCAGTGGACGATCGGGATCGGCGTGCCCCAATAGCGCTGGCGCGACACGCCCCAGTCGCGCAGGCGGAACACCGTCGTGCCCTCGCCCCAGCCGCCCGCTTCCGCGCGCGCGATCACCTCGCGCTTGCCGTCGACCACGTCCATGCCGTCGAGGAAGTGCGAATTGACCAGCATGCCGGCGCCCGTCCACGCCTCGTCGCCGGCGAAGACAGGTGCGGTCCTGTCACCTTCCGATACGACGCGCTTGACCGGCAGATCGTATTTGCGCGCGAAGTCTAGGTCGCGTTGGTCGTGTGCGGGGACGCCGAATACCGCGCCGGTGCCAAACTCCATCAGCACGAAATTGGCGATGTAGACCGGCAGACGCCAGCGCGCGTCGAACGGATGCTGCGCCGTCAGGCCGGTGTCGAACCCCAGCTTTTCCGCCATATCTAGCTCGGCTGCGGTGGTGCCGCCCTGCTTGCAGCGCGCGACGAACGCCGCCGCGTCGGGCGAGCGTGCGGCGGCGGCTTGCGCAATCGGATGATCGGCGGCGACGGCGACGAAGCTCGATCCGAAGATCGTATCCGGCCGCGTCGTGAACACCTCGACCTGCCCCCCGTCCGAGGAAGCCCCGCCAGACAGGACGAAGCGAAAGCGCAGCCCCTGGCTGCGGCCGATCCAGTTCTCCTGCATCAGCCGGACCTTGTGGGGCCAGTCCTTCAGCTCGCCCAGCCCGTCGAGCAGCTCGTCAGCAAAGGCGGTGATCTTCAGGAACCACTGGCTGAGCTTGCGCTTTTCGACGATCGCGCCCGAGCGCCAGCCGCGGCCGTCGATCACCTGCTCGTTGGCGAGCACAGTCATGTCGACGGGGTCCCAATTGACCGCACTCTCCTTGCGATAGACCAGCCCGGCGGCGAAGAAGTCGAGGAACAGCGCCTGTTCGTGACCGTAATAATCGGGCTCGCAGGTGGCGAGTTCGCGGCTCCAGTCGAGCGCGAAGCCCAGCCGTTTCAGCTGCGCCTTCATCGCCGCGATGTTGTCGAGCGTCCAGCCGCGGGGATGGACACCCTTCTCCATCGCGGCGTTCTCGGCCGGCATGCCGAACGCGTCCCACCCCATCGGGTGGAGCACCTCATGCCCGGTCATCCGCCGGTAACGCGCCAGCACGTCGCCCATCGTGTAGTTCCGGACGTGCCCCATATGGATGCGTCCCGAAGGATAGGGGAACATCTCGAGGACGTAGGCGCGGGGCTTCGGCGAGGCGTCGTCGGCGGCGAAGGTCCGCTGCGAGTCCCACACGCCCTGCCAGTGCGCGTCCGCCTTTTGCGCGTCGAAGCGCGCGGGCGCGGTCATGCGGCCCTTATCCCGCCACGGCGGCGCGGCGCAGGTCGCGGGCGCGGGTGAGGATGATGTCCTCCAGCTTCTGCACGGTCGCGGCCTGTACGGGCGCGGCGACCCATTGGCCGCCCTGGTTGACCTGTCGCAGCGCGGCGACACGGACGGCGTCGGCGCGCAGATCCTGATCAAGGATCGACACCGTGACCTTCATCCGCTCGTTCGGCTGCTGCGGGTTCGCATACCAGTCGGTGACGATGACGCCGCCGTTCGAGTCAGTCTGCAGCAGCGGCATGAACGACAGCGTATCGAGTGTCGCCCGCCACAGATAGGAATTGACGCCGATCGTGGTGACGCGCGAGGCGGCAAGATCGGCGCGCGGGCGGGCGCCGCCGTGGCTGCATGCCGCAAGCGGCAGGAGGGTGGCGGCGATCAGGGTCGCAGTACGCAACGGGCGGAACATCGGGTGGATTCCTGCAGAAAGAAGCACCTTCGGCTCTACAGGCGCGGCCTAGCCCCCGCAAGCGTGCGCGACCGGCGGCGGCTGTGCGGAAATTATCACACCGCAGTCACAAAGTTCGCGCAATGCTGGCGACCCGGGGACTAAAGGTTATATGCATCGTTGAGGATCGGACCGAGTCCGTCGAAGGGGTTGGGGTGCTTACACGGGGCGTCATGCTTGCGATCGCGGCCGGGGTGCTCGTCACCACCGGTTTGTCGGTTGCGCCTGCGTCGGGCGCTTCGGTCGAGCGGGCGCGGCAGGTGCGGCATGCCGCGCTCCGGGCGACGCTGGCCTTTACTCCGGCGGCGGCGGACCCCCGGCTGGCGGCGGTGTTCGCGCGCGGCGGTCTCGATACCAGCGGGTTCCACTTTACCCCGGCCGACACCCGGCACGAGCATCGCGCGGTGACTGTGGCGGTGCGGGCGCGGACGAACCGCGCGGACGCGACCCGCGTCGCGGCGGTTGCAGATCCGGCAATCGGGCTGGCGCCGGTCGCGTACAATCTCGGGCTTGCCGTCGGCTGGCGGCGGTTTGGGCTGACTGGCGACGTTCGGCGGCTCGACATGGCGGGGCAGCCCGGCGGGCGCGAGGCGGCGGACCTGACGGTAACCTATGCCGGCGATCGCGTGACAGGCCGGGTCAAGGCGGCGGCGGACCGGCCGTTCGCCGAGGTTGCGCCGCGGATCGACACTGACCGCAGCTATTCGCTCGATGTCGGGGGTTCGTATCGCCTGACCCGCAATCTGGATGTGACTGCGGGCCTTCGCTATCGCACCGAGCGCGATCAGCTGGTGCGGCTGGACGAGAGTCAGCGGAACAGTCAGGCGGTGTATGTGGGGACGGCTTTCCGCTTTTAGCTCGGCGCTGCGCTAAGCTGATCTCAGGTGAAAAGCCCGGCCGGCGGGGCGACGCTTCCGTCCGACGGCGCGGCTTTGCCGCGGCGGCTGCGCAAGACGCTGCTTTACGGCGTCGTTCGCGCGTGGATGCTGAGACGAGTTCAGCATGCCGGGTCCTATGCACAGCTCGCGCCGAGCACATTCACGACCGGTTCAATCCGCTCCGCTAGACGCTTCAGCATGAAGCTTGTCCAGCTCCTTCCGCTCGCGATTATTGCCGCCGCCGCGCCGCAACCATCACCCGAGCTCGCCCAGGTGCAGCGTCACCTTCAGTCGCTGACCACGATGACCGCCGCCTTTGCGCAGACCGACCGCAACGGGCACGTGCTGAGGGGCACGCTGACGCTGAAGCAGCCGGGGCGCATCCGGTTCCAGTATCAGCCGGGCGTCCCGATCCTGATCGTCGCAGACGGCGGCGCGCTTACCTTTGTCGATTATCAGGTAAGACAGGTGCAGCGCTGGCCGGTCAGGAACTCGCCGCTTGGTGTGCTGCTCGACCCCCGGCGCGATATCGGCCGCTATGCGCACGCGGTGCCGACGGGCAACGACCATGTCGTCTCCGTCGACGCCAGCGACCCGGCGCACCCCGAATATGGCCGCATCACGCTGGTCTTTGCGCGC
Organism: Sphingomonas sp.; assembly: GCF_965248875.1. Lineage (GTDB taxonomy): Bacteria > Pseudomonadota > Alphaproteobacteria > Sphingomonadales > Sphingomonadaceae > Sphingomonas. The sequence goes on along the minus strand of NZ_CBDFKR010000007.1, from coordinate 104,534 downwards.
AACGAATCGGCGCCCGCCGGACTGACGTTGCAAGGGTGGGTGGCGCTCGACAGCCAGGGCAATCGCACCACTGTAAGGTTGTCGAATCAGCGGTTCGGCGGCGCGGTCGCGGCCGACGCGTTCCGCTGGAACGATCCACGCACCCCGGTTCGTGGGCGGTAAACAATAGATTCAGCACGACTTTCCAGATTGTTAATGTAGGCGACAGGTTGCATCGCTAGGGCGGCACCGTGGAGACGGCGTCGGCGGGATTTCCCCCTGTTGCTCGTCGGCCAACTGTCTCCCGCCTGCGTGACGAACGCCAGGTCGGCCCTCGCTCCATGCCCCCGGAGCGGGGGCCTTTCGCTTTTGCGGCCCTGGGGCGTGGTGCTGCAGGACTCGCAGAAAGGCGCGGCCGACCGGGCGAAGCGTCCGTCCGACGACGCGGCTCCGCCGAGGCGCTGCATCCATCATTGAGAGAAATGACCGGGATCCGGCCGCACGGCCGTAATGACGGGCTGCGCGGCCAAGGGTGACGAACGCCGCCCGCACCCCTACATCCCGCCCGTGAAGATCGTCTCCTGGAACATCAACTCGGTCCGTTTCCGCCTCGACATCGTCGGTCATTTCTTGCGCGAGGCCGCGCCCGACATCCTGTGCCTGCAGGAGACCAAGGTGATCGACGGCGACTTTCCAATCGGCGCATTCCGCGAACTCGGCTATCCGCACGTCCTGCTCCACGGCCAGCGCATGCATCACGGCGTCGCGATCATCAGCCGCGTGCCGCTGATCGAGGACGATCGGCTCGACTGGCAGGCCAATCGCGAGGCCCGGCACATCGGTGTGCGCCTTCCGAACGGCGTGCGGCTGGAGAATGTCTATGTGCCGGCGGGCGGTGATGTGCCTGACCGTGAGGTCAACCCGAAGTTCGGGCAGAAGCTCGATTTCGTCGAGCGGATGACACGATGGAGCGCGGCGCTCGGCTGCCCGACGCTGCTGATGGGCGACTTCAACATCGCGCCGCTGCCCGAGGACGTCTGGAGCCACAAGCAGCTGCTCGGCGTCGTCAGCCATACGCCGATCGAAGTGGACGCGCTCAACCGGTTGCAGGCTTCGAACAGCTGGGTCGATCTCGGCCGCCATTTCCATCCCGCGCCGGCACGGCTCCATACTTGGTGGAGCTATCGCGCGCGCGAATGGTCGCTGTCGGACCGCGGGCGGCGCCTCGACCATCAATGGGCGACCGCGGAGGTGGCGGCGCAGGCCGTCGCCCACACCGTGTTCGAGGATTGCCGCGGCTGGCTGAAGCCGTCCGATCACGTGCCGATCATGACCGAGTTCGCATGGTAGGCGATCCGCGCGCTGCCGCCCGCGCCATCGACGCGCTGCGCCGCGGCTGGGCGGTCGCCGTCGAGCGTGTGCCGATGCTGGCGGTGGAGACCGCGGACGCGACGACGCTGGCGGCGTTCGATGCGGCGGGCGGTGCTGGCGTGCTCATTTCCGCCGGGCGGGCCGCGACGCTGAAGCTGGTCAACCAGCTCGCCGCCGCCGATCCCGAGCAGCCGGTCCTGGTCGAGCGCGCGCCCTGGCTCGATCTGGCCGGCGCGACGGCGCTGGCCGATCCGGCGCTCGACCTCAGGACGCCGCTAAAGGGGCCGTACCGTACGCTCCCCGCGCCGCCTGGCGCCGGCAGCGCGATCAGGCTGGCGCGGGTCGCCGGGCTGCTGCCGGCGTTCTTCGTCGGAGGCGAACATGCGGCCGTGCCGGTGACGGCGGCCGATCTCGATGCATATGCCGATCCGGCGCGGCTGACGCTCGCCGCCCGTGCACGCTTGCCGGTCGCCGGTGCGGAGACGGCGGAGATCGTCGCCTTTCGCGCGCCCGACTCGACCGACGAGCATGTCGCGCTGCTGATCGGCCGTCCCGACGGCCGGCCGCCGCTGGTGCGGCTGCATAGCGAGTGCCTGACCGGCGACGTGCTCGGTAGCCTGAAATGCGATTGCGGGCCGCAGCTCCATGCCGCGATCGCGGCGATCACGGCGTCGGGCTGGGGCATGCTCCTATATCTGCGGCAGGAAGGCCGCGGCATCGGGCTGATCAACAAATTGCGCGCCTATCAGCTGCAGGATCAGGGTTTCGACACGGTCGATGCCAACACCCGGCTGGGGTTCGCGGTCGATGCGCGGGATTTCGGGGTGGCGGCACAGATGCTGCGGCTGTTGGCGCAGGATCGGGTGCGGCTGCTGACCAACAATCTGGCCAAGGTCGCGGCGCTGGAGGCGGCGGGGGTGCCGGTGGCCGAACGGGTGCCGCATGCGTTGCCGCCCAATCCGCACAATGCGCGCTACCTTGCGACCAAGCGTGATCGTACTGGACACCAGCTTTAATGATCGCGAGACGGTTTTTCTCGCCCCGCCAGCTCGCACATGCGCCGGGTCAGGAGCTGCACAATGGCGGCTTCACCGCCTATGCCGAGACGCCGTCGCGCGCCGCGGCCATCCTGCGCGCGATCGGCGGAGCGGAAGAGCCGCTCGATCGCGGCACGGCCCCGATCGCCACGGTGCACGCGGCCGACTATCTTCATTTTCTGCAGGATGCGCCCGTGCTGTGGCGTGAAGCGGGCAGGCCGGGGCAGGCGATCCCCTACGCCTTTCCGATCGTCGCCCGCCGTCCGCTCCGTCTCGACCGGGTCGACGCGCTACTCGGCCGGTTCAGCATGGACGCGACGACGCCGATCGCGTCCGCGACCTGGGACGCTGCCTATTGGAGTGCACAGACTGCGCTTGCCGCCACGTACGCCGTGCTCGACGGCGAGCGTGCCGCCTTCGCGCTGAGCCGGCCGCCGGGGCACCATGCCGGGGCCGACTATTGCGGCGGCTATTGCCATCTCAACGTCGCGGCCATCGCCGCGCAGGCGGCGCGCGACGCCGGGGTCGAGCGGGTCGCGATCCTCGACATCGACTATCATCACGGCAACGGCACCCAGGATATCTTCTGGTCGCGGCCGGACGTCTTCTACGCCAGCGTTCATGCCGATCCGGCGACCGATTACCCCTTCTTCTGGGGCCATCCCGACGAACATGGCGGCGGGGCGGGCGAAGGCGCGACGCTCAATCTGCTCCTGCCGCATGGGACGACGCTCGACCCTTTCCGTCGCGCGCAAGCGGCCGCGCTCGACGCGATTGCGCGGTTCGATCCCGGGCTGCTGGTCGTGAGTTTCGGCGCCGATACATGGCGCGGCGACCCGATCAGCCATTTCGCGCTGGAGACGCCCGACTATGCCGTCCTCGCCCGTGACATCGCCGCCTGCGGCTGGCCGACGGCGATCGTGATGGAAGGCGGCTATGCGGTCGATGCGCTCGGCGACAATGTGGCGAGCTTTCTCAGCGAGTTCTAGGCCCGCGACCGTTTGGCGCCGTCGAGCGCCGCGAGCACGCCGCGCATCGTGCGCACCTCCTGGCTCGACCAGCCGGGCTTGGTCAGTAGCGTCCGGAGCGTCCGCCGCGTCGTCGATATCCGATCGGGGGGATGGTAGAATCCGCCCGTCACCAGCATCGCGTCGAGCTGCGCGATCATCCCGTCCAGCTCCTCCTGCGGCGCGGGCGGGTCGAGATCGACGGCGGGAGGCTGTGCCAGCGCCTCCCCCTTGGACCATTCATAGGCGACCAGGATCACCGCCTGCGCCAGGTTGAGCGAGCCGAATGCCGGATTGATCGGCACGGTCAGGATCGTGCGCGCGAGTGCGACGTCGTCGGTTTCCAGCCCCGATCGCTCCGGTCCGAACAGGATCGCCGACTGCCCGGGCTCGCCGCGGATCAGCGTCGCCGCCCGTTCGGGTGTGACGACGGCCTTGGTCACGCCGCGCTTGCGCACTGTCGTCGCGAAGACGTGTGCACAGTCGGCGACCGCCTCGCCGACGCTGGCGAACACCCGCGCCCCGGCGAGCACCGTGTCCGCCCCGCTCGCCGCCGGCCCCGCGGCGGGGTTGGGCCAGCCGTCGCGCGGGCTCACTAGCCGCAGCTCGGCCAGCCCGAAATTGAGCATCGCGCGCGCCGCCTTGCCGATATTCTCCGCCAGCTGCGGGCGAACCAACACCATCACCGGAGCAGGCGCCGTGCTCACTTGCCGCCCATTTCGCTCACCGTGCCGGCAAACGCCTCGAAGTCGCGTGCTTCGCTGAAATCGCGATAGACGCTAGCGAAGCGGATGTACGCGACCGGGTCGAGCGCCTTGAGCCCGTCCATCACCAGCTCGCCGATGCGCTTGGAGGTGACCTCGTTCTCGCCCAGCGTCTCCAGCCGGCGCTGGATACCCGACACCAGCTTCTCCAGCCGGGCCGGTTCGATCGGCCGCTTGCGGGCGGCGATGCTGAGCGAGCGCAGGAGCTTGTCGCGATCGAACGTCTCGCGCCTCGCATCGCCCCGCGCGTCGGCGCTCTTGAGCACGGTCAGCTCGCGCAGCTGGATGCGTTCGAAGGTCGTGAACCGCGCGGCACACCCTTCGCACTGCCGCCGCCGCCGGATCGCCGCCCCATCGTCAGTGGGGCGGCTGTCCTTCACCTGGCTGTCGTCGTGCCCGCAAAAGGGACAACGCATCGGTTAGTCCGCGTAGATCGGGAAGCGAGTGCACAGCGCGCGGACCCGCTCGCGCACCGCATCTTCGACCTGCGCGTCGCCATGTTCGCTGTGCTTGGCGAGGCCGTCGAGCACGTCGGCGACCATATGACCGATCGCGCGGAACTCGGCCGGGCCGAAACCGCGCGTGGTGCCGGCGGGCGAGCCGACGCGGATGCCGCTGGTCTTGACCGGGGGGAGCGGATCAAAGGGCACGCCGTTCTTGTTGCAGGTGATGCCTGCGCGCTCCAGCGCCTCGTCGGCGTCCCTGCCGGTGACGCCGAGTGGCGTGAGGTCGATCAGCGCCAGGTGCGTGTCGGTGCCCCCCGACACCACGTCGGCGCCGCGCTCCTTCAGCGTCGCGGCGAGCACCTTCGCGTTCTCGACGACGGCGGCGATGTAACCCTTGTAGTCCGGCCGCAGCGCCTCGCCGAACGCCACCGCCTTGGCGGCGATGACGTGCATCAGCGGGCCGCCCTGGAGGCCGGGGAAGACAGCCGAGTTGATCTTCTTCGCGATGGTCTCGTCGTCGCTCAACACCATGCCGCCGCGCGGGCCACGCAGCGTCTTGTGCGTGGTGGTGGTGACGACATGGGCGTGGCCGAACGGCGTCGGATGCAGCCCCGCCGCGACGATGCCCGCGAAATGCGCCATGTCGACCATGAAATACGCCCCGACCGCATCGGCGATGGCGCGAAAGCGCGCGAAGTCGATGTGGCGCGGATAGGCGCTGCCGCCGGCGATGATGAGCTTGGGACGATGCTCCTTCGCCAGCTCTTCCACCTGCTCATAGTCGATCAGGTGCGTGTCGCGGCGAACGCCATACTGGATCGCGTTGAACCATTTGCCCGACATCGCCGCCTTCGCGCCGTGCGTCAGGTGCCCGCCGGCGTCCAGGCTCATGCCCAGGATCGTGTCGCCGGGCTTGGTGAGCGCCAGCATCACCGCGCCGTTCGCCTGTGCGCCGGAATGCGGCTGGACGTTCGCGAAGCCGCAGCCGAACAGTTCGCGCGCGCGGTCGATCGCCAGTCGCTCGACCTCGTCCGACGGCGCGCAGCCCTGGTAATAGCGCTTACCCGGATACCCTTCGGCGTACTTGTTGGTGAAGACGCTGCCCTGCGCCTCCAGCACCGCCTTCGACACGATGTTCTCGGACGCGATCAGCTCGATCTGAGTCTGCTCGCGGGTAAGTTCGTGCGTTACGCCGGCGGCAACAGCCGGATCGGCGTCGGCGAGGGTACGGGTGAAGAAGCCGTCATGCGTCGGCTCGTGGATGGTGGCGGGCTGCGTGCTCATGCGCGCTCCTATCGGCTGGAAACGGGGTCGCCGCGGCCATAGCGGCTGGGGCACAAGCGCGCCACTGGCGACTCGCGCCTATGACGGGGCGGTGATATAAATGGCGCTATGAATGAGATGACCCGCATCGTCGCGGCACCGGTCGAGGCATGGAAAGCGCCGATCACGACCGCCGAATTTCTGCGGATGTGCGAAGCCGACGTTTTCGAAGACGGCAAGATCGAGTTGGTCGACGGAGAGCTGATCAGAATGCCGCCGCCGGGAAACGACCACTCGCGCATTCAGATTTTGGTTTTGGCGCGCCTGCTGGGCGTTATGGATGAAGCGCTCGTGCGCGGCGACACGGCGTCGATCTCGGCGACAACACCGTGCTGGGGTTCGACGTAGGCCTGGTTAGAGCACCCGTCACCGGCCGTCAGCCCCTGAAGCCTGATCAACTTCTGCTCGTCGTCGAAGTGTCCGAAACGACGCAGCGCCGCGATCTCGATATGAAGCGATGCAAATATGCCGAAGCCGGAATCGAGACTTATTGGGTGATCGACGAGTCGCGAGGTATCATCCACGTCCACGGTGAACCGCGGGACGGCGTGTACACCGATGTCCATACCATCCGCTTTGGCGAGCCGCTGGCCGTCCCCGGCACGGACGCGACGATCACGCTGTCGTGATCCCGTCCGCGACGGTCGGGCGCACCGCGTTTCTGTTCGGCTTCGCTGGGCTGCTGCCGCAGCTCGCGGCGGTTGCGCTTATCGTCATGGGGCGGCGAGATCCAACCGATCTGGCCTGGATACCACTGCTGATCGGTTACGGGCTGGCAATGGTTTATGGCGCGGCGATCCTGAGTTTCCTCGGCGGCGTCTGGTGGGGCTTTGCGATGCGGCGCGAAGCCGGGCAGGGACGGCTGGCGGCAATTTCGGTCGTGCCGTCGCTGGTCGCAGGCATATGCGTCGGCTGGGCGGGGCTGCAGTTCCAGGATGGCGGCCCATGGCCGGCGGTGGTGCTCGGGTCCGCGATCATGCTGACGCTGCCGGTCGACCGCCACCTCGTCGCCACCCGCGAAGCGCCCGCCAACTGGATGAGCCTGCGCGTGCCGCTGTCGCTCGGACTAGGCCTGCTGACGATCGCGGCGGCAGCATTGTTGCCGGGTAGCGCCTAGGCAGCCTGGCGCATCTCCAGCCGGCTCCAGATTTCGCTCAGCGCGTCCGTCAGCTCGCGCATCATCGCTGGCGTGTGCGCAGGCCCCGGCGTGAAGCGTAGCCGCTCCGCGCCACGGGGCACCGTCGGATAATTGATCGGCTGCACATAGACGCCGTATTCGGCGAGCAGGATGTCGCTGATCCGCTTCGCCTTGACCGGATCGCCCACCATGACCGGGACGATGTGGGTCTCACCCAGCATCACCGGCAGACCGGCGTCGCGCAGCATCGCTTTCAGCGTCGCCGCCGACGCCTGCTGCGCTGCGCGCTCCGCCGTCGACGACTTGAGGTGCCGGACCGACGCCAACACGCCCGCGACCAGCACCGGCGACAGCGAGGTCGTGAAGATGAACCCGGGCGCGTAGCTGCGGATCACGTCGACGATCGTCCGGTCGGCGGTGATGTAGCCGCCCATCACCCCGAACGCCTTGCCCAGCGTGCCCTCGATCACGGTGACGCGATCGGCGACGCCGTCGCGCTCGGTGATGCCGCCGCCGCGCGGGCCGTACATGCCGACCGCATGGACCTCGTCGCAATAGGTCAGCGCGTTGTACCGGTCCGCCAGGTCGCAGATCGCGGCGATCGGCGCAACATCGCCCTCCATCGAATAGACGCTCTCGAACGCGATAAGCTTGGGCGCCGACGCGTCCTCGGCGGCGAGCAGTTCCTCCAGATGCGCGAGATCGTTGTGGCGGAAGATGCGCTTCTCGCATCCGGCATTGCGGATGCCGGCGATCATCGATGCGTGGTTGAGTTCGTCCGAGAAGATGACGATGCCGGGGAACAGCTTGGCCAGCGTCGACAGCGTCGCCTCGTTGGAGACATAGCCGCTGGTGAACAGCAGCGCCGCTTCCTTGCCGTGCAGGTCGGCGAGTTCGCTTTCCAGATCGACATGATAGTGGGTGTTGCCGCCGATGTTGCGGGTGCCGCCCGAGCCCGCGCCGACGCCGTGCAGCGCCTCCTCCATCGCCGCGATCACCTTTGGGTGCTGGCCCATCGCGAGGTAATCGTTGGAGCACCAGACCGTGATCGGCTTGGGCCCGTTATGCCCGGCGAAGCAGCGCGCGTTGGGAAACGCGCCCTTGTTGCGCAGGATGTCGATGAAGACGCGGTAGCGGCCCTCGGCGTGGAGCCGGTCGATCGCGGAGGCGAAGACCCGGCCGTAATCGAACCTCGGTTCGGGGCGCGCTGGTGTGCGCTGGGGCAGGGCGGAGGCGTCGGTTATCATGGCTGCGCGCGCGTCTAACGCTTTTCCGCGGCCTTCGCCAGTATGGTCACAGCAGTTCGGGGGCTGCGAAACCACGAGGGCCGAGCGCGGCGGCGATCGCCCGCGTACGGTCGTCGAGCCGGGTGACGACCAACCGCGCCGGACCCGGTTCGCCACGCCAGTCCTGCCCCTGCGTCAGTTGCGAGACCCGGCGCGCGATGCCCGCGCCGCCGTCGACGAAGCGGACGCGCGGCGGCGCAGCGGCGGCCAGTTCGCCCGCCAGCAGCGGGAAGTGCGTGCAGGCGTTGACGATCACGTCGATCCTGTCGCCGCCGGGCTGGCGGAGCAAGCCGTCCAACTCCACCGCCACCGCGGCGCGCGATGGCGGCGCGCCCGCCAGCGCATCCTCCGCCAGCGCGACCAGCGCCGCCGAACCGTGACGGAGCACCAGGCAGTCGCTCGCAAATCGCGCGGCAAGATCGTCGACATAGGGCTGGCGCACCGTGGCCTCGGTTCCCAGCACGCCGATCACCCGGGTCCGGCTGAGCAGCGCGGCAGGTTTGATGGCGGGCACGGTGCCGACCACCGGCACATCCAGCGCCTGGCGGACGTGCATGAGCGCGATGGTCGACGCGGTGTTGCACGCGATCACCGCCAGCCGCGGGCGATAACGTTCGACCAGCCGTCCCAGCAGCGCGGGCACGCGCGCCGCGATCTCCGCTTCGCTGCGTGTGCCATAGGGAAACCCCGCCGAGTCGGCCGCATAGACGACCGGCGCGTGCGGCAGCAGCGCCCGGACCGGCGCGACCACCGACAACCCGCCGACGCCGGAATCGAAGAACAGGATCGGCGCGTCGCTCACCGGCCGTCGAGTGACTCGCCGACGCGGGCCGCGTCAAGCAATCCCCGTCACCGCCGCCATGCCCAATTCGCAGGCACATGGTCGCGCCAGAACTTGCTGTCCCACACGACGTATTCGGTTTCGCTGACGCGGCCGTCGCGGTCGATGTCCATATTGGCGATCCACATCGCCTGCCCTTGGGGGCCGGTGAACCACCGCACACGGTCGCTCGGGTGTGGCGCCGCACCGCGGGCATGCGGTTCGCCGACGCCGATCCCCATGGCGGGCGCTTCGCGCTGGTCGATGAAGCCCGACCCGTCCTTGTCCATCGTGTGGAAAGACGAGCGGACGAACGCTGTGACTTCCTCCGGTCCGGCGGCGCGCATGCGGACGGTGTCGACGCTCACCGGCGCAGGAACGCCCGGCAGATGGGGTCCAGGCGCGCTGACGGGCAGGTCGACGATCATGTCGCGGCTGGCGGGAACGGCAGTTGAGGCCGGCGCCGATGGAGCCGGCGACGGCGACGGCTGCGGCGTCGACGCCGATCGAGATAGAGTGATCAGCAGCGCGGCGAGGATCATGGGCATGGCTCCGGAGACGAGGGCGGATGACACGCGCCGTCCGCGACGGGCGATCGGCGCCGGTCCGCCCTGCTCCAGCGGCGCCTCACCCGGCAGGTCCGGCGGCTGGGGTAGCGTCCGGCCATACCCCTCGGCCTCCGCCAACAACCGCGCTGCCGCCAGCGATGACCCCACGCCCAGCTTGAGCCTCGCCATCTTCAGCCGCTTTTCTACGGCGTGCGGGCTGATCCCGAGCTCCAGCGCCATCTCCTTGGCGGTCTGATGGAGCAGCCGCCGGCGCAGGCACTCCTTTTCATTGCCGGTCAGCCGGCCGAGCGCCCCCTCCTGGTTGTCCATGCCTTCCGCCATGCTGCGCGCAGTTGTTACGGCCCACCGGCGCGGTTGCACAGGTACGGGCGGTTAGTACTTTCGGCATGCCTCCCCCGGAAATCGCCGCTGGGCGCGCGTTGCTCGACCTGAGCGAGGTTGTTTGTCGCGGCCGTGCAACCGCGTTAGACTGGGTCGGCAAGAAGGGGGCGGGTTGACAACGGAGATGCTCTGGGTCGCGCCGGCGGGCGCGCTGCTGTTCGGCTATCTGCTGGGCTCGATCCCGTTCGGCGTGCTGCTAACGCGCTGGGGCGGGGCGGGCGACCTGCGCCGGATCGGCTCGGGCAATATCGGCGCCACCAACGTGCTGCGCACCGGCCGCAAGGAGCTGGCGGCGGCGACGCTAATCCTCGATGCGCTGAAGGGTGCGGCGGCGGTGCTGATCGTCGCGCATGTCTCGCCGCTCGATGCGCCGCTGGCGGCGGCGGGGGCGTTCATCGGGCATTGCTATCCCGTCTGGTTACGCTTCAACGGCGGCAAGGGCGTGGCGACGATGCTCGGCATCGCCCTGGCGCTGCACTGGCCGGTCGGGCTGGTCTATGCCGCGGTTTGGCTGCTGCTCCTCGGCATGCTGCGCATCTCATCGCTGGCGGGGATGGTCGCGGCGCTGTCGGCGCCCGTATCGGCGGCGCTCTTCAACCGCTTCGATCTCGTACTGATGTTCCTCGCGCTGGCGCTGATCCTGGTTTGGAAGCACGGCGCCAATATCGACCGGCTGCTTGCCGGAACCGAGCCGCGGGTCGGCGCGCACACCGGCGACGGCTAGCGCGTGACTGCCGCTCTGATCGACCGGCTGCGGCTGCTGCGCACGCGGGGCGTCGGGCCGGTAACGTGGCGGCAGCTGCTCGCACGGTTCGGCAGCGCCGACGCGGCGATCGAGGCGCTGCCCCAGCTCGCTCAGCGCGGCGGCGGCGCTCCGCCCCGGATCGTCGATCGCGCCGAGGCGGAACGCGAGGTGGCGGCGGTGGAGCGGCTCGGCGCGCGTCATCTGTTCGGGGACGAACCCGGCTACCCGCCGTTGCTCGCCGAACTCGACAACGCGCCGGCCGCTCTGATCGTGCGCGGCGACATCGCACTCGCCCGGCGAGCGGCGGTGGCGGTGGTCGGCGCGCGCAATGCGTCGGCGGCGGCGTGCCGCTTCGCGCGTCAGCTCGGGCACGACCTGGCGGGCGAGGTTGCGGTGGTGTCGGGCCTTGCGCGGGGGATCGACACCGCCGCGCATGTCGGTAGTCTGTCGGGCGGCACGATCGCGGTGATCGCCGGCGGGATCGATGTCGCCTTCCCGCCCGAGAATGCGGCGCTGCAGGAGCGGATCGCGGCCGAGGGTCTGCTGATCGCCGAGATGCCGCCCGGGACCGAGCCGCGGGCGCGGCACTTTCCCTATCGCAACCGCATCATCGCCGGGCTGGCGGCGGGCACCGTTGTCGTCGAGGCGGCGCCGCGGTCGGGCTCACTCATCACCGCGCGGCTGGCGGCGGAGGCGGGGCGCGAGGTGATGGCAGTGCCGGGCTCCCCGCTCGATCCGCGCGCGCAGGGCTGCAACCTGCTGATCCGCGACGGCGCGACGCTGATCCAGACCGCGGCCGACGTGCTGGAGCAGATTCGCCCGATCGATCCTCGCGCGGTCAGGTCACCCGCGCTGCCGTTCGACGCCGGGTCGGTCGAGGATGCCAGCGACGTGGAGCGTCGTCGGATCGTCGATCTGCTCGGCCCCGTGCCGACGCCGGTCGACGAGCTGCTACGGCAATCGACGCTGTCGCCCGCGATCGTCCAGACCGTGCTGCTGGAGCTGGAGCTGGCGGGGCGGCTGGAACGGCATGCGGGGGGACGGGTCAGCCTGCGCTGAGCCGCGCGCGGCCGTGCTTGCGGGCGGGGTGATGATGTGACATTATAACCTAAACGGAGGAACGCGTCATGCGCCTGATCGTGCTGTTGCTGACGGGAACCGCGGCGCTGGGGATAGGACTGGCGTCGCACGCCGCACCGGCCGGCAATCCCGGCCGGTCCGCCGCCACGGGACTGTGCCGCCGCGCTCCGCCGCTGCCGCCGCTCGCGGCTGAGGCCGAGCGTGGTCAGGCCCAGGGTGGATATGGGCGGCCGACGCCCAGATATGAAAGCGCCACGGCGGCGGATGGTATCGCGCCGCCACCGCCGCCGGTTCCGGAAGCCGCGCCGCCCGCGCCGCCGGCCATCGCTGCGCCGCCGCCCATCGTCGCGCCGGCGCCGGCCGCCCGGACCCGCGACGGCATCGCCGTCACGGGATCGCTCCCCCGCGGGCCGTCCGCTGCGCCGGGCAGCGCCTTTACGCCGCGCCGAACCGACCCGGCGAGGCCGCCCGCCGGGCTGCTTACCGCGGGCGAGCATGACGACCTCCTCAACCCCGAGCTCTACGCCAGCTATGTCGATGCGTTCGTGAAGGGCGAGCCGCTCGCGGGCGTGCCGCGCGTCGACACCGCGCGCGTGCTCACGGTGTCGGTGCGCGACGGGGCCGGGCGGCCGCTGCCCTTCGCGCCGGTGACGCTGACCTGCGCCGACGGCAATAGGTTGACGCTGGCGACGCTGGCTGACGGCAACGTCGCCTTCTTCCCCGATCTCGACCGCCTGGGCCGCGAAGTGACGATCGGGGTGCCCGGTGCGGACGGACCGCGGCGCGCGACGCTAGCCGGGGGCGCTGGCGGAGTGACCGAGCGCATCGTCGTCGCGCGGCCGCCCGCGCCGGTGCGCGCGCTCGACCTGGCGCTGGTCGTCGATTGCACCGGCAGCATGGGCGACGAGCTGAGCTACCTCCAATCGGAGCTGCGCGCGATCCTGACCGAACTGCGGGCGCGCCACCCCGATCTCGACCTGCATGTCGCGTTGATCGCCTATCGCGACCGGGGCGACGACTATGTCACCCGCACCTTCCCGCTCACCGGCGACGTCGGCGCGATCCAGGCCGGCCTCGGCCGCCAGCGCGCCGACGGCGGCGGCGATGAACCCGAGTCGATGGAGGTCGCGATGGCGCGCGCCGCCGGGCTCGCCTGGCGGGCCGGAGCGGTGCACTCGCTGTTCCTCGTCGCCGACGCGCCGCCGCATGCCGACGATGTCGCCGCGACCTGGGCGGCGGCGGAGCGCCTGCGCGCGAGCCGCGTCCAGATTGTGCCCGTTGCCGCGTCGGGCGTCGCGCGAGGCGCGGAATACATCATGCGCGCAATGGCGGCGGCGACTCAGTCGCGCTACCTGTTCCTGACCGATGACAGCGGCATCGGCAATCCGCACGCCCCGCCCGCGATCGACTGTTACCAGGTCACCAGGCTCGCGGATGCGATGCGCCGCGTGCTCGACGGCCAGCTGTCGGGCCGCCGCGTCGAGCCCGATCGCGACGAGATCATCCGCACCGTCGGCACCTATGACGCCGGTCGCTGCGTCCTCCCGTCCGGGTGGGACCGCTGGCAGTGACGCCGCCGTGGATCGGCTGAAGGTTTAGCGACGACGCGCTGTATGGCGTCATCGTCCTGCCGCCGCTCTGATTCGCGCTCGAAGCCGCCGCTCGGGCCCGAATGGCGCTACGGCTTCGTCGGCACGGTGCTGGCTCTCCAGCCGACAGCCGCACCGATCTGTTCCGCCGTTGGCTGAGCGGGCGCGTCAGACGTCGAACGCGGCGCTGATCGTCCTGATCTCGCCCAGGATGCCGCTCATCTGGTCGGCGAACTTCTCGACCTCCGCGGCCGAGGTGGCGCGCGGCCAGCTGACCATGATGTGGTGGAGCGCGGCTTCCAACTGACCCAGCCTGGCGTTCCCCTCGCGCGCTTTGGACAGCCGAAGCATCATCTCGACCCTACTCGCCTTGGACAAGACCTCGCTCCAGACCAGCTTCGCCTGCTCCACCGTCTGCGCGCCCGCTGCAAGCGACTGCGCGGCCTGCCGCTCGCCGTGGAGCTGGGCCAGGCGGCCGGCGTTGTGCGCCAGCATCTCCCGCGCGGCGGCGTCGACCTCTGGTTTCAGGGCGGCGGCCTTAGCGCCGCTGCCCACGCGCTTCAGCGCCAGTTCCGCGAGATGCGCCGGGACGGCCAGGTCCTTGCCGTCGCTCGCCAAATGGCCCCAACGGGCGAGATAGGTCGCCGGGATCATTGCATCTGCCCTTCCTGGTAGATCATCCAGACGCTGACGCCGGTCGAGATCAGCGACGGATCGACGATGCTGATCAGGTCGACGCCCATATGGACCTGCATCATGCGCAGTTCGCATTCCGCCTTGATCGCCTCTGCCTGTGCCTCTGCCAGCGCCAAAGCGAGCGCCGCATGGCGGACGCGCGGGTTGGTGTAGCGCGCTCTGATGGCTGCGGCGGCGGCATGCGCCTCGGCCCGACCGCGTGCCTCGGCGGCACGGTCCAGCCCCGCCAGCTCCGACACCTGCTTCTTCATCTGGACGATGTAGCGATCGAGGTCGGCGCGATCGGCCTTGCTCGGCAGATGACCGCCGTTACCCGTCAGATAGCCGGTCATGTCGAGATTGCTCATCGCGCTGTCGTCCCCCTTAGCGGCGGCGATGTTAGTGGAGGGCGGGATGACCGGCTTGGCGATTTCAGCCAAAAAGCGGCGTGGCCGCAGCGCCGAGCCTTGACGCCGCCGCCGCACCCCCGTCACCCTCGCGCGTACACGTAAGGACGCGTCACCACCCCATGCAGCTCGTCATCGTCGAATCGCCCGCCAAGGCCAAGACCATCGAGAAATATCTCGGCGCGGATTATCGGGTCCTCGCTTCCTATGGCCATGTCCGCGACCTGCCGCCGAAGGATGGGTCGGTCGATCCCGACAACGGCTTCACGATGGAGTGGGAGAATTATGCCGACAAGGCCAAGCAGCTGCGCGCGATCACCGACGAGGCCAAGCAGGCGTCGCGGCTGATCCTCGCGACCGATCCGGACCGCGAGGGCGAGGCGATCAGCTGGCACGTCCAGGAGGTGCTGCGCGGGCGCAAGGCGTTGCCCAAAAAGGTCGAACGCGTCACGTTCAACGCGATCACCAAACAGGCGGTGACCGAGGCGATGAAGGCGCCGCGTCAACTCGATACCGACCTGATCGACGCCTATCGTGCGCGGCGGGCGCTCGATTACCTGGTCGGATTCACGCTGTCGCCGGTGCTGTGGCGCAAGCTGCCGGGCGCCAAGTCGGCGGGCCGCGTCCAGTCGGTGGCGCTGCGCCTGATCGTCGAGCGCGAGCGCGAGATCGAAGCCTTCCGCGCGCAGGAATATTGGTCGGTCACCGCCAGTCTTGAGCAGGACGGCACCGCCTTCGCCGCGCGGCTGGTGCAGTGGGAGGGCCGCAAGCTCGACCGATTGGCGATCGGCAAGGAGGGCGACGCCCTGCGCGCCAAGGCCGATGTCGAAGCTGGGCATTTCACCGTCCAGTCGGTCGAGACGCGCCCGCTCACCCGCAACCCGCCGCCGCCTTTCACCACCTCCACCATCCAGCAGGAAGCGGCGCGCAAGCTCGGCTTCTCCGCCGACCATACGATGCGGATCGCGCAGCAGCTCTACGAGGACGGCGCGATCACCTATATGCGCACCGACGGCGTCCAGATGGACGGCAGTGCGATCTCGGCGGCGCGCAAGGCGGTGGCCGAGCGCTATGACGGTCACTACGTCCCGGATAAACCCCGTCACTATACCGCCAAGGCGAAGAACGCGCAGGAAGCGCATGAGGCGATCCGCCCGACCGACTTCGGGCGCGACCGGGCGGGGTCGGGCGACCATGCCCGGCTTTACGAACTGGTGTGGAAGCGCGCGCTCGCCAGCCAGATGGCGTCGGCGCGGCTGGAACGGACCACCGTCGATCTCGCCGAGGGGACCGGGCGGCACGTCATCCGCGCGACGGGGCAGGTGGTGCTCTTCCCGGGCTATCTCGCGCTCTACGAAGAGTCGTCGGATGATCTTGGCGTCCGCTCCGGCCAACAGGCCGACGCGGATGAGGCGGAGGACGCGCGCCGCCTGCCGCGGCTGAAGGAGGGCGACGCGCCCGCAAAGAAAGGCGTCGCCGCCGAGCAGCACTTCACGCAGCCGCCACCGCGCTTTTCCGAGGCGTCGCTGGTCAAGCGGATGGAGGAGCTGGGGATCGGCCGCCCGTCCACCTACGCGTCGATCATCAAGACGCTGAAGGACCGTGCTTACGTCCAGGTCGAGAAGAACCGCTTCAAGGCGGAGGAGAGCGGCCGGCTGGTGACGGCGTTCCTCGAGCGCTTCTTCCCGCGCTATGTCGGCTACGACTATACCGCCGAGCTGGAGGAGGAGCTGGACGACGTGTCGGGGGGCCGTGCGGGGTGGCAGGCGGTGCTCGACGCGTTCTGGCGCGACTTCAAGCCCAAGACCGCGGAGGTGATGGAGCAGCAGCCATCGGCGATCACCGCCGAGCTCGACCTGTTCCTGGCACCCTACCTCTTCCCCGAGCGCGCCGACGGGGCGGACCCGCGGCTGTGCCCGAATTGTGGCGCGGGCAAGCTGGCGCTGCGCGGCGGCAAGTTCGGGGCCTTCGTCGCCTGCTCCAACTATCCGGAGTGCAAGTTCACCCGCCGCTTCGGTCAGGGCGGCGACGATGCGGATGGTGCGACTGCGACGCCCGAGCAGCTCGGCCACGACCCCGAGACGGGGCTGCCCGTCGAGCGCAAGTCGGGACGGTTCGGGCCGTACATCCAGCTCGGCGAGGGCAAGGACGCCAAGCGGGCGTCAATCCCCAAGGATGCGGGCGAGCTGACGCTGGAACTCGCGCTCAAGCTGCTGAGCCTGCCGCGCACCGTCGGCGCGCACCCCGAGACGGGCGAGCCGATCACCGCCTCGATCGGCCGCTATGGCCCCTACCTCGCTCACGCCGGCAAATATGCGCGGCTGCAGTCGACCGCCGAGGTGTTCGAGACCGGCATGAACGCCGCCGTCGTCAAGCTCGCCGAAGCGGCGGCGGGCGGTGGGCGGCCGCAGCGGGGTGCGGCGCGTGCGCCCTTGAAGGAGTTTGGCGAGCATCCCCGCACCGGCGCGGCGGTCAAGCTGATGGAGGGGCGCTACGGCCCCTATGTCACCGACGGCACCACCAACGCGACCCTGCCCAAGACGCTTGCCCCCGAGCAGCTGACGCTGGAGGAAGCCGCGCAGCTGCTCGACGCGCGCGCCGCGGCGGCACCGGCAAAGGGGAAGAAGCCGGTACGCAAGGCGGCAAAAAAACCTGCAGCCAAGAAATCAGCTGCAAGGAAGGTGGCTTCCGTGTCGACGACCAGCAAACGCACGTAAGCGCGGGCAGGAGCACGCCAATGGCGATCCCCGATTTCCAGACACTGATGCGTCCCGTTTTAGCCGCCGCCGCAACGGCGCCGGTCCGCATGCCGGACGTGGCATCGACTCTGGCGGACATGTTCAAGCTGGATGCTGATGAACGGGAAGAGCTGATTCCCAGCGGGCGGCAGCGACTGTTCTACAATCGGCTCGCTTGGGCCAAGTTTCACCTGACGAAGGCGGGGATGCTGGAATCTCCCTCTCGGGGGCGTTTGTCGCCACCGCCGACGGCCGGACGCTGCTCCACGGCTTACCCGACCGCATTGACATGAAAGCCCTGCGTCAACGCTCTAAAATTTATGCCGATATGCTGCAGCGGGACACCATTGTGTCGCACGAGCAGGGCGCCGAACTGAATGTCGCCGTTGCCGCGACACCGAACGATCAGATTACTGCCGCCGTAAACCTTCTGCGTGAGCAATTAAAGGACGGCCTTCGGGAGCAAATAGCAACGGCTGGGTTCCAGCGCTTCGAGCGCCTGATTCGCGATCTGCTCGTAGCCATGGAATATGGGGAAGATCTTGATGCCGGTAAACCACGGACGGGCGGCAGTGACGGCGGGGTGGATGGCGTCATCAGTCAAGACAAGTTTGGACTTGACCGTATCTACCTGCAAGCCAAGCTGTATTCAGATGTAAAGGTAGGCCGGCCAGCGGTTCAGGGGTTTGTCGGCAGTCTGATCGGGCACGGTGCCCCAAGGGCGTGTTTGTGACAATGACCAGCTTCAGCAAAGAGGCTGAAGCGTATGCAAGCAGTTTGCGTGAGCGCGTGGTGCTGATCGATGGTGATCGGCTATGCGATTTGCTGATCGACTATGGCGTGGGCGTGCGAGACGACCGGCCCATGATGCTTAAGCAGCTGGACTTCAGCTATTTTGCTGACGAGAACTGACAAAGAAGGGCGCTAGGCCGCGCGGCGCTGCGTCTGCTGGAGCCATGCCCGCGCCGCGGCCTGGGCGGTCGCGATATCGCGTGCGGTCATGTCTTCGGCGATATCGGTCCGGCACGCCTTGGCGGTCTCCAGCCCAGCGATCGCGGCCAGGTTGAACCATTTGTGCGCCTCGATCAGGTCGATCTCGACGCCCTCGGTCCCCGTCGAATAGCACAGGCCCAGATCATACAGCGCCTCGCCGTCGCCGCGCGCCGCGTCGGCCATGCGGCTGTCGAGCAGGAATTGCGCGCTCTTGATGCTGTTGCCCATGTTCTCGGTCCCCTGTTTACCCTCAATAGGACACTGGGCTGATTCGCGTGACGAAATGGTTAACGCGGTTAACCCTGTTCGATAGCGATGTTGTCGATCAGCCGCGTTGTGCCGATGCGCGCCGCCGCGAGCAGGCGGCGGGGGCGTCCGGCGGCGGGGCCGGGCGTCAGTGTCTCGGCATCCGTAAGCGCGAGATAGTCGATCGCAAAGCCCGCCGCATCCAGCGCGGCATGCGCCTGCGCCAGCACCGCGTCCGCGTCGTCGCCACGGCCGATCGCCCGCGCCGCCTCGCCTAGCGCTCGTGGAAGCGCTGTCGCCGCCGCTCGCTCGTCGGGCGAGAGGTAGATGTTGCGCGACGACAGCGCCAAACCGTCGTCGTCGCGCTGGGTCGGGACGCCGACGATCTCCACCGTCAGGTCGAGATCGGCGACCAGCCGCCGGATGACCTGAAGCTGCTGCCAGTCCTTCTCGCCGAAAAAGGCTGCGTCGGGCGTCACCTGGTTGAACAGCTTGGCGATTACCGTCGCCACCCCGTCGAAATGTCCCGGCCGCACCGCGCCGTCCCACCGCTCGCTGACGCCGGACACTGTAATGTTGGTGGCGAAGCCGTCGGGGTACATCACGTCGACCGGCGGCAACCACAGCAGGTCGCAGCCCGCATCAAGAAGTAACCTGGAGTCCGCCGTCTCGCGCCGGGGATAGCGGCCCAGGTCCTCGCCTGCACCGAACTGCTTCGGATTGACGAAGATCGACGCGACGACGCGCATCTTCGCGGCGCGCGCCGCGTCGATCAGCGCCAGGTGGCCGGCGTGGAGCGCGCCCATCGTGGGTACCAACGCGACCCGCTCACCATCCGTCCGCCATGCCGCCATCGCCGCCCGCAGCGCCGCCGGCTCCCGCACCGTTTCCACCGCCCAACCCCCTCGAAATGCGGAGCGGCGGCTTCTATGGAGGCAGGCGGCGGCGATCAACCCGGCCGACACGATGAGGAACACGCTTTGCCCAGCGGGCCGGACAATACCCATGTCATCGTCTTCGCCAACGAAAAGGGCGGGACCGGCAAGTCGACCACCGCGGTCCATGTCGCGATCGCGCTGGCGGCGAAGGGCGCGCGCGTCGCCTGTCTCGACCTCGACCATCGCCAGCGAACCGTGGGCCGTTACCTCGACAACCGCGCGCAGACGATCAAGCGCAAGGGCGCGGCGCTGCCGATGCCGGTCTATGCCACCCATGACGGCCACACCCCCGAGCGGTTCGAGGAGCTGTGGAACCAGCTGATCGACGGTGCCGACTATTTCGTGATCGACACGCCGGGGCGCGATGATCCGTTCGCGCGCCTCGCTGCGCAGCGGGCGGACACGCTGGTGACGCCGATGAACGACAGCTTCGTCGACTTCGATCTGATCGGCCAGGTTGATCCGGAGACCTTCAAGGTCACGCACCCCTCCTTCTATGCCGAGCTGATCTGGGACGCGCGCAAGGCGCGGGCACGGGCGGACGGGGCGACGATCGACTGGGTGGTGCTGCGCAACCGGCTCCAGCATATCGAGGCGCGCAACATGCGCCGGGTGCAGGAGGCGCTGATGCAGCTCGCCAAGCGGGTCGGCTTCCGCCTCATTCCTGGGCTGGGCGAGCGGGTCGTCTATCGCGAGCTGTTCCCGGCCGGGCTGACGCTGCTCGACTCGCGCTTCTTCGGCGAGATGGGGCTGGGTCATGTCGCCGCGCGCCAGGAGCTGCGCGAGATGATGGCGGCCTTGAGCCTGCCCGAACCCCAGCTGCCGATGTTTGCGGACCATGCCGCTGCGGGCATCGTGGCGGCGTGAAGCTGTTCTGGCTCCTGCTGCTGGTGGCGGCGGCGTGGTTCTGGTTCAAGACCAGGTCGAAGCCGGCGGTGCGCGACAGCGACCTGATCGACGCCCGCGCGGTGCTGGGCGTCGATGCTCGCGCCGACGCTGACGCGATCCGCGCCGCGCACCGGCGGCTGCTGGGCGGCGTCCATCCCGATCGCGGCGGTTCGGCCGAGCTGACGCGGCAGATCAATGCGGCGCGCGACCTGCTGCTCCGCCGCGCCCCGTGAGCCATCGCTTCGATGCCACGGTGCTGCGCGATTACGACGTGCGGGGGGTGGTCGGCGCGACGCTCGGGCCCGCGGACGCCGACGCGCTGGGCCGGAGCTTCGCGACACGGGTGCGGCGGGCGGGCGGCGCCCGCGTGGCGGTCGGCTTTGATGGGCGCATTTCGTCGCCCGTGCTCGAAACGGCGCTGATCGAGGGGCTGATCGCGAGCGGCGTCGATGTCGTCCGCATCGGGCTTGGTCCGACGCCGCAGCTTTATTTTGCGGAGGCGACGCTTGCCGTCGACGCGGGCGTGCAGGTGACGGGCAGCCACAACCCGGCCGCCTATAACGGCTTCAAGATGGTGCTGGGCCACCGCGCATTTTACGGCGGCGACATCCAGGACCTGGCGCGCCTGGCCGCGGCAGGCGACTGGGAGGCGGGGGCAGGCACGGTGACCACGGCCGACGTGCGCGAGAATTATGTCCAGCGCCTCGCCCGTGGCTTCGCCGGGAACGGCTACCGCATCGGCTGGGACCCCGCCAACGGCGCCGCCGGGCCGGTGATCGAGCGGCTGGTGCAGCTCCTGCCGGGCGAGCATCACGTCATCAATGCGGACGTCGATGGCACCTTTCCCAACCATCATCCCGATCCAACCGTCGAGGCCAATCTCGACCAGCTTAAACGGTTGGTCGCCGAGCGTCGGCTCGACTTCGGGCTCGGCTTCGATGGCGATGGCGACCGGCTGGGCGCGATCGATGGCGAGGGGCGGATGGTCTGGGGCGACCAGCTGATGATGCTGCTCGCCGAACCCGTGCTGCGCCGCCACCCCGGGTCACCGATCATCGCCGACGTCAAGTCCAGCGACGCGCTGTTCGACCGCATCCGCGATCTGGGCGGGCGGCCGGTGATGACGCGGTCCGGGCACAGCGTCCTCAAGGCGGCGCTGAGCGAGCATGGCGCACCGCTCGCGGGCGAGCTGTCGGGGCACATCTTCTTCGCCGACGACTGGCACGGGTTCGACGATGCGCAGTATGCGGCGGTGCGGCTGATCGAGGCGGTGAGCGCGTCGGGCCGCACGCTGACCGAGCTGCGCGGAGCAATGCCGGCGCTGTGCACCACGCCGGAGCTGCGCATCCCCGTCGATGAGGCGCGCAAGTGGGCGGTGGTCGACGAGGTGCTGGCGCGGCTCCATGCCGACGCCGCCGAGGTGAACGCGATCGACGGCGCGCGGGTGACGACCGCCGACGGCTGGTGGCTGCTGCGCGCGTCCAATACCGAAGCGGCGCTGACTGCGCGGGCGGAGGCGCGCGACGAGGCGGGGCTGGCCCGGCTGGTCGCAGCGATCGGCGATCAGCTGGCGCGGTCGGGCATCGCTGACCCGTTCGGCGCGGGCGGCGGGGCAGGTTGACCAGCGGCGCCGCGCGAGTAGGCTCCGCCGATGCCCGAACAGCATGTCGACGAATTCCGAACCAGCACCGCGCGCTGGCTGTACGGCAGTCTCGCGGGTTGGGGGCTGACCGCGCTACTGCTCGCCGGGCCGGTCGGCGCGGTCGTGCTCGGGTCCGCATGGCCGCTGGCTCTAAGCGCGACGGCGCTGCTCGCGATCGGCTATCGCTGGCTGCGCGCGCGATCGGCTTTGTACCAGGTCACCGATCAGCGGCTGATCGTCTGCAACGGCCTGTTGATGAAGACGGTCGACGAGATCGAGCTGTACCGGATCAAGGACATGCGGCTCGACTTCTCGATCCTGGGGCAGATGGCCGGGATTGGCACGATCACGCTGACCTCGACCGACCGCACCACCGGCGACACGCAGTTCGTGCTCGCCGACGTGCCGCATGCGCGCGAGCGGCGCGAGGGCCTGCGCGGGCTGGTCGAGCGCGCGCGGCAGCGGCGCGGCGTCCGCGAGATCGACGTCGATCATGAAGGGCTTGCGCAGACTGGATAAAGTCTGCGTTCGCGCCCATCTGCGACTGCCATGCCCGCCCCCGCCCCGCAGATCCTGCGCGTCATCGACCTGGAAACCACCGGCAGCGCGCCGCCCGCGCATGGGGTACTGGAGATCGGCTGGCAAGATGTAGCGCTGGGTGCCGACGGCCGCTGGGCGCTGCAGGGGGAGGGCGGCGCCCGCATGGTCAACCCCGGCCGTCCGATCCCGCCGATCACACAGGCCGTGCACCACATCCTCGACGAACAGGTCGCCGAGGCGCCCTTCTGGCACGATGTGGCGCGGCCGGTGCTCGATCCCTGGCCCCGCCGCCTCGCGCTCGCTGCGCACCGCGCCGACTTCGAGGAGCAGTTCTGCACCCCCGCACTGACGCGCGGCGCCGACTGGATCTGCACCTGGAAATGCGCACTCAGGCTGTGGCCCGACAGTCCTTCGTTCTCCAATCAAGTGCTGCGCTACTGGCGCAAGCCGCACGGGCTGGAGCATGAGCGCGGCCTGCCGGCGCACCGCGCCTTCCCCGACGCCTATGTCACCGCGCACCACCTGCGCGACATGCTGAATGAGGCGAGCGTGGCGCAGCTGATCGACTGGTCGAAGTTGCCGGGGCTGTTGCCGCGCGTCCGCTACGGGCCCGATCGCGGCAAGGACTGGCGCGAGATCGGCGAGGACAGTCTGCACGGCTTTCTCAGCGATCGCGATGCGGATGTGCGCTTCACCGCCGAGACGGAGGTCGCGCGCCGTCGCGGCGGCGGCCATGTCGGCCGCCCGACCGCGCAGGAACTGTTGCTCTGAACCACCGGTGCATGCGCATGGGCAGTCGCGGGTGATCGGAGTTGCTGCCTAGCATTCTGAAATCGTTACGCTATGGCGACGATCATGTTCGGCGCGCTCGCCCGGCGGATGGGGGCTAGCCACCAGTCCATCGGTCGATTCCTGATCGGCGCCCTGGCGCTGGGTTTCCTGCTGCTCCTGGCGGCAGGCGTCGCGCTGCTGTGGGTGGCGCGCGCGAACGTCCGGCACACCTATTGGGTGTCGCATACCTATCAGGTCGAAAATGCGATCGAGCATGCGCAGCTGCTGGTCGAGCAGGCGGAGGCGACGCGGCGCGGCTATCTGCTGGCGCAACAGGACGTCTATCTGACTGCGTTTCAGGGTTTCGATCGTCAGATCGGACCTGCGATCGATCGCATCGCCACGCTGACCAGCGACAACCCGCGGCAGCAGCGCGAGCTGGTCACCTATCGGGCGGCGGCCACGGCGCTCGCGACGGCGCGCCTGCACTCGATGGCGCTGATCCGGACGGGGCAGCCCGACGCGGCGGTGCGCTATTTCGTCGACGAAGCGCGGTACAAACGCCCCCGCGCGGTGCGCGACAGCGCGGCGCGATTGCTGGTGGAGGAGCACCGACTGCTCGGTATCCGTGACGCCGATCTGCAACGGTCGACGCGCGTCTTTTACGTCGTCATCGCGCTGGCAGGTGCGGCGCTGGCGCTGCTGATCGGGCTGACGGTGCTCACCGTGCTGCGTTTCACCCGCGACCTCGCCGCATCGCGTGATCGGCTGAGCGCGTTCAACGAGGTGCTGGAGGATGAGGTCGCGAACCGCACCGCCGATCTGCGCCTCGCCAACGACGAGATCCAGCGGTTCGCCTATATTGTCAGCCACGACCTGCGTTCGCCGCTCGTCAACGTGATGGGGTTCACCGCCGAGCTTGAAACGGCGGGACGGGCGCTCGGCAACCTGGTCGATCGTGCGGCGGAAGAGGCGCCGCAGCTGCTGGACGCAGCTACGCGCGCCGCCGCGAAGGAGGATCTGCCGGAGGCGATCGGCTTCATCCGCACCTCGACTGCCAAGATGGACCGGCTGATCAACGCGATCCTGCGCCTGTCGCGCGAAGGCCGTCGCGTCCTAACGCCCGAGCCGCTCGATCTGGCGGAGATTTCGACAGCGGCCGGTGACGCGCTGCAGCACCTCGCCGAAGAGCGAGACGCCACGATCGAGGTGCGGCGGCCGATGCCGGGCGTCGTCAGCGATCGGCTAGCGGTGGAGCAGATCGTCTCCAACCTGCTGGAAAACGCGATCAAATACCTCCAGCCCGGCCGTCCGGGGCGGATCACCGTAGCGGCGGCGCGCGACAAGGGCCGCGTGCTGGTCGAGGTCGTCGACAACGGCCGCGGTATCGCGCCGGGCGATCACCAGCGCATCTTCGACCTGTTCCGCCGCTCGGGCGCGCAGGATCAGCCCGGCGAAGGCATCGGCCTCGCGCATGTCCGCGCGCTCGCCTATCGGCTGGGCGGCACGATTGACGTGCAATCGACACTCGGCGAAGGCTCGACCTTCCGTCTTGTCCTGCCCGCGACCTTCCAGCCCGAAAGCGCTGCCCGATGAACACGCCCCAGACCGTCAGCATCGTCATGATCGAGGATGATGAGGGGCACGCCCGGCTGATCGAGAAGAACATCCGCCGCGCCGGCATCATGAACGAGATCCGGCATTTCACCGACGGCACCACCGCGCTGGATTTCATGTTCAATCATTCGGACGGTCCGGCCCTGAATGGACCGGCGCTGGTGCTGCTCGACCTCAACCTGCCCGACATGAGCGGGACGGATATCCTCGCCAAGATCAAGGCGGAGGGCAGCCCGCTCAAGCGCACGCCCGTCGTGGTGCTGACCACCACCGATGATAAGGTCGAAATCCAGCGCTGTTACGACCTCGGCTGCAACGTCTACATCACGAAGCCGGTCAATTACGAAAGCTTCGCGCAGGCGATCCGCCAGCTCGGACTGTTCCTGTCGGTGATCCAGGTTCCCGACCTGGCAGGCTGAGGTGGCCGCGATCCGCATCCTCTATGTCGATGACGACGACGGTATCCGCCGGCTGGCATCGCGTGCGCTGACGCGGCTGGGTTATGACATGACGGGCGCAGGAAGCGGTGCGGAGGGGCTGGAGCGTGCAGGGGCCGAGCGCTTCGACCTGATCGCGATAGACCATTACATGCCGGGCATGGACGGGCTTGCGACGCTCACGGCGCTGCGTGCGCGCGGCGATGCTACGCCGGTGGTCTATGTGACCGGGTCGGACGAGGGCCGGATCGCCGTCGCGGCGCTAAAGGCGGGGGCGGCGGATTATGTTGTGAAGACGGTCGGCGCCGACTTCTTCGACCTGCTCGCGGCCAGCTTCGCGACCGTGCTCGAACGCGCCGCGCTGGAGGCCGGCAAGGCGGCCGCCGAAGCAGGCCTGCGCGCCAGCAACGCGCGGCTGGAGGCGCTGCTGGGCGAGGTCAATCACCGCGTCGCCAACTCGCTCCAGGTCGTCTCCGCCATGGTGCGGCTGCAGGTCAGCGCGCTCGCCGACCCGCAGGCGCGCGGCGCTCTGGAGGACACCGGCCGCCGGATCGAAGCGATCGCGCAGGTCCACCGCCGCCTCTACTCGACCGGCGACGTCGAAAGCGTCGACATGCACGAATATTTGCGCGCGCTGATCGACGAGCTGGGCGAGACGCTGTCGAGCGATGTCGCCCCACGCCGCCTGCGCCTTGTTGCCGAGCCGATCCGGCTGCCGACCGACCGAGCGGTATCGCTGGGGGTGATTGTCACCGAACTCGTCACCAATTCCTGCAAATACGCCTATCCGACCGGCGGCGGCGAAGTGCGCGTCCGGCTGGCGGAGGCGGGCGGCCATTTCGAGCTGGTCGTCGAGGACGACGGTTGCGGCATGGCGGCCGACGCGGCCCCGCGCGGCACCGGGCTCGGCCAGAAACTGATCCGCGCCATGGCGCAGAGCCTGCAGGCGAGCTTCGCCTATGATCAGGATCATGCCGGCGTACGCGCAACGCTGCGCGCGGCGTTAGCCTAGCGCCGCCAGCACCGCCCGGCGACCGTTTTCCAGCACCGCGCCCAACACCGCTTGCGTGCTCAGACCATGGGCATGCGTCTCCGCGGGGGTATCCTGCGGCCGCTCACCCCAACCCAAGGCGGACGCCAGCAGGTCGTCGCATCAGCGCCACGCCGAGCCCGAACGGTACGCCAGCCCCTTTGTCACGATCGTTTCCGGTGCCGCCGCCGCATAGCCGAGCCCCAGCGTCACCCCCGTTACGTCATGTACAAGGTTCCCGCCGCCCTGTCGTCCGGAGCGTCGGCACCTGGCGCCCGGTGGCGAGCCCGCTCGCGGAGTCGGCGGCCTGGACCTTGGCGGGACCCTTGTCCGACTTGTCCTGCCCTGTACGATGCGGCGAAGGACGTCCGGGTGGGACCGCATTTGATCCACCCCTGGGCGGGCGGCGCGGCTGGCCTGCAGGCGTTGCCCATCCTGAGCCCCGTTTCGCGACACCTACCCGCGCGGTTGTTCCAGTCCGCGTCCTATGCTGGCTTCGGGCTGGCGATCGCGCCGCTGCAGGAGGCGGCGGACTGGTATGACGGCTTCCTGGCGACGATGGCCACGGCTGATCGCGACGCCGACTAATCGACGGCTAGACGTCCAGATTGGCGACGTTCAGCGCGTTGTCCTGGATGAACTCGCGGCGCGGCTCGACGACCTCGCCCATCAGCCGCGAGAAGGTTTCGTCGGCGGCCGCGACATCGTCGCTGGTGACGCGCAGCATCGAGCGGTTGGCGGGATCGAGCGTCGTTTCCCACAGCTGCTCGGCGTTCATCTCGCCCAATCCCTTGTAGCGCTGGATCGACAGGCCCTTGCGCCCGGAAGCAAGGATCGCGTCAAGCAATTGCGAGGGCCGCGCCACTGCCGCCTCGCCGCGAACGCCAACAGCCGGTGCCCGGTCGTCGTCATCGGCCGCAGGTTCGGGCTCCGTCTTGACGGCGGCCTTGAGCGGCACCAGCCGCGCGCCCTGGGCATAGCTGTCGGCCTGTTCACCCGCCAGCGTATGGAGCTTTCGCGCTTCGGCCGAGCCGAGAAAACTCGCGTCGATGATGTGGTGATCGGTGACGCCGCGCCACAGCCGCTCGAAATGCAGCCCACCGTCCTCGGTCAGCCGCACGCTCCAGCGGCCATTGTCGTCGACCGCCTCCAGCCGCTGCGCCACCGCGGTGACGCGGGCGTCGCGTCCGGCACGGTCGAGCTCGGGATCGAGTGCGCCACCCAGCGCCAGCCCTTCGACGATGACCGGATCGTAGCGCCGCGGTGCATAGCGCATCAGCGTCCGCATCCGGCGTGCATGCTCGACCAGATCGCGCAGGTCCGCGCCCGATCGCGCGCCACCGGCCCCTTCCAGCACCGTCGATCCAACTCCCGCATCGACCAGATATTCGTCCAGCGCCGCGTCGTCCTTCAGATACACTTCCGACCGGCCCTTGGCGGCCTTGTAGAGCGGCGGCTGGGCGATGAAGAGGTGCCCACGCGCGATCAGCTCGGGCATCTGACGGTAGAAGAAGGTCAGCAGCAGCGTGCGGATATGCGCGCCATCGACATCGGCATCGGTCATGATGACGATCTTGTGGTAGCGCAGCCTGTCGGCGTTGAAGTCGTCGCGGCCGATGCCGGTGCCCATCGCCTGGATCAGCGTGCCGATCTCCTTCGACCCGATCATGCGGTCGAATCGCGCGCGCTCGGTGTTCAGGATCTTGCCGCGTAACGGCAGGATTGCCTGGAAATGCCGGTCGCGGCCCTGCTTGGCCGAGC
Organism: Sphingomonas sp.; assembly: GCF_965248875.1. Lineage (GTDB taxonomy): Bacteria > Pseudomonadota > Alphaproteobacteria > Sphingomonadales > Sphingomonadaceae > Sphingomonas. The sequence continues at coordinate 76,316 of NZ_CBDFKR010000007.1, read as the reverse complement.
CGCCGGCCGAGTCGCCCTCGACCAGATACAGTTCGCATTTGGCCGGATCGCGTTCCTGGCAGTCGGCAAGCTTGCCGGGCAGCGAAGCGATGTCCATCGCGCCCTTGCGCCTGGTCAGCTCGCGCGCCTTCTTCGCCGCCTCGCGCGCGGCGGCGGCGTCGATCACCTTCTGCACGATCGCCTTGGCGTTGGCGGGATGCTCCTCCAGCCACTCGGCGAGCTTGTCGGCAAGCAGCGACTCGAGTGGCTGGCGCACCTCGGAGCTGACCAGCTTGTCCTTGGTCTGCGAGCTGAACTTGGGGTCGGGCAGCTTTACCGAAACGATTGCGGTCAGCCCCTCGCGCATGTCGTCGCCCGTCAGCTGCACCTTCTCCTTCTTGAGCAGCCCCGATCGCTCCGCATAGTTGTTGAGCGTGCGCGTCAGCGCGGCGCGGAACGCCGCGATATGCGTGCCGCCGTCGCGCTGCGGGATGTTGTTAGTGAAGGCGAGCGTATTCTCGTAATAGCTGTCGTTCCACTCCAGCGCCACGTCGATGCCGATATCGTCGCGCTGACCGGTGATCGCGATCGGCTCCGGGAACAGCGGCGCCTTGGAGCGATCGAGCCACTTCACGAACGCAGCGATCCCGCCCTCATAATAAAGCTCGACGGTCTTCGGCTCCTCATGCCGCGCGTCGGTCAGGAACAATCGCACGCCGGAATTGAGGAACGCCAGCTCGCGATAGCGGTGTTCGAGCTTGTCGAAGTCGAACTCGACGATCTTGAAGGTCTGCGGGCTGGGCAGAAAGGTGACGCGCGTGCCCTTCCTGCCCGGCGCGGGGCCGACCAGCCTGAGCGACGCCACCGCGTCGCCGAACGCGAAGCGCATCTGGTGCTCCTCGCCGTCGCGCCAGATCGTCAGGTCGAGCCACTCGCTGAGCGCGTTGACCACCGACACGCCGACGCCGTGGAGCCCGCCCGACACCTTGTACGCGTTGTCGTCCGACGTGTTCTCGAACTTACCCCCGGCGTGGAGCTGGGTCATGATAACCTCGGCGGCGCTGACGCCCTCCTCCGGGTGGATGCCGGTCGGAATGCCGCGGCCGTTGTCGGTGACGCTGACCGAACCATCGGGATTGAGCGTGATGTCGATCCGGTCGCAATGCCCCGCCAGCGCCTCGTCGATCGCGTTGTCGCTGACCTCGAATACCATGTGGTGGAGGCCCGAGCCGTCGTCGGTATCGCCGATATACATGCCGGGCCGCTTGCGCACTGCGTCAAGGCCCTTGAGCACCTTGATCGAGGAGGCGCCATAGTCGTTGGCGTTGGGGTTTTCGGCGGAGTCCGGGGTGGAACTCGGGGGTTGGTCACTCATGATCAGCATATAGGGACGAGGCCGCCGGATCGGAAGCGAAATGACCCCCTCCCGCCGCCGCCGCGGCCCGGCCGAGCGTCAGGAACAGCAGCGCCGCGACGACCATGCCCGCGGCCGCGATAGCGAGCGCTGCGCCGTCGCCGCCGGTCGCGTCGTGCAGCCGTCCGAAGCCGACCACCCCCGCCGCCGTCCCGAACAGCGCCAGGATCAGGAGCGAGCCGTACACCTCGCCATAGGCCTTGAGGCCGAACAGGCGGCTGGCGAGGAAGGGCAGGACATCGCTGTCCGCGCCGTTCATCAGCCCGGCCGCAAATACCAGCAGCAGCGCCAGGCCGAGCCCCGGCGCATGCAGCTGAAGCCCCGCAAAGCCCGCCGCCGACACGATCGCGGTGGCCGCCGCCATGCGCGGAGCCGGGAACCGGTCGACGAGCCAGCCGATCGTGAAGCGGCCGACGATCTGCGCCGCGCCATAGCTGGTCAACAGCAGCGCCGCGCCGCCCGGGGTCAGCCCGCGATCAAGCCCGAACGGGACCATCTGCGTCACCAGCCCAACGGTCGCCAGATTGACCAGCGCCGCCGCGCCGCCGAGCGCCCAGAAGCGCGGCGTCCGTCGCGCCGTCCGCCCCGTCATGCCGGGGAGCGTAACGGCGATGCCCGGCCGGACCAGCACTGTCGGCGCCCGGCGCAGCAAGAGCAGTACCGCCGGCAGCGCAATCGCGGCGACGGCAAGTGCCAGGGCAAGGAAGCCGCTGCGCCAACCCCCGCGTGCGATCACGATCGCCAGCAGCGGCGGCAATGCCAGCGTGGTCAGCGACAGGCCCGACGTACCGGCCGCTAGCGCCAGCCCGCGATGACGGCCGAAGCGCGCGGCGATAAGTTTGCCGTACACCAGTGCGCCGGTGCCGGGCACCGTCAGCGCGAGGCACACGATCAGCGCCTGATACTGCCACAGCCGCCCGGTCATCGCGGCGAACCCGGCATAGGCGGCGGCGAGCAGTAGCATGGCGCCCGCGATCATCGCCCGCACCCCCGCCCGGTCGGCCGCTCGTCCCAGGACCGGCGCCGCTAGGGCGCCGAGCAGGCCGAGACCGGCGGCCGTGCCGATCGCGCCGCGCGACCAGCCGAACTCGGCCATGATGCCAGGCGTGAACAGGCTCGAAAGGTTCTGGAACAACCCCGGTCCGCTGCCGATGCCGATCGCCGCGGCCGCGACGACCGGCCAGCCGTCACGCCATTCACCGCGGGAGAGTTGCGCCATGTGCCCGTCCCTCAACTGCCCAGCCTGATCCGTGTGGCGTCCCCTGCGTCCGCGAACAGCGCCGCCTCGGTTCCGGTCATCCATACCTGACCGCCGCCCGATAGGCGCGCGAACAGCGCCGCACGCCGGGCCGGGTCGAGATGCGCCGCGACCTCGTCGAGCAGCAGGATCGGGCGCGCACCAGTACGTTCGGTGACCAGGTCGGCATGCGCTAGGACGATACCGAGTAGCAGCGCCTTCTGTTCGCCGGTCGAGGCCAGCGCGGCGGGCTGGTCTTTGTCGAGATGGGTGACGGCGAGGTCGGTCCGATGCGGCCCCGCCAGCGTGCGGCCAGCCGCAATGTCGCGCGACCGCCCGGCGCGGAGCTCACCGGCAAGCTGCCCGGCGTCGCCCGTCCAGCCTTCCAGCGCCAGCCGTCCGCGCGCGAAGGGCCCGGGTGGTTGCGCCGCCAGCCGCTGGTCGAGCAGCGCCACCGCCTCGCGCCGGTTGGCGTCGATCGCCGCGCCATGCTCCGCCAGCTGCGCCTCCAGTGCGGCGAACCAAGCCGGGTCCGCGCCGGGCTCGGCGAGCAGCCGGCTGCGGGCGCGCATCGCGGCTTCATAGCGCTGCGCGTGATGGGCATGGCCGGGGGCCAGCGCCAGCGCCAGCCGATCGAGGAAGCGCCGCCGTCCGCCCGCCGCCTCCGCGAACAGCCGGTCCATCGCGGGCGTCAGCCACAGCACGGTCAGCCACTCCGCGAGCGCGGCCGCGGCGGCGGCGGCGCCGTTGACGCGGAGCAGCCGGCGCTCGGGCGCGTCAGCTCGGGCGCCGGTCGCGATGTCCGCACGGTCGCCAAGCGCGGCCGCGACCCCGAACCCGCCCGGCCCGCCGTTGCGCGCGATCTCGCCAAGCCGCGCGCGCCCGCAGCCCGCGCCCGGGTGCGAGCAGCGACACGGCTTCCAGTACGTTGGTCTTGCCCGCGCCATTCTCGCCGGTCAGCACGACCAGGCCCCGGCCCCGGCGTCAACGTGACCGCAGCATGGTTGCGATAGTCGGTGAGCACCAGGCGCGACAGCATCGTGCCCGTCTACCGCGTCATCCCCAGCTTGTCCCGGCATCCGGCGATACCGCCGGGAACGCGCGCCAGCAGAAATGGACCCCGGCACTGGGGCCGGGGCAACGCACTATGCCGCCAGCTTGACCGGCTTCGGCTTCGCCTCGACGGTATCGTTCGCCTCGCGCCGGTTGCTCAGATAACTCGCCAGCTCAGGTCCCAGCTCGCGTTGCGCGCGTTTGTAGAGCACCGGATCGGCGATCCCCAGCCGCGCCCGCGCCGCGTCGATCGGCTCGTGCATCAGCTTCTCATAATCCTCGCCGACCAGCCACTTCGCCTTTCGGCCGTGGCGATAGCCCTCCCAGACGGCGCGCGCGAACAGGCCGCCCCGAGTGATCTTGACGCTCTTCAGCGAGGCTGCCGAGGCGATGAACGCCCAACCGAGCCCGCCCAGCTGCGCATAGGAGAACGCGACCAGCGCCGCCTCACCCAGGCTCTCGTCGGCCTGATAGCCGGTCAGCACGTGCCACAGGTCGTGGACGTCGCGGGTGCGGCGGCCATACCAGGCATAGGGGTGGACGGTTTCTTCCATGGGGTTGACGCGGCTGACCTCGACCAGCCCGTCCGCCGAATAGCCGGTCTTGTCTAGAAAGCTGCGATACGCCGCGCCGACGGTACCCGGTGCGAAGCCGTCGATCCAGGCGCGGTCGGTCAGCCGGCTCGCCAGCTCGACCTGCTCGCACGCCATCCGCCCGCCGTCAGGCGTCGCGATCATCTTCGCATAACCCGTCGGCCCCGCGCCGACGTTCAGCGCGCGCATGATGAGGAACACCTGCGTCGTGTCGTCGCCATTGGCGAGCAGCTTGCGGATCGCGGCAAACGCCGTCCTCCAGTCGCGACGTCCGGTAGTGCCGGGAAAGGGGGGCATCTTGGCCATGACAGCGCTCCTTACTGACATGAGTGTCAATAAGCGGTTACGATCCCGGTGGCAAGAGGATTCAGCCGTCGCGCGCCAGGCCCAAAGGTTGCACGCATTTAGCTATGATCGCCGCCTGAACCCTATCAGGCTGGTGCAGATGCTGATGCTGCCCGAGGAAAAGATTGGTGAGCACACGATCCGGATCGGCACCGATGCGGGCACATACCGTGACAGGCTGATCAGAAAGGGCAAGGCCGAGCCTATTCTTGAGAGCACCGATTTGGCGGCGCTGCGGCATCTGCTGTGAGAACAGGCAGCCAGGCTGCATCCCAATTATGTCGGCATCGCAGGCGCGATCTCACGCTTCCGGCGCGCCTTCCCCGAGACGTTCGCCGATGCCGACTACATGCGTGACGAGCGCACATACAAGGTCGAGGCACAGGAGCGACTAGAGGCCATTCTCCCGCTGGATGCTGCCTCCGAGGCTACGGCGCTGCAGGCATTGCAGGTGCGCCGCGCCTTTTCCAAGACGAACGTGCTCGATTCCACCGAGTTCGCCCGCGCCCATGAAATGCTCGGCGGCCCGAACGGACAGGATTTGTCAGAGCAGCGGCCCGTTTCGCGCGTGACGAACTCGAGGCTGGGCTGGCGGGCATGTCGGCTGCATTAGCGCCGCATGGCCGGGCATCCTGGCCCTTGCTGACATACTTGCCGAGCTTATGGGCGCCGGACCGGCACATGTTCCTGAAGCCGGAGGTCACCCGCGATTACGCCCAACGCATCGGCCATCGATTTCAATTCGACTATTCGCCCGACCCTGCCGCCGACGTATACCGCTCGTTGCTGATGCTGGTGGCGGACACGAAACGGGCGCTCGCGGAGCTGAAGCCGCGGGATAGCACGGACGTCCAGAGCTTCATCTGGACCGTCGGCGCATACAGCGAAAGTGATATTCTGGCGCTGGAACGCGGTCGCCTCACCCCAGCGCCGCCAGCTTCGCCTCTGCCTGACGATCAAGCTCCGCGCGGCTCTTCTTCTCCGCCGCAGTCTTGAGCTGGCCACAGGCCGCGTCGATGTCGCGGCCGCGCGGCGTACGGGTCGGGGCGCTGATGCCCGCCTCGAAGACGATGTTCGAAAAGGCGCGGATACGTTCCGGGGTCGAGCATTCGTAAGGCGCGCCGGGCCAGGGGTTGAACGGGATCAGATTGACCTTGGCCGGCAGCTTGTACGCCTTGACCAGCCGCACCAGCTCGCGCGCATCCGCGTCGCTGTCGTTCTTGTTGCGCAGCATGACGTATTCGAACGTGATCCGTCGCGCGTTGTTGGCGCCGGGATAGGCGGCGCAGGCGGCGAGCAGCTCGTCGATCCCATATTTGCGGTTGAGCGGCACGATCTCGTCGCGCACCTCCTTGGTCACCGCGTGCAACGACACCGCCAGATTGACACCGATCTCCTCGCCGGCGCGCGCCATCATCGGCACCACGCCCGAGGTGCTGAGCGTGATCCGCCGCTTCGACAGCGCCAGCCCGTCGCCGTCCATCACCAGCCGCAGCGCGTCGCGCACCGCATCGAAATTATACAGCGGCTCGCCCATCCCCATCATCACGATGTTGGTCAGCATCCGCCCCTCGGGCGACGACGGCCACTCACCCAGCGCGTCGCGCGCGAGCATCACCTGGCCGACGATCTCGCCCGCGGTCAGGTTACGCACCAGCCGCATCGTGCCGGTGTGGCAAAAACGGCAGTTGAGCGTACAGCCGACCTGGCTCGACACGCACAGCGTGCCCCGGTCGGCGTCGGGGATGAAGACCATCTCGTAATCCTGCGCGTCCGGGCTCCGCAGCAGCCATTTGCGCGTGCCGTCGGTCGAGACCTGCGTCTCGACCACCTCCGGACGGCCGACCACAAAGCGATCGGTCAACCAGGGATGCTGCGCCTTGGCGATGTCGGTCATCTGCGCGAACTCGGTCGCGCCGCGATTATAGAGCCAGTGCCAGATTTGCTTGCCGCGCAGTTTCGCCTGTCGCGGGTCCATGCCCGTGTCGGCGAGCGCTGCCCGCAGCTGATCCTTTGACAGGCCGATCAGGTCGACGCGCCCGTCCGGCCGCGGCGCAAGCGTCCGCGCGACGGGCACGGGGTCAATGTGCCCGGGGATGGGCATAGGGGGCGCTACGTCTGTCAGCATGAGGGCAATATAGCGCGGATGGCGTCATTTCGCCAGCGCGGACGCTAGCGCCGGCGCCCATGCTGGTCGATCGCGGCCCGCCGGGCGCGGGGGTAGAGCAGCGCGTATTGGCCGCCGAACAGCGCCAGTTTGGAGGCGACGCCCCATAGCACGAACGCCGCCGCAGCGCGGACCGGCGGCAGCATGGCTACCAGCACCAGGTTCAGCAGTGCCGTACCGAGGATGAGCGCCGCCCAGCCCCAGCCGACCAGGTCAAAGGTGCGCGCGGGCAGCAGCGGTAGCGCGATCGGCGGCACATAGCGCCGCACCCAGCCGCGCGGCAGCATGGTCAGCCCGACTGCGGCATAGACGATGCTAGGCTTGACCAGCAGGAAGCGCGGATCGGCAGTGACCAGCGTCACCGCGCCGAGCGCCACCGTCAGCACGACGCCGACCGCGAGCAGCGCCGGCACCGGCGTCCTCCGGCGCAGGTGAACCGCGATCTGCATCAGCCCGATGCCGAGCCCGACCGCCGCCGCCAGCGGGGCCGAGCCGGTCGCAAGGAACAGGAGGTAGAAGGTCGCCGTGCCCGCCAGATCCTCGACCACCGGGCGAATCGTCTGGAGCAGGTAACGCATGTTTCAGCCGCCGCGGGCGCATCCCAGCGCCGCGGCGTCGATGGCGGTTGCCGCACCCGCCAGCGCATAGGTGTCGGCAAAGGGCTGCCCCCCCTCGCCGACGCCTTCGATGCTAAGCGAGCGGGCGCCGCGCATGGCCGCCACGATGGCGCGGTCGCTCGGCGCGTCGCCTGCCCAGGCGTCGGCGGTGTTGGCGGCGAGCGCGAAGCGGCGCTCTCCGATCGTCAGGGTGACCGGCGCGGACCGATCCCGCGCCCGGCTGAGGCGGAGGTGAAGCGAGCTGCGCAGCCCCTGCCCCGGCCAGTCGCCGACACTGATGAACCCCGCGCTTCGTCGCGCCGCTCCGGCCGGCCGGGCGATCGCGAAGCACCTGACGGGCGTGCGATCGCGGAACGCGCCCCACCCGTGCCAGACCCCCAGCGCTTCGCGTCCGGCCGGCATCGTGCCCGCCAGCAACAGGGCCAGCACGGCATTCACGCGGGCGCGCGTCCGGCGCCCAGATGCGGCACGCTCTCGCGACCCTGCGCGATGAGCACCACCGATCCCTGCGGCAGCCCCGGCGCGATCGGCGCGGCGAACTCGGCATGGGCATTCACCCCGGTCATCAGCCCGCGCAGCACGCGGCTGGAGATGCCGTGCATGATCACCAGCCGATCGCCCACGTCGTCATCGGTGTCCGCCAGCCAGCTGCCGGTCCGCCTCGCGATCGCGTCGTAGCGTTCACCGTCGGGCGCCGGGCGCAGCAGCCCCTCCGCGGTGATCACCGGCCCAACCTCTCCGACCACATCGGCATAATAGCGCCCGCCCCAGCCGCCCATGCCGATTTCGACCAGCCGCTCGTCGATCCGCGCGCCGTGCCAGTCCAGCGCGAGATGCTCGGCTATGACTGCCAGCGTCTGCAGCGCGCGTCCCGAGGGCGACGACCACAGCGTAAGCGCTGGTTTTGCACCCAGCAGGTCGCGCAGCGCACGACCCATCTCGTCCGCCTGGGCGAACCCGGCGCGGGTCAACGGTGTGTGCGGGAAGTCGCCCTGCAGCCGCCCCGCGGCGTTGAATACTGTCTCGCCGTGCCGCGCGATGAAGTCCCGACCCTTACGCATGATCCGCGCTTAGCCCGGCCGTTCATCTTGTCCACGCTTTTGGCGCGAACCCCCGCTTGCCCGTCGCCCTGCCCCTCCGCTAGGTTGCAGCGAAGGTGACCCCGCAGGGCGGGGCGGGGGACAAGGTGATGAAGGCGACGATCGAACGCGCGACGCTGCTGAAGGGGCTGAGCCACGTGCAGTCGGTGGTGGAGCGGCGCAACACCATCCCGATCCTCTCCAACGTGCTGCTGGAGGCGACCGGCGAAGGCGCGCTGCGGCTGATGGCGACCGACCTCGATCTCCAGATCAACGAACAGGTCGCCGCCGCGGTAGATCAGCCGGGCGCGATCACCGTCTCCGCCCACACGCTGTTCGACATCGCCCGCAAACTGCCCGAAGGGTCGCAGGTCTCGCTTGCCGCCGCGGAGGGCCGCATGACGATCGTCGCGGGACGCGCGCGTTTCAGCCTGGCGACGTTGCCGCGCGACGATTTCCCGGTGATCGCCGAAGGCGAGCTGCCGACCAAGTTCGAGCTGCCCGCCGAAACGCTGAAGCAGATCATCGATAAGACGCGCTTCGCCATCTCAACGGAGGAGACGCGCTACTATCTCAACGGCATTTTCCTGCATTCGAGTGAGGACGGCAGCGGCCCGGTCTTGAAGGCGGCGGCGACCGACGGCCACCGGCTGGCGCGGGTCACCGTGCCGCTGCCCGATGGTGCGAGCGGGATGCCCGACGTTATCGTGCCGCGCAAATGCGTCGGCGAACTGCGCAAGCTGCTCGACGAGATCGATGGTTCGGTCGGCGTATCGCTGTCGGGGTCGAAGATCCGCTTCGACCTCGGTCAGGCGATCCTGACCTCGAAGCTGATCGACGGCACCTTTCCCGACTACAGCCGGGTCATCCCGACCGGAAACGACAAAATCCTCAAGATTGACCCGGCGAGCTTCAAGGAAGGGGTCGATCGCGTCGCTACGATCGCAACCGAGAAAACCCGCGCGGTCAAGATGGCGCTCGATCGCGACAAGGTGACGCTGTCGGTGACCAGTCCCGAGAACGGTACGGCGGCGGAGGAAGTGCCCGGCGAATACGCCGCGCAGGGGTTCGAGATCGGCTTCAACTCGCGTTACCTGCTCGACATTCTCGGCCAGATCGACGGCGACCTGGTTGAGGTCCATCTCGCCGACGCCGCCGCGCCGACCTTGATTCGCGAGAATGACAAGGCGGCGGCGCTTTACGTGCTTATGCCGATGCGCGTTTAGCCGGGCACCACGCAACAAAGCGTCAGTGCGTGTGCGCGGAATGCCGGCCTGCCGGATTCGGCTGGCTTGCTCGATGTCGCGCGCGCGATCCGCGGCACGTCCCCTCTGAAACAATCAGATGCAGCCTGTCGCACTCGCGCTTGACCCTGGTCTCGACTCGCACGACAACGACGCCATGTTCTTTCACGGCATGCCGACCAGCCGTTCACTCCTGTGGGGAGTCAAAGGACGTCAATTTCGGCTGACCCGGGCGGGCGAGCAGCTGATCCTCGATTGCAGCGACGGCCGTCTTTCGCTCCACCTGCACGAATGGCAGGGGGTCGCTTCTGCTCTCGCCACGCTTCATCCGCCCCCGCCGCCTCGGCGGTCCAACGGCAATGACGCGGAGGTTGCCGCCCGGGGCCGAAGAGCATGGATGGAGTCGGAGGATGAGGCGCTGATCCGCGGCTGGTATGGCGGCGAAGGCCTCGCGCTGCTCGCAGCGCAGATCGGACGCAGCGAGGCCGCGATCACGACCCGCCTCATTCGCCTCGACCTGGTCGGGGACCGGTTCGAGGCCCGGCAGCGGCCCTAATCGAGACGACGGCACGGCGGCCTGCCCGACGCCCTTCCGGCACGCCTACCCCGCCAGGGGTCGGCCGCGGCCTAGGTTCCGCGCGTCCGTCCCGGTTTGCTTGTCCACCGGCTCCCGCTCTCCCGGGGCCCGCGCCGAGAAAGTCACCGGCGCCAGCCACCAGCCGCCTGCGGCGCTCCGGCGGGCCCGGCCACAGCTTGTCGAGCGTCGGATTTATTGGGCGACCTGATGGTCACGGCGCAGGGCGGCAATGGGGGCGCCTACCGCCGGTTGCCGCAGCAGATCGATCCGTGGCTGCGGCGCTTCTATGCGCGCCGGCTGCAGCCCGCGATGGTGGAGGACGCGGCGCAGGATGCGCTGACTGCGATCCACGCCAAACGGCACACCAATGCGTGGGGGCGGCCGTTTCGGCCCTGGCTGGCGGCGATTGCGCGGTACAAGTGGATCGACCGGCTGCGTGCGATGAAGCGTACGCTACCGGCGAACTGGGCGAGGCGGAGGTCGCGGCCGGCAATCACGAAGCGGCGGTGACCAGCGCATCGGTGCTCCACCGCCTGCTGCAGGGGCTCAGGCCCGCGCAGGCGACGGTGATCCGGATGGTCATCTATGGCGTTCAGCCGGGGCGCTGACGCCGGCGCGGATGGCGCCGTTCGCGATGAAAGCTGTCTATAGGTCGGCGCGCTCGGCGCTTGGCGCGCTCGCGCCGGCCGCCGCCCAACGGCTGGCGCGGCCCGGGGGCGCATTCGGCGGGTGGCGCGTGTTCGCTTGGCCGCTGGCGGGACTGGCGGGGCTGGCGGCGGCGACGGCGATCTGGCTGATGGCGGTGCGCACGGGACGGCCGCGCAGAGGCTGCTCGGCGGCAGCCGGGACCGCTGCCCTATCCGGATCGCGGCGGTGTCCGCGCCGATTCTCGCAGCGCTGTTTCGGGCAATCCGCCGGGAGGCGCCGACCAACCTGCGCCGCGCCGGGGCCACTCTGGGGCTCGCGTCCGGAGCGGCCGCGGCGGCTGTCTACGCGTTGGCCTGTACCGAGAACGCACCGGCGTTTGTCCTGATCTGGTACTCGCCGGCCAGCGCGCTGGTGACCGGCGTCGGCGCGATGCTCGGACAGCTCCTGCTCCGCTGGTGATCACACGCGTTTTCATGACGCATTAGCGGCACTTACGCTGGCCGCTGCGGCTTGTTTCGGGTCCGCCGCCCCGATAGGGGCGCGCGTGAGGAGACCGCGGGCGGATGGCGAGCGACGATCCGGCGGCGGCCGAGCCGGGTGACTGGCCGGACGGACCACCGGGTGGCACCGATGTGCTGGTCGCCGAACTGTACAGTGAACTTCGCGGCATCGCGCGGCGTGAACATTACCGCGCCGGATCGCCGATGACGCTGCAGACCACAGCGCTGATCGGCGAAGCGTATCTGAAGCTGCGGCGCCGCGACGCGTGGCATGACCGGACGCACTTCCTCGCCTGCGCCGCGACGGCGATGCGGCACGTGCTGGTCGATGCGGCGCGGGCGCGGCTGCGCGGCAAGCGGACGCAGCCCGACGACTGGGCCGCAACGGCGGTCGCGGGGCCGGCGTCGGACCTGCAGATCGTCAAGCTCAACGATGCGCTGAAGCAGCTGACCGACGTTGATCCCGAGCTGGCGCGGATCGTCGATTGTCGCTTCTTTGCCGGTTACGACGACGAAGAGACGGCGGCGATCCTAGGCATCTCCGACCGCACCGTGCGGCGCAAATGGACACGCGCGCGGGCCTGGATCCATGCGGAGATGGCGGCGGACTGACGCCCTCAGCGCCGGCCGAACCGCGCGCGTAGCACCGCCGCCTCTGCCTGCACCCCCGTCGCCGCCGTCCCGATCTGCGCTGCCGCGGTTTCCGCCGCATCGAACAGCACCCGCGCGTCGGCGGCCCTGCCCCGCGCCAGCGCCACCGCGGCCCGCGTGTAGAGCAGCCGCACCGCGGGCAGCGGCGGGCGGCCGTCGACCGGCGGGGCGGGGTTGGCCGCCGGCAGCAACGCCGCGGCGCGGGGCGCATCGCCGGACATGGCCAGTGCATAGGCCTGCGCGACCTTGATCTGGGTCATCGGCGCGCTGGCGGCGCCGAAATGGTCCGCCATCATCGGCCCCGCCTCGTCCAGATCGCGCAGCGCCGCCGCGAACCGGCCCTGTTGCGCCTCCAGCCGGCCGCGGTGGAGCAGGTCGACCGACAGCGCCAGCGAGGACCCGTACCAGCGCCGTCGCGCCGCCACCGTGCGGCTCAAAAGGTCACCGCCCCGCGCGGCGTCGCCCGATCGCGCCGCCAGATCGCCCGCCAGCCGCTGCAGGTTGAGCAGCGCATTACCGGGTGGCGCAGCGCCGCCGCCAAGGTGAACGGCCGCGCGATCGAGCAGCCGATCGGCATCCCGATAATCGCCGCGATCGGCCAGCATCGTCGCCAGGCTGGCGTACCGGGTCGCCAGATCGCGATCGGCATCGCGCCATGCGACCTCCGCCTCGGGCATGGTGCGCTGCAGCAGCGCGATCGCCTGGTCGGCATGCCCCTGCCCGCGCAGCAGCAGGGCGTGGGCGCCCGTAGCCTCTACGCGCTCGGCGCGGTAGCGATTGGGGGCGGCGGCGAAGACGGCATCCGCTGCGGCGATCAGCCGGGTGGCGGGCGCGAAATCGCCGTCGAGCGTCAGCACCGTGCCGAGCTTGAGCTGAAGCTGTGCGCGCGCCGCCGGGTCGGTGCCGCCGACGCCGCGAGCGAGCGCCTGGGTGAGCAGCGCGCGTGCGTCGCGGTTGCTTTCCGTGATGAGGTAGATATCGGCCAGCGCCGCGACGGCCGGCGCGGCGTCGGGTGAGTCGGGCGGCAGCGCACGCAATAGCCTTGCCGACGTGCTGCCCAGCATGTCGCGGACAGTCACGCCGCGCATCTGATCGCTGTCGCCGATGTCGCGGAACATCAGCAAGAGCACCTGATTGGTCGCCTGCAACTGCGCGACGCGGTCGCGCGCGACATCGCGCTGCAGCGTCGCCTCATGCGCCTGCCAGACGGTGCCGATCACGCCGCCGATCGTCGCCACGATGGCCAGCGCCGCGGCGGTGACGCCCATATAGTGACGCCGCGTGAACAGCCGCGCGCGGTAGAGCAGGGAGGCGGACCGGGCGGCGACCGGCCGCCGATCGCAATGACGGCGAACATCTTCGGCGAGCGCGAGCACGCCGGGATAGCGGTCCTCTGCGCGCGGCTGTGTCGCGCGCGCGACGATCGCGTCAAGGTCGCCGGTCAATCGCGCCGGCGCGATCGGCGGGTTGGCGAGCGCGCGGGCGAGGTCGCTCGGCAGCCGCGGCGCGCCGCCTTGCAGGCGGCGGATGACGACGGGCAGGCTGCCCGGCCGGGGCTGCCACGGCGGCGTGCCGGTCAGAAGTTCCGCAAGGATGCAGCCCAGCCCCCAGACATCGGTAGCAACCGTCAGCGGCTCGGCGGCCAGCTGTTCGGGGGCGGCATAATCGGGGGTCAGCCGCATAGGTGCGGCGTCGCCCGCGCGTTCGCGCTGGCTGATCACCTGGGCAATGCCGAAATCCAGCAGCTTTACCCGTGCGTCGGGGGTGACGAGGATGTTGCCGGGCTTCAGGTCGCAATGGACAACGAGACGCGCATGGGCATAGGCAACGGCGTCGCAGACCTGCAGGAACAGGTCGAGCCGCGTCGCCAACGGCGCGGCATGATCGGCGCACCAGCGCGTGATCGGCACGCCCTCGACCAGCTCCAGCGCCATCCACGGCCGGTCGTGCGGCCCCGCGCCGCCGTCGATCAGCCGGGCGATGCCGGGGTGCTCGAAACTCGCTTGCAGCGCGCGTTCGGCCTCGAACGCGGCGAGATGGGGGGCGGCCTCCGCACGCATGAGCTTGAGCGCGACGGTCTGTCCGAAGCCCCCGGCGACGCGGTGTGCACGATAGACCTCGCCCGCGCCGCCGCGGCCGATCAGCTGCTCGACCTGAAAGTGACCGAGGGTCGCGCCCGGCGTGAGTTCGGCGGGCTCGGCGGCGTGCGCGGCTTTCGCATCCGCGGTGAGCGGGCGATCGAGGACGCCGTCATGGCCATGCGCCGCGAGCAGCCGCTCGACCTTCCGCTGGAGTGCTGGCGGCAGCGCGCTGTGGCGGAGCAGTTTGGCCTGGTCGGCCCGGGCGCGGTCGACCAGCCGGTCGAACTGTCGCCAGATCAGCTCCCATTCGCCCGTGTCCGGCCCACTCACCCGCCGATCCCCCCGTCCGCCGTCGCGGCATAGCATGCCGCGCCCGACGAGCTTAACGGCGAATGCCGGCAGGAACGGTCAGCGGTGAGCGTCAGTCGGCGGTCCAGCCGCCATCGACCACGAGGCTGGTCCCGGTCATCAGCGCCGATGCATCGGCGGCGAGGAACACGACCGCGCCCATCAGGTCCTCGACCGTGCCGAGCCGCCCGAGCTTGATCTTGGCCAGCACGCTCGCCTTGAACGCGGCGTCGTCTAAGAACGGGCGGGTCAGCGGCGTCTCAATGAAGGTCGGTGCGATCGTGTTGGAGCGGACGCCATGTGCGGCGAGATCGAGCGCGAACGCCTTGCTCATCCCCTCCAGTCCCCATTTTGAGGCGCAGTAGAGCGAGCGGCCTGGGCCGCCGACATGCCCCATCTGCGAGCCGATATGAATCAGGCTGCCCGGTGTCCCGTCACGCAGCATCGCCTTCGCCGCGGCTTGGGCGACGAAAAAGGCGGCGCGGAGGTTGAGGTCGAGCACCGCGTCGTAATCGTCGGGTGTCACTTCCCAAAGTGGCTTGGGGCGGTTGGTGCCGGCGTTGTTGACGAGCACCTGATAGGCGGCGCGGCCCGCGAAGAAGGCTGCGACCGCGGCGGTGTCGAGTACGTCGAGCGTGGCCCAGTCGGCCCCCGGCATCTCAACCGCCGCCGCCTCGATCTCCGCTGCCGTCCGCGCGACCAGCGTCACCGCCGCGCCCGCGTCCGCCAGCGCTGCGGCGGCAGCCAGGCCGATCCCGCGCCCCGCGCCGGTGACGAGCGCCCGGCGTCCGTCGAGGCGAAAGGATGGCGTGACGGGGAGCGTCATCCTGCGACCGCCTGACGCAGTGCGGCCGCGCCGGCGCGCAGGAAGCCGTGGTCGGACCCCTGCAGGAACAACGTC
Organism: Sphingomonas sp.; assembly: GCF_965248875.1. GTDB lineage: Bacteria > Pseudomonadota > Alphaproteobacteria > Sphingomonadales > Sphingomonadaceae > Sphingomonas. The sequence goes on along the minus strand of NZ_CBDFKR010000007.1, from coordinate 60,882 downwards.
GCCCCCTTGGCGCGCCAGCCCGCGACATCCTCGTTGCGCGGCACGAACATGCCGACCGGCACGCCCGCCGCCTGACCCGCAGCGATGACGCGGTCGACCGCGGCGATCACCTCCGGCGCGTCGGGTGAGGCGGCGTCAAGCGCAACCGTCAGGTCGATGCGGCCGACGAACAGCGCATCGAGCCCCGGCGTCGCGGCGATGGCGTCGAGCTCACTTAGCGCGTCCACATCCTCGATCTGCGCGATCACCGTGGTGCGCATGGCGCTGGCGGCGCGGTGATCGAACATGGTGGCGAGGCCGTAGCGGGCAGAGCGCGACGAGCCGGCATAGCCGCGCCCGCCGGGGCGATAGGTCGCCGCCGCCACCGCCGCCGCCGCCTCTGCCGCCGAGCGGATGTGCGGCAGCAGCACCCCGTCCGCGCCGCAGTCAAGCGCGTTGAGGATGTGCTCGTGCGCGGCGGTGGGGGTGCGGACGATGACGGGCAAGTCGCAGGCGCGCGCGGCGAACACGCAGGCGTCGATCGCGGCGCGGTCGAACGGCGCGTGCTCCGCATCGAGGCAGAGCAGATCGAGGCCGCACGTCGCGAGCACCTCGACCAGCATCGGCGCCGGGGTCTTGAGAAAGGTGCCGAGCAGATGATCGCCGGCGGCGAGGCGGTCCTTGAGCATCACGCCGCCAACCGCTGCGAGGCGATCGCTGCGCCGTCAGCCAGCGTTGCGAGCTTCGCATAGACGATCTCGGGGTCGACCGCGCCGAACCCCGCAAAGGTCGAGAAGCCGCAGTCGGTCCCCGCGATCACCCGCTCGGCGCCGACGATGTTGGTGAACTGGCGGATGCGGTTGGCAACGACGCGTGGATGTTCGATGAAGTTGGTGGTCGAGTCGATCACGCCGGGGATGAGCACCGTGTCCGCCGGGATGGCCGCCGCCGCTGCTGCGAACGCCTCCCAGTCATGCTGGTGGCGCGGGTTGCTCGTTTCGAACAAGAGGCCGGCGGGCTTGGCCTTCATCAGCACGGGCAGGATCGTCGCCATCTCGACGTCGCAATGGTGCGGACCCTCGTAATTGCCCCAGCAGACATGCATGCGGATGCGGTCCACGGGAACGTTGCGCAGCGCGTGGTTGAGGACGGCGACGTGGCGCTCGATACGCTCCAGATATTCGCTCTCGGGCCGGTCCTTGTACATCATGTGGCGGCCGAGCCCGAGATCGGGGCTGTCGAGCTGGAGGATCAGCCCGGCGGCGGCGATCGCCTCGTATTCGGGCCGCATCGCCTCCGCGAGCGCGTCGAGATAGGCGTCGTCATCGGGGTAGAAGTCGTTAGGCTGGAACAGCGCGATGACGCCGGGCGAGGCAGCGTTCATGAATCCCGCCGGATGGCTGTGCCGGGCCAGCGCGGCGTCGAAGCGGCGGAGGTCGTCATGGAGCGGCTCGAGCGTCAGCGGCGCGACCTCGCCGACGCAGCGCGGGCGGCGATAGGAGGGCGTGCCGCCGCCCTTCGCCTGGCGCTCCAGGAAAGAGGGAAATGCTTCCAGGTCGGCGGGCGCGCGGCGCGGGCTGTCGCCGTCGAAGCCGGTGATGCGATCCTTGATATAGGTCGCGTAGCTGATCTTCGCCATCTCGCCGTCGGAGACGATGTCGATCCCGGCGGCGACCTGACGGCGCACGGCTTCGTCAACTGCCGCGCCGATTACCCGGTCAAACTGCGCGGCGTCGACGGGCTCGCCGCGCTCGGCCGCGAAGACGAGGTCGGTGACGGCCGCCGAGCGCGGCAGCGAGCCGACATGGGTGGTTCGGATCATGCAGAAACCTTCAACGGGAGCGACTGGATGGCGGCGACGACCGCGGCGGGCGCTTCGAGCGGGAGCATGTGTCCGCAGCCGGGGACGACGGTGAGCGTCGCGCGGCCGGTGAGGCGTCGCCAGCGTTCGTGCCAAGCCGGCGGGCACAGCGCGTCTTCCGCGCCGCACAGCAGCGCGACCGGCACGTCGAGCGCAGCCAGCGCCGGCGTCAGGTCGGGGCGGGTCCGCAGCGCCTCGCTCTGCCGGACGAAGACCCCTGGACCGAGCGCCAGCCCCATATCGCGCAGCAGCGCCAGCAGCGCGGCGTTGCCGCGATTGGCGGCGGAGAGATAATTGGGCTTCAGCTCCTCGACCAGCACGCGCTCCAGCTCGCCAGCGCGGACCTCCGCCTGCTGGGCCGGGCGGTGAGCGCTGCGTTCGGGCAGGTCGGCGCCGGCGTTGAGGCCGATCAGCACCGCCCCGGCGATCCGGTCGGGTGCGCGGCGCGCCATCGCCAGCGCGACGATCGCGCCCATCGAAAAGCCGACCGGGAGCAGCGGGCCGTCGGCGGCGGCGAGCGCCCGGGCGGCCATGCCCTCGATCGTATCGTCCCGCGTCGTGTCGGCGTCGACCGCGCCGGGCAGCGCGGCGCGGATCGTGCTGGTCCATAGCCGCGCATCGCACATGTTGCCGGGAAGAAGGACGGGCGTCACGTCAGCCGCGCAGCGCCTGGACGATCACGGCGACCTCGTCGAACACCGTCCATTCCTCAACGATGCCGCCTGCGCCGAAACGGAAATGCGAAAAGCCGATCAATGCCACCGGCTTGCCGCCCGGCATCTCGCCGATCGCGCCAAGCGGCGACGACGCGCCGTCCAGCCGCCAGCGCACGGCGACGGTCGGGCCTTCGTCCGACCAGCTGATGTGCTCGATTCGGAACACGCCATCGGGAATCGAAGCGAACAGGCCGATATAGAGGAGGGCGATCGCGCGCGGTCCGGCGCCCTCGCGCAGACCCGGCCAGTGCGCGACAGCGCCGTCGGCATAGACCCGTCCTGCTGCGGCGAAGGCGCGCATGTTCCAGTGGGCGAACAGCGTCACGAAAAACCCGGCCATCGTCGCCGGGTCGCCTGCGACCGGGGCAGGCGCGTCTCCGGGGTAAGGCGCCAGCGGCTCGGAAACGGGGTGCGCGGCCAGCGTCTTCGCGACACCTTGCGTGGTCAACCCCATCTGGATGATGCCGGTTGCGGTGTCACGCGACAGCCATTCAGTATGGATCTTGTTGTCCGCGGTAACGCAGTCGGCGCAGAAATGGCGCGCGAGCGGCGCATTCGTGGCAGGGCCATAGGCGGTCGCGCCGGTGTTGACCGAGCGGCCGAAACCGAGGTGGCTGGTGTAGAAGCCGTCGGCCTGCTCGTTCCAGGTGACGCTGACATGCTCGGTGCTGAAGCCGGTGAACGCCCAGAGCGACTGGACGGTGCCGCTTATCACTCCGGCCACCCCGCGCACCGTGCCCATGCTGGTATGGATCACGCAGTCCTCGGCATAGGTCGCGCGGATGCGGTCGACCGCCATGTCGGTCCAGATCTCTTCGGTGATGCCGACAATGTAGTGGACGATGTCGCGCCACTGCGGCTCGAACCCGGGCAGCGTCTGGGTCGACTGGCCGTCGGGCGCCCGGATCGCGGCGGCGGTGCGGCCCGCGACCGGGGTGACGGGCGCACGCGGCGGCAGCGGGAAGGGGGCGGTCATGCGGCCGCCGCTCGGCTGCTGGTTCGGCTCACACGTCTCTCCCCTGTCGCCCGCGGTCATACCGTCGCTTTGACTGCGTTTGCAACGCCGGTATGGCTTGCGATCGGCCGGAACGGGGGCGAGACTGCCGACATGGACGAACGCACCCTGGCGCCGCTGCGCATCGGCCTGATCGGCGCAAGCCGGGTGGCGACCTATGCCGCGATCGACGCGGCACGGGCGGCTGGGGGCGTGGAGGTGGTCGCGGTGGCGGCGCGCGAGGCGGCACGGGCGCGTTCCTATGCCGCGACGCACGGGATTGCGCGGTGGCATGACGACTATGCCGCGCTGCTCGCCTCGCCCGACATCGACCTGGTCTATATCGGGACCCCGCCATCGGTGCATCGAGCGCAGGCGCTCCTCGCGGTCGGCGCGGGCAAGCATCTGCTGGTCGAGAAGCCGTTCGCGATGAACGCGGGCGAGGCGCGCGCTGTGCTGGCGGCGGCGGACGCGGCGGGCGTGCAGGTGTTCGAGGCGATGCATTCGCTTCACCATCCGCTGTTCGCCCGGTTGAAGCAGCTGCTGCCCGAGCTTGGTGCGATCATGACGGTCGAGGCGCGGTTCGACGCGGCGGTCGGCACCGCGCCGGGCGAGTTCCGGTGGCGGGCCGGGCTGGGTGGCGGGGCGCTGATGGATCTGGGCGTCTACCCGCTCGCCTGGTGCCGGTTCCTGCTCGGCGAAGGGCTGACCGTTATTACCGCCGATGCGAGGCGGCGGGACGGGGTCGACGCCGCCTTTTCGGCCGAGCTGCGCATGGGCGAGGTTGCGGCCAGGGTGACGGCGTCGATGGACGCGCCGCGGCACAGCGCCTCGCTGCTGGTCACCGGCGCGCGTGGCCGCCTGTTGGTCGACAATCCGCTGGCGCCGCAGCGCGGCAACCGGGTGACGGTGGAGACGGCGGCGGGCAGCCGATCGGATCAGGTCGACGGCCCCTCTTCCTACGCGGCGCAGATGGCGGCGGTGCGCGACGCGCTCGCGGACAGGGCGCGGTGGCCGCGACCCCATGATGATTTCGTCCGTTCGATGGCGGCGATCGACGCGGTGCGGACGGCGATGGGCGGCTGAGTGTCTGCGTGCACGGGGCTGCGGCTAGAGGCTAATGCCGGCTTCGAGGAACGGCCCCGCCGAGGACGGACCGACCAGGATGCGGTACGCACCGGCTTCGAGGCGCCAGCCGTGGGTCGCCGGATCGCGATGGCGCAGGTCGGCAACATCGACGGCGAGGTGGACAAGCTTCGTCTCGCCGGGCGCGAGGGTGATGCGCGCGAAGGCGTGAAGGTTCTTCGCGGCGCGGGGTTCGACCGTGCCGGGGTAGCGGACATAGGCCTGCACCACTTCGTCCGCCGCCATCGTCCCATCGTTGCGGACGGCGACGCTTACCGCCAGCCGCTCGCCCTCCCGCCGGACGGTGAGGGCACGATAGGCGAAGCGGGCATAGGACAGGCCGTGCCCGAACGGGTAGCGCGGCGTGAGACCCTCCGCCTCGAACTTGGCGTAGCCATGCCAATAGCCGTAATCGATCCGTGCGGCGTCGATGTCGAAAAAGGGGTAGTCCTCGGCTCGACGCGCGACGGTGAAGGGCAGCTTGCCCGATGGCGCCACCGCCCCGAACAGCAACCGGGCGAGCGCTGCGCCGCCGGCCATACCGCTGTAGAAGGTCTGGAGAATGGCCCCGGCGGACGCGCGCCAGTCTTCGACCAGCACCGCCGACCCCGCGATCAGCACGACGACGACGGGCTTGCCGGACGCGGCGGCGGCGCCGATCAGCGCGCGCTGATCGGCGGGGAGGCCCAGATCGCGGCGGTCGCCACCGATCGAGACGGCCGCGGCGGACGAACCGGCGGCGTCCAGCGTCATGTCGCCGGGAATGTATTCGCCCTCTTCGCGTGCAGTATAGCCTGCGACGATCACGACCGCGTCGGCATCGTCGCAGGCGGCGCGCGCGGCGGCGAGGTCGCGCTCGTCGGCATGGATCACCGCCGTCACCGCCGCCAGCCCGGTCAGCGCAGTGACGACGGCTGGCGGGCGGACGCGGCTCGATCCGTTGTCGCCGGTGTTCTCGATCGCCGCAAGGCGACCGAGCAACGCCAGCCTGACGCCGGGGGCGAAGGGCAGCGTGCCGTCATTCTCGAGCAGCACGGCGGACTTTTCCGCCGCCTCCTGCGCCAGGGCGACATGCGCGGCGCAGGCGACCAGCGTCTCGTCATAGCGCTCCAGCGGCAGCTCGCGCGCGGCGAAGTCGAGCTGGACCGACAGGATGCGACGGCAGGCCCGGTCAATCACCTGCGGCTCGACCGTACCCGCCTCGACCGCGGCAAGCAGCTTCTTGCCCCATTTGAGCGGTTCGGGATTCTCGATATCCAGCCCGGCGGCGGCACCATAAGGCGCGTACACGCCCTTGATCCAGTCGGAATGGACGAACCCCGCAAAGCCCCATTCACCGCGCAGGATGTCGGTCAGGAGGTGGCGGTGCTGCCCGCAATATTCGCCGTTGAGCTGGTTGTACGCCGACATGACGCTGGCGACGCCGCGGTCGAGACAATGTTTGAAATGGGGAAGATAGACTTCATGCAGCGCGCGTTCGTCGATGCGGACGTCGACGGTGAAGCGGGCGTTTTCCATCGAGTTGAGCGCGAAGTGCTTGATCGTTGCGATGACGCCGTGCGCCTGGATGCCGAGGCCGAGCGCCGCGCCCATCCGGCCGAGATGATGCGGATCCTCGCCATAGGTCTCCTGCGCGCGGCCCCAGGCGGGATGGCGAAGCAGGTTGATGCATACCGCGCCCGATAGCGTGCAGCCTTGCGCGCGCGCCTCGATTCCCAACGCCTCGCCGATGCGCTGTTCAAGAGCGACATCAAACGATGCGCCGCGCGCCATCGTACAAGGAAAGCAAGTGCTGACGCCGCGCGCGACGCCGCGAGGACCGTCTGTGAACCACAGGGGTTCGATTCCGAGCCGCTCGATCCCGCTGCCCGCGCGGTATGGCCGCGCGCCCCAGACGCCGCCGTCTTCCTTGTAGGCGGCGAAGAACCCCCGGCCCGACATCATGCCGATCTTTTCCTCGAGCGTGGCGGTGGCGAGGAGGGTGTCGACGGTGTCGGTCATGCATGCGAGGCTAGGGCGCATGGCAGCGGGCGTCAAAACGGTTGAAGGGGGCTTGGCGCCGTTGCGGTTGGGTGTGTGCTATTATCCCGAGCAATGGCCGGAGGCGGGCTGGGCCGGGGACGCGCGGCGGATGCGCGCGATGGGGCTGTCGGTGGTGCGCATCGGCGAGTTCGCCTGGAGCCGGATCGAGCCCGAGCCGGGGCGGTTCGACTGGGGCTGGCTCGACCGTGCGATCGCGACGCTGACCGCGGCGGGATTGCAGGTCATCCTCGGCACGCCGACCGCGACGCCGCCGAAATGGCTGGTAGACGCGCATCCCGACATCCTGCCCTGCGACGCGCAGGGCCAGCCGCGGCGGTTCGGGTCGCGCCGGCATTACTGTTTTTCGAGCGATACCTACCGGCGCGAGAGCGACCGGATCGTGACCGCGCTCGTGGCGCGTTATGGGGAGCATCCGGCGGTGATCGCGTGGCAGACCGACAATGAATATGGCTGCCACGATACGGTCGAGAGCTTCTCGCCCGCCGCAACGGTGGCGTTCCGCGCATGGCTTGAGCGGCGCTATCGCGACATCGACGCGCTCAACACCGCCTGGGGCACGGTGTTCTGGAGCGGCGAGTATCGGGGCTTCGCCGCGGTGGATCCGCCAGCTGCGACGGTGACGGAGGCGAACCCGGCGCATCGGCTCGACTGGCGACGGTTCTCGTCGGATCAGGTGGTGGCGTTCAACGCGCGGGCCGCGGCGATCATCCGCGCGGGGTCACCGGGGCGCGACGTGGCGCACAATTTCATGGGGTTCTTCACCGGCTTCGACCATCACGCGGTCGGGCGCGACCTGGATGCGGCGGGGTGGGACAGCTATCCGCTCGGCTTCCTCGACGGCGGCTGGGACGACGCGGCGACCAAGCGGCGCTTCCTGCGCCAGGGGCATCCCGACTTCGCCGCCTTCCACCACGACCTGTACCGCGGCTGCACGCCGTCGCAGCGGCTGTGGGTGCTGGAGCAGCAGCCGGGGCCGGTCAATTGGGCGGCGCACAACCCGGCACCACTGCCGGGCATGGTGCGGCTGTGGACCTGGGAGGCGTGGGCGCACGGGGCCGGACTCGTCAGCTATTTCCGCTGGCGGCAGGCGCCGTTCGGGCAGGAGCAGATGCACGCCGGGCTGCTCCGCCCCGACAGCGAGGATGGGCCCGCGGCCGCCGAGGTGCGCGCGGTCGCGGCCGAGCGGGCGGCGGTGCAGGTCGAGCCGGCGGTGCGCGCGCCGGTGGCGCTGCTATTCTCCTACGAGGCGCAGTGGGTCCTGGACATCCAGCCGCAGGGACGCGGATGGCGCGCGCTGGAGCAGGTGTTCGGCTGGTACACGGCGCTGCGCGGGCTGGGGCTTGACGTCGACATCGTATCGCCCGACGCGGACCTCCTGGGCTACCGCCTGATCGTCGCGCCGTCGCTGCCGGTCGTATCGGAGGCGCTGGCCGCAACGCTTGCCGCGAGCGAGGCGGTCGTGCTGCTCGGGCCGCGCACGGCCAGCAGGACCGCCGACTTCCAGCTACCGCTCGGTCTGCCGCGGCCGGCGTTCGGCGACGCGCTTCCGATCCGGGTGACCCGGGTCGAGAGCCTGCCGCGCGGCGTGGTCGAGCCGGTCGAGGGCAGCGGCGGTGTCGAGCGCTGGTTGGAGCAGGTCGAGGGCGAGATCGAGCCGTCGCTGCGACTGGAGAACGGCGCGGGGCTGGTCTGGCGGCACCGCCGGCTGCGCTATGTCGCCGGGTGGCCCACCCCCGATCTGCTGGTGCGGATCGTGCGCGAGGCGGTTGAAGAGGCGGGACTTGCGGTGCTCAGCCTGCCGCCCGGATTGCGGCTGCGCTCGCGCGGCGGTGTGCGCTTCGCGTTCAATTACGAGGCTACCCCGATTGCGCTGTCAGCGCATGCCGATGTGGGTGAGCTGCTGCTCGGGTCTGACCCGCTGCCAGCCGGTGGGGTCGCAGCGTGGCGGACCTGACGGCGCGGATCCTGCGTTTTGCCCCGATGACCGCCGCCGTCCGCCGCCCGCCGCCGCTGCTCATCGGAGCCGGGCTGATCGCGCTGGCGGTCGCGTTGGTGCTCGGCGCGGGGGCAGCGCTGGGACGGTGGCCGGTCGGATGGGACCAGGCGATCATCGTCGGGCTGCGCCGCTGGGCCGTATCGGGGGCCGCACCGTCCTGGCTGCGCGAAGCGGCGAGCGACGTGACGGCGCTCGGCAGCGTCACGGTGCTGACGCTGGTGGTGATCGCCGGCGCCGGGCTGCTGATCGCGCAGCGCCATTACCTGACCGCGCTGGCGGCCGTGCTGGCGGCGATCACCGGCGGCCAGGCGGTGAGCCTGATCAAGCACCTGATCCACCGGCCGCGCCCGACGCTGGTCGAGCATTGGGCGAGCGTCCACGACCTCAGCTTCCCATCGGGCCATTCGGCGTCGAGCGCGGTGGTGTATCTGACGCTGGCGGCGCTCGCGACGCAGGTGATGCGCGAGCGGGCGGCGCGGCGCTATCTGCTGGGCGCAGCGATTATGCTGGTCGGCGCGATCGGGGTGAGCCGGGTCTATCTCGGCGTCCACTGGCCGTCGGACGTGCTGGCAGGGTGGAGCCTCGGCACGCTATGGGCGCTGGGCTGGTGGTTCCTCACCGCCCGTTTCCGCGCGTCACGCGGCGGGCGACGAGGCCAGCGCTAGCAGCCGCTGCGCCGCCTTGAGGTGGGGCGCGTCGACCATCTTGCCGTCGAGCTGCAGCGCGCCCGCGTCGGGATTGGCGGCGAACAGCGCGACGACGGCGCGGGCGTGGGCGATCTCTGCGTCGTTTAGCGTGAAGGCGGCGTTGATGACCGGCACCTGGGTGGGATGGATCGCCAGCATGCCGGTGAACCCGTCGCGCCGCCCGCGCGCGGCATAGGCGGCGAGTCCGTCGATGTCGCGGAAATCGGGATAGACGGTCTCGATCGCCGGCACGCCCGCGGCATGCGCGCCGAACAGGGTCAGGCTGCGCGCGAGCTGATAGGGCGGGGTGTAGCGGCCGTCGGGCTCGCGGCTGCTCGCGGCACCGATCGCGGCGGGCAGGTCCTCGGCGCCCCAGGTCAGGCCGGCCAGACGGCTCGCGGCGTCGCGATAGCTGCCCAATCCGAAGATCGCGGCCGGGGTCTCGGTCGCGACCGGCAGGATCGGCAGCGGTAGTCGCGAGGCGAGCAGCGCGACATCGCCGGCGCCATCCGCCTTGGGCAGGACGATTCCGTCGGGCCGCGCGCCGAGCAGCGCCGCGACGTCGTCATCGACGAAGGGCGACGCAAGCGGGTTCACGCGAACGAAAACGGCTATGCTGCGCTGCTCGGTCAGGTACGCCGCCACCGCCGCGCGGGCCGCGTCCTTGCGCGCCGGGACCACGGAGTCCTCCAGGTCGAGGATCAGCGCGTCGGCCCCGCTCGCCGCCGCCTTGGCGAAGCGCTCGGGGCGATCGCCGGGGACGAACAGGAGCGAGCGCAGCCTCACCCCTGCCGCCCCTTTTCCCGCTCGCCCAGCCTGCGCTCCCAGGCGAGCGCATCGCGGACGATGCCGTCGAGATCGTCGCGCTCGGGCCGCCAGGGCAGCGTCGCCAGGATAGCGCGATTGTCCGCGATCAGCTCGGCCGGATCGCCCGCGCGGCGCGACTCGAGGCGGCGGTCGAGCTTGAGGTTGGTCACCCGGTCGACGGCGTCGAGCACCTCCAGGACGGAGAAGCCGCGGCCGTAGCCGCAATTGAGCGTATGGCTGCGCGCCGGCTCGGCGGCCAGCTGGTCGAAGGCGGCGACATGCGCGGCGGCCAGGTCGCTGACGTGGATGTAGTCGCGCACGCCGGTGCCGTCGCGGGTCGGGAAGTCGGTGCCGAAGACGCCGACCGCGTTGCGCTTGCCGGTGGCGGCCTCCACCGCGATCTTGATGAGGTGGGTGGCGCCGACCGTCGACTGGCCCGATCGCCCCTGCGGATCGGCGCCGGCGACATTGAAATAGCGCAGCGCCGCATAGTTCATCGGGTGCGCCGCGGCGACGTCGCGCAGCATCGCCTCCGTCATCAGCTTCGACATGCCATAGGGGTTGATCGGGACGGTCGGATCGCCCTCCGCGACAGGTACGCGATCGGGGGTCCCATAAGTCGCGGCGGTCGAGGAGAAGATGAAATGCGGCGTCCCCGCCGCCACCGCGCTCGCCAGCAGCGCGCGGGTCGCGGCGGTGTTGTTCTCGTAATATTTGAGCGGATCGCTGACCGACTCCGGCACCACCACTGACCCCGCGAAGTGCATGATCGCCCGGATATCGTGTGCGCGGAGCAAGTCCGACATGCGCGGATCGGCGACATTCATCTCGACCAGCGTCGCGCGCGGATCGACCGCCCAGGCGAAACCCGTGACGAGGTTGTCGACCACCACCACCTCGCGCCCTGCGTCGAGCAGCGCCAGCACCGCGTGGCTGCCGATATAACCGGCGCCGCCGGTGACCAGTATCGTTCCGTCCATTGCCCGGCGTTAGCGGCTTCCTACATCGGGGCAAAGGAGATCGGTCGATGACGGACTATGCGACGCTGGCGGGCGGGTGCTTCTGGTGTACCGAAGCGGTGTTCAAGGACGTGATCGGGGTCGAGAGCGTCGAGAGCGGCTATATCGGCGGCACGACCGCAAATCCGGATTATCGCTCCGTGTGCAGCGGCGACACCGGCCATGCCGAGGCGATCCGGATCGGCTTCGACCCGGCGCAGCTGCGCTACGCCGACCTGCTCGACATCTTCTTCGCGACCCACGACGCGACCCAGCTCAACCGGCAGGGCAACGACGTCGGCACCCAATACCGCTCCGCCATCTTCCCCGAAACGGTGATGCAGGAGGAGCAGGCGGACCAGGCGATCGCACGCGCGCAGGCGGACAGCGCCAAGCCGATCGTGACGACGGTGGAGGAGTTCTCCACCTGGTATCCGGCGGAGGGCTATCATCAGGATTACTGGGAGACGTCGGGCCGGTCGAACCCGTATTGCGTCGCGGTCATCCCGCCCAAGCTGCAGAAATTGCGCAAGAGCTTTGCCGCGCGATCGCGGGCTCTCACCGAAAGCGTCTGAAGATCAGGACAGCGGCCTGCAAAAGCCCGGATCGCGTGGCGCGATGTAGCGTGTGCCGAAGCCGGGCCTCAGCGCCAGCGTGCCGGCGATCGCGTCAACCTCATGCTGGTTCGAGCGCAGGACGACGTTTATCGTGGCGGCGCGGTAGAGCAGCTCACTCAGCCGGATCACGTCGTCATTGGTCAGCGTGGACGCGGCGGCGAAGCCCGACAAGCTCCGCCACGCCTCGCGCTCGTCCGCCATCTGGCGGTCGTTGTTCGCGAGTTCGTCATAGAGCGACGAGTAGGCGAGACGACGCTCAAGGGGGATCTTCGCCATGAGGTCGCCGGTCCGTGTGTTCCACACGCTGGTGCGCTGCGTGATCAGCGCCGGCCGTCCGATCTCGCGGCTGAGCGCGACGAAACGCCCGGCGCGTGCCTCATGCCGCCATCGTCGCAACTCCGCGATACGACGGTCGACGCAGCCGCTCTGGTCGACCCGATAGCGATAGGCGGCGAGGTCTGCCGCCAGTTCCTTATCCGCCGCGTCGCGAAAATCGGCGACCGCGCTTTTCCAGCGCGCGCCGTCGGCCCATTGCTGGCCGGCCAGCGCGAGCAGGACGCCGATGACCACGATCGCGATCTCGCGAAGGAATGCTCGCCAATCCGCACGTCGCACTGGCGTTTGGCCCGTCGCCGTGCCTCCGTCGGCGTTCTGGATGGCTGCGGCCGAGGTTGGCAACCCGTCGCCGTCCCGATGCGCGGCTCGCTTCAAGCGATCGTTGATCGCCTCGCCGATCCCCTCCTCCGGCACTGGCGCGACCGCGATGCGCGGGTGGGGCGCGGCATCGGCACGGTGGAGGGCGGCGAACAGGGTCGCGGCGGCTTCGGCAAGGTCGCCGGTGGCGCTCAGCGTATCGTTTCCCGCGATCCCGCCGAAACCGATGAGCCACTCGTCCGCGGCGGCGCTGGTCGCGTTTAGGCGGAGGGGCTTGGCGGGAGCGTAGTGGCTAGCGAGCTGGCCGGGTGCGATCACCTTCGGCGGCGGCAGCTGCGCTCCGGCATCGGGCTGCATCGCAGCCGGAGCCCCGCGTTCGCAGAGGGGGAGCAACATTGTGATCGCGGCGGTCGTGATCGGGCCGGGCCGCAGTACCTCCCGTCCCGCCACGATCGTCGACTCCACTCCCGCCGCACAGGCGCCGTCGTCCAGGATCAGCGGCACGCGGCCGCCCAGGCTTGCGGCGACGTGCGGCGCCGTCGTCGGGCTGATCGCGCCCGAGCGGTTGGCGGACGGTGCGGCGAGCGGCACGCCGCTGGCCGCCAGCAGCGCGCGCATCGCGCGGCCGGCGGGCACCCGGATCGCGACGGTGGGCAGCCCCGCCGTCACCGCCGCCGCGAGCCCCGCATCGTCGCGTACCGGCAACACCAGCGTCAAAGGCCCGGGCCAGAACGCCGCCGCCAGCGTCCGCGCGTCGCCGTCGAACACCGCCAGCCGCTCCGCCGCCGCGAGATCGAGCACGTGTACGATCAGCGGGTTGAAGCTCGGCCGACCTTTCGCCGCATAGATGCGCGCCACTGCGGCGGGGTCGGTCGCGTCCGTCGCCAGCCCGTAGACGGTCTCGGTCGGCACCGCGACCGGCTCGCCCGCCGCGATCAGCGCCGCCGCGCGCGCGATCGCGTCGTCGCCGAAGGGCAGGATCGTCGGTGCAGGCATGGTTGGTCTCCCCTGGACGCGCGGCTATAGGCGCGGGTCCCCGCGGAGACTATCGCATGCCCTTCACCCCCCCGACCACCGCGCAGCGGCTGGTACTCGACGCCATCGTCGATCTGCCCGCGCTCGGCGCAACCGAGCGCTTCGCCGCCGCCTCCCCCGACGTGGTCGACGCGGTGCTCGACGGCGCGGGCCAGTTCGCGGCGGGCGAATGGGCGCCGCTCGCCAAGGCAGGCGATACGGTGGGCGCAAAGTGGACCCCGGAAGGGGTGGTGATGCCCGATGGCTACCGGCAGGCATATCAAGATTACGTCGCTGGCGGTTGGGGCACGATCGGCGTCGGCGAGGCATGGGGCGGGCAGGGCCTGCCCTTCGCGGTGCAGACCGCGGTGTTGGAGACGCTGGGCGGGGCCAATATGGGGTTCGCTTTATGCCCCACGCTGACCGTCGGCGCGATCGAGGCGCTGGCGCATCACGGCTCGCCCGCGCAGCAGGCGGCGTACCTGCCCAAGCTTGCGACCGGCGAATGGACCGGGACGATGAACCTGACCGAGCCGCAGGCGGGCAGCGACGTCGGCGCGCTCCGTGCCAACGCGACGCCGCTCGGTGACGGTCGATGGAGCATCAAGGGCACGAAGATCTACATCTCCTACGGCGATCACGACCTGACCGACAACATCGTCCACCTCGTCCTCGCGCGCACCCCCGATGCGCCGGCGGGCACCCGCGGGATCAGCCTGTTCCTGGTGCCCAAGGTTCGGCTGGACGGCACGCCGAATGACGTCCGCGTCGTCTCGATCGAACACAAGATGGGGCTGCATGTCTCGCCGACCTGCGTCCTTTCCTTCGGCGACCATGACGATTGCGTCGGCGAGCTGATTGGCCCCGAACATGGCGGCATGCGGGCGATGTTCACGATGATGAACAATGCGCGGCTCAATGTCGGGCTGCAGGGGGTGCAGGTGGCGGAGGGCGCGACGCAGGCCGCGGTCGCCTATGCGTTGGAGCGGGTGCAAGGCGCGCGCGCGGGTCAGGCGGCGCGGATCGTCGAGCACCCCGACGTCCGGCGGATGCTGCTGCGGATGAAGGCGCAGACGATGGCGGCGCGCGCGCTGGTCTATTACGCCGCGGGCCAGGTTGACCGGGCGGGGCTGGGAGACATCGAGGCGAAGAACCGGCTGGAGATGGTCACCCCGCTCGCCAAGGCGCACGGCACCGATCTCGGCAACGAAGTCGCGAGCCTCGGCATCCAGGTGCATGGCGGCATGGGCTATATCGAGGAGACGGGCGCGGCGCAGTTCTTCCGCGATGCGCGGATCACGCCCATCTACGAAGGCACCAACGGTATTCAGGCCGCCGACCTGGTCGGGCGCAAGCTGGGGCTCGACGGCGGCGCGGCGTTCGCAGCGCTGATCGCCGACATGCGGCGCGATGCGGCGGCAGACGACCTGCTCGCGCTGGTCGAGACCTGCGACGTTATCGGCCAGCGGCTGGCAGCGGCGAGCGCGGACGATCGGCTGGCGGCGAGCTATCCGTTCCTGACGATGCTGTCGGTGGCGGTTTGCGGCTGGCTGATGGAGCGGCTGGCGCGCGCGGCCGGGGACGGCGCGTTCGGCGACACCCAGCGCGTGCTGTCGCGCTTCTATGTCGAGCAGATCGTGCCGGAAGTGCTCGGTCTGCGCGCCGCGGCGACCGCGAGCGCGGAGGTGCTGTACGCACTGCCTGCAGCGGCATTGACGGGTTGAGCGGACGGGGTGTTCGACCTTCCCGCCTATCTCGCGCGCGTCCAGCTTCCGACCCGCGTCACCGACGATGCCGCAGGCCTGCACCGGCTTCAGCGTGCACATCGGCTCGCCATTCCGTTCGAGAACCTCGATGTGGCGCTCGGGCGTGCGATCGCGGTCGACTCTGCGGGGGTGTTCGCCAAGTTGGTGACCGCCCGGCGCGGCGGCTATTGTTTCGAGCACAACCGGCTGTTCGGCGACGCGCTGGCGGCGCTCGGCTTCGTGGCGCGGCCGCTGTCGGCGCAGGTACTGTTGAGCGGCACGCCAACCCCGCCGGGCACACACGCGCTGAGCCTCGTCACGATCGACCGGCAGGACTGGATCGCCGACGCCGGTTTCGGCGGCAGCTATTCACCCCCGATGCCCTTAAGCGACGGTGCCGAGGCGAGCGCACCGGACGGCGCCCGGTTCCGGTTGGAGGCGGCGGACGGCGGGTGGGCGCTGCTACGCGATGGCGATCCCGGCACCACCGACGGCCGCGGCGGCGGCGCGGGGTGGCGGCCGCAATATCGCTTCACGACCGCCGCGGTCGACGACGCGGCGATCGCGGCGGGCAATCGCTGGGCATCGACCGATCCGGCGAGCCGGTTCGTTCAGCATCGCATCGTGTCCATCGTCCTGCCGCGTGGGTTCGCGCGGCTGACCGACCGGCATTACCGCCGCCAGGTCGGCAGCGAGGTCGGCGAGGGCGAGATCACCGATCCGCGCGTCTACCGCCTGCGGCTGAGCCTGATGTTCGGGATCGACCTGACGGCGGCGGAGGTCGGGGCGCTTGAGCTATGGCCTTCAGCCCCTTGACGTCATCCGCCCCGCCTGACAGCGATACGGCAAGATCGCTGACCAAAATACGCCAATGCGATCAGGGGAATTGACGATGGGCATGACAAGGCTTGGATGCGCGATCGCCATCGCGCTGGCATCGTCGTGGGTAGCCGCGCCAGCGCTCGCGACCGATGTCACGTCGGGATCGGTTTCGGTCGGACCTGCCAGCCCGGTTCAGCTCGGACGACTGTCGCGCAACGGCGTCCAGCAGGACTGGACCGGCACCGAGACCTATCCTGGCGTCATCAACACGGGTACCTCCTATGCGTTCACGACGATCGCGGCGCCGTTTGGAGCAAACGCTTTTCAGACCGTCTATTATGACATCAACTTCGATGACGAGATGACCGACCTGTTTATCTCGGCGTACATGGACAGCTATGATCCGGCTAACAAGGCGCTGAACTGGCTGGGCGATGCGGGCAGCTCGGGCAATTATTTCCCCGGCGACCCCCGCTTTTTCGATGTGGTCGTGCCGATCGGCCATAGCCTGACGTTGGTCGTCAATTCGGCGAGCGGCAGGACCGCGTCATCGACGGCGAATTATCTGGTTTCGGCCTTTTCGGATACCGAGTATTCGGAAAACTTCCTGACCGCCGCGCCGGCGGTGCCCGAACCCGCGGCGTGGATGCTGATGATCGCCGGGTTCGGCGTGGCCGGTGGGGTGCTGCGACGGCGGGCGCGACCGCAACGCGCCGTGGCAACCGGCTGACGGCCGCCGCTTCGGTCAGGCGTCGGTCGGCTCCAGCAGCTGCGCCGCGTCGAGCCCGAGTAGTTCGATATAGTCGCGGATGCGCGGCCACTGGCCGGTGACGAAGCGCTCGCGCTCGGCGATGCGCAGGCGCTCGGCCGCGCCCGTGAGGACGAACATGCCGACGCCCCGGCGGACCTCGACATAGCCGTCGTCCTGAAAGCTCTGATAGGCCTTGGCGACGGTGAGCGGGTTGGCGCCGTGCTCGGCGGCGAGGGCGCGAACCGATGGCAATTGATCGCCAGCACCGTACACCTCGCGCAGGATGCCCGCGGCGATGGTCGCGCGCAGCCGGAGATAGACGGGGGAGTCACCGTCGATCATCCGGCGATACCGCACACTGTCATGGTGATCTAATACAGCAAGGGGGCAGGCGAGTCCAGCTTTGACAGCCGCTCACCATCGGCTGACGATCGCGGCCATGTCGGGGCGCGGCCGATCATCGAGCGGGCGCGCCGGGGTGCCGATAAAAACAAATCCCGCCAGCCGCTGGTCGGCCGTGCCGAACGCGTCGCGCACTCGATCCGAAAAGGCGGGCCAGCCGGTCAGCCAGCCCGCCGCATAGCCCATCGCATGGGCGGCATGGAGCAGGTTCATCGTCGCCGCGCCGGCGGACAGCTCCTGTTCCCACAGCGGCACCTGGTGGCCGTGGACGGGCGCGGAGAGGATGACGACTAGCGCCGGGGCCTGCAGCGCGAACTGGCGCGCCGTCTCCAGCTCGTGCGCCGGCGCGCGCGGGTGATCGGCGGCCCAGATATCCGCCAGCAGCGCCGCGAACCGCGCCCGGTCCTCTACCACGACGAAGCGCCACGGCGCGAGCTTGCCGTGATCGGGCGACCGCGCTGCGAGTAGGATCATCCGGTCGATCTCTGCGGGGCTCGGCCCGGGCCCGGCAAGATCGCGCGGCTTGCCCGAGCGGCGGGTGGCGAGCGCGGACAGGTAGCTGGTGGTGTCGTTGAGCATGGCGGCGATGTAGTGTTGCGAGCGGTTCGCAGCAACGGCTGGATGCGCCGAGAGGGGCCGCAAAGTGAACTCTGCGAGGCCGTGTACCGCCTCTCCCCGCCCCCGCCATTTACAGCCGGGCACAAGCCGTTAGGTTGGCTCGCAGAGCAGGCCGGAAAAGGCCGCCGGCGCATCTGGGAGCTTTGGACATGGTGGACACCCCCGTCGTCGAGACCGACCACGATCTCGACCTCACCCGTCCGCACGCGGTCGAGCCGGGGTCGCAATGGTTCGGTCACCCGCGCCAGCTCGCGCGGCTGTTCACCACCGAGATGTGGGAGCGGTTCGGCTATTACGGCATGCGCGCGCTGCTGACGCTGTACCTGACCAAGCATTTCATCTTCGCCGACGGCGAGGCGACCGGCCTGTATGGCGGCTATACCGCGCTGGTCTATCTGACGCCGCTGATCGGCGGGCTGCTCGCCGACCAATATCTCGGCGCCAAGCGATCGGTGAAGTTCGGCGCGATCATCATGGCGATCGGCTATTTCACGCTGGCGTTCGGCGGCTCACCGTCGAAGCCCTACGCCGTAATCGGCGGCCAGCGTTATGAGGTGCAGATCGACAATTTCCGCGACGGACCGACCAGCGCCAAGACCGAGCGGCGGATGCTGGTCGACGGCGGCCGTCGCTATCAGATCCACGGCAACGAGGACGGATCGGTGTCGCTGCTCAACGCCGACGGCTCGGTCGCGCGCAGCATTCCCAAGGACGGGCTGCAGTCGAAGAGTGAGAAGAACGGCACCGCGGTGGCGATCATGCTGCTCGCCCTGTCGCTGATCTCGGTCGGCAACGGCTTCTTCAAGCCCAACATCTCGACCATGGTCGGCGAGTTGTATGCGCAGGGCGACCGGCGGCGCGACAGCGGCTTCACCATCTTCTACATGGGGATCAACCTTGGCTCGATCCTAGGGCAGCTCGCCTGCCCGTTCCTGGCGGACACGGTTGGCTGGTGGGCGGGGCTGAGCTGCGCGGGCTTTGGCATGGTCATCTCGTGGCTGCTGATCCAGTTCAACGGCGGCAGGCTGGCCGGGATCGGCGAGACCCCCGTACAGGCCGGACCGGATCGCGCGCTGCTCATCTATCTCGGCGCGGCGGTGGCGGTGCCGATCGTGTTCCTGCTGTTCCAGAACGTGCTGGCGACGCCCAAGCTGTCGGCAGGAGAGGGGTTCTGGGGGGCGTTGATGGCGCTGCCGCTGCTCAACAAGGCGTTGTACGTCACCTTCTTCCTGTCGGTGCCGGGCATCCTCGCCTGGTCCTGGGTGGCGGGCGACCGGCGCGAGTTCCAGATGATGCTCGCGGCGATGGTGCTCATCACCTTCAACGTCGTGTTCTGGACGCTGTTCGAGCAGGCGGGATCGAGCCTGACGCTGTTCGCCGACCGCAACGTCAACCGCAGCGTGTTCGGGCTATTCGAGATGTCGGCGCCGCAGACGCAGAACTTCAACCCGGTCTCGATCGTCCTGTTCGCGCCGGTGCTGACCATTTTGTGGGGCGCGCTGGCGAAGCGGGGGTTCGAGCCGCCGATCCCCGTCAAGTTCGCGCTGGCGCTGATCGGCGTCGGCAGCGGCTTCCTGTTCCTGGTGTGGGGCACTAGCTTCGCCGGTGCGGATTTCCGGGTCGGGCTGTGGTGGCTGGCGGGACTGTATCTGATCCACAGCCTGGCCGAATTGTGCATCTCGCCGGTCGGGCTGTCGATGATCACCAAACTGTCGCTGGCGCGGATCGTCGGGCTGATGATGGGGGTGTGGTTCCTGTCGATCTCGGTCGCGCAGTCGCTGGCGGGGCTGCTGGCTCAATCGGCGAGCGTGGAGACAGTCGGCGGGCAGGTGACCAACCCGAAGGTCAGCCTGGACACCTACACCGCCGTCTATCAGCATTACGGGCTGATCACGATCGGCATCGGCGTTGTGTTACTGGTGCTGTCGCCGCTGATCCGGCGGTGGATGCATGGGGTGCAGTGAGGCGCGGTCGGCACGCCAGTAGCGCAGCGACGGGCGAGACCGCCAAG
The DNA here is from genome assembly GCF_965248875.1 of Sphingomonas sp. Taxonomy (GTDB): domain Bacteria; phylum Pseudomonadota; class Alphaproteobacteria; order Sphingomonadales; family Sphingomonadaceae; genus Sphingomonas. Next base: position 41,043 of record NZ_CBDFKR010000007.1, on the reverse strand, counting down.
CCCGGCCGGCCTCGGCGCTGCCGAGGTCCGACGACGCTCTGCCGCGGCGCCGCCCTTTGGGTAACCCAAGTCCGAGGGCTGTCACGGGAGTAAATCCCGTGACGTCGGACGCGGCTGCTGGCCGCGCCGGCCGGCCTTTCGCGTCGATCGACGCTGCCCTTGCTCGATCGACGCGCTGCTGCGCTGCGCGTCCCGCTAAAGACGCACCATCCGCATTCCCCGTTCGCCGTACCGCGGCCCCGCCGTGCCGCCGTTGGGCGCGGCGGCGTCCAGCTCCGCCAGGTCCTGAGCGGTCAGCGCCACCTTGTACGCCGCCACCGAGTCGCGCATCGTCTCGCGGCGCTTGACGCCGGGAATCGGCACGATGTGCGGCCCCTGTGCAAGCAGCCACGCGAGAGCGACCTGCGCGTTCGACACGCCGTGGCGCGCCGCGACCGCCGCCACCGCGTCGACGATGGCGAGATTGTGCGGCATGTTCTCCGCCGAATAGCGCGGGTCCTGGTGGCGCCAGTCGTCCGGCGCGAGATCGGCCAGCGAGCGGATGCCGCCCGCCAGGAAGCCGCGACCCAACGGCGAATAGGGCACGAAGCCGATATCGTTGGCGCGGCAGATCTCCAGGATCTCGTCCTCCACGCCGCGTTCCCACAGCGAATATTCGCTCTGCAGCGCGGCGATCGGGTGAGTCGCGACGGCGCGGCGCAGCGTCTCCGGCCCCGCTTCGGACAGGCCGATGTGGCGGATCTTGCCCTCGGTCACCAGCTCGGCCATTCCGCCGACCGTCTCCTCGATCGGCACATTGGGGTCGACGCGGTGCTGGTAGAACAGGTCGATGCAGTCGATCCCGAGCCGTTGCAGCGAGCCCTCCACGGATGCGCGTGCGTTGGCGGGCGAGCCGTCGACGCCGACGATCGCACCATTGTCGCCGAACCTGAAGCCGAACTTGGTCGCGATCTGCAGCCCCTGCCGCTTGCCGTTGATCGCGCGGCCGACCAGCTCCTCGTTGGTGAAGGGGCCGTAGATCTGCGCGGTGTCGAGGAAGGTCGCGCCGCGCTCGATCGCCTCGTGGATCGTCGCCTCGCCTTCGTCCTCCGACGCGTGGCCGTAGGTGATGTTGCCGCCTGCCACCATCGGCATGCAGCCGATGCCGATCGCCGACACCTCGAACCGCTGCCCCAGCCACCGCTTCATCATCGTATCGTCTCCTGCACCAGCAGGTCGCCCTCGCCGCCATCGGCATCGGGCGCCGCTATCTCGCGCCGCCCTAGCGTGGCGGTCGTGGCCAGGTCCATCATGACGTTGCCGAGCGTCCGCATGATGTCGGGGATCGTCTCCACCGCGACCAGCAGCCCGAGCGGCGCGAGCGGCGCGCCCAGCGTCGCGGCCACGGGGGCGATGGCGCTGATGTAGCTGACCGTGCCCGGCAGGCTCACCGAACCGAGCGAGGTCAGCGTCGCGACCAGCACCGCCAGCGCCAGCGTCGCGGGCGGCAGCTCGATCCCGAACCAGCGCGAGACATAGATCGCGACACCCAGGTTCATGGCCGGCCCCGTCCAGCGAAAGATCGCCACCGCCAGCGGCAGCGTGACCCCCGCGGTCGAGACGCGCACGCCGAGCTGCTCCGCCCCGCCCAGCATCGCCGGCAGGCTGGCGAGCGAAGACTGGGTGGAGATCGCCACCGCCTGCGCCGGCATTGCTGCGCGGACATATCGGCCGAGTGACACCCGCGCGCCCAGCACCGCCATCGGATAGGCGAGCAGCGAAACGCTGAACCCGACCGCGACCAGCGTGCCGATATAGTGAAGCAGCGCCCCGAACGCGCTCGTCCCCGCCTTCGCGCCCACCACCAGCGCCAGCGCGCCGACCCCGAGCGGGCCGATCCACAGCACCCAGTCGATGACGACCAGCATCGCGTCGCGGACCGCGGTGAAGAAGCCGGTCAGCATTTGCCGCTGGGCCTCGCCGATGCGGGTCACGGCAAACGCGAAGACGAGGGTGAAGATGATCAGCGACAGAAAAGCGCTGTCGGCGGCGGCCTTGACGATGTTGTTGGGGATCGCCGCGACCAGGAACTCACCGATTGGCGGCACCGGTGGAATCGCCTCAGCCTGCCCCAGCGCATGCCGGAGCGCCGCGGCCGCGTCGGCGGGCAGCGGCGCGATCGACAGGAAGAGCGGCGTCAGCAGCGCCGACAGCGTCGCTGATACCGCAAGCATGACGACGTAGAGCGCGATGGCGCGGCCCGCGAGCCGGCCGGCGCGCGCCGCTTCCGCCGTCGCCGCGACGCCGGTGACGAGCAGCGAGACGACCAGCGGCACGATCGTCATCTGCAGCCCGTTGAGCCAGGCGCTCCCGATTGGCTGCGCGACCGCGACCGTGCCGGGCACCGCTCCGGGCGCCAGTGCGGCGAGCGCGATCCCGGCGGCAAGGCCGAGCACGAGCGACAGGAGGATGCGTGTGGCCTGCGACATACTCGCCCTTCGTTGCGTGGCGCGCTATCGCTGCCCGTCACCGGGCAGATAGCGCAACAACCTGAGGCCTGCATGGCAAGAAAATATTTCGGCACCGACGGCATCCGCGGCGCGACCAATACCCAGCCGATGACCGCGGCGATGGCGATGCGGGTCGGGATGGCCGCAGGTGCCTATTTCCTGCGCGGAAGTCACAAGCACCGGGTACTGATCGGCAAGGACACGCGGCTGTCGGGCTATATGCTGGAGAGCGCGCTGGTCGCGGGGTTCACCAGCGTCGGGATGGACGTGGTGATGACCGGGCCGTTGCCGACGCCCGCGATCGCGATGCTGACCCAGTCGATGCGCGCCGACATCGGCGTGATGATCTCCGCCAGCCACAATCCGTTCGCCGACAACGGCATCAAGCTGTTTGGCCCCGACGGGTATAAGCTGTCCGATGAGGCCGAGGAGGCGATCGAGGCGCTGATCGACAGCGATGTTCCCCTCGCCCCATCGGCCCAGATCGGCCGCGCACGGCGGATTGACGACGCGCAGGGCCGCTATATCCACTTTGCCAAGGCTACCTTTCCGCGCGACCTGCGCCTCGACGGGCTGCGCGTCGTGGTCGATTGCGCCAACGGCGCGGCGTACAAGGTCGCGCCCTCCGCGCTGTGGGAGCTGGGCGCCGACGTTGTCGAGCTGGGCGTGACGCCGAACGGGACGAACATCAACGACCGGGTCGGCTCGACCGCGCCTGAGACGCTGAGCGAGACGGTGGTCGCGAGCGGGGCGGACATCGGCATCGCGCTGGACGGCGACGCCGACCGGCTGATCGTCGTCGACGAGGGCGGGCGGATCGTCGACGGCGACCAGCTGATGGCGACGATCGCGACCGGCCTCGCACGCGCGGGGCGGCTGAAGGGCGGGGGGCTGGTCGCGACTGTCATGTCCAACCTCGGGTTGGAGCGGCATCTGGCGGCGCAGGGCCTGGGCCTGGTCCGGACCAATGTCGGCGACCGCCACGTGCTCGAGGCGATGCGCGCGCGCGGCTACAATGTCGGCGGCGAGCAGTCGGGGCACATCATCCTTGCCGATCACGCGACGACCGGCGACGGGCTGGTCGCGGCACTGCAGGTGCTCGCGGAACTCAAGCGCGCGGGTGCGTCGGCGAGCGAGGTGCTCCACCGCTTCGAGCCGCTGCCGCAGGTGCTCAAGAACGTCCGCTTTGACCGCGGCGCCAGGCCGCTGGAGGCGGACAGCGTCAGGGCGGCAATCGCGGCAGGCGAGCAGGCGCTCGACGGCACGGGGCGCGTCCTGATTCGCGCGAGCGGGACGGAGCCGGTGATCCGGGTGATGGCCGAAGGCGAGGATGCGCGCGCGGTCGAGGCCGTGGTCGACCGCATCTGCGCGGCGGTGCGAGAAGCAGCATGACCCTAAGACGCTACCTGAACGAACCGATCCCAGAAGTGTTTGAGGCTGGCCGAAACCTCAGTCTGGCGGTAGATGCTCATCTCGCAGGCGATCGCGCATCTGCGGCCGCGATGTTGATGAGGGCGAATTGCCCGAAGGTGCGTCCGTTCATTAATGCGGGCTGGGGAGAAGGCGCCAAAGCACGATACGCATTTTCGACTTTGATGGACGCGCCCATTTATCTGCCCGTTTCTGCCAGACCCGTGCCGCGTATGCCGAATACGATCACCAGAAAGGCGGTTAAGGCGCGCGACGGCTGGCACTGCCGCGTTTGCGAAATGCCAGTCATTGAGCCGGCCGTCCGGGATGTACTGAGGCGAGAGTATCCGGGCGGAGTCCAATGGCCTGGCAGGACACCGGGAAGCATGCGGCCTTCATGTGTCTGTGGCTGCAATATGATCACCTCCTGCCGAACAGTCGTGGCGGAGAGAGTTCGATCGACAACGTCGTGGTGACATGCGCAGCCTGCAACTTCGGCCGAATGGAGGCGACGCTAGAAGAGGCGCGGCTAGAAAACCCGTTTCTTCGAGAACGCGATCCGAAGCGGGAGCCCTGCGCGTGGGACGGACTAGAGCGTCTGCTGGGGCCATGCGGACCTTCTTCCCATGCTTGAGATGCGCCCGGATTGCGAGCGCTGCGGCGGCGACCTGCCGGCCGCGGCCGGCGGCGCGTTCATCTGTTCATTCGAGTGCACCTTCTGTGCCGCATGCGCCGAGGCGCTGGACGAGCGGTGTCCGAATTGCGGGGGTGAGCTGCTCGACCGGCCGACGCGAACGGGGGCGGCGCTGAAGAAGCATCCGGCGGCGCAAGAGCGGCGGTTCCGCGGCTAGTCCACCGCTTGGTTGATTTATGTCAAGGTTTTGATGTTAGATGCGCCGGCGCGGGGGCGTATGACATCAATTCCATCGATCGGGCCGCATCGGCCCGCTCAATTTCTGACGATCCAATATATCCGTGGCGCCGCGGCGCTGGCGGTGGTCGTCTTTCACGTGCTCGCCTTCAAGCTGGCGCCGCCGGGCTGGACCTGGTTGCATGTCGGGCAGCGCGGGGTCGATGTGTTTTTCGTGATCAGCGGGTTCATCATGTTCACCGCAGCACGCGAGGAACGGTTCGGCGAGTTCTGGCGCCGCCGCCTGCTTCGCCTCGTGCCGCTCTACTGGCTCGGCACCGCGGCGATGTTCGCGCTCATGATCTGGGAGAAGGGAACTCATCCGAGCGGCAGCGATACGCTCGCCTCGCTGCTATTCATTCCCCGGTACAGCGACGCCAGTCCGGGCCACATCAACCCCATTCTCTATGTCGGCTGGACACTCCAGTACGAGATGTTCTTCTACCTGCTGTTTTCCATCGGGCTGATCGCGCGTCGGCCGGTCATGGCGCCGGTGGCGCTGCTCGCCGGATGCGTGCTGCTGGGGCGGGTGTGGTCGCCGCATAATGCGCTGGTCGTCACCTGCACCAGTCCGTTGCTGATCGAGTTCGGCGCCGGACTCCTGCTGGGGAAGGTGGCTGCGTCGCGCTCGCTCGCGGGCGGACGCTGGCTCCTGTGGCCGGGCATCCTGCTGCTCGGTGTTCCGGCGTTGCCCGGGTGGGGCATCGGCGTCGCCGCGACCCTGGTGGTCGCCGGCGCGGTAGGATTCGACCAGCGCGGGTCGATGCGCGCGCTGGCCTGGCCAAAGCTGCTCGGCGACGGCAGTTATGCGTTATACCTTGTGCACCCGCTGGTGATCTCGCTCATCGGGGTCAGCCTGGCCAGGGCCGGGGTGGTGATCAACGGTGCCGGATTGGTCTGGGCCGCTGTCGTCGTTGCCGCCACGGCGCTGATCGCCGGGCTCTCCGCCAATTATTGGGTGGAGCGGCCGCTACTTCGGCTCGGTAACCGGTGGTGGCCAGCCAGACGAATCCGCTTCGACCTGATCGCGCCGGCGCGGCATCCCGCCGATCCGCGCGGAGGCCGGGTGCCGGCGGAGTCGGCGCTGGCGCGCGGTCCCATCGCCGGGTACGGCGCGCGGCATGACGATCCCGCGCATCCTGATCGTCGCCGGGTCAGACTCTGGCGGCGGCGCGGGGATACAGGCTGACATCAGAACGGTCTCTGCGCTGGGCGGGCATGCGTCGACCGCGATCACCTGCGTCACCGCGCAGAATACAGTGGGTGTCGACGCGATCCACTTGATCCCGTCTGCGGTCGTGCGCGCGCAGATCGAGGCGGTGGCGGGGGATATTGGCGTCGATGCGGTGAAGATCGGTATGCTCGGGTCACCGACGGTTGCCGAAACGGTCGCCGACTGGCTGGAGCAGGTCGACGTACCCGTCGTGTTCGACCCCGTCATGGTCGCGACAAGCGGCGCTCGGCTGGCTGAGGCCGCCACGATCGCGGGGTTCGAGCGGTTGATGGGGCTGGCCTCGATCGTTACGCCCAACCTGCTGGAGCTGCAGGCGCTTGGCGGGCGCGACGCGGTCCTACGCTACGGCTGTCACCTTGCGGAGAAGGGCGGCCATGGCGACGCGGCGATGCTTGTCGACCGGCTCTGGGCCCCCGACGGCACGCTGCTGGCGTCGGTCGAAGCACCGCGCCTCGACACGAACGCGACCCACGGCACCGGCTGCACCTTTGCGAGCGCGCTGGCGACGGCGCTGGGGCAGGGCCATTCGATGGCGGATGCGTTTTCGGCGGCGGTGCGATTCGTCCGGCTGGCGATCCAGGCCGCGCCGGGGCTGGGCGGCGGGCACGGGCCGATGGGGCAGCAGTTCGTCCGCAACTTCCCGGGTATCGCGTGATGGCTGCGCCTTCTCGTCCGAACCGCCGCCCCTCGCTCAGGCATGAGAAGCTGTGCCTCGCGCCGGTCGCGGGGGTCGACGAGGCCGGGTGCGGGCCGCTGGCGGGGCCGGTGGTCGCGGCGGCGGTGATGCTGCCCCTGAAGGGCGTGCCGCGTGGCATCGACGACTCCAAGAAGCTTACTGCCGGCGAGCGTGCGCGGCTGTACGGGCGGCTGCTCGCCTGCGCCACGGTCGGCGTCGGCATTGTCGAGGCGGACGAGATCGACCGGCTCAACATATACTGGGCGCGGATGAAGGCGATGTGCCTCGCGGTCGAGGCGCTCGCCCATGCGCCGGCGCACGTCTTGGTCGACGGCAACCGCCTGCCGCGGTGGGAGCACGCCGCCACTGCAATCGTCGGTGGCGACGCACTCAGCCTGTCGATCGCCGCCGCCTCGATCGTTGCCAAGCACACGCGCGATCAGATCATGTGCGTGCATGCCGAAACCTACCCGCAATATGACTGGCATTCGAACAAGGGCTATGCCTGTCCCGCCCACAAGCGCGCGCTGCGCGAACACGGGCCATCGCCGCTCCACCGTCGCAGCTTCGCGCCGGTTGCGCAGGCGGAACTCGGCCGGTGAGTCTTTCGGGTCACACCGCTACCGGTTGAGGCTGCGATCTACGGGCGGACTCAAGATGTAGGTTCTCGCGTCTGGCCACCGGGCTGTTAACGCGATCTTCACCGCCGGCGTTAACCAATGTCCGCTTGACGGAGTCCGATCGGGGCGGGTTCCATGCGCGAGGCGGGGGGGCGGTCTGGATGGGGGTCACGGCGAAACTGATGGCGACCGCGCCGCCCGTCGTGGCCGGGGCGCTGCCGCTCGACGGCATCATCATGGCCGACTGCATCGCCGCGATGAAGGCGCTGCCCGCCAAGTCGGTCGACCTGATCTTCGCCGACCCGCCCTACAACCTGCAGCTCGGCGGCGAGCTGTTCCGCCCCGACGGCAGTCATGTCGACGCGGTCACCGATGCGTGGGACAAGTTCGAGAGCCTGAAGCATTATGACGCCTTCACCCGCGCGTGGTTGGCGGAGGCGCACCGGCTGTTGAAGGATGACGGCACGCTGTGGGTGATCGGGTCGTACCACAACATCTTCCGCGTCGGCGCGGCGGTGCAGGATCTGGGGTTCTGGATCCTCAACGACATCGTCTGGCGCAAGGCCAATCCGATGCCCAATTTCCGCGGCACCCGCTTCACCAACGCCCATGAGACGCTGATCTGGGCGAGCAAGGGCGAGAAGGCAAAATACACGTTCAACTATCGCAGTATGAAGACCTTGAACGACGAGCTGCAGATGCGGTCGGACTGGGAGTTCCCGATCTGTGGCGGGCCGGAGCGGCTCAAGGCCGATGGACACAAGGTCCATCCGACGCAAAAGCCCGAGGCGCTGCTGTACCGCGTGCTGCTGGCGTCGACCAAGCCCGGCGATGTGGTGCTCGATCCGTTCTTCGGGACCGGCACGACGGGCGCGGTGGCGAAGCGGCTGGGGCGGCGCTGGATCGGGATCGAGCGCGAGCCCGCCTATTGCTCCGCTGCCGCGGCACGGATCGCGGCAGCGCTGCCGCTCGACGAAACCGCGCTCACGACGATGCAGTCGCCCCGCTCTGCCCCCAAGGTGGCGTTCGGGACACTGGTGGAGACCGGCTGGGTGGTGCCGGGCACGGTGCTCACCGACGCGAAGCGGCGCTGGGCTGCGACGGTGCGCGCCGACGGCTCGCTGCTCAGCGGCTGCGGGACGGTGGGGTCGATCCACAAGCTCGGCGCGGTGCTGCAGGGGGCGCCGGCGTGCAACGGGTGGACTTTCTGGCACCGGGAGGGCGATGGCGGACTGGAGCCGGTCGACGCGGCGCGGCAGCTCTACCTGCTGGCGACGCAGCCCTAGCGGGGCGTGATCGCGCAGGAGAGGATCATGAACCAAGTCGTGCTGAGCGCGAGTGCGGCGGCGGCGCACAGTTGCACCCGGCCGCGCCGCACGACCAGCGCCAGCACCCCGATCGCCGCCAGTTCGAAGCTGCTGATCGAGTCGCGTATCCAGTTCGCGTAAGCCGACATCAGCATCAGGTTCTGCACCACGGCGAGTACACACAGCGCCAGCAGCGCGGCGGCGTAGCGCCGGTGCTCGCGGTTGTGGAAACCGCGTAGGTCGATCTCGCCGGTTGGCGGCGTCTCCGGTGCGACAAGCGCGCACAACGCATATTGCCCGATCGTCATGATCACGCTGACGAGCACCAGATAGGGCGACTAGGCCGTTACGTTCCTAAGCGGCCAGTACGAGCCCTAATTGCCGATCGTCAGCGTCAGCGCTGCCCACATCCACAACGCATGGACGGCCGACCAGCGCACCCGCTCGGCATGACGGATCAGAGCAATGAAGGCGGCGACGAGATGCGTCAGCCCCAGCGACGACACGATCGCCAGCAGCGCGAAAACGAACTCGAAAGCGGTCACCGGCATTCCCCCCGTCTCACCCTAGCGCCGCCGCGCCAGATGCGCGAGGGGAGCGGCGATGCACCTCCTCCCCACCCAGTTCGTCGCCTCGCCCGTGCGCCACCCCGACGGCGTCGTCGCGCGGCTGGCGGGTGGCATGCAGTGGTTTGCGGCGTACGATTTGCGTGAGGGAGGCATGCTGCGCAGCGTTCCCGTAGCGGACGTCGCAACCCTCGGTCCGCGCGCGCAGCAGCTTCATGCGCGTATCACGGCGCCGCGGCCGCAGTTGTTGCTCGGGCAGCGCGTGCTGCGCTTCGACCAGCCGCTGGTCGCGGGGATCCTCAACGTCACCCCCGACAGCTTCTCCGACGGCGGCGAGCATACCGGCGACCCGGCGGGCGCGGCGGGGGTAGGAACCGACATGCTCGCGGCGGGGGCGGCGCTGGTCGATGTCGGCGGCGAGTCGACGCGACCCGGTGCGACGGCGGTCTGGGAGGGTGACGAGATCGCCCACGTCCTCCCCGTGATCGAGCGGCTGGCGCGGGGCGGGGGGGTGGTGTCGATCGATACGCGCAAGGCGGCGGTGATGGAGGAAGCGCTGGGCGCTGGCGCGGCGATCGTCAATGACGTGTCGGCGCTGTCGTGGGATGAGCGCGCGCTGGAAGTCGTGGCGAAGGCGGGGTGCCCGGTCGTGCTGATGCATTCGCCAGATCCGAAGACGGGCGGGCATGGCCGCGTCGCCTATGGCGATGTCGTCACGGAGGTGTTCGACTGGCTCGACGCGCGCATCGATGCGGTGGTCGCGGGCGGGGTCGATCGCACGAGGATCATCGCCGACCCGGGGATCGGCTTTGGCAAGACGCTGGCCGAGAACCTGCAGCTGCTCAATGCCCTGCCGCTGTTCCACGGGCTGGGCGTGCCGCTGATGCTGGGGGCGAGCCGCAAGCGGCTGATCGGCGCCCTGTCGAACGAGGCGCCGGTGGCCGAACGGCTGGGCGGCAGCGTGGCGCTGGCGATGAAGGGCGTGGAGGCCGGGGTGCAGCTGCTCCGCGTCCACGACGTCGCCGCGACCGTGCAGGCGGTGCGGGTCTGGCGCGGGCTGCGCGACCAGGCGCTGGTCGGCTAGTACCAGCCCTGCGCCTTGAGATCCGGCGCGACGGCGCGGGCGACGGGTGCGTCGAGGCCGTTGACGAGCGTCAGCCGAACGTTGCGGCCATCGCGCGCGACGCCGGTTACTGCGGCGCGGGCGACCCACCAGCTGCGATGCACCTGCGCGCCCGCGACGCCGTCCAGTTCGGCCACCGCGTCGCGCATGCGGAGCAGGATGAGGGCGGAGCCGTGCGGGGTATGGGCGCGGACATAATGATCCTCCATCTCCAGCGCGAGCAGGTCGCGGCCGAGATGCGGCGGCAGGCGGTCGAGCAGGCGCGGCGCCGCCGGCGCGCATGCAGCCTCGGGGGCGGGCGAGACCGGCAAGCCCGGCCGGCTGCCGTCGGGATCGAGGTCCGACGGCGCGGCGTCATTGTGGCGCGGGGCCTCTGCCTCGACCCGCCGGTCCGCCGTCACGAACCACAGCACGAGGCAGGCGATCGCCGCGACGATCAGCACGTCGCCGTACAGCGCCGCCGCCTCGTCCAGCGTCGGCGGCGCGACGGGCGACCACAGCCGGTTGGCGTACCACACCACCGCGGCCATCGGCGCGCTGGCGGCGATACATCCCGCAGCCCACAACGCCGCGGCCGGCAGCGCGAGCCGCGCGGCCAGCACGTTCGCGCCGCGGATCACGGGCATGTAGAGCGCATAGCCGCCGATGCTGAGCAGCAGCCAGAACAACAGCCGCGTCGCGACCGGCGCGGCGAAGCTGCCGAAGGGCCCGAGCAGCGCCAGCGCGATACCGAGCGCCACCATCACGGCAAGGTCGATCAGCATCCGGCGCAGGGTCAACATCGCGGGCCTGTGCTTATCGCCACTTGGCGCTTCGCGAAATGGCGTGCGCGTGCAGACCGCGAAGCATCCGGCCCGTCGGCGCAGGTGCGGTTGCCCGCGGACGGGCGGCGGGCAGAAGCGGCGGCGACCCCATCGGAGCCGACCCCATGACCTCGCTCGCCCTGCCCCGCACCGATCGCCCGGCCCGCCGGCCCGCCGCCGACCTGAAGCCCCGCATCCGCATCGCGCTGGCGACGGGCGCGCTTGCTATCCTGGCGCTGATCGGGGTGGCGCTGACCCGCGCGCTGCTGTTCGGCGCGCCCGGTGCGGCGGCGTTGAGGGAAGTGGCGCTGGCGGTCCACCTGGCGGCTGTCATCCCGGCGCTGCCGCTCGGCGCATGGGTGCTGCTGGCGAGGAAGGGCAGCCCGCGGCACCGGCTGCTCGGCAAGATTTGGCTGGCGCTGATGGTGACGGGCGCGGTGTCCGCCCTATGGGTGCGGCACCTCAATGACGGGCGGCTGAGCGCGATCCATCTGCTGGTGCCGGTGGTGCTGGCCGGCGCGTGGCGCGTCGTCGCGAGCGCGCGGCGGGGCGACATCGTTGCGCATAAACGCGCGCTGATCGGGCTGCTCGCCGGCGGGATGATCACACCCGCGCTGCTCAGCTTCGTCCCGGGCCGGCTGATGTGGACGTGGCTGGTGGGCTAGGTTGTCCCTCAGAGCGTGTAGCCGCCATCGGCCAAGAGCGTCGCGCCGGTGATGAGCGCCGCGTCGCCGGACAGCAGCCAGGCGACCTGCGCCGCGACCTCCGCCGGCTTCGCGTAACGACCGAGCGGGGTCGCCATCGACGCCAGCTCGGCGAAGGCGACATCGCGGCCGATCACCGCCGCCCGCGCCGCAAACATCGGCACGCCGTCCCATACCGGCGTCTCCACCCCGGCGGGCGCGAGTGCGTTGATGCGGATGCGGCGTGGAGCGGCTTCCTTTGCGGCGACCCTGACCAGCTGAAGCAGCGCGGCCTTGGACGCGCCATAGGCGGCGGTGCCGGCCTCCGCCCTGACCGCGGTCGCCGACGACAATGCGACGATCGCGCCGCCGCCCTTTTCTCCGGCGCTCATCGCGCGCAACGCCGCACGCAGCGTCAGAAACGCGCCGTCGAGGTTGACCGAGAGGATACGCCGCCACTCGGCGAAGGGCAGCTCGGCGATCGCGCCCGCGCCCGCAACGCCGGCATTGACGACGGCGTGGGTCAGCCCCGCCAGGTGCGGCGCGACGTCGTCCCAGAACGCCTCCTCCGCGACGCTGCCTGGCAGCGTTTCGATCGAACAGGGCAGGTCGATGCGGTTGAGCGCGGCGCCGTCGAGGTCGACCAGCACCAGCTTCGCGGTGCCGTCCGCCGCCAGCCGCTCCGCTACGGCGAGGCCGATGCCCGGCGCGGCGCCGGTGACGAGGATGGTGGCGGCGGCGAAGTCAGGCATTGCGGAGCGTTAGCGGGGCAGTCGCCCGGGGGCTATTCGGGCGCGCGGCCGTGAAGCCGCGGCGTCGGACGGGTCGGCTTTGCGCCCGCCGGCCGGGCTCGCCCGTCTCGCACATAGCGTCGCTGCGTGCGTGCGGGCTACGCCGCGTTGTCGATACCCAGTTCGCCCAGTTTCCGGTACAGCGTCGACCGCCCGATCCCCAGCCGTCGCGCGACCTCCGTCATCCGGCCGCGATAATGGCCGATCGCGAGGCGGATAACGTCGGCTTCGATGTCTTCCAGCGGCCGCATGTTGCCGTCGGGGCGGAACAGCGTAACGCCGCCCGCCATCGCCGCCGAGGTCGTCGCGTGACGCCGCGCGCCCAGGCTGGCGATCTGCGGAAAGTCGGCCTTCGTCAGCGCCGCGCCGTCGCAGAGCACGGCTGCGCGGAACAGCGCATTCTGGAGCTGGCGGACATTGCCCGGCCAGTCATAGTCGCAGAGCAGCGTCAGCGCGTCGTCGGTGATGCCGAGCGCCATCAGCCCCGGTTGCTGCGCGATGCGGGCAAGCAGATGGCGGGTCAGTGCAGGGATGTCGCCCGCGCGGTCGCGCAGGGGCGGGATCGTCACCGGCACGACATTGAGACGCAGGTACAAATCCTCGCGGAAACGCCCCGCCTCCACCTCGTCGGCCAGGTTCTTGTTGGTCGCGGCGATGACGCGGACGTCGACCTGCTGCCCGTGGCGCGCACCGACCGGATGGATTTCGCCCAACTGCAGGACGCGGAGCAGCTTGGCCTGCGCGTCGAGCGGCATCTCGCCGACCTCATCGAGGAACAGCGAGCCGCCGTCGGCGTGGGACAGGCGGCCGATCTTTCGCTCAAAGGCGCCGGTGAAGGCGCCGCATTCGTGGCCGAACAGTTCGGATTCGACCAGGTTGGCGGGGATCGCGCGACAGTTGACCGTCACCATCGGCTTCTTCGCGCGCGGTGACGCCGCGTGGATCGCTTCGGCGACGACTTCCTTGCCGACGCCGCTTTCGCCCTCGATCAGCACCGGCATCCGCGCCCGCGCCGCCTTGGCCGCGATCGCCAGCGCGGTGCGGAAATCGGGCGAGGACCCGACGATCTCGTCGAATCCGAGCAGCGCCGGGATCTTCTCGGTCAGCGGCCGCAGTTCGCCTGCGGCCGTCCCCGCCACCGCCGCCTCCAGTGCGGCGAGCAGGCGTTCGGGCGCCAGCGGCTTGACCAGGAAATCGGTCGCGCCCGCGCGCATCGCGCCGACCGCCGCCGCGACCGACCCGTTGGCGGTGAGCATCAGGATCGGCAGCGCCGGGCGGCGTTCACGCAGCGCGGCGATGGTGGCGGTCGCATCGTCGTCGGGCGAGCCGTGATCGAGCAGGATCGCGTCGAGCTGCATCCCGTCCTGCGTGCCGAGCGTCGCCACCCCCGTTTCGCCGTCGCCGGCGAATATCGAGCGCCAGCCCGCGCGGGCGGCGAGCGCCGACACCAGCCGCCGCTGCGCCGGCTCGGCGTCGATCAGCAGCAGCAGGCGTTGGCCGTTGCGCGTCATGACCGGACCGGACGCGGGGGGGCAGGATGGGGGCGGGCAGGGTTGGACATCGAGCACGCGACATACCCCGCGACGGTAAAGGCGGCTTAAACGCTAGCCGACAATTATTGCAGGCAGGCGAACCGCTCGATAAAGGCACCGGTTCCAACCGGATGAAGAGAGTGCGATGGACAGTGACGGCATCGACCGCGGCAGCCTGGAGACGCATGTCGAGACCTATGACGGCGTCATCGCGCTGCTGAAGTGGGGCGCGGTGGTGGCGGCGGTGGTCGCGGCGCTGGTGATCTGGCTGATCGCTCATTAGGGTGAGGATCGCCGTAGTCAGGGAACGGGCCGACGGCGAGAAGCGCGTCGCAGCGACGCCGGAAACCGTCCGCAAGCTGGCCGCACTGGGTGCAAGCGTTGGCGTCGAAGCGGGCGCGGGGGAGGCGGCCTCCTATGCCGACGCCGACTATGCGGCGACGGGCGCGACGGTCGGCGACCTCCCGTCGACGGTCGCAGGTGCGGACATTGTGCTGGGCGTGCAGGGGCCGGACCCGGCGAGCCTGTCGGGTGTGACCCAGGGCGCCTGGGTGGTCGCGTCGCTCAATCCGTTCGGCGCCGGAGAGAATGGGCGCGCCCGCGTCGACGCCTATGCCGCCGCGGGGGTCGAGGCGCTGGCGATGGAGCTGATGCCGCGGATCACGCGCGCGCAGGGCATGGACATCCTGTCGTCGCAGTCGAACCTGGCGGGCTACAAAGCCGTGCTGGACGCGGCCGCCGAATATGGCCGCGCCTTTCCGATGATGATGACCGCGGCGGGGACGGTCAGCGCCGCCCGGGTGTTCGTGATGGGGGTCGGCGTCGCGGGGCTGCAGGCGATCGCGACGGCGCGGCGGCTGGGGGCGCAGGTGTCGGCGACCGACGTCCGCTCGGCGACGAAGGAGCAGATCCAGTCGCTCGGCGCCAAGCCGGTGTTCGTCGAGGGCGTGGCGGGAATCGAGGGCGAAGGCGCCGGCGGTTATGCAGGCGAGACCTCGTCCGAATACCAGGCGGCGCAGGCGGCGCTGGTGTCGTCGCACATCGCCAAGCAGGACATCGTGATCACCACCGCGCTGATCCCCGGCCGCGCCGCGCCGCGGCTGGTGTCGGATGCGCAGGTCGCGAGCATGCGCCCGGGTTCGGTAATCGTCGACCTGGCCGTCGAGCAGGGCGGCAATGTCGAGGGTGCGGTCGCGGGCGAGGTGGTCGAGGTCCACGGCGTTCGCATCGTCGGGCACAGGAACGTGCCGTCGCGGCTGGCCGCGGACGCCTCGGCGCTGTTCGCGCGGAACCTCTACAATTTCCTGAGCGCGTTCTGGGACAAGGACGCGGGGCGGCCGGTGCTCGACGCCGAGATCGGCGACGCGGTGCGGCTGACCAAAGACGGCAAGGTGGTGCATGCGAGGCTGCTCGACAGCTGATGGCCGACGACCTGCTGGAGCGGATGCGGACGAACCCGCGTGACTGGCTTGTCGAGGATGTGATCAGGGCATACCGGGCAGCGGGTGCGACTTGCACGCCTCCGCGCAAGGGGTCACATTACAAGGTGAAGCACGACGCCGTGTCGCAGATTCTGACCATCCCTGCACATCGGCCGATCAAGCCGGTATACATCCACGCACTGGTCCGCTTCATAGACGCGATATCGGGAGCAAATGCGTGAGCCCACAGCAATATGAGGTCGATATTCGGCCGCTGTCCGTTGCGGACGGCGGCGGGTTCATTGCGACCGTGCCCGAGCTTCCCGGTTGTTTTTCCGACGGTGAAACACCGGAAGAAGCGCTGCGGAACGCTTACGATGCGATCGGTTGCTGGATGGAGGCCGCAGAGGAAATGGGCCGTCCCGTTCCCGAACCGCGCCGGGCAGCAGCCTGAGATGGATTTCATCTCGATCCTCTCCGTCTTCGTGCTGGCCTGCTTCGTCGGCTACTATGTCGTGTGGAGCGTCACGCCGGCGCTGCACACGCCGTTGATGGCGGTTACGAACGCGATCTCGTCGGTCATCATCGTCGGCGCGCTGATCGCGGCGGCGGCGGCGGGATCGGCGCCAGGTGCTTTGGGCGCGAAATGGCTGGGGCTGGCGGCGGTGACGCTGGCGAGCGTCAACATCTTCGGCGGGTTCGCGGTGACGGCGCGGATGCTGGCGATGTACCAGAAGAAGGGGCGGTGATGGGTGCTGGCAATCCTCCCCGGGACGGGGAGGTGGGGCGCGGGCGCAGCCCGCGTGACGGAGGGGGCGGGCGGCTGGCGATGACCGTCGCGGCGAGCCCCCTCCACCACTCGCCCAAGGGGGCGAGCGGTCCCCCTCCCCGTGAACGGGGAGGATTTTAGTGGAAATCGTCAACCCCTGGGTCGCGCTCGCCTATCTCGTTGCGGGGGTGTGCTTCATCCTGGCGCTGCGCGGGTTGTCGAGCCCGTCTACCAGCCAGCGCGGCAACCGCTTCGGCATGGCGGGCATGCTGATCGCGGTCGGGACGACGCTGCTCACGCACATCCCGCGCGGTGTATTCCCGCCGGAAGAACGTCCCTTCGATCCGACCAACATAGATTGGACAGCTGGCGCCGAAATCCTTGCCGCCATCGGCATCGGCGCGGTCATCGGCCTTACCACGGCGCGGCGCATCCGGATGACCGCGATGCCGCAGCTCGTCGCCGCGTTCCACTCGCTCGTCGGCCTCGCCGCGGTGCTGGTCGGGGTCGCGGCGTACCTCAACCCGCAGGCGTTCGGGATCGCCGATCTCGTCATCCCGATGCTGGCCAAACCGTTCGCGGTCATTCATCCCGTCAGCAAGGTCGAGATGGGGCTGGGCGTCGCGATCGGCGCGATCACGTTCAGCGGCTCGGTGATCGCGTTCCTGAAGCTCAACGGCAACATGGGCGGCAAGCCGATCCTGCTGCCCGGCCGCCATGTCATCAACCTGGGCATCCTGGCCGCCATCCTGCTCCTCGTCATGCAGTTTGCGCACACGCAGGATGTCTGGCCGTTCTGGACGCTGCTGGCGCTGTCGTTCGCGATCGGCTTCCTGCTCATCGTGCCGATCGGCGGCGCCGACATGCCGGTCGTCGTGTCGATGCTCAACAGCTATTCGGGCTGGGCGGCGGCGGCGATGGGGTTCACGCTCCACAACAGCGCGATGATCATCACCGGCGCGCTGGTCGGTTCGTCGGGCGCGATCCTGAGCTACATCATGTGCCGCGCGATGAACCGGTCGTTTCTGAGCGTCATCGCGGGCGGGTTCGGCGCGACGGCGGGCGGCGGTGACGGGGAGAAGATCGACCGGCCGTGGAAGCGCGGCTCGGCGGAGGACGCCGCCTTCCTGATGCAGCAGGCCGAGCAGGTCATCATCGTGCCCGGCTACGGCATGGCGGTGGCGCAGGCGCAGCACGTGCTGCGCGAGATGGCCGACAAGCTGAAGGAACATGGCGTCCGCGTGAAATACGCGATTCACCCGGTCGCCGGCCGCATGCCCGGGCACATGAACGTCCTGCTGGCCGAGGCGAACGTGCCCTATGACGAGGTGTTCGAGCTGGAGGACATCAACTCGGAGTTCGCGCAGACCGACGTCGCCTTCATCATCGGCGCCAACGACGTGGTGAACCCCGCCGCCAAGACCGACAAGGCCTCGCCGATCTACGGCATGCCGGTGTTCGACGTGGGGAAGGCGAAGACGGTCCTGTTCATCAAGCGCAGCATGGGCGGCGTCGGCTATGCGGGCGTCGACAACGACGTCTTCTATGCCGACAACACGATGATGCTGCTCGCCGACGCCAAGAAGATGGTCGAGGAGATCGTGAAGGCGCTCGCGTGACCTTGCCGGGATGGGGCGAGGGAACGGGAGACGCGTTCGACGTCGTGCTGGTCGGCGACGCGGAGCCCATGGCGGCAGCGGTAGCGCTGGCCGGCGGGCGGGTGGTCGCGCGGCTGGGGTGGGACGCGGTCGCGACTGCCGACGCGACGGCGCTGGTGGCGGTGGAGCTGGACGGAGGCGCGGCGGCGCTGTCGGCGCTGGCGGGGCTGGCCGGGTGGGCGGACCTGGTCACCTGCGGGCTCGATCAGCTCGATGCGGTGGCCGATGCCGTGCTGTTCAGCGATGCGCAGCTGCTGTGCGCGCCGACGCTGGCCGAGCGGGTCGAGGCGCTGGCGCTGGCGGCGGCGCAGGGGCATGCGCCCGAGGCGGCGGTACGCGAGGGCGACGCCGCGCGGCTGCGCCGGTTCTCGGGCGAGGTCGCGCGGATCGCCGGGGTGCTCGCGCGGCTGGCGACGGCGGAAGGCGGACCGAAAGCCGATGGGGTGCTGGCCGACCGGCGGCCGGCCTACGACCCGGGTCCGGCGAGCGGCGTTCCGGCCAACCCGAAGCTGGTCCGCGCCGCGATCCGCGCGCGGCGGCTGCGCGCGCAGTATTTCGGCGACGGGCTGTTCGAGGACCCGGCCTGGGACATGCTGCTCGACCTCTACGCGGCCGAGCTGGAGGGCGGGCGGGTGTCGGTCTCCTCGCTGTGCATCGCCGCGCAGGTTGCGCCGACCACCGCGCTGCGATGGATCGGGCGGCTGACCGCGGAAGGGCTGTTCGAGCGCCGCCCCGATCCGCAGGACCGGCGGCGCGCCTTCGTGGCGCTGTCCGGCAGGGCATCGGCGACGATGCGGGCGTATGTGGCGGCGCTGGAGCGGACGGGGTTGAGCCTTGGATAGCTTCGTGTAGGGAGCGGCGGCCGACGGCAAAGCCGCCGGCCTCGTCGGACGGGCTCGGCTGACACCGACCCGCCGGCCGCCCTCGGCGCGCGCCGGTGGCGCGCCGGTGCGGTCGTGGCCGCGACTGCGCCTTCGGGGGCGCTTAGCTCAGTTGGTAGAGCGCTTCCTTTACACGGAAGATGTCGGCGGTTCGAGCCCGTCAGCGCCCACCACCCGGTAATGATAGCGATACAGCTCGGTCGTGAAGCCGACGCCGCGGTAGAGCGCGTGGGCGGGGGTGTTGGCGGCGGCGACCTGAAGGCAGACGGCTTCCGCTCCCTGCGCGGCGGCCCAGCCCTGAAGCGCGGCGACGAGGCGGCGGGCATGGCCCCGGCGGCGGTGTGCAGCGCCGGTGACGATCGCTTCGAGAACGGCGACGCCGTCGACCAGCGCGGCGTAGCCCGCGGCGACGGGAATGCCGCCGTCGGTGACGGTCGCAAAGGCGGCGGTGACGAGCAGCGCGACGGCGGCGGCAAGCTGGTCCTGCCCGTCCCGGTCGAGCCCGGCCAGCACGGCGCGGGCGGCGAGCCAGCGCGGCGTGGCGATGCTGGTCATCGTCACCGACGCGTCGGGCGCGGCCGCGGCGGGCGCGGCGAGCAGGGTCAGCGTCGCGTCCTCGGGTGCGCCGAAGCCAAGCGCGTCGAGCGCGGTGTCGAGGCCGACGGCAATGGCGGGGACACGGACGGTAAGGGGCTTGCGACATGCAGCGAGCATCGCGCGGGCTTGCGCGAGGACGGGGGCGGGGTCGCGGGGGCCGTGCTCGATCGGGTTGAGGCTGTTGAGCCGTCGCGTCGCACCGCCGCCGGCGCGAAGCAGCCAGCCGTCGATCAGCGTCTCGGCGGCGGTGGGCCAGGCGGCCTGGCATGCGTGTTCGATGCGCCAGGGGCCAGGAACTGCGGCCGGCGCACCACTCACAGGCTGCGGATGAGGCGTACCGCCTGGGCGAGCCAGGGAGCGTCGCTCAACACCTGCTGACGCGTGCCGTGACCGAGCGGCAAGATGTGGAGTTTGGCGCCCTCCCGGTTCAGCAGGCGGCCGAAGACGAACCGCCCGCCGGGACGGGGAACGAGGACATCGCGGTTGAGCGCCTGCGCGAACCGTTCCGGTGGCAGGCGCTCGCACCAGATCGCGTCGCCGGCGCGATAGTCGCCGACGCCTGCCCGCACCGTGACCGCGACCAGCTCGGGGGCGGGGAGCGGCGGGGTGAGCGCGGCGGCCCGGCGCGGCGCCTCGATCCCGGCCGCATCCAGCACCGCAGCGACCGGAATGTCGGCGCGGTCGGGTAGCTTCACCAGCTCGGCCGCGGTGACGCCCAGCGCGCGGGCGATCCGGTTGAGCCAGATCACCGACACGGTGCGGGTGCCGGTCTCCAGCCGCCCGATCGTCTGAGCGGTGGTGGGCGGGTCGCAGGCGCGCGCGACGTCGTCCAGCGTCAGCCCCTTGGCGCGGCGAACCTCCCTGATGGCGGTGATCATCCGCAATTTCTCCAACCGATCTGGTTTTACGGCTGTCCTACAAACCAGCGCCGCTGGCAAGCGGGCGCCGGGCGAGTCGGATGGAGGCAGATCGTGCGGGAACTGGTGGAGCGCGGGCTGGGCGAGCATGGTGTGCTGGGCGAGCGGGGGCGGGCGCGGCGCAGCGTGACCGTCAACCTGCGCGAATCGCCGCTGTCGTGGCTGGCGGCACGCGGGCTGGTGACGGCGCGGCAGCTGGCGGCGGGCGAGCGGCTGCGCGCCGATTGGGAGCGCGCGCAGCTGAGCCCGCGGGTGACGATGGCGTGGGATCGGGTGCGGGTCGATGGCGGCAGCGCAGACAGCGGCGACGCGACGACGGCGCAGCTGAGCGCCAAACGGCGGTTCGATGCGGCGGTCGCGGCGGCGGGCCCGGGGCTGCAGGACGTACTGTGGCGGGTGGTCTGTGCTGGCGAGGGTCTGCCGGCGACGGAAAAGGCGTTCGGCTGGCCGGTGCGGGCGGGCCGCGTGGTGCTGTGCCTCGCGCTGGACCGCGTGGCGGCCTGGTATGGCGTGTGAGGGGCATCTTCTCGCGTGCGGGCGGAAGGGCTAGGCACCACCGCAAACGGGGAGAGAGCCGATGATCGTCTATGGATCCACGATTTCGCCATTTGTGCGCAAGGTCGTCGCCTTTGCGGCGGAGAAGGGCATCGCTGTGACGGTGACGCCGGGCGGGATGGGCCGCGGCGGGCCGGACTTCCTGGAGGCGTCGCCGTTCCGCAAGATGCCCGCCCTGCGCGATCCGGGCGCGGATGACGGGCGCGATTTCATCCTGTCCGACTCGACCGCGATCGTCGCCTATCTGGAGGCGAAGCAGCCCGACCCCAACCTGATCCCGACCGCGGCGGCAGCGCGGGCAAGGACGATCTGGTTCGAGCAGTTCGCGAGCACGATCGTGACCGCGGCCGGATCGAAGATGTTCTTCAACCGCATGGTCGCGCCGCGGTTTCTGAAACAGCCGGGCGACGCCGCGGCCGCCGACGCGGCGGAGCGCGACGAGATGCCGCCGATCCTCGATTATCTGGAGCGGATCGCCCCCGCCCCCGGCGGTTTCCTGATCGACGAGCGCGTGACGCTGGCCGACCTGGCGGTGGCGTCGCCCTTCGCGAACCTAGCCTTGATCGGGTTCGACCTGTCGCGCTGGCCGCGGGTGCAGGCATGGGTCGACAGCGTGCTGGCGCGGCCGAGCTTCGCCTGTGTGGCGAGCGATCGGGCGATGATCGCGGCGCTGCCCTGACATGCGGCTGCCGCTGATCAAGTGCCACGGATCGGGGAACGATTTTCCGCTCCTCGATGCGCGGCAGGTGCGGTTCGACGATGACGTCTGGTCGGCCGCGGCGGTAGCGCTGGCGGACCGGGCCGGGCCGCTGGGCGGCGACGGGCTGCTGGCGCTGACCGCAGGCGACGACGCGCACGATTTTGGCATGCGGATGTGGAACAGTGACGGGTCGGAGGCGGAGCTGTGCCTAAACGGCCTGCGCTGCGTGGCGCGGTTGGGGTTCGAGGCGCTGGGCATCGAAGAGGCGCTGATCCGGTGCAAGGCGTCGTCGGTTGCCGCGGCGCGCGCCGCGCCGCTGGGCCCAAATGTCTACACGGTGCGCGAGACGGCGGGGCCGGCGTCGCTTGACCTGGCAGGCTGGCCGATGGCGATCGGGCGAGCCGAGAATGTCGAGCGGGCGATCGAGCGGCTGCCCTCGACGCGCGCGTTCACCGCGATCGCGATGCCCAACCCGCATCTGGTGGCGTTCGTCGAGCGCGTGGACGAGGCGGAGCTGGTGGCGCTGGGGGCGTTTGTCGAGGCGGCGCCGGGGTGGTTGCCGAACCGCGCGAACGTGTCGTTCGTGGAAGCAAGGTCGGCGGGCGCGCTGTTCGTGCGGACGTTCGAGCGCGGCGTCGGGCTGACCGACAGCTGCGGGAGCGCGATGGCGGCGTCGGTCTATGCCGCGTGCCTGACCGGGCGGGCGGCGTACGATGCCGAGGTGAGGGTACTCAACCGCGGCGGGCTGGTGAAGGGCAGCGCCGACATGGGGGGCACGGTGACGCTGCTGGGCAATGCAACCTGGGCGTGGGCGGGGTCGGTCGAGATCGACGCGGCGACGGGCGCGGTGGGCGCGGTGCGGGTCGAGCAACGGTTTGCGGACGAGGTGGAGGCCTGGGCAGCGCTGATAGCGGGGTGAGGGGTTCGCTATCCGTGGGGAAACGCCAGCGTCGGTGCGAGCCATATTCAAATATGGGGATTTCGGCCGGTCGGCTTTCCGACACGGCGTTGAACGAATGCGGCAAGGAGCGCTGGCCGCCAACTCCGCGTTGCTCTTGCGGAGCAAGGCGCGCTGCCCAAGCCGCACCGCACCATGACGCTGTTGACCGATTTTATTGGCGGCCTTGTCGACGCGGATCGCGGCGGGTGCCGCGCCAAATCCAGCCACAAACCCTATTGCCCACATCGCGGGACGGTTGTACCATCTAGCGATACATAAGAATGGAGAGCGGTGGTGGAGTGGCGAGACGAGGCGCTGTGCAAGTTCGAGGAATCGAACCTGCAAAACGCGATGGGGCTGGAGTTCTACGATCTCAGCCACCCCTGGGGACTGGGACAGCCGGTCTGGCCCTATTTCGAGGACGTCAAGATCGAGCGGCTGCACGGCATGTCGAAGTCGAACGTCCTGACGCAGAAGATCACCACCGTCATGCACTCGGGCACGCACATGGATGCGCCCGCTCATGTCGTGCCCGGCACGCCGTTCATGGACGAGGTGCCGCTGCCCTATTTCTTCGGCCCGGGCGTCGTCGTCTCGATTCCCAAGCAGAAATGGGAGGTCGTCACCGCCGAGGATCTGGAAAACGCCCGACCTCAAATCCGCGAGGGTGATATCGTCATCGTGAACACCGGCTGGCACCGCTATTACGGCGATAACCGCCACTATTACGCCTATTCGCCGGGTTTCTACAAGGAAGCGGGCGAGTGGTTCGTCAACAAGAAGGTCAAGATGATCGGCACCGACACCCAGGCGCTGGATCATCCGCTGGGTACTGCGATCGGACCGCACGGCACCGGTGCGCCGCATGGGCTGATCCCCGCGGTGAACGACGAATATGAGCGCGAGACCGGTCGCAAGGTCATCGAGGACTTTCCATATTGGGAGCCTTGCCACAACGCGGTGCTGTCAGCGGGTATCTGCGGGTTCGAGAATGTCGGCGGCGACATCGACAAGGTGACGGGCAAGCGTGTCACCATCGCGGGCTTCCCGTGGCGCTGGACCAAAGGCGACGGCTGCATCATCCGATTGGTCGCGATCGTCGATCCGACCGGCGGCTTTCGCATCGAGACCGGGCGGGGCGCGTAGCGGTGGAGATCACCCGTTTCGCCGACGCGCGGCCGTATACCGCCCCCAAGCACCACGACATGCGCGGCCTGCGCTTGCAGGGCTTTGACGCGTCGGGCGCGCGGTTCGCGTGGACGGGCCTGTCGCACTTCCTGCCCGGCGGCGGCGCGGAGATGGACGCCAGCCCGCTGGAGAAAATCTATGTGGTGCTCGACGGCGCGGTGACGATCGAACTCGGCAACGGCGCGACCGAACGGCTGGGCAAGTTCGACAGCTGCTTCATCCCCGGCGGCGAGGCGCGCGCGATCCGCAACGAGGGCAACGCGGTCGCATCCATGCTGGTGGTCATGCCCTATCCGGAGGCCGCGGCGTGACGCTGCCCGCGATCGACCCCGCGACCCTGTTCGACATCCGTGGCAAGTCCGCGATCGTGATCGGCGCGACCGGCGCATTCGGGCAGGTGGTCTGCGCGACGCTGGGCCGGGCGGGCGCCAAGCTGACGATCGCCGCCGGTGATGGCGAGGCGCTGGCCGTGCTCGGCGATGAGCTGCGCGCCGACGGCATCGCCGTTGCGCTCGCCAACCGACGCCCCGGCAGCGAGGCGGATTGCGCCGCGATCGTCGCCACCGCGCAGGTCACCTTCGGCGGTGTCGACATCCTGGTGATCGCATCGGGCATGAACGACGTTGCGCCGATCGGCGAACTAACACCGGCCCGCTTCGATGCGGTCATGCGGGCCAACGTCGATGGCGCCTGGCTCATGGCGCGCGCGGCGGGCGCCGCGATGATTGCGCAGGCGCGCGGCGGCAAGGTGGTGCTGACCTCGTCGGCGCGCGGCAAGCTGGGCCACCCCGCGGGCTATTCGGCCTACTGCACCTCCAAGGCGGCGGTCGACGGGCTGACGCGCGCGCTGGGATGCGAGTGGGGCGAGCACGGCATCACCGTCAACGCCATCGCCCCCACCGTCTTCCGCTCGCCACTGACCGCGTGGATGTTCGCCGACGACGACAAGGCCAAGGCGGTGCGCGAAGGTTTTCTCGCCCGCGTTCCCGTCGGACGCCTCGGCGAACCCGAGGATCTCGCCGGACCCCTGCTGTTCCTCTGCAGCCGCGCGTCCGATTTCCATACCGGCCACATCGTCTATGCCGATGGCGGCTATACCGCGGGCTGAGCCATGGCCAAGGTCATCATCACCTGCGCGATCACCGGCGGCATCCACACGCCCAGCCTGTCGGACGCGCTGCCGTGGCGGCCCGACGACATCGCGGCGCAGTCGATCGCCGCGGCGCGTGCCGGGGCGGCGATCCTGCACCTGCATGCGCGCAGCCCCGAGGACGGATCACCGACCGGCGATCCAGACGTGTACCGCCAGTTCCTGCCCGCGATCCACGACGCGACCGATGCGGTGATCAACCTCACCACCGGCGGCAGTCCGGACATGAGCCCGGAGGATCGGCTCGCCGCAGCGCTCGCGTTCAGTCCGGAGATGTGTTCGCTCAACATGGGCTCGATGAACTTTGCCTTTCATGGACTCGCCGCCAAGCAGAGGCCCTGGCGGTTCGAGTGGGAGGAGCGCTACATCCGGAACTCGGAAAGCTTCATCTTCCGCAACACCTTCGCCGATATCGCGCGCAACTATGCGCTGCTCGTCGACCACGGCACCCGGTTCGAGCATGAGTGCTACGATATCGGTCACCTCTACAACCTTGCGCATTTCGTCGACCGGGGGATCGCGAAGCCGCCCTTCTTCATCCAAACCGTGTTCGGCATCCTTGGCGGGATCGGCGCGGACCCCGACAACGTCCTGTTCATGCGCCGCACCGCCGACCGGCTCTTCGGAAAGGATTACGTCTGGTCGGTGCTGGCCGCGGGCAAGCACCAGATGCCGGTGGTGACCCAGGCCGCGCTGTTGGGCGGCAACGTCCGCGTCGGGCTGGAGGACAGCCTGTTCCTCGGCCGCGGGCAGATGGCGCCGAGCAATGCGGCGCAGGTGAGCAAGGTTTGCGCGATCCTGGCCGAGCTGGGCCTGGAGACGGCGACCCCCGGCGAAGCGCGAGCAATGCTGGCGCTCAAGGGGCGTAACGCGGTGCGGATCGGCTGAGATGGTGCGGGTCGCGCTGATCGGGGCCGGGATGATGGGTACGGGGCTGGCGCGGCTGTTCGCGGGCGTGGGCTGGCCCGTCGCGGTGTGGGACCGGGACGCAGCGGCGCTCGCCCGACTGATCGAGGCCGTTCCGGCGGCGGTGGCCGCGGCAAGCCTGGCCGAGGCGATCGGCGACGCGGTGCTGGTGATCGAGGCGGTGGCCGAACGGCTGCCGGTCAAGCAGGCGGTATTCGCCGAGCTGGCGGCTGCCGCCCGCGGCGACGCGATCCTGGCTACCAACTCGTCGGTTATCCAGGTTGGCGCGGTCGGTGCGACGCTCGACGATGCGGCAGCCGCACGGGTGGTGGGCACCCATTTCTGGAACCCGCCCGATCTCATCCCGCTGGTCGAGGTGATCGCGGCGGCGCGCACTGCCGACGCGACTGTCGAGCGTACGATGGCGCTGCTGACGCGGGCCGGGCGCGAGCCGGTGCGGGTGCGCCGCGACGTCGTGCCGGGCAATCGCCTGCAACACGCGCTATGGCGCGAGGCGATGTCGCTGGTCGAC
Organism: Sphingomonas sp.; assembly: GCF_965248875.1. Taxonomy (GTDB): domain Bacteria; phylum Pseudomonadota; class Alphaproteobacteria; order Sphingomonadales; family Sphingomonadaceae; genus Sphingomonas. Next base: position 14,685 of record NZ_CBDFKR010000007.1, on the reverse strand, counting down.
GAAGGGGTGTGCTCACCCGCCGATGTCGACCATATCGTCCGCCGCAGCTTCGGCGCGCGGCTGGCGGCGCTGGGGCCGCTGGAAAATGCCGATCTGGTCGGGCTGGAGCTGACCCGCGACATTCATCAGGTGGTATTGCCGATGCTGAGCCGCGCGAGCGAGCCCGCCGCTGGCCTGCTCGAACGTCTCGCAGGGGGGCGGACATATCTTGGATCGACCGCCGACGAGGCCGCCGCTGCCCGCGCGCGTCTTGCCGCGCATCTCAGGGGCGCGTTCGCGTGACCGATCCCGCCACCAGGGCCGTCCGCATCGAGACCTGCGTCTCGATCGCGATCAATGCGCTGATCCCGGCCGGCATCATTTGGCTCGTGGGCATTCCAGGCCCCGAGGCATTGGGCGGCGCGACAGGGCTGGTGCAGGGAATGCTCAAGGCGGCGGGGCTTGCCACCTTGCTGATGACGCTGGTGCTGACCGCCATCCTGCGCGCGCGGCTGCGCAAGGGCGGCCTGCCGCGCACCCCCGCCGTGACGGGCCCCGGCCGATTCCTGCCGGCGCGCCTGCTGCCGCGTGCGATCGTGCTGGCACTGGCGGCAATCGCGCTACTGGTGCCGCTCGGCACGCTCGCCGCGCTGGCGCTGCACATCCTGCCGCTGACGCGCGTGGGGTTGCTGATCTTCAACATCGCCTTTGGCGCAATGGTCGGGCTGACCATGGCCCCGCCGCTCGTCCGCCGCGCGCTGGCTGACCTATGCTGACGCTCGCGCAGGCCAACGGCATCGCCACGGCGGCGCGCGCCCATGCCGCAACCAACGCCATCGCGCCGCTGTGCGTGACGGTACTGGATGCAGGCGGCCACCCGCTCGCGGTGCAGCGCGACGAGCGCGCCTCCCTCTACCGGCCCGACATCGCCGCGGCCAAGGCGATGGGATGCCTCGGCATGGGGTTCGGCGGCCGCGCGGTGGCGCAGCGCGCGGGCGCGGCACCGGCCTTCTATGCGGCGGTGGGTGCGCTCCGGCCGCTGCTGCCGGTGCCGGGCGGGGTGCTGATCCGCGACGCCGCCGGCGTGCTGCTCGGCGCGGTCGGTATCAGCGGCGACACCGCGCCCAATGACGAGGCCTGCGCGGTCGCGGGGATCGCGGCGGCGGGGCTGGTCGCGGATACCGGCGCATGACGCAACTGCTCGCGATCCTTGCCGAACCGGAGCGCAGTGCGATGGCGTTCGAGCGGCTTTCGGTGCGATTCCCCGGGGTGAAGGTGACGACGGGCGGTGCGGCGGTGGCGACCGACCACGCCGCCGACGCGGAAATCCTGGTGACGATCGGGCCCGCGCTGGGTCGCGCGGCGAACCAAATATTCGTGGCGGCGGGCAAGCTGCGCTGGATACAGTCGATCGGAACGGGCACGGACAATCTGCTCGGCCACCCGGCGCTTCGGCCCGGCGTCGCCGTCACCAACGTGCGCGGGGTGCATGGCGATCAGATGTCGGAGGCCGCGATCGGCGCGATGCTCGCGCTGGCGCGCGATCTGCCGCGGATCGTGCGGCAGCAGGCGGAGGCGCGGTGGGAGCGGTTCGCGCCGCGGCTGCTGGCCGGCGCCACCGTCGGCATCCTGGGCCTGGGCGCTATCGCCGCCGCGCTGGCGCCTCGGCTGAAGGCGCTCGGCATGACGACGGTCGGGATCGGCGGGACGCCGCGCGCGCTCGACGGCTTCGACCGGGTCGAGCCGCGCGGTGCGCTGGTCGAGGTCGCGGCCGGTCTGGATTACCTGGTCGTGCTGACCCCTTATTCAACTGACACGCATCATCTGGTCGACGCGGCGGTGCTCGCGGCGATGAAACCCGACGCATGCGTCGTGAACCTTGCGCGCGGTGGGGTGGTGGACGAGGCGGCTTTGCTGATCGCCCTCGACGCGGGGCGGCTCAGCGGCGCGGCGCTTGACGTGTTCGCGCAGGAACCGCTCGGCGCGGACAGCCCGTGGTGGCGGCATCCGCGCGTGCTGGTCACGCCGCACCTTGGCGGCTTTCACGCGGGCTATGGCGAGCAGGTGTACACGGCGGTCGCCGACAATCTGCGCCGCTACCTGGCGGGCGGGATCGAGGCGCTGGTCAATCGGGTGGACGCATGACCCACGACGAACGCGTCAACACGCCCATCCCGACTCGCGAGCTGGAGCGCCGCTGGGCGGCGACGCGCGCTGCGATGGCGGCGGCAAGGATCGACGTGCTGCTCTGTCAGGCCAACCAGGACTTCATGGGCGGCTATCCCAAATGGTTCACCGACCTGCCCGCGACGCAGGGCTACACCGAGATCGTGGTGTTCCCGCGCGACGCGGGCATGACCCTGATCGGGCAGGGGCCGTTCGGCGTCGATCGCGCCGTGCCGGACGAGGGCGACGGCGTGCGGCGTGGCGTCGATCGGGTGCTGACCGCGCCGATGTATGCGTCCGCGGGCTATACCCACGCCTATGACGCCGAGCTGACGCTGAAGGCGCTCGCGCCCTTTGCGCGCGCCACGATCGGGCTGGTCGGGCTGTCGACGCTGTCCTGGCACCTGATCGAGGCGCTCAAGCGCCAGCTCTCGGGCGCCACCTTCGTCGACGCCTCTGACCTCGTCGACCGGATCAAGGCCATCAAGAGCGCCGACGAGATCGTGGTCATCCGCGAGGTCGCCGCCATGCAGGACCGCGCCACGGCGGCGGCATTCGATGCGATCCGCCCCGGCGGGCGAGACCGCGACGTGACCGCCGCGGCGGAGTGCCTCTCGCTCCGCGAAGGCAGCGAGCAGGGCCTCTACATGGTCGCCTCCTCGCCAGTCGGGGTCGGCGTGCAGTTCCGCAACCGTCATTATCAGGACCGCGTCATCCAGCCCGGCGACCAGGTCGCGCTGCTGATCGAGAATGCAGGCATCGGCGGCTTCTATTGCGAGATCGGACGCACCGCGGTGCTCGGCCGCGCCACCGACGCGATGCACCGCAGCCTCGAGGAGGTAAAGGCGGCGCGCGCCTTCATGCTCGACCGGCTGCGGCCGGGCGGTGACTGCGCCGCGATCTGGCACGATTACAACGCGTACATGCGCGGTCGCGGCCTGCCCGAAGAGGACCGGCTGCACTGCCACTCGATGGGCTATGACCTCGTCGAGCGGCCGCTGGTGCGCTTCGACGAGCCGATGCCGCTGGCGGCGAACATGGTCGTATCGTGCCACCCAACCTGGTTCGACGCCGACGGTCTGCACTGGCTGTGCGACAATTATCTGATCGGCGAGGACGCGACTGAACGCCTCCATGCCTATCCGCAAGAGATCATCGAGATCGGAGACCTTTCATGACGATCGCCCCCGACATGCCCGCGCCCGGCCGCCGCTTTCCCGAGCAGCTGATCTACAACGGCTATTCCGCGCCGGTGCGGATCGAGGGCGACGTCCTCGACCTGGAAGTGGATGGCACGATCCCGCCCGAGCTGGAGGGCACCTATTACCGCAACAGCGCCGACCCCCGCTATCCGCCGCGGCTGGGCAAGGACATCTTCCTAAACGGCGACGGGATGATCCACATGGTGCGGATCGAGAACGGGCACGCCGATCTCAAGACGCGCTACGTCCGCACGCCCAAATGGAAGGCGGAGCGCGCCGCCCGCCGGGCGATGTTCGGGGCCTATCGCAATCCCTTCACCGACGATCCGCAGGTCGAGGGCATGGATCGCGGCACCGCCAATACCTCGGTCTGGTGGAACAACGGCAAGCTGTATGCGCTGAAGGAGGACTCGCGCCCCACCCGGCTCGATCCCGACACGCTGGAGACGCTGGGCAGCCACGATTTCGACGGGCGGCTGACCAGCAAGACCTTCACCGCCCACCCCAAGATCGACCCGCGTACCGGCGAGACGGTCGCGTACGGCTACAATGTCGACGGGGTCGCCAGCCCCGTGATCGAGCTCTATTTCATCGACCCGGACGGTACGCTGACCCGTACCGAGCAGTTCGAGGCGCCGTATCCGTCGATGGTCCACGACTTCATGCTGTCCGAAAACTACATTGCCTTCACCATCTGTCCCATGGTGTGCGACTGGGACCGGGTAAAGGCGGGCGAGCCGTTCTTCCACTGGAACGGCACGCTGCCGACCAAGGTCGCGGTGATCCCGCGTGCACCCGGCGGGACGGGCAGCATCCGCTGGTTCACCTCTCCCGTCACCGGCATGGAGACGCATACCTTCAACGCCTGGGAAGAAGGCTCGACGCTGCATCTGGAGCATTTCTTCACCGGCACCGGCTGGCTGTCGCAATTCCCCGACGTCAACGATCCCGCCAATCGCGAGCAGCCGCCGTTCGCCTATCGCTGGAGCTTCGACCTCGCGTCGAACGAGGACCGGTTCGAGAGTGTCAAGCTGTTCCCGCAGGTCGGCGAGATGCCGATGATCGACCATCGCTACGCCACGAAGAAGACGCGGCATTTCTGGTTTGGCACCAGCAACCCCGCGCTCGGCCCGATGCTGCCGCTCGGTCCCAAGGGCCCGCCGTTCACCTGCATCGGCCATTGGGACGCACAGGCCGACAAGCTCGACTTTTTCTATGCCGGGCCGGACTCCGCGCCCGAGGAGCCAGTGTTCGTGCCCAAGAGCGCTGATGCCGGACAGGGCGACGGCTGGCTACTGACGATCGTCGGCCGGCGCGCGGAGAACCGGACCGATCTCGTCATCCTGGACGCGCTGAACCTGTCAGCCGGGCCAGTCGCGACGCTGCGCTTTCCGGCGCGCGTCCATGAAGGATTTCACGGCATCTGGGTGCCGAGCGCGGCGGGCGAGGAGGCCGCGTTGCTGGCGGCGGAATGACAGGTGCGGCTACCAGGGCCGCGTCACGGCCACGTCCTCCGGGCCCTCGGCAAGGTAGAGCGAGGGCAGGATGCGCGACAGGTAAGTGAACTCGTCGTAGCAATGCTGAAGCAACGCGGGCGCCTGTTCATCGGGGAAGATCCGCGCGATCTCCGCCGGCGGCATCCCAACCTGCGGCAGATCGTGGCCGAGGAAGAAACGCGTGCGCAGCACCATGCCCCACGGCGTGTCGCGGCCGAGATGGATCAGCCGCGTGCCGATCACCGCGCCGTCGGGCCGGCGGCGGGGATCAAAGCCCGGGCCGCCATGCGCGAGGATCGCGGCCGACACCGCGCCGCCCGCGCGCGCCGCCGCCAGCGCGCCGGCGTCGAACGCCTCGGCCGGATCGCGGAACTGGATGGAGAGCTGCTCGGCCGGGCGCTCGGTGAACCGCTCCTCGGCCTGATGGATCGCGCCGACCGGACTGCCCGCCGCGCCCTCGACCCAATTCGATGCGATATGATCGATCGGGTGCCACCAGCGATACTCGCGCGTGCCCATCCGCGATCCGAACCACCATTCCAGCATCGCGCCGGTACAGCCGTGCATGTCGGTGCGGATGGCGACGTGCAGCACACCATTGTTCTGGCGCTGCCAACCCATTTCGAGTGGCATCGGGCGGGGATCAAGCAGGCGATCGGCATCTGCGAAGTGCATGGCTGGCCTTACACGAACATGGCGAGGATGCCCGACGCATCCGCCGGGCGGGGAATGGTGAAATGGATCGGCTTCCAGTCGGCCGCGGCGGGGCGCTCGAGACACCGGTGCAGCCAGGCGGCGAGCGCGGGATAGGCATCGACCGGCACCCGCGCAAGCGGGACCAGGGTCAGCACGCTGGCGACGTTCAGGTCGGCGACCGAGAACTGCTCGCCGAGCAGATGGGCCGAGCGCGCGAGGTGCGCGTCGATGACCTTGAACGGCCGATCCAGCTTGCGCAGTGCCAGCGCGGCCTGATCAGCGTCGCGACCGGCCGGCGGAAACAGGAACAGGTTGGCGGCGGCGAGCAGCAGCGCGCGTTCCACCTCGGTCGCGACCCACAGGCTCCATTCGACCGCACGCGCCGTCTGCACCGGACCGGCCGGCGCGAGCGGCCCGCCATAGCGCGCCGCGAGATAGAGGTTGATTGAAAGCGACTCGACGAACGTCTCGCCATCGTCGATCAGCACGGGCACCCGGCCGTTTGGGTTGATCGCCAGGAAGTCGGGCGCGCGCGTGCTGCCGTCGGTGAAGCTGGTCGGGACATGCTTGAACGGCAGATCAAGTTCTTTGAGCATCCACATGACGCGGTGCGCCCGCGAGTAGGGATGGCCGTAGAGGGTCCTCATTCGTGCGCGGCTGTCACGGGTCGGCCGGCACCGAACACGACCACGTAGAGGAGGCCGCCGACCATCACGAAATGATGGAAGAAATTGTCGATCATCATCTGCCACTGGTCGGGCGGCACCGCCCAGAAGCGATGAAACCACAGATTGAGGCCAAACGCCCACAGCGCCAGCACTGCGGCGCCGTAGCGGCAGGTGGCGGGGATCAGCAGCGCCGCCGCCCCCGCCAGCTCGATCACGATCGCCGCGGGAATGGCGAGCTGTGGCACCGGAATGCCGAACGCCGCCGCGAATCCGGCCGCTCCCGCCGGGTCGGTCAGCTTTTCCAAGCCGCTGAACACGAACAGCGACGCCATGCCGATGCGCGCCAGCAGCAGGAAAGAGCGCTCGTGCCGCACGTCAAGCAGGGTTCGGTCCACCACCCTCAGAACTTGACGCTGCCGCGCACGCCGTAGCTCCGGCGCGGGTAATAGTTGGTGCTGATCGAATTGCCGGTGCTGCCGCTGAACTGCGCCGCCGCGGCGGCGGTGACATCGAACAGATTGCGGACATAGCCGGTCAGCATCCATCGTTCGTCCGCGGGACCGAAGGTGACCGACAGGTCCACTGTGGTGTCGTCGCCGGAGTTCTGCTGGGGCAGCCGCTCGAAACCGATCACGCGGTTAGAGCGATAGCGTACCTCTCCGGTCAGAGTCGCCCGGTAGTCGCCAACGGTGAAGCTCTGGTCGCCCCCTGCGTTGAACGACCAGCGTGGCGAGTTGTAGCCGCGCTGACCGGCGCAATCGACCGTGTAGACCTGCTGCGCAGCGGCGCTTGCGGGTGCGCTCACCCGGCAGCCGGTAACCGGCGTCAGGTTGGTGCCGCCGAACGGATTGGTATAGGCGAAGCGATCGATGCGATTGTCGAGATACTGAACGGAGCCACGCAGCAGCGTTGTCGGCGTCGCCCGTAGCTGCGTATCGAAGTCGACGCCCTGGATCGTCGATCGCCCGATATTCTCGGTAAACAGGTTGGTCGCGCCACTCGCCTCGAAGCCGAAATGCGAAACCTGCTGATTGGTGTATTTCCAGCGGAACAGCTCGACGTTGACCTGCAGGCGATTGTCGAGGAACCGGTTCTTCGACCCCAGCGTCAGCGCCGTTATATATTCGGGCTGATAGGTCGGATAGGTGGCCGAAGCCGAGAAACCGCCGCTGCGGAACCCGGTCTCGTAACTGACGTACAGGAGCGAGGCGGGGCCCAGATCATATTCGGCCGCGGCGCGATAGGTGAAGCGGCTGAACGCCTCGCGCGGGTTGCCGCTATCCTGATTGTCGAGGATGAGGTTGCCGGCCGTCCCGAACGGGACCGGGCCGCGGTTCGGCATGGGAATGGGCGCGAACGGCAGCTGGTCGAGCGAGCGAGCCGGGGTCACCGAAGGTCCCCCGAAGCAGCCGGGGCCGTTCGGCGGTGGCGGTCGCGAACAGATCTCCACCAGCGTGTCGGCCACGTAGTCGAACCGCTTGCGGTCGCGGGTATACCGCGCGCCGCCTACCAGCCGCAGCCTGTCCGTCAGGTTGGCGACGATCCGGCCGAAGCCGGCGACGGACTTGGTGCCCGTTGCGATGTTCTGAAACACATTGATCTGAAATTGCGAGAACGTGTATTGTGCACGGATGCTTTCGTCGAAGTAATAGCCGCCGATCAGCCATTCGATCGGCCCGATCGTCTTGCCCTGGAGCCGCAGCTCGGCGCTGTATTGGCGATCCTCCTCGGTGTTGATCCCGGCGGCGAAGGCAGGTCCGTTGAACACCGAATCCAGCGTCGACTTGCGATAGGCGGGAAGGAACGTGAACTGGCCGATGCCGGTATCGAGCGACACCTCCGCGAGGATGCCCCGATAGTCGTTGTCCAGCGCCGGATAGGCATAGGCCTGCCCCGGCTTGAGAAACTCGCCTAGAGCCGGAAAGGTACCGGGATTGATGAACGCGCCACCGATCACAAGGGTGCGGAAATACGCCTGGCTCCTCGCGGTGTGCAGCCCGTCATAGGCGGGTATGTTGGCAGGGATGTAAGTATAGTTGGCGGTCGATGCCGCAGTCGCGGGCGACCCCGGCGTGTAGCGCAACGAGCCGTTAAACGAGGCGCCAGGCCCCACCCCGCCCTGGTGCGAATAGTCGGCGGCGATCCGAACGCTGAGGCTGTCGCTCAGCCGGCCATAGAGCTGGAGACGGACCGCCTGGCCGACCTCGTCGTTGGTGCCGTCGCGATTGTAGCCGTCATCGTGGACGACCTTGCCCGCAGCGCGGAAGGCAAACCGGTCGCCCAGCGGGATGTTTACCGCCGCCTCGCCATCGACCGCGTCGAACCTGCCATAGCCGCCGCGCACATAGCCGCTGAACTCGCCCAGGATGGGCTTGGCGGGAATGACGTTGACCGCGCCGCCCGTCGCATTGCGGCCGTACAGCGTGCCCTGCGGCCCCTTCAGCACCTCGACCCGGTCAAGGTCGAAGAAGGTGCCGGTGGTGGACGTCGGCCGGCCCAGATAGACCCCGTCGACATTGAACGCGATCGCCGGGTCGGCATACGCGTTGACGGTGAAGTTGCCGACACCGCGCACGAAAAAGCTGGTGTTGGCGCCCCCCGCCTTGGTGACGATCAGCGCGGGCACGGCGGCGTTGAGCGTGGTAGGGGTGACGACGCCCGCATTGGTCAGCACGCCCGGCGTCACGACGGCGATCGCCACCGCGGCGCGCTGTGCCGACTCGCTGCGGCGCTGGGCGGTGACGATGATGTCGGCGAGCCCGGCCCCGGCCCGGTCGGTCGCCTCCGTCGTTGCCGGCTGATCGGCGGCAGGCGCCGGCGCGGCCGGATCAGCGGCGGCGGGGGAACCCGCCTGCGCGGGCTCGCTGGATTGGGGAGCGGTCGTGGCCGACTGCGCCCATGCGGGTTGTGCGGCGACGGCGAGGGCCAGAACGCTTGTCGTGAGCACAAGATGCTTCATCGGAACCTCTCCCGGCGCGATTACGCCATTGCCGCCCGATCGAAAGCCGGGTCGGCCTCGTCATGCCTGTGTTCCGTATCGCGGTCAATACCGACCGCATCGTGGTTTTAGCTTGAGGTCGAACTGGCGCCGGGGATCAGCTGCATGATCTCTGCGCGGGTGGCGAGAAGTGCCGCCTGCACCTCTTCCCGGCGTTGGGCGAAGCGTTGAGACGGCATCGGGACGGAGAGGGCAAAGGGGCGGCGCAGCGGATCGACAAAGGCGGTGCCGACCGCGCTGATCCCTTCCGAATGCTCCTCTACATCGTAGGCGAGGTGCGTCGCCGCCGCTTCCTCGATCTCGTCGGCCAGCATCGCCAGGCTCGTCACCGTGCGCGGGGTGTGCGCGGGCAGTCGCCGTGGCAGCAGGATTGCGCGCCGCGCGGCCGGCAGGCAGGCGAGCAGCGCCTTGCCATTGGCGGTGCAATGCAGCGGAAAGGTCTCGCCGACCGAGGAGATCGCGACCAGCCGCAGCGTGCCGATCGCCTGGTCGACGAACATCGCGGTCCTGCCCTGCAACACCGAAAGGTCTACTGTCTCGCCCAGCGACCGCGATAGGTCCTGCATAATCGGGCGAACGATCTTGTCCGTTTCGATGTTCGCCGCCGACGCCAGCCGGACCAGCGCCGGACCCAGCATCACGCCGGCGCGGGGGCCCGCGCTGATCAGCAGCTGCTCCTCGCCGAGCGCGGCGACGATGCGCTGGACGGTCGATCTCGCGAGCCCCAGCCGCAGCGCGAGTTCGCCCAAGCTCAGCCCGTCCGGCTCGTTCTCCAGCGCGCGCAGGATCGACGCGGCGCGAGCGATGACCTGGATCCCGCCGCTCCGGTCGTTCGCCTTGTTCTCGGCCTCGTCCACGTCCTCGATGACTGCCACGGCCCGCCTTTCGTTGATCGGGCCAGCCGTGTGCAGAAACACCGCCATGTGGCAACAATCATCCGCAATATGGACGTGCCGGTCAGCGCAACAGGTGCTTCTGCACCTTGCCCGATGCGGTGCGCGGGATCGGGCGGCCGCAGACGATCGTCGCGGGCACCTTGAACGCGGCGAGCCGCGCGCGGCAATGCCCGAGCAGCTGCTCGCCCGTGACCGTGCGCCCTGGCGCCGCCACCACGAACGCGCGGCCAACCTCTCCCCAGCGCGCGTCAGGCACCCCGATTACCGCGCATTCGGCGACTTCCGCCAGCTCGGCGAGGACTGTCTCCACCTCGGCCGGATACACGTTCTCGCCGCCCGAGATGTACATGTCCTTGCGCCGATCGACGATGAAGTAGAAGCCGTCGGCATCACGGCGGACCAGGTCGCCCGAGCGGAACCAGCCGTCGCAGAATGCGGCGGCAGACAGTGCGGGCCGGTTCCAGTAGCCAGCGGTCACGCCCGGCCCGCGAACCCACAGCTCGCCGACCTCGCCATCGGGCAAATCCCGCCCCTCCTCGTCAACGATGCGCAGCGAGACACCGGCATAGGGCAACCCGATCGACCCGGCCTTGTTGATCAGCTGTGCGGGATCGCCGACCGGCATGCCCGTCGTGGAGCAGGTCTCCGTCATGCCGAAACCGTCCGACATCGCGATGCCGGCGGTGACGAAGCGCTCGATCTGCGCGGCCGGGTTCGGCGCACCACCGGTCGCGAGCACCGTCAGCCCGCGCAGCATCGCCGGGTCGAAGCCGGGCGCGTTCCAAAGCCGCTGCGCCATCTGAGGCACCGAAAAATAGTGGGTGACGCGCAGCGCCGGGTCGGCGAGCCGCGCGAGCGTCACTGCGGGATCGAAGCCGGACGAGATCAGCACCGTGCCCCCCGCCAGCAACGGCGTCCGTGCGGCCGCGAAGAGGCCGGCAGTGTGGAACAGCGGGTTGTCGACCAGAAAGACGCTGTCGCTCGCCACTTGGTTGCCGAGCATGAACGCGATGCTGCCCCACCACGCGTTCGCCTCGCTGATCATCACCCCCTTCGGCAATCCGCTGGTGCCCGAGGTGTAGAGCAGCGTCGTCGGCGCGTCCCAAGGCTGGCGCGCCGTAATCGGGGGTGGTGTCGCGGGACGAGTGGCGATCGCCGCGGTCCAGTCGGCGGAGATCAGCCGCTCGCCGGAATAGCCCGGCGCGGCGAAGTCGTCGTCGGCCACGAGCAGCACGGCGCCGCTGTCCGCCAGCAGCGCCGCGATCTCCGGTTCGGCGAGGCGCCAGTTGAGCGGTACGAAGATCGCTCCGGCCCGCGCGCAGCCGAGCTGGAGGATCAGCAGGTCCGCACGGTTGCGCGCCAAGGTCGCCACCCGCGCGCCGCTCGCCGGTCCGAACCGGGCGAGCAGTTCATTGGCGGCGCGGTCGACGTCCGCGTCGAACGCCGCCCAGCTCCACCGCCGGCCGCTCGCCAGGTCGACACAGGCCAGCGCCGCGCCGCGCGCGCGGCCATGCGCGGCGATGTAGTCGATCATGTCGCCGGTCGCGCCAGGTCATAGGTGGCGAGCCCGGGCTTGTAGCTCTTGTCGTCGATGAACTGCCGAATGCCCTCTTTGCGCCCCTCATTGTCATAGCTGTTGGCTGCTTCCTGCGCGCGGATCAGATAGTCCTCGGCATTGTCATAGGTCATTTCCGACACGCGGCGCACCGCGTCCTTCGTCGCCTTGAGCGCGACCGGATTCTTGGCGAGCAGCACTGCCGCGACCGCCTCGACGCGGGCCCTCAGCGCGTCGGCCGGCATCGCCGCGTTGACGAAACCCCAGGCGGCGGCGGTGCGCCCGTCGATGTTCTCGCCGGTCAGCGCATGGTACATGGTATTGCGAAAGCCGGTCAGGCTCGCCGCTACCTTAGTCGCGCCGCCGCCGGGCAGGATGCCCCAGTTTATCTCTGACAGGCCGAACTGCGCGTTTTCGTCGGCAAAGGCGAGATCGCACGCGAACAGCGGGCCATAGCCGCCGCCGAAGCACCAGCCGTTGACCATCGCGATCGTCGGCTTCTGGAACCAGCGCAGCCGCCGCCACCAGCCATAGGCCTCGCGCTGCGCCTGCCGCGTGCCGGCCAGCCCTTGCGCCTCGGTCTCGCGGAAATACTCCTTCAGGTCCATGCCCGCAGACCAGGCGCTGCCCTCGCCCGTCAGCACCAGCACGCCGACATCGTCGCGATGCTCCAGCTCGTCCAGCACCGCGCCCATCCGCCGGTTGAGCCGGGGGCTCATGCAGTTGCGCTTTTCGGGACGGTTGAACCGCACCCAGGCGATGCGGTCGATCACCTCGAAGGCGACGGTGTCGTGTTCGGCGCGGTCCGTCATGCTGATCCCCGTTCAGATCGGATAATGGCCGGGCTGCGTCTCGATCGTAATCCAGCGCAGCTCGGTAAAGGCGTCGATGCCGGCCTTGCCGCCGAACCGGCCATAGCCACTGGCGCCGACGCCGCCGAAGGGCATCTGCGCCTCGTCATGAACGGTCGGGCCGTTGACATGGCAGATACCCGACCGGATCCGCCGCGCGACGCGCAGGCCGCGCGCGGTGTCGCGGGTGAAGACGGCGGCGGACAGGCCGTAGTCGCTGTCGTTGGCAAGGCGGATCGCGTCCTCCTCGTCCGCCGCACGGACGATCGCCACCACGGGGCCGAAGCTCTCCTCGCGGAACAGCTTCATCGCGGGCGTCACGCAGTCGACGACGTGCGCGGGCATCAGCACGCCGTCCGCCGCACCGCCGTTCAGCACGACCGCGCCTGCATCGAGCGCGTCGGCGACCAGGGCCTGGACATGGCCGACGGTCTTCAGGTCGACCACTGCGCCCAGCGGGGTCCGCCCCTCGCGTGGATCGCCGACCGCCATCGTCGCCACCTTCGCGCTGAACTTCTCGGCAAAGGCGTCGGCGATCGCCTCGACGACGATAATCCGCTCAGTCGACATGCAGATCTGGCCCTGGTTCATAAACGCGCCGAACGCCGCCGCCTTGACCGCCTCGTCGACGTCGGCGTCCTCCAGCACGATCAGCGGCGCCTTGCCGCCCAGCTCCAGCAACGCCGGCTTCAGATTGTCGGCCGCGCGCCGCGCGATGATGCGGCCGACCGCGGTCGAGCCGGTGAAGTTGATCCGCCGCACCGCCGCGTGGTCGATCAGCGCGCCGACCACCTCGCCCGCGTCCTTGGGTGCATTGCTGACGACGCCGATCAGCCCGTCGGGCAGGCCGGCGGCGGCAAAAGCCTCGACGATGATCTGGTGGGTTCGCGGGCAGACCTCCGACGCCTTGAAGACCACCGCGTTGCCGCAGGCGAGCGGCACCGCGATCGCGCGGACGCCCAGGATCACCGGCGCGTTCCAGGGCGCGATGCCGAGCACGACGCCCGCCGGCTCACGCAGCGCCATAGCGAGGCAGCCGGGCTTGTCGGACGGGATCACCTCGCCGCCGATCTGCGTCGTGAGTGCCGCCGCCTCGCGGATCATGCCGACCGCCAGTGCGATGTTGAAGCGCGCCCACCCCTCGGTCGCGCCGATCTCTTCCCTCATCGCCGTCACGATCTCGTCGCCGCGCGCGGCCAGCGCTTCGGCGGCGGCGGTCAGCACGGCGCGGCGCGCGTTCGGCCCGCTCCCGGCCCAGGCGGGGAACGCCGCCGCCGCACGGTCGGCTACCGCGACCGCCTCGCCCGGGGTCATCGCCGGCGCGCTGCTCGCCACGGCGCCGGTCAGCGGGTTGCGCCGGTGAACCATGCCCGCCCGATCGGCCTCGGCCATGCCGTCTCTCCTCTGTTTTCTTGCGGCGATCACGCGAACACGACCCCGTCCATCAGCTTGCGCGCGGTGCGCAGCAGCGCGGCACCGACGACCTGTCCGTTCCGGCCCATATCGAGGATGCAGGTCATCTCGCCGGTCGGGTGCTCCACCGCCACGGTGACGCGATCGCCGGCCTCGACCACCGCGACGGCGGCCGCCGGCGAGCCGGGCAGCAGGCAGGCGGTGGCGACGCTGACCGCGCCCAGCACGCCGACCGATGCATGGGCACGGTGCGGGATGAAGCTGCGCACCGTTACTGCGCCGCCGTGCCGTGGGGGCGCCACCAGCATGATCTTCGGCACCGTCTTCGCGGCGACGTCGCCAAGGTTCATCATCGGACCCGCGCGCAGGCGTATGCCCTCGATCCTGGCCTTGAGCGAAGTGTCGGCGTCGAGCGCGTCGCGATCCTCGTACCCGCTGGCGCCGACATCGGTCGCGCGCAGCACCACGCAGGGCATGCCGTTGTCGATCAGCGTGCAGGCGACGCCGTCGATCTCGTCGATGGCATGTCCGGTCGGAAGCAGCGCTCCGCACGACGAGCCGGCCGTGGCGCGGAACCGCAGCGCGACCGGTGCGGCGGTGCCCGGCACGCCGTCGATCCGCGCCAGGCCCGCAAACGCCGGCATGCCCCCCGGCGTCTGTACCGTCGCCACCGCGGTCTGCCCGGTGTTGACCATGTGGATCGCGACCGCGGTCTCGACGTCGACAGCGGCGACCAGTCCGCGCTCGATCGCGAACGGGCCGACA
>NZ_CBDFKR010000006.1:40000-75339 GCF_965248875.1 Sphingomonas sp. | reverse complement strand
TCGGGCAGGACGAACTCGTTGACGTGGTGGCCCACCAGCTCTTCGGCGGTATAGCCCAGCAGCGCGGTCCAGGCCGGATTGACGCGCCGGAATACGCCTTCGAAATCGATGACCAGCATCAGGTCGGCCGAGATATTCCACATCCGGTCGCGCTCGGCGGTGCGCTCGGCCACCTGCGCCTCCAGCGTCTGATTGAGCGCGGTCAGCGCCTCCTGCGCGCGGCGGCGCGCCGTAACGTCGCGCAGCGTGCCGATCACGCGCACCGCCCCGCCCGCCGCGTCGCGCATCACAAGGCCGTGGCTCGCGACCCAGCGCACCTGGCCGTCGGGGCGGATAATCCGGTATTCGGTGGCGAAGTCGGTGCCCGCGAGCGCCAGCGCGGCACTGCCCGCCGCAACGCGCGCGCGGTCGTCGGGATGGACCATCTCCGCCTGTTCGCGCTCGGTCAGCACGCGCTCATGCGGCATGCCCATGATCTCGGCGGTGCGCGGCGACCAGCCGCCGCGCTGCGTCACCGGATCCCAATCCCAGGTGCCGATCCGCGCGCCAGCCACCGCCAGCCGCAGCTGCCGTTCGCTGTCGCGCAGCGCGGCCTCCGCGCGGACACGGTCGACATGCGCCCAGGAGCGCGCCGTCACCTCGCGCACCAGCGCCAGTTCCTCGTCCGTCCACCGTCGCGGCACCGATGCATGGACGGCCATCAGCGCCGCGAGCCGGTTGCCCTTGATGTAGGGCATGCAGATGGTGGCCTGAATGCCGATTGCCCGGAACGCGGCAGCGCCGTCACCCTCGATGGCGGCGACATCCTCGATCAGCAGCGGCCTCCCGGCATTCAGGTCCGCCACCGTTTGCGAGCCGAAGCTAGCGAGCGAATAACTCCCGACGATGGACGCCATGTCGGACCGATGCCAGTCGCCGCGAATGTGGAACGAATCTCCGTCCGCTTCAATGTCGGCATAGGCGCAGTCCGACGCGGCCAGCTTTTCCCCCAGCATGCGCGTCGTGATCGCCAGCACCGCATCGGCATCGACCGCGGCGGCGGTGGCGCGGCCCAGCGCGTCGAGGAACTCCAGCCGCGCCTCGCTGGCGCGGACCGCCGCCTCCGCCTCGCGCCGGGCGGTGATGTCGAGCGAGATGGCGATCACCCGCGACGGCGCGCCCACCTCGTCGCGGCTCAGCGCGACCGAGTTGCTGACCCACACCACCGACCCGTCGGGGCGGACATAGCGCTTGTCGGTGGTGATCGCCTCGCCGTTCGCCAGCATCGCCGCCATCTGCGCGTCGTTGTGCGCGAGGTCGTCGGGATGGGTGATCGAGCGCGCGGTCCGCTCCATCAGCGCCGCGCGCGACCAGCCGACGATGGCACAGAACCGGTCGTTGACCAGCGTGAAGCGGCCGCTCAGGTCGATCTGCGCCAGCCCCGCGGCGGTCTGGTCGATCAGCACCGACAGCTGCCGCTCGCGGCTGCGCAGCGCCAGCTCGGCGGTCTTCGCCTCCGTCACGTCGTGACCGACGCCGACATAGCCCCCCGCGGCGCCCGCCGCGTCGGATCGCGGCGTCGACACCGAGCGGACCCACCGCCACTCGCCGTCGTGGCGCCGGTAGCGCGCCTCCGTCGCGAAAGTGACGCCTGCGGCGGCGCCCGCGATCGTCTCCGCCCGTACCCGCCCGGCATCGTCGGGATGAAGGATCGTCCGCCAGTCGAACGCGAGACCAGCTTCCCGATCGACGCCCAGAAAATCCAGATAGCATTGGTTGACGAAGCCGCGGCGGCCGTCCGCCCTCGTCGTCCACATCGGCACCGGCGCGGCATCGGCGATCAGCGCGAACTCGCGCGCCGCCTGCGGGTCGAGCGCACCGGGATCAGCGGCGCTGGAGGGCTCGATCGACGATGCCACGAAAGGGGCATGACGAGCGGGCGCGCCGTTGTCCAGCCCGGCCTAGACGACGCGCCGCCGGGTCAGGACGAACAGGGGCCGATCACCCGCGGACGGCGCTCTTCACCGCCTCGGCGGCCTTGGCGAGCCAACCCTTCTCATACTCCTCCGCATCCGCCTTGGTCTTCGCGGCGATGCCGTGCGGCTCGGCGGGAGGGGCATAAACCGAGAACAGCTTGAGCGGTTCGTCGCCGGTGTTGACGATGTTGTGCTCGGCCCCTTGCGGGATGACGATCATGTGGTTGTCGGTGACGGTCGCCTTGGCGCCGTCGACGATCGCCTGGCCCTTGCCGTCGACGAAGAAGGTCGTCTGGTCGGCGCGGTGCGTCTCCATCCCGATCTCCTCGCCGGGCTGCAGGCTCATCAGCACCACCTGGACGCGCTTGTCGAGGAACACCTCCTTCTGGAAGAAGTCGTTGTCGCGCGCGAGCTTCGCCATGTCCTTGTTGAAGAATGCCATTACGTGCCTCCTGGGTTCGCAAGGCTCAACGGCGCGGGGGGTGAAAGGGATGCAGCAGGATTGCGCTAGATCACCCAATCGGGATCGGCAGTCAGCGGGTCGCCCGGGCGGTAGGGTGTGCCGAGCGCGGTCGGCGCGGCGAGCGACAGGATCGGCGTCGCCCCCGTCCCCTCCAGCAGCCGCACCAGCCTGCCCAGCGCGGTGTCGCCCGCAGGCAGCGCCAGCTCCGCCAGCAGGTCGTCGTCGACCAGCACCGGCCGCCGCCCCGCCGCGTCGAGCGCCGCGTGGAGCGCCTGCGTCGTCGCCTGGCGCTCCTCCCCTTCGACGCGATAGACGGTGGCGAGCACCGGGTCAGCGGCATAGCCCGCGTCGCGGACGAGGCCGGCGGCGACGGTCGCCTGCGTCGCCGGATCGATCAGGATGAACCCGCCCAGCGCCGGTCCCGCCTCGAACGGCGTTACCGCCAGTTGCCGGTCGAAACCAACCGTCACCGTCGCGATGTCGTTGGCGCCGATCGCGCGGGCGTGGCCGTGCGCGCCGGTGTCGGGATCGAACACGTCACGCACCCCCGTCACCCGCGCGCCCGCGGTGACGTGGCCGAGCTTGACCAGATAGCGCGCACCCGGCGTCAGCGGCTGTTCGCCGAACCAGATCAGGTCGGCGGTAACGCGGTCGGCGGCGATCGCGGGCGAGCCGTCGGCGACCAGCACATCGCCACGTGCGCAGTCGACGTCGTCGGCGAGCTGGACACTTACCGCCTGCCCGGCGGCGGCGCAGTCGCGGTGGAGGACACGCGCGAGCCGGGCGCGCTGGCCGCCCGGCAGGACTCGGACCGCGTCGCCCGCCGCCGCTGCGCCGCTCGCCACCGATCCGGCCAGCCAGCGGTCGCGCTGGCCGGCGCGCAGCACCGACTGGACCGGCATCACGAACGCCCCGCCCTCGTCGCGGCGCGCGTCCGCCGCCTCCAGCAGGTCGAGCAGCGTCGCGCCGTCATACCAAGGCATTGCCGCGCTCGGGCCGGCGACATTGTCGCCATGCTTCGCCGCCAGCGGCACCGCGTCGACCAGCGGCAGCCCGACGGCGCGCGCGAAGCTGCGATATTCCGCCACGATCTCGGCGAACCGGTCGGCGGAGAAGCCCGCCAGGTCCATCTTGTTGACCGCCAGCACGACGCGCCTGAGCCCCAGCAGCCGCACGATCCGGCTGTGCCGCCGCGTCTGCCGCGTCACCCCGCGCGTCGCGTCGACCAGCACGATCGCCAGGTCCGCGTTCGACGCGCCCGTCACCATGTTGCGGGTATATTGCTCATGTCCCGGGGTATCGACGACGATGAACTTGCGCGCGGGCGTCGCGAAATAGCGATAGGCGACGTCGATCGTGATGCCCTGTTCGCGCTCCGCCTCCAGCCCGTCGAACAGCCCGGCCCAATCATCGTCGACCGGCGCCTGGTCGGCGTAGAGCCCCGCCGCGTCGTGGATCAGCCGCCCCAGCAGCGTCGACTTGCCGTCGTCCACAGAGCCGCAGGCGAGCACCCGCAGCATCGGCCGCGGCTGCGTCAGGACGGGGGCGTCGGCGAGCAGCGTGGCCATCAGAAATACCCCTGCGCCTTCTTGCGCTCCATGCTGGCCGACTGGTCGTGGTCGACCGCCCGGCCCGCGCGCTCGGACTCGGTGGCGCTCAGCGTCTCGGCGATGACCTTGTCGAGCGTGTCCGCCGCGCTCACCACCGCGCCGGTCAGCGGGTAGCAGCCGAGCGTACGGAAGCGGACGCGGCGGGTGTTGGCTATCTCGCCCGGCCGCAGCGGCATGCGGTGGTCGTCCACCACCAGCAGCATCCCGTCGCGCTCCACCACCGGCCGCTCGGCGGCGAGGTAGAGCGGGACGATCGGAATGCCCTCGCGCCGGATGTACGCCCACACGTCCGCCTCGGTCCAGTTCGACAGCGGAAAGACGCGCAGACTTTCGCCGTGCCGCAGCCGCGTGTTGTAGAGGCTCCACAGCTCGGGCCGCTGGCGGCGCGGATCCCAGCGGTGGCCGGGCGCGCGGACGCTCATCACCCGCTCCTTCGCCCGCGCCCGCTCCTCGTCGCGCCGCGCGCCGCCGAACGCGGCATCCCAGCCGCCTGCGTCGAGTGCGTTCTTCAGCCCCTGGGTCAGCATCGTGTCGACATAGACCGGCACCGGGACGTCGAACGGGCTCAGCGCCGCCGCGCCTTCGTGATGGACGATCAGGTCGAGGTCGAGGCGCGCCGCCTCCAGATCGCGGTGGCGGATCACGTCCTGAAAGTCCCAGCCCGATGCGATGTGCAGGCACGGGAACGGGATGCGTCCGGGCGCGAAGGCCTTGGCGGCGAGGTGGAGCAGCACCGCGGAATCCTTGCCGACCGAATAGAGCAGCACCGGGCTGGCGCACTCGGCCACCACCTCGCGCAGGATGAACAGGCTCTCGGCCTCCAGCTGGTCGAGATGGTCGCTCATGCCCGTTCCTCTTGCGTCGCCGTGACGTGAAGCCCGCACTCGCGGACCTGCCCCTGTTCCCACCACCAGCGCCCCGCGCGCTCGTCCTCGCCGGGCTTGACCGCGCGGGTGCAGGGCTCGCAGCCGAGCGAGGGATAGCCGCGGGCGTGGAGCGGGCTGACCGGCACGGCGTGATTGGTGCAATAGGCGGCGACCGCGTCGCGCGGCCAGGCGGCGAGCGGGTTAGCCTTCCAGAGGTGATGCGCGTCGTCCCAGGCGAGGTCCGCGGGCGGCGTCGCGCCGCGCGCGCCGCGCAGGCCGGTGACCCAGCCGGCCGCCCCGTCCAGGGCGCGCGCCAGCGGCGCGACCTTGCGAACGTCGCAGCACGCGAGGCGCGCGCGCTTGCTGTCGTACATCCCGTATTCGCCGTCCGCCGCGACCAGCGCGGCCACCGCGTCGGCGTCCGGCGCGTACGCCGCGATCACGAGGCCGTACCGCGCTTCAGTCGCCGCCCACAATGCCTGCGTCTCGGCGAACAGGCGACCAGTGTCGAGCGTCACGATCTCCACCGCCAGCCCGGCGGTCGCGATGGCGTGGGTGATCGCCTGATCCTCCAGCCCGAAGCTGGTGGTGAACACCCATCGAGCATCGTCCGCCGCCGGGGCGCGCGCGATCAGCCGTTCGAGAGCCTCTGCCAGCATGACACTGCGATGACACGATGCTGCAGCGCGGCGAACCGACGATTGCTTCGCCACCGCGAAGCGCAGCTAATCTGCCGCACTGCGGTAGGAATGGCTCAGAACGAGGTCGAAATCGTGCCGCCGAAGGTCCGCGGATCGCCCGGCTGGCCGACGATCAGCCCCGTGCTCCCCGACTGCACGGCGAGCAGCTCGAAATAATTGCGGTCGAATGCGTTACGCACCCAGGCAAAGGCGTTCAACCGCGCGCCGGCGCGGAACCCCAGCCGGAAGTTCGCCAGCGCGTATCCATCGATATAGGTATAGGCCGACGGCGACGGATTGGACGAGAAGCGTGAGCGGTAGCTGCCATCATACGCGGCATAAACCTGGCCGTCGTGTACCGGCAGGCCGTATTCCGCGCCCCAGCTCAGCGCCCATTTCGACACGCCGGGCAGCGCCTGCCCCGAGATATCGCAGGTCAGCGGGCTCAGCCCCGGCGTCCCCGCCGGGGCGGGCGTTGCGCCGTTCAGCGCCGGGTTGCCCCCCGACAGCTCGGGCGGGCACGGGGCGTTCCTGAACCGGACGTATTTCGCCTCGGTATAGGCCGCGTTGACATAGGCGTTAAGCCGCGCGGTCGGCCGGAACGCGCTGTCCAGTTCGACGCCCGCCGTCCGCACCCGCCCGGCATTGGCTAGATAGCCACGGATCACCGTCAGCTGGCCGTTGTTGACCGTCGCCTGGTAATCGTCGATGCCGGTGTAGAAGACCGCCAGGTTGGCGGTGATCCGCCGGTCCGCCAGCTGCGTCTTCAGCCCCAGTTCGAGATGGTCGACCTTCTCCGGCCGCACCGTCTGGGCGGTCAGGTCGACGCCCGTATTGGTCGCGTTGAGCGGCAGCCCCGACAGGTTGATGCCGCCCGATTTGTAGCTTCGCGCATAGGTCGCGTAGCTGTGGATGTCGGCCGACCAGTCGTACGCGACGGTCAGGTCGCCCGACAGGTTCCAGTTGTGAAAGCGCGGCGCATAAGATTGCGGTGCCAGCACGCCGAGCTGATCGGCGGTGAGCGCCGTGCCGGTACCGTTCGTCACGACCGACAGATAGCTGCCGTTCTTCTCGTCATAGTTGAGCCGCAGTCCGGGCGACACGCTGAGCCGCCCGGTCGGATGCCAGGTCAGCTTGCCGAACAGCGCGGCCGAGGTGTTGCCGAACCCGATCGTGTTGGTTGCGGTCAGCCCGTTGAGCGTCGCCGGGTTGCGTCCGCCCGCGCTGGTCGGGTTGAGCAGAAAGGCGCTGGCGGCCGCGCCCTGCACCTGGCTGCCCTGGGTGTCGATCGTCTGGTGGAAGTAGAAGGCGCCCGCCACCCAGTCCACCGCGTGCGTGCCGTTCGACGCCAGCCGCAGCTCCTGGCTGACCTGATGCTGCTGCGAGGGGTTCTGCGACACTGTCGTGATCGGCAGCCCGATGAAATCGCGGTCGTTCGACGGATCCCAGTTCCAGACCCGCCACGCGCTGACCGAGGTCATCGTCGCGCCGCCCAGATCCCAGTCCGCGAGCAGCGACACGCCGCCCAGCGTCTGTTTCGCGCGCAGGTCGCTGTCGACGTCGGTCAGCCGGGCGAACAGATCGGTCGAGGGCACGGCATAGTTCTGCGCCGCCGCCAGCGCCGCATATTGGCGGCTGAGCGGCCGCTGCGTCGCGCCGACCCGTGCATAATATTGCACGCAGCAGTTCGGGTTCTGGCGGTTATAGTCGCCCGCCAGCGTCAGTGTCAGGCTGGGCGCCGCGCGCCACAACAGGCGGCCGCGATACGACTGGTTGTCCTGGGCGTTCTGCCATTCCCCCTGCCGGACGTTGTAGATCGTCCCGCGCCGCGACGTGAGCGAGGTCGACAGCCGGATCGCCAGCGTATCGGCGATCAGCGGGCCGGACACCGACGCCTTGCCCTGCACATAGCCGTAATTGCCCGCGCTCAGCTCGACCCGCGCTTCCGGCTCGAAGCTCGGCGCGCGCGTGTAGATGTTGATCGCGCCCGCGGTCGTATTCTTGCCGTAGAGCGTGCCCTGCGGCCCGCGCAGCACCTCGATCCGGTCGGTGTCGGTGAAGTCGAAGGTCGCAGACGCGATGCGCGCGTAATAGACCTGGTCGACATAGATACCGACACCCTGTTCGATGCCGTCGTTGGTCAGCCCGAAGGGCGCGCCCAGCCCGCGGATGTTGGCGGCGGAGTTGCGCGGGTTGGTCGAATAGAATTGCAGGGTCGGCTGGATCTGCGTCAGCCGGGTGACGTTGTTGGTTCCCGTCTCCGCCAGCGCGGTGCCGCCGATCACCGAGATCGCGATCGGCACCCGCTGCGCCGATTCGTTGCGGCGGCGGGCGGTGACGACGACGTCACCACCGGGACTGGCGAGCGCCGGGCCGGCGCGTTCCGTCGCCGCCTGCGGCGCGGTCTGATCGGACGTGAGCGCTGGGGCAGTCTGGGCGGCAAGAATCAGCGCGAGCGTCAGCGGCATGAGCTACTCCGGAAAAGTCGCCCTTACATCCATCAAGTCGATGGGCGTTCAATGCGGCTTCGGTTTGCCTGCCGCGAAGCGGAGCTTTGTGCGGTCAGCGCCGCGCTTGGCGGCGCGCTGCATCGTCGCGCTGCGTCGTGGTCATGCCCAGCGATGGCGCGCGCGCAGCTCCGCGATCTTGGCGCGATAGGCGGCCAGGCTGGGCTTTGGGGTACGGCGGAAGCTGGTGCGGTCGACCGCAACCAGCCCGAAGCGCGGGACATACCCCGAACTCCACTCGAAATCGTCGAGCAGGCTCCAGTGCATATAGCCGAGCACCGGCAGGCCGCCGTCGATCGCGCTCGCCAGCCCGTCGAGCGTCGCGCGCAGATGCCGCACCCGGAGAGCGTCGTCTGGGGCGTTGATCCCGTTCTCGGTCACGAAAACCGGCCGCCCCGTCGCCTGATGCGCCTCGTCGGCAACCGCGACGAGCGCGCCCGGCGACGCGTCGGCGTCGGCTGCATCGCGCAGCGCGCCCGGCGAGCGCAGGTACCCCGCCGGCCCGATCACGCCGCGATTGTAGGTCTGAACGCCGATGAAATCGTCGGCCCGCGCCGTTTCGTAGAAGGGCGCACGCGCCTCCTGCCGGATGCGGGCCAGGAGGGCGTCGCCGCCCGGCCCGGCGCTCAGCTCCTGGAGCGCCAGCGTCAGGCCGACCCGCGCGTGCGGCATCGCCGCCTTGATCGCATCGCGGCCCTTGTGGTGCGCGTCAAGGCAGGTGTCGCGGACGCGGAAGCTGTCGCCCAGGAAGTACGACCCCCAAGTGCTTGAACCGACCGCCCGCGCCGCCTGGGCGCGGATTGCCGGTTCCCTGTCCCACGGCCGCCCGAGCTGGAGCACCTTCGACGTGACCTGCGCATTGGGCTCATTCATCGTGCAGACCCAGCGCACGGTGTCGCCAAGCGCGCGCGCCGCAATCCCCGCGTAACGGGCATAGGCGTCCGCCGTCGCCGGGTTCTCCCATCCGCCCTGCGCCGCGATCCAGCGCGGCGAGGTGAAGTGGTGAAAGGTGACGACCGGCTCGATCCCCCTGTCGCGTGCGGTCGCGCAGAGGCGCTTGTAATAGTCCAGCGCGCCGCGGCTGATCTCGCCGCGTTCGGGTTCGATCCGCGCCCACTCGATCGAGAAGCGATACGCGTTCATGCCGCCCGCGCCGACCAGCGCCAGGTCATCGCGCCAACGGTGGTAACTGTCGCACGCATCGCCCGACGGCTCACGGAAATAGGTGTCGGCAATGTGCTCCAGGACCCAGTAGTCGGCATTGACGTTGCCGCCCTCGATCTGATGCGCCGCGGTTGCCGCACCCCACAGAAAGCGGGGCGCCACCGCCGCCGCGCCGCGCGCCGACCCGCTCGCCAGCACCGCTCCCGCTGCGCCTGCACCGAGCAGCGCGCGCCGGTCGATCGTCATGCCGGCTGCCCCACCGGCTCGGCGCGCCCGGCATAGGGGACGTTGCGCCCGCCATGCCGGCGCACCCGGATGTTCGCCTGTTCGCCATGCCCGGCAAAGCCCTCGAGCGCACAGAGCCGGCTGCAATACTCGCCGATCATCGTCGACGCCGCGTCGGTCAGTACCTTCTGATAGGTGCAGGTCTTGAGGAACTTGCCGACCCACAGGCCGCCGGTATAGCGCGCCGCCTTGCGCGTTGGCAGCGTGTGATTGGTGCCGATCACCTTGTCGCCATAGGCGACGTTGGTGCGGTGACCCAGGAACAGCGCGCCGTAGTTGGTCATGTTCTTCAGGAAATAGGCGGGGTCGCGGGTCATCACCTGGACATGCTCGTTGGCGTAGTCGTCGGCGACGCGGACCATCTCGGCCTCGTCCTCGCAGACGATGACCTCGCCATAGGTTTCCCAGGCCTTGGCGGCGATCGCCGCAGTCGGCAGCACCGTCAGCAGCCGTGCGATCTCGCGCATTGTGTCGCGCGCGAGCTTCTCGGACGTGGTGATCAGGATCGCCGGGCTGTCGGGACCATGTTCGGCTTGCCCGAGCAGATCGGTCGCGCACAGCTCGCCGTCGACGCTGTCGTCGGCGATCACCATCGTCTCGGTTGGTCCGGCGAACAGGTCGATGCCGACCCGTCCGAACAGCTGCCGCTTGGCTTCGGCGACGAACGCGTTGCCGGGACCGACCAGCATGTCGACCGGGTCGATGCTCTGCGTTCCCAGCGCCATCGCGCCGATCGCCTGGATGCCGCCCAGCGCATAGATCGCATCGGCGCCGGCCATGTGCTGCGCGGCGACGATCGCGGGCGCCGGCTTGCCTTCGAACGGCGGCGCGCAGGTGATCACGCGCTTCACGCCCGCGACCTTCGCGGTGATGACGGACATATGGGCCGAGGCGAGCAGCGGGTATTTCCCGCCCGGCACGTAACAGCCCGCCGCGTTGACCGGAATATGCGTGTGGCCGAGGACAACGCCGGGCAGCGTCTCGACCTCGACATCCTTCATGCTGTCGCGCTGGATCTGCGCGAAGGTGCGGACCTGGGTCTGCGCGAACTCGATGTCCTTCAGATCCTGGCCGGTGAGCTGGTCGAGACAGTCCTGAATCTCGCGATCGGTCAGCCGGTAGTCGTCGCGATCCCAGCCATCGAACCTGACCGAAAGCGCGCGCACCGCCGCGTCGCCCCGCGTTTCGATGTCTGCGAGGATCGTCTCGACCGTGTCGCGGACCTTGCGATCAAGGTCGGCGCGCGCCGCCGCCGTCGATCCCCGCTTCAGCCAGTTCGCCATGTCCGCCCCCTTTTTGACTGCGCATGCATAGCAGCTCGGTTTGGCGAGACAAGCGGCGGACGGTTTCGGCATGCGCAGTTCGCCCAACCGGTCTGATCGATTCTGCCGGGATCACAGAATCTTCCCTGGACTAACCGCGAATATCAACGATGTGTGGCATCGCAGTCACACGCAAATCAGCAAGTAGGCGATACGCTAAACTACTGTTTTTCTTCATTCTTCCTGAGGGTCGGTCTCAGCTGCTGCCGTGCAGTACTTGATATATGACCGGCGTATTGCAAGCGAAGGCAAGTCGTGCAAGTCTTCGCCCACGGACGGCCCGGGTGCAGGGCTGCACACTTCATGGGGGGACACTGACATGAACGAGACCGCTGCAACTGCCGCCCGCGCGCTGCGTGGCGCGCTGCTTTGTTCGGTCGCCATGTTCGGCATGACCGCCACCGGCGGGTGGGCGCAGGCTGCCGGCGCCAGCACCGCGACGACCGCACAGACCAACAGTCCGGACACGCCGACGCCGGGCAACACCAGCCAGACCGCCGCCGACGCCGCCGCGTCCGACGCTGGTCAGATCGGCGACGTCGTGGTCACCGCACAGCGCCGCACCGAACGCCTGCAGCTGGTACCGTTGTCGGTCGTGGCGTTGAGCGCCGCCGAGATCCGCAACCAGGACATCAGCGACGTCAGCCGCCTCGTCCAGGTCATCCCCGGCCTGCGGCTGGGCCGGTCGGGCGCGGCCGAGCGGCCCGCGATCCGCGGCGTCTATACCGAGGCGATCGGCCTGAACTCCGACCCGCGGATCGGCTTCTATATCGACGAAGTCTATCAGTCGCGTCCGCAGCAGACGACCGCCTCGCTCGTCGATCTGGAGCGCGTCGAGGTGCAGAAGGGGCCGCAGGGAACGCTGTTCGGCCGCAACAGCTATGGCGGCAACATCGCCTTTTCCACTGCCAAGCCGACCGATCATGTCGAGGGCGGCGTCGACGCGCTGTACGGCAATTACGACCGCATCCGCATCGAGGGCTTCTTCAACACGCCGCTAGCCGACGGATTGGCGTTGCGCGTCGCGGGTGCGTTCGAGCGGCATGACGGCTACCTGCAAAGCGTCGTCAACAGCCGCGCCGACCTGCAGGACAAGCATGAGTATTTCGTCCGCGGCTCGCTGCGGTGGGCGCCGACCGCGCTTGACGGGCGGCTCGAAGTGCTGCTGCGCGGCAGTTATTTCCGGCGCAACGATCACGGCTTCAACTCGATCAACGGCAAGGTGATCGGCGTCGCGGTCGATCCAACGCTGGTGACCGCGCCGGGCAGTACGCTGGTCTATAACGGCCAAAGCTTCACCTTCCCGCTCGCAGGGAACGGCACCGGCGGGTTCAACGGGCTGAGCCCCGGGACGGGCACGCTGTATCCGTACACCAATGCATTTCGTGACGGCGTCGCCGACGTGAATGGCGCGGATGTCGGCATCAGGCTGCCCGGCGCGTACAGGTCAGTGTACGACGCCGCGCCGACCGAGGACCTGCGGCAGCAGCAATATAGCGGCACGATCAGCTACGAGATCAGCCCGGCGGTGCGGGTCCGGTCGATCACGTCCTACACCAACTTCCGCACCGTCAACGGCGGCGACGGCGACGGCGGCCCGATCCCGCTGCAATATTACATCTCTGGCACGCGCTCGCGAACCTTCACGCAGGAATTGCAGCTGCAGTCAGCGGATGCGAGCAGCCCGCTGCAATATACGCTGGGTGGCTTTTACCTCAACGAAACGGCGCGGGATGCGACGTCCTATTACTACCTCAACCGCACCTACACCACGGCGTCTGCCGCGGCGCAGGGGCTGCCGGTGCTGTACGGCGGCATCGGCGGTTACGGCGCGGCCAATGGCTGCCAGTACAGCTACACCACGCCCGCGGCGTGCAACCTGAACTACACCACCGGCAACATCTTCGACTCGCGCGGGGAGACGGCGGCGAAGACCAAATCCTATGCGATCTACGGCCAGGCGTCGTACACCATCGACGGCAGACTGACGCTGACCGCCGGCGCCCGCTATACGGTGGACGACAAGGACTACCGGTCGGTTTTTCAGAGCTCGAACAACGGCACGTCGTTCGCCGGACAATATGCGACCGCCCAGGGGTTCGCCAACCCGGGGAATTACTATGCGGTCAATCCGTACTTCAGCGACGACTTCGCCAATCTGACCTGCGGCGGCTTCACTGCGCAGCCGATCTCGACGAACCAGAGCAGCACGCCGGTCGCGACGGTGCCCAATTATTTCTACACGCTGTGCGGCAGCCGCAAGTTTAAGTTCGGCACCTATCGGCTGGCGCTCGACTATAAGCTGAGCCCCGACAATCTGCTGTACGCCAGCTTCAGCACCGGACGGCACTCCGGGGGGTTCGGCGCGGGCGCGTTCGCGGCCAACAGCCCGGGCGCGTTCACGACCTTCAATTCCGAAGGCGTCACCGCCTATGAGATCGGCTCGAAGAACCAGTTCTTCGACCGCCGCCTGCAACTGAACATCGCTGCGTTCTACAACCACTATACGGACCTGCAGGCGCAGGGCACACAGCAGGTGGTGATCAACGGCGCGACGCAGAACGTCACGACGATCTTCAACACCGGATCGGAAAATGCTCCGGGCGCGGAGCTGTCGCTGATCGCCAAGCCGACACCCGAGCTGACGATCAATGCGTCGCTCAACTATCTGCATGCCCGCTACACCAAATATCCGACCTACATCCCGCCCAGCTTCATCTGCTTCTATCTGACCGGCGGCTGCCAAGGCGGCACGACGTCGTCGAACGCGCCGGCGAATTACGGCATCGGCGGCGGCTATTTCCCCAACGCGCAGACCAATCCGGAGCTGTTCGTCAACACCGGCATCTCGGGCTTTCAGTACGCCTATATTCCGCAGGACCGGCGGGTGCAGAACACGCCCGACTGGTCGGCGCAGTTCGGTGCGTCCTATGACATCGACGCGGGCAGCGCGGGGACGTTCACGCCGCAATTCCACACCATCTGGAGCGGCCGCTATCTGCTGTCGCCCGCAGCGCCGAACATCCAGCAGGAGTCGTATTTCAAGTCCGACGCGCGGATCGCCTGGACCTCCGCGGATCACCGGCTGAGCGCGCAGATCTTCGTCCAGAACATCGAGAACAAGGCCACGCTGGGCCGCATCACGGTGGGTTCGAACGGTCAGATCCAGGGAACCTATGACGATCCCCGGACCTATGGCGCGCGGGTCGGCTTCCGCTTCTAGCCCGGACCGAAAGCAGCTGAAGGAGCCGGTGGAGCGATCCGCCGGCTCTTTTTCTGCGCCTCAGCCGCCGCCGCCGGCGACCGCCGCCATGCGGCCAAGCACGTCCAGCCCCTGCTGCGCGCACCAGTGGAGGAGGTCGATGAAAATCCAGTTCTCCGCCAGCTTGCCGTCAGCGACGCGGTAGAGGTCGACGACGCGCATGTCGGCCTGCCCCGGCCCCGCGGGCAGCCCCATAAACCCGCCGCTGTTGGTCAAGGTCAGGTTGGGCCAACCGAAATAGCCACCGAAATCGCCCTCCGCCATCCGGCAGAGATGTCCATTGAACCGATACCCGTCCATCAGCGCCGCGCCGAACGGCGCCGCGTGCTGACGGAGATAGCGCTCGATCGTGTAGCTGGCGCCGATGCCGGACGGCCCCCACCAGATCATGTCGTCGTGCCAGACGCGGTGCAGCCGCTCGGTCTCGGAGATGCCGAGCACGCTGGCACGTGGATTGGCGACCAGCGCGTCGATCGCAGCCAACGCCGCCGCGCTCCGCACCGGGTCCTGCGGCTCGTAGCACAGCCCGTCATGCGTCGCCGGGCCGGGGTGCACCAACTGCGCGCCGGTCTGCGGCGGAAAGGGATTGTGTCCGGCCTGCATCATCAGGTGCGGGATGTCGACGAACAGCGCCGTCTCGACGATGCGATCGTCCTCGACCCGGTTGAACTCGGCGAACCGCAGCATCGCGATGCGGTGGGTAGGGGGGATGCCCAGCCACGGTCGGTCGAAGAGGCCCATCAGATGCCCCATCTGCACAACCCAGCGGCCCTGAAAGCCGTCGATCTCGTTCAGGCCGGCAATGAAGATGTCCGGGCGGCGCTGGACCCGCGTAAAGGCGGTGAGGAAGGGCTGCCAGAACTGGGCGGCGACCGCTGCGGGGCCATGCTGTTCGTGCCAGGGATGCATGCCTCGCCACTGCCAGCCGGGGGCGGTGAAGCGCGCCAGCACCCCAGCGATGCTATCCGGCCCCGCCGCCGCGATCGCGTCGTGGCACGCCCGCACCAGCGTCTTTTCCCGTTGCAGATCCGTCATTGCTCACCGCCCCCGGCCATGCCGTCGCGGCGGCGCATGCCCACATCGGCGCGCCGGGTCCAGCCCTACGTTGGTTACGCAGTCAATCTAATCCGCGGACCGATATGCGAACAGTCCGAGCATCACGCCGGTAAACCCGCTCGCCGAGCTGGTCGACAGGATCGACCCGTCCTGGACGTCGCCGACCGCTCGCCAGCTGCCGCCGGGTACGGCATAGCTGAACGTATAGCGCGGACCATCGGCGACGACGCGCAGATCGACGGGGCCGGACGCCGCCAGTGGCACGGTCGCGACCAGCGTCCCGTCGGCCGGGTCCGCTGCGCCGGTCATGCGCTCCAGCCGCACCTCGCGACGGCCGCCGGTCAGCGCCGTCACCGACAGCGCGAAGAAGCGGCGCGTGCCCTGGTACGCGGTCAGCCCCGCCCGCATGGTCGACCCACCCGGCACGGTGACGCGTACCGTCGCCTGCGCGTACATATGTTGTTGCCGGACGCCCAGGAACGACGGCTGGCCGGCGCCGCCCAGCGGCATCGCTCGCGCCGTCAGCCGCAGCGATCCGGCCCCTGTACGCCACCATCGTTCGACCGGCGAGCCGAGCATCGACCAGGGCGCGCGCAATGCCGTGCCGCCGAAATCGTCGGCAAACGCATAGTCGCCGCCATGCGGCTCTCCCGTCGGCGCGCTGGGCAGGCGCGGCGCGCGCAGGGTCAGCGGGACCGGCTGCCGCGGCGGCAGGATGACGGGCCAACCGCGACGCCATGCGACCGGCAACAGGAAGGTCTCGCGACCGGTATTATAGTCGAGCTCTGCCGGCCCCCAGGGCCGCGATGCCAGGAACACCGCCCACCAGTCGCCCGCGGGGGTCTCGACCAGATCGGCATGCCCCGCCTGCACCACGGGAAAGGCGCGCGCCGGATCGAGGTCGAGCTGCGACAGGATCGGTTCGGGCGCGGGACGCCACGGTCCCGCCAGCGTGCTGGCGCGAAACGCGACCTCGTGGTGATGTTCCTTGGTGCCGCCCTCCGCACAGATCAGCAGGTAGCCGCGCCTCTGCCTGAACAGATGCGGCCCTTCGATCCAGAAGGGCCGGCGCGCCGGATCGGCGCCGCCGTCGACGATCACCCGGCGCTCGCCGGTCATCGTGAAATGCTGCAGGTCGATCGCCTGCAGCCAGATTGCGCGATGCCCGTTCCAGCGTGGCGCCCCGTCGGGCGGACCGTTGTTGACCACCCAGGCGCGTCCATCGGCATCGACGAACAGGGACGGGTCGATGCCGGCAAAGGGCAGCCAGTGCGGGTCGGACCACGGCCCCGCCGGCCGCCGCGCGGTCAGGATGAAATTGCCGCCGCAGCCCTGACAGGTGGAGATCAGATAATAGACGCCGTTACGCTGCGCGAGCGCCGGGGCGTAGATGCCGAGCCAGGTGTCCAGGCCTGCGATCCGCATCTGGCCAGGCCGGTTCAGCGCTGCGCCGATCTGGCGCCAATGAACCAGATCGCGCGAGTGGAAGATCGGCAGCCCGGGCCAGAAGGTCATGCTGGCGTTGGTCAGATAGTAATCGCGCCCGACGCGCAGGATCGACGGGTCAGAATAGGAGCCCGCGATGATCGGGTTGCGATAGCGGCCGGGCGGCAGCGGCACGGCATTTGCGGGCTGATGCCCCTCATAACGAAAGCGCGAAAAAGTCGCGGTGGCGTGGTCGACCCGTGCAGGCGCAGCGGACGCGCTCAGCGCCGCCGCAAGGAGGATCGCGGCGATCCGCAGCGCGTTCATCCCTCGATTACCTCCAGCTCGCGCCCGCGGGGCTCCCCGCTCATCACGCGCCTCCTATATTACCGCAACCTCGGCGAAACCGCAGTGTTTGTATCCTTTGCCCGAAGGTTGCGACCGCCAGGTCCGGCGCCCGGCCCGAAGCGACAACGTCGAGCCTCCCGCATGATCCGCCAGCAGATGGCTTGCGGCAAATGCGCCGGTCAGCTCCTTGTAAATCGTCACATGCTGCACGCTCGACAGCCGCTCGCGGATCGAGGGCGGCCAAGCTTGTCGGCTGTATCTCCGGGAATTACGTTTGCAATGCCAACCGCTGTCCCGTTATCGATGCTACCCGCGGCGCTAAGCCCTGGATTTCATCCAACCTGTGTTGTTGACTGCGAATGCAGCAGGGTGCAGTCTGGTGCTCAAGGTTGGGTTGGGGAAACAGGATGGCGGCGGCGACGATGGATCGGGCTTGGACCGCCTCGGCCCTCGAAGCCCGCGTGGTGCGCTACGCGGATCTCAAACCGTGCCTCAACGCGTTCATCGACACCCGCACGCCCGGCAGTTCGGCGAAGGAGAACTTCACGATCATCGGCCCCGGCGTGTCGGAAAATCCCGACCAGCACGTTCATATCGCCGAGGCGCACGGCTTCAACATCGGCGGCGCGCGCCAGCCGCCCGGCTGCACCAACTCGCAGCACAGCCATGACACCGCCGAAGTGTTCGTCGTCCACACCGGCCGGTGGCGTTTCGACTTCGGCGAGCATGGCGACGATGCGCAGATCCATGCCGGGCCAGGCGACGTGGTCAGCTTTCCGACCAAGGCCTTTCGCGGCTTCCGCAATGTCGGCGGGGAGACGGGGTTCCTTTGGTCGGTGCTGGGTGGCGACGATCCCGGCCGCGTCACCTGGGCGCCGCAGGTGTTCGCAATGGCGAAGGACTACGGGCTGGTACTGCTGGAGAACGGCGCGCTGGTCGACACCGCCGCAGGGCAGACCGTGCCCGCCGGCGTCGCGCCGATGCCGGTCACCGATCGCTCGACGATCGCAGGCCTGCGGATGATGCGGCCGGAGGACGAGGACGAGGTGCTGGCCCGCGCGCCCGTCGCGGCGCTGCCCGGTGAGACGCTGGTGATCGGCGACGGCGGCGAACTGCCCGCGGCCGAGGGTTTCACGCTGACCCGCCTGACGCTCGACGGCGACGATCGCTCCGCCGAGATTTCGCGCGCCGTGGCCGAAGTGGTGTTCGTGCAGACGGGCGCGGTGGCGGTCATCACCCCCGCCGCGACGCTGATGCTCGGCGCCGGCGACACAATGACGGTGCCGGCCGGGACACCGCGCGCCTATTCGAGTGAAGGCGATGCAACGCTGTTCGTTGTCCGCGGGGTCTAGCCGAGCGCCGCGCGAATCCGGATCAACGATGCAGCCGTCGCGTCGATGTGCGCGGCGGTGGTCCGCCACGACGACAGGCTCAGCCGGCACGCGGGTCGTCCGTGCCACGTCGTCAGACCGAACCATGTCTCGCCCGACGCCGCCGCCGCGGCCTGCACCGCGCGCGTGCTCTCGTCGCTGTCCGCGCGCACGAGGAGCTGGTTGAGGACGACGCGGTTCGGCACCTCGAAGCCGCCGACGATCAACCGGTCGCGCAACCGGCGGGCCAACGCACATTGCTCCTCCACCAGCGCGGCGACGCCGTTGCGCCCCAACGTCCGCAACGCCGCCCAGATCGGCACGCCGCGCGGGCGTCGCGAGAACTCCAGCGTCAGGTTCTTCTGCGCGTCCTGACTGGCGGTCGCGTAAGCAGCGTCGCCGTTCATCGCCTCGGCCAGCACACCGGCGTCGCGGCAGATCGCCATTGCGCCGTCATAGGGCGTGTTGAGGAACTTGTGCCCGTCGGTCGTCCAGCTGTCGGCCAGCTCGACCCCGTCGGTCAGCGCGCGCAGCGACGGCGCGGCGCGCGCCCACAGCCCAAACGCGCCGTCGACATGCACCCATGCCCCGGCGGCGCGCGCAACGGGGAGCAGCGCGGCGAAGGGATCGAACTCGCCCGTGTTCACCTCGCCCGCCTGAAGACACAGGATCGTCCGCGCGTCGAGCGGCGGTAGCCGCGCGGGGTCGACCCGGCCGTGCGCGTCGGTCGGCGCGATCAGCAGGCGATCACGCCCGAAGCCAAGGACGCGCAGCGCCTTCAGCACCGTCACGTGCGCAAGGTCGGAGACCATTATCCTGATCTCCGGCGCGCCATGGATCCCGCGCGCGTCGAGGTCCCAGCCCGCGCGCGCCAGGAGCGTCCGCCGCGCCGCCGCGAGGCAGGCGAGCCCGCAGGCGGTGGCGCTGGTGCCGAACCCGACCGCGGCCTCGCGCGGCAGGTCGAGCACGTCGAGCACCCAGCGCGCCGCCACCCGCTCCAGCGTCGCCGCCGCGGGCGAATTGTCCCAAGACGACGCGCACTGGTCCCACGCCGCCATCAGCCGCTCGGCCGCCGCGGCGGCGGGCAACGTCGCGCCGATGACAAAGCCGTGATAGCGCGGCCCGTTCGACGTGACGGTCGCAGGTGTACCCACCGCGTCGAGCAGCGCCAGCGTCGCGGCGGGGTCGCTCGCCGCCACAGGCAGCGCTTCCTCGAATTGCCTCAGCGCCGCCAGCGCCGCCGCATCCGGGAACACACGCCGGGTGGCGACACTCGCGAGATAGACGCGCGCCCGCGCATCGGCGTCGGCGATCAGCGCCAGCTCGGCGTCCAAGGTCGTGTCGGTCATGCCCTGAGCGCTAGCCGTGCCGCCGCCTCACCACTAGGTCGCGCAGAGCGCCACCAGGATCAGCTCGACGCCGATCGCGCCGACGTTGAACACGCGCGGCGTCTCGAGGTCGACGTTGCCGGTGCGGATGCGGATCGCTTCCGCACCCGCGGGGCGCAGCAGCGACGCGATCACCGCCAGCGCCAGGCAGATCACGAAGACCAGCGCCATCCGATCCATGAACGCGATGTCCGGCGTCAGCGCGCGGAACGGACAGGACAGCAGCACCGACGCCACCGCCGCCGCGATCGCCCCCGCCTCGCTCGCCCCCGCCTCGCTCGCCCGCTTCCAGAACAGTCCGAGCACAAAGATGACGGTGATCCCCGATGTAAAAAAGCCGGAGAACT
This sequence comes from Sphingomonas sp., assembly GCF_965248875.1. Lineage (GTDB taxonomy): Bacteria > Pseudomonadota > Alphaproteobacteria > Sphingomonadales > Sphingomonadaceae > Sphingomonas. The sequence continues at coordinate 55,291 of NZ_CBDFKR010000006.1, read as the reverse complement.
CCTGGATGAACTGGAACGCCTGGTCCGACTGGCCGATCGGCGGGCGGGCGGCGACGATCGCGATGAGGATGGCGACGGCGACGCGCGGAACCCGGACCAGATGCCGTTCGTCTATCGCGCGACACCCATTGCGCCAGCCCGAAGATACCGATGGCATAGGCGATCACGACCGCCAGATCGACGGGCGCAAAGCCCGCCCGCGTCACAGCCGCGGCGTCCACGGCGCGCGCGCCGCCCGTTCGCCGATCAGCCGCACGGTCTCGCCGTCGATCAACGCCAGCGCATGGTCGTACCCCGCGGTACGCACCGCGCCCGCCGACAGGTGATGGATCGCGAACAGGGCGACGGTGCAGCGGTCGGCAGAGAAGGCGCGGGTCAGGAAAGCGCGAGCCCGGTGCGCTGGGCCGAGCAGCGCGATCAGGGCCTCGCCGACGGCAAGTACCTGCGGTATCGCCGTCGCAGCGAGATCGGGATGGTCGTCGGCGCGCGCGTACACCTCACCGCGCTGCTGCTGCAGATCGGGATCGAAGGCGACGGCGACGGCGGGTTCCGCGGCGGGCGGCGCACCCGGGCCGAGCCGCCACAGCCGGCCGATCCGGCCGTCATACAGATCCGCGACCAGCGCCGCGTCCGCCCCGACCCAGGCCACGCTCCGCGCACTCTCGATCAGCACCGCCCCGTCGCCCGGCGCGAACGGCGCCGCGCGGAACAGTTCGAGGATCGCCTCTTCGCCATAGGCCTCGCCCGCGCCCCATTCGAGCAGCGTGTTGCCGAGCAGACCGTCGTCGGCAGGCCGCCGCCCGGCCGCCAACGCGTGAAAATGGGCGGCGACGCTCATGCTCCCAGCCCGCCCGCCGCCTGCCGCATCGCGGCGACCTCGTCGAAAACCGTCATGTCCTCCACAATCAGCCCGCCGCGCAGCCGCAGGTGCGACACCGCCAGCAGCACCAGCTCGCGCCCCGACGCGTTCCCCCATGCGCCAATGCCGCGATGCCACCCCGCCAGCGACCAGCGCAGCGCCACCGCCGTGTCGCCGCCGGGCAACGGCCGGGCGGCGACATGCTCCAGCCGCCAGGTCGCGTCGTGGAGCATCGCGCGCAACTGCAGGACGCAGCCGATCCAGAAGCCCCGCCCGTAACCGCGCCGGTTCGATGGCCAGCGGATCTCCGCCGCGGGCGAAAAGGCGCGCGCCGCCTCGCCGTACAAATCCTCGGCGAACGCCTGGCGCAACGCCGTCGCGGGAAGCAGGGCGGGGTGGCCGTCCGGCACCTGGACGCCCGGCTGCGTGCGGGTCGCCGCCAGCATCGCGCGGCGCCAGTCGTGCCGCGCCTGATCGCCCTCCAGGTCGGCCGCGGCCTGCGCCAGCGCCAGCACGCGCGGGTCGGCCCCGACCTGCCACAGCGCGCGCGCATTGTCGCGGACCAGCCATTCCTCGACAATCCGGTTCGCCACCACCTTGCAATCGGCGATCGTCCGCGTGCCGCTGCCGCGCATCGTCGCCGCTCCGATTCCCGCCTCATCGCCGAAATGGGTCGAGCGGCTCATGATCCGGTGCGAGGAATAGAAGGTGCCTGGCGCGTCCTCGCTCCAGATCACGTCCTCGGCCATCACCACCCGGTCGGCATAGGCGGCGAGCGCGCCGATCGTGTTCTGCGTCACCACCTCCATCCCTACCGCCGGGCCGGCCAGCGTGTGGAGCTCGCAATCGGCCGCATAATGCGTCCGGCAGAGGCCGATGTCCTTCTCTTCCCAGATGCGGTGGGTGCAGCGGACGATGTAATCGACGATGTCGCGATAGACGGGTTCAAAGCCGTCCAGCTGCTGCCGCTGCGGCCCTTCCGCCAGCTGCGCGCGTATCGGCCGGCCGACGGGCGAGAGCACCGCCGGGTCCTGGTCCCAGGTCATCGACCGTCCCTCTGCGCTCATGCCGGCGCGACGCATAGCGGCTCGTCCGGCGTCACCGCCAGCGCGGCGGCGAGCGCCGGGCCGAGCGCGACGCCGCCGCCTCGCCGCTGGGCCGGGCCGACCGCCGCACGAAACGACGCGCCCTGTCCCGTGCCGACCAGCGCGCCGGCGCCGGCGCCGTCGGTTGCGACCAGGATTAGCGGCTCGGTCTCGCGCACCGTCTTCACCGCGTCGATGTCGGCGACCAGCGTCGGGCCGCCGTCGAAGATGTCGACATAGCCCTCGTCGCGAAAGCCCTCGGCCAGCAGCATGTCGCGCGCGGGCCGCCCGTCGTCATGCGGCCGTCCCAGCGCCGCGCGCGCGTCCGGCGGCAGCAGCGACAGGTAGAGCGGGTAGCGCGGGCCGAGATCGGCGATGAACTGGTTGCCCTCGATCGCGCCGGTGCGGTCGGCGTCGTGGAAGTCCATGTCGTAGAAATGCCGGCCGATCGCCTCCCATACCGGCGAGCGGCCGTCGGCTTCCTGCCAGCCGCGCAGCTCGGCGATGACGCGATGCGCGAACCAGTCGCGATGGCGCGCGATGAACAGGTAGCGGACACGCGCCATCAGCCGCCCCAGCGCCTGGCCGCGCCGGGCCGGGTCGACGAACAGCCCGCCGACCTCCACCTCGCCGTCGAAGTCGTTGACGAGGTTGAGCAGCCGCTGTTCCTTCGTCCGTCCGATCGCGCGCGACACCGCGGCCTGGCGGGTGATGCGGTAGGAGTAGAAGGGCCATTCGGCGCCGACGCGCGCGAAGATCATCGCGGTGCCAACGACATCGCCGTCCTGCTCGCCGACCAGCATGATCGCGGCGCCCGCAGCGCGTGCATCGGCCGAGGCGACCGCCGCCTCGCTGGCGGCGATCCGCTTAGCCAGCGCGGCGCGGTCCGGCGGCAGGTTGGTCAGCCCGACCCCGCCCTTGCGTGCCAGCGCCAGCACCTTGTCGAGATCGGACGTCGCGACCGGGCGGACCAGCGTCAGCGCCGTCACCGCCTCGTCCGACCTGCTTCGCGCGACCTCGTCCTGTGCGATCACCTGACCCTCCCGTCGTGCTACAGTGACCTGCGATGCATGCGCAGTCAATGCAGGTCAGCTTGCCGCCGCCGCCGTCGCCGCCTCAAGCGCGTCCAGCGCCGCGCGTGTCGCGTCATGGCTTGCCCGCGTCACCCGCAGCATTGCGTAGAAGCCCGCCGCGATCAGCCCGGGGATCGTCGACAGCAGCAGCGCCGCCGCGAGATGGTCGAGCACCGGCTGCCCCACCTGACCCGGCGTGGCGTGCGCCGGAAACGCGATCAGCCCCAGCACCACCCCCGCCAACGCCGTCCCTAGCGCCTGGTCGACGCGGGCGAAGAAGGTCCGCGTCGAATAGAGAATGCCTTCCTGCCGCATGCCGTGCTTCAGCTCGACCTCGTCGGCGATGTCGGCCAGCGCGGAATAGATCGTCGTCGTCATCAGGCTGTACGGCAGATGCTGGAACAGGGCGAAGCCGATCAGTATCCACAGCAGCCCGGGCGTCCGCGGCGTCAGGATGCCGTAATAGCCGAGCAGCAGCGGGATCACCGGCCCGATGCAATAGACCGCCAGCGCCAGCGCCCCCGTCCAGCGTTTGTCGAGCCGGTCGTGCAGCCGCCGCACCACCAAAGCCGCGAAGGCGTAGCCGGCGAAGCTGGCGATCACGAACAGCGAGATCTGGCCGTTGTCGAGCTGCCAGTAATAGGAATTGACGTAGATGGCGAGGCCGAGGCGCACCCCGGACATCAGGCTGGAAAAGGCGAGACCGAGCAGCAGCACGACATAGTTGCGGTTGGTCAGCGTCCGCCAGATGTCGCGCCCGAACCGGCGCGCGTCGAAATGCTGCTCTTCCGGCGCGACCTGCTTCAGCCAGGGAATGCGGCTGCGCGTTGCCCAGCTCGATGTCACCAGGACCAGCGCGATCGTGACCCCGACCGCGGCCGCGAACAAGGGGTAGCGGCTCTCGATCAGCGCGCCGTTGGGCTGGTTCGGCGTCGGGCTGAAGAACAGGCGGTACGACAGCAGCCACGCCATCGTGTCTCCCGCCCACAGGCAGAAGGTGTTGTACGCCATGATGCTGGTGCGTTCGAGATAGCCGTCCGCCATCTCCCCGCCGAGCGCCAGATGCGGGGTGTGGTAGAGCGTCATCGCCTGCAGCAGCGCGGTGTTGCACACGCCCAGCCAGACGAGCTGCGCCGTCTCTCCCCAATGCGGCGGATTGAAGACGGCGAAGAACAGCAGGCCGGCGGGCAGGACGGAGGCGAACATGAACGGGTGCCGCCGCCCCAGCCGCGATCTGGTCCGGTCCGACCAGGAGCCGACCAGCGGATCGAACACCGCGTTGACGAACAGCCCCAGCGACAAGGCCAGCCCGACATGCGCCGCGGGCAGTCCGCGCACCTGGTTGTAGAAGATCAGCAGGAAGCTGGACGACGCCGTGATCGACAGCGCCTCCGCGGTGCTGCCCAAACCGTAGAACGCCTTCAGCCGCACGGTCAGCGGCGGCGCCGGCCGGACGCGCTTGTCGATCCTCGCCACCACCGATGCCATGCCGCCTCCCCGGGAAGCGATCAGGCTAGCCTGATTGCCTGCGGATGCAAGCGGTGCCGAACACCGGCGTCAGCCGAGCCGCGCCGAGCCGCCCGGCTGAAACGTCCCCGCAAAGGTCCGCACCTCCGGTGGCAGGTCGGGGTCGGCGACCCGCTCCATCAGCATCGCCACCGCCGCATCGGTCATCCGCTCGACCGGCTGGCGCACCGTCGTCAGGCGATAGCTGGCCCAGGCGGCGGGCGAGACCCCGTCAAAGCCGACGATCGACAGCTGTCGCGGCACGTTCAGCCCGTACACCTCGCGCGCCGCATCGATCGCGCCGATCGCCATCAGATCGTTGGCGCAGACCACCGCGTCGAGCCGGTTGTCGCTCATCGTCATCAGCCGCCTGAGCCCTGCGACGCCGCTGTCGTGATCGAACGCGCCGCCCGTCACCGCCGGGGTGATCCCCGCCTCCGCCAGCCGCGCCAGCGCGCCCTCGACCCGCTGGCGGGCGACATAACTGTCCTCCGGCCCGCCGATCACCCCGAACCGCCGGTGCCCCGCCGCGAGCAGCCCGTCGACCAGCAGCCGCTCGCCGCCGATCGAGTCGCAGCACACCGTCGCAACCGACACCTCCTCGCCGAAGCGGTTGTAGAGCACCACCGGCACGCGATGCCGCGCGAAGCGGCGGAGCTGATCGGGCGATAGCCGCGCCGCCGCGATCGCGCCGTCGACGCGATACCGCCACACCTGATCGAGCGCGGCGTCGACATCACCCTCGTTCGCCAGCGCGAACAGCAGCACGCGCACCCCCTGCGCGTCGAGCTTGGCCGACAGGCTCGCCAGCACCTCGGGATAATAGAGATTGGTCAGGTTGGAGATGATCACCGCGACCATGTTCGACCGCTTGGTGATGAGGCCGGACGCGATCGCGTTGGGCTGATAGCCAAGCTCGCGCGCGGCGCGCAGCACCTTGGCGCGCGTCGCGGGCGCGATCGAGCTGCCCGTGCGGAAACAGCGCGACACGGCGGATTGCGACACGCCCGCCAGCAGCGCCACGTCATAGGAAGTGGGCCGCCGGGCGCGGCCGGCATGCTCGGGTTCGGCCTGAACCTGCTTGGTCATCGGCGCGACGCTAGACCGTCGCGCGCAGCGCCGCCAGCGGTCAGTCGCAGCGCGTGGTTGACGACGCAGGCATCGAGCCGCCAGCTTCGCGCGCGAAAGGATCGGCGATGCGACCCGCCTCAATGGTATGGATGGCGTTGGCAGCGCTGCTGTCACTGGGCGCGATGACGCCGCCCGCCACGCCCTGGTGGCGGCGCGCGGTGATCTACGAAATCTATCCACGCTCGTTTCAGGACACGGACGGCGACGGTATCGGCGACCTCAATGGCATCACCCGCCGCTTGCCCTATCTGCAGCGGCTCGGCGTCGATGCGATCTGGATCGCGCCGATCTATCCGTCGCCTCAGGTCGATTTCGGCTACGACATCACGAATTACCGCATTGTCGACCGGCAATTCGGGACGCTGGGCGATCTGGACCGGCTGATCGCCGCCGCCCGCACGCGACGCATCCATGTCGTCCTGGACCTGGTGCTCAACCACACATCTGATCAGCATGGCTGGTTCCGCGAGTCGGCCTCATCACGCACCAATCCGAAGGCGGACTGGTATGTCTGGAACGATGGCGTGCCCGCCGACGCACCGGGCATCGGCGCGGTTCAGCGGCGGTCCGTTCATGACGGGCGGGCGCCGCCGAACAACTGGACTTCGGGCTTCGGGGGCTCGGCGTGGACGTGGGCGCCGGCGCGGCGGCAATTCTACTATCATCGGTTCTACCGGCAGCAGCCCGACCTCAACTGGCGCAACCCCGCGGTCGAACGCGCGATGCTCGACACCATGCGCTTCTGGCTCGATCGCGGCGTCGCCGGGTTTCGGCTGGATGCGGTCACCGCCTTGTTCGAGGACGAGCAGAACCGCGACGAGCCGGAAGTAGGCGGAGTCGATGCATTCGGCTCGCCCAGGCTGCGCCACGTCCACACCGACGATCTGCCGCAGGAGCATGACGTGATACGCCGGATGCGGACGCTGGTCGACGGGTACGCCGGCGACCGGGTGCTGATCGGCGAGACCTGGGTTGCCGATGCCGCCGCGATGCGCCGCTGGTACGGCACGCCGGCACTCGACGAACTGCAGCTGCCGATGGACATGTTTCTGGGCTTTGGCGGACCGCGCTACAGCCCTGCCTGGTTCCGGCCGCGGCTCGTGGCGACGCAGAGCGACTTTGGCGGCGGCCGGCCGCTGTTCGTCTTCGACAACCACGACAGCGTGCGCTCGATCGACAAGTTTGCCGACGGCGTGCACGACCTGGCGATCGCGAAGGGGATCGCGGCGATCCTGTATCTGTCGCGGGCGACGGCGCTGACCTATTACGGCGCGGAGATCGGTATGCGGACGCGCCCGCCCGCGCGGCGCGAGGATGTCCGCGATCCGGTCGGGCTGGCCGGGTGGCCGCAGGACAAGGGCCGTGACGGCGAACGGACGCCGATGCAGTGGAGCGCCGGGCCGCAGGCGGGCTTTTCCACCGCGGCGCGGCCTTGGCTGCCGCTCAATCCGGATGTCGCGCGGGTCAATGCCGAGAGCGAATGGCGCGACCCTGGGTCGCTGCTGAACTGGACGGCAAGGCTGATCGCGCTCCGCCGCAGCGAACCCGCGCTGCGCGACGGCGCGATGACGCTGCTGGAGCGGACGCCGCCGGACGTCCTCGCCTGGCTGCGCGCTTCACCCGGCGGCGGCGCGGTGCTGGTCGCGCTCAACATGAGCGCGCGGCCGCAGGTGCTGACGGTGTCCGGCGGAGAGCTTGCCGAACCGCTGGCGGCGAGCGACCCGGCGGATACTCGCGCCGCTGCCGGGCAGATCGTTCTGCCGCCGTTCGCGACCTGGGTCGGGCGGGTCGGAACCGCCGCGCACCGATAGGGATCCTTGCCCTTCCCGCGCTGATCCGCCACTGCGCGTGACTGCGAATGCAAGGCGTTGGGTCATGACGGGTCTGCTGATTGACGGACGCTCCCGCGAGGGAGGTGGTGAGCGCTTCGCCTCGGCCGACCCAGCCTATGGCGAGACGGTCTGGGCCGGGTCTGCAGCGTCGGCCGGCGACGTTGCCGACGCCGTTGCCGCCGCCCGACGCGCCGCGTCCGGCTGGGCACGTACCCCGCTGGCCGAGCGGCGGGCGGTGGTCACCCGCTTCGCCGCCTGCCTCGCGGCGGATCGCTCCGCCTTTGCATGCCTTCTCGCGCGCGAAACCGGCAAGCCGCTATGGGAAGCCGATGCCGAGGTCGGCGCGATGATCGGCAAGGCCGCCGTATCGATCGCCGCGCAGACCGAGCGCGCGGGCGAGCGCCACACCCCGCTGCCGTTCGGCGAGAGCGTGCTCCGCCATCGCCCCCACGGCGTGATGGCGGTGCTCGGCCCCTACAACTTCCCGGGCCACCTACCCAACGGCCACATCATTCCCGCCCTGCTTGCGGGCAACACGGCGGTGTTCAAGCCGTCGGAGCTCTGCCCGGCGGTCGGCGAACGCATGGCCGCGGCGTGGATCGACGCGGGGTTGCCGCCCGGCGTCCTCAATCTCGTTCAGGGCGGGCGCGAAACCGGCGCCGCGCTCGCCGACGCCGACATCGACGGGCTGCTCTTCACCGGTTCAGCGGCGGCGGGCGCGGCGCTGCGCCGGGCGACGTCCGACCGGCCGCACGTCATCGTCGCGCTGGAACTGGGCGGTAACAATCCCTTGGTCGCGTGGGACGGCGAGCCGGACGCCGTCGCCGCGCTGATCGTCCAGTCCGCCTTCGCCACCGCGGGCCAGCGCTGTTCCTGCGCGCGGCGGCTGATCGTCCCGAACGACGCGCGAGGCGAGGCGATCATCGCGGCGACGCTGGCGCTCGCCGATCGTCTCCTGATCGGCGCGTGGGATGCGCAGCCCGAGCCGTTCATGGGGCCGCTCATCAACGCTGCCGCCGCTGCTCGCGCCGACGCGCAGGTTACCGCGCTGATCGAGCGCGGCGCGCGCGTGCTGCGTCCTTTTGCAAACATCATCGGATTGAGCGACGCCTTTCGTACCCCGGCCCTGCTCGATGTGACCGGCTGCGAAATGCCCGACGAAGAGATTTTCGCGCCCGTGCTGCAGGTGACGCGGGTCGACGGCTTCGATGCCGCGATCGCCGCCGCCAACGCCACACGCTACGGGCTCGCCGCGGGCCTGATCAGCGACGACGCCGATCGGTGGGCGCGTTTCGCTTCCGATGTCCGCGCGGGCGTCGTCAACCGCAACCGGCCCACCGTCGGAGCCGCCGCCGGACTGCCCTTCGGCGGCCCCGGCGCGTCGGGCAATCATCGGCCCAGCGCCTATTACGCGGCCGACTATTGCGCTTGGCCGATGGCGAGCTTCGAGGCGGCGGCGGTTGCCGACACCCGCGCCGACATGCGAGGGCTGCGCGCGTGACAATCGACCGCGCCATGCTCGACGCGATTGGCGCGTGCGGCGACGCGATCGTCACGCGCGCGGTGGACTGGTGCGCGACGCAGAGCGGCAGCCACAATGCGGACGGTCTCGCGCAGATGCTGGACCAGCTGGCGGCGGCGTTCGCCCCGCTCGGCGCGACGGCGGCGCGAGTGCCGCTCGCCGATCGGGTGGAAATCGCTGCGGACGGTGAGGAACGCAGCCACCCCGGCGGCACGGCGCTTCATCTCCGCGTCCGGCCCGAAGCGACACGGCGCGTACTGCTGACCGGGCATTACGATACGGTATACCCGTCGGACTCGCCGTTTCGCGAGGTCACCCCGCGCGGCGACGGCACCCTCAACGGCCCGGGCATCGCCGACATGAAGGGCGGCCTCAGCGTGATGCTCGCAGCGCTGACGGCGTGGGAAGCCCGCCTCGATGCGGCGGCGATCGGCTGGGACGTGCTGCTCTCCCCCGACGAGGAGATCGGCAGCCCGGGCTCCGCACCGCACCTCGCCCGTCTCGCGCGCCAGGCGCAGCTCGGCCTCACCTACGAACCCGCACTCGCCGGCGGATCGCTCGCGTCGGCACGGATGGGCAGCGGCAATTTCCACCTCGTCGTCCGCGGCCGTGCAACGCATGTCGGGCGCGACTTTGCGGGCGGGCGCAACGCGGTCGTCGCCGCCGCCGGACTGGTCGCCGCCCTCGACGCGCTCAACGCCGGGCGCGACGGCGTGCGGCTCAACATTGCCCGGATCGACGGCGGCGGCCCGCTCAACATGGTGCCCGACGTCGCGGTGATCCGCTTCAACATTCGTGTCGGCGACGCGGCGGATGCCACCTGGACGCAGACCGAGATCGCCCGCATCGCCGCCGCACCGCTTCGCGACGGCCTGACCGCTCAGCTTTACGGCGGGCTGACGCGGCCGCCCAAGCCCTTCGGCCCCGATCAGCAAGCGTTGTTCGCCGCGGTCGCGGACCTGGGCGCGACGCTGGGGCAGACGATCCGCTGGCAGCCGTCGGGCGGCGTGTGCGAGGGCAACAACCTCCACGCCGCCGGCCTGCCCTCGATCGACACGCTGGGAGTGTGCGGCGGCGACATCCACAGTCCGCGCGAATTCGCGTGGCCCGCCAGCTTCGTGGAGCGTGCACAGCTGTCGGCCCTGATCCTCGCCGCGTTCGCGCGCGCCGACCTGCCGGGAGCTTAGCCGGGCGCACGCGACATGCTGGACAGGGTAGCCGTCCGGCTGGCACGGCGATCCCCGTGACGATCGCGCCGGAGGATCGAGAGTGACCTTACCGCAACGCCATGCTGACGTGCTCATCGTCGGCGCCGGTCATGGTGGGGCGCAGTCGGCGATGCAGCTGCGCCAGCAGAAGTTCACCGGCTCAATCCTGCTCCTCGGCGACGAGCCCCATCTGCCTTATGAGCGGCCACCGCTGTCGAAGGAGTACCTATCGGGCGAGAAGAGCTTCGAGCGCCTCCTGATCCGCCCGCCATCATTCTGGGTCGATCGCGACATCGCAACGGCGCCCGGAACACGGGTCGTTGCGGTTGATCCGGCGGCGCATGTCGTCCGCTGCGCCGACGGCCAGGCGATCAGCTATGACCGCTTGATCTGGGCAACGGGTGGCGCGGCGCGGCGGCTGACATGCGAGGGTCATCATCTGCAGGGCGTTCACACGGTGCGCACCTGCGCCGACGCGGACCGGCTGCGCGCCGAGCTGGACGGCACCCGCGCGGTGGTGGTCGTGGGCGGCGGCTATATCGGCCTGGAGGCCGCAGCCGTGCTGGCCAAGGCGGGCAAGCGGGTCACGGTCTGCGAAGCACTCGACCGCGTGCTCGCGCGGGTCGCCGGCGAGCCGCTGTCGCGCTTCTACGAAGCGGCGCACCGGGCGCATGGCGTCGACGTGCTGCTGGGGACCACCGTGGACGCGATCGAAGGCGCGGACGGGCGGGTGACTGGGGTGCGGCTGGCGGACGGTACGCAGCTGGCCTGTCAGATGGTGATCGTCGGCATCGGCGTCATCCCCGCGGTCGCGCCGCTGCTCGACGCGGGCGCCATGGGCGGCAACGGTGTGGCGGTCGACGCGCAATGCCGCACCAGCCTGCCCGATGTCTTCGCGATCGGCGACTGCGCGCTGCATGCGAACCGCTTCGCCGACGGCTTCGCGATCCGCATTGAATCGGTACAGAACGCCAATGATCAGGCGACCGTCGTCGCCCGGGCGATCACCGGCGGCGACGCGATCTACGACGCCGTGCCGTGGTTCTGGTCGAACCAATATGATCTGAAGCTGCAGACCGTCGGGCTGTCGATCGGGTATGACGATGTGGTGGTGCGCGGCGATCCCGACGCGCGGACTTTCTCGGTCGTCTATTTAAAACAAGGCCGGGTCATCGCGCTCGACTGCGTCAATGCGGTCAGGGACTATGTGCAGGGGCGACGGCTGGTCACCGAGCGCTGGGCAGGCGACCGCGACGCGCTCGCCGATCCGGCTGTTCCGCTCAAGGAATTGACCGCTTGATCGCGCCGGCCGACGCGCCGCCGCTGGCCGATGTGCGGGTGCTTGACCTGACCATCGGTGCGGCAGCGGGCGCCGCACGGCTGCTGGCCGACCTTGGCGCCGAGGTCCGGCGGATCGAGCCGCCGGGCGGCAGCACGGATCGGCGCGAGGGACGTCTGGCCGGCGGCGTCAGCCTCGACTTCGTCGCGGCCAATCGCGGCAAAAGCCTGACGCTGCTCGACCTGGATCGCGCGCACGACGGCGTCCGGCTCGAGGCGCTGGCGGCACAGGCCGATATTGTGATCGACAGCTTCGCGCCAGGATCGCCGGCGGGGGCGCGCTTCGGCGGCGAGGCGATGCACGCGCGCCATCCCACCCTCGTGACCATGTCGATCACCCCGTTCGGCCATCGCGGCGCGCTGGCACGGTGGCAGGCGACCGATCCGGTGCTCCATGCCTTGTCGGGCGAGCTGTCGCGCTCGGGCCTGCCGGACGAGCCGCCGCTTATTCCGCCCGGCCGCCTCGCGACCGAATGCGCGTTGACCCAGGCCGGTTTCGGCCTGCTGCTCGCGCATATTGCGTGCCGCGCGAGCGGGGCCGGCGACTGGCTGGACTTCGCGCTGCTCGACGGCGCGGCGCAGGCGCTCGATCCCGGCTTCGGCAGCAACGGCAGTGCGGCGGCGGGCGTGCGCCCGGCCGACCTGCCGCGCGGCCGGGTCGATGCGCGGTTTCAGTATCCGATCCTGTCCTGCGCCGATGGCGCGGTCAGGCTGTGCCTGCTGGCGCCGCGGCAGTGGCGCGGGATGTTCGAGTGGCTGGGGCGGCCCCCAGCCTTTGCCGATCCGCGTTTCGACGGGATCGTGGCGCGTTACCGTTCACCCGATCTCCTGCCCGCGATCGCGCGCCTGTTCGCCCAGCTGACCCGCGCCGAAATCGAGCTGGCCGGGCAGCATTACGGCGTGCCGGTCGCGGGACTGCGCGACCCGGCCGAGGCGGTCGACACACCGCAGATGATCGCCAGAGCTGCGTTGACCGAGCTGGCGCTGACGCCTTCGCTCGCGACGCGCTGGCCGGGCAGTCCGATCGAGATCGACGGCCGCCGCCCCGATCCCGGCACCGTCCCGCAGCTGTGCGATCCGGCAGGGGACGCCTTTCCCGCCAGGCCGGTGGCGCCAGCGCCGCCGCGGGCCGCGGGACGCCTGCCGCTCGACGGCATGCGTGTCCTCGACATGGGCGTGATCGTCGTCGGCGCGGAAACTGGGCGGCTGCTGGCGGACGCAGGCGCAGACGTGGTGAAGATCGAAAGCGCCGCCTTTCCCGACGGGCTGCGCCAGACCCGCGACGGCAGCGCGATGTCGCCCTCCTTCGCAGCCGGCCATCGCAACAAGCAGAGCCTGGCGCTCGACCTGCGCCGCCCGGAGGGCAAGGCGCTGTTCCTGCAGCTGATCGCGCAGGCGGACGTGCTGTTGTCCAATTTCAAGCCCGGCACGCTCGCGTCGCTGGGGTTCGATCCCGAGATGTTGGCGCAGACCAACCCGCGGCTGGTCGCGATCGACAGCTCCGCCTTCGGGCCGAGCGGGCCGTGGAGCGGACGGCTGGGCTATGGGCCGCTGGTGCGCGCCGCGGCGGGGATCACCGCCGTCTGGGGATACCCGGGCCGCCCGGACTCCTATTCCGACACCACCACGGTCTATCCCGATCACACCGCCGGACGGCTGGGCGCGACCGCGGCGCTGGCGCTGCTGCTCCGGCGCGAGCGCACCGGGGCGGGCGGCGCCGCGAGCGTCAGTCAGGCCGAGCTGGTGCTGAGCCAGAACGCCGCGGAGATCGCGGCGCGGCGTCTCGCGGAGGCGGGTCATCATGTCGAGGGTAGCGAACCCGATGCGCCATGGGGGGTGTACCGGTGCAAAGGCGATGACGAATGGTGTGTCATTACGTCGCGCGGTGACGACGATTGGCTGGCCCTCGCGCCGCTGATGGGGCTGGCCGGGGATGCAGCGCTGCGCAGCCGGTCGGGACGTCTCGGCGCGCGCGACCGCATCGACACCGCTGTCGCCGGCTGGCTCGCCGGGCATGACGCCGACGCCGCGATGCATCGGCTGCAGCAAGCGGGTGTCCCCGCCGCGGCGATGCTCCGCGTCGGCGACCTTCCCGCCTTTGCGCATTTTGCCGGCCGCCGTTTCTTCCGGGAATCACACCATCCCAGCCTCGCCGCCGCCTTCCTTACCGAAACGAGACCGGCACCGTCCGCCATGCCCGATCCGCCCGATCGGCCCGCGCCGCTGATGGGCGAGCACAGCGCGATGGTGCTGCGACGCTGGCTCGGCCTGCCGGAAGACGCGATCGCCGCGCTGATCGCCGCCGGCGCGGTGAGCGCCATCGACCCGCCGACCTTTGTGGAGACCCAGCCATGACCGATGCCGCACCTCCCGCCGTGCTAGTCACCCGTGACGGGCACGTCACGGTCATCACCATCAACCGGCCCGACGCGCGCAACGCCATCAACCTCGCGGTCAGCCTTGGCATCGGCGATGCGCTGGCGGCGGCGGACGCCGATCCTGAAGTCCGCGCGGTGATCGTCACCGGCGCGGGCGATCAGGCGTTTTCGGCCGGCGCGGACCTGAAGGCGCTGTCGCGCGGCGAGGCCATCGGCCCCGACGACGAGCGCCGCACGCGCGGCTTTGCCGGGATCGTCAGCCACGCGATCGGCAAGCCGCTGATCGCCGCGGTCAATGGCTCGGCGCTGGGCGGCGGCACCGAGATCGTGCTCAGCTGCGACCTCGCGATCGCCGCCGGCACCGCCAGCTTCGGACTGCCGGAGGTCAAGCGCGGGCTGTTCGCGGCGGCGGGCGGCGTCTTCCGCCTGCCTCGGCAGATCCCGCACAAGATCGCAATGGCGATGATCCTGACCGGCGACCCGATCGACGCCGCGCAGGCGCTGGCGCTGGGCCTCGTCAACGCGGTGGTCCCGGCCGCCGAGTTGCAGGCGGCGGCGATGGCGCTGGCGCAGCGGATCGCCGCCAATGCGCCATTGTCGGTCCAGGCGAGCAAGCGGATCGCACGAGGCATCGTGGATGGGCGGATCGCGGACGAGGAAGCGGCCTGGTCGGCTAACACCGCGGCGGTCCGCACCGTCATGCGCTCCGCCGACGCGCGCGAAGGGCCGCTCGCCTTTGCGCAGAAGCGCGCGCCGGTGTGGCAGGCGCAGTGATGGCGCCGGTCGATCCGCGCACCCCGGTCATTATCGGCGTCGGCCAGTCCGTCGATCGCTTCGACGCGCCGGATTATCACGGCTGGTCCGGACCCGATCTCGCCGCCGCTGCCGCGCGCGCCGCACTGGCGGACGCAGCCGCGACGGGCGACGTTGCTTCCGCGATCGACGCCATCGCCACCACGCGCACCTTTGAGGACTCGACCCCCGCACCGGCGCCGTTCGGGAAGGCGAGCAACTTCCCTCGTTCGATCGCGCGACGGCTCGGCATCGCGCCGCGCCATGCGCTGTGGACAAAGGCTGGCGGCAACACACCGCAGGATCTGGTCGCCGAGCTCGGTGCGCGGATCGTCGCAGGTGAGTTCGAGGCGGCGCTGATCGCCGGTGCAGAGGCGATCTCGACGGTGCGTCATGCGACGAGGAACGGCGCCGTGCTGGACTTCGCCGAGGATGCCGACGGCCAGGTTGAGGACCGCGGCATGGGGCTCGAGGATTTCGCGGATCCCCTCACCTACCGCGCCGGGCTGACCGCCGCGCCGCTCTACTATGCGCTGGCGGAGAATGCGCGGCGCGCGCGGCTGGGTC
>NZ_CBDFKR010000006.1:0-32500 GCF_965248875.1 Sphingomonas sp. | reverse complement strand
ATGGATTTCGCCAAGCAGGCGCGGGTCAACATCTGCGCCTCGATCGCAGGCGCCGGCGCGGCGCTCGGCGGGGCGCTGGCCGGGTGGGGCGTGTGGACGCTGGTGTGGGCGCCGCTGGTGCTGTTCGGCGCGCGCGCGATCGGCATGACGCTGGCCGCGCGCTCGCTGGTCTGGCCCAGTTTCCGGTTCGGCGGCGCGGGCGCGCTGGCGCGCTATGGCGGCATGGTGACGCTGGCGCAGTTCTTTTGGTTCGGCCAGACCCAGGCCGACGTGATGATCGCGGGGCGCCATTTCGACGCGCACGGGGTCGGCCTCTACACCACCGCGCTGTTCCTGACGCAGATTTTCCAGAACAAGGTCGTGCCGCCGCTCAACGAGGTGGCCTTTTCCGCCTATGCGCGGATGCAGGGTGAGGCTGGGGCGGTCGGCGCCGCCTTTCTGCGCTCGACGGGTGCGATCATGGCGGCGGCGCTGCCCATCTATCTCGGCATGGCGGCGAGCGCGGATGCGCTGGTGCGGTTTGCGCTTGGCGACCATTGGGTCGGCGCGGTGCCGCTGGTCCGCCTGCTCGGCTGCGCGATGCCGTTCATGACGCTCTATGTCGTGATGCCGCCGGCGAGCGATGCGATCGGGCGGCCGGGGATCGGCGTGCGCGCCTCGATGGGCGGCGCTATCCTGCTCCCGATCGCCTATCTGGTCGGCGTTCGCTGGGGGCTGACCGGGCTGGCCGCGGCTTGGCTGACGACCTACCCGCTGCTGGTGATCGTCCTCGCGCGCGGGGTGCTGCCGGCAATCGGGGTGAGCGCGGGGGCGTTGGCCGCGGCCGTCGCGCCAGCCCTGCGCGCGGCTCTGGTCATGGCCGCGGCGGTCGCGGCGCTCGATGCGCTGCTGCCGCCGTTGCCGCCGGGCGTGAAGCTGGTCTTGCTCGCGAGCGCGGGCGCGGCGATCTACGCCGGGTGGTTGCTCGCCTTTGCGCGCGGCACGGTGGACGAACTGCGCGCGCTGGTCCGCCGCCGCGCCTGACCCCGATCAGGCCGACTGAATATAGTCGCGCATCGCCGCGGCGTCCGCTTCGATCCGATCGATGCGGTGCTTGACCAGATCACCGATGGAGATGAACCCGGCCAGTCGATCGCCCTCGACCACGGGCAGGTGACGGATGCGCCGCCTCGTCATCAGCGACAGCGCGCCGATCACGGGCTGGTCGGGCGGAACACTGATCGCCGGCGTGGTCATCATGTCGGCGACGACCGCGTCCAGCGCCGCCACCCCGTGCGCGTGGACGCAGTAGATCACGTCGCGTTCCGAAAACACGCCCGCGACATGGCCGTCCCGGTCGAGCACCGGCACCGCGCCGATCCGCTCGGTCGCCAGTAGCGCCACCGCGTCGCGCACCGTCATGTCCGGCGCCACGGATATGATCCGCTCGCCCTTGTCCTTGAGGATGGCCGCGATCGTCATCGGCTGCGCTCTCCCGATCCCCCCTTGGGCCGGGAGTGTGTCACAATCACGCGGCGACGGGAAGCCGGACATGCAAAGGCCTCCCCAGCGCATCGCAGCATCGGCCTCTACGCCGGCCGATGGCTGCGGCTATTCCGCAGCGTCCGGCGTGGTCTCGTCCGCCGTCCGCAACCGGCGGCGGCGCGGCTTGGCTTCAACCGGCGCTTCGTCATTGGCGGCGAGCGTCAGCGACCCGGACAGCGACGGCGGCAGCAGGTCGGCGGCCAGCCCGTCGCCGCTGGCGACTTCCTCGCGCCGCGGCCGGCCGCGACGGCGCACCGGCGGATCGAGCGGCCGATCGGCGTCCACCGCCTCCTCGGCGCGCGCTTCCAGCGACTCACCCGCCTGCATCGGCTCCGCCCGCCGCTGACCCGCAACCTCGACCGGCTGCTGACCTGTTCCATTGCCGTCGGGCCGGCGGTCGCGCCATTCGCCGTTGCGCGGGCGTGGCGCCTCGTCGCGGCCGAAGTCCCGGTTGCCGTCCCGATCGCGGCGGAACTCGCGCGCGCCGTTTTCGCGCCCGCCGTCGCGATTACCGTCACGCGGCCGCGCGTCGCCGTTGCCGCCGGCATTCCCGTCGCGATAACGATCCTCGCGCGGAGGCCGCCCATCGCTGCCATCACGGCGTGGTTCGTCGCGGTCGCCGAACTGTTCGCTGCCGCGGATCGGATCGCCCTCGTCGGCATATTCCTCTTCGCCATCGTAATCGAACTCGTCGCGCCCGCGCCGCGGCTGCTGCTGGTCCTCGAACCGGCCGCGCTGCTCGCTCAATACGCGGAAATAATGGTCCGCGAACTGGAGGTAATATTCGGTGTTGACCCGATCGCCCGCGCGCTGCGCGTCGGCGGCCATGTTCTTGTATTTCTCGTAGAGCTGGGTCGCATTGCCGCGCGCGCGGCTGTCGATGCGGCTGCCGTTACCCTGCTGCCCGCCGCCCTGACGCCCGCTATTGTTACCGCCCCCACGGCCGCGACGGCGGCCGGCCTGCCGATTGTTGATCAAGCTATTCGTCCTCGTGCCTAAAACCAGAAACGGCCTTGCTCCGGATGGTTGCGGTGCAATCCCTTCCGCGCCGGTCAGAGGACCGGCTGCGAAGCGTCACGGCCGCGTGATCGATGGAGCGGCGGTGTCACGAAAGGTGCGGGCTTTCCCCCGGGATCAACGACATCCGCGCGTTGACAGCATCGGCCCGTAGCGGGGCAATAGCGGCGGAAGCCACGTTCCTTCAAGTGAAATGTGGGCCGCGGTGTCGCTTTGTTCAAGTCGTGGCCACAACGCAACGGTCGCGCCCGCCAAGATCGCGGAAAAGCGTCGTGCGCAGCCCCGCCGCCGCGACCAACGCCGTCACCGCCCCGGCCTGGGTATGACCAATCTCCATACAGGCCGCACCGCCCGGCGCGAGGACGTGCGGCAGCTGCGGCACAAGGATCCGATAGGCGTCGAGCCCGTCGTTTCCTGCGAACAGCGCCTCCGCCGGCTCAAAGCCGCTGACCTCGGGCGGCAGCGCCTCGCTTGACGCGATGTAGGGCGGGTTGACGAGGATCAGATCGTAACACTCGCCGATACCCGCCGCCCAGTCGCCACGCCGCAGTGTCGCCCGCCCCCCCATCCCCAGCGCCGCCGCGTTGCGTTCGGCGTAGCGGAGCGCCCGCGCGGAGGCGTCGACCCCCAGCCCTGTTGCCTGCGGCCACTCGGCCAGCGCAGCGAACAGCAGCGTCCCTGGCCCGGCGCCGAGGTCTAGGATGCGCTGCGGCCCGGCCGTCCCCGCAAAATGCTTCACCGCCGCCTCGATCAGCGTCTCGCTGTCGGGCCGCGGGATCAGCACCCCCGCCCCGACCGCAAGATCGATCGTCCAAAAGGCGCGCGTGCCTGTGATGTAGGCGACGGGCTCGTGCGCGGCGCGGCGCTCGACCAGCGCGGCGAAGGACGGCGGCACGTTGCGATCCGGGTCGAGGAGCAGCTGCTCGCGGCTGATGCCGAGCGCATGGGCGAGGAGGATTTCGGCGTCGAGGCGGGGGGTAGGGGAGAAACCGAACCGCGCTGCCGCCCTTCTAAGCTCCTCCCGGGAACGGTGAGGGGGACCAGCCGCCGGCTGGTGGAGGGGGCTTGCCACTGGCGATGCGGCGGTTGGAGGGACCCCTCCACAACCGGCGCTGCGCGTCGGCGGTCCCGCTCCCCGTCCTGGGGAGGATTTAAGAGTCAAGGGACGCCAGCCGCTCCGCCTCGTCCTCCGCCACCAGCGCGCCGATCAGCTCGTTCAGGTCGCCCTCCAGCACCTCGGGCAGCTTGTGCAGTGTCAGGTTGATGCGGTGGTCGGTGACGCGCCCCTGCGGGAAATTGTACGTCCTGATCCGCTCCGACCGGTCGCCCGAGCCGACCATCGACTTGCGCGACCCCGCCCGCGCCGCCGCCAGCCGCTCGCGCTCGGCATCGTAGAGCCGCGAGCGCAGCACCTTCATCGCCTTGGCCCGGTTCTTGATCTGGCTGCGCTCGTCTTGCTGGATGACGATGGTGCCGGTCGGCAGGTGCGTGATCCGCACCGCGGAGTCGGTGGTGTTGACCCCCTGCCCGCCCGGCCCCGACGCGCGATAGATGTCGACGCGCAGGTCCTTGTCGTCGATCTGCAGGTCGACCTCCTCCGCCTCGGGCAGCACCGCCACCGTCGCCGCGGAGGTGTGGATGCGGCCCTGCGATTCGGTAGCGGGGACGCGCTGGACGCGGTGGACGCCGCTCTCGAACTTCAGCTTGGCGAAGACGCCCCTGCCTTCGACGCCGGCGACAACCTCCTTGAACCCGCCCGCTTCGGACGAGGAGGCGGAGATCAGCTCGATCCGCCAGCCCTGTCCTTCGGCGAACTTCTGGTACATGCGGAACAGATCGCCCGCGAACAGCGCCGCCTCGTCGCCGCCGGTGCCGGCGCGAATCTCCAGCATCGCCGCGCGCTCGTCGGCGGCGTCGCGCGGCAGCAGGGCCAGCGCGAGCCGCCGGTCGGCGGCCTCCAGCTTCGCCTTGTTGTCGTGCAGCTCGTCGGCCGCCATCGCGCGCAGCTCGTCGTCCTCGGCGTCCGCGGCCATATAGGCGAGCGATTCCGCCTCCTGCCGCAGCCGCCGCACCTCGGTCGCGGCCTCGGCGACCGGCTCAAGCTCGGCATATTCCTTGGAGACCTGGACGAAGCGGTCGCCCGGCAGGTCGCCCGACGCCATCTGCGCCGCCAGCTCGTCGCGGCGCGCTTCGATCTGCAGGATGCGGGCGGGGGAGATGGTGGTCACTTCTTGCTCCTCCCCGGCACGGGGAGGTGGCAGCGCGCAGCGCTGACGGAGGGGGCAGGCCGCAAGCGACGCTCCCAGTCGAGAGCCCCCTCCACCACTCGGCTACGCCGAGCGGTCCCCCTCCCCGTCCCGGGGAGGAGTACGGCGCGGTCGGCCGAAGGTCGGATCAATTCAGCGTCTCTTCTGAAGTGTTCAGGAGGTGCTGCATGATTGATCCGTCTCCACTGAGCGCCTTGCATGATGTGACGATCTTACCCTCGCTCATGCGCAGCGACACAAGCTCCCCCGGTTGAAGCTTCATCGCCTTGTCATAGCGCTTCCGGGGTGAACCGGTCACAACCGAGTCCGCAGGGAAGCCCATTTTTCGGACTTCACCAACTGTGCGAATAGCCGCTTCTATGGTTAGATTGTCTTCGGCGACGACTACCACATCGATACGCTCCGCCCTCGGCTCCTTCACCAGCATCGCCAACCGCTCCACCCCCGCGGCCCAGCCAACCCCCGGCGTCTCCGGGCCGCCCAGGCTCCCGATCAGCCCATCGTACCTGCCCCCCGCTAGCACCGTGCCCTGCGCGCCCAGCCGGTCGGTGACGAACTCGAACGCGGTATGCCGGTAATAGTCGAGCCCGCGCACCAGCCGCGGGTTGCGCGTCCACTTGACTCCAGCCGCGTCCAGCCCCGCCGTCACCGCCTCGAAGAACGCCCGCGCGTCCGCGGTCAGGAAGGCGTCGATGTCGGGCGCGGAGTCCGCCGCCGGCCGGTCGCGCGGGTCTTTCGAATCCAGGATGCGCAGCGGGTTCTTCTCCAGCCGCGCGAGGCTCTCCTCGCTCAGCTCGCCGCGCCGCGCCTCGAAATGCGCCACCAGCGCCGCGCGCCATGCATCGCGCGTCTCCGCATCGCCGAGTGTGTTGAGCTCGAGTGTCACGCCCTCGATGCCCAGCTCCGCCAGCAGCTGATCCGCCAGCGCCAGCAGCTCCACGTCCGCCGCGGGCTCGGCCACGCCGATTACCTCGGCGTCGATCTGGTGGAACTGCCGGAACCGCCCCTTCTGCGGCCGCTCGTAGCGAAACACCGGGCCACTGATCGTCAGCTTCATGGGCGCGTGCTGCTGCCAGCCATTGCCGATATAGGCCCGCGCGATCCCGGCAGTGAACTCCGGCCGCAGCGTGATCGAGTCCCCGCCCTTGTCGGCGAACGTATACATCTCCTTCGACACCACGTCGGTCGTCTCGCCGATCGAGCGCGCGAACACCTCCGTCGCCTCGAACACCGGCACCTCGACCCGCTGGAAGCAATACAGCCGCCGCACCCGCTCGAACGTGTCGAGGACGTGCGCGAAGCGGCGCTGCTCCTCGCCGAAGATGTCCTGCGTGCCGCGGACGCGCTGGGGAGTCTGCACGCGCGGCGTGCGGGGTGTCTCAGCCATAAAGCGGCGCTCCTTAGGCGAGGCCGCGGCTTGCGGCAACGCCGCGGCTTCCCCACCTCCGGGCGACGGGGAAGCGCTGCTTCCCTTTCCGCGCCCGAGCCGCTATGGGCCGCGCGCCCTTTCAACCCAGAGGTTTTGTTTGGCCAAGGAAGAACTGCTCGAGATGCGCGGCCGTGTGGTGGAGTTGCTCCCCAACGCGATGTTCCGCGTCCAGCTGGAGAACAACCACGAGATCCTCGGCCATACCGCCGGCAAGATGCGCAAGAACCGCATCCGCGTGCTGACCGGGGATGAGGTGCTGGTCGAGCTGACGCCGTATGACCTCACCAAGGGGCGCATCACCTATCGCTTCATGCCCGGCCGTGGCGGGCCGGGGCCGGCATAGCCGATCCTGTGCGGGGATGCTGCGATGCAGTGTCCTGCTTGACGGGCGACGACCTTGGCTGATCTCGTCCTCGCCTCCTCCTCGCCGCGCCGTCTCGCGCTGCTGCAGCGTCTCGGCGTCGAGCCCGCCCGCATCGTCGCGCCCGCGATCGACGAAAGCTGGCGCAAGGGCGAGCTCCCCCACGCCTATGCGCTGCGCCTCGCCATCGCGAAGGCAGAAGCGGTCATGCGCGGGCCGGATGAGGTAATCCTCGCCGGCGACACCGCGATCGCGCTCGGCCGCCGCATCCTGCCCCCCGCCGACACCGAAACCGTCCAGCGCGACCTGCTCGCGAAATTATCCGGCCGCCGCCATCACGTCTTGTCCGCGCTCTGCGTGATCGACGCGACGGGGCGAATGCGCGCGCGGCTGTCCGACACCATCGTTGCGTTCAAGCAGCTGACCCCGGCCGCGATCGACGCCTATGTCGCGTCCGGCGAAGGGCTGGGCAAGGCGGGCGGCTATGCGGTGCAGGGCTATGCCGAGGCGTGGGTCCGCTTCCTGGCCGGATCGCATTCCGGCGTGATCGGCCTGCCGCTGTTCGAGGCGCGCGCGCTGCTCAAGGCGGCGGGGCTGTCGCTTGCCTGAGTGGCTGTACGAGGCCGGCATCGGCGAGGCGCGCGCCGCGCTGATCGAGGACGGGCGGATCGTCGCGGCCGCGATCGAGCTTGACGATGGCGGGTTGCGCATCGGCCACGTCGCCCATGCCCGGCTGATCGACCGCACCACCGGCCTGGTCCGGCTTGACGGCGGCGAGGAGGCGATGCTGACCGGCCCTGCCGGGGTGCCGGAGGGCGGCGCGCTGACGGTGGCGATCACGCGCGAGGCGATCCCGGAGCAGGGCCGCCGCAAGCTGCCGCGCGTGGTGATGACGGACGCTGACCCCGCCCCCGGCCCGACGCTGTTCGACCGCCTCGGCGCGACCGGCCACGCTATCCGCCGCCCCGCCGCGCACGAACCGGACCTGCTCGAATCCGCCGGCTGGTCCGAGCTGCTGGAGGAGGCGGCGACCGGTGTCATCGCCTTTTCCGGCGGCGTGCTGCTGATGACGCCGACGCCCGCCATGACGCTGTTCGACGTCGACGGCGGCCCGCCGCTCGATCAGCTCGCGCTTGCCGCCGCCACGGCGGTCGCGCAGGCGATCAGGCGGCACGGCATCGGCGGGTCGATCGGCGTCGACTTCCCGACGCTGACCGGCAAGGCGCCGCGCCAGGCGGTCGCCGCCGCGATCGACGCGGCCCTGCCCCAACCCTTCGAACGCACCGCGGTCAACGGCTTCGGCTTCTTCCAGATCGTCCGCCCGCGTCCGCGCGCCAGCCTGCCGGAGCTGCTCCGCGCCGATCCGGCCGGTGCGCAGGCGCGCGCGGCGCTGCGCCGCCTGGAGCGCGAGCCCGGGCCGGCGCGCCCGCACCGCCTGCCAACCGCCGTCCTCGCCCGGCTGCAGGCGAACCCCTCCTGGACTGCCGACCTCGCCCGCCGCACCGGCGCCGTCCCCCAACTCGAAAGCGCCTGATGCCCGCCCCCACCTGCCCCGTCTGCGACAGGCCCGCCACCGCCGGGCACACGCCCTTCTGCTCGCAGGGCTGCCGCGACCGCGACCTGCTGAAGTGGCTCGACGAAGGCTATCGCGTTCCCGTCGGCCAGCACGAGGACCCCGAAGACGGGCTGGACAGCCCGCTTGGGCGTCAGTAAGGCGCGCGCTTCCGGCCGGCGGTCGGGATGCCCGGGTAGCTCAGTGGTAGAGCAGACGACTGAAAATCGTCGTGTCGGTGGTTCGACTCCGCCCCTGGGCACCTCGCCGGCTGGCCGGACGTAGCGAAGCTGCGCGCGGACCCAGCGAAGGCCGGCCGGCAGGTCGTGAAGCGAACCCGTCCGGCCACGCGGCTTCGCCGCGGCGCTACCGATCACCGATCCGTTCCACCCGCCGCGGCAAAGCCGCGTCGTCGAACCTCGGCGTTGCCGAGGCCGGCCGGGCTGGGCGGTCTCGTGTGCAGCGCTGCTACGCACGTGCCGCCTGCGCCATAAACCCGATTTTAGCACCCCGGTCGTTACGGAACCGGCATGCCGCCGCTGCCGCTCGTCGCCCCCAATCCGCCGCGCTTCAGCGAACTCGGCGAGGCGCTGGCGCGTGTGGAGGCGTCCGGCACCTTTTCCAACAACGGCCCCGAAGTCCGCGCGTTCGAGGCGGAAGCGACCGCCCAGCTCTGGGGCGGACGCGGCGCCACCCTGGCGGTCGCCAACGCGACGCTGGGCTTGATGATCGCGCTGAAGGACGCCGCTCCCGACGGCGGCTATTGCGTGATGCCCGCGCTCACCTTCGCCGCGACGGCGCAGGCGGCATTGTGGGCCGGGCTGACGCCGCTCATCGTCGACATCGACCCGGACGACTGGTCGGCGGCGGCGAACGCGGAGGAAGCCGCGCTGCGCACCCACGGGGCCGGCGTCACCGCGCTGCTGCCCTATGCGACGTTCGGCAATGCGATCGATCTCGACCGTTATGTCGACTGGCAGCGGCAATATCGCGTCGGCGTGGTGATCGACGCCGCCTCGTCACTCGGTACCCTCGACAATGACGGACGCGGCTTCGGCGCTGCGGCGCCGTTCGCCGTGGTCGGCTCGATGCACGCCACCAAGACCTTTGCCGTCGCCGAAGGCGGGCTGATCCACGCAGGCGATGCCGGCCTCATCCACCGCCTGCGCGCGATGGCCAATTTCGGGTTCGAAGCCGGGCGCATCGCAACGCTGCCCGGCATCAATGCGAAATTTCCCGAAGTGCTCGCCGTCGCCGCGCGCGCCAAGCTGGCCGAGATCGAGACGGTCGCGGACGGACGTGCCGCCGTCGAAGCGACCTACCGCGCGACGCTCGGCGGTCGCTTCCAGCTGCAGCGCGGCGATGGCCGCCGCCGCGCCATGCAGTTCATGCCCGTGCTTCTCCCCGCGCATCTTGCTTCCCGCCGCGACGCAATCGTCGCACGGCTGGCCGAGCAAGGCATCGGCACCGGCGCCTATTTCTCGCCGCACCTGGCCGAACAGCCGCTGTTCCGCCGTAGCGCGCTGATCGAGCCGACCCCCATCGCCGATGCGGTCGCCGCGCGAATCCTGTCGCTGCCCATTACCGACCGCATGACCAGCGCCGACGCTGGGCGGGTCGCCGAGGCATTGGATGCGGCCTGCACCGCGCTCGACCGCCATCCGCGTGCCGCCGTGCAATCCGGTCCGGCGGTCGCCTCCGTCGTCATCGTCGGCGGCGGTCCGGCGGGAACGGCGCTGCTGACCGCCGCCTCTAAACGCGGGCTGTTGCCGGCGCTGGCGCGCGACATGGTGCTGGTCGAGCGTGACGCGGGCGTCGGCGGCGGACGGCTCGGCCGTTACGCGATCACCTCCGATTCAACCGCGGAGACCTTCCTGACCGCGGTGCGTGATAATCCGCATCCGGAACTCGCCGCATTGGTCGACCACCCCGCCGGGCGCGCCGTGGTGGCCCATGCCGGCAACAGCATGGTGACCGGCGGTGTGCCGTTGGTCGAGGTTGGGCCACTGCTGCGCGCCGCGGGCGAGCGGCTGGCCGACCTTGCCCGCACGCACGGCGCCACGATCGCGACGGGCACGGAGGCGCTCGGCGCACGCCGCGACCGCGATGGACTGTGGACGGTCCGCCTGCGCCGCGACGATGGGAACGTCACCGAACAGCGCACCCGGACGCTGGTCATCGCGACCGGCGGCCATCAGCCGCTTGATCGCCTCGCTACCCAACGAATCGCCGGTGCGCCGCTGGTCGAACTGGCGGGCGATCGCCTGCTCCAGTCCGACGCCGTCCTGTCGCTTGGCGGGTTCGATAAGATTGCCGGCCTGCTCGCCGCCCGCCGTAGCCCGCGCATCGCGGTGATCGGCGGCTCGACCAGCGCGCTGACCACGATCGCGCTGCTGCTCAAGGGCCGGCCCGCCCTCGCGCTGGGCGCGGGCGCGATCACGCTGCTCCACCGCCGCCCGCTGCGCCCCTTCTACCCCTCGGTCGAGGCGGCGCGCGCCGAAGGCTTTACCGATTTCGGGCCGCAGGACATCTGCCCCGTCTCCGGCTTCGTCTATCGGCTCGCCGGGTTCCGGCTGGAAGCGCGCGAGCTGGTGCTGCGGATGCTGGCAGTCGACGCCCGCGCGCCTGACCCGCGCGTCGCGACGCATCGGATCGCGGGCGAGGACGATGCGACCGCCCGCGCCGCGATCGCCGACGCCGACCTGGTCGTCGCCGCGCTCGGCTATCGCCCGCACGCGCTGCCGCTGACCGGGGTCAACGGCCGCCGCCTTGCGCTCGCCGCCGACGCAGGCAAGCCGATGGTCGACCGCCACTGCCGCGTCATGGCGAGCAACGGCCAGCCGCTGCCGGGGGTGTTCGGCATCGGTCTCGCCGCCGGCTTCGTCCCATGGGGCGCGCTGGGCGGCGAGGTGAGCTTCAGCGGCCAGGCCAACGGGCTGTGGCTGTGGCAGAACGATGTCGGCACGATGATCGTCGATC
This sequence comes from Sphingomonas sp., assembly GCF_965248875.1. Lineage (GTDB taxonomy): Bacteria > Pseudomonadota > Alphaproteobacteria > Sphingomonadales > Sphingomonadaceae > Sphingomonas. The sequence goes on along the minus strand of NZ_CBDFKR010000006.1, from coordinate 21,371 downwards.
AGCTGCTCGGCGAAAGCGCGCGCGCCGCCGCGTGAAGCCATGACCACGGGCCCCGTCGTCAGCGTCATCATCCCCGCTTATGGCGGCGCGCCATGGCTGCCAGCGACGCTGCGCAGCCTTCAGGTACAGACACTGACCGGCTGGGAGGCGATCGTAGTCGACGATTGCTCCCCTGACGACGGCGCGGCGATCGTCGCGGCGTGGCCCGACCCCCGCGTCCGCCTGATCCGAATGCCCGCGAACGGCGGCCCGGTTCGCGCGCGCAACCACGGCCTGGCGCACGCTCGCGGCAGATACATCGCCGGACTCGACCAGGACGACCTCTGCCGGCCGGACCGCCTCGCTCGGCAGGTCGCCTATCTGGAGCGCCATCCCGGCATCGCCTTGCTCGGCACGGCCGTCGAATGCCTGACCGGCGAAGCGGTCACCCCCTCCGCTTACGCGCCCGCGACCACGCCCGGGCTGATCGAATGGCTGTTGCAGATCGAGAACCCGCTCGCCTGGTCCAGCGTGATGGTCTGCGGCGAGGTCGCGCGCGCGCTGGACCCGTTCACCCGGCCCGAGCTATTGTACGCGGAAGATTTCGACCTTTACGGCCGCGTCCTGCCGTTCGGCGGCGTTGCGCGGCTGGACCGGCCGTTGCTTCTCTACCGCCAGCATCCCGGCGGGGCGTCGAAGCGTTTTGCCGAGACGATGTGCGCCAGCGCCGCGCGCGTCCTCACCGAGCGTCACGCGGCGCTAGGCGACGGCGCCGCGCGGGCCGCCGCGCTGCTGGTCCGGCACAATATGGACGGTGAGCCCGTCCCCGACCGCGCGACGCTGGTCGAACTGGGCGACCTGCTCGGCGCGTTGCAGGCGGCGTTCCTGCGGCGACACGACCTTGACGCCGCGAGCCGTCGCCTGATCCGCTGGGAAACGGCGCAGCGCTGGTCGCGGATCGGCCGGGCGGGACTGCGCGCCGGGACGCTGACGCTGGCCGATGTGCTCGCCGTCCGGCCGCAGCATCTGGGGCTGGGCTATGCCGGGGCGGAGGCGCTGGCGATGGCAGGGCTGGTCGGCGGCGGCCGCCGCGCCGGCCGGCTCCTCGCGCGTCGCGGCGTCAGCCGAGCCTGAACCCCGCCCGGCTGCGCTCGCCGTCGTCGCCGCGCTCACGTCCCGCCAGCACGTTCGCCAGCTCGTCAAGGCTGTGCGGGACGTCGAGCGTGGCGTTGCCGAGGTGGAGCCGGCTGCCGCCGTCGACCGGCACCGCGTGGCTGAGCTTGTCGATGTCGACCAGCGCCTGGCCGTCGGGCAGGGTCTCGATCTGAACGAAGCGCATGACGATCTCCTGCCGGTGTGACCCCCGGCCATAGCGCGCCCGCGCCGAATGTCAGCCCTGCGTCATAGTTTCGCGGCGTAGATCATCCGGCCCTCACCCAGTCGCGCGAAGACCTGGTCCAGGTCGCCGTCGCCGACCGCGAAGCAGCCCTGGCTGCGGCCGAGCATGCCGTGCGTGCGCAGCATGTCGGGGTTGGCGTACCACGCGGCATGGACCACCAGCGCACGCTCAAGCGCATTGTTGTTGGTCGCGTCGAGTCCGATCAGCCGCTGCGACCGGCCGTGCTTGCCGACATAATAGTCCGCTGCCATGTACGCGCCCTCCGAGGATGCGTTGGAGCCGGGCTCGTTCGAGAAGCGCTGCAGCCAGCCGGTATGCGACGGGTCGGACCCGCTGCCGTGCGCGACCAGGAACGAGCGGCTGCTGCCATCGGTCAGGTCGATGAGGTGGAAGCGCGGCTGTGCCGATGGCGCGGCGAAGTCGGCGATGGCGAGGCGGTCGCGCCGCACCCGCGACCCCTGCGCATCGAGCGCCGCCAGCGCTCGGCGAAGCAGCTGCGGACGGACGACGTTGGCCGAGGTCAGCGGCCGCGTGGCGGGCTCGGGAAAAGCGGGCACCGGCTGCATCTGCGGCTCCAGCGCTTGCTGCGACAGCCGCTGCACCGCCGCCGACACCGCGCCGGGAATCGCCAATGCGCCTAGGGCGAGCACACCGTTCTTCAACACCGCGCGACGCGCATGCACCGTGCCCAGCCGCTCGATCATTCGTCGCATCCCACATCCGCCGGTACGATACATAGCCGGTCGGCGATGAGATTTCTTTAGGCTTTGCCGCAGGTTGCTTCCCGACCTGTTCCGTTCGGCGCTCGACTCCCACCGTTCGGCGCACTCGCCCGATGAACCCGAAACCTGGTCGCGCGTTAGGCGGCGGTGAAGGGAGTTGCGGCGATGAAGATCGGCAGGTTCGGGTTCGCAGGTCTGACGGCGCTGGCGATGCTGGCCGCCGCGCCGGCGCTCGCGGCGGACGATCAGCCGGGCGTGGCGCTGCTCGCCGCGGCATCGACGCTGACCGCCAACCAGTTCGTCTGGAACGACACCGACACCGGCGAGGCGGTGCGGATCGTCGTCAACATCGCCGAACAGCGTGCCTATGTCTATCGCGGCGAGGCGCTGATCGCGGCCACCGCCGTGTCGACGGGGCGCGACGGACTGGAGACGCCATCGGGCACGTTCACGGTGCTTGAAAAGGCGATCGACCACCGGTCAAACCGCTACAACAACGCGGCAATGCCGTTCATGCAGCGGCTGACCTGGGACGGCGTCGCGATCCATGCCGGGGCGAACCCGGGCTTTCCGACCTCGCATGGCTGCGTTCACGTGCCGCTTGCCTTTGCGAAGAAGCTGTACGGGGTGACCAGCGTCGGCACCGCCGTCACGATCATCGGCGCCGATGGAGAAATCGGCCCCGCCACCAGCGCATCGCCCGTTCCGGACAGCAGCGCCGGCGAGACGGCGGCGGCGAACCGCGCGGCGGTGGAGGTCGCGCGGCGCTGAGCGGCCTAGCGGCGACGACGCCTGAAGCTGCTTCGCGCCACCCATGCGCCCGCGCCCAGCAGCAGCAGCGGCGCCGCCCATAACGGCCACGTCACCGCCGACAGCGGCGGATCGTAGGTGACGTAATCGCCGTACCGCGCGATCAGCCAGCCGCGCACCGCAGCGGGCCGCTCGCCCCGCGCGATCCGTTCGCGCACCAGTGCTCGCATGTCGCCCGCCATGTCAGCGTCCGAATCCGCGATCGACTGTCCCTGACAGACGAGGCAGCGCAGCGTCACCATCAGCGCCCGTGCCCGCGCCTCCTGCGCCGGGTCAGGCAGCTGCGTGTACGACAGTCGCGACGGCGGCGCATTCGACTGCGCTCCCGCCCCACCGGCGAGCAGCAGCAGCGCCAGCGCCGCCCGCCTCACCGGCGTCCGGCCATCGCTGCGATGCCGGCGACCTCCTCGGCGCGGATGTCGCCGATATGCTGCGCCAGGATCACGCCGTTCGTATCGACCACAAAAGTCTCGGGCACGCCCGACGAGCCCAGCGCCAGCTGCACCTGCCCACGCGGGTCGTCGCCCAGCCGCTGATACGGATCGCCGTTGGCGCGCAGGAACGCGGCCGTCGCTGCCCGCGTGTCGCGCACCGCCACCCCGTCGATCGGCACGCCCATCGCCTTCAGCCGCATCAGCTGCGGCGCCTCCGCGATGCAGGGCAGGCACCAGCTGGCGAAGACATTGACCAGCCGGACACGCCCTTGCCCGAAGCCGCCCGCGATGCCCGGTTTGCCCGCCACCATCGCTGGCAGCGCGACGGCAGGCATCGGCTTGCCGACCAGCGCCGAATGCACCGTCCGGTCCGCGGGCTTCCAAATGGCGATCGCGATCACCGCCAGCACCACCGCGAACGCCAGCAGCGGCAGCCAGCGCAGACCGTGCCTCATGCCCACAGCGCAGACGCGCGCGCGCGCAGCGCCGCCCGCCGCTCGCGCCGCCAATGGCCGGCCAGCGCCATCGCCCCGCCCAGCGCGATCAGCACGCCGCCGAACCAGATCAACGTCACCATCGGCTTCCACCACAGCCGGAGCTGCCAGCGCCCGTCGTCCCCCGCCTGGCCCAGCACCGTGTAGAGCTGGCCGTCGAGCACGGTCAGGATCGCGCTCTCGCTGGTCGTCGTCGGCGGATCGGCGAAGAAGCGCTGCTGCGGGAACAAGGCGGTCAGGTCAACACCGCGCTGCGCGTCCAGCCGCGCCTGCAACGCCGTCCAATTCTCGCCGATCACCGGCGACACGCCCCTAAGCGTCATGCTGTACGGCCCGACCCGCACCGGCTCGCCAACCCTGACCGCGACCAGCCGTTCTTCCGTGAAGGAACTGTCGCACGCCATCCCCGCCAGGCTCACCGCGATGCCGAGATGCGCGACGACCATGCCCCAGGTGAAGAGCGGCGTGCGGAGCAGGTTGCGTCCCCACAGCGGCGCGACGCTCGCCGCCGCCAGCCCGATTGCAAAGGCGAGGCCCAGCAGCGGCAGCACGCCCATCTGCGTCCCCGCCACCAACAGCGCCGCCGCCAGACACGCTGCGGCGAGCGGCCAGGTCACGCGCGCCAGCGCGGCCTTCGCCGCGTCGCGCCGCCAGCGCAGCAACGGCCCCACCGCCATCACCGCCACGAGCAGCAACACCACCGGCCCGATCGCCTTGTTGAAAAAGGGCGGCCCGACCGACAGCTGCACCCCGAACCCCGCCGCTACGATCGGGTACAGCGTCCCGATCAGCACAACGCCCAGCACGACTGACAACAGCAGGTTGTTGAGCACCAGCGCGCCCTCGCGGCTGACCGGCTCAAAGGTCGCGCCCGCGCGTACCGTCCCCGCCCGCGCCGCGAACAGCGTCAGCGCGCCGCCGACATAGATCGCCAGCAGCACTAGGATGAACGCGCCGCGGCGTGGATCGACCGCGAAGGCGTGGACGCTGGTCAGGATGCCCGACCGCACCAGGAAGGTGCCGACCATGCTCATCGAGAAGGCGACCACCGCCAGCATCACCGTCCACGCGCGCAAGCCGCCGCGCGTCGCCAGCACGCTCACCGAATGGAGCAGCGCGGTCGCTGCCAGCCACGGCATCAGGCTGGCGTTCTCGACCGGGTCCCAGAACCACCAGCCGCCCCAGCCCAATTCGTAATAGGCCCAATAGCTCCCCGCGGTGATCCCCAGCGTCAGGAAGATCCACGCGCCCAGCACCCAAGGCCGCATCGCCCGCGCGAAGGCCGGGCCGACGTCGCGCGTGACCAGTGCGCCGACGGCGAAGCTGAACGCGACCGAAAGCCCGACATAGCCGATGTACAAGGTCGGCGGATGGAAGGCCAAGCCCGGGTCCTGGAGCAGCGGGTTTAGCCCCTGCCCGTCCGCGGGCGCGGGCGACAGCCGGGCGAACGGGTTCGAGCTGAACAGCAGAAAGGCATAGAAGCCGAGCGCGATCGTCCCCTGCGCGCCCAAGGTGGCGATCAGCGTCCGCGGGTCCAGCCGCCGCTCGAACAGCGCCACCGCGCCGCCCGCGATCCCCAGGATCGTGACCCAGAGCAGCATCGAGCCCTCATGGTTCCCCCATGCGCCCGCGACTTTGTAGAGCCACGGCTTGGCCGAATGGCTGTTGGCGGCGACCAGCGCGACGCTCATGTCCGATTGCCAGAAGACGCCGATCAGCATCGCCATCGCGAGCGCGACGACGCCGCCCTGCACGATCGCGACCCCGCGCGCGGTCTGCTCGAACGCGATCGGCTCCTCCGCGCGCGCGCGCACGCCCAGCCACGCCAGCAGCAGCTGCAGCGCCGCCAGGCTGGCCGCCAGCCACAGCGCCGCCAGACCGACCTCCGCCATCATCGGATCGACCTGCTCTCGTGCATCGCGCCCGCGACCTGGGGCGGCATGTAGCGCTCGTCATGCTTGGCGAGGATGTTAGATGCGACGAACAGCCCGGCGGGGGTCAGCTCGCCCTCCGCGACGACGCCGCTGCCTTCGCGGAACAGGTCGGGGAGAACGCCGCGATAGCTGACCGGCACGGTGCGGGCGTTGTCGGTCACCACGAACCGCGTTGTCACCCCGTCCGCTGCGCGCCGGACCGAGCCGCGCGTTACCAGCCCCCCCAGCCGGATCGGCCGCCCGACCGCATCGGGCGCGCGGGCGAGATCGCTCGGCGAATAGAAATACGCCGCCTGGTCCTTCAGCGCCGACAGCGCCAGCAACGCCGCCGCGACGATCGCGCCCATCGCCAGCAGCGCCAGCCCCAACCGCTGATGCTTCGCCTTCATGCCTGCGTCACGGGCGCTCGGCGCGCCGCATTGCCACGAAGCTTGCGACGGTCAGCGCCGCCGCCCCGCCCAGCGCCACGGCATAGGCCGCCGCCACGAACGCCCACTGGCTCATGCCCCGCCCCTCATGGCCGCGCCATCCGCCGCAGCCGCGCGTCCGCCTTCGCCTGCGCCAGGAGCGCGCGCATCCGCATCAGCACGACGCCTGCGAACAACAGCGTGAAGCCGATCAGCGTCAATGGCAGCGGCCACAGGATGGCCGGGTCGATCGTCGAACTCGTCAGGCCGATGCTCGGCCCCTGGTGCAGGCTGTTCCACCACACCACCGAATAGCGGATGATCGGCAGCAGCACCGTCCCCGCCACCCCGAACACGGCCGGCACGCGGCCGTCTCCACCACGCTCGGCGTCGGCGCGGACCAGCGCCAGATAGCCGCCATAGACGAAGAACAGGAGCAGCATCGACGTCAGCCGCCCGTCCCACTGCCAATAGGTCCCCCAGGTCGGCCGCCCCCAGATCGCGCCGGTCAGCAGGCACAGCCCGGCGAAGGTCATCCCCGGCGCCGCGCAAGCCCGCGCCGCGATCGCCGCCAGCGGGTGCCGCCACACCAGCAGCGCGGTGCTCGCGCCGGCGATCCCGCTCCACCCCGCCATCCCCAGCCACGCGCACGGGACATGGAGGTAGAGGATACGCACCGTCTCGCCCTGCAGATAATCGGGCGGCGTCTGCGTCAGCCCCGCCCAGCAGCCGATCACGATCAGCGCAAGCCCCGTCCAGACCAGCACAGGCGTCAGCGGCCGGGCGATCTTCAGAAATCGCACGGGATTGGCGAGGGCGTGAAGCGCGGGCACTACGCCGCCGCGTTAGGCGCAAAGACCGCGCACGTCACCCCCGCCCCGGGCGCCACAAGTTGCGCGCCGGACACCGACGGCGTCTGCAGCGAACGAGATGCACGTCCTTCGGGAGGTCGTCGCGGCGCATGCCGACGCCCGGCGCGCAGGCTAGATTTCGAGCTGCGAGCCCAGCTCCACGACCCGATTCGTCGGCAGCTTGAAGAAATCCATCGCGCTTTCGGCGTTGCGCACCATCCATGCGAACAGCTTTTCGCGCCAGAGCGCCATGCCTGGCCGGTCCGACGCGATCAGCGTCTGGCGGCCGAGGAAGAAGCTGGTGTCCGTCGGCTTCAACGGCGCCGCGCCGGCCGGCAGGGTGGCGAGCGCTGCAGGCACATCGATCTCGTCCATGAAGCCGTAATGGATCACCGCGCGGGTGAAGCCTTCCGCGATCGGCTCCAGCTCGATGCGCTCGGCTGCGGGAACGCTCGGCACCTTGGCGATGGCGACGGTGGCGATGATGACGCGCTCGTGCAGCACCTTGTTGTGCTTGACGTTGTGGAGCAGCGCATGGGGCACCCCCTCGCGCGACGCACTCAGGAACACCGCAGTCCCGGGCACGCGCTCCAGCTTGCCCGCCGAGCGCGCAAAGAGTTCGGCCGCCATCGCACCCTCGGCGAGGCGCGCCCGCATGATCTGGCGGCCCTTCGCCCAGGTGGTGAGCAGCGTGAACGCGATCGCCGCGACCAGCAGCGGGAACCAGCCGCCATCGGGAATCTTGGTCGCATTCGACGCGAAATACAGCCCGTCCACAACGATGAAGAGACCCGTCACCACCACCGCGATCGGGCGCGGCCAACGCCAGACGGTGAAGGTCAGGACGCCCAGCATGATGGCCGTGATGAACATCGTGCCGGTGACCGCGATGCCGTAGGCGGCGGCAAGGTTTCCCGAACTCCTGAAGCCGATCACCAGCGCCACCACCAGCACCAGCAGCCCCCAGTTGACCAGCGGTACATAGATCTGCCCGATCGCATGCTCGCTGGTATGCTCGATCCGCAGCCGCGGCAGGAAACCGAGCTGCACCGCCTGCTGCGTGACCGAAAAGGCGCCCGAGATCACCGCCTGGCTGGCGATCACCGTTGCCAGCGTCGCGAGAATGACGAGCGGCAGTCGCGCGCCCGCGGGTGCCATCAGAAAGAAGGGGTTCTGGATCGCCTGCGGACTGCCCAGCACCAGGGCGCCCTGGCCGAGATAGTTGAGCATCAGGCACGGCAAGGCAACGTATAGCCACGCGATCGAGATCGCCTTGCGTCCGAAATGGCCCATGTCGGCATAAAGCGCCTCTGCGCCCGTCACCGCGAGCACCACCGATCCCAGCGCCAAAAAGGCGAGCCGGAAGTCGAGCAGGAAGAAGTTCAGCCCCCACCACGGATTGATCGCGGCGAGGATGGCCGGATGGGCGGCGATGTTGAGGACACCCAGGATCGCCAGCACCGCGAAATAGACGATCATCACCGGCCCGAACAGCGCGCCGACGCGGGTGGTGCCGTGGCTCTGGATCGCGAACAGCCCGACCAGGATGACGATCGAGCAAGGCAGCACGAAGCGGGCGAAATCCGCCTGGACCGCCTCCAGCCCTTCGACCGCCGACAGCACGGAGATGGCGGGCGTGATGATCGCATCGCCATAGAACAGGGCGGTCGCGGCGATGCCGAGCATGACCAGTCCCTTGGTCCATTTGCGCTGGCCGACCCGATCGGCGACCAGCGCCAGGAGCGCCAGGCTGCCGCCTTCGCCGTGATTGTCGGCGCGCAGGATGACGAACACATATTTGACGGTGACGATCAGCATCATCGTCCAGAAGATCAGCGACAGCACCCCCAGGACGTGCGGCTGATCGACGGTCAGCGGGTGATGGCCGACGAAGCTCTCCTTCAGCGAATAGAGCGGCGACGTGCCGATGTCGCCGAAGACCACCCCCAGCGCGCCGAGCGCGAGCACGCCCGTGCCGCCGTGCGGGCTGGACGCCGGTTGTGCGGGGGTGGCGACTGCTGCGCTGGTCATCATGACATTTCTAGGGTCGCCGGTCGCCTCACACCATTCGGGAGCGGGTGCTAGTGATGAAATACTATGCAAACACTATTCTAGCGGCTGCTTTCCGGCCTCGAAAGGTGATGGAGCGACGGCCTAGGTGGCCCGCTTGCCGCAGCCCGATGGTGGGCGCGGCGAGCGAGGCCCCGATGAACGTCAGCTTCCTATCGTCCACCGCGGCCGTCGCGGCGCTCTTTCTCGTTGCCGGCAATGCCGGAGCTCAGACCGTACCGGCCGCTGACACCGGTAACGAGGCGACGCGGTCGCCCGCCGTCGCCCCCGCCGCGCCGGTCTCGCCGTTCACGATCACCGGCAGCGCGGGCGTGGTCAGCCAGTACCGCTTCCGCGGCATCTCGCAGTCCGACAACAAGCCGGTGGTCCAGGGCGCCTTCACGATCGCGCATGCGTCGGGTGCTTACCTGTCGGTGTGGGGGTCGAGCGCCAGCGCCAACAACGCGGTCAACATCGGCGGCACGGAAATCGACGTTTATGGCGGCTTCGCGCACGCACTCGGCCGCAGCGGCGTCACGCTCGATGCCGGCGTCTACGGGTATATCTATCCCGGCAGCCGCAAGGCGGTGGGCATCGATGAAAGCTATGTCGAGATCTACGGCTCGCTGACCAAGAACATCGGCCCGGTCAGCGCCAAAGCCGGTGTCTACTGGGCTCCCGACCAGCATTATTTCAACCGCTTCGCAACGGCGTCGCAGTTCAATGTCTATCCCTATGCCGAGCTGAGCTATGCCCCCACCGGCACGCCGATCACACTGCACGCGCATGCCGGGCATACCGGCGGCGGCTTCGATTATGCCGGCCACGACTATGTCGATTACGCGGTCGGCGCCGGATACAAATGGCGCGCGCTGACCTTCGACCTCTCGCTGGTCGGCACCGACCTGTCGCGCGCCGACACCCGCGCCGCCGATCTCGCGCTGGGCACCACCGACTTTCACCGCGCCGCAAAGCCCGTGGTCGTCGGCTCCGTCACCGCGAGCTTCTGAAGGAATGCCCGTCATGCAAGACCTGATCTGGCTCGCGATCACGCTGGGGCTGCTGCTGCTGACGCTGGCCTATGTCCAGCTGTGCGAGCGCGCGTGATGGGCGTTGACCTTATCCTCGCCGGCCTGACCGCGCTCGGGCTCCTCGTCTATCTCGTGGCGGTATTAATCCGTCCCGAGCGCTTCTGAAGGAGCGTCCGTCATGACCATTCAGGGCTGGCTGCTGATCGCGGCCTTTCTCGGCATCCTGCTGGGGCTGACCAAGCCGATGGGGCTGTGGCTGCATGCGCTCTACGAAGGGCGGCGCACGCCGCTGCACGTCGTGCTGGGCCCGGTGGAACGGGGCTTCTACCGGCTGTCGGGCATCGATCCCGACCGGGAACAGACGTGGCGCGGCTATGCGGTGCACATGCTGGTGTTCAGCTTCGTCACGCTGATCTTCACCTATGCGATCCTGCGGCTGCAGGCGGTGCTGCCGCTCAACACGCCTGGGTTTGCGGGCATCGGGCCGGACGGCGCGTTCAATACCGCGGTCAGCTTCACCACCAACACCAACTGGCAATGGTATTCGGGGGAGGCGGCGATGTCGAACCTCAGCCAGATGCTGGCGCTGGCGCTGCACAACTTCCTGTCGGCGGCGGTCGGCATCGCGCTCGCCTTTGCGATGTTCCGCGGCTTCGCCCGGCGCGAGAGCGGAACGGTCGGCAATTTCTGGGCCGACATGACCCGGGTCACGCTGTACCTGCTGCTTCCGGTCTGCGTCGTCTACACGCTGGTCCTGGTCGCGGGCGGGGTGCCGCAGACGCTGACGCAGCAGGTCACCGCCACGACACTGGAGGGCGCGCGGCAGACGATCGCGCTGGGACCGGTCGCCAGTCAGGAGGCGATCAAGATGCTCGGCACCAATGGTGGCGGCTTCTACAACGGCAACTCGGCGCATCCGTTCGAAAATCCGAGCGACTGGGTCAACATGATCCAGACGCTGTCGATCTTCGTGATCGGCTTCGGCCTGACGTGGCTGTTCGGCAAGGCGGTGGGCAACACGCGCCAGGGCTGGGCGATCCTGTCGGCGATGATCATCCTGTTCCTGGCAGGCGTCGCCGTCGCCTATGCATCGGAAGCGGCGGGCAATCCCGTCCTCCACCAGCTCGGAGTCGCCGGCGCCAACATGGAGGGTAAGGAGGTCCGTTTCGGCGCGGCGGCGTCCGCGCTGTTCGCGGTCGTCACCACCGACGCCTCGTGCGGTGCGGTCAACGCGATGCACGACAGCTTCACCGCGCTCGGCGGGCTGGTGCCGCTGTTCAACATCCAGCTCGGCGAGGTCGTCGTCGGCGGCGTCGGCGCGGGCATCTACGGCTTCCTGCTGTTCGCCATCCTGGCGGTGTTCGTCGCCGGGCTGATGGTCGGGCGCACACCCGAATATGTCGGCAAGAAGATCGAGGCGCGCGAGGTCAAGCTGGCGGTGCTCGCGATCGCGGTGCTGCCGCTCATCATCCTTGGCGGCACAGCAATCGCCAGCGTCTCCGCAGGCGGGCTGGCCGGGCCGCTCAACAAGGGGCCGCACGGGTTCAGCGAGATTCTCTACGGCTTTTCCAGCGCGGTCGGCAACAACGGCTCGGCCTTTGCCGGGCTGACCGCGGGCACGCCCTTCTACAACGGGCTGCTCGGCGTCGCGATGTGGCTGGGGCGTTTCTTCGTGATCGTGCCCATGCTCGCCATCGCGGGCAGCCTGGCGGCCAAGCGATACACACCGCCATCCGCCGGCTCCTTCCCGACCACGGGCGGGCTTTGGGTCGGGCTGCTCGTCGGCGTGATCCTGATCCTGGGCGGGCTGACCTTTTTGCCGAGCCTCGCGCTCGGTCCCATCGCCGATCATCTCGCGATGATCCGCGGCCAACTCTTCTAAAGCGAGGCCGACACCATGGCGCGCGCCGCAACCAAGTCGCTGTTCACCGCCGACCTGATCGTTCCCGCGATCGGCGACGCCTTCCGCAAGCTCAACCCCCGGGAGCTCGTCCGCAATCCGGTGATGTTCGTCACCGCCAGCGTGGCGCTGCTGCTCACCATCCTGATCAACACCGGCGGCGACACGCTGGCCTTCGGCTTCAAGGCGCAGCTGGTGGTCTGGCTGTGGCTGACGGTGCTGTTCGGCACCTTTGCCGAGGCGCTCGCGGAGGGGCGCGGCAAGGCGCAGGCCGCATCGCTGCGTGCGACCAAAGCGGAGCTGACCGCACGCCGCATCAAGGGCGACCGCGTCGAACAGGTCGCCGCCAGCCAGCTGCGCGCGGGCGACGTGGTGGTGGTCACGGCCGGCAGCGCGGGCGGCGACCTGATCCCCGCCGACGGCGAGGTGATCGCGGGCGTCGCATCGGTCAACGAGGCCGCGATCACGGGCGAATCGGCGCCCGTGATCCGCGAGGCGGGCGGCGACCGCTCGGCGGTGACCGCGGGCACCCGGGTCATTTCCGACGAGATCCGGGTGCGCGTCACCGCCGATCCGGGCCAGGGTTTCCTCGATCGTATGATCGCGCTGGTCGAGGGTGCGGAGCGGCAGAAGACCCCCAACGAGATCGCGCTCACCATCCTGCTCGTCGGGCTGACCATCATCTTCCTGATCGCGGTCGGCACCATTCCCGCCTTTGCCTCCTATGCGGGCGGGGCGATCCCGGTCGTGGTGCTGTCGGCGCTGCTCATCACGCTGATCCCGACCACCATCGCCGCGTTGCTGTCGGCGATCGGGATTGCGGGCATGGACCGGCTGGTCCGCTTCAACGTCCTGGCCAAGTCGGGACGCGCGGTGGAAGCGGCGGGTGACATCGACGTGCTGCTGCTCGACAAGACCGGCACGATCACGATCGGGGACCGGCAGGCGAGCGAGTTCCGCGCGGTCGGCGGCGCTTCGGCCGCCGAGCTGGCGGAGGCGGCGCTGCTCGCCAGCCTCGCCGATGAGACGCCGGAAGGCCGGTCGGTGGTCGTGCTGGCGCGCGAAAAGTTCGGCGTCACCGTGCAACACCTCCCGGCCGATGCCGACGTCATTCCGTTTACCGCCCAGACCCGGATCTCGGGCGTGCAGACCGCCGACCGGCTGATCCAGAAAGGCGCCGTCGATTCGATCCTGCGCGCCAATCCGGGCGCGGGACAGACCGCGGCCGCGACCGAACTGCGCCGCATCACCGACGAGATCGCGCGCGCGGGCGGGACGCCGCTCGCGGTCGCCGCCAACGGCCGTCTGCTCGGCGCGATCTTCCTCAAGGACGTGGTCAAGGCCGGGATCAGCGAGCGCTTCGGGGAACTGCGCGCGATGGGCATCCGCACGGTGATGATCACCGGCGACAACCCGCTGACCGCCGCCGCCATTGCAGCGGAAGCTGGGGTCGACGACTTCCTCGCCCAGGCGACGCCGGAGGACAAGCTGGCGCTGATCCGCAAGGAACAGCAGGGCGGGCGGCTGGTGGCGATGTGCGGCGACGGCACCAACGACGCCCCCGCACTAGCCCAGGCCGATGTCGGCGTCGCGATGAACACCGGCACGCAGGCGGCGCGCGAGGCCGGCAACATGGTCGATCTCGACAGCGATCCGACCAAGCTGATCGAGGTGGTCGGCCTCGGCAAGCAGCTGCTGATGACCCGCGGCGCGCTCACCACCTTCTCGGTCGCCAACGACGTCGCCAAGTATTTCGCGATCATCCCGGCGATGTTCGTCGTGCTTTACCCGGGGCTGTCGGTGCTCAACGTCATGCGGCTCGGCAGCCCGACCAGCGCAATCCTGTCGGCAATCATCTTCAACGCGCTGATCATCCCCGCACTGGTGCCGCTGGCGCTGAGAGGCGTGACCTACCGCCCGATGGGCGCGGGACCGCTGCTGCGGCGCAACCTGCTGATCTACGGGCTCGGCGGGCTGGTGGCGCCGTTCATCGGCATCAAGCTGATCGACCTGTTCGTCAACGCCGCCGGCCTGGCCTGAGGATCAACCGCCATGAACTCGCTCTCTTCCTCGCTCCGCCCTGCGCTGGTGATGACGCTGCTGATGGCGGTGCTGCTCGGGATCGGCTATCCGCTCGCCATGACCGGGATCAGCCAGCTCGTATTCCCCGCCCAGGCGAACGGCAGCCTGGTGCGCAACGCGGCCGGCGCGGTCATCGGCTCGACCGTGCAGGGTCAGGCGTTCACGACCGACCGCTATTTCCAGACCCGGCCATCGGCGGCGGGCAAGGGCTATGACGGGCTCGCCTCGTCCGGTTCCAACCTCGGCCCGGCCAGCAAGGCGCTGGCCGACCGCGTCAGGGCCGACGTCGCGAGGCGTCGCGGCGAGGGCGTGACAGGACCGGTGCCTGCCGATCTCGTGACTGCTTCGGGGTCGGGCCTGGACCCCGATCTGTCTCCCGCGGCCGCGTTCGCCCAGGCGCCGCGTGTCGCCCACGCCCGCGGGCTGCCGGCGACACGCGTCAGCGCGCTGATCGCCGCGCATGTCGAGCAGCCGACGCTGGGCTTCCTCGGCGAGCCGCACGTCAATGTCCTGGCGCTTAACCGCGCGCTCGACGCGAGCCGTTGAGCGACAGGGACCGGCCCGATCCCGACGCCCTGCTGCGCACCGCCGCGCAGGAGGGACGCGGGCGACTGAAGATATTCCTCGGCGCCGCGCCCGGCGTCGGCAAGACCTTTGAGATGCTGTCGGAGGGCGCCGCGCGCCGCGCGACCGGGACCGACGTGGTGGTCGGCGTGGTCGAGACCCACGGCAGGGTCGAAACGCAGGCGCTGACGCGCGGCCACGACATCATCCCGGGCCGCGATATCGCGTATGAGGGCCGCGTGCTGTCCGAGATGGACCTGGACGCCCTGCTCGCCCGACGCCCGCAGCTGGCGCTGGTCGACGAGCTGGCGCACACCAATGCGCCCGGCAGCCGTCATCCGAAGCGGTGGCAGGACGTCGACGAACTGCTCGCGGCCGGCGTCGACGTCTATTCCACGCTCAACATCCAGCACGTCGAAAGCCTCAACGATGTGGTCGCCAGCTTCACCCGCGTCCGCGTTCGCGAAACCGTGCCCGACAGCGTGCTGGAGCAGGCGGAGATCGAGGTCGTCGACATCCCGCCCGACGAGCTGATCGAACGGCTCAAGGCGGGCAAGGTCTACCTGCCCGAAGAGGCGACGCGCGCGCTCGGGCACTTCTTCTCGAAGTCGAACCTGTCGGCGCTCCGCGAGCTGGCGCTGCGCCGGGCGGCGCAGGCGGTCGACGCGCAGATGCTCGACCATGTCCGCGCGCTGGGCGTCGGCGGCACCTGGGCGGGGAGCGACCGGATCGTCGTCGCGGTCAGCGAGCTGCCGGGCGCCGATGGCCTGGTACGCGCGGCGAAGCGCCTCGCCGACGCGCTCAAGGCGCCGTGGACCGCCGTGCACGTCGAGACGCCGCGCCATCGGCAGCTCGGCTCGGCCGAACAGCAGCGTATCGCCGCGGTGATGGCGCTGGCGACGCAGCTCGGCGGTCAGGTTGCCTCCGTTCCCGCCGAGACAGTGCTGCTGGGGCTGAAAGGGTTCGCGGCCGAAGCGCGCGCGACGCAGCTGATCGTCGGCAAGTCGGTACGGTCGCGCTGGTTCGAACTGCGCCACGGATCGGTCGTCGACCGGCTGGTCCGCGAGACGCCGGGCGTGGCCGTCCATGTCCTGCCGCTGAGCGAGCCTTCCGGCGCGCGGCCCGAGCGCCCACGACCGCCCGCGAACGGCAGGGCGGCGGGCGCCACCGTCACCGGCTACGCCGTCGCGTTGGCGACCACCGCTGCGATCACCGCGGCGGGGCTGGCGCTCCGCCACGTCCTCAACCTGGGCAACGTGGCCCTGCTGTACCTGCTTCCGGTCATGGTGGCCGCCAGTATGTTCGGGCTGCGCACGGGGCTGTTCACCGCGCTCGCCGCCAGCCTCGCCTATAATTTCTTCTTCCTGCCCCCCACCGGCACGCTGACCATCAGCAACCCGGAGAACGTGATCTCGGTCGTGGTGCTGCTGAGCGTCGCGGCGGCGACCAGCCAGCTCACCGCGCGGGTGCGGGCACAGGCCGACCTCGCCGCCGCGAGCGCCCGCTCCAACGCGGTCCTCGCCGGTTTCCTGCGCCAGTTGACCGCGCTCGGCGCCCGCGACGAGGTTGCGCGCGCGATGTGCAGCGAGATCGGCCGTCTGCTCGACCTGCGCGTCATCATGCTCGGGCCGGGCGGCGCGGGACTGACGATCGAGGCGTCGAGCGATACGGAGCCCGAGCTGGGGACGATGGACCTGGCGGCGGCGCAATGGGCGCTCGACAGCGGCAAGCCGGCGGGGCGCGGCTCCGGCACTCTGACCGCGTCAGACTGGCTGTTTCAGCCGCTGACCTCAGGCGACCGCGTGCTGGCAGTGCTCGGGCTCGCGCGCGATTCGGGCCGCGATGCCGTCCGTTCCGACCAGTACCCGCTGCTGATGAGCCTGACCGATCAGGCCGCGCTGACGCTGGAGCGGCTGCGGCTGGAGGCCGACACGCGCGAATTGGGGGCGGTGCGAACCCGCGACCGGCTGCGCGCGGCATTGCTGTCGTCGGTCGGCCATGACCTGCGCACCCCCCTCACCTCCGTGCTCGCTGCCGCGTCCGAGCTCGCGCAGCGCGGCGCCGATCCGCTGGTCGAGACGATCGAACGCGAGGCGACGCGGCTCAACCGCTTCGTCGCCAACCTGCTCGACATGGTGCGCGTGGAGGCGGGGGTCATGCCGCTCGCGATCGAGCCGGTCGACCTCACCGACGCCGTCGCCGCCGCCGTGCACGACGCGCGTCGCGCGCTCGAAGGCCATCCCATCGAGGTCGAGGTCGCGCCGGACCTGCCGCTGGTCCGGTCGGACCCGCAGCTGCTCCACCACTGCCTGCTGAACCTGCTCGACAATGCCGGCCGCTACGGCGACCCCTCAACGCCCGTGAGGGTCGCGGCGCTGCGGCAGCCCGGCCGCCTCGTCCTCGACGTGCTCGATCAGGGGCCGGGCCTGCCCCCGGGGCGCGAAGGCGAGGTGTTCGAGACCTTCCGCCGCCTCGAAGGGTCCGACCGCTCGCCCGCCGGGACGGGGCTGGGCCTGGCGATCGTCAAGGGCTTTGCCGACGCGATGGGCATCGCGGTCGGCGCGGAAAACCGGCGCGACCGGCAGGGCGCCCGCTTCTCGCTGTGCTTCCCCGACGCGCTGCTCGTCCCCGAGCTGGAGCCGGACCTGGAGGATGTGGAGGCGTGAACGGCGCGACCGTGCTGATCGTCGACGACGAGCTCTACATCCGCCGCCTGCTCACCGCGACGCTGGCGCGTGCGGGATATCAGATCGAGGAGGCCGGTGACGCCAAGCAGGCGCTCGCGCTGGCGGAGCGGGTCAAGCCGGAGCTGGTGCTGCTCGATCTCGGGCTGCCCGACCGCGACGGGCTGGAGCTGGTCCAGCCGCTGCGGCGCGGCGGCAAGGCCGCGGTCGTTGTCGTTTCCGCGCGCGAAGGCACTGAGGACAAGGTCGCGGCCCTCGACCTGGGCGCCGACGACTATGTGACAAAGCCCTTCGACACGGAGGAACTGCTCGCCCGCGTGCGCGCCGCGCTGCGCCACAAGCTGGGCGAACGCGGCGCGCCGTCGGCGATCACCGCGGGCGACCTGTCGATCGATCTGGTGACCCGGCGGATCGTCAGAAGCGGTGAGGAGGTGCACCTCACCCGCAAGGAATATGACGTGCTGGCCGCGCTGGCGGCGGCGCCAGACCGCGTCGTGACGCACCAGACGATCCTCGCCGCCGCATGGCCGCACGACTATGACCGCCGCATCGAATATCTCCGCATCGTCGTGCGCAACCTGCGCGGCAAGATCGAGGCCGACCCGGCACGCCCGGCAATCATCACCAACGAGCTGGGCGTCGGCTACCGCCTCCGGACCACGCTCTGAACCCTACGGAAATGCTATGCCATTGCAGCCGGGCGTGGCTCGCTTTGCTATGGCGCGCTCGATAACTGGACTGTCTTCCCGGTCGGAGGACAGCCGTGATCACCACCCTTTTCACCCGTGACATGCCGATTCGTGCGGCCGGCCTGGCACTCATTGCCGTTGCGGCCGTCAGTCTCCGACTGCTGTTCGACGGCCCCGCCCCGCACGGCGCGCCGGACCTTGCCTCGTTCGGGGAAGCCGCGCTGGGCTTTGTCGGCGCCTGCCTCGGTCTGGCATTGCTGTTCCTCGGCCGTCACGTCCACGACGAGATAACCGTGACGTCACCATGGCTGGGTCGAACGCCGGTGGTATCGGGCCGGTAGGCATCCGGCGGCCGCCAAGGCCGCGGCCGCGCAGACGTGCACGGCCACCTCGACCCCCGGGATGCACGTGAACAAGCCGTTCGCCATGGCGGCGCTCGCAGATCGCACAGGGGAACTGATCGAGGGTCGACCCCGCGCCGATCGACACTGACCCGGTGCTCAGGCCGTCAGCGGTCTCGGCCGGGTCGTAATGGCATCAGGCGACGGCAATCGCCCTCGGCCCATCCTTGCCGAACGGCGCGATCAGCTTGCGGTATTCGGCTTCGGGGCGTCCATAGCCTTCGCCTGCCAGCTCCTCCAGCCTCTCGCGGTCGAGAAACAGGACCCGCCCGCGCCTGGACCGGATCATGCCCACGCCCTCCAGAACGTGCAGCGATACGGTGACGCTGGATCGGTCGGCGGCGATCATCATCGCCATGAACTCGTGCGTCAGCAGGATCTCGTCGCCGTCACTCCTGTCGTGGCACATCAGAAGCCAGCGTGCGAGCCGGGCTTCGACACGCTGGTGGGCGTTCGATATGGCGCTGTCGGCGGTCTGGGTGATGAAGGTCTGGACGTAGCGCAGCAGCGTGGTCCGCAAGGTCGCGCTCTCGCTTACCGCGGCAAGAAAATGCGCGGTCGCGATGCGCAGCCCGGCGCCGCCTTCGATTTGGATGAAGGTGACGTGCGGCGAGCTGTCCGCGCCAAGCAGCAGCGGTGTGCCGGCGAAACCGTCCCGGCCGAAGATGCCGACCTCGGTAGGCCCGGAATCGCTTTTCTCCGCGACGATCGAGGCGACCCCCCCTTCCGGAAACCACACATGTTCGATCGGTCGATTGGCGGGAACGAGCACTTTTCCGCGCTCCAGATTCTCGCGCTCGAAAAACGGCCTGAGCAATGCGAGATCATCGGGCGCAAGCGCGCCGAGCAGCAGGTTGGTGGTGTAACGGTCATCTGGATGCGACATGTGCGCGCCCTTGTCCTGGGGCGAAAGCACAATGTCCTTCGGTCACTCGCGCCCTGGGAGTCGGCGAGCGATTACAGGCATATAGGCGTTCGGCGCGCATTAGCCAGCGCGCGCTTTGTGGTGCATCCGACGGTTCTACAAGTTGACGGGTGTCCTCGACCTGCTCGCCGGCCCCTCCCAGCCAAGCCAGGCCGCGATGTCGTTCCCTAAGCAACGCGCCGACCGGTCCTTGAGAACTGTTACCCACCGACAATGGGTAGCGATCCCCCTCTATCGGTGCGACGCTGATGTATCGTGCCTGACCGGTTTGATGGGAGGGACGCAGCATGTTTGAAGACGATCGTTCTTACTATCAGCATCGCGCCGAGGTGGAGATCGAGCGAGCGCAGTCGGCAACCGTGCCGAGCGTGGTTCAGGCACATTATCAGCTTGCCGAGGCGTATCTCGGCAAGATCGCCGCCAACGAGCCCGTCAAGGTCAAGTCGTCGTGATCGGTGGGACGCATCCGGGCACCGCGGTCCTCACCCGCACCGAACCGCGCCCGCAGTCATCGCTGCGGAACACCCTTTTGACGTCTGGTTTCCTCTCGCGTGAGGAACAGCGTGCGCTTGAGGACGCCTTGTCTCTCGCAAGATGGGTCGGACCCAACATCGACCTGGTGCGCGAGGGAGAGGGCGCGGACACGCTGTTCATCGTCGCGGAGGGATGGGCTTTTCGGTATACCACGACGCGCGAGGGCAACCGTCAGCTTCCTGCGCTGATTTTGCCGGGCGACGTTGGCAATCTTGACTCGCTCATGTTCGATCGGCTCGATTATGGTGTCCGGACGATCACGCCGGCGAAGATCGTCGCACTGCCGCGGGACCGGGCGCTCGAACTCAGCGCGCGGCATTCAGGTATCGCGCGCACGTTCACCTGGCTTGGTCTGCTCGAGAATGTCATCCTGAGCAGATGGGCACAGTCGCTCGGTCGCCGGTCCGCCGCCGAGCGGCTTGCGCACTTGCTGTGCGAGTTGAGCGTTCGCCTCGGTGCGGACAATGAGGCGCAGAGCAGCTTCGCCTTCCCGTTGACGCAGGAGCAGATCGCCGACGTGCTGGGGCTGACCTCGGTCCACGTCAATCGCACAATGCAGTATCTCCGGACCGGTGGCCTGATCCAGATCGCCAACCGTATCTTGACCATCCCCGACCTGGCGAAGTTGCGGCAGGCAGCTGGGTTCGATCCACGCTATCTGCACATCGCCGGGGCCGGCGAATCCCCATTCGCGCTGTGCTGATGCAGATGGCAAGCATCCTTCCGGCGCTTTCGCCCAATCATCGTCGTCCCCCTCAGGATGACGATCTGCTCCTGCGGGAGACCAATCACTGCTGCAGCAACGACCTGCAGCTGGTCGTCAATCTGCTGGGTCTCCAGAGCCGACGCGTGGCGAACCCGGAAGTTCGCGACGCGCTCGCCGATGCGATGGAGCGCGTTTCGGTTCTCGCCCATGCGCGCCGGGCCCTCCATCAGGAACGTCCTGCGACCCTCGGACTGGCGCTTGGCCAAGTGTGCGACGCGCTGCGCGCGCAGGCAGAGCCTCGCTCGATCTCGGCGTGCCTGCAGGCAACAGAGGTGCATGGTCTGCACGCGAACCATATCACCACCGTCGCGCTGGTGGTGAATGAGCTCGCGACCAATGCGATCAAGCATGCCTTTGAAGAGGGCAAGCCGGGCACCATCCGGGTGACGATCACTGAAAGGGATGACGGTGAGGCCATCGTCCTCGTCGATGACGACGGGCTTCCCTTCCCCGACCCGGGCGGATCCGGCTTGGGCATGGGGATCGCAAGACGCCTGATGGCGTCGATTGGTGGCCTGTTTCTGCCGCCGCCACCCGGAACGAAGGTGTTCGAGCTGAGGTTTAGAACGGCTTAGCGGCGTTCGTCCGAGGCCTACACGACATGGCAGGATGGACAGCCATTCTTCGCAACTGGTTCGAATGATGTGAGGCGCTTCAATCCATGACCGACAACAAGAAGGACATCGGGTCACCGGACCGCGACCGCATTGCGACGG
>NZ_CBDFKR010000005.1:0-118968 GCF_965248875.1 Sphingomonas sp. | reverse complement strand
ACAGAACCGGACGGGCGCCGCGCATCGGCCTCTGCCGCTCGCCCGCTTGGGACAGCGCGGCGCCGGAGACGGCGGCGTTGCTGCACGACACCGCCGACCACCTTGCACGCGCGGGGGCTGCGGTCGCAGAAATCGAGCTGCCGCCGGTGTTCGCCCGCGCCCTCGCGCTCCACCAGGTCATCATGAACGCCGAAAGCGCCCGCGCCATGGGTTGGGAGCTGACCTGCCGGCGGGAGCTTATCAGCAGCGAATTGCAGGAGCGCCTCGACTGGGGGCTGGCGCAGCCGTCCGCGCTGCTCGACGAGGCGAACGAGGCCTTCGTGGCGGCCCGGGGCACCTTCAATGCGGTCATGGAAGGCTTCGACTGCCTCTTGACGCCCTCAGCCCCCGGCGAGGCGCCCCATGGCCTCTCCTGGACCGGCGACCCGGTGTTCAACAGCCTTTGGACCGGGCTGCACGTCCCGTGCGTGACCGTGCCGTCGGGGACTGGCCCAAACGGCATGCCGCTCGGGCTGCAAGTCGTCGCCAGGTTCGGGGACGATGCCGGGGTGCTGCGATGGGCGGAGTGGATCGCCCATCACTGACCTGCCAGTTGTCGCCCTGCCAGCAGGCTTGGCCGGACTATGGCCGGGAACCTGGCGCGGCGCCGCGCAACCCGGGAGGAACATCTCCCAAACAAGGCAGACGCCGCACCCCCCCGGTTGTGGTCCCCTGCCCGGCTCTGCCATCGCTTACTCCCTTGGGCCGCTGCCCCCTACCCCTTCCGCACATCCCACAGGATCGGCACCGGCGCGTTCACCACGCCGGACAGGCTGCTGCGCGTCGCCTGGTAGTTCAGGAAGAACCCGGTCGGGATGAACGGCGCCTCCGCGACCAGCGACGCATTGAGCTTGGCCGCCGCCGCCTTCTCCGCCGGGAGGTCCGCCGCCTCATACCAGGCGGCGATGTCCGCCTGCACTTGCTCGTCCGTCGGCCAGCCGAACCAGGCGGCCTTGCCGGTGCAGTAGATGTGCGGATAGGTCGCCGGCGACGACGAGCCGACGCCCGCGGCCCAGGTGTGGAAGATGTGCCAGCCGCCCTCGGACGGCGGCTTCATGCTGGCCCGGCGCGCGGTCATCGTGCCCCAGTCCATCGCCTGCAGGTCCACGTCCACGCCGATGCGGCCCAGCAGGTCGGCGGTCACGTCCGCCTGCGCCTTGGCCGGCGGCTGGTCGGTCGCCATCATCAGCACGACCTTCTCCCCGGCATAGCCGGCCTCCCGCAGCAGTGCCGCAGCCCCGGCGTAATCGCGCTTGCCCTGCAGCACCTCGCCCCCGGCCTCGGTGAACAGCGGGGTGCCCGGCGGGAAGTATCCGGCGACGCGCTTCCACAGCGCCGGGTCGCCGCCGACGACCGCCTGCATGAAGTCCGCCTGGTCCGCCGCCATCATCAGCGCCCGCCGCGCCCGCCGGTCGTTGAACGGCGGATGCAGGTGGTTGACCCGAAACACGCCCATGTTGCCCAGCGGGTCGGCGATGCCCACCCGGATGTCCCGGTTCCGCTTCAGCAGCGGCACCAGGTCGGGGATCGGCTGCTCCCACCAGTCCACCTCGCCGTTCTGCAGCGCCGCCGCCGCGGTGCCGCTGTCGGGGATCGCCTGCCATTCCAGCCGGTCGAACAGCACGCGCTTGCCGCCCGCCAGCCAGTCCGACTTCTCCTCCCGCGGGACGTAGCCTGCGAACCGCTCGAACACCGCGGAGGAGCCTGTCACCCACTGGTCCCTCCGGAACACGAAGGGGCCGGAGCCGACATACTCGGCGATCGGCGTGAAGGGATCGGTGGCCGCGATGCGCTCCGGCATGATGAAGCACACGGGGGTGCCGACCTTGCCCAGCGCATAGATCAGCTTGGGGAACGGGCGCCGCAGCCGGAAGCGGAAGCGGCGGTCGTCCAGCGCCTCCAGCGCGTCCAACTGGGCGGCGATGCGCTGGCCCATCAGGTCGCGCTTCATCCAGCGCCCCACGCTGGCGACGGCATCGCGCGCCCGCACGGGCTCGCCATCATGGAAGCGCAGCCCGGGGCGCAGCGTGAAGGTCCAGGTCAGGCCGTCCGCCGCGGTCTCGTGCCCCTCGCACATCTGCGGCCGGGACGTGAGGCTGCTGTCCACGCCATACAGCGTGTCCCAGAACAGCAGGCTGGCGTTGCGGACGACATCAATCGTGGTCCAGATCGGGTCCAGGTTCGACAGCCCGGCCTGCGGCACGAAGCGTATGGTGTTCGCCGCCGCGGCGCCCGCGATGGAGGGTGCGGCCAGCCCGGCGGCAGCCGAAGCGAGGAACGTGCGGCGTTTTATTCGGAAGCCCTCCCTTGGCCGCGCTCTCCGGCCCGGACTGGGTGCAGATTGCACCAGGGGGGCCACGGCGGACAGCGGTCCGGTCCGGCCTCGATGCCGCCATCGGCGCTGAGGCCGCCATTAGCTCTGGGACGGGATGGCCGGAACCGCAGAGCTTGCGGGGTAGTGTCTCAGTTTGAACGTCTGCTCCTGGTGGAAAGCCGCCGGTCCGCTTTGCGACGGAAGTGGGTGAAATCGGGTTGCAATGACTAAATGTATCCAACCAGAAGCAAAGAAAGCTGGATCTAAAATAGTTTCTTCAAAATCTCTGGAGCGCTAGATTTCAGGCGTTCGAGCATGGTGTTCACATAGAACATGTCGGGCGCTGCGCTTACTGGCAGAACAACAACCATGTAATCTGGCTGCTCTTTATTAAGCGCAAATGTGACAAGCCCAACGCCGTAGATGCTGCACAACGACGTGAGTCTGTTCATATCGTCGCTGCTCGTCAGCTTCGGAACAACGATATAGCTTTTGTGCGAGAACAGGCGATAGGCGGACAGCCTGTCCGAAAGCGACGACCGGCTGGCTGGGCACGGCTTTAATTTCAGCAGTCACGATTTGCGGCTCGAACTTGAAGATGTCCTGCCCTAGAGGCCTGAGCACACCAATAACATCAGGCGTTCCCCATTTTCCTCCTAGGCTACTTCCACCCAGCGCGGATGCAAAGGTGGCCTCATCATTCTCTTCCAACCATAATGCGAAGCTTGAATAGAAGTCTTGTTCAGTAAGCGCGTCTGCGCCAGCAGTTTCGGCCTTTACTGGCGTTTCAACTGTCACGGCCTCCTGAGCGTTGGAGTCAGCGTTATCTGCGTCGACAAATTTGGTGAGTTTGTACGTGCCCCGCGCTATCTTCGATATTTCGGAAGTGCGCGTCGTCAGCAGATTGTGGATGGCACCATGGATACTGTTATGCGGAGTGTCCGGCGCGGTTGCTTCGACCTCCCGCAGCAGATCGGCCCAGCGAATACCTTGCTGATTGGCCTCAAGCACCTTTATGGCTCGATCATAAATTTGGGTGCGGTTCAACTTCATCTCTGTCCCTCTCCAGTGTCCACGGTGCTAAGCTGCCCGAGTCCTTAGACAACCAATGTCCGTTTCTGGCTAGGGGCTAAGGTGATTAAGTGGCCGAATTGGGTCGTAAGCCGACATTCAAACATGGGACACAACCGCCCGCGACGACGGTTCGACACCAGCGCCGCCACCGGGCAAACTCCCCCCCACTTGGCCACGAAGGAGCCCCCGATGGACCACGACCTCATCCTCCGCAACGGCCGCGTGCTGGACCCGGGCACCGGCCGCGACGAGGTGGCCGACATCGCCTTCGCCGCCGGCAAGGTCGCCGCCATCGGCCCCGGCCTGCGCGGCCGGGCGGAGCGGGACGTGTCCGGCTGCATCGTCATGCCCGGCAACATAGACCTCCACGCCCACGTGTATTGGGGCGGCACCTCCATCAGCGTGGACGCCGACCAGCTTGCCCGGCGCTGCGGCACGACGACCTGGGTGGACGTGGGATCGGCCGGGCCGGGCAACTTCGCCGGCTTCCGCAAGCACGTGATCGAGCCGAGCCAAACCCGCATCCTCGCCTACCTGCACGTGAGCCACGCCGGCATCTTCGCCTTCTCGCCCTCCGTCATGGTGGGCGAAAGCGGCGACATGCGGCTGATGGACACCGAGACCTGCGCCGCGGTGGCGCGCGAACACCCGGACCTGATCCGCGGCATCAAGGTGCGGGTGGGCGCCAACACCAGCGGCGTGAACGGCATCGCGCCGCTGTATCACGCCCTCGCCGCCGCGGACCGGGCCGGGCTGCCGGTGATGTGCCACATTGACCGCCCGCCGCCGCGCTACGAGGACGTGCTGGCCGAGCTGCGGCCCGGCGACATCCTGACCCACTGCTACAAGCCCTTCCCCAACGCGCCCTGCTACGCCGATGGCCGGATCAAGGAGGCGTGCTGGCAGGCGCGGGAGCGCGGCGTGATCTTCGACATCGCGCACGGCGCCGGGTCGTTCGACTTCGGGGTGGCAGAGGCGATGCTGGCCGGCGGCTTCCCGCCCGACGTCATCAGCTCGGACGTCCACGTCCTCTGCATTGATGGCCCGGCGTTCGACAACATGGAGACCATGAGCAAGTTCCTGCTCCTCGGGATGCCGCTGCCGGACATCGTGCGGGCCGTCACCGCGGCGCCCGCGGCCGTGCTGCGGCGCCCGGACCTGGCGGACCTGTCGGTGGGCAGCACGGGCGACGCGACGGTGATGCGGATGGAGGAGGGACGCTTCAACTTCACCGACGTGTCCCGCCAGACCCGGACGGGGCGGCAACGTTTCGCGCTCGACAGCATGGTGGTGGGCGGGGCGCTGTGGCACGCGACAGACGGCCAGGCGAAGGCGGCGGAGTAGGACCACCAGTTTCGGTAGATGCACAAGTGCCTGCTCCCTCTCCCTCCGGAAGAGGGTCGGGGTGAGGGGGTCTTGGCTGCGGAGCCGGGCAACGCCGGTGCAGGCGGCGCACCGCCCACCACAGGCTAACGGCCCGCGCTTGCCCGCCCCCTCACCCTAGCCCTCTCCCGGAGCGAGAGGGAACGAGGGCAGTCCTTTCACCACATGCGATGGCCGTAACCCATCGGTTGCATCGCCATCGCCCGCCTGGCACGCTTCCCGCCGCAAGGACGCTTCATAGCGTTCACGGAGGAGGAAGCGTCATGAAGCGACTGCTGCTGGGCCTAGCCATCGCCAGCTTCGTCAGCCTCGCCCAAGCTGCGGAGCTGCCGCGGGCCGATCCCGCAAGCGTGGGCCTGGACCCGGACCGGCTTGCTGCTATCACCCGCGTGCTGAAGTCCGACGTTGACCAGCACATCCTGCCCGGCGCCGTGCTGCTGGTCGCCCGCCACGGCAAGGTCGCCTACGAGGAGGTGGTCGGCAGCCGCGACCCCCAGGCCCCGGCCCCCGCGGCGCGCGACGACATCTACCGCATCTATTCCATGAGCAAGCCGGTCACCGTCGCCGCAGCGCTGATGCTTGTGGAACAGGGCCGCATCGCCCTCGACGAGCCGGTGTCCAAGTACCTGCCCGCCTTCGCCGCCATGCAGGTCGGCGTGCCCGACGACACGCGCGGGATGCGCCTGTTACCCGCCGAGCGGCCCATGACCATCCAGGACCTGATGCGGCACAGCGCCGGGCTGACCTACGGGTTCTTCGGCAGCTCCCCCGTGAAGACCGCCTACGTGCAGGCCCGCCTGAACGCCGGCGACCCGGACACCGCAGCCTTCGTGGACCGCCTGGCCAAGCTGCCCCTCGCCTACCAGCCCGGCACCACCTGGGACTACAGCTACTCGATTGACGTGCTGGGCCGCGTGGTCGAGGTCGTGTCCGGCCAGTCGCTCTACCAGTTCGAGAAGGAGAACCTGCTCGACCCACTGGGCATGACGGACACCGCCTTCGGCGTGGAGGACCCGGCCAAGCAGGGCCGCATCGCCGAACCCTTCGCCAACGACCGCTCGTTCGGCGTGGACGCGGAGTTCAGCGACCCGCGCCATCCCGCACGGTTCCAGTCGGGCGGCGGCGGCATGGTGTCCACGGCGCGGGACTACGCCCGCTTCCTGCAGATGATGCTGAACGGCGGCACGCTGGACGGGCGGCGCTACCTCGGCCCGCAGACGGTGCGCTACATGACGTCGGACCAGCTTGGAACAGTGAAGCCGGGTCCGCTGTATCTCCCTGGCCCCGGCTACCGGTTCGGCCTGGGCGTCGCGGTGCGGACGGATGCGGGCGTGGCGCCGTTCCCGGGCAGCGTAGGCGACTGGTACTGGGGCGGCGCGGGCGGCACCTACATGTGGGTGGACCCGGCGCAGGACATGGTGGTCGTGTTCATGATGCAGTCGCCCAAGCAGCGGCTGCACTACCGGTCCGTGCTCCGCAACATGGTGAACGCGGCCATCGTCAGCGACGCCAGCGGCCCCACGCATTGACCGCCTGCGAGCGCATGGCGCTGGCAATACTGTAGGGCGGGACAGCGCTTCGCCGTCCCGCCGTACGCCCGACCGCTCAACACCCCAGACCCGCCCGCCGCCGTCACGCCTTCCGCAGCAGCGGGCACGCGGACTCTGCGGCCGGGCGCACCGCGTCCTCCGCCCGCACCTCGCGCACCAGTTCCAGGTAGTCCCACGGTCCCTTCGACTGCTCAGGCGTCTTGACCCGGGCCAGGTACATCCCGCGCACCACCCGCCCATCGGCCCGCAGCGACGCGTTGCGGACGAAGATGTTGTCCACCGGCTGCGCCCGCATCTGCTCCATCACCCGGCCGGCGTCTAGGCTGCCCGCCGCCTGCACCGCCCGCAGGTAGTGCAGCACCACGCCATAGGTCCCGGATTGCAGCATCGTCGGCATCTGCCCGGCAGCGGCCAGGTAGCCCTTGGACCACTCCCGCGTCTCCGCGTTCATGTCCCAGTAGTCCGCCGTCGCGAACAGCGTGTTCTGCGTGATCCCCAGCCCGGCGCCGTGCACATCCGTCAGGAACATGCCCAGCGCCGCCATCCGCTGCCCGCCGCGCGCCAGGCCGAACTCCGTCGCCTGCTTCAACGCGTTGGTGCAGTCCTGCCCGGTGTTGCACAGCGCGATCACGTCGGCGCCCGACGCCTTGGCGTCCAGCAGCAGCGCGGCGTAGTCGGTCGTCCCCGCCGGGTGGGTCGCCGACCCCACGACGCGCCCGCCGCCCGCCTGGATGAACGACGTCGCGTCGGCCTGCAGCGACTTGCCGAAGGCATAGTCCACCGTCACGAAGTAGAAGGTCCGCGCCCCCTGCCCCATCAGCGCAGTGGTCACGACCTTGGACGTCGCATAGGTGTCGTAGGTGAACTGCACCGTCCGCGCGTTGCAGCGGGCGTTGGTGATGTCGCTCGACCCCGGGCCGGAGAACAGCGCCAGCCGGTCCCGCTCCGCCGCCAGCGCGCTGACGCCCAAGGCAATGGCGGAGTGCGGGCAGTCGGCCACCGCCTCCACCCCGTCGTCGAACCAGCGGCGGGCGATCTGGATGCCCAGGTCGGGTGTCATCTTGTGGTCGCCGACCAGCACCTCGACCTTGCGCCCGGCGGCGCTGCCTCCGACTTCGCGCACCGCCTGGCTGGCGGCATAGACCGATCCCGGCCCGCCGTTGTCCCGCCCCCAACTCGACATGTCGGTCAGCACGCCGATCCGCAGCGGCGTGCCCTGCGCGCGCACGATGGCCGGCATGGCGAGCGGTGCCGTAGCGGCGAGGCTGACAAGGCTCCGGCGGCTGAGTGCGGCCATGGTGCGGTCCCTCCTGCGGGCCAGCCTCGTATTGCGGGCAGGCGCCAGCCGGACGATATGAACCGGGAGGACGTTCCGCAAGCGAAGAGGCAGCATGGCCCACGAGCAGCCCGACCCATCCTCCGTTACATGCGACGTCCTGGTCGTCGGCTCCGGCGCCGGCGGCCTGTCCGCGGCCGTCACGGCGGCATCCCTCGGCCTGAACGTCGTGGTGGCCGAGAAGGAGCCGGTGTTCGGCGGCACCACCGCACGGTCAGGCGGCTGGCTGTGGATACCGTGCAGCCCGGTGGCGCAGCGGGAGGGCGTCGTGGACAGCCCCGCAGCCGCCCGCACCTACTTGCAGCACGAGGCCGGCAACCACTTCGACGCCGACCGGGTGGACGCTTTCCTGGCGCGGGGGCCGGAGATGGTGGCGTTCATGGAGCGGGAGACGGCGGTCCGCTTCGTGCTCGGACCGGCCTTCGCCGACTACCATCCGGACGCGCCGGGCGGCACTGCAGGCGGGCGCTCGATCTGCGCCGCGCCGTTCGACGCGCGGGAGCTTGGGGCCGAGAAGGACCGGCTGCGCCCGCCGCTGGCCGAGATCACCTTCCTGGGCATGATGATCGGCACGGGGAAGGAGCTGGTCCACTTCTTCAACGTGACGCGGTCCCTGCGCTCGGCGGCGGTGGTGGCCGGGCTGCTGGCGCGGCACGGGCGCGACCTGCTGCTGCACCGCCGCGCGATGCGGCTGACCAACGGCAACGCTTTGGTGGGGCGCCTGGCCAAGTCCGCCTTCGACCGCGGCGTGCCGATCTGGACCTCGTCCCCCGTCACGGAGCTGCTGCGGGACGGCCCGGCCGTCGTGGGTGCCATCGTCGAGCGGGACGGCCGGGCGGTGCGGGTCCATGCCCGGTGCGGCGTCGTGCTGGCCGCCGGCGGTTTCCCGCAAGACATCGCGCGCCGCAAGGCCATGTTCCGCCACGCGCCGACTGGGGCCGAGCACTGGTCCCCCGCGCCGCCGGGCAACACCGGGGACGGGCTGCGTTTGGGCGAGGGCGCCGGAGCGAAGGTCGAGGACCGCTATCCCAACGCCGCCGCCTGGGTGCCGGTGTCGCTCGTGCCTCGGCCCGACGGCAGCGTCGGGCCGTTCCCGCATTTCGTGGACCGGTCGAAGCCCGGCATCATCGCCGTCACCCGCACCGGCACGCGGTTCGTGAACGAGGCCAACTCGTACCACGATTTCATCCAAGCCCTGCTGACGGCCTGCGAAGGTGACCCGGAGCCGTGCGCCTGGTTCCTGTGCGGCCACGCGACGCAGCGGCGCTACGGCCTGGGCTTCGCCAAGCCGTTCCCTGTGCCGTTGAAGCCGGTGATCGACAGCGGCTACCTCCTCCGCGGCGCGACGCTGGAGGAGCTGGCGCGCAAGGCCGGCATTGACCCGGTAGGGCTGGCCCGGACGGTCGCGGAGTACAACGGCCCGGCGGCGCGCGGCGAGGACCCGGCCTTTGGCCGCGGCAGCACCGCCTACAACCGTTCTCTGGGCGACGCGACGGTGACGCCCAACCCCTGCGTCGCACCCATTGGGGCCGGGCCATACTACGCCGTGCGGGTGGTGCCGGGCGACCTAGGGACCTTCGCCGGGCTGCGCGGCGACGCCCATGCGCGGGTGCTGGACGGCGACAGCGCGCCGATCCCGGGGCTGTATGCCGCCGGCAACGACTTCGCCAGCATCATGGGCGGCAACTACCCCGGCGGTGGCATCACGCTCGGCCCGGCCATGACGTTCGGCTACGTCGCGGCGCACCACATGGCGGCACGCGCGGCGGCGGGACAGCAGCCCGGCTATCCCGTTTCGACGGCCTCCGATGCGGCATCCAGGGCCACCACCGCCCTGCCAGCCTGCACCGGGAACAGCGAAGCCCATCCCGTTGGCAACGCCCCGGGACAGGGTTGACCGGACAGCTTCGCCGATACGTACAATCTAGCTTGACATGCGGCGCCGTGCTGGCCCAGCCTAAGGCGAAAGCGCGGGGCAACGATGCCCAGACGGCGCGCTCGACGGGTGAGACACCAGACACCGGCAACGAAGCCACTCGCGGCGAGGCGCTATCCTGCGTCCGTCATGGAGGTTCCGCAACCTGTGTCGCATACCCGCCCCCGCATCGGCGTCCTGCTGTCGTCAACCGGCCCCTACGGCGTGGTCGCCCGCTCGATGCTCAACGGCGTCCTGCTTGCGGCCGACCGGGTCCAGGCGGAAACCGGCCAGCCGCTGGACCTGGCCGCCGTTGACCCCGGGGGGCAGCCGGACCGCTACCCCGCGCTCTGCGACGGCCTGCTGCGGTCCGGCATCCGGCACGTCATCGGCTGCTACACCTCGTCCAGCCGCAAGGACGTCATCCCGCTGTTCGAGAAGCATGACGCCCTGCTGTGGTACTCCTCGCACTACGAGGGGTTCGAGACCTCCACCAACACGATCTATACCGGCGCGGTCCCGAACCAGCACGTCATCCCGCTGATCCGCTACCTGCGGGACCAGGGCCGCACCCGCGCCTTCTGCATCGGCTCCAACTACATCTGGGCCTGGGAGAACAACCGCATCCTGCGCGACGAGCTGGCCCGGCACGGCGGCGCCGTACTCGCCGAGCGCTACGTCCCGGTCGGCGAGACGGACTTCGATGCTCTGATCCAAGCCATCCTGCAGGCGGCGCCGGACGTGGTGTTCAGCACCCTGATCGGCACGTCCTCCTATGCGTTCCTGAACGCCTTCCGGGCCGCGTGCGTGCAACGCGGGGTGGACCAGATCGGGCAGATGCCCGTCGCCAGTTGCAGCCTGTCCGAGCCGGAACTGGAGGCCATCGGCCCGGCCGCCGTCGAGGGGCACATCAGCGCCAGCGTCTATTTCGCCTCCATCGCGTCGCCGGAGAACCTCGCCTTCACCGCCGCCCACCGGCGCCGCTTCCCGGACGGCCCCACGATGTCCGCGGATGCGGAGGCGGCGTATGTAGCGACGCTGCTGCTCGCCCGCGCGCTGGACGCCGCCGGGTCGGACGATGTGGCGGCCGTGCGCAAGGCGGTCCTGGCACAGCGCCTGACGGCGCCGCAGGGGGAGGTCTGGATAGACGAGCAAACCTCGCACGCCTACCTGACGCCGCGGATCGGACGGTCGAACAAGCAGGCGCAGTTCGACATCATCATGGAGGCCCGGGCGCCGCAGCAGCCCGACCCTTACCTGGTATGCAGCTCCAGCCGGCTTGAGGCGGCGCGCGCCAGCCTGCGGCTCGTATCATGACCGCGCCGCGGCTGGTCCAGAACTTCCGCGGCGTCCGCGCCGTCATCGTCGCGGACCCTTGCGCCCAACTTGACAGCCTGGTGACGACCCTCGGGCGGCTGGGCCTGGACGTCCAGCGGCTGCCGCCCGCGGATGCGGACGGGCGCTTCGCCGCCCTGCACGAGGACCGGGACGTCCTGTTCGTGGACGGCGACCTGGCCGACCCGGTGACGGTGCCCATGAGCGCTACCGGCTGCCTGCCCCGGGCGCCGGTGATCGGGCTGGTCGGCATCGAGGCGCCGGGCCGCCTGCGCACCATCATGGGGCTGGGCGCGACGGCGCTGCTGCGCAAGCCCGTGCACACCGCCGCAGTCTATTCCGCCCTCTACCTTTGCGTGAACGAGCACCGGCGCCGGCGCGAGCTGGAGCGGCGCATCGAGCGGCAGGAGATGCGCTTGCAGGGCCGGCGCCACGTCATACGCGCCGCCGTGCAGCTCGCGGTCCGGCACGGGCTGGACGACGACCGCGCCTACGCCGTGCTGCGGCGCGAAAGCATGAGGGCGCGCCAAAGCCTGGAAGCCTACTGCGCATCCTTGGCCGCCGGCGGCTGCCCGGCGCCCAGCCCCGTCAACACCGAACCCCAGGAGGCACACCATGCGGCACTACGCCTTTAACGGCCTGCTTGCGTTGGCGCTGGCCTGCGCCGCCGCCCTCCCCGCCCGGGCGCAAGGCGGCACGCCGATCAAGCTCGGCGTGCTGGAGGACCAGTCCGGGGACTTCGCGCTGGCGACCATCGGCAAGGTACACGGCATCCAGCTTGCAACGGACGAGATCAACGCCAAGGGCGGCATTGCCGGGCGCAAGCTGGAGCTGGTGATCTACGACACCCAGTCGGACAACACCCGCTACCAGGAGTTCATGCGGCGCGTGCTGCAGCGGGATAAGGCCGACGTGGTGTTCGCCGGCTTCTCCAGCGCGTCGCGGGAGGCTTACCGCCCCATCGTGGACCAGCTCGACGGCTTCGTCTTCTACAACAACCAGTACGAGGGCGGCGTGTGCGACGGCCACATGATCGTCACCGGCGCGGTGCCGGAGCAGCAGTTCTCCACCCTGATCCCCTGGATGATGGAGCGGTTCGGCAAGCGCGTTTACACCATCGCCGCCGACTACAACTTCGGCCAGATCTCGGCGGAGTGGGTCCGCAACATCGTCAAGGAGAAGGGCGGCGAGATGGTGGGCGAGGAGTTCATCCCGCTCGGCGTGTCGCAGTTCTCCCAGACCATCCAGAACATCCAGCGCGCCAAGCCCGACATCCTGATGACCCTGCTGGTCGGCACCGCGCAGGCGTCGTACTACGAGCAGGCGGCGTCCGCCGGGCTGCGCGTGCCGATGGGCAGCTCGGTCAACGTCGGCCAGGGCTATGAGCACAAGCGGTTCCGCCCGCCCAGCCTGGCCAACATGTATGTCACCGTGAACTACGTCGAGGAGATAGACACCCCGGCCAGCCGCGACTTCGTGGCGCGCTGGCACGCCAAGTTCCCGTCCGAGCCGTACATCAACCAGGAGGCCGAGAACTCCTACCACGCGGTCTACCTCTACAAGCAGATGGTCGAGCGGGCCGGCTCCACGAAGCGGCCCGACATCCTGAAGGTCATCGCCAAGGGCGACGTCTGCGTGGACGCGCCGGAGGGGAAGGTCTGCATTGACCCGAAAAGCCAGCACGCCTCCCACACGATCTACCTGGCGAAGGTCGGGGACGACCACTCCATCACCTTCCCGACCACCTTCCCCGACATCCAGCCGTACTGGCTGGGCCAGGCCGGCTGCGACCTGACCAAGAACGACCCGAGCGCCCAGTACACCCCGAGCAACCCGCCCCCGAAGCGGTAAGCGCTCCCTGGACACCGTACCTTGATGCCAGCCGCTCTCTACCTCGACCCTTTCCGTCATTGCGAGGAGCGCAGCGACGCGGCAATCCAGGGGCCGCCAGCGCAGTCCTGCCGGCCCCTGGGTTGCCACGCCGCGAGCGGCCCGCGATGACGGCCCGCTTGCGCAAAGGTCAGTGCGGATGGCGGTTGGCATGAGCACGCTGTTCAGCATGGCCTACCAGTTCGGGGACGCCTTCGCGTTCCTGATCCTGGCGGCGGCTGGGCTTGCCGTGGTGTTCGGGATGATGGGTGTCATCAACCTGGCCCACGGCGAGTTCATCATGGCCGGCGCCTATGTCAGCGCGACCGCCGCCAGGACCGGGCTGCCGCTGCCGCTGGCAATCCTGTGCGGCGCCCTGGCCTGCGGCCTGATTGGCGTCGTGCTGGAGCGGCTGGTCATCCGGCATCTGTACGGACGGCCCCTGGACACCATCGTCGCCACCTGGGGCATCAGCCTGATCGCGACCCAGGGCACGCTGATCCTGCTGGGGTCCAGCCTGCCGGGCACCGGCACGCCGCTGGGCGGGTTCACGGTCGGCGCCTACTCCTACTCGGTTTACCGGCTGGTGCTGATGGGCGCGGCGGTGGCGCTGGTGGCGGCGCTGTATGCCGCGTTCCGCTTCACCCGCTTCGGCCTGTGGGCGCGCGCCACCATCCAGGTGCCCGGCATGGCGGAGGCGCTGGGCGTCAACACCCGCCTGGTCTATGCGCTCACCTTCGGGCTGGGCACGGCGCTCGCCGGGCTGACGGGTGGCCTGTATGCGCCGACCATGACGCTGGTTCCGACGATGGGCGCGACCTTCATCGTCGAGGCGTTCGTGACCGTCGTGGTGGGCGGCGCCGACGTGTTCCTTGGCGCGACGCCTGCTGCGGCCGGGCTGGGCGTCGTAAAGGCCGCGATGACGGGATGGCAGGGCCAGTTGGCCGGGCAGATCGCGCTGCTGGTGACGGTGATCCTGACCATCCGGATGCTGCCGCGCGGCATCTCCGGCTGGCTGCAGCAGGAGCGTGCGTGACCCGCCTGCCCCGGCTCGTCGCATCCCTGCAGGGGCCGCAGACGCTGGGGCGCGGCCCGGCGTTCTGGGCCGGGTTCGCCATCGTCGTGCTGCTGGCCGCCGCCTATCCCCTGACCACGGACGGCTACACCGTCGGCAACGTCGCCTACTTCTTCACCTGGTGCTTCATGGCGCTCGGGCTATGCCTGATCTGGGGGTATGGCGGCGCGCTCAGCTTCGGGCAGACCGCGTTCTTCGGCCTGGCCGGCTATGCCTATGGCGTCCTGACCATCAACTTCGGCGCGGGCGGCGGCCTGGGCGTCCTGTCGCTGCTCGCGGCCGTGCTGACAGCCGCGGCCTTGGCGGCAGGCGTAGGCTACTTCCTGTTCTTCGGACGCATCGCCGGGGTGTTCCTGGGCATCGTCACCCTCTCGCTCACCCTGGTGTTCGAGCGGTTCATGGCGCAAACCGCCGGCCCGGAGTGGCGGATCGGCAAGGCCCGGCTGAACGGGTTCAACGGCATGGGCGGGATGCCGGCCCTGACCCTGCCCTGGCCCGGCGGCGACCTGGTGCTGATCCCCGACACCGGCCTGTACTACGCCCTGCTCGTGCTGCTGGTGGCAGTCTATCTCGGCCTGCGCGCACTGGTGAACTCCCGCTTCGGCAACGTCCTGGTCGCCATACGCGAGAACCCGGAGCGGGCGGCGATGCTGGGCTACGACGTGCGCCGCTACCAGTTGGCGGCCTTCGTCGTGGGGTCGGCGCTCGCAGGCCTCAGCGGCGTGCTCTACACCGCATGGGGGCAATACATCACGCCGTCCAGCATGGGCATCACTGCGGCGGCGCTGCCCATCGTGTGGGTGGCGGTCGGCGGACGGTCGGACCTGACGGCGGCGCTGGCGGGCACCCTGGCCGTGCTGGCCGGGTTCCAGGCGTTGACGATCTACGGCAGCCAGTATGCCCTGGTGGCGATGGGCGCGCTGCTGCTGGCCACCGTCCTGCTGGCGCCCGAGGGCGTGTTCGTCGGCCTCGCCCGCCTGGCCCGGCGGCGCACGCCATGACCGCCCTGCTGCGCACCGTCGGCCTCAACAAGCACTTCGGCGGCCTGCACGTCACCGCCGACGTGAACCTGGACGTGCAGCCCGGCGAGGTCCACTGCCTGATCGGCCCGAACGGCGCAGGCAAGAGCACCCTGTTCCGGCTGATCCTGGGGGAGCACGCGCCGTCGTCCGGGCAGGTGCTGTACGCCGGGCAGGACGTGACCCCGCTGCGCCCGCACGAGCGGGTCCGCCGGGGCATGAGCGTGAAGTTCCAGGTGCCTGGCGTGTTCCCCTCGCTCACGGCCCGGCACAACTTGGAAATAGCGTTGCAGCACCACACCGACCGCGGCGCGCTGGCGGCGGAAACGGCCCGGCTGCTGGAGCTGCTCGGGCTGCAGGACGTGGCGGGCCAGCCCGCCGGCGCCCTCAGCCACGGCCAGAAGCAGTGGCTGGAGATCGGCATGGCCATCGCGCTGCAGCCTCGGCTGCTGCTGCTGGACGAGCCGGCCGCCGGGCTATCGCCAGAAGAAACCCATGCGACCGGCGAGTTGGTGCAGTCGCTCAACCGCGCGGGCATGACGGTGCTGGCGGTCGAGCATGACATGGAGTTCGTCCGCCAGGTCGCGCACCGGGTCACGGTGCTGCACCTCGGCCGCATCTTCGCCCAGGGCAGCATGGAGGAGGTGGTCGCCAACGAGCAAGTCGCAGCGATCTACCTTGGTGAGCAGCATGACTGAACCGCTGCTGCACGTCGCGGGGCTGCGGGGCGGCTACGGCGGCAAGCCCGTGCTGCAAGGCGTGGACCTGGCGGTGCAGGCCGGGGAGATCGTCGCCGTGATCGGCCGCAACGGCGTCGGCAAGACCACGCTGCTGCGGACCCTGATGGGCCTGCTGCCCGCCAGCGCCGGCACGGTCCGCCTGCGCGGCGCGGACCTGGGCCGGCTTGCGGCGCACCGGCGGGCGCGGCTCGGCATCGGCTACGTGCCGCAGGGGCGCGACGTGTTCCCGCGCATGACGGTGGAGGAGAACCTGCGCGTCGGCGAACGCATCCGCGGCGGCGCGGCGCCGGAGGACTATGCCGCCGTCTATGACCTGTTCCCGATCCTGCGGGAGCGGCGCAGCCAGCGCGCCGGCACCCTGTCGGGCGGACAGCAGCAGCAGCTTGCCATCGGCCGGGTCCTGGTAGGCCGCCCGGACCTGATCCTGCTGGACGAGCCGTCGGAGGGCATCCAGCCCAACATCGTGCAGGAGATCGGGCGCATCGCCGTGTCGCTGAACCGGCGCACCGGCGTGACGGTCGTGCTGGTGGAGCAGAACCTGGACCTGATCCGGGCGACTGCCGGCCGCTGCTACGTGATGGACAAGGGCCGGATCACGGCGGAGCTGGCGCCGGACGCCCTGGCGGACCGCGCGACCGTGCGCCGGCACCTTGCAGTCTAGGAACAACAAAGGGGGGACGTGCCATGGCCTGGACCGAGCACAGCATCATGGCCCGGCGCGGCGTCGCCAAGGGCCAGCCCGGCAAGCAGCACAGCATCACGGAAGCGAGCCAAGGCCGCTACCACTACGTCTATGGCCCCTACGCCGCCCCCGTCCTGCATGTGGAGCCGGGCGCCATCATCAGCGCCGAAACCCACGACGCCTTCGAGGGCCGCATCACCAGCGAGAGCGACCGGCCCAGCGAGATCCTGAACTTCCCCTTCCTGAACCCGCAGAACGGCCCGATCCACGTTCATGGCGCGGAGAAGGGCGACGCCCTGGCCGTCCACATCCGCTCCATCGCGCCCCGCGGCCCGCAGCCCTGCGGCACCACCTGCATGATCCGCGAGTTCGGCGGCCTGGTGGCGACCGGCGCCACCGCCCTGCTGAACCAGCCGCTGCCGGAGAAGGTCCGCAAGCTGCACGTCACCCAGGACGGCGTGCGCTGGAATGACCGCATCACTCTGCCCTACCAGCCCTTCATCGGCACCATCGGCACCTCGCCGGAGATCGAGGCGATCTCCTCCCTTGTGCCGGACTACTACGGCGGCAACATGGACCTGCCGGACGTGGGGGTGGGAGCCATCATCTACCTGCCGGTCAACGCCCCGGGCGGGCTGCTCTACCTCGGTGATTGCCACGCCGCCCAAGGCGACGGCGAGCTGTGCGGCGTAGCCGTCGAGCACCCGACGGTGACCACCGTGCAGGTGGACCTCATCAAGGGCTGGACCCTGGCCTGGCCGCGGCTGGAGACGGAGACGATGCTGATGTGCATCGGCTCCGCCCGTCCGATGGAGGACGCGGTCCGCATCGCCTACCGCGAGCTGATCCGCTGGATGGTGGCCGAATACGGGTTCGAGGAATCCGACGCCTACCTGCTGCTGACGCAGTGCGGGCGGGTGCGGCTGGGGAACATGGTGGACCCGAAATACACCCTGGGCGCGTCGGTGCTGAAATCCATCGCCGGGGAGGCGCGCTGACATGGACCTGGGACTGAAGGGCGGCCGCGCCCTGGTGACGGGCGGGACCAAGGGCATCGGACGCGCCATCGCCGACTGCTTCGCCGGGGAAGGCGCGGCCGTTGCGATCTGCGCCCGCAACCCCGCGGAGGTGACGGAGGCGGTGGCCGCCCTGCGCGGCACGGGCATGGCGGCGTTCGGCCAGGCGCTGGACGTGTCGGATGGCCTGGCGCTGCAGGGCTTCGTAACCGCCGCTGCCGAGGCGCTGGGCGGGCTGGACATGATCGTCTCCAACGTCAGCGCCCTGGCGATCAGCGGCGACGAGGCGGCGTGGCGCGCAGGGTTCGAGACCGACCTGCTGGGCGCCGTGCGCTTGGTGGAAGCGGCGATGCCGCACCTGGAGCGGTCGGACGCCGCCTCCATCACCTTCATCTCCAGTGTATCCGGCCGCGAGATAGATTTCGCCGCCGGGCCATACGGGGCGATGAAGGCGGCGTTGATCCACTACGCGCAGGGCTTGGCGTTCCAGTTGGCCGGCAAAGGCATCCGGGCCAACACGGTTTCCCCTGGCAACACCTACTTTCCAGGGGGCGTGTGGGAACGGATCGAGACGGGAAACCCCGACCTGTTCGCGAAGGCGATGGCGCTGAACCCCACGGGACGGATGGGCCGTCCGGAGGAGATGGCACGCCCGACCGTGTTCCTCGCCAGCCCGGCGGCGAGCTTCGTCACCGGCACCAACCTGGTCGTGGACGGCGCGCTGACGCGCGGGGTGCAGTTGTGATGGCACTTGTATCCAACTCCGGACGGTGTGCCCGTCCCGCACCCGTCATTGCGAGGAGCGCAGCGACGCGGCAATCCAGGGGCCACCAGGACAGTGCTGTCGGCCCCTGGATTGCCGTGCCGCAAGGGCGGCTCGCAATGACGGCAGCAGTCAGCGCAGGGGTGTGCCGCCCTGCCCTGCCCTACTTCCCCCAACCCGCCGCCTAGCGCATGGGTCCGGCGCTCAACCTGGCCTTCGACCTGCTCGCCTTCACCAGCATCATGGTGCTGGTCGTGATGGGCCTAGGCGTCATCGCCAGCATGATGGGCGTGTTCAACTTCGCCCATGGCGAGTTCCTGCTGCTGGGCGCCTATACCGTTTGGCGGGCGCAGGAGGCCGGGTTGCCGGTATGGCTCGGCATCGTCGCGGCGCCCTTCGCCGTGGCCCTGGTGGGACTGGTGATCGAGCAGGCCATCGTCCGCCGCTTCTACGCCGCGCCCATCGTCGGCATGTTGGGCACCTACGCCATCGGCCTCGTGCTGCGCGAGCTGATCCGCGGCCTGACGGGCGGGCAGTTCCACTCGGTGCAGGAACCCATTTCCGGCTCCTTCGCCATCGGCGGCCTGAGCATCCCGGCCTGGCGGCTGGTCATCATCGTGGTCATGCTGGCGGTCGTGGGGTCATGCTGGTTCCTGCTGGCGCGCACGACGCTCGGCCTGCAAGTGCGGGCGGCGCTGGAGAACCCGGCGCTCGCGCGGGCCTCCGGCATGTCCACGCGGCGGCTGTATGCCATGACGTTCGCGTTCGGCGCCGGGCTGGCGGGCTTGGCCGGGGCGCTGGTGGTGCCGCTGTTCTCGTTGTTCGCCGACCTGGGCCTGCGCTTCCTGGTGCAGGGCTTCCTGTCGGTGATGCTGGGCGGCCTCGGCTCGTTCGAGGGGCCGGTGGCGGGCGGGGCGGTCGTGGGACTGCTCAGCGCCGGGCTGCCCTGGGCGGTGCCGCCGGTGCTGGCTGACGTGCTGGTGTTCGTGATCGCGCTGGTGGCGATCAAGCTGCGCCCGCAAGGGATCATCAACAGAGGGGGACGCTAGGCATGGCCGACGATCTACAGAGCGAGGCGGCCGGGTTCGACCGGCGCGGCTTCCTGCGCGGGCTGCGCGCAGGGATGGGCACCTGGGTGGCGGCCGGGACCGGCGCCTGGGTGCTGCGGCCAAGCGATGGGCGCACGCCGCCGCCGGGCCGATCAAGATCGGCATCGCCACCGACATCACCGGCGCCATTGGCTACGCCGGCAACTCCTGCTGGCAAACCGCGCAGCTCGTCGCCGAGGAGATCAACGCCGCCGGCGGCATCGCGGGCCGCCCGGTCGAGCTGCACCTGGAGGACACCGCCAGCAACGAGACGACGGCGGTCGCCAACGTCCGCCGCCTGATCCAGCGGGAGAAGGTGGACGTGGTGTTCGGCGGCATCACCAGCTCCATGCGCCAGGCGATCAAGGACCCGATCGTGACGCGCGGGCGGACGCTTTACGTGTATCCGCAGCTCTACGAGGGCCAGGAATGCACGCCGTTCCTGTTCAACACCGGGCCAACGCCGGCGCAGCAGTGCGACACCTTCATCCCCTGGCTGGTCAAGCAGGGCGCCAAGCGGTTCTGCCTGCCATCCGCCAACTATGTCTGGCCGCGGCTGCTGAACAAGTATGCGCGCAAGGTGATCGAGGCCAACGGCGGCGAGGTGATCTTCGAGGAATACTACCCGATTGACCAGATCGAGTACTCCTCCACCGTGTCCCGCATCAACAGCGAGAAGGTGGATTGCGTCTTCAACACGGTCATCCCGCCGGGCGTGGGGCCGTTCTTCAAGCAGCTTTACACCGCGGGATTTTTGAACCGCGGCGGGCGGCTGGCGTGCGTTTACTATGACGAGAACCTGCTGAACGTGAACCAGCCGCAGGAGATGGAGGGGCTGGCGACCTGCCTCGACTTCTTCCAGGCGTTGGACGACCCCTTCGACAAGGCGCTGGTCGCCAAGTACAACGCCCGCTTCCCCAGCAGCCAGTACCGCTTCGTCGCCGGCAGCGCAGCCACCGGCATGTGGCGCGGCCTGAAGCTGTACGAGCAGGCGGTGAAGGCCACCAACGGCGACACCGCGCGGGAGGCCGTCGCCAAGGCCTACGACAGCGCCAAGATCGCCGAGGGACCCGGCGGCGGCGCGGCCATGGTGCCCGGCAAGTATCATTGCAGCATGAACATGTATATCGCCGTCGCCAAGAACGGCGCCTACCAGGTCCTGGAGAAGTTCGACCAGATGGACCCGAAGGAGTGCTAGACGCCAGCCCGGCCATCGCCGCACCCGTCCGGCGCCCGCGCCTGGCCGTGCTGCCGGCGCTGGAGTTGGCCGGGCTGGCTGTCCTGCTGCTGCTGCCGCTCCGGCTGGAGTCGTTCGGCCTGGCCTTCGTCACCCGGGCGATGATCCTGTCGCTGCTGGCCATCAGCTTCGACCTGGTGTGGGGCTATGCCGGCATCCTCAGCTTCGGCCAGGCGCTGTTCTTCGGCGTCGGCGCCTACGGGGTGGCGCTGCTGGGGCGGGACCTCGGCTGGATGCAGGCGGTAGTCACGCTGCCGCTGGCCGCGCTGGCGGGCGGGATCGTGGCGCTGCTGCTGGCCTGGTTCCTGCTGCTGGGGCGTCGCCCGCCGAGCGTGATCTTCGTGTCGCTCGGCACGCTGACCGGGTCCTATGCGGCGGAGCGGCTGGTGAACGCGTCGGCCTACCTGGGCGGGCGCAACGGCATCTCCGGCGTGCCGGTGCTGCAGATCGGCAATTTCGAGGTGCTGGAGGGCGCGCCATTCTACGGCCTGGCGCTGGCGTTGCTGGTCCTGGTCTATGCCGCCAGCCGGCTTGTCGTGCGGTCGCAGCTTGGGCTGGTGCTGGCGGGCGTGCGGGACGAGGAGCGGCGGCTGCTGTTCCTCGGCTACCGCGTGCCGTTGTTCAAGGCGCTGATCTTCACCTTCGCCGGGGGAGTCGCCGGGCTGGCGGGCGGGATGTACGCCTACCACGAGGGTTACGCCGGGCCGGTCAGCCTGGGAATGCAGCTTTCGACGCAGGCGGTGCTGTATGTCCTGTTCGGCGGCACCGGGACGCTGGCCGGGGCGGTGCTGGGGGCGTTCGTGATCGAGACGCTCAGCCTCGTGCTGTCCGACGCGTCGCCGAAGTTCTGGCCGGTCATCCTGGGGCTGCTGCTGCT
Source organism: Sphingomonas sp. (assembly GCF_965248875.1). GTDB lineage: Bacteria > Pseudomonadota > Alphaproteobacteria > Sphingomonadales > Sphingomonadaceae > Sphingomonas. Next base: position 97,656 of record NZ_CBDFKR010000005.1, on the reverse strand, counting down.
GGGCGTCATCGTGTTCCAGCGCACGGGACTGCTGGGCCTGGTGGTGCCGGAGCGCGAGCGCGTCGGGCGGTTCGGCCGCCCACCGCGGGCGCGCTGAGGGTGGCGCTGCTCGACATCCAGGGCGTCGGCAAGCGGTTCGGCGCGTTGCAGGCGCTGGAGGGCGTGGACGTGTCCGTGTCCGAGGGCAGCTTCCACGGCCTGATCGGCCCCAACGGGTCGGGCAAGAGCACGCTGCTGAAGGCCATCGCCGGGGAGCACCTGCCGGACGCCGGGCGCATCGGCTTCCGCGGCCAGGACATCACCCTCGCCGGCCCGGCGGAGCGGGCGCGGGCCGGGCTTTCCCTGAAATTCCAGATCACCGCGGTGCTGCGGTCCCTGACCGTGTATGACAACCTGCTGCTGGCGTTGCAGGCGGCGTCCGGCGTCGGCCCGCTGCTGTTCTCCCGCACCCGCCGGGGCCTGCACGGGCCGGTGATGGAGCAGCTTGACGCCTTCCGCCTGGCGGACCGGGCGGAGGACGTGGCCGGCGTCTTGAGCCACGGGCAGCAGCAGTGGCTGGAGATCGCGATGGCCCTGGCCGCCCGCCCCAAGCTGCTGCTGCTGGACGAGCCGACCGGGGGCATGAGTCCGGAGGAGCGCCGGGCCACCGGCGAGCTGCTGCAGCCGATCCGCGGCCACTGTGCACTGGTGATCGTCGAGCACGACCTGGACTTCATCAAGGATCTTTGCGACGTGCTGACGGTGCTGGACGGCGGCCGGGTGCTGGACCACGGCACCGTCGCGGAAATCGAGCAGTCGGCGCGCGTGCAGGAGGTCTATACCCGCCGTGCCTGACCCCAACATCCTCGACGTGCAGGACCTGCAATCCGGATACGGGCGCAGCCAGGTGCTGTTCGGCGTTTCCCTGCTGGTGCCCCGGCAGGGGGCGCTGGCGGTGTTGGGCCGCAACGGCGCGGGCAAGACGACGCTGCTGCGGACGATCATGGGGGAGCTGCCAGCAACCGAAGGCCGGGTGTTCCTGGACGGCGCGGAGGTCACGGCGGCGCCGACCGAGCGCCGGGTGCGCGCCGGCGTCGGCTATGTCCCGCAGGAGCAGGCGGTGTTCGCCCGGCTGACGGTGCGGGAGAACCTGGAGGTCGGCGCGGTCTCCGCCGGGCGGGGACGGCGGGATCTGGACCGGGCGCTGTCGGCCTTTCCCAAGCTGGGGCAGCGGTTGGCTCAGGTGGCGGGCACGCTGTCGGGCGGGGAGCGCAAGATGCTGGCCATCGGCCGCGCCCTGCTGGGCGAGCCGCGCCTGCTGCTGCTGGACGAGCCGACGGAGGGGGGTGTGGATCGGGGTGATCGAGGAGATCGCCGACCGGCTGGTGGCGCTGTCGGCGGAGATCGGGGTGATCCTGGTGGAGCAGCACCTGGACCTGGCGCTGCGCGTGGGCGGGCGGGCCTGCGTGATGGACCGGGGGACCGTTGCGCTGGAAGGGGGCGAGCGCGGCGGTGCGGGATGATCCTCGGCTGCTGCGGTATTTGGCGCCGTAAGGGCTGCCCACACTGTCCGAACCCGGCGCCCGGTGCATATACTGCACCCGCTAAGGACGAGGCAGAACCGTGGCGAGCACCACCATCGCTGACCTGGACGACGTGCTGACATCCCGCCTTGAATCCCTGGCGGCCGTTCATGGCCGCTCAGTGGAGGACGAGGCGCGCGACATCCTCCATGCCGCACTCAACCGTGAGCCGCCACGCAAGGGCGGACTGGTTGAGTCCATCCGCGCCAAGATCGCGCCGCTGGGTGGAGTGGAGCTGCCCCACATCCCCCGTGAGCCGATGCGTGAGCCGCCGTTCCAGGACGAATGACCCTTTTGGACACCAACGTCTTGTCCGAGGTGCTACGCCCCCTGCCGGACATCCGCGTTGAGAGATGGCTGGACAGCCAGCCGGACGCGAGCTTGTTCACCTGCGCCATCACCGAAGCGGAACTGTGGCTTGGCGTTGGCTGCTGCGACTTAAGCTTCCGGCAAGGGCAGCGTGTTCTGCCACTACCCGGGAGTCGTCCGCTACTTTGGCCGCCTACAACGCCAACAACATGCGAGGTTTATTGTCGGACATACGATTTTCATTGTGATCCCAGACTAAAAGGTTGACGTTCGACGGAACGACACCGGGCGTCTGGGGATGGAAGCACATCATGCAGAACGCGACCACGGCAGCTTCCCAACGGATCGTCATAGCGGCCAGCGAGCCAGGACGCATCCCAATCACCCGGCGCGCTGCGATCCTCGCAACCTGCTCCGCGCTCGCCTTCCCTGAGGTCGCCGGGGCAACCGAGACAATCAAGATCGGCCAAATGGCCCCGCTCACTGGCCCCGCGGCGGAGGCTGGCCTGCGCCAAGTCAATGGCGCGAAGCAGGCGGCCGAGGCGGTCAATGCCGCAGGCGGCGTCCTCGGCCATATGATCGAGTTGTTCGTGGAGGACGATCAGAGCACCAACCCGGGTGGCGTCCTGGCCTTCTCGCGCCTGGCTGCACGCGGTGATCTCGTGGGCTTCTTGGCCTCGCAACGTTCTACGTTGCTGCATGCGATTGCGCCCGACGTCCAGAAGGTGGCCAAGCCGACCATCATGGCCGGCACTGACCCCATGCTGACCCGCCTGGGCTACCGCTGGATGTTCCGTGTGCGGCCGAGCGACCGCTACTCGGCCCGGGTGATTGCCGATTTTGGCACAACGACGCTGAACAAGCAAAAGTGGGCAATCATTCATTCCACGGATGCGTTTGGCGTCAGTGCCGTGCGCACGCTGGCCGACGCACTGGACAGGCTCGGTGCAAAGCCCGTGCTGATGCAAGGTTACACCAACCAGCAGCCGGATTTCACGCCAACTGTTTTGGCGATCAAGCAATCGGGCGCCGATGTCATTTGCACCTATTTTACGTTCGAGAACGACCTTGCGCTATTTGCACGCCAGTTGCGCCAGCTCGGTGTCAGCGCCGCTTGGATCGGCTCGCCCACGATCACTTTCACTACGACGCTCAAGCTGGCTGGCAACGCGCTGCACGGTACCTACGGTGTCACCGACTTCGCAGCCGACGCGAACTCGGAAGCTCGCAGCTTCGCCGACCGCTTCGAGCAGCTCTACAAGGAGAAGCCTGACGTGGGTGCCGCTTGGACCTACGACGGGCTGCTGGTTCTCGCCAGTGCGATCAATCAAGCCGGGAGCACCGACCCCGAGAAGGTTCGAAGTGCGGTCCTCGCAATCCGAGGCTTCAAAGGGGTTGAGGGCGAGTACAGGTTTGACGAAAACGGCGACGGCCTACATGGATACAACATCGTCAGGAACGAGAACGGCCGCATCCTCTTCGACCGGCATATTGAATTCACCGACTGAACCAGAAGCCGACCTGAAGGCCGTGCAGCCAGCCACGGAGGAACACGGCATGGATCCTGACCCCATTCCAGTTTGCTAAACCACAGAGTCCTACGCCACAGTCGCCGTTAATCTCTCTTGTTATTGAGAACAGTAGGCCACACTCGCCACGAGCAAATCCGGTTGGGGGCGATTGTGAGCACAACCAGCTGTTTGCAAGCACGAACCCGAATGATTGCGAGCGCCTATGTAAAGAGGTTGCCCTGCCTCGTGTTATCGCTCCTAGTCAAAGGGATGGCGGCCCGGCGCGGGACGACGGCGTAGAACACTTGCACCGGACGGCCACCGACCTCGCTCACAATTCGCGCATATGGCTGTGCCGGAAGCCGCTGATCCTGCTGAAGCGTGGAAACGACAGGTTGGGGCGACGTCGCTCCAGCAAGCCGATTGAGGCGGTCACGCTGGTGCGCTCGTCCTCACTCAGCGTGTCCCGCTAGGCGCCAAACTCGTTCGTGCACTCAGTTTGGTCTGCCACTCCCGACGAATATGCCCTCTGGAACAACATCAACCATGGGCGCACATCGTCCGACCGATAACCCGCTTGGGGTAAGTTCAGGTTACGTGCAAACCTGGCCGCGAGGGACCACTCGGCGCGGCATTCATCATCGCAGGCCGCCACACACCGCCACCCATCACCAGGAGAACCAGGCATGACGACGCTCACGGTCAAGACGCCCACCCTCGACGAGATGCGCGACGTCGCCTCGGAACTGGGCTTCGCCAACATGAGCGACGCCGACCTGCTGCTGCACCTCAAGATGCTGGAAGGCGGGTTCCAGGCCTACAACCTGGTTGACCAGATGCCGGACGAGCTGCCGGAGGTTCGCTACCCCCGCACGCCGGGCCGCCGGCCCGCGCCGGAGGACAACCCGCACGGCGCCTGGTACGTGAAAGGCAGCATCAAAGGCGCCGCGGACGGTCCGCTCAAGGGCAAGGCGGTCGCCATCAAGGACAACATCTGCGTCGCGGGGATGCCGATGATGAATGGCGCCTCCACGCTGGAGGGCTACGTGCCCGATGTGGACGCGACGGTGGTGACGCGCATTCTGGACGCGGGCGGCACCATAGCGGGCAAGACGGTGTGCGAGTACTTCTGCTTCTCCGGCGGCAGCCACACCAGCAGCAGCGGACCCGTGCACAACCCGCACCGGCACGGATACTCGGCCGGCGGGTCGTCGTCCGGCAGCGCCGCGGCGGTCGCGGCGGGCGACGTGCCGATGGCTCTGGGCGGCGACCAGGGCGGCTCAATCCGGATGCCGGCCTCGTTCTGCGGCATCTACGGCATGAAGCCGACGCACGGCCTGGTGCCCTACACCGGCATCATGCCCATCGAGCTGACGATAGACCACACCGGCCCGATGACCGCGACGGTCGCCGACAACGCCCTGCTGCTGGAGGTGCTGGCCGGCCCCGACGGGCTGGACCCCCGGCAGTACGGCGCCGCGTCGAAGCCCTACCGGGAGGCACTGGGCAAGGGCGCCGCCGGGCTGCGGATCGGGGTAGTGAAGGAAGGCTTCGGCTGGCCGCAGAGCATGGCGGCGTCGGACGGGATCGTGCGACAGGCCGCCGAACGGTTCCGCGGCCTGGGCACGGCCGTGGAGGACGTGAGCATCCCCATGCACTTGCTCGGCAGCGCCATCTGGCTGCCGGTCGCGGCGGAGGGCGCGACGGTGCAGATGATGCACGGCAACGGCTTCGGCTTCAATTGGCAGGGGCTTTACGTCACCAGCCTGCTGGACGCCCACAGCGCCTGGCGCACCCGGGCGGACGAACTGTCGGACAGCCTCAAGAATACCATGCTGCTCGGCCACTACATGACCACGCGCTACCGCGGGCACTACTACGCCAAGGCGCAGAACCTGGTGCGCCGGCTGCGCGCCGCCTACGACGACGCTCTCGCCCGCTACGACCTGCTGCTGATGCCAACCCTGCCGATGACGGCGTCCAAGCTGCCGGCGCCGGACGCCCCGGTGGACGAGGTGATCACCCGCGCCTTCGAGGTCCTGCCCAACACCGCCCCCTTCGACTGCACCCACCATCCCGCCATGAGCCTGCCCTGCGGCACCGTAGACGGCCTGCCGGTCGGGATGATGCTGGTGGGCGCGATGTTTGCGGAGGAGACGATCTACCAAGCCGCCGCGGCCTTCGAGGGCGGGATGGACTGGAAGGGGATCATGGCGTGACGGATGTCGTGGAGCTGACCGTCGAAGGCGCGCAGGCCGCCTTTGCCGCCGGCGTCACGTCGGAGGTGCTGACCCAGGCGTTCCTGGACCGCATCGCCCAGTACAACCCGGCATACAACGCCATCATCTTCCTGAATCCCGATGCGCTGGCCGACGCCCGGGCGATTGACCGCCGCCGCGCAGCCGGGGAGGCGCTGGGGCCGCTGGCCGGCATCCCCGTCGTGGTGAAGGACCCGATGGACATGGTGGGCTTCCCCACCACAGCCGGCTGGTCCCTGCTTCATAGCAAGTCTGGCGGGGTGGACCTGATGCCCGGCACGGACTCGCCCGTCGTCGCCCGGATGCGGGCTGCCGGGACGGTGATCCTGGGCAAGACCAACGTCCCCGTGCTGAGCCACACCGGCAGCCACGCCAACGACAGTTGGGCCGGGCCGACCTACAACGCCGCCGGCCGCGATTTCCTGCCCGGCGGCAGCAGCGCCGGCACCGCCACCGCCGTCGCCGCCAGCCTGGCCGTCCTGGGCCTGGCGGAGGAAACCGGCGGCTCCATCCAGAACCCGGCGTCCGCCCAGGCGCTGGTCGGGATCAAGCCGACCTTCGCGCTGGTGCCGAACGCCGGGGTGATGCCGCTGTCGGCCAACCGGGACGTGGTGGGGCCGATCGCGCGTTGCGTCCGCGACGCGGCGCTGACGCTGGACGTGCTGGCGGGCTACACGGCGGAGGACCCGAAGACGGTCGCGGGGATCGGGCATCGGCCCAAGCGGGGCTACGCGTCCCGCCTGCACCCGGACGCGCTGCGCGGCAAGCGCCTTGGGCTGTATGGCCCGGGCTGGCGCAACATGCCGCTGTCGGCGGAGGCGGCGGAGCTGTACGCCTGCGCCCAGCGGGAGCTGCGCGATTTGGGCGCAGAGTTGGTGGAGGACCCCTTTGCCGGCTCGGGTTTTGCGGAGCTGCGCCGGGCCACGCCACCCTTGCTGGAGTTCGACGCGCGGGGACTGGAATCCGTGCCGTACGACCTGCAGAAGTACCTGGAGCGCCTTGGGCCGGACGCCGCGCTGCGCAGCTTCGCCGAGTTTGCGGCGGCCACGGCCAAGGGGGACGCCTTCGGCCCGAACAGCGTACTCGGCTTCATGCACAACCTGCCGCAGTTCGGCCCCTGCCTGGCCGACCCGGCGCGACCGCCGGACCTGTCGGACTTCACCGCGGTGAAGGAGGCCTACCTCGAAACCTTCGGCGCCGTGTTCAACCGGGAACGGCTGGACGCGCTGGTGTTCCCGCAAATGCGCGACCAGCTTCCACCCCTGCACGGACCCGATACGATCCACGAAACCACGGTCGGCGAGATCAACATCGCCGGGCTGCCCGGCGTCACGGTCCCGGCCGGCTACTACGCCTCCAGCGCGCCGTTCTGCCTCATCTTCGTGGGGCGGATGTGGAGCGAGGCGGACCTGCTCGCCTGCGCCTACGCCTATGAGCAAGCCACCAGGCACCGCCGGACGCCTGACCTCAGCATGTCCTGAACCCTTCCGTCGTTGCGATAAGCGCGGCAATGGGGCCACCCGGGGGCTGGCAGGACTGCTTGCGGCCCTGGACCGCCGCGCCGCCAGCGGCCTGCAATGACAGGGACGCGTCGGAGCGAACGGCGGTTGCCATGCACCCATCGAGGGCCGGTAGCCAATGCGGGTCAACGGTCGCACTGCCCTGATGCGGCAGGACAGCGCCTCATTCTTAATGGAAGCTTGGGGCCGTCACGTCGTCATACCGGACGGTGATGACGATCTGGACAGCGCCCTCCTGGGACTCGATGCGCCTGGGAAGGCCGTCCTCCCCGGCCCACAGCCGGGTTGCCGCGCTGCCCGGCCCGGAGACGTCCTGCCGGTAGGTGTGCAGCCGCACGGGGACGCCATCCAGGGTGCTATCCGTGACCACGCAGTCATGCGGCGGGTAGCGGGACAGCGCGGCTGCGAGTTCCTCGCGTCCCGTCGCGTTGATCGGCAGCTTCATCCAGCGCCCGCCTGCCGGGGACGTGGCATAGAGCGTCTGTCCGATGACCACCTCCTCCCGCTCCATGGGACGCCGGCGGTTCGGCGCCTTGGCGACCATCACGGAATGGAACTGGGGTGCGGCGCCAAGGGCGCGCGCTGCGGTCAGGAGCGCGGAGCAGTCCGAGCTGCCGGCCTGGACCGGCCCGTCTGCTGCCCGAACGGCCGCGCCGGGGACGGCGAACGCTGCCGCTATGACGGCGCTCCGGCCCAGCCAGAGGACGGATGACAACGGCCCCTGCCCCCGAACGGCCCTCACTCCGACCGTCATCATGGGCCGCCCGCACCGCATCGCAAACGGGAACCCCATGGAGCGCTGCCGCTACGGCCCATCAAATCCTCCCTCGACCCGTGACGGCAGCCGCGCCCGCCGCCCTGGCGGGCGCGGCCCCGCTCAGCGCTAGCGCTTCCGCAACGCGAAGACCCAGACCACGCCGCCCTGCGGGACCTGCTGCCGGTAGTCGGCGCTGACCTTCGCCAGGCTGTCCTGCATGCGTTGGGCGTCCACGCCCCAGCCGCTCTGCACGGCGATATACTGGGTGCCGTCCACCTCGTAGGACACCGGGACGCCGGTCACGCCGCTGTTGGTCTTCTGTTCCCACAGCACCTTGCCGGTGCGAGCGTCGAAGGCGCGGAACGCCCGGTCGTTCGTGCCGCCCATGAACACCAGGTCGCCGGCGGTGGCGAGCACCGGACCCCAAAGCTGGCTCTTCTCGAACGGGTGGGTCCAGGCGCGCTTGCCCGTGGACAGGTCCCAGGCTTGCAGCTCGCCGACATGGGTCGCACCCGGACTCAACGTCAGCCCGATGTCGTCCAGCCCGGCGCCCAGGAACAGTTGGCCCGGCACGTAGTCCATCGGCTTGCCGGTCAGCGTCCCGCACAGGTTCTCGTTGGCGGGAATGTAGATCATGCGGGTGCGCGGGGAGTAGGCGGCCGGCGGCCAGTCCTTGCCGCCCCACAGCGACGGGCAGAAGTCCACCAGCTTGTTCAGGGCGGGCTTGCGGGCCTCGTCATAGGTTGGCCGTCCCGTCTTGGCGTCCAGCGACTTGAACACGTTCTGGCGTACAAACGGCACGCCGGAGACGAAGTTGATGCCCTCCGCGCCGCGCTCCAGCGTCCAGAGGTAGCCGTTGCGGCCGGGGTGGACCATGCCCTTGATGGTGCGCCCGTCGCGCTGGATGTCCACCAGCATCGGCGGGTCCACCTCGTCCCAGTCCCAGGAGTCGTTCCAGTGATACTGGTGCGACGACCGGATCGCGCCGCTGTCGGGGTCGAGGGCGAGCACCGAGGTGGTGTGCAGGTTGTCGCCGGGCCGGGCGTCACCCATCCAGGGCGCGGCGTTGCCGGTGCCCCAATAGGCCAAGTTCTGCTGCGGGTCGTAGGTGCCGGTGATCCAGATGGAGCCGCCGCCGGTCTTCCAGGTGTCGCCGGTCCAGGTGTTGCCGCCGGGTTCGTTCGGCGCCGGGATGGTGTAGGTGCGCCAGGCCTGCTCGCCGGTCTTGGCGTCGTAGGCGGCGACGAAGCCGCGCACGCCGTACTCGCCGCCGGAGCCGCCGATCATGACCTTGCCGCGAGCGACCAGCGGGGCCAGCGTCATGTAGTGGCCCTTGCGGTAGTCCTCGACCTCCTTGGCCCAGATCTCCTTGCCTGTTTTGGCGTCGAGCGCCACGAGGAAGTTGTCCACCGTGGCGACGTAAACGCGGTCGCCGAGCAGGGCGACGCCGCGGTTGGTCGGGTGAAGCTGGGTCAGGTCTTCGGGAAGCTGGCGCTTGTAGCGCCAAAGCTGGTCGCCGGTCCTAGCGTCCAGGGCGATGACCTGGGCCTGCGGCGTCGTGATGAACATGACGCCGTCGTTGACGATGGGGGGTGATTGATGGCCCTCGGTCACGCCGGTCGAGAAGGTCCAGGCCGGCTGTCAGGTCGGCCACGTTGGCTGGCGTTGACCTTATCGAGCGGGCTGTAGCCCTGGCCGTCATAGGTGCCGCGGTACATCAGCCAGTTGCGCGGCTCGGGGTTCCGCAGGCGCTGTTCCGTGACGTCGGAGTAGGCCGCCACCTGCGCCCTGGCCGGTGGCCCCCCTGCCAACCCCACGAGCGCGACGCCTGCCAGTAATGCTGTTCTCAGGTCCATCATTGCTTCCTCCCGTTTCTGGAACGCCCGTGTCAGTTGCCGCCGCGCCGCCCGTGCGGGTCTCGCGCCGCAGGCTAGGCCGTCTGCCCTCCCACCTTGCCAAGGAAGGGTTGCGCGACCTCCAGCCTGCCGTCCGCGCCGAGGCGGAGCGGCAAAGGCGGGAGACGGCGCGTTGCCGGGCCGCCCACCACGCGGGCGCCGGCGCGCGGGTCGAATTCCGAGTTGTGGCAGGGGCAGTGCAGGACGCCGGCCTCCTTCTGCCATTGCGTCACCGGGCAGAGTGCATGGGTGCAGGTGGCGGAGTATGCGACCACGCCGTCCACGGACCTTGCGAGGGTTTCCGCATCCAGGCTTGCCGGGTCGAGGCGCAGCAGGAGGACCTGGTTCAGCCGCGAGCGGTCCCGTATGGCGCCGCTCCCGGCGTCTTTCGGCCAGGCCAGAACCTGCGGCTCACCTAGCACGATGTCACCGGGGCGGAGGGCCTCGCCGCTGCTTTCCAGGCCGGCGACGCGCACGAGGCAGTCTCCCACCTGGGGACGCATGGCCTCCGGCGCACCCGCCTGGCTCCATGCCGGCCTGGCGGCCGCGGCCAGGATGCCGCCTGCAGCCAATGCGGCCCGGCGGGCGAGTAAGGGTCCAGATTGCGCCTTGGCGTCGGGCATTTCCTCACTCCCGGGCTATGACGGGTTGTGTCGTTAGGGTGATGTTTACCCAACCGTGTAGGGGATGGAAGGAATATTTGTATGCTGCCGTTACATTCCCTTTCTGGTTGCATTCCGGGTGCGTCGGTGCTGGGGTTCCGGCCAGCGGCGACCGCGGGCCTTTGCGGGACGTTCCAGGGGCCGCAACACACGGCGGCACCGGAGACGTCGCAACTTGCAGGCCGACCTATGTCCATGCCGGCGTTGTCCGGCGTCATTGCGGGCCGCTTGCGGGCCGGCAGCCCAGAGGCTGACAGGGCTGGGGACCTGGACGGCTGCGCCGCTGCGCTGCTCGCGAGGATAGGAAAGGCCGGGGCAGAGGACGCCCGAGGCCGGATTACAGGCGTGACGCGAGAGTGTGCAGGGCTGGGTCGGCGCGGTTGCCCGCGGCAGCCGCGGCTGCCGCCACCCGGCACGGGACCGCAACGCGGCCCGGCGTGAACAGCCGGACGCTGGGTGTTCCGAGTTCCCGAACCTGTGATGCCACCTGCGGTTATCGTCACGATAGCGTGCGCACGTCGGGAGGCGGCACCATGATCAAACTGCGCGTGAATGGCCAAGACCAGGCTTGGGACGGCGACCCGTCCCTGCCGCTGTTGTGGTTCCTGCGAGATGAGGCCGGGATGACCGGCACCAAGTACGGTTGCGGCCAGGCGCTGTGCGGCGCCTGCACGGTCCATATTGACGGGCAGGCCGTCCGCGCCTGCATCACCGGGATGTCGGACGTCGAGGGCCGCAACGTCACCACCATCGAGGGCCTGCATCCCACTGGGGACCATCCGGTGCAGAAGGCCTGGCGCGAACTGGGGGTGCCGCAATGCGGGTTCTGCCAGGCCGGGCAGATCATGCAGGCTGCCGCCCTGCTGAGCGAGACGTCGCATCCGACGGATGGGCAGATACGTGACAACATGTCCGGCAACATCTGCCGCTGCGGCTGCTACCAGCGCATCGAGGCCGCGATCCGCCTCGCCGCCACGGGGACCTAGCGCCATGTCATATCCGATCATCAAGAACGTGTCCCGCCGCACGCTGCTGCGCGGGACGGTTGGCGCCGGGGCGCTGGTGCTCGCGGCGCCGATGCTGCCGCGCCGGGCTTTTGCCGCTGCGGGGTATGCCACCGGGGCCGGGGCGATGCCGCACGGGACGGTCAACAACCCGCGCATCTTCGTCGCCATCGCGCCGGATGGGATCGTCACCATCGTGGCGCACCGGGCCGAGATGGGGACCGCGTCGGGCACCCGCCCCTCGTTGCGCAGGTCGATCGTGTAGCGGATCAGCGCCAGCGCCGAATCCTCCATCGCGATCGACCAGTTGAGCACCGGCCCCGACGCGGCCTCGGCCACCATCTCACCGATCGCGACACGGCGCGCCGTCGTCAGCTCGTCGCGCGGCAGCCAGCAAAAGGCGAACAGGTGCCGCCCGAGCGCCGAGCGGACCAGCACCAATGCCGGGCGCGGCCGGTCAGCCAGGCTCATCGCGGTCAGCGTCAGCTCCTCCAGCTGCTCGGGCTCGAACGCGGTGGCGAGATCGTGCGGCAGCGCGCCCAGCGCATGGGTCAACGCCTTGCCGGTATGGCCCTTGGGATCGAAGCCGAGCTTCGCCTCCAGCGCCGCCAGCCGCGCGCGCAGCACCGGCACCGCCGTCGCCGGCGCGGCGAGCGCGGCGGAGGTCCACAGGCCGACATGGATCGACAGGCCAGTGACGTCGCCGCCGGACCGGATCGGCAGGAGCACCAGATCGAGCGGCGTGGCCCGGTGAACGGTGGAGATGAGGCTCGACTTGAGCAGCAGCGGCGCCTCACCGCCCGCCGCGAACCAGCGGATCGCGAGCGTGCGCGAGAACTCGGCAAGGATCGGCGTGTCGTGCAGATTGCGCGCGATGCCGAGCGCCTCGCCGGCCGTGAACCCGTTCGCGCCGTCTGTCTGCCAGCGCTGATGCCCGAGCAAGGTCAGCCGCCCGTCGAGGAACCATTGCAGCAACGCCGCGCCCTCGCCCTGCGGCAGCGCAGCCTCATCGGCTGCGACGGCTCGCTGCAGCCGCGGCCAATCGGTCACCGCCGCGCGCACGTCGGCCAGTACGATCGCGAGGCGGGCGAGCAGGTCGCGCCGCTCGCGCGCGTCGGCGCGTTCCAGCTCCAGATAGATCATCGACTCTGCTGCGCCGGCGCCGCCGACCGCGTCCAGCACGCCGTCGGCGCTGCGCTGCGCGCGGATCACGGGGTGGATGATGCGGTCGATGTCGAGCCCCGCCTCGCCGATCGCGGCGGCGATTGAATCGACCAGGAACGGCATGTCGTCGTTGACGATCGCGAGGCGCATACGGCGGCGCGTATCCTCGCCCGTCCCGCTGATCGGCTCCAGCGCCAGGGCAGGTTCGTGCGCGCCGCGCCGGGCGGCGGTGGCGACGATGAACCTTGCCGCTGCTGTCACCTCCGCGAGACCGAAGCCGATCAGCTCGCCCGGCAGCGCGCCGCGCGTAAGGCGGGCGGCAAGGTCGCCGGCAAGAGCATCGAGGGGGATGGCGAGGGCGGCGGCGGGGGAGGGCGAAAGGGAGAGATCGGCCATCGCGGCCCTATGCGCCCGGGTTGCAGGCGGCTCAAGCTTTGTGGCGGTGTAGCATCGTGCTGCGCACGGACGCCGCGGCGCGGACGAACTGAGCTATGCCGCCGCTTTTCGGATTACCTGGTCGACCAGGGCTCCGCCAACCTGTGCGACAACGCTCAACTCCTCGCCGTCGCGCCGGGCGACGAGCAGCACGAACTCGCCGCCCGTCATTGGCTCAAGATCCTTCAGTGTAACCTGCGCCAGCACCGGGCGCGCCCGCAGCTCGGCCCGCGCCTGTTCGTAGACGTCGACCGTAGCCTGTGGCCGCCGGGCGGCGCGTTCGGCAGCGACCACGGCCTTGATGCCGCCGCGGTGCAGCTCGAGAAACTGCGGCAGCGCGCCCGGGGCGACCGCGTTGCGGCGCGCATTGTCGAGCACGGCGGCGAATTCGGTGAGCCGCGTCTTGTCGTAATCGGGCCCGAAGACGAGCTTCACCATCGGCGTCATCGGCGCGCGTGCCTGCACCCTGATCCCTGACTGCGCAAGCAGGTCCAGATAGGTGTCGCCGTCCGCATCGGCGGCGAGCGCGAAATCATGCGCACGTCCAAGTGCGCGATACAGCGCTGCACGGCTGCGGGTGTCGGCGGCGCGTACCGCCGCGGCGGACTCACGCGCCATCGCGAGCTGATCGGCCAGCGTGCGACCCCCGGTGTCAGCGGCGGCATCGTGATCCGCGGCGGGACCGTCGGCCCAGACCGGCGCCTCGACGGCAGGCGGCGCAGCGCGGGCGGCGGCGAGCTCCGCCGCAATGCCAGCCTTGGTCGCGGCGTCGGCCATCTCCTTCCAATTGATGACGCCGTAGATGAAATCGATGCAGTCGCCGTCCGACGAAAAAGGCATCAGGATGCCGCGGTACAGCGTCGGCGTGCTGCGCGTACTGACGAACTCGGCCTCGAAGCCGATCGGCGCGCGGTTGGCGATGATCTGCAGGTAATGATCGGTCAGCCGTGACAGCAGCGACCGGCTCGGCACGTCGGCGACGTGCGTCGGGGCGCCGTCCAGCCCGCACTCCTGTCGCAGCGCGGCGCCCAGCCAGGCGATGCGCGGGTCGTCGAGGCCGGCCGAGAAGTCGAGCAGCACGCTGTTGGGGCCGAAATCGGCGATCGAGGCGGGATCGAGATCGTCGATTGCCGGGTACGGGCGACCCTTCAGCAGCGACACCCAATGATTATAAGCGCGCACGTGCATGCGCCGCTCGTCACCGCCGAGATCGAACATCTGGTCGCCGACGCCTTCATCGGCGGCGTCGTTGACCACCGCATCGGCAGCGTCATCGATCTCCGGGCGCTCATCGCTCAGGCTGTGCGCGGTCATGTTGTCGGCGTCCCATCTCATCGGTCGTGCCAGCACCATGAGCCCGCCATGGTAAACGCCGCGTAAACCGTAACGCGATCCGCCATCGGCTTGCCACCCCCGCCGCCCGCTGCTATCCGCCCGCGTCTGTTTCGGCCGATGGCCGGCGCGACGGGCCGCCTTAGCTCAGCTGGTAGAGCATCGCATTCGTAATGCGGGGGTCACAGGTTCGAGTCCTGTAGGCGGCACCACCCTTCTCAAGTTATACTCAGCAGGTTGGCGGCGACGACTAATGCGAACGGGCGTTCGCGTTGGAGGCTGGCGTGGGTTCTTAATGGGACCCTTTCCGCCGTCTAAGCCTGCGAGCCAAGGTGTGGTGTGTCGCTCGTATCGACAGTGCGGCAACGGGGCTATGTGGCCACCAGTTCCGCGATTTTGGCTGCTACCTCCGCCATCGTCTCTTCGGCCGTGCTCAGCCCGGCGCGGGAGGCCAGCAGGAGACTGACCTGCTCAAGCTCGTCATAGTTCGTGCCGTGGACCACCGGGACGAGCCGCTCACGCCGGAGGAGCGCCGACAGCTCCTTGTCTGCTATCCCTTCCGCCGGCAGGCGGCGCAACATGGCCGGCGTCACCAGAACGATGCCGACGCGCGAATTTACCAAGCCCTTGTCAATCGCGCGCATCATCGGCACCCCGAGACCGAGGTCCTTCTCGCTAAACCAGACGCGGACACCGCGCGCTTCGAGCAGATCATGCAGTTCCTTGGCGGAGCCCTGCCTGTCATCCCACGCGTGACAAAGGAACACGTCTCGGAGGTCGGGCTGCGTTGCAGCTAGCTTCTCGACGTTCTCGCGAACGGGCGTGAGCGCCTGCACCTGTTCCGGCGTATACCATGCAGACGAGCCGGCTCCCGACCAGCGCGGTTTTGCGCTGCGTCGGCCGGAGCCGCCGCTGCTCCGGCCTCCGCCGCTCCCTGATGATGGATATTGCTGGGACGTATACGCCGGAGCGCTGGTGTAGTCGCCATTATAGCGGGAGTAACCGCTAGGGCGGCCATAGCGACTACTGCAGGCGGGACAGTCTGCTCCGCCGCCTCTAATGTGGCCCCTCACGGGGGCTGTGCATCTAGCCATGTAATTAGTCCTCCACTTCATCGATCGAAGGCAGCGTCGCCCGCAGTAGCAACGCTGCCCTCATTCTTACTTTTCGTGAGTGGTCGTGCCGGGGCTGCTCTTGCCGTGCGCCGCCGTTACAAATCGGCCAGTCCCTGCGCTCCGGTAGGAACCCCCGGTGCTGCCGCTCTTGCCGCCGGCTTCATGCACCGTTGTGCCAGGGCTGCGCTGTCCGTGAGCCGTGGTGACGTACCGACCTGAACCCGCGCTGCGATAGGAGCCGCCGCTGTTACCCTTGCTCATGCCAAATTCCTTCCGCCGTTTGTCAGAACCGCAGACCATCCCGCCTGACACGCCCGATTTAGAGGGCGTGCTTGCAATGTCAAGCAACATCAAGCGCGCTTGCGATTGCGGGCGCGGGAGCGTACCGCCACTATATGCAAACGGCATGTATGATTTACCGTGGTTGAGCAGACACGACGGCCTGCATCTACGCTTGGGGGCTATCTTGCGGCAGTTCGATCTGATCGGGGGCTATCGCTTCGACAAGTTGAGGAGCAGACCCGCAAAGAGGTGTCGAATGCTTATCTTAGTCAGCTTGAGAATGATAAAATTAAGCAGCCTTCGCCAAACATTCTACACTCCCTTTCGGTTACATACGGCATTGATTATGTCGGCCTGATGGAACGGGCTGGTTATCTGAATGCGCAACAAGCACCTGAAGTGAGCAAGCGACACGGGCGGCTTGCGACGTTCGCTGACATCGACCTTACTTCTGACGAAGAGGCCGAGCTGCTTCGTTTCTTAAAGTTCATGCGCAGCGAGAAGAAGTAGTCATGCGCAAGGACGATTACTCACTTAGTCATGCAGAAAGGGAAAACGTAGAGTCGGCAGCAAGAAAGCTGCTGGAGCGTTCGGATGCGTGGGGTGTCGTTCCCGTACCTATTGAGGAGCTTTTATTCACAGCTAACTTACGAGTTGCGCCCTACAGTGTTTTTGATCCCCGCGCTATTGCGGCATACGCACTCGCGCAAGGTAAAAAGGCGGCTAGCGTTGTTAAACGTGCGATTGGAAAGTTATTTGGAGTTTTGGACGTTTCTGAGCAGATAATCCATATCGACGATAGCGTCTTGGAAAGTAGACAAAGATTCTTGAAACTGCACGAGGCTGGACATTTTCGATTACCTCATCAGCGTAAACTTTTTCATTTCTTTGAAGACAGCGAGCAAGAGCTTGATCCTGATATTGCAGACAAGTTTGAACGCGAGGCAAATAACTTTGCGCGCTTTGCAATCTTTAATGGTAATAGCTACGCTGATCAAGCTGCAGACCTACCGCTCGCGTTTTCTTCGGTAAAGAAAATACATAAGTCATTTAAGGTATCGTTGTACGCTGGGTTACGTGAGTATACGAGAACTCATCGTCACGTGTGTATCGCGATGGCCGTGGAAGAACCAGCGCGGTGTCCGGTCAATGGACTATCTGCTGCGATTCGTAGGTTTGAGACATCGCTGGCCTTTGAGGAGCAGTTTGGACGCCCTACAGCTTCGCAAATCTCCAAAACGCATCCATTTTGGCCACTGATTCCGTTCGGTAGCGCAACGAAGCCGACGCTCTTCCATCTTACAGACTTAAATGGTGACCGTCACCAGTTCATCGGGGAAGCGTTGAATACAACTTTCAATATACTTTTATTTGCCTGCCCTACTTCCATGTTTAAGCAATAAACATAGTCAGACTATCTGCCGTCTTACGGCAGATGCTGGGCGAGAGTCTTAAAAGAAACAGCACGATGGGAGGGACTGCCGTTGCGAGCTCGTGCATTCTAAACGGCACATCTCGAGAGGTTCAACGATGCGCGTCATGATCTTCGCGAAGAGAGGCGCAGCCAATGTCTAAGTCCGTTCCAGGGCGCGGACCCACTGCAACAGCGCGGGACTGGTGCCGTATGCGATCTCACCCCCCGAGGTACGAGCGTAGGCATGGTCAAACCCGTCATCGGGCAAGTCCCGCGCCCAGCCTACGACCGATGCACTGTGCCGGGGTTCGATGCGCATCGGCAGTGTCCCACTCACTATGCTGTGTGGCGGAATTACAGCACGGCGGGGCAAGCTCCCCTTCGGTTTACCTACGGTCAGACCAACCTCGTTTACGGTGATCGGAAACGAACTGAGGTTCGTCACCTCAATAGATAGGCAAGTAGGCGCGGGTCCGCCAAGTCCGATCGCCTGCGTAACTCTCACCTTATATCGGACAGATCGGTCGCGCCCAGCCTGCCAAGCGTTCCATACGCCCAAGCCCGCGCCCAGGATAGCAATGCAAAGCGTGACCCAGTCAGTCCATTTCATATGACATGAGTAGCCAGTCTTGCAGCGTGATCTAGGTGTATGTGCACAGCACGCGCAATACCGGCCATCTTATATGAAGGCGTGACAGCCGGCGGGACCAGCCCGCAAACGGCTATTGCGAACCGCTCGCTTGCCTTCCATGATCGCCGAGCCTCCCGTGAAAGCCGGGGGGCGGGGCGTGGAAACCTCTTTGTACAGCAACTCGGTCGCCGCTTTGAGCGGGGCCGGGTGGCATGCGCGCATGTCCAGCCGGCAACGGTAAAGGCGCATGCGCTCTGTGCTGTGCCAGGGTTTCCAACATCCGGCTTCGGCCGCCGCCCCGAGAGGAACATAGGGGCGGCACGAGGTGCGAACCGGCGACCGCCCCGCGACAGGGGCACCACCACCATGCGGCATCAACAGCAACGTCGGCGCGTCCAGCGCATCGGCGCGATGCCGCGCGTCTGACCCACAACAAACACCGATAGGAGAGGCTAAAATGGCCACCGATAACGCACGCTCGCAGCGAACCCCGCCCGTGGGCATCGATCACCCAGTCCAGTGGGTGGTCTGCATAGCGACCGCCTTGTTTGCGGCCGTGGCGCTTATCGACTTCCCGCACCTTGACGCGCCGGGTGCTCCCGCTGGCCTACTCTACCTTGCGACCGCAGCAGTGCTGGTTGCCGCGGCGCTCAACTTCCCGCCTCTATTCTTCCGCATGCCGCACGTCGCGCGGTGGCTTTCCTTCGGCGCGGTCCTGGGCGCGGCAGCGCTGATCAGCACGGCACATGCGCAGGTAGCAGCGGCATGGACGCGGACCACGCAGGGAGCTGCAGAAGCGGTGCTACAGGCGACCGTGGAGGCTCAGGCGAAGGCGGCAGCCGCGCAGCAAGCCTCGGCAGATCGCGCCCGAACTGCTGGTGATGCAGCGGCGGCGTTGGAGGCGCGGAAACCGCACCTTTGCCAGACACTGGTCGGGCAGGTTGTCGACGGAAAGCGTGTCGTGGAGATCAACAATGTGACAGTCGCGCCGTCTGTCCAGCCGAATGAGGTGCTCACCTGCACCGGCGATGCAATTACGTCACAGGGCAACAGGCGTATTGAGTACGGGTTGGTGCTCACGCCACAGGGTCGGCAGCTGGTTTCGACCCGCTTTCCGTAAACCGCTCCAACAACGTCCGGTCACCTCGGCCCTCGGCTTCCTAGCCGGGGGCCTTTTCTTTGGAGCAAGCGAATGACCCGTCACCCAGAACAGTCAGGTACTCGCTTTCCCAGTCTGCGACCTATCAGGGTAGGAGCGCGATGACCGCGTGGAAGCTCCTAGGCTTCTTAGTCATCGTGGCACTGGCAGTGGTCGCCATCAAGATCGCCTTCGCCTTTCTCTTTCTGGCCGGGCTCATCTTCAAACCCAAAGAAACGCTGATCCTGCTTGCCTTACTCGGCATGCTGGCCTTGTTTCGGAACTACCCCGCCACGTGCTTTACTTTGGCAATCATCGTCATCGTCCTAACGCTCGGCCGGATCGTCAGCAAGGAAGGCGACACCGGCGGCTGATCCAAGCCAACCTGCACCGCCCTTCAACCCTGAAGCCCTCGCCCTGACCGGCGGGGGCTTTGTCATTTCAGGAGACATCAATGTTGATCATCGACAGCGCCTCCGCACTGGCGGCCGCCCTCGCGCGTCCGCTCGACCAACCCCTCGCCCGCTTGCTCGCGCTCCGCGGCAGTCAGCTAGGCGTGAACATAGAAGACGCCGCCCGCTTCATTATCGTGGAGCCGCCTGACACCTTGGCCGCTATCGAGCAAGCGGTTGGCTTCCCGTTTAGCTGGACCAACGCCGACCACCCCGGCCCGACTTGGGAGTGGGCGGAACGGCACGACGGCGGCTGGACCGAGATCGTGTTCGTCCTTTCCGATGACGGCGCGGCCGAAGTGCTGCTCGTGCCCGACCGTGACGACCTCGACCCGGCGCTGAGCGACATCATCCGGGAGCACGTCGCACCGGCTGACGATCGCCTGCACGCGCAGACGCCCTGAAGCGACGCGCCGCCGCCGCGTCTCGTCTGCGAACGGCTCGGAAAACCTCGAGACCCGCCCCGCCGCCCCCGCGCGGCCCCCCCCCCCCCCCCGCGTCCCGGCAATCCCGCCGAGGGCGCTTTTTCTTTGTCTGGAGAAGATCGATGCTCTCACTGTTCGACACGCCCTCACTCGAGCGCGCCCTTTCCCTCCCCCTCGACCGCAAGCTCCGTCAGCTGCTCAACGACAGCGTGACGCATATTAACGAGCTCGACTTCGACGTGCGGGAGACCACCTACTACCTCGTTGTCCCTGCCGGCTGCAGCGCTGTCGACGTTGCGGACGAGCTGGGCTGGTCCCCGCTGGTCAGCCCGCTCGACGGCAGTGTCTTCGGCAGCGAGGAGTTCCAGCCGTACCA
This sequence comes from Sphingomonas sp., assembly GCF_965248875.1. Taxonomy (GTDB): domain Bacteria; phylum Pseudomonadota; class Alphaproteobacteria; order Sphingomonadales; family Sphingomonadaceae; genus Sphingomonas. Next base: position 77,414 of record NZ_CBDFKR010000005.1, on the reverse strand, counting down.
CGACTTCCTCGCCGACCAGGGCGGCTGGTTCCAGCTGATCTACTCGGCCGGCAACGACGCCGCATTCGTCATCTTCGTTCAAGACGACGGCCAAATCGAAACCGACCTGTTAGTGCTGTGCCGCCGCTACGTAACGGACTCGCGCTGAGCTACCTGTCCTGTCCCGAAACGGCAAGCCAATCCCGCAACATAAACAGAACGGGTAATCAGATACCCGTCCGGAGAATGGCAGAAATCCTGGGAAAACGAACCCGTTGTATTAGCCCTGACAGGGCGAACGCGAACGGTACCCGCGGCCGCGCGGCAGGGCCCACGGAAACAACAAAGGACAAAGACGTGAAGCTCTACACCATCAGCGACCTCGACCGAGGCGCGGGAGCCTTTGACCACGTGATGCGAAGCTTCCAGGATTTTCCGAGCCGGCACCGCGACATGCCGGGCGCGGAAGCGATCGGGTTTGTCGCGGCCGCGATGAGCAGCGGCCTGAACGAGAGGGAGGTCAACCACGTCATCAACGGATACTTCGACGACCCGACCGGCAAGCTGCTGGGGAGCGTCCGCGATATGTACTTGGGGGAAGACCAGCGGATTCACATGTGGAGCAGACAGAAAGACAAGACGTACAGCCTCTGTCCGCGCCTGCGGTGCTACTCCGCCCCGAATTGGCGTGTCGACCGGCAGAGCCCGCTAGTTCCGTACTGAATTGAGGGAGCGCGCCGTCGCCAAAAGGCGGCGGCGTGTCTTCCTGGAAGGACGCGATCACAAATGAAGATAAAGAATTTTCCTGACGATCCGATACGACCGGGCTCGCTCGTCCCGCCGACCACGATCAGGAACGTCGCGCACCTGCTCGAACGCGAAGGCATCAGGTGTCGATACAACGAAGTGAAGAAGAAGGTCGAGATCGAGCTGCCCCGGCATCACGGCACGTCCGACAACCGCGACAACGTGACCATGGCACACGTCATCAGTCGGGCTGCCGAGGAAGGAATGCAGACAGGGCACGTCGGCGAGTTCGTCAACGCCGTCGCCGACCAGCACGCATACAACCCAGCAGCCGACTGGATCAGAAGCCAACCCTGGGACGACGTCGACCGCCTGCCGTCGTTCTGCGCCACCGTCACGGCGCAGCCTGACTACCCCGAACGGCTGAAGGAGGCGCTGCTGAGGAAGTGGCTGCGCAGCGCGGCGGCGGCAGCCGCCACCAAGGGCTACAAGGGCAGGGGCGTGCTCACGCTCCAGGGAGAGCAGGGCCTCGGCAAGACCAGCTGGGTTCGGGCGCTGATCTCCGATCCCGAGCTACGTGAGTCCCTGATCAAGATCGACCACCACCTCGACGCCGGCAGCAAGGACTCGATCATCACGGCGGTGTCGCATTGGATCGTTGAGATTGGTGAACTGGACAGCTCACTGAAGCGCGATGTCGCCCGTTTGAAAGGCTTCCTAACCGCCGATAGCGACAAGTTGCGGCGTCCGTTCGACCGTCGCGACTCGGAATACGCGCGTCGCACAGTGTTCACGGCGACGGTGAACGACGGCCGGTTCCTCGTCGACCAGACCGGCAACAGCCGGTTCTGGACGATCGCTTGCGCGGGGCTCGACTACCGTCACACGATCGACATGCAGCAGCTGTTTGCTCAGGCGCTGCTTGAGGTGGACGCGGGCGAGCCGTGGTGGCTGGATCAGGAGGAGGAGCGGCTGCTCGCCGACTGGAACCAGCGCCACATGGCCGTCAGCGTCATTGCGGAGGAGCTGGAGGAATGGCTCGACCGCGACCGGATCGGCGCAGAAGGTCTGCCCGCTATGACCCCAACCGTAGTGCTCAGAGTGCTGAACTACGACCGCCCGACCAACGCACAGGCGAAGGAATGTGCCGCCGCGCTGCGTGAAGTGCTCGGCCCATCGAAGCGGATCAATGGTGCCGACAAGTGGAGGGTGCCCCTCAGGAACGCGACCGCCGCCGACCTGGAGCTGGATCCGCTGAAGGCTGCAATGGCGACCGCGCGAGCGCCAGCCGACAAGACCGTCTGCACGAACGAAATCTACTAGCCGCCTCGCTCACCCTCCTCTCACCTAATCTCTCAAGAGGTGGGGGGAGGGGTAGCAGAAAAGGCGAATGAGGGAGGGAGGGGTAAAAAGGGGAAGGGGGGCCCGGCTCCCGCCCCTCCCTCCCCCAGCGACACCGCAGAACGCGGCGTCGAGCCCCGCCGCCTGTGCCTGAACACCCCCGCTGTGACCCGTCGGGGCCCCGCCCGGCGTCGACCCGGCACGCCGCGTGCCCGCACCCCACGCGGCCGGCGGCGGGCCTCCTCGCGCCTAACGCTCAAATCACATTCAGAAAGGAACCAAGCGATGCCCAAGGCACGGCTCGACCATACCACCTGCCTGCTCGCCCGATGCGAGGAGGGAAAGAAGAAGACCGACTACTACGATGATGCGGTTACCGGCTTCGTACTGGAGTGCCGCGAGTCTGGCGGCAAGACGTACTACCTGCGCTATGACGTCAACGGCCAGCAGAAGCAGCGCAAGATCGGGCGGTACGAAGATGTGACATTCGCTCAGGCGAAGAAGGTTGCACAGCGGTTCCGTTCAGAGACTGTGCTGGGCGGCGACCCAGCGGCGGAGAAGGCGAAAGCCCGGGCAGTGCCGATCTACGCCGAACTGGCAGCCCAGCACATGACGGACGCGAAGCTCCACCAGAAGAGCTACACCACGACCGAAATGTACATGCGCCGGCACATCGTGACCCGCTGGGGCAAAGTTCGCCTCACCGACATTGACCCACGCGCGGTGGCGCAGTGGCTGGCCAACAAGCGGGGGGAGGGGCTGTCTCCAGCGACGGTGCTGAAGATCAAAATGATCTTCGGTCGCAGCTTCGAGCTTGGCCGGCAGTGGGGCGTCGCCGGCTGCGAGCGGAATCCGGTGCGCGGGGTCAAGCTGCCGCCGGTCAACAACGCCCGCAATCGCTATCTTACCGCCGAAGAAGCGGCGCGGCTGCGGGAGGCGGCGTCTGCGTCAAAGAACAAGCAGTTCAGGAGCATCGTGGACCTGTTGCTGCTGACGGGCGCACGTGTTGGCGAGCTGCTGGCCGCGCGCCGGGAGCATGTCGACATTGAGCGTCAAAGCTGGCTCATTCCGACCTCGAAGACGGGGCGGGCGCGGCACGTGCCGTTGTCAGCGGCGGCGCTGGCGGTGATCGAAGGGCTGCCCCGATTCGACGGCTGCCCTTGGCTCCTACCCAATCCGAAGACCAGGCAGCCTTTCACCGACCTGAAGCACCCGTGGCAGACGGCACGGGACGCGGCGAGGCTCCCGGGCCTGCGCATTCACGACCTGCGCCACTCCGCAGCGAGCTTCATGGTCAACAGCGGGGTGGACCTGTTCGCGGTCGGCAAGGTGCTCGGTCACGCCAGCGTGCAGTCGACACAACGCTATAGCCACCTCGCCAATGACACCCTGCTTGCCGCCGTGGAGGCGGGGGCCGCCAAGCAAGCACAACCCGCGTGATTACCCTGCTCGCACTTCGGCTTCGGCTGACGTGCGGGCAGGGGGCACCTTCTTTTTTTTACGACGCATTGCGCCCTCCGGAGTAATAGACATGCAAGACAATCAAGCATCCGCGCATTCATCACCCTCGGTTGCCTTAAAGCCGCGCAGCCAAGCCGAGACTACGGCGATGTTTCACCGATTAAGAGAGCTAAAGGGTCAATCCCAGGCGGGAGCAGATAAACACGTCCAGGCCATCGTCCTCATTTCTGCGCTTATCGAAGAGGGCGTTGACGCGGGGCGCGGTATCGTCGGCGCATTGGTCACTCTGGGCTTCAACCGAAAACACGCAGGAATGATGCTGCAGGAGGGTAAGGGGAACGACCCGGCCCGCCACCGCTGGGCGTGCGGCGACGATGGCCAGTATAGGCTGTTGACTTAGCGGCAGCCAGCATTGCCACTGCACAAGGTTCGGGGCGCAGCAGCGGGCAGAAAACATGTCAAAACGCTGTCGAGCCTTGCCCCCTCGTTGGCCGAACGTGTAGCGCGACTTTATGGGGAGGAGGGCAGTGGCGGAAGAGCAGGAAGATAAGCGCTGTCGCGCTTGCTGTGAACCGATGCCGGTGGCCGCCACGAAGTGCCTCCGGTGCAACTCAGTTCAGGGTTGGGGAAGGTTCGCCACAGTCAGCGGGACTACGCTAGCGCTCCTGACCGCGCTCGTCACTGTGACCGAGCACGCGGCCCCTACAATAATCAGCATGGCTCGGGGCACATACTCGCACTTGGAAGCGACGCCCTTAGACGCCTCTGACAACGTAATGCGTTTGATGGTCGTGAACAGCGGCACCAGCGCTGGCGCGCTTCAAGAAGGAACCTTCGCACTTAAAACTTCGGACGGCCGCATTGATGTGCCGCTTCAGGTTCAGGCCTCGTTGGGGCTTATTAAAGCGGGTGAGGTCCGAGAGATGAAATTGGTGTTGTCCGAAGGTCAGATGCCGAAGATCATTTCGGCGCTTTCGGAGGGTGACCCAGACGCAGTAGATGCCAATGGCCGCCACTGGCTGCGTGTATTTCCAACTTACCGCGCAAACATCGTGGGTTCCGCACGAAACTATGATGGATCGGGGCAACAATTTCGATGGACTGTAGGCCTGAGTTGCAACTTAAACAGTTGCGGGTTCGATCTGACCGACCCGACAACGCCGGGTCCTGCAGCGGGTAAGCCGACGGTGCGGCCGTAATGGAGCCAGGTTTGCAGCGGTAGCTTGCCATCCAGCGCCTTGTCACAGATCGCGCTGCCCGGCGCGTCATATTCGGTGGTTCGCTGACCGGAGCAGCATGGGGGGGGTGACCCGGAACGCGGATGCTGGGGCCAAATTGCGACCCGGCTTCACCTACTCCCTTGAGCTACGTTCCTGCTATGTTCTAGAAGCGGCTCGCTCAGGAGAATCAGCATGGCAACCCGGATCGACCCCGCACGTGTGGCAGAACTGATCGCCTTCAGCCCCGGCTGGGCACGGGTGGCGCTGACGGCCGGCAACGCTGAACTGAGAGAGGCCGCGGCCGATGAGATCGCCTGCATGATCGCCGATCGCCATGACGATCCGCCGCTCTGCCGGCACGTCGATCAACTCGCCCTCCCGCTCGCGTAGAACGTGGTTCCGCGTGCGTATGCGCGAGATCGCGCGCGATCGCCAACGAACTACGCTGGTTCGGCTACCGGCGGCTGGCGATCCTGCTCAAGCGGGAGGGCGCGGGCATGACCATGAAGAAGGTCTACTGGCTTTGTTGCGAGGAACGGCTGACAGTACGCAAGCGGGGCGGTCGGAACGGGTGGGCAGCGCGGCCGATTGCTCGAAGTCCACGCTGCCCTGGATGTGACAAGTCACCGCATGCATCGTGGGGCTGGGCCTGCCATTTCACCCATCCTAGCTTTACAACCGAACCAGCTAATTATTAGAACCTCGAGGAGTCCCGATTCGCTTCGGCGAGCTTTCTTCGTCGGCGCTCATTGTAGCGCGTTTCATCGGGTGGGCGGGGGAAACGCGATGCTGACAAGGCGGGACTGGCTTCGAGCGACTTTGACAGGCGTCGCGGGACTCGCTGTTCCCGGACTGGCGCAGCCTGGGTCTGATCAAAACGCCGCCGCTGCCTCACCGGGAGAACCACCTCAGGTCGCTGGCTTCGCCGACTTCGCTGGCGCGTGGAGTCCAAATACCGAAGACAGCGTTACCCTATTCGCTGCAGAACCTGACATCGCCACGGGCATCGCGGAATTGTTTGGATCGATCCGGTTCGCCAGGTATGCTGAAATTGAGTCTTACTTTCAAAGAAAGACCCAAGCGTCATATATCGATTGGTTTAATCGGACCCTCGCGGGCCGAGGGGATTGGCGAGGACGAAGAATTGGGGGCGAGGCTGCCTCCTCGAATTTCGAGCTCTTCTGGACGCAGTACCTTCAACAGCAGCCCGTGACTTTGCTTGAATTCATCGCCTATATGTCAATTTTTACAAACGAATGCGGTGGAAACTTAATTTCCAAAACCGAGGTATTTGGAAACTTTCCGGGGCATCCCGGCATTTCCTATCTATTCGACCGCATTCGTATTACCCGAAACGGGAGAATATGGTCTAAACGCTCTTACAATGGCGGCGGCAATAGAACCGCGAAATCGTTATTCAACGATGCCAAATTTAATCAGGCGCATGGGGGGCGTGTTTTAGCAGAACGACTGCGTGGAAGCACGGACGCGGTATGGGCGGGAGTCAACTATCCCCAATCGCTTTTCCCCGTGAGTGGTCAAGATACGGTGTCTGGTTATTTGCTTGAAACTGACTTCTTTAAATTTCGGGGCCGTGGCTTGATCCAAACGACTTGGCGAGAAAATTACAGCAAGCTCGTTAGATATATTCAGGCGTATAACGGAACTAGCTCTGTTGTCAGGGAATACCGCGAGCGCTGGTCTCACATGGCGGCGGACGATGTATGCACTATAAGCAGTAACGCTGATTGGGACCGCTTATTTGCGGATACGGAGCGAGTTATTTTATGTCATGCGGTCAAGCGGCATGCTGATGATGGAGGGTATTTCCCCTTAGCGCGATCGTCCGTTGGTATCAATGCTTCGGCCGATCACCGTGGGAGTATTGGCTGTATGGGACTACGAATTGGTGGGGGCAGGGACTATGCTGCAACATTTAAAGGCCGGGTTCGCACGACTTGTGAAGCTCTTGCTCTTGCCGGTGTTGGCTGGACGAAGTTTAGCTGAAAACATTGCCGTGAAGCCTCTTTTGCCTCTGTCAGCGTTGTGCTTTTCTCTTTTTTTTGCAGGCCCATCTTTTGCCAGGGCTAAGAACCCAGCTTGCGTCGAAGAAAGCGGGATCCCACCCGAATACTGCCGCTTTTACGTTCATTATGTCTCCACGAACGTGCCGAGTGACCCTCGCATATTACGGGCAATGCACATGACTGAGGCGGATCATGTGCGATCTATCGCGCTAGTTATTAGCGTATCTGAATATCCAAAATTAGGAATATCCCTTCCCGCTGCAGCAACTGACGGCGAACGCCTTCAGAATTTCTTCTCGAATGACCAAAGATTCGATGAAGTTATCGCGCTGAGCGGTAAGGATGCAACCCGACAAAACGTGGAACTGTTTTTGCGGGAACTCCTTCCGGCTAGAGGAGTCACATTTGGGAAGAATACTAGGCTAGTGATTGCGTTGAGTGTCCATGGGCACGTTGCGACAGTGACGTCACGTGCAGCATTCGTGTTTGCAGGAGCAAGGCGTATAGGGGACTCAGATGGTACTATGCTGATGTCGCAGTTCGCCCAGCTAGTTGACGACTTGTCGGAGACGAACGGACAAGTGCTCACTCTGATCAATGCATGTTACGGCGGAGCGGTATTCAAGACGAGTCAAGGGCAGATGGCTCCTCTCAACTTCACAGTTCCCACATCCTACACAATCTCAGCAGGAGAGTCTAGCGAACCAGTAGTTTCGCTAGACGCGAGGAATGGAAGTATTTTCTTCGACGAATTCATCCGTAGAGTACAGAGCTCTAGTGACGTATTCGCACCTACTGGTAGGCTGGGAGATATCATAAATACTTATGGCGTATTCTCCTTTTTGGTTAAGCGAATGGCTGAGATTAACGAAGACCACCCGGAAGGTATTGGTGGAATCGCTGAACTAAGCTCCCCGGTCATTGGGGCCAACTTTCCAAGCCGATCACTCAAGGCGGGTGGTCCACTATTTTTTCTGCGGCCTAAAGCACGGGAAGCATCGAAGTCGACTATTGGTTTGTGATACCGTCATGGTCGTTGGTCGGCGATCGCTTGGGTGTGGGCGGTCTCCGGGCCGTCGATACGGAGTGGGCTTTCAGTTTTGCAATGGCCCGTCCCATAAACTCGCAAAATGACCGCAATGGGCAATCACGCTCTGACGCACGTCCCATGGTTCGCCTTAGAGCACCGAGGATCGAGACTGATCGCCGCTCGGGATCTCGGTACCGCCTCTTGCCGGTCGCAGGTCGGGAACAGGTCACAATCGGCAAATTTTCCTAGTTAAAGCGACTTAGCTAGGAAGCGTAGCTGAGGAGGCAACAAGTCGGTTTGGGACTTGCATGGGTCAGAGCGATCGAGCAGCCGAAACGCCGATTAAATCGGCAGAAGGCCTCGACTTTTCACTGTCAGTCACACGCCTTCGTAATGCGGGGGTCACAGGTTCGAGTCCTGTAGGCGGCACCACTCACCATGATCCAGCCGGTCGGCCGAAATGTCCTGACCGGGCCGGACGCGTCTACCGTCCGGCGTCCCGCCTCGCTAAGCACAGTCCGATAATGCAAGGGAGAGGGTCGATGGAGCGCTTCGTCGTACGCAATGGGGACGTGGCGCTCAGCGTCCTGAACGCCGGGCCGGCGGATGCCGCCGCGCTGCCGATCCTGTGCGTGCATGGCTGGCCCGAGCTCGCCTGGTCGTGGCGGCATCAGCTCGCGCACTTTGCGGCCGCGGGTCGGCGCATCGCGGCGCTGGACGTGCGCGGCTATGGCGAGAGCGACAAGCCCGCTGCGGTCGAGGCCTATACGATGGCGGCGCTGACGAGCGATGTCGCGGCAATTATAGACGCGCTGGGCGGGCGCGCGATCCTGTTCGGGCATGACTGGGGGGCGCCGATCGTCTGGCAGACCGCGGTGCGCTATCCGGACAAGGTTGCGGCCGTCGCCGGGCTGAGCGTGCCGTATACGCCGACCAGCGACACATCGTTCATTGCCCTGATCCGCACCCTGTACGAGGGACGGTTCTTCTATCAACTGTATTTCCAAACGCCCGGCGTCGCCGAAGCAGAGTTCGCGGGCGATCCAGACACGCTGCTGAAAGTTTATTACGGAATTTCGGGCGAGGGGATGCGTGCGGCGGCGTCCGCCGCCAAGGGGCCGGACAGCGATTTCCTGACCGGGCTTGTCAAGCCCGATACGCCACCCGGCTGGCTGTCGGCGGAGGATCTGGCGATCTACAACGCGGCGTTCGCCAAGGGCGGCTGGACCGGGCCGCTAAACCGCTATCGTGCGCAGGAGCTGGATCACGAGGCGCGCGCGGGTGTAGTCGGCAAGCATGTCATTCAGCCTGCCGCCTTTATCGCCGGCACGCTCGATCCGGTGCGCCGATTCATCCCCGGGCATGACGGCTATGCCGACGCTGGCCGCGCTTGTGACGATTTTCGCGGCACCACATTGATCGAGGGAGCCGGGCATTGGGTGCAACAGGAGGCGCCCGAAGCGGTCAACGCCGCTCTGGGACAGTTCGTCGACGGACTGTGACCCACGACATACGGCCGCCCGGAAGCTAACAGGAAGGTCGTGCGTTTTACCGCCGGAAGGAGCCTGCGTTATGGAAATCATTACGCTGCCGTGGGGACGGCTTGCGCCAAAAGAGAGTGATTGCGTGCATGTGGAGGAGGTGGCCGACGGCCAGTGGACGTTGAATACCTCCGCGCTATCGGCGTGCTCCGCGACGGCGGAGGGTGAGTCCGACGCGACGATCGGCAGCGCGCCCTATGACAGTTACGACGCGGCCGAGGCGGCGGGTCTGGCGATCGCGGCGGATCAATGTGCGGCAACCGTGTATGTGAGCCGGGCGCGGCTGAGCAAGGAACCGGGCTGACGCGACAGGTCGTCCGCGCCGGACCAGGTTGCGGTTAATGCGGGGCTCTGGCGGCGGCGTGCGGATCGACCGAGGGCGCGCCGCTGGCGGGGCTGCCTGTGTTGGCGATATCGGCCGTCGAGGCGCGCCGGTCGGTATCGACGGCGTTGACCGCGGAGGTCGCACCCGGCGCCGCCCCGTTGCCGTGCGGCACATTGCCGCCCGTCGCCGGTGTCGCCCCTGCCGGCGCGGCGCCCGGTGCGGGGGGCGGGGGCAGCGGCAGGTTGGAGCCCTGCGCGTTGAGGTAGGCGATGACGTTGGCGCGGTCCTGCGCGTTCGACAGGCCGGCAAAGGTCATCTTGGTGCCGTCGGCCATCTTGCGCGGTGACTTCAGCCAATGGTCGATCTTCTCGAAATCCCAATTGCCGCCGACGCCGCGCAGCGCGGCCGAGAAGTCGTAACCGCCGCGCCCAGCACCGATCGCCTCACCCAGCACCGCGTATAGATTGGGGCCGACGCCGTTGGCGCCGCCCTGGTTGATGGTGTGGCAGGCCGCGCACTTCTTGAACACGTCCGCGCCCTTGGCAGGATCGGCGCTGGCGAGGCGGGTCGCGATCGGGGTATCCGCCACCTCCGCGCCGCCGCCCGCGTCCGCGACGCCCTCGACCGGGTAGCCGGGCTTGGCCGGCGCGCCATGATGGACGAAGATCATGCCGCCGACGATGGACGCCGCCAGCGCGGTGCCCAGCGCCGCGAGCGTCCAGCCGGCGATCGTGTTGGTCCTGTTGTCCATCGCGCGTCGATGTTCCCGAATGTGGTGCGTGGCAAAAGCCGGAAAAGGTCGCATCGGTCCTTAGGAAAGCGCCGCCGCCACCGCAAGCGGGCCCTACCGGTTTCGGCGCGGCCGGGCTAACGGGCGGCGGGCATGGAGAGTTTCCCCGCCCCCGCCCGCGCGCTGGTCGCCGCGATGACCGCCGCCGCCGCCGCGGCGCCCGAGCGCGCCGTCGCCTTTCAGGGCGCGCCGGGGGCCAACAGCCATGTCGCGGTCGCTCAGGCGTTTCCCGAGGGGTTGCCGCTACCCTGTTTCGACTTCGGCGACGCCATCGACGCTGTGAAGGAGGCGCGCGCCGACTGCGCGGTGATCCCGATCGAGAACTCACTCCACGGCCGCGTCGCGGACATCCACTTCCTGCTGCCGGAATCGGGGCTGGTCATCACCGGCGAGCATTTCCTCCCGATCCGCTATGCGCTGATTGGCGCGGGACCGATCGACGGCGTGACCGAGGCGGTCAGCCATCCGCAGGCGCTGGGCCAGTGCCGCCACTGGCTGAAGGCGCATGGCGTGCGGCCGGTCAGCTACCCCGACACGGCCGGCGCGGCGGCGCTGGTGGCGGAGCGCGGCGACCCGACGGTGGCGGCGCTGGCCCCTCCAGGCGCGGCGGCGCTGTACGGGCTGGCGGTGCTCGCCGACGGCATCGCCGACGCGGAGCACAACACGACGCGCTTCGTCGTGCTCGCACGCGGCGGCGCGCGACCGGTGGGGGCGGGGCCGTGGATGACGACGCTGATCTTCGAGGTGAAGAACGTCCCCGCCGCGCTGTACAAGGCGCTGGGCGGGTTCGCGACCAACGGCGTTAACATGACCAAGCTGGAGAGCTACCAGCGGGCGGGCACGTTCTCGGCGAGCGAGTTCTATGCGGACGTGGAGGGCAAGCCGGGCGACGCGGGCCTCGACCGCGCGCTCGACGAGCTGGGGTTCCACGCGAAATGGGTGCGGGTGCTGGGCACCTACCGGCGGGCGCGCGAACGGGCCTAGTCGCTGGCGGCGCGCGCGCGTCCCACCGCGCTCAGCGCCAGCAGGATCGCGGGCGCGACCACCAGCCCGGCCATGTAGAAGGGCGCGTTGCGGCTGAGGTGCGCAAAGGCGAGTCCCGCCGATAGCGGCCCGGCGAACCGCGCGAACGCCCCGCACGCGTTGTTGAGGCCCAGTACCTGCCCCTGCTTCGCCGGATCAGCGTTGCGCGAGATCAGGGCGCCGACATTGGGCCAGCTGATCGACTGGCCCAGCGCGGTCAGCGCCAGGAACGCCGTGGTCCATTCCAATCCCGTCGAGCGCGTCTGCGCTAGGCAGCCGATCACCGTCAGCGCCATGCCCACCGCGAGCACCCGCGCCTCGCCGTACCGCTCGCTCAACGCGCCGGTAACGAAGAACTGGGTCAGCGCTGAGACGATCCCGGCGGCGGCGAAGCACCAGCCGACCTGCTTCGGTCCCCAGCCGAACCGTGCCTCGCCCCACAGGCCGAACACCGACTCGATGCCGGTGAAGGCGAACCCGACCAGGAAGGTGAGCAGCATCAGACGGCCGATGACGGGGTGACGCGTCACCTCGCCCCAGGCTTGCCAGCGGCTCTGGTGCGGGCGGACGACGCGCTGCCCCCGCGGCTCGCGGATGAAGACGGCGATCGCGAGCAGGCAGGTCGCGGACAGCGCCGCCGCGATCAGCAGCGGGATGCGGAAGCCTGCGGGCCCGGCATGGGGATGCGCGAACAGGCCGCCGATCGACGGGCCGACGACCAGCCCCATGCTCGCCGCCGCGCCAATCCAGCTCAGCCGCCGCGCGCGCTGTTCGGGCGCGGTCACGTCGGCGATGTAGCCCTGCATCACCGCGCCGTTGCCCGACGCCATGCCGCCCGCGAAGCGGATCGCGAACGCGGTCCACACGTCGGGGGCAAAGGCGAGCGCCAAGTAGCAGCACAGAGTCCCGGTCACCGTGGAGAGCAGCAGCGGCTTCCTGCCCACCCGGTCGGACAGCCGTCCCCATACCGGCTCGCCGAAGAATCCGCCCATCGCAAAGGCGGAGAAGATCAGCGCGATCTGCCACGGCGCCGCGTGCAGGGCCTGGCCGTAGAACGGCAGCAGCGGGATGACGATGCCGAAGCCGAGCAGGTTGATGAACATGACGGCGACCAAGCTGGCGGCGGCGAGCGTCGAGGAGCGGTCGGGGGTCACGGGGGCAGCCCGTGCCCAGACACGCGCGCGATGTCGAGCCAATCCTCTCCTTGCAGGGGAGGGTTGATGCTAGCCGAATTGCGACGGTAAGGAGCGCCATGAACGACGACGCCTTCTTCTTCCCCGACGGCGATGTCTATCTGCCGCAGCCGATCTGTCGCGGTCCCTGGGACCCCGGCTCGCTCAACGGCCGCGTCGTCGCGGGGCTGCTCGGCGCGGTGGTGGAGGCGCGGCACGGCGGCGGCGGCTTCCGCCCGGCGCGGATGACGGTGGACATGTTCAGGCTGCCGCGCTTCGACCCCGTCGCGATCGAGACCGAGGTCGTCCGCGACGGCGGACGGCTGCGCCTCGTCACCGCGCACTTCGTCTCTGGGGGCACGCCGATGGCGCTCGCGACGGTACAGTTCCTGCGCGAGGGCGAGAATGCGGCGGGCGACGTCTGGCGGCCCGAGCCTTGGGCCGCGCCGCCGCCCGATCAGGTGCCCCGGGGTGAGCAACAGTGGCGGATGTGGGAGTTCCGGCCGGTAACGGGCGCGTTCGGCACCGATGGCCAGCGCAGCGGCTGGATGCGCGAACTGCGCCCGGCGATCGCCGGCCTGGCGCTGACGCCATGGGCGCGGGCGGCGGCGGCGTGCGACTTCGCCAGCCCCTTTTCGCACAGCGGATCGGCCGGGCTCGGCTATATCAACACCGACGTCACGCTGGCGCTGCACCGGCTGCCGGCGGGCGAGTGGATCGGGGTCGAGAGCGGGTATCACGGTGCCGATGACGGCATCGCGCTCGGCCAGTGCCGGCTCTACGACGAGGCGGGGGCGATCGGCCTCGCCACCTGCCTGGCGCTCGCGCAGAAGCAGGCGCTCAGCCCACGCTGACCTCTTCCGGCTCGCCGAGATCGGTTGCGACCACCGGCCGCACCTTGCGCCGCGGCTCGTGCACCCGGGTCAGGATCAGCACGAACGACGCGAGCAGGAACGCGCCCGCCGCGCCCATCAGCGGTCGATAGCCCAGCGTCGTCGCAACCAGCCCGCCGATCAGCGGCCCGATCGCGGAGATCGTTCCTTCGATCGTCGTCGACAGCGCCAGCCGCATCGCAACGTCGGTGCGCTCGCCGAACTCCAGCACCATCGTCTGCTGGCTCATCTGATAGCCCAACGCCCCCGCGCCCAGCCCGCAGAACGCGACGAACACCGCCCAGGGCTGATGCACCGCCAGCAACAGCGCGATTGCCGCGCCCCACAGGACGGTCGACGCCATCAAGGTCAGCCGGTAGCCGGTGCGGTCGCCCAGATTGCCCCAGAGCAGGTTCGACGCGGTGTCGGCGCCGAGGTAACAGAGCGACAGCTCGCCGATCACGCGTCCGGACAGCCCCAGCTGCTGTCCGGCATAGAGGATGTAGAAGGGCGACGCGATCCGCGCCGCAACGCACAGCGCCTCCGCGATCACGAACCAGCGATAGTCGCGGTCGGCGAGCAGCCGCGGGAAGTCGCGCAGCCGTTCGCCGAACGACGCCGCCGGGCGAACGCTCACCGGGTCGGGCTCGACCATGAACAGCCGCAGCGCGGTCAGCCCCAGGCTGGTCAGCACGAACGCAAGGAAGATGGTGGTCGCATAGCCGTTGCCGCCGACGTCGCGCTCGATCAGGTAGCGCCCGGCCGCGTAGGACAGCAATGCCGCGATCGCACCGCCGACGGTGTTGCGATACGCCTGCAGCCGCCCGCGGCGCTGCAGCGGGATCACCTTCGCCATCAGCATCTGGAAGGCGACGCGCTGCGTCCCGTTGAAGGCGCCGAGCAGGAAAAGACAGGCGAGCGTCGCGACCAGCAGCGTCCGCCCGGTCAGGAACCACCCCGCCAGCGCCAGCCCAAGGATGGACAGCCGCATCGCCATGCCGGTGCGGATCGCATAGGGCAGGATGCGCGGCTGATGCTCAAAGCGCGTGGCGCTGAAGATCGGCGAGATGATCGCGCCCAACTGGAGCAGCGCGGTGCCGAGCCCGACCAGCGCGTCGGACCCGGTCAGCCGGTGGATGTAGCTGGGGATGAAGGTCGGCGCGTAGATCAGCCGAAACCCGGTCATGCCGAGCATGCCGTGGACGAAATGGCCGGTGAAGTTGCGGCGGAGGTTGGCGGCAACGAAGGCGTGGTAGGCGGCTTCGCGCTCCCGAAGCTCCTGCGGCGCGGACCCAGCAACCGCAGCGTTACCTTCGACGGATGAAGCCGCCGCGGCGGTCACGCCGGCGCGAACATGGGGTAGGGCGCGTCGCCGTCGGAGGGGGCGAACCGCACCCGCACCCGCTGCCCGATCGCGAGCGCGTCATGGTCGCCGGTCGCGATCTCGGTCAGCACCGCCGGTCCTTCGTCCAGCGCGACATAGGCGAGCGTGTAGGGCGCGTCCTTGCCGCGGCGCATCGTCGACAGGCTGTAGATCGCGCCCGCGCCGGCCGTCTCTTCCCACCGGGTGTCGGCCGACAGGCAGAAGGGGCATAGCGGACGTGGATAGTAATGCCGCTCCCCGCACGCGCCGCAGCGTTTGATGAGCAGCCTGCCCTGAGCCGCGGCGTCCCAGAAGGGCTGGGTGTCGGGCCCGATTTCCGGCGCGGGATGGGTCCGCATCACTGGCGCTCCAGGATCAGCGTCGCCGCCGCGTGCCGCGCGCCGAGCGAGCCGCCGATCCCGGTCGCCACCGCCAGGCGGCAGTCCAGCGCCTGCACCGCGGGATGCGCCTCGCCGCGCAGCTGGCGCACCGCCTCGATCACCTTGGTGATGCCGCCGCGGTTCATCGGATGGTTGTTGCACAGCCCGCCGCCGTCCGTGTTGAACGGCAGCCGCCCGACCCCGCTGATGAGGTTGCCGTCGGCGACGAACCGCCCGCCTGCGCCCTTGGCGCAGAAGCCCAGATCCTCCAGCTGAATCAGCACGGTGATCGTGAAGCTGTCGTAGATCGACGCATAGTCAATGTCCGCAGGCGTCACCCCGGCCTCTGCGAACGCCAGCGGCCCCGACACCGCCGCGGCGGAGGTTGTCAGGTCCAGTCCCAACCCTCCCCGCGGCCCCCTCACCGCCTCGCCCGCGCCGCGCACCGCGACCAACGGGCGATTGAGTGCGCGCGCGATCTGCGGCGCGACGACGACCAGCCCGCCGCCGCCGTCCGACACGACGCAGCAGTCGAGCCGGTGGAGCGGGTCGGCGATCATCGGCGAGGCGATGACGTCCTCGACGCTCACCACGTCGCGCAGCATCGCGTGCGGGTTGTGCTGCGCATGGGCCGACGCCGCGACCTTGATCCACGCCAGCTGCTCGCTCGTGGTGCCGTACTCGTGCATGTGCCGCGCCGCGCACATGCCGTAGCTGGTGTGAGTCGTCATTCCGACCCAGTTCTCGAACGGCCCCTCCGGCGCGCCCGTCACCGGCGGACGGCCCTGCCCGGAGCGCGGCCGCCCGGCCAGCGTGATGAGCGCGACGCGGCATTTGCCCGCGGCGATCGCTTGCGCCGCGTGCGCGACGTGGAGAATGTAGGACGAGCCGCCGGTCTCGGTGGCGTCGAGGTGGCGGACTCGCAGGCCGAGATAGTCGACCATCGACAGCCCGCCGAACCCCGGCGCGTCGCCCGCGCAGAAATAGCCGTCGACGTCGCCCACGCTCAGCCCCGCATCGGCCAGCGCCCCCGCCGCGCACTCGGCATGCAGCTGCGGCGTCGACTTGTCGGGCGCGAGCCGGGTCGGGTGCTCCCACGCGCCGGCGATATAGGCCTGATTGCGGATCGTCATGCCCGGCCGCCTTGGCGGCGCGGCGGGGGCGGGGTCAAGCGGGCAGAGCGCTTGACGCGGCGCAGCCCGGCCCGCACGTCACCCAAAACAGGAGAGGCGATGTGGCGATCGACGCCGCGCTTGAACAACGGCTGGACGCCGCCGCATTGCTGGGGATGCGCTTCGCCATCTGGGCGGGGGAGCAGCCGGCGCGGACGGCGGTCATCGATCCCGACGGCACGGCGCACGCCTATGCGGCGGTTAACGCGCGCGCCAACCGGCTGGTCGGGCTGTTGCGCGCCCGCGGGCTGCGCGCGGGGGACGGCGTCGCGCTGATCGCATCGAACCGGGTCGAGTTCGTCGAGGCGTTGGCGGCGACCCAGCGCTCTGGGCTGCGGCTGACGCCGGTCAACTGGCACCTGACCGCCGACGAGATCGGCTACGTCGTCGCCGATTGCGAAGCGAGGGCGGTGATCGCCGAGGCCGGCCGCGCGCCGGTCGCGGCGGCGATGGCAGGCGCGCCGGACGTTGCGGTCCGGCTGGCGGTCGGCGGCGCGGTCGAGGGGTTCGAGGAATATGCTGCGGCGCTGGCGCCGTTCGACGGCGGCGACATCGACGATCCCGTGCTGGGCAGTCAGATGCTCTACACCTCGGGCACCACCGGCCGGCCCAAGGGCGTGTACCGACCGAACCCCGTCGTCGCGCCGCAGGCGGCGTACACGCTGCGTGGTTACGACCCGGTGACCAGCGTCCAGCTCTGCGTCGGTCCCGCCTATCATGCCGCCCCGCTGCTGTTCGACCTCAACGGCGCGATGAACGCGGGCGTGCCGCTGATCTTTCGCGACAAATGGGATAGTGAGGGGACGCTGCGCACCATCGCCGAGGCGCGCGTCACCCATCTCCACATGGTGCCGATCATGTTCCAGCGGCTGCTGGCGCTGCCCGCCGAGGTCAGGACGCGCTGGCCGGTCGACAGCGTGCGCTGGTTGATCCACGGTGCCGCGCCTTGTCCGCCGGAGGTTAAGCTGGCGATGATCGACTGGTTCGGGCCGGTGCTGACCGAATATTATGGCGGGTCAGAGGGCGGAGCGGGCTATCTCATCGACAGCCACGAATGGCTCAGGAAACCCGGCAGCGTCGGCAAGCGGCCGATACTGCTCGGCACGCGCATCCTTGATGAGCAGGGCCGCGAACTGCCCGATGGCGAGGAGGGCACGATCTATCAGGAGATCCCGCCCGGCGCGGACTTCAGCTATTTCAACGACCCGGCGAAGACCGCGGCGATGCGGGTCGACGGCTATTTCACGATGGGCGACGTCGGCTATTTCGACGCCGACGACTATCTGTACCTCACCGGGCGCAGCGCGGAGACGATCATCTCCGGCGGGGTCAACATCTACCCGCAGGAGATCGACAACGAACTCATCAAGCACGAGGCCGTCGCCGACAGCGCCACCGTCGGCGTGCCGCACCCCGACTGGGGCGAGGCGGTGCGCGCGGTGGTCGAGCTGAAGCCCGGCTACACCGCGTCGCCGGCGCTGGCCGAGGAGATCCTCGCCTTTGCGCGGCTGGCGCTGCCCGCGTTCAAGGTGCCCCGCGCGCTCGACTTCGCATCGAACCTGCCGCGGAGCGAAGCGGGCAAGATCCAGCGCGGCAAAGTGCGGGCGCCCTATTGGGCGGGGATGGATCGCAATATCTGAGCGTTGCTCGACCGGTCGCCGGTGAAGCAGGCCGGCTCAGTGCGACTACCGATGCACGATCGATGCCGCGCCGACCAAGGCAGCGACCAGCAACAGTCCGACGCACAGGATGATCGCGCTCAGCATCAGGCTCCGTGCCGGCATCCGGCGCGCCTGCTCCATGCGCGCCGCTTCCGCCTCCTCGCCGAGACCGCGCCGGTACAGCTCCTCATAGGCCGCCCGCCGCCGGTCCTCCGACCACAGGCCCGGCAGCGTGCGGAACAGCCGGATCAGTTCGCCCTTGGGCATGGCGGCGAAGCGGGCGGCGTGCTCGTCGAAACTCGGCATTGCATTACGATGTCACGATCGTCGCCACCGGTCTTGGCGGTTTCGGCCATTGCGGCGCTGGCGACCCCCGCGCCTCGCGTCAGAGCAGGGCGATCCGCATGACGACAAACAGGACAACGCCGCCCACGAGCGCCAGCATCATCAGTCCATAGAAGCGCCGCCAGCGTGACCGGCGGGCGGCGAACCCTGCCTGCGCCTCTCGCCACAGACCGCGGTGGTGAAGCTCGTCATACCCCGCCTGGATCTTACCGGGCGTCCAGATATGCCCGAGGTCGCGCCAGGCCGCGACCAGATCGTGATCGGACAGCCCGGCCAGATAGCGGCGCTGCGCCGTGTAATTGCTCGACATCGACGCATTGTGCCGCGATCGGGAGGAGCGGTATTGGCGAAAGCGGCCGGGTTGCGGGATGACGCGCGCGTGCGCACTCGATAGAAAGCCTCATGCGCGCGCTTCTTTCTCTTCTCGCTCTTCCTTTCCTGATCGGCGCGACGCCTACGCTGGTGGAGCCCGGAATCGTCCACGTCCGGCTCGACACTGCGGCGGGCGCGATCACGCTGGCGCTGGACGCGCGGCATGCGCCGCGGACGGTCGCCAATTTCATGCTGTATGTCGACGACGGGCGGCTGGAGGGCACGCGCTTCTTCCGCGCGGCGCGGTCGCGGGGACGTGCTGGCGGGTTCATCGAGGGCGGGATCGGCACCGATCCGCGCCGCGTCCTGCCGCCCGTGCCGCTGGAGCCGACCAGCCGCACCGGGCTCCATCATGTCGATGGCGCAATTTCGATGGCGCGCTTCGATCAGCCCGACTCCGCAACCGGCAATTTCTCGCTGTATGTGGGCGCCAGCCCCGGCATGGACGCGCACGGCCGCGATGGGGGCTATGCGGTGTTCGGCCGCATCGTGGGCGGGATGGACGTGGTCCGCCGGATCCTGGCGATGCCCGCCTCGGGCGGCAGCGGCGCGATGCGCGGCCAGGTGCTCGACCGCCCGGTGACGATCGTCCGCGCTGTGCGACTCGACGGCGTCGCGCACCCCACCGGGCGGCCGAAGCCGTGGACGCTGGGGTTGTGAAGACCGCGTTCATCACCGGCGTTACCGCCGGCATCGGCGCGGCGGCGGCGCGACGGTTCGTCGCGGGCGGCTGGCGCGTGGTCGGGACGGGGCGGCGGCGCGAGCGGCTCGACGCGCTGGCGCAGGAGCTGGGCGACTCGTTTCGTCCACTTGCTTTCGACATGCGCGACGAGCGCGCGCGCGAGGCGGCGGTGGTGGGGCTGCCGCAAAACTGGTCGCCCGACCTGCTCGTCAACAATGCCGGGCTCGCGCTCGGCACCGCGCCCGCGCAGACCGCCGATCTGAACCAGTGGCGGACGATGATCGACACCAACGTCGTCGCGGTGGTCGCGCTGACCCACCGCCTGCTGCCCGGGCTGATCGAGCGCAAGGGCGCGATCGTCAACCTGTCGTCGGTCGCGGCGACCTATCCGTACGCCGGCGGCAACGTCTATGGCGGCACGAAGGCGTTCGTGCGCCAGTTCTCGCTCGGTCTGCGTAGTGACCTGCACGGCACCGGCGTCCGCGTCACCTCGATCGAGCCGGGGATGGTCGAGACCGAGTTCACGACGGTCAGGACCGGCTCGCAGGATGCGTCCGATACGCTCTACGCGGGCGCCGATCCGATGACCGCCGAGGACATCGCCGAGACGATCTGGTGGATCGCGACGCTGCCGCCGCACCTCAACGTCAACGCACTGGAGCTGATGCCGGTGAGCCAGTCGTTCGGCGGGTTCCAGGTGGTGCGGACGTAGCGCTCCTCCCCGCTGGCGGGGAGGTGGCGCGCGGCGCAGCCGCGTGACGGAGGGGGCTTGCCACTAGCGGGTCGCTCGTGGCGCGCCCCCCTCCGTCACCTGCTTCGCAGGCGCCACCTCCCCGTGAACGGGGAGGAGCTATGTCGCGTTAACCATGACGCTGCTATGCGGCCGTATGGCCACCCCGCGCTACGACCTCCTTGTCATCGGCTCCGGTCCGTCGGGCCGCCGCGCCGCGATCCAGGCGGCGAAACTGGGCAAGCAGGTGCTGGTGATCGAGCGCGGGCGGCGCGTCGGCGGCGTCTCCGTCCACACCGGCACCATCCCGTCCAAGACGCTGCGCGAGACCGTCCTCAACCTGTCGGGCTGGCGCGAGCGCGGCTTCTACGGGCGCGGCTATCGCGTGAAGCAGGACATCTCGGCGGCCGACCTGATGCGCCGCCTCCACAAGACGCTCGATCACGAGGTCGAGGTGCTGGAGCATCAGTTCGCCCGCAACGGCGTCCATGTGCTCAGCGGCGCCGGCCGCTTCACCGATCCGCACACGATCGAGGTGACGAGCGCCGAGGGCGAAGCCCGCTGCGTCGCGGGCGACAAGATCCTGATTGCGGTCGGCACCGAGCCCTATCGCCCCGCCTATATCCCCTTCGAGGAACCGAGCGTGTTCGACGGCGACGAGCTGATCGAGCTGCCCCGGCTGCCACGCAGCTTGACCGTCATCGGTGCGGGCGTGATCGGGGTCGAATACGCCACCATCTTCTCCGCGCTTGACGTCGCGGTGACGCTGGTCGAGCCGCGCGACACGATTTTGGACTTCGTCGACCGCGAGATCGTCGCCGAGTTCATCCACGAGCTGCGCGACCGCAATGTCGGCCTGCGGCTCGGCACGCCGGTGGAGAGCGTCGCGGTGGAGAACGGCCGCCCGGTCTGCCGCCTCAAGGACGGGCGGGTGATCGCCAACGAGATGCTGCTGTTCGCCGCCGGACGGATCGGCGCGACCGCGCAGCTCGACCTCCCCGCCGCGGGCCTGATCGCCGACGAGCGCGGGCGGCTGCCGGTCGAGCCGACGACCATGCAGACCAGCGTGCCGCACATCTATGCCGCGGGCGACGTGATCGGCTTCCCCAGCCTTGCCTCGACCAGCCTGGAGCAGGGCCGCCTCGCTGCCTGCCACGCCTTCGGCCTCGCGCCGCCGCCGCCGCCCAAATACTTCCCCTACGGCATCTATGCGGTGCCCGAGATCAGTACGGTGGGGCTGACCGAGGAGGAGGTGCGCGCGCGGCATATTCCCTATGAGGTCGGCACCGCGCGCTTCCGTGAAACCTCGCGCGGGCACATCATGGGGCTCGATTCCGGCATGATGAAGATGCTCTTCTCGCTGAAGACGCACCGGCTGCTCGGCGTCCACATCATCGGCGAGGGCGCGACCGAGCTGATCCATATCGGCCAGGCGGTGCTCAACCTGAAGGGCGGGATCGACTATTTCATGGAGAACACCTTCAATTATCCGACGCTGGCGGAGGCGTACAAGATCGCCGCCTTGGATGCGTGGAACCGGCTGCAGGCGGCGGGCGCAAGCGTGCCGGTGGAGAGCGCGGCTTCTGCTTAAGGCGCTGTCGAAGTGTCTGGCGGCGCTGCTGCTGTTTTCATCGGCGGCGCACGCCCAGATCGAGTCCACTGACGCCGCCCGCGTCCGCGATGCGCAGACCTGGGGGCTGGCGGCGGGGCTGACCGATCGCGACGCGCAGGCGCAGCTGGCAGCGCAGCAGGCCACGATCGCCGTCACGGGTGCGATAGAGACGGAGTTCGCCGGCCGCCTCGCCGGGATCGCGGTGTTGCACCGTCCGGCGTACCGCATCGACGTGCTGCTGACCGGCGTTACACCGGAGCCTGACCGGCAGATCGACGCCGCGGGCATGCAGGTGACGGTCGCCTTCCACACCGGCGCACTCGCCACGCGGGCGCAGCTCCTCGCCGCGCTGACCACGCACCAGGCGGCGATCCGCGCCGCGCTCAGCCGCCCGCCGGGGCTGGCGGTCGATGCGCGGACCGGCGCCTTGGTGGTGCTGGTCGCGGGCGCTGATCTCGATCGCCAGCCCGCCGCCGCCCTGGAACAGCGCTTCGCCGACCTGACCGGCGTGCCCGTCAGCGTCCGCCTGCTCGATCGTTCGGCGGACAGCAGCGCGCCAAGCTTCAGTATAACCGGCGGCGGCCGCGTCGTCGGCACCGTCGACGGGCGGCGCTACCTGTGCACCACCGGCTTCGTCGTCACGGATGGCACGCGCAGCGGCATGCTGACCGCGGCGCACTGCGCGGACACGTTGAGCTATGTCGCGCCGGACGGGGCGGAGACGCCGCTGCCGTTCCTGGGCCAATGGGGCTGGAGCTTCCAGGACGTCCAGCTGCATGCGAGCGACACGCCGCTCGACCCGCTGTTCTTCGCCGATACCGCGCGCCAGCTGCAGCGCGCCGTCACCGGAACCCGCCCGCGTGCGCAGACAAGGGTCGGCGATGTCGTCTGCCACCGCGGCGAGCGGTCGGGCTATTCTTGCGCGGAAATCGCCTATGTCGATTTCGCGCCGCCGGGCGACCTGTGCGGCGGACCCTGCGCGCCGAGCTGGGTTGCGGTCGAGGGTCCGACCTGCCGCCCCGGCGACAGCGGCGGGCCGGTGTTCGACGGCACGGTCGCCCTCGGCATCCTGAAGGGCGCGAGCTACCGCCGGGACGGGACGTGCAGCCTCTATTACTACATGTCGGTCGACTATGTTCCCGCGGGTTGGCGGGTGGCGGTGGTCGGACCGGAGGACATTGGGGTTGGGGATACTGCCGCGGGCGCCGTGCCCGCTACCCGCTAGGGCGCGAGTCGTCCGTCGGTCACCGCCGCCGCTTCGAACGGGAACAGTATCTTCGGATCGGGCGCGTCCACGCCTGCAGCGATATCCACCGGCGCGATCTGACGCAGCAGGTGGCGGATCACCGCCTCGCGCGCCCGCGGCTTCTTGTCCGCCCGCACGCAGACCCAGGGCGCGATCGCGGTGTGAGTACGGGTCAGCATCGCATCGCGCGCCGCCGAATAGTCTAACCATTTGGTCTGCGCGACCGCATCCAGATCACTGACCTTGAGCGCTTTCAGCGGTTCCTCGCGCCGCGCGTCCAGCCGCTTCTTCTGCTCGTCCTTGTCGATGTCGAGCCAGACCTTGACCAGCCTGATACCGCTTTCGACCAGCATCCGCTCGAAATCGGGGGCGTCGCGCAGGAACTCCGCCTGTTCGGCAGGTGTGGAGAAGCCCATCACCACCTCGACGCCGCCGCGATTGTACCAGGAGCGGTTGAAGATCACGAGCTCGCCCGCCGCGGGCAGCTGCACGGCATAGCGTTGAAAGAACCACTGCGTGCGCTCGCGATCGGACGGCTTGGGCAGCGCCACGACGCGGGTGACGCGGGGGCTGAGGTGCTCGACGATGCGCTTGATCGTGCCGTCCTTGCCGGCGCCGTCACGCCCCTCCATCACCAGCACGGTGCGCTCGCCCGCCTTGATCGCCGCCGCCTGGGCCTTGACCAGCGCCAGCTGCAGCGCCGCCAGATCGTCCTCGTCGTCGTGATGCTTGCCCATCTTTACTCCCCCGGCCGGTAGCGGCGTTCGACATGCCCGGCGAGTTCGTCGGGCCAGAAATAGACGGGCTTGAGGTCGCCCGCGGCGTAGCGCCCAGTCTGGTCGCGGAAATGCGGGCTGCCCGGCCGCCCGCTCTCCCCGCCCGCCGTCACGGACCAGGCGCGCACCCGTGGCCCGAACTCGACGATCGCGACGAAGCTATTGCCGCTCGTCCCGTACCAGCGTGCGGTGCCCGGATAGGGCCGTGCGCCGAAGGAGGCCAGGCTGCCCCAGATCGCGGAGGTGAAGGGCACCGGCGTCGACGGCCGGGCGTCGTCGAAGTGCTGGACGATCGCCGCGTCGTTGCGCTGGAAGCGGTTGATCTCGCCCCACGGTACACGCCAGCGCCCGAAATCGTGCGTCAGCGTCGCCATCGCGCGGTCGAGCGCGGCGAGCAGAGCGGCGTCGGGCATCGCCTCCATCCGCGCCCAGCGCGTGTCGACCTCGGCCGGCGCGCCCGGCGCCGCGGGCGGCGTATGCCCCCACAGGTCCATCCCCCAGGTCATTGCCAGCGCGGTCGGCACGCTGTCGGCGGCCCAGCGCGCGTCCCAGCCGCGCAAGGCCGCCACCGGCTGGGCCAGCGCCGCCTTGCGCGCGCCGTCGGGCAGCCGGTCCCAGGCGGCGAGAAGCTTCGGGACCATCCGCGTGAACTCGGGACTCCACGGGTCATAGGCGATCGCGCGCAGCCCCGTCGGCGTCAGCGCCCGCGCCCGGCCGAGCAGCGCGGTCGCATGCGCGCCGCGCGGGTTCGGCCCCGCCTGGTCCATGTAGCGCGGGAACGCATCGCGCCGCGGGCTGTCGGTCCCCGCCGCACGCCACGGCGCATCGTTCGAATTGTACAGCCAATCGCCCGCCGGGTCGCGCACCTGCGGCAGCTGCGCCATCGGCGTCACGCCCCGCCATGCCGTCGCTGGATCGCTGCCGTCGACCGGCGCGCGATAGTCGAAGCGGTCGTCGCGCCGGGGTGTGAACTGCGGCGCGAGCAGTGCGATATGCCCATCCGCGTCGGCATACACCGTGTTGTTCGACGAGTTGGCCTGCAGCGCGAGCGCCCGCAGGAACGCCGCCTGCGTCCGCGCCTTGGTCCTGAGCCAGCTCTGCTCCAGCGCGGCTAGCGGCCGGTTCATCAACGCTGCCGCGATCCACTTGCCGTTCTCCGATCGCACGATCGGGCCGTGTCGCGTCCGGAAGGTCTGCCAGGTCTGCGCGACCAGCGATCCATCGGCTTGACGGACACGAAGCGTGACCGGCGCCAGCTCTATCGGCAGTTCGGCGCTCCCGAACCGGTAAGTCGGGCCGCCTGCACTGGGCTGAACGACCGTTTCGGCGAACTCGTCGACATTGTCTGCGCCACTGGTGGTGTGCATCCAGCCGAGCCGCTCGTTGAAGCCCTGATAGAGGAAGAACTGCCCCCAGGTGCTCGCGCCATAGGCGTGCAGGCCGGCGTCGCTCTCCATCTCCAGCTCGGAGCGGAAGAAGAAGCTGGTGTGCGGGTTGATGAGCAGCATCGCGTGCCTGCTCGCCGACAGCCGCGGGCCGATGGCGATGCCGTTGGAACCGCGCGGCTCCTCGTCGGGGACCGTCGCGCGCCTCGACAGGCTGTGGCTCGCCGGATCGCCGCTTCCGTAGAACGCCCGCAACCCAGCCAGATCGACCTTTTCGATATCGCCGCCGATCGACCCCTCGCTGAACGACAGCGCCATCCACGGCTCGAAGCGGGCCAGCACCCGGGGATGCTCGGCGGGGTGCGTCGCGAGATAGAAGTTGAGGCCGTCCGCCCAGCCCCGGCACAGCGCCCGGAGCCAAGCCGGCGCGGTCGCATATTGCCGGTGCAGGTCGATCGGGTCGATCCACAGCCGCTGCCGCAGGTCCGCCCAGATCGCGTCCGGCCCGGCCCCCTCCGCCTCCGCGGTGCGGCCGAGCGCGGTCAGGTAATTGGCCTCGATCCGCGGAAAGTCGTCCTCCGCCTGCGCATAGATCGCGCCGAACGCCGCGTCGGCGTCGCTGTGTCCGTGCACATGCGCGATGCCCCAGTCGTCGCGCGTGATCGTCACACGCGCCGCCTCCGTCCGCCAGCGCGCCATCTCGGCGGACGGAGCAGGCGCCGCGCCCAAGGCGGCGAACGCAAGCGCGGCGGTGGTAATCTTGCCGATCATAACGTCCCAACGATCTCCGCCGCGATCTCCCCCGGCGCGCGCATCGTCCCGTCGCGTACCGTTTCCACCGTCGCCCAGCGCCCGGCATAGTCGGCCGCCGCCAGCGCCGTGTAGTTGTCGCGCACCCGCGCCTGCAGCGCCGCGTCCGCCTCGTTCACGTCGAAGGTCGCGTCGGTATAGTCGCGGTGACGCTTCATCGCGATCTGGCGCCGCGCCACATCGACCGGCGTCGCGAGATAGACCGACAGATCGGGCGGGGGCAGCGCGAACTGCTCCGTCTCCAGCGACCAGATCCACCGCATCAGCGCCGGGGCCTCGTCGGCGGGCCCACGCGCCGCTTGATAGGCGAGGTTCGACGCGATGTAGCGGTCGAGCACCACCACCTCGTGCGCGTCCGCCGCTGCCAGCAGCTTGCCGCGCGACTCCATCCGGTCGAGCGCGTACAGCACAGCCGCCGCGCGTGGGCTCACCTCGCGCGGCAATCGCCCGCCCAGCATCTCGCCCAGCGCCCAGCCCCCGGCCGTATCGGCATAGCGCGGAAAGGACAGGACCGTCGCGGTGCGCCCGGCGGCGTTCAGCTGCCGCGCGACCTCGGCCGCCGCCGTCGCCTTGCCCGCCCCGTCGCCGCCCTCGATCGCGACGAGCACTAAACTTGCATCCTGGATGAAGACGCGCTCACGCGCTGAGGCCTGGCTGAAGACGCGCTCACCCGCTGAGGCAGGAGCGAAGGCGCGCTCACGCGGTGAGGCGCTCGTGATGCCTGATGACCTCGTCGATGATGAAGCGCAGGAACGCCTCCGAGAACTCCGGGTCCAGCTCCGCCTGCGCGGCCAGCTGTCGCAGCCGCGAGATCTGCCGCTCCTCGCGCCCCGGATCGGCCGCGGGTAGGCCCGCCATCGCCTTGTGCCGCCCCACCGCCTGCGTCACCTTGAACCGTTCCGCCAGCAGATGGACCAGCGCCGCGTCGATGTTGTCGATGCTCTTGCGATATCCGGTCAGCACGTCGTCGGCCATGGCGCTCCCCTCCGCCCTCTATTGCGGGGTGCGGCCGCGCCCGACAAGTCTTGCCTTGCGATGAAGCAGCGGCCAGAGCGCCGGGCGTGACCGCTACCGTTCACCAGCTCCGCCCGCACGCCCCGTCGCTCGAGCCGATGATGACCCTCGTCGCCGGCGACCTCAACGCCGTCAACGCGGTGATCCTCGATCGCATGCAGTCGCAGATCCCGCTGATCCCGGAGCTTGCCGGGCATCTGATCGCGGGCGGCGGCAAGCGGATGCGCCCGATGCTGACGCTCGCGAGCGCGCGGGCGATCGGCTATACCGGCACACGCCACCACCGCCTCGCCGCCGCGGTCGAGTTCATCCACACCGCGACGCTGCTTCACGACGACGTCGTCGACGGCTCCGACCTGCGCCGCGGCCGCCGCACCGCCAACATCATCTGGGGCAATCCGGCGAGCGTGCTGGTCGGCGACTTCCTGTTCAGCCGCAGCTTCGAGCTGATGGTCGAGGACGGCTCGCTCAAGGTGCTCAAGATCCTGTCGAACGCGTCCGCGGTGATCGCGGAGGGCGAGGTCAACCAGCTCACCGCCGCGCGGCGCGTCGACCTGGGCGAGGACCGCTACCTCGACATCATCGGCGCCAAGACCGCGGCGCTGTTCGCCGCCGCCTGCCGCATCGCGGCGGTGGTCGCCGAGCGGCCCGAGGCGGACGAGCTCGCGCTCGATGCGTTCGGCCGCAACCTGGGCATCGCCTTCCAGCTGGTCGACGACGCGATCGACTATACGTCGGACGCCGGCACGATGGGCAAGGACGCGGGAGACGACTTCCGCGAGGGCAAGATGACGCTGCCCGTAATCCTCGCCCATGCCCGCGGCGGCGACGATGATCGCCGCTTCTGGAAGGACGCGGTGGAGGGCCGCCGCGCCGGCGACGCCGACTTCGCCCATGCGGTCGAGCTGGTCCGCCGCACCCGCGCCGTCGACGACACGCTGGCGCGCGCGCGTCATTACGGCCAGCGCGCGATCGACGCGATCGGCCACCTGCCGCCATCCAAGGCGAAGGAGACGATGGTCGAAGCGGTCGAATTCGCGGTCGCCCGCGCCTACTGACTGGCAGTCCCCAAACGGGACACATTAAATTACGTTAATGTTCCTTACCCTAATTGACCCTGGTAAACCCATTGTTAAGATTTGCCGGACGGCCGGCATAGATTCAGCACGGTTTGCGGGGAACGATCATGATGAAGAAGTATGCAGTGGCCGCGATCGGCCTGATGGTGGCTGCGCCGGCGGCGGCACAGACGGTGGACGGCGTGCGTGACGCCTCCTACGGCGTTGCCAAGTCCTTCGTCGCGTATGATCCCAACGCGCCGACCAACAACTTCGGCACCCCGGGGCCGACCAACGCCAGCGCCGCGTACAGCATCTACCTGACAGCCGGCACCAATGCGGTGTACGGCTTCTTCCAGGCCGATCGTAACATCCAGAACCTGGGCGTCGCCTTCGCCAACCTGTATTTCGATGTCGATCCGGCGAACAACAACGGTTCCGACGTCGGCTTCGAGATCACCAACCGGCGCGCCTTCGCGCCGGGGGTGAACGGCTATTCGGCAACGCTGCCGGGCATCAACTACGCCTTCTCGGCCGATGGCACCGGCCTGGAGTTCTCGATCGCCAACAGCTATTTCACCGGCCCGATCGCGGGGCTGACCTATGCCGATCCCAACCAGCAGTTCGCCGCCGCCAACGGCGCCGTCACGCTGCGCATCTCGCAGTCGTTCGGCTACTCGGCCGCGGGCGGTGCGACCTATGGCAACAACCGCCTCGGCAGCGTGAACCTCGTCGCCGCGCCGGTCGCGGCGGTGCCGGAGCCCGCGACCTGGGCCATGCTGATCATGGGCTTTGCGCTCGCCGGCTTCGCGCTCCGCCGTCGCGCGGCGGCGCCGCGCACCACCGTGCGCTTCGCCTGACCAGTTCCGCGCGCCGCGTCCTCGGGGGAAGCGGCGCGCGGGTTGACTTAGGGTGAGGGCCGCGCCACCGGCACCGCGGCCGCCGCATTGACGCGGCGCGTGGAGTGCCCCCGTGACCCTCGCCGCCGTCGCCCGGCCGCTGTTCGTGGCGGCGCTGCTGTTCGCCTTCACCATGGCGCTGCTGCCGCACCCGCCCGACATCGCGCACCACCTGCGCGACAAGTATCAGCACATGATCGCGTTCGGGACGCTGTCGGTGCTCGCGGCGGCGGGGTGGCCGGGCGCGAGCCTGCTGCGCATCGGCGAGCGGCTGTCCTTCGCCGGCGCGCTGATCGAGGTATGCCAGTCGATCCCGCAGCTGCACCGCGACTGTGACATCATGGACTGGGCGGCGGATACCGCGATCATCGCCGGGGTGCTGCTGACGATCGCGGCCTATCGCGCGCGGCAGGTCTCCACAGGGTGAACATCCTCGCCACGCTCCAGCTGGAGCGTGGCATGGCCGATGCCGAAGCGCTCGCGCAGCATCAGCTCGGCCTCGCGCAGGAAGGCGTCGTCGCCGGTGCCACCGGGCATGACAAGGTGCGCGGTCAGCACCGGTTCGGTGGTCGACATCGGCCAGATGTGGAGGTCGTGGACGCGCTCGACGCCCGGCAGGACGCGCAGCGCCATCCGCACCTTGTCGTAGTCGAGGTCGCGCGGCACAGCCTGCAGCGCCATCTCTACCGTTTCGCGCAGCAGTCCGGCAGTCTGCCAGATGATGATCCCGGCGATGCCGAGGCTGACCAGCGGATCGAGCCACACTGCGCCCGTTCGCCAGATGATCAACCCCGCGACGACGACCCCCGCTGACACCACCGCATCGCTCGCCATGTGGAGAAAGGCGGCGCGGATGTTGATGTCGCCATGCCGCCCGCGCGCAAACAGCCAGGCGGTAAAGCCGTTGACCGCGATCCCCGCGCCCGCGACCGCCGCCACCTGCAATCCCATGATCGGCGCGGGGTCGGCGAAGCGCTGGGCCGCCTCCAGCACCACCGCGCCCAACGCCACCATCAACAACAGCGCGTTGAGCAGCGCCGCCAGGATGGTCGAACTCTTGAAGCCATAGGTGAAGCGCTTCGTCGCGGGGCGTTGCGCCAGCACAGCGCCGCCCCAGGCGACGCCGAGCCCCAGCACATCCGAGAGATTGTGCCCGGCGTCGGCGAGCAGCGCGACCGATCCGGTCCACAACCCGGCCCCTGCCTCAACGAGAACGTAGGCGATGTTCAGCCCGATGCCGATCGCGAACGCACGCGAATAGGCGGGCGGGCCGTGATCATGGCCGTGACCGCTTCCGTGCGCGTGATCGTGGCGATGGTGGTGGCCTTGACCCATGCGCGGAAGCCTAGCAGGGTGCCGTCACAGCGCCAGCGTTCAGCGCCCGAGCCCGCCCAGGATGCTGCCAAGCCCACCGAGCGCGCCGCCCTCCTGACCGGCCGCCCCGCCGCCGCCAAGGACGCTGCCGAGCTGCCCCAGCGCGCCTTCGCCGCCGAGATGACTCAGCACCTGCTGCAGCACGTTGACCGGCAGGCCGGTGTTCTGCGCCGCCACCGTCGCGGTGTCGCCCGGCTGCGGGTGCGCCGCATGAAGCGCGCCGAGGGCGGTCTGCAGCTGTTCCGGCGTCAGGCCGACGCGGCCCGCGAGACCGGACAGATCGTGTCCGGCGACCTGGTTCAGAATGGTGTCGAGCAGGGACATGGCATTTCTCCTTGGGATCCGCGGCTGCATAGCCGCATTGCCCCCGCGCCGTCATCCCTGCGAAAGAGCGGGCGTGACACCGTCCCCCGACCTGCCGATCCACGCGGTGCTGCCCGATCTGCTCGCCGCTTTGCGCGCGGGACCGAACGCGGTGCTGGTGGCGCCGCCCGGGGCGGGCAAGACGACCGCGGTGGCGCCGGCGCTGCTGGATCAGCCATGGTGTTCGGGAGAAATCCTCCTCCTCTCGCCCCGCCGCCTTGCCGCCCGCGCTGCGGCCGAGCGCATGGCTGCGCTGCGCGGCGAGCCGGTGGGCGGCGCGATCGGCTATGCCACGCGGATGGACACGCGGCGCTCGGCGGTGACGCGCGTGACCGTGCTGACCGAAGGGATCTTCGTTGCGCGAATCCAGACCGACCCGGAACTGGCCGGGGTTGCGGCGGTGCTGTTCGACGAGGTCCATGAGCGCAGCCTCGACGGCGACACCGGCCTCGCCTTTGCGCTCGACGTGCAGGCGGCACTTCGCCCCGACCTGCGCCTGGTCGCGATGTCGGCGACGCTCGATGGCGCGCGGTTCGCGGCGCTGATGGGCGATGCACCGGTCGTCGAGAGTGCCGGCCGCAGCTTCCCGCTCGTCCACCGCTACCTCGGGCGCAGCGGCGAGGAGCGGATCGAGGACGCCGTCGCCGCCGCCTGCCGCCGCGCGCTTGCCGAAGGGGAGGGCGGGGTGCTCGCCTTTCTGCCCGGCGTCGCCGAGATCGAGCGCACGGCCGAGCGGCTGGCCGGGCTTCCCGCCGGCGTCGTGCTCCATCATCTCCACGGCAGCCTCGATCCTGCCACGCAGCGCGCCGCGATCCGCCCGGAACCGGACAGCCGGCGCAAACTGGTCCTCGCCACCAGCATCGCCGAAACCAGCCTGACGCTGGACGGCATCCGCGCCGTGGTGGATTCGGGGCTCGCCCGACGGCCGCGCTACGACCGCGGTGCGGGGATGACCCGCCTCGTCACCGAGCGCGTCAGCCGCGCCGCCGCCGAGCAGCGTGCGGGGCGGGCCGCGCGGCAGGGACCGGGGGTCGCGTACCGTCTGTGGGAGGCGGCCGCGACCGCCGGCCTGCCGCCTTATGATCCGCCCGAAATCCTGGAGGCGGACCTGTCGGCGCTGGTGCTCGCCACCGCGATCTGGGGGGTGGCCGACCCCCGCACCCTGCGCTGGCTCGACCCGCCGCCCACCGCCGGGGTCGTCGAAGCGACGGCCCGCCTGCACGCACTCGACGCGCTCGACTCGAATGGCCGCCCCACCGCCCATGGCCGCGGGATCGCCTCGCTGCCGATGCCGCCGCGGCTGGCGCACATGCTGCTGCGCGCGCCGGACAAGCAGGTCGCAGCGGAGGCGGCGGTGCTGCTGTCCGAGCGCGGGCTCGGCGGGAACGACCCGGATCTGGAGGCGCGGCGGCGGCGCTGGCGGAGTGAGCGCGGGATCAAGGCGGAGGCGGCCAGGACGATGGCGCGGCGCTGGGCGTCCGGGGTGGCGGGGCCACAGCCTGCCGATGGACCGGCGCACGAGGCATTGCCCGCCTGCATCGCGCTCGCCTTTCCCGACCGTATCGCGCGGCGCCGCGATTCGTCGGGCGAGCAATGGGCGTCGACCGGCGGCCGCGGCTTTCGGCTCGATCCCGCCTCCGCCCTCGCGCGCGCCGAATGGCTTGCGGTCGCGGAGACGCAGGGATCGGCGGGCGGCGCCCGCATCCTGGCCGCCGCCGCGATTGACCGCGACACGATCGAAACGCTGTTCGCCGGCCGGATCGAGACCCGCCGAACTGCAGCCTTCGACGCCGCCACCGGCGCGGTCGAGCCGCGGCGCGAGCGGGTGCTTGGCAAGCTCCGGCTGAGCAGCGGGCCGGACGGCGATGCCGATCCGCACGCGATCGGGGCCGCCCTGCTCGACGGCGTGCGTGGGCACGGCGTCGCGCTGCTGCCCTGGGGCGATGCGGCCCGGGCGTTGCGTGCCCGCGCCGCCCATGCGGGCATCGGGCTGGATGATGCGGCGCTGGGCGAGCGCCTGGATGAGTGGCTGCCGCCGCTGCTGACCGGCAAGCGTCGTCTCGATCAGATCGCGCCGGGCGCGCTCGCCGAGGCACTGCGCGGGCTGCTCGGCTGGGACGGTGGCCAGCGCCTCGACCGCCTCGCGCCCGCCGCCTTCACCAGCCCTGCGGGCAGCACGCATGCGATCGACTATGCCGCCCCCGGCGGTCCGCGCGTCGAGCTGCGCGTCCAAGCGTTGTTCGGCGTCGCCGAGCACCCAACCGTCGGTGAGGCGCGCACGCCGCTGGTGCTCAGCCTGACCTCGCCCGCGGGCCGCCCGATCCAGACCACGCGCGACCTTCCCGGCTTCTGGCGCGGCAGCTGGGTCGCTGTCGCCAGGGAGATGCGGGGACGGTATCCCAAGCATCCCTGGCCGGACGATCCGGGCGCTGCGGCAGCTACGCTGCGGACGAAAAAGGCGGATGCGCGTGCCGGCGGATCGCGCTAACAGATTGCCGTCGCTCCGACCGCCAGAGTGGGACAAGAGGATGCCCATGCCCACCGCCCGCATCTTTCAGCGTGTCAAAAGCTCGATGCAGTCGGGCCGCGCTAACACTGACCGCTGGCAGCTGGAGTTCGAACCTGCCGAGGCCAAGCGCCCCGATCCGCTGACCGGCTGGGCGGGGAGCGGCGACACGCGCGATCAGGTGCGGCTGAGCTTTCCGACTGCGGAGGCAGCGGTGGCCTATGCCGATAAACAGGGGTGGGCGCATGTGCTGCAGCCCGCGCCGGCGGCGACCCTGAAGCTGCAGGCTTACGCGGATAATTTCAAATAGGCTTGCCCGCGACGGCGGCCCGGCTCACCGGAAGTCACTGCCGAGGAACAGCAACAGCCGCGCATCAATGCCGATGCCCGCATCGCGCTTCGCCGCGACAAACGCGGGCAGGTCGGCCATTGCAATGCGATGGAGCGTGATGCCGTCCTCCGGCTCCCCGATTTTGGTCAGTCCCGTCGCACGGACCAGCGTGAAGCTTTCCGACGTAATTCCCGGCGACGAATAGAAGCTGCCCAGCACCGCCACCGCTGCCGCACGATAGCCGGTCTCCTCCTCGAGCTCGCGTATCGCGGCTTCGGCGGGGGTCTCGGCCGGGCCTTCGTCGCCGACCAGTCCCGCCGGCAGCTCCAGACAGCGACGGCTGGTCGGCACCCGCTGCTGCTCGATCAGCAGCAGATGGCCGTCGTCGACGGCGACGATCACGGCCGCGCCGGTCGCATTGGTGCGTTCGGCATATTCCCAGCTGCCGTCGCGGCGAACGCGCAGAAACCTGCCCACCCACGGCGTTTCGACCGTCAAGGCTCGATCAGCCGGTCGGGCAGCTCGTTGACATCGTCCGCTTCCCGCGGGAAATGCTCAGCCAGCACGATTGCGACCCGGTCGATCGCGGCGATCAGCCCGTCCGCGGCGCGGCCGGCCCGCACCTGCGTCAGCAGCGCCGCCATCGCTTCACCCCACACGGCGTCGTCGACCCGGCTGTGGATGGCCGCGTCGGCGACGATCTCCGCCCGCCGCTCGGCAAGCGAGAGGTACAGCAGCACGCCCGTGCGCCCGCGCGTCCGCCGCTCCGCGCCGACGCGGAACAGCGCCAGCGCCTGGCGCCGCACCCGCCGCGTCTTGGTCGCGCCAGGCGTCACCGCCATGCGCAGTGGCATTTGCGCGAGCAGCACCCGGACCAGCAGGAATGCGACGGTGCTGCCGACCAGCGCCACTAGGTAGGGCGCGCCCGCCGGGGCCGGGCCCCAGCCGTCCGCGACCACGCCCCACAGCCGCAGTGCCGCGTCCGGCCAGAAGGCGAAGGCCGCGGGCACGGCCAGCATCGCCAGCATCGCCCAGTGCAGCGCCGCATCGTGATAGGCGTCGGAGCGCGCCGCCACCGCCGTCACGATCTCGCCCGCGGTCCGTTGCTCCGCCGCCGTCACCGCCGCGGTGACGCGTGCATGATCGGCGGGCGAGAGCAGGCTCACCACGATCCCGACGCGCCGCCGCCGCCGAAATCTCCACCGCCGCCGCCGGTAAAGCCGCCGCCGCCCCAGCTTGTACCGCTGCCGCCGTCGGACGACCCGCCGCCGGTCCAGCCGCTGCTGCCGCCGCCGCGGCTCAGCTCGTTGCCAAGCCCCCACAGCACGATTGGCCAGCTGCTGCCGCCGCCCGACCAGCGCCGCCCGCTGCCCCGGCCGCGCAAAGCGGGCAGCACGACGAACAGGATCACGACGCCCCAGAATATCATTCCCAGCGGCAGCCCGCCGCCGTCGCCGCTCGCGCCCGACCCGCGATGCTCGCGATCATATGCCGCCGCCGCCGCGTCGGTGCGCGCCTGCGCCTCCTCGGGGGAGGCGCGCAGCTGGGCGATCAGCGCGCCGGTTCCCGCCGTCATCGCACCCGGCACATCGCCTGCCTGCAAGCGCGGCATCATCTGCTCGCGGATCACGCGGCCAGCGAAAATATCGGTGACGACGGGCTCCAGGCCGCGACCGACCTCGATCCGCGGCCCGCGATGGCCCGACGGCTCGTTGGGGGCGATAAACAGGACGATGCCGTTGTTCACGTCGCGCAGCCCTGCTCCCCAGTTACGGCCGAGCCCGATCCCGTAGTCCTCCAGCGCATAGCCCTGCAGGTCGGGGATCGTCGCGACGATCAGCTGGCGGTGCGTGTCGTGCTGGAGCGCCTGCAGCTTCGCCGTCAGGTCCGCCCGGGTCGCGAGGGGCAGGACATTGACGGCATCGACCACCAGCCCGGTGAACGGCGGATAGGTCTGCGCCGCCGCCGGCGCGGCCGCCAGCAGCGCAAGCAGGATCAGCAGGCGTGCGACTAACTTCAGTTACCGTTCCCGAAATTGACCGTCGGCGCGGTGTCCGCGCCCGGTGTAACGGCCTGGAACGGCACCATCGGCCTGGCGCCATAGACAACCTTCGCGCCGATCGCGTTGGGGAAGGTGCGGATCGTCGTGTTATAGGCCTGCACCGCCAGATTATAGTCGCGCCGCGCCTGGGCGATCCGGTTCTCGGTGCCCTCCAGCGAGACGGTCAGGTCGCGATAGCCCTGTTGGCTCTGCAGCTGCGGATAGGCCTCCTGCAGCCGCTGCAGCGATACGCCGACATTGGTCTGCGCAGCGGCATAGCGCTGCAGCGCGGCGGGGTCGGTCAGCTGGCCGGGCGCGACGGTGATCTGGTTGGCGGCGGCGCGCGCCTGTGTCACCTCGACGAGGATCGATTTCTCCTGCGCGCCCGCGGCGCGGACGGTAGCGACCAGATTGGGGATCAGGTCGGCCCGGCGCTGATACTGGTTCTGAACGTCGGCCCAGCGCGCTTTGGCGGTCTCCTCCGCGGTCGGCACGCTGTTGACGCCGCAGGACGCCAACGCGGCGGCGAGGGGCAGGACGCCGAACAGGGCAGGAGCGGAACGCAGGGTCATGGGCAACCTCCGGCAGATGTCGCACATCACTATAGTGACGCGGCGCGGCTTGGCGAAGGGGCAATCGGCGGTTAGCATCGCTTGATTCAGATCAAGGAGGCGACGCGATGTTCCAAGAGTTCAAGGCGTTCGTGATGCGCGGCAACGTGCTGGATCTCGCGGTGGCCGTGGTTATCGGCGCGGCGTTCGGCAAGATCGTGACCTCGCTGACCGACGACATCATCATGCCGGTGATCGGCAAGATCTTCGGCGGGCTCGATTTTTCCAGCTATTTCGTCAAGCTCGGGCCGGTGCCCGCCAGCTATACGGGCTCGCTGACCGATTATGCCGCGCTCAAGAAGGCGGGGGTGCCCCTGCTCGGCTATGGCGCGTTCCTGACGGCGGCGGTCGACTTCCTCATCATCGCCTTCATCATCTTCCAGATCGTGCGCGCAGTGAACCGGATGATGCCCAAGCCGGTCGTGGCGGTCGTCGTGGAGCCGGCCGAGGTCGCGCTGCTCCGCGAGATCAGGGACGAGCTGCGGGGCCGCCCAGCAGCTTAGCGTCGCTAGCCACGCCACCCTGCGATCAGGCCGCCGCCAGCTCCTGCGCGCCCGCGGCCGCGAGGCTGGTGCCGTCGAGGATGCGCGCGGTCTCGTCGCGGACGCGCATCATCGCGTGACGGATCGCGCAGCTCGCCTCGTCATGGCAATCGCCGCACGGACGATAGGCGGTGCGGCTGACGCAGGAGATCAGCGCCAGCGGCCCTTCGATGACGCGGATGATGTCCCCCAGCGAGATCAGATGCGTCGGCCGCGACAGACAATAGCCGCCCATCTTGCCGCGGTGCGAATGGATCAGCCCGGCCTCGCGCAGGTCGGCGAGAATCAGTTCCAGGAACTTGCGCGGCACGCAAGCTGCGGCCGCGATCCGCGTCATCGGGATCGGCGGACCGCCCGCGGGCGCCTCGGCCAGATAGAGCATTGCGCGCATCGCGTAGCGGGAGCGTTGAGTAAGCATACTACCCCACGCGTAGTAGGGATTTGTGGCGGCGTGATGGCAAGCGTGACGTTCTTGCGACGGCCGCCACGATGGCCTATATCGGCGATGCTGGGGCAACCCGGCTATGGCGATAAACGACGGCGTGCAATAGACGCATCGGACCCGGGGGCAGTACCCGGCGGCTCCACCATCCGCTCCGGCTCGCCGGCGCGCATGACGGGGCCGAACCAGGATCGACGTGTGTTGAAAAGCGCTGACTT
Source organism: Sphingomonas sp. (assembly GCF_965248875.1). Classification (GTDB taxonomy): domain Bacteria; phylum Pseudomonadota; class Alphaproteobacteria; order Sphingomonadales; family Sphingomonadaceae; genus Sphingomonas. Next base: position 39,953 of record NZ_CBDFKR010000005.1, on the reverse strand, counting down.
TTGCTCGGAATGGGACCACCGCGACGGCCCATTACACAAGTGCCAACGATAACGAAGCACTCGCGATTGCGGCGTAACTGAGGGCCTCACGGCCTAAGGTTACTCCAAGATAGCGCGGTCGGACCCCACCGGGCAACAGAAGGGGATTCCAGCGGCTGCCGGGGGGGCCGGGCAACAGAACTCCCCGGACTTTTCGGCGGATCGGCCAATGGTACCCATTCTGCGTGTCCGCTCCGTCGCGGCGACGCTACCCTTCTATCTCGATCAGCTCGGGTGCCGCGTCCATCTCGACGCGGGCTTCTACGCGGTGCTCGCTCTGCTGGGCGAAGAACTCCACCTGCAGGAAGACGGAGCGGCGCCGGGCCGTCAGTCGGCGATGATCCGCGTCGCCGATGCCGACGCCGCCTGGGCCGGCCTGCTGGCGCGGGGCTGGCGTCCGCCGAGCCGTCCCGAAAGCCCGGTCCATGCGGGGCCGGTCGACCAGAGCTGGGGCCAGCGGGAGTTTTACGTCGACGACCCGGATGGTAACACGATCGTCTACGCCGGCCCGCCGTAACGCGCCGCTACCGCTCCCGCTCGGGCGGTTCGTCATGGATCACCCAGGTCTCGTTCTCCACGATCGTCGATGCGAACGGCCGTCCTTGCGCGTCGTGCCCCGGGCGGAAGCGATAGCGCTGCTCGATCAGCCGGCACGTGGTGTCGTCGAGCAGCCGCGAGCCGCTCGACCGGGTGATCGAACAGCGCGGCACACGGCCCTGTTCGTCGACGACAAAACGCACGCCGACGGTGCCGCTGATCCCCTGCTCGCCCGCCTCCAGCGGGTAATCGGAGTCTCTTATCCGGCCGCCGATGCGCCGCGGCGGGACGTCGCCCGCGCCGTCGCCGTCGCCGTCGCCGCCTGCACCGAAGCCGTTACCCTCCCCACCTGCGCCCGTACCCGGGCCAGCGACGTCAGCTGCTCCGGCTGACGCCTGCACATCCGTGGCCGCTACGGGCGCCACCACCACGGGCGGCGTCACCGGGACCACGACCTGTGGCACGGGGGCGACGATGTCGGTCGCGCGGCTGCGCAGGTTGGGCGGGGCAGCGGCGCCCGCCGGCCGGAAGTTGCGGACGCGCGGCGGCACGACGCGGGCGGGCGCCGGCGGCGGCGGCGCGACCCCGAACAGCTTCAACGCGGTGTCGGCCGACCCGCCGCGACCGATCGAAAGCCCGGCGACCAGCGCCCACAACAACAGCGCGACCAGCCCGCCCGCGACGAGCGCTGCCACCGCCCGATCACCCCTGTCCAGCGTCGTCATGGCGTTAAATTACCACAGCAAGGCTGAACGAACGCCCGCGCGTTGCCAAGCGCGCGGCCCCTGACCTATGCTCGCGCCCGGAGACGGGATTTCCATGGGTGAACAGCCTGTTGCGGACCGGACAGCGGACTGTGCAAACCGGTTTTCTATCGTCGGCATGACGGCCTGATGCCGCAGCGGACGGCGCCCGCGCTGCCCAAGGCGTGCACCGGCATCAGCGGGCTGGATGCGATCACCTTTGGCGGGCTGCCGGCCGGCCGCCCGACGCTGATCGCGGGGGCGGCCGGCGCGGGCAAATCGCTGTTCGCGCTCACTTTTCTCGTCAACGGCGCGACGCGGTTCGACGAGCCGGGCGTGCTGATGAGCTTCGAGGAGCGCAGCGACGACATCGTGGCTAATTCGGCGTCGCTCGGCTATGATACCGACGGGCTGGTCGCGGCGGGCAGGCTCGCGATCGATTATGTCCGCGTCGAACGCTCCGAGATCGAGGAATCGGGCGAGTACGACCTGGAAGGCCTGTTCGTCCGCCTGGGCTATGCGATCGACCGGGTCGGCGCCAAGCGCGTCGTGCTCGACACGCTGGAGGCGCTGTTTTCCGGCCTGGGCGACGGTCCCATCCTGCGCGCCGAACTGCGCCGCCTGTTCGAGTGGCTGAAGGACAGAGGCGTCACCGCGATCATCACCGCCGAGCGTGGCGAAGAAGGGCGGCTGACCCGCCACGGCATCGAGGAATATATCTCCGACTGCGTGATCGCGCTCGACAATCGGGTCGAGGATCAGATCACGACGCGCCGCCTGCGCGTGCTCAAATATCGCGGCTCGGCGCACGGGTCGAACGAATATCCGTTCCTGATCGACGAGGGTGGGATCAGCGTCCTGCCGATCACGTCGGCGGGGCTGCAGCATTCGATCTCCGACACGGTGGTGCCCTCGGGCGTCCCAGGGCTCGACGCGATGCTGGGGATCGGCGGCTTCTATTCCGGTTCCAGCGTCCTCCTGTCCGGCACGTCGGGCACCGGCAAAACGATCTTTGCCGCCAGTTTCGTCGACGCCGCCTGCAAAAGGGGCGAACGCGCGATCTATTTCTCGTTCGAGGAATCGAACGAACAGATTGTCCGCAACATGCGCTCGGTCGGCATCGAGCTTCAGGCGCATCTTGATTCCGGACTGTTACGCATCGAAGCGGCTCGGCCGAGCCTGTTCGGACTGGAAATGCATCTGACGCTGATGAACCGGATCATCGAGCAGCTCGATCCGCAGGTCGTCGTAATCGACCCGATTTCGGCGCTGCGCGGCCCGCTGTCCGAGGTGCACGCGATGCTGCTGCGCATGATCGACCTGCTCAAGGTGCACGGCGTGACGGCGCTGTTCACCAATCTGACCGGGGTGCAGGCGAGCGACCACGCCGACCTCGGGCTGTCGTCGCTGATGGACAGCTGGATCGGGCTCCATCATGTGGAGGCCAATGGCGAGCGCAATTCGACGCTGTTCGTGCTCAAGTCGCGCGGGATGAGTCACTCCAATCAGGTACGCGAGTATCGCATCACCGATCACGGCGTGACGCTGATCGATGCCTATATCGGTGCGGCTGGCGTCCTCACCGGATCGGCGCGCGAGATGCAGGAGGCGCGTGAACGCGACGACAAGCTGGCGCGAGTGCAGGAGGCGGACCGCCGCCGGCGCGCCTTTCACGCGCGGCGCGCTGCGGCGGAGCGGCAGATCCTGGAGACCCGCGCGGCCTTGGACGCCGAGCAGGCCGAGCTGGACGAGCTGACCGGCGAGGCCGCGGGGCGCGAAGACCGCATCGATGCCGATCGCGCCGCGATGGCCTCTCACCGGGGCGCAGCGGAATGAACGGTCCTATCGCAGTGTCGCAAAACAGCGACGACGACCTCCCCCAAGGCCACTACCGCCTCCGCCTGTACGTCGCGGGGCAGAGCCCCAAGTCGCTCGCCGCGATCGCCAACCTCAACAAGCTGTGCGAGGCGCATCTGCCCGGCTGTCATTCGGTCGAGGTGGTCGATCTGGCCAAGCATCCCGAACTCGCCGCCGCCGATCAGGTGCTGGCCGTACCGACGCTGGTCCGCCGCCTGCCGCCGCCGATCAAGCGGATTATCGGGACGCTGGCGGATGTCGACAAGGTGCTGGTCGGGCTCGAAATCAGGCGTGATGAGGGTTGAGCGATGCCGCACCCGGTGATGGCGACGGCCATGTGCTGAAGCTGTTCGTGTCGGGTGCCACGCCGCGGTCGACGCAGGCGATCACCAATCTGCGCCGGCTGCTGGAGCGCGAGCTGCCCGGCGCCTATCGGCTGGAAGTGATCGACATCTATCAGAATCCGCAGGCGGCGCGTGACCATCAGGTCGTTGCCGCGCCGACCCTGGTCAAGCTGATGCCGCTGCCGATCCGGCGCATGATCGGCGACCTGTCCGATGCCGCGCGGGTGCTGAGCGGGCTGGGCGTCATGCCGCAAGGCGGGCCAGCATGAGCGCGGACGCGCTGCGCATCGCTGAGCTGGAGGCGCGGCTCGCCGAAGCGGAGGAGACGATCGAGGCGATCCGCTCGGGCGAGGTCGACGCCCTGGTAATCGGCGGCGACGACGATCGCCGTATCTTCACGCTCGACAACGCCGACCGGCCCTACCGGCTGCTGATCGAACAGATGCGCGAGGGCGCGGTGACCCTCAGCACCGACGGGCTGGTGCTGTATTGCAATCACGCCTTTGCCGATCTGGTCGGTGAGCCGTCGTCGCTGGTCACCGGTACCCGCTTTGCCCGCTTCATGCCGGCGGCGGCCGATGCGCTTGCGCGGCTGCTGCGCGACGGCGGTCAGTGTGAGGTGGCGCTGTCGGCCGCGCAGGGGCGCATGATCCCCGTCCGCCTGTCGCTCAGCGCGCTGCCGCTCGACGACGCGGCGGCGATGTGCGCGGTCGTCACCGACCTGTCGCAGGCGCGCGATCTGGCCGATGCGCGCCAGGCGCTGGCGGTCGACGCCGCCCGGCGCGAGACCGAGGAGCGGGTGCGCCTGGCTGTCGACAACGCCGAGGTCGGTTTCTGGGACGTCGATCTGGTCAACGACCTGCTCATCTGGCCGCCACGGACCAAGGCGATGTTCGGCATCTCGCCCGACGTGCCGGTGACGATGGCCGATTTTTACGACGGCCTGCACCCCGACGACCGCGCCGCCACGGGCGCGGCGTATGACGGGTCGCGCGATCCCGCGACCCGCGCGCTGTACGACGTCGAGTATCGCACGATCGGCAAGGAGGACGGCGTCGTCCGCTGGCTCGCGGCCAAGGGGCGCGGCGTGTTCGACGATGCCGGCCGCTGTCTCCGCGTCGCGGGCACCGTCGTCGACATCACCGCGCGCAAGGCGGCGGAGGCGGCGCTGCGCGAGCTGAACGATACGCTGGAGCTGCGCGTCGCCGCACGCACCGCCGAGCTGGCCGACGCGAACGACCGGCTGCAGGTCGAGATGGCCGAGCGCGCGCGGACCGAGGAGGCGCTGCGCCACGCCCAGAAGCTTGAAGCGATCGGTCAGCTGACCGGGGGGGTCGCGCACGATTTCAACAACCTGCTCACGATCATCCGCTCGTCGGTCGACCTGCTCCGCCGCCGCGAGCTGCCCGAGGATCGCAAGCGCCGTTACATCGACGCGATCAGCGACACCGCGGATCGCGCGGCGAAGCTGACCGCGCAGCTCCTCGCCTATGCACGCAAACAGCCGCTGCGCCCCGAGACGTTCGACGCCGCCGCGCTGATCCGCTCCACCGCGGAGATGCTCCACACCACCGTCGGCTCGCGGGTCGCGGTCGTGACCGACATCCGCTGTCAGCCCGCCTTGGTCGACGCGGACGCCAATCAGTTCGAGACCGCGCTGCTCAACATGGCGGTCAACGCGCGCGACGCGATGGCGGGGGAGGGGCGGCTGACGATCACCGTGGACAGCCGCGCCGACGCGATCGGCGCGCCGTTCGTCGCGATCGCCGTCGCCGACACCGGCCGCGGCATCCCCGCAGACACGCTGGAGCGCATCTTCGAGCCCTTCTACACCACCAAGGAGGTGGGCAAAGGCACCGGCCTGGGGCTCAGCCAGGTCTATGGCTTCGCCAAGCAATCCGGCGGCGAGATCAGGGTGGAGAGTGAACCCGGCCGCGGCACGATCTTCACGCTGATGCTGCCCCAGGCGCAAGCGGGCGTGGCGGCCGAGACGACGGCAGCGGAGTCCGGCGGTGGGCTGCACGGCGGGCATCTGCTGCTGGTCGAGGACAATGAGCAGGTCGGCGAGGTCGCCGCGCAGCTGTTCGAGGAACTGGGCTTCACCGTCTTGCGGGCAGGCGACGCGGCCCAGGCACTGGCGATGATCGACGCGACCGGGCAGGGCGCAGCTGACTTTGACCTCGTCTTCTCCGACGTGGTGATGCCCGGCGGCATGTCGGGCGTCGATCTCGCGCGCGACCTGAGGCGGCGTCGCCCCGATCTGCGGGTGATCCTGACAACCGGCTATAGCGAAGCGCTGGCCGACGGCGGTGTCGAAGGCGTCGAGCTGCTGCGCAAGCCCTATTCGGTCGAGGCGCTGTCGCGGGTGCTGCGGCGCGTCACCCGCGAAGCCGCCCCGGCCGCCAGCGGGACGTGATCGCCACGCCCCCGCGGGCGGTCAGGCAATCGCGACGGCGGTCCTTACCCTCGCGCGGCGGCGCAGCGTGATGCCCGCCGCCCCGAAGCCCAGGATCATCATCGCCCAGGCCGCCGGTTCCGGCACTGCCGCGACGCTCAGCTTCAGGTCGGCACCGGTGCCGAAGTCGAACAGTAAGAAATTGCCAGTGAGCAGCGTCGGGGTAGCCGGTGGCCCCGCGAAAAGCTGATCGCTGCCGACGTTGAGGAACAGGCTTTCCCCGGTCTTGTCGGTCGGATCGAGGCTGATGAACCCGCCGCCCGAGTCGCTGGTGAAGAACTCCAGGTCCTGCAGGTTCAGCACCTGCGACCCGATCTGGAAGATGCCGGAGATGAACTTGATGCGAAAGCCGTCCGGGCCGATGTTGTTGGCGAGGGGAATGGGATGCGCATCGAGATCGAACGACGCATATTCGACGGTGCCGTCGGGCGCGGTCCCGTTCAGTGCGTAGTGCAGCGTCTGCGCGCCTGCCGGGGCGGCAAACGCGGCGGCCAGCAGCGCGGCGGCGGCGGCGATCCATTTCATCGTACGAGCTCCCTTTGAGCGGGCGGGTGAAGGACGTGGCGACGAACTGGCCGAAGCCTTCCCACGCCAGATCGCTGCTGTGGGGTACCCCGCCCCGTTTCGCGATGGCGTGGAGCCGATGTTTCGATGGGCGGGAGCCGATGATTGCCGGGCCTGCGGGGTCATGACCGCCGTCGACCTCGCGCACGAACCGCCCTTTGCGCTGGGGCAGGTGAGCGTCACACCCGCCGCGCTGATGCTGGAGGCGGGGGAGTGGTTGCAGCGCCTGGAGCCGCGTGCGATGCAGGTGCTCGTCGTGCTCGCGCATGCCTCCCCGGCGGTAGTCGGTCGCGAGGAGCTCAACATGCGGGTGTGGGACGGCCGTGTCGTCGGCAGCGATGCGATCAACCGCGCGGTGCAGATGCTGCGTCGCGCGGCCGCCGCCGCCCCCGCGCCTGCGCCTTTCGCGATCGAGACGGTGCCCCGCATCGGCTACCGGCTGATCCCCGCCGCGTTCGCTGCCGCGGAAGACCGGCATGCAGCAATGCCGTCGATGGCAGCCGGCGCGCCCGCACCGCCCGCCGCCGCCGCTACCTTGCCGGTGCGACGGCGACGGCACCGCTGGGCCCCGGTGGCGACGATGGCGGCGGTGCCGGTGGCGCTCGCTGCCGCTTTGCTGATCCGCGGGGCCGGTTCGGGCGACCGGCACACCGCCTCCTGGCGGGTGACCGCCGCCGCCGCGCTCGACGATCTGCCGCCGGGTGCCAGCGATGTGACCATGTCGCCCGACGGACGACGGCTGGCCTACCGGAGTCAGGACGGCAGCGGCCGCGGCCGCATCTTCGTGCGTGCTGCCGAGGGCGGCGGCACGGGCAGCGCGATCAGTCCTCCCGCGCTCGACGCACGCCGCCCGGCCTGGAGCCCTGACGGCACCGCCCTGGCCTTCATCGCCTATGACGCCGGACGGCCGTGCCGGCTGTTTGTCCTGCGTCACGCCGGGCCGGCGGCGCCCGCGGGGGCGTGCGAGACGGTCGGCGACCCGATCCTGAGCTGGAGCGCCGACGGCCGCGTTTTGCTGTTCGGCGACGCGCCCGGCGTCAACGCCGTCCATCACATCGTCGCCGTCAGGCTGGCCGATGGCGAGCGCAGCGTGGTCAGCACCCCGCCCGGCGACGCGATGGGCGACGACCTGCCGGTCCCGCGCGGCCGCGACATCGTGTTTCAGCGGCAGTTCGGCTGGGCTGACATCGGCTGGGTGGTGCGCGACGGCACCACCGGCGTTGAGCGGCTGTTGTGGCACCGACAGGGTGTCGCCGCGGCGGTCGCGGCTCCGCTTCCCGGCGGCGGCCTGGCGGTCGCCTGGACGCGGGCGGGGACGTCGTCGCTCGACCTGATCGACGCCACCGGCCGCGTGCGGTCGCAGCCCGTGGCGCTCGGACCCGTCACGGCGCTGGCGGCCGCGGGCCAGCGTCTGCTTGCGGAGGCGGACCGTACCGGTAGCGCGCTGGCCCGGTCCAGCGGCGCGCAGCCGGCGCCTGCCATGCTGGCGACGGTGCGGGGGCGGATCGCGGGTCCCGCACTGCTCCCCGGCGGGCGACTGCGCTTTCCCGTGTCCTCGGCGGGCGTGGCGCGGATCTGGGAGCGCGATGCGACGGGCACGGTCAGGCCATGGGGCGATTTCGTCGCGGCGCGCATCTCCGGCGTGACGCCGTCGCCCGGCGGGCGGCTGACCGCGGCGCTGGTCACGCGCAACGCGGGCCGGGAAATCGTCGTCTTCGATGCGGCGGGGCGGCCGGTCTACAGCTGGAACCCGCATGCGCGTTCGGTCAACCCCGCCGCCTGGTCGGGCGACGGGCGGCGGCTGATCACCCCCGTGCTGGACGGCGCCGGGTGGCGGCTGTTCGCGCTCGATCCGTCCGGGGCGGCGCCGCCCCGGGACCTGGAGCGTCCCGGCTTTGCGGTGGTGCTCGGCAACGGCGCTGCGCTGTTCGCCGTCCGCGCGGGCGAGACCACGGGGATCCGTGAGCTGTGGCGGCTCGACGGACGGGTCCACCGCCTGCCGGTCGACCTGACGCTGTTCGACATCGTCAATTGGCGCCCGGTGGACGGCGGCATCTGGCTGCCCGACCGCAGCGATCGTGACCGCCCGCGCCTCGTGCTGCGCGATGCGGAGACCGGACGCGTCCTGCGCAGCCTGCCCGCTCCCGGCCTGGCCGGTCCTGGCAGCGGGCTGGCCGCCGACGCGGGCGGACCCGTTTATGTGCGGACCGCGGGCGACGCCTCCGAATACAGCCTGCTGACGCTGTCGCGCGATGCAGCCGCTGGCGGTGCCCCCTGATCGTCGCGCGCGGCTACCCCCCCTCGCGCCCCGGCCCCGCAAACCCGAACAGCCAGGCCGCCACCTTGCGCTGCTGGATCTCCTCTGACCCTTCGGTGATCCGGTAGCGGCGGTGGTGGCGGTAAATGTGTTCGAACGGCTTGTGGCGGGAATAGCCGATGCCGCCATGTACCTGCATGGCGGTGTCGGCCGCCTCGCACACCAGCCGGTTCGCCCAGTAGTTGCACATGGAGACCTTGTCGGAGAGCCGCGTCGCGACCTCCGGCTTGGTCATCGCGTCCATCTCCCACGCCGTCTTGCGGATGAGGAGGCGCAACATCTCGATCTGCGTCGCCAGCTCGACCAGCGGGAACTGGATCGCCTGGTTCGCCGCCAGCGGCTTGCCGAAGGGCTTGCGCGTCTTGGCGTAGGCGACGCTCTCCCGCACGCAGTAATCCGCCGCGCCCAGCGAGGACGCGGCCTGGCGGATGCGGTTCTCGTGGACGAAATGCTGGGCCACTGCCAACCCCTCGCCCTCGCGGCCGAAGATCGCGCCGTCATCGACGCGCACGCCGTTGAAGCTGACCCGCGGGTGATCGGTCGGCATGTTGAAGGTCCACAGATATTCCTCGACCTTCACGCCGGGCGCGTCGGCCGGGACCAGGAAGCAGGTGATGCCGCGCGCGTCGCCATCCTCTCCGCTGGTTCGCGCGAACAGCATGACGTGCGTCGCGACGTGCATGCCGGTCGTCCACATCTTCTCGCCGTCGATCCGCCAGCCGTCACCGTCACGGACGCCGCGCGTTTCCATAAAGGTCGCGTCGGAGCCGTGCTCGGGTTCGGTCAGCCCGAACGGCAGCCGCCGCGTGCCGTCCAGCATCCCGCCGATGAACTCCCGCTGCTGCGCTGGCGTGCCAAAGTCGCGGAACATCAGCACCTGCGGGAAATTGGCCACGATGCTGTGCTCGTTCTGCAGATCGTTGTGGAGCCCCAGCCCCTTTGCCGCGAAATGTTCGCGGATCACCGCCATCCACAGGTTCGACCCGTCGCGGCCGCCGAACTCGGCCGGCAGCGGGAAGCGCAGGTGCCCGGCCGCGTCGGCGCGCCGCCGCACCTCGCCCAGCAGCGCCTCCCACTCGGCGCGCGGCAACCCGCCCGCATCCCAGTCGGTCCGCGCCCATTCACGTCGGTGATCGAGGAAACGGATATTGTCGTCCGCAGCCTCCAGCGGCTTGATCTCGCGTTCGATGAACGCATCCAGCTCGGCCAGATACGCGACGAGGTCGGCGGGGAGGGCGAAGTCCATGCGCGCGAGCTTGACACAGCCGCTGCCCGAGCGCGAGCGTCACGCAATGACCGTCGAGGAGATCGCTGCCGCGCTGGCCGGGCTTGCGCCCAGGCTGGCGGCGGGCGCGACCGGGATCGCCGGGCTTACGCTCCTGACCGGCGGCGCGAGCATGCAGACCTGGGCGTTCGACGCGACCGGGCCCGACGGCGCGACCGCGCTGATCCTGCGCCGTCGCGGGCAGGCGGTGGCGAGTGGCGAGCAGCTCTGCCTCGGCGCGGAGGCTGCGCTGATCCGGGCGGCGGGCGCGGCCGGGGCGCCGGTGCCGGGCGTCGTGCTGGTGTCGGACGTGGACGAGGCGCTGGGCGAGGCGATCGTCGTCGGCCGGTTGGCGGGCGAGACATTGGGCCAACGCATCGTCCGCTCGCCCGCCTTTGCCCCGGCACGGTCCCTGCTGCCCGCCCAATGCGGTGCGGCGCTGGCGGCGATTCACGCCATTCCGCCGGGCACGGTGGCCGGGCTGCCCGCCCGCAACGCGGCGGAGACGCTGGCCTTCTACCAGCGCGCCTGGGTGCGCGATCCGCTGCCGCGCGCGACGATCGCCGCCGCTTTCCGCCGGCTTGCCGGCACGGTGCCCGCGCCGGTCACGCCGCGGCTGCTGCACGGCGATTTCCGGACCGGCAATCTGATGGTCGATCCCGACCGCGGACTGGTCGGGGTGCTCGACTGGGAGCTGGCGCATCTGGGCGACCCGGCGGAGGACATCGGCTGGCTCACGGTCAACAGCTGGCGGTTCGGCGGGGCAGGAGAGGCGGGCGGTTTCGGTGGGCTCGATCCGCTGTTTGCCGCCTACTCGGCGGCGGGCGGAGCGCCGGTCAGCGCGCAGCGGGTGCGCTGGTGGGGGGCGATGGGGTCGCTCAAATGGGCGGTGATGACTCGCACCATGTACCTCGCGGGCGGTGGCGGCGTCGAGCGGGCGGTGATCGGCCGCCGCCTGAGCGAATGCGAGGCCGACCTCGCCGCATGGCTGGGATCGGCTGATGAATGATGGTCCTGCCGCCGCCGGGATCGTCGCCGCCGTGATCGGCTGGCTGGACGCAGGCGCGCCCGACGCCGGCGGTTTCCAGGGCAAGGTCGCCGCCAGCGCGCTGGCCATCGTCGCCCGCGAGCTTGAACACGGACCCTCCGCCGAAGCCGAGGCGATCGAGCGTCTGCGGACGATCACCGGCGCGACGGGATCGTTCGACAAACTGGAAAGCACATTGTGCACCCTGATCGATCGGGGGGGGATCGCCCCGGACGATCCGGCGCTCCTTCACCACCTTCGTCAAACCGCGCGCGACCGGCTGGCCATCGACCAGCCCCGCTACCGCAGCCTGCTCGCTACGCCCTGATCGCGTACAGCGTCGCGTTGCTGATTGCGTAGACCGCGCCGTCCGCACCAACGAGCGTCGGAGTATAGGCCTGACCAAGCCCGGGGTTCAGCCGCACCGACTGAGTCAGCGTGTTGGCCGTCAGATCCCAGCGATACAGCACCCCGTCCTCGTTGTTGGCGAGGATCGACCGCCGCTGCGGATCGGCAGCCATCGTGTTGATGCACCATTCCCGCCGCCCCGCGCCCGACGGCGATGCGGCGTCCAGCGTCGGCCCAAGTACGGTCAGCACTTCGCGCATCACTGTCACGCTCGCGACGATGCGGTCCGCCTGCGTGCCCCGCGGATCGAGAATCGCGAGCCGGTTCAGCCCGTCGCCAGTCCCGGCGCCTTCGTAGTTGTTGTATTTGACCGCGAGCAGATACGGCGAGGTGCCGGTGTATGACGGTACGCTGGCGGTCGGGATGATCGACGGCGACACGTCCCAGCCGAAGCTGCCCGGCGCGCCGATCGCGTTCAGGGCCGCGTCGAACTGAAGCAGCCAGCCGCGCCCGTTATGCGTGCCGAACTGCGCCTCCAGCACGCCGTAATAGACGCGCCCGTCGCTGCCGACCACGGGCGAGGCGGTGCCGTCGTCGCTGACCCGCGCCGGGGTGCGCGAGTTGGGGTCGATCAGCGCGACCTTTGCCTTGACCGCCAGCGTGGTGCTGTCGAGCGCCAGCAGATAGCCGCGCTGCGTCGTCCCGGACACGGCGGCGATGTTGACGGCGATGTAAAGCGTCGTGCCGTCGGGCGACAGCGCGGGCGCGCAGTTCATCGCCGCCTTCTGGATCGCCGCATCGCCCGACGCCGTGGCGGCGCTGATCCACGTGCCGGAGCCGTCGGGCGCCACCCGCGCGATGCCGCCGACCAGCCCCGCCGGATTGGCGCCCGTTACCTGAAAGCCGAAGAAGATATTCCCCGCCGCGTCCGCGGTCAGCGGCGTGTTGATGAACACGGCGGCATTGAACGCGGCGGCATTGGCGGCATAGGTGGCCGCACCGTAGAAGACGAGCGAGGCGGTGGTGCTGCTCGCCGCGTCGGCATCGTCGCGCGCCACCAGCCGCCCACCGCCCGCTGGCGCATAGAGCCGCCCCTGCTGCGACAACAGCACGTTGAAGGGCGGCAGCCAATTGTGCGGCGGGGTCACATAGTCGGTGGCGAGCGACCAGGTCAGCGCGCCGGTCACACCGCTGCGTCCTTCCAGCCGATAGTCCCCCGTGGCGGTCGTCTTGACCGGCACCACGACGGTATTGCGCGTCGTCACCACCGGCGAGCCGTAATGGGTCAGCAGCGCACCATATTGCGTATAGGCGGGCGCCAGATCGACCGCCGATGTCCAGGCGATCCGTCCCAGATCCTGTGATGCGACTGCGCTGACGCCGCTATGCTGGGCATCGTGCCCATAGCCGTACCAAGCGGCGCCAACCGCGGTCGGGGTGGCCGTCGGGGTGGGGGTCGGCGTCGGGCTGGGCGTGGGCGTCGACCCGCTCGCCGTCGCGCTGCTGCTGCCCCCGCCGCCGCTGTCGCCGCAGGCCGCGAGCACCGCCGATGACGACAGCATCGCCAGCGTGGTGCGGCGGGACAGGAGCGAAGGGGGATGGGGGCGGCGACGGGTCATGGCGCGCCATCATACGCCTTTACACAAGAAAAGGCATCACCTCGAAAGGGTTGCGGGTGACGAGGCGACATCCGTTCCTGCCGTTGACGGCGATCTGCCGCGGGCGCACGCTGGGTACACCAAGGAGACGGCACGTGACGACGCACGCCTATGATCTCGTTATCCGCAACGGCACCGTGGTCGACGGCACCGGCGGAAAGCCTTTCGTTGCCGATGTCGGCATCAGCGGCGGATTGATCGCCGCGGTCGGCACGGTAACGGGCAGCGCGGCGACGGTACTCGATGCGCAAGGCAAGCTCGTGACTCCCGGCTTTGTCGACGTCCACACCCATTATGACGGTCAGGCGACCTGGGACGAGCGGATGCAGCCATCGTCGTGGCACGGCGTCACGACCGTCGTCCAGGGGAATTGCGGCGTCGGCTTCGCGCCGTGCAAACCCGCCGATCGCGACCGGCTGGTCTACCTGATGGAGGGCGTCGAGGATCTGCCCTTCCCGGTGCTCACCGCCGGTCTGCCGTGGAACTGGCAAAGCTTTCCGCAATATCTCGACGCGCTCGGCGAGCGCCGCTTCGACCTCGATATCGCCGCCCAGCTCCCGCACGCGGCGCTCCGCGTCCACGTGATGGGCGAGCGTGGCGTCGCCCGCGAACCCGCGACCCCCCAGGACATCCGCCGGATGGCGGCGCTTGCAAAGGAAGCGGTTGAAGCGGGCGCGCTAGGCTTCACCACCAGCCGCACGCTCAATCATCGTACCAAGGCGGGCGAGCCAACGCCGACACTGACCGCGGAGGAGGAAGAGCTGACGGGCATCGCGATGGGCATGGCGGCGGCGTTCGATGGGGCGGGCGCGGGCGTGCTGCAGGTCGTCAGCGACTTTCACCCCGATCCGCTGGCGGAGTTCGCGATGTTCCGCCGCATCGTCGAGCAGTCGGGGCGGCCGCTATCCTTCTCGCTCGCGCAGAGCCACACCGCACCCGACTCGTTCCGCCTCCTGCTCGCCGCCCTGGCGGACGCAGTCGATGCCGGACTGCCGATCAAGGCGCAGGTGTCGCCGCGCGCGGTCGGTGTGCTGTTTGGGTTCGAGCTGACGGTCAACCCGTTCAGCTTTCACGAGGCGTACAGGGAGGTCGCCGGCCTGCCGCTCAGCGAACGGGTGGCGGCGTTGGCAGAGCCTGCGCGCCGGGCGCGGCTGCTCGCCGAAACACCGGACCTGCGCGGGCCCTTCGCGTCGGCCAGCCTGTCGGCGTGGAGCGGCATGTACCCGCTCGGCGCAACCAGCCCCGATTACGAACCAACGATGGACCACGCGGTCGGCAGCATCGCCGCGGCACAGGGCGTCGAACCACAGGCGGTGGCGCTTGACCACATGCTGACGAATGGTGGCCGGGGTGTGCTCTATCTGCCCTTCCTCTCATACGGCTACGGATCGCTCGATGCGTCGTACGAAATGCTCTCCCATCGCGACACGGTGCCGGGCCTGTCCGACGGCGGCGCGCATGTCGGCATGATCTGCGACGGCAGCTTCCCCACCTCGCTGCTGACGCACTGGACGCGCGACCGCACGCGCGGACCGCGGCTGAGCGTGCAGGCGGTGGTCAAACAGCAGGCCGCGGACACCGCCGCGCTGGTCGGGCTCGGCGACCGCGGCCGGATCGAGGTCGGGCTGCGCGCCGATCTCAACGTCATCGATTACGATGCGCTGACGCTGCATGCGCCGGAGGTCGCCTATGACCTTCCGGCGGGCGGCAAGCGGCTGATGCAGCGCGCCGACGGCTATCTCGCGTCGATCGTCGCGGGGCAGGTGACCTATCGCAACGGCGTGGCCACCGATGCGCTGCCCGGCCGCCTCCTGCGCGGCGCGCGAGGTCCGGCGTCGCAGCGGGCAGGCGAGGCCGTGCGCGAGATCGAGGCGGTCCCGGCCTAGCCTCTACAGACCAGCTGCATCGATCGCGGCCGCGAGCTCGTCGCTGATGGCGCTCTCGCCCTTGGGCGTCATCCGGTTGAGCACCGTCTGTACCCGCTTCTGCGCGACCTGCAGCGTCTTGTGGCGCGTCTCACGCAGCGCGTTCGTCCGCCCCGACCGGCTTTCACCCAGCAGTGCGGCCCATTTCGCCTCCTCGGCCGCCAGCATGGCGAGCGCCAGCCGCAGGCCGTCGCGGCGGCCGTGGGCATAGTCGTCGGTCAAGCGCACCTCCGTTGCCGAAACGTAGAAAAGGGCCCGCGTCGCCGCGAGCCCCTTCGATCCCCTTCCCGCGAGCGGCAAGGAAATGCCTCAATCGCGATCGCCCGTCAGGAACGCCGGAGCAAAGCTCGGCGCGGGGCCGTCCTCGCCGCCCTCGCGCCGCGGACCACGGTCGCTGCCCTCGCCACGCGGGCCGCGGTCACCGCCGTCACGCCGCGGACCGCGGTCGCCGCCCCGATCACCGCCGTCACGGCGCGGGCCGCGGTCGCGGTCACCGTCACGCCGCGGGCCGCGATCGCTGCGCGGACCCCGATCGCCCCGATCGCCCCGATCGCCCCGCGGCTCGCGTGCGGGACGGGTGTCCTCCAGCTCGGCGCCGGTCTCCTGATCGACGACCCGCATCGACAGGCGCACCTTGCCGCGCGGATCGATCTCCAGGACCTTGACCTTCACCTCCTGGCCCTCGGAGACGACGTCCGACACCTTCTCGACGCGCTCGTTGCGCATCTCGGAGACGTGGACCAGCCCGTCCTTGCCGCCCATGAAGTTCACGAACGCGCCGAAATCGACCAGATTGACGACCTTGCCGGAGTAGATCTTGCCGACCTCGGCCTCTTCGACGATGCCCTTGATCCAGGCGATCGCCGCCTCGATCTGGCTGTGGTCGGAGGACGAGACCTTGACCACGCCTTCGTCGTCGATGTCGACCTTGGCGCCGGTGGTGGCGACGATCTCACGGATCACCTTGCCGCCGGTGCCGATGATGTCGCGGATCTTCGACTTGTCGACGGTCAGCGTCTCGATCCGCGGCGCGTGCGCCGAAAGCTCGGTGCGCGTGGAATCGAGCGCCTTGGCCATTTCACCCAGGATGTGCGCGCGGCCCTCATGCGCCTGCGCCAGCGCGACGCGCATGATTTCCTCGGTGATGCCGGCGATCTTGATGTCCATCTGGAGGCTGGTGATGCCCTCCGACGTGCCCGCCACCTTGAAGTCCATGTCGCCCAGGTGATCCTCGTCGCCGAGGATGTCGCTGAGGACGGCGAAGTCCTTGCCCTCCAGGATCAGGCCCATCGCGATGCCGCTGACCGGCCGCTTGATCGGCACGCCCGCGTCCATCAGGCTCAGCGAGCCGCCGCACACCGTCGCCATCGACGACGAGCCGTTCGACTCGGTGATGTCGCTGGTAACGCGGATCGTATAGGGGAACTCCTCCTTCGTCGGCAGCACCGCGTGCAGCGCCCGCCAGGCGAGCTTGCCGTGGCCGACGTCGCGGCGGCTCGGCGCGCCGAAGCGGCCGACCTCGCCGACCGAATAGGGCGGGAAGTTATAGTGCAGCATGAAATGCTGGTAGCTGAGCCCGTTGAGCCCATCGATCATCTGCTCGGCGTCGCGGGTGCCCAGCGTCGTGGTGGCGATGGTCTGCGTCTCGCCGCGCGTGAACAGCGCCGAGCCGTGCGCGCGCGGGAGGAAATGGACCTCGGCCTCGATCGGACGGACCGTCTTGGTGTCGCGGCCGTCGATGCGCTTGCCGGTCTTCAGGATCGCGCCGCGGACGATTTCCGCCTCGACCTTCTTCACCAGCTTCAGCGTGCCGAGATACTCGGCCGGGTTGGCGTGCTTCAGGTCCTCGAACGCCTCGCGTGCCTTGGCGCGGGCGTCGTTGATCGCGGTCTGGCGCGCCTGCTTGTCGGTCAGCTTGTACGCCGCCGCCATATCATCGCCGATCAGGTCCTTCAGCTTCGCCTTGTGCGCAGACAGATCGGCCGAGGCCTTCAGCTCCCACGGCTCCTTGGCGGCCTGTTCGGCAAGCTTGATGATCGCGTCGATCACCTGCTGCGATGCCTTGTGCGCGAACATGACCGCGCCCAGCATGATGTCTTCGGAGAGCTCGTTCGCCTCCGACTCTACCATCATCACCGCGTCCTGGGTCGCCGCGACCATCAGGTCGAGGTCGCCCGCAGCGACGTCCTTGTCCGACGGGTTGAGCTGATACTCACCGTCCTTGTAGCCGACGCGCGCCGCGCCGATCGGGCCCATGAAGGGCACGCCCGACAGCGTCATCGCCGCCGACGCCGCGATCATCGCGAGCAGATCGGGCTCGTTCTCGCCGTCATACGACATGACCTGCGCTATGCAGTTGACCTCGTTGTAGAAGCCCTCCGGGAACAGCGGCCGCAGCGGGCGGTCGATCAACCGGCTGACCAGCGTCTCGCGCTCGGTCGCGCCGCGCTCGCGCTTGAAGAAGCCGCCCGGGATGCGCCCCGAAGACGAGAACTTCTCCTGATAATGGACGGTGAGCGGGAAGAAGTCCTGCCCCTCCTTGACCGACTTGGCGGCGGTGACCGCGCACAGCACGACGGTTTCGCCGAGCGTCGCGAGCACTGCGCCGTCTGCCTGGCGGGCGACGCGGCCGGTCTCGAGCGTCAGCGTCTGGCCGCCCCACTCGACTGAAACTTTCTTGGTATCGAACATCTGTTTTCCTTCACTCCACCTGCCCGATGCAGGCGGGGCCTATCTGCTGGCTAGCCGGCCAGCGCGGTGTGGAGCGCGTTGTCGCTCCGGGCCAGGCCCTGCCGAATTGCAGACCGGCGGATGCGACAAGGGCGCCCGCAGGCGCCCTTGAAGTTATTTGCCCACGTTACTTACGCAACCCGAGCTTCGCGATGAGATCGAGGTAGCGCTGCCCTTCCGTCTTGCGGAGATAGTCGAGCAGCGAGCGACGCTTGTTGACCAGCATCAGCAGGCCGCGACGCGAATGATTGTCCTTGGCGTGGCGTCTTGAAATGCTCGGTCAGGTTCTTGATCCGCTCGGTCAGGATCGAGACCTGGACCTCGGGCGACCCGGTGTCGCCTTCGCCGCGACGCATGTTCGCTTGATCAGCGCATCCTTGCGCTCGGCGGTAATCGTCATGCGTTCGTCCTTCGACATCGGGTTACAGGTTGAAGCCGCGAACGACGCGAACCTCGCCGCCGTCTCACGTCGACCAGCGCCTGGGGCACGTCGCGCAAGCATTGCGAGGGTCACACCGTCAGACGGCGTCGATCCCGACCAGCACACGCCCCTGACGGAGCGCCCCTGCCTGGTCGGGGGTCAGCGAAAGAGCCGGGATGTCGTCCAGCCCTGCGCCAAGCGGCAGGAGGTGGTGTTCAAGCTCGCGCGCCTTAGCGGCTTCGGCTCAATTTGTCCAGCGATATCGCCCGCGGCCAGGTCGAACGGCCCGGCCCTGGTGCGACTGCAGCATGGGTGACGTGGCCGACGGTGCCGAGCGCGCGCGCGATGTCGCGGGCGAGCGCTGCGGATATAGGTGCCCTTGGACACATGCGCGACGAGGGTGATTTCGTGGATGTCGTCACCCCGGCCCTGGGAGGGGGACCGCTCGCGAAGCAAGTTGTGGACGGGGCAGGCCGCGCGCGATCCGCTGAAGGAGGCCCCCCCCCACCGGCTTCGCCGGTCCCCATCCCCGTCCCGTGGAGGAGCGACAGAGAGCGACCGCTCACGCTCCGGCTCGCCAGCGTGCACATCGGCCTCGCCTGCCCGCGCCAGATCATAGGCCCGCTCGCCGTCCACCTTCAGCGCCGAGAACGCCGGCGGCACCTGCTCGATCTCACCCGTGAAGCGCGGCAGCACCGCCCCGATCTCGGCCATGGTGGGCCGCGCGTCCGCGGTGGCTATCACCCGCCCCTCCAGGTCCAGCGTGTCTGTCTCCTCCCCGAAATGCACCGTGAACGCGTACACCTTGTCGCCGTTGAGCAGCCGCCCCGCCAGCTTGGTCGCCTCACCCAGCGCCACCGGCAGCACGCCCGTCGCCAGCGGGTCGAGCGTGCCGCCATGCCCGACCTTGACCTTGGGATAGCCACCATCGCGCAGCGCGCGCTTGACCGCCGCCACCGCCTGCGTCGAGCCGAGCCCGAGCGGTTTGTCGAGGATCAGCCAGCCATGCACCCGCTCAGCTGCGGCCGTGGCGCCGATGCTCGCGGACCGGCGCGGCGCTGGTGGTGATGCGCTCGATCGCGCAGCGCTCGCCGTCGGCGATGACGTCGTCGCTGCGGTCGAGCGCATAGGTGAAGCGGCTGCGCACCGCGATGGTGGTGACGAAGGGCAGCGGCCGGCACGGCCGGTTCAGTTCGACCCGATACCAGCGGAAGCGCATGTCCTGAACGTATACCGCGCGATCGCCGTCCGGTTCGAAATCGCGGATGCGCTCGGGCGCGAGCAGCGGGATGGTGGTCTCGATGCCCGACGCATCGGCTGGCGCACGATGCGGCGCGGCGGCAACGCTCGACAAGGCAAAGGCGGTCAGAATAAGGGGGCGCAACGCAGTCACTCCTCAAGCAAGATCAAACACATAGGCGCAAAGCGATGCCGTGCAACCGGGCGAATGCGCCGGTCATGCGGTCACCTCGTCCAGCGCCGCCCGAAAATGGCGGCGGCAAAGTGCCACGTAGCGGTCGTTGCCGCCGATCTCGGTCTGCGCCCCTCGCGCTACCGCCCGGCCCGATGCATCGACGCGCAGGTTCATCGTCGCCTTGCGCCCGCAGGTGCAGACCGATTTCAGCTCGACCAGCGTATCGGCGATCGCCAGCAGCCGCGCCGAGCCGGGGAAGAGGTGTCCCTGGAAATCGGTGCGCAGGCCATAGGCGAGCACCGGGATGCCGAGCGCATCGGCAACATGCGCGAGCTGATCGACCTGTGCTGCCGACAGGAACTGCGCCTCGTCGACTAGCACGCAGGCGACAGGCTCGCGCGCATGGCCGATCGCGACCGCCGCGGCGATGTCGGTGCCCCCGTCAAATGGCGTCGCCGCCGCCGCCAGCCCGATCCGCGAATCGATCACGCCGGTGCCGCTGCGGTCGTGCACGCGCGCGGTGAACAGCATCGTCCGCATCCCCCGCTCGCGATAGTTGAAGTCGGCCTGCAACAGGTTGGTCGACTTCCCCGCGTTCATCGAGGCATAGTAGAAATACAGCTTGGCCACCGTGGCTAGACAGCCGGATTGACGTTCAATGTCCAGCGATCGCGGCGTCAGCCCGCGCCGGGCTCTCCGGTCAGATCCCGCGCCACCTCAGGCTGGCGCAGCAGCGCGTCGATGCGACCGCCCTCGTCGAAGCTCTCGTCGGCCAGGAACTTCAGCTTCGCCGCGTATTTGGTCCTGATCCGCGCCGCGACCTCGCGCTGCAGGAAGGCGGTATTGTGACGCAGCGCCGTCAGCACCGCGCCCTCGTCCTGGCCCAGCAGCGGCTTCACGAACACCGTGGCGTGGCGCAGGTCCGGCGACATCCGCACCTCCGTCACGCTGACCAGGTGCTTGGCCAGCGTCTCGTCATGCACCGCGCCGCGCCCCAGCAGCTCGGCCAGCACATGCCTAACCTGCTCGCCAACGCGGAGCAGGCGTACGGAGCGGTCGCCTTCGGGTGCGTGTCTCGCCATCTCAAAACCACCACATAAGCGCGACCGGCAGCGCCGTGACGGCGATCAGCAACAACGCGCAATGCCCGCCATGTTGCAGACAGCCGCTACAGCCCTCCAAGGCAACCTCGGCGGCACCTTCGCCGAGGATGTCGAGCGCCTTGTCGCCCAGATCGACCCGGCTGCCTTACAGCGTCCGCTCGCGCATCTCGACCTCGAACGTTTCCAGATAGTCGCCCGGCTTGATGTCGGTGAAGTTCTGGGTGAACGTGACACCGCACTCCAGCCCCGCGCGAACCTCGGGCACATCGTCCTTGAACCGGCGCAGCGACGCGATCTCGCCCTGGTAGATGATGACGTCGGCCCGCGTGATGCGCGCCTTGAGCGCCTTGCGGATGACGCCTTCGGTGACGAGCAGGCCGGCGGCACGGCCGGTCTTGCCCGCGGAGAAGACCTCGCGGATCTCGGCACGGCCGACCACCGTCTCGAACGCCTCGGGGCCCAGCTCGCCCGCCATCCCCGCCCTGATCTCGTCGACCAGGTCATAGATCACGTCGTAATATTTCAGCGCCACCTTCTGCCGCTCGGCGATCTCGCGCGCCTTGGCGTTGGGGCGGACGTTGAAGCCGATGATCGGCGCACCGCTCGCCGACGCCAGCGTGACGTCGCTCTCGGTGATCCCGCCGACGCCCGAATGGAGGATGCGCGCCTTGATGAGGTCGGTCGAGATCTTGTTGATCGACGCGACGATCGCCTCGATCGTGCCCTGCGTGTCCGCCTTGACGACCAGCGGATACTCGATCGCCTGATTGGCCTTGAGCGCGGAGAACATGCTCTCCAACGACGCGGGCGCGGTGGTGGTGCGCTTCTGCGTCAACACGCCCTGGCGGTATTCGGCGACCTCCCGCGCGCGCGCCTCGTTCTCGACCACCTGCAGCGGATCGCCTGCCTGCGGCACGCCCGACAGGCCGAGGATCTCCACCGGCATCGCCGGCCCGGCTTCCTTGACCTGCCGACCCTTGTCGTCGACCAACGCGCGGACCTTGCCGCTCTCGGCGCCGATCACGAATACGTCGCCGACTTTCAGCGTGCCGCGATTGACCAGCACCGTCGCGACCGGCCCGCGCCCCTTGTCCAGCTTCGCCTCGACCACCGTGCCCTCGGCGGGACGGTCGGGGTTTGCCTTCAGCTCCAGCAGTTCGGCCTGGAGCTGGATCTTCTCGATCAGCGTGTCGAGCCCGGTCTTCTTGAGCGCGGAGACTTCGACGTCCTGCGTCTCGCCGCCCATCTCCTCGACCTGCACGTCCTGCTCCAGCAGGCGCTCGCGGACGCGCTGGGCATTCGCCTCGTGCTTGTCGACCTTGTTGATCGCGACGATCATCGGCTTGCCCGCCGCCTTGGCGTGATTGATCGCCTCGATGGTCTGCGGCATCAGCCCGTCGTCGGCGGCGACCACCAGCACGACGATGTCGGTGACGTCCGCGCCGCGCGCGCGCATCTGCGTGAACGCCTCGTGGCCGGGCGTGTCGAGGAAGGTGACCTTCGACTTGTCCTTCAGCTGCACCTGATAGGCGCCGATATGCTGGGTGATGCCGCCGGCCTCGCCGCGCACGACGTCGGTGCCGCGCAGCGCGTCGAGCAGGCTGGTCTTGCCGTGATCGACATGGCCCATGATCGTGACCACCGGCGGCCGCGGCTGCATCGTCTCGACGGCGTCGTCAGTCATGTCGACCGCGAGGTCGATGTCCGACGCCGACACGCGGCTGACGTTATGACCGAACTCGGTGACCAGCAGCTCGGCCGTGTCCTGGTCGATGCTCTGCGTCATCGTGACGGGCATGCCCATCTTGAACAGCGCCTTGACCAGGTCCGCGCCCTTTTCCGCCATGCGGTTGGCGAGCTCCTGGACGGTGATCGCCTCGGGCACCTGGACGTCGCGGACCTGCTTGGGCTGCGCGTCGCGCGGGCCGTAGTGGCGCTTTTCCTTCTCGCGCGCCCGCTTCAGCGCAGCGAGCGAGCGAGCGCGGGCGCCACCCTCGTCGGACAGCGCGCGGGTGACGGTCAGCTTGCCGCCGCGGCGCTCGTCGCCCTTGCGGTCGCGCTGCTGCGGGCGCGCGGTCGGGGCGCCGGCGCGCGGCGTGGCGACGCCGGGACCAAAGCGCGGCCCCGTCTGTCCGCCCGCGCCGCCGGTAGCCGGTGTCGCCGCCGGGGCGGCGGCGGCAGGCTCTGGCTTGGGCTGCGGCCGGGGGATGTCGGGGCGCGCCACCGGCGAAAAGCGGCGCGGGGCCGGCATCGCCGGATCGCGCGCCAGCTCGACGACAGGGGCCGGCTGCTCGGGCTGCGGCGCGGCCTCGACGACGCGCGCCACCTCCGGCGCGGGCTGCGGCACAACAGGCGCGACCTCGACGGCGGGCGCCGCCGCTGCTTCGGGGGCGGACGCAACCGGCGCAGCCTGCTCCTCGGCCGCGACGCGCGTGCGTTCGACGGCGCGGCTGCGCTCCTCTTCCGCGGCGCGGGTACGCGCCTCGCCTTCGCGGCGGCGAGTTTCTTCCAGCGCGCCCATCCGCTGCTCTTCGGCTTCGCGGAGCAGCCGGCCCTGACGCTCCTGCGGCGTCTCGGCCGCAGGAGCGCGCGCGACGGGCGCCGGCGACGGCGCGGGCTGAGCCGGGGCAGGTGCGGCCTCGGGCACGGCAGGCGCGGCTGCCCCCGCCGTGCCCGGTCCCAGGATGCGACGGCGCTTTACCTCGACCTCGACCGTGTTGGTGCGGCCGTGGCTGAAGCTCTGCTTGACCTTGCCTACCTCTACCGTGCGCCGCAGCCCCAGGGGCGCGCGCATGCCGAGCTTGGGCTTGTCGTTGTCGGTCTCGCTCACTCGGATTCCTCAGTTCGTTCCATGGCCAATGGCCCGGGCGCCAATTGCTTGGACGCGGATGCGGGCGCCGATGCGCCCTGCGCGGCCGTTTCGCAAGGCAAAGACAAGGATGCGGGGCCGATGAAATGCAGCCAGCGGTCGAGCGCCTCGCTCACCCGCCTCGCCGCAGCGCGATCGGTCACGCCAATATGTACCACATTCTCGCGCCCCAGCGCCAACGACAATATGGCGCGCGGGACGGGTAATGTTAACCCCTTCAACCCGCTGCCCTCTTCCTCGCGGCCGACCCGCCAAGCCTGGGCGAGCTTGCCCGTGCCGTCGGCGCCCGCATCGGCGGCATGGTAGAGCGCATGGAGCTGCCCGGAGCGCGCCGCCGTCTCGATCCGCTCGGCCCCGGTCGCCAGCGTGCCGCTGCGCGCCTCCAGCCCCAGCCGGTCGAGCGCATTGCGCTCCAGCGCCGCCGCGATCGTGCCGGGCAGGTCGGCGGCGAGCGTGAACGCCGCGCCTTTGAACGCCCGCGCCAGCGCGCCCTTGAGCTTGCCCTTGGCGATCGCGGTTTCCAGGTCGGTCTGGGTGACCCCGATCCACGCCCCGCGACCCGGCGCCTTGGCGCGGACATCGGGCAGCACCGCGCCGTCGGACGCCAGCGCGAGCCGCACCAGCGATCCCCGCGCCCCCCGGCCGCGGGTGAGGATGCACGAGCGGACGGGTTCCTCGCCTCTCCCTTTCCCTGAAGGGGAGAGGCTTTCCAGGCCGGCCGCTGCTTCCGCTACGGTCTCATTGCGCCGGGTCCGCATCAGCGACCTCCCCGGCGGGCTCGCCCGCGTCCTTGTCCCCGGATCCTGACGCCGGTGCGTCGTCCTCGAACCAATGCGCGCGCGCGGCCATGATGATCTCGTTCCCCTGCTCGTCGCTCAGGCTATAAGCGCTGAGGATCCCGCCCTTCGGCTCCGGCCGCTTGGGCGCGTCCTCGTTGCGGCGGCGCGGTTCGATCCGCTTCTTCTCGACCAGCTCGTCTGTCGCGAGATCGGCGAGGTCGTCCAGCGTCTTGATCCCCGCCTTGCCCAGCGTCACCAGCATCGCCTCAGTCAAATAGGGCATGCCCGCCAGCGCGTCTTCGACACCCAGTTCGGTGCGCAGCGCGCGATTGGCCTGGTCGCGCCGCTCCAGCGCTTCCTGCGCGCGGCTCTGCAGCTCGTCGACCAACTCCTCCAGCCCCTCGATCGCGCCCAGCTCCTCCGGCTCGACATAAGCGACCTCTTCGAGCGAGGTGAAGCCCTCGGCGACCAGCAACTGGGACAGCGTCTCGTCCACGTCCAGCTCGGTCTGGAACAGGTCGGTGCGCTCGACGAACTCGCGCTGGCGCTTCTCGCTCGCGTCCTGCTCGGTCAGGATGTCGATCGCCTTGCCGGTCAGCTGGCTCGCCAGCCGCACGTTCTGGCCGCGCCGGCCGATCGCGAGGCTGAGCTGGTCGTCGGGCACCACCACCTCGATCCGCTCTTCCTCCTCGTCGATGATGACGCGGCTGACGCTGGCGGGCTGGAGCGCGTTGACGACGAAAGTGGCGACGTCGGGCGACCAGGGGATGATGTCGATCTTTTCGCCCTGCATCTCCTGCACCACCGCCTGGACGCGGCTGCCCTTCATGCCGACGCAGGCGCCGACCGGGTCGATCGACGAATCGCGGCTGATGACGCCGATCTTGGCGCGGCTGCCGGGGTCGCGCGCCGCTGCCTGGATGGTGATGATGCCGTCGTAGATCTCGGGCACTTCCTGCGCGAACAGCTTCTTCATGAAGTCGGGATGAGCGCGGCTGAGGAAGATCTGCGGCCCGCGGTTTTCGCGCACCACCTTGAGGATCAGCGAGCGGATGCGGTCGTTGACGCGCACCACCTCGCGCGGGATCTGCGCGTCGCGGCGGATGACCCCCTCGGCGCGGCCGAGGTCGACAACCACGTGGCCGAACTCGACGCGCTTGACCACGCCGGTGATGATCTCGCCCGCGCGATCCTTGTATTCCTCATACTGGCGCTCGCGCTCGGCATCGCGGACCTTCTGGAAGATCACCTGCTTGGCGGCCTGGGCGGCGATGCGGCCGAACTCGATCGGCGGCAGCGGATCGACGATGAAGTCGCCGATCTTCGCGCCGGGCTGCAGCTTCTCCGCGCCCTTCAGGTCGACCTGGGTGAAATAATTGTCGACCGCCTCCACGACCTCGACGACGCGCCACAGCCGGAGGTCGCCGGTCTGCACGTCCAGCTTGGCGCGAATGTCGTTCTCCGCGCCGTAGCGCGACTTGGCGGCGCGCTGGATCGCGTCTTCCATCGCCTCGACGACGATCGCCTTGTCGATCATCTTCTCCGACGCGACGGAGTTCGCGATCGCGATCAGCTCCGCGCGGTTGGCGGTGGCGCCGGAGGGCGCGGAGATTGCGGGGGCGGCCATCAGTTCAGGTCCTCTTCTAGCTCTTCTTCCGCGCCGTCGGCGGAGAGGGGTTGGGTCGCGGCGATCAGCCGGTCGGTCAGCGCGAGTTTCGCGTCCGCGATCGCATCGAACGGAATATAGGCGTGTTCGTCCTTGCCCAGGTCGAGTGCGATCACGCCTTCCGGGTCGACGCCGGCCAGCATGCCCTTGAACTGCCTGCGCCCGTCCAGCTTGCCGGTCAGCGTGATCCGCGCCTCGTGCCCCTGCCAGTCGCGAAAGTCGGCGAGCCGGGTCAGTGGACGATCGATCCCCGGCGACGACACTTCCAGCCGATATTCACCGTCGAACGGGTCGGCGGCGGTGCCTTCAACCGCATCCAGCGCCTCGGACACCCGCCGCGACAGCGCCGCGCAGTCGTCGATGGTCAACTGGCGGGTATCCGGCCGCTCGGCCATCACCTGCAGCGTGGGCTCGTCCGCGCCGCCGAACAGCTTCACGCGCACCAGCGCGAAACCCAGCGCGGTTGCCTCGGGCTCGATCAGCGCGGTCAGGGCAGGCAGGTCGGTCAGATGCGGTCCTAAGGGTAAGCAGCGTCGGCGCCGCGGAGCCAAGCCCCGCAGCCTCTTGTCATCTGACGATGTAAGAGAATGAGGCGGATATAGTCGAAGGCCGGGCAGTGGGCAAGCGCCCCGCGTCAGGCGGGATTGTACCGCGTCAGAAAGGCTTCCACCCGCTGCAGGAAGTCGACCTGATCCTCCGGCTTGGAAAAGCCGTGCCCCTCGCCCGGATAGACATGATAGTCCGGCGGATGCCCCGCTCGGGTCAGCGCCTGCATCAACCTGCGCGACTGTTCGGGTGGCACCACCGTGTCGGCATCGCCATGAGCGATGAACAATGGGATGCGTAGGTCGGCCGCTCGCTTCAGCGGCGACAGGGCGTCGAGCGAAACGGTGTCGGCGCCCTGCACCCGCTCCCGCCAGTCGCGGAAATAACGCGGCGCGGCGAAGTCGCGCCGGTTATAGGACAGCTGCGCCTTGATGTCGGACACGCCCGCCAGGCTGATGGCGCAGCGGTACAGATCGGGGTTGCGCACCGCGCCCCACTCGGCCGCATAGCCGCCGAACGAACCGCCCATGATGCACACCCGGTGCGCGTCGACGATGCTGCGCCCGATCAGCCAGCGGACGCCGTCGTCGATGTCGTCCTGCATGCCGCGGCCCCATTGCCCGTAACCGCGCTCGACGAAGCGGCGGCCATAGCCGGTGGAGCCGCGGAAATTGGGCTGCAGCACCACATAGCCCCGGCTCGCGAGGGACTGCGCCCACACGTCATAACCCCATTCGTCGCGGGCGAACGGGCCACCATGCGGCAGCACCACCATCGGCGCATCCCGCGGCTCGCGCCCGGGCGGCACGGTCAGATAGGCGGGAATCGGCAGGCCGTCGCGCGCCGCATAGGTGACCGGTGTCATTTCGGCGAGCCGTTTGCCCGCCAGCCGCTCATAGGGTGCGGCGATCAGCATCAGCTGGCCGGTGCGCCGGTCGAACAGGTAATAGGCGCCGGGGTTGTCGGCGGCGGTCGCCCAGACGATCAGCCGCTGCCGGTCGGTGCTGAACGAGGTCAGGCGCACGCTCATGCCGGGCAGCGCCCGCTCGATCCGGGTCTGCACTGCCCGCAGACCGGGGTCGAACCACATCACCCTGGCGCGGTCATCGGTGTAGCTGACGGAGGCGGGCTGGCCGTCGGCGCCGACATCGACGTCCGTCACGTCGGCGACCGGATTTTCATAGATCAGCGCACCGATCTGGCCCGCGGTGAAGTCGTAATGGTACAGCCCGAACCGCCCGCTTTCGCCGGTCGCAACGGCGAAGCCGCGGCTCGCGCCGGGCGCTAGCGCCAGCGTATCGATTTGGTCGCGGTCGGCTCGACCGTCGTGATGCGGGGAGCTGACGAACGGAGCGGCCGCGTCCGTGCGAAAATCGATCCACCAGCGTTCGTTGTCGACGCCGATGCCGGTGCGGACCACGCCGGCGCTGTCGGCGAACCAGCTCCAGACGTGCGGCCGCGGCGGCACGACTTCGATGACGGCATTGGTCGCCAGGTCGACGCGGTAGACGGACGGCGTGGCGGTGTACGAGCGCAGACCGGTCTCGAGGATGAACCGCCCGGCCGGATCGATGTGGACGATGTCGCGGCCCAGCCCCTCGCCCGCGGTCGCGACCCGCCGATCGGCATGGGTCGCGACGTCATAGGCAAGGAGGCGGGGCAGCCGCAGCTGCAGGCCCAGGAGCGTCGCCGTGGTGCTCAGCTCGATCAGCAGCGTGCCGTCACCGGCCCAGCGGAACCAGTCGAGATCTGCGCCCTCGGGCAGGGCCACAAAGCTTCGACTTCCGGTCGCGATCTCCGCGATCATCAGCCGCGTCTTGCCGTCGGCCAGCGTTCGCGCTGCCAGCCGGGCGCCGCCCGGCGCGATCACCGGGTCGGCCAGCACCGGCAGTGCGCCGAAATCGGCCGCGCTCGGCCGGTCGGGCGGCGGCGCGGCCCCGATTTGCGTCGCCAGCATTGCCGCCGCCGCGGCCAGCGCAGCCCGACGCCGATTTGATTGTTTCCCCCGTGTCATGCGGGTGATGCTAATCGCGCCCCCGGCGCACGCGCAAGCGACAGATGTTGCTGTCCTACAAGGCTCCGTGCCGGTAGGCGTCGGACATGAAGTCGTCGCGCAACGCTGTTACCGCCGTCGCCACGCAGGAGCGGTTGCAGCGGAAACGCCGTTTTGGTGTGACCCTAGTGTGACCTTTGGAGGAGCATCCATGCGCCGCCTGATCCTCACCGCCCTCGCGCTCGCCGCCTGCACCTCCGCACAGGAGCCGGCCGCGCTGTCGGGCCGCGCCAACATGGCGCCCGCTGCGACACGGCCGTTCGTGGCGGCGCCGGTCGCGCAGGTTCGGCAGCCCTTTGCGCTGGCGTTTCTACCCGACGGGCGGCTGCTGGTGACGGAGAAGGGCGGCGTGCTGAAGCTGGTCGAGTGGGACGGGCGTCATCCGACGCTGACCAGCACGGTCGCCAATGTTCCTGAGGTGGCGGTGGGCGGGCAGGGCGGGCTGCTCGACGTCGCGGTCGCGCCCGATTTCCCGCACAGTCACATGGTCTATCTGAGCTACGCCGAGCCTCGGACGACGGGCAGCAGCCTCGCGCTCGCCCGCGCCGTGCTCTACGACCGCCCCGAATGTGTCGTGGCACCCTGCGGCGCCGAACTCCGGAACCTGCAGGTCATCTGGCGCGCCGGATCGGACGGGCAGGGCGGGCAGTTCGGGGCGACCATCGCCTTTGCGCCCGACGGCCGCTCGCTGTTCCTCGCGTCGGGCGAGCGCCAGCGTTTCACACCCGCACAGGATCCGGATCAGGCGCTGGGCAAGATCGTCCACCTGACGCTCGACGGCCGTCCCGCGCCCGATAACCCGGGCTTCGGCCGCACCGGCGCGAGCGTCGTCGGCGTGATCGATCCGCCGCGCGACACCGCCGCCGCCGCGACCGCCCAAACGCGCGAATGGCGCAGCCCCGGGCCCAACACCGCGCCCGCGGCCACCTGGTCGAGCGGCCACCGCAATCCCTACGGCCTCGCCTTCGATGTCAGCGGGCGGCTGTGGGAGGTGGAGATGGGCCCGCGTGGCGGCGACGAGCTCAACCTGATCCGGCGCGGCGGCAATTACGGCTGGCCCCGCGCGTCGAACGGCTCGAACTACGACGGCGTCGACATCCCCGACCATCGCCCCGATGGCCCCGATGCCGATGGCTTCGTCGCACCCAAGGCGTGGTGGAACCCGTCGATCTCGCCCGGCGGCATGATCATCTACTCCGGCACCATGTTCCCCGGCTGGCGCGGCTCCGCCCTGATCGCGGCCTTGTCGGGGAAGGCGCTGATCCGCGTCGCGCTAAACGGCGAGCGCGCAACGCCTGCGGAGCAGTGGGACATGAACGCCCGTCTCCGCGACGTGGCGCAGGCGCCAGACGGCGCGGTGTGGCTGCTGGAGGATGGTGAGCGCGGGTCGGGCGGGCGGCTGCTGCGGCTGACGCCCACGTCTCCCTAGTCGCTGTCGCCGGCGGTCAGTCGCGGACGAGCAGGTAGTTCATCCGCGCGCGGGCGATCGGCTTGTCGGGGCTGTCCTGCCACGCCGTCGCGTCGACATTGGCAACCCGCCCGCCCAGCCGGGTGACGACGCCCTCGGCACGGGTCGGCTTGTCGCGGCCGCCGCGCATGAAGTCGACGGTGACGTTGACGGGCTTGATGCGGGCCTCTTGCTCGCCGTCCGCCTCGGCACCGTCTTCCTCGCCCAGTGCATGGCGCAGCGCGACGATCGCGGCCATCTCCAACAGCCCGGTGATCGCGCCGCCGTGGAGAAATCCGGGGCGTCCGAGCACCGCATCGGTGAAGGGCATGACCAGCAGCGGTGCCTGCTCCGCGCGCGGCTCCGTCACCAGTCCGAGCATCCGGGCATAGGGCGGCAGCGCGGTCACGCCTCGGTCAGCATGAAGGTGCCGGCGACATGGGCGAGCGGGTCGGCCGGATCGCCGTCGTGGGCCTGGCCGCGCACGAACGAAATGGCGCGGGTCACGCGATAGCACTCGCCGCGGCCAATCACGGTCTGCCCTGGCGTCGCGGGCCGCAGGTAATCGACCCGGAGGTCCAGCGTCGCATGCGGCACGAACACCCCGCGCTTCAGCCACACCCCAAAGCTCGTCGCCATGTCCATCAGCGCGATGATCGGTCCCGACGCCAGCACACCGCGAGCCGGATCGCCGACCAGCTCATCGCTCCACGGCAGCTTGAGCTCGACCCAATCGGGTCCGTGCGCGTGATAGGCGATGCCCAGCCGCCCGCCATGCCCGCCAAATCCGGCGGCGGCGAAACGGTGTGGATCGAAGGCTGTGGACATGGCCCGCCCTACACATCCGACCCGCCGATTCACAACATTGCAGCGAATTAACTGACGGCCGCACGGACGCCCCGCTTAGCAATTGCGTGAACCGGGGATCGCGCAAAATGCTGAAACAGCGTCGTGGTTGGCGTCAACGTCGTGAAGCTGCCCGAAGTCACCTCCAGAACGGAGTTTGATGGCGGCTGCGCGTGGCGGGGCGGCGATACAAGCCGGGGGTGCGACCGGTCCTGCTCCTCGGTGTCGAGCGTCCGGCGTTGGCCGCGCTGCTCGCCGAGCGCGGGCTCGCGGTGCGCGCCGTCGCCTTGGGCGCCGTCGCGGCGCTGGTTGCGGAGGGGGAGCCGCGTCCGCTCTGCCCCGCGGTGGTCGAGGTGCGCTCTGCGCGGGACGCGGGCCCGCTGCTTGACGGCGGCGCGGATGACGTGGTGCTCCGCTCCGATCCCGATGGTCTGGTCGCGGCGCGCCTTGCGGCGCTGATCCGCCGCTCGCCGCCGGGACAGCTGGTGTTCGGCGACATCGCGATCGATCCGGTCGAGCGGCAGGCGACGCTCGCCGGACTGCCGCTGCCGCTGCTGCCGCGTGAATATGCGCTGCTGTTGTACCTGACGCGGCAGGCGCCGGCGCTGGTCGACCACGCAACCCTCCACATGGTGCTGTGGGGCCGCGATTTCGATCCCGGCACCAACGTCATCGCCGTGCATATCTCGCGGCTGCGGGCGAAGCTGGCCGGCGGCATGGTGACCGTGATCACCGAGCGTGGCCGCGGCTATCGTCTGGCGATTGCCGAGCGTCCTGCCGCGCGGTAGCGGGGTGGCGCAGGAGATGCTTGATGACGACACGGGTCACCACCGCGATTGAGGACGGCATCGCCGATGTGCGCCTCGCCCGGCCCGACAAGATGAACGCGCTCGACCCGGCGATGTTCGAAGGGATCGGCGCGGCGATCGACGCGCTGGCGGATCGCACCGACGTCCGCTGCGTCGTCCTGTCGGGGGAAGGCCGCGCCTTCTGCGCCGGGCTGGACATGGCCAGCATGGCGGCCGGCGGCAGCGGCACCGGTCGCGCGCGCAATGCGCAAGGCGCGATCCTGCCGCAGCATGTCAGCTGGGGCTGGCGCACCCTGCCGATGCCGGTGATCGCCGCGGTCCACGGCGTCGCCTTTGGCGGCGGCTTCCAGATCATGTCGGGCGCCGACATCCGCATCGCCGCGCCCGGTACTCGCTTCGCGATCCGTGAGGTCCATTGGGGGCTGGTGCCGGACATGGCAGGATTTCCGCTATGGCGGACGCTGGTCCGCGACGATGTGCTGCGCGAGCTGACCTACACGGCGCGTGAGTTCGAGGCGGCGGAGGCGCAGGCGTTCGGCTTCATCACGCGCATCGTCGACGACCCCCATGCCGCCGCGATGGCGCTGGCGCGGGAAATCGCCACAAAGAGCCCGCACGCGATCCGCGGTGCGAAGCGGCTGTGCAACATGGCGCACGACGCCAACCCGCTGGCGATGCTGCAGGCCGAGACCGATGAGCAGGTCAAGGTGATCGGCCAGCCCAACATGATGGAACAGGTCGCGGCGCATCGCGAACAGCGGGCCGCGGTGTTCGCCGACTAGGCGGCTTCCCGACTGCCGCGGGCCGCCCATTCAACCAACGTGGCGCGGAAGTCGCCGGGCAGGGCGCTGCCGTCCTCGCCGATCGCCATCACGATCGTGACGTCGCAGGTGGCGATGCATTGGTCGTGCTGGAACATCGCAGCCAGGATTTCCCAGCTGCGGGTGCCGACTGCACCGATGCCCGTCGCGATCACGACGTCTTCGGGATAGCTGCCCTCGGCGAGGTAATTGATCTCCACCTGGGCGACGACCGAGCGCCGCCGCTGTAGGCCGGCCCACAGGCCGATCGCATGGTTGAACTTCGTGCGCGCGGTCTCGAATAGCGCCGCAAAGGCGACGTTGTTGAGATGGCCGAGCACATCCATGTCTTGAAAGCGCGTCTGGACCGACTGGCTGTGCGGATAAGCATCAGCTGACAGCCGCCAGGCGAGTGGACGGGGCATTGCGATCCTTCAACGGAGAGGCCGACGCGGACGTGGATCCCGCGTCGTCGGACGGCTTGGCCCAAGTGCAGGCGGGCCGGCCCGCCCGCTTCAGCGCGGCGCCATCCGGATCGCGCCGTCCAACCGGACGTCCTCGCCGTTGAAATAGCCGTTTTCGATCATCGTCAGCGCCAGACCGGCATATTCCTCCGGCTTGCCGAGGCGTTTGGGGAAAGGCACCGACGCGGCCAGCGCGTCCTTTACCTGCTGCGGGGCGCCCAGCATCAGCGGCGTCTCGAAGATCCCGGGCAAAATGGTGTTGATCCTGATGCCTTCGCTCATCAGATCCCGTGCGATCGGGAGCGTCATGCCGATCACGCCCGCTTTCGACGCGGCATAGGCGACCTGGCCCATCTGCCCATCCTCGCCCGCCACGCTGGCGGTATTGACGATCGCGCCGCGCTCGCCGTCCTCGTTCTGCGGGTCCAGCGTCATCATTCCCGCAGCAGACAAGGCGACGCAGCGGAAGGTGCCGACGAGGTTGATCTGGATAAGCCAGTTGAAGGCGTCGGCCGGATAATGCTTGATGCTGCCGTCCTGCTTCGAGCGGCTTGCCGTCTTCATCGCCGCACCCGTTCCGGCGCAGCAGACCAGGATGCGCTCCTGCCCGTGCGCCGCGCGGGCCTTCTCGAAGCCGGCGACGACGCTATCGTCCGACGTCACGTTGACCTCGCAGAAGATACCGCCGATCTCAGCCGCGACCGCCTCGCCCTTCTCCTTCTGCAGGTCGAAGAGCGCGACCTTGACGCCTTTCGCCGCAAGGGCGCGCGCGGTGGCTGCGCCGAGGCCGGAGGCGCCGCCGGTGACGACGGCAGATACGGTGTTGTCCAGTTTCATTGCTTGTCCTGCTCCTCAAACCCGCTCGACGATCGTCACATTCGCCAACCCGCCGCCCTCGCACATCGTCTGCAGGCCATAGCGGCCGCCGCGCTTGTGGAGCGCGTGGACCAAGGTCGCCATCAGCTTCGTGCCGCTGGCGCCGAGCGGATGGCCGAGCGCAATCGCGCCGCCGTTGACGTTGATCTTCGCCGGGTCGCCGCCGGTATGCTTGAGCCACGCGAGCGGCACCGGCGCGAACGCCTCGTTGACCTCGTACAGGTCGATGTCCCCGATGCTGAGACCAGCCCGCTTCAGCGCCTTGTCGGTCGCGAACAGCGGCTCCTCCAGCATCACCACCGGGTCGCCGCC
Organism: Sphingomonas sp.; assembly: GCF_965248875.1. Classification (GTDB taxonomy): domain Bacteria; phylum Pseudomonadota; class Alphaproteobacteria; order Sphingomonadales; family Sphingomonadaceae; genus Sphingomonas. Next base: position 5,740 of record NZ_CBDFKR010000005.1, on the reverse strand, counting down.
CGTCACCGTCAGATTGTGAATGCGCGCCAGCGGGGTCAGGCCGTGCTCCTTCAACGCCTTTTCACTGACGACGAGCACCGCCGACGCGCCGTCGCAGATCTGGCTGGCGTTGGCGGCGGAGATGACCCCGCCCTCCTGGATCAGCTTGACGGAATGGATGCCTTCGAAAGTCGCGTCGAAACGGATGCCCTCATCGACGGTGTGACGGGCCTCGCCATCCGGCGTCTCGATCTCCAGCCCGACGATCTCGTCCTTGAAGTCGCCGCGCTGCGTCGCCGCGGCGGCGCGCCGGTGCGACTCGAGCGCGTATGCGTCGAGCTGGTCGCGGGTGAAGCCGTATTTGTCGGCGATCATCTGCGCGCCCATGAACTGGCTGAACTGAATGCCAGGGTAGCGCACTTCCTGCCGGGTCGACTTTGCCTTGCCGAGCCCGGCCTGGTGGAAGAGCATACCGGTCGAGCCCATCGGGACGCGCGTCATCGACTCGACGCCGGACGCAATCACCACGTCCTGGGTGCCGCTCAGCACCGCCTGGGCGGCGAACTGGATCGCCTGCTGCGACGAGCCGCACTGGCGGTCGATGGTGACGGCGGGCACCGATTCGGGGAGCTTGGACGCCAGCACCGCGCCGCGGCCGACCTGGAAGCCCTGCTCGCCGCCCTGGCTGACGCAGCCCATGATGACGTCCTCGACCGCGGCAGGGTCGATGCCGGTGCGGTCGACCACGGCATCGAGCACCGCGCCCCCCATGTCGGCCGGGTGCCAGCCGGCCAGCTTGCCGCCGCGCCGCCCGCCCGCCGTGCGCACCGCCTCGACGATGTAAGCCTCGGCCATTGTCGCTTCTCCATAACAACTGTTATCCTCGCCCCTGTCGCCCAAATCGGGCGGAGCGGCAAGAGGTGGTTCGTGGACGTAAGCGAGGCGGTAGCAGCGCGGCGATCGGTGCGCGGGTTTGTCGACAGGCCGGTGGATCCCGACCTGTTAAGGGCGCTGGCGGTGCGCGCCGGGCGGGCGGCGACAGGGGGCAACATCCAGCCCTGGCACATCGACATAGTTCAGGGCGAGGCGATGGCCGAGCTGAAGGCGATCATGCGCGCCAAGCTGGCGGCTGGCGAGAAGGAGCAGCCGGGCTATGACATCTATCCGCGCGAGATGACCGACCTGCACAAGGGCCGCACCTTTGCGGTCGGCGAGCAGCTGTACGGCCATCTCGGCATCCCGCGCGAAAGCAAGGCCGACCGGCTGCAATGGTTCGCGCGCAACTTCCAGTTCTTTGGCGCGCCCGCCGCCTATTTCTGCACCGTCGACCGGCGGATGGGTCCGCCGCAATGGGCCGATTGCGGCATGTACCTGCAGAACCTGATGCTGCTGGCGGTTGACGCCGGGCTGGCGACGTGTGCGCAGGAATGCTGGGCGGTCTATCCGCAGACGGTGGAGAAGTTCCTCGGCACCCCGGCGGAGCGGATGCTCTTCTGCGGCATGGCGATCGGCTATGAGGATGCGGCCGATCCGGCGAACCGGATGCGCAGCGTCCGAGCGGACGAGGGGGAGTGGCTGACCGTCAAAAGCTGAGCGGACGGCCGGAAGTTGTCGAAGTTGCGGCTGGTCGCATCATTGTCTGAAGCCGATCGCGATCAAAGGAAGGTCACGCCTGGACGCATGATCCCCGGATCGAGGGAGGACACGCGCACGGCGCGGTACCATCAGGGCGGCGAAGTCAAAGAGCGTCGACCGGCATGACACGGCGCAGTCCTTGTAGGACAGCTTTTTTCAGGCGAGCCGTGCCCGCTCCAGCACACCCCGGCGGTCAAAGCACCACGGTCTCTGGCGTACCCTGCTCCAGCCCGGCAAGGATCATCGCTTCCCAGACGCGCGGGTCGCCAACCGCCGCCATCGCCTGATCGGGTTCGCGCAGCGTCTTGAGCACGGCGATCGCGTCGGGCAGGTAATCGCGCCAGACGCCGTCGATCTGCTTGCCGGCGGACTCGGCGTCGCCATCGGCATTGACGCTGATGCGCTGGCCGGCGAGGACGCGCGCAATGCGCTCGACCGCGGGGGTGGTGGACACGTCCATTGTTTGCGCTCCGATTCCTGTTCGGGAGCGTGAACGGGCGGCGCGGCCGGAATATCCGGGCAGCGGAAGGGACATTCTTCAGGCGAAGAATGTCCCCGGCGGATCACCGCGCCGCCATGCTGCGGCCACCACCCGGGCGGCCGCGCCCGCGGCCACCACCACTGCCACTGCCACTGCCACCGCCACTGCCGCCGCGGCGGCCGGCGTTGGCATAGCTGCGGCCGTTGCCCTGCGCCTGCGCGGAGCCGTGCGTCGCCTGCGGCGCGTGGGTGGCGCGCGGGCGGGCGGGGCCGCGCTGGTGATCCTCGCGCCCATATTCCCTGGGCGCCGGATCGGCGCCGATCGCCTGGACCCGCACGGCGCGGAGCGCGTTCGCCTGGTTGAGGAAGTCGTCGGGCAGCGGCCGGACCTCGACCTTCTGCCGCGTCAGCTTCTCGATGTCGCGCAGATAGGGCCGCTCGTCGTCGGCACAGAAGCTGATCGCAATTCCGCTCGCCCCCGCCCGCGCCGTCCGGCCGATGCGGTGGACATATTGCTCGGGCACATTGGGCAGCTCGAAATTGATCACGTGGCTGACGCCGGAGACGTCGATGCCGCGTGCGGCAATGTCGGTCGCGACGAGGATGGTCGCCTTGCCGCTCTTGAACTCCGCCAGCGCGCGTTCGCGCTGCGGCTGCGACTTGTTGCCGTGGATCGCGTTGGCGGCGATGCCGTTGCCGGCCAGCAGCTTCACGACCCGATCGGCGCCGTGCTTGGTGCGGGTGAAGACCAGGGCGCGATCGATCGGCTCCGAGCGCAGCACCATCGTCAGCAGCGCCTGCTTCTCGGTCTGGTTGACGAAGGTGACGTGCTGCTCGACGCGCTCGGCGGTGGTGGCGGCGGGCTTGATCGCGACGGTCGCCGGATTGGTCAGATACTGGCTCGCCAACTCGCGGATCGAGGTCGGCATGGTGGCGGAGAAAAACAGCGTCTGGCGCTGGCGCGGTACCATCCGCACGATCTTCTTGAGGCTGTGGATGAAGCCGAGATCAAGCATCTGGTCGGCCTCGTCGAGGACCAGGATTTCGATCTGCGAGAGGCTGCACAGCCGCTGCTCGACCAGGTCGAGGAGGCGGCCGGGCGTGGCGACGAGAATGTCGACGCCGCGCTGCAGGTCCTGCCGGTTCTTGGCGATCGAGGTGCCGCCGAACACCGTCGCGACCGACAGGCGGCTGAACTGGCCATAAGCGCGGGCACTCTCGGCGATCTGGCCGGCGAGCTCTCGGGTTGGCGCGAGGACGAGCATGCGGACATGCGTCGGCAGGACGCGCTTGGCGTCGGCGGCGAGGCGCTGGATCGAGGGCAGGACGAAGGCGGCGGTCTTACCGGTACCGGTCTGCGCGATGCCGAGCAGGTCGCGGCCCTCCAGCACGGTGGGAATGGCGTCGCGCTGGATCGGCGTCGGGGTGGTATACCCCTTGGCGGTCAGCGCGCGGGTGAGCGGCTCGGACAGGCCGAGATGGTCGAATGACATGGGAAAAGAGCACTTTCAATATGCGTGCCGTGCTCGGGCGCAGCAAGGCGCACGAGGGGCGGGGTGGATTGAACCCCCGCGTGATTTTGGGAAGCCCTGAACAAGCAACCGAGGCGGAGCCAGCCCAAGGCCGAACCCCAGGCGATCACGCTGCGTTAAACGCCTCGATCCCGTGCACATGGCGCAACTGCGCGCAAAAGTCAAGGTGACGGGGCGGTGCCGCTGTGCCAATCGATCGGCATGACCGCGATCGGCATCTATGGCAGCGCCGGGCGAATGGGCCGTGCGATCGCGCTGGCGATCGAGGCGGCCGGCGCGCGCCATGCCGGCGGGGCGGACGCGCAGGACGATCCGGCGCCGGTCGCCGCCGCTGCCGCCGTGCTGGTCGACTTCTCCGCCCCCGCCGCGCTGGAGCGGCACCTCGACGCCGCGCGCCGGGCGGGGAAGCCGATCGTGGTCGGCACCACCGGGCTGCGCGATCGGCACCAGCTGCTCATCGACGCGGCGGCGCGCGACATCGCGGTGCTGCAGACGGGGAACACGTCGCTCGGCGTGACCCTGCTGGCGCAGCTGGTGCGGGAGGCGGCGGCCAAGCTCGACTGGGACATCGAAATCGTCGAGATGCACCACAAGCACAAGGTCGATGCGCCGTCGGGCACCTCGCTGCTGCTCGGCGAGGCGGCGGCGGCGGGGCGGGGGAGCACGCTGGGCGAGCTCCGCGTCGACAGCCGCGCGGGTCTGACCGGCGCGCGGACGGAGGGGACGATCGGCTTCGCGTCCCTGCGTGGGGGATCGGTGATCGGCGACCACAGTGTGGTGTTCGCGGGCGACGGCGAGCGGGTCGAGCTGACGCACCTTGCGCAGGACCGCACCACCTTCGCGCACGGTGCGGTGCGCGCGGCGCTGTGGCTGGCGGCCAGGCCGGCGGGGCGGTATCGGATGAGAGACGTGCTCGACTTGTAGGGGATGGCGATGGCAGACGGTGCGGTGGCGGTGGTCCAGCGGCTCTACGATTGTTTTGCACAGGGGGACGTCCCCGGCGCGCTGGCGACGATGGCGCCCGATATCGTCTGGAACGAGGCGAACAACCATCCCTATGCTGACGGGAACCCCTATATCGGGCCCGAAGCGGTGCTCCACGGCGTCTTTGCGCGCTGTGTCGGCGAGTGGGACGCGTTCGCCGCCACGCCCGACGAACTGCTCGATGCGGGCGACGTCGCGATCGGGCTCGGACATTATACCGGCGTGAACAAGGCGAGCGGCAAGCCGATGCGCACGCAATTCGCGCATGTTTGCCGCGTTCGGGACGGCCGGATCGTCGCTTTCCAGCAATATGCCGATACGTTGCACATGACGCAGGCGATGGACATGTCGGCCTGAAACGCGCGGACGTCTTCGAACTCTACCGCCGCCTGGCCGAGACGGACCCCGATCCGCAGACCGAACTCGCCTATCTCAATCCCTATACGCTGCTGGTGGCGGTCGCGCTGTCAGCGCAGGCGACCGACGTGTCGGTCAACAAGGCGACGGGGCCGCTGTTCGAGAGGGTGCAGGACCCCGCCGCGATGGTGGCGCTGGGCGAGGAAGCGTTGAAGCGGCACATCAGGACGATCGGGCTCTACAATGCCAAGGCGAAGAACGTCATCGCGCTCTCCGAACAATTGCTCGCCGAGCATGACGGCCAGGTGCCCGCCGACCGTGATGCGCTGGAGCGGCTGCCGGGCGTCGGGCGCAAGACGGCGAACGTGGTGATGAACGTCGCGTTCGGCGCGGAGACGATCGCGGTCGACACCCACATCTTCCGCGTCGGCAATCGCACGGGGCTCGCCCCTGGCAAGACGCCGCTCAAGGTCGAGGACGTGTTGGTGAAGGTGACGCCCGCGCCCTTTCGCCGCCACGCGCATCACTGGCTGATCCTGCACGGCCGCTATGTCTGCAAGGCGCGGCGGCCCGAATGCTGGCGGTGCATCGTTGCCGACCTATGTGCGTTCAAGCCCAAGACGCCGCCGCCCGGTCCGTTGCCCGGGGCGGTCGTCGTGGCCGGAGAGTGACGATGCGGTTTGCCCCCCTTGCCTTGATCCTGCTGATCGGCGCCGCGCCGGTGCGTGACGCCATGCCGCCGGCGACGCCCACCGGCCCGGCGGTCGATTGTG
>NZ_CBDFKR010000004.1:0-242628 GCF_965248875.1 Sphingomonas sp. | reverse complement strand
GCCGCCGCCGCGTTGATCCACACCCGACGGCCCGAGGCCCGGTTCGTCGTCATCGGCGGCCCGGACGCCTTCATGCCGGATTATGCTGCCCGACTCGGGGAACAGGCACGCACCGCAGGGCTGGACGGCGTGCTCCACTTCCTTGGCGATCGGCCAAACATTCCCGAACTGATGGCCGGGCTGGACCTGTTCTGCTGGCTGTCGCGCGGTGAGGGCATGCCGCATGTCATCGCCGAGGCGGGCGCGGCGGCGCTGCCGGTTATCGCCACGCCCGACAACGGCGCGCTCCAGCAGATCGTCGACGGCGAGAGCGGGGTGTTCGTCCCACACGAGGACCCCGCCGCCGTCGCCGCAGCCATCGTCAAGCTGGTCGATGATCCCGCCCGTCGGCGGCTGCTGGGCGGGGCGCTGCGGGCGCACGTCGCCTCGACCTATTCGACCGCGGCGGTGGCGCCGCTGTGGGAGAGGCTGTTCCGCGACGTCCTCGCCGAGCGCCCCGTCCCGCCGCCGCCCGGCACGCTGTTCCAATCGTTCCTGCAGGGCGGATTCGAATGCTCCTCCCACCGCCGCGCCCACGACCGCGCCCGCGTCGACGTGATCGCCGCGAGTCAGCACGACCGGCACGCCGCGCACGATTACGCGCTGCTGGCGAAGCTTGGCCTGCTGACCGTACGCGACGGGTTGCGCTGGCACCTGATCGAGACCGCGCCGGGGCGGTACGACTGGTCGAGCCTGGAGGCCCAGCTGGCCGCGTCGCAGGCGACGGGAACGCAGGTGATCTGGGACCTTCTCCATTATGGCTGGCCCGACGACCTCGACATCTGGTCCCCCGCCTTTGTCGAGCGGTTCGCCGCCTTTGCCGCAGCGGCGGCGCGGGTGATCGGCCCGCGCACTAACGGCGCGCCCTTCTACACCCCGGTCAACGAGATCAGCTTCTGGGCGTGGGGCGGCGGCGATGCGGCGTATCTCAACCCCTTCGCGCGCGGTCGCGGGTTCGAGCTGAAGGTGCAGCTGACCCGCGCGTCGATCGCGGCGATGAGGGCGATCCACGCGCTCGATCCGACCGCGCGGTTCGTCCATGCCGACCCGGTGCTGAGCATCGTCACCGAACCGTCGCGCCCGCACGGACGCTGCCGCCGCCGAGGGCCACCGGCTGGCGCAATATCAGGGCTGGGACATGCTGGCGGGGCTCAGCTGGCCGCAGCTGGGCGGCGCGCGCGACCTGCTCGACATCGTCGGGGTCAATTTTTACTCCAACAACCAGTGGATTCATGGCGGCCCGACAATCGACATCGGCCACCCGCTCTACCGCCCGTTTCGCGCAATCCTGGCGGAGGTCCATGCCCGCTACGGCCGGCCCATATTTGTCGCGGAGACGGGTTGCGAGGGCGACCGGCGACCGGCGTGGCTCGATTATGTCGCGAGCGAGGTCGCGGCGGCGATCGGCATGGGCGTGCCGGTCGAGGGTATTTGCCTCTACCCCGTGCTCAACCATCCGGGATGGGACGACGGGCGGGATTGTCCCAACGGACTGATCGAGCACAGCGCCGATGTCTCAGGGCGCGTACCCTACCCGCCGCTCGCCGCCGCGATCACGCGGGCGCAGGCGCGGCTGACCCCGCTGCTCGCGGCGGATCAGACCTTCGTTGCGCCCGCCGCACGCACGGCCGCGACCGTCGGATAGCCGTTGACCGCCATCAGCAGGTCCGCCTCGGCGAGCAGGCATTTCAGCACGTGCGCGCACCCCGCCGCGCCGTCGAGTGCCAGGCCATAGGCGTAGGGCCGCCCGACGCCGACCGCGCGCGCGCCGAGCGCCAGCGCCTTGACCACGTCGGTGCCCGAGCGGATACCTGAATCAAACAGCACCGGCACGCTGCCCGCTGCCGCGACGACGCCCGGCAGCAGGTCGATCGCGGCGATCCCGCCATTCGCCTGACGTCCGCCATGATTGGAGCAGTAGATCGCGTCCGCGCCCAGGTCGGCAGCGCGCCGCGCGTCGTCGGGGTGACAGATACCCTTCAGCACGATGGGCAGCTTGGTCACCGACTTGAACCAGGCGATGTCCTCCCACACGATCGGCCGCGCGAAGTTCGCGCCCCACAGCCCGATCGCCTCCGGTAGATGCTGCGCGACCGGCTTGCCAAGCAGCTTCTGGAAAATGGGGTCGGTGAAATAATTCTGGAGGACATGGCCGCGCAGCTGCGGAAAATTAGCGACGTTGAGGTCACGCGGCCGCCAGCCGGTGACCCAGGTGTCGAGCGTCACCACCAGCGCCTTGTACCCCGCCGCCTCGGCGCGGCCGATCAGGCTTTCGGCGACGCCGCGGTCCTTGGGCGTGTAGAGCTGGAAGAAGGCAGGGGTGTCGCCGCACGCCACTTTCACGTCTTCCAGCGGATCGTTCGACAGCGTCGAGGCGCACAGCGGCACGCCCGTCATCGCCGAGGCGCGGGCCGCGGCCAGGTCGCCATGGCCATCCTGCGTGCAGATGCCGATCACGCCCACGGGCGCCATGAACAAGGGCGACGGCAGCGTCAGCCCGAACAGCTCGACCGACAGATCGCGCTGGCGGGTGTCGATCATCATCCGCGGCACCATGCCCCAATGGCGGAAGGCGGCAGCGTTACGGTCCTGCGTCCATTCGTCGCCGCAGCCGCCCTGGACATAGGTCAGGACCTGCGGCGGCATCGCCGCGGTCGCGCGCGCCACCAGCGTCGCGAAGTCGACCGGCAGCTTCGGGCTGACGCCCTGCAGCCCGGCGCCGTAGATCAGGTTCTGATAATCGCCATAATGGGGCATCGTCACAGTTCCTTCAGCGCGGCGATCAGCCGGTCGACCTCGTCCGCGGTGCTGTAGTGGCACAAGCCGACGCGAACGAGTCCGCCCGCCTCCTCCAGCCCGAGGCGGCGGATCACCTCCACCGCGTAGAAATGGCCCGACCAGGCGTAGAGATCGCGCGCCGCCAGATGTGCGGCGACCGCGTCGGGATGGTGGTCCGCCAGCGTGAAGGCGAAGGTGGGGACACGCCCGGCCATCGTCGGCGGGCCGTACAGGCGCAGCCCCTCGATCCTAGCAAGCCCCGCCAGCAGACGCTCGCCCAGCCCGCGCTCATAGGCCGCGCTTGCCGCCATCGCGGAGAGCAGGCGGGCGCGGCGGCTGTTCGCCTCGGGCGCGACGACACCGCCGAGCCAGTCGAGATACTCGACCGTCCCGAGCACCCCCGCCTGCCCCTCGAACGAGGGCGTGCCGGCCTCCAGCCGGTGCGCCCCATCACTGTTTGCAGGGCGGACCTTGTAGGCGTCGAGCCGTTCCCACGCCGCGGCGCTGCCCCACAGGACGCCCTGATGCGGGCCGAAGAACTTGTACGGCGAGCAGGCGAGGAAGTCGCAGCCCAGCGCCGCGACGTCGGTGGCGACGTGCGGGACCGACTGGACGGCGTCGACATAGACCAGCGCGGTCGACCGCGCCCGCACGGTGGCGACGATGGCGGCAACGTCGTTGAGCGTGCCGAGCGCGTTGCTCGCCGCGCCGGCCGCGACCAGCCGGGTGCCGCCGTCGAGCAGCTCCGGCAGCTGGTCGAGCCGCAGCGTGCCGGTTTCAGGATCGAAGTCGAGCCAGCGCACGTCGATGCTCCGGTCCGCCGCCACCGCCAGCCAGGGCGCGACGTTGGCGTCGTGGTCCAGGCGGGTGACGACCAGATTGTCGCCTGCCCCCCAGCCCCGCGCCAGCGCCCGCGACGCGGCCAGCGTCAGGCTGGTCATGTTCGGCCCGAACGCGACCTCGCCGGCGCGGCCGCCAAGCAGGTCGGCCATCGCCGCATGCGCGGTGGCGCTGAGCGCGTCGGTGGCGACCGACGTCGCGAACGCGCCGCCGCTGTTGGCGGTGCCGCTGCGCAGATGCCGCGCCATCGCGTCGATCGCGGCGTCGCAGGCCTGAGTGCCGCCCGGCGCATCGAAGAAGGCGGCGGCGCCCAGCGCGGGGAAACGGGCGCGGACGGCGGCGATAGGGAAGGGGGCGTCAGACGCCACGGCTCGAGTCGCACATGCCATGTTGTCCGTGTTGACCCCATCCGATGCTCGTGCCGCGACGCAGCACACAACATGTAGTGAGCGGCTGTCGGAAAGCGTGGCGCATGGTGGCGTTGTGCCAACGGGCTGGCTTGTAGGACAGAATTATCTGAGCTCGATCCAGGTCGGCGCGTGGTCGCTGGTCTTTTCCCACCCGCGCACGTCGCGGTCGACGCCCGCCGCGTGCAGCCGCGGCGCCAGCGCCGGGCTGAGCAGGAGGTGGTCGATCCGGAGCCCGGCATTGCGGGCATAGGCGTTCCGGAAATAGTCCCAGAAGGTGTAGATCGTCTCGTCCCGATGTAGGCGGCGCAGCGAGTCAGTCCACCCCTGCCCGATCAGCCGCGCGTAGAGCGCCCGCACCTCGGGCGCGAACAGCGCGTCGTCGAGCCAGCGTTCGGGTTTGTAGACGTCCTGCTCGGTCGGCATGACGTTGAAGTCCCCCGCCAGCACCACCGGCGCACCGCTGTCGAGCAGCGTCTGCGCATGGGCGATGAGCGCCTCGAACCAGGCGAGCTTGTAGTCGAACTTCGGCCCCGGCCGCGGGTTGCCGTTGGGGAGGTAAAGCGCGGCCACCAGCACGCCGTTAACCGCCGCCTCCAGATAGCGGCTCTGCGCCGGGTCGGGATCGCCGGGCAGCCCGCGCCGGGTCTCGACGGGCATGCCGGCGCGCGACAGGATGGCGACGCCGTTCCAGCTTTTCTGTCCATGCCAGATCGGTGCGTACCCCGCATCGCGGATGGCCGCCGCCGGGAACTTCTCCTCGCTCGCCTTCAGCTCCTGCAGGCTGACCACGTCGGGCCGTTCCTCGGCCAACCAGCGCAGCAGCACCGGCAGGCGGCCGTTGACGCCGTTGACGTTGTAGGTCGCGATCCGCACGCCCCCTCCTTCTCTCACACCCGAACGATCCGGCGCTGGCAATGCTCCGCGTGATACGGCAAGCTGCGCCGCGATGATCCCCAAGGACCTTCAGGGCAGCCGGCCGCCGCAGCCGCCCCCCTCCCGGCAGGACGCCTGGACCGTCGCGCTCCAGCACAACGGCCTGCCGCCGTTCGTCCAGGAGCGGCTGGCGGCGGCGGGCGCGGGCCAGGGCGCGTGGGTGGCGACAATGACGCCGGCCGAGCTGTTGCTGATGAAGAGCCACGGCATCCGCCCGGTCGCAACCGTGTCGGGCACCTGCTGGTTCGCCTATGGCCGCAGCTGGACCGAAGGGCATGCGCAGGGCTGGCATCAGGCGCTGGACCGGATCGGGCGCGAGGCCGCGGCGGCGGGCGCGAACGCGGTGGTCGACGTCAGGATGCGGACGCTGCGCCACCCGATGGGCGCCAGCATGGACTTCACGCTGATCGGCACCGCGATCAAGCTCGACGGCCTGCCGCCGACGCCGCACCCGGTGATCGCGACGGTGCCCGCGATCGAGTTCGTGCGGCTGCTGGAGGCGGACATCGTGCCGGTCGGGCTGGCGGTCGGCGCGCGCTACGAATGGCTGGGCAATGGCTGGGGCTGGGGCAGCTGGGCCGATGCCGGCGCGGTCTCGCGAACGCAATGGGCGTGCAACGCGTGGAGCGGCAACCAGCCGCTGGGCGACCTGATGGACTTCTGGAACGAGATCCGCCGCGACGCGCATCGCGACCTGCGCGCACGCGCGGCGGGTCAGGGTAACGGCGTGCTGGCGCACATCCAGTTCGGCCAGCTGATCCGGCAGGAACGCGATCGCGCGCCGCCGATGTACCTCGGCCGCCACATCGTCGTCGGCACGGTGGTCGACGCGGTGCGCGGCACGCCGGTGCCGCATCATGTCGAGCAGGTGATCGACATGCGCGATACGCTGTCGCCGCTGCTGGACAAGAGCGAAACGCGCCACTGGGTGTACGATGGCGAAGCGATGGACGAAGAGGGGGCGATCTGATGACCGACATGCGCAACGCCGGCCACCCGGATGCGGGGCCGGTGCCGCAGCACGCGTTGCAGCGGCTGGCGGGGCTGCGGCGTCAGGGGCACCCGGACGGGGTCTTCACCTCCGATTTCTCGGTCAACGAGTTCCTGCTGGTGCGCAAGGCCGGCTTCGAGCCGATCGGTCTGTGCGTCGGCTCGTGCATCTATCATGTCGGCATGCAGTTCGCGGGCTGGTCCGACTCGATGGAGATGCAGGTCCTCTCGACCGCGATGTACGAGGCGCGCTCGCTGGCAATGGAGCGGATGCGCCAGGAAGCGGCGCAGATGGGCGCCGACGGCATCGTCGGCGTCCGGCTCACCGTCCGGCGGATGGAGTGGGACGACAAGGTGCTGGAGTTCGTCGCGATCGGCACCGGCATCGTCCACGCGCAGGGGCATCAGGGCTTTCGCGGACCGTACGGCCAGCCCTTCACCAGCGCGCTGTCGGGTCAGGATTTCTGGACATTGCTTCAGGCCGGGTATCGCCCGCTGGAGATGGTGATGGGCACCTGCGTCTTCCACGTCGCAAGGCGGGGCGTGTTCGCGACGCTGGGCTCGGTGGGGCAGAATGTGGAGCTCACCAACTTCTCGGTCGCGCTGTACGAGGCGCGCGAGATCGCGATGGAGCGGATGCAGCTGGAGGCGAGCCGCGCCGGGGCGGAGGGCGTGGTCGGCGCCGACCTCCACGAAGGGTCGCATGGCTGGGCGACGCACGTGATCGAGTTCTTCGCGATCGGCACCGCCGTCCTGCCGATCGAGGGGCACAAGCCGGAGGACCTGCCGGACCCCAAGCTGGTGCTGTCGGTCAACAGCTGACCCTCTCCCGCTTGCGGCAGAGGGTCAGCTGTCGCCGTATTTCAGCTCCAGGTACCGGCCCTGGGTCGCAACCTCGTCGAGCGCGCCGCGGGCAAGCTGTTCGGTCATCCGCGCGACCTCCGAGTCGATCAGGTGGAGGCCGTCCATCAGCTGCGTGTCCGGCGTCCGCCCGTCCGGCCGCGGCTGCGCGCGCAGGCTGGGCGGGACGGCGTGCCAGCCGTCGACCAGCGCGGGCAGCTCGGTGCCGAGCAGCTTCCTGACCGCGTCGGCGGCGGGTTCCTGCGGCGACAGTCGGGCAAGCTGCGGCGCCAGTTCCTCAAGGCGGCGCCCCAGCGCATCGGCGAGCGGCACGGCGGGCGCGGGCAGCGCGCGGATCTGGCTGCCGAGCCAGGCGCTCGCCTGCGCCGGCAGCTGGCGCAGGTCGGCCGCCGGAAGCGCGGCGCGCTGCGGCACCGCCGGATCGACGTTGCGCATCAGCACGACGAGCAGCACCGCCAGCGCCATCACCGAAGCGACAAAGGCAATGCCGCCGGGCAGGACGGAGGCGAGCGCGATCAGCACGAGCAGCGCACCGCCGACGGCCAGACCGACCCGGCCGAGGACGCGGTTGCGCGCGCGCCGCCGCCGCTCGCGCTCCGCCCGGGCCCGCGCGCGGCCCTCCGGCGAGACGCGGCGGAGCATCTCCTCGGCTTGCGAAAGACCCGCGTCGGCAAGCCCCATCGCGACCTGCTGCGCACGCCGCGTCATCTGTTCGCCGGGGGTGAGACCCCGATTGTCGCTCATCGCCGCCTGTTCCTCGTTGTACCGGGCTGTAATCTAGCGTGTCCGCCGGTCAGGTGAAGGGGCGGCTGAGATAGCGTGAGCCCGCTAGGCCAAAGCGCCAGGGCGCGGCCGCCGCCTTGGTGATGCCGATGCGCGGGCCGGTGACGATGTCGGGCGCTTCGCTGCGGGGGAGGAGCGCGAAGGGAGCGGCGTCGAGCGCGTGGCCATCGAGGGCACCGGTGATGCCCAGCGCCGCGGCGAGCTTGCCCGGGCCGGAACAGAGCGCGCGCGGGTCGGCAACCCCGCGCCGCGCGCGCATCGTGTCGGCGCCGTGGGTCGGCTCCAGCGCGCGGAGCAGCACGGCCGCGCCCGGCTCTGTGCCGCCGACCAGGTTGAGGCACCAGTGGAGGCCGTAGATGCGATAGATATAGGCGTGCCCCGGCGGCCCCCACATGGCGCGGTTGCGCGGCGTCTGCCCGCTGAAGCTGTGGCTGGCGGGGTCGGCGGCGTGATAGGCCTCGGTCTCGACGATGATCCCGCCGGTGCCGTCCGCCGTCAGCGTGCAGCCGATCAGCGCGCGGGCGAGGTCGAGCACGGGCTGGGTGTAGAAACCGGGGGGCATGGCCGCCACCGTTGACGACCGGCACCGCTTCCGCAACCTTGCCGCGCGTGAAGCGCCTTCTGCCCCTCCTTCTGCTCGGCGCAGCGCCCACCGCGCCGCCGGTCGACGTGCTGATCCGCGGCGGCACGGTGTATCCGGGGAGCGAGGCGCCGTTCGCGGGCGACGTGGCGGTGGCGGGCGACCGGATCGTCGCGGTCGGGCCGCACCTCATCGTCGTGGCGCGACGGGTGATCGACGCGCGCGGCCTGATCGTCGCGCCGGGCTTCATCGACCCGCATACCCACGTCGACGCCGCCCTCACCTCCCCGGACGCGCGCACGCGGCTGATTCCGGCGTTCCTGCTGCAAGGCGTGACGACCGCCTTCGTCGGCAATGACGGCAACGGCGCGCCGGGCACCGCCGCGGTGCTGGCGGCCGCGTCGGCGCGGCCGGTGGGGATCAACTACGGCGCCTATGTCGGCTTCGGTGCAGTCAGGCAGGCGGTGATCGGCGCGGCGGCGCGCGCGCCCGACGCGGGTGAGCTGCAGCGGATGAAGGCGCTGGTCGCGCAGGGCATGTGCGGCGGCGCGCTGGGACTGTCGACGGGGCTGTTCTATGTGCCGCAGAGCTTCGCGCGCACCGGCGAGGTGGTGGCGCTGGCGCGCGAGGCGGCGGCGCGAGGCGGCGTCTATGACAGCCACATCCGCGACGAATCGAGCTACACGATCGGCTTGCGCGCGGCGGTCGACGAGGCGCTGACGATCGGGCGCGAGGCGGGGCTGCCGGTGCATATCAGCCACATTAAGGCGCTGGGCGTCGACGTGGAGGGCCAGAGCGCGCCCGTCATCGCCGCGATCCGCGCGGCGCGCGCCGCCGGGCAAGCGGTGACCGCCGATCAGTACCCGTGGGACGCGAGCGGGAGCTCGCTGGTCGCGGCGCTGGTGCCCGGCTGGGCGCAGGACGGCGGACGCGCGGCGATGCTGGCGCGGTTCGACGCCCCGGCGCTGACCGCCCGGCTGCACGCCGACATGGCCGACAACCTGAGGCGGCGCGGCGGCGCGGCCAAGCTGCTCGTCACCGACGGGACGGACGCCGGCCGCACGCTGGATCAGCTGGCGAGCGGGGGCGATCCGGTCGCGGCGGCGATCGCGGCGATCCGGCGGCGTGACCCGGCGGTCGCCTCCTTCAACCAGAGCGAACGCGACATCCGCGCCTTCATGGCCGAGCCCTGGGTGATGACCGGCTCCGACGCCTCGCCCGGGCATCCGCGCGTCTATGGCAGCTTCGCGCGCAAATGGGCGGTGTATGTCCGGGCAGGCGTGCTGACGCCGCGGCAGTTCGTGGAGCGGAGTTCGACGCTGGCGGCGGACACGTTCGGGCTGGCGGGCCGGGGCCATCTGCGGCCCGGCGCGTTCGCGGACGTGGTCGTGTTTGATCCCGCCCGTTACGCCGCGCGCGCGACTTATGCGCAGCCGACGCTGACCGCGGCGGGGGTGCGGACGGTGCTGGTCAACGGCGGCGTCGCGGTCGCCGACGGGCGGCTGACCGGCGCGGCCGCGGGACGCGCCCTGCCGCACGTGCCGACGCCGGGAACCTGCCCTTGAGGCGGCTGCTTCTGCCGCTGCTGCTGCTCGCCGCCGCGCCCGGCACGTTGCAGGAGCGGGTCGCGGCCGACCTGGCGCAGGCGAGCCCGGGGACGCGCTTTGGCATCGTCGTGGCGGCCGAAGACGGGACGGAGATCGTCGCGCTGCTGCCCGATCAGCGCTTCGTGCCCGCGTCGAACACCAAGCTGTTCACCACCGCTGCGCTGTTCGCGAGCGGGCTCGGCCTCGACGCCCCCGACGCGGCGGGCGGGGCGAGCGTCCGGCTCGAAGGACATGACGTGGTGCTGACCGGGCATGGCGACGCGCGGCTGTCGAGCGCGGCGGACTGCGTGCGCGACTGCCTGGCGATGCTCGCCGATGCGGTGGCGGCGCGGACGCAGGCGGTGCGCGACGTGATCGGCGACGACAGCTGGTTCCCCGACGAACGCTGGAGCCCGGGGATGAGCTGGAACAACATCCCCACGCCGTCGGGCACCGGCATCTCGGCGCTGACGATCGACGAAAACGAACTGGCGCTGACGGTGACGCCGGCCGCACCGGGGCAGGTGCCAGCGGTTGCGGGCAACGGTTATTACCGCATCCAGAACCGTGCGGTGACCGGCGGCGCGACCGCGCTGGGCTATGACCGGACGCCCGGCAGCGACGTGGTGCGGGTGACGGGCACGATCGCGACGGGCGCGCCGCCGAAAATGCTGTCGCTCGGGGTGGACGACCCCGCGCGCTATGCGGCGTGGCAGCTGGCGGCGCTGCTGCGCGCCCGCGGCGTGCGGGTGACGGGGAGCGTCGGCGTGCGGCACCGGCCGCTCGATGCGGGCGACGACCCGGCGCGGCGCGGCTTCGCACCCGTCGCGCATCCGCCCGAGCCACCTGTGCTGGCGCGGCTTGCCGCGCCGCCGCTGCTCGACACCGCGACGGTGACCAACAAGGTCAGCCAGAACGTCTATGCCGAGCTGATACTGCGCCGCCTCGGACGGCTGCAAGGCACCGGGTCGATCGCGGACGGGCAGGCGGCGGTGACCGCGATGCTGACCGCGGCGGGCGTGCCGCGGACGGCGTACGACCTCGCCGACGGATCGGGCATGTCGAGCTACAACCGCGTTTCGCCTCGCGGCGTCGTCCGCTTCCTGCGCTGGGCGGCGGCGCAGCCCTGGGGCGCGCGCTGGCGCGCGACGCTGCCGACGAGCGGCGAGGGAACGCTGCGGCGGCGGTTCCGAGACGGGCCGCCGATCCAGGCGAAGACGGGTACGCTCAACGCGACCAACGCGCTGGCGGGGTACATGACCGCGGCGAGCGGGCGGCGGCTGGTGTTCGCCGCCTATGCGGGCGACGTGCCGGGCGATGCGGGGGCGACGGCGGCGATGGACGCGGCGCTGGTGCGGATCGCGGCGGCGAACTGATCTACATCGCGATGCCGAGGGGCGCCGCCCGGACGATTGCGCCATAGAACGCGATGGTGAGGAGGCAGCCCGGCGCCGGCGCCGCCCAGAAGTGTGCGCCGTGGCGCAGCAGCGCCGGGATCAGCAGGAACACCGGCTGCGACGCGATCAGCGCGCCGGAGCCGGGGTAGCGCCGCGCGAGGCCCAACGCGAGCGCCGCTACTACGTCCGAGATCGCAGCCTTCGGAACTCCGTAGAGCATCGCCGGCCGCCTTAGCTGCCCGCGTCGAACGCGGCGACCACCGCCTCTCCCACCGCGGGGCGCAGCGCGAAGATGCTCGCCGCGGCGGCGCTGTGCCGCGTCGGGTGGACGCAGTTGGTGAGCAGCGTCCACGCGACGCCCCGGTCGAAGTCGATCCAAAGCCCCGTGCCCGTGAACCCGGTATGCCCGATCGTCGCGGGCGAGCAGGCGTCGCCGCCGGGCCAGCCGGGATGCGCCCTATCCCAACCGCAGGTGCGGGTGGCGTGAACCGTCTCGCGCATCGCCGGCGGGCAGTGGAGGAGCAGCGCCTGCGCGACGCCGAGCACGCCCGCCAGCGTGCCGAACAGCCCGGCATGCCCCGCCCGGCCGCCCAGCGCCGCTGCATTCTCGTCGTGCACCTCGCCTTTCAACACCCGCCCGCGCCACGGGCAGCATTCCGTCGCGACCGCGGGGCCGGGCGGAGGGCCCCAGCTCAACCCCTCGTCCAGCGGCCATGCCTCCAGCGGCGCGCCGGTCAGCCGCTCGACCGCAATGCCGAGCAGCAGGTAGTTGATGTCGGAATAGACCGGCGGCCCGGCGCGCCAGTCGCGCTGGAGGATGAACGCCTTCAGCCGCGCCGGATCATCGCCATAGGTATAGACCGGCTCGACTGCGGGCAGGTGGGTGCGATGCGCCAGGCAATCGCGAAAGCTCAGGCGGCGCTCGGGCGCGGTCGTGATATCGTACTGGCGCAGGTCGGGGATGGCGTCGGTCAGCGGCCGGTCGAGGTCGATCCGCCGCTCCTTCGCCAGCGTCAGGATCGCGGTGGCGGTGAAGATCGGCTTGGTCAGCGAGGCGAGATCGAACCAGTGCGCTGCGGTCAGCGGCTCGCGCACGGGCTCGATCTGCGCCCAGCCCGCGACTCGGGTCTCGGTCCGCCCGCCGGCGGTGATGATGCCGAGCGCCGCGCCGGGAACGGCGCCCGCCTCCACCGCGACGGCGACCGGCGCGAAGGCGGCCTCGATCACGCCGGCTCCTCGTCGTGGCGCGGCTCTGCCCGCAGGACGAGGGGCAGGAACAGCACTCCCGCCGCGCTCAACGCGCCCGACAACAGGAAGAAGCCGTCATAGCCGATCCTGACCTGGATCGCTCCCGCCGCGACCGCGATCAATCGCGGCAGCAGGAAGGCGAAGCCGGACAGCAGCGCGTATTGCGCGGCGGGAAAACGCGGGTTCACCAGCAGCGACAGGTACACCACGAACACCGCGCCCGCGAGGCCGTGACCGCCCTGGTCCAGCCCGGTCGCGACATACAGCACCAGCGGCGACGGCGGCGTCCGCCACAACCACACGAACACCCAGTTTCCGACCGCCGACGCCAGCGCGCCCAGCGCCAGCGCCCGTCCGAGCGGCCAGCGCGCCGTCGCCCAGCCCCCGATCGCGACGCCGATCAGGCTCGCCGCCAGCGCCACCACGCCGTCCGCGACGCCGATCTGTGTCAACGAATAGCCCCGCGACCGCCGCACCAGCGTCGACAGCGCGTTGGTCAGCACGTCGCCCATCCGATAGACGCTGACGAACGCGAGCAGCAGCAGCGCGATGCGGCCGTAACGCCAGAAGAAATCGACATAGGGCCCGGCCGCGGCGGACGTGCGCAGTGGCGCGTCCGGGCCGAGCCGCTCGATCCGCGGCAGCGCGAAGGCCATCGCGACGAACGGCAGCAGACATAGCGCCAGCACTACCGGCGTGACGCTCGCCCCCGGCGCGACGCCTGCCGCGGCGAGCGCGCCCAGCAGCAGCCACCCCGCCACGCCAAGGACGGCGGCACTCGCCAGCAAGATCGCTGCTGCCGCGCCGATGCCGATCCCCAGCGCGACGCCGCGACGCCCGCTCGCGTGCGGATCGCGCGCGAGCGCGGCGAGCACCGGAAAGGGCAGTGCCGCCAGCCCCGCTACCACGCCATAGGCCGCCGCCCACCCCGCGCGGTCGGCGATCACCAGGCCGGCGGTCGAGGACAGCATCATCGCGCTGCGATACCCCCACAGGTTCGCAGCGGTCAGCCGGCCCTGCCCCGCCTGGCCGGGCGCGAGCTCGATCCGCCAGCCGTCGGCCGCGACCTCCAGCGTCGTCGTCCAGAACGCCGCCAGCGTCGCGAGCAGCGCGGTGACGGCGAGGCTGCGGTCGGCGCTGGTCAGCGCCATCGCACCCAGGCTGGCGGCGATGCCGAGCTGCGCCAGCATCAGCCACCCGCGCCGGCGGCCGAAGAAACGCGCGAAGCCGGGCACGTCGACCTGGTCGACCAGCGGCGCCCACAGGAACTTGAAGGTCGGCAGGAGGATGATCGCGCCGAACAGCCCGATCGTGACGATGTCGACGCCATGTGCCTGCAGCCGCGCGCCGAGCACGGTCGAGAACATGAAAAAGGGCAGTCCCGCCGAGAAACCAAGCATGACGAACAGCGCCATGAGCGAAGCGGGGGCGCGGGCGGCGGTCATCGGTTGAGCGTCGATGCTGACGGCGGGTGCGTCAAGCCGCGCCGCCCGCGCAGCGGATGACGGCGGCGTGACACTTTTCGCTTGGTCCGCAGCCCGTTTCGTTGCTTATTGCCACCGGGGATGACCGCCAGCAGGCGGCGCCGGGATCAAGGGGTGAATTGATGAACAAGATGTCGGGCATTCGCGCCTGTTGGCTGGCGGGCGTTGCGGGGTTGGCGCTGCTACCGGCCGGCGCCCTGGCGCAGGCGTCGCAAGCGGGCACCACCCCGGCGGCAAGCACGCCGACCGGCGCGGCGACCCCGCAAGCGGGTGCCGACCTGGCTGCGACCCCGCAAACCGACACGCGGGACCAAGGCGGCAGCGGACGCGAGGTGCTCGTCACCGGCTCCCGGCTGCGCCAGGACCCGAACAACTCTGCGCTGCCGCTGCAGATCATCACCACGCAGGATCTGGCGCGCGAGGGGATCAACAGCCCCGAACAGCTGATCTCCTTCCTGTCGACGAACGGCAACGGCGCCGACAACCTCGCGTCCAACGCCGACGTGACCAGCGGCGCGCAGCGCGGCACCAACGGCCTGTCGGCGGCGAACCTGCGCGGGCAGGGCTCGGCGGCGACGCTGGTGCTGCTCAACGGCCGCCGCGTCGCGGCGCACGGGCTGACCGGTTCAGCGGTCGACGTCAACCAGATCCCCTTTGCCGCAATCGACCGGGTCGAGGTGCTGAAGGACGGCGCGTCGGCGATCTACGGCACCGACGCGATCGGCGGCGTCATCAACTTCATCACCCGCAAGGATTTCCGCGGCATCGATCTGACCGGCTTCACCGACATCACGCAGGAGGGCGACAGCCCGATCTACCGGTTGTCGGGCACGGTCGGCTATGGCGACCTGGCAACCCAGCATTTCAACATCATGGGGTCAGTCAGCAAGAGCTGGAACGGCGTGCTGTACGGCCGCGACCGCGATTTCGTGAACGGCAACCAGCCCAATCGCGGGCTGTCGATCGACACGCGCGGGACCCCGATCGCAACCGCCTTTCCCATCAATCCGACCGCCGCGGGGGTCGGCATCACCCAGACCGGCACGCTGCTGGGCGGGGCCAGCGGCGCGACGGCGCTGTCAGGGCTGGTCATCCCGGGCACGACGACGCTGGCGAACGGCGGCATCAACGTCCTCAACCTGCCAGGCGGCGCGGGTTGCGAGTCGTTCGACGGCGGCATGCCGTATGACTACCAGCTCTGGTCCAACCCGTCGGCGCGCTATGCCTGCGCCTATGACACCGGCCGCGCGGCGGTGCTTCAGCAGCCGCTGGAGACGCTGACCTATTACGGCCGCGCGACGGTCGCGCTGGGGCGGCACGAGATCTATGCCGAACTGACCGGATCGGACGCAAACTCGGCGAAGCGCTTTTCGGAGAACCAGTATTCGGCGAACAACACCTCGCTGCCGATCGCCTATCCGCTGAACAGTCTGACGGCGACGACGTACAACGACATCTACAACCGGCTGGTCGCGGTCTTTCCGGCGATCGCGCCCAATTACGGCAAGCCGATCGCGTTCCGCTATCGCTGCATCGCCTGCGGGACCCGCGAATATGTGACCGACACCAAGACATTCCGGGCCGCCTTGGGGGCACAGGGGCCGATCGGCTTCGGCTTCGATTACAATGTCGGCGCATCCTATGCCCGCAGCGAGAGTTCGTCGGTGCTGGGCAGCGGCTATCAGTATCGCGGCACCTTCGCGACGGCGGCCGCCGCCGCCGCGTCGGGCACCGGCGCGACGCTGGCGGGACAGGCCGACACCCGCGCGCCGACCGCGCCCGGCGCCACGGCGCCCGGCATTGTCGGCCTGTTCAACGCGGGCATCCTCAACCCGTTCTCCTTGACGCAGTCGGCCCAGGCGCTGGCGGGGCTCGACGCCGTGTCGGCGCGCGGCGTGACGCTGTACGGCGGCAAATATGAGGTGAAGCAGGCCGACGCCTCGATCGCGGGGCCGCTGTTCCGCCTGCCGGGTGGTAGCGCGCAGCTCGCGCTCGGCGTCGATTTCCGGCGCGAGACCTACAGCTTCAACGGCTCGGCCGCCGCTGCGATCAACATGCCCGACATCTTCAACGCGGCCTTCGACAACGTCAACGCGCTGACCCCAAAGACCCGCGACGTGAAGGCGGCCTATGCGGAGATCGGCTTCCCGATCTTCCCGTGGTTCGAGCTGTCGGGCGCGGTGCGGGTCGACGATTACAGCGGCTTCGGCACGACCACCAACCCGAAGGTCACGGCGAAGCTGCGCCCGTCCGACTGGCTGCTGTTCCGCGGCAGCTACAACACCGGCTTCCGTGTGCCGACCTTCAACCAGATCTTCAACGGCACCACCCAGTCGCCCAATCCGGGCAACACCCGTGTCGATCCGTCGACCTGCAGCAGCGGCGTCGTCAATTCGAACGTGCCCGGCTGTGCGGCGATCACCCCCGATACGCTGACCGGCGGCAACCTGAATCTGGGGCCGGAGACGAGCGACCAGTATTCGCTGGGCGTGGTGTTCCAGCCGACGCGGCGGCTGTCCGCCTCGTTCGACTTCTGGTCGATCGCGGTCGACAACACGATCGGCGCGCTGACGATCGATCAGCTGCTCGCGAACTACCAGTATTTCCCCGATCGCATCATCCGCACGAACGGCGTCATCACGCTGCTGGACCTGCGCTCCGACAATATCGGTTCGCGCCGGACACAAGGGCTGGAGGTCAGCCTGCGCGCCGCGTTCGATCTGGCCGGCGGGGTGCTGTCGGCGGGGCTGGACGGCACGCGCCTGCTCAAGAAGCGCGAGAAGTTCCTGCCGACCCAGCCCTACGGCCCCAGCCTGATCGGCAACTTCACCTTCGCCGGCGACCTCGGCCTCAGGTGGAAGCACAACGCCTTCCTGACCTGGACCAACGACAATGTGACGCTCAGCCTGTCGCAGATCTACCGCGACGGCTATCGCAACTATGCCCTGCCCGGCATCGCCAACGGCACGGTGACGCGGCCCGATTACAACAGCCGGGTGAACAGCTATACGCTGTACAACCTGTCGCTGGGCTATCGGATCAGGCCGGGATTCCAGCTCACCTTCGGCGTCCGCAATCTGCTCGACACCGATCCGCCGTTCGCGATCACCTATGATTCGAACACGGGTGCGGGCAGCTCATGGGAGCCGCGCGTGGCGGACCCGCGGGGACGGTCGTTCACGGTCAGCACGGAGGTGCGGTTCTAGGCGCCAGTCGGCACGCGTGCAGCGGAGCACGCGAGACCGACAAGCCCGGCCGGCGGCAAGCGAAGCGCTCCCGTTTCGACGTCACGACGCGGGTTCGCCGCGGCGCGCTTGATGCGGGTCATTGACCGCTCTCACGTCCTGCCCGACGCGAGCAGGATGTTGCCCGCAGACACCGCCCTCCTCGCCCTTCTCGCCGCCCTCGCAACCCGCGGTTACCGCTTCACCACCATCACCCCCGCCAGCCACGCCCGCGCGCTCGCCGACAAGCCGGCCGTCGCGCGCAGCCTGACGGACATCTTCGGCTGGAGCCTGCCCTTCGCTCCCGGCTTCCTGCCCACCGACATCGCGGCGCCGCTCGCCGCGAGCGGAATGCTCGACGATCGCGGCGCGCTGCACCGGTCGCACGTGCGCGTGTCGATGGTGGCGGGACGGCTGTTCCTCCATTCGGCCTATCCGACGAGCGGCGCGGACGCGGTGTTCCTGGGGCCGGACAGCTATCGCTTTGCCGGCCTGCTCGCCGCGCAAGTGGCTGCCGCGCCGCTGCGCGCCGGCGCGCGGGTGGCCGACATCGGCGTCGGCACAGGTGTCGGCGCGATCGCCGCCACGGCCCTGTGCCACGGCGCCCAGGCTACCGGCACGGATCCGAACCCGCAGGCGCTGCGGCTTGCACGGGTCAACGCCGCGGCTGCGGGCGTGGCGCTGGATACGGTGGAGACCAGCGGCCTTGCCGGGGTGGACGGGCCGTTCGACCTGATCCTGACCAACCCGCCTTATGTCGTCGACCCGGCCGGGCGCACCTATCGCGACGGCGGCGGGCTGCATGGCGGTCAGCTGTCGATCGACCTCGCGCGCGAAGCGCTGGAGAAGCTAGCGCCGGGCGGGCGGCTGATCCTCTATACCGGCAGCGCGATCGTCGACGGGGAGGATCGCGTGCGCGCCGCGCTGACCGCCGTCGCGGGCGACGCGACGCTCAGCTATCGCGAGCTGGATCCCGATGTGTTCGGCGAGGAACTGGGCACCGCGCCTTATGCCGGTGTGGACCGGATCGCGGTGGTGGCGGCGATCTTCACCAAGCCCGATTGACGCCTCGCCATGCCGCGGGAATGATGGCGGGATGAGCGCCGCCGGCCCCGTCGTCGACCATCGTCCCGCGGGCGCGCCCGGCACCGTCGTCCTGCCCGCCTCGCCCGAGCCGATCCGCGTCAGCCCGCACGACACCGCCGTCGTCGTGGTCGACATGCAGAACGCCTATGCCTCGCCCGGCGGCTATGTCGATCTCGCCGGGTTCGACATCGGCGGGGCGGCGGGGGTGATCGGCCGCATCGCGCAGGTGCTGGCGACCGCGCGCGCCGTTGGGATGCCGGTCGTCTATCTCCAGAACGGCTGGGACGCCGACTATCAGGAAGCGGGTGGGCCGGGCTCGCCCAACTGGCACAAGTCGAATGCGCTCAAGACGATGCGCGAGCGGCCCGAACTGCACGGCCGGCTGCTGGCGCGCGGCGGCTGGGACTATGATCTGGTCGAGGCGCTCACGCCCCAGCCGGGCGATCTCACCGTCCACAAACCCCGCTATTCCGCCTTTTTCAACTCGGCGCTCGATTCGACGCTGCGCGCGCGCGGGATCAGGACGCTGGTGTTCGTCGGCATCGCCAGCAACGTCTGCGTCGAATCGACGCTTCGCGATGCGTTCCACCTCGAATATTTCGGGGTGATGCTCCACGACGCGACGCATCATCTCGGCCCGGATTTCGTCCGCGAGGCGACGATCTATAACGTCGAGAAGTTCTTCGGCTGGGTCTCGACCGTCGCGGATTTCTGCGGCGCGGTGGGACAGATGGGGGAGCAGGACAATGCCGTTCGAGCCGATCAATCCGCCTGAGTTCCCGCCCCCGATCGCGCCCTATTCGGCGGGTGCGAAGGCGGGGAACACCGTCTACGTCTCGGGCGTGCTGGCGCTCGGCGAGGGCGGCGTGGTGCTCCATCCCGGCGATGCGGCGGCGCAGACGCGGCATGTGCTCGACGTGATCAAAACCACGCTGGCGGCAGCGGGCGCGACGCTGGGGGACGTGGCGATGAACCACATCTTCCTCAAGGACCTGGGCGACTACGCCGCGTTCAATCAGGTATATGCCGAGTATTTTCCGGGCGCGAAGCCGGCGCGCTACTGCGTCAGATGCGAGCTGGTGAAGCCCGAATGCCTGGTCGAGATCGCCAGCGTGGCGCACCTCTGATGCCGGTGTCCGCGCAGGGCCTTGCCTATGAATGGTATGGCGACGATGGGCTGCCGCCGCTGGTGCTCGCGTCGGGGCTGGGCGGGCTCGGCGGCTATTGGGAGCCGAACCTCGGCGCGCTCAGCCAGGATTATCGCGTCCTCACCTATGACCAGCGCGGCTGCGGCGGCTCGACGAGCGACGCGAACCCGACCGTTGCGGCGATGGCGGCGGACCTGGCGGCGCTGCTGGACGAGCTGGCGCTCGACGAGGCGCCGGGGCTGGTCGGCCATGCGCTAGGCGGCATGATCGGGTTGCAGCTGGCGATGGACCGGCCCGAACTGGTGCTGCGCGTCATGATGGTCAACGGCTGGGCCAGCCTCGATCCGCACACCGCGCGCTGCTTCGACACGCGGCTGGCGCTGCTCCGCGACAGCGGCCCGGCAGCCTATCTGCGCGCAACGCCGCTGTTCCTCTATCCACCCGCCTGGGTGTCGGCGCATGACGCCGCGCTGCTGACGGAGGAAACCGAAGCACGCGCTTACCTGCCCGCCGCCGCCGTCATTGAGGCGCGGGTCCATGCCGCACGGCTGTTCGATCCCGGCGCTTACCGGCTCGGCGCGGTCGCGACGCCAGTAATGTGCCTGGCGAGCGAGGACGACGCGCTGGTCCCGGCGCATTGTTCGGAGGCGCTGACGAAGCTGCTTCCCCATGCGACGCTCGCCAGCTTCGCCAGCGGCGGCCATGCGGTAAACGTCACCCGCCCCGACGACTTCAACGCCCGCGTTCAGGATTGGCTGCGCTGATGCAGGTCGGCGTCTTTATTCCCATCAACAACAATGGCTGGCTGATCAGCGAGAATGCGCCGCAGTACATGCCGTCGTTCGATCTCAACAAGGCGATCGCGCTCAAGGCCGAGGAGCATGGGCTCGACTTCCTGCTGTCGATGATCAAACTGCGTGGTTTCGGCGGCAAGACCGAGTTCTGGGAGTACGGCCTGGAGAGTTTCACGCTGATGGCGGGCCTCGCCGCGGTCACCGAGCGGATCAAGATCTACGCGACCTGCCCGACGCTGGTCATCCCGCCTGCCTTCGCGGCGCGGATGTGCAACACGATCGACTCGATCAGCCACGGCCGCTTCGGGCTCAACCTCATCACCGGCTGGCAGCGGCCGGAATACAGCCAGATGGGGTTGTGGCCAGGCGACGAGCATTTCCGCAACCGCTACGCGATGCTCGACGAATACGCGCATATCCTGCGCGAGCTGTGGGACAAGGGGCGGTCCGACTTCAAGGGCGACTACTACCAGATGGACGATTGCCTCGTCCGCCCGACGCCCGCCGGCGAGATGAAGATCATCTGCGCGGGGTCGTCGGATGAGGGCCTCGCCTTTTCGGCCAAATGGGCGGACTATGCCTTCTGCCTGGGGAAGGGCGTCAATACGCCGGCCGCATTCGCGTCGAACAACGAACGGCTGGCGGCGGCGACGGCGAAAACCGGACGCGCCGTCAGCGTCTTCGTGCTGGTCATGATCATCGCCGCCGAGACTGACCAGGCGGCGATGGCGCGCTGGCGGCACATCAATGCGGGCGTCGACGTCGGCGCGATCAGCTGGCTCGCCGATCAGGGCGCGGCGGACACGCACAACGCCACCACCAACGTCCGACAGCTCGCCGCGCCGGAGGGAGCGGTCAACATCAACATGGGCACGCTGGTCGGCAGCTATGAAAGCGTCGCGCGGATGCTCGACGAAATGGCGGCGGTGCCGAACACCGGCGGGGTGCTGCTGACCTTCGACGATTTCCTGGAAGGGGTCGAGGCGTTCGGGACGCGGATCCAGCCGTTGATGAAGAGCCGTGGCGCGGCGCGCACGTGACTAGCGTCAGCTAGTCACGTGCGCGCCAGCCCGGCGGCGGGAGCGCTGCTCCCGTTCGACGACAGCTGCGCTGTCGCCGGCCGTGCCGGGAGGTGCTGCGCACCGGCGCCGTCGCCTGCGGCCGACGCGCCGCCGCCCGTCAGAACCTCACCGACAGCGTCCCGAACACCTGGCGCGGGTTGCCGTAGAACACCGTCGCGATGCCCTCCTTGCCCAGCGTCGGCACATAGCGGCCGGTGGCGGGGATCACCGTCGGGTTCCCCGCCACATCGGCGGCGACATATTGATAGCCGCCGATCTTGTAGCGCACGTCCGACAGGTTCTTGCCGTGGACGCCGATCGAGAAGCGTCCCTGCGACCCGAAGGTGTAGACCAGGTGCGCGTCGTAGAGCGTGTAGCCGGGCTGATCGAGGAACGGGCTCGCCACCTCGAACTGATGCGTCAGGCTGCGGTACGACGCGCCGCCCGACAGGCTGACCGAACCGTCGCCGACCGGCACCTGCGTCGCCAGCGTTCCAGACAACGTCCAGTCCGGCGTGTTCTGGAAGACGCGATACTGCGCGATATTGGTCGGCGCGGCGCCTGCGGTGACGGAGCCCGCGAAGTTGCGGTAGCGCGCGTCGAGATAGCCGAGCGTGCCGTTGAAGCTGATCGTCGACCCCGCGCCCGCGAAGCCGCGCGCCAGGATCGCCGTTGTCTCCAGCTCGGCGCCGCGAATCCGCGCCTTCGCAGCGTTTGTCGTGATGCCGCAGAAATTGGCGAGGCCGTTGACGACGCATGCGGCCGATCCGGGCACCTGGACGTCGCTATAGTCGCTGGTGAAGGCATCGGCGGCGATGGTCAGCCGCCGGTCGAACAACGCGCCCTTGTACCCGACCTCGTAGCTGCGCACCGATTCGGGACGAAAGCGGAGGTAATTGTAGATGTCCTGATAGCCGATGCCGGGCGTGCCGTCGGTATCGGGCGCCTGCGTCGCGGAGCCGCGCGGATCGAAGCCGCCGCCCTTGAACCCTTCGGAATAGGACGCGTAGAGCAGGTGATCGGTCGTCGGCTTGTACGACAGCGACGCGCGCGGGGTGAAGCGGCGGAAATTCGCCTGGCCACGGAAGTTGGTCGCCGCCGCACCGAAGGCGGTCGGCATGCCGGTGAAGGTCGACCCAAGCGTCGACCCGCCCAGATAGTTCTGCTTGAACACGAACGACTTGCGCTGATCCCAGGTGTACCGCCCCCCGAGCGACAGGCTGAGCTGGGACGTGAAGTCGTAGGTGAAGTCGGCATAGACCGAGCTCGTCTCGGTCCGCACGTCTCCCTGGGTACCCGCGTTGAGATTGGCGAGCGTCGTGCCGAGCAGCACGTCGAACCGCGTCGTCGCCTTCGCGCCCAGATAGTAGAAGCCGACCAGGCCGTTCAGCCTGGGACTGTTGACGAGAAGCTGAAACTCCTGGCTGGTCTGGTTGTTGCGGTACACCGCGGGCACGTCGACATCGACCGAGGGCGTCGAATCGAAGTCGATCGGGGTGAACGACCGGTCCTCGCGATAGGCGCTGATCGACCGGAAGGTGAGCATGTCGGTCAGCTTGGCGGTGACCGACATCGACCCGCCGCCCGCCTGCACATCCTGGCGCGGAAAGTTGAGCCCGGCATTGGTGTCATAGACGTTGGCAAGCACCGGCGAGCCGGTCAGGTATCCGGCGAAGACGCGATGGCCGTTGCGCGGGTTCGACCGGTCATGGGTGTAGTCGCCGGTCAGCCGCACGAACAGGCGGCTGTCGGGCGTCTCCGCTTCGATCGTGCCGCGAAAGGCGGTGACGTTCTTGTTGTAGTTGTCGATGCCGAGGTTGCGGTTCTCGCCGAAGCCGTCGCGGGTCAGCCGCGCGCCCGCGACCCCGACGCGCAGCCAGGAACCGAGCGGTGCGGACGCGGTGACGATGCCATCCGCCTGGTGATACGAGCCGTAGGTTCCGCGCGCGCTGACCGACACCGCATCGGGGTTGAGCCGGCGCGTCACATATTTAATCGCGCCGCCAATCGTGTTGCGGCCGTACAGCGTTCCCTGCGGGCCGCGCAGCACCTCGATCCGGTCGACATCATAGATGTCGAGCACCGCCGCCTGTGGCCGGTTGAGGTAGACGTCGTCGAGATAGATGCCGATGCCCGATTCGAATCCCGGGACCGGGTCCTGCTGGCCGACGCCGCGGATAAAGGCGCTGAGCGTCGAGTTGGTCCCGCGCGCATCCTTCAGCGTGGTGTTGGGGGTGACGTTCTGCAGATCGGTGAGGTCGATCGCCCCCGCCCGCTCCAACCGTGCGGCGGTAAAGGCGGTGATCGCGATCGGCACCGACAGCAGCGTCTCTTCGCGGCGGCGCGCGGTGACGACCACATCGCCCGTGCCCGTCGCAGACGCGTCGGCCTGTGACTGCGCCTGCGTCGTGGCGGTCTGGGGCGTCCCCGGCTGCGCTGTCGTCTGAGCCGCGGCGGGCAGGACGAACAAGGCAGCTCCGGCAATGAGCAGCGCGCGCGTGGTCAGGCGTATCATGGGCAAACCCCCTCCTAATGACGGCGCGCCGGTGTCCGGGTTGTACGCCGCGTCGCGATCGTTATACTGAAACCTGAACCGGGTTTCAACTTTGGTTTGTCATCGGGGGCGAAGTTTTGACGGAGGCAGCGGCGTCAGACATCCAGCGGGCGCCGGTCGGGGGCGAGCCGGCGGACAAATCGCCGCGCACCGAGCGCGGACGGCGAACGCGCCGCGCGCTGCTCGACGCGGCGGCGGCCGAGTTCGGCGAGAGCGGCTTCCACGCCGCGTCGATCAGCGCGATCACCCGGCGCGCGGGCGCGGCGCTGGGCAGCTTCTACACCTATTTCGACAGCAAGGACGCGATCTTCCGCGCGCTGGTCAGCGACCTGAGCGATCAGGTGCGCGATCATGTCGCGCCGGGTATCCGCGCCGCCTCCGACGGTATCGCGGGCGAACGTGCTGGCCTGGAGAGCTTCCTCGGATTTGTGCGGCAGCACAAGGAGATCTACCGCATCATCGACGAGGCGGAGTTCGTCGATCCCGCCAGCTTCCGCCGCCACTATGCCACCACCGCCGACCGCATCGCGCAGCGGCTGCGTGAAGCCGCAGCGCGCGGCGAGGTCCGCAATGACGTGGAGGAGGTGCACGCCTGGGCAGTGATGGGGATGAACGTCTTTCTGGGCCTGCGCTTCGGGGTGTGGGACAAGGATCGCAGCGCGGACGACATCGCTGGGGTGATAGCGGATTTCCTGCGGCGCGGCCTGGCGCCCTGATCCTCTGTCCTTCAGCGAAGAGGCGGATCAGTCATCCGCCAGCGCGGCCGCGAGGGCATGGCGGATCGCGCGGAGGGCCGCGCGCGGATCGGCGGTTGGCGCTACCGGGGCACCGTCGGCCAGCAGCTTCTGCACGCCCCTGATCGTGTACCCCTCCCGGTTCAGCGCGCCGTCGATCCGCCGCACCAGCGCCACGTCGGCGGGCCGGTAATAGCGCCGCCCGCCGGCGCGGGTCAGCGGGCGCAGCTGCGGAAAACGGGTCTCCCAATAGCGCAGGACATGCTGTGACAGGCCGGTGTCGCGCGAGACTTCGCCGATGGTCAGGAAAGCGCCCGCAGCCTTTGGCCGCCGGTCCACTCGCGTCAGCCGGCCGCCACGATGCGCTCGCGCATCATCTGGCTGGCGCGGAAGGTCAGCACCCGGCGTGGCGCGATCGCCACCTCGACGCCCGTCTTTGGGTTGCGCCCGACGCGCTCGCCCTTGTCGCGGAGCACGAAGGTGCCGAACCCGGAGATCTTGACGTTCTCGCCATTCGACAGCGCCTCGCACATGTCAGCGAGGATCTGTTCGACGATCTTGGCCGAATCGGCCCGGCTGAGCCCCACCTCACGGTGCAGCGCCTCCGCCAGATCGGCTCGCGTCAGCGTTCCCACGGTCGTCATCAGCACAGCCAATGCCCCTTCCCCAACTTACCCCTTAACGAAGGTTATCATCGGCGAAAAGCCATTCCTGCCCGCGGCATGCGCCGAATCGACACCGGTAGCGTCCGTGGCGCACTCCTTCGTGCGCCATCGCCGATCGTTCAGGTGCGCAGCACCGCCGCCCCCCAGGTGAAGCCGCCGCCCATCGCCTCCAGCACGACGATCTGGCCCGCGTTGATCCGGCCGTCGCGCATCGCCGTGTCGAGCGCGAGCGGCACCGACGCCGCGGACGTGTTGGCATGCTGATCGACGGTGACCACCACCTTTTCCGGCGGCAGGCCCAGCTTGCGCGCGGTCGCGTCGAGAATGCGGGCGTTGGCCTGATGCGGCACCACCCAGTCGACCTCGGCCGCGGTCAGCCCCGCGAGCTGCAGCCCTTCTTCCATCACCGCCGCCAGGTTGACGACGGCGTGACGGAACACCTCGCGGCCCTTCATGCGCAGCTTGCCCACCGTGCCGGTGGTCGACGGGCCGCCGTCGACATAGAGCAGGTCGTTGTGGCGGCCGTCGGCGTGGAGCTTGGTCGCCAGGATCCCCGGTCCAGCGGCATCGGCGCTCTCCCTCGCCTCCAGCACGATCGCTCCCGCGCCGTCGCCGAACAGGACGCAGGTGGCCCGATCCTCCCAGTCGAGGATGCGGCTGAACGTCTCCGACCCGATCACCAGCGCGCGGCGGTGGACGCCCGCGCGCAGCATCGCGTCCGCGACCTGCACCGCGTAGAGAAAGCCCGAGCACACCGCCGCCACATCGAACGCGACGCAGTCGGCGATGCCGAGCAGCGCCTGGACCTTCGTCGCCGACGAGGGAAAGGTCTGGTCGGGGGTCGCGGTCGCCAACACGATCAGGTCGACGTCCGCGGCGAGTACCCCTGCCGCCGCCAACGCCGCCTTTGACGCGTCGGCGGCGAGTGTCGCGGTCGTCTCGTCCGGACCGGCGATGTAGCGGAAACGGATACCGGTGCGCTCGACGATCCATTCGTCGGTGGTGTCGACCTGCTGCGCCAGCTCGGCGTTCGACACGCGCCGCGCGGGCAGCGCCGCACCGGTGCCGGTCAGGACGCTGCGGATCACGCGGCCGCGCCCTCCCGTTCCGGCGCGAAATTGCGCAGGTCGTCGGCGATCCGGCGGGTCAGGTCGGCGCGCACCATCTTGGCGGCATTGCCGATCGCCACAGCGACCCCGTTCGCGGTCGCGCCGCCATGACTCTTCACGACGATGCCGTTGAGGCCGAGGAAGACCGCGCCGTTATGATTGTTCGGATCGAGATGCTCGCGCAGCAGCTCGGTCGCGGGGCGCGAGATCAGGAAGCCGAGCTTCGAGCGCACCGATGAGGTGAACGCGCGGCGCAGCAGGTCCGCGACGAAACGCGCAGTTCCCTCCGCGGTCTTGAGCGCAATGTTGCCGGCGAAACCGTCGCATACGATCACGTCATGGTCGCCGCGCGCCAGCTTGTCGCCCTCGACGAAGCCGGTGAAGGTCAGCGGCACCTTCGCTTCGCGCAGCATCGCCGCGGCGGCGCGGATCTCGCCGGTGCCCTTCTGCTCCTCGGAGCCGATATTCAGCAGCGCGACGCGCGGGCATTCCAGCTCCAGCGTGGTGCGCGCGAAGGCTGCGCCCATCACCGCGAACTGGACGAGGTTGCGCGCGTCGACCTCCGCATTGGCGCCGAGATCGAGCATGATGACGTCGTTGGCGCCCAGCGTCGGCAGTGGCGCGGCGAGCGCCGGGCGATCGATCCCGGGCAACGTCCGCAGCGCCAGCTTCGCCATCGCCATCAGCGCGCCGGTATTCCCCGCGGAGACGGCGGCGCCCGCGCGCCCCTTCTTAACCAGATCGATGGCTATCCCCATCGAGGTGCGCTTGGCGCGGCGGATCGCCTGACTAGGCTTGTCGCTGCCGCCGATCACCTCGGGCGCATGCACCACCTCGGCATTGGCGAGGAGGTTGGGATGCCGCTTCAGTCCATCGGCGATCTGCACCTCGTCGCCGACCAGCACGAAGCGCATGCCGTCATGAGCGCGCCGCGCCTGCGCGACGCCGGCCAGCATCACCGCCAGCCCTTCGTCGCCGCCCATCGCATCGACGGCGATCACTGACTGGTCGGTCACGGCAGCGGTCCGGGTCTGGCTTCGCGCGCTCAGCCCTCGACCGCGACGATCGCACGACCGTTATAATGGCCGCACGCATTGCACAGATTGTGCGGACGCTTAAGCTCGCCGCAGTTCGGACACTCCTGAAAGCTCTCCACGGAGAGCGCGTCGTGCGCGCGGCGCATGCCACGGCGGGAGGGCGAGGTCTTTCTTTTGGGAACGGCCATTTCGGCACCTTGCTGTCACATCGAATACAAACGCGTTACGCCCGCACGCACGCCCCGGCAACCGGCTCGCCGTCGCCGGGAGCAGGCCGCGTGAAGGGCAGCTCGTGACGGCCGGACGCTTCGCGAAGCGCGGGCCTATAGCGGATGGCGCGTCCGTTGCAACCCGCGCAATTTGCCTGAGGCCGCGACACGTGGCAGGTTGCAACGGAAATCCGGAAAGGGCCGAACGATGATGATCTTGCCGCAGGTATCGCTGGTACTCGCCGCCGCGCTGGCGCTGATCAACTGCTGGCTGTCGTTCCGCGTCGGGCAGGTGCGCGGCAGCGAGAAGGTGTCGATCGGCGACGGCGGCAACGACCGCGTGATCCGCCGCATGCGCGCGCATGCCAATTTCGTCGAGAATGCCTGGGCGGTGCTGGCGCTGGTGCTGGTGATCGAACTGAGCGTCGGGACCAGCATCTGGCTGTGGGCGGCGGCGGCGCTGTTCGTGGCGGGACGGATCGGGCACGCGTTCGGCATGGACGGCTGGTATCCCGGGCGCACCGGCGGCACCGGCATAACCCTGGGGCTGCAGCTGATCCTGGCGATCTGGGCGGTGGTCATCCCGCTCAAGGCGCATCGGGCCGCCACGGCCGCTCCCGTTGCCGAGACGACAGTACCGCAGGGCTGACCGGTCGGCCGGGTCAGGCGAGCGCCGCGTCGCCGACGAAGGGATTGGTGCGGCGCTCGTGCGCGAAGGTCGACGCCTCGCCGTGGCCGGGAATGAACGCCGTCGCGTCGCCCAGTGGCCACAGCTTCTCGACGACTGAACGTACCAGCGTCGCATGATCGCCGCCTGGCAGGTCGGTGCGCCCGACCGAGCCCTGGAACAGCACGTCGCCGACCTGCGCGAACTGCGAGGCTGCGTGGTGGAAGATCACGTGCCCCTGGGTGTGGCCGGGGGTATGATAGACGTCTAGCGTCAGGTCGCCGACGCGCACCGTGTCGCCGTCGTCGAGCCAGCGGTCGGGCTCGAACGGCACCCCGGCGATACCCCAATTGCGGCCGTCCTCTTCCAGCCGCGCCAGCCAGAACCGGTCGGCTTCGTGCGGCCCCTCGATCGGCACGCCCAGCGCGTCGCTCAGCGGCTTCGCCTCGCCGGCATGGTCGATATGGCCGTGGGTCAGGAGGATCTTCTCCGCCGTCACCCCCGCCTGCCGCAGCGCCGCCATGATCCGCGCCGAATCGCCGCCCGGGTCGATCACCGCCCCCTTCATCGTCGCGGTGCACCAGATGATGGTGCAGTTCTGCTGGATCGGCGTGACGGTCACGATCGTGGCACGGAGGGGCGGGTTGGGCATCGCCGGGAGATGGCGGGGACGGACGGCGGGGTCAACAATCCGCACACCCCCTTGCAGGCGAGGATGCCGCCTGCGATCCCGCTCGGGTGCTCGACGTCTCCACCCCCTTCGTGCTGTTCGACGACGCGCGCGACGGGGGTGCGCCGGCCAGGCTGTATCGCGATCCCGTCGAGATCGTCACCGCCGCGACCGTGGCGGCGGTGGGCCCTGCCCTCGACCGGGTGCGCGCCGGGGTGGCCCGGGGCCTGTCCGCCGCCGGGTGTCTCGCCTATGAAGCGGCACCCGCGTTCGAGCCGACGCTGACCCTTCCTGCTCCCGCCAGGCCGCTCGCCTGGTTCGCGCTGTTCGAGCGTTGGGCCGAGGTCGACGTCCCCGCGCTGCTCCCCGATCCGGCCGGCGTGCGCGTCCTGCCGCCGCAGCCCTTGATCGGCCGTGCCGATTACGACCGCCGCATCGTACAGGTGCTCGAGCTGATCGCGGCGGGTGACGTCTATCAGGCGAACCTCACCTTTCCGGCCGCGGTGCGATTCCTCGGCGATCCGCTCGCGCTCTACGCCGCCTTGCGTCCACGCGCCGCCGCCGGCTGGGGCGGCATCGTCGCGACCGGCGACGCGCTGATCCTCTCCTTCTCCCCCGAGCTGTTCTTCGCGCTGGAAGGCGGCCATCTCACCTGCCGCCCGATGAAGGGCACCGCGCGGCCAGAGCCCGGCGCCGCGGACGCACTCGCTGCCGACGCAAAGAACCGGGCCGAGAACCTGATGATCGTCGACCTCATCCGGAACGATCTGTCGCGCGTCGCCGTGGCTGGCAGCGTCGCGGTACCCGCGCTGTTCACGGTCGAGCAGTATCCGACGGTGCTGCAGATGACATCCACCGTCACCGCCAACCTTGCGCCGGACAAGGATGCGGTCGACGTCCTTGCCGCCGCCTTTCCCTGCGGCTCGATCACCGGCGCGCCCAAGCTGCGCGCGATCGAGGCGCTGGCGGCGATCGAGGGCGCGCCGCGCGGTGTCTATACCGGCTCGATCGGGCGGATCGACGCGAACGGATCGGCGCAGTTCAACGTCGCGATCCGGACGCTGCTTGTACGCGGAAGCGAAGCGACGCTGGGCTTGGGCGGGGGCATCGTCGCCGACAGCCGCGCCGATGACGAGTGGGACGAGGCGCTGGCCAAGGGCGCGTTCCTAACCGCGGGCCAGCGCCCGGCCGACCTGATCGAGACGATGCGCTTCGATCCGCTCGACGGGCTGCTGCTGCTCGACCGGCACCTCGCGCGGATGCGCGACAGCGCCGCCGCGCTCGGCGTCCGCTTCGACCGGCACGACGCGCGCAACGAGCTGCAGGCCGCGACCTTCCGGCTGCGCGAGGTGCGGCGCGTTCGCCTGCTGCTCGCCGCGTCGGGGGCGATCGCGATCGAGGTCGGGCCGCTGCCCGCCTGGCCGGCGACGCCGGTCGCGGCCGCGATCGTGCCGCTGCCGGTCGACCGCACCGACTGGCGGCTCCGCCACAAGACCAGCGACCGCGGCTTCTACGACGCGGCGCGCCGGGCGGCGGGGACCACCGAAGTGGTGTTCGCCGACCCCGACGGTTTCCTGACCGAGGGCAGCGTCACCAGCCTGTTCGTCGAGCGCGGCGGCGTCCTCCTCACCCCGCCGCTCGCCCGCGGCCTGCTCCCCGGCGTGCTGCGCGCCGATCTCCTCGCGACCGGGCGCGCCAGCGAGGCCGACCTCACCCCCGCCGACCTCGCCGGCGGCTTCCTCATCGGCAACGCGCTCCGCGGCCTGGCGCCGGCGATTGTTGCGGTTGCGAACGGAAGCGCCGCACCGCTATAGCCCGCCCGCCGACCAGGGGGTTTCCACATGCAGCCGTCCGCCGCACTCGCGCGCATCAGCCCCTCGCCGACGCTCGCCGTCTCCGCGCGCGTCATGGAGCTGCAGCGCGCCGGGATCGACGTGATCGGGCTGGGCGCGGGCGAGCCCGACTTCGACACGCCCGAGCACGTCAAGGAAGCGGGCATCCGCGCGATCCGCGACGGTCGCACCAAATATACCCAGGTCGACGGCATCCCCGAGCTGAAGGAAGCGATCCGCGCCAAGTTCGCGCGCGACAATGCGCTCACCTATGCGCAGGATCAGGTGACGGTGAACGTCGGCGGCAAGCACACGCTGTTCAACGCCATCGTCGCGACCGTCGACGCCGGCGACGAGGTGGTGATTCCCGCCCCCTATTGGGTCAGCTATCCCGACGTCGTCCAGTTCGCGGGCGGCGTCCCGGTGATCGCGTCCGCCGGGCCGGAACAGGGATATAAGCTCACCCCCGCCGAGCTGCAGGCGGCGATCACGCCCCGGACCAAATGGGTCATCCTCAACTCGCCGTCGAACCCGACGGGGGCCGCCTATTCGGTTGCGGAACTCCGCGCGCTCGGCGAGGTGCTGGCGCGCCATCCGCAGGTCTGGATCTTCGCCGACGATATGTACGAGCACATCGTCTATGATGATTTCCGGTTCGCGACGATCGCGGAGGTCTGCCCCGAGCTGTACGACCGAACGCTGACCGTCAACGGCTGCTCCAAGGCGTATGCGATGACCGGCTGGCGGATCGGCTTTGCGGGCGGCGGGGCGTGGCTGATCAAGGCGATAGCGAAGCTGCAATCGCAATCGACCAGCAACCCGTGCTCGATCGCGCAGGCCGCCGCCGTGGCGGCGCTGACCGGGCCGCAGGATTTCCTGAAGGAGCGGGCGCGTGCCTTTCAGTCGCGACGCGACTTGGTGGTGTCGATGCTGAACCAAGCGACCGGGCTGAGCTGTCCGCGGCCGGATGGGGCGTTCTACGTCTATCCGTCGGTCGCCGGGCTGATCGGCAGGACGACGCCGGGCGGCGTCATGATCGACTCGGACGAGGCGTTCGTCACCTATCTGCTCGACGACGCGCGGGTGGCGGCGGTGCAGGGCGCCGCGTTCGGGCTGTCGCCGGGCATGCGCATCTCCTACGCGACCTCGGAGGATCTGCTCCGCACCGCCTGCGAGCGCATCCAGACCGCGTGCGCCGCACTGCGTTAACGGGATGCCGACCGGGAGATGAACGGGCGCTCCAGCTTCCATTAAGCTCGTAACGCTAACACCGGTGCTTGTCCGGGGACGGGGTAAATCCCATCTCCGCTGCAACCTTTCCCCGATGGCGATCGTACTTGCTATCGAAAGTCAAGCGACAGGCATTAAGATGATGAGCGTTCTGAAAATGAGTTTTGTGTGGCAGTTCGCCGCCGGTTTCGCGCTGGGCGCGCTCGGGCTGGTTGCGCTGCACCCCGGTGAGGCGAAGGCCGACACTGCGCCAATCCATCTCGCACGATGAAGCTGCTGGTTCCGCTTGCGATTGCCGGGACGGTGGCGCTCGGCGGGCTGGCGCTGACCGGTGCGGCGCGGGCCGAGCGCGCGGTGCCGATCCCTGCGGCGCGCATCGACCTGCCGCCCGCACCGGGGCTGCAGTCCGCGGTGCTCGCGGGCGGCTGCTTCTGGGGAATGGAGGGCGTGTTCGAGCAGGTCCGCGGCGTCCGTCAGGTCATCGCCGGCTATGCGGGCGGCACGCGCAACACCGCCACCTATGACCAGGTTTCGACCGAAGGCACAGGTCACGCCGAGGCGGTGCGGATCACCTACGACCCGCGGCAGATCAGCTATGCGACGCTGCTTCGCGTCTATTTCTCGATCGCGCACGACCCGACCGAGCTGAACCGCCAGGGGCCGGACACAGGTACGAGCTATCGATCCGCCATCTTCCCGCAATCGCCCGATCAGGCGCGGGTCGCGCGCGCCTATATCGCGCAGCTTGGCGCCGCGCATGCCTTCGGCCATCCCATCGTGACGCGGGTCGAAACGGGCGCGTTCTTCCCGGCCGAGGCCTATCATCAGGGCTTCTATCGCCGCAACCCGACCCATCCGTACATCGTGATGTGGGACAAGCCCAAGGTCGCGGGCTTCCGGGCGGGATTTCCGGCCCTCGCTCGTTAACGTTCTGCGGCGGCGCCCGCGCGGAAACCACTGTCCTACAAAGGGCCGGACGGTATCGCCCGGGTCCGCTCTTTCGCAGGTCCGCTTACTCGCCCCGGATCGCGGCGTCGCTGTAAGCGTGCGTGACCCTCTACTCAGCCGCTACTTCCGGGTCACGCCGCCAGCGGAAACCGCAGCAGTCGGTTGTGGACCGGCACCAGCGCCTCCGCCACGCGGCCGACGGCGCGCACGATCGCCGGGTGATGCGCGTCGAGTCCGCCGGTCAGCGCCCCGAAGGCGGGCAGGATCAGCTTGCTCGGCGTCGCCACGAAGCAGCGCCGCGCCACCTGACGCCCGCGCACAGTCAGCCGCAGCTTGGGGTGAAAATGGCCCGACAGCTCCGGCCGGCGCTCGTCGGGCGTCGCCTCATGACGCAGCACCAGCCCGTCGACCACCGCCTCCGCCGCCAGCTCACCGCCGCAGCGGTCGGCGATCACCGGATCGTGGTTGCCCGTGATCCAGGTCCACCGCGTCCGCGCGGTCAGCGCCGTCAGCGTCGCGCGCGCTTCCCCCGGCAGCCGCTCACACCCCTCGCCGTCGTGGAAGCTGTCCCCCAGGCACCACAGCTCCGCCGCATCGGTCGCGACGACCAGCGCCTCCAGATCCGCCAGCGTCGCCAGCGTGTCGTAGGGGGGCAGCATCTGGCCGCGCCCCGCGAACCAGCTCGCCTTTTCGAGATGCAGGTCGGCGACCAGCAGCGCGCGCCGCGCGGGCCAGAACAGCGCGCCCTGGCCGAGCGCGAACAGCGCATGTCCACCGAACGAAAAGGGAACCATCGCCGCCCCCCTAGCCGCGCCGAGTCGACGGGCGCAAGTTGTTAAGGCGAAAGTCTTATCGCCGAGCCCTCCGGATCGGTAAACTGCTCATGCTGCTCCCCC
Source organism: Sphingomonas sp. (assembly GCF_965248875.1). Classification (GTDB taxonomy): domain Bacteria; phylum Pseudomonadota; class Alphaproteobacteria; order Sphingomonadales; family Sphingomonadaceae; genus Sphingomonas. Next base: position 208,835 of record NZ_CBDFKR010000004.1, on the reverse strand, counting down.
TGTTCCTCGCCCTTCTCGCCGCCCAGGCGCCCGCGACGCCGCCGCCGCTCCCGGCCGCCGACGCCGCCGACGGCCGCTGCATGGTCGTCTTCGCCGCGCTGGGCTCGCGCCTGCCGCCCGAGCAGCGGCCGATGCTGCAACAGGGCGTCATGTATTTCGCGGGCAAGCTGCGCGGCCGCACCGCCAGCATCGACGTCGCCCAGACGCTGGTGCGTGCCGGGCATGAGGCGCAGGCGGCGCATCTTTCGCCGCAGACCGACCTGGTTCGCTGCCGCGACGAGCTGCAGGCCGTCTCGACCTCGCTCGGCCGGATCAGGGCCGTGGTAAACCCGTCACCCGCGCCTACCCCGCATAGGCCTTGACGAGGTCGAACAGGTAATCGCGGCCGTCATACAGCGAGCGCACGCGGATGCGCTCATTAAGGCCGTGGGTGCCGCTGCCGTCGCGGTCGATAAACATGCCGGGCGCGCCGTAGACGGGGATGCCGATCGCCTCCAGGAAGATACCGTCGGTAGCACCGGTGGACATCACCGGTAGGATCGGCATGCCGGGAAAGTGCCGCGCCGCGACCGCCTGCGCCGGGCCGGTGATCATCGGGTCGAGCCGCGGCGGTACTGCGGTCGGGCGGATCGGCTGGTTGACCGTGACCGTCACCCCCGCGCCGGCCAGCTCGCGCAGCTTGGCGAGCGTGCCTTCCACCGTCTCGCCGGGAAAAATGCGGCAGTTGACGTTCGCGGTCGCGCGCTGCGGCAAGGCGTTCTCGGCATGACCGGCGCCCATCAACGTGGCGACACAGGTGGTGCGCAGCGTCGAATGCAGCGCCTTGTCGCGGCTGACGATCGCATCGGCGGCGCGATCCTCCGGGTTCGCCAACAATCGCGTGATCGCCGCCCCCGCCTCGCCGCCGAGCGCATGCGCCGTCGCGGTGAAGAAGGCGCGGGTGGTGTCGGTGAAGCGGACCGGGAACTCATAGCCCTGCACCGCCCGCAACGCGTCGCCAAGCCGATAGATCGCGTTGTCGGGCACCGGCTGCGACGAGTGGCCGCCGGCGTTGGTGACGGTGAAGGTGTAGTTCTGCGCCGCCTTCTCGCCGACCTGGATCGCGAGCAGCTGACGATTGCCGTTCTCGTCAATGCGGCCGCCGCCGCCCTCGTTGAGCGCGAATTGGGCGGCGATCAGCTCGGGCCGGTTGTGCGCCAGCCACTCGGCACCGTTGAAGGCGAAGGTCGTCTCCTCGCCGCAGGTCAGCGCCAGCTTGATCGTGCGGTGCGGGCGATAGCCACTGGTCCTGAAGCGAATCATCGCATCGGCCCAGATCGCCGCCTGCGCCTTGTCGTCGATCGTCCCGCGGCCGTAATAATAGCCGCCTTCCTCGACCAGCATGAAGGGATCGCGCTGCCAGTCCTCGCGCCGCGCCTCGACCACGTCGAGATGCGCGAGCAGCAGCATCGGGCGCGCACGCGCGTCGCTGCCGGGCAGGACGGCGACCAGGCCGCCCTCCCGGGGATGGTCGGGAACGGAGAAATAGGTGAGCTGGCTGTCGGGATAGCCCGCGGCGTGGAGCCGCGCGCCGATCTGCGCCGCCGCCTGGGTGCAGCTGCCGGCCGACAGCGTCGTGTTGGTCTGGACCAGCTCGCGGTAGAGGTCGAAAAAGGCGCGCTGGTCGGGCCGGGCCTGCGCCTGTGCCGTCACGGGCGCGATGGCCAGCGCCGCCATCATCCAGCCGAGTTTCATCGCACCTTCTCCCCTGCTTTCGCCCAAGTAGAGCGGCAAATCACGCTGGGAGCAACGGTCTCCGCCGTTACTCGAAGCCGGCGGAGCGCGTGCCGTCGAACGCCATGCCCATATGGCTGCGCGGCAGGGCGAAGCGGATCTCGCGATTGGCGAAGTCAATGTCGACCTGCCGGAACAGCCGCAGCGCATCCATGCCGAGCATCAGCGCCGGCTTGCCGGTCAGCCCAAAGCGCGCAAACGGCGGCACGTCGGAAAAGGCGACGCGGACGTTCTGAAAGCCGATGCCGCCGATGCTGAGCTCGTCGACCGACCGCGCGTCGGTGGTCAGCGTCCCGCCGGTCGCCGAGGTCAGCTGCAGCGGCCCCAGCGACCGCGCACGGCGCGTCACGGCGGCGAGCAGCGCGGTGTTGCCGACCGTCACGGGCGAGCCGGTATCGATCACCACCGCGATCCGGCGCCCGTGGAAGAAGGCGTCGGTGACGATCAACTGACCGTACAGTGAGCGGGCGGTGACGACCACCTCGTTGGCCATCGCCGCCTGCCGGGCGCCGTTGGCGCGCCGCCGCGACGGGCGCAGCGTCATTCGATCGTGGTCGAAATCGATCGATACGGCATGTCCCTGCAGCGCGTCGATGCCGAGCATGCCGACCGCGCCCAGATCACGCGCCTCCAGCGCGGGCGCCTCGATCGCCTCGTGCGCGACGGTCGAAACCGACAGGTGCGGCACCACGACCGAGCTGGTGATCGCCGGGCCGGTCATGGCGATGACCCGCAGCTGCGGACCTGATGCGAGGCCCAGCACGCCGGCCAGCTCGCGGCTGACCACCGTGCGCTCGGCGCCGGTGTCGATGATGAAGTTCCACGGCCCCCGCTGGTCGATCGAGACGGGCACCGTCATCCGCCCCGCATTGGCCCCGATCGCCAGCATCGCCTCGTCCGAGAGCGGCACCGGCGGCGGGGTGGGCGGGGCGATGATCAGCTGGGCGAGCGCGGTATCGAGCGGCGCGGCGGGCGGCGGAGCGGCGGCGGTCGCCGCAGCGGCAAGGAGGGGGACAAGAGCGAACATCGCATGATGATGCGCCCGAACGGGACGTTTGCAAATACGCTTCACTCGAGCCGCATCGCATCGGCGATCAGCGCCTCCGCCTCTACCAGGAGCGCGTCCTCGCCCGCGCCGCCCGTCGCCACCCGCTCACGGCCGATCAGTGTCAGCACCGGCACCGCCAGCGGCGTGACGCGGGGCAGGTCGACATGGACCATCGTCGCCGCCGCGCGGTCCAGCAGCCCCGCCAGCCGCCCGACATCGGTCATCCGCGCGCGCGCATCCGCCCAGGCGGCTTCAAGCAGCAGGTGCGTCGGCTCGTATTTGCGCAGCACGTCATAGATCAGATCGGTCGAGAAGGTCACCTGCCGCCCGGTCTTGCGCTTGCCCGGATGCTGACGCTCGACCAGGCCGCCGATCACGGCAACCTCGCGAAAGGCTCGTTTAAGCAGGTGGGAACGCTCGACCCAGTCGACGAACTCATGCTCCAGGATGTCGGCTGAGAAGAGCGACGCCGGATCGGTGACCGGCTCGATCGAATAGGTCGCGAGCGCATAGTCGTTGGCGACGAAGCCCAGCGGCTTCAACCCGTGCGCCTCCATCCGCCGCGTCACCAGCATGCCGAGCGACTGGTGGGCGTTCCAGCCTTCAAAGCTGTACGCTACCATGTAGTTGCGCCCCTCGCGCGGGAAGGTTTCGACCAGCAGCTGCCCAGGCTCGGGCAGGACGGAACGCTTGAGCTGGATCTCAAGCCATTCACGCACATCAGCGGGGAACCGCGGCCATTCGGCGGGCGTGGCGAGAAAGCCGCGGACCCGGTCGGCGAGGTTGGTCGACAGCGGCATCCGCGCGCCGCCATAGGTCGGGATGCGCGCCGGCCGCGTGGAGGCGCGGACGACCAGGTCCTCCGTGTCGATCCGCTCCACCTCGCATGACAGCCCGGCGAAGAAGAAGGTGTCGCCCGGCGTCAGCGTCGCTGCGAAACTCTCCTCCACCTTGCCCAGGTTGCGGCCATTCTTGAAGCGGACCGTCAGCATCGTCGCCTCGACGATGATACCAGCGTTGAGGCGGTGCTGGGCAACGAACTTCGGGTGACTGACGCGCCATACCCCGTCGGCATCCTCGGTCAGGCGCTTGAAGCGGTCATAGGCCTTGAGCGCGTAACCACCGTCGCGAATGAAGCCGAGAACGCGGGTAAACAGCTCGTCCGACAACGCGGAATAGGGCAATGCCGATCGCACCTCGTCGAGCAGGTCGGCGGCGCGGAATGGCCCGGCGCAGGCGCAGGCCATCACATGCTGCGCGAGCACGTCGAGCGCGCCGGGGCGGAAGATGTCGGGGTCGAGCTCGCCGGCCTCAACCGCGTCGAGCGCGGCGCGGGCTTCGAGGTACTCGAAGCGGTTGCCGGGGACGACGATGCCCTCCGAGGGCTCATCGAGGCGGTGGTTCGAGCGGCCGAGCCGCTGCAGCAGCCGCGACGAGCCCTTGGGCGCGCCCATCTGGATGACACAGTCGACGTCGCCCCAGTCGACGCCCAGGTCGAGCGACGCGGTGGCGACCAGGGCACGCAGGCGGCCGTCGGCCATCGCCTGCTCCACCTTGCGCCGCGCCTCGCGGGCCAGGCTGCCGTGATGGACGCCGATCGGCAGGCTGAGCGTGTTGACCTTCCACAGATCCTGGAAGATCAGCTCGGCGAGGCTGCGGGTGTTGCAGAAGATGATGGAGGTGCGGTGGGTCTCGATCTCCGCCATCACCTGTTCGGCGGCATAGCGGCCCGAATGGCCCATCCACGGCACGCGATCCTCGGGCAGCAGGATGGCGATGTCGGGGTCGGCGCCGGGCTCGCCCCACACTAGGTCGACCGCGCCGATATCGCCGTCGGGCGCGAGCCAGGCTCGATAGCCGTCGGGGTCGGCCACCGTCGCCGACAGCGCGACCCGGCGCAGCCCCGGCGCCAGCCGCTGCAGCCGCGCCATGCACAGCGACAGCAGGTCGCCGCGCTTGCCCGTCGCAAAGGCGTGAACCTCGTCGACGACAATGCAGCGCAGCCCGGCAAACAGCAGCGTGCTGTCGGGATAGCTGAGCAGCAGCGACAGCGACTCGGGCGTGGTCAGCAGAATGTTGGGCGGCTTCACCCGCTGCCGCACCTTGCGATCCGACGGCGTGTCGCCGGTGCGCGTCTCGACGGTGATCGCAAGCCCCATCTCCTCGACAGGGGCGAGCAGGTTGCGCTGAATGTCGATCGCCAGCGCCTTGAGCGGCGAGACGTAGAGGGTGTGAAGACCGTCCTGCGGCTGCTCGATCAGCTCGGCCAGCGTCGGCAGGAAGCCCGACAGCGTCTTGCCCGCGCCGGTGGCGGCCACAAGCAACGCATGCCGCCCGGCGCGCGCGCGGTCGAGCATGTCGCGCTGATGACGCCGCGGCGACCAGCGCCGCGTGGCGAACCAGGTGGTGAGTTGAGGAGGGAGGTCGATCAAGATCGGTATCCAGTCACTCCTCCCCTGCACGAGGAGGGCCGGTCAGCCGTCGCGCGACGTCTCACCCGCCTTGTCCGCGCGATCCTGCTCCTGATACAGATCCCGCGTGGCCTCTTCCGTGCGCTTGTAACCGCGCCGCGACTGGCGGTTGTTGAGCGCGGCCCAGCCGATCGCGGCGGCCAGCAGCACCGCGCCGACTATGGTCCAGTAATACATCATGGGCGGCGCTCCGGCTGCTGTTCATAGCCTTCAACGCGGCGACCGGTCGTTTCGCTCCCGGACCCGGCAAGCATCGCCGTGCGTAGTGCAGCGATGGCGCGCCTGGGCGATTGGCTGGAACCGCATCCACACGGCATCTACGTTCGCCCCGCGGACGCCTGGGTCGATCCGTCGCGGCCCGAAGCGCGCGCACTGGTGACGCACGGCCATGCCGATCACGCCCGCGGCGGGCATGGCGAAGTGTGGGCGACGCCGGAGACGCTGGCGATCATGGCGGCGCGCTATGGCGAACAGACCGGGCGACCGGTCGGTTATGGCGAGAGCGTGCGCCTCGGTGAGGTGGACGTAGGCTTCGTTCCCGCGGGCCATGTGCTCGGCTCCGCGCAGATCGTGCTCGATTTTCGCGGCGAGCGCATCGTCGTGTCGGGCGACTACAAACGCCGCCCCGATCCGACCTGCGCGCCGTTCGAGCCGGTCGGCTGCGACGTGTTCGTCACCGAGGCGACCTTCGCCCTGCCGGTCTTCCGTCATCCCGAGACGGGCGATGAGATCGACAAGCTGATCGCGGCGCTCCACGCCAATCCCGATCGCTGCGTGCTGGTCGGGGCCTATGCGCTGGGCAAGGCACAGCGGGTGATCGCCGAACTGCGCGCGCGCGGACATGAAGCGCCGATCTACATCCACGGTGCGCTCGCGCGGTTGTGCGAACTCTATGCCGATCACGGCGTCCGATTGGGCGAACTGCTGCCCGCGACCGGCGCGGCGAAGAAGGATGTGGCGGGGCACGTGGTGCTCTGCCCGCCCGGCGCGCTCAACGACCGCTGGTCCAGACGCCTGCCCGACCCCATCACCGCGATGGCGAGCGGCTGGATGCGCATCCGCCAGCGCGCGCGCCAGAAGAATGTCGAGCTGCCGCTGATCCTGTCGGACCATGCCGATTGGGACGAGCTGTGCGACACGCTGCTGGAGCTTTCACCGCGGGAGGTCTGGGTGACCCACGGCCGCGAGGAGGCGCTGGTCCACTGGTGCGCAATGCGCCAGATGAAGGCGAAGCCGCTGCATCTGGCGGGGTTCGAGGATGAAGATGACTGACGCGCCGTTGCAGCGGCGCTGTCGCACCCTCATCGCAATCCCGGCTGCGTGACGCATCCATCCAATCGCCGGCCTGGCGCCTCGGCTTAGCCTCCGGCGCCACAGCGGGGGGAATGATGGTCAAGCTCGATCATGACAGCGACGGCAACGTCTACGAGGTGTGGAAGCAGCAGCAGGAAAGCTCGTGCGGTGTCGCGTCGATCTGGATGGCCAGGTGCCTGGTCCAGCAGAAGTCGATCAACGAGGATGAATGGTCGCTGGCGCGGGCCGTGTATATCAGCGTCGTCGGCCAGACGCTGGCGGCGATGGACAAGCGCAAGGATGACGGGCCGCAAAGCTATGATGCGACCAAGCTTCCCGCCAACCGCGAAACCAGCGCCAACGCCATCGCCTCTGGCGGATACAGCGCCGAACAGATCCGGACGGCGCTGATTGGACAAGGGCTGAGCGTCGATGCGTCGATCCCCGATGGGGCCGGCACACCCTTCAACGCGAGCAAGCTGGGCGATCGCCGCCCCGCGGTGGTGCTGGTCCAGTGGAAGAACGGCGCGGGCCATTTTGTCGTCGCGGCACGGCAGTCGAGCTATGGCACGATTGTCTTCCTCGATCCCTGGGACGGCAAGGTCAACGAGCGGCCGAACACCACCCGCTACCGCGGTCGGTATGGCAATGCCGGGCAGATCGTCGCGGTTCTCTACCTGTCGTGAGCGCTAGGCGGCGTCGGCCTGGCCCGCGTCATCGAACAGCCACCGCTCCGCCTCATCCATGTCGGTAAAGACCTGGGCGTCGCGTGAGCCGATCGCGCGTTGCAGCTGCATGCGCGCCAGCGTCGAGGCGGTGACGAAGGCGAGCCGCTTCGAGCGGTACATCGGATCGGCGAGCACCTGACCCCAGCGCTGCACCACTTCCTGCGTCTGGATCGCCATGTCGCGGATGTCGGTCAGCGACAGATGCTGGTAGGGTCCACAGCGCAGCCGCGCGAACACCGCCTTGCGGGCGAGCAGATAGCCACGGATCGCGGCATCATCGAAAAAGCCCGACAAGCGGGTCAGCACCAGACTGCGCGCGACGTCGACGGAGAACTCGAACCGGGGCTGCATGGCCGGCAGGGTAGCCGCGGATACTTAACATCGGCCTACGCCGTCGGCATCGCGCCTAGACATATGTCGGGTAGCCGGTCACCGCCCGGCCATCTATTTGAAACGCATGGAAACCCCGTCCCCAACCGCCGAGACGCCGCTGGCCGTCCTGCTGCTGGAAGATTTCGGCCTGATCCGCTCGGGCATGCATCGGCTGATCGTCGAGAGCGAGCCGCGGGCGCAGGTCACGGAGGCCGGCAGCTATCAGGCGGCGGTCGACGCGCTGGAGCGGCAGCCTTTCGCCATCGCCTTTCTCGACCATGATCTTCGCGACGAGAAGACCGGGCTCGACCTGCTGAAATGGATCCGCGAGCAGGACATGCTGACCCGCGTCATCATGCTGTCGGGCGAGGCGGACGAGGCGCTGGTGATGACCTGCCTGAAGGAAGGCGCGGCGGGGTATATCTGCAAGGATCTGGACAGCGACGGCATGTTCCGGCGCGCGCTGGACGCGGTGCTGCAGGGGAGCGTGTTCCTGCCGTCGGGCGTCCTCGGGCGGCGCGGCTTCTCGCCGTCGCAGGTGCGCCCGACCACCGCCACCGCCGCGTCGCTGGGGCTGACCGGGCGAACCTTTGAGGCCTTGTATTATGCGAGCCAGGGACTCGCCTACAAGACGATCGCGCGGGCGATGAACATCGAGGAGGCGACCGTGCGGCAGGAATATATGCCCAAGCTGTTCCGCGCCTTTGCTGTGCGCAGCCGCGCCGATCTACAGGCGGAGCTGGCGCGGCGCGCGCTGATCATCCCGAAACCGGACTGATCGCCGCCGCGAGCGCGTCGATCAGTTCGGGCGGCGTGACCGGTTTCTGCAGCACCCGCGGCCTCGCACCCGCAATGTCGCCCAACGGCAGGGCGCCGATCTCGCCGGTCAGCACGATCGCGGGGATATCGCCGCCGAACTGCGCCCGTACCCGGGCGATGACGTCGGCGCCGGTGCAACCGTCCGACAGCCGCCAGTCCGTCAGGATCAGGTCGGGCGGACGCTCGATTTCGGGCAGTTCGGCCTCCAGGGCGGCGAGCGAGGCGAAGCCGTCGCACAGCATGCCCGTCCGCTGCAGCTGGTCGAGCGTCGCCTCGCGCACCATCCGGTCGTCCTCGACGAACAGGCAATAGGATTGCGCCAGTTCATGTGTGGCCGCTTCGACGCCCGCGGGTCCGGAGGCGGGGGCGAGGTCCGGCGCGCGTGGGATTTCAATCGAGAAGCGCGTGCCGCTGCCCGGCGTCGAGCGCATGTCGAGCCGGTGTTCGGCCAACCGCTGCCAGATCGCGTTGGCGATCGACAGGCCCAGGCCGACGCCGCGGTCGCGGTCGCGCTGCGGGTTGCCGAGCTGAACGAACGGATCGAACACGCGGCCCCAATCCGCGCGCGCGATGCCGATGCCGTTGTCGACGATGTCGACCCGAACGCGGCGCGGAAACACGACGACGCCCAGCAGCACCTGCTGGCGCGCACCCTTGGCCGGGTCGCTGTATTTGACGGCGTTGGAGAAGATATTGCCGATCAGCCGCTCCAGCAGCACCGCATCGCTGCGCACCGCGACCGCATCGTCGCACCGCCGCAGGCGGAGTCCCACGCCGCGCTCCTCCGCCTGGCCCGCACTGACCGCCGTTACCGCGCGCAGGATCGGCGCGAGCGCGAATGCGGTATAGTCGGGCTTGACCTGTTCCGATTCGAGACTCGCCATGTCGAGGACGGAGCGCAGCGTCCGGGTCGCCGCGCCGGCCGCCTCCTCGGCATGGTCCAGCGCGGCGGCGCTGCGGCCGCGATCGTCGCGTGCCAGCGCCGCACGAGCGCTCGCGACCTGCTGCACGACCGCGAACAGCGCGTTGCGCAGGTCGTGCGCAAGGTTGCGCAGGAACGCCGTCTTCTCCGCATTGCGCCGCTCGGCGGTCTCGCGGAGCGCATTCTCGGCCTTGACCAGCGCGTCGGTCTTGACCGCGGTCGTGCGCTCGCTGGCGAGCAGCGCGGCGTTGTTCTCCGACAGTTCATGCTCGCGCGCGAAGGTCTCGCGCGACAGCCGCTCGCGCTCGACCGCGATCACCAGGCCCGCCACCGCGAACAGCGCCAGATAGAGGCTGCCGACCGTCGAGAACGACCCAAACGAGCCGATCGCCTCGTGCAGCGTGTCGAAGATGCCGTGCTTGAAATCCTTGCCCATGCCGCCGCCGATCGGCGCGCCATGCTGTTTGCCGAAGCCGGCGATGAAGTTAGTGCTGCGTTCGACCCCGAGCAGCCCGACGATCTGCTGCGCGAATCCGAGCACCACGAAACTCAGGCACAGCTCCACGAACAGGATCGCCGCGATCGCGCGCGCCGGCATCCGGAACAGCCCGCACATCAGCATCATCAGGAGCGACAGGCTTGGATAGTAAAAGAGGTAGTGAAGGTAGCCGACCAGGATGAGGGCAAGCAGCGCACAGATGTAGAGCGTCAGGTTGATGCCGCCGATCAGCGCCGTGACCCACGCCGCCTTTATCCGCATCGCGACCAGACCGCCGACGATCGCCACCGCGCCGACGACTCGCAGCGCCTTCAGGTGATAGAAAAGGTCGCCCGGGTGATGGTGGATATTGTCCCAGACGATGTGCAGCAGCCAGATCGCCAGCACGACATACAGCGAGCCTCGCCGCACATCGCGCGCGGTGCGATCGACCGCCGCGCGATAATCGCGCTCCAGCGCGGGCGGGAAGCGCGCGGGCGGGATGACGGCGGCGAGCAGCTCCCGGCCGCGGCCGACCGCCGTGTCGATGAAATCGCGCTGCATCGGCCGCCCCCGGCTGTGTCGGAAGCTTGATCCGACAAAGCGCGCGCGGGAGCAACCGACAATTGTCGGGCGGCGCGGCCCGACATCAAACACGCGCTTCTCCCACAGCTGTCGGGCAGACCGCGGCTGTTTCCGCGCCAATAACGCTCCTTGTCGAGGCGGCGGAATGGTCCGGCGCCACGAACTAGGAGACCCCCGATGTTCAAGTTCACCACCTTCGCCAAGATCGCCGCCACGCTCGCGGTCGCCACGCTCTCGCTCCAGGCCGCGCCCGCGCTCGCCAATCCCAGCCACGACCGCTACGACCGCCACGTCGTCATCCAGAATGAGTCGAGCCAGACGATCATCGAGGTTCGCGGCACGCCGACCACCTGGGACAATTACGGCCACGATCTGATCCCGACCTCCGTCATCGGCAGCGGCGAGCAGCAGAGCGTCAATTTCGATGTCGGCAGCGGCGAGTGCCAGTATGACCTGCAGGTCAAGCTGGAGGACGGCAACACGGTGACCCGCCACAACGTCAATGTCTGCGCGATCAGCAACTGGACGGTGGGCGACTGAGCGCGACGCATGATCACGACGCCGAACGGGGCGGGAGGGGCGACCTTCCTGCCCCCTGCGTATCAGGCGCGTGCCATGGCCCGCGGGCCTAAGTCCGCTCCAATGCCCGGGCACGGCGGCGCTGCACCGAACTGCCGATCCCCATGCCCTCGCGGTACTTGGCGACGGTTCGCCGGGCGATGTCGAAGCCTTTGGCGTTGAGCTGCTCGACCAGCGTGTCGTCGGACAGCACCGCGGCGCCCTCGCCCGCGATCAGCGCCTTCAGCGCCGCCTTGACCGCGGCCGCCGAGACCGCCTCGCCACCGTCGGCCGCCTGAATTGCCGAGGTGAAGAAATATTTCAGCTCGAACAGCCCGCGCGCGCAGTGGAGATATTTGTTCGACGTGACCCGGCTCACCGTCGATTCGTGCATCTCGATCGCGTCGGCAATCCGCGCCAGCGTCAGCGGCTTCAGATGCTGTACCCCGTGGAGGAAGAACGCCTCCTGCTGACGCACGATCTCGGTCGCGACCTTGACGATCGTGCGCTGGCGCTGGTCGAGCGCCTTGACCAGCCAGTTGGCGCCCGCGAGCATGTCGCCCAGCCACGCCTTCGACGCCTTGTCCTGCGCGCCCGACGCGAGCTGCGCATGGTAGCGGCGGTTGACGAGCACGCGCGGCAACGTCGCGGCGTTCAGTTCGATCGCCCAGGACCACCCGTCCTTGATCCGCGACCGGGTGACGAACAGGTCGGGGACCACCGACTGCACCGGCTCGCCGCCATAGCGGCAGCCGGGCTTGGGATCATAGGCGCGCAGCTCGCGGATCATCTCCGCCATGTCCTCATCGTCGACCCCGCACAGCCGCTGCAGCCGCTTGAGTTCGCCGCGCCCGAGCAGGTCGAGATTCTCGATCAGCCGCGCCATGCACGGGTCGTAGCGGTCCGCCTCCTTTGCCTGCAGCGCCAGGCACTCGGCGAGGTCGCGCGCGCCGACCCCGGTGGGATCGAAGGTCTGGACAGTGGCGAGCACACCCTCGACGCGCGCGAGCGGCACCCCCACGCGCAGCGCGATGTCGAGCAGTGTCGCGCGGAGATAGCCCGCCTCGTCGATCTGATCGATCAGATGCTGGGCGATGAACAGGTCCGCGCCCGCCACCGCCGCGCCCGCCTGGGCGAGAAGATGGTCGGCGAGGCTGTCGGGCGGGCTGCCGAGCGTGTCGAGGTCGGGCAGCTCCTCGCCACCGGCACCGCCCACGCTCGGGCCGGTCGACAGCGCCGCCTCGTTCGGTCCGTCGTCGAAGCGCTCGGCGGCGACATCGACGTCCAGCGCCGCCTCGCCCGCGGCGCTGTCCGCCTCCACCGGCTGGGCCTCGACCGGCTCGGGGGTCGCGCGTTCGGTGGTCGGGTCGGCGGCGAGCAGCGGGTTGCGCTCCAGCTCGTCGGCGATGAACGCTTCGATCTCCAGGTTCGACAGCGTCAGCAGCTTGATCGCCTGCTGCAGCTGCGGCGTCATCACCAGCGACTGCGCCTGACGGAGCTGAAGCGAGGGGGCGAGAGACATGGCTCAACGCTTTCCGGGACGGGGAGGTGGCGGTCGCGAAGCGGCTGATGGACGGGGCGGGCCGCCGGCGACACGCGTGCGGCCCGCCCCGTCCACCACCCGGCCAGACCGGGCGGTCCCCCTCCCCGTCCCGGGGAGGATCAGCGGGCGGCCGCCCATCGCCTCACAGCTCGAAACTCTCGCCCAGATACAGCCGCCGGACATTCTCGTCCGCGACCAGCGCCTGCGGGCTGCCGGTGAACAGCACCCGGCCGTCATAGATGATATAGGCGCGGTCGACGATCTCCAGCGTCTCGCGAACATTGTGGTCGGTGATCAGCACGCCGATGTCGCGGCGCTTCAGGTCCTTCACCAGGTCGCGGATGTCGGCGATCGAGATCGGGTCGATGCCCGCGAACGGCTCGTCCAGGAGCATGATCGACGGGTCCGCCGCCAGCGCGCGCGCGATCTCCGCCCGCCGCCGCTCGCCGCCCGACAGCGCCATCGCGGGCGCCGCGCGCAGCCGGGTCAGCCCGAACTCGTCGAGCAGCCGGTCCAGCTTCGCCTGGCGCGCCGCCTTGTCGGGCTCGGCCAGTTCGAGGACGGTCATGATGTTCTTCTCGATCGACAGCCCGCGGAAGATCGACGTCTCCTGCGGCAGATAGCCGAGCCCCAGGATCGCGCGGCGGTACATCGGCAGCCCGGTGATGTCGTCGCCGTCCAGGACGATCCGCCCCGCATCGGGCTTCACCAGCCCCATCACCGAATAGAAGCATGTCGTCTTGCCCGCACCGTTGGGCCCGAGCAGCCCGACCACCTCGCCGCGACCGACCGACAGCGACACGTCCGTCAGGACCGACCGTTTGTCGTAGCTCTTGGCGATCGACACGACCTGCAGCCCGCGATCGACGGCGGTCTCCGCCAGCGACGGCGATGTCGGATCGGGCTCTAGCGTGGCGGACTGGGCATCCATGGGTCTGGGCCTCGCAGATAAATGGTTAGCGACCGGTTACCGTCGACCCGCTTGGCAAGATTCATGCATCAAGCGGCTGACCGAGGAAAGCAATCTGTCGATCACGCGGTTCAGTGGTGCAGGAGAATATGCGCCATAAGGAAGAACGCGCATGCGACGACCAGCGCTGCCATTCCCCACAATGACGATGGCAGAAAGACCGAACGACGCGCGACCGGGCGCATGTCGCTGCCTATCGGCGATCGGGGACGGAGAAGGTGCCGGTCACCCGGCCGCCGCGCGCGGTCGTCGCGCCGCCCGCGCCCGCACCGCCGCTGCCGACCGACGAACCGTCGATCACAGCGCGGCCGGTATCGAGGTTGATCGTCAGCCGTCCGCCGTTGACGGTGTTGGCCCCCTGGGTCAGCGACACCGCGCCCAGCATGGTGATGACACGGCGGTTGAGGTCGTAGATCGCGTAGCTCGATCGCGCGGTCTGGTCCGGGCGGCGCACGGTGACCCCGCCGCTGGCGTCGAGGCGCGACACCTGCGGGCTGCCGTTCACGACCTGGCCGGTATAGGCGACGGTCATGCGCGCCGCGGCCAGGCTCATCTCCGCCTGCCTTACCGAAACGTTGCCGGAGAGCACGGCGCGGTTTGCCCGGTCCTGCAGCTCGATATGATCGGCGCCGAAGTCGATCGGCGCGGCGGTGTTGTGACTGCCCTGCGCCAGCGCCGGCGCCGCAGCGAGGAGCGACAGGAAGAAAAAGCGGCGCATCGGCGGCTATCTCGCCCCTCGCGGGCTGATGCGCAAGCGCGCATTGCCGTCGAGCGTGACGGTGCGCGCCGCCAGATCGGCATGGAGACGGTCGGCGGAGAAGGTGCCCTGCCGCACCGCGCCGGTCACCGCGCCGCCGCTGGCGAGCTGGCGCTGCTTCAGGTCGACGGTCGCATCGCGCGTGTCGAGCCGATAGCCGTCGGGGCCGATGAAGTGGATCGGCCCGTTCACATGCACCTGCTCGCTGTCCATATCGTAGCGGCCGGTATCGGCGTGAAGCTGCGCCGGGCCGTCGGGAAGCTGGATGCGCGCGTCGAGCGCGTTGAGCTGCACCACCGGCTCGGCCGAGCTGCGTTGGACCGCGGAGCCCGCATTCAGGGTAAAGGGCTGACCCTTGGCATCCTGTCCGCGATATTGCGCCCGCTGGATCTTGAGCCGTTCGTGCGCGACCTCAACCTTGTTCTTGTCGAGGACGAACGAGACGTCGCCGCTGGAATAGATCGGCGCCATCACCAGAAACGCCGCGAGGATGCCGACACCCACAGGCAAGCCGAACGAAAGCAACGACATCAGCCGGTCGTGACGGCCTCCGGGCGCGGCCCAGCGCGCCCGCGCCGAACGCGTGCGGCGTGCGGGCGCGGCAGCGGTGGCTGCTTCAGGCATGCGCGAAAATATCGATTTCAGGCCACCCCGCCAGATCGAGCGCGGCGCGGGCCGGAAGGAAGTCGAAGCACGCCTGCGCCAGCGGCATGCGTCCCTCGCGCAGCAGCCGCTTCTTCAGCTCGTCCTGCAATCGATGCAGGAAGCGCACGTCGGACGCGGCATAATCCTTCTGCGCGTCGCTGAGATCGGGGCTGCCCCAATCGGACGACTGTTGCTGCTTCGACAGGTCCTGCCCGAGCAGCTCCTTGACCAGCTCCTTCAATCCATGCCGGTCCGTATAGGTGCGGATCAGCCGCGACGCGATCTTGGTGTCCCAGGCGGGGGCGGCGACGATGCCGAGGTAATGCTGCAGCGCCGCGATGTCGAAACGGCCGAAATGATAGAGCTTGAGCCGCGCGGGGTCGCCGAGCAGCGCCTTCAGATTGGGCGCCGCGTAGGTGCTGCCGGGCGCGAAACGGACGAGATGCTCGTCCTCCCCACCGTCGGACAGCTGCACGACGCACAGCCTGTCGCGCGGTGTGATCAGCCCCATCGTCTCCGTATCAACCGCGATCGCCGCGCCGGCCGCGAACAGCGCGCCCGCGGGCAGGTCTTCCTCGTGCAGGTGAACCGTCATGCTCAAGCCCTAGCGGGTGGCCGTCCGCAAGGGAACCATCAGCCCGCGGCCCGCCGCCGCCGCGCCAGCAGGTTGAGCGCCTCCACCGCGACCGAAAACGCCATCGCGGTGTAGATATAGCCCTTTGGGATGTGGACGCCGAACCCGTCCGCCACCAGCACTAGCCCGATCATCAGCAGAAATGCGAGCGCCAGCATCACTACCGAGGGATGCCGCGCGATGAAGCGCGCCAGCGGGTCGGCGGCGAGCAGCATCACCCCCACCGCAATCACCACCGCCGCCATCATGATCGGCAGGTCGTCGGTCATCCCGACCGCGGTCAGGATCGAATCGATCGAGAACACCATGTCCAGAGCCAGGATCTGGATCAGCGCCGCCCCGACGGTGATCGTCGCGACCCCGGCCGCGCCCTTCTCCCCGCCCGGCGCATCGAGATTGTGGTGGATCTCCTGCGTCGCCTTCCACAACAGGAACACGCCGCCCGCAATCAAGATCAGGTCCCGCCACGAGAAGTCGGTCGAGAAACTGGGCTCGCCATGCGTGTCGAGCGGCCCGCGCAGACCCAGGTCGATCACGGTCGCGGTCAACCGCGTGATCCACGCAATTGCCGACAGCAGCAGCAGGCGCAGCCCCAGCGCCAGTCCGATGCCGAGCCGTCGCACGCCCCGCTGCCGCTCGGCCGGCAGCTTGTTGGTCAGGACCGAGATGAAGACCAGATTGTCGATCCCGAGCACCACCTCCAGCACCACCAGCGTCAGCAGCGCGGCCCAAGCGGCGGGGTCGGAAATAAGCTGCATGATCGCGGTCATGCCTTATGCCTGTGCCGTTCCTGCCACATTTAGGCAAGGAAGCGTACTAAGCGGCGTCGAATCGCCTCGCACCGCCTTGCGGAATAGGCTAAGGCACCAATCAAGGCGCAAAAGGTTTCGCGCCCGGCCGCGCGTGTCCGACGTCCGACGCACGCGGCTGGCGAGCATTGGACGAGTCGGGAAGACGAACAGGGTTATGGGTTACGACAAGGGTGGCCGCGGCAATCGTGGCGGGCGCGGCCGCGACAAGCGCGACGATTTCGGCGGCGGCAGCAGTGAATTCGGCGGCGGCGGTGATTTCGGTGGCGGCGGCTTTGGCGGCGGCGGTTTCGGCGGCGGCGGTGACCGCGGCGGCTTCGGCGGCGGCGGATTCCGCAGCGGTGCCGGTGGCGGGGGCGGCGGCTTCGGCGGCGGTGGCGGCGGTGGTGGCTTTCGCGGCGGCGGTGGAGGCGGTGGCTTCGGCGGCGGTGGCGGCGGCAACCGCATGCCTCCCCAGGTCGTCGGTGAGGGCACGGGTGTCGTCAAGTTCTTCAACGGCCAGAAGGGCTTCGGCTTCGTCGTCCGCGACGATGGCGGCGAGGACGTGTTCGTTCACATCTCCGCGGTGGAGCAGGCGGGACTGACCGGGCTGGCCGAGGGTCAGCCGCTCGGGTTCACCCTGGTCGATCGCGGCGGCCGCATCTCGGCGACCGACCTCAAGATCGACGGCGAGCCGATGCCGGTTACCGACCGCGCACCCCCGCGTGAGCCGCGCGAAGGCGGCGGCTTCGGCGGCGACCGCGGTCCGCGTCAGGGCGGCGGCTTCGGTGGCGCCGGCGGCGACCGCGGCGGCGCGCCGCAGCGGCAGCTGACCGGCGAAAAGGCGACGGGCACCGTCAAGTTCTTCAACGCGATGAAGGGCTTCGGCTTCATTCAGCGCGATGACGGCCAGCCGGATGCGTTTGTCCATATCTCGGCGGTCGAACGCGCGGGCATGCCGACGCTGAACGAGGGCGACAAGCTCCAGTTCGAGCTGGAGGTCGACCGTCGCGGCAAGTATGCCGCGGTAAACCTGGCCCCCGGTTCGTAAGCGGATACGCAGCGACAGAACGGCCCGCCCGGGGAGACCCGGGCGGGCTTTTTTCGTGGATGGCATCGTTGCGTCGGCCAATCCATTACAGCGCCGACCGCGGCTACAGGCCGTCCCAATGCTGCTGCGCCATCAGGTTTCGCAGTGTTTCCCGACCGGTCCATAGCGCTGCCGTCCACCCGCACGCCTGCGCGCCGGTGACGTTCGCAATCTTGTCGTCGATGAAGAAGATCGCGTCCGGGGTGAGCCCCGTCGCGGCCTCCACTGCCCGATAGAAGGCCTTGGCGGGTTTGGAACTGCCGAGCGCCGCGGCATAGTGCATCCCATCGAACTTGCTGCGGAGGTCGAGCCGCTCCCACAGATGACTCGCCCGCTCGTGCTCCTGAACCGTGGCGAGATGAACCTCCATCCCCTCGCTGCGCAGCCCTGACAGTTCGTCAAGCAGACGGCTGTCCAGATGCGCGTCGTTGGCGAACCAATAGGCTATCAGCTGGTCGCACGTCACCGGGCTCGATAGCTCCGCGAGCGCCAGGGCAAGCCGCGCGCGCAACGCTGCCCGGCCATGCACCACGTCCGCCCAATGGCGTTCGAAGAATACCCGCCGAAGATCAGCAGCCGACAGGCCGATGTCCTTCTCGAGACCTGCGCTCCACCCGGCGGCATCCGGGTGCGTGACGAGCACGCCGTCCACGTCCACCATGATCGCCCTGCGCCGCATGCCGGATCGAACCACGGCGCGAGAGCGGGAGCAAGCCTGCTGTCTGGATCGCCTGCCGGAGCCGAAAGCGCGCCGATCGACTGGCGCAGGCTGCATGGCGCGTCGCATCGCCAGCGTGTATCGGCGGTCGCGTGAAGCGGCTCCTCTCCCTCGCCCTCCTGGCAGCGGCTCCTCAGGCGGCGCCGCCGGTCGCCGCGCCCGCCGCCATGACCGACGCGCCGGTCCCCGTCTTCGTCGCCCGCGTGGTCGCGCGCTACCCGCACGACACGGGCGCGTTCACCGAGGGGCTGCTGTATCGCGACGGCGCGCTGTACGAGAGCATCGGGCTGGAGGGCCGGTCGGAGGTCCGCCGCGTCTCGCTCGTTGACGGGCGCGTCACGGCGCGCGCGCGCATCCCGGCGAGCGAGTTCGGCGAGGGGCTGGCCGCCTGGGGCGAGGAGCTGGTCAGCCTGACCTGGCATGGCGGCGTCGCGCATCGCTGGGACGTGCGCACGCTGCGCCCGCGCGGCAACGGCCGGTTCACCGGGGAGGGCTGGGGGCTGACCAGCGACGCGGCGGGCTTTGTGCAGTCGGACGGGACGGCGACGCTGCGCTTCCTCGATCCGCGCACGCTTGCCGTCCACCGCACCGTCACCGTGACGCTGCGCGGCCGCCCGGTGACCCAGGTCAACGAGCTGGAGGCGGTCGACGGCGCGCTGTTCGCCAATGTCTGGCATACGCCGTACCTGCTCCGCATCGACCCCGCGACCGGGCGCGTGACCGCCGTCGTCGACCTCCGCCCGGTGGTCGCGCAGGTGCAGGTCACCGACCCGGAGGCGGTCGCCAACGGCATCGCCTGGGACGCCGCCCACCGGCGGCTGTTCGTGACGGGCAAGCTGTGGCCGGCGCTGTTCGAAATCGCGCTCGACCCCGCTACCCCGCCAGGATAAGCGCCGCGCCCGCCAGAATGCCGCCCACCGCCGCCGCCCGCCGCCCCGTCACCGCCTCGCGGAGGAACAGCGTCGCGATCACCAGCGCCGTCACCATCCCTGTCTCACGCAGCGCGGCGAGCGGCGCGGTCGGACCGAGCGCATAGGCCCACAGCGCGACGCCGTAGGTGGCGACCGACAGCACCCCCGCGGCCGCGCCCGGCCGCCACTGCGCGCGCAGGTCGCGGAACAGCCGGCCGCGCGTCAGGCTCGCGAACATCGCCACGCTGATCGACCCGATCAGCACGAAGTCCCATACGATATAGCTCGCCGGGGACGGCGCGGCGCGCACCCCGCGCGCGTCCGCGATCGTGTAGAGCGCGGTAGACGCCCCGGTCAGCAGCGCCCAGCCGAGCGCACGCGCGTCGAGATGCCGCCCCAGCACCAGCGTCAGGATCGCGGCCCCGATCAGCGCGATGCCGGCGGAAGCGGTGGTGGCGATCCGCTCGCCGAACAGCCCGATGCTGATCGCCGCGGTCAGCAGCGGCGCGCTGCCGCGCATCACCGGATACGCCGCCGAAAGATCGGCCAGCGCATAGGTGCGGATCATCGCGTAGAGATAGACCAGGTGCACCGCCGCGCTCGCCAGCAGCCAGTGCTCCGCCCCGTGCGGCCAGGCGACGAAGGCGGCGGCGGGCAGCAGCACCACCGCGCTCGCCCCGTCGGTGCTGCCGCGCGCGACCATCCGCGCGTGGAGCGGGTCGGCCGCGCTCGACCGGCCGCCCTTGACGATCGCGTTGACGACCGCGTGGATCGATCCGGACGCGACCATCATCGCCGCGGGAATCGCGAACGCCGTCACGCCGCCGCCAGCCGCTCGCGCGCGCGCCGCCAATGTTCGCCCATCCGCCGGTCGAGCGCGGGCGGCAGGACGGGGAGCAGCCCCGACCCCGGATAGACGGTCAGCTCGCCGAACAGCGGCCGTCCGTCGACCTCGTAGAAATCTGCCCGGAGAAAATCGTGTCCTTTGGCCAGCGCCTCCGCCGCCGCGACGATGCGGTCCAGCGTCGCGGGCCGGGCGGGGTCGCGCTCGCCGGTCGGCGGCGACACGCGCCGCCACCGCCGGTCCATGACGATCCAGCGATGATCGCCTGCGCGATCGAGATGGACCTGGACGAACTCGACGCGGCCGCCGAACACGAAGCACTTGTAATCGACCGGCAGCACCGCGCCGCAGCCGATATAGGGCTCGACCAGCAGCCCGCGCGGCGCGCCGCGATACGCCCATTCGTCCAGCCAATAGCCATAGCCGTGCCCGCCCCAGCGCGCCGTCCGCCGCCGGACGTCGGGCCAATCGGCGGGATCGGTCACGATCGCCACCCGGCCACAGCCCGCCCGCGGCTTGACGACGACCGGCAGCGGCCAGGGCGGTGCCGCCGGTAGGGTGTTGCCATGCCACAGCGTCGGGATCACCCACGCCTCGCCCAGCTGCGCGGCGACCAGCGCCTTCACCGCCACCTTATCGGCGAGCGGCGGCAGCCGCGGGTCGCGATCGAACAGCTTGCGGTGCTGGACCCATTCGGTGAACAGCCGCGGCGACGCCAGCCGCAACCGCCGCCGGTGCCGCCACAGATAGGTCAGGTGGACGCGCGCGGGGGCGAGGAGGGGAACGGTCACGCGGCGGCTCGCATGCCCTTCCTTAGCCGATCACGGCGCCGGTGCGAGGGCGGTTCACGCGCGTGCTGCCGCGTCCGGATGTGGCCAGATCGCGATCGCCCGCTCCGCCAGCTCGCGGCTCCGCTCCTCAATCGCCGCCTCGTTCCACTCGCCGCGGCTGGCGAACCATTTGTTGAGCGCGAGCAGGCTGGCATCGAGCTTGGCGCGTTTCGCCTCGAACATGCCGTTCCCGAGTGCGATGTTGAGCCGATCGGTCGTCAGCGTCAGATTGCCGAGCGTATGGATCAGCCGCTCTCGCCGGTCGCGTGCGGGCTGGTGGGCGGTGAGGTCGGCGTTCGCGGGCAGCGGCCAATGCGCCTCCCACGACTGCGGCATGACATGTTCGACCCATAGACTTGACGGCCGCGCCAGCTTCTCGGCGAACGGCCCGCGGCTCGCCACCTCCAATTCCCAGAGAACATCCTGCAGGCGTTCGCCTTTGACAAACCATTTGTAGAGCGGGTTGTTGACGATCGCGAAGCGCAGCTCATCATTGGACGGGAACAGCACGGCGGGACCGGACTGCTCGGCAAAACTGTCGACGAACGAGGTCAGCGACGGACCGCCATCGCGGAGAAAGCGCGCGCCGATCCAGCAGCGGCTTGCCGTTGCTGTTCAACGTCTCGAAGATCACCTGTGCATCATCACCGTCAACCAGGGTGGTTCGTGCCATAACGGCAGCAGCTCGACCTCGCCCCATTGGTATTTGCGCTGATAGAGCGGCACCATGAAGCGGCGCGGATCGCGCAGCACCTCATTCACCACATAGTCCTTGGCGTCCATCGCATCCCCCGCTTCTGCGTCATCGCTGGTGGCCGCACGCGGGCACGCGCAAAATTTAAATCGCTGAAAGGAAACGGCGCTTCACGTCACCAGCCGCTTCAGCGTGTCCAGCCGGTCCGCCTCGGCGGCGGGCTTGTCGGTCCTGATCCGCGCGATGCGGGGGAAGCGCATCGCGACGCCGCTCTTGTGGCGCGCCGACAGGTGGATCGAATCGAACGCGACCTCCAGCACCAGCGTCTTCTCCACCTCGCGCACCGGGCCGAAGCGGTTGAGCGTGTGGGTGCGGACGAACTTGTCGAGCTCGGCGATCTCCTGGTCGGTGATGCCCTGATAGGCCTTGCCGACCGGCAGCAGCTCGCCGCCCGCCGCCGGGTCGCAGGTCCAGCAGCCGAAGGTATAGTCGGAATACCAGCTCGATCGCCGCCCGTTGCCGCGCTGCGCATACATCATCACGCAGTCGGCGGTGAGGGGGTCGCGCTTCCATTTGTACCACAGCCCGGCGCGGCGGCCGGTGACATAGGGGCTGTCGAGGCGCTTGAGCATCACGCCCTCGATCGCCGCATCGCGCGCGCCGGCGCGGATCGCCTCCAGCCCGGTGAAGTCGCCCGCCTCGATCACCGCCGAGAGATCGAACCGCTCGGGGTCGAGCCGCGGGACGAACGCCTCCAGCCGCCGCCGCCGTTCCGTCCAGGGTTCGCCGCGCAGGTCCTCGGTGCCGTCGAACAGGATGTCGTAGAGGCGGACGAACGCCGGATAGTCGGCGAGCATCTTCGCCGACACGATCTTGCGCCCGAGCCGCTGCTGGAGCGCATTGAAGCTCGCCGCCCCACCGCCGTGATCCAGGGCGCCGCCCTGGGCCTCGCCCTTCACCAGCAGCTCGCCGTCGACGACGCCCGGCGTGGCGAAGGCGGCTGCGACCTCGGGGAAGCTGCCCGTCACGTCGTCGCCGGTGCGGCTGTAGAGCCGGGTCTGGCCCGCAACGTTGACGATCTGGACGCGGATGCCGTCCCATTTCCACTCGGCGGCATAGTCGTCGAGGCTGACGCGCAGCTCCTCCAGCGGATGCGCGAGCATGAACGGACGGAACACCGGCGTATCGGCCGCCGTCGGCTGCGCGCCCGTTCCCTCCGCCCAGGCGAACAGCGTCGGGTAAGGCGGTGCAATCCCGTGCCACACCTCCTCCACCACCTCGACGTCGAGGCCGAACGCCTGCGCGAACGCGGTCTTGACCAGCCGTGCCGACGCGCCGACGCGCATCGCGCCCGTCGCCATCTTGATCAGCGCATAGCGTTCGTCGCTGTCGAGCCGGTCGAGCATCGCCGCGAGCGCCCCCGGCGCGTCCGAGCGCGACAGGTGGCGGAGCCGGTCGACAACCTCGCTCACGCTCAGCGGGGCCGCCGCGACCGGCGGCTGCGGTTCGGGCCAGAGCAGCGCCACCGTCTCGGCCGTGTCGCCGACATAGTCGCGACTCATCCGGAACAGCACCGGATCGACCCGGCTCTCGATCAGCGCGCGGATCAGCGCCGGCTTGACCGCGGGCAGGTCCAGCTCCTCGGTCAGCGCCGCCATCGCCCAGCCGCGATCGGGGTCGGGCGTGGCGCGCAGGTAATCGGCAATCAGCTTGAGCTTGCCGTTGCGCCCGCGCGTGTAGATGAGGCTGTCGAGGAGCTGCGCGAAGGCGTGCATGGTGGTCGTAACGCGTGCGATCCGTTCGGGTTCGACCGGGCAGCCATCACCGGCTATCGTGCGGCCGGGGGCCAAGCAGATGATCGTACGCCGCGTCCGACGCTTCAGCCGGTTCCGCCGCCATGTCGCGACGCACAACTGGTTCGGCACGGCCATCGATCTCGCGATCCTGGTGCTCGGCGTGTTTCTCGGATTGCAGGCGAACAACTGGAACGCGGCGCGGCTGAACCAGGCGGACGGGCACGAGTATCGCCAGCGGCTGATCGGCGACCTGGCCGACAACGAATCCGATCTCGTTGATCGCGGCCGCTACTATGCCGGGGTGCGTGCGCATGCGCAGCAGGCGCTCGCGGGGCTGGACCGACCGGCGGGCGCGAGCGACGCCGCGCTGCTGATCGACGTATTCGAGGCGACGCAGATCACGCCGCGCAAGGTGAAACGCTTCACCTATGACGAGCTCCTGTCGCGCGGCGCGACGCCCTGGATCGGCGACGCCCGGTTGCGCGAGCAGGTCGCCAACTATTATGTCGGCGTGGCGACCACCAGCGTCACCTTCGACGCGGTGACCCCCTATCGCGAGCTGGTCCGCAGCGGGATGCCGGATGCGGCGCAGCAGGCGGTGCGACGGGCCTGTCCCGAGCGGATCTCGTTCACCCCCGACGGCTCCGGCCGCGCGGAGCTGGCGGCGCAGTGCGCGCCGCTGCCGCTCGATCCGGCGACGACGGCACGCAGTGCCGCGGTGGTGCGCGCGCTGCCGGGGCTGCGCGCGGCGCTCAACCGCCAGATCAGCGATCACGATGGCAAGATCGCGCTGGTCCAGCCGCTGGTCCGCCATGCGCGAGACGTGCGCCGCCTGCTTGGCGCGGCAGATCGGCGATAGGATGAAGGATCGCAAGCGGAGGCATATGCTGCGGCGGGCGGTGAGGGGTGTGGCGCTGCTCCTGCTGATCGCGGCGGCACTGACCGCGAACGGCTACCGCCATGCCCGCGCCGACCCGGTGGTGCGGCAGGCGACGGTGCGGCTGCCCGGCTGGCCTGCGGGCGCGGCGCCGGTCCGGGTGCTGCTGTGGAGCGACCTCCACTCCGGCAACGCCGCGACCGACCGCGCGCGGCTGCGGCGGCTGGTCGCCGCGGCCGAGGCGCTGCACCCGGACCTCGTCATCCTGGCGGGCGACTATGTGGCGGGGCATCGGCAGGCCGACGCCGCACCCGCCGCCGCGATGCTGGGCGAAGTCGGCAGGCTGCGCCCGCCGCTCGGGATCGTCGCGGTGATGGGCAACCATGAATATTGGACGGACGCGCCGCGCCTGCGTCGCGCCCTCGCCGCCGCGGGCGTGACAGTGCTGAGGAACACGGCGGTCCGGCGCGGGCCGCTGGCGATCGGCGGCATCGACGACATGGTCACCCGCCACGCCAACCCGGCCGCGGCGGTGGCCGCGGTGCGGCAACTGGGCGGCGCACCGGTGCTGGTCTCGCACTCGCCCGACATCGCGCCGCGGCTGCCCGCGGATATGCCGCTGCTCCTCGCCGGCCATTCGCATTGCGGCCAGATCGTGCTGCCGCTGATCGGCGCGTTGGTTCAGGTGACGCAGCCGCGCTATCGCTGCGGCGCGGTGCGTGAGGGCGCGCGGCTGACGATCGTCACCGCCGGCACGGGAACCAGCGTCGCGCCGCTGCGCTACGGCGCGCCCGCCGACTGGTGGCTGCTGACGCTGACGCCCTGACGGCGGTCCCAGGCGATAAGCTCATAGGTGATCGACGCCTCGACCAACTGATCCCACAGCGCAGCGAGCGGCTCTTCGGGCAGGCCGGCGGCGCGCGCCCGGGCACGGATATTGGCGATCACCTGCGCCTTGCGCGCCTCGTCGCGCACCGCATCACGGACCGGTTTGATCCGCGCCGCGGCGTCCATATAGGCGAAACGGCGGGCGAGCAGGGCGACCAGCTCGAGGTCAACTTCATCGACCCCGGCGCGGACTTCGGCCATGCTGGTGCAGTCGGGGCCGGGTAGCGTCGTCATGAGCCAAGGCGCATAACCGCTGGGCGGGACAAGTCCAACGCCGCCGCGCCGCCGTTGATTTTCGCGTGTAATTGGGTCAAGGTCGCTGCTCCAATTGCCGCGGTTCCGGCCGGCCGGCAAACGGGTCACCGCAGCTCGTCCACGGGGTCGTCGATGCTCTTTGCCTATCTGCTGCTCGGCGCGCAGGCTGCAACGCCCGCCGTCCTTCCCGCCGCCGCCCCCGCCGCACGGGCCGATCCAATGGTCTGCCGCTATCAGACCGCGACGGGGAGCATCTTCCCCGGCCGCATCTGCAAAGCGCGCAGCCAGTGGATGTCGGTCGATCGTGAGTAGGAGAGGATTCAGCAGAATCGCCGCGTATCGAACACCGTCGATCACGCGCAGGCCGGGACGGTTGGTCACCTTTAGCTTCAGGAGGAACGCCGATGCTCTTCGTTTTCCTGCTCCTGACCGGTCAGGTCACCGTGCCGCCACGCGCCGCCGCTACTGCCGTTCGCCCCGACCCGATGGTCTGCCGCTACCAGACGGCTACGGGCAGCATCTTCCCCGGCCGCATCTGCAAGCCGCGCAGCCAGTGGGCCGCGACCGATCGCGACACGGAACGTGCCCGGCAGAACAGTCGCGACGCGAGCGGCACTGAGTATAGTGCAGGCGGCGCGAACGAGGGCGCCAATGTTGGCGACACCCGCCCGCGTTAACAGGATTTGACAAGCTGATGTTCGCTTACCTGCTTGTTGCGCTTCAGAGCGCGCCGTCCGCCGCCGCGACCCTGGCCGCCCCCGCGCCGCTCGACCGTATGGTCTGTCGGACGGTGGAGACGGCGACCGGCTCGATCATGCCCGGGCGACGAACCTGCAGGCGCAAGAGCGAGTGGGCCGTCATCGACGCGCAGAACCGGCGCGCGATGGACCGGATCGAGATCGAGCGGCAGCGCGGCACGCAGCCGACCAACTGATGCACAGTTGACGCGATTGGCATCCGCCGCTAGGCCCCGCCCCGTCGCAATCGCCCCTGCACCCCGGTGAAGCAGGCGGCCTGCCCCGAGCGATCGGCCAGCAGCGCGAGACCGGGACCAACCTGCCTTCCCCGAAAAGTGGGAACCGGTTTTCGGGCCAGGAAGGCGGAAAACGTCGTTCGTAGATTGAAGGAAGTCTCATGTCGAAGCGCGCCAGCGCCAAGTACAAGCTCGACCGCCGGATGGGCGAGAACATCTGGGGTCGTCCGAAGAGCCCGGTCAACAAGCGCGAATACGGCCCCGGTCAGCACGGCCAGCGCCGCAAGGGCAAGGTCTCCGACTTCGGCATCCAGCTGCGCGCCAAGCAAAAGCTCAAGGGCTATTACGGCGACGTCACCGAGAAGCAGTTCAAGGCCGCCTATATCGAGGCCGCCCGGATGAAGGGCGACACGGGCCAGAACCTGATCGGCCTGCTCGAGCAGCGGCTGGACATGATCGTCTATCGCGCCAAGTTCGCGCCGACTGTCTTCGCCGCGCGCCAGCTCGTCAGCCACGGCCATGTCCGCGTCAACGGGACCAAATGCAACGTCGCCTCGCGCCGCTGTTTCGTCGGCGACGAGATCACGCTGGGGGCGAAGGCGCAGGAGATGGCCCTGGTCATGGAGGCGCAGAGCCTCGCCGAGCGCGAAATCCCGGAATATGTGGCCGCAGACGGTACCGCGAAGGTCACCTTCAACCGTGTGCCGACGCTGGACGAGGTGCCGTATCCGGTGAAGATGGAGCCGAACCTCGTGGTCGAGTTCTATTCGCGCTGAAGCATCGGATTAGCACAGCTGATCCGGCGGCTACTCGGCGCGAGCGGCCGGCCTCGCCACAGCGAGGACCGGCGACGCGGCTTCGCCACGTCGCTGTCCGAACATAACAAGGGACGCCCGCGGCGGCACCCTTCAAATGCCGAGCCACTCCAACGGCGCTGGGAGCTGCTCAGCGCTATAGTCCACCTGAAGCACGCGACGATGCGCGTGACCTGACGCCGCCGCCGACGCATGGAGTACCGGCGTCGCATAGGCCCAGATGTCGCCGCGCGCTGCGAGGCAGATTGCTGTCCCGCATTGCCGAACTGCGTCCGTGATATCCGCTTCCGCGACCCGTCCCAGCCGGTGCGATCCGGGCGCGATCAGCAGCGGGGCGTTGTCGGCCGGCACATCATCAAGGTGGATGCGCAGCGTGATCATCGCCTTCAGGATCGCGAAGGGCGGCTCGACGTGCTGGAGGCCCGCCTTCATCGTCCACGGTCCCCAACCGGGCAGATTGTGACTGCGCGCAACGGCGATGGTGCGGTCCTGATGCCAACCCAGCGCCCAGTTGGTCTCAGGAGTCTTGTCGAATAGGATTGCGCGGACCGGCGTAGCGCACGCGCCCAGCTGCGCAGCGGCAACTCCACCGATCACCCCACCCGCCGCGACCAAGCGGGCGAGGGCGGGATACCCGCGTATGCGAAGGCCCGCCACCGTGCGGCCGACCGTTGTTATCTCCGCTTCCACCGCCGCGAGGACGGGCAATGCGGCGCCCGGGAAGAGGGCAGCGCCGTCGCGAGCAAATGAGAGTGCCGCCGTCGAGAAGATCAGAGCTTCCCCGTCAGCTCCGGCACCAGCTTGAACAGATCGCCCACCAGGCCAAGGTCGGCGACCTGGAAGATCGGGGCGTCGGCGTCCTTGTTGATCGCGATGATCGTCTTTGAGTCCTTCATCCCCGCCAGGTGCTGGATCGCGCCGGAGATGCCGACCGCCACGTACACCTCGGGGGCGACGATCTTGCCGGTCTGGCCGACCTGATAGTCGTTGGGCGCATAGCCCGCGTCGACCGCGGCACGGCTGGCCCCGACCCCGGCGCCGAGCTTGTCGGCGAGCGGGTCGATCAGCGCGTGGAACTGTTCGGACGAGCCCAATGCACGGCCGCCCGACACGATCACCTTGGCGCTGGTCAGCTCGGGCCGGGCATTCTTGGCGATCTCGGCGCCTTGGAAGGTCGACAGGCCCTTGTCGCCGGTCGAGGCGACCGCCTCCACCGTGCCGCTGCCGCCCTCGCCGGCCGCCTTGTCGAACGCGGTGCCGCGCACGGTCAGCACCAGCTTCTTGTCGCTGGTCTGGACGGTCGCGATCGCGTTGCCGGCATAGATCGGGCGCGTGAAGGTGTCCGGCCCCTCGACCGACAGGATGTCGGACAGCTGCATCACGTCGAGCAGTGCGGCGACGCGCGGCGCGACGTTCTTGCCCGTCGTCGTGGCGGGCACCACAAAGGCGTCGTGATGCCCCATCAGCTCGACGACCAGCGGTGCGACATTCTCGGCCAGCGCATGCGCATAGGCCGCGTCGTCTGCGACATGAACCTTCCTCACGCCGGCGATCCGCGCCGCCGCCTGCGCGACCGCATCGACGCCCTGCCCGGCGACGAGCAGATGCACCTCGCCCAGCTTGGCCGCGGCAGTGACCGCCGACAGCGTGGCGTCCTTGACGGCGCCGCCGTCATGCTCGACCCAGACCAGCGTCTTCACTTTGAAATTCCCATCGCGGACAGCTTCATCACGAGTTCGTCGACATCGGCGACCTTGACCCCGGCGGTACGCTTGCCGGGTTCGACCACCTTGACCGTCTTCAGCCGCGGGGTGACGTCGACGCCGTAGTCGGCGGGCGTCTTCTGCGCGAGCGGCTTCGACTTCGCCTTCATGATGTTGGGCAGCGACGCATACCGCGGCTCGTTTAATCGCAGGTCGGTGGTGACGATCGCGGGCAGCGTGAACCGGTCCGTCTCAAGCCCGCCGTCGACCTCGCGTGTCACGGTGACGTGGCCGTCCGCGATTTCCACCTTGGATGCGAAGGTGCCCTGGCCCCAGCCGAGCAGCCCCGCGAGCATCTGCCCGGTCTGGTTGTTGTCGTCGTCGATCGCCTGCTTGCCCAAGATGATCAGGTCGGGCTTCTCCTCGGCGGCAATCGCGCTGAGGATCTTGGCGACGCCCAGCGGCTCGACCTTCTCGTCGCTGACGACAAGGATGGCGCGGTCGGCGCCCATCGCCAGCGCGGTGCGCAGCGTCTCCTGCGCCTTGGCCTCGCCTACCGACACCGCGACGATCTCGGTCACCCCGGCCCGCTCCTTGAGCCGGATTGCTTCCTCGACGGCGATCTCGTCGAAGGGGTTCATGCTCATCTTGACGTTGGCGAGATCGACGCCGGAGCCGTCGGCCTTCACCCGGGGTTTGACGTTGTAGTCAAGCACGCGCTTGACGGGAACGAGTACCTTCATGCGGGTTCCTCAATCAGTCAGTTCTAGGCGGCGCTCGACACGGTCGAGGCGTCTGTGAACGTTGTCGAGCGAGAGCTGCTGGGCCGCATCGGCTCCGGCGAGATGGCCAAGATGCTGGATGATCGACGCTTGGCCGCCCTCAAGATTAGCTAGGCGGCCGGTGTGCTCATTGACCACGCGCTCCACGCGATCGATGGACGCCTGCAACCGCTTGAGCAGCTCCAAGGTCATGTTCTCAACATTGTCGGCCATGTCAGCTCCTCACGCCGCCTTCTTCACCTCGGCGACGATCTTCTGCGCGGCGTCGCCCAGGTCGTTGGCGGGGACGATGGCGAGGCCGCTGTTCGCCAGGATCGCCTTGCCCTGCTCGACATTGGTGCCCTCCAACCGCACGACAAGGGGGACCGACAGGTTCACCTCGCGCGCCGCCGCGACGATGCCGTCGGCGATGATGTCGCAGCGCATGATGCCGCCGAAGATGTTGACCAGGATGCCCTTCACGTTCGGATCGCCGAGGATGATCTTGAACGCCGCCGTCACCTTCTCCTTGTTCGCGCCGCCGCCGACGTCGAGGAAGTTGGCGGGGAACATGCCGTTCAGCTTGATGATGTCCATCGTCGCCATCGCCAGCCCGGCGCCGTTGACCATGCAGCCGATGTCGCCGTCGAGCTTGATATAGGCCAAATCGTACTTCGACGCCTCGATCTCCGACGCATCCTCCTCGGTTTCGTCGCGCAGCGCCGCCAGGTCCTTGTGGCGGAACATGGCGTTGCCGTCGAACGCGACCTTGGCGTCGAGCACCATCAGCTTTGCCCCAGAATCACCAGAGGCTTCGGTGACCGCCAGCGGATTGATCTCGATCTGCTCTGCGTCGGTTCCCAGAAACGCGTCGTACAGCTTGGCGGCAACGTTGGCGGCCTGCTTGGCGAGGTCACCGGTCAGCGCGAGCGCGGCAGCGACGGCGCGGCCGTGGTGCGGCATGAAGCCGGTCGCGGTGTCGATGTCGATCGCGTGGATCTTCTCGGGCGTGTCGTGAGCGACGGTCTCGATATCCATGCCACCCTCGGTCGAGGCGACCATCGACACGCGGCCGGTCGCCCGGTTCACCAGCAACGCGAGGTAGAACTCCTTGGCGATGTCGACGCCGTCGGTCACGTACAGGCGGTTGACCTGCTTGCCGTGCTCGCCGGTCTGGACGGTCACCAGTGTGTTGCCCAGCATGTCGGCCGCGGCCGCGCGCACCTCATCGGCGGTCTTCGCCAGCCGGACGCCGCCCTTGGCGTCGGGACCCAGTTCCTTGAACTTGCCCTTGCCGCGCCCGCCCGCATGGATCTGCGCCTTGACGACATAGAGCGGCCCGGGGAGCTTGCCCGCCGCCGCCACCGCCTCGTCCACGCTCATCGCGGCGAAACCAGCGGGCACGGGAACGCCGAACTTCGCCAGCAATTCCTTGGCCTGGTACTCGTGAATGTTCATGGAGCTGCCATAACCTCTGAAGGATCATGGCGGCTAAAGCATATCGATTGCAGCGAATCCACCCTATATGCCCACCGCGATGACCTGGCCTGTCGGCATCCTCCTGTTCCTCGGCACCGTCCTCGCGATGGAGGGCGTGGCCTACGCGGCGCATCGCTGGGTGATGCACGGGTTCGGATGGTTTCTCCATCGCAGCCACCACCGCCCGCGCACCGGCGCGTGGGAGCTGAACGACCTTTACGCCGTCATCTTCGCCGTGCCGTCGATCATGTTGCTCTACGCAGGCGTGCAGGCGGGTTGGTGGCCGGGCTGCACCTGGATCGGCGCGGGCATCGCCGGCTATGGCGCGATCTATTTCGGCTTTCACGACGTGATCGTGCATGGCCGCATCCCGACCCGCTATCTGCCGCGCTCCTCCTATATGAGGCGGATCGTCCAGGCGCACCGACTGCACCACGTCGTCGAAAGCAAAGGGGGCACGGTCAGCTTCGGGTTTCTGGTCGCGCCGCGACCCGATGTGCTCAAGGCGGAACTGAAGCGTCGCCGCGGCGGCGGCGAACGCGCCGGTGCAATCCGCGCGCCGGCCGGTTTAGCCAAACGATAACCAATCCCGTGGCATGGCGGGGGCATGGAACAGCCGCGCTTCTCGCCTCCGTACACGTCCCTGCGGCCGCTGAGCGATCATCGCCGCGCGCTGCGCAAGGGCGTCAAGATGCGCGCCCACCTGCGCGACCGGGGTCAGACGAAGTTCGAGATCGATGTCGTCGACCTGTCGCGATCGGGTTTCCGGGCGGAGACTAGCTTCACGCTATGGCCGGGAACGGTCGTGTGGCTGACGCTGCCGGGGTTGGCCGCGCTGGAGGCGGTGGTCGCTTGGCGCGACAAGTTCAAATATGGCTGCGCGTTCGCCAAGCCGCTGCATCCGGCGGTATTCGAGCATATCGTGGCGCTGTCGCAGCAATAGTCGCGGCCGCAGGCGCGGCCGCCGCCGAGCCTGCCCGACGACGCGGCTTCGCCGCGGCGGTTTTCAGTCGAACAGACTAGACACCGACGTTTCGTCCGCGATCCGCTTGATCGCCTCGCCCAGCAGCGGCGCGATCGGCAGATGCCTGATCCGCGGCGAGGCCGACACCGCTTCGCTGCCGATCGAGTCGGTTATCACCAGTTCCGACAGCACCGAGCCGTGGACGCGCGCAACCGCGCCGCCCGACAGCACGCCGTGGGTGACATAGGCGACCACCTCCGCCGCGCCCGCCTGTTTCAGCGCCGCCGCCGCGTTGCACAAGGTCCCCGCCGAATCGACGATATCGTCGATCAGGATGCAGAAACGCCCCTCGACCTCGCCGATGATGTTCATCACCTCCGACTCGCCGGCACGCTCGCGGCGCTTGTCGACGATCGCAAGCGGCGCATTGCCGAGCCGCTTCGCCAGCACCCGTGCGCGCACCACGCCGCCGACGTCCGGAGAAACCACCATCATGTTGTCGCGGGGAAAGCGCGCCTGGATATCGGCGCTCATCACCGGCGCGGCGTAGAGATTGTCGGTCGGGATGTCGAAGAAGCCCTGGATCTGCCCCGCATGCAGATCGACCGACAGGACCCGGTCTGCGCCCGCGACGGTGATCAGGTTGGCGACCAGCTTGGCGGAGATCGGCGTGCGGGGACCGGGCTTCCGGTCCTGCCGCGCATAGCCGAAATAGGGCAGCACCGCGGTGATCCGCCGCGCCGACGCACGTTTCAGCGCGTCGATCATGATGAGCAGTTCCATCAGATTGTCGTTGGCCGGGAAGCCAGTCGACTGGATCACGAACACGTCCTCGCCGCGGACATTCTCGTTGACCTCGACGAACACCTCCTCGTCGGCGAAGCGGCGGACGCTGGCGTCGGTCAGCGCGGTGCCGAGATAGTCGGCGATCGCCTGCGCGAGCGGGCGGTTGGCGTTGCCGGTCATCAGTTTCATGCATGTGCCTCCCGCAGGCGCGCTCCATAGCCGCGGCTGTCGCGATTGGGCTAGAGGGCCGGGGCATGACCGCCGCCGCCACCGTCGTCACCCGCTTCGCGCCCTCCCCCACCGGGCGCCTGCACGTGGGCAATCTCCAACAGGCGCTGCGCAACTGGCTGTTCGCGCGGGCGGCGGGGGGGGGGCGGTTCCTGCTCCGGATCGACGATACAGACGCCGATCGATCGGAGGAGCGGTTCGTCGACGCGATCCGGGCCGACCTCGCCTGGTTCGGGCTAGACTGGGAGGCGGAAGCGCGGCAATCCCGTCACAGCGACGCCTATGAGGCGCGCTTCGCGCAGCTGGTCGCGGCAGGGCGCGTCTATCCGGCGTATGAGACGACGCAGGAACTGGACCTGAAGCGCAAGGTACTGCTCGGGCGCGGGCGACCGCCGGTTTACGACCGCGCGGCGCTGGCTTTGAGCGACGCGGCGCGGGCGCGGCTGGAAGCGGACGGTGTCCGGCCGCACTGGCGGTTCCGGCTCGACCATCACACGCCGATCGCGTGGGCCGATCTTGTTCGCGGGCCCCAGACGGTCGAGCCGACGACGATGAGCGACCCGGTGGTGCGCCGCGCCGACGGCTCGTGGCTGTACATGCTGCCGAGCGCGATCGACGATCTCGACCTGGGCGTCACGCATGTCGTGCGCGGGGAGGATCATGTCTCGAACACGGCGCTGCAATTGCAGATGTTTGCGGCGATGGGGGGCGCCGCGCCGCGCTTCGCCCACACCCCACTATTGACGGGAACGGAAGGCAAGCTGTCGAAGCGGCTGGGGTCGCTGGGCGTCGATCATTTCCGCGGCGAGGGCGTGGAGCCCGCTGCGCTGCGGTCGCTGCTGGCGCGGCTGGGGACGAGCGATCCGGTCGAGGCGGTGACCGGTCTCGACGCGCTGATCGACGGATTTGCCATCGACCATATCGGTCGCGCGCCGGCGCGGTTCGACGAGGGCGAGCTGCACCAGGTCAACGCCCGGATCGTCCATCAACTGCCGTTCGACGCGGTCGCCGGCCGGCTGCCGCCGGGGATGGACGCGACCGCCTGGGCGGTGGTGCGCCCCAATCTCGAGCGGGTCACCGACGCCGCCGACTGGTGGCGGGTGATCGAGGGGCCGATCGACGCCGCGATCCTGCTGGAGGACCGCGCCTATCTGGCGCAGGCGGCGGCGGCCGCGGGCGCGATCGACTGGGCGGGCGACCCGTGGCACGCGCTGACCGGCGCGTTGAAGGGCGCGACGGGGCGCAAGGGCAAGGCGCTGTTCCTGCCGCTCCGCCGGGCGCTGACGGGGCTGGACCACGGTCCCGACATGGCGGCGCTGCTGCCGCTGATCGGGCGCGAGCGGGCGATCGCGCGGCTCTCCCGTTGAAAGGTCACGAGCTTCAAACCCGCGGAACCTGCTTGTGTTCGTAATGTTATAGTATAACCTGACAGTCGAGTCGGGCGCAGACCCGGCCGGCACAGGCACACACACGCACAGGAGAGGTGTCATGTATGCGAACCGTTATGCACCACGGCGGGTCAACAAGGGCAGCCTGACGCTGTCCGTCGCCATCGTCGGCGTGCTGGTCGCCACCGCGATGCTCAGCCCGACGGTGATCGGCGTCCTGCATCACGAGAAGGAGCTCCACTTCATCGATGTGGCGCCGCCCCCGCCCCCACCGCCACCCGATCCCACGCCGCCGCCGCGCCAGCGGCTGGAGCCGCGGCCGGCTCAGATCGACCCGCCGATCCCGATCGTGCCGCCGCCACTCGCGAGCGACTTCACGGTGCCGCACGATCCGGTGGCGCCGGTGGCGCCGCTGGCAGGGACGGGCCCCGGAGAGGACGTGGCGATTGATCCGCCCAAACCGCCGCCGGTGCTGGTCGGAGCCCAGCCCGACGCACGCTATCTGAGCGACTTTCAGCCGACTTATCCGGCGGAGGAGCGCCGGGCAGGACGTGAAGGCGTGGTGACGCTGCGCGTGCTGGTCGGCATCGACGGCCGGGTTACCGACGTCGAGGAGATCGCCGCGCCCAGCGATGCGTTCTGGCGCGTCACCGAACAGCGCGCCCGCACCAAATGGCGCTTCCGCCCGGCAACGCGCGACGGCATACCCTATGCGGCGTGGCGGCAGATGACGGTACGCTTCCGCATTGAGGGCGAGGAATGATGCGGCGGCGATAGGCCTCGGGGGGTGGTTGCCGGCGCGCGCCACCCCTATGTTCGCGCAGATGAAGATGCTCCAGCGTATCCAGCCCGCGGGCGCCTGGGCCGACCTGCGCTATTTCTTTGGTCAGCGCCGCCCGCATCAGTGGGGCTTTGCGGCACTGGCGGTGACGCTGACCGCCGTCACGATCTGGGCGTTCTGGCACGACAGTCAGTTCCGGAAGGTCTATCACCGCGATATCATCTATGTGCAGCAATGGCGGCGCGACCGCACCGACGCCGAGGTGATCGCGCAGCAGCGGATCGACGGCCCGATCGAGGCGCGGCAGCGCGCCGAGCGCGAGCAGGCCGACGCGGCGCGCCGCGCGCAGTTCCAGCAGGTCAAGGACCGCATGGATGCGCTTCATCTATGAGTAGCTGGATTGCCATTCGTTGTCCGGACCGCCGATCGCGACCGTGGTTGCGCGGCTCGGGGCAGGGTAGCGGGATCGCGGCGCGCCGCCGGGACGCCGGGCGATAGACGACCGTCGCTGGATGGCCGCTGCGCTGGGGCTGGCGGAGCGCGGGCGGGGGCGGACCTGTCCCAATCCCCCGGTTGGCTGCGTACTGGTCAAGGACGGTCGCGTGGTCGGGCGCGGCTGGACCCAGCCCGGTGGCCGGCCGCATGCCGAGGCGATAGCGCTGGACCAGGCTCGCGAGGCGGCGCGCGGCGCCACCGCGTATGTGACGCTGGAGCCCTGCGCGCATGCCTCGCCGCGCGGCCCGGCCTGTGCCGGCCTCCTTGCCGAGGCAGGCGTAGCGCGGGTGGTGGCCGCGCTGCGCGACCCCGACCCGCGCACCGACGGGACTGGTCTGGCCCGGCTGCAGGCGGCGGGCGTGACGGTCACCGCCGGCATCTCAGCGTCGGCGGCGCGGCGGAGCATGACGGGCTGGCTCACCCGCCGGACGCTCGGTCGTCCGCTGGTGACGCTGAAGCTGGCGATGTCGCTCGACGGCTGCATCGCGCTGGCGAGCGGCGAGAGCCGGTGGATCACCGGGCCGGAAGCGCGCGCGCATGCCCATGTCGAGCGCACCCGGCATGAGGCGATCCTGGTCGGGCGCGGGACGTGGGCGGCGGACCGGCCGACGCTCGATGTCAGGCTGCCTGGCTTGGAGGAGCGGTCGCCGCAACGCGTCGTCCTTTCGTCGCGTCATCCGCGCGAAAGCGGCGATGACGATGTTCTCTGGCTCGACGCGCCGGAGCAGGTCGCCACCCTCGCCGCCGACCACCTCCTGATCGAAGGCGGTGCGCAGACCGCCGCGGCGTTCCTCAAGGCCGGCCTGGTCGACCGCCTCCTCCTCTATCGGGCGCCGATCCTGATCGGTGGGGGTATGCCGGCCATCGCCGCACTTGACATGACAGCGTTGACACAAGCGCATGGCCGCTGGCATCTGTACGACGCGCGGCAGCTTGGCGCTGACCGGCTGGAGGTCTACGAGCGCACCGCGCTATCAGGAGAAGTGAGAACCACTTTTCCCCCCGGATGACGCGGCAACAGAGGGCTTATGTTCACGGGAATCGTCAGCGACATAGGGACGATCGAGCGCGTCGAGACGCGCGGCGACACGCGCGTTGTCGTCTCGACCGACTATGACACCGCCGGCATCGACCTCGGCGCGTCGATCAGCTGCTCGGGCGTCTGCCTGACCGTTGTCGACCTGGGCGTCGGCGAGGATGGGGGCCCGGGCTGGTTCGCGGTCGATGTCTCTGGCGAGACGCTGAGCCGCACCGCGCAGGGTCAGTGGACTGAGGGCAAGCGCCTCAATCTGGAACGCGCGCTCAGGCTTGGCGACGAACTCGGCGGCCACATCGTCACCGGCCATGTCGACGGCGTCGCCGAGGTGCTGGGCGTCTGTCCCGCGGGCGACAGCAAGCGGATCGGCTTCCGCCTGCCCCGTGAACTGGCGGCGTTCGTCGCGCCAAAGGGGTCGGTGACGGTCGACGGCGTGTCGCTGACCGTCAACGAGGTCCGCGACGAGCAGGACGGCACGCATTTCAGCATCAACGTCATTCCCCACACCCAGTCGGAAACGACGCTGGGCGAGTTGGAGGCCGGACAGGCGGTCAATATCGAAATCGACGTGCTCGCGCGCTACCTGCAACGGATGGAGAGCTATCGTGCCCGCTCATAAGGCCGAACTCGCGCGGCTGCGCCACGGCTTCCTGTCGTCGCCCGAGGAGATCATCGACGAGGCGCGCAACGGCCGCATGTTCATCCTGGTCGACGACGAGGACCGGGAGAATGAGGGCGACCTCGTCATTCCCGCGCAGATGGCGACGCCCGAGAAAATCAACTTCATGGCCAAATACGGCCGCGGCCTGGTCTGCCTGGCGCTCACCAAGCGGCGCGTGGACGAGCTGGGCCTGCAGCTGATGAGCCGCAACAACGGCACCCGCTACGAGACCGCGTTCACCACCTCGATCGAGGCGCGCGACGGGGTGACGACCGGCATCTCCGCCGCCGACCGGGCACGGACGATCGCGGTGGCGATCGACGCCGGTAAGGGGCGCGATGAAATCGTGACCCCGGGCCATGTCTTTCCGCTGGTCGCGCGCGACGGCGGGGTGCTGGTCCGCACCGGGCATACGGAGGCGGCGGTCGACGTCGCGCGGCTGGCCGGGCTCAATCCCTCGGGCGTGATCTGCGAGATCATGAACGAGGACGGGACGATGGCGCGAATGGACGACCTGGTCGCCTTCGCGCAGCACCATGCGCTCAAGATCGGCACCATCCGCGACCTGATCGCCTATCGCCGCCGCCACGACCATCTGGTCGAAAAGCGCGCGGAGGCGAAGTTCACCAGCCGCTGGGGCGGCGAATGGACGGCGCAGACCTTCTGGAACAAGGCCACAGGCACCGAGCAGATCGCGCTGGTCAAGGGCCGCGTAGACCCGGCCAGGCCGACGCTGGTCCGCATGCACGCGCTGTCGACCTTTGCCGACATCTTCGGCGAGGACGGCGACCGCGGCGACCTGCTGCGCCGCTCGATGGAGCTGATCGGCGAAGAGGGCGCAGGCGTCGTCGTCGTCATCAACCGGCCCCGCCCCGACCAGTTCACCGTCGCGCTGCAGACCAAGGCGGGCACGCTGCAGCCCGACATGGAGGAGCTGCGCGATTATGGCGTCGGGGCGATGATCCTAACCGAGCTGGGGGTGGAGGAGATGGTGCTGCTGACCAACACCCACCACACGCTGATCGGCCTCGACGGCTATGGGCTGAGCATCGTCGGCGAGCGGAAGATCGGCTGAATCCTCCCGGTTGGCGGGTGGGATCGACGGAAGGAGCGCAATGCCCCACATCCTGATCGCCGAGGCGCGGTTCTACGATCATCTCAACGACCTGCTGATCGCGGGCGCCCGGGCGGTGGTGAAGGCCGCGGGGCATACGCACGAGGTCGTGACCGTGCCGGGCGCGCTGGAACTGCCCGGCGCGATCGCGCTCGCCGCGGAGAGCGGACGATATGACGGCTATGTCGCGCTGGGCGTCGTCATCCGCGGCGAGACCTATCATTTCGAGGTCGTCGCGAACGAGAGCGCGCGCGCGCTGATGGCGCTGACGCTCGACGGGCTGGCGATCGGCAACGGCGTGCTGACGGTAGAGAACGAGGCGCAGGCAATGGCGCGGGCCCGGCCGG
Organism: Sphingomonas sp.; assembly: GCF_965248875.1. GTDB lineage: Bacteria > Pseudomonadota > Alphaproteobacteria > Sphingomonadales > Sphingomonadaceae > Sphingomonas. The sequence continues at coordinate 170,017 of NZ_CBDFKR010000004.1, read as the reverse complement.
ACGAGCTGGACAAGGGCGGCGGCGCGGCGCGGGCGGCGTTGGCGATGATGGCGCTGAAAGAACGATTTGGCTGAGACCTGCGCCGATCTGTCCCGAACAGGAACAGCCCGCCGGCCAGCGACCTCCCCTGGACTTGCATATGCTTACGGAGAGATTAACGAGGCGCCAACGATTCGTCGTTTGGTTCCTTGGGGGAAGATAAATGTTCAAGAAGCTTGTTCAGGCAGCCGCGGTCGGCACGCTGTTCTTCAGCGGCGCGGCGTATGCGCAGACCACCACCACCTCGCCGACGGGCGGCGCGCTTCCCGCAGGCGTGACCAAGGTCGGCGGCGTCGTCGTTGACCTCACCGGCACGAACGGCAACCGCATCGTGTCGCAGCTCTCTGCCGCTTCGCTGTTCGTCGGCTTCTCCACCGATCCCGCGACCAAGCCGGGCACGTCCAATGGCAACCCGCTGGTGTTCGGCACGCAGACGGGCTTCACGTCGACGGTGCTGTCGGCTTTGGGCGGTGGGCTGACCGGCGCATCGTTCCGCATCACGCTGTACGATGGCGACAACGCGCCGGGCGATTTCGACTTCAACGACAACACCTTCACGGTCGACGGGATCAACTTCGGCAACTGGTCGGCCGTCGCGACGACCGTGACCGACAGCAACGGCAATCCCACCTCGACCGGCCTCGGCTTTGGTGACAACGTGCTGGCGACCGGCTTCTTCTCCAGCGTCAATCCGGTTACGCTCGCGTCGCTGTTCACCGCACTGCAGGATGGCAGCCTCGCCTTTGCCGTCAATGACGTCGATCCGGGCGACAACTATTACGACTTCACGCAGGGCATCAACGGTGGCCTGATCAATGTCGGCACCGGCCCGGTCGTCACCCCGCCGTCGGTCGGCGCGGTGCCCGAGCCCGCCAGCTGGGCGCTGATGATCCTGGGCTTCGGCCTGGCGGGCTTCGCGCTGCGGCGTGTGGCGCGGCGGTCGGACGCGAAGTTCGACACCAAGATCCGCGAGATCACGGCCGGCGCGATCGCCTGATCCGTCGAACTGCCTAAGCAAAAGAGCCGCCGGTCTCACGACCGGCGGCTCTTTTGCTGTGTGCGGGTCGTCGACGGCTGTCAGTTCGCCGCCGAATAGGCATAGCCATGGACGGTCATGCGCAGCGAATCGCCCGCCGCGATCCCCGTCCACCTGCCCGCCCAGGAAACGAACCCGCCATTGTTCGGGTCGGCTGGCCACATCTCGATCATCGGCTTCAGCGGGTGCGAGACGAAGAAGCTCATGGCGCTGCGTGTCCAGCGCTGAACGAGCGCGCCATCCAGGAACATGTCGACGGTGCCGGCCCCATCGTCGATCTTGATCCCGAACCGATGTCGCTCCCCCGACATGTCCCGGCCCGCAAACAGCCGCACGGTGGACTGCTGCATCTGCCCGTTAAGTGCGGCGTGGAGCGTCACGTCGAGCCCGTTGCGCCCGGCGAACTCGAAGTCGACCTCGTCGCGGCTGGCATCGTCCCACAGCCACAACGGCGCGACGATCAGCCCGGGGCGCAGCTGCGGCAGCGTGACCTCCGTCTCCCACAGACCGCGGGTGTAGACGGGCGTACCGCCCATGGCCTGCAGCTGCGGCGCGCCGTTCGCGTCGAGCGTGAAGAAGGTGTCGCCGCCTGACGGCTGAGCGATGTGATTGTAGCGCCACGGGATCGGCCCCATGCCATTGTCCCATTCGGACGCGTGCCAGCGGCCGGCGTAGTTCCACAGCCGCATATCGGTCAGGTTCAGCGGCGGGAGCGGCGCGACCGCCCGGCGCAGCGCCGCGGCGTCCGCATCGCCGCTCGCCGCCGCTGCCGGTGTCGCCGGAGCGGCAGCAGCCGTCGCGGCGGCCGTGACGATGGCGGCGCCCGTCACCGTGGCCGTCGTGGTCGCCGCCACCGTTGCGGCCGCCGCCGCCGTCGTCGGCGCGACCGTCACGGCCGGTGCGGTAGCCGCCGCCGGCGCGGGCGACGTCGCCGGCAAGACCGTGACGGCGGCCGTGGCGGCGGCCATCCCGACAGGGTCGCTGGCGGTCGCGCCCGAAACGACGGTGACCGCCCCGGCCGAGGTGATGGCGCTCGCGCTTGCAGCGCCTCCCCCGGCGCCGCACCCCGTCAGCAACGCGCCCGAGCCGACCGTGAGAACCAGTGTCGCAATGGATGACCGGCGCATGATGACCTCGCTTCAAGGGGAGGCCGAACAATGCGCGGCAGAAACTAATGCCGGGTAAACGGCGCGGCCAAGTCTTTGTGACTAAGGTGAAAAGCGGCGCTGCTCCCTGAGCGGCGCAGAAGGGCGGGGATCTCCCGCCGGCCGCCCGTTGTGCGACGGGACCAAGCGCACTACCGCACGGTCGATGTCACCCGTCCAGCTCATCACCGCAAAGCGGCACGGCGACGCGCGCGGCTGGTTCACCGAAATATATAGCGAGGCGGCGTTCGCGGCTCGCGGCATCGACTGCCGCTTCGTCCAGGACAATCACTCGTTGTCGGTGCCCGCCTTTACCCTGCGCGGTCTGCATTTTCAGGCGCCGCCACACGGCCAGGCGAAGCTTGTCCGCTGCATCCGCGGCCGCATTTTCGACGTCGCCGTCGACGTTCGTAACGGGTCGCCGACCTTCGGACAGTGGGTCGGGGCGGAGCTGTCCGCGGAAAATGGCAGCCAGTTGTTCGTGCCGGTCGGGTTTGCCCATGGCTTCCTGACGCTGGAGCCAGACTGCGAGGTCTCGTACAAGGTATCCTCGCTGTACGCGCCGCAGAGCGACGGCGGGCTGCGCTGGGACGATCCGGCGATCGGCATCGACTGGCCGCTGCCGGCCGGAACAGCGCCGGCGCTGTCGCCCAAGGACGCGGCGCTGCCGCTGCTGGCCGGCTGGCGCTCCCCCTTCGCCTATGACGGCGCGCCCCTGACGCCGCTCGCCTGAGGACCTGTCGATGCGCATCTTCGTCACCGGCGGCGCCGGCTTCATCGGCTCGGCGCTGGTCCGTCATCTTATCGCGAACACCTCGCACGAGGTGCTCAATTTCGACAAGCTGACCTATGCCGGCACGCTGTCGACGGTCGAGAAGGTGGCCGGAAGCGACCGCTATCGCTTCGTGCAGGGCGACATCTGCGACCGCGACGCGGTGCGTGCCGCAATCGGATCGTTCCGGCCCGGCATCGTCACGCATCTGGCGGCGGAGAGCCATGTCGACCGCTCGATCGACGGCCCGGGCGCGTTCATCGAGACAAATCTGGTCGGCACGTTCGCGATGCTGAGCGAGGCGCGCTGCTATTGGCAGGCGCTGGACGGCGAGGCACAGCGCGCGTTCCGCTTCCACCATATCTCGACGGACGAGGTATATGGCTCGCTCGGCGAGACGGGGCTGTTCACCGAGGAGACGCCCTACGACCCGCGCTCGCCCTATTCGGCGTCGAAGGCGGGGTCCGACCATCTCGTCAGCGCCTGGGGCCACACCTATGGCCTGCCCGTTCTCATCACCAACTGCTCGAACAATTACGGGCCGTACCACTTCCCGGAGAAGCTGATCCCGCTGATGATCGTCCGCGCGCTCGCGGGCGAGAGCCTGCCGGTCTATGGCAAGGGCGATCAGGTCCGCGACTGGCTGTTCGTCGAGGACCATGTCCGCGCGCTGCAGGCGGTGTTCGAGCGCGGCGCGGTCGGACGAACCTACAATGTCGGCGGCAACAACGAGAAGCAGAACCTGGAGGTCGTGCACGCCGTCTGCGCGCATCTCGACCGGCTGCGCCCGCGTCATGACGGCGCAAGCTACGCCGCGCAGCTCGCCTATGTCGCCGACCGCCCGGGCCACGACAAGCGCTACGCCATCGACGCCAGCCGCATCCGCGACGAGCTCGGCTGGCAGCCGCGGGAAACGTTCGAAAGCGGCATCGCGAAGACCGTCGAATGGTATCTCGGGAATGAAGCCTGGTGGCGGCCACTGGTTGCAGCGAAGGCGGCCGAGCGGCGCGGCGTAGCGGCATGAGGCAGGTGCTCGTCACCGGCGGCGGCGGCCAGCTCGGCACCGAGTTGCAGCGCTGCGCGTGGCCGGCAGGGTGGGAGGTGGTGGCGATCGACGTCGCCGATCTCGACTTCACCGACATGGCCGCGATCGCGGCCAAGGTGGCGGAGCGCCCCTGGGCCGCGGTCATCAACGGCGCGGCCTACACCGCCGTCGACAAGGCGGAGAGCGACCAGCTGCTCGCCTGGCAGGTCAACGCGCTCGCCCCCGCGGCATTCGGAGCGGCGTGCGCCAAGGCGGGCATCCCGCTCGTCCAGGTCTCCACCGACTATGTTTTCGCCGGTGACAAACAGGGCGCGTGGGAGCCGGACGATGCGGTCGGCCCGCTCGGCGTCTATGGCGCGTCTAAGCTCGGCGGCGAGCTGGCGGTCCGCACTGCCGGCGCGCGTCACGCGATCGTCCGCACCGCCTGGGTTGTGAGCGCGCACGGCGCCAACTTCGTCAAGACCATGCTTCGCCTGGCAGCCGACCGCGACACGCTGCGGGTGGTCGACGACCAGCACGGCAGCCCGACCGCCGCCGCCGATCTGGCGCAGGTGCTGGCGACGATCGCGATGCGGCTGGCGGACGATCCGGCCGTGCCGTCCGGCGTCTATCACTTCAGCAATGCCGGTCCCGTGACCTGGGCCGGCTTTGCACGCGAGATCTTCGCGCAGAGTGTGGTGCGTGGCGGCCCCGGCGCAACGGTCGAGGGCATCGCGACCAGCGATTATCCCACGCCAGCGCGCCGCCCCTCCAATTCGATGCTCAGCCATGACGCCATCCGCGCCGCCTATGGCATCGAGCCCCGTCCTTGGCAGGCGGCGCTGGGCGACATCCTTGACGAGCTGATCGGCCCGGCGACCGCGGTCTCTCACGGCGGCGATTGAACCAGATGGTGGTCGCAGGCGTCCTACCCGTTCAGGAGATGATGATGGACGAAGCGACGCAGATGAACTGGAAGACGTTCACCATCAGGCTGATCGAGGCGCTGCGCTGGCCGGTCGCCTTTGTCGCGACCTGCTTCATCTTCCGCGAACCGGTGACGCGTTTCCTGCACGCGCTGATTCCTGGCGCGCACGGCTGATCTGACGCTGCCGGGTCAGCCGAGCTGCGGGAGCGGCCCGGCCGGGGCGAGGCACTGGGCCTGGTTGCTCCGCGGCGTCTGCTGACAATTCCACACCGCCCGAAACGCGCCGTCGCCATTCGCAACGAAGTAGAAGCTCAATCCAGCCCGCTGGGCGTCGGTGAGCGGCAGCGAGCCGCCCATCTGCGCCGGATCGCGCCACCCGAGCACGGTGCAGCTCGGCTTGCCCCGGCACAGCGCCACCGATGCGGTCGCGTAATTACCGGGAAAGACCGCCGGATCGAGCTGGAGGAAGAACTGGTTGTCGGCATGGCCGCGCACCAGCGCGCCACGCAGCGACTTCTCGCGGACACCTTCGACGGCGATCGGCGGCGGCGGGACGGCCGGCGTGCCCAGTTCGGCCGCCACCGTCGCCGGGTCGAGCACGGGTGGCGGGATGCCGTCTGGATTGGTCGAGGCGGAAGCGAAGCGCGCCATCGCCGCCAGCGCTGGCTCGTCGCCGGTCACCTGCTGCCGAAACGCGCCGCGCGTTCCCCAGAATCCCTTCCAACGGTAGAACAGGTGCAGGCCGACCTGGGCGTTCTTGTCGAACGACGCCGCCCAGTAGGGCACGACGTAATTGGCGTGGTAAAAGGTGGCGTAGCCGACCCGGGCGTCGACCGTCCCGGCCAGCGCCGCCGCCGCTGCGGCCCGCGCCCGCTGCCAGGCGGCGGCCGACGGCGTGCGGCCGACGATCGCGCCGTCGCAGGTGAAGGTGAACTGACACCCCGTCGCCCTCGATGATCCCTCGAACACGACGCCGCATACCGTCGATGGGAAGGAGGGGTGCCGCGCACGATTGAGGATGACCTGCATCACCGCGCGCTGGCCGCTGGCGTCGTCGCCCGCCTCATACCATCCTGCGGCGGCAAGGCAGTCCGTCGCGCGCTCCAGCATCGCGGGCGTGCCGGCGAAGCGGAACGGCTGCGCCGGGACGACCGCGCCGGCGACGATCGGCCGGGCGGCGTTGACCTCGGCTGCGGTCTCGGCCGAGATCGGCAGCACCCGCTGGTCGAGCAGGCGCGGCGATGGCGGCTGCTGCGCCGCGCCCGTGGCGGGATGAAGCGTCTGCGTCCGCCACGGGCCGATCTGGCCGGTGATGACCGCGGCGACGAAGGCGAGCGTCAGGACCGTCACGATCCAGAGCGCAATGTCGCCCTCGCGCCAGAGAACGAGGCGGCGTCCGGGGGCCGCATGAAGAGCGATGGTCGACATGACGCGGCGCCGATACCCTGATTCAGCCGCAAACGCACGTGCGCTTTGCCGCATCGCGTCCCCGTCCGGGGCAATCGGTGCTGCCGGGCGGGAACGCCGTCCCACACCGGTACAGCGGATCGAGCGCCTAAAAGGCGGCGCGGAAGCTGAGCGTCAGGTAGTTGGCCTGATAGCGCAGCGCCTGTGCGTCGGAGCTCCGGCCCGAATGGCGGACGCCGCCGCTCACAGAATAGCGGCGGTCGATGAGATAACGCGCGCTCGCCCCGACCGAATATTCATCGCCGCCGATACCGGGCCCGTTGGGGCTGAAATGGCCGTAAAAGGCATCGCCCGACAGGATGATGTAGCGGTAGAGCTCGTGGTCGACAGAGACACGAAAATCGCTGCGCGTGTTGCCGGCGATGAAGGTCGATGACGTATCCTGCACCGAACGGCTGGCCCGAAAGCGCAGCGAGGTCAGCGGCGTGACGTTCCACAGCACGTCGCCGCTGAACGACAGGCCGCTGAAGTCGTTCAGCCGCGGATCGGTGTAGTTTCGCGACAGATAGCCAACCTGGATCGTCCCGAAGACCAGGTGGGTAAGCTCGAGGCTGACGCCCCCCGTGATGTTGTAGCCCGACGAATCGCGATCGATGTTGGTGAGGGGCGAGAAGCCGTTCTTGCCGGGACGAAGGTCATATCGTTCGTCGACATAGCTGCCCGAGAGCACCAGCCCGATACCGTTGCGCAGCGCGTAATTCGCGGTGGCGCCGACGGTGGCGGTGCGGACGTCGCGGTAATCCTGGTCGATCGGCGTGCCGTTGGCGAGATGGGTGTCGTGGAACTGATCGCGGTCGAGCGCCGCGTTGAGACCGAGGCTGAGGTCGACGAAGCTGTGGGTGACGCCCAGCCCCGCGTGATAGGCTTCGAACTTCACCGGATCGGCTGCGGCCTGGAACGCGCCGAGGCTGGACCGGCTCTCCACATAATGCGCGGCCGAAATGTCGGCGCGCAGCTGCGTGTCGCGTGCGGGTTCATAGGCGGAGCTGATCGAGACGCCGCCGGAAGCCGCATTCTCGTTGGGCAGATTGGCGTGTACGCTCTGGCTGAAGAAGGCGTGCGCCTCCAGCCGGTTGGGGCCGCCATTGTCCTTGAAATAGACCTCGGGCACGACCGAGAGATAGGCGTCGCTGCGCCGGTTGGTGTCGGTCGCGAGGTAATTGTCGGTCGCCTCGCCGATCAGCCAGATCGAGGGATAAGCCCGCCATGAGCCCAGAAACGGCGAACCGACGGCGTCGTAATCCGGGCGCGGCCGATCGGCGACGCCCTGTCCTTCGATCACGACCTGGGCCGCGGCGGGCGTCGCCGCCAGCCCCACCAAACACGCGGCTCCCGTCCGGATCAGCACCTTACGCATCAGCAATCCCCTTTGATGAACAGTGTCATAGGGAGTTTGCGCGCGTCTGACCACTGTCACCCGGCGCCCCGCCACCGGCGATCCAGGCCGCGCCCGAGCAACGGCGACCGGGCGCGGCGAGGCGTCCTGATCGGGCCGCCGGTCGACGGCTCGCCGGCCGGGACGATGGGGGTCAGCCCGTCCGCCGACGCGGGCGTCACCGCATAGACGAAGGTGGCGACCCAGATCACCGTCGCCAGGCTGAACGGCGCGACGATGCCGTCTTCGACATAGCTGTGGACATAGATGACCGCGACCAGCGCAATGAACCCTGCGAGCGACACGCTGGGCGCAACCGCCTGACGCACCAGCGCCGCCAGACCGATGATCGCGCAATAGGCGAGCAGCAGCCCCATGCCGATCAGGCCCATGTCGATGCGCATCTCCACAAACGCATTGTGGAAATTGAACCCGTTGCGGCTGGCGATCCCGCCCCACCGCCACAGCCCCTCGGCGTCGATGTTCCCCTGCCGCCAGAACGCGCCATAACCATAGCCGAGCCATGGCCGCGCGGTCGCCAGCCGGCTGGCGAAATCCCACAAATAGGTTCGTCCGGTCAGCGTCGCGTCCTTCTTCAGGACGTTGACGCGGAAATCTGCGACGGCCGCGTTGATGTCCGGGAGAAAAAAGCACGCGATCCCGAACAACAGCAGGACGAAGATGATCACCATCACCCGCAACGGCGGCTTCATCGCCGCCAGCAGCGCCAGCGGCGGAAAGATCAGCACCGTCAACGCGATGGTGGAGATCGATCCGCCGGACTGCGCGAGATAGGCGACCAGCAGACCCGGTGGAATCAGGATCAAACTCGCGATCCGCGCGACCCGCGGCTGGGCGCGGTCGAACATCACGCACAGCGACAGCGCGACGACCATATAGCCGGCGAACCCGACCGAGTTCTTGCTCCCCCACCATGCGACCAGCGGATAATGGCCGGCCAGACTGCCGGGCGCCAGGGGCAGCACGGTCATGATCGTCGCCGCGAACGCGATCAGCATCGCCAGCAGCAACCGGTCGGGCCGCAGATTTCGGCAGATCAGAATGGCGGCTGCGAAGGTGATCAGCAGTTCAAGCGCCGCCCGCATCGTCCGCTGCGGCGCGTCGGACCAGATGGTCGAGATCATCGCGACGATCGGGATCAGCAGCAGCGGCGAGAACTTGATCAGGTCGCGCGCGTTGGCGATCGGATTGAAGGCGACGACCGCGGCCGTGCCCGCAAAGAACAGCAGCACGCTGAGCTGCCCGAACAGATTGATCGATCCGAACGCGAGAACCGTCCCGGCCGCGATCAGCTGATGCGTCCGCGGACCAGGCCGCCATACCCGAGACTGGCCCGGCGCCCGCACCGAGCGCCCCGCGGCGGCGTCGCGCGTCAGGATCGCGCCGCGCATCTAGGCGGCGCCCTTGCGCAGGGCGGCTAGGCCGCGGCCGGCATTGCGCCCCTTGCGCGCGGCGTTCACGATCGTTTGCGCGACCGTAAAGCCCAGCGCGCGGTAAAGCCTGTGCACCCCGTGTCGCGGGACGACGAACGCCGGATCGAGCGAGCGCATCCATTGCAGCGTATCACGCGCTTCACGGCGGTTATAGGCGGCGATTCGCAACGCCAGCGGCCAGAGGTTTTTTGCCAGCGCCACGACGCGACGGCGCGTCGCCAGCCCGCGGTCGTTCAGCAGCCCATAAATCTTACGGTACATCTGCAGCTCCTGCCAATTCGTCACGACGGCGACGGACCCCGGCTGGAACTGGATACGCTCCCGCCCGTGATGGCGATGCAGCAGGGTCGGTTCGGGGTAAGCGGCGACCGTCGGCGCGCGCAGGGCGCATTCGATCACGAACATGCGATCGTCGCGGAAGGCGAAATCGGGCCGATGCGCCAGTCCCGCAAGGAAGTCGCGCCGGAACCAATAGGCCGCGTAATGCGAGCTGTCGCACTCGCCGAGTTGCTGGGCGAGGAAGTCGCCGCAGTCGACCCAGTCATGCAGGACACGCCCGCCCGTCGCCTCGTACACCGCCCAATAGCCCGCGACGCAGATGTCCGCGCGCCGATCCTGCGCCAAGCGAAGCTGATCGAGGACGGCGGCGTCGACCAGCAGGTCGTCGGAATCGAGAAAGCGGACATAGTCGCCGCGCGCCGCGGCCAGCCCCGCGTTCACCGCCGCCGGCTTGCCCCAATTGGGCTGGCGGATGGCGCGAACGCCTGGCTGCTCCTGCAACCAGTCCCAGCTGCCGTCGGTACTGCCGTCGTCGACGACGATGATCTCGATATCGTCGCGCCGCGGGCAGGAGGCGATCGCGTCCGGCAGGCTCCAGAGCCGGTTGAAGGTCGGGATGATGATCGACGCCTGCATGCCCGTCCGGCCTACCGCGTGGCGCCTTACTAATCCATCATCGGCCGCACCGATCGCCGGCCCGGCAGCCGCCGCCCGGCGGTCTCGCCTTGCATCGGCCCGGATGGCGCGTCAGAGGCGGGAGTAAGCCGCCTGTTTAGGTTTGCCGGATAGGAAGCGTCCGCCGCCACATGGCTGCGGGAGTGGTGCCGGATTGCGTGTGACGGAAGAATGCATGACCGCTGACTCCCCGGCGACCGGCGCTCCGGCGCAGGCGTCGCTTGTCATCCTGCTTACCTGGTTCGGTCCGTGGCCGGCGTGGATGCGCTTCTTCCTCGCCTCGTGCCGGTACAATCCCACCGTGCACTGGGCGATCATCGGGGACGCGGAGCCGCCGGCGGACGTGCCGCCGAACGTGTCGTTCGTCACCCACAGTTTCGCCGGATACCGCGCTCTGGTCGCCGCTCGCCTGGGGATCGAATGCGCCTGGCCCTCGGCGTATAAGCTCTGCGACCTCAAGCCCGTGCTCGGCTATCTGCATCCGGAGCTGATCGCCGGGTATGATTTCTGGGGTTTCGGCGACATCGACGTCATCTATGGCGACATCCGCGCGATCTACGATGCGACGGTGTTCGAGCACGACATCATCTCGTCGCATCCGCTGATCACCGCCGGCCATCTAACCCTGATCCGCAATAGCCCCCGGCTCAACGCCTCGTTTAAGCGCGTGCGTGGGTGGCGGGGCCTGCTCAGCCGGCCCGATCATCGCGGATTCGACGAGTTTCAATGGTCGCATCTGTTCAGCGAGCTGCGCGGCGATACTTGGTTCGCCCGTGTCAGGCAGCGCCTGCGCTCCCCGTCGCTGCCCGCCAAGGGCTATTTCGTTGAGCAGCATTCCTCCGCCCTGTGGCCGCTGCCGTGGATCGACGGCAGCACGAACTATCCCGAGTTCTGGTATTGGCGGAGGGGCCGGCTGACGGCCACAGGGGCCGGCGACCGCGAGTTCCTGTATCTTCACTTCACCAACTGGCAGTCGAGCCGCTGGGTCGATGGTGACGTGGCCGTCTGGAAGCGCCTCGATTCGATCGATCACCTGGCGGCCGGACGGCCGGACGCATTCCGGATCGGAGCCGACGGCTTCACCGCATTGGATTAGCGGGCGGCGGGATCTCCGGCGGCTCGCCACAGCGCCGCCTCCACACTGGTGCGATCGCCGACCGGCAGGGCAAGCGGCACCGGGCGCAGGCGCGGGCGCACGACCCGCGCCGGGTCCTGTCCCATCCATCGCACCGCGACCAGGCGGCCGCTTCGCGCCAGCAGCCGGTTCGCCGCGTCGGGGGAGATCATCCCCGGCACCGCGAATCCGGAGGCCCAGGCATCTGCCTGCGCGGATGGCAGCCCGACGATCGACAGCGAACAGCGTGGTGCCCGGCAGTAGCGCAGCAGGTCCAACGCCGGCTGCTTGCCGCTGACCAGCACCGCCGCGCCGGGCGCTTGCCGCTCGATGCTTGCCACGATTGCCCGCCACGGCTCGATTTCGCGGGTGGGATACCAGACCAGCCAGCCCGCCGCCGTCGCGAGCACGGCGGCCGCCACCCCGGCGATCATCAGCGGCCGGGGGCGCAGACCGGCCAGCCCGGCGGCGACCGTGACCAGAAAGGGAGCGCTGGACCAGTAGACGGTGCGGTCCAGGAACATCGGCACACGCTGGCTCAGCACGAACAGCAGCGCCGGGGTGGCGATCGCGAGGAAGGGCAGCAGCAGCAGCTCGGCCCGTCGCCGCCAGCGCCGCGCGGCCGTCCCCGCCGCTGCGACCATCACCAGCGCCACCGCGAACTGCACCGGGCCGAGCTGCCACGGCAGGTAGCTCTCCATCGTCATCCGCACCGCGTAGGGCAGCGACGGCGGACCGATCCAGCCGATCGTCCTGCGCGTCCCCGCCTGCACCAGCGTCAGGTGCGCCCACCACGCCCACAGCAGCAGCACCGCTGCGTTGGCGGCGATCCATGCGCCTGCCGCCCGCCACTGCCGCCGCATCGCCAGCAGGGGCAGGACATAGGCGTTGAGGACGGCGGGCAGCAGGAAGAAGGTCGTGTGCGCGTACAACGCCACCGTGCAGGCGGCGGCATAGCCGAGCAGCAGCCGCCCGCGCCGCTGCGGCGCGTCCGGTGCCAGGAACACCACCACCGCGAGGATCGCAGCCACCGCGGCGGCATGGCCGAGCACATAGCCGCGGACCTGCTGGCTATACATCACGTGCTGCGCCGACAGCGCCACGAGCAACGCCGACAACAGCCCCGCGCGCGCTCCGCCTGCGCGGCGGCCGAGGAGGTACACGGCCGCGACGCCGATGCAGCCGAACAGCACCGACATCAGCCGTAGCGTCGCGTCCGCGTCCCCAAACAGCGCGATCCAGCCGTGCAGCAGCGTGTAATAAAGCGGGGGGTTGGTCTCGCGCACCATCCAGTTCGACCAGAGAAGGTGGACGGGTGCGGCCGCAAACTGCGTGGAGGCGACCTCGTCGTTCCACAGCGAATAGTGCAGCCCCGCCAGACGCAGCGCCAGCGCCAGCGCGACCACCAGCACCAGCGTCGGGCCAATGCCGTGGACGGCCGTCCGCGGCGTCGCGCCCTCGCTCACCCCGCGGCCAGCGCCGGTGCGGGTCCGGCGACCCGCTTCGGCTTGCGCAGCCCCCAGACGATGCTGCTCGCCGCGCCGAAATTGAACACCGCGCCCATGAGCGCCCCTGCGACCCCCGCCAGCGACCAGCTGTGCGTCCGTTCGATCGCCAGCTCGGCGACACCGACATTGGCGAGCGCGCCGACGCTGCAGACGATGCAGAACAGGATCGCGCCGGTGATGAGCCGGCTCCCGCTCAACCGGCGGTCATGGTAGGTGAAGTTGTTGTTGACGGCGAAGTTGAACAGCATCGCGCCGCCGATCGCCGCCCCCTGCGCGGGAAGGAATGCCAGCCCGAACAGGTGCTTGCATGCCTCCAGGATGGCGAGATGGACGACCAGCCCCAGCCCGCCGACGATCGAGAACAGCACGAACCTGGGCGGGATGAGGCCGCGCGAGACCTTCTCGATCAGCAGAAAGGCGAATTCCGCCAGGACCATCACGCTGATCTTGCTCTCGCCCTCGCGCCGGTTGCGGAACTCATAGGGTATTTCGGCGATCTTGAGCGGCCTGGGCGCGGAGCTGATGATGTCGAGCAGGATCTTGTAGCCCTGCTGCGACAGGTCATAGACCGACGCGGCGAACACCGCGCGTCTGACCATGAAGAAGCCGCTCATCGGGTCGCTGGTCTGATCGCCGACCAGAAAGCGGCTCAGCGTCGTGGCGAGGCCGCTCATCCGCTGGCGCTTCTGATCCCAGCTGCCGACGCCCCCACCCAGCGCGTAGCGGGTGCCGACCACCAGGTCCGAATCGGTTGACATCAGCATGTCGTACATCGCGGGCAGCCTGGTCTCGTCGTGCTGGAAATCGGCGTCCATCACCGCGACCGCATCGCCATTGGCGACCAGCGCGCCCTCGATCACCGCCGATGCCAGCCCGCGGCGGCCGACGCGGCGCAGACAGCGGACCCGCGGCTCGTCGCGCGCCAGCCGCGCGACCTCGTCGAACGTCCCGTCCGGGCTGTCGTCGTCGACGATCAGCATCTCCCACGACAGATCGCCGAGCGCGTCGCGCACCGCCGCCACCAGCGCCGCCATGTTGGCGCGCTCGTTATAGGTCGGCACCACCACCGACAGCATCGGCGCCGCGAACCGCGCGGCGGCGGGCGGCAGGACGGTCATCGCGTCAGTCCTTTCCATGCCACCCCGCACCTCGCGCCCGGCCTGGAGCGTCGTTGCGGCTGGCCGACCGTGCCCGCTGCCCCGCACGCCTCGCAGCGGCGCCGATCGTCAACGCGGCGCGCATGTGATCGACTGCGGGAACAGGCAATGTTCGCCCGCCTTGGTGAACGCGACCCAGTCGACCTCGGCCAGCACCGGCGTGCGGCTCGCGTCGAGCGGGCCCAGCCAGGCGTCGCTCGACCCGCTGCCGCTCCACAGCGAGAGGAACAGGTTTGCGGGCGTAGTGGGAATGGCCGCGCCATGCTCCTCGCGCACCAGCCGGCCATTCACGTACCAGCGCGCACTCTCCGGTCCCCAGACAAAAGCATAATTGTTGAACGCCGCCGACGCATCGAAGCCCAACGCAGGCGTACTCTCATGCCCGCCATGCCCATGCTGCCAATAGTTGAGCTGCACGGTCTGCGGGTTGCGGCCCAGGAACTCGAAGTCGAGCTCGTCCGCCACGCCGTTGACATAGCTGAAGAACGCGGTGTTCAGCCCCGATCCCGCGGCGGTCCTCAACCGCGCCTCGAACGTCCCGTAGCCGAGCGTCGCATAGGTGCGGATTTCGGCGCAGCGATACGGGCGCAGACGGTCGACGGCGCGGCCCAGCGTCATCTGCAGCTTGCCGCCCTGCACATAGGCGTTGGCGCGCGACCAGGCGCAGCCCTGATGGTCGCCGTTGACCCAGCCGTCCGACACCATCCACCGGCTCGTGTCGAGCCGGTCGAACCCGTCAAAGAACGACCCGCCGGTCGGTGGCGGGGCCGGCTGGGCCGACGCGTTGCCCTGCCCCGCCCCGGCCGCCGCGTTGCAGGCGGTGGCGAGGGCCAGCAACGCCGCGGCCGCACCCGCACGCATCGCCCGCGCCCGGTCAGTTGACGTAATAGCCCTTGAACTGTTTGTGATAGCCATAAACGTCCTCCTGTCCGGTACTGCCGAACTTGCGGATATCGACCTGGGTCAGTGCGACGCCATAGACCTTGGCGCGCGCGCCGATCAGCAGGTCCAGCGCCGTATCCGCCGCGCGCAGCGACGTGTGCCGCCAGCGCGCGAGCAGCAGCACCGCGTCGGCTAGGCTGGCGACCAGCCGCGCGTCGGCGATGCCCAGCACCGGCGCGGTGTCGATCACCACGAAGTCGAACCGTGCCTTGAGGTCCGCCAGCAACGCGCTGACCAGCTCGGACGCGAGCAGATCGCGGCCGCCCTGCGGCGCACGATGCGTCCCCAGGATCTTGAGGCCGGTCGCCTCGTCGTCCAGCAACGCCCGGTCGACCGGCACATGGCCGGCGAGCACGTCGAGCAGCTGCCCCTCGCGCCCGTTCAGCAGCGCGTCGCTGGCCGAGTGGCGACGGATATCGCAGTCGACCAGCACCGTGGACGCGCCGGACAGTGCCAGCGTCCGCGCCAGGCACAGCGCGGTGGTGGTCTTGCCTTCGCGCGGCAGGGCGGAGGTGACCGCGATCACCTTGGGCCGGCGATTGCCGCGCAGCGTGACGGACGCGCGAAGGTTGCGCAGCGCCTCGGCGAAGGTCGAGAGCGGGTGCGAGACGATATAGTCCTGCGGCGGCTCGGTCGCGCGTAACCCGTCCAGCGTCGATTCGACGTCGGGGATCGAGCCGAGATAGCGCGCGCCCAGTCGCCGTTCGACGTCCGCCTTGGTCTTGATGCCGCTGTCGAGGAACTCCGCGACGACGACCGCCAGCGTCGAGGCGACCAGCGCACCCAACAGGCCGATCAGGTAGATCAGGCGGACGTTGGGCGATGACGGCCCGGTCGCCGGAATGGCGGTCGACGCTCGGCTGGCGAGCGGCTGCTCGATGCCGTCGCGCGCCGCCGTGCCGCGCGATTTGTTGAGGAACGCCTCATAGACGACGCGCGCGGCCTCCGCCTTGCGCTGCAGCTCCAGAAAGCCGACCTGCGCCTGTGCATTGGCGGCGAGCCGGGTCCGCGCCTGCCCTTCGCCCGACTGCAGCGCGCTCAGCTTGGAGGCGGCGACATTCACCTCGCCCTGCATGCTCGACAGGATGCGGTCGATCTCTTCCTGGATGCGCGCCTGGACGTCGGTCAGTCGCCGCTGTTCCTGATCCACCGCCGGATGCCGCGGGCCATAACGCGCCCGCAGCTGAGCCAGGTTGCGGCTGCTCTCGGCTTCGGCCGTCCGCAGCGCACCGACCGTGCCCGAGCCAAGCGACGCGCTGACGTCGCTGCCGCCGCCGCCGCTGCGCAGCTGCTGACGCGCGGTCGCGAGGCGGCTCTGCTTCTCGGCCAGGTCCGCGCGCTGCTGCTGGACCTGGGTGTTGAGCGACGACGATTCCTGTTCGGCGAGCGTCGCACCCTCGGCGCTCATCAGCCCATTGGCGATCTTGTACGCCTGCAGCGACGCATCGGCGTGCTCCGCTTCCAGCCGGAGCTGGTCGAGGCGGCTGTTGATCTGCTGGTTCATCTGCTGCGCGGAGCGGGTCTTCTCCTCGTCGATGGTGGCCAGATACTGGGTGATATACTCATTGGCGATGCGCGCCGACAGCGTCGGCGACACCGTCGTTGCCGCGACCTGGATGAGCGCGGTCTGGCCGGCGCGGCGGATGCTGACTGTCGACCGCAGCCGCTGTGCCGCGGTGGCGAGCCGGTTGCGCTCCTGCACCGGCGTCAGCGGCCCGGTCTGATCGGGCGCGGCGCCCGCGAACAGCGGATCGTCGAGCAGGCCGAGCGCGATCACCGTCCTTGCCGACAGCTGCGGCGCGTCGAACAGGAGGATCTGCGTGTCGATGACGTCCGATGACGGCGCCTGGTCCCCCGGCGCGCCCGCCGTCGCCTGCACCGGATCGCCGCCGCGCGGCTCGACCAGCGCGGTCGCCAGCGACGTGTATTTGCGCGGCGCCAGATTGGCGTAGGCGATCGCCGCGCCGAGGATCAAGGCGAAGACGACGAGAAAAATCCACAGGCGGCGAAAAAAGATGATCAGCAGCGTCTTCGGGTCGGGCAACAGCGAGCTGTTGCCGACGGCTGTCTCGTTCACATCTTGCGTTGCCTCGGCCTCCAGAGGCTCGGCCGGCTCGGCAGTCGCTACGGTCAAAGAAACAGTCCTTGTTCAATGGTCGGCAATCGGGTGATCCCGCCGCCCGACCGGCGACAGCCGAGGCCGTACACCGCGAAACAGCGGAACGGCGCCGGGCCGAATGCCGCAAAGCGCGACACATGGCTATGTCTGTTAGCGTAATTCGCTTACCCGAACGTGTAGCGGAGGTGAAGCGTTTGAGGTCGGTCGAAACGGCGCTGCGGCGCCGGGAAGAACTGTTGCTCGGACTATGGTCGGTCCGCGCGGCGCTGGTGCTGGCGCTGGTCACGGCCGGCAGCGTCGAGGTGAGCGGCGCGGCTCCGGGCGGCGTGCTCGCCACCCTGTCGTCGCTGGTGTTCCCGGCGCTGTTCGCCACCGCGGGCTTTTCCGCCGCACGGCCGAGCACGGGCGCGACCTGGCGCGAGGCGCTGGTCCGACGGTTGCGGCTGGGGCTGCCGCCCTATGTCTTCATCATCGTCGTCAGCGTCGCCATCCTCGGGCCGCTGGCGACCAACCTGGCGTTTGCGGATTATGCGACGACTCTCGACACATATGCCTACCTTCTGAACCTGGTCGGCGTCCCCCGCTATGAACTGCCCGGCGTGTTCGAGTTCAACAACGCCGCCAACGTCGTCAACGCGATCGTCTGGCTGGCACCCTGCTACCTGTTCGTGATCGCGATCGCCGCGCTGCGCTCGAACCGGCGGGACGTGCGCGCGGCGCCCGCCGCACTGGCGGCGGCACTGGCGCTCGCCAGCCTTCTGGTCGAGGCGCTGGACCTTCTCAATCAGGGCGACCGGTCGCTCGCGGTGCTGATCCTGCGCGGCGACGGGACGGCGGCGCTGCTGGGCGGGTTGCTGGGAGCGGCCGCCTATCAGCTGCGCAATTGGGTGCCGGCCGACCGGCGGCTGGCGATCGGCGCGGCCGTGCTGGTCGCGGCCGGCGCACGGCTGGGCGGCAATGTTGGGCAGTTCGCGCCGTTGCTGCGGGTCGGGGTGACGGTGCCGATCACCTATCTGGTCGTCTATTTGGTGCTGCGCCCTCTACCCTTCGCGGCGATCGGCCGCGCGCTGGCGCCGTTCCTGCCCGGGCTGCTGTTGTTCAGCTATCCGCTGCAACAGGTCGCGATCCAATACGGTCCGCGGCCGCAGGGCCCGCTGCTCAACCTGGCGCTCGCCGGCACCGCCACGTTGCTCATCGCGGGCGCCTTCTGGCGCGCCATCGGCAGCCGCATCGTCGCCCGCCCGCTCGCCCCCAAGACCATCCAGGCGTCCCCGGCCCGCAGCGTCCGCCGCCTGTGGCGCACTGTCCGGCGGCTCGCACCCCAGGCGGCGGTCGGCTATGTCGGCGCCGCCGCGGCGGTGGCGGCCGTGTTCTTGGCGCTGCTGTGGATGGTGTATGTCGCCTCCCAGCCAGATATTGGCGAGATGTAGGCCGTGGCCCTCCGCTTCTGGCAGCGCCGCGCCGTCCCCCCTCCGGCCCAGCGCCTTTACGCAATCGGCGACGTTCACGGGCGCCTCGACCTGCTGATCGCTATGGTCGAGGCGATCAAGGCGGACGTGCTCGCGCGATCGCCGGCCTCGACCAACGTCATCGTGCTCGGCGACTTTATCGACCGGGGACCCGATTCGGCCAGGGCGGTCGACCTGCTGATGCGGCTGCGCGTCGAGCCGCGCGTCGTCGTGCTAAAGGGTAATCACGAGGCGGCGATGGTCGACGCCCTGGCCGGAGACTTCCACGCGCTCGACCTGTGGCTCGCGCATGGCGGGCTGGCGACGCTTGCCAGCTATGGCGTGGACACGGCCGTGCTCGATCTGGACGACACCGCGCAGCTGCTCCGCGTCGCGCGGGAGGCGGTTCCGGCCGAGGTGCGGCGGTGGATGGAGCAGCTACCCTCCTATGCCGCGTTCGGCCGCTATTACTTCGTCCATGCGGGCATCAACCCGGGTGTGCCGCTGGACCAGCAGACCGACGCCAGCCGCCTGTGGATCACCGACGCGTTCACGGCCAGCGACGAGGATCACGGTGCGATCGTGGTTCACGGCCACAGCATCAACGAGGACGGCGTGGTCATCGCGGCCAATCGCATCGGCGTCGACACCGGCGCCTATCGGACCGGGCGGCTGTCGGCGGTAGGTCTGCAGGATGGTGAGGTCTGGATAATCACAGCGACCGCGCCGCCGCACCCGCTGGCCGCGGCGGCGGCCTAATAGGCGCCGTGACCCATGAACACCGCCGGCACCGTGCGCAGGATGATGCGCAGATCGCCCACCGCTGACTTCCCCCGGACATAGGCGACGTCGCAGGCGACGCGACGGCGATAGGTCGTCGTGTTGCGGCCGCTGATCTGCCAAAGCCCGGTGATGCCCGGCCGAACCTGGCAATATGTGTGGAAATAGCGGCGATACCGGCCCGCCTCCGCCTGGACGATGGGGCGGGGCCCGACGATGCTCATCGTCCCGGCAAGGACGTTGAACAGCTGCGGCAGCTCGTCGAGGCTGGTCTTGCGCAGAAACGCGCCAACGCGACTGACCCGCGGATCGCGCCGCAGCTTGTGATACAGCATCCACTCCGCCCGGGCGTCGGCGTCATGCTCCAGCAGATCGGCGAGCAGCGCGTCGCCGTTGACGTGCATGGTGCGGAATTTCAGGCAGGAAAAGCTCCGGCCGCCCTTGCCGATGCGCTGGTGCCGAAACAGTATGGGATCACCCGACGACCACACCGCGAGCGCGATGATCGTCATGAACGGCGCCAGGAAGACCAGCGCCGCCAGCGCGACGACGATGTCCAGCAGCCGCGCCAGGCGGTAGTCGTCGGACGTCGAGCCGGGTGGCGGCAGCTGAACGCACGCCCTCAGGTCGTACGCTCCGGCAGCAAGCGTCATTTCTGAGGCAGCGAATGCCTTGAACAAGACCATGCCCCTTTGGCGCTGCCCACGGCCATCCCGCAGTGCAGCATTGCCTATCTCATCTTCGTTCGAGTCGGACAACAGCCGATTGGGGTGGTTTTCAGAATCTAGCACGCGTTCTGTCCCATTTTGGGCGGCAGTGAGCGGGTCGCGTTCGCCGAGGCGCGCCTGACAGCACACGCACGGCCATGTCGCCACTCGAGGGCGGGCGGGTAGCACGGCAATAATGACAATCTTCCGAACGGCCCGTGCAAAAAGCGGCAGGACGTGCGCAGCTACGATTTACCGCAATAGGATTCTGCTGACGGCGCAGCGGCGCCGCAGCTCTTCAGACAGCGCACGAGCAGACGTTGACCGAATATGCTTGGCGAAGATGCCGACCCCCGGCGGACCGGATGCGACGTCTCCGTAAACCCCCGCTTCTAGAAGTGCCGTTCGCCGATCCGGATCGTATCGCCTGCATGCACCACGACCGGCACGCCTTCGCGCAGATCGATGAGCCGTTCCTGCGTCTCGTTGGCACGCTTGACGAACGCCCGGCGGTTGTTGGCGCGATAGGTATAGCCGCCCGCCGATGCGACCGCCTGTTGCAGCGTCAAGCCCGTGGATACCGGGTACTCGCCGGGCCGGTTTACCTCGCCAAGAATGTAGAAGGGCCGGAATGAGACGACCTGGATGCTGACCCGGGGATTGTTGATGTAACCATCGGCCAGCGCAGTGGTCAGCGCGGTCTGCAGCTGCTCGACGGTCTTGTCGGTGGCGCGCAACGTGCCGACCAGCGGAAAGGTCAGGTTGCCGCCGCTGGTGATTACATAGTCGCCGGTCAGCGTTTCCTCGCCGAACACGATCACATGGATCTTGTCGCCCGACGCCAGCGTGTATTCGTCTTCGCTACCGGCGGCCGGCGTTGGTGCGGCGGTCGTGGTCACAGCCGGCGTCACCGCAGCTGCAGATGGCGCCGGCGCGGCTGTGACGGGCGCGTTCGCCGTCACCGGCATAGCCTGTGTCTGCGCCGACGCGCAGGCCGTGCCGGTCAGCACGAGCATCAATGCCGCGGGCAGCGCCATCAATCGGCGGCATTCGTTGAACAGACCCAAGACGCATACTCCGTGCGGACAGGCGGCAAATATTGGACGTCGATCGACTCGGCAAGCCTCTAGGCCGTTTGGTCCGACAGCTTGGGCGGCACCTGTGACTGGCGTTGCCAGCCATCATCACGTCACCTGCCCGATCGGCCTTGCGACCGTGCCACCGCCAGGGGCTAGGGACTAGGCGAAATGCGCCGCGGCGAGGCATATCCACGGGATACCGCCGCCGATCAGCCAGGCGAGCCCACGCGCCGGACGCGACCATTTTTCGACAACAGGCTGCGGCACGACGCGCGCATTGTCCGTGCCAAACACGCCATAGACGACAGTTTCGTTCTGGAACGCCGCCGCGAGCCTTGATGGCGACAGCGGCTGCACGAACGCGCAGCCATGCTCGACACCCTCGACGCGGACGACGGTAGCCGGCGCGGCGCCCGATCCGGCCAGCCCGACCTGCACCGCGGCTCCGACCGGCAGCCTATCAGCCGAGCGGAACGAAAATCCACCTGCCGACAGATCCTGAACAACCACTTCGATCGGCGTCATTCCATCGGCGCGCACCGTGCTGGGGCAGCCGATCGTCTCGCGCGGCTCCCACCGGCGATCATCCGATTCGAAAACTGGCTTCAACGCGGTCAGCATGGCAGTCGCCCCTCGAGGCGGACGGCTAATCCCGACACGTTAACAGCCCGTTGAAGCGGTCGCGGAACTTGTCGATGCCTTGCGCTTTCGTATAGCAAGGACAAAGGAACAAAGGAGAGGCGCGGTGCGTGCTTGGATCGCCGGCGGTGCGCTGGTCGAACGATCGTGGAGAGCGTCGCCCGCTTGGTCCCCGCGTGTGCGAACGTCGCGTCGTTCCGCCCCGGCCATGCGTAAGTCTCGCCTGCGTTGGCTCGCCATGGCGGGTGCGGTATCGCTGCTGATCTGGGCGGCCCTGGCCTTTCTCCTCACCTCCTGAGATCACCGGCGCGCATGGATCGCCAGCGGTGATCGGCCGCTGCGATCCGGGCAGGGTGTCTCGTGATGCGGACGATGGTCGGCGCCTGCACCCGGCAAGACTGCGCTATACTGGTCCTCACCTGACGTCGGCACCCCGAGAACAGGGCGCGGTCGCGGGTCGTTAATCGGATGGACGGTCCGGGCACGCTAAAGGATCGTGCGAATCACCATTCTGACGAGCCACCCATCATGTCGACTACGCATGCCGAGCTGACGCCGCCCAGGCTGCGCCGCCCGCTTCCCGCCTTGCGAATCGACTGGCGGCTGCTGCCGTTGCTGATCGGCGCTGCGTTGCTGGTCGTGCCGACGATGCAGGGGATCGCGGCGGTATCCTGGTCGACCGAGCAGGGCGCACACGGCCCGATCGTGCTCGCGATCGCGTTATGGCTGTTCTTCAGACGCTGGTCCGCCATCCGCGCCCTGGCGGCGCCCGGCTCGGCGCTGCGCGGCGGCGCGGCGCTAGCGATCTGTCTGCTCAGCTACATGGTCGCGCGCGTCGCCGGCAGCATCGTGCTGGAAAGCGCGGCGATGTACGGCGCCCTTGTCGCGACGCTTTATCTGTTGGTCGGATGGCGCGCGATGAAGGCGGCGTGGTTTCCGATCGCCTATTTCCTGTTCGTGCTGCCCCCGCCGGGTAGCTGGGTGGCGACCGCTACCCAGCCGCTGCGCCTCGGCATTTCCGGCATTGCCGTCTCGCTGCTGGCGCAGTTGGGGCTGCCCGTCGCGCAGTCGGGGCTGACCATCTATATCGGTCAATATGCGCTTGAGGTGAAGGCCGCGTGCAGCGGCCTCAACTCGATCATCAGCCTCAGCGCGATCGGGCTGTTCTACGTCTACATCCGTCACAGCGCGCGGCCGGCCTATGTCCTGATGATGGCCGCGGTGATCGTGGCGATGGCGGTCCTCGCCAATTTCGTCCGTGTCATCCTGCTGATCCTCATCACCTATTACATGGGAAACGAGGCGGCGCAGGGCTTCCTGCACCAGTTTGCGGGAATGACGATGTTTGCGGTGGCGCTGGCCGGGACGATCGCGATCGATTCGGTGCTGAGCCGGTGGGCCGGCCGGCGGGGAGAACCGGCATGACTGAGTCCTTGCTTCCGCGGCCGGGAATCTCCCGGCGCGGCCTGGTGATCGGCGGCGCGATGGCGCTGACGTCGGCAGCAGCCTGGGGGGTGCAGCCGCGCCATACCGAGCACCGGCTCGCGCATCGCAAGCTGGGCGACCTGATCGCACGCCGGGTCGGGCAGTGGAGCGTCACGGCGCCTGCGGGGGTGATCGTGCCGACCGAGGAGGTGGCGAATACCGACGGCTATGATCAACTGCTGACGCGGGTCTATGTCGCGCCGGGCCTGCCGACGATCATGCTGCTGATCGCCTATGGCAGCACGCAGGGGGGCAGCCTCCAACTCCATCGGCCCGAGACCTGCTATCCCGGCCAAGGCTTCCGGCTCAGCGCGTTCGCCGATTCGGACCTCCCGCTGGCGCCCGGGCTACCCGTGCAGGCGCGCGGCTTTACCGCGCGGCGCGACGAGCGCACCGAGCGCGTGCTCTACTGGACGCGGATCGCCGACCGCTTCCCGCGCAACACGGCGCAGGAATATGCGACGATCATCCGGAGCGTGCTGCGCGGGACGGTGCCCGACGGCATCCTGGTGCGGGTGTCGTCGATCGGCCCGGACGACCGGGGGGCGGAAAGCGAACTGGCCCGATTCGCCCAGGAGATGGTTGCGACCGCAACCCCGGCCGGCCGGCAGGTGTTGATCGGGGTGGGGTGACGGTCGAGGTTGCGTCGACTGACTGCCGAAGCGCCCGGTGTCTCGGCCAGGCTGATCCCCCGAACCATTTTACCGGCAGCCCCGTGCGTGCATGCCGGTCACCGCCGTGGCCCGGTTGACGAGCACGAACCGCTCTGCGTGAGGCGGGGCAATCGACGATCTCGGCGCACCCGCTCCTTTGTCGCGGCAGCGATCAGTGCTGCGACAGGCGATCGAATGGCCGCAGAACGTAGACGATATAGGCCAGTGTCGCGACCAGCATGACGACGGCGATCATCGAATAGCCCTGATTGCCGACATAATTGGTCGCAGCACAGCCGCTGGCTGCAACCAGATAGCGCCAGAGCGGATCATGCGCCGGCGCATTTCCGATAGACCTCTCCAGAAACAACACGATCAGCCCGCCAAACAGGGCCAGCGTCAAGATATCGAAGACCGTCATCGTCGCCCTTCCCGGACCTCACCTGCACCATAGCACAAACGCAAAGAAGCGCCACCTCCGCAGAGGTGACGCTTCTTTGACGAAATGCTGTAGATCAGGCGGCGGCGAACGCCACCTTGCGACGACGGACCCGCAGCGCGGCGCCGGCGAGGCCGAAGCCTAGGATCATCAGACCCCAGGTAGCGGGCTCCGGAACGGCAGCGGCGAGCGCGTCGATCTCGAAGGCAGCCTGCGTGGAGCTGAACGCGACATTGGTGATGCGCGACAGGCCCAGCGTGTCATAGGTGATCCGCCCGGTGTTGTTCGGCCCGGCGAACGGTGCAGGCGTCGCGCCCGGCGCCGTGTTGTTGGCGGTCAGGCCAGTCGTGATGCCGAGTCCCGAATAGGTCGTCACGGTCGAGCCCGACCCATCGGTCGTGGTAATCGCAACCGTATTGTAGTTGTCGAGCGAGCCGAACGAGAACGAGAACAGCGTCACACCGGCGCCGAAGGCGACGTTGAAGGTGCCGTTCACGATCGCCAGATACGCATCGGGCGAACCGTCGGGCTGAAGCGCGACGCCAGGCTGGTTCTGCGTGCCCGGATAGACCCGGACGTCACCAGTCTTCGTCTCGGTGTACGGGCTGACCGCCGGCGTCGTGAACTGACCGCCATTGGCGACGCCGCCGTTATTGAAATCCTCGAACACCGCAGCAGTGGTGTACGCCGGAACGGTGTACACGCCAGGGGTGAAGAGAACCGTGGGAGGAGGAGCAGCCATCGCGGCCCCCGATGTCATCAGCGCGGCGGTAGCGCCGGCCAGCATATACTTACGCATTGTCATGCCCCCTTGCGATGCCAAACCGGCAACCAAGCCATCATAGGAACGCGGAAGCGCTCCCTTCTCGATTTCGTTTAATCATTCTTTAGCGATCGAGTCCAGTCCGGAGTCGGTCCAAAAATCGCCGAATCCCGATTCGAGACATCGCACTGCAGCATGGATCAGTACGATTGTCGCTCGGCGGTGCAGCAAACCGCAAAGCCCCGCTCCAACCCGGCGATTTCCGCCGCGCTACGCTCTGGAGGAAGCCGGTAATGCGGCGCGCTTGTCACCGTGCGCGACCGGTAGCCTGGCCGCTGGGCCGGGCAGCGGGTTGGAAGGCGGGGTCATAGGTGATCCGCGTAGCGGCTCGCAGCTTCGCCATTTCAGCGACCAGCGCCTTCTGCACCCGTTCGCGCTGCAGCATGGCGGTTGCCGATTCGTTCCACGTGCCCGGGGCGGTCGCCGCAGGCTGCCGATCCACCACCGCGCTGATGAAGGTGATGCCGTTCACCGTCAGGTCGAACAGCTGACCGTTGGGAAGCGAGGCGATCTGGCGCGCGACCATCGATTCGACGGTGCCGGTGTCGAGCACGGCGCGTCCGCGCCCGGCCGGGACATGCTCCGCCTGCAGCCGGGCGACGATCGCGTCGAGCGATGGCATCGCCGCCAGCTCCTTGATCCTGTTGACGTTGGTCGGCGCGGGGAAGCGCACCTGATCCAGCGTCAGTCTTGCCCGCCCGCTGAACGTGGCCGGGTTCTGCTGGATAAAGGCCTGCACCTCGCCCGGGGTCGGCGCCGGCTGCGCGGAGGCGATCCGCTTCAATGCCAAGTTGGCGAGCAGCGACTGTTCGAGCTGGCGGCGACGCGCGACATATTCAGGGCCGCGGTCGAGCTTCTGATCGCGGGCATATTGCGCCAGCAGGTTGCGCTGCACCACGCGATCCAGGATCGCAGGCGCATAGGTCTGGATGTCGGTGCCGGCCGGCACGCCGGCAACATCGGCCTCCGCGCGCAGCTCGGGCTGGGTGATCTCTTCCGACCCGACCACCGCGACGACCTGGCCGCCCGGCTTCTTCTGGCAGCCCATGATCAGCAGCGGCGCGATCGCGACGGCAAGCAGCGGCAGCCGGCGCCGCGTGCGACGCGATGCGGTGACGGGCATTGTGGTCATTCGGTCCTCCAGCCGTTTGTTGGCGGGCTGCTTAGCAGCGTTTGCCCCGCGCGCCACGCGCTTTCCCCGCGGGCATGCGGCCCCGATTGCAACCCACCGCCGTCGTCTTTGTTTGAGACATTCCAAGGCTTATGCAGTAGGCCATGCCGCCAACGAAGAGAGGAAGTGCATGACCAGTCGGCGGACTCAACAACGCCTGTCGGTCACCAGGATCGCCGGCTTTGCCGCCTGGGTCGTGATCGTCGGCCTGTTCCTGTTCTGGCAGGCTGCGAAATATGAAGGGATCATGTCGCTGATCGGCGAGTGGCAGTTCAACGCCTTCGGCCGGCACTATGCGACGCTGAACTACGTCCTGCTGGTCCTGCTGCTGTGCCTGCCCGGCTATCTCATCTTCCTGCGGCCGCGCGCGCTGGCGGAGGACGACCGGCCCGACGCGCTGCTGTTCCGGTCCGCGCGCACCTTCCTGCGCGCCGTGATCGGCGCCGTGATCGGGATGGGGGCGATCGCGCTGCTCATCTTGGTGATGATGCTGCTGCTGCCGAGCGAGCGGGGGCCGGTGCAGCATATCGACCTGACCCGGCCCGCACTGACCGAGCCGCACGAGGGGCCGACCGAATTGTCGGGCACCGTGCTGTACGAGCGCACCGCGGGGTTTGACGAAGACATGCTGGTGGCGCGGCGCACCTTCCGCTTTGCGCCGGTCGTCGGCGCGCGTCAGGGCGGCAACGAGCTGCGTTATTTCGTTCAGTTCGCTCCCGCCGACGCGCGCACCAATGCGGGCGCCATGACCATGACGGGGGTGCTGAAGCGCAACGGCCTGCCGGGCGAGATCGTGCGGCTGTTCCGCTACGCCGGCTATCAGGTCGATCAGCCGCATTACGTCCTGTTCGCCGAACCGGCCGCGATGCGCTGGCCGTACATCACGACGGCGGTGCAGCTGGTGATCGGCGCCTTGCTGGCGCTGGCGCTCGGCCTGTTCCAGCGGCGCCGCGTGCGCCGCATCGACCGGCAGGTGCATGGCGAACCCGTAAGTACTTGACCGCGCGTTAACAACAAGGACGCGGCAATTCCTTAAGGTGCGGCCGGTAGGGTGCGGCCATGCTCAGGCTGATGCCCGTCGCACTCGCGCTGGTTCTGGCTCCCGCGGCCGGGGGCCCGAAAGCCTTCATGGCGCAGGCGCCCGAGGTCGTATCGCCGCAGCCTCCGCTTGCGCCCCCGCCCTCGGCTGGCGAGCCGCTGGTGATCGACCAGGCACGCGACGGACTGTTCTATCTTGAGGCGAAGGTGAACGGCGCCCCCGTCCGCTTCGTCGTCGATTCGGGCGCCAGCGTCGTGATCCTCAACGCCGCCGACGCCGCGCGTGCGGGCGTCGTCTCTCATGGCGGGGTCAGCGTCGACACGGCAGGCGGGTCCGCGCCGATGCATCGAGCACGGCTGCAGCGGCTGGCGCTCGCCGGTCAGGATCTGGCGGATGTCGACGCCGTCATTGTCCAGCGCGATCTGGACGTCTCGCTGCTCGGTCAGAGCGCCCTGTCGCAAATGCGCTCGATCACGTTCCGCGGCAGCCAGCTGGAGCTGCGCTAACCGGCGTCGGGCCCGAGCGCAGACCGGGCGTCAGACCCGGCGAAGCCGATCGGCCGTGCCGCGGTCGCGCCGCAGCAACCCGCCGACACCGCCGAACCCCAGGATCATCAGCGCCCAGGTCGCGGGCTCCGGCACGGCCGGCACGACCGGCGTCGCCGTGGCGGCCGGGGTCGGTGTCGGCGATGCGCTCGGGGTCGGGGTCGGGGTGGCGGTCGCCGTCGGCGTCGGGGTCGCTGTCGCGATCGGGGTGGTCGGCGTCACCGCCTGCGCCACCGGGCTCGCGCCGGGCTGGTTCAGCCCCGCCGGCAGGAACGGAAACGCATCGCCGGGCGACGAAGGAAAGGCCGGTACCGCGGCATTCTGGATGGTCGGCCCCTGACCTTCTCCGGCGACAGGCTGATCGTCGGGGACGAAGGGGGCGGTGGGCGTCGTGAAATCCTCGGCGACCGGCGCCGCGCTGCGCCGGTTAGACCCCACCGGCCG
This sequence comes from Sphingomonas sp., assembly GCF_965248875.1. GTDB lineage: Bacteria > Pseudomonadota > Alphaproteobacteria > Sphingomonadales > Sphingomonadaceae > Sphingomonas. The sequence continues at coordinate 141,731 of NZ_CBDFKR010000004.1, read as the reverse complement.
TCCGGGCGTGCGCGCATAGAAGCCGCGCGGGCCGACCGAGTCGACGAGGTTGGGCAGTCTCGCCAGGCTGGCGAAATCGATCGGCGGCGGTACGGCGGCGGCGAACGCGCGCAGCCCGACGGCCTCCGTGATGAACAGCGCGCGTTCCTGACGCGGGACAAGCGCCAGCGCGAGCGCAATGGTAGACAGTCCGGCCAACAACAGGCGCTGGCGACGGTGGTTGCTGACCGGCTGCTCGACGGGCGTTGTCATGGCTTCCCCTACTAAGTCCAATCAGATACGCAACTTGCCTTAAGAAGGCAAACGGTCCAGCCCCGAATTGGGACAGGAGCGAGAGGATTGATTCTGCTTCACTTTAGCAAACCGAGGGCCAGGGTACGCGCCCGGCTGCTGCCGCTATCGTTGCTGGCGGTGCTGGGCGGATGTTCGGGTTGGCACGGCACCGCCGACGAGCGGCAGATCAACACGCTGCTGCTCAAGGTGTTGACCGCCGACGGCCGCAACATCTGCGTCGACAGCGGCGCGCGGGGTGAACCCCTGGCGATCTACCGTGACATGCTCCCCGCGCCTGAGCCAGCGCGGCGGCCGCTGGGCTGGACCGCGCCCCGGCCGCTCGACCCCGGCCGCAACCTGTCGGGCCGCGATCTGATCGGCAGCGAGCTGCAGGGCGAGCATGTCGTGCTGCCTGAGCGGCCGTCATTGCAAGGCCAGCTGTCGGTGGTCGATCAGGGGCAGCTGAACGGCTATGCCAACCGCGCGTCGCTGCTGGAGACGAGCCGGCCCGTGCGCCTCGCCGAAACGGCGGATGCGCCCCATGCGCGGGTGCGCTGGTGGGGGTGGAACCGCCTGACCTCGTCCTGCCACCCGGTCTACACCGTCTCGCGGACGATCATCGTCGACAATGTCGCCTTTGTCTCGGTCACGGCGGCGCATCAGGGCAGCACCTATGCCTTTCGCAGGACGGGCACGGCCTGGGCGCCCTATGCCAAATGGAGCACTTGGCTGTATTAGACGCCGGCCAGCACAGGATCGCCGTCACGGCGCGGCCATGACGGCGATGCACTGGCGATAGACCTCGCCGACCTCGGCGTAGAAGGCGGCGTCGCCGTGGACCAGCCCGTCCGCCATTCGCGCCTGCAGCGCCGGGGTGAACGCCCCGCCGAAATAGTCGAACAGGCTGAGAAAGGCGACGCCGCTCGCCGCCGCCTGCGCCGCGGCGGCATCGCGATAAGCGGCCGGATTGATCGCGAACTGGCTGCCCGCCGGATGGGGGAAGACGAGCAGGACGTCGCCGGACAGCCGCGCCGTATCGACGATCGTCTGCAGGCTGGTGCGGTAGGCGGCGATCGCCACCTGACCGCCGATGTCGTTCAACCCCAGGTTGATGATGGTCAGGTCCGGGGCGTCGAACGCCAGCGAGTCGTTGTTCGACCAGTTGCTGCCGGCCGTCGCCTGATCGGCCGAGGTCGCACCGTTGCTCGCGTGATTGAGGATGTCGATCGCGTACGTTCCGTTCGCCCAGGCCATCACCGATCGCATCGCCGCCGCCGTGCTGGTCGTCACGCGCAGGCTGTGGATGCCGGCTGCAGCCGCCGTGACGGTGATCCGGGTGAAGCCGGCGTTGCCGCCCGGCACCGACACCCCGCCGCCGGCGATCGTCGCGCCCGGCGCAGCCACCGTGCCCGGCGCCGCGCCGTCGACGAGAAAGCTATAGCTGCCGCCGACATTGAACGCGACGACCTCGAAACGGTCGACCGCAACGGCCGGCGTGAAGTCAAAGGTGCCGCCACCGGGGCTGAAGAGGAAATTGCCGCCGGCAAAACCCTGGCCGCCGTCCGCGATCCACGGCGACGACGCACCGAGCGTCACGCGCGGATCATAGACCGGCAGCGGCACGAAGGCCTTGTTGCCGTTGTCGCCGACCACCCCATTGTCGAGCGCCGGATAGCCGGCCGCCGACAACCGCGCCGCCAGCACCGCCGCAGTGCGGTTGGCCCTGGCGCCGCCGAGCTGCTGGGTGCTGGTCGGGTCGCCGCCGCCCGCCCCCGCGGTGGTGCTATCACCCTTGAAGACGATGCGCCCCCGCCCCGTTCCCGCCGCAACGCGCGTGAGCATCGCCTTCAGCGCCGCATTGGCGGCGCCGTTCGCGGTAAAGCCCGTCGGCGCGGCCGGCGGCGGGGGTGGAGGAGGCGGGGCAGTGACCGGCACGCCGATCGGCCCCCTGCGGTGACGGCTGAGCCCCAGACCGATGCGGGCCATCAGGCGAGCGCCACCAGGTCGGCGGCGGTCGTGCCCGTTGCGCGAACGAAGCGGGCGCGGACGTCGATCACCTGCCCGCTCGCCACGTTCTTGAACACGACATCCGCGCTGCCTGCGACCCCCCGGAGGGTGACGGAACCGCCGGTGCCGACGTAGATCGCCTTGGGGATGATGGTCAGCTCGTTGCTGTCGTGCGGTGCGATCGCAAAGGGTGCGCGCGCCGAGTCGCAGGCGCCGTCGGCGGCGTCGCGATAGGGGTCGATACTCATGAAATTGTCCTTGTGCCGATGGTTCACGCAGGCGCCGCCGACAGCGGCGACTCATGCAATGTTCGGCTTATGTTCCGGGACTGCTTGTAGGACAGCGAAAACTTACAACATCCGGCGCCGCGCGATACGGGCCAGGAATCCAAGTCCCCAGGCCAGGTGCATGATCATCGCCGGCACGCCGCTCAACATCGCACACCCCCCGCCCGCACGCGCGCCGATCGCAATGCCGCCCGCCAGGCACAGCAGCGCCCAGCCGAGCAGCGGCGCGGCGAACAGCCAGTGCACCGGCGTCAGCAGCGCGACCAGCGCCGCGGCCGGGACCGCGAGCGGCAGCGTCTGGCGCAGCTTGGGCCGCCGCCGATGGAGCAGCAGCGTCTGCGCCCTCCCCCGGCCATAGCCGAGATACTGTCGCCACAACTGCGCAGCGGACCGGCGGGGCAGGTATCCAAGCGCGAGTCGCGGCTCCAGCCACAGCCGCCCCCCGGCCGCGGCCAACCGAAGGTCGAGCTCGGCATCCTCGTTGTGCGACATCGTCTCGCGATAGCCGCCGACCTGCCGGAACAGCGTCATGTCCATCAGCGCGTGATGGCCGTGATCGACCCAGGCGCCCGTCCCGACATGGCGATGCGGCGAGCCGCCGGTGCCGAGCCGCGAATTCTGCGCGGTGGCGGCGGCGCGCTGGAAGCAGGTTTCGCCGCGGCTGACCATCGGCACCACCACCGAGGTCGCGTGCTGCCGCTCGGCGGTGTCGATCAGCTTGCGCACATAGCCCTCGGGATAGTCGCAATGGGCATCGATCCGGACCAGCCAGCGCGCGTCGCCGCCCAGCTCGGCCACCGCCCGGTTGACGCCGGCCGCCTGCAACCGCGCCGGGTTGTCGATCAGCGTCAGCCGCGGATGGTCGCGCGCCACCGCCGCCACGATCGCCCGGCTCGAATCGGTGCTGCCGCCATCGGCGACGACGATCGAATGGTCCCCCGGCTCGGCGAGCTGCTGGCGCAGCAGCCCGGGCAGCGCCGCTTCCTCGTTGAGGCAGGGAATGACGACGAGAATCCCGGTCATCCGTCGACGATCGCATGCAGCAGGGTGTCGCAATCACCCTGACCGGCGATCAGGTCGCCGCGCGGGATCGCGTCGACCGCGGCACGCAACTGCCGGTAGGCCGCATCGTCCACATCGGAGAACTGCGGCTCGAGCTGCGCAACCGGATCGCCGTCATTGAGCAAGAGCCCCGCCCCGTGCCCCTCCAGCCACCTGCCGGTCTCGACGGATCGCAGCGCGATCGGCACCGTCCCAAAGGCCGCCGCCTCGTACAGCTTGTTGGGCAGCAGCCATTGCGAGTTCAGCCCTTCCTCGAAATAGTCGATGCCCCAGGCGAAGTGGCATTGTCCGTACAACTCGCGGAGTTGCCCGGGCGTGTACGGACCGACGTACGTACAATGCGGTGCGGCGGCGACACTTGCGGCGAAGTCGTCGAACACCGCCGGGCTCGCGCGACCCGCGATCAGGATGCGCACGCGTCCCTCTGCCCGCCGCGCAAGCTCGCTCAGCAAGGCAAAGCTGCGGCGGCAGCGCAGATTGCCGAACCAGCCGATCGTCCAGGGCGGTCCGGCGGCCGGCGCGTCGGCGGCGACGGGCATGCCGTCCAGCGCCAGCAGCTTGTTCTCGACCAGCAGCGCCGGCGCCGCCAGCGTTGGGCGCTTCACAAAATACTCGCGATGGAACGCCGGTGAGGACACCAGCAGCAGGTCCACCGTTCGCAGCAGCGCCGCCTCGACGCGCTGGATAGCGCGGGCGGGCAGCGATCCGCCGAGCAGCGTGCGGTGGATATCCAGGCATTCATAGACCAGGCGCACCTCCGGCAGCGCACGCCGCACGCGCCTGGCCAGCGCCAGACACTCCAGATTGCGCCCGATCACCACGTCGGCGCCTGCCGCCGCCGCCAGCAGCGCGCCGGGCCGCAGCAGCGTCGCCACCACCTTGATCGCGCGTCCGATCAGCGCGCCGTCATCGGTGCGGCCGAGATCGATCACCTGCGCTCCCGCGACCGCGGCCGGCGAGCGCTCATCGCGCCGAAATCCGGCGACGACCAGCTCCGCTCCGCCCGCGCGCAGCATCGACACGCGCCGCGCCACCGCCGGATCGTTGATGTCGTGGACCAGATAGGCGATTTTCGGGTGGCGCTCGCCGGTCGCCGCGCGTTGCGTCACTGCCCTTTTGCCTCCAGCCGCCGGCCCGCCCGCGCCTACCCGCTCCCTCTCTGGATGCAAACCGCTGAACGGACCGTTGCCGCCGCGCATCGTCTCCGCCTACGACGCTCGACAATGCCCGAGCCGCCCGTTCCCGCCGACCCGCGCGTCTGCGTCATCATCGCCGCGTTCAACGGCGCGGCGACAATCGGCCGTGCGGTGGTCTCTGCGCTCGACCAGCCGGAGACCGCGGAGGTGGTCGTCGTCGACGATGCCTCAACCGATGATACCGCGGCAGCGGCACGCGCGGTGGACGACGGCAGCGGCCGCCTCAGCGTGGTATGTCTGGCCGCCAACGTCGGGCCGTCCGCCGCCCGCAATCGCGCCATCGAGGCGAGCAGATCGCCCTTCATCGCGATCCTCGACGCCGATGATTTCTTTCTGCCCGGCCGGCTTGCCGCGCTGTTCGACGTCCCGGATTGGGACATGATCGCCGACAGCATCGCCTTTGTCGACGAGAGCCGGGTAGCGGACATCGACGCCGCGGCGATCGCCGCTCACCCGGTCGCGGCGCGCGCGCTGCCGGCGGCTGCGTTCGTCCGCGGCTGCCTCACCCGGCGTGGCCGCTACAAGGGCGAACTCGGCTTCCTCAAGCCGCTGCTGTCGCGCGCCTTTCTCGACGCGCACGGCCTGCGCTACGCCCGGGAACTCCGGCTGTCGGAGGATTTCGACCTCTACACCCGCGCCTTGCTCGCAGGCGCGCGGTTCAAGATCGCGGCCGCATGCCGCTACGTCGCCGTCGAACGCCGTGGCTCGTTGAGCACCAGCCACGGCGTCGCCGAGCTCACCGCGGTCGAAGGGGCGATGCTCGCCCTTGTCGCCGCCGCGCCGCCGGGATCGGAAGTTCGCACGGAGCTTCAGCGCCTCCACGCCCAGACCGCGCGCAAGCGCCGGCTGCGCGCGGTGCTCGCCCGAAAGCGGTTGGTCGGCGCGCTCGCGGCCTTGCGCGAAGAGGCATCGACCCCTGCCGCGCTGTCGGGCGTCCTCATCGACATCGCACGCGACAAGCTGGCGACGCTGCACGAGAGGCTGCTTCCTGCGCCGCCCGCGCCGGATACGACGCCACGCTTCCTGCTCTGAGCAGGTCAGCCCATCAGCCGCCGCAACCGCCCGGCCGCCCAGTCGATCACCTTGGGGCGGCTCGACCGCTCCAGCTTCCACGCCAGCGCGCGCCGCGCGACGAACAGCGGAGTGAACCCCGCGACCAGGAACATCCCCGCCTGCGTCGCCCGCCGCTTCCACGACATGCCGCCCGCCATCGACGCCCGCGCCCCCGCCAGCCCCAGCCGGCTGCGGCGATCGCCGGCATAGCCGTGCGCCGCGCGGTCGAAGCACAGCGACGCGAGCCGCTGCTCCAGATGCGTCGCATCACCCATGCCGGGTGAGGGATCGACGGCTAGCCCCTGTCGCCCGGCATGGTCGCGCAACGCCGTGTAGCGATGCTCGTCATGCTCGACCCGCCAGCGCGCGCGCTTCGCCATGTCGGCGGCGAAGCCGCTATGGTTTGCGCCGTGCCGCCGATAGCCGCCGATCGGCGTGTCGATGGCGGCGACCGCGCCATACAGCGGCACCACCGTCGCCAGATAGCCGTCGGCCGAACGGTCGAACGCCTGTTCGGGGATCGGCATGACCTGATCCAGGGCCGATCGCGCGAACGCCAGGCCCGTCGTCACCGTCGTTGCATACCGCCCCCGGCTGCGCAGCCCCCCGGTCACGTCGCCCGACGCAAGCGGCATCTCATAGGGCGGAAACACATCCTCGACACGGCCGTCGGCATCGACAAGATGAAGGCGCGCCTGCACCTGCGCCACGCCGTCGTGCCAGGCATCCAGCACGCGCCGGGCGGCATCGGGATACAGGAAGTCGTCGGCGTCGAGGAACAGGACGATCGCGCCGGTCGACTGCGCAAACCCTGTGTTGACCGCCGCCGACATGCCGCCATTGGCGGCGCGGAATACCGCCGTCACTTGCCCGCCATAGGCTTCGATCACCGCGCGCGAGCCGTCGGTCGAGCAGTCGTCGACGACGATTACCTCGCACGCGACCGTCTGCGCCAACACCGAATCGATCGCCTGCGGCAGGAAGGCCGCATAGTTGAAGTTGACGATGACGATGGAGAGAAGCGGGTCGGTCATCGCGTCTCAATAGCCGATCGGCGGCGGCGGACTAGTAAAGCTGCAGGTCGCGCCGCCCGCAATAGCGCGCGCACGCCCCCAGATGCAGCGCCCCGCGCACCGCCAGCCGCCGCCACCGCGCCGGCGATGCCAGCGTCAGCGCCGCCCCAGCCAGGCACAGCGACGCCTTTCCCGCCGCGACCGGCAGCAGCAGCGCCCGCCATCCGCCCGCCGCCAGGCGCGTGCGCGCATAGGTCTGGCCGTTGCGGAACGATCGCCGCCACAGCCAGCCGAGCGTCAGCCGCGCCGCCGGCACCGGATCGTCGACGATCGCGTCGGGCGCGTAGGCGATCCGCGCGCCTCGCTGCACCGCCGTTGCGAAGAACAAGTCGTCTTCGCCCCCCGACCGCCCCAGCGCCGGATCGAAGCGCAGGCCGGCAAAAGCGGGCAGCCGCAGCAGCACGTTGCAGCTATATCCCGTCCGGATCGCCGCAGTCTCGGTCAGCGGCGGCCGCGTCGAATGCAGGTCCGCGCGCGCCGCCCAGCCGGGCGCGCCGGCTGGATAGCGGGCCCGCGCCGGCCCCAGCACCGCGTCCGCGCCGCTTTCGTCCAGCCGGGCTAGCAGCGCGGCGATCCATCCCGGCGTCGCCACCTCGTCGTCGTCGATGAACGCCAGCAGCTCGGCCTCGGCGGCATCGAGACAGGCGTTGCGCGCGATCGAGATGTTGCGCGCGGGTGCATGGACATAATGACAGTCCAGCGTCAGCTGCGCCGCGGCCGCCGCCGTGCGCGCCTGTGCGCTCGGTTCCTCGTCATTGTCGGCAACGATCACCCGCAGCCGAATGCCGTCGGGCAACACCTGACCCGCGATCGACCGCAGCGCATGCGCGAGCGTGTCACGCCGGTAGGTGCAGACCGCGACATCGACGCTGGGCCCAGCCACCTCAACTCCCCCATTGCGTAAATCCGCCGGCAAGGTTGTTTGCTGCATTGCACCAGCCGGGTAAGAGCGCCCGATACGGGCGAGGTTCGAGCATGCGCAAGGGCATTATTCTGGCGGGCGGGACGGGGTCGCGGCTGCACCCGCTGACCCGCGGCGTCTCGAAGCAGCTGATGCCGGTCTATGACAAGCCGATGATCTATTATCCGCTGTCGACGCTGATGCTGGCGGGCATCCGCGAGATCCTGCTGATCACCACACCGGAGGACCGCGCCGCGTTTGAAACCGTGCTGGGCAACGGATCGCAATGGGGCATTGCGCTCACCTACGCGATCCAGCCCTCCCCCGATGGGCTGGCGCAGGCGTTCCACATCGGCAAGGATTTCGTCGGCACGGATCCGTCGGCGCTGATCCTGGGCGACAACATCTTCTACGGTCACGGGCTGACCGATCTGCTGCTCGCCGCCAATGCCCGCGACGGCGGCGCGACCGTGTTCGGCTATTATGTCGCCGATCCGACCTCCTACGGCGTCGTCTCGTTCGACGGCCGCGGCCGCGCCGAGACGATTGAAGAGAAGCCCGCCGCGCCCAGATCGAACTATGCGGTGACCGGCCTTTATTTCTACGACGGCAACGCGGTCGACTACGCGCACCGGATCAAGCCGTCGGCGCGCGGCGAGCTGGAGATCACCGACCTCAACCGGCTGTACCTGGAGGCGGGGACGCTGTCGGTCGAACTGATGGGACGCGGCTATGCGTGGCTCGACACCGGCACCCACGCCTCGCTGCTCGACGCAGCACTGTACGTGAAGGTGACGGAGGACCGCCAGGGTTTGAAGATCTGCTGTCCGGAAGAGATCGCCTGGCGGCTCGGCCATATCGACGACGCCCAATTGGAGCGACTTGCCGCGCCGCAGCGCAAGAGCGGCTATGGCGACTATCTGCTCGGCATGCTCGACAGCGAGCGGCGGGCGCGCTGAGGGGTGAGCGCTGCCGCGCCCGACGCCATCGCGGTCGTTACCGTCAACTGGAACGGCTGGCGGATGAGCCTCGCCTGCCTCGGGTCGCTGCGCCGGAGCCGCGGCGCAACGTGGCGGCTGTATCTGGTCGACAATGCCTCGACCGACGATTCGCTGGAACAGCTGGCCGATCTCGGCGCCGACGTCGTCCTGCTGCGCTCGTCGGTCAACGGCGGCTGGACCGGCGGCAACAATCTGGGTGTCCGCCGCGCGCTGGATGATGGGTTCGAGCACATCTTCATCCTCAACAACGACGCTTTGGTCGAGCCGGACACGCTCGCCACCCTGCTCGACCTGTTCCGGACGCGCGGGACGCGGCCGGTGCTCGGGCCGGTGCAGCTCGACCATGACGGCCGCACGCCCGAGTTCGTCGGCGCCGAAATCGAGGCGGCGACCGGCCTGCCCCGCATCACCCGTGTCCAGGAGGTTGTGCTCGACGACCTGCCCGCCATCTATCCGACCGCGTTCGTCAAGGGCGCGGCCTTGTTCGCACACCGCGACCATTTCGAACGGGCCGGTCTGTTCGATGCCGATTTCTACCTCAATTACGATGACACCGACTGGTGCTTTCGCGTCCGCGCGGCCGGGTTCGAGATGCTGATGACCACCACCGCGCGTGTCGTTCACGCCGGTTCCGGTTCGATCGGCGGCGCGTTGTCGCCGCTCAACATCTACTTCCTCGCGCGTAACGAGCTGCTGTTCGCGGAACGCCATTGCGGCTTGCGACAACGCCCGGCGCAGCTCGTGTCGTACCAGAAACTGAGCAGCCGGATTCCGCAATATCCGACCCGGACGCGGCGCGCCGTGGCGTTGTTGTTCGGCCGCCACGCCACCGCCCGGGCGTGGCGCGCGGGGGTGCGCGACTATCTGCTGCGCCGGTTCGGCGATTGCCCGCGCGCGATCCGGCAGATGAGCGGCTCGCGATGACCTCCCCTCCCGCCGGGCCGGTGCTGGCCTATTTCTGCTACGGATCGAAGGGGGTGTGCGATCAGGCGATCTATTCGATCCTGTCGCTGCTCCACGTCAGCGGCGGGGTGCCGAGCGGGTGCCGGATCGTCGTCTACAGCGATCGGCCGGCGGACTTCGCGAGGCTGCCGGTCGAGATGGTGCCGCTCGATCAGGCCACGCTGGACACCTGGCTTGGCGACAGCGATTACGTCCACCGTCGCAAGAGCTGCATGCTGATCGACGCGCTGGAGCGGTTCGGCGAGCGCGTGTTCCTGATCGATTCGGACACCTGGTTCCGTCGCGCGCCCGACGCCATGTTCCGGCGCGCCGGACCGGGCCGCGCCTGCTTTCACCTCTGCGAGGGTTATCTCACGCAGACCGGCACGCCCCCGGACGATGCGCTCGCGCGTCAGCTCCGGGCCGGCGACTACCGGCTGCCGTCGCGCGAGCGCATCGTCGTCGACCGGCGTACCCCGATGTGGAACACCGGCGTGATCGGCGTTCATGCCGACGACCTGCCGCGCGTGCGTGCGGCGCTGGCGCTCAGCGATGCGATCTGGGCCGGTGCCGATCCCGTGGGGGCATATGGCCGCAAGGTCCACCATGCCGAGCAGTTCGCGATGGGCGTCGCGTTTGCCGATTGCCGCCTGACCGAGGCCGCCGACACGGTCTACCATTACTGGCCGCAGGCGGCGAAGCAGCGCTTCGACCCGCGGCTGCCCGCGCTGGTCAAGGCAGGCATGGCCGACCGCTCGCCCGCATCGCTGGCGGCGATCTATGCCGCGCGCGAACGCGAGACGGGACTGCCCGCGCTCAGGGACGGGCTGAAGATGGCGCTCCGCCGCCTGGCGCTCGCGACCGGGGCGCCGGTGCGGGGCTATCGGCGCAGCGTCGGCGGATGAGCGCCAACACGCGCCGCAAGACACGATGCTTTCTTATGGTTTTTGGGCGATAGCGCGGCGCGATGACCGCGTTTCATGATCATTACCGCTTTTATCGCCAGCGCGGCCCGCTGTTCGAAGCCGAGTCCGCTTTGCCCGCTGCGGCGCCGGTCGCGCCGGCCGCGCGTTACATCGCCTATTACCTGCCGCAATTCCACCCAATCGCAGAAAACGACCGCTGGTGGGGGGCGGGTTTCACCGAATGGACCAACGTGACCGGCGGCTTGCCGCGCTATGTCGGTCATTACCAGCCCCGCTGCCCGGCCGATCTGGGCTTTTACGACCTGCGCGATGCCGGGGTGCTGCGCCGCCAGGCCGAATTGGCAAAGCGCGCCGGCGTCCACGGCTTCTGCATCCACCATTACTGGTTCAGCGGCGTGCGGCTGCTGGAAAAGCCGCTCGACCTGCTGCTCGCCAACCCCGACATCGACCTGCCCTTCTGCCTCAACTGGGCGAACGAGAGCTGGTCGCGACGCTGGGATGGCAGCGAGAGCGATATCCTGATGGAACAGCGCTACGCGCCGGGCGACGACATCGCCTTTGCCGAATCGATCCTGCCCGCGCTGGCGGACCCGCGCTACATCACCGTCGGCGGGCGCCCGCTGCTGCTGATCTACCGGCCCGGCGACATGCCCGAGCCGCGGCGCACGATGGACGCGATCCGCGACCGGATCGTGCGTGCCGGCCTGCCCGATCCGCTGATCGTCATGCCGCAGGTGTTCGAGGCCTACGACCCGCGCCCGTTTGGGATGGACGCCGCCGCCGGCTTCCCGCCGCACGGCGGCCCGTGGAGCCTGCCCAATGATCGTGCGTCGTTGCAGCTGCTCGATCCGGCTTTCGCGGGCACGGCGATCGACTATGCGGCGATGGCGCAACGGCTGCTGGAGAACCGCGGCGGCGACTACCAGCTGTTTCCGTGCGTCGCGCCCTGCTGGGACAATGAAGCGCGGAAGGGCCGCGCCAGCCTGGGCTTCTACGGGTCGACCCCCGCGCGATACGGTGCCTGGCTTCGCGCCGCGAGCCGTCGCACCTGCGAGGATAACAGCGGCGACGCCCGCCTCGTCTTCATCAACGCCTGGAACGAGTGGGCGGAGGGCGCCTATCTGGAGCCCGACCGCCATTTCGGTCATGCCTATCTGGCCGAGACCCGCCGCGCGCTCGACGGCTTCGAACACGCCGATGCGGCACCCGAAGACGCACCGGCCTATCCGCCGCCGGCGTTCAGAGCGTCGCCCTCACCCCGCCACCGGATCGTCGACTTCGCGCGCCGCGCGCGTCGTAAGGCTGCCCGCCTGTTGTGAACCGAGCCGGGCGTTGCGTACCGCCGTCCGCGCTGCTACCGCGCCGCTCCTGCCACCTGCTCTCCTGGAGTGGGGCTCACGTGCGGTCGTGGCGGAATTGGTAGACGCGCAGCCTTGAGGTGGCTGTGCCCGAAAGGGCGTGGAAGTTCGAGTCTTCTCGACCGCACCATTTTGACGCAGAGGCGACGGCGGGCGCGCTGGACTCGCGGTTAATTTTCTCCCTATCAGCGTGACAAGGGAGAAAACTGATGCGTAGCCTGATCGTCGCGACCGTCATTGCCGCCGCCGCGCTGGCCGCAGCACCCGCCGCCGCGCAGAATTACGCCTTCAGCTACAGCTTCAACGGCACCCAGATCGCCAACGGCACGATCTTCACCAATGGTCCGGGCTTTGCCGCGGGGTCGCTCAACGTCGTCAACGTCACCGGATTTCGCAACGGCATGGCGATCACGGGATTCCAAGACTTTTTCGATGTCGACGAGGGCGACCAGCTGCTGTTCCCCAATCGCAGCGCCGCCTATGTCAGCAGCGCCGGTCTGACCTACCAGATCGGCGCGTTCAGCTACAACATCACCTCGCCGACCGCCGAAAGCGGGGGCGGGCCGTCGGGCCTGTATACCGAATACCGCTATCTGACGTCCGACCCGTTCGGTCTGCAGAGCAGCCAGACGGTCAGCAGGTTCACGCTGACGCCGCTGACGGTGGGCGCGGTGCCGGAGCCCGGCGCCTGGGCTATGATGATCGTCGGGTTCGGCGTGATCGGCGCCGGGCTGCGGCGCCGCGCGAAGGTCCGGACGGCCGTCGCCTGGGCGTAGCGCACTGGCGTTATCCGCTTGGCGGGACTGACTGCGCGGGGATAAGCGCCCGATAGGCGTCGAGATAGACGCGCGCGGCGTCGGCCGGGCGCAGCGTCCGTTCGATATAGGCGCGCGGCCGGTAGCCGTCGAGCGCACCCCAGAACGTCTCCCAGCGCTCCTCCATGTCGGCGAGCGAGAAGGTCAGGCCACAATTCTCGTCGAAATAGGGCACGCTGCTGACCTTCAGGTCGGGCGCCGCAAAGGGCAGCTGGCGCGGGTCGACCAGCGCTCCTTCCTCCCAGGCGAAGACGGGAACGTTCATCGCCAGCGCCTCCTCGCAGGCGAGCCCCTGCGTCTCATGCTCGCACAGGAACGCCATCGCACGCGACCGGCGCAGGGCGGCGAAATAGGCCGGCTGGGTGTGGCCGCCATAATGGAGGATCGCGTAGCTGCGGCCATCAGCCTCCAGCTTGCGGACCAGCCGGTCGCGCACCGCCGGGACGCGCTCCGCCTGATGCCACCTGATCTTGTCGTAGATCAGCACGTCGACCTGCTTGGCCGCGTCGCGGACATCGGGCAGCGCCGCGACGTCGATGCCGACCGGACAGCGCAGCATCTTGTCGCCGCAATAAGGCCGGTAATAGTCGACGAACCAGTCCGACGGCTGGATGATGCGCATGACGTTGGGACGCCTGGCCCAGGCACCGGCGGTATCGGGATAGCCGGGATCGCCGGGACCGAAGATCACCGGGTTGGGCAGATCGACTTCCTGGAGGACGCTGGGATAGCCGGCGATGCCGATCGGGTAATCGGGGCGTGCGCGCGCCGTCGCGAAATCATTGATCCGGACGACGCAGCCGAGCTGACGCAGGCCATCGGCCAGCGCCACAAAGGCGGCATGGAATCCCGTCGCCACCTGCTTTCCCCGCGCGCGCCGCCAGATCGCGCGGGCGAGACTGCGGCCGCGGTGATAGAGGCGCGCCCCCCACGCCTCCCGCGCCTTTAACTCATAGCCGTCGTAGAAGAGGAGGATGGTTGCGGCCGCGCCGGCCGGCTGGCGATCAGGAGGCATGACGGGCGTCCGCGGCCGGGTGTCGGAACCGGGCCTCGCCGTCAAGCCGCTTGCGCGTGATCCGCTTGGCCAGCAGCTGCATCGGCCGCTCGACCCCGAACCAGCTCAGCGTCCCCGCGATCCACGCCAGCGGGACGCCGGCAACGCGCAGGATGAAGGGCGTCGCATGCGGCAGCAGCAGGATCAGCGCGATCGCGAACGGAAAGCCGTACAGATAGGTCCCGTAGCTGATGTCGAACCGCTCGTTGATCCGTCGCAAAGGCCCCAGCCGTACCTTGAACGCCAGCCAGAACACCGGCAGCGCCAGCAATGCTGCACCCGCTACGGGCGCGCTATGCTGAAACTGGAAGGCGATGATCGCCAGACACAATGAGGCGAGCGCCAGCCGGCCGGTCAGCCACCTGTCAACCTCGTCACGCCAGAGATAGCAGCATGCGCCGACCATGAATGTCGCCATGAACCTGATGTCCATCGTTATCCGGCCGACCAGGAGATCGACAACCCGGTTCCGCCCCGGATATTCCAGCGCGTGCGCCGTCGTCCAGGAGCCCGTCAGCGTGGTGGACAGCACGAGCACAGCCGCGATGATCAACATCGCTCGCCGCTGGCCGAGCACGCCGGCCATCCACAGGACAGCGACCAACAGGTAGCAACGGAACTCATAGGAGATCGTCCACAGCGCACCGTTCAACGTCGGATAGGGAATGGCAAGCTTGGCCGGCATCAGCGGCATCAACGGGGTCTCCCGCAGCGCCGCCATGTTGACGAGCGCGTCGGTCTGATACGGCCAGATGTTCACCCCGAGACCCAGACCGAACAGGTAAAAGCTGACCAGGTAGGCGACGGCAAAGCCGGGCACGATCCGCAGGAGGCGATGCACCAAGTAGATTGCGACATCGCCCTGACGAAGCATGCTCTTCGTGATCAGGTAACCGCTCAGCAGGAAAAATCCGCTGACCGCCGTTTCGCCGAGTGAGGTGAAGGGCAAGACTTGGGTCAGCGGCTCGCGACTGCGATCACCGTCGGTCAGCTCGGAAGCGTGGCCGACGATCACCATCGTCGCCAACGACAGCCGCATCAACCCGATATTGTTTCGATCCACGGGCTTCCCTCTGCCGACCGGTCCGCTCAAACGGGGCAGCACCCTGCGTTTCGATGATGTGTAACGACCTGATAGAAAAACAAAAGGCCGCGGTTTCTGGCATGCGGGACACCGGCAGCGGCGGCGCGCCAATTCGCTTCCAGCCCCACGCTTTTGCCGCTACCCGAGCGCGAACGGCCGACTTGGACAGACCGTGGCCTGTCCGTTCAACGGTTTTCGCCCGTCAAGAGTAGCGTCGGCATGTCGATCCGCAAATCGCTGGCCTGGTCTTATGGCAGCCAGGCGTTCACCCTCGTCCTGAACTTCATCAGCTCGGTCGTTCTCGCGCGGCTGCTGAGCCCGCGAGAGATGGGCACCTTCGCCTTTGCGGTGGCGGTGACGGGCGTGCTCGCGGTGTTCACGCAGTTGAACCTCGTCAGCTACATCGTGCGCGAGGGCGAGCTCGACAAAAATGATGTTCGATCCGTGTTCACGCTCAATGCGGCGATGAACGTGTTGCTGACGGTGCTGGTGATCGCGATCGCCGCCGTTGAGCGGTTCGTGCTGGACGAGCCGCAGATCGCGCTGATCCTGCTGGTCGGCAGCGTGCTGCCGCTGCTGCAGATCTTCGAATTCATCCCGGTCGCCTTGTATGCGCGCGAGCTAAACTATGCGGCGATGTCGCAGGTCGGCATCTATCGCACGGTGATCAATGTCGCCGTTATCCTGGCCTGCGCCTATGGCGGCCTGGGCGCGCTCAGTCCGACGCTGGGTCCGGTCGTGGCGACGGTGTTCACGGCAACCTATTATACGGCGGCGCGCTGGCAGGACGTGATTTTCCGGCCGACCCGGCGCGGGTTCCGGCCGGTGCTCGTCTTCGGATTACAGATGCTGTCGATCGGCGGCGTCGCCCAGATCGCGCAACGCGCATCGGACATCGTGCTGGGGCGGCTGCTGGGGCTCGCGGCGCTGGGACTGTATTCGCGCGCCTCGAACCTCGCCAATCTCATGTGGACCAGCGTCTATGGTCAGGCGACCGGCGCCGTGTTCTCCCGAATGGCGGAAGACCTGCGGCGCAAGGACACGCTGCACGAAACCTATCTGCTCAGCATGAAGATGATCACCGCTATCATGTGGCCGGTCATGCTCGGGGTCGCGGTGCTGGCCAGGCCGCTGGTGTTCCGCCTGTACGGCGAGCGATGGCTGCCCGCCGCCGTCCCGCTGGCGCTGCTGATGATCGGCCAGTTCGTCGCGCTGGGCTATGGCATGGCCTGGGAGCTGTTCGTGCTGCGCCGGGAAACGGGGCGACAGGCCCGGTTCGAGCTGTTCCGCGCCGTGGTCGGCCTCGCCATGTTCAGCGTCGGCTGCCTGTACAGCATCACGGCGGCTGCAATCGGCCGGGTGGGCGAGGCGATCGTCGGCTATCTGCTGTATCGGCCGCAGGTCGACCGGCTGGCGGGTGTGGAGCAGGGCGAACTGGAGCGGGTGTTCGCCGAAAGCCTGTTGCTCGCCGCGGCCGCGATCACGCCGGCGTTCGTCATCATGGCGTGGAGCGGCTGGGCCGCCGACGCGCCGCTGCCGCGGGTGATCGCCGGCATCGTGCTGGGCGTGGGCGGCTGGCTGGGGGTGCTGGCGGCACGCGACCATCCATTGCTGGCCGAGATGCGGCTGGTCTGGTCAAAGGCGCGCGTGCTGATGGGGTCGCGATGAAGCTGTCGGTCGTCCTCCCGACCTGGAATGGCGCACGGTTTCTGCGGCCGCAGCTCGACTCGATCCTGGCGCAGAGCGACCCCGATTTCGAGCTGCTGGCGATCGACGACGGCTCGACCGACGAGACCGTCGCGATCCTCGATGCCTACGCCCAGGCGGACCGGCGCATCCGGCGGCTGCCCGCCCAGGGCAATCGCGGCCAGAATCGCAGGCTGATCGAGCTGATCGATGCGGCGCGGGGCGAGTTCGTGGCGATCGCCGATCAGGACGATGTCTGGGGGCCGGACCGCAACGCGCGGCTGCTCGCCGCGATCGGCGACCGGGCGTTGGCGCTCGGGCGATCGCAACTCATTGACGGCGACGGCGCCGACCTGGGCCGGTCGGTCCTGGAGGCGAAGGGGGTGGATGCCGCCCGGGTCGGCCCTCTGACCGCGCTGTTCGTGCCGCTGGTTTCGGCCCACGCCGCGGTGATCCGGCGGTCGTGGCTGGATAGCGGAAGTTTCTACGGCGCGCTTCCCTTCGATCAGGCGCTGGGTCTGGAGGCGCTGTTCTCGACCGGTCTGATCTATGTCGGCGATGCGCTCGTGCAGCATCGCATTCACGGCGGCAATCAGATGAACGGCGACGTCGGCGCGGCCGGCGGCCGAACGCGCGCGCTGTCGCTGTTTCGCGCGCGCGGAAGCCTCGGCATCGTTCCCGCCGGGCGCGTGCAGCTGTACCAGACCTTCGCCCAACTCGGCCGATCCGGCGCCTTGACGACCGACCGGCGCAAGCTGTTTCGGGAGCTGGCCGACCTTTGTTGGGGCGGATGGTTCGCGTTGGGCGCCAGTCCCGGCGCGATGCGACGGGCGTTGCACGACCGGCTTTCAGGCGATGCGGCGACCCCGGCGGACCTGGTGTTTTTCTCGCACCGGATCGGTTCGCTCAGCCGGTCGCGGTGGACGCCCGGCAATCTCGCGCTGGCGTGGCGCGCCTATCGCACGTCGGTGGGCTGACCGGCTTCCGCTCGCGCTTAGCCTTCGCCGGCGAAGCTCAGCTCCAGCCGCTTCGAATTGGCGGGCACGTCGAGCTTGGCGGAGTTGAAGTCGACCGACGCGCCCGGCGCCAGCGTCCGCTGTTGCGGCGTGATCGTCCAGCTGAACACCAGCCGCCCCTGCGCATCGCGCAGCTCGGCGCGGATATCGGGCACGCGCTGACGTTGCGCGGACGAATTGGTCACCTGCCCGGAGACGGCGAACAGCTCCGAGCCGTTGTCCAGGTCGCGGCGCTGGATCGGATTGTCCCTGATCAGCAGCGGGCTCGTCTCCGGCCCGATCGCGACGCCGAACTGGCTGAGGAAGTCGGGCGTGCCGAGCCAGGTGATCGCCGCCACCGCCGCCAGCATCAGGCCGCCCGCCGCAAGCGCCGCGATCGTCCAGCGCCGGATCGGATTGCGCCGCGCCCGGAACGGCGGCCGATGCGCGAAGGCGTCATAGTCGTCGGCTGGCGTGGCCACCGCCGCGGGGCCAGGCGCGTCCTGCTCGACGTCGGGCGGAGGCGCAGCCGGCGGGGGAACAGCCTGCACGGGCGTCGGCGCGGGGCGGGGCACGGGTGCGGGCGGCGGCGCGGTGACGTCGACCGGTGCGCCGTCCTGGAACCAGCAATGCCTGCAATTGGCGCAGCGCACCGTGCGCCCGTCCCGGCCGATCGCGCTGTCGGGCACTAGGTAGCGGGTCTGGCATTCGGGGCATGCAAGGATCATGGATGAAGCGTTACCGGCGGCCGGACGGGCCCGCCCGGCATTTGGCACGGCGTCTGCGCGGCTGGCAAGCTTGATAGCGGGGCATCGCCCATGCCAAGGCTAGGGCGTTATGGCCGCTGTCGTGCAGTTCGAGAATGTGGGACTGCGCTACGGCAGCCAGCCGGAGACGCTGACCGACGTTTCCTTCCAGCTGAAGGCGGGTGCGTTTTATTTCCTCACCGGCGCCAGCGGCGCGGGCAAGACCTCGCTCCTCAAGCTCCTCTATCTGGCGCAGCGGCCCAGCCGGGGGGTGATCCGGCTGTTTGAGGAGGATGCGGTGATGCTGCCGCGCCACCGGCTGCCGGGCTTTCGCCGCCGCATCGGCGTCGTCTTTCAGGATTTCCGCCTCGTCCCGCATCTGTCGGCGGCAGACAATGTGGCGCTGCCGCTGCGCGTCGCGGGCATGCCCGAGGACGAAATTGCGCAGCCGGTGCGCGAGATGCTCGCCTGGGTCGACCTGACCGCCCGCGCCGGCGCCAAGCCCGCGACGCTGTCGGGCGGGGAGCAGCAGCGGGTCGCGATCGCGCGCGCCGTCATCAACCGGCCGCCGCTGCTGATCGCCGACGAGCCGACCGGCAACGTCGATCCCGACATGGCCGAGCGACTGCTGGGGCTGTTCGATTCACTGCACAAGCTCGGCACCACCGTCGTCGTCGCTACCCACGACTTCCACCTGTTGAGCCGCATCCCGCATGCCGTGACGATGAGCCTCAAGGAGGGGCGGCTGCTCGATCCGACAGGGGCGCTGCGTCATCCGCCCGGCGGCGGCGTGGTCGCGGGCGGATGAGGCGGCGGTCGTCGGAGCGCCGCGTCCTCGACGAGGCGGGCGGCATGCGCGCGATGACCGGGGTCATGGCGGTGATGCTGTTCCTGACCGTGCTCGCCGCCGCCGCCGGGCTGGCGACGCGCAACGCAACCGCGCAGCTCGACCGGCAGCTGGCGGGGCGGCTGACTGTCCAGCTGGTCGACGGCGAGCCCGCGCGGCGCGATGCCGGGGCGGCGCGGGTGCTGAGCGCGCTGCAGCGGCTGCCCGAGGTTCGGCGCGCAGTCTTGGTCGACCGGGCGGAACTGGCGCGGCTGCTGCGGCCGTGGCTGGGCGGCGACGCCGCCGACGCCGAGCTGCCCGTGCCGGCGCTGATCGACGTCGACCTCACCGATCCCTCCGACGCCGTCACCGCCCGCGTCACCGCCGTTGCTAGGGCGGCGAGCCCGGCGGCGCAGGTCGACCGGCGCGCGCGCTGGATGTCGCCGGTCGGCAGCTTCATGCGCTCGCTGACGCTGATCGCGGGTACGCTGGTGCTGTTGATGGCGGGCGCTGCGACGCTGGTCGCCGTGCTGGCGGCGCGCGCGGGGCTGGAGACGCACCGCGCGACGATCGAGGTGATGCACATGCTCGGCTCGACCGATATCCAGGTCGCCCGCCTGTTCCAGCGGCGCGTGGCGATCGACGCGACGCTGGGCGGCGGTGCCGGGGCGGTGCTGGCGCTGGGGGTCGCGTGGCTGATCGGCGGACAGGTCCAGGCGCTCGGCTCCGAGCTGCTCGGCGGCGCGTCGCTGGGCGGCGGCGATTGGCTGCTGCTCGGGGTGCTGCCGGTCGCCTTTGTCGTGCTGGCGACGCTGGCGGCACGGTGGAGCGTCGTGCGGGTAGTGAGGCGGACGCTGTGATCCGGCGGCTGCTGGCGGCGGCGCTGATCGCCTGGGTGTTCGGCTTCGTCTTGTTCGCGGTGCTGCTGCCCGACCCGCTGGAAGGGTCGACCACCGACGCCATCGTCGTGCCGACCGGCGGGCCGGGGCGGATCGACCGTGGGCTGGACCTGCTGCGGCGGCATCAGGCGAAGCGGATGCTGGTGACCGGCGTCGGCGCCGGGGTGCGTGAGACCGACCTGCAGCGGGAATATCGTGCGGAGCCGGCGCTGTTCGCCTGTTGCGTCGACCTTGGCCGCGATGCGGTCGACACCCGCTCCAACGCGGGCGAGACCGCGGCATGGCTGAGACAGCACGGCTTTCACACCGTCCGCCTCGTCACCTCCGACTGGCACCTGGCGCGCGCCAGGATGGAGCTGCGGGCCGCGGTCGGGGCGCAGGTGGTGGTGCTGGGCGATGGGGTGCCGAGCGAGCCGCGGCTGATGACGCTGGTCGCCGAATACAACAAGCTGCTGCTGCGCCGCGTGCTGCTGTGGGTCGGGCTGTGAGCGGCGCGGCAAGCTGGCTGCGCACCCAGCTGTTCCGCATCGCCTTTTATGGCGGGTCGCTGCCGATCGTCGCGACGGTGCCGGTGAGCGGACTGTTCGGGCGCAGCGCGATGATCCGCCACGCGCGCTTCTGGTCGCGGTATCAGCGTGGGTGCGCACGGGCGTTCCTCGGCATCACCGTGCGCGTCGAGGGCACGCTGCCCCCCTATCCCGTGCTCTACGCCGTCAAGCATCAGTCCTTCTTCGAGGCGATCGACATGGCCGACGCGCTCGGCGGACCCGCGGTGATCCTCAAGCGCGAGCTGACGCGCATCCCGCTCTGGGGCTGGGCGACAAAGGTGTACGGCGCGATCGCGGTCGACCGCGAGGCGTCGGCGGCGATGCTCCGGCGGATGATGACACAGGGCCGCGCGCTGACCGCCGCGGGCCGCTCGATCCTGCTGTTTCCCGAAGGCACGCGCGTGCCCCCCGGCGAGCAGCCGCCCCTCAAGGCAGGATTTGCGGGCCTTTACAAGACGCTCAGGCTCCCGGTCGTGCCGGTGGCGGTCGACAGCGGGCGGCTCTGGCCCAAGCGCGGCGCCAAGCGGGCGGGCGTGATCACCTATTGCTTCGGCGAGGAGGTGCCGCCCGGGCTGCCGCGTGAGGAGGCGGAAGCGCGCGTGCACGCCGCGATCAACGCGCTGGAGGCTCGGCCAGCATCGCCCTGCGACGACTGACCACGCCGCTTAGCCGCGGCGGGGCCGTGCACCCCTATTCGTGCACGCGCCCGAAGTCAGGCGCGGCGTCGTCCTGGCCCTGGTCGACAATCGACCGCCGGATCGCGCGCGTCCGCGTGAACTGGTCGAACAGCTGCGCGCCGTCCCCCACCCGGATTGCGCGCTGCAGCGCGGTCAGGTCCTCGCTGAACCGCTGCAGCATCTCCAGCACCGCCTCACGGTTGGTCAGGAACACGTCGCGCCACATCGTCGGGTCGCTGGCGGCGATGCGGGTGAAGTCACGGAAGCCGCCCGCGGAATATTTGATGACCTCGCTCTGCGTCACCGTCTCCAGATCGCTCGCGGTGCCCACGATCGTGTAGGCGATCAGGTGCGGCAGGTGGCTGGTGACCGCAAGCACGCGGTCGTGATGCTCGGGCGTCATCAGCTCGACGTCCGCGCCCAGCCGCCGCCAGAAGCTCGCGACCCGCTCGACCGCCGCCTCGCTCGCGCCCTCAGGCGGCGTCAGGATGCACCAGCGGTGGTGGAACAGCGTCGCGAAGCCCGCCCGCGGCCCGCTCTGCTCGGTGCCCGCGACCGGATGCGCGGGGACGATCGCAACGCCGGGCAGCGCATCCGCCAGCGCCCGCGCCACCTCCGCCTTGCAGCTGCCGACATCGCTGACGATCGCGTCGGCGGGCAGGTCGGCGGCAATGTCGCGCGCCGCCGCGCCGATCGCGCCGACGGGCACGCACAGGATCACCAGGTCGGCGTCGATCACCGCCGCGCCCGCGGTATCGGTGACATCGTCGGCCAGGTCGAGCGCCCGCGCAGTCTCGCGCACGCCGGCGTCGGCGTCATGCCCGGTCAGCCGCACCGTCGGCATCGCCTGGCGCACCGCACGCGCGATCGACGAGCCGATCAGCCCGAGGCCGATGATCGTGACACGCGCGAAGGGGAGCATCAGCCGGCGTCGATGCCGCCGACGGCGGGCGCGGCGTGCCGCGCCACCAGCGCCCGCAGCGCCCCGATCACGCCGCGGCACTCGTCCGCCGTACCGACCGTGATCCGCAAGCCATGCGCCAGCCCCTGCCCGGGCAGCCAGCGGACGATATACCCCGCGTCCATCAGCCCCTTGTACGCCGCCTCCGCGGTCAGCCGGCCCTCGAACAGCACCAGCACGAAGTTCGCCTGGCTGGGCACCGCGCGCAGCCCGGCGTTGCCGAGGGCAGCGATCTGGTCGATGAACCAGCGCCGCCACTCGGCATTGTGCGCACGCGCATGCGCGACGAAATCGGTATCGCCCAGCGCCGCCACCGCCGCATGCTGGCCGGCGATGGTCATGCTGAAGGGCAGACGGATGCGGTGCATCGCCTCGATGATCGGCGCCGCGGCATAGCCCCAGCCGATCCGCTCGGCGGCAAGCCCGTACATTTTGGAGAAGGTGCGCGTCACCAGCACGTTGGGCGCGGTCCGGGCCAGGTCCATGCCGCCATCGTCCGCGTCGCCCTCGATATATTCGGCATAGGCGTGGTCGAGGACGAGCAGGATGTCGGATCGCAGTCCCGCGTGCAGCCGGGCGACCTCCTCGCGGGTCGCGTAGGTGCCGGTCGGGTTGTTGGGATTGGCAATGAAGACGACCCGCGTCCGTTCGGTGACGCAGGCCAGCACCGCGTCGACGTCGGTCGCATAGTCCTTGTCGGGCGCGATCACCGGCACAGCACCCGTCCGCCGCGCCGCGATCTCGTACACCGCGAAGCCGTAATGGACGAAGATCACCTCGTCGCCCGGCCCGCTGAACGCGCCCGCGGCAAGGTGCAGCACTTCGTCCGAACCGTTGCCATAGATGATCCGGGCCGGGTCGAGCCCGTGGCTGGCGGCGAGCGCCTCGCGGACGATCGCGCCGCTCGCGTCGGGATACCGTTCCAGCGTCGCCGCCGCCTTCAGGAACGCTTCGCGCGCCGCGGCGGGGGTGCCGAGCGGGTTCTCGTTCGACGACAGCTTGACGACACGCCGGCCGTCGTCCGTGGTCGCGCGGCCGGGCACATAGGGCGCGATGCCCATGATCCAGGGCTTGGGTTGCGGAGCGGCGGCAGCGGCGGTCATGGCGCAAAGGCGCTTAGCAGGTTTGCGCCGGGCGAAAAGGCGGGCCGCCCGTGACCCGCAGCCGCCGCCGCGCACGCGAGCCCGACGCTGCATCCAATGCCGCTCCATCACGTCCGCGATTTTTGTGTCCTACACGCCCGCGATGTGATTGACGGCGCACCATGACCGCGATCCTGCTCTTCGCATCAATGCTCGTCCCGGCGAATGGCCGCAGGCGCGTGCGCGCAGCAAGCGCTTGTGCCGCAATTGCGACGGTCCTCGGGACAATCAAGGATGATTTGGCGGACAACATGGACAACATCGGACGCGGCGGGGCGGCCGATGGCTGATCCCCGCTTCGGCCTGCAACGCCGCGTCGTCCTGCCCGGCCCGCTGGCGCTCGACGGCGGCGGCAGCCTGGCGCCGATCGAGATCGCCTATGAAACCTATGGCGCGCTTGCGCCCGACGGCCGCAACGCGGTGCTGATCTGCCACGCGTTGACGATGGATCAGCACGTCGCCTCGCCGAGCCCGCGCACCGGCAAGCCGGGCTGGTGGGCAAGGGTCGTGGGGCCGGGCAAGCCGATCGACACCGATCGCTTCTGCGTGATCTGCGCCAATGTGCTCGGCTCGTGCATGGGATCGAGCGGCCCCGCCTCCATCGACCCGGCGACCGGCAAGCCCTATGCGATGAGCTTCCCGGTCATCACGGTCCGCGACATGGTGCGCGCGCAGGCGATGCTGATCGACCATCTCGGCGTCGCCAGCCTCGCGGCAGTGGTCGGCGGGTCGATGGGCGGAATGCAGGCGCTGAGCTGGGCGGCGACCTTTCCCGACCGCGTCCGCGCCGCGCTGGTGATCGCGTCGACCGCGCGCCACACCGCACAGAACATCGCGTTCCACGAGGTCGGGCGCCAGGCGGTGATGGCCGACCCGCGCTGGTGCGGCGGCACCTATCCGCCCGAGGCGCCCCCCTCTTCGGGACTTGCCGTCGCGCGGATGGCGGCGCACATCACCTATCTGTCCGAAGCGGGGCTGACCGAGAAGTTCGGACGGCGGCTTCAGGCGCGGGACGCCAAAAGTTTCGGCTTCGACGCCGACTTCCAGGTTGAGAGCTATCTTCGCCATCAGGGGCTGAGCTTCGTCGACCGCTTCGATGCGAACAGCTACCTCTACATCACCCGCGCGATGGACTATTTCGACCTGGCGGAGGAGCATGGCGGCCGCCTCGCCGACGCCTTCCGCGACAGCGCCGCCCGCTTCTGCATCGTCAGCTTCGATACCGACTGGCTCTACCCGACGGCCGAGTCGCGCAGCATCGTCCACGCGCTCAACGCGGCGGGTGCGCCGGCCAGCTTCGTCGAGCTGTCGAGCCCCTATGGGCACGACGCCTTTCTGCTCGACTCGCCCGATCTCGACCGGGTGATCGCCGGTTTCCTGGGGAGCGAGCGGTGATCAACCTCAGCGACGATGCGGCGCGGCTCCAGTTCGACCGCGTCCATGCCTGGCTGACCGGCAGCTATTGGTCGCCCGGCATCGCCCGCGACACGGTGGAGCGGGCGGCGCACGGGTCGCACTGCCTCGGCGCCTATGACGAAAACGGCGCACAGGTCGGCTATGCCCGCGCGATCACCGACCACGCGACCTTCGCCTGGATCGCGGATGTCTGGATCGAGGAGAGCGTCCGCGGACAGGGGCTCGGCCGCCGCATGGTCGGCTGGTTCCTCGACCATCCCGGCTTCGCGGGCATCCGCCGGTTCGCGCTCGTGACCGGCGACGCGCACGGCGTTTATCGGGCGCTCGGCTTCCATCCGCCGCTGCGGCCCGAGCGCTACATGGAGCGGCTTGATCCGGACGCGGCGGCGCGGCTGCGGGCGGCGCCATGAATCCCTTCACGACGCTGCGCCCCGACCTTGCGGTCATCGCCGGCCAGATCGAGCCCGGGGCGCGCATCCTCGATGTCGGCTGCGGCGACGGCGCGCTGATGGCGGCGCTGCGCGACGGCAAGGGGGTCGATGCGCGCGGGCTTGAGATCGACGCCGCAAATGTCGCCGCCGCCGTCGGTCGCGGGCTGTCGGTGGTGCAGGGCGACGCCGACATCGACCTCGCCGACTATCCCAATGCCAGCTTCGATTACGCTGTGCTCAGCCAAACGCTGCAGACCGCGCGCGCGCCCGACCGGGTGCTGGCCGAGCTGCTCCGCATCGGCCGCCGCGCCTTTGTCTCCTTTCCCAACTTTGCGCATTGGCGGGTGCGGCTCAGCCTGTTGTGGGGCGGCCGCATGCCGGTGACGCGGCTGCTGCCGGAGCGGTGGTATGACACCCCCAACATCCATCACCTCACCGTTGACGACTTCCGCGCCTTCCTGCGCGAACAGGGGGTGACGGTGGAGCGGGCCTGGTTCCTCGCAGGGGATCGGCGGCGGACGCGGGCGGCGGCCAACCTCCTCGCCGAACATGCGGTTTTCTTGTTACGGCGGTGATATGGACGGAACGGCACGGTTATCGCTGCGTTGATTTGATATGATGCAGGTTACTTTATGAGCCGGACCGCGCTGATCGTGGAGGACGAGATCTTCGTCGCGCTCGACCTCGAGCGCATTCTCACGGATGCTGGCTACCAGGTCGTGGCGATCGCGGCCGATCAGGCGGAGGCGGAACAGGTGGCCTGCCAGGCGTCGTTCGCCTTTGTCGACGTCAATCTGCGCGACGGCTGTACCGGCCCCGCCATCGCGCGGTCGTTCGCAGCGCATGGTGTGAAGGTCGTCTTCGTCACCGCCAATCCGGCGCAGATCGATCTGCCGTCGGCGGCGCTCGGTTTCGTGCGCAAACCTTTCAACGAGGCGCAGATCTTGGCGGCCGCGGCAATCGCGTCCAACGACGACGCGATAGTCCCGCGCGGTGAACTGGCCGCGATCTAATGCCGGGCAAAGGCGGCGCGCGGCACGGCGGCGGTCAACACCAGCCCCTCGGGTCGCCAGTCCCGCTCCACGCTGCCGCCCAGCTGCCGCACGGCGCTGAGCTCGAGCAGCTGCGATCCGAACCCCGTGCCCGTCGGCGCCACCACCGGTGGCCCGCCGCTCTCGGACCAGCGCAGCACCACCGTCTCACCCGGCGCGCTCACGTCCAGTGTCACCCGCCCGCCATCCACCGACAACGCCCCATATTTGGCGGCGTTGGTCGCCAGCTCGTGGAACAACAGCGCCAGCGGCGTCGCTGACCGGTCATCGACCGGCAGGTCGTCGCCGGTGACCGTTACGCCCGCCCCCTCGCCGCGGTCATAGGCCGCGAACAGTTCGCCCAACAGCCCCTGCAGGCTGTCCTGCCGCGCCTCGGGCACCGAGTTGCGGCTGTGCGGACGGACGAAATCGTGCGCCCGGCCGAGCGCCACGATGCGATCACGCAGGTCGCCCGCCGCGTCCTTCATCTCCGGCCTACCCCGTGCGGCGAAACCGATCAGCCCGGAGATGACCGAAAAGATGTTCTTGATCCGGTGGCTCAGTTCCTGCGCGATCAGCTCGCGCTCGTCGGCGGCCATCTTCTGCTGGTGAATATCGGTGCACGTGCCGAACCAGCGCGTGATCTTGTCGCCGTCGCGGATCGGCAGCGCGCGGCCCAGCACCCAGCGATGGCCGCCGTCGCGGTGCCGCAGCCGATATTCGATCTGATATGGCTCGCCAGTCGTCAGCGAGTGCCGCCAGGCCGCCCAGGCTCGCTCCTGGTCGTCGGGATGGAACATGCCGTTCCACGCCTCGCCGTCGGTCGATCCCTCCGGCACCCCGGTGAACTCATACCATCGGGCATTGTAGTAATCGTGATAGCCGTCGGGGAGCGCCGACCATACCATCTGCGGCATCGTGTCCGCCAGCGTGCGAAACCGTGACTCGGAATCGCCAAGCCGCGCGCGTGCATCACGCTCACGGTGGCGCCAGGCCGCCGCGTCGCGCGTATCGCGCAGCCGCGCCAGCACGTTCTCGGCAAGGATCTCCAGCCCCTGCTGCTGGAGCGGCGTCAGCCCGTCGGGATGCGCCACCGTGTCCAGGACGCAGAGCGACCCCATCCCGATTCCGCTTTCGGTGAACAGCGGCACGCCCGCGTAGAAGCGGATATTGTGGTCGCCGGTGACCAGCGGATTGTCGATGAACCGCGCGTCGGTCGTGGCGTCGGCGACGACCATCGTCTCATCGCCCCGGACGGCATGGTCGCAGAAGGAAATCTCACGCGGCGTGCCGTCCAGATCGGTGCCGGTGCGCGACAGGAAGACCTGTTCGGTCTCCTCCAGGATCGTCACCAGCGCCACCGGTGCGTCGCACAGTGCCGCCGCGAAATCGGTGATGCGGGTCAGTTCGGGTGAGTAACGCAGACGATCCAGGTCATAGGCCGCCATCACCGCCGAGCGCTGCGCCTCGTCGACCTGCCATCCCCGTCCGATCCCTTGAGCGCCGATATCGTCCACTCAGAACGGCACGTCGTCGTCGAGATCGTCGGCAAAGCCGCCTCGTCCACCCGTGCCTCCGCCCGAGGCGCCACCACCGCCGAAACCGCCGCTACGGCCCCCCCCGCCGCCGCGCCCGGCGGAACTACCGCCGCCGCCGCCACCGAAATCGTCGCCGCCGCCGCTCCACTCGTCACGGCCGCCGCCCCCGCCGCCGCCTTGCCCGGGGGCGCCGTCGAGCATCGTCAAAACGCTGTTGAACCCCTGCAGCGTCACCTCGGTCGAATAGCGGTCCTGCCCCTGCTGGTCCTGCCACTTACGGGTCGTCAGCGCGCCCTCGATATAGACCTTCGAGCCCTTGCGCAGATATTTCTCCGCGACGTTGGCCAGCCCCTCGTTGAACACCTTGACGGTGTGCCACTCGGTCTTCTCCTTGCGCTCGCCCGAGTTGCGGTCCTTCCACGACTCCGACGTGGCGATGCGCAGCTCCACCACCTTGCCGCCGTTCTGGAAGCTGCGGCTTTCGGGATCCTTGCCCAGATTGCCGACGAGAATGACCTTGTTGACGCTGCCCGCCATGTTCGCCCCTGGTTAGAGGCCGGCGAGTCTCGCCAGCCAATATGTCGCTCCGGCCATGATGTAGGCGGCGGCGAACAGATAGCCAACCATGAAGAGCGGCCATCTCCAGCCGTTGGTCTCCCGCCGCGTCACCGCGATGGTGGAGATGCACTGCGGCGCGAACACGAACCACATCAGAAAGGCGAGCGCGGTCGGCAGGGTCCAGCGGGTGCGCAGATTATGGGTCATCGCCGCGCCGCCCGCGGTCGAATCGGGATTGTCGACCGCGTAGACGGTGCCGATCGCCGCCACCGCCGCCTCGCGCGCCGCCATCGCGGGCAACAGCGCCAGTGCGATGTCGTGGTTGAAGCCGATCGGCCTGACCACGACCTCGATCCCCGAGGCGATCCGCCCCGCGACCGAATATTCGCTCTGCCGCTGCCCCGCGGGCGCGACCGGATAGGACGACAGCACCCACAACAGCGCCACCGTCAGCGCGATGGTGGTCCCGGCCCGCTTCAGGAAGATCAGCGCCCGCGTCCACAGCCCGATCGCGACGTCGCGCAGCCGCGGCATCTGATATTTGGGCATTTCCAGCATGAAGCCCGACGACGCACCCTTTGTCACTGTCCGCCTGAGTACCAGCGCCGCGACATACGCCCCTGCCACCCCGATCAGCAGCAGCGCGAACATCACTATGCCCTGCAACCCGACACCCGGCAGCACGCGCCGTGCGGGGATGAACGCGCCGATGATAAGCGTATAGACCGGCCACCGCGCCGAACAGGTCATCAGGGGCGCGATCAGGATCGTGGTCAGCCGGTCCTTATCGTCCTCGATCGTCCGCGTCGCCATGATGCCGGGCACCGCGCAGGCGAAGCTCGACAGGAGCGGGATGAAGGCGCGCCCCGACAGCCCGACCGAGGACATCAGCCGGTCCATCAGGAACGCCGCGCGCACCATATAGCCCGACGCCTCCAGCACCAGGATGAAGGCGAACAGGATCAGGATCTGCGGCAGGAACACGATCACCGCGCCGACCCCGGCGAGCAGCCCGTCGCTCAGCAGGTCGCGGACGAACCCCGCAGGCAGCGTCGCGGTCAGCCATCCCTGCACGGCGGCGATGCCTGCGCTGATCAGGTCGGCGGGCACCGTCGCCCAGCTGAACACCGCCTGGAACATCACGAACAGGACGCCGAGCAGCAGCGCCGTGCCCCACAACGGATGCAGCGCCACCGCATCGAACGCAGAAGTCCAGCGGCGTACCGGACTCTCGGCGACAATCGCGGTCCGCGCGAACTGGCGCGCGCGACGGCCCAGCGCCTTGCCTTCCTCCGCCGCGATGGCACGGCGGTGTCCGGCGTCGATCGCCCCGCCGACCGCCGCGCGCAGCGCGTCCAGCCCGCGCTTGCGCACCGCGACGGTGGCAACCACCGGCACACCCAGCGCCGCGGCCAGCGCATCGGCATCGAGCGTCAGCCCGTCGCGCTCGGCAAGATCGACCATGTTGAGCGCCACCACCAACGGCCGCCCGAGCGCGATCAGCTGGAGCGTGAAGCGGAGGTGATGCTCCAGATTGCCCGCGTCGACGACGACGATCAACGCGTCGGGCGTGCGCTCCAGGCTGCCGCGCCCGGTCACGACGTCGCGCGTCACCGCCTCGTCGGGGGAGGAGGGGTCGAGGCTGTACGCGCCGGGGAGATCCACCAGCTCGACCGGCCGGCCGTCATCCAGCGCCCAGCGCCCGGCATGCCGCTCGACGGTGACGCCGGGATAGTTGCCGACCTTCTGCCGCGCGCCGGTCAGCGCATTGAACAGCGCGGTCTTGCCGGCGTTGGGGTTGCCAACCAGCGCGATCAGCGGCGTCGCGATGGCGGCCGCAGCGGGCGCGGGGCGGGCGGCGATCAGTTGCTCGGCCATCGGACGAGCGCGCGGGTAGATCAGGCCGCTGAAGCGGCGGGAGCAGGAGCGACGAGGATCGCAGCAGCAACCGCGCGGCGCAGCGCCACCGTCATGCGCCCGATCCGGCACGCCACCGGTCCGCGGCCGAGGCGCGCGCGGTGGAGCACCTCCACCTCGACGCCCTCGTCGAAGCCCAATTCGCGCAGCCGCCGCGCCTCGGGGACGGCGAGTCGCGACCAGTCGATCAGATGCACCGTCGCGTGCGCACGCTGCGGCAGCGTCTCCAGGCTCAGCGAAGCGGTAAGGCGGCCGGTCAGCTCCATGCTGCAACTGATTATCACTAACCATCGAGCTTGGAAAGCGATTTGCGACTAACTCGCAGTCCTACACGGCAGGATAGCGCAACCGGCCCAGGAAGCGCGACAGACTCGGCAGGGTCTCCGTGCGCTTGGCCCACCCCGCCTTCGCCTTTTCAAAGCGCATGATCCCGTCGATCCGCCGCTGCAGGAAAGCGCTGGTGTCGGCGTGATCCTCGCTCTCGTCGTCGAGGAAGACGCTGATCGTCGCGGCATAGACGCCCAACAGGATGCCGCGCTTGGTATAGTGGTTGTAGTCGGTCGCGGTGTCGCCCGCCGCGCGCCAGATCGCGTCCGCCGTCCGCCAGCCGAGCCGCGCCCCGCGTGCGACGTTCTGCGGCAGCGCCAGCACCGCGAGCGCGCGGCGCAGCGCCTCGCGATCGGGGGCGACCGCCGCCAGCCGCGCCTCGACCAGCGCGGCGATCCGTTCGCGGACCTTCAGCGTCGCGACGTCCGGGACGGCGGCCGCCATCGCCCGGTCGATATGCGCAAACCAGGCGTCGATCATGTCGACCGCGCCACCCGGAAAGGCGAGCTTCGCGACGCCGGGATCGGCTTCCGCCGCCACCGCCGCCATCGTCAGCGCCTCTGCGCCCCAGCCGTCGAACGCGGCGTTGGCGGCAATCTCCGGCGCAAGGGCGTCGCGCAGTTCGTCGAGGGTGAGGTCTTCGCTCATTGCCGGGTCAATGCGCCCTGGGCCCGGCCGGCGCAACCGGCGTCGCCCGGCGGACCAGCACCAGCGCGACCGCGATCAGCGCCGCGCCGGTCAGCTCCACCGGGCCCAGCCGCTCGCCGTAGCGCAGCCAGCCGATCGCCGCCGCCACCACCGGCTGCACCAGCAGCGCCAGCCCGACGACCAGCGGCGGCAGCCGCCCCAGCGCATAGATCATGCAGCCCTGGCCGATCACCTGGCTTACCAGCGCCAGCCCGATCAGCGGCAGCCAGTCGCCCAAGGTGCTATGGGGCCACACCCGCTCCCCCAGCGCCAGCGCGACGACCAGCAGCGGCAGCACGCTCGCCACCGTCGACAGCGCCAGCGCCGACAGCGGCGCCATCGTCTCTCGCGCCCGCGCCATCAGGATGAAATAGACGGTGTAGAGCACGCCCGCCGCCAGGCAGAGCAGGTCGCCGGCCAGGTTCTTCGCGTCGAGCTGGTACGACCGCCCCATCAGCAGCGCCGCGCCGGCGAGCGCCAGTGCGAAGGCGAGGCCCTGTCCCCGTGTCGGCCACGCCCGCGCGACGGCAAAGCCGTACACCGGGAAGATCAGCGTCGCCGAGTTGCCGAACAGCGTTGCGTTGGCGAGCGTCGTGCGCAGGATGCCGAGATGCCAGCTGGCGATGTCGGCCGCGAAGCTGAGCCCCGCGCCCGCCAGCGCCCACCACAGCCAGCGGTCGAGCCGGACCGGTCGCGCGCCGGTCGCCAGCGCCAGCCCCGCAAGGAAGGGCGCGCCCAGGGCCAGCCGCCAGAACCCCGCCGCCACGGGCCCGGTGTCCGCCAGCCGCACGAACCACGGCCCGAACGCGAGCGCCACGTTCGCCACCACCACCGCCGCCAGCGGCAGCGCGCTTGATGGTGCGACAGCTTTTCTTGGGGGCTCGGCCTGGTGCATGCCGCCCCCTAACGCCCTATGTCCGCCCCCGACACCCTGCCCGACCCTAACGGAGCGCCCATGACGACCCTGTTCGATCCCATCACGCTCGGCGATATCGACTGCGCCAATCGCATCTTCATGGCGCCGCTGACCCGCGGCCGCGCCTCCGCCGGGCACGTCCCGACCGAGTTAATGGTCGACTATTACCGCCAGCGGGCGGGCGCGGGGCTGATCATCACGGAGGGCACCGGCGTCAGCCGTCGCGGCCTGGGCTGGCCCGCCGCGCCGGGGCTGTGGACCGAGGAACAGGTCGAGGCTTGGAAGCCGGTCACCGACGCGGTGCACGAAGCGGGCGGACGGATCGTCGCGCAGCTCTGGCACATGGGCCGACTTGCGCGACCCGACGTGACCGGCCAGACGCCGCTTTCCTCCTCCGCGACACGGGCGCCCTATCCCAAGGAGCCGAACCCTTACGCCGCGGCACAGGCGGCGACGCTGGACGACATCGCGCAGGCGCAGGACGAATACGCTGACAGCGCGCGCAACGCGATCCGCGCCGGCTTCGACGGGGTGCAGCTCCACGGCGCCAACGGCTATCTGATCGATCAATTCCTGCGCGACGGCACCAATGCGCGCGACGACGATTATGGCGGCAGCCCGGAGAACCGCATCCGCTTCATGCGCGAAAGCGTCGCCCGGGTCGTGGACGCGATCGGCGCGGGCCGCACCGGCATCCGCCTGTCGCCCAATGGCGAGACGCAGGGTGCTGACGACTCGAATCCGGCGGCGGTGTTCGTCCCCGCCGCCAAGGCGCTGGACGCGTTGGGCATCGCGTTCCTGGAGCTGCGCGAACTCGGCCCGACCGGCAGCTTCGGGACGACCGACGTGCCCAAACTCTCGCCCCAGATCCGTGCGGCGTTCCGCGGTCCGCTGGTGCTCAACCAGGAATACAGCCTCGATCAGGGAAAGGCCGACATTGCCTCCGGCCTCGCCGACGCGATCGCCTGGGGCCGCGCGTTCATCGCCAACCCCGACCTCCCCGACCGATTCCGCCGCGGCGCCGCGGTGGCGAAGGACAATTTCAAGACCTGGTACACGCCGGGACCGGAGGGGTACACGGATTACCCGGCGCTGGAGACGGCGGCCTGACGCGATTCTGCTGTCCTACAGGGGCGCCCGGCGTGCATGGGTCGGGCGCTCTTTGACCCTGCCGGTCCGGCCGACGCGCCCGGTTCGCGAATGCCGCGGGCCGATGCGCGAGCCTCTACTTAGCCTCTACTTCCGCGGCCGCGGGGCGGAGCGGCGATGCGCGCGAGCCTCTACTTAGCCTCTGCTTCCGGCCGCGACCAACCGCACCGGCAGCCCGTCCTTGGGCCGGGGGATCGGGAAATACTGCCACGCCTCCCCTGCCCCCGCCCCCAGCTCGATCCGATACGCCGCCAGCAGGTGCGCGACCAGCAGCCGCACCTGCATCGTCGCGAAATGCAGCCCGATGCACATGTGCGCGCCGCCGCCGAACGGCAGCCACGCGAACCGGTGCCGCCCCTTCGCAGCCTCGGGCGTGAAGCGCAGCGGGTCGAACTTGTCCGGCGCTTCCCAGTAATCCGGCGAATGGTGGGTCCAGCCGATGCTGATCCCGATCTGCGACCCCGCCGGGATGGTGTAGCCGCCCCAGCTGAAATCACGCAGCGCCCGGCGCGGCAGCGACGGCACCGGCGGCACGACGCGCAGCGATTCCTTGAACGCCCATTCGGTCTCGACGAGCCGGTCCA
Source organism: Sphingomonas sp. (assembly GCF_965248875.1). Taxonomy (GTDB): domain Bacteria; phylum Pseudomonadota; class Alphaproteobacteria; order Sphingomonadales; family Sphingomonadaceae; genus Sphingomonas. The sequence goes on along the minus strand of NZ_CBDFKR010000004.1, from coordinate 107,665 downwards.
GCCGGTCGGGATAGGTGCCGCCGAGCCCCGCGACCTCGACCGCCAGGCGCTCCTGCCAGTCAGGATTGCGCCCCAGCAGCATCACCAGCGATGTCGCGGACGAGGTGATGGTGTCGTGCGCCGCCATCATCAGGAAGTTCATGTGATCGGCGATCGCCGCCGCCGGCAATGGCTGGCTGTCCTCGTCTTCCGCGCGGCAGAAATGCGAGAAGAAGTCCTGCCCGCCCCCCGCACGACGCCGCGGCACCTCGCGCTCGAACAGGTCGATAAGGTAGCGGCGACCATCCACGCCCTTCTTCATTGAGGTGCCTGGCCAGGGCCGCCGGATCGGCGCGACCGACGCCTGGACCTCGTCGACGAACGCCTTGTTGATCGCCGCGGCTTCGTCGCCCAGCTCCATGCCGAGGAAGCAATCGGCGGCCAGATCTAGGCTGAGCTGCTTGATCGCTTCATAGAAGCGGAACGTCCCGCCGGCCGCCCAGCCTTGCACGGCGCGCGCCATTCCCTGGTCCAGGCGGTGCGCATAGTGACGCATCGGCTCGGGCTTGAACGCGACGCCCAGCACCTTGCGCTGGCCGCGGTGATGGTCGAAATCCATCAGCATCAGCCCGCGCGGGAACAAGAGGTTGAGCAGCGGCCCCCAGCCCTGTTCGGACGAGAACAGCCGGTCGCGATCCATCAGGACGAACTCGTTCGCCTCCGCGCCCAGCAGCGCCACCGACCGCTCGCCGAACGAATTGTTGCGATAGATGCGGCCGTGCTTCGCCACCATCGCGGCGCCGAACGCGGCCGGATCGCGCAGCATCTTCAACGTGTTGCCGACGATCGGCCAACCATCCTCGCCCGGGATCGCGTCGAGCGCGCCGCCGCCGAGCTTCGGCAGCCAGTGCGGGTTGGCGGCATAGGTGTGGGCGAGCGCCATCGGCTATTCTCCAGTCAATCGGCGCTTCAGACCGGCAAGGCTGGCGAACGGCCCGGCGGGGTCCTCATCGCTGACGCCCGCAGCGGCAAGGGCCGCGCCGGCGTCGGGGCGGCGCGCAAACGGATCGAGCGCCAGCGCCATCGTTTCCGCCGCCGCCTCGCCCAGGTCGATCAACCCGTTCTCGACCGGCAGGGTGTCGAGCGCATCCTCAGTAAGCTCAAGCTCCTCGGGCACGTCCTGCTCCGCCACGAAGCGCAGGGCGACCTGCTCGTCCACCACCGCGACCAGCGGCTCGCCCGTCGCCGCGCATGCCTGGGTCACGGCGGCGGTGACCCGGCCCGTCGCGAGCACGGCGTCGCCTTCGCGGCGCAGCGTGAACCGCGCCTCCAGCAGGTCGACGGCGATCAGCCCGAACCGCCGCGCCAGCGCCGCTCGCTCTCCCGTTTCGGCCGCGATCGCGACCATGCGGTCCTCAACGCCGATCTGATCGAGCCGCTCCGGCCGGCCGAACTCGGGCTGCGTCACGTCAGCCGACCTTTCAGCAGCGCGTCGAGCGGCAGCGCCGCCAGATCGGCCCGCAACGCCCCGAGCGCGGTTGCGACATGCGCCACCGCCTTGGCCTCCGGCTCACCGGCGCGATACAGGTTGCGCCGCAGTGCCGGGCCGATATCCCCCGCGGCCCAGCCGTCGCGATAAGCGCCCAGCCGCCCGCCCAGCATCGCCATCATGCGGCCGATATGCTTGCCGACGACGATGTCGCCGATGCCGATTTCGCGCAACTGGCCGTCCATGTCGTCGACGAACCGCTCGGTCAGCCTGGCGCTTGGCGCCGCCGCCTCCGGGATCGTCTCCAGCCGCAACAGCACGGTCGCCAGCACCGCGGCGACCATGTCGAAGCGGCCATCGACGGTGTCCGGCACGGCGCCTGCGACATACCAATGCGGCTCCCGCGCGCGCGCCACCACGGCCTGATAGAGCGGCAGCGCGGTCTCGTCGCCCTGACCCTTCAACAGCCTGTCGAACCAGCCCAACATCGCCAACCTTGCCCGTGCCGCCGCCCTCCCCTAATCGGGAGGGTGCGGAGCCTGTTCGCGCGTTGCCACCCGGCTTCGCCGCCCGCAAGCGTTACGGAGTAGCCCATGCCACTGTCCTCCCGCGTCCTCGTCCTCGCCGTGGCGGGCGTGCTGGCGCCGCTGGCGCTCGGCGGGTGCGTGCCGATCCGGCAGCATCAGGGCTATCTGGTCGATGCGGACCTGGTGAACTCGGTGCAGGTGGGCGTCGACAATCGCACCTCCGTCGCGCAGACGCTGGGCCGGCCGACCTTCACCAGCCAGTTTGCCAGAGAGTCCGGGGTCGGCGACTGGTATTACCTCGCCCGCGACACGCACAACCTCGCCTTCCGCAATCCGCATCCGTCGGCGCAGGTGACCCTCCAGATCCAGTTCGACGCGACGGGCACCGTGACGGGCATCCGCCGTGGCGGCCTGCAACAGGTCGCGGCGGTCAGCCCGTACGGGCCGACCACGCCGACGCTGGGCAAGAAGCGAGGCTTCTTCGAAGACCTGTTCGGCAACATCGGCACGCTGGGCGCGGGCGGCGGCGGCGCGGGTGGCGCTGGTGGCGCAGGTGGGGGCGACGGCAGCCCTTAAGCCGCTGCATGCACGCCGCAGCGGAGCAGTGCGCGAGACGAGCATGGCCGACGGCGGCGCAGCCGACCTGTCCGACGTCACGTGGTTTACGCGCGTGACGGCCTCAGCGCACCGTGAACAGCACCTGATCCACCACCCGGCCGCCAAGGTCGACCAGGCTCAGCCGATGGGCGCCCCGACCCGGCAGGATCTGCGGCGTCGTGTCCGCGGCGCCGATGTCGGCGCGATCCAGCAGCACCCGGTGCGCCGCCGCCGCACCCGTCACCGCCACCGCCAGCCGCTGGCGGTCGGCCGGAATGTCAGGATCGAGCGCATAGACGCTGCCCGCGACCGGGTTGGTGAAGTGCGGCCGCCGCGCCGTGTCGGGGGCGGCGGCGATCAGCGACTGGCCGGTGCCGCGGAGGAACCACTCGCGCCGCGGCTGCTCGATCGCCCCCGCAAAGGCGATCCGCCGCGCCTCCACGCCGCCGGGCGCGGACGGCTCTGCCGCAGGCACGGCGGCGTTGAGCGCGGTCATCAAGTCGCGCCACACCGGGGCCGCGCCGCTCGTCCCCGACACTGCGCGCATCGGATCGCCCTCCGCATTGCCGACCCAGACGCCGACGGTGAACCGCGGCGTCCAGCCGATGCACCAATTATCGCGCATCGCCTTTGAGGTGCCCGTCTTCACCGCCGCCCAGAAGGGCAGCCGCAGCGCCGAATCGAGCCCGAAGGTCGCCGCGCGCGCGTTGGGATCGGCGATGATGTCGCCGACCAGCCATGCCGCCGCGGGCGTGGTGATCGCGCGAAGGCCGACCCGTGGTGCGTCCGCCGTCAGCCGCAGCGGTCCCCACCGCCCGCCCAGCGCCAAGGCGCGATAGGCGGCGACCTGTTCTAGCAATGTCACCTCCGCCGAACCAAGCGCGAGGCTGAAGCCGTAGTAGTCGCCATCCTCGACCATGCCATGATAGCCTAGGTCCCATAGCCGGTCGCGGAACGGATCGACGCCGACCAGCAGCAGCGTCCTGACCGCGGGGACGTTGAGCGACCCCGCCAGCGCGGTGCGCGCGGACACCGGACCCTTGAATCCCTTGTCGTAATTCTGCGGGACGTAGAGGCCCGACGCGGTGTCGAGCTGGACCGGCGAATCGTCCAGGATCGACGCCGGGGTCAGATAGCCGCGCTCGATCGCCTGCGCGTAGAGGAAGGGCTTCAGCGTCGATCCCGCCTGGCGATAGCTGTTGGCGTTGTCGACCGCAGGCGCGGTCGACGCGCCGCCGATCCCGCCGACATAGGCGAGCACGTCGCCCGACGCATTGTCAACGACCACCGCCGCGCCGTCCCGCGCGCGCGTGCCGCCCAGCCCGATCAGCTGCCGCCGCAGCGCCTCGATCGCGAGCCGCTGCACGCCTGCATCGAGCGTCGTGCGCACGCGCAGCCCCGGCCGGGTCAGCAGCCGGTCGGCGAGGTGCGGCGCCAGCCCGGGATCGAGCTGCAGCGACCGCGCCGGGCCGAGGGCCGACGCCGCTGCGGCCTGGAAGCTGGCGCAGTCGGACGCATGCGCCAGCCGGCAGGCGCGCCGCGCCAGCCGGTCGGGCGTCGCCTGCGGGTCGGGCAGCAGCGCCGCGAGCAGCAATGCGTCGTCGCGGCTGAGGCTGGCCGGGGTCGCGCCGAACAGCCCCAGCGCCGCCGCGCCGATCCCCTGCGCCTCGCCGCGGAACCCGGCGAGGTTGAGATAGGCTTCCAGGATCTGGTCTTTCGACCACGCCGCCTCCAGCGCCTGCGCCGCCCTGATCTGGCGCAGCTTGTCGCGCCAGCCCCGCACGCCGGGCCGGGCGAGGTCGGGGTTCAGATAGCCTGCAACCTGCATCGAGATGGTGCTGGCGCCGCGGCCCGCATGGCCGCTCAGCCGGTCGCGGAGCGCGCCGCCCAGCGCCAGCCAATCGACCCCGCCATGACGCCAGAATCGATGGTCCTCCGCCGCGACCAGCGTCTCGCGTACCGTCGGCGACACCTGCGCGAGCGGCACCCATGCGAGGCGGCGGCGCGCGAAGTCGACTCGTGACGAATCGAGCAGCACGCCGTTGCGGTCGTACAGCCAGGCCTCCGACGGGGTGACCGCGGCGCGGACGACCTCGAACGGCGGCACCGGCGGCGGCGCGGTGAGGAGGTGCAGGGTGAGGAGCAGGGCGGACGCCGCGATCGCCGCGCCCCAACCGATCTTCCGCTTCTTCGTCATTCTCGCGAGGGCGGGGATCCATCGATCCACCCGCACACGCGGCATGATGGAGCTCCGCCTGCGGGAGGATGACAATACAACAGCGTCAACGCCGTCCGGTTCGCCGCTCACCGGTCGCCCACCTCCACCGGCGCATTGGGCAGCTGCGCGCGAACGGCGGGCGAATACATCGCCTCGACCCGGCTGGGCGGCAGGCTGAAGCGGCCGGCGGTGTTGAGCCGCATCGTGTAGCTCACCACGAAGCGCCCTGCGGGCACCCAAGAGAAATAGCCCCGCCAGCTGTCACGCGCGCGTTCGACATAGGCGGGCTGGGCACCCGACATGACGATGAAAGGCTTGCCGTCGATCGTTACCCGGTCGCTCTGCCCCGGCGTGTCCTCGCCCTGACGGAGCAACCGCGACTGGCCGCCGAGATCGCCGATCACGGTCGCGCCCGCGGGCACCGGGTCATTGACCACCACCCAGTTTCGCTCCGCGGGCGCATCCACCGTCAGCGTCACGCGCATCACGTCGCCGCGCGTCAGGCGGCCGGGAGTGCGCTGTTGCACCATCGTCACCTGCCGCCCCAGCCGGTAGCCCGCGAACAGCGGTACGCGCAGCGGCACCGCCGCGCGCACCGACACCGTCGCCCAGGGGCCGGTCCCGCCCGCCTGGCGCAGCACCAGCGGCGTGATCTGCGCCGGCAACGGGAAGGAGATGCTCCGGGCAGCCACCGCCAGCGGCCAGGCTCGCGCCTCATGCCGCCCGCCCAGCAGAAGCTGCGTCGTTCCCGTCACCGCCGTCGCGGGATACAGCCGCGCGAACTTGCCCACCGCCAGCGTGCCCCAGGCATTGGCCGTCGTCAGGTCCCAGCGGCCATGCTCCTGCCGCTGCGCCAGCCCGAACATCATCCGCCCGGCATCGTCCTGCCACCCCGGCCGCCCCAGCGTCGCCAGCACCACCTTCGCCGCCGCCTCGTCCTGCGACGACATCATCCACCAATAGCTGTTCTGCGCATCGCTGAGATCGAGCCGCACGCCCTCGAACACCAGCCGCGCGCGCAGCTCGTTCTCGACCGCGCCCTTGATCGCCGCCGCGTTGGCGAGCGGCAGCTTGTCGAGCGACAGCAGGTAATCCGCCAGGAACGCGGTCGGCATCTCGTGCACGGTCAGCCCGATCTGCCCCAGCATGGCGGGCGTCGCCGCCCCGGCGCGGGCGAGCGCGTTGAAGGCGACCAGCCGCCGCACGCGGATGTCGCCATAGGTCTCATGCCGGACGCGCCCGTCCAGCACCGCCTTCAGCCCCTCGATCATCCGCGTCCGCGACGCTTCGGGGATGCTCAGTCCCGCCTCCGCCGTCATCGTCAGCACATAGGCGGTCAGCGCCTCCGACGGCTCGGCATTGCCGCTCGGCCAATAGCGGAGCAGCCCGTCCGGAGCCTGGAACACTGGAATAGTTGCCGCCAGCCGGTCCCATGCGGCCCGGTCGCCCAACGCCACGGCTTTCGAAAGCTGCTGCTCGAAACAGGTGTAGGGGTACGCCGCCATGAACTGCCGCACGCCGGTGAGCGGGGGCGCCATGGTGTCGGACAGCTGGATGTCGACCGAGCCGCGCCCCGGCAGCGCGCCTGCGGGCGGGGCGACCGGAACCTGCGCATCTACCCGCGCCAGCGTCGCCGCCCAGGTCTCTACCGGCACCGCGGGGACGATGTCCTGGCTGACGGTCAGCCGGTCCGCCTTGCCGTCGCTCGACCGCGCCGCCACCGACCAGCGCAGGCCTGGCACATTGGCGGGCGCGATCAGATTCCACGCCACCGGCACCGCCCCGCCCGCGGGCACCGTCACGGTCAGCGGCCGGCCGGTGGCGACGCGCGGCTGCAGATCGACCGTGGCGGTGACGGTCATCGGCCGCGACGTCCCGTTCCTCAGCGTGAACCCGGCCGCGAACCGGTCGCCCGCGCGCACCAGCGGCGGGATGCCGGCGAACAGCTGCAGGTCCTGCGCGGTGCGGATGTCGGCGCTGCCCGTCCCGAAGCGATCCGCGCCGTCGGTGGCGATCGCGACCAACTTGAACGCCGACAGCGCGTCCGACAGCGGCACCTGGACCCGTGCGCGGCCCTGTTCGTCGAGCGCGACATGGCCGCGCCACAGCAGCACCGGCTGGAAGTTCTCGCGGTTGAGCGCCGCCGCATCTGCGCCGCCGCCACCGCCCGCCGCCACCGCCTTGCGCCCATAATGCCGCTTGCCGACGACCTGCATCTGCGCGGTCGAGGTGAGCACCGACAGCGGCCGCTCGCCCATCATCGCGGTCAGGATGTCCCAGGACGAGTTGGGCGCGAGCTGCAGCAGCGCCTGGTCGACCGCGGCGAACGCCACGTCGGCGGTGCGCGCGGGGCGGCCGTCCGGCGTGCGCACCTGGATCGCGACCGCCGCGGTCTGGCGCGGGCCATAGCGCGGCGCGTCGGCCTGGACCGCGACCTGCAGTTGATGCGTCTCCCACCCGACCTTGATCCTGGCGATGCCGAGCCGGTAGGCGGGCTTGGCGAGATCGACCAGTGCGGTCGGCGGCGGTGCGGGCTCGGTCGCGCCGAGCAGCCCGACCCGCTCGCCCAGCCGGTGGAACCAACTCCCCCAGCTCTCGGTGATCCGTCCGCGCACCGCCAGCACCGAGACGTAAACGTCGGGCGCATAGCCGCCGTTGAGCGGCACCTCGACCACCGGATCGGTACCCGACAAGGTCGTCACGAAGCTCTTCAGCACGCCCTCGCGCTCCACCGTGACCAGCGCCGTCGCCTCGCGGAACGGCATGCGGACCTGAAAGCGCGCGGTGTCGCCCGCGTGATAGCTGGTCTGTTCGGGCACCACGTCCATGCGGTCGCCATTGTCGCCGCCGAACCACCATTCGTCGTCGCCCGCCAGCCACACGGAGTGAACGGCGCGCGTCGTGTTGCCGTCGGCATCGGTGGTCGTCGCGACAGCATAGACCTCGCCCGACACACCCGGATCGACGTGGCATTGGGCGAGCCCCTGCGCGTCGGTCGTCGCCGAGCAGGACGCGCCCAGCTTGTCGGTCCGCATCTGGTTGTCATAGGCGTAGAAGCCGCCGATCAGCCGCCGTCGCGCGGTCAGGATCTGGCGGCTGTAGAGCGCGACCTGAATGCGCTGGCCGCGGATCGGATGGCCGTCGGTGTCGAGCGCGACGAAGCGCAGGCGCAGGTCGTCCTGCTTCATCAGCCAGCCATCGGTCTTCATCCCCAGCTGCACCGCGGCGGGGAAGATCGGCACGATCCGGCTCGCGGTCAGCGTTTCGCCATTGGCGTCCTGATAGTCCATCTCGACCTGCATGTCGGCGAGCCGGTCGAGTGCTGGCACCTCCACCGTCTGTCGCCCCGTGCCGTCGCCGCCCAGCGTCAGCGGCAGCGTCTGCGTCGGCGGCAAGGCGGTCGGCGTATCCTCACCGTCCTGGTCGAGCGGCTTGACGCCCTCGACGACCGGATCGCCACCGAAGGTGTAGCTCTCATAGCCATCAGGCGTGCCCGCATGCGCGAACCAGCCGACGCGCATCTCGACCGGCAGGTTGCTTGCCGCCCCGCCCGAAAGATAACCGACGAACAGGTCGAGCGGCAGCTGGCGCGGGCGTACCGCCGCCTGGCGCGGCCCGGTGACGGTCGCGCGCATCGTCGGCAGCCGGTATTCGTCGACCTTGATCGATTGGCCAACATGGATCGTCCGATCGTTCGGCGCGACCACCGACAGGTCGTAATCGCCCATCGGCGCGCCCGCCGGCGCGGTCCAGCTCGTTTCCCCGACGCCGTTGGTGATGGTGATCGGCACCTCAAACACCGTGTCCGAGCCGCGGTGCGACAGTTTCAGCGTGCCGGTAAAGCCGGGCGGCAGGCGGAAGCCGGTCCCCGACGGCGCGCGCAGGATGTGCTTCATGTGCACCGTCTCGCCCTGCCGCACGAGCGCGCGGTCGAAGATCGTGTGCAGCGTCTCGCCCGGAGCCTCATAGCCATAGGGCAGGTCGAAATCGAACGGGCTGATGCCGTTTGCCCAGCTGGTCAGCGTAAAGCTGTAATCGTCGCCCGCGGTGGCCGACACCATCAGCGGATGCTCGTCGCCCTCACAGCTGCCCCCCGTCGACGGCGCGGGCAGCCCGGCGGGGGCCATCACCCCGCCCGAACGGTCGGTCGTGCCGTGGGCGAGCAGCTGGCCGGTGCAGCTGTCGGTGATCCTGACCGCAGCATTGGCGACCGGCCGGCCGGTGTCGAGCGACGTAACCCAGGCGAGGCTAGCCTCGCGTCCCCATTCGAAATGCACCGCCATGTTGGTGACGAGGACCGAAGTCGCGACATAGCGCGGGGCGCTGCGGCCGAGCAGCGCGCGGCCGAGCGCGGGGCTCGCGACCTCGACGACGTAGAAGCCGGGTTGGCGAAGCGGGATGCCGACCACCTCGAACGCGCGCCCGCCCAGCGGCGGGCGGACGGCGAACCCCGCGCCCGTCCCCGCGGGCAGGATCGAGGTGTCGCCGGTGTGGTTGACGCGGCCGACCTCCTGCCCGTCACGCTCGATCGGGGTCGACCGCTCCTCGCCGGCACTGTCGACCGTCCGCAGCCATTCGGCGACCTTGCCGTCGGACGCCTCGATGCGCAGCGTGCGGCCCGGGATCGCCAGGTTCGTGCCCCGTAGCGCCGGCTCGACGTTGCGCACCGTCACCGGCAGCACGCCGCCCTCATGCGCCTCAAGAATGCCGAACCCAGCCGTGAACTTGATAAGCGGCGGGGCCTCGTCGAAGCGCACCTGCAGCGGGAAGCGCTCGGCATTCTGGAGCACGCGCCCGCTCTCGTCCCGCACCCCTGCGGGGACCGTCAGCGTCGCGGCGCTCGCGAACGGCAGCGGCGGGGCGAAGCCGACGTCGCTGATCGTCGCGGCGCGCTGCTCGTCCTTAGAGAAGGTGGGTTCGATCGCATGGCCGTCGGGCAGCGTGATGCGGATCTGCCGCGCGACGCTGAGCGCGATGGGCGCGGAGAAGCGGACATAGGCCTTCTCGACCGGGCTGCACCCCGCCTGCGCATTGACGCGGCTGCATTCGAAGCGCGCGGCAAAGGGCTTGCGGACCGTGAAGTCGAAGCGCTGGTCCGCGCCCGCGGTCTTGCCGCCTGCGCCCGCGATCTGCGCCCCCCAGACCAGCGCCATCGCACGGCCCGGCGGCAGCGGGCGGCGGCACTTCAGCGCCACCACCGGCTGCAACGCCCGCGTCCGCGCGCCCGCGTCGGCGGGCAGCCGATCGGGCAGGCTGGCATTACTGAGGAAATTGGTCAGCCGATACTCGATCGGGCTCAGCGCGCCTAGCAACCGCGCCGGGACATCCGATGGCAGCACGTCGACCGGGATGCGCTCGCCGACGCCGTCGACCGCGCAATAGGCGTTGGCGGCGACCGATTGCGGCGTCGGCACCATGTTCGCGGCGACCAGGAAGACCTGATCCTCCTCGATCTCGTCGCCGTCGTTTGCCGGCAGGATCGCGCGCGCGACCGGGCCGCCGGCGTCGACGGTGAAGCTGGGCGTGCTCGCCATCGCATAGCCCGCGACGCTCTTCAGGGTGGCAACGGTCTCGAACCTGCAGCTCGTGCCGCCCGCCAGCGGCGTTGCGAAGTCGAACACCCAGGTCTGCTGGTCGACCCAGCGGCCCTGCCCGGCGCAGGGCGTGGTCAGCGGCGCAGCCGCGCGCGGATCGCCGAGTGGGACCATCGCCTGGCTGAAGCGTACTGAATACCGCTGGATCGCGCCGCCGCCGATGCCGGGCTGCGCGAAGACGATGCGGGGGGCGTTGTCGCCGAACGCCGTCACGGGAGCCAGCGCGAGGATCGACACCGCCAACCGCCAAGCCTTGCGCATCGCCCTGCCCCCCTTGATCTGTGTTGATGCTACCGCGCTGTTGAACAACGGTCTAGCGCACGTCAGCCTCGGCTCGTCGCGATTTTTACCAGCGCCGAGCGGCGTAACCCGCCGCCCAGCCGAGTGTCACGGACAGAGCCACGGCGGCCAGCCCGTACAGCAGTGACGCCTTGTCGGCCGCCTGGGTGACGAACCGTTCCATCCCCTCCTTCTGCACCTCGATCGGCCGCACGGCGGCGGCGAGGACGTGCCCGTCACGGATCAGGAAGGTCTCTGCCGTGAACCGCCCCACCGGCACCCGCGCCGGGATGGTTAGTCGCGCGCGATACAGCACGCCCCCGGTAATCTCGACCGCATGCGGATCGGCAAAATACAGCCCCGCGCGGCGCTTGGTCGCGACCAGCCCGCCTTGGAACCGCGCCTGTTCGTCGGCGGGTGCGTTCGATGCGGGCGACAGCTGCAGCGAGTCGAGACCCAATTCATAGATGGCGCGGGTGCGCGCATCGACGATCTGCTCGATCGGCCGTGCCGACGCGATCGCGTAGAAGGACGGTGCCGAGCGGTACCGCAGCCGGTCGGCATTGACCCAGATGCCCGCGAACCGCTCCTTCTCGCGCACCAGCACCGACTGCGCCGGCCCCTTTACCACGACGACGATGTCGATCGGCCGCTGATCGGCGACACGATCGGGCCGCACGATCGCGCCGAACAGCAGCAGTTCGGCGCCGGTGAAGGAGTAGACGATCCTGACCAGCCGCTGCGAGACATCGGGCACCAGCACCGGCTTCGGCTCGCCCGATGCTTTCGTCGCCATGAGCAGCACCGGCAGCAACAGTGCCGGCAGCGTCCTCGTGGCACCCGCTCTCACGCAGCCCCCTTCACGCAGCTTCGACCGTGAAGATCGCCTCCGGCCGCCACACCAGCCCGAGCAGGATGCGCAGGCCCACCAGCAACACCATCGTCGCCAGCAGCAACCGCAGCCATTCGGGCTTTAGCCGCCCCGCGAGCTTCACCCCGACCTGCGCGCCGATCACCGAGCCGGTCAGCAGCAATCCGGCGAGCACGATGTCAACCGCCTTGGTCGTCAGTGCGTGGATCATCGTCGCCGCTGCCGTGACGAACAGGATCTGGAACAGGCTGGTGCCCACCACCGTCGCGGTCGCCATGCCGAGCAGATAGATCATCGCGGGGACTAGGATAAAGCCGCCGCCGATCCCAAGCATCACCGTCAGGACGCCGGTCGCAAAGCCCAGCAGGAGCGGCGCGATCGGGGAAATATACAAGCCCGAGCGGTAAAAGCGCGTCCGGAACGGCAGCGCCGCGATCAGCGGGTGGTGCCGTCGCTTTGCTGCCCGCGGTGTTTCGCCGCGGCGCGCCAGCAGGATCGCGGTGATCGACTCCCGCGCCATCGACGTGCCGATCGAGCCCAGCAGCAGGACGTAGACGATGGCGATGACGGTATCGAGCTGGCCAAGCGCCTGCAGCGCCGCAAATACCCACGCCCCGGCCAGTGACCCGAAGATGCCGCCTGCGACCAGCACCAGACCCATCTTCACGTCGACCCCGCCGCGGCGGAAATGAGTGAAGACCCCCGACACGCTGGCGCCGGTAACCTGGCTGGCGGCCGACGCGGCGGCGACGGTTGGCGGGATGCCGTAGACGATCAGCAGCGGCGTGGTCAGGAACCCGCCGCCGACGCCGAACATCCCCGACAGCAACCCGACGCCGCCGCCGAGCAGCACGATCACAATCGCATTGACCGACAGATTGGCGATGGGAAGGTAGACGTCCACGTCCGCTTCGTTACCGCCTCATGTCAGGTGCGGCTAGAAGCTGCCGCCGAGCACCAGCGCCGGCCCGGACCCCGGTCGCGCCCGGCCGCCGACGCGCCGCCGATAATCGACCGCCAGCCGAACCGTCGCGCCGCGAACCGGGAGAGTGACGCCAAGCTCGGGCCCGATATCGAACCGCGAGGCGTCGCGCTGCGCCGCGCCCCAGACACCGGCGCCCACGTCCATTGCGACCGCGTGGCGGCGTAGCAGCGCGTGCGACAGCCGTGCCGATCCGTCCGCAAACGCGCCCCGCCGATGCACCGCGCCGCCCTGCGCATAGGTTTCGAGCGTGATGCGGAGCGGTAACCGCACCGCTGCGCCGCCGATCAGCGCGACGGCGGGCTCCGCCGAGCCACTGTCGAGCGGCAGGCGCTCCTCGACCAGCAGGTGCACGGGCAGCCGGGTCGGCTGCCAATCCACCCCCACCGCCGCCTCACGCCCGTGACCGCTCAGCGGCGTGGACAGGCGCGCCGACAAAGCGATTCGCCGCGCCGCGTCGACCGCGTAGGTGACCCGCGCGCCCGCCTGCGACGCGCCGAGCTGACCGAACGCGAGACTCTCGCCGCCGCCGGGCCGGGCGACGAGCCAGGTATCGCCGCGCAGCCGCGCGGCGGCGTGGGAGGACGGCGGGGGTGGGCGTCGCCCGGGAGCCACGAACGGTGCCGGATCTCCGGACAAGGGCGCTGCCGTTGCGCCGGAGGCGGGCGTCCCGTCCTCAGATCGAGCTGAAACGCTAGCTTCGTTCGCACGCGCTGCCGTCTCGATCACCCCGATCGCGTAGCGTGGAACATGGGCTGCAGGCTTGGCATCGCCGCCCCTTGTGACCGAAGCAGCACTGTCTGCGACGGGCGGTTCGGTCGCCGCAGGGGTGAAGACTTCAGATGGTTCGGTTCCCGGTGGCGCGCGCATCGTGGCCGGAACGCCGCGGCGCAGCGCGGCCGGCCCGTCCGTGGCCGCCCCGGCGGGCCACAGCAGCGCGACGCGCGCCGCCGTCCACACGCCCAGCACCATTGCCAGAAACCGGAGCGGCCGCCCCCGTCTCACACCTCAGCCGCCGCCAGATCGGGAAAGACGTGCGCGGTCTTGTCCCAGTGCGGCGACGCCCCGCGGAGGAGGCGGCTGTACAGTAGCAGCGCTCGCGGCGCGGCGAGCAGCGTCACTGCATTGCCGACCACGAACCGCGGAACGGACCACAGCGCCTGCCGCAACCCATAGGCGCGGCCGGTGAACAGCATGCGCATGCCCAGCCGCCAGACGAGCAGCCAGGCATTGATCGTCAGCAGCCACGCGACAAGAGGCGTGATCGCCGGCGGCGGTGTGCCGCTCCGCCAATGCGCCGCCGCTCCGATCAGCCAAGCGAAGATCGACAGATAGGCGGCCGCAAGCACCAGCATCGCCAGCGGCGCGCGACGGTCGCGGAGCCGCATCCAGTGGTCGCCCAGCCCGTGCCCGCGCGACCAGCCGGTCCGGTCCCACCCGGCAAGCGCGATGCCGGTGATCCAGCGCGCCTTCTGCCGCACCGCCGCATCGAGCGTCCCGGGGAAGATCGCGCGCACTGCGACCAGCTGCCCGTCGGCGCGCTCGCGCACCCGGGCGAAACAGCCGCGCGCGCCGCTGCCGGCGAGCAGCAGGCCCAGCTCGTAATCCTCGGTCAGCGACGATGCGTCGAAAGGATCGCCGCCACGCGTCGCCGCGATCGCACGCAATCGGTCGGTCCGGATCGCGCACCCGACGCCCGCCAGCGGCAATCCGGCGCCCAGCGCCGCGCGCACGCTCAAGGCGCGGCTGTGCATCTCTGAGAACTCGTCCGCATAATGCCCGCTCAGCAGCACCGAGCCGCGAGCGACGATCGGCAGCACCGGCAGCTGCACGACGTCATGCCCGGTCAGCAGCGCGGCGAAGGTTCGCAACTCGGCGGGATGAACGACATCTTCGGCGTCGTGCAGCACCACCGCGTCGGCGGCCCAGCCGTCCGCGACCATGGCGGCCCACAACGCGTTGAGATTGTCGGCCTTGGTGGTCGGGCCGGGCCGTCGCGCCGGTGCGAGCCGGATGCGCGGATCGGCGACCGCGGTCACCGCCGCCGCGGTCGCCGCGTCGTTCGGGTAGACGCCGACATAGAAGCGCACGTCCTCGCCGGCGAAGCGGGCGGCGGCCGTACGCAGCATCGGGCCGATCACGGCCGCCTCATCCCATGCCGGCACGAACACCGCGAACCGGGTCGGCGGCGCGATCGGCAAGGTAGCCAGCGTCAGGCGGCGTCGCGGCCGGATGAGGCGAATCGCGGCGAAGCACGCGTCGACCGCCAGTTCGTCGATCCCGCCGATCAACAGCCCCACGCCCGCGAACAGCATCAGCTCGCGCGCGACCGCGTCGACGATCCCTACCGCCCCCACTCTCGTTGCCCCCGGATGCGAACCCTTGGCGCAATCATCGGACGCGGGCCGGTCCGATGCAAGGCCCTAAACCTTTCGGATTAGAGGGCAATCACGCGATCTTAACGCGCCCGCGCCTAGCGCCACCGCTCATCCTTGCGATCGGCACGCGTCCATGAACGACATCCCCCGCTTTTCGTCCTTTGATCCGGCCACGGCGGCGGCGGTGCAGGTCGCAGGCTCGATCGGCACGGTGGTGTCGATCGCGGGCTCCGCCAGCCGCGTGCTGCTCGACCGTGCGGCGGTCGTTACGGCGGGCAGCGATCCCGATCCCGCGGTCGGGTTTGCGGGGCAGGTCGGCGGTCAGATCAAGATGCGCGTCGGCGGTGCCTGGATCGTCGCCAACGTCCGTGCGCTGCGCCTCGACGAGACGAGTGGAACGGCGATCATCGCCGACATCGACTTCCTGGGCGAGGGCGACGAGGAGAAACTGACCGGCAAGCTCTACAATTTCCGCCGCGGCGTCACCCGCTATCCGCAACCGGGCGCCGAGGTGTTCCCCGTCACCACCGCTGACCTCAAACAGGTCTATGCCGCCGACGACCGCGCTCATGTCAGCATCGGCACCGTCTATCCGACCAAAGACATTCGCGCGACGCTGTACGTCGATTCTATGCTGGGCAAGCATTTCGCGCTGGTCGGGTCCACCGGCACGGGCAAGTCGACGTCGGCCGCGCTGATCCTCCACAAGATCTGCGATCTCGCGCCCGAAGGGCATATCGTGATGATCGACCCGCACGGCGAATACTCTGCCGCGTTCAAGAACAACGGCCAGATCCTGGACGTCACCAACTTGCAGATGCCCTATTGGCTGATGAACTTCGAGGAACATTGCGAAGTCTTTCTGACCACCTCGGGCTCGGAGCGGCAGATCGACGCCGATATCCTGGCCAAATGTCTGCTCGCTGCACGATGCAAAAGCCGGCTGGGGCAGGAGATCGCCAAGCTGACGGTCGACGCACCGATCCCCTACCTGCTGTCCGATCTCACCAACCTCATCGGGCTGGAGATGGGCAAGATGGACCGCGCCGGTGACACCGCGCCATACCTTCGCCTCAAAACCAAGATCGAGGAGATCAAGGCCGATCCACGCTACGGCTTCATGTTCTCAGGGATGATGGTCGCCGACACGATGGCGAACTTCCTCAGCCGCATCTTCCGGCTGCCCAGCAACGGCCGGCCGATCTCGATCGTCGACGTGTCGGGGGTGCCGTCGGACATCACCGCGGTCGTCGTCGCGGTGCTGGCGCGGACGACCTTTGACTTCGCGATCTGGAGCCGCAACGAGCCGCAGCGCCCGATCCTGCTCGTTTGCGAGGAGGCGCACCGCTACATCCCGGCGGGCAACGAGACCGCCAGCTCGGTCGGCCGCATTCTCGGGCGGATCGCCAAGGAGGGCCGCAAATACGGCGTGTCGCTGGGTCTCATCACGCAGCGGCCGTCGGATCTAGCCGAAGGGGTGCTGTCGCAGTGCGGCACGATCATCGCGATGCGGCTCAACAATGACCGCGACCAGGCGTTCGTCCGCGCCGCGATGCCGGAGGGTGCGCGCGGCTTCCTCGATTCTATCCCGGCGCTGCGCAACCGCGAATGCATCATCTGCGGCGAGGGCGTGACGATCCCGATTCGCGTCTGCTTCGACGCGCTGGCGGAGGATCGCCGCCCGGCGTCCGGCGATCCGCTCTTCTCGCAGCTGTGGCGCGATACCGGCGGTGAGGAACAGATCATCCAGCGCACGATCGCCAGGTGGCGCGCCCAAGGCAAGTAGCGGCGGGCCGAATGTCGGCGTAGAGCGTTGGGCCACGCACGCCCTCGCTCAACGGAGCCGCCCCATGCCCGACTGGTCCCGCATCGAAGCTCTGCCTAGCCCCACGCTCACCGAGCTCTTCGATCAGGACGGCGACCGGCTCAGCCGCTTCAGCCTCGACGTCGCCGGGCTGCATTTCGATTTTTCCAAGACCCATCTGACCGCCGACGCGGTGGTCGCATTTACCGCTCTGGCCGAGGAGGCGGGGCTGGCGAAGCGACGTGACGCGCTGTTCGCGGGCGAGCATGTCAACGTGACCGAAGACCGCCCCGTCACCCATACCGAGGAGCGCGGCGAGGGCGCGCCCGAGCTGGTCGCCGCCGCGAAGCGCTGCCACGAACGTGAACGCGCGCTGATCGACGCGATCGAGGGCGGGGCGATGGGCGATGTCCGCCATATCCTCCATGTCGGCATCGGCGGCTCGGCGCTGGGCCCCGACCTTTTGGTCGACGCGCTTGGGCGGGAGGAGAAGCGCTACGACGTCGCGGTCTGCTCCAATGTCGACGGGGTGCAGCTTGAGGATGCGTTCGCGCGCTTCGATCCGCACGCGACCCTGCTGGTGGTCGCGTCCAAGACCTTCACCACGACGGAGACGCTCCTGAACGCCGGCTCGGTCCTCGCCTGGATGACCGACCATGGCGTCGCGGACCCCTATGGCCGCGTCATCGCGCTTACCGCCGCGCCGGACAAGGCGGTCGAGTGGGGCGTCGACGAGACCCGCGTGCTGCCCTTCAACGAAGGCGTCGGCGGGCGCTATTCGCTGTGGTCATCGATCGGCTTCCCCGCCGCGCTCGGGCTCGGCTGGGGCGCGTTCGAGGAGCTGCTGGAGGGCGCGGCCGAGATGGACCGTCATTTCCGGCTTACCGCGCTGGAAAAGAGCGCGCCCGCGCTCGCCGCCTTTGCCGACCTTTATTACACCCAGGTCCGGCATTGCGAGACACGCGCGCCCTTCGCTTATGACGTGCGGCTGCGCCTGCTCCCGCCCTATCTCCAGCAGCTGGAGATGGAGTCGAACGGCAAGGGCACGACGCTCGACGGCAAGCCCGTCGGCCGCCCGACCGCGGCGATCACCTGGGGCGGGGTCGGCACCGACGCGCAGCATGCTGTGTTCCAGCTGCTCCACCAGGGCACCCACCTCGTCCCCGTCGAATTCATCGCGGTGATCGAGGGCGGCGATACGCTGGGCGAGGAGCATCACCGCCAGCTGCTCCTCAACGCGTTTGCGCAAGGCGCGGCGCTGATGAAGGGCAAGGCGTCCGAAGATGGCGCGCGCAACTATCCCGGCGACCGGCCGTCGAGCACGATCCTGCTCGACCAGCTGACCCCGCGCACGCTGGGCGCGCTGATCGCCTTTTACGAGCACCGCGTGTTCGTAAACGGGACGCTGCTCGGCATCAACAGCTTCGACCAGTTCGGTGTCGAGCTGGGCAAGGAAATGGCCAAGGCCGCGGCGAAGGGCGGCGGCGACTTCGACCCTTCGACGACGGACCTCATCAAGCGGGCGGGGCTAGACTGAAGCCCCACCCACGCCTATGTGTACGGTTTGCGGAGTTCATACACATGCGGACGAACATAGAGATCGATCCTGCTTTGATGGCGGAGGCCATGCAGGTCGGTGGAAAGAAGACCAAACGTGAAACCGTCGAAGAAGCGTTGCGTACCTTCGTGCGGTTGGAACGACAGCAGGGCATTCGCAAGTTACGCGGCAAGATCAACTGGATCGGCGATCTCGACGCCATGCGTCTCGATTGATCCTCGTCGATTCGGGCGTTTGGATCGACTATCTTGGCGGCAGGTCAACGCGCCAGGCTAATTGGCTCGACCAGCAGCTTGGCGTGCAGCGTGTTCTGGTCGGCGACCTGATGCTCGCCGAGGTGCTACAGGGCTGCCGGACCGATCGCGAGTTCAACAATACGCGCGCGCAGCTGCTCTCCCTCCCCTTCGTCGAGATCGCTGATCGCGAGGTGGCGATTGAAGCTGCCCGCAACTACCGTACGCTCCGCGCGATGGGGGTGACCATTCGCAAGACGATCGACACGCTGATCGCCACGCGCTGCATCGTCGATGACATTCCCCTGCTCTACAGCGACCGTGACTTCGACCCGTTCGTTGAGCATCTCGATCTGCGCTCCGCCCTTGCCGATACGGGACTGAATTGATGCCCTACGACTATGATCTCCTCGTCATCGGTGCCGGGTCCGGCGGCACCCGCGCCGCCCGCGTCGCGGCGCAGCACGGCGCGCGCGTTGCGGTGGCGGAGGAGTATCGGGTCGGCGGCACCTGCGTCATCCGCGGCTGCGTCCCCAAGAAGCTGCTCGTCTATGGCGCACATTTCGCGGAGGATCTGAAAGACGCCAAGCGCTTCGGCTGGGACGTGCCCGACGCCTGCCATTTCGACTGGCCGCGGCTGCGCGACAATGTGCTGGCCGAGGTCGACCGGCTCAACGGCGCCTATACCGACACGCTGACCAACAACGGCGTCGAGATCATCCTCCAGCGCGCGGAGGTGACCGGACCCAACACCGTCCGCCTCGCCGATGGGCAGGAGAAGACCGCCGAACGCATCCTGCTCGCCGTCGGCGCGCATCCCGCGATCCCCGATTGCCCGGGCAACGAGCACGGCATCACCTCGAACGAGGCGTTTCACCTTGACGCCATCCCCCGGCGCATCCTGATCGCGGGCGCAGGCTATATCGCCAACGAATTCGCCGGCATCTTCCACCAGTTCGGCGCGCACGTCATCGTCATGAACCGGACGCAGGAAATCCTGCGCGGCTACGAGCTGGCGCTGCGCGACCGGCTGCTCCAGATCAGCATGATGAAGGGGCTTGAGTTCCGCTTTGACGCGACGTTCGAGGGAATCGCCAAGGGGGAAGACGGCTGCCTGACGGTGCGCATGTCGAACCATGAGCCGGTGGTGGTCGACTGCGTCATGTTCGCCACCGGCCGAGTACCGAACACGCGCGGGCTGGGGCTCGATAGCGCAGGCGTCGAGCTCGACGGCAAAGGCGCAGTCGGGGTCGACGCGGACAATCGCTCCACCTGCCCGAGCATCTTCGCGGTCGGCGACGTCACCAACCGCATCCAGCTCACCCCCGTCGCGATCCGCGAGGGGCAGGCGTTCGCCGACACCTTCTACGGCGGCAAGCCGACGCGGGTGGACTACAGCTGCGTGCCGTCGGCGGTGTTCAGCCACCCGCCGATCGCGCAGGTCGGCATGACCGAGAGCGAGGCGCGCCAGAAGCTGGGCGAAGTGAAGATCTACTCGTCCGATTTCCGCCCGATGAAAAACGTGCTTGCCGGCCGCAACGAGCGCGCGCTCTACAAGATGGTCTGCGACGCGACCGACCGGGTGGTCGGCATCCACATGATCGGCCCCGACGCGCCGGAAATTCTGCAAGGCGCGGCGGTCGCGGTGAAGGCCGGGCTGACCAAGGCGCAGTTCGACGAGACCGTCGCGCTGCACCCGACTATGGCGGAGGAGCTGGTGCTGCTGCGGTAAACACGTCGGTCCGGTTGCGGCCAGGTGCCGCCGTCATCCTGCTTGCGCGGGAATGCCGGTTAAGAGAGAACGCCCCCCCCCGTTCATCGCAGGATCGAAACCATGCGCGAAGCCGCCATCGTCGCCACCGCCCGCACCGGGATCGGCAAGGCCTATCGCGGCGCGTTCAACGCAACGGAGGCGCCCGTGCTCGCGGGGCACGTCATGGCCGCGGCGGTCGAGCGGGCGGGGATCGATCCGGCACGGATCGACGACGTGTTCTGGGGCGTCGGCAACCAGTGGGGGACGCAAGGGGGGAATGCCGGACGGATGGCGATCTTCGCGGGCGGGCTGCCGCAGTCGGTGCCCGCCTTCACCCTTGATCGCAAGTGCGGCTCCGGGCTGACCGCGCTGGCGCTCGCAGCGCGCTCGATCGTCGCGGGTGACATCGACGTGGCGCTGTCCGGCGGCGCGGAGTCGATCAGCTTCACCGTCACCAAGGATGCGCCGCGCTACGTCAACAGCTCGGTGATCGCGCGTGAGCCCGCCGCCTACATCCCGATGATCGAGACTGCGGAGATCGTCGCCGAGCGCTACGGCATCAGCCGCGCGGCGCAGGACGCCTATGGCGCGCAGTCGCAGCAACGCGCCGCCGCGGGGCTGGCCGACGGCGCGTTCGCCGAAGAGATCGTGCCGATCACGGTCGAAAAGGCGCTGTTCGACAAGGCGGGCGAGCGCACCGGAACGGAGACCGTCACCGTCACGCAGGACGAGGGCATCCGCCCGGGCACCACCGCCGAGGCGCTGGCGGGGCTGAAGACGGTATGGCCCGGCGGCGACTTCTCCGGCCCCGGCGCGCACGTCACCGCGGGCAACGCCAGCCAGCTCTCCGACGGCGCGGCGGCGCAGATCGTGATGGACCGCGCCACCGCCGAAGCCGAGGGCAAGGATGTCCTCGGCGTCTATCGCGGCTTCCAGGCGGCGGGCTGCGCCCCGGACGAGATGGGCATCGGCCCGGTTTTCGCCATTCCCAAGCTGCTCGCCCGCGCCGGGCTGAGCGTCGCCGACATCGGGCTGTGGGAGCTGAACGAGGCGTTCGCGTCGCAATGCCTGTATTGCCGCGACCATCTCCGCATCGATCCCGAGAAGTACAATGTCGACGGCGGCGCGATCGCGGTCGGCCACCCCTTCGGCATGACCGGCGCGCGGCTGGTCGGCCACGCGCTGATCGCGGGGCGGAAGCGCGGCGTGCGCTGGGTGGTGGTCAGCATGTGCACCGCCGGCGGGATGGGCGCAGCGGGGTTGTTCGAGGTCGTATGACGTGAAATCCTCCCCATCGCGGGGAGGATTCAAGGAGGAACCATGGCCACTCTCATTACCGGCGCGTCCGCTGGCCTCGGCGAAGGTTTTGCCCGCGCACTCGCGGCGCAGGGCGTCGACCTGATCCTGACCGCGCGGCGGATCGACCGGCTGGAGGCGTTGCGCGCCGAGCTGGACCAGAAGCATGGCGTCGCGGTCCATATCGTCGCCGCCGACCTTGCCGACCCCGCCGCGCCGGACAAGCTGGTCGCCGACATCGCCGCCGCGGGGCTGATCGTTGATCAGCTCATCAACAATGCGGGCTTCGGCCTGCGCGGCGGCTTCGCCGACCTCGATGCCGGGCAGCAGCTCGGGATGATCGACCTCAACTGCCGTGCGCTGGTCGCGCTCAGCCGCGCCGTCCTGCCCGGCATGGTCGAGCGCCGGGGAGGCGGCATCCTCAACGTCGCCTCGACCGCCGCCTTTCAGCCGGGGCCGTGGATGGCGGTCTATTATGCGTCGAAGGCGTTCGTGCTCAGCTTCTCCGAGGCGCTGCACGAGGAGGTGAAACCGCACGGCGTCCGCGTGGCGGCGCTCTGTCCCGGGCCGACCCGGACCGAGTTCGCCGATGTAGCAGGGATGGGCGACAGCGCGCTGTTCAAGACCTTCGCCAGCGACGCCGACGCGGTGGTGCGCGACGGGTTGAAAGCACTAAAGGCGAACACGGCGGTGAAGGTGTCGGGCGCGGCCAACATGGTGATGGCAGAGAGCATCCGCCTGACCCCGCGCGGGCTGGCGCGCCGGATTGCGGGGGCTATGCAGAAGACGAAGTCGGTCGACCGCCTCTGACGGCGTGCCGATTCTTGCACCGATCAACTACCGGATGCGCCAGGGACGTTGTAAAACACACGATGCGCAAACGAAGCGCTGGTCCGCTGATGATCTGTGCGGCTGCGATGTGCCTGACAGCAGGCTGCGGGGCCGAGACGCAGACCACCGTCGTCGACAACACCGTGGTGACTGACATGGCCGACAGCATCGCGGGGCCGCAGCCGGTGGCGAGTACTCACGCTGCGCCGTCGTCGCCACGGCAGGTCGAAAGGCTGGCGGCGCATAGGGTGTCACCCGGCCGCCCTGGTCCGCGGCACAACGGCAGCTAATCGCCATCTGGCGCGACGACATGGCAGCGTGCGATCCGGCGGGGGAGGCGGACGCGGCCGCTGCCTGTGATCGCCTCGCCCGCACCCAGCGACGCCTGCGGGGCGCCGGGATCTGCACCATCAACGTGCCCGATACCGACGTCGAAGACGTCCACCCATGTTGAAGCCGGCCGCTCACCTGGCGTGAAGTCGACCTCGGGTCAGGCCGCCAGTCGCAGCGATGGCGCGGCGCGCGTGCCGAGGGTGCGGAAGACCAGCGTCAGCAGGAGCGGGCCCTCGGCGACGGGCGGCTGGACGAGCGCGAAGCCGGCGGGCTCGGCGCGCCACAGTCCGTCGCCCGCGTCGGTCATCGCGTCGAACAGCGGCTTGACCGGATCGCGCCGCGCGGGCGGCTCGCCCTCGCCCGTCAGCCGCTCGATCGTCACCTCCTCCACCTCGATCCAAGGCGCCAGCGCGCCCAGCTGTACCGCGACGGTCGGACGGCTGGCGCCGATCGGCACCTGCAGCCGGTAGAAGCCGTCGCAGGTCGGCCAGGCGGTGACCGGCTGGACGAGCTGCTCGGTGGCGGTGACCATCATCACGCCCACCGCGATCCCGCCGACCTCGAAGTCGGTCAAGCGCAGGTCCAGCCCGAAGCGGTGCGCGGCGAAGCTCGCCAGGCTGAGCGGCAGGCCGTGGCGGTGCAGGTCGCCGGCCAGGAACATATGCGCCCGGTCGTTGGTGAAGGACAGGCCGCGCCGCCGCAGCGCGCGGCCGCTTGCATCGACGTCGATCAGCGCCTCTGCATTGTGGCTGCCCAGATTGGCGTCGAAGCCGAACTGCGCGAACAGCGACACCTCCGTGGCCGACGGCAGGAAGAACAGTCGCGCCAGCGCCGCGGCGGCGGCCCGCTCACGCGCCTCGGGCGTGTCGGCCGCGGCCGGGCGCAGCACCGCGCGGCCGGCATCGCGGGCAAAGGCGAGCGCACCTTCCTGGGCGCGGTCGCGCACTGTGCTGTGCGCCGCCTTGGCACCAACGTCCTCGCGCACCGGCGCGCCGGTGGCGTCGAAGCCGATGCACGATCCCTGGGCAAGGTTGCACAGCTGCTCGATCGCCACCACCGCAGTTGAGAGACCATGGAGCGCGCGATTGTCGAAGCGGCGGACATCGATCATCCCCCGTTTGTCGAGCCCCGACGCCTGCGTCTCGCGCAGGAACAGGTAGCGGCCGCCCACCTCCAGCCCCATCCGCGCGGTCAAGATCGGCGCGACAATGTTCTGGACCGTGCCGTTGAAGCCGATATCGACCAGCATCACCGCATCGCCGCGGGTGATGCCCGCGCGCGCCAGATGGGCGATCAGCCGGTCGCCGAACGCGCGGCACCGGGCGATGATCTTGGCGCGGACCGCAGGCTTGGCGACCAGCGCCGCCAGCGCGCCCGCCGCGGCGGCATGGGGGGTGCGCCGGACGATCGACGCGACCTCTTGCTCATAGAGCATCAGGTGGCGCGCCAACACCGCGACCGGCAGCTTGTCGAGCCATTCACCCAGATACCGGTCGAGCGACGCGTCATCGTGGATGCTCGCCCGCCCGGCGACGAAGCGGCTGATCTCCACCGTCGCCGCGCCCGCGCCGGGGTAGAGCGCATCGAAGACGCGGAAGGGCAGCCAGCCGTCGCGCATCACGAACAGCGGCCGGACGCGGCGGCCGGCCTGCGCCGCGGCCGTTTCCAGCTCGTCGTGGAGCCAGTCGGCGAAGCTGCGCATCACCGGGCCCAGGACGTCATGGCCGAGCACGAAGGCGGGGTCGTCGTCGCGGCGCAGCGCGACCGCCGGACGGTGCGGCTGGTGCACCGGGTACGACGCGCGCGCGGCGGGATCGATCATCACCGCCGCGCTCGCTTCGTGCCGCAGGCGGCGTTCGGTCGCGCGGTCGAACTGGACGAAATGAGCGGCATGGAGGCCATGCGCGGCGGCCGAATCATGATCGGCGCGGCGATTGTCGCCGACGTGGAGCACGCGGTCGGCGGCGACGTCCAGCACCTCCAGCACCCGGTCGAACAGCCCGTCATTCTTGCCGATGCCGTGTGCGCCCGAGACGAAGACCCGGTCGATCATGGCGAGCACCTCGGCCCCCGCCGCGGCGGCGATGTGGACGCGCAGTTCGGCCTCGGTCAGGTACATGTCGCTGACGATCACCACCGTCAGCCCGCGTCGCTTCGCCGCCGTGATCAGGTCGACGGCGGGGCGGAAGGCAAAGCCGTGCCGGGCCTCGAGCGCCAGCTCCGCGGCGGCATGCGCGCGTACCGTCGCATCGTCCGCCTGCGGCATCATCGCGGCATAGATGTCGGCGAGCCCCACCTCCAGCGCGCCGTGCCGGTTGTGTGCGACGCGCCGCGCCAGCTGCTCGCCCCATTGCCGCGGCTCGATACCGCCGCCGGGCAGATCGAGCGCGGCGAAAACGTCATGGGGCGCGTGGGTCGTGCGCCAGATCAGCGTGTCGAAACAGTCGAGGCTGAGGACCTCGATCCCCGCGGGCGCCCGATCGAGCAGCGCCGCCATTTCCCACCCGCGCACCGTCAGCTGCATGTCCCGCTCCCATCGGCGGCGAGCTATCGGTCAAGATGGTTAGCGGCAGGTTAACCCTGTGCCGCCTGACCTGTACGCCCAAGCTGTATCGGCCGAACTTCAGGCCAACTTCAGGGCTGGAGCGACGCGATCGCGCGATCGCGCGACCGGAACTTCAGGCGAACCTCAGGGCCGGAGCACCATCATGCCACGGTCGACGACGCGACGGCGATCGTCACGGGGGGCATAGGCCGGAACACCGCCTGTAGGAGAGTATGGCCGTCAGTCGGCAAAGAGCAGCACCGGCGTTTCGAGCAGCTGCTTGAGCGCCTGCACGTATGACGCCGCGTCCCAGCCGTCGACGACGCGGTGATCGCAGCTGATCGAGATGTTCATCAGCTTGGCGCGGACCACCTCGTCACCCCGGAAGACGGGGCGCTCGACGATCTTGTTGGGGCCGATGATCGCCACCTCGGGCCGATTGATGACCGGCGTGGTGGCGATGCCGCCCAGCGAGCCCAGGCTGGTGACGGTGATGGTGCCGCCGCCCAGCTCCTGCGGCGTCAGCTTGTTGGCGCGCGCGGCGTCGGCGAGGCGCGCGATCTCGGTCGCCAGCTGCCAGACGTTCCTGTCCTGCGCGTCGCGGATAACGGGGACGGTGAGCCCGGCGTCCGTCTGCGTCGCCATGCCGAGATGCACGCGGCCGCTCCGCGTCACCACGCCCCCTCCTTCTGCGGTGTCGTCGTAGCGGGCGTTGAGCATCGGGAAGTCGGGCAGCGTGCGGCAGATCGCAACGATCAGGAGCGGCAGCAGCGTCAGCTTGGGGCGGCCGCCGCGGTTCGCGTTGAGCGCGGCGCGGGCCGCCTCCAGCTCGGTCACGTCGCACTCGTCGACATAGGTGAAGTGCGGGATGGCGCGCTTCGACGCGGCCATGTTCTCGGCAATGCGGCGGCGCATGCCGATGACGCGGACCTGCTCGTCGGCGCGCGCGCGGCTGGCGTGGGGGGCGTGATAGCCCTGGCCGCTGCCGTAGCGCAGGTACGCGTCTAGGTCGGCATGGCGAATGCGGTCGCCTTCGCTGACCTTCACCGCCGCCAGGTCGACGCCGAGTTCCCTAGCGCGCTGCCGCACCGCGGGCGACGCGAGGACCTTCTGCTCCTCCCCGGAACGGGGAGGGGGACCATCCGCAGGCTGGTGGCGGGGGCCCGCCTCGGGGATTGTCGTTTGGGGCGCGGCCACCTCCACCACCGAGCTGCGCTCGGCGGTCCCCTTCCCCATTCCGGGGATGAGCTTATTGTTGAGCACTTCCTCGACGCCTGGATTCTCGGCCTCGTACTGGCTCTCGGGCAACTCCACCTCTGGCTGGTCGCCGGGTGCGCCGCTCGTGGTTTGCGCAGCACGCTCCGGCCGCGCCGTCTCGTCCATCGGCCGCGCGCCACCGGCGTCGGCCGCTTCCTCGGCGTCCGTCTCGATCACCACCAGCGCCGCGCCGATCGCGACCTGATCGCCGACCGCGCCGGCCAGCTCGACCACCGTCCCCGCGACGGGCGACTCCATCTCGACCGTCGCCTTGTCGGTCATCATGTCGGCGATGTTCTGGTCCTCCTCGACGCGATCACCGATCGCGACATGCCAGGCGACGATCTCGGCCTCGGCGATGCCTTCGCCGATGTCGGGCAGCTTGAAGGTGAAGCGGGCCATGTCCTCAGGCGTCCTTCATGATCTTCTTGAGCGCCTCGCCGATGCGGACGGGGCCGGGAAAATAGGCCCATTCCAGGCTGTGCGGATAGGGCGTGTCGAAGCCGGTGACGCGCTCGACCGGCGCTTCGAGGTGGTAGAAGCAGCGTTCGGTGACGAGCGCCGACAGCTCCGCACCGAAGCCGCCGGTCCGCGTCGCCTCGTGGACGATCATGCAGCGGCCGGTCTTGCGCACCGACGCCTCGATCGCCTCGATGTCGAGCGGCACCAGCGTGCGCAGGTCGACGATCTCGGCATCGACGCCCATGTCAGCCACCGTCGCGGCGACCACATGGACCATGGTGCCATAGCAGAGGATCGTCACCGCCTCGCCCGCCCGCACCACATTGGCGCGGCCAAGCTCGATCTTGTAATAGCCGGTCGGCACCGCGCCCGCGGGATGCGCCGACCAGTTCTTCGCCGGGCGGTCCCAATGGCCGTCGAACGGGCCGTTGTAGATGCGCTTGGGCTCGAAGAAGAGGACGGGATCATTGTCCTCGATCGCCGCGATCAGCAGCCCCTTGGCATCGTACGGCGTCGCCGGAATGACCGTCTTGATGCCGGACACGTGCGTGAAGATGCCCTCCGGACTTTGCGAGTGCGTCTGCCCGCCGAAGATGCCGCCGCCAAAGGGCGAGCGGACGGTGATCGGCGCGGTGAACTCGCCCGCCGAGCGGTAGCGCAGCCGCGCGGCCTCCGACACGAGCTGGTCAAGCGCGGGGTAGATGTAGTCGGCGAACTGAATCTCGGGCACTGGCCGCAGGCCATAGGCGCCCATCCCGATCGCGACGCCGATAATGCCGATTTCGGTGATCGGGGTGTCGAACACGCGCGTCTTGCCGAACTTGGCCTGCAGCCCGGCGGTGGCGCGGAAGACGCCGCCGAAATAGCCGACGTCCTCGCCCATCACGAGCACGTCCGCGTCGCGCGCCATCGTCACGTCGAGCGCCGAGTTGATCGCCTGGATCATGTTCATGCGGGCGGTGGCGGGGGCCTCCCCCGCAACGTCAGTCACTTCCGCGCCCATGGCCGTCCGCTCGCCTGTTCTTCCGCCATCATCTGCGCCTGTTGCTCCCGCAGATGCCAAGGCATCTCCTCGAACACGCCGTCGAACAGCGTGTCGAGCGGCTGGTGGAGGCCGTGGCCGAGGATGCCGTTCTTCTCGGCCTCCTTCTGATCGGCCCGAACCTGTTCGGCCAACTCCCTGTCCTGCGCGGCGTGACGTTCCTCGTCCCACTCGCCCAACGCGATCAGGTGGTCCTTGAGCCGCCGGATCGGGTCGCCGAGCGGCCAGGCGTTGGGCTCGCCAGCCGAGCGGTATTGTGTTGGATCGTCCGACGTGGAGTGCCCCTCGGCACGATAGGTGAAGTGCTCGATCAGCGTCGGCCCCTGGTTGGTCCGCGCCCGCTCCGCCGCCCAGGCAGTCGCAGCATAGACCGCCAGCGCGTCGTTGCCGTCGACGCGCAAGCCGGCGATGCCATAGCCGACCGCACGCGCCGCAAAGGTGGTCGCCTCCGCGCCCGCGAAGCCCGAGAAGCTGCTGATCGCCCACTGGTTGTTGACGACGTTGAGGATTACCGGCGCGCGATAGACGCTGGCGAACGTGCAGGCGGAGTGGAAATCGCCCTCGGCCGTCGATCCCTCGCCACACCACACCGCGGCGATCCGCGTGTCGCCCTTTGCCGCGGACGCCATCGCCCAGCCGACCGCCTGCGGGAACTGCGTCGCGAGGTTGCCAGAGATCGAGAAGAAGCCGTGGTCCTTCGCCGAATACATGATCGGCAGCTGCTTGCCCTGCAGCTTGTCGCCTTTGTTGGAGTAGATCTGGTTCATCATCTCGACCAGCGGATAGCCGCGCGCGATCAGCAGCCCCTGCTGGCGATAGGACGGGAAGCACATGTCGTCGGGGTCGAGCGCGAAGGCCTGGGGCACCGCCACCGCCTCCTCGCCCGTCGCCTTCATGTAGAAGCTGGTCTTGCCCTGGCGCTGGGCGCGGAACATCCGCTCGTCGAACGCGCGCAGCAGCGCCATCGCGCGCAGCATCCGGCGGAGCTGGTCGGGCGACAGCTTCGGGTCCCACGGGCCCACCGCGTGCGCCTCCTCGTCGAGCACGCGCACCAGCGTGTAGACGAGATCGGTGAAATCACGGGCGGGGGCGGCGGTGTCGGGGCGGCGGACGCTGCCGGCGGCGGGCACCTCCACCTCGGTGAAGTCGACCGCATCGCCTGGCCGGAACTTGGGCTCGGGCACATGCAGGCTCAACTTGGGCAGGTTCGGGCGCGACTGGACGTCCGCCATCGGCACTCCTCTCGACAGACGCAACGCCTGCGCGGCTCCTTCGGCTCCGCGCAAGATTATTTCAAGCGGCGTTGAAACTCTCGAGCGCCGCCCGCGCGATCGGCTCGCCCCATTCCTGCACGAAATGGCCGCCGCCCGCGATGATCATCGGCTCGGGACAACCGCGGATGACCTTGCGCAACGCCTGCATGGCGGGCGGCCCCAGCACCGGGTCGGCGTCGCCGATCGCCATGAAGCTCTTGCCCGTCCAGCGCCCGGACCAGAACCCCATCGCCTCGCGCGACACCGCCGCGCCGTCCATCTCTGGCGTCACCGGCACCAGGGCGGGGAAGACCCGCGCGCCCGCCTTGTAGGTCGCGTCGGGATAGGGCGCGTCATAGGCCGCCTTCTCCGCAGGCGTTATCTGCGGCGTCCCGCGTGCGATAATGTCGCCGACCGGCAGGTCGTGGGTCGACAGCGCATAGGTCTTCCACGCCTCGAACCCCGGCCCCGGCGAAACCCCGACGGCAAGCGCGGTGTTCATCACGATCAGCCGTTCCAGCCGCGCCGCGAAACCGGGGTCGACCGGCAGCGTCAGCCCGAGCAGCCCGCCCCAGTCCTGCACCACCAGCGTGATCCGTCGCAGGTCGAGCCGCTCGACCAGCGCGAGGAGATAGGCGCGGTGCCAGGCGAAGCTGTAGTCCGCCTCGCGCACCGGCTTGTCCGACCTGCCAAATCCGAACAGGTCGGGCGCGACGACCCGCGCGCCGGCCTTCAGAAAAACGGGGATCATCTTGCGATAGAGGAAGGACCAGCTCGGCTCGCCGTGCAGACAGAGGAAGGTGCGCTGCGTCTCCGCAGGGCCGGCATCGACATAGGCGCCGCGCAAGCCTTCGTACCCGGGCAGGTCGTCGACATAGCGGACGGGAAAGTCAAAATCCGGCACCGCGGCGAACCGCTCGTCCGGGGTGCGCAGCGCCTCGATCATGCCGCTTCTCCCTTGCCCACCACCTGCTCGCCCACCACCTGTTCAATCGCGCCGAAGATCGAGTGGTGCTTGTCGTCCTCTGCCCAGATGCGCACCGTGTCGCCGTGCTTCAGGAAGGGGGTCACCGGCTTGCCGGTCGCGATCGTTTCGACGGTGCGGACCTCCGCCAGGCAGGAATAGCCGACGCCGCCCTCGCTGATCGGCTTGCCCGGGCCGCCGCCGGCGTCGCGGTTGCTGACCGTGCCCGAGCCGACGATCGTCCCCGCGCCGAGCCGGCGTGTCTTCGCGGCGTGCGCGACCAGCGTGCCGAAATCGAACGTCATGTCTTCGCCCGCGTCGGCGCGGCCGAACGGCGCACCGTTGAGATCGACCATCAGCGTGCGGTGGAGCTTGCCGTCGTGCCACCAGTCGCCGAGCGCATCGGGCGTCACGAACACGGGGCTGAACGCGCTGGCGGGCTTTGACTGGAAGAAGCCGAAGCCCTTGCCCAGCTCACCGGGGATGAGGTTGCGCAAGGAGACGTCGTTGGTCAGGCCGACCAGCAGGATGGCCGCCAGCGCCTCCTCACGCGCGGCGCCTAGCGGCACGTCGCCGGTGACCACCACCACTTCCGCCTCCAGGTCGCAGCCCCAGCTCTCGTCGGCGAGGGGAATGAGATCGCGGGGCCCAAGAAAGCCGTCCGACCCTCCCTGATACATCAACGGATCATGCCAGAAGCTGTCGGGCATCTCCGCCGCGCGCGCCTGCCGCACCAGCGCCACATGGTTCACGTAAGCCGAGCCGTCCGCCCATTGGTAGGCGCGCGGCAGCGGCGAGGCGGCGTCGTGCTCGTGGAAGCGTTTCAGCGGGATCGCCTGGTTACGCACATCGGTCGCCAGCACCTGCAGGTCGGGCAGCATCCGGTCCCAGCCGTCGAGCGCCGCCTGCAACGTCGGCGCGATATGCGTGGCGTCGGCATACCAGGCGAGGTCATCCGACACGACGACGAGCCGCCCGTCGCGGCCCTGCTTGAGGCTGGCCAGTTTCATGCGCGCTCTCCTTGGGCGGCAAGCCTTACCCGAACCACCCCTCCCTGCAAGGTTAGGGCCGGGGAGGGTTCGGGGGCGGATGCACGGCCCGCCGGATCGCCACGCGCGACACCATAACTTTTGTTCTGTTCGCTTGACGAAGGGCGGTCGGACCCGGCACCACGCGTCGCAAAGGAGATTGACATGCTGACGCTCGACGAAATCGCCGGCCGCTTTGCCTACACCCCCGACCACGAGGCGTTCCGCCAGACCGTGCGGTCGTTCCTGCAAAAGGAGGGCGTGCCGCACGTTAACGACTGGGAACAGAGCCGGCTGGTGCCCAAGGATTTCTGGCGCAAGGCGGGGGAGATCGGGATGCTTTGCCCGACCGTGCCGGAGGCCTATGGCGGACTGGGGCTCGACTTCGGCTATAACGCGATCGTCGACGAGGAGATGAGTTATAACGGCGTGCCGGCCGGCTTCTCGCTCCAGTCGGACATCGTCTGCGACTATATCGCGCACTACGGCTCGGAGGAGCAGAAGCAGGAATGGCTGCCGCGCCTCGTCTCCGGCGAGACGATCACCGCGATCGCAATGACCGAGCCGGGCACCGGCAGCGACCTTCAGGCGATACGGACGACCGCGAAGAAGGACGGCAATCACTACGTCGTCAACGGCTCCAAGACCTACATCACGAATGGCCAGAACGCCGATCTGGTGCTGGTCGTCGCCAAGACCGATTCCGACGCCAAGCCGGCCTACAAGGGCATGTCGATCATCCTGGTCGAAGCGGACCGCGACGGCTTCCGGCGCGGCCGCAAGCTGGACAAGATCGGGCAGGACGCCGCCGACACGTCCGAGCTGTTCTTCGACGACGTCCGCGTGCCGATCACCAACTGCCTGGGCGAGGAGGGCAAGGGTTTCATCTATCTGATGAGCCAGCTGCCGCAGGAGCGGCTGTCGATCGCGGTGGGGGTGCATGCCAGCGCGCAGCGGGCGTTCGATGACACGGTCGAGTTCGTGCGGACGCGCAAGGCGTTCGCCGGCATGGTGATCGACTTCCAGAATACCCGCTTCGTGCTGGCGGACCTCAAGGCCAAGCTGCAGGTCGGCTGGGCGCATCTGGACTGGGCGATCGCCCGGCACCTGAAGGGCGAGCTGACCAACGAGGAGGGCGCGGCGGCGAAGCTGTGGCACACCGAGCTGCAATGGGAGGTGATGGACAAGTGCCTCCAGCTCCACGGCGGCGCGGGATACATGAATGAATACCCGATCGCGCGGATGTGGCGCGGGGCGCGGGTGAGCCGGATCTACGGGGGGACGAGTGAGATCATGAAGGAGGTCATCGGGCGAAAGCTGTAAGCTGCTTCCGTCATGCCGGGCTCAACCCGGCATTGAACTGCCGCGTGCCCCGCTACGTCATCTTTGCGGCACGTTTGTCCCAGGCTCAAGGCCGAGGTGACGAGGAGACCGGGGAACCGAACCCTTGCTACCGCTCGTCTTCTGGCCGCCGCTCGTCCCTGGCCGGGGGGGGCGGCGGGTCGTCGCGGCGGCGGTCGTCCTTGCCCAGCGTGACGCCGTCGCGGCCGATATGGACGTCGAGGCCCAGTCCTTCCAGCGTGCCCGTGATATTGAGCGCGCCGGCGCTGTCATTGCCGGTCGCCTCCGTGTCGTCCGTCGCCGCCGCAGCGGCATGCTGCGCCGCGCGGGTCTGGACCCCAAGCGCCTGCGCCATGAAGCTGCCCCACAGCCGCGCCGGCACGCCGCCGCCGTGCAGCCCCGGATTGGGGGTGTTGTCGTCGTTGCCGACCCAGACGCCCACCACGAGGTCGCGCGCCCAGCCGATGAACAGCGCGTCGCGCCCGTCCTGCGTCGTCCCCGTCTTGCCCCAGGCGGGCACCGATAGCGCCGCCTCGACCCCGGTGCCGCGGTTGAGCGACGAATCGAGCAGCGCCTTCATCCCGCTTTCGACGTCGGCAGGGATGGTCGAGGGACGCGCCGTGAACTGCTCCAGCCAGCCCCGCTCGCGCGCCGCCGTCACCCCATGCGGATGGACCGGATATTCGCCGCTCGCAACCGCGGCATAGGCGGCCGTCAACTCCAGCAGCGACACCTGCGAGGTGCCGAGGCTGATCGTCGCCTCGTTAGCGATCGGGGTCGAGATGCCGAGGTCGCGTGCCGCCCGGATCACCGAGCGCACGCCGACCTGCTGCGTCAGCCGCGCCGCGCAGACGTTGCAGCTGCGCGCAAAGGCGCGGCGCAGGTTGATCGGGCCGAGATAGCGGTTGTCGTCATTGTGCGGCCGCCACCCCGCCCAGTCGAGCGGGCTGTCGTCGACCGTCGAATCGGGGGTCATGCCGCTGCGCAGCGCCGCCAGATAGACGAACAGCTTGAACGCAGAGCCCGGCTGGCGCCGCGCCTGCGTCGCGCGGTTGAAGGTGGAGGCGCGGTAATCCTTGCCGCCCACCATAGCGACAACGCGGCCGTCGGGATGCATCGCCACCAGCGCGACCTGCGCCTGGCGGAGCCCCGAACGGCGCACGGCCGCCTCCGCCAGCCGCTGCAGCCGCCGGTCGAGCGTGGTGCGGACCTGCACGTCGCCGCCGAACGCGCCTTCATGCTCGCCGGAGACCTCGCGCGCCTCGGGCAGCACCCAATCCGCGAAATAGGTGCCCGTCGGCAGCGCGTCGGGGCGGGCGGGAAGAACACGCTGCGGCTGCACCGCCGCCGCCTGATCCGGGGTGATGAACCCCGCCTCCGCCATCGCCGCGACCACCACCACCTGCCGCCGCCGCGCGCCGTCCAGGTTCGACGTGGGCGCGAGCCGCGACGGCGCCTTGACCAGCCCCGCCAGCATCGCCGCCTGGCCGATGCTGAGCTGCTGCGGCGTCCGTCCGAAATAATGCTGCGCGGCCGCGGTCAGGCCATAGACGTTGTCACCGAAATAGACGTTCGACAGATAGCGCGACAGGATCTCGTTCTTCGAAAGCCGCGCCTCCAGCCAAAAGGCGATCATCACCTCGCGCAGTTTGCGCCCGACGGTGCGATCGCTGTCGAGAAAGGCGTTCTTCGCCAGCTGCTGCGTGATCGTGCTGGCACCCTGGTTGCGCTCGTCGGTGGTGGCGTTGTGGAACAGCGCACGCGCGATGCCGCGCGGGTCGACGCCCCAGTGCGAATAGAAGCGCCGGTCCTCGATCGCGACAAAGGCGTCGGTGACGTGCCTGGGCAGCGTCGCCGCATCGACCCGCGCGCCGATGATCGCGCCTCGCCGGGCGATCGGATTGCCGTCGGCATCGGTGATCGTGATCGACGGCGGCGCCGGCGGCTGCAGCGAGCGCGACAGGGGCGCGGTGATCGCCAGCCAGACGATCGCCACCACCAGCAGGAGTATTCCTGCGGCCACCCCCCGCACAAGCCACCGCAGCCAGCGATGGCGCCGCGACACCGGCCGATCGACGGCGGGGTAGAGCGTATCGTCCTCGCCATCGGTCGCCCACAGCCGCTCGGGCGCCGCGGGCACGGCATCAATGACCCGGTCATAGGCGTGGCGCACGCGAGCAGCGGGCGGAAGGCGATCATAAGGGGCCATGTTGGGGTGCGTGGGATCGCTCCGGCGGTCGGTGACTACGTGTGCTATCGTTCTAATACAGCCGGCAACTCGGCAAGCAAATAGGGACCGGTGCCGCGCGATGGAAGGCCTGTCATTTCGCACAAGGCTGCGCAATGAGGCGACATGTCCTCTCCTCCCCTTGTTGTCGGCATCGGCGGTACCATCGGCGCGGCCTCATCGACCGAACGGGCGCTGCGCATCGCGCTGGAAGCGGCGGCGGCCGAAGGCTTCCGCACCAGGCTGTTCGGCGGGGGGGACATGGCGCGGCTGCCGCTCTACGACCCGCGCGCGACCGAGCGTACCGAACCCGAGCGGGCGTTCGTCAATGCGGTGCGGGAGGCCTCGGCCGTGATCATCGCCAGCCCCGGCTATCACGGCTCGCTGTCCGGGCTGGTCAAGAACGCGCTCGACCTGCTGGAAGAGACCGCACGCGACACGCGGCCCTACCTGGCCGACATGCCCGTGGGGCTGATCGCGACCGCCTTCGGCTGGCAGGCGACGGGGAGCACGATCGCCGCGCTGCGCTCGATCGTCCACGCGCTGCGGGGTTGGCCGACGCCCTTCGCGGCGGCGATCAACACGCAGGAGACGAAGTTCGACGACGAAGGCGGCGCCAGCGATCCGGTGGTCGTGGAGCAGCTGCAGCGCATCGGGCGTCAGGTTGCGCGCTTTGCCCCTCTGGCGTCGCCGTCCGCACGCACTTAGCGCAAGCTAAGTGCGAGACGGTCGAGGACGGCCGGCGGGCGGCGCAGCCGACCCGTTCGACGTCACGGAATCTACGCCCGTGACGTCCCCGGCAGCCCTAGCCACCCCGCCATCACGTCCAGCTCGGCGTCCAACTCGCGCATCGTCTCCCCCGGCGCGTCCGGCTCCAGCGTCACCTGCCGCACCAGCAGCCGCCCCGCCGCCCGGTCCGCTTTAAGGTCGACACGCGCGCGCAACCGGTCACCGAGCAGGAAGGGCAGGACATAATAGCCGTGCACTCGTTTTGCCGCCGGCGTGTAGATCTCCAGCCGGTAGCGGAAGCCAAACAGCCGCTCTGCGCGCGTCCGCTCCCAGACCAGCGGATCGAACGGCGCCAGCAGTGCGCGGGCGTTTACCCGCCGCGGACGTCGCGCATCGCGGTGGAGGTAGGCGTGCTCGCTCCAACCGGGGACGCACGCCGGGATCAGCACGCCGTCGGCGACCAGCGCCGCCACCGCCGCTTGCGATTGGCCTGGGGAGAGCCGGAAGTAATCGCGCAGGCACGGCTCGGTCGCGATGCCCAGCGCGCGCGCCGCCCGCTCGACCAGTGCCCGCCGCGCCGCCGCCGGCGAGGGCGTCGGCAGCGCCAGCACCGCGGGCGGGATCACCCGCTCGGTAAGGTCGTACACCCGCTCGAAGCTCCCGCGCCGCGTCGCCGTCGTCAAATGCCCTGCCCAGAAAAGCCATTCCAGCGCCCGCTTGGCGTCGCTCCACGTCCACCATCCGCCAGCACCCGACCGCTGCTCGATGTCGGACGCGGCAAGCGGCCCATCGCGCCCGATCCGGTCGCGCAGCGCCATCGCTTCACTCCGCCGCTCACCGGCATAGGCGCGCAGCGAGCCCCAGCCGCTCTCCCCCCGGTCCGCCGCCGCCATCCGCCAGCGCAGCAGCGGATGCAGGTCGAGCGGCAGCAGCGATGCCTCGTGCGCCCAATATTCGAACAGCCGCCGCGCGCGCCGCGGCCCCCAGGCCAGACGATCGAGCAGTGCCCGGTCGTACCCGCCGAGCCGCGCAAAGGCGGGAAGGTAATGTGCCCGCGCAACGACGTTGACCGAATCGATCTGGAACAGGCTGAGCCGCTCGACGGTACGCAGCAGCGCGCCTCCCGTGACGAGAGCGGGCCGCGCGCGATCCAGCCCCTGCGCCGCGATCGCAATGCGGCGGGCTTGGGCGAGGGTCAGGGTCGGGGTCAGGCGTTCGGCCACCGGGTGTTGGTGAGCGGGACGGGCGTTGACCGCAAGCCCGCTCTCCCTACAGCGCGGCGCATGCGCTTCTTCTGTGACAATGCCGCCGCGGTGCACCCGCGCGTGCTCGACGCGCTCGGCCGCGCCAATACGCTGGACACCGCCTATGATGGCGACCGCTGGTCACAATCGCTGGACGCCGCCTTTTCCGCGTTGTTCGAGACCGCGGTCGCGGTGCTGTGGGTCCCGACCGGCACCGCCGCCAACTGCCTGGCGCTGGGCGCGCTATGCCCGCCCTGGGGCGGGGTGATCTGCCACCGCGACGCGCATATCCAGAACGACGAGGCGGGGGCGCCCGAGTTCTACACCGGCGGCGCCAAGCTGATGCTGGCCGAAGGTCCCGGCGCGAAGCTCACCCCCGATGGCATCGCCGCGGTCGCCGGCGCGATCGTTGATGACGTCCACCGGGTCCAGCCGGCGGCCGTGTCGCTGACCAACGCCACCGAATATGGCCTCAGCTATCGCGCCGAGGAGGTCGCGACGATCGGCGCGCTGTGCAAGGCGCACGGCTGGGGACTGCACATGGACGGCGCGCGGTTCGCGAACGCGGTCGCGTTCACCGGCGTGCACCC
This sequence comes from Sphingomonas sp., assembly GCF_965248875.1. GTDB lineage: Bacteria > Pseudomonadota > Alphaproteobacteria > Sphingomonadales > Sphingomonadaceae > Sphingomonas. The sequence goes on along the minus strand of NZ_CBDFKR010000004.1, from coordinate 70,261 downwards.
CGCCGACCTGACCTGGCGCGCTGGCGTCGACGCCTTGTCGTTCGGCTTCGTCAAGAATGGCGGCATGTCGGCAGAGGCGCTGGTCTTCTTCGACCCGGCGCTCGCCGCCCAGGCGCGGCGCCGCCGCAAGCGCGCCGGGCTGCTGCTGTCGAAGGGCCGCTACCTCGCCGCGCAGCTGCTCGCGATGCTGGAGGAGGACCTCTGGCTTGACCTCGGCCGCGCCGCCAACGCGCGTGCCACGACGCTCGCCGCCGCGGCGGGGCAGCGCCTGGTCCACCCGGTCGAGGCCAACGAGCTGTTCCTCCGCGCCACGCCGGCAGAATCGGCGGCGTTGCGTACGCAGGGGTTCGATTTCTACGACTGGGCGCCAGGCGAGATCAGGCTCGTCACGGCATGGGACAGCAACGAGGCTGTCGTCGCGCAGCTGGCCGACGCCATCGCCCGGCTGTGAGCACCGCACCCAACTCGACCCGGCTCGCGATCCTGCTGCCGTTCGCGATCGTCACGCTGATCTGGGGGTCGACCTGGATCGTCATTCGCGGGCAATTGGGCGTGGTGCCCCCGCAATGGTCCGTCGCCTACCGCTTCGCGCTCGCCGCGATGGCGCTCGGCAGCTATGCGGCGTGGCGCGGCGAGCGGTTTCGTCTCGACGCGCGCGGCTATTTCTTCGCGGCTGCCAACGGGCTTGCGCAATTCTGCCTCAACTTCAACTTCGTCTATCAGGCTGAACGGTGGATCACCTCAGGACTGGTCGCGGTCACCTTTGCGCTGCTCCTCATTCCCAATGCGCTGATGGCCCGCGTCTTCCTCGGTCAGCGGCTGGGACGGCAGCTGCTGCTCGGCTCGGCGGTCGCGATGACGGGGGTCGCGCTGCTGTTCGTGCACGAGCTCCGCGCCGATCCGCGCGGGTCGGGCGCGTCGCTGACCGGCATCGCGCTGGCACTGTGTGCGATCATGGCGGCGTCGACCGCCAATGTGCTGCAGGCGACCGCGACCGCAAAACGCTATCCGCTCTACGCCACCGTCGCCTGGTCGATGGCGATCGGCGCGGCTGTAGACGCCGCCTTTGCCTGGGCGCTCACGGGGCCCCCGGTGATCGAGTGGCGGCTCGGCTATATCGCGGGCGTCGCCTATCTCGCGCTTGCTGCCAGCGCGCTCGCCTTCCCGCTCTATTACACCGTGCTGCGCATGATCGGGCCGGCCAAGGCGGCGTACAGCAGCATCATCGTGCCGGTGATTGCAATGACGCTGTCGACGCTGTTCGAAGGCTATCGCTGGGGCGTGCTGGCGGTGGGCGGGGCGGCGCTGGCCGCGGTCGGGCTGGTGATCGCGCTGACCGCCCGCAGACCTGCCCGATAGTCGGGATAGCGCGGGGTCCAGCCGAGCACGCGCTTCGCCTTTGCGTTCGCCACCCGCCGGTTCTCCGCATGGAACCCGCGCGCGGCCGGCGTCAGCGCGTCCAGCCCAACGACCGGCGGCGGCACGACCCCAAGCAGCGCCGCCGCGAAGTCGATCACAGCATCGTGCGGCGCAGGGTGGTCGTCGGCGAGGTTATAGGCGCCCGGCGGCGCGTCGAACCCCGCCACCACCCCCGCCGCCAGATCGTTGACGTGGAGGCGCGAGAAGACGCCCTCCCCCCCAACGCGATGCGCCGCCCCGGCCGCCACCCGGTCGAGCGCCGACCGGCCCGGCCCATAGATGCCCGGCAGCCGGAACACCCGTGCGCCGCGCTCCAGCCACGCCACGTCGGCGGCTGCGCGCGTCGGCCGCCGACCGCCGATTGCCGCGCTCTCGTCCACCCACGCGCCGCCGGTGTCGCCATACACGCCGGTCGAGGAGAGATAACCCAGCCACTTGGTCCCGAGCACATCGCCATAGCAGTTCAGCACCGGATCGCCGTCAGGGTCGGGGGGGACGGAGGATAGCACATGCGTCGCCGCGCCGAGCGCGCCCCGCACCGCTCGCTGGTTGTCGAACGTCAGCGTGCCTTCACGCCCGTCGCGCGTGGTCGCGTCGATCACCGCGCCCCGTCGCGCGGCCTGCGCCGCAATGCGCCCGGCGCTATAGCCGAGCCCGAAGATGAGCAGGCGCACCCGACAGAATCACCCGTTCTCAGAAGCGCAACGACGGACTCACCGTCCCATCGTTCCCCGGTAAAGCGTCCCGAAATAATCCCCCCGGTTCCACACCGGCCGGGTCGGGCCGTCGGCCACCTCGCGCGCGATGCGATAGTTGACGTCGACAAAGCGCACGCCTTGGTCCCACAGGATCGGCTGCTGCGCCAGCTCGTCGCACGGGCGGTGATAGCAGCGGCCCATAAACGCCGCGACCGCTTCGCGGCCGGGTCCGCGCTGGCCGGGCCACAGGAACACCGCCGGAATGCCCTTCTGCACAAAACGGAAATGGTCGGAACGCACGAAGATGCCCTGCTCCGGCATCGGATCGGGCGACATGCCAACGCCCGCACGCTCCACCGCGCGCCGCACGATGGGTCCAAGCGTCGTGCGATCCGCACCATAGACGATCATGTCCTCGAACCGATAGGTCAGGATCGGCATGTCGAGGTTCACGTCGGCGACGATGCGGTCGAGCGGCACCGTCGGGTGGTTGGTGAAATAGTCGGAGCCGACCAGTCCCTTCTCCTCGCCGGTCACCGCCAGGAACATGATCGTGCGCTTGGGCGGCGAGCCCGACCCGGCAAAGCGCTTCGCTTCTTCAATCAGGCTGGCGATGCCGATCGCGTTGTCGAGCGCGCCGTTGTTGATCTGATCGCCGGTTGCGTTCGGGTTCACGCCGATATGGTCGAGGTGCGCCGACAGGATCACCACCTCATCGCGCAGGGCTGGGTCGCTGCCGGGTATGACCCCGATGACATTGCTGCTCGCGCCCGGGGTGAAGGCGGTGCGGCTTTGCACCGTCAGCACGCCCGCGGGGCGTAGCGTCGGGTAATGCGGCGCTGTTGCGGCGGCCGCGGCGGTGATCTGCGCCCAGCCTGCACCAAACAGCTTCGCCCCGCCAGACGCGGTCAGTGTCCCAAGGACCGGCGCGCCGGGCGCGTCGGTCCGCCCCGTGCCGTCGGGCCGCGCCCAGGTCATCCTCGTCAAGCTCGCGCGCATCGGCCGCACCGGCCCCGGTCCCACGCCGACGGCCCGGGTAGATACCGTGATTACGCCGACCGCGCCGTGCCGCTCGGCGATCGCCGCCTTCGTCCCCGCCGAGCCGAAGAACGCGCGCTCCTCACCGCCAAGGCTGGCGGGCGAGCCCTGGACCACCGCGACGATCTTGCCGCGCACGTCGACACCTGCATAATCGTCCTCGCCGAGTGTCGGCGCATCGATGCCATAGCCGACGAACACGACCGGCGCGCTGACGCTCGTCTCGGTGCGTGCGCCGTTAGCGCTCGCGATGAAGTCCTCGCCGATCGTCAGCGGCTGCGCCGCCGCACGGCTGGGCGCCCAGCTCGCGGCCGGTGTCCCGTCGAGCAGATAGCTGGTCAGCGGCACCCGCTGCAGATACCCCGCATCGTCACCGCCCGGCCGCAGCCCGGCCGCATAGAATTGCGCGGCGACATATTGGGCGGCGATGTCGAACTCGTGAGAGCCCGCCTCGCGTCCGCGCATCGCATCGGACGAGAGGAACAGGACATGCGCCTTCATCGCCGCCTGATCGGGCGGCAGCGCGGCGTTGACGCGGGTGTTGATGGCGACGGGGTCGGCCGCGGGCGGTGCGACGAGCGGCGCCTGCATGGGCGTCGGCGTGGGCGTGGGCACCGGCGTGGTCTGGGCAATGCCGGTCCCGGCGAGGAGCGCCAAAGCAGCGGCGGAAAGACGAAGCATCCCCAATCCTTTTGATATTGTGCCGTGCGCCTAGCAGCGCCGATCCGACGCGCAAAGCGGCAGCGATTGTACATGCAAGCCGCGCCTTCCCGCGTATATCGCGCCTATGGATATGCAGCAGAGCATCAGCACGCCTTCCGTCGTTCGCCGCGAGGATTATGCGCCACCCGATTGGCTGGTGCCGGCGGCCGAGCTGGATTTCGCGCTCGACGCCGCCCGAACGGTGGTCAGATCGGTGCTCCACGTCGAACTGGCGCCGAACATGCCGACCGGCACCCCGCTGCGCCTCAACGGTGACGGCATCCGCCCCGATTACGTCCGGCTGCGGGGTGGCCCGGGCGGGGATGCGCGCTGGCGGATGGAGGGCGACGACTTGGTGATCGAGACCGATCTCGACGTTCACGACGTCGAGATCGCCGTCACGCTCGCCCCCGACAAGAACACCCAGCTGATGGGGCTCTATGCCTCGGGCGGCAACCTGTGCACCCAATGCGAGGCCGAGGGTTTCCGCCGCATCACCTTCTTTCCCGACCGTCCCGACGTCCTCACCCGCTACCGGGTGAAGATGACCGCGGACAAGAAGCGCTACCCGATCCTGCTCGCCAACGGCGATCCGGTGGCGGCGGGCGACCACGCCGACGGCACCCACTGGGCGGAATGGCGCGATCCGTTCCCCAAGCCCTGTTATCTGTTCGCGCTGGTCGCGGGCGATCTACAGGCGAACCGCGCCACCTTCACCGCCCGCTCGGGGCGGGCGGTGCAGCTGGGCATCTGGGTGCGCGCCGCCGACCTGCCCAAGACGAACCACGCGCTTCACGCGCTGCAGCTGGCGATGGCGTGGGACGAGCGCGTTTATGGCCGCGAATACGACCTCGACGTCTTCAACATCGTCGCGGTCGACGACTTCAACTTCGGCGCAATGGAGAACAAGGGGCTCAACATCTTCAACAGCCGCTACATCCTCGCCGATCCCGACACCGCGACCGACTATGATTACGACGCCATCGCCGCGGTCGTCGCGCATGAATATTTCCACAACTGGTCGGGCAACCGGGTCACCTGTCGCGACTGGTTTCAGCTCTCGCTGAAGGAGGGCTTCACCGTCTATCGCGACCAGGGCTTCTCCGCCGACCAGGGCTCGGCCGCGGTCAAGCGGATCGAGGACGTCCGGGGTCTGCGCGCCGCACAGTTCCCGGAGGATGCCGGCCCGCTCGCCCATCCGGTGCGCCCGGAAAGCTATCTGGAGATCAGCAACTTCTACACTGCGACGATCTACAACAAGGGCGCCGAGCTGATCCGCATGATGGCGACGATCCTCGGCGCGGAGCGCTTCCGCACCGCGACCGATCTGTATTTCGACCGCTATGACGGCACCGCCGCGACCTGTGAGGATTTCGTGCGCTGCATGGAAATGGGCGGCGGCGTCGACCTGACCCGGTTCCGCTTCTGGTACAGCCAAGCCGGGACGCCGCGCGTGTCCGCCAGCCTTGACGGCCACGGCGGCCGCACCACGCTGCGCCTAGCTCAGGCGCTGCCGGCCACCCCCGGCCAGGCGGTCAAGCAGCCGATGGTCCTGCCACTCAAGCTGCGGCTGTTCGGCGCGGAGACGGGAAAGCCGCTGACCCCGGAACGCCTTCACATGCTCGACGAGCCGAGCCAGACGATCGTGTTCGAGGGGCTCGGCGAACGTCCCATCCTGTCGATCAACCGCGGCTTCTCCGCGCCCGTCATCATCGAAAGCGACCGCACCGCCGCCGACCTCGCGTTCCTGTCGGCGCATGACGACGACCCGTTCGCGCGCTACGAGGCGATGCAGCAGCTGATGCTCGACGCGCTGATCGCCTGGACGGTCGAGGGCCGCGCCGAAATCGAGCCAGTGATCGCCGCGGTCAGCGCTACCGCTACCGATCCGGCGCTCGACCCGGCGTTCGTGGCTGAAGCGGTCCTGCTGCCGTCCGAAAGCTTCATCGGCGACCAGCTCGCGACCGTCGATCCCGACGCGATCGCCCGCGCCCGCGAAGGCCTGCGCCGCGCGCTGGGGCAGCGGCTGGACGCGGTCTGGCGGGAGAAATATGACGGTCCGCGAGCAGCTTACGCCTATACGCCCGCCGCCAAGGGTATCCGCCGCCTGCGTAATGTCGCGCTCGGATATATCGCCGCGGGCCAGGGAACAGGGGGGGGCGGCGCGGACGCCGCCAAGCTCGCCTTCACCCAGTTCGAGGCGGCCGACAACATGACCGATCGCCAAGGCGCGCTGACGACGCTGGCGAATGGCGATTCCGATCAGCGCATCGCGGCGCTCGACATCTTCTACAACCGCTATGCAGACAACGCGCTGGTGCTCGACAAGTGGTTCCAGACGCAGGCTTTATCGACCCGCGAAGATACGCCGGGCACGGTCGCGGAGCTGCTGGGCCACCCCGATTTTACCCTCGCCAATCCCAACCGGGCGCGCGCGCTGGTCGGCGCCTTTGCGGTCAACCAGCGCGCGTTCCACGTCGCCGACGGCCGAGGCTACCGCCTGCTGGCCGACCAGCTGCTCGCGCTTGACGCGATCAACCCGCAGACCGCGGCCAAGCTGCTGCCGCCGCTGGGGCGCTGGCGGCGGTTCGATCCAGGCCGCGGCGCGCTGATGCGGGCCGAGCTGGAGCGGCTGGCCGCCGCGCCGGGCGTGTCGAAGGACCTGTTCGAGCAGGCCTCGAAGAGCCTGAACGGCTAAGCGTCGAGCCGCGCCTTCAGCGCCAGCGCGTTGGCCGCTGCGGCGCCGAACATGGTGTTGTCGTAGAAGGTCCAGCTGTCGTCGGCCGCCCGCGCGATACCGGCGTGTTGCGCTAAAGCGTCGTCCTCATAGGCGGACCGATAGATCGCGGGCGAGCCATGCCAGCGCGCATAGGTCAGCCCGCGCCAGCCGCCGGGCAGCGCCGCTTCGGGCACGCGCGCGGGATCGGCGGCGACCCGCGCCACGTGGTGCGCTGCGAACAGGGCATCCGCTTCGGGCGCGAACCAGCTCGCATGCCGCGGCTCGCAGACGATATACTCGCCGAGCATGCGGGCCGCCGCGTCGAAGAACCGCCCGGCCGTCGCGCCGTCGAAGGCGAGGCTTGGCGGCAGCTGGACCAGCACGGGTCCGCGCTTCGCGCCCAGCCCCGCCATCTCGCCCTGAAATCGTGCAAGCACTTCGTCACAATCGACCAGCCGCAGGTCGTGGGTCGCCGCGCGCGGCAGCTTCACCGCGAACCGGAAGGCGTCGGGAACGCTCGCCGCCCAGCGCGCATAGGTCGCGGCGCGGTGCGGCCGGTAGGAGCTGGAATTGATCTCGACCGTGTCGAACACCGCGGCATAGCGGGTGAGCGTGCTGCCCTCGTCCGGAAAGGCGTCGCGCACCGCCGCCGGGATCGACCAGCCGGCGGTACCGACGCGCATCAGAACAGGCGGCCGCCGTCCGGCACGCGCTGATCAGGCGCGATCAGCACCACCCGGCCATCCCCATCCGGGAAACCGAGTGTCAGCACCTCCGACAGGAACTTCCCGATCTGGCGCGGCGGGAAGTTGACCACCGCCGCGACCTGCCGCCCGACCAGCTGCTCGGGCGCGTAATGCTCAGTCACCTGTGCCGACGAGCGCTTGACCCCGATCGCCGGGCCGAAATCGATCCGGAGCTTGAGCGCCGGCTTGCGCGCCTCGGGAAAGGGTTCGGCCGACAAGACCGTTCCGATCCGGATGTCGACGCACATCCAGTCGTCGAACGCGACCGTCGCCGCGGCGGGCGCCGCCGGATCAGGCGTGACGTGCATCAGAAATCGACATTGTCGTAGTGCGGCGGCGGGGTGACCATCTCCATCCGCTCGCTCAGCAAGGGACGGAAGCTCGGCCGGCTCTTCAGCCCGCGATACCAGCGCGCGGTCTGCTCATGCCCCTTCCAGTCGATGCCGCCGAGATAATCGGTCACCGAAATCTGCGCGGCGGCGGCCAGGTCAGCCAGGCTCAGCGTCGCGCCGCCCAGCCACTGGCGATGATCGAGCAAATAGTCGGTATAATCGAGATGCCGAATCGCCGCCTTCATCGACTCGCGCAGCACCCTGGCATCGGGGGCGGCACCGTGCGCGACGCGCTTCTCCATTCGCTCAAACAACAGCGGCCCGGTCACGTCGCGGAAGAACTGCGTGTCGAACCAGGTGACCAGCCGCCTGATCTCCGCCCGGTTCGCCGCCGTGCCGTTGATCGTCGCGGCACGATCAACCGTCTCCTCGAAATATTCGGCGATCGCCATCGAGTCGATCAGGAGCAGGTTGCGCGTCGCGTCGACCATCACCGGCGTCTGTCCGGCAGGGTTCATGTCGACGAACTCGTCGCGCCGCTGCCACGGCGACTCGCGCACCAGCTCATAGCCGATGCCCTTTTCCCCCAGCAGCAGGCGGATCTTGCGGCTGAACGGGCACAGGGGGAATTGGTAAAGCTGCCACATGGCGGCTGCGTTAGGCTAGCGCAGGCCGAGCGGAAAGCGCCTTGCTTGCGCGCCGCGGTCAGCCGGTCAGCGCTGCGCGGTCGTCAATGCCGCGATCAGCGGCGCGAGGGCGGCGTCGAGGCGGTCGGCGGTGCGCTTCAATTCGCGGGTCTCGGCCGCCGCGCCGCCGGCGACCGCCGCGGCGGTGCCGAGCGAGCGGCGGGTGTCGCGGTAAAGATGCTCGTCGAAATGCGGATCGTCGCGACGGACCAGGTCACCCAGCGTGTCGGCCGGGCGGATATGTTCGGCGCGATCGGTCAGCGCCGCGGCGGGGCCGACGTGAGTATCGAGGACGATGTCGACCAGCTGCGTCAGCGATCGCGCCGCAGCCTCCTGCACCAGCGGGTTGCCGAGCGCCGCAGCCGCCTGGTCCGGCGTGACATGCAGCGGGCGATGATCCGCACCCTGGGCGAGCGCGGGGGCGGGGGCGGCGACGGCGGTCAGGGCAAGAGCGGCAAGGGCGGCACGCATGGAAAACTCGCAAACGCAAACGGGCGGACGACTCCGCGAAAACCATGACGATATAGCAGCTTGGCCGCGCCGATCCAACGGGGGCGGCTACTCGGCCGCGACCGCGGCGGGCAACTCGTCGAGCGGGTGGGGCAGCCGATCGAGCATCTCCTTGGGTACGACCTGCCAGAACCGGCTGATCGCGCGCGCCCAGTCGTCAAGCAACCCGCGGGCCCATTTGCTGTCGGTCTGGCGGACGTGCTCCTCGACCAGGCCACGCAGGGCGGCTTCCCAGTGAGCGGTGGCGATGCGTTGCCAGACGATGCTGTCCGGGTTGGCGCGGCGCCCGAAACTGCCGTCACCGTCGTGGACGAACGCCATGCCACCGGTCATCCCCGCGCCGAAATTCTGCCCGACCTCGCCCAGCACCGCCGCGACGCCGCCGGTCATGTACTCGCAGCCGTTCGCACCACAGCCCTCGACCACCACCGTCGCGCCCGAATTGCGGACCGCGAACCGCTCGCCCGCGCGGCCCGCCGCGAACAGCCGGCCCGAGGTCGCGCCATAGAGCACGGTGTTGCCGACGATGACGTTCTCCTGGCTGGCAAGTGGCGAGCTTACCGCCGGTCGGACGACGATGGTGCCGCCCGACAGCCCCTTGCCGACATAGTCGTTGGCGTCGCCGAACACCTCCAGCTTGACGCCGCGGACCAGGAAGGCGCCGAGCGATTGGCCTGCCGACCCGCGCAGGCGGACGGTGACGTGGCCCTCCGCCAGCCGGTTTGCGCCGAAGACGCGCACGATCTCGCTCGACAGCCGCGTGCCCACCGCGCGGTGGACGTTGCGGACGCTGTAAGCGAGCTGCATCTTCTCGGCACGATCGAACACGTTGGTGGCGTCGCGGATCATCTGCGCGTCGAGGCTGTCGGGCACCTCGTTGCGGAAGGTCGCGAGGCTGAAGCGCCGCTCGGCATCGCTCGCATCGACCTTGGCGAGGATCGGGTTCAAGTCGAGGTCATCGAGATGCTCCGCCCCGCGGCTGATCTGGCGCAGCAGCTCGGTGCGACCGATCACCTCGTCCAGGCTGCGGACGCCCAGCCGCGCGAGGATGTCGCGTACTTCCTCGGCGATGAAGGTCATCAGATTAATGACCTTCTCCGGCGTACCGGTGAACTTCGCCCGCAACCGCTCGTCCTGGGTGCAGACGCCGACCGGGCAGGTGTTGGAATGGCACTGGCGCACCATGATGCAGCCCATCGCGACCAAGCTGAGCGTGCCGATGCCGAACTCCTCCGCGCCCAGGATCGCGGCGATGACGACGTCGCGCCCGGTCTTCAGCCCGCCGTCGGCGCGCAGCCGCACCCGTCCGCGCAGGCCGTTCAGCGTCAGCACCTGGTTGACCTCGGACAGCCCCATCTCCCACGGCGTGCCCGCATATTTGATGCTCGACTGCGGCGATGCGGCGGTGCCGCCGACATGGCCGGATACGAGGATGACGTCGGCATGCGCCTTGGCGACGCCCGCCGCGACGGTGCCGATGCCCGCGGAGCTGACGAGCTTGACGCAGACCCGCGCACGCGGATTGATCTGCTTCAGGTCGTAGATGAGCTGCGCCAGATCCTCGATCGAGTAGATGTCGTGGTGCGGCGGCGGGCTGATCAGCGTGACCCCCGGCGTCGCGTGACGCAGCTTGGCGATGTACTCCGTCACCTTGAAGCCGGGCAGCTGACCGCCTTCGCCGGGCTTGGCGCCCTGCGCGACCTTGATCTCGATCTCCTCACAGGCGTTGAGATACTCGGCCGTCACGCCGAAGCGGCCGGACGCGATCTGCTTGATGACCGAGTTGGCGTTGTCGCCATTCTCCCGCGGGGTGAAGCGCGCCCGGTCCTCGCCGCCCTCGCCCGACACCGCCTTGGCGCCGATCCGGTTCATCGCGATCGCCAGCGTCTCGTGCGCCTCGGGGCTGAGCGCGCCCAAGGACATGCCGGGAGTGACGAACCGCTTCCTGATTTCGGTGATCGCCTCGACCTGATCGATCGGGATGCCCTCGGTGGGGAAATTGAACTGGAGCAGGTCGCGCAGATAGACCGGCGGCAGGTCGGCGACGCCGCGGCTGAACTGAAGATATTGCGTGTAGCTGTCGTTGCCGACCGCGGTCTGGAGCAGGTGCATCAGCGGCGCCGAATAGGCATGCGCCTCGCCGCCCTGGCGCTGACGGTAGAACCCGCCGATCGGCAGCGTCGCGACCGCGCTGTCAAACGCCAAGTCGTGCCGCAGCGTCGCGTTCAAATGAAGCGAGGCATAGCCCTCTCCCGAAATCTTCGCAGGCATGCCGGGGAACAGGTCGTTGACCAGTGCGCGGCTCAACCCGACCGCCTCGAAATTATAGCCGCCGCGATAGGATGAGATCACCGCGATCCCCATCTTCGACATGATCTTGAGCAGCCCGTCCTCGACCGCGACGCGATGGCGGCGCAGGCATTCGTCGAGTGACAGCCCGGCGAACAACCCGCGCGCGTGGCGGTCGGCGATCGACGCCTCGGCCAGATAGGCGTTCACCGTCGTCGCGCCGACGCCGATCAGTACTGCATAATAGTGTGTATCCAGGCACTCGGCGGTGCGGATGTTGACACTGGCATAGGAGCGCAGGCCGCGGCGCACGAGGTGGGTGTGCACCGCCGCCGCCGCCAGCACCCCGGCGATCGCAACGCGGCCCGCCGACACGTTCTCGTCGGTCAGGAACAGCTCGCTCTTGCCCTGGCGAACCGCGGCCTCCGCCTCGTCGCGGATGCGCGCGATCGCGGCGCGCAGCTTCTCCGGGCCGCCACCATCGTCGAAGGTGCAGTCGATGACATGCGCGCCGTCCGAGAAATGCGCCTGCAGCCGCGTCCAGTCCGCCCCTGTCAGCACCGGCGAATCGAGCACCAGTACCGCGGTGCGCCGCTCCTCCGCGTCAAGGATGTTGGCGAGGTTGCCGAACCGCGTCTTGAGCGACATGACGTGCCGCTCGCGCAGGCTGTCGATCGGCGGGTTCGTCACCTGGCTGAAGTTCTGGCGGAAGAACTGGCTGATCAGGCGCGGCTTGTCGGAGATCACCGCCAGCGGCGTGTCGTCCCCCATCGAGCCGACCGCTTCCTTTCCGCCTTCCACCATCGGCGACAGGATCAGCTCCATGTCCTCCATCGTCTGCCCCGCCGCGACCTGCCGCCGTGTCAGCTCGGCGCGCGGATAGCGGACGACCGAGTCATTCGTCGGTAGATCGCGCATTGTCAGGAACTGGCCGATCCGCGCGGCGTAATCCGCCTCGCCCGCGATCCGGTCCTTGACCGCGCGATCATCGAGCACCTCGCCAGCGTCGAGGTCGACCGCGATCATCTGCCCCGGCCCCAACCGCCCCTTGGCGACCACGGTGGACTCGGGCACCACCACCATGCCGCTTTCCGAGCCCACGATCAGCAGGCCATCGCTGGTGCGGGTGTAGCGCAGCGGCCGCAGCGCGTTCCGATCCATCCCCGCCACCGCCCAGCGGCCGTCGGTCATCGCCAGCGCCGCGGGGCCGTCCCACGGCTCCATGACGGACGCGAGATAGCGGTACATCGCCTCGTGGCTGGCGGGCGTGTCGCCTTCCACCAGCGATTCAGGCACCAGCATCAGCTTGGCGGTCGGCGCGTCGCGGCCCGAGCGGCAGATCGCCTCGAACACCGCGTCCAGCGCCGCGGTATCGCTCGCGCCCGCCGGGATCACCGGCTTGATGTCCTCCGACTGCTCGCCGAACGCGATCGACGCCATCCTGATCTCGTGGCTCAGCATCCAGTTCTTGTTGCCGCGGATCGTGTTGATCTCGCCGTTATGCGCGAGGCAGCGAAACGGCTGCGCCAGCCACCATTGCGGGAAAGTGTTGGTCGAATAACGCTGGTGAAAGATTGCGACGCGGCTCTCGAAGCGGCGGTCCTGCAGGTCGGGATAGAAGACCGACAGCGACTCCGCGAGGAACAGACCCTTGTAGACGATCGAGCGGCAGCTGAGCGAACAGACGTAGAAGCCCTGAATCTGCGCCGCGATCACGCGCTTCTCGATGCGGCGGCGGACGAGGTAGAGCGTCTTCTCGAACTCGGCGGCCGATTGCTCTTCGGGCAGCGGCCCGGCGATCATCAGCTGCTCGATCTCGGGCCGGGTCAGCTGCGCCTTGGTGCCGATCACGCCGACGTCGACCGGCACCTGCCGCCAGCCATAGATGGTATAGCCCGCCTCGATCACCGCGCTTTCGACGATCGTCCGGCACGTCTCCTGCGCGGCGAGGTCTGTCCGCGGCAGGAACATCATCCCCACTGCAAGCCGATTGGGCCGCACCCGATGCCCCGATGCCGCGACGGCGTCGTCGAAGAAGCGCACCGGCAGATCAAGGTGCAGCCCGGCGCCGTCGCCGGTCTTGCCGTCCGCATCGACCGCGCCGCGATGCCAGACCGCCTTCAGCGCGTCGATTGCGGACTGGACGACGCGGCGCGAGGCCACGCCGCCGGTCGCGGCGACCAGCCCGACCCCACAGGCATCGCCCTCGAACTCGGGGCGGTACATGCCTTCGGCGGCGAGACGGGCGCGTTGTGAATCGGCCATCATGTCGCAGGTCGATCCGTCCGGCCGAGGATCTCGCGCGTGGCTCGGGTGACCGCCCGCTCGCCAGCCTCTGCGCCCGCAACCCGGCCAAGCCCCTGCCCGCGGGCCGACATGCGCTGCTGGAGTTCGGGCTGCAGCCTGAGCAGTTTAGCGCCTGCTCCCGAGCTATAAAATGCGGCGATCGCTTCCAGCTCCTCGCGCGTGAACGCGGCGGCATATTCGGCGGCGGCGCCCCGTTCGATCTCCGGATAACGCCGCCGGATGCTGGCGAGATATTCCTGCGACAGGATCGCCGAGAAGCGCTCACGCCCGTCGGGCTTCGCGTCCAGTGCGGCGAGCAGCGTCCGCCCGCTTTCATCGCCCGACAATGCGCCGATAACGCCCTGTGCGAAGACCGGGGTCAGCTGCGCGAAGAGGCGATCGAGCGTCGCGTCGAGGTGCATCAGCGCGATCAGCCTTGTCGCCGCCGCGACCCGGGCCGGGTCGGTGTCCGGTGCTACCGTGACCGTCGGCGGGGCCTTTTGCGCCGCCGCCGGTATCGCCGAGAACAGCGTCGCCACCGACGCCAGGGTCGCAACGATCCTCTTCATGCCGCCCTCCTCTCCGCCATCGCCTTCGCCTTCAGCCACCGATGCATGCTCGCCGCGGCGTCGCGGCCGTCGCGCACCGCCCACACCACCAGGCTGGCGCCGCGGACGATGTCGCCGGCCGCGAACACGCCGTCGAGCGCGGTCATCATCGTCGCGCCGTCGACCAGCACCGTACCCCAGCGCGTGACCGGCAGGTCGGCGGCGCCCCACAGCGCCGGCAGGTCCTCGGCGTCGAAGCCAAGCGCTTTGATGACCAGCTCGGCGTCGATCGTCGTATCGCCGCCCGGGTCGTGCTCTGGCGTGCGCCTGCCGCTCGCATCCGCCGTGCCCAGCCGCATCCGGCGCACCGCGACGCTGCCGCCGCCGATCGCGGCGGGTGCGGACAGCCAGACGAACTCGACCCCCTCCTCCTCCGCGTTCGCGACCTCGCGCTGCGAGCCGGGCATGTTGGCACGGTCGCGGCGGTAAAGGCAGCGCACGCTCGCCGCACCCTGGCGGACGGCGCTGCGCACGCAATCCATCGCGGTATCGCCACCGCCGATCACGACAACATGCTTGCCGAACGCGTTGAGGCTGCCGTCGTCGAACGCAGGCACGGCGTCGCCAAAGCCCTTGCGATTGGAGGCGGTCAGATAGTCTAGCGCCGCGACCACCGGCGCTCCGTCCGCGGTCGGCACGTCGATTGCCCGTGCGCGGTACACCCCGGTTGCGATCAGCACCGCGTCATGGCGCTGCCTCAGCTGGTCCAGCGTCGCGTCACGGCCGACCTCGAAGCCATGATGAAAGACGATGCCGCCATCGCGCAGGCGCTCGACCCGTCGCATCACCACCGGCTTTTCCAGCTTGAAGCCGGGGATGCCGTAGGTAAGCAGTCCACCCGCCCGGTCGTGCCGGTCGTAGATGTGGACCTCATACCCCTCGACGCGCAGATATTCCGCCGCCGTCAACCCGGCCGGTCCCGCGCCGATCACCGCCACCGACTGCCCGCGCGCGCGTCCAGCGACGAGCGGCTCGACCCAGCCCTGTTCCCAGGCGGTATCGGTGATGAACTTCTCGACCGAGCCGATCGTCACTGCGCCGTGGCCGGTGAATTCGATCACGCAATTGCCCTCGCAGAGCCGGTCCTGCGGACAGATGCGCCCGCAGATTTCAGGCATGGTGGAGGTGGCGTTCGACAGTTCATACGCCTCGCGCAACCGTCCCTGCGCCGTCAGCCGCAGCCAGTCGGGAATGTGATTGTGGAGCGGGCAGTGCACGGTGCAATAGGGGACGCCGCATTGCGAGCAGCGGCCGGCCTGCGCCTCCGCGTCGGGTGTTGGATACCGAGCGGCGATCTCAGCAAAGTCGCCAGCCCGCTCTCCGGGCGCACGCTTCGCCGGATAGACTTGTGTCCGATCGACAAATCGAAGCGTTTCGCCGTCCGCCATACTCGCCTCCAAAATGGAGCGATATGCAGGAACTTCGACCGGAGTCCAGCGCAAATGGAGCTAATCAGACAGTAAGCATTACCTAATCAGACGTAAAATCCGATCTATAAGGTTCGCGATGCTATCGAACAGGTAGGTTAAGGCCCGCATCGGACTTATCCTTTCAGCAAGAGAAGCGCTACAGCACCGGCAATGATCCGGTACCACCCGAATGGTGCAAAGCCGTGCCGCCCCACCAGTGCGACAAAACCCCGTACCACCACCAGTGCGACGACGAACGCTACGGCCATGCCAATCGCGATCTCGGCGAAACTAACCCCCTGCCCTGCTGCCAGCGCGTGCCGCTGCCCCCAGATTTCTACTGAGCTCGCGCCCAGCATTGTCGGAATGGCAAGGAAGAACGAGAACTCCGCCGCCGTTCGCCGCTCGACACCGAGCGCGACGCCGCCAAGGATCGTCGCCCCGGACCGGCTTACCCCCGGCACCATCGACAGGCATTGGATCGCTCCGACGCCGGCGGCGATCCCGGCCGGCACGTCGGCAATGCCCCGGATGGTGCCCGGCCTTGCGAACCGTTCGACCAGCAGGATCGCGACTCCACCGGCGATCAGCGCCACCGCGACCACCGTCGCGTTGCCGAGCAGCGCCTCCACCTTCTTGTGCAGCGCAAGCCCGACCACCGCCGCGGGTAGAAAGGCGATCGCGATGTTGCGGACGAACCGGGCCGACCCGCGCTGTCCGCGCGCCAGCCCCGCCGCGACCGTCCAGAAGGTCCGCCAATACAGCACCACGACCGCCGCGATCGCGCCGAGCTGGATAACCACGTTGAACAGCTTCCACCGCGCGGCATCGTAGCCGAGCAGCTCGGTCGCGAGGATAAGGTGGCCGGTGGAGGAAACGGGCAGGAACTCGGTCACCCCCTCGACCACGCCCAGCAGCGCAGCGGCGAGCAGGTCGCTCATGCGGAAGCATCCCCCGTCTCAAGCACCCGGCGCGCAAACCGCCCCTGCCGCCGGTAGCGCACCAGCCATTCCCCAGCGACCGCCGCGATCGGCGTCGGCACGATCCCGAATGCCTCCAGCCCCTGCGCTCCGGGAGCGACCACATTGTCCGCTTGCAGCATCAGCCACTGATCGCGCGTGATCGGCATGCCGGGAAGAAATCCCGCCGACGCCAACGCCGCCCCGGCCAGGTCCGGCAGCTCAAGGAAGCGTGGCCGTCGCCCCGTTTCCGTCGCGATATAGCCAAGCAGCTCCCGCATCGTCAGCGTGTTGGGCCCGCCCAGCTCATAGGTCCGCCCGGCATGCGCCGCGGGCTCGGTCGCCGCGAGACAAATCGCCGCCGCGACATCGGCGACGTAGACCGGCTGAAACCGGGTCGGCGCCCGCAGCACCGGAACAACCGGCGCGATCGCGATCAGACGGGCGAAGCGGTTCAGGAAATGATCTTCGGGGCCGAACACCACCGACGGCCGCAGGATGGTCGCGGCCGGAAACGCCGAGCGTATCGCGTCGTCGCCCGCGCCCTTGGTCTGCGCATAGCGCGACCGCCCGGTCGCATCGGCACCGATGGCGGAGATATGCACCAGCGCCTCGACCCCCGCCTGGGCCGCGGCGGCCGCCACGATGCGCGCGCCGTTGAACTGGACCCGTGCCATGTCGGCCCCGAACGTACCAACCAGGTTGACGACCGCGTCCGCGCCCTCGACCGCCCGCGCGACCGTGTCGGCCCGGGTCACGTCGGCCGCGACGAACTGGCTCTGCCCCAGCCCGCCGAGCGGCTTCAGGTACAACGCGCGGCGCGGATCGCGCCCGGCGAACCGCACCCGCGCCCCGCTGCGCAACAGCGCCTGCGCGGCGTAGCGGCCGATGAACCCCCCGCCCCCGAACACCGTCACCAACCTGTCGCGCATCGCCTTTGTCCTCGCGTTCACCGGGGGCGTCCCTGCCCGCCCGCCGGGTTGTTGACAAGCCGCGCGACGCTCCCCTAGAGGCGCGCCCCTACCCGGGCTTCCAGCCCTCCGTGCCCAGATGGCGGAATTGGTAGACGCACCAGCTTCAGGTGCTGGCGGTCGCAAGGCCGTGGAGGTTCGAGTCCTCTTCTGGGCACCATTTTCCTGTTCGCGAACGGCCGCCAACAGTTGAGAAAACCACGGAAATCTGCGATAAAACAGCTCGACATGGTCGCTGCTGTTCGCTGCCGTACGCCCGCATTCGGGTGGTTCTGGGGGCCACGCTGGGGGCCACCGCTGAATGCGCTTTTGGAGTGGCCCCCATGCCCCTTACCGACGTAACCGTCCGTACGGCGAAGCCCGGCCCCAAGCCGATCAAGCTTTCCGACGAGCGCGGGCTGTTCCTGCTCGTGCAACCCTCCGGCGGAAAGCTGTGGAGGTTGAAGTACCGGATCGATGGCAAGGAGAAAAAGCTGGCGCTGGGCCGCTACCCGGACGTGGGATTGAAGGAAGCTCGTGAGCGGTCTGGTGAAGCGCGCAAGCTGCTCGCTGCCGGCGTTGACCCGTCGGAGAAGAAGCGATTGGATCGGCTCGATGCGACGCTCAGGGCCGCGACTATATTCAAAGCTGTAGCTGACGAGTACATCGAAAAATGCGAGCGGGAGGGACGAGCGGACGTAACCATCGGCAAGGCTCGTTGGCTGCTGTCGCTTCTGGAGCCCGCCTTGGGCTCGCGTCCGGTCAGCGAAATCAGCCCGCCGGAGCTGCTGGCGGCACTGAAAAAGGTCGAGGCGCGGGGGCACTTGGAGACCGCGCGCCGAATGCGCTCATTCGCAAGTCGGGTGTTCCGGTACGCGGTCGCGACTGCTCGCGCGTCTGCTGATCCGGCTGTGCCGCTGCGCGGTGCCCTGCTCGCACCCAAGGTGGTGCATCATGCGGCCATTCTTGAGCCGGCCGGCGTGGGCGCGCTGCTTAGAGCCATTGACGGCTACGAGGGCCAACCCATGACGCAGCTTGCGCTCCGCCTTGCGCCGCATGTCTTTGTGCGTCCTGGCGAGCTCCGGAAAGCCGAGTGGGAGGATATCGACTTCGAGGCGAGCGTCTGGACCATGGCTGCGTCCAAGATGAAGATGCGGCAACAGCCGCACAGGGTTCCGTTGTCCCGGCAAGCGGTCGAGCTACTCCGTTCGGCTCAGGCGATCACTGGCCGCCACCGATACGTGTTTGCATCCCTCTATCCCGGCACTCGGCCCATGTCGGGAAACACAATCAATGCCGCGCTGCGGCGGCTTGGCTATGCGGGAGACGAGATGACAGGACATGGCTTCCGCACGACTGCAAGCACGCTGCTGAACGAAAGCGGCAGATGGAATCCCGATGCGATAGAGCGGGCTCTTTCGCATAAGGACCCGAACGGCGTCCGTGCTGCATACCATCGTGGACAGCATTGGGCGGAGCGCGTAGAAATGGCGCAGTGGTGGTCAGATTACTTGACGAGCTTAGTGTCAGATAAGCCAAACAGCCTCGCCACGTCTTGGGCGCAGCGTTCGTCCGAAAGCGCTTAGCTGTCGGTAGTCGTTACAGCCGGTGCGGATAGGGTGATAATTCGCAAACTTGGGCTAATCTAGCCGACAAGTCGTCGTTTCGAGCTATGTCGATCGCAAACAGCTCGAGACGATCCTCACTAGCGTTGATGCCGAAACTGCCGATCAGCCCCTCGTCGCAAGCGGCCTGTCGATGGTGTGGATAGAGCAGGGTCAGGCGGCTGCAGCGATATAGGCGGCCGTAGGCCATCATCTGATAAACGTCCGCCTGCGACACGCCCTGTTTGGGGTCGTCGATCCGCGCCGTGATGCGCTTCCACTTGGTATCGATAACCTGGACGACGGCGTCGCCGCGCTTGATGAGGATGTCCGGCCGCGTCTGGAACAGGCCGCGGCGGTCGTCGGCCTCGAGGCAGTAGAGCCGGCCACCCTGGCTGACGACGCGCAGGTCGGTGTCGGCCAGCGCGCGCCTGAGCATCCGCGCGGCATATTCCTCGAACAGCGTGTTCATCTCGAACAGCAGCGAGAAGCCGTCGCTTCCGCCGGCCGACGTGGTCTGGAAGCGCTCGCCCAGCAGCAGCCGCGCCAGATTGAGCAGCTCGCGCCAGCGGGCGTTGGTGCGATCGAGCGTTACCTCGTCCCAGCGCAGCGCCGCGACAGGCACGTCGGCAATATCGGCATAGGCGAAGGCCAGTTCACGCAGCCGGCGCTGATTGTCGGTCGTGCGGGTGATGCGCGAGAGCCGGGTGACCGCCGCCTTCATGATGCGGTTCAGCGCGATGTCCGGGGTCAGCGCGTCGAAGCGGCACGCCAGCCGCGACGGTTCGACCGCCAGCGCGGTGAACTGGCGCGTCACGTTCAGCCGACCACGCAGCGTCGGCAGGTCGTCCTCATGCCCGACATAGCGGCGCGGCATCCCCTGCCGCACAGCATCGACCAGCTTTTCGGAGAATAGCCGGATCAGGATTTCGAGCAGCGTCTCGCGCTGCCAGTCGAGCGCGGTGACTTGGCCCGCGTCGATCTTCAGGTCGAGCGCGACCGCCAGCATGTGGACGAGCCGGCGGCGGATGTTCCCTGTCCTCTCGACATCGTTTCCACCAAGAACGTCGATCTTGGGCAGTATTTCGAGCGCACAGCCCTGCGCCGCGATGACGCCGACCACGCCTCGTGCGCGCAGGCGCTTGCGTCCGTGCTCGAGGACGCCGCCTCCGCCGCGGCCCGCCAATGGCGACGCTTCTGCGACCGCCGCGATCCGATCGGCGATGTCCGGCAGCAGTTCGTCTGCCGCCTCACCGTAGCGGATCGTCTCCCATTCGAGGATCGTGCGGCGGATCACGCCGCGGCGAAGCCGTCGTAGGAGAAGGTGTCGCGCACGCTCCAGCGATAACGCGCCGCTGCGTCCTCATCCCCGCCCAAACCCTTGGGCGCCTTCAGCCGACGGCGGTCGATGAATCTACCCTCGCGATCACCCGCGCCATCGTCGCCGTCACCCAGCACCGTGGCGACCTTCGCCCAGTCCTCGTAGAAATATTCGGCGAGTAGCGGGATGATCTTGTGGCGCATCACCTCGTCCACGTCCGCGCGGGTCGCGCAGCGGATGAAATAGGCGTGGCCGATCTGATGCTCGCGGTCGAACAGGTATTCAATTCGCTCGTTGATGGTGGATAGCAGGCCGGCGAGGTCGATGCCATCGACCGGCTTGAGCAGGCCCGCATCCGGCATCAGCTCGCGGAACTCGAAGCGGCGGCGCAGTGCGGTGTCGAGCAACGCGATCGAGCGGTCGGCGGTGTTCATCGTGCCTATGATGTGCAGGTTCGCTGGCACGCCGAACCGCGCCTCGCTGTACGGCAACGTCAGCCGCATGCCCTCGGCCATACCCAGTCGTTTGTCCGGCTCGATCAGCGTGATGAGCTCGCCGAACACCTTGGAGATATTGGCGCGGTTGATCTCGTCGATAACGAGGACATGCTCCTCCGCGCTCGCCTCGGCCGCCTCGGCCATCTGGCGCAGGACGCCGGGCTTAGCCTTGAGCGTGAAGCCGACGGCGTCTGCCAACGGCTGCGGCCGCAACCCCTCGATAAAATCCTCATAGGCGTAGTTCTGGTGGAAGGTGACGAAGCCGATCTGCCCCTGACCCTTCAGTTCCTCGTAGACTTTCCGCAGCTCCTGCCGACGCTCAACGTCTGTGAGCAGCGGATCGCCCTCGGCCAGGCCGCGGCACAGTCGCACCGCCTCCGCCATTGTACGGTAGGTTTTGCCCGTACCCGGCGGCCCGTAGAGGATGAGATTAAGCGGCGACCGCTTCACGGGGTCCGGCGCGGGGGCTTCCTCGGCAGGCAGGCCACCCCAATGCGTCATGTTGCGCAAGAACCAGTCGTAATCCTGCGGCTCGTCCATGAAGGCGAAGCGGATCAGTCGCTGCGCCATCTCGTTGGTCGGGTAAACCTCCCAAATCGTCGGCTGGTAGGTGTAGTGATACCACTCGCGCGGAACGTAAGCGGTCTGCCAATCGACCGACACGCGCTCGCCGGTACCCGCGTTAGCAGTGATCGTGCCGGTCGCCTTGATGGACATGACCGATACCGATCGCCCACGGCCATCAAATGGCAGGCCGTTCTTGCGGACATAGGTTGCCTTAATCGCGATCCGCTCGCCAGGGCGCATCCGAAGCACCTGCTCGCGATTGCGGTCGCTGGGGCTGTCGATGTCCCAGATCTCCTCAGTGAGAAAGCGATCGACCTGGTCGTCGCGACGACCATAGGATGCGCCGACGAACCAATAAGGACCGTCCTGCAACACCGCCGACTCCGCCTCAACCACCGGCGCGGCCGGCGGCGGCGCCTCCTCACCATCCCACTTTTCCTCTAGCGCGACCCAGATGAAGCCCTGCACATCGAACAGGTCGAGCGGGTTCCAGCCCAGCTCCTCTCGGAATAACGCGAACAGCGCGCGTAGCAGCTGGAGGTACTCGTCGAGGTCAATCGACTCGAACTGCTGGTGGGCGAACAACTTGCGGCCGAACAGGCGCTGGCCCATCGCCTCGATGCGGCTGACCTTGAACCAACTCGCCGCCTGCGGATGCATGGTGCCGACGACGCTGATCGTGATCGCCAGAACCTCACCACGGCGCAGCCCGGCAATCCCATCCGCCTTTAGCTGTTCGAGCGCGCGCGCATTATCTGCGATGGTCGCGAGCGGATCATCATCACTGCGCGCAAGTCGCGCGACGGTTTCGAAAAAGCGTTCGCGTAATGACCCGTCAGCCTTTTGCACCTCATCGAGCGTGCGCCAGCTGAGCGGTAAACCCTGCGCGTCGACGCTAAGCGCCCGATAAATCTGTTCACCGGCAGTGCGCTCATCGACGTCCGACGCGGCGAAGGCGCGCACTTTGTCGATCGTCTGGTCCTTGTAGCGACGTTCGGTCGTCCAGTAATCGCCATCTTGCCGCCGGAAATCGGTAAAGCCGGTCATCCGCGAAAGGAAGGTGCCCCGCAGCGCCTTGAACGCCGGCCAGTCGATCACGACGAAGCCGAGCGCGTCGAGCGCGGTCTTGCATTGCGCGCCGCCGGGCAGCACTTCGCTACCCGCGTGTGCAAGGGCGTCCCGCACGATCGCCTTACTGGGATAACGTATGCCCCGGTGGAGAAGCCAGAATTTGGCGGGTGCGCCTAGTCCGTCATGATTGGCAATGAACGCCTCAACCGAGCCGGCGGAATCGCAGCGGGCAATGGCGTCCAGGATGTTTTGTACGGTCAGGCCGAACGCTGAACCACTCCGCGCAACAGACCCGGCGTCAAGGAATCGTTGGTAGAAATTGAGCGCGGCGCGATAGCTTGCGAGACTGTCGTAGAGGCTACCCTCGATCGGAAACTTCGCCGGGTTAGCTCGTCCCGCACGCTGATCTGCCTTAGAGTACACTAGCGATGCGCGGATCGTTGCGACTGACTGGTTGTCGGGCAACATGTCGAGATCGCCGTAGACGCGATCGATCCGGCGGACATCGGCCATTTGGGTGCTAATCGTCCCCTTCGAGTAGCCCTCGGCCTCAAGCCACGCTTTGAACTCCGCTTCCCTCACGTTGCGCCCCTATCGTTGTAACCTTCGTCCCCGCTCACTCGCCCAGAGAGGAAGAGTACAGGTAACTCATTCAGCGCGGAGGTAATTGCCCCAGTCGGTTCAGGTCCAGCAATTCCGCGTCACCAAGACGATTTGGCGACGGCGCACAACATTCAGCCCGCTTTATCGGTGGCGGACCGTTGCATCGCACCTGTCGCGCGATGCCGTGCGGCCGCCGGCTGGCACAACGAGCTAGGAACGCTTGCGCGTCCCGGCCCGCGAGCCAATCAGCCTACACCAGCCGCGTCATTCGCACACGATTGCTTGGCGTGGACGCAGACGATGGCGAGGCACGTCTCTTTTAAGGGGAGCTGAGCAAATGTAGCGTGCTCGCCCCGAGGCTCTCGCCTGCGTTGAAACCATTGTTTTGTTGGCGCGGCCGCAAGCTAACGTCGGAAGAGCATCGCGCATACCCGTCTTTCTTCCCCGACGGAAGGAGCGGGGCAGAAGCGACCGTTTTGCAAAGTCCAAATAGCTCTCCGGGTTTTGTCACGTCGTCTCAGCCCCTTAGCGAAATCCTCAGGCGACGATCGCTATATGGGCGGCTTACTTGAATAGCGTTGCCGTGTAAGTTGGCCTCCTAACAGATGTAGGTTAGGACGTTTGCGACGAGCGTTCCGGAGCGGATGCCTCCTCCGATTTCCAAGCGAGGAGCGGCGTTGCCTCAACCCGGCTACAGTACTGCCGAAACTCGCACGTGAATGGCCGTTCGCAGTGTGGCCCAGTTGCACGCTGCACCTCCGCTCCTTCGACCGTGCGGCGGGCCTGATGCGCCACTGCTCCGCGGGTGCTAAGATAGCGCTCCAGCGGCTGGGTGACATCGGCGTCGACGAATCGGACGGCAGCGATGTCGGGGCGCGCCCAGGAGAATGGCGGCGCAAGATGACGGATCACCGCTTGGCGGACATGCAGCCCGGTGCCGCGCATGACCCACACCTGGGTAGCGAGATCGGCAAGTTCATACGCCTTGACCCGTGTCGAGGCCTTCACCTCGATTGCCCGCCAGCCACGGGCGAAGGGCTCCAGAATGTCGACCCGGCACAGCACGCCTTGGTGCTGAAAGGTCGCTTCGAAGATCGGACGGGCGGGTCCCGCCCGAAGCAGCTCGGCGGTACGGGCGAGGGCCGTCGCCATGTCGTCAGGCGCAACATCGACCATGATGCCGTCCGGCACTAGGAACGCCGCCTCCGCGCCCACGTGATGACCGAACCGGAACCGGGCCAACGTGTCGGCATCGAACCGCGCTTCATCGCGGCGATGTACCTGCAACCATAGCCGGCGGGGGCAGTGCTCGAATGCGGCGATCTTCGACTTAGACAGCCGATGCGGGCCCGCGCTCATGCCACACACTCCGGCGCGGCGGGTCTGGCAATGGGTGGCGTCGGCTCGCCTAGCGCGATCAGATAGTCGGCAGCAGCCTGAGCGCGGCTGGCGGCCGTGACGATCGCTCGCGGGTCATC
Organism: Sphingomonas sp.; assembly: GCF_965248875.1. Classification (GTDB taxonomy): domain Bacteria; phylum Pseudomonadota; class Alphaproteobacteria; order Sphingomonadales; family Sphingomonadaceae; genus Sphingomonas. The sequence continues at coordinate 45,769 of NZ_CBDFKR010000004.1, read as the reverse complement.
TTTTAGCGCCGCCAGCCAGGAAGCGATATACAGGGCGTGGTCCTCGCGCGGCGTGGCGGCGAGCCCGAGATGCCCGACGGTGAACGCTGCGCCGAGCTCGGCTACCAGTTCCTCCATCGCATAAGCGTGTGAGCCGAACCGACCCGTAAGGTCCCGATCGAGACGGGATTTGATCCCCGTCCAGTGCGTCAGCTCATGAGCATAAACCGAATAGTAGGCTTCGGCCGATCGGAAGGCGCTGAACGAGGGTAGGAAGACGTTGTCGCTGGCCGGATCGTAGAAGGCGTCGTCGGAGCCATGCGACACCTCCGCCGGCAACGCCGCGAAGAACTCCTCGGCGGCGCTGATCCGCGCGGCGAGCGGCAATACCGGCTGCTTAGGCGTCCAGCCGTCGACCTGTGCGGCGTTGAAGACGTGGAACGCCCGGGCGAGCATACGCTGCCGGCTCCGCTCGTGATCGGCGTCGGTCTGGTCCTGGTCGGTAGCGCCTGAACCCACCGTCTTCCACAGCAGTACGACCGTGGCTTGCTCGCCCTTGCGCACCTGAGCACCGGTGGCGGACCACTGGCGGTAGGTCGCCCACTTGCCCGTCGGATAACCTGCCTCGGTTGCCGCCGCCCAGAGCAGCAGCGTGTTGATACCCCGATACGGCCGGCCTGACACGGCGTTGAGCGGGGTGGAGGTGCCGCTGCTGCGATGCCATGGCATACGATATTTGCCCGATCGCGCGCCCGCTTCGATCGCGGCGAGGATTGACCGCGTAATTGCCTGGTAAAGGTCGGTTCGCATGAACGCTCCGCGTCGTTGTCACGCGAGCTGGTTCATCAAGGCTTCTGTAATTTTTGCTCGCGCTTCGACCCAGAATGGGCCGTTCGCGGCAGCCTTCGCACCTTCCAATTTCTACCATTTGTTCATCGCGGTCGCAGCCCCTCCTTTCGCCCCACCAAGCTCTGTCCAGAATTGGATTAGTCGGACAGCGCTTGGCGGGCTCGAGCCGAATGCGTGCGTTGCCATTCTTTCGCGCGCTGACCTGGTGGCACCCTACACCTGACCGGTCGGCAGTCTACCGGACGGTGCCCAGGCCGGCGATCAAGCTTTTCCCAGTTGCGCGCGCTGCAGCGTTGCGCGAAGCGCTAGCCCGTGGAACTGCAAAGTACCCGCCGGCCGGCCGCCGAGTTCAAGCATGGCGCCGCGCTGACCGCCGTCATCAAAGATATTCTGGCCGAGAACGGCGTGCGCGCGGCGGTGGCGTTCTGGGGGCGTGGCTGCGAGGACTGGGTCACAGGTGGCAATGCGCAGATCATCGCCAATCTCAGGATGGGCGGAACGAACCCGCACGCGCTAAAAAAGGTTAAGGCGTCGCTGAAGCGCTGCGACCGCCTACACGCGAAGGTGTTCATCGGCAGGGATCGCGCCGTTATCGCGTCCGCCAACGTCTCGATCAACGGTCTCGCGCTAGAGGGTGCGGAGACCGCATCCTGGATCGAGGCCGGCATCGTGACCGACGACATCGACGCCATACACGGCTGGTTCGACGACCTCTGGCAGCACGGATCTCACGAGATCACAGGGTCCGACTGGGCGCGGGCCGAGGCTGCATGGAGCCTTCGTCCCCGCGCGAAGCCCAGCCTCGCATCCTTCGCCGACTTCGACGTGGACGCCGAGACGCTGCCGCTGGTCACCTGGATCGACAACAGCACGTGGACCGTCAACGAGCACGAGGTCCGGAAACAGCTCGGCCACTTCGACGCCCTGGCGAAGCAGCGGGTCGACGCCGGCATCGGCATCTCCCATCCGGATGATGATGACGTGTTGAAGGAGCGCTGGGTGCTCTGCTGGATGAAGGGTGCCCGCGCCCGGACGATCAAGGGCACACCGTGGTTTGCCGAGACCAGCGCGACGATCGTCCGGACCGGCTTCTCCTACGACCACGACGGTGAGGCATTCGACGTTATGCTCGCGCCCGAGAGGGATTCGGAACAGCCGTTCGACCCGAGCGAGGCGCGGTTCGTGGCCGCGCTGCGGAAGACGCTGCGCGATCCCGCCTTCCAGCAGCTCCACGAGGACGAGAAGGAAGGGGAAGGTTGGTTCGCAGCGCGCCAGTCGCTACTTCGGCAGTTCTGGGCGCAGCTTAAACAGGTCTACGACCGGACAGGTCCAGAGAAGGGGTAAAGCGGAGGGGGGGGCAGTCGGCGAGCCGCCTTCAGCTGCGGTCGCTGAGCACCGTCACGGACCAGCCGTGATAGCTGCACAGGAACTCGCCTCCCGGGGTCGGTCCTTGGACTTTACGCGCAGGCGCGCTTAATCGCCGAAGCGACATCTTGCGCAACGGCTGACATCGAGGAGATTGCAATAGGTATGCTGCTACAGCGTTGACCCAATTTCCACCGCTAGAAGCAGCTCGAGCCTGCTCCGGTTCCGACGCTGATCCATGTCCTTCTATCCTGCTCGGCTTATTCCCACCGGGCCTGGAGCGTCCCGCTCTATTCCCACCCCCGCGTCTGCCCTGCCACATCGGTTTGGCAGCCCAAGACAGCGACGAAAGCCGTGGAACGCGGGACAGCTACCCGCTAGGCATAGGCCCACGGAGGGAACGCGGCTTGTTTACTGATGGGCATCACGAGATTGCCGGGTCGAGCTGGGATGTCGAGAATCGGCTACGCGGACCTTTCCCGCGTACGTCCCTACGGCCCACCTCATGACGGGTGCGGAAGCGCAGATCGAGCGCGACCTCATCGACAAGCTGCAGGCGCTGAAATACGAGTACCGCCCTGACATCCAGAGCCGGCACGAGCTCGAGCGCAACTTCCGCGCTAAGTTCGATCAACTCAACCGCGTCACCCTGTCGGACACGGAGTTTCAGCGCCTGCTGGAAAAGATCACCACGCCCGACGTGTTCGCCGCGGCGAGCTCACTGCGCGAGCGCGACACGATCGAGCGCGACGACGGCACCCCGCTGAACTACACGCTTGTCAACATTCGGGACTGGTGCAAGAACACCTTCGAAGTCGTCAACCAGCTACGGATCAACACGGACGACAGCCACCATCGCTACGACGTGATCCTGCTGATCAACGGCGTGCCCGTCGTGCAGATTGAGCTGAAGGCGCACGCCGTCAGCCCGCGACGCGCGATGCAGCAAATCGTCGATTATAAGAGCGAGCAGGGCACCGGGTACCGCCGCACTCTGCTATGCTACATCCAGCTTTTCGTCGTCAGCAATCGCGTGGACACTTGGTACTTCGCGAACAACAACGCGAAGCATTTCAGCTTCGATGCCGACGAACGTTTCCTACCGGTTTATCAGTTCGCGGCCGAGGACAACAAGAAGATCGTTCATCTCGACCAGTTCGCCGAGAAGTTCCTGGCGAAATGCACGCTGGGTCAGATGATCAGCCGCTACATGGTCATCATCGCGAGCGAGCAGAAGCTTTTGATGATGCGGCCCTACCAGATCTACGCGGTCAAGGCGATCGTCGACTGCATCCGGCAAAACGTCGGTAACGGTTACGTCTGGCACACCACGGGCAGCGGCAAGACGCTGACGTCTTTCAAGGCGTCGACGCTGCTCAAGGACGATCCGAACATCGAGAAGTGCCTGTTTGTCGTCGACCGCAAGGACCTCGACCGGCAGACCCGCGAGGAGTTTAATCGATTCCAGCCGGGCTGCGTCGAGGAGAACACCAACACCGAAGCGCTGGTCCGCCGTTTGCTGTCGGACGACTACGCCGACAAGGTGATCGTCACCACCATCCAGAAGCTCGGCCTCGCGCTCGGCGACGGCGGCAAGCGAAACTACAAGGCGCGGCTCCAACCGCTCGCGGGCAAGCGCGTCGCCTTCATCTTCGACGAGTGCCACCGCTCGCAGTTCGGCGAGAACCACAAGGCGATCAAGGAATTCTTCCCTCACGCGCAGCTGTTCGGCTTCACGGGTACGCCGATTTTCGAGACCAACGCGCGCTACGAACAGGTGGAAGGCGAACAGGCCAGCCTGCGCACGACCGAGACATTGTTCGAACGGTGTCTGCACGAATACACGATCACGCACGCGATCGAGGATCGCAACGTGCTCCGGTTCCACATCGATTACTACAAGGCCGAAGGCGATGCGCCCAAGCCCGGCGAGGGCCCGAGGAAGGAGAAGGTCGTTGAGACGATCCTGGCCAAGCACGACGCCGCCACCGCGGACCGCCGCTTCAACGCGATCCTGGCGACCGGCTCGATCAATGAGGCGATCGAATATTGGGAGGCGTTCAAGGCGATCCAGGCCGCGCGCCTCGCCGCCGATCCCGACTTCCGGCCGCTCAACGTTGCATGTGTCTTCTCGCCCCCGGCCGAGGGCGACGCGGATGTTCGGCAGCTACAGGAGGACCTGGCGCAGGAGGTGCGCGACAACCAAGTTGACCCCGACGCGAAGAAGACGGCGCTGAAAGCGATCATCGACGACCATAATACCCGGTACGGCACCAATCACCGGATCGACGAGTTCGATCTTTACTATCAAGATGTGCAGAAGCGCATCAAGGCCCAGCAATGGCCCAACGCCGACCTGCCGCGGTCGCAGAAGATCGACGTCGTCATCGTCGTCGACATGCTGCTAACGGGCTTCGATTCCAAGTTTCTGAACACGCTCTACGTCGACAAGAGGCTGAGGCATCACGGGCTGATCCAGGCCTTCTCGCGCACAAACCGCGTGCTCAACGACAGCAAGCCTTATGGCAACATCCTCGATTTCCGGGGGCAGCAGGATAGTGTCGACGAGGCGATCGCGCTATTCTCGGGCGAGAGCACCGAGGCGCCCGCCGCCATCTGGCTCGTCGATCCCGCGCCCAAGGTGATCGGGACCCTGAGCGACGCGGTCAAGCGGCTCGACGAATTCATGACCTCCCAGGGGCTTGAGCCCCGGCCGGAGGAGGTGCCCAATCTGAAGGGCGACGGCGCGCGCTCGACGTTCGTAGAGCTGTTCAAGGGCGTGCAGCGGCTGAAGACGCAGCTCGACCAATATACCGACCTGGGCGAGGAGCAGAAGGCGGAGATCGCGCGCGTGGCGCCCCTCGAGGCGCTGCAGGGCTTCCGCAGCGCCTATCTGGAGACGGCGCAGCGACTGCGGGCTCAGCAGCGCCGGGAGGGCGACGACGCCGCGCCGGAGGTGCGGGACCTTGATTTCGAGTTCGTGCTCTTCGCCTCGGCAGTGGTCGATTACGACTACATCATGGGCCTGATCGCGAAGATGACGCAGGCCCCGGCCGGCAAGCGGACGTTGAGCCGCGAGCGCCTGATCGGCCTGATCCAGGCCGATGCCAAGTTCATCGACGAGCGCGACGACATCACGGACTATATCCGCGGGCTGCCCGTCGACCAGCCGCTCGAAGAAGCGGAGATCAAAGCTGGGTACCAAGCGTTTAAGACGAACAAGGAGGCGGCCGAACTGACCGCGATCGCCGAGCGGCATGATCTGGATGTCGCGGCGCTCCAGGCGTTCGTTGACGAGATCGTCCGCCGCCGCGTGTTCGACGAGGACGCGCTTCGCGAGCTGATGGCCCCGCTGGGTCTCGGCTGGAAGGCGCGGGCGCAGGCGGAACTGGCGCTGATGGAGGCGCTAACGCCGCAGCTGCACCGGCTGGCGGAGGGCCGGGTGATTTCTGGGCTGAGCGCGTATGAGCAGTGACGCGGCGGGCGTGGTTGCGGGCGAGGTAAGCAGCACGGACGGGTTAATACCGAAGCTGCGATTTCCGGAATTCAGCGGAACAGAGGCGTGGGGTGTCCGGCGATTGGGAAGTCTTGTCTCCTTTTCTTCTGGTGGAACGCCAGCAAAGGAAAACCCCGCGTATTGGGGCGGCGATATACCTTGGGTGAGCGCATCATCGATGTACAATGTTCTGCTCAGCGAGGCAGATCATTATGTCACACCACTAGCCATCGGTAACGGCACCAGCCTTGCAAAAAAAGGAGCAATCCTAATTCTAGTTCGCGGGAGCATGCTGTTCAAGCGAGTACCGATTTGTTTGGCAGAGGTTGACGTTGCATTTAATCAGGATGTCAAAGCGCTAAACGTTTCACCCTCTTTGGCACCTTCCTTTATCTTAAACCAGCTGTTAGCTGTCCAATGCCGTATCCCCATTCAAGTAACGGGGATGGGTGCGGGAAAGATCGAGTCAGACCATCTAGTCGGACTCGATCTGCCAATCCCGAATATCGCCGAGCAACAGAAGATCGCTGATTGCCTTTCCTCGATCGACGCGGTGATCGCGGCGGAGAGAGAGCGGTTGGTGGCGCTCCGGGAGCACAAGAAGGGCCTGATGCAAGCGCTCTTCCCAACCGAAGGTCAAACCAATCCCCGCTTTCGCTTTCCCGAGTTCCGGGATGCGGGGGAGTGGGTGGAGCGGCCGCTTAGCGAACTGCTGGCATGCCCTCCTGCCTATGGTGCAAATGCCGGGGCGGTGCCCTACGACACGCAGCTGCCGACCTATCTTCGCATCACCGACATCTCCGACGAAGGTCGGTTTGTTGATGCGGGCAAGATGTCCGTGGATCTGGTCGCCGATGATTTCAACACAATGCAGGGGGGCGACATCGCTCTGACGCGAACAGGTGCAAGCGTGGGTAAATCCTACCTGCATGCCGACGCGAACGGCCCTTTGGTGTTTGCTGGATTCCTTATCAGGGTTCGGCCAGACCAACAACGCGCTCTGCCACAGATCATCTTCCAATACATGCAAACGCAGCGTTATTGGTCGTGGGTGGCGAGAGTGTCGGGACGAAGCGGCCAGCCGGGCATCAACAGCACCGAGTACGGATCGCTACCAATCCCCCTACCGCCAGGGGCTCCGGGCGAGGCACTGAAAGAGCAACAGCTAATAGCGGATTGTTTCTCGTCCCTCGACTTGCTCGCTGCGGCAATTGCCAACGGGATCGATACATTGAAGGCCCATAAGTCCGGTCTGATGCAGCAGCTCTTCCCCTCGCCCGCCCAGCCACCGGCGTGACCCCCGCCACTTCCTACCCCGACCTGCCCGCCCTCGCCACGTACCTGCGCGAGCTGTTGAACGGCACGGACGGCAGCCCCGGCAAAAAGTCCGTGCTGCTCTATGCCTATAACGGCACGGGCAAGACGCGGCTGTCGATGCACTTCAAGAACTTGGGGAAGCAGGGCGAAGCGCGCGACACGCTGTACTTCAACGCCTTCACCGAGGACCTGTTCACCTGGGACAACGACCTCGCCGGCGACGCCGACCGCAAGCTGCGGCTGAACCGCGGCTCGAGATTTTTCGACGGGCTCGCCAGCCTGGAGATGGACAATCGCATCCGCCGCCTGCTGCTGCGCTACGCCGATTTTGATTTCGCCCTCGAAACGCACGAGGATCGGGCGGCCGACTGGTTCGTACGCTTCTTTCGGCCCGAGAAGCCCGAGGAACCGATCAAGGTTTCTCGCGGCGAAGAGAATATCTTCGTCTGGTGTTTTTTCCTAGCCATCGCCGAACTCTCGATTGCGGCGACCGAGGAAGCTGAGCCCTACGCCTGGGTCAAGTTTCTCTACATCGACGACCCGATCTCCTCGCTAGACGAGAATAATGCGATCAGCGTCGCATGTCATGTCGCGGCGGTGCTGAAGGGCCAAGATCGGGTGAAGGCAGTCATCTCGACACATCACACGCTGTTTTTCAACGCGCTGCACAATGAACTAGGCAAGAACCCGGCGAAGCTGTTTCTGAGCAAGGGCGCGGAGGGGTATCTGGTGCGAGACACGAACGATACGCCGCCCTTCTTCCATGTTGCTAATATAATCGAACTGAAGCGCGTTGCGGATAGCGGTGCCGTCTACACCTATCACTTCAACATACTGCGCTCACTGATGGAGAAGGCGGCGAGCTTTCACGGGCTGCCCGGCTGGAAGGCGTGCGTGCCGCGCGATCCAGACGACCCCGACGGTGTGCTGCACGAACGTATGATCGCGCTATTCAGCCACGGCGGCTACTCGCTGTTCGAGCCGGCCGAGATGATACCCGAAAACAAGGGCCATTTCGCCAGAGTGCTAAGCGCTTTTCTGGAGCGCTTCCCGTTCAACCCCGAACTCTTTGACCAACCCCAGCAGGCAGGCGGATGACCGACCAAGAACAAAGGAAGCTGGGCCAGACGCTCTGGAACATCGCCGACCAGCTTCGCGGCGCGATGAACGCTGACGACTTCCGCGACTACATGCTGGCCTTCCTGTTCCTTCGCTACCTATCGGACAACTTCGAGGCGGCGGCGGCGAAGGAGCTGGGGCCGGATTATCCTGACGAAGTGCCCGATGACATCCGCAAAAAGCTGGGAGCCGCTTCGCCGCTGGCCCTTTGGTACCAGGACAATCCGGACGACACCGAGGAGTTTGAGCGGCAGATGCGCCGGAAGGTGCATTACGTTATCCGCCCCGAGCACCTGTGGACCAGCATAGCCGAGATGGCGCGCAGGCAGGACGGCGACCTGCTCGACACCCTGCAGCGCGGCATGAAGTTCATCGAGGAAGAGTCGTTCCAAAGTACGTTCAAAGGACTCTTTTCCGAGATCAACCTATCTTCCGAGAAGCTCGGCAAGACGATGCCGGTCCGCAATGCGACGCTGTGCAGGATCATCACGGAGATCGCCAAGGGGCTGAAGGAGTTCTCCACCGCCAGCGACATGCTGGGCGACGCCTACGAATATCTGATCGGGCAGTTCGCCGCAGGCTCGGGCAAGAAGGCTGGCGAGTTCTACACGCCGCAGTTCGTGTCAGACATCCTGTCGCGGATCGTGCAGCTCGACGGGCAGGAGCCCGCGACGGGTCCGCGCGCGCACATCGATAGCCTGCTCGATTTCGCCTGCGGCTCGGGCTCGCTGCTCCTGAATGTGCGCAAGCAGATGGGGCCGCGCGGCATCGGCAAGATCTACGGCCAGGAAAAGAACATCACCACCTACAACCTGGCACGCATGAACATGCTGCTGCACGGGGTAAAGGACAGCGAGTTCGAGATTTTCCACGGCGATACGCTCGCTAACGAGTGGCCCGAGCTGCGCGAGACGAACCCGGCGCGCATACCGCGGTTCGACGCGGTGGTGGCCAACCCGCCTTTTTCCTACCGGTGGACGCCGACGGACGCGACCGCCGAGGACACGCGCTTCAAGAACTACGGCTTGGCGCCCAAGTCAGCGGCCGATTTTGCCTTCCTGCTGCACGGCTTTCACTTTCTAAAAGATGACGGCGTAATGGCGATCATCCTGCCGCACGGCGTTCTGTTTCGAGGCGGCGCTGAGGAGCGCATCCGGACGAAGCTCTTGAAGGACGGGCACATTGACACGGTGATCGGGCTGCCCGCCAACTTGTTCTACTCGACCGGCATCCCGGTCTGCATCCTCGTGCTTAAGAAGTGCAAGAAGCCCGACGACGTGCTGGTCATCAACGCCGCCGAGCATTTCGAGCGCGGAAAGCGGCAGAACCGTCTGCTGGAAAGCCACATCGATAGGATCGTCTCGGCTTATCGGGATCGCAGGGAGGAGCCGCGCTACTCCCGCCGCGTGTCGATGGCCGAGATTGCAGACGAGAAGAACGGCTATAACCTAAACATCAGCCGCTATGTGAGCACTAATGCAGCCGAGCCTGAGATCGATTTGGCCGCCGTGCACAAGTCGTTGTTGGAGATCACTAAGCGGGCGAGGGACGCGACGGTTAGGCACAACGAGTTTCTGGCGGAGTTAGGCTTACCGTCTCTGCCCATGTGACGGGAGGCAAGGGGTCAACGCGGAGCTGGACGCTCCCAAGCAGCGCCCCCGTCGCCCCACTCTCACGACACTGCGTTACTCACTCCGCCCGATTGCAACGCGGCTTCGACTTTCCGGCGTCGCGTCCCGCACCCGGATGTCTTGCGGATCGTGGCCGGACCGGGCTGTCCGGCGCTATCGATTCGGAGGCTCCCGTTGATTAGCTTGTCATGGGCTGCCAGCTTGGGCATCACCTTGCACGGGAGGGATGGCCGTTGCTCGACTTCATCAGCAAGCACTGGAAAGAGATCGCTGCAGTCATCGCCGCGCTCGTGGCGGGAGGCCATGCCATCCGGTTCGTCTCGACCCGCCTTTCCGGATCGAGCAACAACGTCAATCAGCGGGGCGCTCGCGCGAAGGGGGACATGGTAGGTCGCGACAACAACCGCAGCCGTCGCGGATAGCCCCATTCGTGGACAGGAACGACGTCAATCAGCGCGGCGCCAGCGCGGGCGCGAACCTCGTCGGCCGCGACGACAACTCGGTCAACATCATGCTCTCCCCGGACGGCCAGATCGGCCTTCTGGTCAAGCAGCTCGACAGGGAGATCCACGCCGACGAACTGCGGGAGCAGTGGATCGACGAACTCCAGTTCTTCGAGGAGCCCTACGCTCCCGACGGGGTGAAGGGCCTCGAGGCCAAGCTGACCAGGTGCGGTCGACCCGACAAGATCCAGATGGCGCTCCGTCAGAAGGAGCTCTTCGTCAAGTTCCTGTCGAAGTGGTCGCTCTACGGAGCGGCGCAGCAGCTGCTTGCCCTCTGCCTTCACCGCATCCAGGCTGAGTTCGACACGCATGTCCATCCCCACTGCGGCAGCGTCGACGGCCTCGAGATCGACCGGATCGTCGCCGAGAAGGTGGTGAAGGCGGTGGTCGTCGAGTACGGCCTCGGGACCTTCGCGCTCAACCACGGCCTCGTCATGGGCATGACCTACTGGCTCGCCGACCGCTGCTATGTCCGCTGGCATGCGGCATGACGCAGCTCGTCTACCATCCCGCACTCGATCCGTATAACGCGCTCCTGCGCGCCTGCCGCACCCTCGCCAGCTCCCAGAGCGGTCTGGACGTGACAGCCCTGCGCATCCTCGACTTCCTTCTGGTGTTCCCGGAGAAGATAGTCGCGATTCGCCTGTCGCCCGCGCTCCGCGCGGCCTCGAAGCGCCTGAAGGCGGAGCCACGCTTCCCCTACGACCGATCGCCGTCGAGCCAGGCGCTCTTCCGTCGGATGGGCGCCCCCTTCGAAGCCGCGGTCCAGACGATGATCTCCCGCGGTCTCGCGAAGGTCGGCGGGGCATCGGGCAAGCTGACGCTCGATCCGGAAGCGGTGCCGGCGGAGATGTTGGCGCTCGCCAGGGGCAGGAACGACGAGGAACCCGACCTCATGTCGCTGCTCGCGAGCCTGGGAGCCGAATACCCCAGCCAAGGTCCAAACGGACTGAAGGATCGATCGGGCCTGGCCGAGTTCAGATACGATGTTGTTTGAGCCCACACTCGCGGTCCGCGAGGTCGCCGTCTACCGGGGCTCGGCGTACGCCTACCGGGAGAGCTTCCACGACGGCGTTAACATCATCGCGGGCGAGAACAGCTCCGGCAAGTCGACGATCCTCAGCCTGATCGTCTACGGCCTCGGAGCAGACGTCTCCAAGTGGAGCGACCAGGCGCAGCTGTGCGACCGCGTCAGCATCCAGGTGGCGTGCAACGGCAACCCGGCCACGCTGTCGCGCCTCATCACGACCAAGTCGGGCCAACCGATGGAGATCTTCCCGGGCTCGCTCCCGGAGGCCGAAAGGGCACCGGTCACTGCATGGATGCGCTTTCCATATAGGACATCCGGCGATCGGGAGAGCTTCTCACAGGCACTGTTCAACCTCCTCGGCCTGCCTGAGCTCGAGACAGAGACATCGGGGAGGCTGACAATGCACCAACTCCTCCGGCTGATGTACTCCGACCAGCTGAGCGCGGTGGATCACATCTTCCGGGACGAGAACTTCGACAGCTCGCAACTGCGTGAGGCCATCGGCAGGCTCCTCATGGGGGCGTACGACACCGACATCTACGCCAATCAGCTCCGGGTCAGGGATCTCCAGAAGGAGCTGACCGCGACGGACGCGACGCTGAAAGGTATCTACACCCTCCTCGCCGACGTGAACCACAGCCTTACCCTCGACTGGGCGGCGGCCGAGCGACGCGGCATAGAGGAGCAGCTGGCCGCACTCGCCGCGCAGGCGCTCGACGCGGAAGTGCGCCTCTACGAGTCCGATAAGATCGAACCGCTCTCGCTCGAACCGCAGCGTCGCGCGCTGGACGAGGTGCGAGGCGCGCAGGAACGTCTGGCTGCGCTGGATCAACAGATCGTATCCTTGGAGCTTGAGAGCGCGGATTCGCGCATCTTCCTCACGACGCTCGACAGGAAGATTGAGGCTCTGCGGGACTCCTCCAAGGTTGCCGACGCGGTCAGCAAGGTCGAGTACAGCTGGTGCCCCTCCTGCTTCGCGACTCTGGCGCCACACGACAACCCGCACACCTGTCGGCTCTGCAAGAGCCCCCTGGACGAGGAACGCCTCCGCCGTCGCATCGTCGGTCAACTCAACGACATGCTGATCCAGCAGCGCCAGTCCCAAGCGGTCGAAGCAGACCGGGCGGCGGAGATCTCGACGCTCAGGGAGGGACGCTCGACGCTGCTGTCGTTCTGGCGAAACGCGGCCGCCAATCTGACCAAGGTCAAGAACACGCCGTCGAGCGAGGCCCGGGACCACCTGCGGGTCCTTAACGAGCGAATGGGCTATCTGCGCCGCGAGCTTGAGGACATCGCGCGGCAGGAACGCCTAATCGAGCGCCTTGAGGGCCTCTCGAGCCAGAAGCTGGTTCTAACTTCGGAGATCGCCGCGCTCGTGGACGCCACGGATCGGCTGACTGCCGCGCAGCAGGAACGGCTGTCGAGGGCCTACAAGGCGGTCGAGATCGAGACGGTCGCGTTCCTGCACCGCGATCTTCCACGTCAGGACTCGTTCGAACGAGCCGAGAACGTGTCGTTCAGCTTCCGAAAGGACGAGATGTCGGTTGATGGACACCTCTACTCTTCGGCGTCGTCGACCACGTATCTCAAAAACTCGCTGCTCTCGGGCTTCCTCGCAGCTGCTGCCAGTGATCGGCAGTTCCGCCACTTCCGGCTGCTGGTCTTGGACACGGTAGAGGACAAGGGGATGGAGCCCGAGCGCAGCCGCAACTTCCAAGAGCTGCTCGCCGCCCGCTCGGCAAAGCTCGAAGCCGAGCACCAGATCATCTTCGCGACCGCTATGATCAGTCCTCAACTGGATAGCCCCGAGTACGTCATCGGGCGTAAGTCGACTCACGCCGAACGAACCCTCAGTGTCGGCTGACCCAGCATGCCGCATCCAGTAGCCGTGGGTAGAGCGCGCCGCGGCTAGTCGGCGTGCTCCCGACCGATGTCCGTTTTTGTCAGATGCTCTCTCCAGACCCGATATTCCGCTCTCCACCATTATCTCTCAGAACTCCCAAGCGCAGGTATGGCCCTGCTCCGGGCGTAATGTGCGTCGCTCAGCCACGAAACGCGCTGGTGATCCAGCCCGAACATGTGCTCGACGGAGTGACGGAACCCTGCCGATCGGAGGCGGCGATCGGCGTAGACGATGAATTGAGCTCGCCGTTTATCGTAAACGACACGCCCGCGCGGGTACTCGTCATACTCCGCGCTCAACGGGATCAGCGGGATGCCTGCGCCTCGCAGCCGCGCAGCCCCTAGCCGGCTGAGGTGATCCCAGAACTGGGCATGCCCGCGATCATGGGTCAGCATGTCACCATACGGCTCGGCTTTGTCGAGCGGAGTGAGATCGTGCAGCAATCGCGATGCTGCGCCCTCCGGGACGAACCAGAAGATGCCGACCGACGGGGACACCGCTGACGTCGGGTTCGCGGTCATGGCCATAGGCAGAGTTCGTTGTCGGTGTTGGACCAGCAAGCGCCGCGCCGGGTCATCGTGCCTAGCGGCAGATCCCCATCAGGATCGTGATTCGGCCCGTTCCAAAATGCGGTCGTGATCTGATCGCGAAGCGACAATGCGGCGGCGAAGCCGTCCTCGTAAGACGTATGAGGACCCTCGACTATGAAACCGCCGTTTGCGCGCCGCAAATAGCTGCATTGGCCATCGATGTACCGTTTTCCGCCAACGGTGAGACGACAGGTACCGGTTCGGGCTTGCAGTCGCGCCGGCGCAGCGGGGTTCGACCCGGTGTCGATCGCAGTCGGGGTCGGGATTGGGGCGGGGCTCTGCGCGGGTTCGGCGGGCTGTTTGCTGTCCTGCCTTGCCTCGCACTGCTCAAATATGTTGCCACTGAGGTCAAATCGGTTGTCTGGACCATTATCCAACCAACCCGGTATATATGTGCCCTGGCGTCTCCATTCCGCTACTTGAGCCGCTGTTTCGGCTTTCTTTTTGGCGACCCTGTTTGGGCAATCGGCTTTGTAGGCCTCACGGCTGGGATAGGCCAAGGCGGGATCGAGGTCTCTACCGATCAAATCACGGAAGGTCATGTTAGCGAACGCCGCCAATGGAGACCCGACGAACTCCTGCTCGTCCACTACCGCAGCCGTCAGGAGCAGCTGCGTATCCTGGCTGTCGCCCATGGAGTTTGGGCCGCGTTGCACCTCGGTGAATACGAAGCCAAGGTTGTGCTTTCGCTGCGTGAGTTGATCGACCGTCGTTCCCCGCAAGATCCAGCCAGGGCTGCCCTTCTCCCACCTGATCGCGGTGTGGTTCTCGATCATTCTCGCCACAAAAGTGCTCAGCTTGAAGCCAAGCGGAAAACGGTCGACCTGCACCCAGCCGCTTAGGAAGCTGGGCGGTGGCGCGATGGTGGCGGGCCGGCTTTGCGCAGCGTGTTCTGGCGCCGCAACCGCAACGCTTGGTGGGATGGCTAGAACGATCGCCGCTAACGCCGCTACTATCTTCGCTCTCTGCATCTGCCGTCCCCCTATGTCCAGTCGGGGCGACGGCCGAAGCCGGATGTTGAGAACACTGGCACAGCACAGCGCGCATGCGCCTTTACCGGCAAGCCGGCTGGACATGCGCGCATGCCACCCGGCCGTGAACCGACCGAGATGCTGCGACAAAGAGGTTCTCACGCCCCGCTCCCGCGTATCTCGAGAGCGCGTAAACGATAGGAGACGAACCGGAGCGGGCGCAAGGCGCTTAGTCATGGCCCGCCTCCGCTTTGCGGGTGATCGGGAGTATGGACTCGACCAGCGTCGTCGCGCCGTCGCACGCGTGACAACGGGCGCAGTCGAACACGGTGAGCAGCTCCCAGCGTTGCTCGGCGGTCGACCAGTTTGCCCACGCATCGCGGGCCACGTCTGTGCTCCCGCACGAACCGCAGGTGATCTGGATTGGCGTCGTCGCCATGATCATCCCTTTCATCAACGTCGAACGTTAGGCCGCCTGGCTGATCAGGCGGAACGGCGGCGCGTCGGATCGCTGAAGCGGCCATTTGGCGACCCGCGCCTGCACCGCTGCGCCGACCAGCCGATCGACCTCGCCCCAGTCGAGATACCGCTCGTACAGTGCCGCCGCCGCCTCGGGCGCACCGGCGCGCTCCAAGGCGGCCACCATCGCATCGAGGGTCACGTGTGCGAACGGCACGTGGCCGGGCAGCGTGGGTGCCAAGAAGGAGCGGTAGCGATCGGCCTGACGCTGCACGCGTTCGTTCGCCGCGGGTGCCAGACTCACGAACACGGCCGATGGCCAATCCCCACGGATCACTGCGGCCTGAGCGAGCAGATGCTCGCGGAACAGCTGCTGGAGCGGGTTCGTCCGCAACGCCGCATGGCGTGGATGCATGTACAGCCCGGAAGCCTCGGCAAGGTCGTCCAGCGCACCGGAACGGTATGGCGCGCTCTCGAACAGACCCTCAGTGTACTTGACCTCGATGCACAGCACGCCTGTCCGGGTCGGATGGCGGCTGCGGCGTCGGCGGGTGAACAAAATGCAGCAATCGTGTGCACTCCGGTCAGAGGTCAGATCGGGCTGGTCGCGGCCGGGGCTATGCTCGATCCGGATCGCCGTCACGGTGTCGATATCCTGGTCGGGCAGGAGCTGGCGCAGGACGCACGCGGCGAGGTCGAGGTCGCCAGCGAGGATGCCTGCCAAGTTGAGGCACAGGCCCGTGGACGAGAGTGCGTTGCCGAGACCGCGCTCGACGTCGATGAACGCGCCCCGCTCGCGATAGGCGAGCATTTGATGGGCGTATCGGGCGATGTCAGGAGTGAGGAAGTTGCGTCCCGCCAGCGCCGCCGCCGAGTTCAGCCGAGAACCGAGCCGCCGCTTGCCGCCGCCGCGCACTCGCACATGGCCCGTCGGAATGTCGTGGCGCTGAAGCCACAAGGCCTGAAGAAGCCGGGCGGCGGCCTTGAGGCGATCGTCGTTGCGCTCATGGACGTTGAACTGCTTCAGCACCTCGACGGGCACGATCGGCAGCGCGGTACGGCCACCGGTCATTGCGGACGGTACGGACATGATCTCTCCTCTCGTGCCCCGGTTTGGGCAGGTGAGGAGCATTCACGTGGGCGGCGCAGCTATTAACCTCTGGCTACAACAGACCGCGATCGAGCATGATCGCTATTACCGCGTCGATGCCGGTCTCCTTCCAAGCGGGCTCGCCATCGGTGACGATACGCCGGGTAGTAGGGTAGTAGCTCAAGGTCGGGCCCACCTTCAGCTGATGTCGATTGTTGTGCGGCCGGCGAGCCGTTATTCCCTCTCTAATCAAACGATCGATTGCCGCGATCATCTCGGGATCATCACCCTCCCGCACTTCGGCGGGTAGCATCTTATTAAACTTCATATCAACTATCCTTCTTACTTACATCTCTCCGCAGTGAAGAGAAAGAAAGAAGGGTCGCATGGATGAAGAGAAGACAGGCAGAGAGAAGGCAAGGCAGAAAGGGTACGGAAGCGCTGCTACTTTCTAATGTACAACATCGATTATGTCTATGTTTTCGAGAGCCAAGTCCGCCATCGTTTTCGGCTCCTGAATAGCATCAATGCAATTGACTTCGCTAAGCGGGCACCAGCTTGAGGTTACGGCGTTTTTTAGCAACGTTAGACACGGGCAGCGCGGCTTTCTCAACTAAGCTTATTCCCGCTTCACTGACCTCGAGAGTGGGGTTGTTTGCCACAAGCTCGTCACAACATGCTATGAGGCTGGAATTGTTAGTCTGGTCTGTCCGTAGTATGACTTCTGTTCGCGTGCATTCTGTGTCAAATTGAACGATTGCGGCCCTAAGTGTAGGGTTGGTGACCAAGTCAGCCCGTGGTGTCGGTGAAATCGCCAGCAAGCGAGCCCAAAGATCGACGTTCAGACCAATGAGAGCGTCGTCCTCCGTAGAGCCGTGCTCGTAGACGGCATCAATATGCTGTTGCGCCTTACTAACGTTTGGCCCGTGGGTAGTGTCGACAGCGCCGAGGGCGACCGTCGACGCACTGCTCGCGAACAACTTGAGCGCAGCGTAAAACTCGTCCGTCTGCCGACCGCGTACGATCAGGCAGGTGAGCAAAGACGTGAGAAGTTGTTCACCGTTGACGCTCAGCAATACTGATCCGTCCCGAATCTTAGTGGCGATCTCGTCGAACGCGATATCGAGGGGCCGGCCGGCAGCGAAGGTGAACACGACGTTCTGCTTCGTAACCACGTAGTGCGATCTTGAGCGACGGATTTCTGCTCCACTCCCGGTCCAGCGCAGCATGAATGCCAGTTGGCCAACAAGTTCAGCTGGAATAGTGATGTCGTGATCGACCAAGTCGGGTGCTGTGTAGCGCAACGCATGATAGCCACGGAGCAGCAAGCTCCCCCCTGTCACCCGAACGACATCGAAATCGTCCACCCCAAGTTGCTTGGCGATCGTCAGTCCCTTGGCGATCGAAGCTGCCGCGAGGGGGTGCGCCGCTTGTTCGACCGGCAGGCCGCTAAGAAGCCGCTGCGGAGCGGGTTCGTGAACGACCGGTAAGCTGAGCAACGTACTTCCCAAAATGTATTCGATGGCTGACCGCGCGGGGTCCAGGCGCAATAGCAGAAGGGATTTTCGTTCACTCTTCTGACTACGGCGGATCGCCGCTGGCACCGCCTGACCGCGCTCGGCCAAGAGCTGGGCCAAGAAGGAGTACTTGGTTTGGAAGGCGATGCCCTCAGCTGGCAATCGCTCGCCGACGGCACGCGCGGGAACAGGGCACTCTACCTCAATGCCGGAGATCCGGTTGCGCAGCACCATTCGGCCACTCAGAACCGTTATGGTAAGCGGCTGGAGGCTTTCGACGATGGAATGTAGTTTTGCCCGATCGGCGTCTAACTTCCCGCCGTCCTTGATCTTGCGGATACGAGCGAGCTTGGAGTCATCGCGCGTGGGCAGGCGCGTGACGGTGATGGCCGCCGACAGAAGGCCTACCGGGACGGCGATCAAGAGTGTTCGCTCGATCTCCTCCGCAGTCGGCCTCTCACCCGTGGTGAGGCCGAGCCGCGTCCGCAACAGCTCGAGTGCGCGGTCAGCGTCGTCGCCGAGCCCCTCCGCATCTAGCCCGTCAGCCGAGCTGTCGATGCGCGCAAAGGCCCGGTTGATCTCCTTTCCCTCCATGTAGCAGGCCAAGTCGTCGCGCTCGGCCGCCGCCTCCTCTCCTACCTGGCTGATCAAGCGCTCAAGTTCATGATTGGTCATCATCTATCCCTCGGCGGAAACATTGGTGAGGGGTGCCCAGAGCGGCCTACGCCGTAGGCGCAGCTCGGGCGGAAGGTCGCGAACATGTCGCTCGTCACGGGCGATCAGGTTGATGTGGGCGAGTGTTAAAGGGTCGCCGGTCTCTGCACGACGCTGCTCAAGACCCCGCTCGAACGCGGCGCGGCGTTCGCGCTCGTTCTGACGTTCACGATACTCGCGCAGCTCCCAGCCGGTGAACAATTGGTCCCACCGGCCTGCCCGCCATGCGGACGCATGGGGCAGCTGCTGACGCAGCGCGTGCCTGCGAGCACCGGGACCGATCGTGTTTGATGTTCGGTACCGCGCGCCGGCGATGTCACCCAGCGAACCTCGATATGAAGACCTGACGGCCAGTCGGTCAAGTAAGGGTTGGCCACCGACGACAGCGCAAGGATCGATGCTACCCCACAGCGGGCGAAGAAGTCGCCATTGCCGGGCCACGCTATCGCGGGGATCGGAACCCGATCGAAAATCCAGCGTCGGCGAGTATGGAGCTTTCCCGCTCTTAACGGCGAAGCGGGCGAACCACGCGACAAACCAGGCCACAGCCCGCGCCTGGAACGCGGCCGGCAAATGGAATAGCAGGGTTCCCGATAGCCCGCCGGCTGGGGAACGATCGAGGAACGAAAGGCGGTGAAGCGAATGATCCTCGCCGCCGGCGTCGCACCAGTCTGCAAGTCGTTGAGCGAACTCGCGTCCGACCGCAGTCTGAACCGCTGTAGCTTCTTTCTCCGTCGAAACACCCATCGGGGCGAAGTCGATAACAAGCCGCGCGTCGAGCGCTACGCCGTGCTCCTGAACCAGAAAGGTCCCGGCCTCGTAGATCTGAAATGCCTGATCTGGGGTCAGTCTCATCGCGCGCTTCCGACAGGCAGCGCGTGTCGCCTATAGGTCGTCCTTGGTCGACGGTGTCGAGCGGAATCGAGCTTGTCGACGCGAGGCAGAGCAGCGAGCTGCTCGAGGGGCGATAGTGCTCCGTCTGACCACAATCCGGCGCAGAGGTCGCCGAAGCGTGCGGCATGGATCGCGAAAGTCTCCGCCGTGATCGGTGGAATGTACTCGTAATGCTCTAGCAGCAGGTCAAGATACGCCCGAAGCGACAATTGCAGTCTATCTGCGTTCAGTAGCAATTGCCTGAAAAGACTCTCGACCGATTCGCGCCGATAAAGCAGTCCGGACGCGTCATTGTGGGCGAAGATTGGATTGTCGTACGATTGCTTGATATACAGCAGTAAACGTTGAACGTCGCGAAACCGGTTGACAGGCTCCGCGTCCATCCTCTCCATCGAGCTCCAGACGGTGGCTACGTCTCCGGCGAGGGATGCTGAAAGGAATTTCACCACTGCGGTGGAATTGGCAAAATAAAGTGATGTACTTACTACATCGGCAGTTACACTCTGGCTCTTACCGACATACTCACCGATTTCTTGTAGCGCTGAGGTGGCCTGTCGCAGGCCGTTGCTCTGCTGTGCGATCAACGTAAGTGCGCCCGGTTCGATGGTCAGCGATTCGGCGCGGACGATCCGTTCCAGCCCCGAGACCTTCTGTTCGACGGTCAGCGGCTGCAACCGCAAGGGCGTACATCGCTGCTGCAGCGGTCCGGGCAATGCGGCGTCGTCGATCAACGCAAATATGAAGATGACGGCGTCAGAGTCCTCGATGGGCTTGAGCAGAAGGTCGGCGGCCGGCTTCGATAGCCGGCTCGCCTCATCAATGAAAACGGTGTGCGACTTGTAGCCCGCCGGCGCAAACCGAAGACGGTCGATGAAGCCCTCCAGCTCCTCCTTCGTCCCCATCCGGCTGGGTGTATTCAGTTCGTGATAGGCTGGGTGAGGCCGAACTTCTTTGATGCACCGGCAGCTGTAACACCGCCCGCAGGGCTCAGAATTGAGCAGCGCCTCACAATGGTATACCTGCGCGATTAGCCGCGCGATGTGTGGTCTTTCCGACCCCCGACGGCCCGGTGAGGACGACGTGAAAAACTCCGCGCGCCGCCAGCAGCGCAGACAACTTGCGGATCACGACGTCTTGACCGACGACATCGGCGAAGCGCTGCGGACGGTATGCGTTGGCCCAAGCTTGCGGCGTCGCGTCCGTGGTCACTCGCTCGACCGCCGGCTAGAAGGAGATATACGCAACGCCTGTGTTGCCGCGTAGCGGTCAGGCTTCATCTACCAGCGCCCTGATGGAAGCCATCGTGATCACCGTACGGGTGCCCAGCTTGCGAGCCACAAGGCGCTTTTGGCCAATAAGAGCGTACAGGTGCGTTCGGCCAACGCCGAGCAGGAGTCCGGCATCGGCGACTGATACGACTAGCGGAATCAGAGCAGGCGCACCGCCTTGCTGAGGCCGCGCGTCGGTGCCGATGATTGAGGAAGCGTGTTGGGCCGCTTGGTCTAGCGTGCGCGTGGATGGTGAGCGTGGCGACAAATTCTTGTCGCGCCCTGCAGCGTTGTCAGGTGTTACCTTCATCTGATCCATCCAGAGTGCACCGTCGGCGACCTGAGGAGGGGTGCAAAGCACCCGGATACGTGCCGGTGAAACGTTTCGTTCGGCTATTGGCGCCGCCCGGTCCGCCGGGATCGACGCGGAGCTTAGCTCTGATTCTTGGGCCGTCCACCCTTGTTCGTCAGACCTGCGCGACGCTGTATGGCACGCAGAAGTTTCTCTGGAACGTACATACCACGAAACCTAAGTTTTGCGACATCCAACAGAGCTCTGATCCTTCGAGACTGTGCCTCTTCAGAAAGCGAGTTGAACCAATCAGTAAGGTCGTCGAGACTTACAGACCTTTTTACATTGCCTTTCTCAACTGAGCTAAGGACCCAAAGCTCTGCCGGCCTGGCTGATAGGAGAACATCATCAAGAAACCGATCGTCGTAGAAGGCCGGATTGATATCCAGTAGTTGCAATGGAAGCCTTTCTCTTCCGAGCTGTAGAAATGTCAGCAAAGACCCGTTGCTATCATGCCAAACATAATGAGGTATCTCGAAAAGTTGACCGGTTCCTACTTCGCGCAATAGGCCGGTTAGATGTCCACTCCTAAGCTGAATCAGAGCTTCCTCCGCAGCCTGAGCAAGGTTTCTGGCGTGCAGCTCGACCTCGTCGTGGAAAGCTGTGCGGGCAGTATGCAGCTTGCGCAGATGAGTCGCACGCCTTTGAACCACGTCGGCCACTGCGACCAGCCGCTCTTTCAGCTCCTGTGGGCGTACGTTCCAATGATGGCCGGACATGGCTTGTCCCTGCAGCCGGCCGGAGGATCGGTCCAGACCTGTCGACAACAGCTAGGCGACGCAGTACGCCCAGACTGCCGGCACGGCACTCGATCGATCCCGATTACCTCTCACGGGGGCCTATTTGGGGGCCAACTCGAGCGACCCTCCTAATAATCTGTTTCATTGTAATGAGATAGCAATAGATCGCGAGTCCTCTTCTGGACTCACATCGACCAGTACTGAAAAGGCAGGAGAAAACCCGATCTCGTCCGGGGACTCGAACCCGACCACTCGGCTCGCTCCTCTTCTGGGCACCACGATCTTATCACCGAACTGATCCCAACACCGCGCAGGGCGCACATTGGCGTTTTCTTATCGGGCGGGGAGAGTAGAACATCTGCCGGCTCCGTGCGGCAATGTCCGCTGCGGCATATCGGAGGGGGACCCAGTGAACTTCGACCTGCTCGACGAACACCGGATGCTGAAGGAGCTGGTCCGCCAATTCGTCGACCGTGAGCTGATGCCGTTGGAAGCCGGCGTGCTGGCGCGCGAGGCGGGCGGCGCCAGCCCCTCGCTGCCGGCCGACGAGCAGGCGCGGATCGACGCGGTGACGCGCGAGCTGGGGCTCTGGGGGCTCGACGCGCCGGCGGATGTCGGCGGAGCGGACCTGCCGGCGGTGGCGCTGGTGGGGGTCAATGAGGAGCTGGCGCGAACCGTCACGCCCTACACGCTGCCCCCCGACTCGCCCAATCTCAGGATGCTGATGGCAACTGTCACCGACCGTCAGCGCGAGGCGTATCTGGCGCCCTATGTGCGCGGCGAGACCATCTCCGCCATCGGCATCTCGGAGCCGAGTGCAGGATCCGACCCGGCGGGGATGACGACGACCGCGGTGAAGGACGGCGACGACTGGGTCATCAACGGCCGCAAGATCTGGATCACGCGCGCGGCTGACGCGGACTTCACCATCGTCATGGCGGTGACCGAGAAGAAGCCGGGCGGTCGTAACGCCGTCTCCGCCTTCCTGATCGACAAGGGAACCCCCGGCTTCACCGTTGCGCGGCGGATCCCGATGATCGGCGGCCAGTCGACTTATGAGGTGGTCCTGGACGATTGCCGCGTGCCGGGGTGGAAGCTGCTCGGCACGCCCGGTCAGGGTTTCGCGCCGATGCAGGTTCGGCTGGGGACACGCCGGATCGAGATGGCGAGCTGGTCGATCGGGATGGCGCAACGCGCGCTCGACATGATGATCGACTTCGCGCCGCAGCGGACGACCTTCGGCAGACCGCTAGGCGAGCGCCAGACGGTGCAGAACTGGATCGCCGAGGCGGCGACGAAGATACATGCGGCGCGGCTGATGACCTATGATTGCGCATGGAAGCTCGACGAAGCGCGCGACGTCAGGCAGGAAATCTCGATGATCAAGGCGTTTGCGGTCGAGATGGCGTATGAGGTCGTGGATCGCGCGATGCAGCTCCACGGCGCGATGGGAATGACGCGCGAGCTGCCGCTCCACCTGATGGCTTCCCGGCTCAGGACAATGCGCATCTATGATGGGCCGACCGAGGTACATCGCTGGGTGGTCGCGCGTAATCTGCTTGGAACGCGGGCATGACGGTCGATACCCGGCACGAGGGCCATGTCGCGGTCGTCACTTTCGCGGCCCCACCCAACAACCATGTCTCGGTCGACCTGCTGCGTACGTTGGCGGACGCCTTTGATACGCTCGACGCCGATCGTTCGGTCCGGGCGACGGTGCTCGCATCTGCGGGCAAGGTGTTCTGCGCCGGCGCCGACCTGGCGCCGCCCGCGGAGGGCGGGCCGGGGGTGAACACGCTCGCGCTCTACGAACAGGCGGCGCGGCTGTTCGGGGTCGCCAAGCCGATGGTGGCGGCGGTGCAGGGCGCGGCAGTCGGCGCCGGGCTGGGGCTGGCCTTGGTCGCCGATTTCCGGGTCGCGGCGCCGGAAGCGCGTTTCGCGGCCAATTTCGTCAAGCTGGGCTTTCACCCGGGCTTCGGCATCAGCCACTCCCTGCCCCGGCTGGTCGGGCAGCAGCACGCCGCGCGGCTGCTCCTGACCGGGGAGCGGGTCAGCGGCGAGGCGGCGCTGGCGATCGGACTGGCCGACGTGGTCGCGCCGGTCGACGGGCTGCTCGACGCGGCGGTCGCGCTGACGGCGACGATCGCCGGGAACGCGCCGTTGGCGGTGCAGGCGACGCGGGCGACGCTGCGCGCCGGGCTGGTCGAGGCGATCCGCGCGCAGACCGATCTCGAAGCGGCGAAGCAGGCTGCGCTGATGCAGACCGCCGATTTCGCCGAAGGCATCCGTGCGGTACGCGAGCGGCGCGCCGGCAATTTTATAGGAGAGTAGTCATGGCCGAAGCCTATATCATCGACGCGGTGCGTACCCCGCGCGGCGGCGGCAAGCCCGGCAAGGGCGCGCTCAGCCACATGCACCCGCAGCATCTCGCCGCGACGGTGCTGAAAGCGCTGGCCGAGCGCAACGCGCTGGCGACCGGCGACGTCGACGACATCATCTGGTCGACCTCGACGCAGAGCGGCAAGCAGGGCGGTGACCTCGGCCGCATGGCGGCGCTGGACGCGGGCTATGACGTAAAGGCGAGCGGGACGACGCTGGACCGCTTCTGCGGCGGCGGCATCACCGCCGTTAACTTCGCCGCCGCGCAGATCATGAGCGGGATGGAGGACCTCGTCATCGCCGGTGGCACCGAGATGATGTCCTATACCCAGACGCGGCGAGCGGAGGAGGCGCAGGCGGGCATGGCGTTCGGCATGGGCTCGGGTAACGAGCGGCTGGCGGCGAGCCACCCGCAATCGCATCAGGGCGTGTGCGGCGACGCCATCGCCACGATGGAGGGGATCGCGCGCGAGGACCTCGACGCGCTGGGGCTGGAAAGCCAGCGCAAGGCCGCGGTCGCGATTGGCGAAGGGCGGTTTGCGCGGTCGATCGTGCCCGTGACCGACGACACCGGCGCGACCGTGCTCGACCGCGACGAATATCCGCGCCCCGACACGACGGCGGAAGGTTTGGCGGCGCTCAAGCCCGCCTTTGCCGCGCTCGCCGACTACAAGCTCGACGAGAACGGCCCGACTTTCCGCGAGCAGATCAACGCCAAATATCCCGACCTGACGATCGAGCATTTTCACCATGCCGGCAATTCGTCGGGCGTGGTCGACGGCGCGGCGGCGGTGCTGCTGGCGTCGAAAGACTATGCCGACAAGCACGGGCTCAAGCCGCGAGCGCGGATCGTCGCCACCGCCAATGTCGGCGACGATCCGACGCTGATGCTCAATGCCCCCGTCCCCGCCGCGCGCAAGGTGCTGGCCAAGGCGGGGCTTGCCGTGGAGGACATCGACCTGTGGGAGATCAACGAGGCGTTCGCGGTGGTGGCGGAGAAGTTCATCCGCGACCTGAAGCTCGACCGGTCTAAGGTGAACGTCAACGGCGGCTCGATCGCGCTCGGCCACCCGATCGGTGCGACCGGCGCGATCCTGATCGGCACGGTTGTCGACGAGCTGGAGCGGCAAGGCAAGCGCTACGGCCTCGTCACGATGTGCGCGGCGGGCGGGATGGCGCCCGCGATCATCGTCGAGCGCGTATGAGGCTTGGGCCGGACATCGCCGCAGTCATCACCGGCGGCGCGTCGGGGATGGGTTTCGCCACCGCGCAGGCCCTGCGGGCGCACGGGGTCAAAGTCGCGCTGTTCGACAAGAATGCGGAACTTGGCCCGGCACAGGCGGCGGCAATCGGTGCCACCTTCTGTGCGGTCGACGTGATGGACGAGGCGAGCGTCGTGGCCGGCTTCGCGGCGGCGCGCGCGGCGAACGGGCAGGAGCGCATCCTGGTCAATTGCGCGGGCGGCAGCGCGGGACCGATCAAGACCGTCGCGCGCGACCGTGAGACGGGGGCAATCGTCGAATATCCGATCGACAAATACGCCTGGGTGATCGGGCTCAACCTGATCGGATCGTTCCGCTGCATCGTGAAGGCGGCGGCGGGCATGCTGACCCTCGACCCATTCGAGGACGGTGAGCGCGGCGCGGTGGTCAACACCGCCAGCGTCGCCGCCGAGGAAGGGCAGGTCGGGCAAGTCGCCTATGCGTCCGCCAAGGCGGGGATCGTCGGCATGACGCTGCCCGTCGCCCGCGACCTCGCGAACGAGGGCATCCGCGTGAATACGATCCTGCCCGGCGTCTTCGGCACGCCGATGATGGCGCGCGCATCGGTGAAGGTGCGAGAGGGCCTGGCCGCGGCCGTGCCGTTCCCGAAGCGGCTTGGCCATGCCGAGGAATATGCGCGGCTGGCGTTGGAGATGATCACCAACGGCTACCTCAATGGCGAGGACATTCGCCTCGACGGCGGTATCCGGATGCAGCCGCGATGAGGGTGGCGCAATGAACTTCGACTATTCCGACGAGCAGAAGATGCTGAAGGACGAGGCGCGACGCTTTCTGGCGGCGCGGTGCGGCCCGGCGGTGGTGCGCGGCGTGCTCGACGACGGCGCGAAGAGCCACGACGCTGAGCTGTGGCGCGCGGTCGCGGAGCAGGGCTGGCTCGGCGCAGCGATTCCGGAGGCGCATGGTGGGCTGGGTCTGGGCCATGTCGAGCTGTGCGCGCTGGCAGAGGAGCTGGGCCGGGCGTGTGCGCCGATCCCGTTCGCGTCGACCGTCTATTTTGTCGCGGAGGCGCTGATGCTGTTCGGCTCCGACGCGCAGCAGGCCCGATGGCTGCCGCGGATCGCGACCGGCGAAGCGATCGGCGCCTTCGCCACCGCAGAGGCGCCGGGCCCGGTCACGTCGCGCTCGATCAGGGCGAGCGTCGCAGACGGGAAGCTCAGCGGCGTCAAGCTCCCGGTCACTGACGGCGACATCGCCAGCCTGATCGTCGTGCTCGCGATCGACGGACTGTATCTGGTCGAACGCGGCGAGGGGGTGAGCGCCGAGGTGCTGAGCACGCTCGACCCGACCCGCTCGGCGGCGCGGCTGACCTTCGCCGACGCCCCGGCCGAGCGGCTGGGCAGCAGCGCTGTGGATGGGGACGGGTTCACCGCGGTGCAGGCGGTGCTGGACCGCGCCGCGGTGCTGCTCGCGTTCGAGCAGCTGGGCGGGGCGGACCGGGCGCTGGAAATGGCAAAGGCCTATGCGCTGGACCGCTACGCCTTCGGGCGGCAGATCGGCGGCTATCAGGCGATCAAGCACAAGCTGGCCGACATGTACGTGAGGAATGAGCTGGCGCGGTCGAACGCCTATTACGGCGCCTGGGCGCTCAACGCCGGCGCTGCGGAATTGCCGGTTGCAGCAGCGGCGGCGCGCATCTCGGCGTCCGACGCCTTCTGGTTCGCATCGAAGGAAAACATCCAGACGCATGGCGGCATCGGCTTCACCTGGGAGGCCGACCCGCAGCTTTACTACCGCCGCTCGCGCCAGCTGGCGCTGGTGGCGGGTGCACCGGCGGTGTGGCGCGAGCGGCTGGTGGCGCAGCTCGATCGGCGGAACGCGTAAGGAGGCAGCATGGACTTCGAGGACAGCACCGACGAAGCGGCGTATCGGCGCGACGTGCAGGCGTGGCTGGCGGAGAACGTTCCCGCTCACCACGCAGAAACTCATGTGGACGGGCTGGCAGCCGCCAAGGCCTGGCAGGCGCGCAAGGCGCGCGGCGGTTATGCGCAGATCACCTGGCCCAGGGAGTGGGGCGGCGGCGGCGGCACCGCCATCCAGTCGGTGATCTTCGGTCAGGAAGAGGCCAAGCACGACGTCGACTCGCGCCCGTTCGCGATCGGACTCGGTATGTGCGTGCCCACGGTGATGAAGTTCGGCGACGACGCGGCCCGCGGTCGTTTCGTCGGCCCGGCGGTGCGCGGCGAGGAAATCTGGTCGCAGCTCTTCTCCGAACCTGCGGGCGGATCGGATGTGGCGGCGATCCGCACGCGCGCGGTGCGCGACGGCGACGATTGGGTGGTCAACGGCCAGAAGGTCTGGACGTCGGGCGCGCATTATTCCGACTTTGGCATACTGCTGGTCCGCACCAACTCCGATGTGCCCAAGCACAAAGGGCTGACGATGTTTTGGCTCGACCTGAAAAGCCCGGGGGTCGAGATCAGGCCGATCCACCAGATGTCGGGCGGATCGAACTTCAACGAGGTCTATTTCACCGACGTCCGCATCCCCGACAGCCAGCGGCTGGGCGCGGTCGATGACGGGTGGAATGTCGGGCTGTTCACGCTGATGAACGAGCGTCTCGCGATCGGCGGGGGGTCAGGGGTAGGTCCGGCGGAATTGCTGGAGCTGGCGCGTGCGCTGCCCGCGGCGGAGGGCACGCTCCTGGGTGACGCCGCATTCCGCCAGCGTTACGCCGACTGGTATGTCGCGGCACAGGGGCTGAAGAACACCCGGATGCGGACCATGACGGCGTTGTCCAAGGGCCAGACGCCCGGCCCGGAAAGCGCGATCGGCAAGATCGTCGCTGCCAATCAGATGCAGGAGCTGGGCAATGCCGCGATCGAGGCGGAGGATCAGTTCGGGATCATCGACGACCCTGCGCTGGCGCCGATGCGCGCCGCGTTCCAGTCGCTGGTGATGTCGGCGCCGGGTTATCGCATTGCCGGCGGCACCGACGAAATCCTGAAGAACATCATCGCCGAGCGCGTGCTGGGGCTGCCGGGCGAGGTGCGTACCGACAAGGACAAGGCGTTCCGCGATCTGGCCGTCGGGCGCTGAGGAGGGTAGCGAATGGAACTCGTCAGCGACCATATTATCGAGGGCCGTGCGGGACCGACGGCGCAGCCGGCTTATCCTACCCTGCCCGGCATCGATCTGACCGACATTGCCCGCTTCGCGCGTGGTCAGCCCTGGGGGGACTATGCCCGGATGCGCGAGGGCGCGCCGGTGATGTGGCATGACGGCCCGCACGGCGCGCCGGGCTTCTGGGCGTTGACGCGCTATGCCGATGTTGCACGGGTCAACAACGATCCGGGTACCTTCTCGTCCGAAAAGGGTGGCATCCTGATGACGCTGGGCGCACCGGAGACGCGCCATCCGGTACTGTTCTCCGCGTCGACCAACTCGATGATCAACCTCGATGCCAGCCCGCACCGCCAGCTGCGCCGCGAGCACATGCCCTTCTTCACCGCCGGCTATATGCGCGGCCTGCGTGAGCGCGTCGCGGGCGAGGTGACGCGGCTGCTGGACATAATGGCGGCGCCGCTGGAAAAAGGGGGCACGTGCGACTTGGTCCACCAGTTCTCCGAGCATCTGCCGGTCTTCACGCTGTGCGAGATGCTGGGCGTCCCCGAAGCCGACCGCGCGAAGTTCGTCCAATGGATCCGCTTCCTTGAAATGGCGCAGCAGATCGCGGTCGAGCAGATCGAGCAGCTTGCCGGCATGACCGAGCCGAGCCCACAGATCGCCGCCTTCATCGAGTTGTTCAACACCAACGTCGCGGAGATGTTCGCCTATGGCCGCGACATGCTCGCACGCCGGCGCGCCGATCCGCAAAACGATATGATGAGCGCGATCGCCAACGCGCGGGTCGACGGCGAGCTGCTGCCGCAGGAGTATCTCGACGGCGCCTGGCTGCTGATCGTCTTCGCGGGCAACGACACGACGCGCAACTCGATCTCCGGAGCGATGAAACTGTTCACCGAGTTCGCCGACCAGAAGGCACGGCTGATCGGCGACATTTCGCTGCTGCCCAACGCGATCCACGAGATCACGCGGATGGTCAGCCCGGTCATATACATGCGCCGCACCGCGACGGAGGATGTCGAGCTGAATGGCCAGCCGATCCGCGCGGGCGAAAAGGTCATCATGTATTATGGCGCCGCGAACCGCGATCCGAGCGTCTTCCCCGATCCCGATCGTTTCGACATCGGCCGCACGAATGCGGAGAAGAACATCGCCTTCGGCTATGGCCCGCACATATGCATCGGGCGGCTGGTCGCGCAGTTGCAGCTGGAGGAGGCGTACCGGCAGATCTTCGCGCGCTTCCCCGCCATCCGCTGGACCGGCGATATCGACATCGCACCCAACAATTTCGTCCACGCGATCCGGCGGCTGGAGGTCGCACTCCACTGAGCCTCGCCCAGTCGATGATCCCGGTGTCATCGCACGGCACGGGATGCTAGGCCGCGTCGGCGTGAGAGGAGAATTGCGTGACCGACATTGCCGCGATCATGCGCCTGGCGCCGGTCATTCCGGTGCTGGTGATCGACGATGCCGCGACCGCCCGGCCGCTGGCCGAGGCGCTGGTCGCGGGCGGCTTGCGTGCCCTGGAAGTGACGCTGCGCACCCCCGCCGCGCTCGACGCGATCCGCGCGATGAAGGCGGTGCCCGGCGCCGTGGTCGGCGCGGGCACTGTGATCACCCCTGACCAGGTCGACGCGGTGCGCGACGCCGGCGCGGAGTTCATCGTCTCGCCCGGACTGAGCACGCGGCTGTCGGAACATGTCATTGCGGGTGGGCTCCCGTATCTCCCGGGTGTGGCAACGGCGGGCGACATCATGCGCGGGTTGGAGCTGGGGCTGATGCACTTCAAGTTCTTCCCCGCCGCCACTTCGGGTGGCTTGCCTGCACTAAAAGCGCTGGCGGCACCGTTCGGGCAATGCCGCTTCTGCCCGACCGGCGGGATCGGGCCGGACAGCGCCCGCGACTGGCTGGCGTTCGACCCCGTGCTGTGCGTCGGCGGCAGCTGGGTCGCCGGCGGCTCGCCCGCCGAGGTGGAGGCAAAGGCGCGCGCGGCAGCGGCGCTCGGCGCCTAGCCCAGCCCGTACGTTTTCGCCCAGGCGGCGAACAGCGCCGGCCAGAGCGCGACCGGCTTGCCCGCGGCGCCGCGCACGCCGAAACCGTGGCCGCCCTCGGCGAACAGGTGGAGCTCGACAGGCACGCCAGCGGCTTTGCAGGCTTCGCGGAACACGACGCTGTTGGCGGGCGGCACGGTGCGGTCGTCCTCGGCATGGACCATGAAGATCGGCGGCGTGGCGGCAGTGACATTGGCCGCGGGCGAGTGCGCGCGCACCACATCGGCCGACGGGTTCGGGCCAAGCAGCAGCTCACGCGAGCCGGGATGCGCCAGGGCCGGGTCCATCGCCTGCACCGCATAGATCGGCGCAGCGGCCAGCGGCTTCGCCGGCAGCGCGTCCGCCGCATCGATCAGGCGATAGACGCTCGCGGCATGCCGCGTCGCGAGGTCGGCGCAGACATGACCGCCCGCCGAGAAGCCCATCGCGCCGACCCTCGCCGGCTCGATGCCGTAGTGCCCTGCCCGCGCGCGGATCAGCCGCATTGCCCGCTGCGCATCTGCCAGCGCCACGTCGGCGCGATCCGCCCAGCCCTCGCCTGGCAGGCGGTAGAACAGCACGAACACCGTCCAGCCGCGCGCCGACAGCAGGCGGCCCATCTCGAACCCTTCCTTGTCGACGACGACGCGCGCGTAGCCGCCGCCCGGTGCGACCAGCAGCGCCGACCCGTTCGCGCGGGCAGGACGGAACACGACCAGACGGGGGCGCGTAATGCCGGTCACGGCCCGGTCGGGACGACGCGGGTCGATCGATCGCTCGACCGTCCGCTCCTGCGGCGGCGGGCTTGGCAGACCGGGTGCGTCACCCGGCCACAGGTCGATCGTCTCGGTCGGATCGGGGAGCAGCATCGTCTCGCCGGTCACGCGCGGCACCAGTGTCTGCGCCGTCACCGCCCCGGCGAGCGATCCGATCAGCGTTGCGCGGCGTGTGATCACGGGATCAGCAGCGGACGCATCGCCGGCACCGCGCGCGCCAGCTCGCCGGCGACGACGCTCGCGAACAGCTCGGCGCCGAACGGGCCGAGATGGGTGTAGTCGAACACCGGTGTCGCGGCGCCGACGCGCGGCGGCGTCCCCGGCACGGGAGGCGATGGTGGGACAGCCGCCGGGGACGCATGCTCCACCGTCGTGCCCGTCAGCGCCGCCGCCTGCGTCGCCGCATCGCCCGGCGTTTCGGCGAGGTGCGTCGCCAGCGCCGGCCCCATCGCCTCGACCACCGCCGCCGAGCGTGCGGTGAGATCGACCAGCGGCACCCGCAGCTCGGCGGCGACACGGCGGATCGCGTCCGCCCAGGGATCGAGATCGCGAGTCACCTGTTCGGCGGTGAAGCTGCGGCGGGTAAGCGGGGTGACGAGGATCGGCACCGCGCCCGCCGCGCGCGCCTCGGCCACATAGCGGCGCAGGTTGGCGGGGAACTCGGTGGCGAGGTCGGTCGAGCGGCCCGGCTTGCCCGGCTGATCATTGTGACCGAACTGGATTAGGACATAGGTGGCGACATAGCCGGGCACGCGTGCCTCGGCGAGTGCGACCGCCCAGCTGCCTTCCGCGCGATAGCTGCTGGTCGAGCGGCCGCCGCGACCGAGATCGACGCATGCCGCGGTCGACACGACGCGCGTGGCACAAAAGGCGCCGCCCCAGCCGCTGTTCACCTGCATCGTCGAATCGCCGACCAGGATGATCTTCGACGGCCGGATCGGGACGACGGGGGGCGGCGCGACCGGTGCTGCGGCTTGCGCGGCCGCCAGGAGGATGGAGAGCATCACGTTCCCGGCTGGATATAGGGTGCGCGTGCGAACAATTCGCGCTGCCACCGGCGGGGATCGTTTTCGACGCGCGCGCGGGTGTCGAACAGCATCGTCGCGCGGCTGGTCAGATCGTAACGCGGCCACCCTGCCCCGGGCGTGCCGTGCGTGGCAAAGGCGACGAACCGGTTCTGCAGCGCCTGCGACGCCGCACGAGCGTCCGCCCCGGTGCCGGTCTGCGACCCCTCTGCGCCCAGCGTCCCGAACGCGAGGGGTATGTCCATCGTATGAAACGCGCCGCGCCGCGGGTCGATGCGCGACGCGAAGTCGAGCTGGTATACCCACGCAGGCGCCCCGGCCCGCGCGCGCGCCTCCGCCTCGATCACCTGCCCCGGCCAGCTGCGGCCGCAGGTGGTGGCGTCGTAGAAGATTTGTTGCGGCGTCCAGTCGGAAAAGTGCTGCCGATACTGCGCGACGATCCATTCGGGCGAGAGGTCGACGCGCAGCTCGGGCGTCATCCGCTCGGCGAGGTTGGTCCAGCTCAGCGTCTTCACCCGGTCGCTGTCGGGCGAGATGAACGCGCCCGTCTCCTGACGTGTGTTGCCCAGCATCAGCGGCACGGTGCTCGGCGGCGCGTCGGGCCAGAAGGGATGGCGGGCGAGGCTGCGCATATCGAGCACCGGGCCAAAGTAGAGGCCGCCGCCCAGGATCGGGTCGGTCGCGGCGAGCCCCTCGACCAGCCTCGCCACGGGCATGGCGAGCAGGTCGTCGACGCTGTTTGCCCCCAGCTTCGCCATATAGGCGCGCGTCCGCTCCGTCGCGTGGAGCGGGCCCGAGGCGGTGACCTGTTGCCCGCTCATCGTGATCGCGCGGTGGAACAGCCCGGTGGCGGCGGGCTGGGCCAGCATGGTCGCGATCTTCGCGCCGCCGCCCGACTGGCCGAACACGGTGACGCGCGCCGGATCGCCGCCGAACGCGGCGATGTTGTCGCGCACCCATTGAAGCGCGAGGATCAGGTCGAGCTGGCCCAGATTGCCGCTGTCGGGGAAGCGCGGGTCGAGGCGGGCGAGGTACAGATAGCCGAAGGCGTTGAGGCGGTGGTTGACGGTGACGACCACCACGTCGCCGCGTGCCGCGAGTGCCGTGCCGTCGTTAAGCGGATCGGTGACGCTGCCGGTCGAATAGGCGCCGCCGTGGATATAGACCATGACCGGCTTGCGTGCGCGCGGGTCGGGATCGGCGGTCCAGACGTTGAGGAAAAGGCAATCCTCCGACTGCGGGCCGTAGCGGTCGCCCGGCTGGGGCGCGACCGGACCGAACGCCTGCGCCTCGATCGGCAGGCGGGACGCGGCGATCGGCTCCGGCGGCTGGAAGCGCGGGGCGCGGCCGTAGCGGATGCCGCGGAAGCGGACGACGTCGCCGTCGAAATCGCCCGCGAACGAGCCCGCGGGTGCGTCGGCGATCGCCAGCTGCCACCCCGACGCGTGCGCGTGCCGCGGCATCGCCGCCGCCGCGATGCCGCCGCCCAGCACCGCGCGACGGCTCGGCTCACCGCCGGACATCGAGCCCGCCGGCCAGATAGGCGTCGAGGTCCGCCTGACGGAACAGGCTCGCGTCGCCCGGCAGCGAGTGCTTGAGCGCCGCGAGCGCCAGACCGGTGCGGGCCATGGCTTGAGGATCGCCGCCGTTCCGCTGCGCATGGAGCACGCCCGCCGCGAAGGCGTCGCCGCCGCCGATCCGGTCGACGATGCCGGCGACGGCGATCTCCTCGGTCTGCGCCGCGCCCTCGCGTGTGTCGACGCGCGCGGACAGGCGGTGGCGGTCAACCTGCTCCACTGTGCGCGCGGTGGAGGCGATCACCCGCAGGCGCGGGAAGGCGTCAAATGCCGCCTCCGCCGCATCGCGCCGACGCGCCTCGCCCTCGCCCCGGAAATCGCGGCCGAGCAGCAGCGCGATGTCGCGGTAATTGCCGAACAGCAGGTCGGCATGGCTCACCAGCCCGGTCAGGATCGCGCGCGGATCGCCGCCGCGGCGCGCCCACAGCTTCTCGCGATAATTACCGTCGAATGAGACGGGCACGCCCGCCCCGGTGGCAGTCTCCGCCGCCGCCAGCGCCGCCGCCGCGCTGGCCGTGCCGAGGGCGGGCGTGATGCCGGACAGGTGCAACCGGTCGACCCCCGCAAGCAGCGTATCCCATTTCCACGCCGCGACTGGCGTTTCGGCAAAGGCCGACCCGGCGCGGTCGTAGATCACGTCGGTCGCGCGCAGCCCCGCGCCAGAGGTGACGAAATACAGCCCCATCCGCTCGCCGCTGAGCTGGATGCCGCGCGTGTCGACGCCGTGGCCGCGCAGCGTCGCGATCGCCGCGCGGCCGAGGTCGTTGTCGGGCACACGGCTGGCGAAGCTCACGCGATGACCGAGGCGCGCAAGCTGCGTCGCGACGTTCGCTTCCGCCCCGGCCACCCAGACGTCGAGCGCCGGCGTCTGCAACAGCAGCTCGCGTCCCGGCGGCGACAGCCGGAGCATGATCTCGCCGAAGCAGAGCAGCTTCGTCACCGCGCCAGCCAGCCGCCGTCGACCGCGAGAATGTGACCATGGACATAGTCCGCCGCGCGGCTTGCGAGGAACACCGCGGCGCCGCCGAGATCGCCCGGATCGCCCCAGCTTCCCGCCGGAATTCGCTCGACGATCGCCCGGTTGCGCGCGACGTCCGCCTGCAGCGCGGCGGTGTTGTTGGTGGCGATGTAGCCGGGTGCGATCGCGTTGACGTTCACGCCCCGCGCCGCCCACTCGTTCGCGAGCAGCTTGGTGAGGCCGCCGATGCCGGATTTGGACGCGGTATAGCTCGGCACGCGGATCCCGCCCTGAAACGTCAGCATCGACGCGATGTTGATGATCTTGCCGCCGCCGTTGGCCAGCATGTGCCGTCCCGCCGCCTGGCACAGGAAGAAGACGCTTTTCAGGTTGGTGTCGATCACCGCATCCCAATCAGCCTCGCTGAAATCGACCGCATCGGCGCGGCGGATGATGCCGGCGTTGTTGACCAGGATGTCGAGGCCGCCGAGCGCCGCCAGCGTCTCGTCGACGACGCGCCCCACCGGTTCGATCGTCGTGAGGTCGGCCGGTACGATCGTCGCTTTGCGGCCGAGCGCGCGTACCCCGGCGGCCGTCTCGTCCGCGGGCGTGCGGCCCACACAAGCGACATCCGCCCCCGCCGCGGCGAGTGCCAACGCGATCGCCTGACCGATGCCGGTATTGGCGCCAGTGACGGCGGCGACGCGGCCGGTCAGGTCGAAGGGTCCGCTCATGCCAGCTGGCAGATGTCGAGCACGGTCATGTCCGTATAGTCCTGGTTCTCGCCCGCCATCGCCCAGATGAAGGCATAGGCCTTTGTCCCCGCGCCCATGTGGATCGACCAGGGCGGGCTGATCACCGCCTCCTCGTTCGCCATGACGATGTGCCGCATCGCCTCGCCCTCGCCCATGAAGTGCATCACGCGGTCGTTGGCGCCGTCGAGGTTGAAGTAGAAATAGATTTCGGAGCGCCGCTCATGGACATGCGGCGGCATCGTGTTCCAGACGCTGCCGGGTTTCAGCACCGTCAACCCCATCACCAGCTGCGCCGATTCGCAGACGCCCGGGATGACGAGCTGATAGATGGTCCGTTCGTTCGATTCTTCCAGGCTGCCACGCTCCAGTGCATTGGCGTCGGCGATACCCAGCTTGCGCGTCGCGAACGCCTGATGCGCGGGACAGCTCGCTAGGTAGAAGCGCGCACCCGCGCCGCCGAACGCGACGTCCTTCGCGCCCATCGTGACGTACAGGCAATCCATTCTGCCCAGCGTGAACGCCTCGCCGTCGACGGTCACCGTGCCGTCCGCTGCGCCGACATTGACGACTGCCAGCTCGCGGCGTTCGAGAAACGGGTGGCCGGCAGCGGACGACGGTTCCGACTGCGCGGGCAGCGCCACCGGGGCGCCCTCGACCGCAACGCCGCCGATCACGAACCGGTCGGCATGGGTATAGTTGAGCACGCACTCACCCGGCCGGAACAGTCCTTCGATCAGGTAGCGATCGCGCAGCTCGTCGTTGGAGACGCACTCCATCATGTCGGGGTGGGTGGCGTAATAGGTGCGCTCGAACATGGCTGCTCCGGTCATGCCGCGACGGCGGCGAGGGTGGGTTGATCGATCTTGTAGGCGCGACGGACGAGCCCGCCGGTCAGCTCGTGCGCCAGCTCGACGGCTTCCCAGTCGGCGACCCGCCCTTCGGCGACAAGCCGCGCCAGGAACGCGCAGTCGACCCGGCGCGCGACGTCGTGGCGGGCGGGAATCGACAGAAAGGCGCGGGTATCGTCGTTGAAGCCGACCGTGTTGTAGAAGCCAGCGGTCTCCGTCGTCATCTCCCGGAAGCGCCGCATGCCTTCGGGCGAGTCATGGAACCACCAGGCCGGCCCAAGCTTCAGGCAGGGATAATGTCCCGCCAGCGGCGCCAGCTCGCGCGCGTAGCTGCTTTCGTCTAGGGTGAAGAGAATGATCGTCAGGTCGCGCTCATGGCCGACAACGTTGAGCAGCGGCCTCAATGCATGAACATAGTCGGTGCGGGTCGGGATATCGGCGCCCTTGTCGCGGCCGTGGGTGCGGAATAAGGCTGCGTCGTGGTTGCGCATGCTGCCGGGATGGAGCTGCATGACCATGCCGTCGTCGACGCTCATCCGCGCCATCTCGGTCAGCATCTGCGCCCGGAACAGCTCGGCGTCGGCCGGGGTCCAGTCGTCGCCCGTGACCCGGTGGAACAACGCCTCCGCCTCGCCGGGTGACAGGTCGGCGGTTGCGGCGGTGGGATGCCCATGATCGGTCGCGGTCGCGCCCATCGTCCGGAAAAAGGCGCGACGGCGGCGGTGGGCGGCGAGGTAACCCCTCCAGCTTTCGACATCCTCGCCCGTCAGCGCCGCGAAGCGCGCCATCGCTGGGCGGAACCCTTCATGCTCGACATCGATGACGCTGTCCGGGCGGTAGGTGGTGACGACGCGCCCGCGCCAGCCCGCGCGATGGATCGCGGCGTGATGCGCGAGCGGATCATCGGCGGCCTCGGTGGTGGCGAGGAAGTCGATCCCGAACCGCTCGAACAGCGCGCGCGGGCGAAAGGCGGGGGTCGAGAGCGCCTCGCCGATCACGTCGAAATAATGGTCGGCCGTCGCAGCCTCGAGCATCACGTCGAGGCCGAACACCTGCGCAAAGACGTGGTCGAGCCACAGCCGCGATGGCGTGCCGCGGAACAGATGCCAATGCGCGGCGAAGGCGCGCCACGCCGCGCGGGGCTCGATCGCCGACGCGCCGTCGCGGCGCGGAACGCCGAGCGTGTCGAGCGGCACACCCTGCGAATGAAGCATCCGGAACAGGTAGTGGTCAGGCGCGAGCAGCAGCTCGCTCGCATTCGACCATGACGCGTTATCGGCGAACCAGCGTGGATCGACATGGCCGTGCGGGCTGACGATCGGCAGCGCCGCGACCTCTGCATAGAGCGCGCGGGCGAGGTTGCGGGTGCGCGCGTCGGCGGGGAACAGCCGATCCGGATCGAGCTGCAACGGCCGCGTCACCCTTTTCCCCTCCTTGTTGTGCCGCACCGGTAACCGGTGTCAGCCCCTCGCGCAACCTACCCACTCGGCTTCTGCACAGACGCGCGCCGGATCAACGTCGAGACGAACAGCGACGGCTCCTCTACCACATCCCCGCCCTCGATCCCGGCGACCAGCTTGAGCGCGGCAGAGCGCGCCATCGATGCGATCGGCCAGCGCACCGTCGTCAGCGGCGGCCAGACATGCGCGGCGACCGGCGTGTCGTCGAAGCCGACGATCGACAGATCGCGCGGGATGTCGAGCCCGCGCTGCCGCGCCGCGTGCATCACGCCGGCCGCCATCTCGTCATTGGAAGCGAAGATCGCGGTCGGGCGCGGCACCACGTCGAGCAGCCGTGCGGCCGCTACCAGGCCGGAGTCGAAAGTATAGTTGCCGTCCGCCACCATGGATCGCGGCAGCGCGATGTCGGCGCCGGCGAGCGCTTCCTCGAACCCCAGGCGCCGCTCGCGGGCCGAACGGAAGCCGTGCGGACCGGCGATCAGGCCGATCCGGCGATGCCCCTCGCCGATCAGATATTGCGTCGCGGCGCGCACCGCCTCGCGGTCGTTCGACGCCACCATATGCGCGTCGTCGTCGAGCCGCGCCGATCCCATCCGGACATAGCGGCAGCCGATCTGGGTGCAGATCTTTGCCACCGCATCGTTTTCGCTCACCGGCGGCAGGATGACGACGCCGAACAGCCGCTGTCGCTCCAGGAAGTGGCGCAGATCCTCGCTCATCGTCGCGGAGCCGCGATCAACGGGACGCACGACCAGTTCGAACTCGGTGCCGTGCAGCGCCTCCAGAATGCCCTGCTGCACGTTCATCACCATCTGGGCATTTGGGTTGTCGTGCACCAGCCCGATCAGGAAGTTACGCCGCAACGCCAGCGCGCGCGCCTGCGGATTGGGGATATAGCCCAGCTCGGCGATCACTTCCTCAACGCGGGCGCGGGTTTCCGCGTTGAGCAGCGGCGAGCGGTTGATGACGCGACTGACCGTCTTCTTCGACACCCCCGCTTCGCGGGCCACGTCGTTAATCGTCGGCTGGCCGGTCTTCACCATGCGCCGGGGCATAGCGGGCGCCGCCCGCCGGTGCCAGCGGCCGCGGCTTGCCAATCGTCCGGCTGACACCGATAGACAGCGGCGTGGACCGTGCGCTTATCCTTGACCCGGCCGACTGCGTGGCCACGGCGCTGGCTGACCTCGCCGCAGGCGAGCAGTGCGCCGGGGTGACGCTGGGCGAAGCGGTGCCGCGGGGCCACAAGCTGGCGCGACGGGCAATCGGCGCTGGCGAGACGGTGCTGAAATACGGGCAGTCGATCGGCCGGGCGGCCTTGGCGATCGCGCGGGGCGAGCACGTCCACAGCCACAATCTCGCGACCGGGCTGGCGGGCGAGGTCCGCTACCAGTTTGGCGGCGGCACCGCGCCCGCCGCCATCCGGCGGGACCAGCGCTGCTTTCAGGGCTACCGGCGCGCCGACGGGCTGGTGGGGACGCGCAACGAAATCTGGATTCTGCCCACGGTCGGCTGCGTCGCCCGGAGCGCCGAGCGGATCGCGCGTGCCGCCGCACCTTTAGTCGCGGGGCTGGTCGACGGCGTGTACGCGTTCCAGCATCCGTTCGGCTGTTCGCAGCTGGGCGACGATCTGGCCGCGACGCGCGCGATGCTGGCAAGCCTGGCCTGCCATCCCAATGCTGGCGGCGTGCTGCTGCTCGGGCTCGGCTGCGAGGAGAACCAGCTCGACGCGCTGCTCGACGCCATCCCGGCAGAGCGCCGCGGTGCCATCCGCACCATCGGCGCACAGCTCTGCGACGACGAGGAGGCGGCCGGGGTTGCGGCGGTCGTCGCGCTGGCGGAGGCGGCGGCGATGCCGCGCATGCCGATGGGGCTCGACGCCCTGGTGCTGGGGCTGAAATGCGGCGGGTCGGACGGTCTGTCGGGGCTGACCGCCAATCCGCTGGTCGGGCGGATCGCCGATGCTGTGATCGGGGCGGGCGGCGCGGCGATCCTGACCGAGATTCCGGAGATGTTCGGGGCGGAAGCGCTGCTGCTCGATCGCGCCGCGGACGCGGCGGTGTTCGCGCGGCTGGCGGCGCTGCTCAACCGGTTCAAACGCTACTATCTCGACGCCGGGCTGCCCGTGTCGGAGAATCCCTCACCGGGCAATGTCGCAGGCGGGATCACGACGCTGGAGGAGAAGTCGCTTGGCGCGGTGCAGAAGGGCGGCAGGACGGCGATCGTTGATGTGCTCGACTATGGCGCGCGGGTGCGCGCTCGCGGTCTGTCGGTGCTGGAGGCGCCGGGCAACGACGCGGTGTCGGCCACCGCGCTGACCGCCGCGGGGGCGACCTGCATCCTGTTCACGACCGGGCGGGGTACACCGCTGGGCTTCCCGGCGCCGACGGTGAAGATCGCGTCGAACGGTGCGCTGGCGGCGCGCAAGCCGGGGTGGATCGACTTCGATGCCGGCGCCGTGCTCGACGACGGCATCGACGCGGCGGCGGCGGCGCTGCTCGACCGGATCGTCGCCGTGGCGAGCGGCGAACCGACCGCGGCGGAGCGGCTCGGCGAGCGCGAGATCGCCCTGTGGAAGCGCGGCGTCACTCTGTGAGGCTGAACCGGGCGACGCTGGAGCGCTTGCCGCCCGCCGTACAGCGCCCGGCGCAGCGCGGGCCGATCGGCGTCGGCATCGTCCATCTCGGACCGGGTGCGTTCCATCGCGCGCATCAGGCGGCGTACATCGACACGCTGCTCGATCACGACCCACGCTGGGGTATCGCCGCGGTAGCGTTGCGCAGCCGCGGGATCGTCGACGTGCTGGCGGCGCAGGACGGCCTTTATACGCTGGCAATCCGGGATGCCATGCCCGCGTGGCGCGTGCTCGATGCCCATCGGGCGTGGCTGGGCCCCGACGACGGCGCCGCAACGATGCGGGTGCTCGCCCGGCCGGAAACGGCGCTGGTGACGACGACGGTGACGGAGAAGGGCTATTGCCTGGCGCCTGACGGTACGCTCGATTTCAATCATCGCGACATCGTCCACGATCTCGCCGCGCCCGCCCGGCCGATTAGCGCGATCGGGTGGATCGTCGCGGGGCTGGCGGCACGCCGCGCGGCGGGCGACGCGCCCTTCGTCGTGATGCCGTGCGACAATCTGCCGGGCAACGGCGCCGCCGTCCGCGCGGCGCTGATCGCCCTCGCCCGCGCGCGCGACGGCTCGTTGGCCGACTGGATCGCGGGTGAGGTACGGGTCGCCACGACGATGGTCGACGCGATCACCCCGGCTAGCGACGCCGCGTTGATCGCCGCGACCGCGACGGTGCTGGGCGTCGACGACGCCATCCCGGTGCAACGCGAGGCGTTCGCGCAATGGGTGATCGAGGACATCGGCGCATTCGGCCCCGACTTGGCGGCCGGCGGCGCAATCGTGACGGGCGACGTCGGCGCCTATGAGCGGGCGAAACTGCGCATCCTCAACGGCAGTCATTCCACGCTCGCCTATGTCGGGCTGCTGCGCGGCCATGCCAGCGTCGCCAGGGCGATGGCCGATCGCGCGCTCGCCGGCTTCGTCGCGACCATGATCGCCGCAGAGATCGCGCCGTCGCTGCCGCCTGCCCCCGGGCTGGACCTGGCGGACTATGCCGCCGCCGTGCTCGATCGGTTTCGCAACTCGGTGCTCGTTCATCGGCTGGAACAGATCGCCTGGGACGGATCGCAGAAGCTGCCCTACCGCTTGCTCGATACGCTGGCGGCGCGGCGCCGGGCCGGTGCGCCGCCGGGACGCGTGGCGGCGGCGGCCGGCGCTTGGGTCGCGTTCCTGATGCAGCGCGCGCGCGCCGGCGTGCCGCTCGTCGACCCGGCGGCGGCGACGCTGACCGGAGCGGCGGCGGACGGCGACGGCGCGATCGTCGTCGCACGGTTGGCGGCGGCGGGGCTGTTGCCGCTCCCCGATGACCTCACCGGCCGTGCTGTCGCCGCCGCTGCCGATGCCGCATCCGGCGGCGACTGGCCGCAATTCTTCGCCCGGGCGGCGGAGGCCGCTTGCTCCTGACACCGGTTTCCCCTACGCCCGGGACAAACAGAAGAATGGCCAGGGGATGATGGTGGGGGCTGATGTTGCCGGCGATGTCGAGACGATCGCGCGCGCCTTCGTGACCGCACGCCGCGCCGGACGGGCGCTGTCCGGCTATCCAGGGGTCAAGCCGGGGCTGCTGGCAGACGGCTATGCGGTGCAGGACGTCGCGATCGCGCTGAGCGGCGGCACGGTCGCAGGCTGGAAGGTCGGCAAGATCGACCCGCCGATCGACGGCGTCGACCGCCTCGCCGGGCCGATCTTCGCCGATCGCATCGTCCACGCCGATCCGCCGCCGGCGATGGCGATCTTCGCCGGCGGCTTTGCCGCGGCGGAGGCGGAGTTCCTGTTGCGGCTGGGCCGGCAGCCCGATCCCGCCCGCACCGCCTACACGCTGGCGGAGGCGCGCGCGCTGATCGATGCGGTGCACATCGGCATCGAAATCGCGTCCTCCCCGTTCGACGGGATCAACCGCCACGGGCCCGCCGTCACCGTGTCCGATTTCGGCAACAACAACGGTCTAGTCGTGGGTGCCGAACTGCCCGGCTGGCGCGACGCGGACGTCAACGCGATCGCCGTGGAGTTGCTCGTTAACGGCGAGCGGGTCGGCGCCGGCACGGCGGCGATGATGCTCGACGGCCCGTTCGGCGCGGCGCGCTTCCTGCTGGAGCACATGGCGGCACGCGGTATCGAGCTGCCCGCCGGGACGTGGATTTCCAGCGGCGCCGTCACCGGCGTCCACGCGGTCGCGGCCGGCGACGCGGTCGAGGCACGGTTCGACGGAAAGTACAGCGCGCGCTGCACGATCAAGCCACACTAGCAGCGATTGCGGCCCATCAGAGGCCGAGGGAGAGGGTTGATGGCGACACGGGCGGACTTCGCCGGGGCAGACGGCGCGACCGGAGCAGCGGGCGGCAGGATCGGCCGCTACCGCTGGGTGATCTGCGGGCTGCTCTTCGCCGCCACCGCGGTCAATTATGTCGACCGGCAGATGATCGGGCTGTTGAAGCCGCTGCTGTCGAAGGAGCTTGGCTGGTCGGAGCTCGACTACGGCAACATCGTCTTCTGGTTCCAGTGCGCCTATGCGATCGGCTACCTCACCTTCGGCAAGGTGGTCGACGTGCTCGGCGCGCGGATCGGCTATGCCGTCGCGGTCGCGATCTGGACGGTGGCGCATGTGGCGCACGGCGCCGTGTCGTCGGTGGGACAGTTCGCGCTGGCCCGCTTCGGTCTGGGGATCGGCGAATCCGGCAACTTCCCGGGCGGGGTAAAAGCCGTCGCTAACTGGTTTCCGCAGCGCGAGCGCGCGCTGGCGATCGGTATCTTCAACGCCGGGTCGAACGTCGGCGCGATCGTGGCGCCGCTGCTCATCTACCTGATGCTGCCTGCGGTCGGCTGGCGGATGACCTTTGTGCTGTCGGGCGTGCTCGGTCTCGCCTGGCTGCTTGCCTGGCTGCTGATCTTCCGCGACCAGCCACGCGACAAACCTCAGGTGTCCGCCGCCGAAGCGGCCTATATCGAGCAGGATCCGGTCGATCCGCCGGTCAGGGTCAGCTGGCTGACCCTGCTGTCAATGCGCGAGACCTGGGCGTTTGCGCTCGGCAAGTTCTGCATCGACCCGATCTGGTGGTTCTATCTGTTCTGGCTGCCGTCCTTCCTGGGCAAGCAATACGGGCTCGACCTGACCAGCTGGAAGACGCCGACGGCGGTGATCGCACTCGGCGCGATCTATCTGATCTCCGACTTCGGCAGCATCGCCGGGGGGTGGCTGTCGTCGCGGATGCTGGCAGCGGGCGCGACGCCGAACCGCGCGCGCAAGCTGACCATGCTGATCTGCGCGCTGTTCGTGCTGCCGGTGATGTTCGTGACGTCGGTCGGCAATCTGTGGGTAAGCGTCGCGATCATCGGCGTCGCGGCGGCGGCGCACCAGGCCTTTTCGGCGAACGTCTATGCGCTGCCGTCGGACCTGTTCCCGCGCTTTGCGGTTGGATCGGTGATCGGCATCGGCGGTACGATCGGCGCCGTCGGGGGCATGCTGTTCTCGCTTCACGCCGGCGACGTGCTGGAGCGGCTGGGGAC
This sequence comes from Sphingomonas sp., assembly GCF_965248875.1. GTDB lineage: Bacteria > Pseudomonadota > Alphaproteobacteria > Sphingomonadales > Sphingomonadaceae > Sphingomonas. The sequence goes on along the minus strand of NZ_CBDFKR010000004.1, from coordinate 1,696 downwards.
GTACAAGCCGCTGTTCGTGCTTGCGGGCGCGGCCTATTTTGTAGCGCTGACCGCGATCCACCTGCTGTCGCCACGGCTGGAGCGGGTGAGGACGGCGCTGTGACCGCGCGGCGCTGGCCGGTACTGGGCGCGTTTTTGCTGGCCGCGGCCGCGCGCGCGCAGGACGGCACCGGGCTGCTCTTCCGCGCGTCGGCGGATCACGACCTGACCGCAGAGACCGCCGCGGGCGATCCGCGGCCCAACTTCCGCAGCGGCGTCACCGTCATTCCGGACGGCGCGATCGGCGGCGCGGCGCGGTGGGCGGACGACGGCTATGTCGCCTGGAACGCGCCGCAGAACATGCGCAGCCAGCGCGGCACCGTGGCTTTCTGGTGGCGCGCGCGAGACCCGGTCGGCGTCGCGCCGTTCGTGATCTTCCGCGCCGGCTTCGCCGATCATTCCAGCTGGGACATGGCCTTCCTGCGCATCGACTGGAACGGTCACGGCTTCGACGCTTTCGTCACCGAAGCCAATCTGGCCCGGGTGCGGGTCACGTCGACGGTCGCGCTGTCCGACCCACATGCCTGGCGCCATCTCGCCTTTACGTGGGACGAAACGGGCGGAGCGCGGCTGTACCTTGACGGGCGGCTGCTCGCCCGCAATCCGCAGCACGCTGATCTCGACACGGGGCTCGACCAGTTCGGCTTTGCCGGCCGGGTCATCGCGCCGCACCAAGTGCAGAGCCGGTACAGCTTCATGCGCGGTTCGGATTTCGACGAGCTGCGGGTTTACGACCGGGCGCTCGGCGACGCCGGCGCGGCAGCGCTCGCGGCGCGGCGTGACCCGGCTCCCCCACCAGCGGCCGACGCCGCCGCCCTGCGCGCCGCGTGGCTGCACCGGTACGGCTGGGATCGCGCGGCGCCGCCGCTGCTGACCGATCCAGTGACGCGGGTGCGCAAGGTCGAGTTCGGCGACGCGCGCGACCAGAGGCAGTGGATGTGGAAAGGCGTCGACGGCATCGCCGAAACCACTTGGCCCGGCGTCTACAACCGTTCGCGGCTGCCCGGGCGGAACGACTATTTCCAGCTCCCCGACTGGAACACCTATGTCGAAGGCGGCAGGCGCTATGACCTGACGATCCCGGCGGGCGAGACGGTCAACCGCGTCGAGCTGCGCGGCAGCGCACATGGGACGTTGAACTGGACGGGCGCAGGCGCGGCGCGGGTGCTGGCACACCGCCCGGCCGGGGTGGTGCGCTCGGTCGATGCCTTCGCCCCGGTCACGGGCGGCACGCTGAGGTTCGTCAATACTGAGGCCGAAGAGCCGATCCAGGAGCTGTGGGCATATCAGGTCGGCGCGGGCGCGGAACCGGCAGGCCTCTTCAAGCTGAGCTACACCGTCTCGACGAGCGCTGCCGACCTCGCCGCGCTGGCGCCGTTGCGCCGCTGGATCGCCGGACGCTACCCGCCCGAAGAGCGCGCGACGGTCATCGCGCTGCCGTCGGGCGGCGTGCGGGCGGCGGTGGGCGCGGGCAGCGGCCTGGGGGAGACGGCCGCCGCCGCCGCGCCGGCCGGCGCGCCGATCGTCCATCTGCTGATCCCCGCCAGTCTCGGCGACGCCGCCCCCGACCGGCCGCTCGCACGCGCCTTCGACTATGGCTGGCAGAACCTGCATGATGGGCTCGACGGCATCGCCATCGACCTGCCCGCGCTCCACA
>NZ_CBDFKR010000003.1:0-448608 GCF_965248875.1 Sphingomonas sp. | reverse complement strand
AAGCTCTCCGCCTGCCCGATCGCGCCGGCATTGCCCGCCAGCCGCGTCGCCAGCCGCAGCCGCTCCAGCGACTGCGCAGCGATGACGGCGATCACCGCGACGAGCAGCAGCACCGTCAGCAGCGCCGCGCCGCGTTCGGTCGCAGGCGTGGGCTCAGCCGGTCGCACCGGTCACCTGCGGGGGCGGCGGCGACGCATAGCCAGCACCCGTCGATTGTGAGATCGGCGGCGCGTAGCCCGCGCCGACCAGGAAGAGCTGGCGATATTCGACCCCGGTGTCGCGCCGAACGCGCAGCTCGATAGCGTCGGGGAGCGGTACGCCGTCCGCACCGGTCCAGCGGTTGCTCCACGCGCCCTTGTAGCGGTAGCGCAGCCGGACCGCCGCGACCCCGTCGATCAGCGATGCGGCGGGAAGCGGCGCGGCGCCGTCAAGCCGCGGCCACGCAACGCGCTGAAAGCTGTGGCCCGCGAGCTGGTAGGCGACCTTCTGCGCGTCGGCGCGGGCGGCGGCGTCGAGATTGGTCCAGCCGCCGCGGACCAGCCGCAGCACCGGCTCCCCGCCCGCGCCGCTCTCGCCGGCAAACGCGGGCAGCAGCGCGCCGCCCTCGTCGCGCACCGGCCGGTCGCGCGCCTGCGCCAGGTCGGCGGCCATGATCGACAGCGTCCGCTGCAGCGCGGACAGGTCGTCGAGCTTCCTGCCGGTGATCCCCTGCGCCCGCACGCTGAACGACAGCAGCGCCACCCCCGCCGCGGCGATGATCCCGAACACGAGCAGCGCGACCATGACCTCGACGAGCGTGAAGCCCTCATCTCCCCCGCTTTGCTGGGAAGGTCGCGCGCGCAAAGCGCGTGACGGAGGGGGGCTTTCCACGAGCGATCCGTTCGCGGAGATGTCCCCTCCCCCCCTCGCTGCGCGAGCGGTCCACCTCCCCCGGGAGCGTGGGCGGTGACGGCGGTGGACGCGTTCACCGCCCTGCCTCTCGATCCGGCGGCCGCACCATCGTCGCGCGGCCGACCACCTGTCCGGTCGACGCCGCGACGGCGACCTCGATGCGGAGGATGCGCGCGTCGCCGGTCGGCACGACCTCGCGCGTCCAGCGCCACGGCTGGCCGCCATTCACCTCCACCCCGTCGCTGCGGCCGAGCGTCGGGGCGCGAGCGCCGGTCACCGCCTCGATCGCGACATTGCGCGCGACAGCGTTGCCCAACAGCGTCCGGTCAAGCACCGCCACTCCGCGCACGCTTGCCGATTCGAGCCGGATCAGCGCCAGTGCGGCAAGGCTGAACACCGCCAGCGCGACCAGCACCTCCAGCAGCGTGAAGCCGTGCTCGGCGGAACGCCGCCAAGACATAAAGCCCTGCGCGCCAGGGTGTTCACTGCGCATCGGCGCGCACGCTTCCGTCCGCGCCGATGCGGACCAGCATCGCCCGTCCCGCCCGCTGCAATCTGACGTCGGCGGCGCGATCGGGGAGACCGGTCGGATCGAAGATCACCCGCACCCGCCCGCGCCCGTCGACACTGCCCGGATCGGCGCGCGTGCCGTCGGACCAGCGCTCAACCCGGAGTGCGCTGTCGCTCGACGGCGCCCAGTGCCCCGCCTCCCGGCGGTCGAAGCCATAGCCGCCCGCCGTCACCCACAAGCTGACCGGCGCCGCGCCGATCACCGCCTGGTCGCGCGCCGCTCGCGCCCGCGCGGCGAAGCGCAGCGCCTCGTCCGCCACCCCGCCCGCCGCGCGGCGGCAGCGCCCACAGCACCGCCGCGCTCATCAGCGCGATGACGGTGATCGTCACCATCAATTCCGCGAGCGTAAAGCCGCGTTGTCCCCTCGGGGCCGCGGCGCGCCGCGCGATAGGGTCAAGAGTGGCCACTCGGGTCCCAATTACCGATATCGGCGTCCGCACCCTCGCCGCCTTCCTTGCCGTCGCGGCCATAGGTCCAGACGTCGGTCTCACCATGCTGTCCCGGCGAGGCGTAAAGATAGGGCCGGCCCCACGGGTCGTTCTCCAGCCGCCGGAGGTAGCCACCGGGCTGATAGCGGCTGGCGTCGACGCCTTGCGGCGCGGTGCGGAGCGACTGCAAACCCTGGGCAGTCGAGGGAAAGCTGCCGATCTGCAGCTGGTATAGCTGCAGCGCGCCCTCGATGGTCTGGATGTCGGCCCTCGCCTTGGTCACGCGCGCCTTCTCGCCCGAGGGCAGGACGTTGATGACGACGATGGTGGCAAGGATGCCGATGATGACGATGACGACCATCAACTCGACCAGCGTGAAGCCGTGTTCGGCCGGACGCCTGAGGGGCATGAACCCGTCGTCGCGGCGGCGCTTCTTCTTTTGTTCAGGACGCATACTCACCTCATTGTCCTGCCAGCGTGTTCAGCTGCAGGATCGGCAACAGGATCGATAGCACGATCGTCGCCACGACGCCGCCCATCACGACGATGATCGCGGGCTCCAGCAGCGACAGCGCGGTGGCGGTGAAGCGGTCGAACTCACGCTCCAGATAATCCGCCGCGCGCTCCAGCATCTCGTCCAGCCGCCCCGCCGCCTCGCCCGACGCCGCCAGATAGGTGAGCAGCGGCGGGAACACGCCGGTCCGCCGCATTGCCGCTGACAGGCTGCCACCCGACCGGATGCTGTCCGCAATCTCGTCTGACGCCGCGCGCAGCCGCCGGTTGTGGATCGTCGATGCGGTCAGCGTCAGCCCCTCCAGCAACGGCAGCCGGCTCGCGACCATCGTCGACAGCGTCCGGCTCATCCGCGCCGCATGCAGGTCGCGGAGCAGCCGGCCGAGCAGCGGCAGCCTGAGCAGCCGCGTGTCGAACCGCAGCCGGATTGCCGGGTTGCGCAGCGCCTGCCACACCCCGACGCCGATCAGCCCCGCAACCAGGAGCACCAGCCACCACCAGCTGACCAGAAATGCCGAAACGCCCATCACGGCGCGGGTCAGGAAGGGCAGCTGCTGCCCGACCGTATCGAACTGCTCCACCACCTGCGGCACGACGAAGATCATCAGCGCCGTGACCACCCCCAGCGCGACGATGGCCAAGATCGCGGGATAGGCGAGCGCGGTGACGAGCTTGCCCCTGATCTCCGCCTGCCGCTCCAGCAGCGCCGCGAGCCGGTCAAGGATCGTCGGCAGCGATCCCGAACTCTCGCCGGCCGACACCATCGCGCGGTAAAGAGACGGGAAACTCTTCGGCTCGCGCGCCATCGCGTCGGCGAGGCGGCGGCCCTCGACTACACCGGCATGGACGGTCTCGACCACCTGGCGCACGCCCTCCTGCTCGGTCTGGCGCGTGATCGTCCGCAGCGACTCCTCCAGCGGCGAGACGCGGTTGAGCGTCGCTAGCTGACGGGTGAACAGCGTCAGCTGCTTCGCGCGCATCCGCGGCCGTCCGAGCGTCAGCCCGAACAGCGCGGGCCGCGCCGACGCCGCCGGTGCGTTCCCCGGCTCCAGTCGCACGACATACAGCCGCTGCCGGTCGAGCCGCGCGCGCGCCGCGTCGAGCGACACGGCCGCGACATGCCCGCGCTTCTCCGCCCCACGCGTGTCGATCGCGAGATAGTCGAAGTCCACTAGCTCCTCCCCGCTCGCGGGGAGGTGGCGCGCGCGTAGCGCGTGACGGAGGGGGCTCTCCTCCTGCGTATTGCTCGTGGCAGGGCCCCCTCCACCACCGCGCTGCGCGCGGCGGTCCCCCTCCCCGTGCCGGGGAGGAGCTCAGGCATCGATCGGCTCGTCCACATCCACCGCATCCCGCCGGCTCACCCGCACCGCCTCCTCCGGCGTGGTCAGCCCCTGTTCCACCAGCGCCCGCGCCGCGTCCTGCAACCGGCCGCCCTTCGCGAACGCGTGGGCACCGATCGCCCCTTCGTCGCCGCCTTCGTTGATCAGGCGGCGGATCGTCTCGTCGACCCGGATCGCCTCGAACACGCCCAGCCGTCCCTTGTACCCCGACCCGTTGCATTGCGGGCAGCCGACCGGCTCCCATACCTGCGCGTCCGCCGCGATCCCGAGCAGCGCCGCCGGGGTGTCGCCCGCCCGCACCGGCCGCTTGCAGACCGGGCACAGCCGCCGCACCAGCCGCTGCGCCACTACCGCACGCAGCGTCGAGGCGAGCAGGAACGGCTCGACCCGCATGTCGCGCATTCGCGTGATCGCGCCCGCCGCGTCGTTGGTGTGGACGGTCGACAGCACCAGATGCCCGGTCAGCGACGCCTGCACCGCGATCTCGGCGGTCTCGCGGTCGCGGATCTCGCCGACCATTACCGTGTCCGGGTCCTGGCGCAGGATCGCGCGCAGCCCGGCGGCGAAGGTCAGTCCGACCTTCGGATTGACCTGCGTCTGCCCGATGCCGTCCATCGCATATTCGACCGGATCCTCGACCGTCAGGATATTGCGCGCGCCGTCGTTCAACAGGCGCAGCGCCGCGTAGAGCGTCGTGGTCTTGCCGCTGCCGGTCGGGCCGGTGACCAGCACGATGCCGTTTGGCTCGGTCAGCACGTCGCGGAGCAGCTTGTTCATCCCCGGCGTCATGCCGATCGCGTCCAGGTCGATCCCGGCATTGTCCTTGTCGAGGATGCGCAGCACCACGCGCTCGCCCGCGCGCGACGGCAGCGTCGAGACGCGCACGTCGAGCAGCTTGCCGCCCAGCGTCAGCCCCATCCGCCCGTCCTGCGGCACGCGCCGCTCGGCGATGTCTAGCCGCGCCATTACCTTGACCCGGCTGACCACCACGGGGGCGACGTGCGGCGGCATGCGCAGCGTTTCGCGCAGGACGCCGTCGATCCGCATGCGGATGACAAGGCCGGTGTCATAGGGCTCGATATGGATGTCGCTGACGCCATTGCGCGCCGCATCGGCGATGATGCCGTTGATCAGCCGGATCGCTGGCGCGTCATCGGCGGTGTCGAGCAGGTCTTCCGCCGTCGGCAGCCCCTCCGCGAGGCTATCGAGTTCGTCGCCCATGCCCACGGCCGCCATCGCTGTCGCCTGCCCGTCCATGGCGTAGGTGTCGGACAGCAACCGGTCGAACGCGGCCGGGCTGACGACCTCGATGTCGAACGGTCGCCCCAACGCGCGACGTACCTCGATCAGCGCCTTCGGGTCGGCCGCCTCGCGCAACGCCACGGTGAGATGACCGTCGGCGGCCGTGGGCGCGATGCAGACGCCGAACTTGCGCGCGAAAAGATAGGGTAGCGTGAGCGTTGGCAAGCCATACAGCCCCTCCCCTGACGGAGAGGGGAGAGCAGAGACACTCACCTTCTAGCTCCCGGGACCGCTGGCTGCACCGGCACCGCGACGCGCGGATCGTCGATGCTGCCCGCCGCGGGCGCGCTCGGCAGCGGCGGCGCAGCGCCGAAATAGTCCCGCACCAGCTGATCGATCGTCGGCTCCTCGCCCGGCCGCTGTTCGCCCTCCTGGACGCGCAGATAGCCGTAGCGCCGCTCCGCCAAAGCGCGTGTGTCCCCCTCGGTGCGCAGGATGGTCGGGCGGATGAAGATCATCAGGTTGGTCTTGGCCCGCGTCCGCGCCCGCGACCGGAACAGATTACCGACGATCGGAATGTCGCCCAGCACCGGGATGCGCTCCAGCGTGCGGCGCTCCTCGTCCGACAACAATCCGCCGATCACCCCGATCGCGCCGTCGTCCAGCGTCAACGTCGTCTCGACCTCGCGTTTGTTGAGGATCAGGTCTGAATTGTCGTTGCTGACCGGTCCCGCGATCGAGCTGACCTGAAGGTGCAGCGTCAGCTTCACCGTGCCCGACGAATTGACCTGCGGCCGGACGTCGAGGCCGATGCCGACATTCTCGCGCTGCGTGGTGCGAAAGGCGTTGTCGAAGTTCGACGACAGCGCCTGGCCGGTGGTGATCGGCACCTCCTGCCCGACCAGGCTGTGCGCCTCCTGATTGTCGAGCGTGACAATATGCGGCACCTGCAACAGGTTCGACGTCGTGTCGCTCTTCACCGCGTTGATGATCGCGCCGAAGATCGTGTTGCCGATCTGCCCGCCGAAGCCGCCGAACCCCCCCGACGAGCCGATGATCGAGTTGATCGCCGACTGCGCAAGGCTGTCGCTGACGGTGTTGTTGGTCTGGGTCACCGTCGTCGTGCCGTTGACGGTGGTCGTCGTGGTCGCCAGCTGCCGCGCGCCGATCGCGCCCGCGATCTGCAGGATGTTGGGCGCCGAGTTGGAGAAGGTCGACGCCGCGAACGCGCCACCGCTGGTGTTGCCGAGCAGGAACTGCGCGCCGAGCCGGTTGACCGTCGAGTCGGACACCTCCGCGACGATCGCCTCGACCAGCACCTGCGCGCGCCGCGTGTCGAGCTGGCGGATGACGTCAGCCAGCTGGCGCTGGATCTCGGCCGGCGCGGCGATGACGATTGCATTGGCGCCGGCGAAGCGGGTGACGACCGACGCGCTGCGCCCGCCCTGAGTCGTGATCGCCGCCTGCCCGGTGCCGCCGCTCCCGGTCGAGGGCACGGGCGTCGGGGTCGGCGCGGGCGTGGAAACCGGGCCGGTGCTGTTGCTTGTGCCTGTCCCGGAGCTGGTCGAGCCGAAATTGGCGCGCGCCAGCGACTGTGTCGTTGGCTGTTCGGGCGCCTGGCCGACCAGCTGCTGGAGGACCGGCAACAGCTGCTCGGCGTCGGCGTTCTCCAGGAACACGACCTTGATCTGGGTGCCGTTGCGCGCCTGCGTGTCGAGCTGTTCCGCCACCCCCCCCAGCCGCGCCACGGTGCCTGCGTCACCACGCAGCGCGACCGAGTTGGACCCCTCGACCGCAACGATCGACACGCCCGCACCCGGGGTCAGGCCGCCGCCGCCTGACTGGCCGGAGCCGCTCAGCGCCTGCAGCGCCGCCGCCACCTCGCGCGCGCTGGCGTTATGGAGCGCGATTACCCGCGTCGTCGCCGCATCGGTGTCGAGCCGCCGCAGCACCTCGCGCACCCGGCGGATATTGTCGGCGAAGTCGACCACCACCAGGCTGTTGCCAGCCCGGTTGGCGCTGACCGATCCCTGCTGGCTGACCAGCGGCCGCACCGTGTCCAGCGCCGACTGCGCGTCGACGGTGCGCAGGCGGATGATCTCGGTCACGAAGCTGTTGCGGTTCGCGCCGTTGACCCCGATCCGCCCCGGCTGCTGCGCGGCGTTATCGATCGGCTGGATGCGCAGAGCCCCGTTGGCGATCGGCACCGCGATCAGGTTGTTGGCGCGCAGCGTCGACAGGAACACCTCGAAATACTCGGATCGGCTTAGCGGGCGGTCGGTGACCACCGTCACCTTGCCGGTCACGCGGTTGTCGATCACCATGACCCGCCCCGTCACCCGCGCCGCGTCGGCGATGAAGGCGCGCATGTCCGCGTCGCGGACGTTTAGCGTCGTCTGCGCGGCGAGCGGCGCGGCGGCCGCGACGATCGCAAGGGGAACGAGCCAGCCCCTCACCGGGTCGGCGCCACGGTGAGGGCGAGCGACAGCGTCTGCGTCCCGCGCTCGACCTGGACCGGAATGTTGCCGCCGCCGCGGAAGTCCGCCGCGATCCGGTCGAGGTCGTCAGGCCCCTGCACCGGGCGGCCGCCGATCGACGTCACGACATCGCCCTCACGCAGCCCCGCTTGGCGGAATACCGTGCCCGATCCCTGCGCGCGTACCACCAGCCCGCTCAGCCGGCCGCCGTCGATCCGCGGAATGAAGCCGATCTCGTTGCGCAACTGCGCTACCGGCACGCCGGGCAACGGCGCTCCGGCCCCTGGCGGCATTCCCGCCGGCGCGCCTCCTGCCACCGGCACGACCACCGGCGTCGCCTGGCCCCCGGTCTGGCTTCCTGCCTGGCCGCCGCGCGACTGGTCGATGAACAGATCTTCGGCCGCGCCGCCGCGGTCGAGCGTGACATGGTCGAAGGCAACCGCCTTGAGCCTGACGCCCGGCGCGACCTCCTCGCCCACCGCAACCGAGCGCTGCACCCCGTCGGGACCGGCGACGATCGCCGAGCCGCCGCCCTGCGCCTCGTCCATGCGGGTGCCGAACAGGGTCAGCTGCAACGACGTCACCGTCGCCGGGCCGGTATCGCTGCCGCTCAGCCTGAAGAATGGATCGAACGAGGCGAGCGTATCGGCGGCCACCCCGGACACCGCCGGCGCCGCCGGACGCCAGTCGCCGAGCGGCCCGACCGGGGTCGCGATCGTCCAGATCAGCCGCGCCACCTGCAGCGCCAGACCGCCGAGCAGCAGCAGCTCGAGCCCCGAATAGATGGTGACGGCAGGCAGGCGCCCGAGCAGCCGGCGCGCGCGCCCGTCCAAGGTCAGTCGCATTTGCCATCCTTGCCCATAGCGCCAACGGGTTAGCAAGCCCTTGTTGCCGCGATCGGTCCGCAGCTTGCGGCGAATTGACCGGCACGCACCCCTCATGGTGAGGGCGTGAACGTGATGACCAAGGACGAGCGATGACCGATCCCCCGCCCCCGCCGCTAGGCTGCGGCCACCCATCGGAAGCGATTGTCGCACGCATTCTCGCCCAACCGCGGGTGCAGAAGCTGCCCAGTCCCAAGCTGACGCTGTTCGTCGCGCGCGGGTTCCTGCCGCCGGACCTGTGCACCCGGATCGTCGCGCTGATCGATGCGGTGCGCCGTCCCTCCACCATCGCCGACGGCAACGGCGATGCCAACTATCGGACCAGCGAGACCGGCGACCTCGCCGACGCTGACCCGGCGGTGCGGGAGGTCGAGCAAAGGATCGCCGTCTTTACCGGGCTGGATGCCGCGCATGGCGAGCCGCTCCAGGGCCAGCGCTACGCCGTCGGGCAGGAGTTCAAGGGTCACACCGACTATTTCGAACCGTCGGGCGCCGACTATGACCGGTACTGCTCCGTGGCGGGCAACCGCACCTGGACGGTGATGGTGTATCTGAACAAACCCGACGCGGGCGGCGCGACCCGGTTCAAGGCGGCGGACAAGATCATTCAACCCGAGACGGGGAAGCTGGTGTGCTGGAACAACCGGCGCCCCGACGGCACACTCAACCCCGCCACGCTCCATCAGGGGATGAAGGTGCGCAGCGGGGTGAAATACGTGATCACCAAGTGGTTTCGGGAAAAGCCCTGGGCGTGAGCGATGGGCTGCGCCGGCTGCGCGCCGGTACAGTCCGCTTGCTCCTAGAACTTGACGCTGACCTCCGCCCCATAGGTGCGCGGTGCGTTGAAGTTGCCATAGTCGCCCAGGATGTTGTTGACGCTGCCCGTCGTGACGCTGGTGGTCGGCGCGCCCGGCAGGCTGTTCGACGGATCGCGGCGGAACACGTGCTGCTCGTCGAGCAGGTTGCGCGCCCAGACGCTGAACGTCACCTGCTGCGATCCGCCGACCGAAATGCCGGCCAGCGACACGCGGCCGTTGACCAGGAACGATGCGTCGTTGTGCGTCGCGAACTGATCAAAGGCCTGGGTCGACTGGGCATAATTGGCATCCGCGTGGAAGCGGAGCGCCGCATCGCCGCCGCCGAACGGGATCGCATAGTCGATCGACCCTGACGCCGCGTTGCGCGGCGTGAAGACGATGTAGAATTGCTGCTGCACCGTCGTCGACAGCCCGCCGGCCGTATAGGTGATCGGCACCAGCGGCAGCTTGGTGTAGGTGTAGGCATAGGATGCGTTCAGGGTAAGGTTCTCGACCGGATTGATCGTCAGGTCCGCTTCCAGACCCCTGATCCGGGTGGTGCCCTGCGCGTTGATCGTGACCAGGTTGTTGAAGCTGCCGGTCGCGGTCACCTGGATCGAGCTGATGTCGACCTGACTGTTCTTGCGGTCCATCACATAGCCCGCCAGGTTGAAGCGAACGCGATGATCGAGCAGGTCGGTCTTCAGCCCGACCTCGTAGCTGTTGACGTCCTCCGGACCGAACGGCTGGTAATTGGACGTGCGCGAGCTGGCGCCGCCAGCGCGATAACCACGCGCATATTTGGCATAGCCGTGGATGGTGTTGCTGAAATCATATGCCACGGTCGCCGTCGGGCTGAACCGGTTGTAGGTCTGGTTCAGCGGCTGGTAACCGTTGGCCGTCGCCGCGGCGGTGTTCACGACGAACGGCAGCGAGGTGTTATAGATCGACCGAGCGAACGGCGTGTCCACATAGACGATGTTGCGGGAGATGACGAGCTGTCCCTGTTTGCGGTCATGCGTATAGCGGCCGCCCACCGTCAGATGCAGTGCGTCCGTCGTGTTCCAGGTCAGCTGGCCATAGGCCGCATAGCTACGCGAACGAACCTCGGAAGCGCGGTCGATCGAGCGGCAGCCATAGGTCGAGCCGACCCCGGCCGACCCGGTGCATGGGTCGACCACCACATAGCTGTAGCCGGTCGTCTGCCCCGCCGTGGTGTAGCCTGAAATAGCATTCGAGTTCGGAGTCGCCGCATCATCACGGACGTTCTCGATGAAATAATACAGGCCCGCGACGTAATCGACCGTATTAACTGTGCCAACGGCCTGCAACTCTTGGCTGAACTGGTTCTGGTGCAGGTCGGCGAGACTGTACCGGCTGAAATTGCACCCATTGCCCCCGACGTTGCCGACGCCGACACAGCCCGGCGCCACGACTGGAACGCGGTGCGCGCCGCCCGAATTGTCCCACTGGCTGGCGTTGACGCCTCGCCAAGAGGTGAAAGAGCGCAGCTCGATCTCGGGTGAGATGTGGTAGCGCAGGATGTTGGTGAACCCATGCGTCTTATCGACGCTCACCTGCTGCGGTACGCCGATGTCGGCGACCGTCTGGCGCGACGACCCGTTCACCACCACGCCCGGCAGCAGCGGCTTCACCGTACCCGTCAGCGTCGTGTAATTCGTGCCCGGCAGGTAGCAGGCGCCCTCGCGGTTGCTGGCCGATGAGGCCGGCGATGCGCCGGCGACACAGCCGTTCGGGTTATAATTCAGCAGCTGGCTGTAGAACGGCGTGTTGGCGTCATAGCCATTGTCGTAGGAAAAGACGTTGGTCAGCCCCTCCAGTGGCTGCCACCGTACCGCGACGCGGCCACCGCGACGGTTGTAGTAGTTCCAGCCGACCTGCCCCGCGAGCGGGTCCTTGGTCGTGGCGTTCTGGTGCTGGACGACCCCGTCGAACTTGAACGCGAAGCCATAGGCTTCCGGCAGGTCGAGATGGATGTCGGCATTGTAACCGCCATAGTTGGAGACGCCGCCGGTCGCGCGGCCACCCGCTTCGCCGGTCGGCGCGCGGGTAACGATATTGAGCGCGCCGCCCTCCGTATTGCGGCCGAACAGCGTGCCCTGCGGGCCCTTCAGCACCTCGATCCGCTCGACGTCGAACAGCGCGGCGTTAAGGCCGTGCTGACGGCCCAGGTAGATGCCGTCGACATAAATGCCGACGCCCTGCTCGCGCGCCGGTTGATTGGCGTCGAGCGGGACGATGCCGCGAATGCCGACGGTCAGCGCCGACTGGCGCGCCTCGAAGGTCGCGACGCGCAGCGACGGCACGCCGCCGTCGGCCAGATCGTACAGGCTCTGGACGTGGCGGTCACGCAGCGCGACGTCGTTGACGACCGAGATCGCAACCGGGGTGCGCTGCAGGTTGGTCTCGCGCCGGGTGGCGGTGACGACGACGTCCTGGATGCCCTGCTGCGGGGCCGGCGCGGCCACCTGCTGCGAGTCGGACTGCGCAGCATCGCTGGCGGCGTTCGGGGTCGGGACGCCGGCGTCGGCGGGCACGGTCGCGGCGGTCGCGCCGGGCGCGGTGGTGCCCGAGGTGCTTTGCGCGAAGGCAGGTGAGGCGAGTGCTGCGGCCAGTGCGGCGGCCGAGACAAAGGAGCCGCGCAGGCGGGCGGGCGTCAGCATGAAGATAGTCCCCGATCGTGTCAGGCCGACTCGGGAAGCTCCCCGCGGCCTTGCCCGGCGCGCTAGGCGCGGGGTGTGACACTCCCGTGCCGGTTCGGAGACTCCACGGTGACAATCGGGTTGCGGATTTGTGACGGCGCTATCGTACCCGCACCCCTCCCTTCATCACCAGCGTAACGCGCCGCAACGCGCCGATGTCGCGCGTCGGGTCGCCGGTCACCGCCACCAGGTCCGCGAGCATTCCCGCACGCACCCGCCCGACGCGGTCGTCCATGTGCAGCGCCCGCGCGTTGCCGCTGGTCGCGACCGTCAGCACCGCGAGCGGGGTCATGCCCCAGGCGACCATCCGCTCTTCCTCGCGCGCGTTGTCGCCATGCGCGAAAACGCCGGTGTCGCCGCCCGCGCACAGCCGCACCCCCGAGCGCAGCGCCGCCGCAAAGCTCGCGCGCTTGGCCGCGATCCGCGCCGGCTCGGGCGCCTGGCCGTTCCACCCGGCATAGCGGCTGATCGCGTCGGTCGCCGCCAGCGTCGGGCAGTAGAAGACGCCCCGCGCCTTCATCAGCGCGAAGACCGCCGGTGTGCCTTCGTCGCCATGCTCGATCGTGTCGACCCCGGCCTCCGCTGCGCGTCGCATTCCTTCGGCGGTGGCGGCGTGCGCCGCCGCGGTCCGGCCGGCGTCATGCGCCGCCTCGACCGCGCCGCGCATTTCCGCGATCGTGAAAGTCGGGGTCGCGCGGGCGTTCCCCTGCCAGTGATAGTCGGCGTAGAGTTTCACGACGTCGGCGCCCTCGCCCATCTGCCGCCGGGCGACGCGCGTCACCTCCTCGCCCGACGCCTCCTCCGCGCCCTGCGGCACCGGAAAGGCGTAGCCCTTCGGGCCATAGGCTCCGGTCGCGACGATCGCACGGTTGGCGCTGAGCAGCCGCGGGCCGGGCACGATCCCGCGCTCGATCGCGAGCTTCAGCCCCTGGTCGGCGTCCCCCGCCCCCTCCGTGCCGAGGTCGCGCACCGTGGTGAACCCCGCCATCAGCGTCGCGCGCGCCGCCGCCACCGCGCGCGCGGTACGCAGCGCCAGCGGCTCGTGCAGCACCTGCTCGTTCCAGCTCGTCTCGTTATACGGATGAAGGAACAGGTGGACGTGCGCGTCGATCAGTCCGGGCATCAGCGTCTGCCCCGGGAGGTCGATCGTCTCCGCTCCTGCGGGCGTAGCGATCGCCGGCCCGGCGGCGACGATCCGCTCGCCGGTGACGAGCACCTGCCAGCCAGGGTGCAGCGCCTCGCCGTCGAAGACCTGGGCGGGGCGCAGGAGAACCGAATGGTCCTGCGGCGCAGGCGAGGCGGCGGCGAACAGCGCGAAGAGTGGGGCGAGCAGGCGGAGACGCATGAGCACTCCCTAATTCGTTATGCCGCGCTTGTCCCGGCATCGATCTCGCCGCGAGGGACAGGCCCGAGGAGAGATCGATCCCGGCGCATGAACGGGTTGACGAACGAAAGCAGATTGCACGGGGTGAAATCGACCGGCTAAGCCCTCCGTACAAAGGAGACCGCCCCCGTGAAGCTCGTCAAGGCCGCCTGGAAGCTGCTCGTCGCGATCAAGGACGGGCTGGTGCTCGTCGCCATGCTGCTGTTCTTCGGCGCGCTGTTCGCGGCGCTGTCCGCCCGCCCCGGTGGCAAGGCGATCGGCGACGGCGCGCTGGTGCTCCGCCTCGACGGCGCGCTGGTCGAGCAGCCGAGCGAGCCCGCGGGCCTCGCCTCGCTGCAGGGCGGCGGCAACCCGCGCGAATACCGCCTGCGCGACGTGCTGCGCGCGATCGACGCGGCGCGAACCGACGGGCGGGTCAAGGCGATCGTCCTCGACCTCGACAGCTTTGGCGGCGGCTATCCGGCCGCGATCGCCGAGGTCGGTGCAGCGTTGAAACGCGCCCGCGACGGCGGCAAGCCGGTCCTCGCCTACGCCACCGCCTATACCGATGCGGGCTATCGCCTCGCCAGCAACGCGAGCGAGATCTGGGTCCATCCGCTCGGCGGCACGCTGTTCACCGGCCCCGGCGGGTCGCAGCTCTACTACAAGGGGCTGATCGACCGGCTGGGCGTCGACGTCCATGTCTATCGCGTCGGCCGCTACAAGAGCTTCGTCGAGCCCTATATCCGCGCCGATCAGTCGCCTGACGCGCGCGCCGCCGGCGAGGCGCTCTACGGGACGTTGTTCACGCAATGGCAGGAGGCCGTCCACGCCGCCCGCCCCCGCGCGCAGCTCGCGGGCTTCCTGACCGCGCCCGACACGACCGTGCAGGCCGCCAACGGCTCAATCGCTGACGCCGACCTCCATGCCGGGATCGTCGATCATCTCGGCGACCGCACCGCGTTCGGCCGCCGGGTCGCCCAGCTCGCCGGGTCCGATGACAGTAAGCCCGCGGGCAATTACCGGACGATCGCCTATCGCGACTGGATTGCTGCGCACCCGTTGCCGACCGGCGGCGACGCGATCGGCGTGCTGACGATCGCAGGCGACATCGTCGACGGCAAGGCAGGGCCGGGCAGCGCCGGCGGCGAGACGATCTCGCGCGCGCTGCTCGACGGACTGGCGCACAACCGGCTTAAGGCGCTGGTCGTCCGCGTCGATTCGCCCGGCGGCTCGGTTCTCGCTTCCGAACAGATCCGGCTCGCCATCCTGGAAGCCAAACGCAAAGGGCTGCCGGTCGTCGTGTCGATGGGCGGCCTCGCCGCCTCGGGCGGCTATTGGGTGTCGACGCCGGGCGACACGATTTTCGCGGAACCCAACACGATCACCGGCTCGATCGGCATCTTCGGCATCCTGCCGACGTTCGAGAACGCGCTCGCGAAGATCGGCATCACCGCCGACGGGGTGCGCACTACGCCGCTGTCGGGGCAGCCAGACCTCTACCGGGGCACGACGTCGCAGCTCGACGCGGTGCTGCAGGCGGGGATCGAGAACGGCTACCGCCAGTTCATTTCCCGCGTCGCCGCATCCCGTCACATGACGACGGCGCGCGTCGACGAGATCGGCCAGGGCCGCGTCTGGGACGGCGGCACCGCGCATCAGCTCGGGCTGGTCGACCGCTTCGGCACGCTGCAGGACGCGCTGGCGGAAGCTGCGCGCCGGGCGGGGGTTGCGGGCGACGGCTGGCACGCGGTGTATCTGGAAAAGAAGCCCGGCTGGTGGGCGCAGTTCGTCGCCGGGCTCAATCGCGATGACGAAGAGCAGGCGGGGGAGCAGACTGGCGGCGATGTCTTCGCCCATGCCGCGGCGGCGCAGCGCGGCCTGCTCGCCCGCGCTTTGGGCGACGTGCGGCGGCTCGCGACCGGCGGCTCGGTCCAGGCGCGATGCCTCGAATGCGGCGGACTGGGCGCGACTACCCCAGCACCCGCCGAGGCGCACCTGCGCGACCTGCTGCTGGCGCGGCTCGGCCTGTGATCGGACACGACGCATGATCGCGCTGCGCCCGGCCCGCCCCGACGACGCCGCCGCGATCGCCGCGATCTATGCCCCGCATGTGCTGGTCGGCACCGCCTCGTTCGAGACGGAGGCGCCGGACGCGCGGACGATGCGCACGCGGATGAGCGGGTCGGAGGGCCTCTACCCGTGGCTCGTCGCGACGCAGGGGGAGGCGACGGGCGGCGTGCTCGCCTATGCCTACGCCACCGCCTTTGCGACCCGCGAGGCGTATCGCTGGACGGTCGAGACCACCGTCTATGTTGCCGACGCGGCGCAGCGGCAGGGCGCGGGGCGGCTTCTCTACGAGGCGCTGATCGACACGCTCCGCGCGCAGGGTTTCACCCAGGCGATCGCCCGCATCGCGCTCCCCAATCCGGCCTCGATCGCACTCCACGAGCAGGTCGGCTTCCGCCGCGCCGGCGTGCTGCGCGAGGCGGGATGGAAGAGCGGCCGCTGGATCGACGTCGGCCTGTGGCAGTGTGAGCTGGCCGAGCCGGCAACCCCGCCCGCCGAGCCGCGGCCGTTCGTGGAGGTAGGATTGGTGCGGGGGTAGCGTGGGGATGTCAGCTTATGGTGGAATGCCGTCTGTCCGGTTCCAAGCAGCGAGGGGTGGAAAGCTGCCGTCGTTGCGACGATGATGCCCCATGACCGATGCGACAGAAACCGGAGTGCCATATCCAAGCGAGATGGCGGGACCCGTCGACGAATGGTCTGAGCAAATCTACGCAGCCCTTAGCGATTGGCCTATCGCCCAGACGGGTGAGTGGACCCGATGGGAGCCGGGCTACCTCTTGCTGACGATCACGCACGTCGACGACAGCGAGGTGGAGCCGATTGTGCTGTACTCCGCCGATGAAGAGCTGACCGTAGCGTTCGGATATTGGGAAACTCACAACCCAGCCCCGTATGAATTCTGGGACGCGGAAGCAGGCGTAATCGTAGAGCACGCCAAGTTGCTCGTCGAGCACTGGTTGAACGGTAGCATCCGCACTGCCGTCCTCACTGATGCAACCGGCAAGTGGTGCGGAAGCGCCACCATTGAGCCGGAGGAGCTTGCACCGCAGTTGGAGGCTGCTGCTCGGCGGGTGCGCAACTTTCATCCGGAGCAGTTGGAAGTCCGCACACCTCGCAAATGCGATTGGAAACCTACCCTATTGAGCGAGAATGGCTGAAGCTGCCCGTGCTCGCGCCCGACAGGCTACCGGGATAAACGTACGCCAAACGTCTGCTTTTGGGATGCGGCGAGAGGGGGGTCGAACGGCCGAGATTGGGCGAAAGCATGCCCTTTACCGCCGCCCGCGATACGCCGGCAGCCCCAGCCGCCAGCGGATCGCCGCCGCGCGCAGCGCAAATCCCGCCGCCGCCGCCACGCCCGCCGCGGCCGACCGCTCCACCCCCAGCCGCTCGCCCGCCACATACAGCCCCGCCGCCAGCGCCGCCGCCGTCACGTACAGCTCCGGCCGCATCAGGATCGAGGGTTCACCCGCCAGCACGTCGCGGATGATGCCGCCGACGCACGCCGTCACTACGCCCATCAGCGCGGCGGGGACCGGCGGCACGCCATAGCCGAGCGCCTTGGCCGCGCCGAACACCGCATATGCCGCCAGCCCTACCGCATCGAACCAGTCGAGCGCCGCCCCGCGCCACCATCGCTCGGGCGTCACCCAGATCACCGCCGCCACCGTCAGGCACGCCGCCGCCGCCCGCGCGTCATGGACCCAGAACACCGGCGCGCCGATCAACAGGTCGCGCACCGTGCCGCCGCCCACCCCCGTCACCAGCGCGAAGAACGCGAGCGTGACGAAGGTCTGCCCCCGTTTTGCCGCCGCCAGCGCACCGGAGGCGGCGAACACCGCCAGCCCCGCCAGATCGACCCACGGCGCCAGCCCGCGCACGACCTGCGGCGCGACAGCGCCTAGCGCGTGGGCAGCGGCGGGGTGGAACATGGCGGCCGGGTTGCAACACCCCCGCGCCGCGCGCAACCCGCACGGCATGGAGATCGACGCCGCCACAGCGGCCGCGCACGGCTGGCCCAAGCTCAAATACGCCGTTGTCGAGCGCGAGCGCCGCTGGCTGTGCGACGCGGTGCCGCTCGACCTGGTCGAACGCGCGGCGGCGATCACCGACCTTTATGTCACCGGCACCCGCCTGCGTCTTCGCGAGGCCGTGCCGCAGGGCGGCGGTGCACCGCAGCGGCGGCTGGGGCGCAAGGCGGACGTGACCGCCGACACCCGCCTCCTCACCTCCATCTATCTGAGCGACGCGGAGTTTGCCCGCCTCGCCGTCCTCCCCGGCCGCCGCCTGCGCAAGACGCGCCACACGCTGCGCCCCATCGCCGGCGTCGCGCTGGCCGTCGACCGGTTCGAGGGGGAGTTGGCCGGGCTGATCCTTGCCGAAGCCGAGTTCGACAGCAACGCGGCGATGCGGGCCTATGTCGCGCCGTCGTTCTGCGGCCGGGAGGTTACCGCGGATACGCGGTACACAGGCGGAGCGTTGGTGGAGATCGGGTTACCGGCCGACTGAACGTACGACCGCTGAACGAAGCGCTCGGTCCCATTAGCCTGCTCGTTTCGCGCCAGCCACCAGCACCAATGGCGTGCGTCAGAAACCGCCCGGCGAGAACGAGACGACGGTGAAGCTAATCGTGCGTCAATCGCGCCCGCACGGCCGTGATGTCATGCTGGAGGTCAGCTCCGGGCAATTGATGTGTCCCTCCTACGAAGGGTGCAGCGGCACCGTACGATTCGATGCTGGACCGTCGCAGCGCATCCGGTTCGATGGCGCAGCCGACTGCAGCAGCGAAGTGATCTTCGCCGTCAATCCGACGCGGTTCATCGCGCAGCTCAAGCGAGCGCGGAATCTGATTGTCGAGACGACGATGTACGAGGCGGGTGACCCGCAATTCACGTTCGATGTGTCGGGGTTGCGATGGGACCACTGAGCTGTGATCATTAGGTCATGTGGACTGGCCCTGGCGGCATCGGCGCGCTCTCGGGACGGAAATGGATCATCGCCGGGCGATGGTGAGACGCGCTGCAACGGCGATGCGCGGCGCAGCCGCGTCGTGAAGTCGGACGGGTTCGGCGTCGCCGTCCCGCCGGCCGCGCTAGCGCGTGTCGTGAACAGCGCTGGCGCTCTTCGCGTGCGCGCTGCGCGAAAAAGGGGCCGGCGTTGCCGCCGACCCCTCGCGCTGCCGTCGGGCTGATCCGCCGACCTGTCCGCGCCTGACCTGCGTCCTGCGCTCGCCGTCCCGCCAATCCGCCTCCCGGCTGCAACCGAATGGAGAGAAGCCGCGAACGGCATCTGCCCTGTTCGATCTCTTGGTCGGCGTCCCGGCTGATCGATCGACTCGGCTTCCGAGGAAACCTTGTCGCTCGTCCGCGCCGATCATACCGGCCTGCTCGGCCGGCCGGACCCTTGCGGAACCCGGCCTGCACCTCGCTTTCGAGCCGCTCCTGACCGCCCGACCTTCGCCCGGCCCGACCACTCCCGAAAGAGCGTCCCTGCGCGGTCGCGTCCCTGCCGCCCTTAGCGACCCCCGGTGCCGCTGCCCTGCCCATTCGAGTAAACCCGAACCTGCCCGGCCTTGCCGCCCCGGTCGGCGATGCACTTCCCATCTCGTCGCAGCGCCGCTCGAAAGCGTCGCGCGCCCGATGCCGTTCGTCGCATCCCCAGCTGCCTGACCCGCTCTGTCGCGTGCACCCGAAGATGCCGTCAACCGCATTGTCTTGCAGCACCTGCTTCTGCGACCTTCCTCTCGGGGTGACCCGGGGGCGTCCGCCTCCGCCTGCCCATGGAAGTTCTCACGCCTGGCGAGTCGCGCCAAGCGTGAATGTAACGCCCGGGCTGTGGATAATGTGGATAGTTGATGAGGGTTGCTACTGGACGAGACTAACGGGCACCGGCGGCTCCGCGTCGTTGTCTCCCGTTCATGCAACCGCGGCTGCCGGGGGACGTTACGCTTCCAGATCAATTCATACGGGAGTTTCGTACATGCGTAAGTTCATCCTGACCCTCGGCGCCTTTGCCGTCGCCCTGCCCGCCGTGGCGGTGTTGCCGGCCTCCGGCGCCGACGCCCGACGGTCGCAGTATCGCGAATGGCGTGGGCGCGACGGCCGCGTCTACTGCCGCAAGTCGAACGGCACCACCGGACTCGTCGTCGGTGGCGTCGCGGGCGCGCTGGTCGGGCGCACGATCGACACCGGCGGCGACCGCACGGTCGGCACGCTGGGCGGCGCGGCGCTGGGTGCGCTGGCCGGCCGCGCGGTGGAGCGCAACACCGGCAACAACCGGCATTGCCAATAAGCTCTCGCGAGACCTGACGGATCAGTGCCGCGTCAGGTCTCGCGACGGGGGGCGGACAGCCGAGCTGCCCCGTTCGACCGCTTCGGCGGTCTTCTTCGTACGGACACCCGCCAGCTATTCTGACAGCATGAAGTGACGAGCTTTCCGACGTTGCTCATCAAAGCTTTACCCGGCCACGCTAGTCATCCGGCATGCCGCGGGACCTGTTATCCACCCTGCTCCTCCTGTCGTTTGCGGCCTGCAGCCGCGCGCCGGATAGTCAGACCGACCTAGAGCGGCTCGACCGTGAACTCGCCAACTCCCAGAGCCCGGAAAACACCCGGGACCCGGCCGTCGCCCAGGCGATCGCCGCGCCGATCATGGCTGATCCGACCCTGTCGCAGGCGAGCAATGGCAATGCCGTTCGACCGCCGCCGCGACCCGACTCGGGCGCCGTTCCGCTCGACCCGCCGCACCCCGACCCGGTGAACGCCCACACGCTGCGCCATGCACCGGCGGCACGACAGCCCTGTCCGCAATGTGACGCGCATGCTGAAAGCTATACGCTCGGCGCGCTCGCCGCCAGCCAGGGTCAGCGCGGCTGCGCATCAGTTAGTTATTCCGCGGCCTGGGCAAACCGCCTTCCCGCCGATCTCCCGCTTTACCCCGGCGCGCAGGTTGTCGAGGCGGCAGGCAATGCCAGCGGCCGCTGTGCGCTGCGTATGGTCACCTTCGCCAGTGGCGCCGCGCCCGCCAAGATGATCGACTGGTATTACACCCGCGCCACCACTGCCGGCTATTCGGTCGAACACCGCACCGGCCATGGCACGCAGGTGCTGGTCGGCACCAAGGGTTCCGCAGCATATGTGGTCTATGTCACGCCCCGCCAGGACGGCGGAAGCGACGTCGACCTGCTGACCAACGCGGGCACGTAATTATTCAGGCTGGCCTGTAGCCGTTATCCGGGGTTGCCCGCGCAACCGCCCCGTTCAGCTGAACGCAGGCGACGCGCGCTTGGGGTGACGGCATCGGCGGGAACGGCTAACGGGCTTCCCATGCCCCTCCTCCTCGTCATGCTCGGCGGCGCGCTCGGCGCCGGCGCGCGGTATATGGCCGGGCGCGCGATGCCGCTGCCCGCGAGCGGCTTTCCCGTCGCTACATTGAGCATCAATATTGTTGGCGGATTCCTGATGGGACTGCTCGCGGGCAGCCTCGCGCGGCTCAACGCCGGCGAGGGCTGGCGGCTGTTCATCGGTGTCGGCGTGCTCGGCGGCTTCACCACCTTCTCCGCCTTTTCGCTCGACGCTGTGACCCTCGCCGAGCGCGGCCAGCTCCTCCTTGCTGCCGGCTATGTCGCCGTCAGCGTTGCGGGCGCGATCGGGGCGCTGATCGCCGGCCTCGCGCTGGTCAGGGCGGGCGCGTGACTGAAGCCGTCCGCCAGTTCACCGTCGCGCCCGACGACGATGGCATCCGCCTCGATCGCTGGTTCAAGCGGCATCTGCCCGACACCAGCTTCACCACGGTCGCGAAATGGGCGCGTACCGGTCAGCTCCGCATCGACGGCGCCCGCGCGACGCCCGGCGACCGGATCGAGGCGGGGCAGCAGCTGCGCGTGCCGCCGCCGGAACCCGTCCGCCCGGCCGCCAAGCCGCAGCGCGAGCGCATCCCCCTCACGCCCGACCAGGTCGCCTTCGCCAGCGAGATGGTGATCCATCGTGACCCGCAAGCGCTGGTGCTCAACAAGCCCCCGGGCCTGGCGACGCAGGGCGGCACCAAGACCACCGAGCATGTTGACGCGCTGCTCGACGCCTTCGCCGAAGGGGAAAGCCGCCCCAAGCTGGTCCACCGCCTCGACAAAGACACGTCGGGCGCGCTGCTCGTGGCGCGCACCAGCCGCGCGGCGGCGTTCTTCGCCAAGACTTTCAGCGGCCGCATCGCTAAAAAGGTCTATTGGGCGCTGGTCGTCGGCGTGCCCTCGATCGACGACGGCACCGTAGAGTTGCCGATCGGCAAGCAGCCCGGCACCGGCGGCGAGAAGATGCAGGTGGACGAGGAAAACGGTCAGACCGCGCGAAGCCGCTACCGCGTCGTCGAGCGCGCCGGCAACCGCGCCGCATGGGTCGAGCTGCAGCCCTTTACCGGCCGCACCCACCAGCTCCGCGTCCACATGGCCGCGATCGGCCACCCGATCGTCGGCGACGGCAAATATGGCGGGCAGGCGGCGTTCCTGACCGGCGGCATCAGCCGCAAGATGCACCTTCACGCGCGCCGCCTGCGCGTCGATCATCCCGATGGTGGCCAGATCGACGTCCAGGCCGAGCTGCCGACCCATTTTGCGGAAAGCCTCAAGGGGCTCGGCTTCGAGCAGATGCTGGGCGACCAGCTCCCGCTCGACGAATATGTCCCCCCCTCGCGCGCCGACAAGAAGCAGGCCGCCAAGGCCCACGCCAAGACGATCCGCAAAGCCCGCAAGGGGGAGCGGCGCGGCCGGGGAACGCGCTGATGCACCCAAACCCCGCCTTCCGTCCTGATGCGGCGGCCTTGCTCGACCACGCTGCGCGGATCGCCTTCGCCCACCTGTTCGTCGCCACCCCGGCCGGGTCGATGGTCGCACACGCGCCGCTGACGCGTCATGGCGAGCGGCTGCGCTTCCACCTAGCCCGCGCCAACCGCCTCCACCCGCATCTCGACGGCGCGGCGGTGCTGGCGAGCCTCGCCGCGCCGGAGGGGTACGTTTCGCCCAACTGGTATGCGCGACCGGGCAATCAGGTGCCGACCTGGAACTACCTAGCGATAGAGATCGAGGGCGTTGCCCGCGCGCTGCCCGAGGCGGCGCTGCTCGAGCAGCTCGACACGCTTGCCGATGCGCACGAGCCGCGCCCGCATCCCTGGACCCGCGCCAAGGCCGATTCCGCGACCATCGCCGCGATGCTCCGCGCCATCCAGGGCTTCGAGATCGAGGTGACGACGATCCGCGGCACCGCTAAGCTGTCGCAGAACAAGAACGCGGAGGATCGTGCGGGGGTGATCGCAGGGCTGCAGGCGCAGGGCAATCACGCGCTGGCGGGTGCGATGGCGGACTGGCCTTCCTGATCGCAGCCGCCATATGACGGTCATGCCCGCCCCGGACCCCGCCCAGGACCCAGCCCCCGGCCCCGCGTCCGACCCTGCACGGGGTCGCTGGTTCGCGATCGTCGCCACCCGCCTCGCCGGGACGGCGGGCGCGGTGCTGGGGCTGGTGCTGGTCGGCCGCGCACACGACTGGCCGGTCAAGGCGCTCGGCATCGCGATCGTCCTCGCCGCGCTCTATCTGATCGCGGTGGTGCCGCGCGCGTTGGCTCATCGCTGGCGGAGCGAGTGAAGCGGTTCTGGACAACGGCGGCGGTAACGGCCGAGCGCAGCGTCGCGCTCGACGGCCGCCCGGTGCGGACCCCAAGCCGCGCACCGCTGATCCTGCCGACGGATGCGCTGGCAGCGGCGGTGGCGCGCGAGTGGCTGGATAGCGGCGACACCGTCGATCCACGCGCGATGCCGCTAACCGGGCTCGCCAATGCCGCGATCGACCGGATCGCGCCCGACCGCTCCGCCTTTGCCGTCGGGCTGGCGCGCTATGGCGAAAGCGACCTCCTCTGCTACCGTGCCGCCGACCCGCCCCAGCTCGCCGCGCGCCAGGCCGCTGCCTGGGATCCGGTGATCGCCTGGGCCGAGCGCCGCTGGGATATCCACCTCGCCGTCACCGCGGGCGTCATGCATCGCGCACAGCCGCCGCTAGCGCTGGAGCGGCTCGGCCAGGCGATCGCGGCGTTCGACCCGTTCACGCTCGCCGCACTGTCGCCGGTCGTGACGATCACCGGCTCGCTCCTCCTCGCGCTGGCGCTGGTCGAGGGCGCGCTGAACCCGGATCAGGTCTGGACCGCCGCGCATGTCGACGAGGACTGGCAGGTGGAATTGTGGGGCGAGGATGCGCTCGCGCAACAGGCGCGCGCGGCTCGGCGGCGCGAGTTCGACGCAGCGGCCCTGATGCTGGGGCATCTTGCGACGCCGTGACGGTGCTGCCAAGTTCGCGGCGGAAGGATCGACGATGCCGAACAACACGAAGTGGATTGTCCTGGTTGTCATTGCCGCGGTGGTTGGCGCAGTACTTGGTCCGGCGATGCTGTACGCCCTGCCTGGCGGTGTCGGCCTCGCCATCGCCGGCCTCATGTTCCTCGGCGTGGTCGGCTACCTCGTCTACATCCTCGCGGGCAACCGGGTCGGCAAGGCCGCGCCGCCCGCGCTCGTCGCTGAAGCGCGCAGCTTCGCGCCCGCGCCGGGCATGGCGCGGCTATACGTCGTCCGGCGCGGCTTCATGGGCGGCTTGGCCGGCATGAAGGTCGCAATCGCCGGCGTCGTTTCCGGCCAGATAAGGATGAACCAGTTCGTCATGGCCGAGCTGCCGCCCGGCACCTACACGCTCGAAACCGCGATGGCGCGCAACGGCATGAAGCCATCGCTCGCGTCCGGCGCCTTCACGCTGGCGGCGGGCGATATCGTGGTGGTGCGTGCGATGCTGGAGATGCGCGCGACGCATGCGCTAACGGTGCAGCAGCCGCTGGCGCCCCCCGACGGCCGGGCGGAGATCATGGCGGCAAAGATGGTGGGGTGGAACGAAGGCGCGCCGCCGACCCTGACGACCTCGCGCGTGGTGGGCTGAGCCACCGCAGCGCAGCGTTACCGCGTCAATCCGCGGATGAAACCGATCAGCCCCGTCTGCCGCGACCGCCGCAGCCGCTCGGCCGCCAGAATCGTTTTCACGCCTGCGAAACACCGCTCGACGTCATCGTTGACGAGCACATAGTCATATCCGTCCCAATGGCTGACCTCGTTCGCAGCGCGCGCCATCCGCGCATCGATCACCTCGGCCGGATCGGTTGCGCGCTTGCTCAGCCGGGTGTGCAGCTCCGCCATCGACGGCGGCAGGATGAAGACGCGGACGACGTCGCCGCCAGCGATCTGATACAGCTGCTGAGCGCCCTGCCAGTCGATGTCGAACAGCACGTCCTTTCCCGACGCCAGGATCGCGTCGACGGGGCCACGCGGCGTGCCGTAGCGCTGGCCGAAGACGTGCGCCCATTCGAGGAAGGCGTGATCCGCGACCATCGCGCGGAACCGCTCCAAGTCGACGAAATGATAGTCGCGCCCGTCGACCTCGCCCGGGCGCATCGGCCGCGTCGTGGCGCTGACGGACATCTCCAGCTCCGGCTCCTGCGCCAGCAGCATGCGCGCGATCGTCGATTTTCCCGCCCCCGACGGCGACGACAGCACGAACAGCACGCCCCGCCGCTGAAAGCCGTGCGGATCGGGCGAGGCGGCGTCTGGCATGCCCGCCTTTGGCGTGCCGCAGGTTGAGACGTCAACCCGCGTCGGGCGCGTCAGTCGTGACTCGCGCTACGCCTGCGCCCGATCATCTGCTTGGCGACATTGGCGCCGCCCAGCGCCGCGCCGATCATTCGCCTGATCACGCCGCGTCGCCGTCGCCGATCACCCGATCCTTGAGCGCCCCCATCCCGCGCAGCACCGCCCAGCCGATGGCGTAGGTTGCGACGACGGGCAGCACGACTTTCAGGACATTGGCGACTACCGCGCCCTTGATCGCACCGTCCGCGGACGAGTCGTCGCCTGACATGCCGTCGATCGCGGCGCCGATCAGGCCGCCAATGGTGGTTGCAGACATCGCCATCCTCCTGGTGTGCAGGTAGCGCGGGAAAGCGGGGGTTGGTTCCGTAGCCTCCCGTTCCGCATGAAGGGGAAATCAGGGACCAATCATCAGGTCTGCCCGCACCACGCGGTCGAACGTGACCGCGTCGACCAGCCCCAGCCGCAGCCCCGCCTGACGCAGCGTTTCGCCCGACGCATGCGCCTCCTTCGCGATCTTCGCGGCGTTGTCGTAGCCGATCTCGGGCGCCAGCGCCGTCACCAGCATCAGCGATCGCTCGACCAGCTCCGCGATCCGGCCGCGGTTCGCCGTCATGCCCTTGACGGCCCGCTTGGCGAAGCTCTCCATTCCCACGCTCAGCAGCTCGATCGAGCGCAGCACATTGGCGCCGATCAGCGGCTTGAAGACATTGAGCTCCAGATGCCCTTGCAACCCGCCGATCGTCACCGCAGTCTGATTGCCCATCACCTGCGCCGCGACCATTGTCAGCATCTCGCACTGGGTGGGGTTGACCTTGCCCGGCATGATCGAGCTGCCCGGCTCGTTGGCGGGCAGCTCCAGCTCGCCGAGGCCAGAGCGCGGGCCGGAGCCGAGCAGGCGGATGTCGTTGGCGATCTTGGTCAGCGCCACCGCCAGGCTGTTGAGCCGGCCGTGGAAGTCGACCAGCGTGTCGTTCGACGCCAGCGCCTCGAACTTGTTGGGCGCGGGCTCGAATGGGGCGCCGACGATGGCGCTGATCGACGCCGCCATGTCGCGGTCGAACCCGGCCGGCGCGTTCAGCCCGGTGCCGACCGCCGTCCCGCCCTGCGCCAGCCGGCTCAGCGCATGCTCGACGAACGGCACGATCCGCACCCGCGCGAGCTGGAGCTGCGCAACATAGCCGGAGAACTCCTGCCCCAGCGTCAGCGGCGTCGCGTCCTGCAGGTGCGTGCGGCCGATCTTGACGATGCCGTCCCACGCCTTCGCCTTGGCGAGCAGGTTGGCATGCAGCCGGTCGAGCGCGGGGAGCAGCCGGTCTCGGCTGGCGCGGACGGCGGCGATATGGAGCGCGGTCGGAAAGCTGTCGTTCGACGATTGTCCCCGGTTGACGTCGTCGTTCGGATGGACCGGCGTCTTGCCGCCGCGCGCGCCCGCCATCAGCTCGTTGGCGCGGCCGGCGATCACCTCGTTGACGTTCATGTTCGATTGCGTGCCGCTGCCGGTCTGCCAGATCACGAGCGGGAACTGGTCGTCGAGCTTGCCCGCCACCACCTCCGCCGCCGCCGCCTCGATCGCGTCCGCTTTCGCCGCGCCGAGCGCATCCCGGTTCACCCGGGCAGCAGCCTGCTTCACGATCGCAAGCGCATGGATGATGCCGATCGGCATGCGCTCGGCGGGCGGAAAGGGAAAGTTCTCGATCGACCGCTGCGTCTGCGCACCCCAATAGGCGGCGGCGGGCACCTCGATCGGGCCGATCGAGTCGGTTTCAGTGCGGGTCTGGGTCATGGCCGTAGAACCTCCATGGACGCGGTAGGCTCCCCTATCCCCCGCAGGCGGTGGCGGAGGGGACCATCCTCTCGAGCGGAGTTCCAGCTCCGTCACGGGCTGCGCGCGCGCCACCTCCCCCGCAGCGCGGGGAGGTGAGGCCTATTTCTTCCGCTTGAAATCCACCGACACGACGTTCGACCCATCCTCGACCGGCGCGGCGACTGCGCCGTCATTCTCCGCCGGATCGTGCGTCGTCGCGCCGTCCTCCGGCCCCTCCTGCGCCTGGAAACGCAGCTCGAAATTGACCGCCGGATCGTGAAAGCCGGTGATCGCGGCATAGGGAATGACCAGCTTCGACGGGATCTGGTTGAAGCTGAGCCCGACCGAGAACCGCTCGTCGTCGACCAGCAGGTCCCAGAAGCGGTTCTGCAGCACGATCGTCATCTCGTCGGGGAAGCGCTCGATCAGCCGCCGCGGAATGTCGACACCGGGCCCCTGCGTCTTGAAGGTGATGTAGAAGTGATGCTCGCCCGGCAGCCCGCCCGACTCCGCTACCGACCCCAGCACCCGGCCGACGACGGCGCGCAGCGCTTCCTGCACGATCTCGTCATACGGGATCAGGCTGTCGGGCAGGCCGTCGGTCATGCGCCTTGGGTAGCGGCCCCGCCCGCCGGGTCAAGGTTGCTTGGCCCGCCTGCGGCGCTAAGAGCGCGGCCATGCGCCAGGCGACGATCGAACGGAACACCAGCGAAACCCGCATTGCGGTCGTCGTCGACCTCGACGGGACCGGCAAATACGACATTGCAACCGGGATCGGCTTTTTCGATCACATGCTGGAACAGCTCAGCCGCCATTCGCTCATCGACCTGCATGTCCGCACCCAGGGCGACCTCCATATCGACCAGCATCACACGGTCGAGGACACCGGCATCGCAATCGGTCAGGCGGTGGCGCAGGCGCTCGGCGACAAGCGCGGCATCCGCCGCTATGGCGACGCGTTGAGCCCGATGGACGAATGCCTGACGCGGGTGGCGCTCGACATCTCGGGGCGCCCCTGGCTGGTATGGAACGTGCCGTTCAGCCAGAAGCGGCTGGGCGAGATGGACACCGAGCTGTTCGGCCACTGGTTCCATTCCTTCGCCCAGGCGGCCGGGCTGACGCTGCACGTCGAGACACTCTACGGCGACAATAACCACCACATCGCCGAGAGCGCGTTCAAGGGGTTGGCGCGCGCCCTTCGCACCGCGGTCGAGATCGATCCGCGCAAGGCGGACGCGATCCCGAGCACGAAGGGGGTGTTGTGACGGCCTGGTGTCGCCCGTCCCCTCGCCTGAAGGGAATAGGCTAAGCTGTGCTCGCGCTTATCGACATCCAGTCGGGCAATCTCCACTCCGTCGCCAACGCGCTCGCCGCGGCGGGGGCCGGTGACGTGGCGATCACCGCCGATCCCGACCGGGTCGCGAGGGCCGACCGCATCGTCCTCCCCGGCGTCGGCGCGTTCGGCGCGTGCGCGGCGAATCTGCGCGCGGTCGACGGACTGGAGGCAGCGCTGGGCGCCCGCGTGCTGGCCGACGGGCGCCCCTTTCTCGGCATTTGCGTCGGGATGCAGCTGATGGCCGATCTCGGGTCCGAGATGGGTGAACATCGCGGGCTCGGCTGGTTTCGCGGCGAGGTCGACCGGCTGATGCCCGGCGAGGCTGCCGTCAAGGTGCCCCACATGGGCTGGAACGACGTGACGCCCACGCGCGCGCACCCGTTGCTGGAAAAGGGAGAGGCGTACTTCCTGCACAGCTATGCGTTCACCGGCGCGGGCGTGCTCGCGACGACGGATCACGCCGGCCCCATCACGGCGGCGATCGGCCTAGACAACATGATCGGCGTCCAGTTCCACCCCGAGAAAAGCCAACGCTACGGCATCGAGCTGCTGCAGAAGTTCGTGTCGTGGGCGCCCTAAACTCCTCCCAGGCACGGAGAAGTGGCGCGCGCGCAGCGCGTGGCGGAGGGGGCCCGCCTCCCGCGCACCGCTCGTGGCTGGCCCCCTCCACCACCCGGATGCGCCGGGCGGTCCCCCTCTCCGTGCCGGGGAGGATTTCACGATGACCCTCATCGTCTTCCCCGCGATCGATCTCAAGGCCGGGCAGGTCGTCCGCCTGGCGGAGGGCGACATGGCGCGCGCCACGATCTATGGCGACGACCCCGCCCACCAGGCGCAGCTTTTCGCCGAGGCGGGCGCGCAGCACCTCCATGTCGTCGACCTTGATGGCGCATTCGCGGGCGAGAGCCGCAACGGCGACGCCGTCCGCGCGATCGTCGAGCGCTTCCCCGGCCACGTCCAGCTCGGCGGCGGCATCCGCACGCGGGAGAGCGTCGAGCGCTGGTTCGACCTGGGCGTCGCGCGGGTCGTCATCGGCACCGCCGCGCTTGAAGACCCCGCTTTCGTCCGTGCCGCCGCCGCCGACTTCCCCGGCGGCATCGTCGTCGCCGTCGACGCGCGCGATGGCTTCGTTGCCACGAAGGGCTGGGCCGACGTGTCGGACGTCACCGTCGTCGATCTCGCCCGCCGCTTCGAGGATGCGGGCGTCGCGGCGCTGCTGTTCACCGATGTCGGCCGCGACGGCATGCTCAAGGGCTGCAACATCGAGGCGACGGTGGACCTAGCGCGCGCTGTCACCATCCCGGTCATCGCCAGCGGCGGGGTCAAGGGCCTCGCCGACATCCACCTCCTCGCGCTGCACGGCAGGGACGGCGTGGAGGGCGTCATCACCGGCCGCGCGCTGTACGACGGCCGCCTCGACCTGGCGACGGCACTCAGCGTCGGGGCGGCGGCATGATCCTCCCCGCTCGCGGGGAGGGGGACCATGCATCAGGCATGGTGGAGGGGGCTCTCCACCCGCGAACCGCCCGCGGCCTGCCCCCTCCACCACGGCGCCGCGCGTCGCGGTCGCCCTCCCCGTCCCGGGGAGGAGCGCAGCCATGACCGTCCGAGCCCGCGTCATCCCGTGCCTCGACGTCGCCGACGGGCGCGTCGTCAAGGGCGTCAACTTCGTCGATCTGATCGACGCCGGCGATCCGGTCGAGCAGGCGCGCACCTATGACGCCGCTGGGGCGGACGAGCTGTGCTTCCTCGACATCACGGCCAGCCACGAAGGGCGCGGCACGCTCCTGGACATCGTGCGGCGCACCGCGGCGGTCTGCTTCATGCCGCTGACCGTCGGCGGGGGCGTCCGTACGGCAGACGACGCGCGCGCGCTGCTGCTCGCGGGCGCGGACAAGGTCGCGGTCAACTCCGCCGCCGTCGCCCGGCCAGAGGTCGTCGCCGACATCGCCGAATGCTTCGGTAGCCAGTGCTGCGTCGCCAGCATCGACGCGCGCCTGACCGGGTCTAACTGCTGGGAGGTCTTCACCCATGGCGGCCGCCGGGCCACCGGGATCGACGCGGTCGCCCACGCCGTCCGTCTTGCCGAACTGGGCGCGGGCGAGCTGCTCGTCACCAGCATGGACCGCGACGGCACCCGCGATGGCTACGACCTCGCGCTGACACGCGCCATCGCCGACCGGGTCGGCGTGCCGGTGGTCGCTAGCGGCGGCGTCGGCGGCCTCGACGATCTCGTCGCCGGCATCACCCGGGGTCACGCCAGCGCGGTATTGGCCGCGAGCATCTTCCACTTCGGCCAGGCGAGCATCGCCGACGCCCATCGCGCGCTGGCTGCGGCGGGGGTGCCGGTGCGGCGGCCTATAGGCTGAAATGGACGAGCCAACCGGCGGCGATGACCCCTGCCCCGGTCAGCGCAACGAGCGCGCTGTTGAACAGCGACGGCTTCTCGTTGATGAGCGCCGACCGGTCCGGGTCGGCCGGATCGAACCAGACCTGGACCGTGGTGCCGGGCGCGACGCTGCGCAGCCACGCGTCCGCGTCCCTGCGCAAAAGAAACTGTTTCCCGAGAAGGAATGCGGTCGTGCCGCGCCGCTCGCCATCGGCCTGGAACGCATATTCGATCTGCGGGAAATACCGGGCGGCGCTGTTGGCCGACCACGCATCCTCCAGCCTGACGATGCGGAGGTCCGACCATAGCACCACACCGGGGGCGCTGATCCAGGATCGCGTGTTCTGCGTCCGCGCCCGCGCCCAGATCAGATAGCCGATGGCGCACCCGATCAGCACGAGCCCGAGCAGCGTCAGCCCTGTCCGCCACCAGAAGACGACCTGCCCGTCCGACATCACCCGCCCCCCGACGTTTGTTCGCCTGACGAGGGGCCACGCGTCGCCGCCCTTGTCAAACGGGACATCGCGCGCGGCGGCTAACCCGATCGCAACGGCTTCCGGCTAACCGGCGGTGCATGCCCGTAGAACAGGTTCCGAGCGGCCACACCGGCGTCCCCCGTCCGCGCACCGGGCCGGAGCTGTCGGACCTCGCGCTGTTTGCGCTGGCGTGCGTCGCCGTCTGGCTGGTCCGACGGGCGCTGCGGCGGCGCTTCGCCCGGAAGCCGGCCGCGAAGGATTGACCCCCCTCCCCGCCTGCGGCACCGCGGGCGGCATGGCCGAAGACCCGCTCGACCGCTTGGACGCCACGATCCGCGCCCGCCGCGACGCGGCTGCCGACACGTCCTACACCGCGCAGCTCTTCGCCCGCGGCCGCGCCCGCATCGCGCAGAAACTGGGCGAGGAAGCGGTCGAGACCGTCATCGCCGCGCTCGGTCCCGATCCACGGCGGATCGTCCCGGAGGCCGCCGACCTCCTCTACCACCTCCTCGTCCTCCTCGCCGACGCCGGCCTCTCGCTCGACGACGTGCGGACGGAGCTGGCGCGGCGCGAGGGGGTGAGCGGGCTCGAGGAAAAGGCCCGGCGCTAGCTTGCCGCCTATTCACCGCGCGGATCGGCGCATCGCAATATCTTGAACGCAGCTGTTTCGATAAGGCCGACGGTCCAGCACATCGGACAGCCCTTGAACGCCCAGACCGTCACGCCCGCGAGCAGCAGCGCGGGCCAGCCGATCATGTCATAGCCACGCAGCGCGGCGATCAGCGCCACCGTCCCGATGATCCCCCGGGCCAGATGCACGGTCAGAGAGCGGTTGCCAAATGTCATCGCTTCGCCCTCAGCGTCATCGGCTGGCTGTTCTCACCCAGCACCTCGCGCACTGCGGCACGGGCGCGGTGCAGGCGGCTCTTGGTGGCTTCCAGTCCGATGCCAAGATGCTGGGCAGTCTCGTCGGCCGACCAGCCCTGGACGTCCTTCAGCAGCAGCACGGCACGATGGTTGGGCGTCAGTCTCGCGATCGACCGTGCCAGCCGTGCGCGGAGTTCTGCGTCCGACGCGGCGGCGTCCGGCGCGTCCCACCCTTCCAGCGTTGCCGCGCTACGTTGCTGGCGGCGACGCATGTAGCGCAGGCATGTTCGGCGCACGACCTGGACGATCCAGCCGGTGAAGGCGGCCGCGCTGCGCAGTCCGCCGACCTTGCGGTACAAGATCCACAGCGCGTCCTGCACCGCCTCCTCGATATCACCGGATTCGCAATGCCTGCGGGCGTAGCGATGCAGGTCGGGCCGCGCGACCGTGAGCAGTCGCTCGATCGCACCCGTCTCGCCCGCCATCGCCTTTGCGATCAAATCCGCAGAAAGCGGATGCACGGCGGTCATTCCGATCTGGCCGCGCGGCGATCCAGCCGGCGTCCGGCCAACGCACAGGCAGGGCAGAAACCGAACACCGATGTCAGCGCCGCGGACGCGGCGGCAACGCTGAAGACCGTTCCCACCGGACGGCCCCAGAAATGCCAAGCGCACGCCGCCATCAACACGGCACCTCCGATCCGCACGAGCCGCTCCCAAGTCGGCAGATTGTTCCGGTACAGCATCTATGGCTCCTTGTGCGTTGATCCTTAAACCCAAGAGGACGCGGGCGAGCGAAACGGTTCGCCTGTGTCGATTTGTTCACCCGGATGTCCCGCCCTTGCCGTTCGCAGCAAAACTTCGGACATGCGTTCCATGCCCATCGACGCCACCCTGCTCTATGATCCGGCCAACATCTTCGCCCGCATCCTGCGCGACGAGATCCCCTCGACGCGGGTGTACGAGGACGAATGGGCGGTCGCGTTCCACGACATCGCGCCGCAGGCGGCGACGCACATCCTGATCATTCCGCGCGGTGCCTACGTCTCATGGGACGACTTCTCCGCCCGCGCTTCGGCAGCCGAGATCGCCGGCTTCGTCCGCGCCGTCGGCGCCGTCGCCCGCGCGCAGGGGCTGGTCGTCCCCGGCTATCGCCTCCTCGCCAATACCGGACAGCACGGCGGACAGGAGGTCCCGCATCTCCACGTCCACCTGTTCGGCGGGCAGCCGCTGGGGCCGATGCTGGCGCGATAAGCATTGCGCCCTGCGGATTTGCCGATAGGCTCTGCCGCATTGCGTAGGTGAAGGCCGCCACCTGAGCGGCAGAGGGAGATTTGATGGCGACCAGACCCGCCCCCGGGCTTTTCGCGCGCATGGCGCTCCGCAAGACCGTCGAGCAGGTGCAGCGCGAGACCGAGTCGAGCGAGCTCAAGCGCACGCTCGGGCCGTGGAACCTGCTGTTCCTCGGCATCGGCTGCATCATCGGGGCGGGTATCTTCGTGCGGACGGGCAGCGCCGCGTCGCTTCACGCCGGCCCGGCGGTGCTCCTGTCGTTCCTGATCGCCGGCGTCGTCTGCGCGCTCGCCGGCCTGTGCTACGCCGAACTGTCCTCAACGCTGCCGGTCTCGGGGTCGGCCTATACCTACAGCTATACGACGATCGGCGAGTTCGCCGCCTGGATCATGGGCGCGCTGCTGTTGCTTGAATATGGCCTGGCAGCGTCGGTGGTGGCGGTCGGCTGGGGCGGGTACGTCGTCAGCCTGCTGAGCGACTTCGGCATGGTCATTCCCGTCGCCCTGACCGGCCCAACTGGCCATCATGTGCAGGAGGCGGGGGTCGACGTCCTCGTCAACGGCGCGCCGGTTACCTATCTCTTCAACCTGCCCGCCTTCCTGATCTGCGCCGCCATGACCGCGCTGTTGGTCGTGGGCGTGTCGGAAAGCGCCAAGGTCAACAACGTCATCGTCGCGATCAAGGTGACGGTGATCACCGCTTTCATCCTGATCTGTGGCGGTTACGTCATCGCGCATATCGGCACGCTGAAGGCGAACTGGAGCCCGTTCATCCCGCCGGCCACCGGCGCAAAGGGGGAGTTCGGCTGGGGGGGCATCCTGCGCGCGGCCTCCATCGTGTTCTTCGCCTATATCGGCTTCGAGGCGGTCTCGACCGCCGGCCAGGAAGCCAAGAACCCCAAGAAGGACATGCCGATCGGCCTGCTCGGCAGTCTGGCGGTATGCACGCTGATCTACATTCTCGTCTCGATCGTGATGACGCTGATCGTCAACTACAAGACGCTCAACGTGCCCGATCCCGTCGCGGTGGCGGTCGACGCGCTGGGCCCGCAATGGGCCTGGTTCGCGAAGCTGGTGAAGGCGGGCGCGATCGTGGGGCTGACTTCGGTGGTGCTGGTGCTGATGTACGGCCAGACTCGCATCTTCTACACCATGGCGCGCGACGGCCTGCTCCCGCGCGTCTTCGCAACGGTGCACGCGAAGTTCAAGACGCCGTGGGTCAACACGCTGCTGGTCGGGCTCATCACCGCGGTGGCGGCGGCGTTCTTCGACATCAACACGCTGGGCGACATGACCTCGGTGGGGACACTGGCCGCCTTCGCGATCGTCTGTCTGTCGGTGATCTGGCTGCGGCGCACCCATCCAGACATCCCGCGCGGCTTCACCGTGCCGCTGTTCCCAGTCCTGCCGGCGCTCGGCATCGTCGCATGCATCGCGCTGATCTTCACCGTCGAGACGCGCGTGCTGGTTTTCTTCGGCTGGTACACCGTCGGCGCGGTAATCCTGTATTTTGTGTACGGCATGCACAACAGCCGACTGTACAAGGGGCTGGACGAGATCGAGGCGGCACCGATGGGAGAGTATGTCGCTCCCATCAGGCAGCAACCCTGACGGACGCGGGTCCGCGACACGCTTCGTTTGACGCGTGTCACCCCAGCAACCCGCCCGCCAGCGCCTTCAGGTCAGCCACCGGTCGCGCGCCGACGTGGCCGATGACCTCCGCAGCGCATACCGCCCCCAGCTTGAGCGACGCCGCGTTCGGTAGTCCCCGGACGTAGCCCGTCAGGAAGCCGGCGGCGAAGAGGTCGCCCGCCCCCGTCGTATCGACCACCTTCGCGACCGGCTCGGCCGCGACATCGGTCCGCACCCCGCTCTCGATCGCGCTGGCGCCACGCGCGCCATGGGTGACGACCAGCAGCGGCACCTTCGGCGCCAGCGCCGCCAGCGCCGTCTCCACATCCGCACTCCCGGCCAGCGCCACCGCCTCCTCCTCATTGGCGAACAGGATGTCGATCTCGCCCGCGTCGATCATCGCGGTGAAGTCGGCATGGTGGTTCATGATGCAGAAGGTTGCGGACACCCCCAGCGCCACCTTGCGTCCCGCCGCGCGCGCGATCCGGATCGCGCGCTGCATGGCCGCGCGTGGCTCGGCCGGGTCCCACAGATAGCCTTCGAGCAGCAGTACCTTCGCCCCCGCGATCTCCGCCTCGTCGATCGCATCCGGCGGCAGGAACTGCGCCGCGCCCAGGAAGGTGTTCATGGTCCGCTCGCCGTCCTCCTCGCTGACCAGCACCAGGCATCGGCCCGTCTCGACCACCGGCTCGCGCGGCGGCACCGCGCAGGTCACACCCTGGACCCGGAGGTCGTGGACGAAGATCTCGCCCAGCTGATCGTCGGCGACCTGCGCGATCATCCGGCAGCGCGCGCCCAGCATCGCCGCGCCGACCAGCGTGTTGGCGGCTGACCCGCCGCTCGTCACCTGCGTCTCGCCCATCTCCTGATACAGCGACTTGGCGCGCGCCTGGTCGATCAGCTGCATCTGTCCCTTGGTCAGGCCCTCGCGGGTCAGAAACGCGTCGTCGATGGTGGCGAGAACGTCGACGATCGCATTGCCGATCGCGACGATATCGTAGGTGGGCTGATCCAAGGGAGGCTCCGGCAGGGGAAAGCGCGCCCTCTAGCGGCACCGGCCGACGCGCGATAGTCGCGGGGCGCATGAGAACCGCCCCGATGATCACCGCCGCCGCCCTGCTCACCGCCTGTACCGGCGGCGGCACGACCCGGCCGCAACCGGTCAGCGCCGCACCGGTGCCGCGCTACACCGCCAGCGGCCTGGAGCGGGTGGTCGGTCAGGATGCTGCCGCACTGACGCGCCTGTTCGGTCAGCCCGACGCCGAGGTCCGGGAGGGGACGGCGCGCAAGCTGCAGTTCGTCGGTCCGATCTGCATCCTTGACGCTTACCTGTACCCGCACGGATCGGAGCCGCCCCAGGTCACGTGGATCGACGCCCGCCAGCCCGACGGAAGCCCGATCGACCGCGGCAGCTGTGTCGCGGCACTCAGCCGCCGCGAGGCGGCGCGCTAGTTCCTCTCGTCCCCGTCATCTCGAACCGGTCGAGGATGACGAGGCGAACGGGAATGCGCCCGGTCAGACCGCGCGTCGGCCGGAGAAGAGCTGGATCAACCCGACAACCAGCGCCACGACCAGCAGCAGATGGATCAGCCCGGCGCCGATATGCAGGCTGAAGCCAAGTACCCAAAGCACGAGCAGGATGACAACGACGGTCCAGAGCATGGTGAACGCCTTTCGTTACACAGGTGATATGGCCGAAACGTCCATCACACCCGCAACGTTCCCGTCCCATTCGACCCTGACGTCAGCATCGTCCTCGGTTTGCAGCCGCGCCGCCCGCTCGATTGCCCATGTCCGCGGGTCCAGTTCTCCCAGCGCCCACACCGCCGCCCCGCGCACCACCGCCGCCGGATCGTCGAGCAGCCCCCGCACGACCGCCGCCAGCACCGCCGCCCCGCTGTTCCCCGCCGCGATCAAGCAGTTGCGTATGAAGCGGGCACGCCCGATCCGCTTGATCGGCGAGCCCGCGAACACCTGGCGGAATGCCGCGTCGTCGAGCCGCAGCAGGTCGGTAAGCGCCGGGGCCGTCAGCTCGGCACGCGGCTGAAACGCGATCTGCGCGGCGGCGGCTTGAGCGAACTTGTTCCACGGACACACCGCCAGGCAATCGTCGCAGCCATAGATGCGATTGCCCAACGCGCGCCGGAACGTCCGCGGGATCGGCCCGGCATGCTCGATCGTCAGGTAAGAGATGCACCGCCGCGCATCGAGCCGGTACGGCGCTGGAAAGGCATCGGTCGGGCATGCCCGCTGACACGCAGCGCACGATCCGCACAAGTCGCGCCCGGGCCCATCCGGCGTCAACGTCAGCGTCGTGTAGATCGCGCCGAGGAACAGCCAGCTGCCGTCGCTGCGGCTGACGAGGTTGGTGTGTTTGCCCTGCCAGCCCAGCCCCGCCGCCTCGGCCAGCGGCTTCTCCATTACGGGCGCGGTGTCGACGAACACCTTCAGCGGCGCCGGCGCCTGCGCCGCCAGCCAGCCGCCCAGCGCCTTGAGCTGCCGCTTGACGACATCATGATAGTCGCCGCCCTGGGCATAGACGCTGACCCGCCCAACCTCGCTCGCACTCGCCAGCCGCAGGGGATCGGCGGCAGGCGCATAGCTCATCCCCAGCGCGATGACGCTGCGCACCGCCGGCCACAGTCCGGCGGGCGACGCGCGTTCGTCGGCGCGCGCTGCCATCCAGATCATGTCGCCGTGGTGACCCTCGTCCAGCCACTCCCGCAGCCGCACACCCGCGGCGGACGCTGCCGCTGCGGCCGCGATCCCGCATGCGGCGAAGCCGAACGCCGCCGCCTGCGCCTTGATCCGCGCTTCGAGGTTGTCAGCCGCCACGCTCGGCCGCTACCAGCCCGCGCATGACGTGGGTAGCATGAGCAGCGACTGGGCGGTCACCGCCACCGGTCTCGTCAAGCGGTTCGGTGACCGTGAGGTGGTGCAGGGCGTCGACCTGCAGGTGCCGCGCGGCAGCATCTACGGCGTCCTCGGCCCCAACGGCGCGGGCAAGACGACGACGCTGCGGATGCTGCTCGGGATCATCGAGCCCGACGGCGGCAGCCGCACGCTGCTCGATGCCGTCCACCCGCGCGACGCGGGCGACCGGGTCGGTTACCTGCCGGAGGAGCGCGGGCTGTATCCAGCGATGAAGGCGCGCGAAGCGATCGCCTTCATGGGCGCGCTGCGCGGGCTGTCCTGGGGTCAGGGACGCGCACGCGCGGTCACGATGCTCGATGCGGCGGGGCTGGGCCACGCCACCGACACCAAGATCAGAAAGCTCAGCAAGGGCATGGCGCAGCTCGTCCAGCTGCTCGGCTCGGTTGTTCATCGGCCCGACCTGCTCGTTCTCGACGAACCCTTTTCCGGGCTCGATCCGGTCAACCAGGAACAGCTGGAGCGGCTGATCGTCGGCGAGCGCGATCGCGGCGCGACCGTCATCTTCTCGACCCACGTCATGGCGCATGCCGAGCGGCTGTGCGATCGCCTGGCGATCATCGCCAAGGGCAAGCGGCGGTTCGAGGGAACTGTCGCGGACGCCCGCGCGCTGCTGCCCGAGCGGGTACGCTACACGCCGCGAGAACGCGCCGATGAGGCGCGCGCGCTATTGCCTGACGGCGCGATGCGCGACGACCGGGGCTGGCGGTTCGAACTGCCCGCCGAAGGGATCGAGGCGCTGCTCGCACGGCTGATCGCGGCGGGGCACGGCATCGCCGGGCTGCAGATCGAACGGCCCGGGCTGCACGACGCATTTGTCCGCATCGTCGGCGACGCGCGATGAGCAAGGTCCGCCGCTTTGTGCGCCAGGTGCTGACGATCGCCCGCCGCGATTTTGTCGCGACGGTGTTCACGCCCGTGTTTCTCCTGTTTCTGTTTGCGCCTGTCGTGATCGGCTCGTTCAGCCTGATCGGCGGCTTGGGCGCGTCGGCGGCGGCAAATAGCGGGTCGGACCGGGTCCGCGTCGTCGCGATCGTACCCGATGCACTCGCCCGACCCATCGCCGAAGCGGACACCCGACTGCGGGGCGCATTCAAGGACGCGGGCGATGCGCCACCGGAACTGACCACGCTGCACCCCGAGAACAATACCGCTGGCCAGGCCCGTCGCACGTTCACGGCTCACGATTTTGAAGCCGCGGCGGTATTATCGGGTCCGCTCGACCACCCGCGCATCCTCTACACGGCCAACGCCGCACGTAGCGCGCGGTATCTTGAACTGCTCGCCCAGACGACGCTGGCGGCACAGCAACTCGGTGGCGCGCTGCCACGCGTTGCGACGGTCAGAGAGCTGGTCCAGGTGCCCCGACCCTCGGCCGGCACCCGCAACCAGTCCGCCTTTTTCGCGGTGTTCGGCGTCTTCTTTCTGACCCTTTTCCTCGCCGGGCAGGTCGTCGGGACGATGGCGGAGGAGCGCAACAACAAGGTGATCGAGGTGCTCGCCGCCGCCGTGCCGCTGGAGGCGGTGTTCGGGGGCAAACTGATCGGCATGTTCGGCGTCGCTGTGCTGTTCGTTGGCTTCTGGGCGACGGTGATCGGCCGCGTCACCTCGCTGCTGCCGCCCAGCTTTGCGCACGGCTTGGCGGAGCTCACCCCGGCGGTCGGGGGTGGCAGCTTCGCGCTGCTGTTCTGCGCCTATTTCGCGATGGCGTACCTGCTGCTCGGCTCGGTTTTTCTCGGCATCGGGGCGCAGGCGTCGACGATGCGCGAGATCCAGATGTTGTCGCTGCCGATCACCTTGGTGCAGGTGGGGATGTTCGCATTGGCGACCGCGGCGGCGTCGCATCCGGGCAGCGGCCTGGCCACCTTTGCGCAGGTCTTCCCGCTGTCCTCCCCCTTCGCGATGGCAGGCCGGGCGGCGAGCTCGCCGGAGCTGTGGCCGCACCTGCTCGCGCTCGGCTGGCAGGCGCTGTGGGTCGCGATCTTCATCGCGGTCGGTGCCCGGCTGTTCCGACGCGGCGTGTTGCAGTCCGGAAGCGCCAGACCGTTCTGGCGGCGGCAGCGTCCTATTGACACTGGTGTCAGTTAAGGCACACTCCGATCGCAAAGGAGCCCGACATGGCAACGCTCGTGCGCGATTTCGTCCGATCACCCGCTATCGACCCGTTCGACGTCAGCCGCGCCGAGCTTTACCGCGACGACACGTGGCACGCACCGTTCGCCCAGTTGCGCGCCGAGGCGCCGATCCATTTCGTGCCGGAATCGGAGTTCGGGCCCTATTGGTCACTGTCGACCTACAAGCCGATCGTCGAGGTCGAGTCGCTACCCGACATCTACTCGTCCGAAGTCGACGGCTTCACGATCAGCCGGTTCAATCCGGCGATGGAGGGACCGCGCATGCCGATGTTCATCGGCCGCGACCGGCCGATCCACACCGCGCAGCGCCGCACCGTCTCCCCCGCCTTTACGCCGTCGGAAATGCAGCGGATGGCCATAGATATCCGCCACCGCACCGGCGAGGTGCTCGACGGGCTGCCCTGGGGCGAACGCTTCGACTGGGTGGAGACGGTCGCCATCGAACTGACCACGCAGATGCTCGCGATTTTGTTCGATTTCCCTTGGGCCGATCGGCGCAAGCTGACGGAATGGTCCGACTGGGCTGGCGACATCGAGATCGTCAAGAACGACGCGCTCCGTGAACAGCGGCTCGGCAAGATCTACGAGATGGGCACCTATTTTCAGGGGCTTTGGAATGCCAAGCTCGGCAAGGAGCCGACCCCGGACCTGATCTCGATGATGCTCCACTCGGACGCGATGAGCGCGATGGATCATCATGAATTCATGGGCAATCTGATCCTGCTGATCGTCGGCGGCAACGATACCACGCGCAACACCATGTCGGGCCTTGCCTACGCGCTGGACCGGTTCCCGGATCAGCGCGCGAAGTTGGAGGCCGATTCCGGCCTGATCGGCAACGCCGCCAGCGAGATCATCCGCTGGCAGACACCGCTGGCGCACATGGCGCGAACACCGATTCAGGACACCGAGCTGATGGGCCACAAGATTGCGGCCGGCGACAAGGTGGTGATGTGGTACATCTCTGCCAATCGCGACGAGAGCGTGTTCGGCGACAATGGCGAAGACTTCCAGGTCGACCGGCCCAACGCCCGGCGTCATCTGGCGTTCGGCCACGGTATCCACCGCTGCGTCGGTGCCCGGCTTGCCGAACTGCAGGTGTCCATCCTGATGGAGGAGATGGCGGCGCGCCGGATG
Organism: Sphingomonas sp.; assembly: GCF_965248875.1. GTDB lineage: Bacteria > Pseudomonadota > Alphaproteobacteria > Sphingomonadales > Sphingomonadaceae > Sphingomonas. The sequence goes on along the minus strand of NZ_CBDFKR010000003.1, from coordinate 407,645 downwards.
CGAGTGAATGTTGTCGGCGAGCCCGAGCGTGTCGCCGCCTGCTTCGTCCACGGCTATCGCAAGTTACCGGTCGAGATCAGCAAATACTGATCGGCCGTCAATTTGGCTTCACGACCTCCGCCTTCAGCATCGGCTCATCCGGCCCCGAGCACCTGCCGTCGGCACGTGCCGCGACCGCAGGCGGCTTGGCGCGGCCCATCGTCCAGTTCGCCTGGAGCCGCACGCGCGGGTTGGGCGCGCACCAGATCTCGCCGGTGTCGTTGATCGCGGTGACCCAGATCAGGTTATGCTCCTGCCCATAGTCGATCACCGCAAAGGCGTAGCCCGGCCCCTTGTCGAGCACATGGACGGGCAAGGGCGGGTCAAGCTGTTCGAAACTCATAACGGCTCCGTTGTTGATCTGGCGCAAGCGCACGACCTTGATCGGAGTTCCCCAACGTAACCTATCGTCATCGGCGTGCGAAAACCTATATCGTCCATCGGTATAGCAAGGAGCACCCGCCATGATGAACCGCCGCGATCTGTTCGGCCTTGCCGCAACGGGTGCCGTCGGTGCGGCGCTCTGGGGTTGTCGCAGCGGGCCTGCGGCCGCCGCCGAGCGCTACACTGTGACCTATTCCGATGCCGAATGGCGCCGCCGGCTCGGCCCCGCCGCGTACGACGTGCTGCGCCACGAGGGTACGGAGACACCCTTTACCAGCCCGCTCAACAGCGAGCATCGGGCGGGTACCTTCGCGTGCAGGGGGTGCGCGCTGCCGCTGTTCGCGTCGCGCACGAAGTTCGACAGCGGTACCGGTTGGCCAAGCTTCTGGCAGCCGCTCGCCAATGCGGTGAGCACCCGTAACGACGCGTCGCTGATGATGGCTCGCACTGAGGTCCATTGCCGTCGATGCGGCGGCCATCTGGGCCATGTCTTCGACGACGGTCCCCGCCCGACCGGCAAGCGCTATTGCATGAACGGCGTGGCCATGACCTTCGCCCCAGCGCACACGTAAGCTAGCGCCACTACGCCCGAGCGGGGCCGGGCTCGCGCTCGCCAGGTTCAACGGCGCGGCTTTGCCGCGTCGCGCTATGTCAGCCCTGCGCGCCCTCGTCGCCGGCCGCGGCGACCGCATCGCCGTCATGGCCGGAATAGATGAAGCCCTTGGTCGGGTAAGTCGAAGTGCCCATGCCCGAGCCATACTGGACGCGCACTTCGCTCCAGTCGTTCGCCGCCGACACGTCGATCGCCCGCGCGCCGACCTCGACGCCGCCGCGACGCGACCAGTTGGCGTGGGTCAGGCGGACCTCACGGTCGTTCACCAATTCCGATACCATGGCGACATGGCCGACGCGCATTCGCCGCGTCGCCTCGAAGGCCAGCACCGCGCCGACGCGCGGCGTATGCCCACGCGCATAGCGGCCCGCCGCCTGCGCCCACCAGGTGTTTGCGTTGCCGCGGATCTGAATGCCCGAGACCGACCGCGCGAAGGTCACGCACTGCCAGAACTGCGCGGACGCAGGTGCAGCCGTCATCAGGGCACAGGAAGACACCAGCGCGAATCGCGCTGCAAAACTACCGAAACGCAATTGAACCCCCCGGCCCAAAAGAGTGATGTTGCAGTCTCGCTACGGGTAGGGGTCCCGCTCACCAAGTCGTTGGCGATGAACCGTTTCGACGTGCCGACGAACTGTGCCGCACTGCAAAACCGACAGACCTGCCTGTCGACGAGCTGCCCACGGGCGGCGACGAACCGACACAGCGCTCGCGAATCAGACCTGCTGCGGGATCGCCTCGAGCGTCGGCGCGCCGGCAAGAAGCGCCAGCCTTGCCTGATGCTCGGTCCTTCCGAATGGAAAGCGCGTGAGGATGAAGGCCGCCACCAGCGCGATCGCGAGATAACTGCTCGCATGCACCAGCGCGAGACGGTCGAGCACCGCTGCGGATACCTGTCCCGGCAACGCCCGTGCGGGAAAATGCGACAGCGACAGGATCACGCCTGCGCCGAAGATGCCGATGCCGCTGGTGCATTTCTGCATGAAGAAGGACCCCGCGAAGAACACCCCTTCGTCGCGGCGGCCGGTGCGCAGCTCGGAATCCTCGACGACATCGGCCATCATCGATGCCGCGAGGATGAAGCCCGATATGTTGCAGGCCGTACCCGCGGCCGACACCCAGACCGCGATGAAGGGCAGGACGGGGTCGGACGCCGGCGGCAGCAGACCGGCGAAGCGGAGCCAGTAGGGAACCGTGATGAACATCGCGCCGCACACCACCGCGGCGGCGGCGATCTTCGGCTTGCTCCCGCGTCGTCCCAGCCACGGCGCCGCCAGCAGAGCGATAGACGCCGCCACCGCGAAGCTCAGCGCCTGCATCACGAAGTCGCCGGGGTGGAAGCCCCAGATGTGCACGGCGGTATACACGCCGAGCGCGCTGATCACGCCCTGGTTGGTGTAGAGCAGCACCCCCGCCGTCATCAGGATCGCGAAGGCGCGGTTGCGCAGCGTGTCGCGCAACTCGCCGAAACTGTCGCGCAGGCGCGCCGCCTTCACGGCGCCGAGCTTGGGGAATTTGGGAATCTCCCGATGCGTCGCCAGCGCGGAGACGAGGATCGCAAATCCCATCAGCAGCGCCGAGGCGATCCCCAGCCGGTAATAGCCGGCCGGGTTGAGCTTGCCGTCTGGAAAACCCGGAGCCGGCGCAAGGAACCACAGCCAGATCGCCAGCAGCGTGGCGACCACCCCTGCCCATCCCCATAGATAGCGCCACGCCAGCACCCGCGTCCGCTCGTCGTAATCGCCGGTCAGTTCCGGCGTCAGGGCGACCGACGGCACCTCATAGGCGGACACGGCGCTGCGCATCAGCACCGCGATCGCGAACAGCCAGACCAGCAGCCCGGTCGCGCCCAGGCCGGACGGCGGGCTCCACACCGCGACATACAGCATCATGATCGGCAGCGCCGACGCATACATCCACGGATGCCGCCGTCCCCAGCGCGAGCGGGTACGATCGGACAGGAACCCGATCATCGGATCGACCGCCGCATCGATCAGCAGCGCCGCCATGATGACGAAGCTGACCGTCGCCTGGGGCAGCCCCATGACCTGATTGTAGAAGAACAGGAGGAAACCGCCGAAGCCCGTGTCCTTGACGCCATAGGCGACCGCGCCGAAGCCATAGGCGACGACCAGCCCGCGGCTTAGACGACGCGGCGGCGCCACCGCCGCGGTGCTCATCGAAACGCGTCCAGCGCGCTCATCATGCCGGGGGCGTCCGGATCCCAGCTCGGCCGCGTGCCGACCAGCATGCCGCCGTCGACCAACAGGTGCGTGCCGGTGACGAAGCTCGCTTCATCGCTGAGCAGAAATGTCACCGCCGCCGCGATATCCTCCGGCCGCCCCGCCCGCGCGACCGGCTGCGCCTGTGCCGCGCCAGCGGCGATCATGCCCTTGACGGTGTCGACCTGCGCGGGGGGCACGCCCACCGCGCTGGTGAAGATGTTCGTCACGATGAAGCCGGGCACGACCGCATTCACCCGGATGCCGTGCTTCGCCAGGTCAGCCGCCGCCAGGCGCGATAGATGGAGCACCCCCGCCTTCGCCGTCGAATAGGCGACCGGGGCATAGCCCGATCCCATCGCCGACACCGACGAGATGTTGACGATCGCCGCGCCCGCGCGCCCGCTCATCAGCGGCGCGGCGTAGCGCATCCCCAGCGCGACCGAGCGCAGCAGCAGCGCCTGCGTCCGGTCCCAATCCTCCGGCGCGATCTCCGCCAGCCCCTCGCGCGCGCCGCCCGCACCGGCGTTGTTGACGACAAGGTCGATCCCGCCCCCCGCCGCCGCGGCGTTCATCAGCGCCGCGATCTGCGCGGCGTCCGTGACGTCGGCATGCCGGAAGCTGATCCGCCCGTCCGATTCGGCCGCGACCGCCGCGCCGCCCGCGTCGTCGATGTCGCCGATCAGAACGGTGGCGCCTTCGGCCGCAAGGCGGAGCGCCGTCGCACGGCCGATGCCCGACGCCGCGCCGGTCACCACCGCGCGCTTGCCCGTGAACCGCATGCGCCTCTCCTCACTGCTGTTTGTCGAAAGCATAGTATGGGCGGACGCGCGGTCAACGCCGTCGGCTTGGAAAACCGGGTTTGCTCGCTTGCGGGCGGCGGGCGGGCTGATTACCGGTAGGGAATGGCCCTCGACCCCGAGACGTTCGACCAGCTCCTCGATACCGTGCGCCGCTTCGTTGCCGAGCGGCTGCGCCCGCTGGAGGCGGAAGTGGAGGCGAACGACGCCATCCCCGATGCGGTGCTGGCCGAGATGAAGGCGATGGGGCTGTTCGGCCTGTCGATTGGCGAGGACTATGGCGGACTAGGCCTGACGATGGCCGAGGAATGCCGCGTCGTGATCGAGATGGGGCGGACCACGCCCGCCTTCCGCTCCTCGTTCGGCACCAATGTCGGCATCGGCTCGCAGGGGTTGGTGATGGCCGGCACCCCCGAGCAAAAGGCGCGTTGGTTGCCCGGCATCGCGTCGGGCGAGGTCATTACCAGCTTCGCGCTGACCGAGCCGGAAGCAGGGTCCGACAGCGGCAGCGTCAAGACGCGTGCGGTGCGTGACGGCGACGACTACCGGCTGACCGGCAGCAAGCGCTACATCACCAACGCCGACAAGGCGCAGCTCTTCACCGTCATGGCGCGCACCGGCGAAGAGCCGGGCGGCCGCGGCGTCTCCGCCTTCCTCGTGCCGCGCGATCTGCCCGGGATAACGCTCGGCGAGCCCGAGAAGAAGATGGGGCAGAAAGGCGCCAAGGTCTCGGACGTCATCTTCGACGATGTCCGCGTGCCGGCCGCCAATCGCCTTGGCGCGGAAGGGGAAGGCTTCAAGATCGCGATGCGCGTGCTCGACCGCGGGCGACTGCACATCGCGGCGCTGTGTGCCGGCGTCGCCGAACGGCTGATCGCGGACAGCGTCGCCTATGCAACCGAACGCAACCAGTTCGGCAAGGCGATCGCCGAACATCAATTGATTCAGGGGATGATCGCCGACTCCAAGACCGAGGCGCTCGCCGCCCGCGCGCTGGTGCTGGAGACCGCGGCGAAGAAGGATCGCGGCGAGGACGTCGTACTCGAAAGCGCCGCAGCAAAGTATTACGCCAGCGAAATGGTCGGCCGCGTCGCCGACCGCGCGGTCCAGACCTTCGGCGGCGCGGGCTACATCGCCGATTACGGGATCGAGCGGCTCTACCGCGACGTCCGCCTGTTCCGCATCTACGAAGGTACCAGCCAGATCCAGCAGATCATCATCGCCCGCGAGACGCTGAAGCGCGGCGGCTGACATTCAGGAGAGCTTTATGGATACCACCAACCTGTTCCGCCTCGACGGGCGTGTCGCGCTGATCACCGGCGGGTCGCGCGGCATCGGCAAGATGATCGCCGCCGGTTTCATCGCGCAGGGGTGCAAGGTCTATATCTCGTCGCGCAAGGCGGCGGCGTGTGAGGAGACGGTGGCGGAACTCGGCCCCAACTGCATCGCGTTGCCGCAGGACGTTTCGACGGTCGACGGCTGCAAGGCGCTCGCGGCGCAGTTCGCCGAACATGAAGCCAAGCTCGACATTCTCGTCAACAATGCGGGCGCCGCCTGGGGTGTGCCGTTCGAGGAGTTTCCGGAGAAGGGCTGGGACAAGGTCATGGACCTGAACGTCAAGTCGCCCTTCTTCCTCACCCAGGCGCTCCATCCCGCGTTGAAGGCCGCCGCCAGCCATCAGCGGCCGGGCAAGGTCATCAACATCACCTCGATCGACGGCCTGCGCCTCAATCCTTGGGAAACCTACAGCTATCAAGCGTCCAAATCGGCGCTGATCTATCTTACCAAGCGGATGGCGGCGCGGCTGATCGAGGATTCGATCAACGTGACCTCGATCGCGCCCGGCGCCTTCGCGAGCGAGATGAACCGCGCCGCCCGCGACCATGGCGACGCGGTCGCGCAAAGCATTCCGGCCAGGCGCATCGGCGTCGATGAGGACATGGCGGGCACCGCGATCTATCTCGCGTCGCGTGCGGGCGACTATGTGGTCGGCGACACGATCGTGGTCGACGGCGGACTGGTCAACGCGGCCGTGGGGACCAGCATCGACGCGTGAGGGTCAGGCGAGCAGGCGCACGTTCAACCCGAGGGCCTGCCCCGCTTGCGCCATCCGCCGGTCGAACGTCCATGCCGTGGCAGACAATCTCGATGATATCGCTAGGTGCAGGGCATCGCCGGCACGCAGCGGTTGGTCGGTCGCCAGCATCAGCTCGACCGCGGCGGTAAAGTCTCGCGCAATCGGCTCCAGCCACTGCGCCGTCCGCGTCAGATACGTCGTGATGGCTAGATGAAGCGGCCGCCGTTGGTCCGCCTCCAGCGTTCCCGTGCGCACCTTGATCCCAAGCGCCGATGCTATCTCGGTGACGGTCCAGGAGCTGACGAGGAGCGTATCCTCCGGAAGGCTCGTCAGAAACGCTAGCGCTGTCGCACTGTTCGGCTCGTCCGCGAACGCTGAAACAAGGACCGACGCATCAGGGTAGGTCGTCAAAGCAGGTCCTGCTCCTTCGCCCAGACAACGAAGCTGCCCTCGCCTTCCCACGGTTTGGACATTGCCCGGATCCGCCGCAGCTCCTCCGGATCGAAGGGGCGCTTGGGCTGCTTGCGCGGCACGATGTCGGCGACGGGCTTGCCACGGCTGGTGATCGTGACCGCTTCACCCTGCTCGGCAAGCCGAATGAGCTCGCTCAGCCTCGCCTTTGCCTCCGCCAACGCGACCGCGACCATGTCACCGCTCCTGACCAACTAGATGGTCAGGTAGCGCAGATCAGCCGCCGTCGCAATCTCAATCCCGCCGGCACGCCGCGCTGCCGCCGTTGCTCAGCCCGATGCGGGCGGAATCGCCGAACGGGTCGGTGGAAATCGAGATGCCGATCGCGTCGCAGCGACGGAGCTGGAAGCGGACCTTGCGCGCGCGGAAATCCAAGGACACCCGCCGGAACGTCTCCATCAGGTCGGTGCCGAGCAGCAGCGCCGGCTCGTCGCGAAGGCCGAAGACCGCAAAGGGCGGCACGTCGGCAAAGGCGATCGGCACGTCCCGCAGCACCACGGGCCCGAGCCGTAGCTCGCCGATCCGCGCCATCTCGAGATGCACCGTGACCCCGGTCACCCCGGTTACCGCACCGCTGGTGAAGGTATTGCCGTAGCGCCGCATCAGCGCATCGCGCAGCGCGAGGTTGCCGATCGTGATCTCCGACCCCGTGTCGACCACGGCATTGACCGGCCGCCCGTTCGCCCGCGCCTGCGTCAGGATCAGCTGCCCGCGCCGCCGCCGCGCCACCACGACGATCTCGCCGTCCAGCCGCGGCGGCGGCCGGCGCGCATCCTCGACGCGGATCGTACGCCGCTCGAAATCGAGCATCAGCCGCTGGTTCACCAGCGCATCAATCCCGACCATCCCCGCCCCACCAAGATCGCGCTCGCGCAGCACGGGCAGCTCCAGGCCGTGAAAGTCGCTCTGCCCCAGGTGCAGCGTATCGACCTGCACCCGCTGTACCTCGCTGGTCGCCGTCATGCCGTGCAACGTCACCGGTGTGCCAGCGGGTAGCTGGAGCAGGCGGGCGACGTTGGCGCCGACCACCGAGGTGTCCGCGCCGCTGTCGACGACAAAGGGGAACGGCCCGCGCCCGTTGACGTCGACCTGCACCGTCATCCGCGTATGCGTGCGCCGCGCGTCGAGATCGTCGCCGCCGATCTGCAGCGCATCGTCGATGACGGCAGGCGGCAACGGCGCCAGCGTCGGGGTCGGCGCCGGGCGCGGCGCGCGCTGATCCGATGCAGCAAGGCCCGTGCCGGTCACCCCGCCGCCGATCGCCAGCAGCATAAGCAGCATCCGCCGCTTCGCGCACGCCCGGATCGACTCAGCCGCCATGCTCGCCTCCACGCGGCCATCTACGCCAACCGGGCGGTCGCGGCCACGCCGATCAGGTCACCCAACTGCTAATCGTGTCCACCGCCCAACGGCCGCCGATCCAGCGCAACCGATAGGTGCCGCCCGCCCAGCCGGACGACCAGCGGACGAAGCCGCGATCATGCGCCCGGTTGAAGACGATCGGCGGCACCTCCAGCACGTGGAAGCCGGGCGAGAATCGCGCCAGCGCCGCGATCTGCGCGCGGGTGTAGACCAGCATCGGTCGGGTCGGGCGCAGGCACGCGAAGTCCGCGGGGTCGCCGAGCAGGAACAGCGGCCGGTCCGCCGCCGCGGCCGCGCGCTGCCACCCGGTGATCGCCAGCTGACCCGCGGGGCGGTCGACTGGCTCGACGATCGCCTGCCCCGCGGGATCGAACAGTTCGGCCAGCACCGCCGCCCGCGCTGCCGCCTCCCGCGAGGGCGCCGTGCAGGCGCCCGCCGCGTCGCTGCCGACCACGAAAGGTCGCTCGCCCGCTGGCTGATCGAGCAGCAGGTGATGCGCGGCGATGTCGGTCAGCCCGTCGCCGTCCGCGTCCCGTTGTAGCGCGGCGAGCGGGATCGAGAGGTACAGCTCGCGCGCGCGCCGCCGGGTGCGCAGCATGACGGGCGGATAGGTGATGCTGGCCGTGTCGAGCTCCGCCACCTCGACCGCGAGGTTCAGCGCGTTGCCGGCCAGCAGCGGCAGCGCGGCCGATGACGCGACGACTTAGGGGAACCGCTCGGCGAGCCCGGTGTAGAGCGGTCGGCGCCACGTCCGCCCGCCGTCGTCCGACAAATGCACCCAATAGCCGCCGCGCGACACCTCGCCGGTCGGGTCCAGGCTCTGCGATACGCTGATCGCCACCGTCCGCTGCCCTGACCGTTCGGCGCGCACCGGCGTGTAGCCGGCGGGGAGCGGCGCAAGCCCGGCAGGCGCGCCGGCTCCCCGCCCGCGCGCCGGCGGGATGGGGTGCTCGGCGAAGGGCGACGGTTCGGGATCGGTCGAGACGCGCGCGATCCGGGGCGGCGCGGCGGCCGCCGGCGCGTCGCGGTGAAGCGCCGCCCGCCTGGCGGCGAAGCCCGGGATTGCGCGGTCCAGCGCCGCTTCCTGCCGTGCCACCTGTCCGGTATCCGCCTCTAGGGCGTCGGTTCGGTCGAGATCGCCAATGCTCATCGCCGCCTGCCGCGCCCGATCACACAAATGGGGGACCTCGGCCGGCGGGAAGAGGCGGCAGGTGATCGCCGCATTCGGCATTTCAGTCAGCATCGTACCGGCGAAGAGGGTCTCGGCCAGCGGGTACGGGTCGGCCGCCGCGTCGTTGAGCAGGTGATCGAGCGGCAGTGCCGCCATCGGCAGCGCGTCGCGCCCGTCTCCGTGCAGCGAACGCGCCATCGCCGCGCATCCCGCAGTGTCCAGCTCGTAGCGGCAGCCCAGGGCCTGCCGCGCCCGCGCAAAGCCCGGCAGCGTCGCGAGCAGGCGCCGCGCCTCGTCCTCGCGTCCAGCCGCGGTCAGCGCCTGCGCCACGCCGAGGATCGGCGCCTGCGTCGCATCCTCTCCGGTCGGATCGCCCTGCTCGGGCTCGAACGGCACGATGATGCCGTCCAGCGTCAGGCTCGCAGGCACCGACACGGCAGGGGTCAGCAGCGCCTGCCGCGCCGCGGGTGGCAGGTCGTCGAGCAGCTGCAGCGCCTCGGCATCGCGTCCTGCATGCAACAGCACCGCCAGCAGCCGCCGTCGGACCAGCAGGGTCGCCGCCGGACGGTCCGCGTCCGCCACGCGCGCCAGCGCGGCGGGGCTCGCCAGCCACGTGTAGAGCGGGATCGCGTCGCGCAGCGGCAGCCCGCCCCACTCCGCCATCCGCGCCAGGACGGGCAGGCTGCGGTCCGGCGCTGCGAGCACGGCACGGCTCCAGTTGTCGTTGCACGGCGCACCCGACGCGGCGCGAAACGCATCTTTTGCGACATCAGTCGACGCAGCCGTCAGCGCCGCAAAGTCGTCGGCACGGCATTCCTCGATCGTGTTCAGCGTTTCCGCGAGCACGCCGACGCCCAGCCGCGAACGCCGCAGCGCCGGCACCAGCGCGTACAGTTCCGCGCGCGCCTGCGACGCCCAGGCTGGCCGGTCGTTCTCCAGGCCGCCGTGGCGACCGCGGACGATCACCCACAGGTCGATCAGCCGCTCCATCTCGGCCGCCGTCATGCCATAGCGCGTCGCCATCGCGGCTGCCGTCGCGGCAGGCGACCCATGCGCCAGCTGTGCGCGTACCTCGCGTTGCCATCCGACGATCACCGGATCGGGGTAGCTCGACGTGTCCTCGTTCGCCCGCGCCGCCGCGATGTCCTGCGCCGTCGGTCGCAGCGGGGTGGAAGGCGCAGCCGCGAGCAGCAACAGCGGGAAAACGCGCCGCGTCAAAGCCATTGCGCGACCGCCACGATGGCCTGTCCGGCGAGCAACAGCAGCTGCCCCCCCGCGATGACCGCGGCCCCCGCGCGCAGGTAGGTCCGGTCACGCGACAGCGCGGCCCACCCGGCCAGGAACAGCGCGCGGACTATGCCGATCGCCACGTTGGCGGCTCCGAACACGAATGCGCGACGCGAAATCGTCTCGTACGCGCCCGTCGTCATCCACGCCGTCAGCAGCGGCCAGCCCAGCGCCGGCACGACCACCAGCGTCATCGCGATCACCCGCAGCGTCGGGGTGTCCCGAGACTGCGCCGCCCACCACGTCAACCAGATCGCCGCCGCCGCGATGCTCCACTGCATCGCGACGGTAAGCAGCATCGGCAGCGGGTGCACATCGTTCACCGCGCGATACCCCCGGCCGCCAGCACCGCCAGCGTCACCAGCTCGCTTGCGGTTGCCGTCATGGCGGCGATCTGGACCGGTTTGGCCATCCCGATCAGCATCGGCCCGATCATGTCGTCACCGCCCAGCTCGCGGAGCAGCTTGGCGGAGATGTTCGCCGATTGCAGCCCGGGCATGATCAGGACGTTGGCGGGACCGGACAGCCGCGCGAACGGATAATTGGCGAGCTGCCGGGGGTTTAGCGCGACGTCGGGGGCCATCTCGCCCTCATATTCAAAGCCGACCTGCCGCGCGTCCAGTGTCGCCACCGCCTTGCGCAGCGTGTCCAGCCACTGCCCCTCCGGATTGCCGAAGGTTGAATAGCTCAGGAACGCGACGCGCGGCTCGTGCCCCATCCGCCGTGCCACCGCCGCGGTCTGTTCGGCGATGTCTGCGAGCATCTCGCCCGACGGCCGCTCGTTGACCGTGGTGTCGGCGATGAAGACGGTATGGCTCTGCCCGACCAGGATGTGAATGCCGAACGGCGTCCGCCCCGCCTCTGGGTCGATCACCCGCCTGATCTCGCGCAGGTTCTGCGCATAGGTGCGCGTGACGCCGGTGATCATCGCGTCCGCCTCGCCCAGCTGGAGCAGCGCGGCGCCGAACAGGTTGCGGTCCTGGTTGATCATCCGCTCGGCCTCACGGCGCAGATAGCCGCGTCGCTGCAGCCGGGTGTAGAGCAGGTCTACCATCTTCGGCACCAGCGCGGAGGTGCGGCTGTTATGCACCTCATACTCCTGCGGGTCGGCGACGCCCAGGGCGGCCAGCCGGTCGTAAACATCCTCGCGCCCGACCAGCACCGGCGTGCCGTAGCCGCCTTCCTTGAAGGCGATCGCCGCGCGCAGCACCACTTCCTCCTCGCCTTCGGCGAACAGCACCCGCTTGGGATGCGCCCGCGCGCCGTCATAGGCGAGGCTGAGGACCGATGTCGTCGGGTTGAGCCGCGCGCGCAGCGCGGTGCGATAGCCGGCGAGGTCCAGGATCGGCTTGGTCGCGACACCCGAGTCCATCGCTGCCTTGGCCACCGCGACCGGGACTACCTCCATCAGGCGCGGATCGAACGGCGCGGGGATGATGTACTCCGGCCCGAAATGGTGCCGCACGCCATAGGCGATCGCGACCTCTTCGGGCACCCGCTCGCGCGCCAGTTCAGCGATCGCGGTGGCGGCGGCGATCTTCATCGCATCGTTGATCCCCGTCGCGCGCACGTCCAGCGCGCCGCGGAAGATGAAGGGAAAGCCCAGCACATTGTTGACCTGGTTCGGATAATCCGACCGCCCCGTCGCGATGATCGCGTCGGGCCGCGCCGCACGCGCCTCCTCCGGCAGGATCTCTGGCACCGGGTTCGCCATCGCGAAGATGATCGGTGCGGGCGCCATGTCCTTGACCATTTCCGGCGCGAGCGCGCCCGCCGCCGACAGGCCCAGGAACACGTCGGCCCCGGCCAGCGCCTCCGTCAGCGTCCGCCGGTCGGTAGCCGCGGCATGCGCCGACTGCCACTGGTTGACCCCCTCGCGCCCCTGATAGATCACGCCCTTGCGGTCGCAGATCAGGACATGGTCGTGGCGCACGCCCATCGCCTTGATCAGCTCGGTGCACGCGATCGCCGCAGCGCCCGCGCCGTTTACCACCACCCGCACCTCGGCCAGCGCGCGCCCGGTCAGCAGGCAGGCGTTGATCAGCCCCGCGGCAGTGATGATCGCGGTGCCGTGCTGGTCGTCGTGGAAGACCGGGATGTTCATCCGCTCGCGCAGCGTCTGCTCGATGATGAAGCATTCCGGCGCCTTGATGTCCTCCAGGTTGATGCCGCCGAAGCTGGGCTCCATCAGCTCGACCGCGTCGATGAAGCGGTCGACGTCCTCCGTCTTCAGCTCGATGTCGATCGAATCGACGTCGGCAAAGCGCTTGAACAGCACCGCCTTGCCCTCCATCACCGGCTTCGACGCCAGAGCGCCGAGATTGCCCAGGCCCAGGATCGCGGTGCCGTTGGAGATGACCGCAACCAGATTGCCCTTGGCGGTATAGTCATAGGCCGTCGCCGGATCGTCCGCGATCGCGCGCACCGGCACCGCGACGCCAGGCGAATAGGCGAGCGCCAGGTCGCGCTGCGTCGCCATCGGCTTCGATGCGACGATCTCGATCTTGCCCGGCCGCCCCTCCGAATGGAACAGGAGCGCCTCGCGCTCGGAGAATTGCAGGGACTGTTCGTCAGACATGGGCGCGCTCCTGTCCGGCTCCCCTTAGGGCAAAGGGCGGAGCGCCGTCACCCCGTCGCGCTTCGAGAACGGGACGCGAACAGGTCGCGCCGTTCGTGGTCGAGCAGGAACCGCTTGATCGGCAGGCCGCCGCCGAATCCGGTCAGGCTGCCGTCGGCGCCGATGACGCGGTGGCAGGGTGCTACGATCGGCAGCGGATTGCGGCCGTTCGCCGCCCCCACCGCGCGGGTCGCGCTGGGCTGGCCGATCGCACAGGCGATGTCGCGGTAGCTGCGCGTCTCGCCGAACGGAATCGCCATCAGCGCCTCCCAAACCCGCCTCTGGAACATGGTCCCGACGGGCGCGAGCGGCAGGTCGAACACGTCGCGCGTCCCGGCGAAGTAAGCTTCCAACTGGTCACGCGCGGCGCACAGAACAGGATGGTGGGGATCGTCGCCGGGGTCCGGAACCGGCGCGCGCGCGTCGTCCTCGCCGGGAAAGCGGATCGCCACCAGCGCGGCGTCGCCGGCCACCAGGGTCAGCTCGCCGATCGGCGACGGCATCGTTGTCATGAGATAGCTCATCGCGATGCGTTAGCGCATCCGCCGCCGCCTGCGCATCCCGGCGCTTGCGGCCAAAGCACGGCGGCCCCACACGCTCCGTCGATGGCCGTCCCGCCGACTCCCGCCTCCTCCACCCCGATGATGGCGCAATATCATGCGCTCAAGGCGGAGGCCGGCGACTGCCTGCTCTTCTATCGCATGGGAGACTTCTTCGAACTGTTCTTCGACGATGCGAAGATCGCTGCGCAAGCGCTTGATATTGCCCTGACCGCGCGCGGCCAGCATGACGGCGAGAAGGTGCCGATGTGCGGCGTGCCCGTCCACGCCGCGACCGCCTATCTGCAGCGGCTCATCAAGGCCGGGCACCGCGTCGCCATTGCCGAACAGACCGAAAGCCCCGAAGCCGCTCGTCAGGCGCGCGGATCGAAGGCGCTGGTCAATCGCGCCATCGTACGCTTCGTCACCGCCGGGACGCTGACCGAGGAAGCGCTGCTCGACGCGCGCGCCGACAATTGGTGCGTGGCGATCGGCGAAGCGGCAGGCGGCGTGGCGCTCGCCGCGGCCGACGTCTCGACCGGCCGCTTCGAGGTGATCGAGACCAGCGCCGCCGGGCTCGACGCCGACCTCGCGCGCCTTGCCGCCGCGGAGGTGATCGCGTCAGAAGCCAGCGAGGCGGCAGGTGTAACCGCGACCCGCCCCCGCGACGAGTTCGACAGCGCCGCGGGCGAGGCGCGGCTGAAGCGGCTCTACGGCGTCGCGACGCTGGACGGTTTCGGTCAGTGGAGCCGCGCCGCGCTGGCGGCGGCGGGCGGGCTGGTCGCGTATCTCGATCATGCCGGCAGGGGTGCGGTCCCCTTCCTGCGCCCACCGATGCTCCGGCACGCCGCCGAGACGATGGCGATCGACCCCGCGACGCGCGAGAGCCTGGAGCTGACCTGCACCGCTGCCGGCCAGCGCAAGGGCTCGCTGCTCGACGCGGTCGACCGCACGGTGACCGGCGCGGGCGCGCGGCTGCTGGCGGGCGACATTGGCGCGCCGCTGATGGACCGCGTGGCGATCGGCGAGCGGCTCGACCTCGTCCAAATCTTTGCCGACGACGACGCAGTGCGTGAGCGGCTGCGCGCCGCGCTCCGCGCCGCCCCAGAGATCGGCCGCGCGCTCGGCCGCCTCGTCGCCGGGCGCGGCAGCCCGCGCGACCTCGGCCAGCTCCGTGACGGGCTCGACGCAGCATGGGCGCTTGGCGAACAACTCGGAAGCTTCCCCGTCCGCCCTGTCCTACTCGACCGCCTCGCGCCCCACCTCCGCGGCCACGGCGCGCTGATCGACCAGCTCCACCGCGCGCTAGTTCCTGCGCCGCCGGTCGACGCCGCGGACGGCGGCTACATCGCTGCGGGCTACGACGCCGCGCTCGATGCGCTGCGCGAAACTGGTGCAGGCGGCCGCCGCATGCTGGCGCAGCTGGAGATCGAGATGAAGGCGGCGACCGGCATCGCGACGCTGCGCATCCGTCACAATAACGTGCTCGGCTATCATCTGGAGGTCCCCGCCCGCGCCGCCGACCCGCTGATGAAGCCCGACAGCGGCTTCACCCATCGCCAGACACTGGCGGGCGTGGTGCGCTTCAACACCCCCGCATTGCACGATGTCGCGGCGCGCATCGCCCAGGCGGGCGCGCACGCGCTCGCGGCCGAGGCGGCGCATCTGGAGGAGCTGACCGCCGCCGCACTCGCCCGGCGCGAGGAGATCGCCGCCGCCGCCGACGCACTCGCCCGCCTCGACGTCGCCGCCGCGCTCGCCGAGCGTGCGATCGAGGGCGGCTGGATGCGCCCCGCGCTGGTCGATCGCCCCTGTTTCGAGATCGAGGGCGGCCGCCACCCCGTGGTCGAGGCGGCAGTGGGCAAGCATGGCGGTCGCTTCGTCGCGAATGACTGCCGCCTGTCCGACGGCGATCGGCTTTGGCTCGTCACGGGGCCCAACATGGGCGGCAAATCGACCTTCCTCCGTCAGAACGCGTTGATCACCGTCCTCGCCCAGGCGGGCGGCTATGTCCCCGCCGCCCGCGCCACGCTTGGCCTCGTCGATCGCCTGTTCAGCCGCGTCGGCGCGTCAGACAACCTCGCCCGCGGCCGCTCGACCTTCATGGTCGAGATGGTCGAGACCGCCGCGATCCTGGCGCAGGCGACGACCGCCAGCTTCGTCATCCTCGACGAGGTCGGACGCGGCACCTCCACCTATGACGGGCTGGCGATCGCCTGGGCGGTGGTGGAGGCGATCCATGAGGAGAACCGCTGCCGCTGCCTGTTCGCCACCCATTATCATGAGCTCACACGGCTGGCGGAACGCTGCGACTCCCTGTCGCTCCACCATGTCCGCGCGCGCGAGTGGAAGGGCGAGCTAGTGCTGCTCCACGAGCTGGCCGACGGCCCGGCGGATCGCAGTTACGGCCTCGCCGTCGCGCGGCTGGCGGGGATGGCGCCCGTGACGGTCGCGCGCGCCAAGGCGGTGCTCGCCAAGCTGGAGGCAGGCCGCGCGAGGACCGGCGGCCTCGCGGCCGGGCTCGATGATCTTCCTCTCTTCGCCGCCGCGCAGGTCGCTGAGGAGAGGCAGTGCGACGCCATTCGCGCGGAGGTCGAACGCATCGATGTCGACGCGCTCACCCCGCGCGAGGCGCTCGATACGCTCTACCGGCTGAAGGCGCTGGCGCGGGAGGGCTGAAGCGCGGCGACCTGTGGCAGCACCGGACTGCCGTCGGGCGTTGCGGCATAGTCGATCACGCACATCGCGCCATAGCGGGCATGGCCGCCGCAGCCGACCCCGGCGAAACGGATTGACGTCGAGAAGACGAGCGCGCGGTGACCGCGGCGAGGCTGACCATCGTCGACGATGAACTGACGCACCACCGTCTCACCGGCGCGCATGCCATAGGAGATAGTCTCGCCGACATAGATGTCGCCGCCCGCGGCGCGCACCCGCGTGCCCGGCGTGGCGCCGGCGGCCGAGATGTGGCCGGTCGCCCCGGCCGGCCCCTGCGCCGCCGCCCAGCCCTGTGCCGCGCGCGCCAGCACCGGGCTGAACTGCAGCGGCGGCAGCGGTGGCTGGGCGTCAAGGAAGGCGATCGCCTCGTCTACCGCGGGTGTACCCTCGAAAGTCTCGGTCCCGACCGGATCGCCATCCTCATGCACCACTCGCCCCGCGAAACCCTGCCGATAGCGACGCAGCGCCGCCGCTACTTCCTGCGGATGCGCACGGACATAGTTCAGCTGCGCCAGCACCGCGGCCTCGATGCCGTCACCGTCCACCGCCGCCGCCGATCCTGCCGATGCCCAGCAACCCACCATGACGGCGACCGCTGCGCCGCCAAGCCTGATCCCCATGTCCCGCCCCCTTCCGATCGCGCTGACCGGTATCGAGCATGGGCGCGGAAAATCACTTTAAGGTCTATGGTTAGGGCGGCGTTTTCAGCAGACATCAGGGCGCCGTTCGCCATACCCGGCGCGGGTTAGGCCGAGGGGCTATCGACCCGCTTCAGCATCTCACGCATCGTCCGCTCTTCCGCGGTATCCGCCGGACCCGTGCCGTAACCACGCCGCAGCGCGATCCCGGTGCGATGCAGCTCAGGTTCCTGATAGTCGTGGTAGAGCGGGCGGCGCGTGACGTCGGTCATGTGGGCGATCCGATCGGAATCCAGAACCGTTAATACCTGAGCAAGGACAAGGTTGCAGCCCCGCCCATACTTTGCGCACGCGCGGCGCGCCAGCTATGCGCAGCGCCGCCATGACCGGCCGTTTCGATCATCTGCCCAACCGTCGCGCCATCGTCGACCGGCGCGGGCTAGCCGACGCGCTGCTCGCTCTGCCGGAGGCGGCGCGCCCTGTGCTGCGCACCGCCGCGGTCGCGCTTCTCGCTGAGGCGTTGACGGCCGGGCGCACCGAGATCGCGCGCCGCCTTGCGGAACATCCGTCCCGCGGGCTGATGGCAGCGAACGCCGGCGCCTATCTGGTCGACGCGGTGTTGCAGGCGCTCTTCGCCTTCACGACCGAACGCCTCCACCCGCTGCCCAACCCGACCGCGGGCGAGCGGCTGCTGCTGCTGGCGGTCGGCGGCTATGGCCGCGGCGAGATGGCGCCGCATTCGGATGTCGACATCGGTTTCGTCACGCCGGGCAAACAGACCGGCTGGGGCGAGCAGGTCATCGAATCGATGCTCTATGCGCTCTGGGACCTGCGGCTGAAGATCGGCCAGTCGACCCGCTCTGTCGATGACACCATTCGCCAGGCCAAAGCCGATGTCACGATCCGCACCGCTCTCTTGGAGGCGCGCTATGTCGCGGGCGACCAGGCGCTTCACGCCGAGGTGGCGTCGCGCTTCAAGGTGGAGGTGCAGCGCGGCACCGAACGGCAGTTCATCGCCGACAAGCTCGCCGAACGCGATGCGCGCCACCGCAAGATGGGCGATACCCGCTACGTCGTCGAACCCAACGTCAAGGAGGGCAAGGGGGGACTGCGTGACCTCCACGCGCTGTTCTGGATCGGCAAATATGTCTACGACGTGACCCGGGCCGCGGAACTGGTTGGCAAGGGGCTCTTCACCCGCGCCGAATATCGCCGCTTCCACGCCGCCGATCAGTTCCTGTGGGCGGTGCGCTGCCACCTCCACCTCATCGCCGGGCGTGCGGAGGACCGCCTCACCTTCGACGTCCAGCGCGAGGTGGCGACCCGGATGCGTTTCGCCGATCGCCCCGGCAAGTCCGCGGTCGAGCGCTTCATGCAGTTCTATTTCCTCCAGGCGAAGACGGTCGGCGTCCTCACCGGTGTCTTCCTGACCCATCTGGACGACCAATTCGCGGAGCGCGGCTGGCGGTCGTGGCTGCCGGCACTGCGCCGGTCGCCGCGAAGACTGAACGGCTTCCGGCTCGATCGCGGGCGGCTGGCGATGCCGCACGACGAGTTCTTCGTGGAGAGCCCCGTCCGCCTGATCGAGCTGTTCGCGCTCGCCGATGCGCAGGGGCTGGAGATCCACCCGCTGACGATGCGCGCTGCGACGCGCGATGCGAAGCTCATCGATGATTACCGCGCCGACCCGCACGCCAACGCGCTGTTCATGGAGGTGCTGACCTCGCGCCGCGACCCCGAGCTGGTGCTCCGCTGGATGAACGAGGCCGGCGTGTTCGGACGTTTCGTGCCCGATTTCGGCCGGGTCGTCGCACAGATGCAATTCGACATGTATCATCACTACACCGTCGACGAGCACACCATCCGCGCCATCGGCCTGCTGTCGCAGATCGAGCGGCGGCGGCTCGACGCCGATCACCCGCTCGGTGCCGCGATCGTCCGCCAGATCGTGTCGCGCCGCGTGCTGTACGTCGCCGTCCTGCTCCACGATATCGCCAAGGGCCGCGGCGGCGATCATTCGGTGCTGGGCGCTGCGGTCGCCGAGCGGCTGGGGCCGCGCTTCGGCCTGTCGGCAGCGGAGACGGAGACGGTGAGCTGGCTGGTGCGCTGGCACCTGCTGATGAGCGCAACCGCGTTCAAGCGCGACCTATCCGACTTCAAGACGATTCTCGACTTCGCCGGCGCGGTGCAGAGCCCAGAGCGATTGCGCCTGCTGCTGCTCCTGACCGTGGTCGACATCCGCGCGGTCGGGCCGGGCACCTGGAACGGCTGGAAGCGCCAGCTGCTGACCGACCTGTACGAGTCGGCCGAGGAGGTGCTGCGCCTCGGGCACAAGCAGCGCGGACGGATCGAGCGCGTCGCCGCCAAGCAGCAAGCGTTGCAGGCGGCGCTGGACTGGGACGACGCGCGCTTCACCGCGTTCGTCCGCCGGTTTCCGGAAGCGTACTGGGTCGCCGAACCCGACGACGTGCTCCTCCACAACGCCCGCTTCATCGCGGGTGCGCCCAGCGAGGCGCTGGCGATCGACGCTCAGGTCTATCCCGGCCGCGGTGCGACGCTGGTCACCGTCTACGCCGCCGACCACCCCGGCCTGTTCTACCGTATCGCCGGGGCGATCCACGTTGCCGGCGGTAACATCATCGACGCGCGTATCCATACCACGCGCGACGGCCTCGCGGTCGACAACTTCTTGGTCCAGGACCCGTGGGGCCGCCCGTTCGACGACGCCGGTCAGCTTGCGCGGTTGAAAGCGACCATCGCCGATGCGCTCGCCAACCGGGGCAAGCTGGTCGACCGGCTGGTCGCCAAGCCTGCGGCGCGTCCCCGCGCCGACGCCTTTCCGATCCAGCCCAACGTCCTGATCGACAACCGGGCGTCGAACCGCTTCACCGTCGTCGAGGTCAACGCCCGCGACCGTCCGGCGCTGCTCAATCAGCTCGCGCATGCGCTGTTCCAATCGAAGGTGACGATCCACTCCGCGCATGTCGCGACCTATGGCGAGCGCGCGGTCGACACCTTCTACCTGACCGACCTGACCGGCGATAAGCTCGACAATGCGATCCGGTTGCGGACACTGGAACGCAGGCTCGCAGCCGCCGCTGCCGGCGAGTCGCTGGAGCTGGCGGCGTAAAGGAGACGATCATGCCCGTTCTCGGCATCGGCGGCCTGTTCTTCCGGGCGGCAGACCCGGACGCACTTGGCGCCTGGTACAAAACGCATCTCGGCATCGGCGGCGGCTGCGCCGCACCCGGCGCGCCGGCGGCAGGACCCTGGGAATGGCAGGCGCTGGGCGGCCCGGTCGTATTTCAGCCCTTCGCCGCCGATACCGAGTATTTTCCCGCGGCCAGGCAGACGATGCTCAACCTGCGCGTCAGCGCGATCGACGCCCTGCTCGATCAGCTCCGTGCCGCCGGTGTCGTCGTCATCACCAAACCGGAATGGGACGATCCGGCGATGGGCAAGTTTGCGCGCATCCATGATCCCGAAGGCAACCCGATCGAACTGTGGGAGCCACCGGCCGGGTAGGCAGGGCCGGGCGGCGTTGGCCGGCCGTCAGAACAGCGCCTCGCGATCGAGCGCCTCGCCATTGGCGATCGCCGTCTGCGCCGCCTGACGGGCGCTATCAGACATGGCGATCAGGCCCCGCCGGGTCAGCGGTCCGCCCGGGTTCCACATCGTCGCGTAGAGGTTCAGGAACGCCTGCAGGTCGGGCTTGTTCTTGAGATGCGCGATCTTGACATAGAGCATCAGCGTCCGGCCGCCGGGATAGGTGCCGTTCGCGATCGTGCCTTGGTCGGGCGCGACACCGTCGATCGCCAAGCCCTGCAGCTGATGCGCGCTCTCCAGATAGGAGTAGCCGAACACGCCGATCGCCTGCGCATCGCGGCCTACCGCCTGCGCCGTGGCGGCGTAATCCTCGCCGCCGACGACATAGACGCCGTCGGTGCGCACGGCCCGGCACAGCTGATTGAAGGCGGATTGATCGGTCTGCGCCATCATCGCCTGGGCGGCAGGGTTCGCCTGCACGCACCCCGGCTCGATCAACAGCTGCAGGAGCTGGTCGTGCGTGCCGCTCGTCGCGGACGGGCCAAGCACCTTGATCGGCAGGGCGGGGAGCCGCGGGTCGACATCGCGCCAGGTCCGGGCGGTGTTGGGGTGGCCCATCGGCATCGCCGCCAGCGCCAGATAGATGTCCTTGCGGCTGAGCGTCAGGTGCGGGCCGGCCGCCGCCTCGGCGAGCGCCACGCCGTCGCGTCCGATGCTCACCTCCATGATCGGCCCGGCGCCGTTGCGCTGGCAGGCGTCGAACTCGGCGCGAGTGATGCGCCGTGAGGCGTCGGCGATGTCCGGCGTGTCGTCGCCGCCGCCGGCGCAAAAGGCCGCGATGCCCTGACCGGTGCCGATCGAGTCGACCGCGGGCGCCGTGCGTCCGGCCTGTTGCGCCGCGAACGCCTCGCTTACCGCCTGGGTGAAGGGATGGACCGTCGACGAGCCGGTGATGCGGATCGCACCGTCCGACCCGCCGCATCCCGTCAGCGCCAGCATCAGCGCCGCCGCGCCTGCACCAGACCAGCCGCTCATCGCCGTCTCCCCGTTGACCCTGGCCGGCAACGCTGCCGCATCCACGACAGTCCCTTCTCGACCGCGCGCGTGACCGGATGATGACAACGCCGGACGCGGGGCCGTCGCTCGGCGATCACAACGTCAGCTGCCGACGATCCAAGTCCAGGGTCCATCGCGCCGCGGCGATTTAGGTCGGACGGGCCGAGGAGCGGCGGGGCTCGCGCGGTGACGTCGGCTCAGGACGACGACGCGCGGTAATAGGGCTGGTGCGATGCAAAGTCCTGCTTGCCCGGCTGCCCGGCCGCGCGCGCGACCGCAGCATTGACCGCCTGCCAGAAATGATTGGTGAAATCGCTTTCCATTGCGGTCCGGAGGTCGTCGCCGATCAGCATCCGGCTGTGCACGCCGATCTGAAACGAATGGATGTCCGGCGAGCTTGTCGCAGAGACCGCGCTTCTGCCGATCGGTCGCTTCGTTCGCCAGTCGAGCAGGATGACCCAACCGCGAAAAACACCCGGCTCGAACGTCTGGCCATCGCTGTTGAGCACCGGTCTCCGCTCTTCCTGCGGCACGATCACCACGACATAGGCCGCGTGCGCCAGATCGTCGATGTTGCCGACCAGTCCGCTCGTGTCACGCGACGGCATCCCCGGCGCGGGTACTGCCTCGGCGGCGATGTTCCCGAAATCCTGATCGCGATAGAGTGGCGGGGAGGACGCCGCACCCGGCGTGAAGCGGCCGTCGCTGAACAAGGCGAGCCATCCGGCGTCGACCGTGCTGTACGGCAGCTCGCTGGCCGTGACCGGTGCCGATGCCTGTTCCGTCAGGGCATCACCGGTAGGGAGACGCGCGCGAAGGTCACTCATCGCCCGGAAAAAGGCGCCGATCTTCGCGTCATCCGCAACTTCGCTCGCCGTGGCGCTCATCGCCGCATCGCCATGCAGCGCAGCGCGCTGTGCGGGGGTCATGAAGTGATTGACGCCGGCCCCGACCAGGATGACGACGGCGAACAGCCCCAGACACCCGAAACACCCGATCGCCACAGGACTTTTCATGACGTTTGCCGGCTGGTTTGATGTCATGGCTGTTTCCCCGCTGCGAAGGCATATCAGCCGACGGCCACAGGCGAGACAAGGCGTAATCGATCAACAGGCGCCGCAGCGACGCCGCGCCGTCAGCCGGCGCTGCGCACCGCTGGCCGCGCATGACACCGCGACGCGGAACAGCGCGCGCTGCCCCGCTGCGCCAGGCTCACTTGGGCGACAGCACCATCAGCATCTGACGGCCTTCCATCCGCGGATAGGCCTCCACCTTGGCGATCTCGTTGGTCGCCTCCGCCACCCGCTGGAGCACTGCCATGCCGAGATTGCCGTGGCTCAGCTCGCGCCCGCGGAAGCGCATGGTGACCTTCACCTTGTCGCCCTCGCCGATGAACTCGACGACCTTCTTCATCTTGGTGTCATAGTCGTGATCGTCGATGTTCGGACGCATCTTGATCTCTTTGATCTCCTGCGTCTTCTGCGACTTGCGGGCGAGGTTCGCCTTTTTCTGCGCCTCGTACTTGAATTTGCCGACGTCGAGGAACTTGGCGACCGGCGGATCGGCGTTTGGCGACACCTCGACCAGGTCGAGGCCCAGCGCCTGCGCCTGTTCCATCGCTTCGCGGGTGTACATGACGCCCAGATTCTCGCCCTCGTGATCGATCACGCGGACCTTCTGGCTCTGGATCCACTCGTTGAAACGAGGGCCGTTCATCGGCGGCGCCTGATTTGGCCGGCGCATGGTGGGAGGACGTATGAGTTGATCTCCTTGGTTTGACATCGTCGATATAGCGGTTGCGGCAGGGTCACGATAGGGTGCGCGCCCTATCGCGGGAAAAGATCGGTGTGGTGCTTCGACATGGCCGCATAAAATGGGCTGCCCTGCGCCATGGCGATCGACGGACTTTCGGTAAAGCTGTGATCGACCTTGCCGACTTGGGTGCCATAGGTCGACGCGACGCGGCTGCCCATCTCGAGCCAGACCGGTCTCACGGCCGTCGGCGCCCCGCCCATGGCGTAATCGGTAGCTTTCTGAAAGATGACATGGGAATAGGCCTCGGCGGCAGCGGTCTCGAATACCCAATGACTACCCGGCAGGCCGAACTCCGCGGCCGTTCCCATCCGGAACGATCGACGTCCCGCAAGGAAGTGGTATTGGTTTATCTCGATCGCCTTGTCCACGAACCATTGGGAAACATACTCGCTTACGCTTGGTATGGCCAACAGGGCGGTAGCAGGGGCAGTCAAAGGATTCGAGGCGAGCAGGGTCGCGAGTAGCGAGACGACAGCTGTCGTGACCAACAGCTTGATCTTTTGGTCGTCGGCCGTGATGTATTCCCGTTTCAAGGTCTGCACGGTGATTTCCTTCGCTTTGGGCATGTAAACGTGCCCGACGCTGTCGGTGTGGAGGTCAGGGATCATGTAGTCGCGAATCTGCTCGGGAATGGGAATGCTGAGCGGAAATCCCGGCGGCACCGGCAGCCAGACGGGCAGCGGAATAGCCTGATAGACCGAAAAGGGTCGAAACCGCGCGACGCCGCGAAAACACAAGGTCGCTTCGTTGTTCCAGCGGTTGGCTTCATCGACGAAGACCGTCGCGGTATGCGGGTCCATGAAGGTCGGCATGGCGTTGGCGAGCGCATAGCCATTGGGCATCTGCTGGCCAGGCCTAGGCTGGATCACCGTCCGCGTGCGATTCATGTGGACGACGCCGACGCCGTTGTAGATCGGCAGCTCGGTAAATCCCGGCATCGTGCGACTCCTTCTTAACGATCGAAGCGACCTGGCAGCGGGTCAGTGCCGGCGCAAATCCGGCGGGACGGCTTCGCGACCAAGTGCCGCGACGCACGCCGTCAGCGTCATCACCTCCTGCGCCTGGCTGCCCAGGCGGCGCAGGGCGATGGTTCCTTCCTCCGCCTCGCGCTTGCCGACGACCAGCAGCACCGGCACTTTGGCGATCGAGTGTTCGCGCACCTTGTAGTTGATCTTCTCGTTGCGCAGGTCGGTCTCGACGCGCAGCCCCGCCGCGCGCAGTGCCGCCGCGACCGCGCCGGCATAGGCATCCGCGTCCGAAACGATTGTCGTCACCACCGCCTGCACCGGCGCCAGCCACAGTGGGAAGCGGCCGGCGTGATGTTCGATCAGAATGCCGATGAAGCGCTCGAAGGTGCCCAGGATGGCGCGGTGGAGCATTACCGGGCGGTGGCGCTCGCCGTCGTCGCCGACATAGCTCGCGTCGAGCCGCTCGGGCAGCACCCGGTCGCTCTGCATCGTGCCGACCTGCCACGTCCGCCCGATCGCGTCGGTAAGATGGAATTCCAGCTTCGGCGCATAGAACGCGCCCTCGCCGGGCAGCTCCTCGAACCTCGCCTTGATCGCCTCGGACAACCCCGACGCCATCACCGCCGCGCGCAGCTCGGCCTCGGCCTTGTCCCACATCGCGTCGTCGCCGAACCGCGCGTCGGGCCGCAACGCCAGCTTCACCGCGTAATCCTCGAAGCCCAAGTCGCGATAGACGCTGTCGAGCAGCTCACAGAACCGCGTCACCTCGTCGACCAGCTGGTCCTCGCGCACGAAGATATGCGCGTCGTCCTGGGTGAACTGGCGCACCCGCATGATGCCGTGCAGCGCGCCGTGCGGCTCGTTTCTGTGGCAGCAGCCGAACTCGGCCATACGGATCGGCAGGTCGCGGTAGCTCTTGATCCCCTGCTTGAAGATGAGGACGTGCGCGGGGCAGTTCATCGGTTTGAGTGCCATCAGCTCGGCGTCGCCCGACAGCACCGCTGCGCCCTCCTCGGTTCCCGGGATTTCATCGGGGACGACGAACATGTTCTCGCGATATTTGCCCCAGTGCCCGGACTGCTCCCACTGGTGCGCGTCCATCAGCTGCGGCGTCTTGACCTCGGCATAGCCGGCGCCGTCCAGACGGCGGCGCATATAGGCCTCCAGCTGGCGCCAGAGCAGATAGCCCTTTGGATGCCAGAACACGCTGCCCTGCGCCTCCGACTGGAGATGGAACAGGTCCATGTCGGCGCCGATGCGGCGGTGATCGCGCTTCGCCGCCTCTTCCAGCATCATCAGGTGCTGGTCGAGCTGCTTCTTGTTGAGCCAACCGGTGCCGTAAATGCGGCTGAGCATCGCGTTCTTCTGGTCGCCGCGCCAATACGCGCCCGACACGCGCGTCAGCTTGAACGCATCCGCCGCCAGCTTGCCCGTCGACGCCAGGTGCGGCCCCCGGCACATGTCGAGCCAGGCGTCGTCGCCCCTCCCCGCGCGGTAGACGGTAAGCTCCTCGCCGTCCGGCAGCTCCGCCGCCCATTCCGCCTTGAACGTCTCCCCCTTCGCCCGCCACCGCGCGATCAGGTCCTCGCGCGTCCAAACTTCCCGCACCAGCGGCTCGTCACGCGCGATGATCGCCCGCATCTCCGCCTCGATCGCGGGCAGGTCCTCCTCGGTGAACGGCTGCGCCTTTCCGTCAATCAGCGGAGGCGCGAAATCATAGTAGAAGCCGTCCGCCGTCGACGGACCGAAGGTGATCTGCGTCCCCGGGAACAGATGCTGCACGGCCTCGGCGAGCACATGCGCATAGTCGTGGCGCGCCAGCTCCAGCGCATCCGCCTCGTCGCGGCTCGTCACCAGCGCAAGCGCGGCGTCGCCCTCTAACGGCCGTCCAATGTCGCGCAGTTCGCCATTTACCCGCGCGGCGATTGCCGCCTTGGCCAGGCCCGGCCCGATCGCCGCCGCGATGTCGGCCGGGGTGGTGCCGGGCGCGACCTCCCGCACGGAGGCGTCGGGCAGCGTGATCTTGAACATGGCGGACATCGTGGGTTCTCGCGAAAGGCGGCCGGCTCGGCCCGGCGCTTAGGGGTTCTCGGGCGGCATAGGCAAGCGCACCGCCGCCCAAAGGCGGCGACGGCTCAGCGGCTAGTTCGCGGGGAGAACCGGGCGATCATGCAACACCATGTAAGCGATCGCGCGCGCTCAGAACAGCCCGAACGGCACGACATGGTTGGTCTGGGTATGGCCGATCTCCGCCCGCCCCAGATATGGCACCCGCATCTCGCCGCACCAGCGGACGATCATCGCCTCCAGTTCCTCGCCCCAGGCGGGATCGTTGGGCTTGATGTCGGTCACCGCGCCCAGCCGCACCCCCGCCAGCCCACGCAACTGTGTCGCCTGCGCCATGTGCCAGAGCAGGCGGTCGACATTGTACATCGCCTCCGACACCTCCTCGACCAACAGGACGTGGTCGGCAAGGTCTGGAAGCCACGGCGTGCCGATCAGCGCGCCCAGGATCGACAGGTTGAAGGCCGCGGCCGGGCGCCCATCGAGGCCGGGCTCCAGCCCCTGCCGGTCGCGCGTCGACAGCCAACCGAGCGACCGCGCCACCGTCACGTCGCCGCCCTGCCGCCTGATGTCGCTTGCCATCGGGCCGTGCACCGGCTTGCCGATGCCGCGGGCATACAGCGCGCCGAGCAGGAAGCCCGAGTCCGAATAGCCGCAATAGCTCTTGTGCCGCGCCGCCTCGCCCAGATGCGGCATCACCAGCGGCAGGATGCGGTTGCCGCCATAGCCGCCGCGCAGGAACCAGATCGCGTCGACGCCCGGATCGTTCGCCATTTCCAGGAACGCCGCCGCTCGCACCGCGTCCGATCCCGCGAAATGCCCCTCCACCGCCCAGCATTGCGGATGCACGACCAGCTCGACATCGGGATAGGCGATCGCGGCGAAGGCCATGAAGGGCGCCTCGGCATCCTTGTTGCCCCGGCTCGCGGGCGCCACCACGCCGATCTTCAAGGCCGTTCCCCGTTGCCGCTCGCGCGGGGCCGCGATAGCGCGCGGGGATGATCGAGGGCAAACGCTACTTCTTCGTCGGGATAGGCGGTTCCGGCATGATGCCGCTGGCGATGATCCTGGCC
The DNA here is from genome assembly GCF_965248875.1 of Sphingomonas sp. Classification (GTDB taxonomy): domain Bacteria; phylum Pseudomonadota; class Alphaproteobacteria; order Sphingomonadales; family Sphingomonadaceae; genus Sphingomonas. The sequence continues at coordinate 380,185 of NZ_CBDFKR010000003.1, read as the reverse complement.
GGACGAGGTGCGCGAGTGGAGGGGTCGGACCGTTCGCTCGACGCGGGTCGCGTGCCCGCCAAGTTCGACGCGTTGCGCGCACTTGGCATTGCGCTCCACCCGCAGGACGGCAGCGGCGTCGTGTCGGCTGACCAGATCGTCGTCGCCTCCGCTGCAGTGGAGGACAGCGTGCCGGACATGGTCGCGGCGGCGAGGCTGGGGTGCGCACGCATGACCCGCGCGGAGCTGAACGCCCGGCTGTTCAACGCAGCCACCGTGTCGATCGGGGTGGCGGGAACGAGCGGCAAATCGACGGTCACGGGCATGATCGCCTGGATGCTGCACGCGCTCGGGCGGGAGCCGACGGTGATGAACGGTGCGGTGATGAAGAACTTCGCCACTGCCGAAGCGCCCTTTGCCAGCGCTCTTGTTGGGCGAGGCGAACCGTGGGTCAGCAATATGGTGGAAGACGGCCGCGTGATCGCGCGGATCGAGCACGACGACATCTATGTAAGCGAGGTGGACGAGAGCGACGGGTCGATTGCACTGTATCGGCCCAGCATCGCCGTACTCAACAACGTCAGCGCCGATCACAAGCCGCTGCCGGAGTTACGCCGGCTGTTCGCCGACTTCATCGCGCATGACGGCTGGACCGTGGCGAATGCGGACGATGCCGAGGCGGTGACGCTGGTCGCCGCACGCGCGCCCGACCTGCTGCTCGATTACGCCATCGATGGTGACGCAGGGCTCGTCGCGACGGCGCTCTCGGCGGAGCCCTACGCGGTTTCGTTTGAGTTGCGCGACGGCGGCATGCCGGTGGGCCGCATGCGACTGCAGGTGCCCGGCCGCCACAACGTGGCCAACGCGCTTGCCGCGCTCAACGCCTGCGTCGGCGCGGCCGTGGCGACATTGCCCGAGCTGATGCAGGCCCTGGAGGGGTATGAGGGCCTCTCCCGCCGCTTCGAGCTGATCGGCCAGGCGAACGGCGTCAGCGTCATCGACGATTTCGGCCACAACCCGGACAAGATCGCCGCCACGCTGGCGACGCTGCGCGCCTTTCCCGGCCGCCTGCTGATCCTTTTCCAGCCGCACGGCTACGGGCCGCTCAGGCAGCTCCGCGCCGAACTCGCGGCGGCGTTCGCGGCGGGGATGGCGGACGGCGACCTGCTCGTTCTGCCCGACCCCGCCTATTTCGGCGGCACCGTCGCGCGGGAGGTCGGCAGCGGCGACCTTGCCGCCGACATCAGCGCGCTCGGCCGCGACGCACGGCATATCGCCGACCGGGCTGAGGCCGCAGCGGTGCTGGTCACGGCGGCGCGGCCGCGGGATCGCATCGTCGTCATGGGCGCGCGCGACGATACGCTGGGCATGCTGGCGCGTCAGATGCTGGCCGATCTCGGCAAAGCTTGATACAGAGTCACCGGGCAAAGGGAGGCAAGCACGTGATCCGCGACCTGTTCCTCGATCACCCGGCCTCGGTCGGCGAGAGCTTCACCGAGCATTTCGGCGTCGCGACGCGCTTCGGCTGGCGGCTGACGCGCGGCGGCCTGGCGTGCATGCTCCACGGTTTCCTGCCCTTCGCATTCAAGACCGCGGGCAGCGACACGGTGCGCGACCTCCACGCCGAACTCGTGGCCAAGCGCGCCGCCGCCCGCGCCGCGCAGACGCAGATGGCAACCGTGGAATATGTGATCTAGCGCGCCGCGCGGACGCGAGTGGCAGCGCCATTCGCGAGACGCGCCAGCGCGGCCGGCGGGCAGCGAAGCCGGCCCGTCCGACGTCACGACGCGAATTCGCCGCGGCGCGCCGAAAATCCTGTCCTACAGCCCGCCGGCACTGCAATGCCGATCCCGCGCCGTCGCGTCCGCCCGCCGGCCTGCCACGGGAGATGCACTGCGCGCGAGCCTCTACTTAGCCTCTACTTCCGACAAAATGTAAAAGACCCTTGACGTAAAGCTCACTTGTCTTGTAAAGCGCCCTTGTCACATTGAAGGACGCTTCCGCATGATCGAATCGACCCCTGCCATCCGGCGATACACCCGCAGCGTCATGCTGCTGTCGGTCGCCTACGCGCTCATCCTGTTCGGCACGGTGGGCTTCTTTCGGGACCACCCGCGCATCAGCGACGTTACGGCCTATGCGATCGCCGCGCTGCCCGCGCTGCCGATCATTGGCATCATCATGGTCATCGGCCGCTACCTGATCGAGGAGCGCGACGAATATCTGCGGATGCTGATGGCGCGCCAGGCGCTGATCGCTACCGGCATCACGCTCAGCATCGCCACGCTATGGGGCTTTATCGAGGACGTTGGCCTTGCGCCGCACATCCCGGCCTATCATGTCGCGGTGCTGTGGTTCGCCGGCTTCGGCGTCGGCGCCCTCGTCAACAAGCTCCTCGAGCGGCGGGGGGCGGCATGACAAACGTCCTCAAGGATCTGCGCGGCGAGCGCGGCTGGAGCCAGCAGTTCCTCGCCGAGCAGCTCGGCGTCTCCCGCCAGAGCGTCAACGCCATCGAGACCGGCCGCTACGATCCGTCGCTGCCCCTCGCCTTTCGCATCGCCGAGCTGTTCGGGCTCGCGATCGAACAATGCTTCGCCAGTCCCTCAAAGGAGTCCTGACATGATCACCCAGCACACCGCCCGCCTCATCGCCTTCGTCGCCGCACCGCTCGCGCTGGCGAACGTGACGCACGCACATGCTCAGCCAGCCCCCGCCGCACCCGCCGCGGCACAGGCGGCAGCGACCGTCCTGCCGCACATCTCGATCACGACGATGGGCCGCGGCAGTCCCGTCGTACTGATCCCCGGCCTCTCCTCGCCGCGAGAGGTCTGGGCCGGTGTCGCGCCGCAGATCGCGCGCAACCACCGCGTCATCCTGGTCCAGGTCAACGGCTTCGGCGGCGACGCGCCGGGCGCGAACCTGCAACCGGGGCTGCTCGACGGCGTCGTCACCGATCTGAACGGCTATCTCGCCTCCCAGCATCTGGGGCCCGTCGACGTCATCGGTCATTCGATGGGCGGGTTGCTCGCGCTGATGATGGCAAAGGCGCACCCGCAGGCCGTGCACCGCCTCATGGTGGTCGACTCGCTGCCCTGGATCGGCACGCTGTTCGGCCCGACCCTGACGGTCGCGCAGGTCGAGCCGCAGGCGCGGGCGATGCGTGACCAGATGGCCGCCGTCTATGGCAGCGCGACCAATCCCTCCGCCGACGCAACCGCTGCCCGCCTGGCGCTGAAGCCGGAGAGCCGCGCCCAGGTCGCGGCCTGGGTCAACCACGCCGACGCGCGCGTCACTGCGCAGGCCTTCTACGCCGACATGACCACTGATCTGCGCCCGGCGATGGCGGCTATCGCGACGCCGATCACGCTGGTCTATCCTGGTACCGGCGGCGCCGATGATCAGGGCGCCGCACTCTACCGCGCCGCCTATGCCCAGGCGCCGCACGTCACCTATGTCCCGGTTGCGGACAGCGCGCACTTCATCATGCTCGATCAACCCGCCGCCTTTGCCGCTGCGGTGCAGTCCTTTCTCAACTGACCGGTTGACGTCGTCCCCCGCTTTCGGCTTCACAAGCGGCCAAAGCGGGGGTTCGCGCATGTACAACGACGACGCCGCAGGTGAGAGCGCCTTCGGTTTTACGGGTAGCTGGCGCGAGTATGCGCCGATCGCCTTCACCAATCTGCTGCTCAACATCGTCACGCTGTCGCTTTACGGCTCCTGGGCCAATACGCGCAGCCGCCGGTACCTTTGGAGCAGGACGCGCTTCATCGACGATCAGGTCGAATATACCGGCACCGGACTGGAGCTGTTCATCGGCAAGATCATCGCCTTTTTCCTCTTCGTCGTTCCGTTCGGCGTGCTTCAGCTGATCATGCAGGGGGTCCTGCTGCGCGGTCATCTGGGCGCAGCCATCCTGATCGGAATCAGCATCTATCTGCTGCTGATCTGGCTGGTCGGGGTCGCGATCTTCCGGGCGCTGCGCTATCGGCTCAGCCGCACCTGGTGGCACGGCATCAGGGGCGGCAGCGACGATCAGGGGCTCGGCTATGGCTGGAGCTATTTCTGGCGCACGGTGGTCGGCTATCTCGCCGCCGGATTGATGGTGCCCTGGTCGATGACGACACTGTGGAACCGCCGCTGGAGCGTGATGAGCTTCGGGCCGCTGCGCTTCCGGGCGCAGGCGGACTGGCGCAACATCATCGGCCGCTACCTGATCTATTATTTCTCGCCGATGATCCTCGTCATCGTGCTGGCCATCGTTTTCGCGATCATGGCCGGGATCGGCGCGGTAGCCAGCGGTGGCGGCAGCAGCGGCCCGCCCGGTCCCGGGCTGGTGATCGCGTTCGTCATCGGGCTGATCGCCTTTTACCTGATCTTCTTCGTCGCGCTCGGGCTGGTCGCCCTTACCTATTACGCCGCCTTTTTCCGGGAGGCGACGGGCAAGCTCCAGCTCGGCGGGCTGCAGTTCGCCTTTACCGCGCGGACGAAGGACTGGATCCTGCTTTATCTCGGCAATGCGGGGCTGACGATCGCGACCCTGGGGGTCGGCTACATCTTCGTGCCCTATCGCAACTGGGTATTCTTCGTCCGCCACGCGCAGGCCTATGGCGAGATCATGCTCGGCGACCTGACCCAGTCGACAACGCGCGATCCGGGCCAGGGCGAGGGCCTGCTCGACGCCTTCGATGTCGGCGCCTTCTGACGTGAACGGGCCCGAGGCCGACGTCCGCGTCTGGCACTATGACGGCGTGTCGGCGCTGCGGCGCGAGGCGAGGCTGGCAGACGATGGCGTAACCTTCCGCCTGACCGAAGCCGGACGCGAGACGGGGCCGTTCGCCTGGGCGTCGCTGCTCGCCAACGACGCCGATTCGGGCCGCGCCAGCTTCTCGCTAAAGGGCGTGCGCGGGTGGCGGATGGGGCTGATCGACACCGCACCCCCGGCGCTCGGCGCGAAGCTGCCCGGGCGGCAACGCTATGGCCGCTGGGTCGACCGGTTCGGGCTGTGGCCCGCCAGTCTCGCCTTCGCCTGTATCGCCGCCCTGACGGTTGCGGTCGTCCTGCGCACTCCGGCGCTGGTCGCGCGACTGGTGCCTGATTCGGTCGAGCAGCGGCTGGGCGATCTGATGGTCGGCGATTTCGGCCGTCGCGGCTGCAGCCGGCCCGAGGGCGCGGCCGCGCTGGGGGCGCTGGTCCAGCGGCTCGATGCCGACCCGCGGGTCGAGGTGCACGTGGTGCGCCTATCGATGGTCAACGCCGTAACGCTGCCCGGCGGCCGCATCGTCGTGTTCGACGGGCTGCTCCAGGCGGCGCGCTCACCGGACGAGGTGGCGGGTGTGATCGGCCACGAGCTCGGCCATTTCCGCCACCATGACGTGACTGAGGCGCTGATCCGCCAGCTCGGCTTGTCGGTGCTGCTCGGCGGCATGGAGGGGCATGTCGGCGGCTACACCAACACGCTGCTCGCCACCGCCTATTCGCGTCAGGCGGAAGCGAACGCGGACGTCTATGCGATGGACCTGTTGCGCCGTGCCCAGGTGTCTCCCGCCGCAACGGCCGAATTCTTCCGGCGGCTGGGAAAGGGATCGGGCGGAACCGAACGGATGCTCGCCTATCTCAACACCCATCCCGTTTCGGCCGACCGCGCCCAGCAGTTCACCGCCAGCGCCGACCCGCACATCGCCTATCGCCCGGCGCTGGACGCGGACCAGTGGGCGGCGCTGCGCAACATCTGCAAGGGTGCGAAGGAAGAGAGCGGGTTCAGGTTCTGAACCCGTCATGTGAGATTGGACCAGGCAGTCGACGGGCGGCTTGACGAACCGCTGAGACACGGAACGACGCGCCTGAATGCACAAATACGAGGCTGGGGTGACGCTGGGACGGCAGCGCCTTAATGCCAGCTCATGACAGAACCCGCCGCTCGCCCCCGCCTCGCCTACCACCATATCCCGGGCGCCTCGCCGACCGTCGTCTTCCTTCCCGGCTTTGCGTCGGACATGAGCGGGACCAAGGCACTGGCCCTGGAGACGTGGGCGCGAGCACGCGGCCAGGCGTATCTGCGCTTCGACTATGCCGGCTGCGGCGAGAGCGAAGGCACGTTCGAGGAACAGACGCTCGCCGACTGGCGCGACGACGCCCTCGACCTGATCGACGGGCTGATCGAGGGACCGGTGGTGCTGGCCGGCTCATCGATGGGCGGCTGGCTAATGCTGCTGATCGCGCGCGCCCGGCCCGAGCGCATCACCGGGATGGTGGGTGTCGCGGCCGCGCCCGACTTCACCGACTGGGGCTTCACCACCGACGAGAAGCTGCAACTGCTGCAGCAGGGGCGGCTGGAGCGGCCCAACGCCTATGGTCCGGATCCGACCGTCTATACCCGCGGCTTCTGGTCGTCGGGCGAAGCGAATCGACTGATGTTCGGGCCGATCCCGTTCACCGGCCCTGTCCGCCTGCTGCACGGTATGCGCGACACCGAGGTGCCGTGGCATCGAACCGGGCGGCTGGCCGAGCTGATCGGTTCATCGGACGTGCAGTGCTGGTTTACCAAGGCAGGCGATCACCGGCTGTCGGGCGACGCGGACCTCCGCCTCCTGACCCGCGCCGTCGAGGAGGTGATCGCCGCGTGTTGATGCTCGCCCTGCTGCTCCAGGCGGCGCCTGCCGCCCCGGTAGCCGACCCCTGCCCGAACCCCGACGCGCTGCCTGCGCGCGCCGCAGCAAAGCGTTGCGAGGGTATGGCGCTGGCGAGCGGCGCGCACTGGCGCGACGCGGCGACCGCGTTCGAGGCAGCCGCTGCGCTGACCGACCCGGCCCAGGCGGCGGCCCTGTGGACGCAGGCGGGCAATGCCTGGCTTGCGGCGGGCGACCCGGCGCGCGCCGGCACCGCGCTGGACACCGCGCTGGTTCGAAGCGACGGCCGGCCCGGCTTCGACCGCGGCGAGCTGCTGCTCGACCGTGCCCGTGTTGCGGTAGCGGGCGGCGACCTCGACGGCGCACGCCGGGTGATGAACCAGGCGCTGACCGCGGTGCCGACCGATCCGCTCGCCTGGCTGCTGTCCGCGACGCTGGCGCGACGGATGGGCCAGCCGCCGCGTGCCGCGACCGATATCGCCGAAGCGCTGCGGCTCGCGCCCGACGACGCGGCGGTACAGCTGGAGGCGGGCAATATCGCCGCCCTCGCAGGCGATGAGCCACGGGCACGCGAGCGCTGGGGCGAGGCGGCGCGGCTGCAGCCCGCCGGGCCGAGCGGGCGCGCGGCGGCACAGGCGCTGACCCAGTTCGGCCCTGCGCCGTCGGCTCCGATTCCGGCGACCGCTGCGGCTTCCGCGCCAGCTCCGGCGACAGGGGCTGGCACCCCGCGGCGCTGAGGGGTATCGCAGTTCGATGCAGTACCTACACACCATGATCCGGGTATCGGACCCGGACAAGACCATCGCCTTCTTCAAGCTGCTCGGCCTCGAGGAGGTACGCCGGCTAGACAATGAAAAAGGCCGCTTTACGCTGATCTTTCTCGCGACTCCCCAGGACCATGCCGAGCTCGGCGAACGGCGGCAGGCCGAGGTCGAGCTGACCCATAACTGGGACGCGGAGGACTATGGCGATGGCCGCAATTTCGGTCACCTCGCCTATCGCGTCGACGACATTTACGCGACGTGTCAGCGGTTGCACGATGCGGGGGTGACGATCAACCGGCCGCCACGCGATGGGCACATGGCGTTCGTCCGCACCCCCGACGCCATCTCGATCGAGCTGCTGCAGGCGGGCGGGCCCAAGCCGGCTGCCGAACCCTGGGTGTCGATGCCGAACACGGGGCATTGGTGATGGGCAAGCTCGACATCGTCCAGGTGCCGGTGCTGTCGGACAATTATGCCTGGTTGCTCCACGATGCCGACAGTGGCGAGACGGTCGCCGTCGACCCTGGCGATGCGCCGCCGCTGCTCGCCGTTGCCGAAGCGCGGGGGTGGCAGGTAACGGCCGTGTGGAACACGCACTGGCACCCCGATCATGTCGCGGGTAACCGCGCCTTTGAAGCACCGGTAACCGCGCCGGGCGAGGAAGCGGCCAAGATCGGCCGCGTCGATCATCCCGTCACCGACGGCGACACCGTCGCGATCGGCGCGCATCGGGCGCATGTGATGCGCGTACCTGGCCATACGCAGGGGCATGTCGCCTATCATTTCGCAGATGACTCGGTGATCTTCACCGGCGACACGCTGTTCGCGATGGGCTGCGGCCGGCTGTTCGAGGGCACGGCTGTCGACATGTTCGCCAACATGGAGCGCTACCGGGCGCTGCCCGACAACACGATCGTCTATTGCGGGCACGAATACACCCAGTCCAATGGCCGCTTCGCCCGCTCGGTCGAGCCCGGCAATCAGGCGATCGCCGAACGCATGGTCGAGGTCGACCGCCTGCGCGCCGCGGGGGAGCCGACCGTGCCGACCACGATTGGGCAGGAACGCGCCACCAATCCGTTCATGCGTGCGACGTCCGCGGAACATCTGGGCGAGCGCCGCGTAGCGAAGGATAACTTCACCGGTTGACCGAAACGAGGCTCCGTCATGCGTATCATGCTGTCTTCCCTGCTGTTTCTGGCGGCCTGCTCGCCGGGAGCGCGTCAGCTTCAGGCCGCAGCCGACGCCGACGCCGCGACCCGCGCCGCGCTGGACCACGAACTGGCGGGCTTCACCCCCGGGCGGCCGCAGACCTGCATCCAGCAGACCGAGCTGCGCAACTCGCGCGGGTTTGGCGAACATATCGTCTACGAAAGCGGACGCAACGAGCGGCTGGTCAACCGCACGAGCGGCGGTTGTGAGCAATATGGCGAGTGGGCCTATCTGGTCACGCAATCGCCGCAGAGCCAGCTCTGCCGCGGCGACATCGCTACGGTGGTCGACCGGACGACGCAGCAGCCGATCGGCTCCTGCGTTTTCGGCGACTTCACCCCCTATCGGCGGGCCGGCAGCTAGAGCACGAAACGGCTGAGGTCGGTGTTGCGGGCGATCGCGGCGAGCTGCTGCTCGACATAGGCGCGATCGATCGTCAGGGTCGACCCGCCCCGATCCTCGGCATCGAAGCTGACCTCTTCCAGCAGCTTCTCCATCACCGTCTGCAGGCGGCGCGCGCCGATATTCTCGATCTCGCTGTTGACCTCCGCGGCGATGCGCGCGACGGCGCGGATGCCATCGCCGGTGAAGTTGATCTGTACGCCCTCGGTCCCGAGCAGCGCCCGGTACTGCGCGATCAGCGAAGCCTTGGTGTCGGACAGGATGGCGACGAAGTCCTCTTCGCTCAGCCCCTTCAGCTCGACCCGGATCGGCAGCCTTCCCTGCAACTCGGGCAGCAGGTCACTGGGCTTGGCGACATGAAAGGCGCCGGACGCGATGAAGAGGATGTGGTCGGTCTTCATCGGCCCGTATTTGGTCGCAACGGTGGTACCCTCGATCAGCGGCAGCAGGTCGCGTTGCACGCCCTCGCGGCTGACCGAGCCGCCGCGCACGTCGCTGACCGCGATCTTGTCGATCTCATCGAGGAAGACGATGCCATTCGCTTCCGCTTGGGCGAGCGCGACGCGGTTGACATCATCATTGTCGAGCCGCTTGTCGGCCTCTTCCTCCAGCAGCTTGTCCCAGGCGGCGCGCACGGTCAGCTTGCGACGCTTCAGATTCTGTCCGCCGCCGCTGAACGACTTCATCATGTCGCCAAGGTTGATCATGCCGATCTGAGGCGCACCCGGCACCTCGAACGGCATCTGCGACGCCTGCTCCAGCTCGATCTCGATCTCGGTCGTGTCGAGGTGCCCGTCGCGGAAGCGCTGCCGGAACGACTCGCGGGTCGCCTCCGACGAACCCTTGCCAGTGAGCGCATCGAGTAGGCGCGCCATCGCGGCGGCCTCCGCCTTGTCAGCAACCGCGGCGCGGCGGCGCTCCCGTTCGAGGCGGATCGCCTCTTCGACCAGATCGCGTGCAATCTGTTCAACGTCGCGGCCGACGTAGCCGACCTCAGTGAACTTGGTCGCCTCGACCTTGACGAACGGCGCATCGGCCAGCTTCGCCAGCCGGCGGCTGATCTCGGTCTTGCCACAGCCGGTCGGCCCAATCATCAGGATGTTCTTGGGCGTGACCTCATCGCGCAACTCGGCGCTGAGCTGCTGCCGCCGCCAGCGGTTGCGCAACGCGACCGCGACCGCGCGCTTGGCGTCGGCCTGGCCGATAATGTGCGCGTCGAGCGCGGCGACGATCGCCTTCGGGGTGAGCTGGTCGTTCATGGTGTCTCTTAAAAAGCGCGTAGCGCCTTGATATCGGGAAGGTGCCCGTCGCCAGGCTTCGCGCGGAGCGCGGCGGTGATGATCGCGTCGGGCACGTTGACGACCCAGCCGGGATAGCTCGGCGCCGGCTTCGTCGTCGCGTCCAGGCGCGCGACCTCGTCGGCGCTCAGCGCCAGCTCGGCGGCGGCTAGATTGTCGTCCAGCTGCGCGAGCTTCGAGGCGCCCAAGATGACGCTGGACACCGCCGGCTTCGCCAACAGCCAGGCGATCGCCACCTGCGCCACGCTGGCGCTGTCATGCGCGCCGGCGATGGCGCGCAGCGTGTCGAGCAGCGCGAACCCCTTGTCCCTGTCGAACGGAATCTGATCGAACCCGGACAGCCGGTTCGCGGCGTCGCCGAGATTCTCGCGCGTGTACTTGCCCGACAGGAAGCCGCCGGCCAGCGGCGACCATGCAGTGAGGCCTAGGCCGAAATGCTGCATCATCGGCGCGACCTCGTCCTCGATCCCGCGACCGAGCAGCGAATACATCATCTGGCCGTGGGTAAAGGCGGCGAGGCCGTTGTCGCGCTGGAACTGGACCGCCGCCGCCGCCTTCCACGCCGGCCAATTCGAGAAGCCTAGATAGCGCGCCTTGCCGCTGCGAACGATCGCGTCCAGCGCGACCAGCGTCTCTTCCAGCGGCGTGTTCAGGTCGTTGCGGTGAGCGATGTAGAGGTCGACATGATCGGTGCGGAGCCGCTTCAGGCTGCCGTCGATCGCGCGATGCAAGTGCGCGGCGGACAGGCCGCTGTCCATCAATGCCGCGCCGCCGCGCCATCCCGCCTTGGTCGCGAGCACGACCCGATCGCGCCGATCACGCAGGAGATCGCCCAGCATCTCCTCCGACTGACCGTCGGCGTAGATGTTGGCGGTGTCGACGAAATTGACCCCGGCGTCGAGCGCGCGGCCGAGGATCTGGTCGGCGCTCGCGGCGTCGGTCTTGGCAATCGCCGCGTTGCCGCCGCCGCGCGTGAAGGTCATGGTGCCGAGCGACAGCCGCGAGACCACGAGGCCGGATTGGCCGAGGCGGCTATAGAGCATCAGGCGGCTTCCTCGATCGTTTCGACGGTCAGCCGATCGTTGGTGTAGACGCAGACCTCGGCGGCGATCTTCATCGCCTTGCGCGCGATCGTCTCCGCGTCGGGCTCGTATTCGGTCAGCGCGCGGGCAGCGGCGAGCGCAAAATTGCCGCCCGAGCCGATCGCGGCGATCCCAGCCTCCGGCTCCAGCACGTCGCCGTTGCCGGTCAGGATCAGCGTCACCTCCCGGTCGGCGACGATCATCATCGCCTCCAGGTTGCGGAGGTATTTGTCGGTCCGCCAGTCCTTCGCCAGCTCGACCGCCGCGCGCATCAGCTGGTTGCCGTGCCTCTCCAGCTTGGCCTCCAGCCGCTCGAACAGCGTGAAGGCGTCGGCGGTCGCTCCGGCGAACCCGGCGATGACCTTCCCGTCTGCGCCAAGCGTCCGGACCTTGCGCGCGTTGGGCTTCATCACCGTCTGGCCCTGCGTCACCTGGCCGTCGCCGGCGATGACGACGCGGCCGTTCTTGCGCACCGACACGATCGTGGTGCCGTGCCAGACCGGCGCGGCATGGGGGTTTCCGCTCATGCCGCGCATATGGGTGGCCCGCGGTGCAACGCAAACACGTCGCGGACGGCCTAGCCTTTCGCCGCAAACTGGCGCAGCCTGATCCAGATTTACGCAGCAGGGGATTCGACATCATGGCCAGCCAGTTTCCGGGAGACCGCCCGCCGCCGTATCAGCCCGGCCCCGGCGGCCCCTTGCCCTACCAGCCCGGGCCTGCCGGCCAACCGCCCTATGGCAGCGGTCCGGGCGGCCCACCGCCGCAGGGACCGGGCGGGGGCGGCATGGTCGGCCGTATCCAGCGGCTGATCACCAGGCCCGCGGCCGAATGGCCAGCAATTGATGCCGACCCATCGCCCGCCATGGCAACCTTCACCAAGGTTGCGGTGCCGCTCGCGGCGATCGGCCCGATCGCCAACCTGCTCAAGGGCCAGCTGTTCGGCTGGGGCGCGTTCGGGGTGAGCTTCCGCCCCAGCCTGGTCTGGTCGATCGCCAACGCGGTCAAGGACTATGCTGTCGCGCTGATCGGCGTGTGGATCTTCGCGCTGGTGATCGAGGCGCTGGCCCCGACCTTCCAGGCCTGGAAGAGCCGTGACCAGGCAATGAAGGTCGTCTGCTGGTCGTTCGTCGCCGCCTGGCTGGCGCAGGGCTTCGTCATCATACCCTACCTCGGCGTCCTGCTGTCACTCGCCGGGCTGTATAGCCTCTATGTCCTGTGGGTCGGCATGCCGCCGATGATGCGCACGCCGCCGGACAAGGCGGTGCCTTACGTCATCCTGTCGGTGGTGGTCGGCGCGATCGGAACAGCGATCGCCGCGGTGGTGCTCGGGCTCGTCGTCGGCATTCTCGCGCCCTCGCCGCTCGCCTTTGGTACGGGCGGCACGGTAACGCTCGGCAGCCTCAACACCGGCAACGGCGCCAGCATCAACCTCGACCAGCTCGCCGCCGCGGGGCAGCAGATGGCGGCCTCGGCCGACCGCGCCGCCGCCAACGCCAACACCGCGACGACGAACGGCACGGTCTCGAATGGCCATATCGTTGATCCCGCCGCGCTGCAGGCGATGCTGCCCACGAGCGTGGCGGGCTTCACCCGCACCGCCGTCGAGAGTTCGGGCGGCTCGGCGGCGGGCCTTGGCGCAGCGACCGCCAAGGGCACCTACACGCTGGGCGACCAGAGCTTCGAGCTGTCGGTCAGCGATGTCGGCGCGCTGGGCAGCCTGGCGACGCTGGGCGGGGCACTCAACGTCAACTCGAACCGGCAGACCGCGACCGGTTATGAGCGCACCTCGATGCAGAACGGCTCCATGGTCGACGAGGAATGGGACGGCAGCGAGCATCACGGCAAGTTCACCACCATGGTGGCGAGCCGCTTCGCCGTCGCGGCGGAAGGCAACGCGCCGTCGATCGACCCGCTGAAGGCCGCGGTGGCGACGATCGACACCGGCCGGCTGGCGGCGCTCGCCCACTGAGCATGAAGCCTCTCCCGCGGCAGCGGGAGAGGACTTTCACTACCGCTCCGCCCCCACTGCCTTGCCCCAGGTCCGCGCCACCGTGTAGCCGAGATAGCCGGTCCCAAAGAGCGCGTAGAGCGGCTCCGGGATGCCGTTGAGGTACGCCGTCATCCCCGCCGCGATGTCGCGCGCCATCCTCGGCTCGACGGCAGCGATCAGCCCCATCGGGATGCTCCACATCAGCAGCGCGTACATGACGTAGAGGAAGGATGGCCGCGCGCGGCTGGTCCAAGGATCGACGGACTGCGCTTCAGCCACCACCGCCTGCATCTGGACGCGGATCTGGTCCAGCCCCTGCTCGCCTTGCAGCTTGAGCAGCTCCAGCTTGGCGGCGTCGCGTGCCTTCGGGTCGGGAATGATCTTGTCCAGCAGGGCCGCAACGGGCCCGATGATGCCGTCGAGAATGGTCATGTTTGTCGGTCCTTCGATGTTGTGCATGTTGTCCGTGTTGACCCCATCGCTTGTGTCAGGGGGGTCAACATCTTGTGGCTGTCTAACCGATCCGGTTCACAAGCCAGCCGTAGAGGAACGCCTCGTCCGCGGGGCGGCGTTCGGCGAGGCTGAGGTAGCGCTCTCCCTGCAGCGCCTCGACCGCCTTCAGCAGCACCGTCTCGCCCGTCCGGCCACGGGTGCGCAGGAACGCGTCGACCGCAGCGAAACTGGCGGGGCCGAGGCGACCGTCCAACGCGATGTCGGGATAGTCGCTGGCACCACGGTTGAGCGCATTGAGGGCGCGCTGAAGAAACCCGATCGCCCCCGCAGGCCCCATGTTGACGCCAGTATCGAACAGTTCTGCCGCCAGGGCCGGGGCGCGGACGGCAAGCTGGTCGAAGCCGGGCCGCTGCCAATAGACACGCGCGTAGATCGCGGCGGCGCGGGCACGGCTCAGCAGCCGCATGTCGCCGCCATAGCCGTCGGCCCGCGCGGTCGCCTCCGTGATCCCCCAGCGGGTCGCACCGCCCGGGTCGGCGGGATGATCTACATAACCGCCTTCGCGGTCGATCACGGCATCGATAAGGCGAGTCGGGTCCATGCTGCAGCTCCTGATCCAAAGAGCGTTAGCGAACCATATGGGTTGCCTTGTAGGACAGCGAAATCGTCAGGTCGTAGCGTCGGAGCAGCGATCTTTGCACGCGAGGAGGTTGACCAGGCTCAATCGGCGCGGAACCGTCCGCCGGTCCGCGTGGTTGCCGCTGCAGATTCCTTGGAGGCACGATTATGGCAACGCAGACCAAACAGCGCAGCGCAGCGGGCGAGAGCTACACCGGAACCGCCGTCGCGATCGGCGCGGGCGTCGGATTGGTGGCGGGGCTGCTCGCGAATGTCGCGCGCAAGGCGGCGGTGCAGTCGCCGACCATGCTGGCGGGCGAATGGGATGCGGCGCTGGCGACCGAGCACAAGATGGCGCTGGGCATCTTCGACCTGCTTGAAAAGACAACGGACGCGCAGGCGGGCCGCCGCTCCTTCCTGCTGATGCAGCTCAAGCACGCGCTCGGCAAACACGCGTTTCAGGAAGAGAACACCGTCTACGCAATGATGCGCGACAAGGGCATCGCGGAGGGCGCCGACCATCTCAACCATGAGCACGGCTATGTGAAGCAGTATCTGTTCGACCTGACCGAGATGAGCCGGGGCGATGCCCGCTGGCTGCCGAAGCTGGCCGAGTTCCGCACCATGATCGAAGGGCATATGCGCGAGGAGGAGCAGGATCTGTTCCCGCGCATGAGGGGACTGCTCAGCGATGCGGAGAACAAGCATCTGACCGTGCAGATGAACAAGGAAGGGCTGAAGCTGGCTTGATGGCGAATTGGGAAAAGCGCGCGAAGGGCCAGAACTGATGTCCGCCGCGCGCTGGCCGTCGCGCCTGTGGATCGTCCGCCACGGCCAGAGCGCGGGCAACGTCGCGCGCGATGCAGCTGATGCCGCGGGCGCCGAGCGCATCGTGCTGGGCGGACGCGATGTCGATGTGCCGTTGTCGGAACAGGGTGAGGAACAGGCGCGGGGGCTGGGCCGCTGGTTCGCGCACGAGGCTGTCCGGCCGGCGGTGATGCTGGTCTCGCCCTATGTCCGGGCGCAGCAGACCGCCGGGCTGTTCCGCGCGCAAGGGGGGTGCGACGCCGCGGTGCCGCTGTGTCTCGACGAACGGCTGCGCGAAAAGGAGTTCGGCATCCTTGATGGGCTGACCGGCGCAGGTGTCAGGGCCATCCACCCCGAACAAGCGGAGTTCCGCCGGCTGCTCGGCAAGTTCTACCATCGCCCGCCGGGTGGGGAGAGCTGGTGTGATGTCGTCTTCCGCCTCCGGTCGCTGATCGACACGGTCGCGCTCCATCATGCGGGCAAGGACGTGATGATCGTTGCCCATCAGGTCGTGGTGCTGTGCCTGCGCTACGTCATCGAGAACCTGACCGAGGCCGAGATCCTGGCGATCGACAAGGCAGGCGACGTCGCCAACTGCTCGGTCACCGAATATGTCTTCGACGCCGCGGCGCGCGGCGACGGCGGCATGACGCTGGTCCGCTACAATGCGGTCGAAGCGATCGAGGCCAGCGCGGCACCCGTTACCGCCGCGCCCGACGTGATGGCCGCACCGCGTGGATGAGATCGATGCGGCCTGGTGCGCCGCCAATCCGCTGCCCGATCCGCGCGGCGGCAAGGACGCGCGTGGACAGGTGCTGGCCATCGGGGGCTCGTCGGCCGTTCCCGGCGCTCTGCGGCTGACCGGGGAGGCGGCGTTGCGGGCCGGCGCCGGCAAGCTCAGGCTGGCGACGATCGCGACGGCGGCGCTGCCGCTCGGCATCGCCTTTCCCGAAGCCGCGGTGTTGGCGCTCCCCGAGGCGGAGGGCGAGATCGCCGCCACAGCGGGCCCGGCCCTCACCAAGGCTGCGGCACATGCCGACGCCCTGGTGTTCGGCCCCGGCATGGTCGATCAGGCGGCGGCGGCGGAACTGATGCGCGTCGTCGCGGCGATCGACGCGCCTGACGCCTGCCTGGTTCTCGATGCAGCGGCGGTGGCCTGTGCCGGGCCGCTGGATCGGCTGCTCGAAGCCTGGCGTGGCCGGCTGGTGCTGACGCCGCACGCGGGCGAGGCGGCGTCGCTGCTCGATTGCGAGATGGCGACGATCGCCGCGGATCAGGCCGGCGCGGCCCGGGCGGCGGCGGAGCGGTTCGGCGCGGTGGTTGTGCTGAAGGGAGCGGAAACGGTGGTCGCCGCGCCAGAGGGCGTACTGCTCCACTATCGCGGGGGCGGCCCGGGGCTGGGCACCGCCGGTTCGGGCGATGTCCTGGCCGGCGTCGTCGCCGGTCTGCTGGCACGCGGCACCGCGCCGCTGCCGGCGGCCTGCTGGGGCGTGTGGATGCACGGCGAGGCGGGCCGGCGGCTGGCGCTTGACACCGCGCCGGTCGGCTTTCTGGCGCGCGAACTGCTTCCCCTGCTTCCGGCCTTCCTGCCGGTCTGATCGCAACTGGATCATCGCGGCGCAACAGTGCCGCAACATAGGTGGCTGCTACGCCATCTGGCTGGCGGTTCGCTGCGACCGACCGTGCCTTCGCTCGTTGGCGGCACTCCGGAAACAACGAAGAAGATCGGCATGGGAGAGCGCGTCGGGGTCGCGGTGATCGGGCTCAACGGAGCGGTAGCAACGACGGCGGCCGCGGGCATCGCGATGATCCGCGAAGGATCGAACGACCTGTCCGGCCTGCCGCTCGCCAATCGCGATGTCCCCGGCATGGCGGCGTATCGAGATCTGCAGTTCGCTGGCTGGGATCTCAGCCACGACGATCTGGCGACGGCGGCGCGGCGGCATGGCGTCATCGGCGACAAGGAGCTGGCGAACGGCGCGTCGGCGCTGGCCGGCATGCGGCCGTGGCCCGCGGTCGGATCGCGCGATTTCTGCGCCAATATCGACGGGGCCAACAAGATCGCCGCCGCCGGCCATCGCGCCGCGGTGGAGCAGATCCAGGCAGACCTCAGCCGTTTCAAGGCGGACCAGTCGCTCGATCGCGTGGTAATGATCAACCTCGCCTCGACCGAGCGCAAGGCGGACGCGGCCGCCGACAGCCTGCTCAGCGTCGATGGGTTCGAGCGCGGGCTGGACCGGGACGATGCGGCGATCAGTCCCGCGATGCTGTACGCCTATGCGGCGATCGCGGCGGGCACGCCCTATGCGAACTTCACGCCCTCGGTGGCCGCCGACATCGCGCCGCTGGCGGAGCTGGCGCGGGTTCGCGGGGTGCCGGTGGCGGGCAAGGACGGCAAGACCGGGCAGACGCTGATGAAGACGGTGATCGCGCCCGCTCTGCGCGATCGCGCGCTGCACGTCGACGGCTGGTTTTCGACCAACATCCTTGGCAATTCGGACGGGCTGGCGCTCGACGATCCCAAGAGCCTCGCGTCCAAGGTCGACACCAAGAAGTCGGTCCTCGACCAGATTCTCGGCTATCCGGTCGAGGATCACATCATCATGATCCATTATTATCGGCCGCGCGGAGACGACAAGGAAGCGTGGGATAACATCGACCTGACCGGCTTTCTTGGTCAGCGGATGCAGCTCAAGCTGAACTTCCTGTGCAAGGATTCGGTGCTCGCCGCGCCGCTGGCGATCGAGATCGCGCGCTGCCTCGATCTGGCGCAGCAGCGTGGGCAGAGCGGCGTGCAGGAGCAGATGGGCATCTTCTTCAAGGCGCCCCAGACCGCCGACGGCCGCGATCCGGTCCATGCGTTCGGCGAGCAGCAGCTGATCCTGGATCGGTGGCTGGACGCGACGTGAGGGTCGATCGGCGGCTGTTGCCGCTGCTGCGCGAACTCGGCGACCTGAAACGCATCCGCGCGGCGGGGCGCGACGGGTCGATCGCCGAACGCCTGTTCCGTCATGGCTGGGCGGCGCTGGCGCGGGGCGAGGCGGCGGACGCGGTCATGCAACGCACCGTGGCGGCAGCGTTGGCGGCGGTCCGGCTGGGCGATCTGGACCGCGCGAAGCTGGTCGAGCTGGGGCTGACGCAGGCACAGGCCGTCACCGTGCTGGCGCGGGGCTTCGACGAGCTTGCCTTCGCAATCGACCCGGTGCTGGCGGCGACGCTGCGCCCGGCACTGGCGGAGGGCGCGCCCGCGGCGGGGCCGGTGCCCCGCTTCGTGGGCCTGCTCGCCGCGCAACCGCGGGCGGGCGTGACCTGTCCCGGCAAGCCGCGGTTGCTGCTCCAGCCGGCGGAGAGCCACGCCGAACATTGCCTCATGGTCGCTATCTACGGCGTACTGCTGGCGCCGGGCTATCGTGCGGACGCAACGACGGTGTTCGTCGCGGGCATGGCCCACCACCTCCACAATGCGGGGATGCCCGACGCCGGCTTCACCGGCGAGATGCTGCTCGGCGAGATGCTCGACCGGGTCATCACCGACGCACGCGATCGGGCCCTGGGCGAGTTGAGCCCCGGCATCGCCGCGACGGTGCGCGCCGCGCTGGCGCCGATCGGCGGCGACACAACGCCGGAGGCACGCGCGTTTCACGCCGCGGATGTGATCGACCGCGTGCTCGAGATCGAGCAGCACGGGCGCATGGCGGCGATGGACGTGGTGCTCGGCGACTACGCGCTCGTCCACGCCGGCCCGGTCAAAGTCTTCCACGATCGCGTGCTGGCCGAGATCGGCCTGTTGTGAGCTGGACGTCGCCGGCCACGGGCGCGGTGCTGGCCGCGGACACGCCGCATTCGCTGGCTGCCGCGGGCGAGCGGTGGCCCGTGGTCGACGGCATCCCCTATCTGCGGACCGGCAGCGAGGGTCTGGCCGCCGTCGCGCTCGATCACCTGGACGCGGGCTGCCCGGACGATGCGCTGGTGGCGCTGCTGACTGATCAGGATGCGTGGTGGACGGGTCCCGCCACCGATCTCGGCGAGCTGAAGCGGCTGGTACGCGAGCGCGAAACGCTCTCGTTACGCGACGCGATGGCGCTGCTCCGCTTCGGCCCGGTGGCGGATTATTTCGCATATCGCTGGGTCGACTCGACCTATCTCGCCGGGCTGGCGCTGCTGGAGGCGCACTGGACCACGCCGCGAAGCGCATTCGAGCTGGCATGCGGGATCGGCCATTACCTGCGCGAACTGACGCAGCGCGGCGTGGCCTGTCTGGGCGCGGACGTGGTGTTCGCGAAGTGTTGGCTGGCGAAACATTGGGTCGCGCCCGACGCCGCCTATGTGGTATTCGACGCAGGCGGCCGATGGCCCGTTGCCGGTCAGACCTTCAACCTTGTCCAGTGCCATGACGCCTTCTACTTTCTGCCGCAGCAGGCTCGTGCTGCAGCTATGCTGCGCAGCATGGTTGCAGCAGAAGGAATGCTTGCGGTCAGCCATCTGCATCATGCCGGCTATCGCAACGGCGCCAGGGGGCCGGCGCAATCGTCGACTTACTGGGCGGCGCTGTTTCCCGACGCCTGCGTCTATGACGAGGAAGAGCTGCTCTGGGCTTTGCTGGAGGCCGACGTCCCCCCGCTGCACGGCTGGTGTGACGACACCGACGTCGAAGCCTTTTCGCTGGTCGAAGGGGGCGGCATGCCGCGTGCGATCCAGGCGGGGCTGGCGCTGCCGCCCGACGGCGCAACGCTGATGCGCAATCCGCTGCTCGGCAGCGAGCAGGGACAGGAGCACGTTCGCTGGCCCTCGGCACGTTGGCGCGACGAATATGGCGCCGGCTGCTTCTGGGGGAAGCGCGACGACGAACTGCCGTTTGCGGCGGACCCGGCAAGGCTGCGGCGGCGCGTGGACCTGCCTGCGCGATGGTGAGGGGTGCGAGCCTCTGTTCCCCCGCTGTCGCGCCCGATGCCGGTGAGCGGCCCGGCCATGCGTCCGGCGTCCACGTCCATCGGGCCGAGGCCCGCCGGATGGCGGGCGGCGCCCGCAATAACGGCCGCTGCTGGGCCATTGCTGGGTTCGGCTGGGTCGCGCGCGATTATATGGCGCCGGGGATTGCGGCCGCGGGGGGTGAGGTGGTGGCCGTCGCCGATCCCTCGCCGGTCGCACAGGCAAGCGCGCTGTCGGCCTCCATCGCGACGCACCACGATGCCCAAGCGATGCTCGCGGCCGGCGGCATCGACATACTGTACGTCGCCACGCCCAACCACCTCCACCTCGCCCCTGTCCGCGCCGCCGCCGCGGCGGGGGTGCCGGTGCTGTGCGAGAAGCCGCTCGCGGCGACGCTGGCCGAGGCCGAGGCGATCGCCGACGCGACGCAGGGACTGCTGGCCGGCACGGCGTTCGATCAGCGCCATCATCCGGCGCACCGCGCGATGGCCGTGGCGATTCGCGACGGCGCGATCGGGCGGCCGACCGCGGTGCGGATCGTCTACGCCTGCTGGGTCGGGCCCGACTGGTCGCATTGCAATTGGCGCGCAGACCCGGCCGCCGCCGGCGGCGGCGCAGTGATCGACCTGGCGCTGCACGGGCTCGACCTTGCGCAACTGCTTATCGACGAGCCGATCGACACGCTGCACGTCGCGCTGCAGCGGCGGGTGCACGCCTACCCGGTCGATGATGGCGGCATGCTGACCGGGCGGACCGCGGGCGGCGTGCTGGTGCAGTGCCATGTTGCGTACAACTGTCCGGAGATGCTGCCGCGGCGGCGGCTGGAGGTGATCGGCGACACCGGCATGCTCGTCGCGGTCGATACGATGGGCCAGACGCCGGGGGGCAGCGTCACCCTCACCTGCGGCCGCACAGGCGCGGCAACCCCCCTGCCCTTCGACGCGACCCTTTCGCCCTTCACGGCGCAGGCGGCGGCGTTCTCACGCGCCGTGCGGGGCGAGCCGCATGATTTCGACATCGGCCGCGACCTCGCGTTGATGCGTCTGTTCGACCGCGCGCATGTGGAGGCGAAGCGATGCCTTTGAGCTGGTACGCCTGCGCCCATTGCGGCTTCTGGCAGCGCCACTTCGACCCCGCCGACTGCCCGGTGTGCAGCGACGTCCGCAACGACCTGCCCGAAGATGGCTGGCGCTTCCTGCCCGAAGCCGAAATCGCGGCGACGCATGGCGGCACGTGGCGGCAGGTTGCCGAAGACCTGTGGGCGTTCACGACCACGCCGGCGCTCGGCCTTGCGGGCACGGGCTGGCTGATCGTGCGGCCGGGCGGCAACATCGCGTTCGAGGCGGCGCCATATTACAGCGACGCGATGCTGGCGCAGATCGAGGCGCTGGGCGGCATCCGTTTTCTCGCCGCCAGCCATTGTCACGGCTACGGCGCGCTGTTCCAGCTCCAGCGAACCTTCTCTCCCGAGCGGGTTGCGATCCACAAGGACGACCTCCGCCTGACCAAGGCGTTCCGGGTCACGGCGCCGTTCGACGACGTGCTGGCGCTGGCGCCGGGCTGCACGCTGCACCATGTCGGGGGCCATTATGAGGGGCAGGCGTGCCTTCACGACGAACCTGGGCGGCGGCTGTTCTGCGGCGACATGTTCAAGGTCGATCAGGACGAGGGCGGCCGCGCGACCGCGATCAGCAGCCACAAGGCGTTCCACAAGGACATTCCGCTGACCCATGGCGAGTTGCGACGGTATCGCGCGGTAATCGCGCCGCTGGCGTTCGACGCGGTGCTGACCCCGTTCGAGTTTGCGCCCGAGATCGGGCGGCCGGTGGCGCTGGCGGTGCTGGACGAGGCGCTGACGCGACCACCGGGCGTGAAGCGCGTGCTGCTGTGAGAGCCGGACTGCCTTCCGGCCTAAGCGCCGCCTGCCGCCGCTATCTCGACGCCTTCCCGGCGGGCGACGTCGTCGCGTTCCCGATCCACGGTATCGACCGGGTCGGCATCCCCGTCTGGGTCGTGGCGCTGTTTCCGGAGACGCCGGCGCTGGCCGGGATCATGCCCTATGGCGTCGGCTATGGCGCGACCGACGAAGCGGCGATCCTGGGCGGACTGGGCGAGATCGCCGAGATGGTGTGGCCAACACTGACCCTGGCGGCTCGGGCGAAGACGCACGGCAGCCATGCCGACCTGGCGCGGACGCTGGGCGAGCGGAGCGTCGTCGATCCGCTGACGCTGTGCCTGCCCGCCGGGTCGCCGGTCGGGCGCGACTCCGCGCTCGACTGGGTCGAGGCGACACGCTGGGCAGACGGATCGGCCGTCCTGGTGCCGATCGACCTCGCCGCCTATTCGGCTACCGAGCTGAGCCCGGGCTATCGGCCGTTCACGACGATCATCTCCAACGGCATGGGCGCGGGGCCGGACCTCGACTGGGCGATCGGCCACGGCCTGTGCGAGATTTTGCAGCGCGACGGCAACGGGCTCCTGTTCCGCGCGCTGGATCAGGGAGTGGTGCTCGATCTGCCTGTCCCGCCGGCCGGGTCGGCGGCGCTGCTCGACCGGTTCGCGGCGGCAGGCATCCGCGCGATCCCGAAGTTCGCGACCGGCGAGTTCGGGTTCGCCAATGTGTATTGCGTCGGCGTTGATGAGCAAGGCGAGCCCACGGTGCCGATCATGGCGACCGCCTGCGGTGAGGCGGCGCATCCCGACCGCGACCAGGCGCTGGACAAGTGCATCGCCGAATACGCCGCCAGCCGCGCCCGCAAGGCATTCGCGCACGGACCGATGGCGGTGGCAGAGCGGATCGCACCCGAAGGCTATATTGCGCGCTTCATGGCGCAGGCGGGCGGCGCGGCGAAGTCGAGCGACGGCCGCGCCTTTGCTGAGATGCAACGCTGGACCCGCACCGATGCCGCGACGCTGCGGGACTGGCTGGCGCCGACGATGCTGGCCGAGCGGTCGCGGCGCGACTTCTCCACGCTGCCCCACGCCGACGCCGCCGACGGCCGCGCGCGCGGCGCGCTGGCGCGGGCGGCGGTGGAGGCGGCCGGGTTCGACATACTCTATGTCGACATGTCGCCGGCCGATCGCAGCATCGCCGTGGTCAAGGTCGTCGTGCCCGGCATGGAGGTCGAGACGATGAGCTATTACCGCGTCGGCGAGCGCAACGCGGCCAAGCTGCTGGCGGCCGACAGCCCGCTGGCCGGGATCGGCGCGGGCGCGGGCGCGCGACGTGCGGTACGACTGACCGAGGCGGCGGAAGCGCGGCTGGGCGGGCCGGTGTGGTTCGACACGGCGGCCGCCGACGCGGTCGTCGGTCCGCTCTACCCGCTGTATCGCGAGCCGGAGGCGCACCATGTGGCGTGGAGCGAGCGGGCATGACGCTGCGTTTCGCCTACAACACCAACGGCGCGGCCAACCACCGGCTGGACGACGCGGTCCGGCTGATCGCGGATGCTGGCTATGATGGCGTCGCGCTGACGCTCGATCACCACCATCTCGACCCATTCGCCGACGACTGGTGGCGCGAGGCGGACCGGGTCGGCGAGCTGCTCGACGGGCTGGGGCTGGCGAGCGTGATCGAGACGGGCGCACGCTACCTGCTCGATCCCGCCGACAAGCACGAGCCGACGCTGGTGAGCGCGCATGGCCGCGAACGCCGTGTCGCGTTTATCCAGCGCGCCATCGACGTGGCAAGCATCCTGGGCAGCGAGACGGTAAGTTTCTGGGCGGGCGTGCCGAAGCCGGGCGTCGCGCCGGTCGACGCGTGGCGTTGGCTCGACGAGGGACTGACCCAGCTACTCGACCATGCCGAGGCCAAGGGGGTAGCCGCGAGTTTCGAGCCCGAGCCGGGCATGCTGGTCGAGACGGTAGCCGATTACACGGTACTCGCGGCGCGACACCCGCGGCTCAGACTCGCGCTCGACACCGGGCACTGCCTGGTGACGCAGGACATCGACCCCGCCGACGCGCTGCGCCGCCATGCCGATCGGCTGGGCACCGTCGCGATCGAGGACATGCGGCGCGGAGACCACACCCACCTGCCGTTCGGGCAGGGCGACATGGATGTGCCCGCGGTGCTGGACGCGCTGGACGCGATCGGCTGGACCCGGCTGGTCTGCGTCGAATTGAGCCGTGAAAGCCCGCGCGCGCATCAGGCGATCCCGGAGGCGATCGCATATCTGCGGACATGCCGGTGAGCGGCATGCGGATCTGTTTCGTCTCGCGCCGCTTCTTCCCGGCAATTTCAGGCATGTCGATCTACGCGCTCAACCTGCTGCGTCAGCTGGTCGCGGCGGGACACGAGGTGACGCTGGTGAGCCAGTTCTACGGCGATCCGGCGCTCCGCGGCGTCTATGGCGGCGGCCCGCCCCCGCCGGTCACGGGCGTCCGCGTCATCGGGCTGGAGGCGCTGGGCGAACAGGACGGCGGCGATTTCGAACGCGACGTGGACGGGCTCGTCTTCGCGATCATGCGCGAACACGGCCGCACGCCGTTCGACCTGATCCACGCGCAGTACGGCTATCCGACCGGGTGGGCGGCGATGATCGCGGCGGCCAGGCTGCGGCTGCCCTGCGTCGTCTCGATCCAGGGCGGCGACGGGCATTGGGTCGGCTCATGCTGCGAAACGCACCGGGTGGCGATGGTGCGCGTCCTGGACCGCGCGGGCGCGCTGCTGATCGGCGGCGCCAGCTTCGCCGCCGAGGTGAGCGACCGGTTGGGCACCGCGCGCAAGCGGTTCACGATCGTCCCGGGCGCGGTCGACACGACACGCTTCACGCCGGGGGAGCGGCAGCCCGGCCCGGCGCGGCTGCTGTACCACGGCCGCATCGATCGGCGTAAGGGCGTGCTCGACTTCCTGCAGGCGCTGCCCGGCGTCGCCGGTGACTGGACCGCGACGGTGTCCGGGATCGGGCCCGACCTGGCTGCGGCGCAGGCCCTGGTGGCCGAGCTCGGGCTCGCGGCGCGGGTGCGGTTCAGCGGCTATGCCGATTACGACACCGCCCCCGCGCTGTACCGCGCGCACGACGTGTTCGTTTCGCCGACCTATGCGGAAGGCTTCTCCAACACCATCCTGGAGGCGATGGCGGCCGGGCACGCGGTGCTGTCGTGCCGCGCGGTCGGCGTCGTCGATTGCCTGCGCGACGATGAGAACGGCCTGCTGGTCGAGCCGGGCGATGTGCCCGCGCTGGCCGCGGCGCTGACCCGCCTGGTCGATGACCCTGGTCTACGCACCCGGCTGGGCGAGGCGGCGCTGGCGGAATGCCGGCGGGTTTACGGCTGGGAGGCGGTCGGGCGGCAGATCATGGCGGTTTATGACGGCTTGCGCGGGCGGCCGCAGCAGCCGTTCGACGAGGCGCTGCCGATCACCCCCTGCCGTTTTCGCGCGACGCCCCAGTTACTCTAGGCCAGCTGCTGTGAGGCTGCTGCCGTGAAACTCCTGGCGGTCTCACCGCATCTCGACGACGCAGCCTTTTCGGCGGGCGGGCTGCTCGCCGCACGCGCGGCGGCCGGGTGGCAGGTGACGGTCGCGACCTGCTTCACCGGCAATGTCGCCCGGCCGACCGGCTTCGCGCTCGCATGCCAGCTCGACAAGGGGATCGGCCCCGAGCTCGACTATATGGCGCTCCGCCGTGCCGACGATGAGGAAGCATGTGCGGCGCTGGGCGCAGTACCGGTCCACCTGCCGTTCCTGGAGGCGCCGCACCGCGGCTATGACTCCGCCGCCGCCTTGTTCGGGCAACGGCGGCACGACGACGATGAGGCGGAACGGATCGCGCCCGCGCTGGCGGGGCTGCTCCATGAACAGGCGCCGGACCTCGTGCTCGCGCCGCTCTGCCTTGGCGATCATGTCGACCACTGGATCGTCCTCGCTGCGCTGACGGCGGTGATCGGCGAGCGGGCGCTGCTGCTGTGGGAGGATTGGCCCTATGCCGATCGTCACGCCCCTGTCGCCGCCCCGGCTGCACTGGTCGAGCCGCTGACCCCCACCACCCGCGCCGCAAGGCTCGCCGCCTGCGCCGCCTATCGCAGCCAGCTCGGCTTCCAGTTCGGCGGCGCGGCGGCGCTGGCGCAGCGGCTCGCGGCGATCACCGAGGAACGCTACCACAGCCGCGCCTGACCGCCGGCTTGCCCTGCCCCCACTTTCCCCGCATCACGCCGCCATGTCCGTGCTGTCAGACCGCTGGATCCGCGATCAGGCGCTCGGCCGCGCCATGATCGAGCCGTTCGTCGAGGCGCAGCGGCGCGAAGGGTGCATCTCGTACGGCCTGTCCAGCTATGGCTATGATGCGCGCGTCGCCGACGAGTTCAAGATCTTCACCAATGTCGACTCGGCCACCGTCGACCCGAAGGACTTCGCCGCCAACAGCTTCGTCGACCGCAAGACGGAGGTCTGCATCATCCCGCCCAACAGCTTCGCGCTGGCGCGGACGGTCGAGTACTTCCGCGTGCCGCGCGACGTGCTCGTCATCTGCCTCGGCAAATCGACCTATGCGCGCTGCGGGATCATCGTCAACGTGACGCCGTTGGAGCCCGGCTGGGAAGGCCATGTGACGCTGGAGTTCTCCAACACGACCCCATTGCCCGCCAAGATCTACGCCAATGAAGGCGCCTGCCAGTTCCTGTTCCTGCAGGGCAACGAGCCGTGCGAGGTGAGCTACGCCGATCGGGCGGGCAAATATATGCGGCAGCAGGGCGTCACCCTGCCGAAGTTATAGCGGATGCCGCTGCCCTCAATTCCCCTCACGCTCGCCGCCGCGAGACTGGATTGCCCGGCGCTGCATTATCGCAGTGCGACGCGTTGCGGCGACGGCGATCCGCTCCCGGTGATCGACTCCAGGATGCCCGTGCCTCAGCATCGCCTCGGCCTGTGGCGCCCCGGTGCGCTGCTGCCGCTGCTCGCGGGGCGCTGCGTGCATCCGCGACTGGCGCGCGAGGCGCTCTGGTGCGGCGATCCGCAGTGATCGACGCGATGCTCGGCGCTGCTCTGGGGATCGCCCTTCCAGCCGCCAACGCGCCCCGCGTTACCGTGTTCAGCGGCGTCGACGGCCAGCGCCTGCTCCACCAATGCTCCCGCCGTGCGCCCGTCAGCAGCGCCGTTTGGCGTCCCACATTGGCACAGGTCGCCCGCGCCGAAGCGGCGCTTGCGGCCGCCTATTTCCATCTGGCGCCGCGCGGCTACGCCCCGGCCATCGTGAGCCTTGCCGACCTGCAGCGCGGATGGCGGGTGGAGGCGACCGGCGTCGTCAGGCCTGGTCATCCTACCGTCTATCTGAATTACATCCCGCGCGGGGGACCGGGCGATTCGGCGAGCGGCGCGGGCCCGACCGTCATCTGCGACGGAGGCCCGGGCCTGTTCGGGGCGGCCGTCGACCTCGTCACCGGCGACGTCGGCCAGCTGGATTTCAACGGCGTCGGCTGACCCGGTGGTTCGACCGGCGCGCTAGGGCGCCATCCGCGCAGCCCGGCGCTCCGCCGCCCATTGCCTTATCATCGCCTGGGTGCACCCGGTCTGGCCGCCGGTGCCGATCGGCGAGCAGGTGTCGGGCAGCCCCGCCGCGATCCGGCCGGCCTCGTCGAGATCGGCGGCGCGGTTCACCCAGCTGGTCGTCCGCTCGGCGATCCGCGACCGGCGCAGCGCGGCGGGGATGCGATAGGGATCGTCAGCCGGCGCGCAGACCACCACTTCGCCCGGCGCCGCAACCGGGCAGAGCTGGCCGCGGGCGAGCTGGACGCTGCGGATACGTTGCGGCGGATCGCTGGTCTCGGCCGCCGTCGCGCTCGCGCCGGCACCGGCCACGGCCAGCGCGCCGAAGATCATCGCCAACTGGATCATATGCCGACTCCGTTCCTGGCCAACCCGCCGTCCCGCATCGCCTGTCGGCGTTGCGGGCATATGTCGGCGCTGCAACCTGAACAGGGCATTTGTCGCGGTATCAGGATCGGACTGCAGCAGCTGCGCCGGCAGACTTACGTGGCGCTGGGAGGATATGTACGAGGAAAGCGTGGCGGTATATCCGGGCGGTCCCTCACGACGCCAAGAGCCCAACTGGACACGCGGCGTGTGTCGCGCTTGTCCGCAGCATCCGGTAATGACGGCGAGACGGGGAGCCGTCGTCGATACCTTTAAGCGCTGATCCATAACACGATCAGGGGAGCAGGTCGACGACCTGCTCCCCTGATGTGAGAACCTCTGCGTTCGAATTGCCGACGGCGCCGTGGATCTGGGGATCGTGCAGACGCTCCGCCGAGACTTCCTCCGGCGATCAGAACCGGTTGTAATATTGCTCGTTGCCGATGAAGCCGAGCTTGGTGATGTTCGACCGCTTCACGATCGCCAGCGTCTTGTCGACCACCTCATACCGTGCCGACGCGTCGGGCTGGAAATGGAGCTCCGGCTCGGGCTGAAGCTGCGCACTCTGGTTCAGATAGGACGCCAATGTCGGATCGTTCACCGGCACGCCGTTCCACGACACCGTGCCGTTGGCGGCGATATCGAGGACATTCTTGACGGGATCGACGGGGGGATGCGGGTTGTTGTTCTGGACGGGCAGATCGACCTTCACCGCGTGCGTCTGCACCGGGATGGTGATGATGAACATGATGATGAGGACCAGCAGGACGTCGATCAACGGCGTCATGTTGAGGTCGACCATCGGATCGCCGTCGTCCTTGCCGCTGCTCATGGCCATGACGAAATTACTCCTGAGATGTTGGACGCACCGCTGCCATTACAGGCGCGGCGAGTTCTCCTGGGCGGAAGGCTCGGAAATGAAGCCGACCTTGGCGAAACCGGCCATCTGCATGTTGTAGATCGCCCCGCCGACGCACTGCCACGGCACATTGACGTCGGCGCGGACATGCGCTTCGGGCAGATCATCCGGGTTGATGTTGCCCGGCCCGCCGAGCCGGGCGACGTCGAAGCGGAGCTTCGCAACCGCCCGGTTCAACAGCTCCTCGTGCGTGACCCGGCTCATCCCCCAATAAACCGCGCAGTGGCCGGTCGGATCGGTCAGGACCGACAGCGACACATTCTCCGGCTTGGTCGTGGTCGGATCGAAGCGGACGTCGGGCAGCTTCAGCTTCACCGACGACACCACCACTGGCACCGCGATCAGGAAGATGATCAGGAGCACCAGCATGACGTCGACGAGCGGCGTCGTGTTGATGTCCGACATGGTGGTGTCGTTGTCACCGCCAACGCTCATTGCCATCGCGTGTTCACCTTGCTCTCGATGGCCGGAAGCCGGCCGGGCTCTAAGACCGGCCGAACGCCGGCCGGGGCATCCATGACGGTCCGCCCACCCGGACCGTCAGCCGCGATCAACCGCGCGGCCGGCGGCGCCGACGCCGCCACCGGGCGGCGCCGGCCGTCGTCGTCAGTTGCTGTTGGGCGTGCTGCCGGTCGCGCCGAACGTCGCCGACCCCTGGCTGGCCCGGGCGGGCGCCGCAGCCGCAGGCTTGTTCGAACCGGTCGCGGTGGCAGGCGCCATCCGCACCGCCGGCTTCACCGCGCCGTTCGAGGCAAGGAAGCCCAGCACATCGTTCGAGAAGGCCGACAGGTCTTCCTGGATCGACTTGTTGCGCCGCTGCAGCCAGTTGTAGCTGAGCACCGCGGGAACCGCGACGACCAGGCCGAGCGCCGTCATGATCAGCGCCTCGCCGACCGGGCCCGCGACCTTGTCGATCGACGCCTGACCCGCAGCGCCGATGTTGAGCAGCGCGCGATAGATGCCGACCACGGTGCCGAACAGGCCGATGAACGGCGCGGTCGCACCGACCGTTCCCAGGAACGCGAGACCGGCGTTGAGCTGCGAATTGATCGACGCTTCCGAGCGCGCCAGCGAGCCGTGCAGCCAGTCATGCGCCTCGACCGGATCGGTCAGCTTGCCATGCTGCTCCTGCGCGGCGAGCCCGTCGTCGACGATCTGGCGATAGGCCGAGTTCTTGTCGAGCTTCGCCGCACCCTCGCGCAGATTGGCCGAGTTCCAGAAGCCCTGACGGATGCGCTTGGCCTGCGACCGGATCTTCTGCTGCTCGAACAGCTTGGTGAAGAGGATGTAGAGCGACACGACCAGGAACAGCACCAGGATGCTGAAGGTGGTCCAGGAGATCAGGCCGCCCGCCTTGAGGGCGGGGACCAGGCCGTATTGCTCGGCATTGGCGGCGCCGGCGGCGTTCCCGGCGGCGGTGAGGAAGGTGATGGGCATGATCGGGTCGGTCCTTTTGTAATTGGTGGTGACGGGCCGAATACCCGCCGGTCAGGCAGGTCGAGCGTCAGTCTTGCGGCAGCACCCAGCGCACGGGAAGCGTGAACGTGGAGGTGATCGGATTGCCGCTGTCGTCCTTAGCCGGGGAGAAACGCACCCGGCTGCGGGCGATGCGGCATGTCGTCTCGTCCAGGTCCGAATTGCCGCTGGACGCCGACACCGAACAGTCGGTCACGCGGCCGTCCGTGCCGATCGACAGGTGCGCCACGACGCGGCCCTGGGCGCCGGCCCGCTGCGCCGCGGGCGGGTAGGCGTCCGGCCCGAAGAAGCGGCCGGGGTCTCCGCGCAGACCGGCAGCCTGTGACACGCGCGGCGCAGGCGGCGGCGCCGGCGGCGCCGGCGGTGGCGCGGTCGGCGTCGGCACATAGACCGGCGGCGGCGTCGCAACGGTCGTGATCGGCGGCGGCGCCTGGTTCGTCTGCACGATCGGCGGCGGCGACACCACGGGCGGCGGCTGCAGATGCTCCTCCGGCGGCGGTGGCGGCGGCAGCTCGGGCGGCGGCGGCGGCGGCGGCGGCGCCACGTCGAAGACGTTGAGGTTCTTGTTCACCTTCTTCGCGAAGTCCATCGCGAGGCCGGTGACAAAAGCGTATCCGACGCCCGCCACGATCAGGCAGACGACGAAGATCGCCACCAAGCGGTTGCCGGTTGTGTCACGATCAGCGTAGGCCATCCGGCTCTTGCTCTCCCTTGAACGCTCGCCCTCCACAATGACGGAAGTGGAGTCCGCACCCTGAAAACGCGTCGGCTGGGATGTTGTATCCCGTGCCGTGTGATTCGTGTATCGCCGCGCCTCGCCCCGTGCAAACGCTTTCACCGTGTAACCTGTGTGACAGCGGGTATGCGCCGTCGGCACTTGCATTGCCCAGGTGGTTGTTGGCGGTTCATCGCCGTCGCGATAACATTGACGCCATGACGCCTCGCCCCCTGCTCGCCGCGCTTGCGCTGTCCGCCACCGCCGCGCCTGCGCAGATGTCTCCGCCGGTTTCGGGCGCCACCCCCGTCGCTCTGCGCCCCGCCCTGCCCCCCGCACTGCCCTATGCGGACGTCGCCGATCTGGTGCTGGCGGCGCCGGTCATCGCCGACGCGACGATCCGTTCGACCGTGCAGCTGAAGGGCGCCGACGCGGTGGGCGTGCGACCCGGCTTTGTGCGCTTCTACATGGAAGCGGACGTCGCCGCGCTGATCCGCGGCGCGGGCGGCCTGCCGCCCCGCGTCGGCTGGCTGTACGATGCCGCGTTTGATGCGCGCGGGCGGATGCCGCGTTTCAAGAAGGCGCGCGTGCTGCTGTTCGCCCGCGCGACGGCGACACCGGGCCAGCTCCAGCTCGTCGCGCCGGATGCGCAGCTTGGCTGGGCGCCGGATCTCGACACGCGCGTTCGCAGCATCGCGCGCGAGGTGCTGGCGCCGGCCGCGCCCCCGCGCGTCACCGGCGTCGGTCAGGCGTTCCACGTCGCGGGCGCGCTGCCCGGCGAGGGCGAGACGCAGGTCTTTTTGCAGACCGCCGACAGCCGCCCGGTGTCGCTGTCGGTGCTGCGCCGGCCGGGGGAGCGGCCACGCTGGGCGGTGGCGTTATCAGAGATCGTCGACGATGCCGCGGCCCCGCCGCCGCGCGACACGCTGCTCTGGTATCGCCTTGCCTGCGTCCTGCCCCCGCGCCTGCCCGGCGCCAGCATCGCGGGGCTGGCCGCGGACGACGCGATCAGGGCGGCGGAGGATTATGCCTTCGTGCTCGCGCAGCTGGGCGCGTGCGGGCGGACGCGAAGTTGATCTCACCCCTTTACCTGGACGCGGCGGCTACCGCCGGTGGCGCACCAGCGTGATCCCGATCCGCTCGCCCGCTTCCGCGATCGCGAGCTTGACGATGGCGACCTCCACCCGGCGCACGCGGCGATCCTGCAGGAACAGGGTCTCGCAGATGTGGTCCGCGACGCCCTCGATCAGCGTGAAGTGCACCCCCGGGGGCAGCGCGGCGGTGGCGGCATGCTTCAGGTCGAGATAGTTCTTTGACGCCGCCAGCTTCGTATCGGGCAGGAACTGACGCGGGCAATCGATCTCCACCGACAGCGAGATGCGCAGCGGCTGGGTCGCGCCGGTCTCCTCCGAATAGATGCCGGTCAGCACCTGCACCTCCAGATCGTGCACGTTGAGCGTCAGGCGATCGTCCATGGCGGGCCCCTGTAGAGCAGGACGGCTGGCCTCGCTACGCTCCTGTCCGGACCGGGCAATACGCTTGCCATCGCCCGCGCGGCCGCTACAGCGCGCGCCCTTTCACCTGCGGGAACACCTTGTTGACCGATCTCGTGCCGCTCGCCGCCGTCGATCCCGCCATCGTCGACGCCCTGCTGGATCGCGCCTTCGAACCGGCGCGGCGCGGACGCACGGCGTACAAGGTTCGCGGGCAGGCCGCAGCCATCCCGGCGCTCAGCTTCGCCGCGGTGGAGGACGGCACGCCGATCGGCAGCATCCAGTGCTGGCCGGTCGCCTTCACGTCCGATGCGGGAGCGCGCGTGCCGCTGGTCATGGTCGGCCCCGTCGCCGTCGAGCCCGCGCGTCAGCGCGACGGCATCGGCCGCCTGCTGATGGAGCATGCCCTCGCCGCCGCCGTCCGTGCCGGGCTCGACGACCGCCTGATCCTGATCGGCGACCCCGAATATTACGGCCGCTTCTTCGGCTTCACGGCCGCGCGGACCGGCGGCTGGCGGCTGCCGGGGCCGGTCGAGCGCCACCGCCTGCTGGCGCGCGGCGACGCGGTCCCGGCCGGGGCGGGTACGCTCGGCCCGGCCTGACGCCCGGCGCTTGCCCCCACCCCGCCCCTCCCCTACCGCGCGCGCCATGCCGATGGCGCCGCTCCCCGATCTCGCCGCCCTCAGCCTCGCCGAGGTGGCGCAGCTTGTCGCCGAGCAGAAGCTGCCCCCCGTCGAGCGGTGGAACCCGACCCATTGCGGCGACTCCGAGATGCGGATCGCGCGCGACGGCACCTGGTTTCATCAGGAGTCGCCGATCGGGCGTCCGGCGATGGTGCGGCTGTTCTCCACCATCCTGCGCCGGGAGCCGGATGGCGGCTTTGTCCTCGTCACCCCGATGGAAAAGCTCGATATCGCGGTCGAGGACGCCCCCTTCGTCGCGGTCGAGATGAAGGCGGAGGGCGACGGCGCCGACGCGCGCCTCGCCTTCCGCCTCAACACCGGCGATCTCGTCACCGCCGGGACCGGGCATCCGCTGCGGTTTGGGGGCACGGCCGACGAGCCGCGGCCATATCTCCACGTGCGCGGCGCGGTGGGCAGCGGGCTGGAGGCGCTGGTCGCACGGCCGCTATATTACGAGCTGGCGGAGATCGCGCTGGCGAACGACACCAATCCGCCGGGCATATGGAGCGACGGCGCGTTCTTCCCCCTTACCCCTGCATGACCGTGGCCAACCGCCTGCGCGCCGCGCTTGCCGGCGGGGAGGATACCGCGCCCGAGCTGCTGACCGGCGATCAGGTCGGGCTCGACGCCGGCGCCGACGACGCGCTGACGCCGGCCGCGGTGCTGGTCGCCGTGACGGACCGGCCGCGCCCGGGCGTCATCCTGACCCGGCGCACCGATACGCTACGCCGGCATGCCGGGCAGGTCGCCTTTCCCGGCGGCCGCCTCGACCCGGGCGAGGACGCCGTCGCCGCCGCGTGTCGCGAGGCGGAGGAGGAGATCGGCCTGGCGCCGTCCGCGATCACGGTGATCGGCGCGGTGGACCGCTATCGCACCGTGACCGGCTACGCCGTCACGCCCATCCTCGCCGCCATCCCCGCCGACCTCCCCTTTCGGCCGAGCGAGGCGGAAGTGGCCGCGGTGTTCGAGGTGCCGCTGGATTTCCTGCTCGATCCCGCCAACCAGGTCGAAGCGGAGATGGTCTGGCGCGGCGTGAACCGGCGCTATTGGGAACTGCACTGGGAGGGCATCAGGATCTGGGGTGCGACCGCCGCGATGATCGTCAACCTGTCGCGGCGGCTGCGGTGGCCGCCGGAGCGATGAGGGTCCTGCCCGATGCGGACTGGCGGGGTCAGCGGGGACTGGCGGCGCTGGTCGCGGCGCTGGGGCCCGCTGGCGGTGGGCCGCGCTATGTCGGCGGCGCGGTGCGCGACACGCTGCTGGGGCTGCCCGTCTCCGACATCGATCTCGCCACCCCGCTAGCCCCGCCGGAGGTCGTGCGCCGCCTGAAAGCCGCAGGGATCAAGGCGATCCCGACCGGCATCGCGCATGGCACGGTGACCGCCGTCGCACAGGGGGTGCCGGTCGAGGTCACGACGCTGCGCCGCGACGTCAGCACCGACGGGCGGCACGCGGTGGTTGCCTATACCGACAGCTGGCACGAGGACGCGGCGCGGCGCGACTTCACGATCAACGCGCTCTACGCCGATCCGCCGACCGGCGCGGTGACGGACTTCTTCGGCGGGCTGGACGATCTTGCCGCGCGGCGCGTCCGCTTCATCGGCGACCCGTACCGCCGCATCGCCGAGGATCACCTGCGTATCCTGCGCTTCTTCCGGTTTCACGCGCGGTTCGGGGAGGAGCCGGACGCTGACGCCCTCGCCGCCTGCGTCGCGCGCGCCAACGACCTGATGGCGCTGTCGCGCGAGCGGATCGCCGCCGAGCTGCTCAAGCTGCTCGTCGCGCCTGGCGCCGTGGCAACGGTCACGCTGATGCTGGCGCACGGCATCCTCACGCCCGTGCTGCCGGAGATCGCGGATGCGCGGCGGCTGACCGGCCTCGCCGCCGCCGAAGCACGCGCCGGCATCGCGCCCGACCCGGTACGCCGCCTCGCTGCGCTGCTCCCGCGCGATCCGGCATTGGGCGAGACGATCGCTGCACGGCTGAAGCTTTCGAAGGCGCAGCGGCGGCGGCTGATCTTGGCGGCGACCGAGCGGCCGGGCGATCCTCGGGAAGACGCCTATCGCGTTGGCCGCGAGGCGGCGATCGACCGGCAGCTATTGCGGGGCGATGTGGACGCGCCGCATGATTTGCTCGACTGGGCGATACCGCGCCTGCCGCTGACCGGCGGTGCGCTGGTGGCGCGGGGGCTGATCGCCGGGCCCAGCGTGGCAGCGGCGCTGAGGCAGGTCGAACAGCAGTGGATCGCCGAGAAGTTTCCGGCTCAGCCGCGCGTCGAGTCGATCGCCGACTCGGTGGTGGACGCGATCATCCGCCACGCTGCCGACGCCTCCAGCGGGCGGGCATAATAATAGCCCTGGCCGAAGGTGCAGCCCAGCGCCGCCAGCGTCTGCGCCAGCGCGTTGGTTTCCACGCCCTCCGCCGTGGTCTGCTTGCCCAGCGCCTGCGCCAGGCTGAGCACCGCACGCACGATCGCGACCTTGTCGCGATCGGCGAGCATACCGGTCACGAACGTCCGGTCGATCTTGAGAATGTCGATCGGCAATTGCTGCAGATAGGCGAGATTCGAATAGCCCGTGCCGAAATCGTCCATCGCCAACGTCGTGCCCAGCGCCTTCAGCGCATGCATGGCGCGCGCGACGCCGTCGGGATCACCGACGATCGCGCTTTCCGTCAGCTCCAGCGTGAAACGGTCGCCGCCGAGCCCGGTCACGTCCAGCGCCGATTCCAGCACGGCCGAGACGTTGTCGCGCTGCAGCTGGATGGCCGACAGATTGACCGCCAGTTTGACGCCGCAATCGGGCCTTCCCCCTTTACGCGCCTGCGCGTCCCACCCCGCCAGCGTCCGCGCCGCCTCGTCGATCGCCCAGCGGCCGAGCGGCACGATCAGTCCCGACTCCTCGGCCACGGGGATGAAGGCGGTCGGCGAGTGATCGCGCCCATCTTCGCCCCGCCAGCGCGCCAGCGCCTCGAATGCGACGGTCCGGCCCGATCCGAGGTGGCAGATCGGCTGATAGGTCAATCGCAGCCGCCGCTCCTCAATGGCACGTCGCAACTGCGTCTCCATCGCGAACTGCGCGCGCGCGACGGAGAAGGCCCGTGGTTGGTAGGTCTCGACATGCCCGGTCGCCTTGGCGCGCTTGACCGCGAACTGCGCGTGACGGATCAACTCGGCGCCGTCGATTCGCGCCTCCGCATCATCCCCGCCCTCGGCCGCGCCATCATGCTCCGCGCCGATCGCGATGCCGATCGAGCACTCCACGCCGATCTCGAAGTCTGTCAGCCGGAACGGCGCCTGCAACGCGCCAACGATCCGGGTCGCGAGCGCATCGGCCTCATCGCCATCGGCGTCGACCAGCATCATCACGCCGAACTCGTCGCCGCCGATCCGCGCCAGCGCGTCGCGCGCACGCAGCGCCCCCTTGATCCGCCGCGCGACCGTGATCAGCAGCTCGTCGCCGACCAGCGACCCCATGCACGCATTGATCCGTCCGAACCTGACCAGATCGATCACCAGCACCGCGAACCGCTGGCCCGCCGCTGACGCCGTCTCCAGCAGGTCGCCGAACCCTTCGCGATTGGGCAGCCCGGTCAGGCTGTCGGTGGTCATCTCGCGGCGCAGGGACCGCTCCGACTCCAGCCGCGCGGTCTGATCGAGCAGCGTCACGGTGCAGCGCCGCGTCTTGGTCGAAATCCTGCCCAGCCCGACCCGATAATGCCGCCCGCCGATGCCGTCCTCGGTCGACCAGTCGAACTCCATGTTGCGCAGATCGCCGGCCTTGAAGACGTCGAGCTGCGCCGCCAGAGCGCCGACCATCACCGATCGATCGGCGACGACGCCCAGCCCGGTCAGCCGGTAAGCACGGTTGAACGCCTCGAATTGCCACCCCGTCTCCAGGCGGATGAGGTGCGCCGCGGGCACCGGGACCAACTCGATGCCCATTTCCAGCATCTCGGGCGTGATCGTGAAGGCGACGGCAGCGGCCATGCCTCCGCCCTAGCGTGGCGACCGTTAAGGGCGCGTCAAAACTCCAGATTACTGAAGCGGTTATCGCGCGGGAAGCCGGTCGGCGGCATTCGCCCCGCCGCCCCGCGCGCCGCGCGCCACGGCCCCAGATCCGCCTCGTTCCGGGTCCGCCCGCTGTCACCACCCATCGGCCAGCTCAGCCCCTGAGCAAAGACGAACGTGATCGCATCCGACAGCCCGCCGTCGCGGTAGCGCTGCAACTGCATGCCCTGTCCGCGGC
Organism: Sphingomonas sp.; assembly: GCF_965248875.1. Taxonomy (GTDB): domain Bacteria; phylum Pseudomonadota; class Alphaproteobacteria; order Sphingomonadales; family Sphingomonadaceae; genus Sphingomonas. The sequence goes on along the minus strand of NZ_CBDFKR010000003.1, from coordinate 342,640 downwards.
TCATTTCCGCCAGTTCGGCGAGTGGAAAGACCAGCATCTTGCGATTGTCGCCGATCGCCGCGACGTAATCATCCGCCGCCCCCACCGGCCGGACCACCTTCAGCTTCGCACCCGGGCGGGGCGTCATCACCGTCTTGCCCTTGCGCGTTTCGGCCAGCACGTCGGCCACCGGCACCGCGAACCCGCGCCCATCGGTCCCGACCAACAGCAGCCTGGCGCCGGCCCGCGCCGGCAGCAGCGTCACGATACCGACATCGCCGTCGAGGTCGACGAACGCCCGCACCGGCTCCCCGAACCCGCGCCCGCCGGGCAGCTTGTCGGCGCCCAGCGTGAAGAAGCGGCCGTTTTCGGTCGCCAGCAGCAGCTTGTCGGTGGTCTGCGCATGGAACGCGAAGGCGGGGCCGTCGCCCTCCTTGAACTTGAGCAGCTCGGGGGTGGCGAGATCGCCATGCCCCTTCATCGCCCTGATCCAGCCGCGCTGCGACAGCACCACGGTGATCGGCTCACGCTCGATCATCGCCTCCAGCGGGATGTCGCGCGTCGGCGCGGCCTCCTCGATCACCGTCCGCCGCGCGCCCAGCGCCGTCTCCGGCCCATATTTGTCGCGCAGCCGCTTCATGTCCCGCTTCAGCCGCGCTTTCTGCTTGCTTGGCGAGGCGAGCAGCGCCTCCAGCTCGCCCTGTTCCTTGGTCAGCGCGTCGCGCTCGCGGGTCAGTTCCATCTCCTCCAGCCGCCGGAGCGAGCGAAGCCGCATGTTGAGGATCGCCTCCGCTTGCCGGTCGGTCAGCCCGAACTCGGCCATCATCACCGGCTTGGGCTCGTCCTCGGTCCGGATGATCTCAATCACCCGGTCGAGGTTGAGGTAGGCGATCAGATAGCCGCCGAGCAGCTCCAGCCGGTCGGCGATCCGCTGCAACCGGTGCTCGGACCGGCGCGTCAGCACGATGAACTGATGGTCGACCCACTGCGCCAGCACGTCGCGCAGCCCAAGCACGCGCGGCGTCCGCTGCGCATCGAGGACGTTGAGGTTGAGGCTGAACCGCGTCTCCAGCTCGGTCATCCGGAACAGCCCGTCCATCAGGACCTGCGGGTCGACCGTGCGGCTGCGGGGCTCGATCACGATCCGGATATCGGCGTCCGAATGATCGTCGACATGGCCCAGGATCGGCAGCTTGCGATCCTCGATCAGCGCTGCGATCTCGGCGATCAGCTTGCCCTTGGCAACGCCATAGGGGATCTGGCTGACGACGATCTGCCAGCCGCCGCCCTTCTCGCGCTCGATCGTCCATTTGGCGCGCACCCGGAAGCTGCCGCGCCCCGTCGCATAGGCTTCCGCGATCGCCGCGGGAGAGTCGACGACGGCGCCGCCAGTCGGGAAATCGGGTCCCTTCACATGCGCCAGCAGCGAGGCAAGGGTCGTCGCGCGATCGTCGACCAGCAGCATCGCGGCGTCCAGCAGCTCGGCGGCGTTGTGGGGCGGAATGCTGGTCGCCATTCCGACCGCGATCCCCGCCGCGCCGTTGGCGAGCAGGTTGGGGAACAGCCCGGGGAACAGCTCGGGCTCCTCCTCCTCGTTGTTGTACGTTGGCCGGAAATCGGCGGCGTTCTCGTCCAGCCCCGCCATCAGGTCGATCGCGACCGCCGTCAGCCGCGCCTCGGTGTAGCGGTAGGCGGCGGGATTATCGCCGTCGATGTTGCCGAAATTGCCCTGTCCGTCGACCAAGGGGTAGCGCAGCGAGAAATCCTGGGCGAGGCGGACCATCGCATCGTACACGGCGACATCGCCATGCGGGTGGAACTTGCCGATCACGTCGCCGACGACGCGCGCGCACTTCTTGTAGCCGCTGGCCGGATCGAGTCGCAGCTGCCGCATCGCCCAGAGCAGCCGGCGATGGACGGGCTTCAGCCCGTCGCGCAGGTCCGGCAGCGACCGGGCGGTGATCGTCGACAGCGCATAGACGAGGTAGCGCTCGGAAAGCGCGGAATCGAAGGGGGCATCGACGATCGCGTCGAAGGGGTCGGTGGTGTCGGTGGGCATCGTCGCCGTCCGCTAGCAGAGCGCGCCTTCGTTCCACAACCGTTCCAGATCGTCGGTCGGTCAGGGCGCGGCGTCGCCGATCTCGAACTCGACCGTCAGTGTCGCTCGGTCTCAATCGGCGCAGGAGCGAGAGTAACCGCGATGGCGGCGCGACCGGCCGCCGTACAGAGTCCGTGACGATCACGTCCTGCATGTCGCCCTGCGTGGCATGTCGTGACAACGCCATGCCCCGCCACCAATTGTCATGAATGACGAAGCGTCCGCGCTTGTTCGTCGGAAAAGGGCTGCACGGCCATGAGGCCATGTATCCCACATTTCCGCCAAACGCCGATTGTGGGATAACCCGGCGGCGGCCGCTGCCTAGGCAGCGGGGGCCAGTTGGTATGCGGCGGCAAGGCTGGTAGGTCGAGCCGATGCACCTTCGCCTCTTCCTGACCGTCGCCGCGGCGGCGTTGCTCGGTTATGCGGCGATCGCCATACGCCCGGTCGATGGCCCTCTCCTCACCTGGCCGGACCTCATCGCCCGACCGCGCCCGCATGCCGACGCCACCGTCAGCTACGGCACCGATCCGTATCAGAAGGTCGATGTCTGGCTTCCCGCTGGGCGCGGCCCGCACCCGGTGGTGCTGATGGTGCATGGCGGCTGCTGGACGACGTCGATCGCGGACCGGACGTTGATGGACTGGATCGCGGCCGACCTGCGCAGTGCAGGCGTAGCGGTATGGAATATCGATTATCGCGGCGTCGACCGGCCGGGCGGCGGCTATCCGGGCACGTTCCAAGACGCGGCGGCGGCCGCCGATGCGCTGACGGCGAGCGCGGCGCGCTTCCACCTCGACACCGGTCATGTCGTCGCGGTCGGGCACAGCGCGGGCGGGCATCTCGCGCTGTGGCTTGCCGGCCGCAAACGCCTGCCCGCGGACAGCCCGCTGCGTATCGCGCAGCCGCTGCCGATCGCGCACGTCATCAGCTTGGGCGGGCTGCCCGATCTGGAGGCGACCGCCGCCGCGCACGACAATGGCTGCGGCACGGAGGTTATCGCGCAGCTGACCGCCGGGCACTTTGCCGATACCAGCGTACCGCGCCTGCTGCCGCTCGGCATCGCACAGGACCTCGTCAACGGTGGCGAAGACCGCATCATCCCGATGCGGCTGGCGACCGGCTATGTCGCGCAGGCGCGCGCGGCGGGCGACCGCGTCACGCTCCACACCGTCGCGCATACGGGCCATGTCGAGCTGATCGCGCCGGAGACGGCGGCCTGGGCAGAGGCGAAGCGGCTGATCCTCGCCGCGCTGCGGCGGTGACCGGCCGCATGACCGCGGACGACGCGCGTGCGCTCGACGCCGCCGACCCGCTCGCCGCCATCCGCGGCCTCTTTACCCTGCCGGAGGGCGTTATCTATCTCGATGGCAATTCGCTCGGCCCCCTGCCCCGCGCCGTCCCCGCCGCGCTGGACGACGCGGTTGCGCGGCAATGGGGCGAGCGGCTGATCCGCAGCTGGAACGAGGGGTGGATCGACGCGCCGCAACGGGTGGGGGCCAAGCTCGCCGGGCTGATCGGCGCACGGCCGGACGAGGTGATCGTCGGCGACTCGACCTCCGCCAACCTCTACAAGCTGCTCGTCGCGGCGCTGCGCCTCGACCCGCACCGCCGCACGATCGTCAGCGAGCTGGGCAACTTTCCGACCGATCTCCACATCGCCGAGGGCGCGGCGCAGGCAGTCCCCGGCGCGCGCCTTCACGCCGTGCCGCGCGGCGAGGTCGAGGCTGCGCTGAGCGGCGACACCGCCGTCCTCCTGCTCACCCACATCCACTACAAGACCGCCGAACGGTGGGACATGGACGCGCTCACCGCCGCGGCGCATGCCGCCGGTGCGCCGGTGCTGTGGGACCTCAGCCATTCGGCGGGCGCGGTGGCGATCGACCTGAACGGCAGCGACGCAGACCTGGCGGTGGGCTGCGGGTATAAATACCTCAATGGCGGGCCGGGCGCGCCCGCCTTTCTCTACGTCCGGCAGGCACACCAGGAGCGTCTTCACAACCCGCTGTCCGGCTGGATGGGCCATGCCGAGCCGTTCGACTTTGCCGACGCTTATGCCCCTGCGCCGGGTATGAAGCGATGGCTGACCGGCACCCCCGCGATCCTGGGGCTTGCGGCGCTGGAGACCTCGCTGGACCTGTGGGCGAACGTCGACCGCGCGCAGGTCTGGGCCAAGAGTGCGCAGCTGTTCGATCGGCTCGCCGCTGTGGGTGACGTGCTGAAGCTGACCTGTGTCACCCCGCGCGACCCGGCCCGGCGGGGCAGCCATATCAGCTTCCGTCACCCCCATGCCTATGCGGTCATCCAGGCATTGATCGCGCACGGCGTCATCGGTGACTTCCGCGCGCCCGACATCCTCCGCCTCGGGCTGACGCCGCTCTATCTCGGCCATGCCGACGTCGACCGTGCGGGCGAACTGCTCGGCGAGGTGCTGGACAGCGAACCGTGGCGCGATCCGCGCTACACGCAACGGCAAGCCGTCACCTGATCTCAGGCGAAATGTGGCGACAATGTGGCTTGACTGTAATCCTATCGCCTGAGTAGACTTTCCGGATCAACGGCGTGGAGGTCGTAATGCGGTGGATGCTGATCGGCATGGCGGGCTTGGCGCTGACGGGGTGCTCGCGCCGGGAAGAGCCGGATTCCGCAACGTCGTCCGGGCCGCCCGCGCGGGAGACGCAGACCTTCGACGTCGCTCCGCCAACCGACGGCGCCGGCCGCGCGGCCGCGGCGATCACCGCGCCGGGCATCGAGGTGACCGCTGCACCCGGCGTCGCCTTCACCTACCGCTATGGCTTCCGCCTCCCCTCCGGCCGCATCGAGGCGGTCCAGGAAGCGCACGCCCAAGCCTGCGAACGGCTCGGGATCGCGCGCTGTCGCATCACGGGCATGCACTTCACGCTGGTCGGCGAGAACGACAAGCGCGGCGAGCTGGATTTCAAGCTCGATCCGACGCTCGCCCGCCGCTTCGGCAAGGACGGCATTGCGGCTATCGAGGCGGCGCAGGGCACGCTGATTGCGGCGTCGATCGAGGGCACCGACGCCGGCGCCGTGGTCGACACCGCGACACAGCAGCGGGCGGCCGCGGATGACGAGGTCCGCCGCCTCGACGCGCTGATCGCCCATGCCCGTACCGGCAGCGAGCGCGCCGAGCTGCAGAACCAGCGTGCCGAGGCCGCCCGCCAGGTCGCCGCCGCGGCCGAAACGGGCGCGGCGGCGCGCGCCAGCCTCGCGACCACGCCCGTCACCTTCACCTATGGCTCGGGCCCGGCGGTGCGCGGGTTCGACACCTCGGCGCCGTTCACCAGCGCGCTGGACACCGCGGTCGGTTCGGCGCAGGCGACGCTGACGGTGGTGCTGGCGATCCTGGCGATCTTCGGTCCCCCGGCGCTGGCGATCGGTCTGGCGATCTTCGCGTTCCTGCGCGCGCGCGCCGCCTGGCGTCGACGCCGCGTGCCGATCGGTCCCGCCGCCCCGGCCGATTGATCGCGGAGGCACCCAGCCCTATAGCGCCGCGACACCGCCCCGGCTGCCGTCCGCGCCGCCGGGGCGCTCGCTGTTCAGAGGACAAGAGCATGGCGCGCCGCCGGCAGATCTACGAGGGCAAGGCCAAGATCCTCTACGAGGGTCCAGAGCCGGGCACGCTGATCCAGTATTTCAAGGACGACGCCACCGCCTTCAACGCGCAGAAGAAGGGCACGATCAACGGCAAGGGCGTGCTCAACAACCGGATCAGCGAGCACATCTTCACGATGCTCGACCTGATCGGGGTGCCGACCCATTTCGTCCGCCGCCTCAACATGCGCGAACAGCTGATCCGCCAGGTCGAGATCGTGCCGATCGAGGTCGTCATCCGCAACGTCGCGGCGGGCACCATGTCGACACGGCTCGGCATTGAGGAGGGGACGAAGCTCCCGCGCACGATCATCGAATATTATCTGAAGGACGACGCGCTCGGTGATCCGATGATCACCGACGAGCACATCGCCGCCTTCGGCTGGGCCAGCCAGGAGGAGATGCACGACATCGCCGACCTCGCGATCCGCGTGAACGACTTCCTGTGCGGCTTGTTTGCTGGCGTGAACATCCGGCTGGTCGACTTCAAGCTGGAGTTCGGGCGGCTGTGGGAGAATGACTGGAGCCGCATCATCCTGGCCGACGAGATCAGCCCCGATTGCTGCCGGCTATGGGACATGACGACCAACGAGAAGCTCGACAAGGATCGCTTCCGCCGCGACCTGGGCGGCGAGGTCGAAGCCTATCAGGAGGTCGCGCGGCGTCTGGGCCTGCTGCCCGAGGGCGGCGACAATGCGGTGCTCGACCTGGAATCACACCGCAAGCGGCGCGGCAAGTGACCGGCCGATAGGGAGTGCCCGGCAGGAAGGCCTGGTCTGCGGCTAGGACTTTACCCGGTAGCCGCAGATGATGCCGAACACGAAGCTCGCGAACAGCGACAGCGAGACCTTGCCGCCCGGATCGTCCCAGCCGAAATAGGTCGATCCCCAGGCGAACAACGCGATGAACAGGGCCATGGCGATACCGGCCATGATGACGCTCCTTGACGGGTGATCGACGCCCCACGCCCCGACTCACCCGCCGCGACGGTCCGCCTCGCGGGTTAGCAAGCGGTAAAGGTTGCCCGCATTGGCTCCCGGCGGCATAGCGCCGCGCATCAGCGGGAGCCCGGCCTAGCCATGAAGTTGCGCATCATCGTCACGCTCAAGCCCGGCGTTCTCGATCCGCAGGGCCGCGCCATCCAGCATGCGCTCAGCTCGCTGGGCTTCGGCGGCGTCAACGACGTCCGCGCGGGCAAGCTGCTCGAACTCGACGTCCGCGACGATACCGACGACGCCGCGGTCGACCGGATGTGCCGCGAGCTCCTCGCCAATACGGTGATCGAGGATTACCGCGTGGAACGCGCATGAAGACTGCGGTTATCGTCTTCCCCGGCTCGAACTGCGATCGCGATCTTGCGGTAGCGGTTGAGCAGGTGACCGGGGCGCGGCCGGCGATGGTCTGGCATCGGGAGACCGCGCTGCCCGGCGGCATCGGCCTCGTCGCGGTGCCGGGCGGCTTTTCCTATGGCGATTATCTCCGCTCGGGCGCGATCGCGGCGCGTTCGCCGGTCATGCGTGCGGTCGTCGAGGCGGCGGGGCGCGGAGTGCCGGTGCTGGGGGTGTGCAACGGCTTTCAGGTGCTGACCGAGGCCGGGCTTCTCCCGGGCGCCTTGATGCGCAACGCCGGGCTCAACTTCGTCTGCCGCGATGTCGCGCTGACCGTCGCAAATGCGCAGAGCCCCTTCACGTCCGGCTATGCGACGGGCGAGACGATCCATCTGCCCGTCGCGCATCATGACGGCAACTACGCCGCCGATGCCGGCACGCTCGACCGCCTCGAAGGCGAGGGCCGGGTCGCGCTGCGCTATGCCGAGCCCGTCAACGGCTCGGCGCGCGGCATCGCCGGCATCCTCAACGACGCCGGCAACGTCCTCGGCCTAATGCCCCATCCCGAACGCAGAACCGAGGCGGCGCATGGCGGCAGCGACGGGCGGCGGCTGTTCGAAGGCCTGTTGGCGGCCGTTGCCTAGACCCGCGCGCGGAAGGGCGTGAAGTCCGTCGCGCGGTCGAACACGTCCACGCCCTCGCGCCGCTTCAGCCACCCCACTACCGCATAGGTGACCGGCATCAGCAGCAGCTCCCAACCGACCTTGAGCACCCATTGCGTGACCAGCACCTGCGCCACCTTGCCCGGCGTCCACCCCGCCACGCCCAGAAATGCGAGGGGGTAGAAGATCAGGCTGTCGACCGCCTGGCCGAACACGGTCGAGCCGACCAGCCGCGACCACAAGGCACGGCCCCCGGTCGCGACCTTCATCCGCGCCAGCACATAGCTGTTGACGAACTCGCCCGCCCAGAATGCCGCGATCGACGCGAAGACGATGCGCGGCACCTGCCCGAACACCGCCTCATAGGCCGCCTGACCTGTCCAGCCGCGGTCCGGCGGCAGCGCCACGACGATCCAGCTCATCGCCGCCATGAACAGCATCGCCGCGAACCCCGCCCAGATGCACCGCCGGGCGCGGGCGTAGCCATACACCTCGGTCAGGACATCGCCGAGCACATAGCTGACCGGGAAGAACAGGATGCCCGCCCCGAACGGCCACGCCCCGATCAACGGCAGGTCAACCACCGCGCGCTTTCCCGCGCCGATCACGTTGGACAGCAGCAGGATCGCGACGAACGCCGCCATGACGAAGTCGAAATAGCGGAACGTCGCCGCCACCCCGACCTGTTCCACCGCCGCGGGCTGCGGCACGTCCGCCTGGTCACTCATCCGGAGGATTATGCAGGCTGCCGGGCCATCCTGCAATCGCGGCTGCTCGTCAGTCGATCAGCGACAACCTGGCGACGTTCCTGCCGGCGAAGCCGATCATCGCCGCTTGCACCGCCTCGGCCACCGACGGCGGGGCGGCGCCGACGATCAGGATCGTCGGGCTGACGCGGCAGCGCAGCACGGGCAGCGGGGCGGCCTCGCGCGCTGCCGCCAGCAATGCGGCGCGGCTGGCACGCGCCCGCGCCGTCACATCGCATTGCCGGGCGAACTGGACCGCCAGCAGCGCCTGCCCGCGATCGAGATAGGCCGCCGCCTCTTCGTACCGCGCATATTTCGGCAGCCTGCGCCGCGTCGCCGACGGCACGGCAAAGCCGTTGTCGGGGTCGAGGAATACAAGCCCCGCCCCCGCGAGCGCCGCCAGCGCACGGCTATGCCAGATGCTGCGATCACCGCACGGCACCGGCTCGCCGAAGAACAACGTGCCCGCCGGCAGCACGCCCCCGGTCTCGAAGGCGGCCAGCGGACCGCCATCGAACTTCGCCAGACCTGCGCGCAGGTCATCGTCGGTCCCGGCCCATGACGGGTCGTCGCGATAGCGCCGCTGCCGTCCGTCGCCGTTCCCGGCCGGATCGACCGCATCCTGATGCGTCAAATACCAGTTCAGCCCGACAGCGTTCCCGAGCATCGCCGCACAATGGCGAAGCAACGCATATTTAAGGAAGTCGTGGACATCGCCGAGATACCGCTCCTGCATCCGACCTCCATGATCGCGGTTCCGTCGCAACTCAATCCGCGCTAGGTCACGCCTGCGCGCGCCCGTAGCTCAGCTGGATAGAGCACGTGCCTTCTAAGCTCGTGGTCGGTGGTTCGAGTCCACCCGGGCGCACGCCGCAGCACGCAGCCGCGTAGCAAATCTCAGCCGCAGACGGGCGAGGCGGCCGGCGGGTCGGCACCGCCGAACCCGTCCGGCAAGGCGGCTTTGCTGCGGCGCCCGGCCAACCTGCACACGCCCCCCCCGACAACGCGGGATTTACTCGCGCCCGCCACTCCGCGATGGAGCCTGCAAAAAAGGAGAGCCCCCATGCCCGACACCGACGCCCTCGAACTCCGCTCGCTCGTCACGTCCGACGGCAAGCTGCGCCTCAGCCTCGACGAGATCACCCTGCCTGCTCCGGGCCCGGACGAGCTGCTGGTCCGCGTTGAGGCGGCGCCGGTCAATCCGTCGGACCTGGGCCTGCTGCTCGGCCCCGCCGACCTCGCGACGATGCAGCCGGGTGGGAGCGCCGGGCAGCCGACGCTGATGCTGACGATCCCGCCCGAGCGGATGGAGATGATGCAGGCGCGGCTCGGTCAGGCGCTGCCCGTTGGCAACGAGGGCGCGGGCACCGTGATCGCCGCCGGTGAGAACCAGCAGGCGCTGATCGGCAAGCGCGTCGGCATGCTCGGCGGCGCCATGTACGCCACCCATCGCAAGCTCCCGGTCCGCGACACCATCGTGCTGCCCGACGACGCCAGCGCCGCCGACGGCGCGTCGATGTTCGTCAACCCGCTGACCGCGCTGGCGATGGTCGAGACGATGCGCGCCGAGGGGCACAAGGCGATCGTCCACACCGCCGCCGCGTCGAACCTGGGCCAGATGCTCAACCGCATCTGCCTTGCCGACGGCGTGCCGCTGGTCAACGTGGTCCGCTCGGCCGACCAGGCGCAGCTGCTCCGCGACGCGGGCGCGATGCACGTCGTCGACTCGACGGCCGACGGCTTTCGCGAGGCGTTGACCGATGCGGTCGCGGCGACCGGCGCAACGGTCGCCTTCGATGCGATCGGCGGCGGCAAGATCGGAAACGCCGTTCTCCATGCAATGGAAGCCGCCGCCAATCGCCACGGCGGCGCCTATAGCCGCTACGGCTCGACCACGTTCAAGCAGCTCTACATCTATGGCAGCCTCGATACCGGCCCGACGCTGCTCGACCGCGGCTTCGGCTTCTCGTGGAGCGTCAGCGGCTTTCTGCTGACCCCGTTCCTCATCAAGGCAGGACCGGCCAAGACACAGACGCTGAAGGATCGCGTCGCGCGTGAGCTGAAGACGACGTTCGCCAGCCACTACACGCACACGATCAGCCTGGCGGAGGCGCTGCAGCCCGCAACGGTCGAGGCGTATCAGCGCAAGGCGACGGGGCAGAAGTTCCTGATCGACCCCAGCCGCTGACCACGCGGCCGACGGCGGCGAAGGCTAGTCCACCGTCGGCCGATATCTGCGCTGGGCCGGGTCCGCCCGGCACGCGTATCGGCCCCGGACCTCCTCGTTGAAGAACCGTCCCGCCGATCCGGCCCGGCGCAGCCCGTCATACACCGCCCGCGGCACGCCGGCGTAGAGGTAGCGCAGGCCGGAGCGGAAGCAGACGAGCAGCGTCTGCGCCTCGTCGTCGAAGACGATGCGGCGGATCATGGACGAGGTGAGCGTGGCAGCGCGCATGGACCGCGACGCAGCGATCGAGGGAATCGCCGGTTCCGTTGCGAGTAGCACGACGCGGTGAGTCGAGTCGGTTTGGCGGCGAGCCGAATCCGCCGCCTTGCCGCAGGCGCTGTTCGACCTTGCGGGCTTACCCGCGTGGCGACCCACCGCGCTGATGCAGCAACTCCACCTCGAACGCGGTCCGCGCCGCCGCGACCAGTTGCCCCAGCAGCGCCGGCGCGACGAACGCCCCCCGCTCGCCCGCTGCGGCGCGGCGTTCGCGGCCCAGTACGTCCGCGATCTCGGGATGCGCAGGCAGCACCACGTCGGCGTGCACCGACGCCAGCCGCTCGAAACTGCGACGGAAGTCCGCCACGATCCCGGGGTAGCGCCGATTGCCGACCAGCTTGTTCCCCGCCACCGTCAGCGAGCCGACGAACAGAATGTCGAGCGTCCGTCCGCCCTCCATCGCGCGCAGCGCCCAGCTGGTGTTGCCCGGCGTATGCCCCGGCGTCGCGATCGCGGTGAGGACGACCTCCCCCAATCGCACGCGCTCGCCGTCGCGCACCGGATGGTCAACCGCGACCGGCGGAAAGCGGATCACGCCGTAGCTCGTCTCGCCGGGCGGCACCCCGGTCGCCAGCGCCTCGGCGTCCGCGGCGCCCGCCATCAGCCGCGCGCCGGTGTCGTGCCTGAGCTGTTGCAGCCCGGCGGCGTGATCGAAATGCGCGTGGCTGTTGAGCAGCAGCCTGACGTCGGACAGCCTGACCCCGATCGCCGCGATGTGACGCTCGATCGCGGGCACATTCTCCGCCATCGTCCCGTCGAGCACGATGGCGCCGGACCGCGTCCGGATCAGATAGGCGGCCAGCCCCTCCGTCCCGATATACCAGACCGGACCGGCGATGTGGAACGGCGCGGTCGGGCGGGTCCAGGCGGGCGGATCAAGCTGGGCAGGCGCCGCCGCCGTGATCAGCGCCAGCGCGCCTGCAATTGACCGTGCAATCATGCTGCTTTCCCGTTCACGCTCGTCGGCAGCGCCGCGTCCGGGCCGGATACGCGACAATGGGCATGAGCAGATGCCATGTATTGCCCCGGCACAAGGTTAAAGTTTTTGTAACGCGCGCCGCCGCGTTTCCCGGTACACACTTCGAAGCCGCGAATCCGTCCGGACGCTGCCGTCGTCGGCAGACCGGAAGCCGGGCCGGCCGCAACCTAGGGGGAATGCGAGTGTCGAGACGCAACGAGGAGCGCACGCGACGGAGCCGCAGCGCGCAGACGCTGCTGCTGGTCTTCTCCATCATCTTCTGTTTCTTCATCGCCTATGGCTGGTTCAACCTGTTTCTGAAGTTCGGCGTCTTCGTCGCACTGATCTGCGCATTCGTTGCGGCGCTGCTCGCCTGGTCGCTGGCGCGCGAAGTCGGCGAAAACGTCAACCGTCGTATTCTGTTCGCGCCGCTGCTGCTGGTCAGTGCGGCGGGAGTCTACAACAGCCTGATGCTCTACCTTGAGGGCGGTCAGGTCCTGGTCGACGCCGCCAACCGGTCGGAGGCGCAATTCGCGCAGCTGCAGACCTCGGCGGAGACCGGACTGGCCACCAGCGGCGCGGCGGCGCACATCAACCATGTCCGGTCGCTCAGCGAGGCGCTGTTCAGCGAAATCCGAAATCCGCTTAATTGCGGCCAAGGGCCGGAGGCGCGCCGGCTGATCGTCGAGCTGCAGCGCGAGCTGCCCAACTTCACCCAGCTCAGCGAAACCGGACAGACCTGTGCGCATAACGACGAGGTCGTCGGCGATTACCGGACGCGCATCGACGGGCTGATCGCGAGAGCGAGCTGGAACGATCCGGCGCTGGCGAGCACCGCGGCCGATGCGGCAGGCGCGCGCCAGGCGGTCGGCGTGCTGCGCGGTCAGGTCGCGGCCAACTATCAGCCGACGCAGGTGCCGCACGTCGTCGGCGAGTTGGAAGCGCAGGACGCCGCCTATCGTGACCTGCGCTTCCGCCTGTCGCGCCGGGTGGACGTGAGGGCCATTCCCGAGGGGTTGCCGCTCACCGCGGCGCAGAGCCTGGGCAATGTCGCCAAGCTGCCGTCGCTGTTCTTCTCACGGCTCGATCAGCCCTCGACGTGGGTATTCCTGCTGATCGCCGCCGGGTTCGACCTGCTGATGGTCTATCTGTTCAGCATGGCGGCGGCGAGCCGGATCGAGGCGCAGCCCCGCGCCCACTCGCTCGCGACGGGCATGTAAGCGTGTCGGCAGGACCCAAGCCGTTCGATGCCAACGCCGTTCCGTCGCCGGCCCCGATCGCGGAAGAGCAGGCGGAGCAACCGGCTGGGCCTGCGACCACACGGCCGGTCGCCGCCGAACCCGCGCCCGAACCGGCCGACCCGATCGACACACGCCAGCTCGGCGCGACGCTCGCCGCCGCGATGCAGGACGGCGGCTTCCATCCCGTCATCCTGTTCGGCACGGCCGCCAGCGGCAAGACGTCGCTGCTCCTGTCGCTCTTCTCGACGCTGATCGCCGAGCCGAGGCTTGAGGCGGGGCTGGTGCTGTGCGATCCGCTGCTGGGCGCGCGCAACACGACGGGACGGCAAATCCACGATCAGGCGCGCCACACCTTTGAGGTCAAGACCCAGGCGTTTCTCGACCGCATCAAGATCCCGCGCACGAACATCGACCTGCCCTTCTTCATCCCGGTCGAACTGCGCCCCGCCGACGGCAAGTTCGCGGCGCGCTTCGCATTCATGGAAAGCAACGGCGAGTTCTACCGTCCCGAACGCGACAGCCTGCGCTCGCCCGGCGGCGCCAGCTTCCTCTACAAGGACCTGCAGGAGGAGATCGAGGAGTTCATCGCCACCTATGAGGGCGCGATCACGTTTCTCTACCTTGCGCCGTATACGCAGAGCGAGGTGTACGCCGATCCCGACGTGCAGGCCGATCTGGAGGAGCTGAAAAGCGCATCGCAGGCGATCCAGGGCGTGCTAGCCTCCTATGACCGCATTCGCGCTGGCGACCGCAGCCACGACTTCCACCTGATGCTAGTGACGAAGTGGGACGCGCATGCTGCCCGCAGCGCCGACCACACGATCGGCATCGCCGAAGATCGCGAGGCGCTCGACCGCTTCGTCCAGCAGCGTTACCCGCAGGCGCTTGCCGCGCTCCAGGCCATCAAGGTCGCGCCCGATCAGCGGGCGCTCAATGCTTATTGCTCCGGGATCATCGACGAGCGCGGGCTGCGCCCCCGCTCGATCAACGACGATGTGTTGGCGGACGTGCAGAGCTATCCAATCAGGCTGTGGACGCGGCTTTATGGCAATGCGCTCGCCGCGCATGGCGCGGTTCGCGTGTCGCCCTTCCCGCAGCCGCCGCAGAAGCACGTGCTGGTCCGCGCCTTTCACCGCGTCCTCGACCTGGTGTCTGGGCATCGTCCGTGAGCGCCACCGGCGCTGTCGATGTCGCGCTCGACGCCCATTACTATGACGGCGGGCTGAGGGTCCGGCGGCTTGGCGCGGACGCCGCGGGATGGACACCGGCGCCGCCCGAGCGCTTCGCGGGCTTCCGCGACGAGGTGCCGCTGGCCGGCGACGACCTCGCGGTGGAGATTGCGCGGCTGCTGATCGACGGACATCCTTTATGGTGGATCGCGATCTATGCGCGCGCGGCGGACAAGAAATTCGGTGATCGCGGCAACGAGGCGGGGGTCGGCGTCTGGGTCCGCGATGGCGACATCGGTGAACCGCGGATGCTGCTCGACGGGCTGCGCCAGTTGACCGCGAAACTGATCGGCGACGGCGTCGATCAGGCCGACGCCGTCGCGCGCAGCTTCCTGGGCAGCGACTATCTTCCCCGATATGTCGGCATCCCCGCGCCCATGCCGCCGCAGCTGTCGGGCTGGCGCCGCGCCGCCGGCCCTGGGCCGACCACCGCACTATACGTGATCGACGCGCGGGTGGACGGTGCCGAATGGGACCTGATCGCCGAGCAGATCGGCCGCATGACGCTGCTGCCCGGCCCTACGCCCGACCATTCGCGGGCGGTGATCCTGGTCCGCGCCGGCGGCTCCGCGGCCGCGCCTTCGTCGACCGTCAGACCGCTGCCGTCGGGTTTCGCCACCGAGGTGCTGGCGCTGCTGCCCGCCGCGTTGGCCGAGGTCGCCCGCGACGATGCGACGTTGCGCGCGAAGGTCGGCGAAGGAGCGGCCACCGCCAAGGCGCTGGAGGCCTCGCTTGCCCAGGCCCAAGCCGCCGCCGCAGAGCAGGACGCGGCGATCGCGGATCTCCGGCGAGAGGTAGCGGCGCTTCAGGAAGAACGCCGCAGCCTGCAGCAGCAGATCGACGGCGACGACACGCTGGCCCGCCTGCAGTCGATCGACAAGGGGCTCAAACAGATCGAGACGCTGGTCCGGCGCAGCGAGCCCGCACGCCGCGAACCGTCGTCTCTACGTGACGATGCCGCGGAGGACGATCGCCGATCGTATCGCACCGTGGCCGCGCCGGAAGCATATCGGTCGGCCGGTCGAAGCCGCTCGGGGTCGGAGCCGTATCAACGGTTCCTCATGCCGGTTGGGGCCGTGGCCGGCATAGTCGTCACCGCGTTACTGCTGTTCGCGGTCTATAGGTGGTGGCATCCGGGTTCGTCGAGCGTCCCGGCAGCCGTGCAGACGGCGCCGTCCGAGAGCAGAGCGATCGATGTCCAGACGCCCAATGCCGACGATTCCGCTACGTTCGGCAGACGCGACCTCGATGACTTAACCGGCAACCGAGTGGTCGAGTATCGCGACGCGCCGTCGTCGATCGGGCAACGCGACGACGCCAGTGCGCGCGGCAACGGTGGCGACCGCCCGTCCCAGGGCGACCGCTATCCGCCGTCCGATCGCCCATAGCCGTCATTACCTTTTCGCCGCCTTATCGATCGGGCGCGGCCGAGAAACGCCGCTCAACAGTTGGCCGCGCTGCGGCTACTCCCACTCGATTGTTCCCGGCGGCTTCGACGTATAGTCGTACACCACCCGGTTCACGCCGCGCACCTCGTTGACGATACGGGTCGCCACCCTTGGCAGGAAGTCGCCCGGGAAGCCGAAACACTCCGCCGTCATCCCGTCGGTCGAGGTCACTGCGCGCAACGCGAGGACATTGTCATAGGTGCGGCCGTCGCCCATCACCCCGACGCTGCGCACCGGCAGCAGTACCGCGAACGCCTGCCAGATGGCGTCGTACAGCCCCGCATTCCTGATCTCTTCCAGGTAGATCGCGTCCGCCTTGCGCAGCGTGTCGCACCGTTCCTTTGTCACCTCGCCGGGAATACGGATCGCCAGCCCTGGCCCCGGAAACGGATGCCTCCCGACGAACGCCTCGCTCAGCCCCAGCTCGCGGCCCAGCGCGCGGACCTCGTCCTTGAACAGTTCGCGCAGCGGCTCGACCAGCGCCATGTCCATCCGCTCGGGTAGCCCGCCGACATTGTGGTGGCTCTTGATCGTCACCGACGGCCCGCCCGTAAAGCTGACGCTCTCGATCACGTCAGGATAGAGCGTCCCCTGCGCCAGGAACTTCGCGCCGCCGATCTTGCGCGCTTCCGCCTCGAATACCTCGATGAAGGTTCTGCCAATGAACTTGCGCTTCGCCTCCGGATCGGTGGCGCCCGCCAGCCCGTCGAGGAACAGCGTCTCCGCTTCCACATGGACGAGGGGGATGTTGTAATGGCCGCGGAACAGCGACACGACCTGCTCCGCTTCGCCCGTCCGCATCAGCCCGTGGTCCACGAACACACAGGTCAGCTGCTCGCCGACGGCTTCGTGGATCAGCACGGCGGCGACCGCGGAATCGACCCCGCCCGAAAGCCCGCAGATCACGCGCCCGGCGCCAACCTGTGCGCGGATGTCGGCGATCTTCGCAGCGCGATATTCCGCCATCGTCCAGTCGCCTGCGCACCCGCAGACATGGCGCACGAAATTGGCGAGCAGCTTCGCGCCGTCAGGGGTATGGACGACCTCCGGGTGAAATTGCATCGCGTAGCGGCGGCGCTCGTCGTCGGCGATCACCGCGAACGGCGCGCCGGCGCTCTGCGCCACCGGTCGAAAGCCGGGCGCCAGCGTCGTCACCTTGTCGCCGTGGCTCATCCACACCTGGTGCGTCTCACCCGGCCGCCACAGCCCGTCGAAGAGCGCGCAGCCGTCGGTGATCTCGATGAACGCGCGGCCGAACTCGCCGCTGTCGCCCAGCACGACCGTGCCGCCGCCCTGTGCGGTCATCACCTGCTGGCCGTAGCAGATGCCCAGCACCGGCAGCCCCGAGTCCCAGATCGTGGCGGGCACCCGCGGCGACCCCTCGTCCAGCACCGAGGCCGGCGACCCCGACAGGATCACACCCCGCGGCCGCAGCCGCGCGAACGCCTCGGCTGCCGTGGTGAACGGCGCGATCTCCGAATAAACCCCGGCCTCGCGCACCCGCCGCGCGATCAGCTGGGTCACCTGGCTGCCGAAGTCGATAATGAGGATGGTGTCGGGGTGGCGCATGGCCATGCGCATAGCAAAGCCGGACGGGCGTGCCACCATGATGGCGGCAATCAGTCAGGTCAGTCGGCGAACAGCCATTCGATTGCAGCGTCTTCGTCGAAGAAGATCTGAAAATTGGGATCGTGGACGGTACGCTGGAACTGCATCTTCTGCAGCATGCCGCCGAGCAGCATTGCCACCCGCTCTGACGCGGGGCCTTGGCTCTGCGCCAGGGCCTGCATGTTGGCGATGATGTGCTGCGGCATCACCGCCGCCGTGCGTGCATCGACCAGCGTGCGAAGCGATCCGAACGGGGCACCTGCCGCCACGAGTTTTTCGATAGCCGACCCTGCCGCCGCGCCGAACGCCGCTCCGGTGCGCGCGTCCCACAACCCGTTCATCACGAAGTGCAGGTGGCGGCGCGATGGGTCGACCGCTACCGTGAACAGCGGATCGCTGGCGGTCACGATCAGCCGGCCCCCTGGCTTGGGCGCGATGGGGGGAGCGTCGGACATGCCGCTCTTGTCGCCGCCAAACACTACCGTCCCGTTAAGCACGCGCGCGGCATCACGCCGCCAGGTCGTAATCCTCGTCGTCGTCGCTCATCACCGGGCCGCTGTCCTGGCCCTTGGCGCTGACGTCGCGATCGACGAACTCGATGATCGCCATGGGCGAGGCGTCCGAGGCGCGGATGCCCGCCTTGATGACACGGGTGTAGCCGCCGTTACGCGCCGCGTACCGCTCGGCCAGCACCTCGAACAGCTTGACCAGCTGCGTATCGTCGAGCAGCCGGGCATGCGCCAGGCGGCGGTTCGACAGCCCGCCCTTCTTGGCCAGCGTGATCAGCTTCTCGACATAGGGCCGCAGCTCCTTGGCCTTGGCGACCGTGGTCGTGATCTGCTCGTGCTTGATAAGGGCCGCCGCCATGTTGCGGAACAGGGCCGCGCGATGGGCGGAGGTACGCTGCAGCTTACGGCCGCCGACGCGATGACGCATGATCTGGTCCTTTCAGGTTCGTCCGCGACCCGGATCAGGTAGTCGCAGCCAGGCGGAAGGAACCCGCCCGGAGAAGGAGGAGCTGAACCACCGGCGCGCCCGAAAGTCAAGCAGCGGCGGCGAGACAGCTCATCACGTAGCGCGTCCGCAGGGTGATCGCGCCGTAGCGACGCAGGAACGACTGGAATTGTGAAACCCGGTCCGCCGGCGGGCCTTCCAAGGTGTAGATCACGCCCTCGCCGCGCGGCAACAGACAGGCGACCGCACGCGCCAGGCCGGTCTCGCTCGTGCTGCCGTCGTTGATGGTGAGGGGCACGCCGGTCAGCGATCGCCCGGACGTCAGGTCCCACCGGCGGCCGGGCCACGCCATGCCCGCCCGCGGCGGCGGCGTGAAGACGGCGGCGGTCCGGCGGTCCGGCGAGACCACGACGCGCGACAGGTTCCCCGCCCGCGCCGCCAGGCCCCGCGGCAGCAGCCGACGGTCGTCGGGCACGCCCCGGTCGGTACCAATGGGCGTCCGCACGGCCCATCCGCTCGCCTCTGCATCGATCCGCTGCCCGCGCGGGGCAAGCGTGCGAGCGTCGAACAGCAGCACGACGCTTTCGGACTCGGTTGCGCCGTCGCGATCCGCCGCGATCTCCAGCGTCCGGCCGTCCGCGCTCCATCGCGCCGCGCCCAGCGTGAAGCCGGCCACGTCGTGCGACAGCGTGACGCGCCCGTCCCGCCACAGCCCCAGCCAGCGCAAGCCGATCAGCACCGTGGTCGCCGGTGTCGCCGCCGCCCGTGTCGCTGGCGGTGCCGCCGCTGGTCGCCGCGGCGGACGCGCGCGGCCCGCCGCCCCGCCGAGCGCCAGCGCCGCCGCGACGAGCAGGATCAGCCGCCCGCGCATCAGCCCGGCTGCGCCAGCACGTGCGCGACATAGTTCGGATCGCCCGGCGCCTGGCCCCCCGACCGCGTGTTGCGTTCCGCCCCCGTCACCTGCCGCCAGCTGCCCACCCCGGCCGCATCGACATCGGGCACCGGCGGGCTCTTCATCGGCTGGCCGTTCGGCGCCTTGCGCGTCGCCGACACCAGCGTCGTCAGCAGCGGCTCGAACTCATGGATATAGTCCAGATACTGGCCATCCGCCTTGACGCCGAACCCGTTATACGCGCGTAGCCCCTCCCAATCCTGCTGTTCGGCGGTCAGCGCGGGCAGCGTGACGTGCAGCGGCGGCTGCCCCTCCGCACGGCGCCACTCGTTCAGCGCCCCGACCTCGCCCGTCCAGCGCGCCGACGCCATGATCCGCGTGTGCAGTGTGCTGCCCGATGCACGCTTGCCACGGAACCGCACCTGCAGCGTCGCCGCATTGGTGCGCCAGTTCCACGCGTCGTCGGCGCTCGGCGGCGGGTTGGTCAGCTGCCCGAGCCCGACGCCGCGGAGCCGGTCTTGCGACCAGTTGGGATTGAGCGCGGTCGCGGGCAGACCGCCGCGGCCGTCATTGAACTGCGCCCCGCCGCTTTCCTGCTGGATCATCTGCCGCATCAGCTTGGTCTGCACCGCCGCGCTCAGCTCCGCGGCGGTCGGATTGGTGCCGCCGATCAGGATGTCGTCGCGCGTCGCGGACAGCTTCTGCGTGCCGATCGTCACCTCCAGCCGAACGGTCAGCCGCCCGCCCATCACCTCGGTGAACGGCACGCGCGCCGGGTTGCCCATGATCGGCGCGATCGCGGGATGGGTACGCGCGCGGCCCGGCCGGGTCAGGCCATGCGCCACGGCGATGAACCCCGGATAGGCCAGCGCCACGTGCCAGACGAGGACGGCGTTGGGCGGCAGCGGGGTCGGCGGCACCGGCGGCGCGCCGGGTCGCGGCGGCTCGCCCATGACCGCGGTCAGGACGATCTCCGGCATCGCCGGAACACTCGACAGGTTGAACCGCGTCGCCGTCGCGTTGATCGTCAGCTGCGTCATGCCGATCCCCGCTCGATCCCGTTCGAGCTTGAGTGACAGATGCGTGGCTAACCCACGCTAAGTCAAGCGAACTATGGCATGCTGCTCCGCTGTGCGTAGAGGACGGCGCACTCGATTTTGCAGCACGCACCGGCCAGAACGCAATGGGGACACCCCTCGTTCAAGGGTGCCCCCGTAAGGCTCGCATGGCCCGCCGCGGCAACGCCGCGTGGTCGAACGGGACGGCTTGGCCGACCCCGCCGGCCGCGGTGATCGCCGCGGCGCGGATTAGCCTGCGCTAATCCGCTGCGATCAGCCCATGATTTCCTGCTCGAGCTTCTTGGCCATTTCCTCGATGTTCTCCGGCGGCCAGCCCGGGATTTCCATCCCCAGCCGCAGCCCCATCGACGACAGCACTTCCTTGATCTCGTTCAACGACTTGCGGCCGAAGTTCGGCGTGCGTAGCATCTCGGCCTCGGTCTTGCCGACCAGATCGCCGATATAGATGATGTTGTCGTTCTTGAGACAGTTGGCGCTGCGCACCGACAGCTCCAGCTCGTCGACCTTCTTGAGCAGGTAGCGGTTGATCTGCTGCGTGTCGCCGGTGATCTCGGCGACCTGGGTCGGCATCGCGGTCTGACCGATCGGCGCCGAGCGCGGCATCGCACCCTCGTCGAACTGCACGAACAGCGCCAGCTGGTCCTGCAGGATGCGCCCGGCATAGCCCACCGCATCGTCGGGCGAGATCGTGCCGTCGGTCTCGACCGTCAGCGTCAGCCGGTCATAGTCCAGATCCTGCCCGACACGGGTCGGATCGACCTTGTAGCTGACCTGGCGCACCGGCGAATACAGCGCGTCGACGGGGATCAGACCGATCGGCGCATCGGCCGGCCGGTTCGCGGTCGCAGGCACATAGCCCTTCCCGATATCGGCGGTCAGCTCCATGTTGAGCGTGGCACCCTCGTCGAGGTGGCAGATCAGCAGATCCTTGTTCATGATCTCGATATCGCCGCTGACCGCGATATCGCCCGCCTTCACGTCGGCCGGGCCGGTTGCGGACAGCTGCAGCCGCTTGGGGCCTTCGCCCTGCATGCGGATCGCGATCTGCTTCACGTTGAGGACGATGTCGGTCACGTCCTCCCGCACCCCGGCGAGCGAGGAGAACTCGTGCAGCACGTTCTCGATCTTGATCGAGGTGACGGCGGCGCCCTGCAGGCTGGACAGCAGCACGCGCCGCAGCGCGTTGCCGAGCGTCAGCCCGAAGCCCCGCTCCAACGGCTCGGCGACGAAGGTCGCCCGGCGCTTGCCGTCACCCCCCGCCTTGCGCTCCAGCGCGTTGGGCTTCTTCAGTTCCTGCCAGTTCTTCGCATTGACGGCCAAGGCTTTGGTCCCCTGGTTGGGCCGCAAGGGAAAACGTTGCGGCCGGGAATGGAAAGGCGCCGGCGCGTCCGCCGGAGCCGAAAGGTCACACTAGGGTCACACTAAACGCGACGACGCTTGGACGGGCGGACGCCGTTGTGCGGGATCGAGGTGACGTCGCGGATCGAGGTGATCTGAAAGCCGACCGCCTGCAGCGCGCGCAGCGCCGACTCGCGGCCCGAGCCCGGACCCTTGACCTCGACCTCGAGCGTGCGGACGCCATGCTCGGCGGCCTTCTTGCCCGCGTCCTCGGCCGCGACCTGCGCCGCATAAGGCGTCGACTTGCGCGAGCCCTTGAACCCCATCATCCCGGCGCTGGACCAGCTGATCGCATTGCCCTGCGCGTCGGTGATGGTGATCATGGTGTTGTTGAAGCTGGCGTTGACGTGGGCGACGCCCGCCGTGATGTTCTTGCGCTCGCGACGGCGAATGCGCTGGGGTGCTTGAGCCATGTGGCTGGTCCTGACCTGAAATCTGGAAGCGGCGATTGCCGGAAGTAGAGGCTAAGTAGAGGCTCGATCGGCCGCCGCTTACTTCTTCTTGCCGGCGATCGGCTTGGCCTTGCCCTTGCGGGTGCGCGCGTTGGTGTGCGTGCGCTGGCCGTGCACGGGCAGACCCTTGCGATGACGAAGGCCGCGATAGCAGGCCAGGTCCATCAGCCGCTTGATGTTCATCGCCGTCTCGCGGCGCAGGTCGCCCTCGACACTATGATCGGCGTCGATCGTCTCACGGATCTGCAGCACTTCCTGATCGGTCAGGTCCTGCACCCGGCGCTCGGGCGCGATGCTCAGCTTGTCGGTGATCTGCTTGGCCTTGGCCGGGCCGATCCCGTGAATGTACGTCAGCGCGATCACCACGCGCTTGTTGGTCGGGATGTTGACCCCCGCAATACGTGCCATGAAACCTGTTCTCCTGCTCCACGGGACCGGCATGGCAGCACGGCACCCATCTCGACGCGTTGCATTCCGAAACGCACAGCTCCTGAACGCATAAGCGCGGCGAGCGCAAAAGAGCGCCGCCGGGAACCGGTGGTCGGAAGTGACCCTCAGTTAGGCGTCGGCCCCGGCGCTGTCAACGGTTGCGGAACCATAAACGCGATCACGCGTGCACTATCGGCAGCAACGCTCAGCGCCAGACGTTGATCACCTGCAGGATGTCGCCGACGCCGCCATAGCGCGCGGCATAGGTGCCGTTGTTCCATTGTTCGTTGAC
The DNA here is from genome assembly GCF_965248875.1 of Sphingomonas sp. GTDB lineage: Bacteria > Pseudomonadota > Alphaproteobacteria > Sphingomonadales > Sphingomonadaceae > Sphingomonas. Next base: position 319,729 of record NZ_CBDFKR010000003.1, on the reverse strand, counting down.
CTTGCCGTCCCACGGATCGAGGAACACGACCGCGCCGTTGTTGGCCATGCGCGCGGCGCAGACGAAGTGGGCCCCGTTGCCGGCCGGACGCCAGCGGACAAAGGCGATCACCGCCTTGCCCGGCCCCAGGTTGACGGGGTTGATCGACTGCGCACCGATGAAGTTCGCGTGCAGGCCCTCATTCTGCAGCCCGGTCGCCACCTGGCTGGAGAACAGCCCGAACTGGGAAAAGGTGCTCCCCATGCTGCTCTGGTTCTTCGGAAAGGCGCCGGGGTTGTAGCAGACCGGAAAGCGATCGCCTCCGGCGGCGTTCATTGCGCCGCGCACCGCGCCGCTGAACACTCGCTGCGCGAGCGGCCATTCGTCCTCGTCGATGCACTGCTGCTTGACCAGGCCCCGCGCCATCCAGATGCTGGCGACGCCGCACGAGCTCGCCTGCTCCTGCTTCCAGACCTCATAAGTGTTGCGGTCGCTGTCCGATTCAATGCTGACGGTCATGGCCCCTCCGGCGGATCAAGTACGGGGAGGAGCGACCCGCCCGGCCCGGTGGTCCCCACCACCTTTTGAACGCCGCGACCGCCGCACCATAGCATCGTCCCGCCGCGGCGCGACCGGCTCCGTCGCTTTTTCACCGCACCGGCAACACGAGCCGAGCGATCAGCCCGGGCTCGTTCGCGACCAGCTCGAACCGGCCGCCGTGGAGTCGCGCCACCGCCTCGACCAGCGCCATGCCCAGCCCCGCGCCCGGGGTCGATCGCGCCGCATCGAGCCGCCCGAAGCGTTTCAGCGCGTGGGTGCGATCCGCCGCGGCGATGCCGGGGCCGCGGTCCTCCACCGAGATCGCCACCGCCCCCGCAGGCGCGGTCAGCCGCAACGTCACCTCGCCGCCGCTGCCGCCATGCTTGATCGCATTGTCGAGCAGGTTGGCGACCGCCTGGCTCAGCAACTCGCGATGCAGCAACATCGCCGCGGGCTCGACATCGAGCGCCAGCGTGAAGGCAAGCCCCGCCTCCTCGGCCACCGGCTGATACAGATCGGCGATCTCCGCCACCAGGTCGCCGGGCGCCGCGGGCTGCAGCCGATCCTTCGCCACCGCTTCCGACCGGCTGATCTCGATCGCCGTGGTCAGCATCCGCATCACCAGGTCGGTCTCGACGATGAGCCCGTTCAGCGCCGCCTCCCGCACCCCCGCATCCGCCAGCGCCGCCTGTTCCGCGCGCGTCCGCAGCCGCGCGAGCGGCGAGCGCAGGTCGTGCGCCAGCCCGTCGGTGACGACGCGCAGCTCGCTCATCAGCCGCTCGATCTTTTCCAGCATCGCGTCCAGCCGCCCGGCCAGCCGATCGAACGCATCGCCCCCCGCCTCGCCGCCGCCGCCGCCGACCCGGCGCGACAGGTCGCCGCCGCCCGCCGCATCGATCACGGCGGCAATGCGATCGAGCCGCCGGCCGACATAGCGCGCCAGCACCAGGCCGGCGGCGACACCGAGCACCAGCGATAGCAGGGCGGCGATGCCGAGCGCCCGCTCCAGCGCGCGCTGCTCGGCCGCGAGCAGGTCCAGGCTGCGCCCGGCCAGCAGCCAGTCCTCACCCACCGGGTGCAGCGCATAGGCAACGTCGCGGGCGGCGCCATCGCGATCCAGCGCGGCGACGCGGAAACCGGTGCGCTGCAGCGGCACGCCCAGCGGCGCGGGCAGGTTGCCGGCCAGCCGCCTTCCGTGCGCGTCGGCCAGGCCCAGCACCTGCGCCTGATCGCGCGGCACGGCGGCGTCGTGGAGCGCGGTCCGCAGCGCGGGCATGCCGCCCGACCGCCAAACCGCCTCCAGCGCATCGGCCTGCTCCACCGTCTCTCGCCGGACCGCGTCGAGCGCATTGGTCCGCGTCTGCCGCCACACCGCGGCGACCAGGAACAGGTTGGAGGCGAGCGCCAGCGCGATCGACAGCAGTGCGATCCGCGCCGTGACCGAAAGGCGCGGCGTCGTCAGGCGGCCAGCCTGTACCCCGCGCCGCGCACGGTGTGGAGGATCGGCGTCGCAAAGCCCTCCTCCAGTTTGCGCCGCAGCCGGCCGATATGGACGTCGACGACGTTCGAGCCCGGGTCGAAATGATAGTTCCAGATCTTCTCCAGCATCATCGTGCGGGTGACGACCTGGCCGGCATGGCGGGCGAGGAACTCCAGCAGGCTGAACTCGCGCGCGCCCAGCGGCACGACCCGCCCGGCGCGGGTGACGGTGCGGGCGAGCAGGTCGATCTCCAGGTCACCGACGGTCAGCCGCGTCCGCTGTCGCTCGCCGCCGCTCCGCTCCGCCCGGCGGAACAGGGCGTCGACGCGCGCAAACAGCTCGGCAAAGGAAAAGGGCTTGCACAGGTAATCATCGGCGCCCGCGCGCAGGCCGTCCACCCGATCGTCGACACTGGCGAGCGCGGTCAGCATCAGCACGGGGGTGGTGATCCCAGCGGCCCGCACCGCGCTCACCATCGCCAGCCCGTCGAGCCCGGGCAGCATGCGGTCGGCGACGATCAGGTCGAAGATGCCCTCGCTCGCCAGGAACAGCCCGTCGCGGCCGTTGCCGCACCGCTCCACCGCATAGCCGGCCTCCGCCATGCCCTTGGCGAGATAGTCGGCGGTGGACGCATCGTCCTCGACGATCAGGATCTTGCGGGTCATTCCTGTCCCTCTACGCCGCGCCCGGCCGGGAAGGGAATGGGGCCGGCGACCACACACCGTCGCCGGCCCCTCGACACCCTCCGGGAGTTCGGGCGCCGATCCAAGGGAGCTTTCGCTCCTGAAGCCGATGTAGCGGTCCGGCGCGGTGGCGGCGGTGAAGCGCGGGTGAAAAGCCTGTCATTCGCCGTCAGGCCACTCAGGCGAGGCGGGCGGTGTCGACGATCAGGTTTGGGATGGTGGCGGAGGCGATGCGCTCGCCGAACGCGAACTCGGCCCGCTCGGCATAGGCCTCGCCCGCAGGCGCGTGGAGCCGGATGATGCGGCGCCCAATCACATCCGCAACCCAATATTCCGCACTTGCGAGCGCGCGTAAAGACGGAGCTTGCGGCCGAGATCATGGCTCAACTAGCTAGCGGAAACCTCAATCATGATCTGCGCGAACTAAGGCGTGACGAACCGATCCCCCGCCCCCTCCCGCACCACCAGCAGGTCCGCCTCCTACAAATTGTTGTTATCCAATTCAGCCGACACAGGGGTTGTCGCTTTGAACCCTCTCACCTGCCGTACCGCGAGCCCGACGGCCATCGTCAGCTCAAACAACGTATCGCCGTGCGGAAAACACAGCGGCGCCACCGTGAAGATTTCTCCGTCGATGAGCTCCACGCGCCTAAGCCCCTCGAAGGCGCCAGACTCGTCGAGCGTGAGGAAATCGCTCACCGTGAGCGGTACACGCTGTGGCCCCGCTCCCGCATCGGCACTAACGCGCTGCTCGCTTCCCATTGCCCCTTCCTACCATATCAGCGGAATGCGGCCTACCCGTCTAGCACAGCCCCGATCGCGGCCGTCACCTGCTCGATGTCGGCCATGCCGTCGACCTGCGCGACCAGCCCGCGCGCGACGTAGAAGGGCAGGATCGGCGCGGTCTCGCCCCGATAGATGCTCATTCGGGTTGCGATCGTCTCCGCGGTGTCGTCGGGGCGGCGCTTGAAACTGGTCGATCCGCAGACATCGCAGACGCCCGCCACCGCCGGCTGTTTGAAGCGGTCGTGATACCCCTCGCCGCACTGCGCGCAGGTGTAGCGCCCGACGATGCGTTCGGTCAGCACCGCTTCGTCGACCGTCAGCTCGATGACATGATCCAGCTGCTGCCCGCGCTCCGCCAGCAGCAGGTCGAGCGCCTCGGCCTGCGCCGCCGTCCGCGGGAAGCCGTCGAAGATCACGCCGCTGCCGGTATCGCCCTGATCCAGCCGCTCCCCGATCAGCGCCGACACGATCGGGTCCGAAACCAGCGCGCCCGACGCCATCACCGCCTTGGCCTGCAGCCCGACCGGCGTCTCCGCCTTGACCGCGGCACGCAGCATGTCGCCGGTCGACAGCTGCACCATGCCGCGGCGCGCGACCAGGCTGCTCGCCTGCGTACCCTTGCCCGCGCCCGGCGGCCCCAACAGGATGATGTTCACGGGCTTTCGCTCCCCTTCCGCCGCCACGCTTAACGCAGCCGGCCGCCCTTCAGCTTCGCCTTCTTGATGAGGTCGCCATATTGATGCGCCAGCAGATGGCTCTGGATCTGCGTCACCGTGTCCATCGTCACATTGACGACGATCAACAGCGACGTGCCGCCCAGGTAGAACGGAATGCTGAGCGCGGTGACCAGATATTCCGGCAGCAGGCAGATCACGACCAGATAGGCGGCCCCGATTACCGTGATGCGGGTGAGCACGTAATCGAAGTACGTCTCGGTGTTCTTGCCGGGCCGGATGCCGGGGATGAAGCCGCCATAGCGCTTCAGATTGTCCGCCGTCTCCTCCGGGTTGAACACCACCGCGGTGTAGAAGAAGGAGAAGAAGATGATCCCGGCGGCGTAGAGCGCCATGTAGACCGGGGAGCCGTGCTGCAGATACTGGTTCAATGTCAGGATGAAGTCGCCCCAGCGGCTCTCGCCCGCGACATGGCTGCCCGCGAACTGGCTGATCGTCAGCGGCATCAGCAGCAAGGACGACGCGAAGATCGGCGGGATCACGCCCGCGGTGTTGATCTTGAGCGGGAGGTGGCTGCGCTCCGCCTGCATCCCACGCTGGGTCTGGCGCTTGGGATATTGGATCAGGATGCGGCGCTGCGCGCGCTCCATGAAGCAGATGAACAGGATCAGCGCGGCGACCGCGACGATGATGCCGCCCAGCTGCGCCCCGCCGATATTGCCCTGGCCCGACCGTGCGCTTTCCAAGAGGTTGACCAGCGTCGTCGGCAGGTTGGCGACGATGCCCGCCATGATGATGAGCGACACGCCGTTGCCGATGCCGCGGCTGGTGATCTGTTCGCCCAGCCACATCAGGAACATGGTGCCGCCGATCAGGCTGATGACCGCGGCGACGCGGAACAGCATGCCGGGCTCCACCACCGCCTGCACGCCCTGGTTGGCGCCGATCGTCTCCAGCCCGACAGAGATGAAATAGCCCTGGATCGCGGTGAGCAGCACCGTACCGTAGCGGGTATACTGGTTGAGCTTCTTGCGCCCGCTCTCGCCCTCCTTCTTGATCGCGGCGAGCTGCGGCGACAGCGAGGTGGCGAGCTGCACGACGATCGAGGCGGTGATGTAGGGCATCACGCCGAGCGCAATCAGGCTCATCCGCTTGAGCGAGCCGCCGGAGAAGGTGTTGAAGAAGTCGAGCACGCCGCCGTTGGTGCGGTCCGACAGCAGGCCCAGCGCGGTCGGATCGATCCCCGGCAACGGCACATAGCTGAGTGCGCGGAACACGATCAGCGCGCCGATCGTGAACCACAGCCGCTTCTTGAGGTCGGTCGCCTGGGCGAGCCTGCCTGGGCTCAGGCCAATGGAAAGTCGGTCGGCTGCGGATGCCATGAAGAAGTCCCGAGATGGTCGGCGGATCGGCCGTTGCCGCGGTCATATAGGTGGCGGGAGGCACTTGTCTAATGGCGCCGCGCTCCTGCGAAGGCAGGAGCCCGGGCCCTCGCACGCCGTCTCCGCGCCGTTATGCCGGCATTGCGCCGCCATCCACCTTGCCGCACGCCGATCGCCTGCGGCCGGTTGGGCCCGGCGCACTTGCCGGGCGACGCAGGCGATCAGGCCTTGAACGACGCCTTGTGCGCCTGACGCTCCTTGTACTTGACGCCCTTCTTCGCCGCCGCCTTGTCGGCGGGGCTGACGACCTCGATCACCGCGACCGTGCCGCCCGCGGCCTCGACCGCAGCGCGCGCGCCGGCGCTGACCCCGGCGACGGTGAAGTTGAGCACCGCGGTCAGCGTGCCCTTGGCGAGCAGGCGAACGCCGTCCTTGCCGCCGCGCGCCAGCCCCGCGGCCTTGAGCGCCGCATGATCGACCGTGGCCCCGGTCAGCGTGCCGGCATCGACCGCCTTCTGGATCGCGCCCAGGTTCACCTCGGCATGATCTTTGGCGAAGATGTTGTTGAAGCCGCGCTTGGGCAGCCGCATGTGGAGCGGCATCTGCCCGCCCTCGAAGCCCGCAATGGAGACGCCCTCGCGGCTCTTCTGCCCCTTCTGCCCGCGCCCGCCGGTCTTGCCCTTGCCGGAGCCGATGCCACGGCCGACGCGGATCTTGGATTTACGCGCGCCAGGATTGTCGCGGAGGTCGTTCAGATTCATGATGATGCACTCGCTTTCGCTATGGTCGCGCGTTGATGGGAAGCGGGGGCGCTTAGCGGGGTAGGGGCGGGTTGTCACCCCCGCGAAGGGAATGCCTCAGACAATGCGCCTTCATTGACCGAAGCGGCAGAGGCCGTGTGGCCGAATTCGGCAAATGCAGCCGACACGCAATTACGCTGGGCCAAAAAGCCCAACACGCTGTCAGACCAATTGAAAACCCTGGTTTGACGCGGGCGGGACCGACCAAACCTGACGCGACCACGGACCGTCCAAGGCGATCACGCTGCAGATATGCGCTTACGTGCGGGCCCCTCTGCGCCGAACCCTTTGCATTGGCGGATTTCCCCGCGCTATCAGGCAGGCATGGCTCCGCTGGCGGGTATCCGCGTCCTCGATTTCGGCCGCTACATCGCCGGTCCCTACTGCGCAGCGCTGCTCGGCGATTATGGCGCGGACGTCATCCGGGTCGAGCGCATCGGCGGCAACGAAGATCGCTTTCCGGTTCCGGTCGCCGCCGACGGCTCGGGCGCGGGTTTCCTTCAGATGAATCGCAACAAGCGTTCGCTTGCGCTGGCGCTGTCGAGCGAAGGCGGCCGCGCGATTGTGCGGCGGCTGGTCGCGACCGCCGATATCGTCGTCGCGAACATGCCCGCCGATGCACTGGCAAAGGCTGGGCTCGATCTCGCCTCGCTGGCGGCGATCAAGCCCGACATCATCCTCGTCACCATGTCCGCATTCGGCGACACGGGTCCGATGGCGGGCCGGGTCGGCTTCGACAGCGTGGGGCAGGCGATGGCGGGCGGCGTGCACCTGACGGGCACGGCCGATCAGCCTTATCGCGCGCAGGTCACCTATGTCGATTATGGCACCGCGCTGCACTGCGCATTTGGTGCAATGGTGGCGCTGCGTGAACGCGATCGGACGGGACAGGGGCAGCAGGTCTCGGGTTCCTTGCTGGGTACCGCGGTGGCGATGACCAACGGGCTGGCGATCGATCATGCGCTGACCGGCGCCGAGCGCCAGCCGCTCGGCAATCGCAGCTTTGGCTCGGCGCCGACGGACATGTTTCGCACCCGCGATGGCTGGATCGTCACGCATGTCGTGGGCAACGCGATCTTCGCGCGCTTGGCCTTGCTGATCGGCGCGCCGGAGCTGATCGACGACCCGCGCTACGCCAACGACATGGCGCGGGGCGACAATGGGGCATCACTGAGCGAGCGGATGACGGCCTGGTGCGCCGGGCGAACGAACGCCGAGGCGATCGCCGCGCTGGGCGAAGCGCGCGTTCCCGCAGGCGAGGTCCTCGCCCCCTCCCAGGTCATCGCGCACCCGCAGGTGCAGGGCGCGGGGCTGGTCGAGAAAATGCATTATCCCGGCACGCCCGCGCCCGCCCCGATCGTGCGCGCGCCGATCCGGCTCAGCGCATCGCCGCGCGCGCCGCTGACGCGCGCACCGCAGGCCGGCGAGCATAGCGCGGCCATTCTCCGCGAACTGGGATATGATGCGGACGACTGCGCGTCGTTCGAGGCGGCGGGCGCGATCAGGCTGACCTGACCGGCCGGACGATCAGACACGGATGTGATGTTGCGCCGCCGCTATCGTCGCGGTTGGACGCTGCTCGCCGCCCTCGGGCAGACCGCTGCCTCAACCGAGGTCAGCAAGGACGTGCCATGTCGCAGCCCAGGGATGCCAAGCGGCTCGACGCGATCGTTGTCGGGGCCGGTTTCGGCGGGATGTATGCGCTTCACCGGTTGCGCGAGATGAGACTGTCGGTCCTCGGCGTCGAGGCGGGTGACGGCGTCGGCGGCATCATGGCGACGGGCCCGCTGTCCGTACCAAAGGGGTCGCGCCACGCGCTTCACGGCATTCGCCGCCTGTTGCGCGACGAGCCGCCGCCATCGCTGGTGAACCCGGAGGCGCTCCCGGCCTGGCGGCGGCGGCGAGATCAACCCCGACCGCCAAGTGCTCCGGCGATCAGCAGCTGACCCGATAGACCCCTCGACGTTCAGCGGCCGGGAGCGGTTCAGCGCCAGTCCCCAAATCATCTGCCAACGCAAATTAGGGGATCGGCTGGGCAACGCCACTAGGTCGTTGACGAAGTGGTGGGCGCGACAGGGATTGAACCTGTGACCCCACCCGTGTGAAGGGTGTGCTCTACCGCTGAGCTACGCGCCCGTGCCCGTGCCCGGCGCATCGGAAGCCGGCCTGTTAGGCAAGGCGCGCGATGGTGTCCAGTGCGACGTGCCGGTCACGCCCTACGGGTTGCTGTCGCCGAAGATCAGCCAGAGCAGGTGTCCCAAGCCAAAGAACAGCAGCGGCCCAAGCAAAATGCCGCACCCAATGGCTGCTCCGGTGGTAAGCCGAAACACGCCCCCATGCGCGCCGCGGCTCAGTTGACGCTGTCCTTCAGCCCCTTGCCGGCCTTGAACTTCGGCTGGCTCGACGCTTTGATGGTCATCGGCTCGCCGGTACGCGGGTTGCGGCCGGTCGAGGCCTTGCGCTTGGATAGCGAGAAGGTGCCGAACCCCACCAGCCGGACCTCATCCCCCCGCTTCAGCGCGCCGGAGATCGCCTCGAACACCGCTTCCACTGCCTTGACCGCATCGCCCTTGGTCAGTCCCGAGGTGTCGGCCACGGCCGCGATCAGCTCCTGTTTGTTCATGCCCCTTGACCCCTCGTCTGCTGGTGTGTGGCGCATCAGAATCGCGCGGATAGCAAGCGAGTAGTTAACCCCCGCCGGATAACCTGTGTCAATGCCGTCCAGCGGCGCTCAATGGTGCAGTTCGCCCACGATCGGCACAGCGGGCGGCGGCGCGATCTGCGCGCCCGGCGGCAGCGCCGCCAGCTCGTCCGCCTCCGACCAGTCGATCGCCTCGACCGGCTGCGTCAGCGCGAGCGCCAGTACCTCGTCGACATGCTTGACCGGCACGATCTTCAGCCCGTCCAGGATGTTCTGCGGGATGTCGGCGAGGTCCTTCTCGTTCTCCGCCGGGATCAGCACCGTCTCGATGCCGCCGCGCAGCGCCGCCAGCAGCTTCTCCTTCAAACCACCGATCGGCAGCACGCGGCCGCGCAGCGTCACCTCGCCCGTCATCGCCACCTCCTTGCGCACCGGCGTCCCGGTCAGCGTCGACACGATCGAGGTGACGATGCCGACCCCGGCCGACGGCCCGTCCTTGGGCGTCGCGCCTTCGGGCAGGTGGATGTGGATGTCCTTGCGCTGGAAGACGCTGGGCTTGATCCCATAGCTCGGGCTGCGCGCCTTGACGAAGGAGAAGGCGGTTTCGATCGACTCCTTCATCACGTCGCCCAGCGTGCCGGTCAGCTTTGCCGCGCCCTTGCCCGGTACCGTCACCGACTCGATTGTCAGCAGCTCCCCGCCGACCTCGGTCCAGGCCAGGCCGGTGACCGCGCCGATCTGATGCTCCGTCTCGCTCAGCCCATGCCGGTACTTCTGTACACCCGCAAATTCATGAAGATTGTCGGGCGTGACGGTGACGCTGGTCTCCTTGCCTTCCAGGATGCGGCGCAGGGCCTTGCGCATCAGCTTGGCGATCTCGCGCTCCAGCGTCCGCACCCCCGCCTCGCGGGTGTAGCGCTGGATCAGCGCGCGCAGCCCGTCATGCGTCAGCGTGAACTCGCCGGGCTTCAGCCCATGCGCCTCTAACTGCTTCGCCAGCAGGTGGCGCTCGGCAATCTCGACCTTCTCGTCCTCGGTATAGCCCTCCAGCCGGATGATCTCCATCCGGTCCAGCAGCGGCTGCGGCAGGTTGAGCGTGTTCGCGGTGCAGACGAACATGATGTCGGAAAGGTCGAGGTCGATCTCGAGATAGTGATCCTGGAACTTGCCGTTCTGTTCGGGGTCGAGCACCTCCAAAAGCGCAGACGCCGGATCGCCGCGAAAATCCTGACCCAGCTTGTCGATCTCGTCCAGCAGGAACAGTGGATTGCTGCTGCCCGCCTTCTTCAGATTGGTCACGATCTTGCCGGGCAGCGAGCCGATATAGGTCCGGCGATGGCCGCGGATCTCCGCCTCGTCGCGCACGCCGCCGAGCGACTGACGCACGAACTCGCGACCGGTCGCGCGCGCGATCGACTGACCAAGCGAGGTCTTGCCGACACCGGGCGGCCCGACCAGGCACAGGATCGGCCCCTTCAGCTTCTGCGTGCGCGCCTGCACCGCCAGATACTCGACGATCCGGTCCTTGACCTTCTCCAGCGCATAATGGTCCTCGTCCAGCACCGCCTGTGCCGCGGCGATGTCCTTCTTGACCTTGGATTTCTTGCCCCAGGGAAGCCCCAGCAGCACATCCAGATAGTTGCGCACCACCGTCGCCTCGGCGCTCATCGGCGCCATCGACTTCAGCTTCTTCAGCTCGGCGGTCGCCTTGGTTCGCGCCTCCTTGGACAGCTTCAGCGTCGCGATCTTTTGAGTCAGCTCCGCGATCTCGTCGCCGTCGCTCTCGTCGTCATGATTGCCCAGCTCGCGCTGGATCGCCTTCAGCTGCTCGTTCAGATAATATTCGCGCTGTGTCTTCTCCATCTGCCGCTTGACGCGCGTCTTGATCTTCTTCTCGACCTGGAGGACGCCCAGCTCGCCCTCCATCAGCGCGAACGCCATCTCCAATCGCTTCCGGGGGTCCGGCTCGACCAGCAGCGCCTGCTTGTCGGCAACCTTGACCTTCAGATTCGCCATCACCGCGTCGGCGAGCTTGCCCGCGTCCTCAATCTCACCCAGCTGCACCGCCGTCTCGGCCGGGGTCTTGCGATTGCCCTTGGCCCAGGTCTCGAACTGGGTGACGACGGAGCGCATCAGCGCCTCGACCTCCGGCCCCTCCGCCGCGTCGTCGGCGACCGGCTCGATCGTCGCGGTCAGGTACGCGCCGCCGCCGTCAAGCTCGACCATCCGCGCGCGCGCCGCGCCCTCGACCAGCACCCGGACAGTGCCGTCGGGCAGCTTCAGGAGCTGCAGCACGGTCGCGGTGACGCCGACCTCGTGCAGGTCGGCGCGCGCTGGATCGTCCTCCGCGGCATCGAGCTGCGCGACCAGGAAGATCTCCTTGTCGGCGGCCATCGCCGCCTCCAGCGCGGCGACCGATTTGTCACGCCCGACGAACAGCGGCACGATCATGTGCGGGAAGACGACGATGTCCCGCAGCGGCAGTACGGGCAGGGTCTGGTGCATGGATACTCCGGCGGGCGTACAGGCGTCGCCCGGTGCAGCAAGCTATATGGGATGAGGTGAAGAGTCCGGCAACACTTGGATGGGCGGCGCCGCGGCAAAGCCGCGCCGTCGAAGCTCAGCTTGGGCCGGGCCCGGCCGCGCTGGCGCGTCTTAGACGCAGCCTCGCTGCGTCAATGCGCGCGGCGCGGGAGCGGGTGAAGGGAATCGAACCCTCGTCGTAAGCTTGGGAAGCTTCTGCTCTGCCATTGAGCTACACCCGCGTTCCCCGCGCGGCGCCGCCGTGCCACAGCGTGGCGGCGCGCGTCAACGGCGGCCTCGCGGCCGCGGGGTGGCCCCGGTCGCGGGCCGTCGCCGCCTATAGCGGTGCATGTTCGGGACATCCGTCCAACCACCGCCGCTTACGCGTTTCACCTTTCCGCCCGACACCGGGCGCATGGGGGACTCGGCGCGACATGCTGAAGCCGGCACGCCGGCGGCGCTGCTGGCCGCCTGCTACGACGATGTGCGCCGCATCGCCCGCGCGATCCTGGCGCGCGACGGCATGGCGCGCGTGATCTAGGCGACCGAACTCGCCAATGAAGCAGCGATCCGGCTGATGGGCGTCGACCGCATGGCGATCGCGGGCAAGGCGCACATGCTGGCGATGGCCGCGCGGACGATGCGCCGCGTGCTGATCGACGAGGCGCGCAAGGGGTCGGCAGTCAAACGCCAGGCTCCTGCCTTCGTCACCGTCTGGCCCGACGACGACGCAGGCGCGACGATCGACGTCGCCGATCTCGACCGGGCGCTGGACGCGCTCGCCGCCTTTTCGCCGGAACATGCGCAGGTGGTAGAGCTGCGGTTCATGCTCGGGTTGACCTTCGGGGAGGCGTCGGTCGCGAGCGGGGTGCCCGAACGCACGATCAAGCGGCGCCGGGCGGCGGGACGCGCCTGGCTACTCGACTATCTCCAGGCCGATGCCGGACCCGTCCCCGCCTGAGGTCGAACGCCGCGCGCTCGCACTATTCGAGCGGCTGTCCGGGCGAGAGGACAATGTCCGGCTACGCGCCCGGCTGCTCCGTTACGCCACCGCGCCAGTGCGCGCGCGTCTCGCCGCGCTGGAGGCGAGCGCCGGCCGCGCCGCGCGCGTGCTGCCGACGCTGCTGTCCGACGGCGACCATCCCGGCGACGAGGCCGCGCCGCCGCCGCCGGCGCGGATCGGCGCGTTTCGCCTCACCGATCACATCGGCCGGGGCGGCATGGGTGATGTGTGGGCGGGCGAGCGTGACGACGGGCTGTACGAGCAGAAGGTCGCGATGAAGCTCATCCAGCGCCGCGCGCTCCACCGCGCCGCTGCGGCGTTTGACGACGAGCGGCGCTTCCTCGCGCGACTGGAACACCCCAATATCGCGCGGCTGATCGACGGCGGCGTCACGGCGGACGGCCTGCCCTGGCTGATGATGGAATATGTCGATGGCCGGCCGATCGACGAGGCGGCGGCCGGCCTGACCGACGCGCAGCGGGTCGCGGTGGTCGTCAAGGCGATCGACGCCGTGCAATATGCGCATAGCCGGATGGTCGCACATGCCGACCTGAAGCCGTCGAACATCCTGGTCGACCGGCAGGGCGCGGTGAAGCTGCTCGACTTCGGCATCGCCGCGCTGATCGGCGGCGATGCGCGGTCGACGCCGGGGTCACGGCCGGATCGGGGCCGCTGACACGCGAGTATGCCAGCCCGCAGCGGCTGGCCGGTGACCCGCCCTCGGTCGCGGACGACGTCTTCGCGCTCGGCAAGACGATCGCGCGGGTGTTCGGCGCGACCGCCGATCGCGAGCTGCTGGCGATCGGGGCCAAGGCGCAGCATCCCGATCCGGCGCATCGCTACGACAGCGCGGCGGCGATCATCGCCGATTTCGACCGCTGGCGCGCGATGCTGCCGGTCAGGGCCATGCCGGACCGCCGCCGTTACCGGATCGCAAAGTTCGTCGAGCGGCACCGTCGCGGCGTGATGGCGACGGGCGCGGCGCTGGTCCTGCTCAGCGCCGCCTCGCTGATCGCGACCTCCAGCTATGTCCGCGCCGAACAAAGCCGCCGCAGCGCAGCCGCCCGCTTCGGCGAGGTCAGGACCTTGTCCGGCTTCATGCTGTTCGATCTCTACGACCAGCTCGCCGCGAAGCCCGGCACGGTCGCCGCGCGCGCGCAGCTGGCGGCGACCAGCGCGCAGTACCTCGATCGGCTGCACGTCGCGGCCGATGCGCCGGCGGACCTGCAGCTACAGACCGCGATCAGCTTTCGCCGCCTCGCCGCGATCCAGGGGCTGCCGGGCACGTCCAATCTCGGGCACCCCGATCTGGCGCTGGTGTCGCTGGCGCGCGCCGAAGCACTGCTGCGCGGCCTGATCGCTGCCGGGCCGCGTGACGAGGCGGTCTGGGCGCAGCTCGGCTGGGTCCTTTCCGACCGCTGGAGCCTGCATCGCGACGGCGCGCAGTCGCAGGCGCTCAACGCCGCCGCCCGCGCCGCCTTTGCGCGTGCGCTGGCGCTCGCTTCTGCCGACCCGGTCGCACGGGCGGGCGCGATCCAGTCGGAGGAGAACGCCGCCTATGACCTGATCTGGACCGCCGACGCACCCGCCGTGGCGCTGGTCCGGGCACGGCGCGCCCTGGCCTCGCTGCGTGCGCAGCGCTGGCCGGTGGCGTTCACGGACCAGGTCGCGACGCTGCAGATCCAGCTGCTCGACCGCATCGGCGACGCGCTATATTATGGCGGCGACATTCCCGGCTCGCTGGCCCCCTATCGCGAGGCCGACGCGCTGATCGACCGCATGATCGCGACCCGCGGCGCAATCCCGACCTGGCTGATCCGCAAGGGCGAGAGCGCGTTCAACATCAGCGGCTCGCTGGGCGACATGCCCGGCCGTGAAGCGGACGCGCTGGCGGTGGCGCAGGACGGCATCGCCTCGCTCACCCAGCTGCTCGGCTTCGGCCCCGACGCCGCGGCGGAGAAGAAGCTGCTGGTGCTGCTGGGGCAAAAGGCGGCGCTGCTCGATCAGCTGGGGCGGACGCACGATGCGCTGACGCCGTCGCTGGCGAGCGTGAGCCTGCGCGAGCGGCGGCTCGCCGGGTCGCCAGGGGACGCCCAGCGCCGCCGCGACCTCGCGATCGGCATCGCACCTTATGCCGAGCTGCTCGCCAAGGACGGCCAGCCGCGACCGGCCTGCGCCGCCGCCGGCCGGGCCGTCGCGATCTGGGCCGGGCTGCAGCGCGAAGGGACGCTGGGCGTGCTCGACGCGCGCAAGAACGCGCCCCATGCGCAGACGCTGCAAAGAAACTTCTGCACGCCCTAGCCCCATGTGGCCCGCTTTGCCGGTCGCCCGCGCCTTTCTGAATGTCTCGATCGACAGGAGGGCTAAGGGGTGAACATCAGGACTTTGATTGCCGCGACCACATTGGGCGCGGCCTTTGCGGCGGCGACGCCGGTGTTCGCGCAGAACGCGCCGGACGTGTACGACAAATGCTATAACAACGTGAACGGCGCGGCGGGGACGATCTATGCCCATGCCTGCGCCGGCGCGACCGTCAACGCGTCGCAGTCGGCCGCGTCCGGCAACATCGGCAACGGCTACAGCGCGCCCAGCAACTATGCGCAGGGAAACGGCACCGTCTCCACCACGGCGTCAAACGGCGGCTGGACCGATCGGGCGGCGGCGTCGGCGGGCAATTCGTCGATCAGCACGAGCAGCAGCCTGACCGACGGCAAGCTCCATTCCTACGCCGCCACCGGCAGCGACGGCAGGGCCTACAGCCTCGCGCGCATCGGCGACACCGTGACCTTCAACAACACCACCGGGCACAGCCTGACGCTGGGCATCGGCTACACCTATGACGGCCGGTTCACCGGCGCGGGCGGCAGCAACGGCGACACCGCGGCGATCTACCTGAACATCGCGGACCCATCCCGCAACATCACCTTCGCCGGCAGCGGCCAGGAAGTCGGCGGCTATGGACAGACGCTCGCTTATGCCGACGGCTTTTTCGATCAGCGATGGCTCAACGCCGGCACGGCCGCCGATTTCAGCCTTTCCAAGTTCGGCACGCCGGGCAGCGGCCTGTTCGGCGGGGCGGTCAGCACGACGATCAGCATTCCGGCCGGCACGTCGCAGCTGGGCTTCGCGCTGACGCTCGACATCGCCTGCGGTGTGCTGAACTCGGTCTGCGATTTCGGCCAGACCAGCGCGTTCAACTTCGGGGCGCTGCCTACCGGGCTAACCTATACCTCGCAGTCGGGCGTGCTTTTCTCGGCGCTGACGCCCGTCGGTCCGATCGTCGGCGGGGTGCCCGAGCCCGCGTCTTGGGCGCTGATGATCCTAGGCTTCGGGCTGGTGGGCGCGGCGATGCGCTCCCGCCGGCCGCGGGTCGGCGTATTGCAGGCCGCCTGAGGCGACACGGAACGGTCCTGGGGGGTCGCCCGTTCTGGGCGGATGCAGGACCGTTCCGTCGACCCCGAACGCCCGCGCGGCGCCAACCCCTTCGATGCGCCCGACGGCTATTCCGGCCAGGGCTATACCGCCGGACGTGAGATCGCCGAAGGCGCGGCGGCGGCCGGTCCGGCGTTCCGGCCGCAGGTCGACGGCCGCGACCTGCCGCCCGACACTGGCCGCCGCGCCGCGATCGACCGGGCGACGGGCGAGGTGCACGGCAGCGGCGCCGGGATCGGCGGCGGCAATCCGGGCGAGGATTTTGACAGCGCCTCGGCGTCGGGCGACGCCTATCCATTGACCGGCGGCGAGGGCAGCGATGGTACGCCGGGTCCGCTCGGCCCCCAACCGGCCCAGCCGACGCCGCTCGGCTAGATCCCGCCCGCCACCACCGTCCGCCCCGCCCCCTCCAGCGCAGCGGTCAGGTCCGCCAGGCAGCGGTCGACCAGCGTCTCGTCCGGGCTGCGCACGACGAAGTTCGCTCCCACCTTGCCGTCGCGGAAGAAGGGATAGGAGCCGATCGCGACGCCCTCGTGCGCGCGCTCCTGCTCGCGCAGGATGTCGGCGACCTCGCTCTCCGCCATCCAGCCGCCGATCTGCTTCGACACCACCGGTCGTCCGCCCTCCAGCGTCCCCGTCAGCGCATCGAGCATCCCGGCGGTGATGTGCGGCACGCCAGCCATGATGAAGATGTTGCCCCAGCGGATCCCCGGCGCCCCCGACAGCCGGTTGGGGATCAGCGCCGCCCCCGCGGGCACGCGCGCCATCCGGCTGCGCGCCTCGGTCAGCCCGCCGCGCGTCGCGTAATAGCGCTCCAGCACCGCCATCGCGTCGGGATGATGCTCGACCGCGACGCCCAGCGCCGCGGCGATCGCGTCGACGGTGATGTCGTCATGCGTCGGGCCGATGCCCCCGGTCGTGAACAGATAGTCGTTGCGCGCCCTGAGCGTGTTGACCGCCTCGACGATCGCCGCCTCGACGTCGGGCACGACGCGCACCTCGGCCAGCCGGATGCCCTGGACGTTGAGCCAGCTCGCCAGCTGCGCGACGTTCTTGTCCTGCGTTCGCCCCGACAGGATCTCGTCGCCGATCACGACCAGCGCGGCGGTCCAGATACGCTCGGTGCTCACGTTACCGACCCTAGCCTCGCAAAGCCGTCGCCGTCACGCTATATCGCCCGGCGATGACCGATTACCTGACCATTGCCGCCGATGCGCCGATGACGCGCACGGGGGCGATCAAGCTCCACGGCGCGGCCGCGTTTGCAGGCATGCACAGGGCCGGGCGGCTCGCGGCCGAGACGCTGGACATGCTGGTGCCGCACATGGTTCCGGGGGTGACGACCGCGACCATCGACCGGCTGATCTACGACTTCATCGTGGCGGCGGGCGGGCTGCCCGCGACGCTGGGTTATCGTGGCTACACTC
The DNA here is from genome assembly GCF_965248875.1 of Sphingomonas sp. GTDB lineage: Bacteria > Pseudomonadota > Alphaproteobacteria > Sphingomonadales > Sphingomonadaceae > Sphingomonas. Next base: position 302,379 of record NZ_CBDFKR010000003.1, on the reverse strand, counting down.
ACTCGACCTGCATTTCGATCAACCATGTCGTCTGCCACGGCATCCCGTCGGAGAAGACGCTGAAGGCGGGCGACATTGTCAATATCGACGTCACCCCGATCCTGGACGGCTGGCACGGCGACTCCAGCCGCATGTACCTGATCGGCGACGTGCCCCTGAAGGCGCGGCGGCTGGTCGAGGTGACCTTTGAATGCCTGATGCTCGGCATCGAGCAGGCGCGGCCCGGCAACCATATGGGCGACGTCGCGCACGCCATCCAACGTCATGCCGAGAAGCATCGTTACGGCGTCGTCCGCGACTTTTGCGGGCACGGCGTCGGCCGCCTGTTTCACGACGCGCCGGAGGTCGTCCATGTCGGCAAGCCCGGCACCGGCCCGGCGCTGCGCCCCGGCATGATCTTCACGATCGAACCGATGATCAACATCGGCCGCCCCGACGTGAAGCTGCTCGACGACGGCTGGACTGCGGTCACCCGCGACCGGTCGCTGTCGGCGCAGTTCGAACATTCGATCGGCATCACCGAGACGGGCTGTGAGGTCTTCACGCTGAGCCCGAAAGGCAATACGCTGCCGCCTTACGTCTAGGGCGACCGCCGTCGGGAAAGCGGCGGGAGCCCGCAACGGGGGAAGTGCCGATGTACAAACCGATGTTCTCGGGCGCGCGGCAGGTGCGCGCCGGCTGGATCGACGACCGTCACTGGGTCGAACTACTCGCCGACATCGAGGCGATCGGGCTGGTCGCGTACAAATACCTCCTCGCGCTGCACCGCACCGGGGTGGAGGACCCTGTCCTGTGGGTGAGCGCAGAGGAGTCGGCGGACATGTTCGGCAGCCTCTTCGCGTCCGAGGACAGCGAGACAACGGTGGTCCCGCGCGCCAAGAGCTTCACCCTCGGGGCGTTCGTCAACGATGCGCACGAGAATTACGGCCGCAGCCCCGACTGGGGCGATGAGTCGGCGTTTGAGGCGCGGGCGTTCGAGATCGTCCGCAGCAAGCTGGCGTCCGGCGCGATCTGACCGTTCAGCTTGTGGGCGCGGCGCCGGCGAGCAGCGCCTGCGCGGTCCGGCGATCGGCCGTGTCGTAGGGGCCCAACGCGACAACTTGCAGCAGACGACGGCCGAGGTCCGGCCTGCCCTGCCGGATCAGCTCCGCGGCAAGCGCCAGCCGCGGCCCCGGCGCCGCGGGCACGCTTCGCACCGCGTGCGCCAAGGCGGCCAGCGCCGCCGGCGGCGCGCGCTCGCCCGCCGCGGTATAGCTCCACACCCACGCCAGCGCGGCCAACGGCGTACCCTGGTCGAGTTCCGTCGCCCGCTGCGCCACCGCCCGCGCGCGCGCCAGCATCGCGGCCCGATCGGCAGCAGCACCGGCGATCGCCTGCCCGGTCAGCGCCTCCGCCTGCCAGCCCATCGCGCGCGCGTCGGTCGGCGTGGCGGTTAGGACGCGCTCGGCGGCGGCGAGGCAGTCGTCGTACCGGCCGCCGCGGCACGCCGCCTCCGCCGCGAACAGCATCGCCTCGGCGTCATAGGGCGGCGTCGCCGTCGTCGCGCGCACCGCCGCCAGCCAGTCTGCCTGCGCTGCCGCCGGCCCCGCCAGCCGCGCTGGCATCGCTAATCGCATTTCCACCGCCGCCCCCGCCGCCGGGCTCAACGCCGTGACCAGCGGCGGGTCGATCGCCGCGCCCGGCGTCGCGGTCCGCGCATAGGACAGCGTCCGCGCCGGATAGTCGTTCAGTTCGCGCTGAAGCCGCCCCGGGTCGGTGAACGCCGTCGCGGCCTGGGCGAGCGGCGCGCCGTCATGGACCGCGGCCATATACTGCGCGAACTGTCGGCTGCGCGCCGCGGGCAGCGGCGAGAAGAGGAAATAATGCGCCAGCAGCCAGGCATGGTACGGCGTCCACACCGCCGCACCGCCGCGCGGCGCGCCGCCTGATTGGGCTGGCGGGTCCAGATAGCGGCCGCTCAGCACCGCCGCGACGTCGACATCGCCATAGGCCCGGACGATGTCGCCATAGCGCATCGGCGGCCGCGCATAGTCGACCGCCCCGTCACCGCGCACCTGCACGGTCGAGAACAAGGCGGCGATGCCGTCGAGATACCAGCGCGGATAGACCGCGGGCACATGAGTCAGGATGAAATGCTCGGCGAACGCGCCATACAGCTCGCCGCGCCACGCCCGCCGCACCGGCAGGTTGGGGGTCAGATGCGAACAGGACACGCCGCCCTGCATCGCGTCCTCCGCCGCCCCGCCGCCCTGCGCCACATCGTCGCAGGTCAGGCTGGCGGCGCGGCGAGTGTTGGTGCTGATGTCGCGATCGGCCTGGACGACCGCCAGCACGTCGCCATCGTCGCCCGGCGCGTAATAATAGCCGCCCGCGAAGGGCGCCGCGTAGGAGTCGCCGCCGGCGTCGAGCCCGAGCGCGTGGAAGCGGTCGCGCGACTCGATCAGCGTCACCTGCAGCTTCGCGGTCTCGTCATGCGGATCGCCGTGGCGGTAGAGCCGCGTCAACAGCCCATACAGCCGCTCCAAGTCGATCGCGACCTTCGCCAGCTCGGCGTCGCCCAGCTTGCCGGTGACGACGACATGCGCCGTTTCGGCGCGCTTCCACGGACTGCGGGCGGCGACGTTCGCCACCACCGTGACGTCGGAGCCGGTCGCGGACGATAACGCCGGCGGCGCTTGCTGCGCGGTCGCCGCCGTCGCCGCCGATGCGAAGATCGCGAACCCCGCTACCGCCCGCATGCGATCCCCTCGCGCAACGACCCTGCCGCGCCGAGGGGGATTGCCGCGTCCGCGGCGCAACCGCCAGTCCCTATCGAACCGGCGTGCGGCTTAGTGGTAGTTGCACTTCTTGACGCGGTGATGCGCGACGTATTTCACTTCGCACCGCTTGATGCGATGGTGCGGGAGCAGCCGCACGGGGCCGTGGACGACGCGGGTATAGTGACGCGCCGCGGCTGGTTGGGCGGCGCCAGCGAGCGCCACGGCGGCAAGAGCGGACAGGGCGATGATCTTCATGGGGTTGCTCCGAATAGCGCGAGGCAGGTACGCATGCGCAACCACATCGTTCCTGCCCCCCCCTTCCAGGCCCTCCGGCCGCGCGTGACGCGCCCGCTTCTCGCGGCTAGGGCGTGGGGCATGACCGCCGAGCCCGCGCCCGCCCCGATCACGTCCGCGATCGTCGCCCGACATGGCCTGTCGCCCGAGGAGTATGATCGCGTCCTGCATGCGCTCGGCCGCGAGCCCAATCTCGTCGAACTCGGCATCTTCTCCGTGATGTGGTCGGAGCATTGTTCGTACAAATCCAGCCGCATCCACCTCAAGAAGCTGCCCACCACCGGGGCCCGGGTGATTTGCGGTCCCGGCGAGAACGCCGGCGTGGTCGACATCGGCGACGGCCAGGCGGCGATCTTCAAGATGGAGTCGCACAACCACCCCTCGTACATCGAACCCTATCAGGGCGCCGCAACCGGTGTCGGGGGTATCCTGCGCGACGTGTTCACGATGGGCGCGCGGCCGATCGCGAACCTCAATGCGCTGCGCTTCGGTCGACCCGATCATCCCCGCATGCGTCACCTCATCGCGGGTGTGGTTCGAGGTATCGGCGGCTATGGTAACTGTGTCGGCGTGCCGACGGTCGGGGGCGAGGTGAACTTCCATCCCGCCTATGACGGCAACATCCTGGTCAACGCGATGACCGTCGGCATCGCCGATCGGGACAGGATCTTCTATTCGGCCGCGTCGGGCGTCGACAATCCGATCGTCTATGTCGGGTCGAAGACCGGCCGCGACGGCATTCACGGCGCGACCATGGCGTCCGCAGACTTCGGCGCCGACAGCGAGGAGAAGCGTCCGACGGTGCAGGTCGGCGACCCGTTCACCGAAAAACTGCTGATCGAGGCCTGCCTCGAACTGATGGCCTCCGACGCGATCGTCGCGATCCAGGACATGGGCGCGGCGGGCCTCACCTCGTCCTCGGTCGAGATGGCGTCGAAGGGCGGCGTCGGCATCGAGCTGGTGATGGACGACGTGCCCCAGCGCGAAACCGGCATGTCGGCCTACGAGATGATGCTGTCGGAATCGCAAGAGCGTATGCTGATGGTCCTCAAGCCCGGGCGCGAGGCGGAAGCGGCGGCGATCTTCCGCAAATGGGAGCTCGATTTCGCGGTGATCGGCCGCGTCACCGACACCGGGCGGATGGTCCTGCGCCATCGCGGCGAGATCGTCTGCGACATCCCGCTCGGCCCGCTCGCCGACGAGGCGCCGAGCTACGACCGGCCCTGGACCCCGACCACGCCCCCCGCCCCGCTCGGCGAGCTGCCCGACGCGACCGACATCGCCGCCGACCTCCTCGCGCTGATGGGCTCGCCCGATCTCGCCAGCCGCCGCTGGATCTGGGAGCAGTATGACTCGATGGTCGGCGCCGACACCGTTCAGCGCCCCGGCGGCGACGCAGCCGTCGTACGTGTCCACGGCACGCAAAAGGCGCTGGCGATGACGACGGACTGCACACCGCGCTATTGCTTCGCCGACCCGGTCGCGGGCGGTCGGCAGGCGATTGCGGAGGCGTGGCGCAACCTCTGCGCGGTCGGCGCGACCCCGCTCGCCGCGACCGACTGCATGAACTTCGCCAATCCCGAGCGGCCCGAGATCATGGGCCAGTTCGTCGGCTGCATCGAAGGCATGGCCGAGGCCTGCCGCGCGCTCGACTTCCCGATCGTGAGCGGCAACGTCTCGCTGTATAATGAGTCGAAGGCGATCGGCGGCGGTTCGGCGATCCTGCCCACTCCCGCGATCGGCGGCGTCGGGCTGCTGGCGGACTGGCGCAAGTCCGCCACGATCGCATTCAAGCAGCCCGGCGACGTCATCCTGGCGATCGGCACCCGCAGCGGTCATCTCGGCCAGACGCTGTGGCTGCGCGAGGTGCGCGGCCGCCAGGGCCGCGACGCGGGCCCGCCGCCGCCGGTCGACCTCGCCGCCGAGCGCAAGGCCGGCGACTTCATCCGCGGTCAAATCGAGGCCGGGCACGTCACCGCCTGCCACGACGTAGCCGACGGCGGCGTCGCTGTGACGCTCGCCGAGATGGCGCTGGCGGGCAATGTCGGCGCGCTCATCGACAAGCCGCAGCCGTTCGGCTGCGCCCGCGCCTTCTTCGGCGAGGATCAGGGTGTGTACGTCGTCACCGTCGACGACCACGCGCTGCTCGACTTCTTCCACGCCGCCCACGTCGCCGATGTCGAGGCCGCCCCGCTCGGCCGCACCGGCGGCACCCGCCTGATTTTCGAGCGCGCGCATGCCGACTATGCCGTACCGCTGGCAACACTACGAACAGCGCATGAGGCGTTCTTTCCGGCGCTGATGGGTACGGACGCCGCTCTGGCGTAATCGCTACTGCGACAGACTCATAACACGCTTGCGAACAGTTCTCATTAGCACTACAGACCGCTTAGAGAAGGAGCGGTTGATGGTCGTTTGCATCTGCAATGCGATTCGCGAGCATCAGATTCGCGGCGTCGCGCGCACCTGCACGACGCCCTGCCAAGCCTATTCAGCGCTCGGCTGCCAGCCCAAATGCGGACAATGCACCCTCGCCGCGCGCGCCATCCTCGACGAAGAGCGGGCTGCCGCCTGAGCTCGGGCGACGGAGGACGGCATGGCGATCAAAGGCGACCCGCGGGTCATCGAGCTGCTGAATGAAACGCTCAAGAACGAGCTGACCGCGGTCAACCAATATTGGCTGCACTACCGCCTGCTCGACCATTGGGGCGTCTACAAGCTCGCCCAGTACGAGCGCGCCGAATCGATCGACGAGATGAAGCACGCTGACTGGCTGGCCGAGCGCATCCTCTTTCTCGACGGGCTGCCCAATTTCCAGCTGCTCGGCCGGTTGCGGATCGGCGAGACCGTCGAGGAGGTGCTCAAGTCCGATCTGGCGATGGAGCTGGAGGCGGTGGAGCAGCTCAAGGGCGCGATCGATTATTGCGAAGGCGCGAGGGACTTTATCAGCCGCGAGTTGTTCGCACGCATCCTCGCCAGTGAGGAGGAGCATGTCGACACGCTGGAACGGCAGTTCGAGATGATCGCCCGGATGGGGCTGCACAATTATGTGCAGCTCAATGCGATGAGCGAGGACGACAAGCCGAATGCCGGGGCGGCGCCCATCTCAAGGGCTGAGCGCAGTCGCGTTCGCGCGGCGCGAACGATAATGCTGTCCTACAGGCGCAGCGCGGTGGTAGCGTGTCGAGTGCTCTTTGACATCGCCGAAGTACGCCGGCGGCTTGCCGCGCCACGCACCAGGCGTGGTTGGGTGAAAGGCGTTTATGCCTCTACTTAGCCTCTACTTCCGGGATCGGCACCGGGGCAGGGAATGCGAGATTACGCCTCAACCTCCTCAACTTCCGCGTCAGTAGCTCGCCACCCGCCGCCCGAAGCCGCCGCCCTGCGGCTTGCGCGCCACCAGCGGGTTGGCCTCGCGTTCCAGCAGCTCCAGCGTCTGCGTGAACAGCGGCCTGAGCTTGACGATGTGCGGCAGCGCATCCTCCGGCGTGTCGTGCCGCTCGACACAGTCGCGCGCGGTCATCTCGATCTGTTCCGCCAGCAGCGCGAGCGGCTCCGCCCCGAACTGACGCGCCTCACCCTTCAACGTATGCGCGGGGATCACGATCGCGGCGGCGCTCTTGGCGCGCATCGCCTGTTCGATCGCCGCCACCGACTTGACGCCGTCCTCGCGAAAATAGCCGAGAATGCGCACAAATCCGGCGCCCAGTTCGCTGCGCGCCTGGCCAAACGCGGCCCAGTCCACCAAGCTGTTGCCTTCGACTGCCACTCATCGGCTCCCCGGACGCCTGTGTCATGCGTCTGTTGAGCATCCCTACCCCGATCCGGTAAACAGACGGTTTCCCCTCATCCATTCGGATGAGAAGGTCCGCGCTTAGCCCTCCCGGCCGCGATCGAACGGGTTCTTGGGCGCGCGCAGCGTCAACCGCACGGGCACCGCGCCAAAGCCCAGCTCCTTGCGCATCGAATTCACCAGGTAGCGCTCGTAGCTGGCGGGCAGCTGATCGACCCGCGTGCCGAATATGACGAATGAGGGCGGCCGCGTCTTTACCTGCGTGACGTAGCGCATCTTGATCCGCTTGCCGCCCGGCGCCGGCGGGGGGTTGGCGTCCACGGCTCGTTCGAACCAGCGGTTCAGTTCGCCGGTGCCGACCCGCTTCGACCACGCTTCGCGCGTTTCGAACGCGGCCTGGAGCAGCTGGTCGATACCCTTGCCGGTCGCCCCCGACACGGTCATCACCGTCACGCCCTTGACCTGGCTCAGCCCGTCCTCGAGCGCCTTCTTGACGCCGTTGAACAGGGAAGAGGCGTTCTCCGCCACGTCCCATTTGTTGAGTGCGATGACCAGCGCGCGGCCCTCTTCCAGCACCCGGTCGGCGATCCGCAGATCCTGCGCCTCCAGCCCCAGCGTCGCGTCGAGCAGCAGCACGACGACCTCGGCGAAGTCGACCGCGCGCAGCGCGTCGGCGACCGACAGCTTCTCCAGCTTGTCCTGCACCTTGGCGCGCTTGCGCATCCCGGCGGTGTCGATCAGCCGCACCGCCCGGATTTCACCGGACGGGCTCGCCCAATCCCAGTCGATCGCGATCGAATCGCGGGTGATCCCCGCCTCGGGCCCGGTGATGAGGCGGTCCTCGCCCAGCATCTTGTTGACCAGCGTCGACTTGCCCGCATTGGGGCGGCCGACGATGGCGAGCTTGAGCGGCGCGTCGGGGCGGTCGTCTTCCTCGGCCTCGGGCACGACCGCATCCTTGCCTTCCAGCAGCGGCAGGATCGCCTCGAACAGCTCGACCACGCCCTCGCCATGTTCGGCCGACAGCTCGACGGGGTCGCCGAAACCGAGCGCCAACGACTCGATCACCCCCTGGTCGCCCGCTCTGCCCTCGGCCTTGTTGGCGACCAGCACCACGGGCGTCGACGACCCGCGCAGCCAGCGGGCGATCTCCTCGTCCAGCGGCACGATCCCGGCGCGCGCGTCGAACAGGAACAGCGCAACGTCCGCTTGCGCCACCGCCGCCTCGGTCTGCTGGCGCATCCGGCCCGGCAGCGATTGCGCGTCGTGGTCCTCGTACCCCGCAGTGTCGATGACGCGGAAGTCGAGCCCGACCAGATGCGCGTCGCCCTCCCGCCGGTCGCGCGTCACGCCCGGCCGGTCGTCGACCAGCGCCAGCTTCTTGCCGACCAGGCGATTGAACAGCGTCGATTTGCCGACGTTCGGGCGGCCGACAATCGCGACGGTGGGAAGGGACATGAGCGGCGACTAGCAGGGTGAACGCGTCACGTCTTCCCTCTCCCCTGAAGGGGAAGAGGGCGGAGCCGCGCAACGGCGTGGGAGAGGAAACTCGCCTACCGCCAGGCGGTCAGCCGTCCTCGCTGATCCACCGTGTACAGCACCGAATTGGCCACCACCGGCCCCAGTGCGAAGCCGTCCTTGCTCACCCGCGCGGTGCTCAGCACATGGCCGTCGGTCGGCGACGTGTACACGATCTCGCCTTCGCTGTTGGTCAGCACCAGCTTGCCGCCCGCCAGCACGGGGCCGAACCAGGTTATCGGCCCCTTGCGGCTGCGCTCCTTGCGGAAGCGCCGGAGCTGCGCGATCCACCGCGCCTTGCCACTTGATCCCGAAAGACAGACCAGCCGGGCGTCGTCGGTGACCACGAACAGCCACTCGCCCGCCAGCCATGGCGTCGAGATACCGGCCAGGTTCTGCTCCCACTGCCGCCGCCCGGTGCCGAGATCGAGCGCGACCATGCGCCCGCCCTGCCCGACCGCATAGACGCGGCCGGAATCGATCACCGGCGCCGCGTCGATATCGGCGATCGACGAGACGGAGGTCGAGATCGAGCTGCGCCCCAGCGCATCCTGCCAGAGCTGGCGGCCGTTCTCGTAGCGATAAGCGTTGAGCTCGCCGCTCGAGAAGCCGGCGATCACCGACCCCTGCCCCGCGGCCGGGGCGGCGACGCCGAACACGCCCTGCGTTTCCGCCGTACCCTGACCCGCCCAGTTTACCGCGCCGGTGTCCTGGTTGAGCGCATAGAGCTGGTCGTCCTGGGTCAATACATAGACGATGCCGTTCGCCACCGTCGGACTGCCGCGCAGCGGGCCACCCGGCTTGGCGCGCCACAGCTCATGGCCGTCGCTCGCCTGCAGCGCCACAACCTCGCCGAGCCCGTCGGTCGCGTAGAGCTTGCCCTCGTCGAAAGACACGCCGCCGCCAAAGCGCGCCTCGCGATTGGTCCGGTCCCGCGGGATGCCGACCGTCCACAGCGCCGCGCCGGTGTCGGCGGCAAAGGCGTGGACCTGCGCATCGACGTCGACGATGTACAGCTTGCCGTCGGCGATCACCGGGGTGGCCGCCAGCCGTTCGCGGTTGGAGCCGCCCGCGATCTGCGCCGACCACAGCCGCTGCGGCGCCTCGCCGAGCGCCAGCTGGCCCATCGACTTCTGCGCATTGCCGCCCGGCTGCGTCCAGCCCGGGTTGACGGCGGCGGCGGGCAGCAGCACCTCGACGGTGGCGATGCTGGGATCGGCGGCGATCGACGTCTCGCTGACCAGGATCGGCACACGATTGCCGACCGTCGGCGTATGGCGGCCGTGCCCGCCCTTGAAGATGCCGCAGCCGGCCAGCGCCATCAGGGCCGCCGCCATCAGCGGCGCGCGGAAATAGGTGCTCATGGGGTAGGTGTAGCTCCTGCGGAAGGGGCGGCATCGACGCCCATCGAACCGGCCATCTGAACCGCGCGTTGACGGATGGTTTCCGGCACGCCCTCGTCTCGCGCGATCTGACCGAACAGCCGCCCGGCAAGATCGCGGCGGTTCTGGCGGAGATAGGCGACCGCGGTCATCTCGCCCGCGCTACCGAACCAGGGATTGCCGGCGACGGCCAGCGGGCGCAGCCGCTCGACCACCTGCTGCGGCGGCATCGTGTCGAACTCGGCCGCGGTCCGGCGGATGGTGGCGAGATCACGCAACGGCTGCCCTAACGAAGCATCGCCGGCGACGGCGGCGTATTTCGCCACCGCTTGCGGCAGCTTGTTCTGCGCCAGCAGGATGTCGCCTTCGGTCAGCAGCGCCATGGCGCGCGTGCCGCCGCCGTGCGCCTGCTCCAATGGCGCGAGCGCCTGCGCCGTCTCGGCAGGGCGCCCGGCGTTGAGATGATCATAAGCCGCGGCGAGCTGTTCGCCTTCGACGCCCGCGCGCTTCTCGTTGTGGCTCTGCCAGTACAGCCATCCGCCGAACGCCGCGAGTACCGCGATAACCGCCACCACCGCGATCCGGCCCCAGCGTCGTGCGGCGTCCGCGATCTGGTCGCGGCGCAGCTCTTCGTCGACCTCGCGCAGAAATGCTTCGTCGGTGGCGGGCGGACGGGCCAAGGGGTACTCCGGCAACGGGGAAAGGCTGCGCTCTTAGCCGGGCGATGCCGCAAACGAAAGGGTCGGGCGGACGAGTCAGGGCTTCGCCGCGTAGACCTGCTCCGCGCCCGGGAAGCTGCGCGCGCGCACCTCGGCCGCATAGCTCGCCGCCGCCGCCTCTATCCGCCCGCCCAGGTCGTCGAACCGCTTCACGAAGCGTGGCACCCGCTCGAACAGGCCGAGCATGTCCTCGGCCACCAGCACCTGGCCGTCACATTGCGCCGATGCGCCGATGCCGATGGTGGGACAGTCGACGCTTTGCGTGATCGTCACCGCGATCGGCTCGACCACGCCTTCCACGACGATCGCGAACGCCCCGGCGCGCGCGACCGCCTGCGCGTCATCGACGATCTTCGCCGCCTCCGCCCGGCTGCGCCCGCGCGCGCCATAGCCGCCGAGCATGTTAACCGCCTGCGGGGTCAGCCCGACATGCCCCATCACCGGAATGCCGCGTTCCGACAAAAAGGCGATAGCCGGCGCCATCGCCGCGCCGCCCTCCATCTTCACCGCCGCCGCGCCGGTTTCCTTCATCAGGCGTGCGGCGCTGGCGAACGCCTGTTCGGGCGAGCCTTCATAGCTGCCGAAGGGCAGGTCAATCACCACGACGGCATGATAGCTGCCGCGCACCACCGCCGCGCCATGCGCCGCCATCATGTCCAGCGTGACCGGCACGGTCGAAGGCAGCCCATAAACCACCTGCCCCAAGCTGTCGCCGACCAGCAGCAGGTCGCAATGCGGGTCGAGCAGCTGCGCCGTCCGGACGGTATAGGCGGTCAGCATCACCAGCGGCGCGCCCTCGCCGCGCGCGATCTCCGCCTTGCGCCGCCGCACCGCGGGCACGGTAAGCCGCTTCATCGGCGCCGCGACGGGGGTGGCGCGGCTGGTGGAGGTGTCGAGCGTGAAGGTCGTGGACATGGCGCGGGGGCTTACGCGCCGCACGTCGGGCGCGCTAGAGAGCGGGAACTGCCCGCCGCTCACCCTGCAGCCACCCCCGCCGCCGCCCAGTCAGCGCGAGCCAGACCTGAGAGACGCAGACCGCTGCGATGAACAGCGGGAAATAGATCGTCCCCACACCCTTGTGTGCGATCAGGTCGGTGCTTGCAAACAGATAGCCATATTGCACGATGACGCACAGCAGTGAGAGCACGAACAGCGGCGTTGCGACCCGGTTTCGGGCAAGCAGCGCGATGCATCCGCCGATGCCGGCAACCTCGGCCAAGGCGAAGTTCCAATTGTACCACCAAGGCATGCTGGCGAAGAGCGCCCGGTCATATGCCGTCGTCGGCGCATATGCTTCGGCGCCGAGCCGGAACTGCTGGATACAGGCGTAGGCTCCGACCAAGTTCCACAGCAACAGGATCACGGCGGCGATGGTGAACCAGGTCGGCGCGACGATTCTCGCGGGCATGGGCTTTCTCCCCTCCCCGCCAGACTGCGCCAGCGCGGCGCCGGCGGCAAGTCAGGCGACGGTGACGCCCTTCCAAAAGGCGTAGCGCCCCTTGATCGCGGCGGCCGCCGCCTTCGGCTCGGGATAGTACCAGGCGGCATTGAGGTTGCGCGCGCCGTCGACGATCAGCGTCTTGTAGCTCGCCTCCCCCTTCCACGGACAGGAGGTGTGGGTATCGCTGTCCTCGAGCAGCGTGGCATCGACACTGTCGGCGGGGAAATAGTGGTTGCCTTCGACGACGACCGTGTCGTCGGACCGCGCGATGACGGTGCCGTTCCAGCGTGCGGTGGGCATGGCGATCCTCCTAGCAGCCTAGCGCCGCGCTATAGGCGTCGGGCCTGAAGCCGGCCAGCACCGTTTCGCCCGTGTCCAGCAGCGGGCGACGGATCACGGACGGATGGGCCAGCATCAGCGCGACTGCCGCGTCGGGCGCCACGACCGACCGCTCGGCGTCGGACAGCTTGCGGAAGGTCGTGCCCGACCGGTTGAGCACCCCATCCCACCCGAGCCGCGCGACCCAGGCGCGCAGCTTCGCCTCCGGCACGCCGGCCGTCTTGTAGTCATGAAAGTCGTACGCGACACCCGCCGCGTCCTGCCAGGCGCGCGCCTTCTTGACCGTGTCGCAGTTGCGGATGCCGTAGAGGATCATGTCGCCTCTTACCGCCAATCCCGGGCGCGCTGAAAGCATCCACTTCGGCGGGGATGACGGAGACGGTGGACAGGCCTAACACGCCGCCATGACCCATCCCTTTTACTCGATCCACAGCCACGGGATGGTCCGCGTCGCCGCCGCGACGCCGCGGGCGAGTGTCGGTGACGCGCCGTTCAACGCCGAAGCGTGCATCGCGCTGGCGCGCCGCGCCGACGCGGCGGGGGCGGACCTGATCGTCTTTCCCGAACTCAACTTGACCTCCTACGCGATCGACGACCTGCACCTGCAAGCGGCGCAGCATCGCGCGACCGCGCAGGCGCTGGCAATCGTGGTGGAGGCGAGCCGCGACGTCGCCTCCGTGCTGCTGGTCGGCGCGGCGTTGCCGCGCAACGGGCGGCTCTACAATTGCGCGGTTGCGATCGCACGCGGGCGGGTGCTGGGTGCGGTGCCCAAGACCTATCTGCCGAACTACCGCGAATATTACGAGAAGCGCTGGTTCGCGAGCGGCGGCGGGCTGACAGGGCTGACGATAGAGGTCGCCGGGCAGCAGGTGCCCTTCGGGACCGACCTGATCTTCGCCGCCAGCGACCTGGACGGCTTCGTCTTCCACGCCGAGATCTGCGAGGATTACTGGGCGCCGACGCCGCCCTCCACCGCCGGGGCGCTGGCGGGCGCGCTGATCTGCTGCAATCTGTCGGCGTCGAACATCGTCATCGGCAAGGCGCGGGAACGGGCGCTGCTCGCCGCGGCGCAGTCGGCGCGGGCGATGTGCGCTTACGTCTATTCGGCTGCGGGGCCGGGCGAGAGCACCACCGACCTCGCCTGGGACGGCCAGGGGCTGATCCATGAACTGGGCGAGCTGCTTGCCGAATCCCAACGTTTCACCAGCGACGACTTCGTGCTGGCGGACGTCGATCTGCAGCGGCTGGCGCAGGAGCGGCTGCGCACCGGCACCTTTAATGAGGGCGCCGCGCGCGCCGGCCATCCCGAAACGCAGTTCCGCCGCGTCCTGTTCGATCATCGACCGGCCCTGACCGACTTGGGCCTCCAGCGCACGATCCGCCGCTTCCCCTTCGTGCCCAACGATCCCGGCAAGCGCGACGCGGATTGTTACGAGGCGTTCAACATCCAGGTCGAGGCGCTCGCCAAGCGATTGTCGGCGGCGGGCGCGGGGAAGCTGGTGATCGGCGTGTCGGGCGGGCTCGACTCCACCCACGCGCTGATCGTCGCCGCCAAGGCGATGGACCGGCTGGGCAAGCCGCGCGCCGACATCCTGGGCTTCACCATGCCGGGCTTCGCGACCGGGGAAGCGTCGAGGAGCAACGCCTGGGCGCTGATGCGGGCGCTCGGCATCACCGCCGAGGAGATCGACATCCGCCCCGCCGCGCAGGCGATGATGGCGACGATCGGCCATCCCGCCGCGCGCGGCGAGGCCGTGTACGACGTGACCTATGAGAACATTCAGGCGGGGCTGCGTACCGATTACCTGTTCCGTCTCGCCAACCAGCGCGGCGGCCTTGTGCTCGGCACCGGCGATCTGAGCGAGCTGGCGCTGGGGTGGTGCACCTATGGCGTCGGCGATCACATGTCGCACTACGGTATCAACGCGGGCGTGCCCAAAACGTTGATCCAGTTCCTGATCCGCTGGTGCATCCGCACCGATCAATATGACGTAGCTACCGATGCGGTGCTCGACGCCATCCTGGCGCAGGAGATTTCGCCCGAGCTCGTCCCCGCCGATGCGTCGGGCGCGCTGCAGAGCACGGAGGCGGCGGTCGGACCCTATGCGCTCAACGACTTCTTCGCGCACTATCTTCTGCGTCACGGGCTGCTGCCGTCCAAGGTTGCGTTCCTGTGCTGGCACGCCTGGCGCGACGTGGACGCAGGCCGCTGGCCAATGGACTTTCCCGCCGGCGCGCGGGTCGCCTACGACCTGCCGGCGATCCGGTTGTGGCTGGAGCGGTTCCTTCAACGCTTCTTCGCTGGCAGCCAGTTCAAGCGCTCCGCGCTGCCCAACGGTCCTAAGGTGTCGGCGGGTGGCGCGATCAGCCCGCGCGGCGACTGGCGAGCACCTTCGGACGGGAGCGCCCGGGTCTGGCTCGACGAGCTCACAGCCAATGTCCCGTGACGGGACCGTCATCGAACCGTCACAAGACGAGCCCTGTGCCCTTCCCGCAACGCCAAGGGGACAAAGCCTTTCACCTGCCTTGCAAAATCGCAGGCTTCCGCGCATTGTGAAAGCCTGATGACAACGCCTCCACCGGATGGATCGCGCGATCGCCGGATCGAGGACCCATCGAACCGCTGGATAATTCACGCCGCCGCGCGCCGTCTGCTCCCCTTCGCGTTGCGGGCCGGGGTCAGCGCCAATGCCGTGTCGCTGACGGGAATGTTGCTCGGTACCGGTGCTGCGGTCGCCTATTCCAACTGGCAGAACCCGGTGCTGGCCCTGATCGGGCTGTTCTTCTCCGCCTGCTGGCTAATCGCCGACGGTTTGGATGGGATGATCGCACGTGCTACCGGGACGGCCGGTGCGCTGGGTCGTTTTCTGGACGGAATCTGCGACCATGGCGTTTTCGCCCTGATCTATATCGCGATCGCGACCTCGATCGGCACGGCCGGGGGCTGGGCGCTCGCGGTGACTGCGGGCGTTGCCCACGCCGTTCAGTCGAGCCTGTATGAAGGCGAGCGAACCCGTTTTCACCGCCGTGCCAAGGGCGACGCGGAGGTTACGGCGCCCAAGCTCGCCACCAACCCGCTGGTTCGGCTCTACGACACCGTCGCGGGCAGCATCGGCCGGATCGCCACCCCATTCGAGGAGGCGCTGGCGGCCAGCGCCGCGCCGCAGCAGATGGGCGCGGCCTATGCGCTCGCCGCGGTCGCGCCGATGCGGCTGATGGTCGCGCTGACCGCCAACGCCCGCGTCCTTACTGTCTTCCTCGCCTGCCTGTTTGGGATGCCTAGGCTCTTCTGGTGGGTCGAGATCGTGCCGCTTACCGTCATCACCATCGCCGGGCTCACCTGGCATCGCCGGGTGGAGCAGCGCTTCGCTGGGTGCACGGCGCCCGCCGCGGGCCGCCCCTCCTCTTACGCATAGATGAACAGGAACTTCGAATGACCAGCATCCGCGTCGCCGTGGTCGGGATCGGCAACTGCGCGAGCAGCCTCGTCCAGGGGCTGGAGCATTACCGCGAAGGCTCCAACGACAATGTCGGGCTGATGCACTGGGAGATGGGTGGGTACAAGCCGTCGGACATCAAGATCGTCGCGGCCTGGGACGTTGACCGCCGCAAGGTCGGGATCGACGTCGCCGAGGCGATCTTCGCCAAGCCGAACTGTACCGCGATCTTTGCCCCCAATGTGTCGGCGACTGGCACGGTGGTGAAGATGGGCAAGGTCCTCGACGGCGTCGCCGAGCATATGAGCGACTTCGCCGACGACCGCACCTTCGTGGTCGCCGACGCCGATCAGCCGACGCGGGAAGACATCGTCGCTGAGCTAAAGGCGTCGGGCGCCGAGGTGCTGATGAACTACCTCCCCGTCGGGAGCCAGGAGGCGACCGAGTTCTACGCCGAATGCGCGCTGGAAGCAGGGGTCGCGTTCGTGAACAACATCCCGGTGTTCATCGCCTCCAACCCGGTCTGGGCGAAGCGTTTCGAAGACGCGGGCGTCGCGATCATCGGCGACGACATCAAGGCGCAGCTGGGGGCGACCATCGTCCACCGCGTGCTGACCGACCTGTTCGCGAAACGCGGCGTCAAGCTGGAGCGCACATACCAGCTCAACACCGGCGGCAATACCGACTTCCTCAACATGTCCAACCATCGCCGGCTCGCGTCCAAGAAGGTCAGCAAGACCGAAGCGGTTCAGTCGGTTGCGGCCGAGCGACTGGCGGACGAGAACGTCCATATCGGCCCCTCCGATTACGTGCCGTGGCAGAACGACAACAAGGTCTGCTTCCTGCGCATGGAAGGTTCGATGTTCGGCGGCGTGCCGATGAACCTGGAGCTGCGGCTCTCGGTCGAGGACTCGCCCAACTCGGCAGGCGTCGCGATCGACATGATCCGCTGCGCCAAGATCGCGCGCGACCGTGGCCTCGCGGGCGTCGTCGACCCCGCCAGCGCCTATTTCTGCAAGCACCCGCGCCACCAGATGACCGACGACTTGGCGCAGATCGCGGTCGAAGAGTTCATCCACGAGGCCGCATGAGGTGATCGACACCGCCGTCTTGCTCGCCGCGGGCGAGGGTTCGCGGCTGCGCGACACAGCGGCGGTCAAGCCGCTGTGCCCGGTTGCGGGCCGGCCGCTGATCGATCATGCGCTCGCCGGCCTCGCGGCGGCCGGCATGCGCCGGGCGATCGTCGTGCTGGGTTATGAGCGGGCCGCGATCGAGGCGCATCTAGCCTCGCGCAACTGGCCGTTGCGGGTCGAGACGGTCACGAGCGATTACCTGCTGCCCAACGGCGTCTCGGCGCGGATGGCGGCTTCGGCGGTAGGCGGCGTACCGGCGTTGCTGGCGATGTGCGACCATCTGGTCGAGCCCGCGCTCTACCGGCGCGTCGCGACGGCGGGCGCGGGTGCTGGGGTGACGCTCGGCGTCGACCGCAGGCTGACCCATGACTGGATCGATCCCGACGACGTCACACGGGTGCGCACGGCGGGCGACCGGATCGTCACCCTCGGCAAGGTGCTGAAGGATTATGACGCGCTCGATACCGGCGTCTTCGCGGTCGGACCGGCGCTGTTCACGACGCTGGCGGCGTTGCCGGACCCGTCACTGAGCGAAGGCGTGCAGGCGCTGGCGGACGAAGGGCTGGCGGGCGTCGTGGACTGCACCGGGCTGGCCTGGCTCGATGTCGACGACGCCGCGGCGCTGGCCAAAGCGGAGGTGTGGCTGGGGCCCCGTGCGGCCTAGCTTGCCGCCATGCTTCCGAAAAATGCGTCCACCGCCGCCTGGTCGCCCTGATACAGGGTGATCGTTTTTTCCGGCCGCCCTCGAAGCCGAACACGATAGCCTCGTCCCAATCGAGGCTGCGCATGTCGGCTCCGGCATGGTTGCGCGTGACCAGGGTGACGCTTTCCCCGCTCGCCAGCCACAGCATGTCGGTAATGCGATAGCTGCCGCCGGTCAGCGCCATGAGGCTACCGAAATAACCCATCACCGCGTCGGGATCTTGATGGCGCCCGCTCAGTGCATTCGTGCCGGGCACATCGTAGACCACGTCTTGCTTACCGACGATTTCGTGCTGATCGCCGCGCAGGGCCGCCACCCGCCCGGAAGCTTTGCCGATCTCGACACGCTCGCCAGGGCGCCGTTCGTGCTCGTCGCGCCGGAAAACGGTGGTGACCTCAGCCGGCTCGTCGATCATCGGCTGGGGGCGCTGGGCCGCAGGCGCGCGGCTGGTTGCCCGGGTCGCGCCGATCGACGTTACAATCCACCCCGTGCCCGCGTTCGACGACCGGTTCGAGGTCGGCATGCTCTGGCGAGAGCGCAGCCACCGCGATCCGGCCAGCGCATGGCTGCGCGATCAGTTCCGCACGGCCGCGGCGGCGTTGGACGCACCGGCCGCCCGCTCAGACTCGCCGTAGCGCCACCGTCGGGTCCCGCGCCAT
Organism: Sphingomonas sp.; assembly: GCF_965248875.1. Classification (GTDB taxonomy): domain Bacteria; phylum Pseudomonadota; class Alphaproteobacteria; order Sphingomonadales; family Sphingomonadaceae; genus Sphingomonas. Next base: position 284,202 of record NZ_CBDFKR010000003.1, on the reverse strand, counting down.
GGTCTCCCACGTCGTCAAGGTCGTCTCCGTGAACGCCGGCGCTGTCACCGTCGATACCGCGCGGTATTCGGCCCGCGCGCGTTCATGCGTCAGCGTCAGTAGGATATAGCCCTTGGCGCGCTGATCGCACCACAGCACCTCCTCGTTCGCGTCAGCGAGCAGCTGCCCCACCGGCACCTCGGGCATGGCGTCGCCGAGCGAAGGGCTGGTGATCGCGGTGGTCGCGAATTCGGCCGCTACCGGCGTCCCGCCCGCATTCAACAGCCGGTTGGCCCAGTGCGCGTGGCTATCGCCAGACAGGACCACGGGCCGCGACCCCGCCCGGCGAAAGGTCGCGTACAGCCGCTCACGCGCCGCCGGATAGCCACCCCACGAATCGGGCTGGAACGGCAGGCCCGCAGCATAGCTCGCCTGCGCCGCCTCGACCTGTGCACGGTAGTTTTCGGGCACTTTGGCCGGATCGATCGCGACGCCGGCGATCTTCGCCATCACCACCTGGTTGCCGAGCAGCTGCCACGGTTCGCCCGCGCGGACCGATCGCGTCAGCTCGCCCTCCAGCCAGCGCCGCTGCCCCTCGCCCAGCATCTCGCGCGACGGATCGGCCAGACGCGCCAGTTCGGCTGCGAAGAAGGCGGGTTCACGATGGGTTTCCACTTCGGTCTGTTCGCTACGCGCGAGCAGGCGCGTCTCCACCATCGCCAGCGTCGCCAGATCGCCAAAGCGGAACGACCGGTTAATCGCCGCCCAGGGCTGGCCGGGTACCGGATCGCGGATCGGCATCCATTCAAAATAGGCCTGCATCGCCGCAGCCTTGCGCGCCGCCCAGCTGCCCTCGGTCGCGGGCTGATGGTTCTCCGCCCCGCCGGTCCAGCTGTCGTTGGCGCTTTCGTGATCGTCCCACACTGCGATCATCGCCGCACGAGCATGCAGCGCCTGCAGGTCGGGATCGCGCTTGTAGTGGGCATGCCGACGGCGGTAATCGGCCAGCGTCACGATCTCGTGCGGCGGATCGACGTGCCGGCCGATCCTGTTGCCGATCGTGCCGCCATAGCCCTCCTGCCCATATTCGTAGATATAGTCGCCGAGGTGGATCACGGCATCCAGCCGTTGCGCCTGCGCCATTGCCTTGTACGCGTTGAAGAAGCCGCCGGTGTAGAGCGAGCAGGTCGCGACGCCGAGCACCAGGTCCTCGGTCGGCCCTACCGGCAGGGTGCGGAACTGACCCTCAGGCGAACGCTGCCCACCCGCCTCGAACCAGTAGCGATAGGGACGGCCGGGCTGCAGCGTCTGGGGTACGACCTTGACCGTCCAGTCGCGGCTGCTCCGCGCCTCGGCATGACCGCTCGCCACCGTGCGCGTCGCATCGGCGACGTACCAGCGGACGGGTATAGCGGCCGTATGTGCGGGCATGGCCGTGACGCGGGTCCACAGCACCGCGCCATGGGCGCTCGGGTCACCGCTGGCGACACCGTGAACGAAGGTGATCTCGCCGGGCGGCGGCGCTGCGATCGCCTCGCCCGGCAGCGAGGCCGCTGCTCCCAGCACACCCAGAAACGATCGCCGATCCACCGTCATCGCCGCTCTCCAATCTTTTGTCGCGGCCCTTTACGCCGCACGCGCCATCCCGCAACAAGCACGCTCTGCCGGAGAAGGATGACGTCATGAAGGCATGGGCTTTGCTAAGCACCGCATTTATCGGACTGACGCTGGCGGGATCGCTCGCCTCCGCGCAGGTGCAGACCGCCTCTCCAACCCCGGCGCCCGGCCCGGCCACCGCTCCCAATTCTGAGCCGGCGGGCGATGTCCCCGCCACGTTCACCCCGCCGGTCGGCCAGCGCGACTATGACAAACGTGTGGTGATGGTGCCGATGCGCGACGGCACACGCCTCTACACGGTCATCGTCGTGCCCAAGGGCGCGCACAATGCGCCGATCATTCTAACCCGGACGCCCTATAATGCCCGCATGCGCGCGCAGCGCAGCGACGCGCGGTCGATGCTCGACACGCTGCCGCTGGCCGACGAGCCGTTCGTCCGCGCGGGCTATATCCGCGTCTATCAGGATGTACGCGGCAAATACGGGTCGGAGGGCGATTACGTCGTGACGCGGCCGGTGATCGGGCCGCTCAACCATACCAGCGTCGACCACGTTACCGACGCTTATGACACGATCGACTGGCTGGTGAACCACGCCAACTTGCCCGAGTCGAACGGGCGGGTCGGCATGATCGGCTCGTCCTATGAGGGCTTCACCGTCGTCATGGCGCTGCTTCACCCGCACCCGGCGCTGCGGGCGGCGGTGCCCGAGAGCCCGATGATCGATGGCTGGATGGGCGACGACTGGTTTCACTATGGCGCGTTCCGCCTCGCCAATATCGCCTGGCTGGGCGCGCAGACCGGCTACAAGGGTGAAGGGCGCGCGCCGTCGACCGGGGGCTGGGACGATTACGACAATTTCCGCGAGGTCGGCTCGGCCGGGACCTGGGCGGAGCGGTCGGGCTATGACCAGCTCCCCTATTGGCGCCGAATGTCGCAGCACGCCGCCTATGATGGCTTCTGGCAGGGGCAGGACCTTGTCCGCCTGCTCGCCGCCAATCCGTCGAACATCCCCACGTTGTGGGAACAGGGGCTGTGGGATCAGGAGGACATGTGGGGCGCAATCCATTCGTGGGAGGCGCTCAAGGCGCACGGCCACCTCGGCAACAACATGCTGGTGATGGGACCGTGGCGGCACAGCCAGATCAATCGGGAAGGCCGGAGCCTCGGCCCGTTCCAGTGGAATGGCGACACGGCCATGCAGTTCCGCGAGGAGATGGTGATGCCGCTGTTCCGTCAATATTTGGAGGACGGTCCGCCCGCTAACCTGCCCGCCGCCGCCATTTACAACACGGCCGAGAATCATTGGGACCGTTTCCAGCAATGGCCGCTCGCATGCGAGACCGGCTGCGCCGCGGGGCTGACGCCTTTGTATCTGCAGGCCGGTGGCGGCGCCGGGTTCGATCGGGCGGTCGCGGGTGGCGACAGCTATGTCGCCGATCCCGCAAAGCCGGTGCCGCATTTGCCGCGGCCGGTGAACTTCAACGACGGGCGCTGGGGCGACTGGCTGGTTCAGGATCAGCGCTTCGCCGACGGGCGGCCGGACGTGATGACCTATCAAACACCGGTACTGACCGCGCCGGTGCGGGTCTCCGGGCCGCCGATCGCGGACATCTGGGCCAAGACGACGGGCACCGACGCGGATTTCGTCGTCAAGGTGATCGACGTGTTCCCCGCGACCAACGTCGCCGACCCGAAGATGGGCGGCTATCAGCTGGCGGTCAGCCTCGACATCTTCCGCGGCCGCTACCGGCGCGACGCGGCTCACCCAACGCCTATCCCCGCCAATCAGGCACAGGAATACCGCTTCCGGCTGCCGGCGGTGAACCACGTCTTCCTGCCCGGCCACCGGATGATGGTGCAGGTCCAGTCGTCGCTGTTCCCGCTCTACGACCGCAACCCGCAAACCTATGTCCAGAACATCTTCTTCGCACGCCCGCAGGATTACCGGGCACAGACGGTAACGATCCTGCGCGGCGGCGCGACGGCAAGCTCGGTGTTGATGCCCGTGGTGCGCTGAGGCGCTCTACCCTCTCCCGCTCGCGGGAGAGGGACAGGCAGCGTAGCTGCCAGAGTGGGGTTCGGTGCGGGCCATCGGCCGCCTCGCACGCAACCCTTACCTGACCTTCCCTGCGGCTCGGCCACCCTCTCCCGCTCGCGGGAGAGGGTTCCGCCTACTTCATCACCGCCACGATGCCCGCGATCACCGACGCGGTCTCCTGCGGATCGCGGACCTTGACCGTATCGAGCCCCATCGTCTTCGCCGGGTAATCGTTGCCGCCCGGGAAGATCGCGTCGCCCATGAACAGGAAGGATTCCAGCGGGAAGCCAGAGGTTTCGCTCAGCTTGCGCAGGCCATAGGCCTTGTCGACGCCTTCGCGCGTGATGTCGATCGAGGTCGCCCCGCCCATGTTGATCGACAGGCTCGGCAGCCGCTTTTGCAGATCGGCCTGGATCACGCGGCGCTTGGCGAAGTCGGGATCCCAATGCTCCTTGGCGTCCAGCGGCGCCTGCTGGCCCAGCGCGGAGAAGGTGATCTGCGAACCGCGATCCTCGACCAGCTCGCCCCAGGTCTGCTCGGGTTTGAACCCCGTCGCTTCCAGAGATTCGTTGAACGCCGTCTTGATCTTGGCCTTGAGCGCGTCGTCGAACAGCTCGGCATAAACTGGCGCCCATTGCCCGTCCCGATAAGTGTAGAGCTTCGTGCCCGTGGTCGGCATCAGCCACAGCTTCGCGATGTCGGCACGCTCGGGCAGGCGCGAGGCGACCTGCTTCTGAAACTGCGGCCAGTCGCCGCCCGAGATCACTGCCACGTCGGCAACGCCCAGCAGATCGGCCAGCGCTTCCGCCATGAACGGCTCCAGCGCCTGCTTGCTGGCGGCGAGTGTGTTGTCGAGGTCGAAGGCGACGAGTTGCTTCACTTAATCTGCTCCAGCGCGGGTAAGAGGTACGTGTCGATGGCCTTGGCGACACCGTCGGCATCATTCGCGGTGGTGACATGCGCCGCCGCCGCCTGGACCGGCGCGGGCGCGTTGCCCATCGCGATCGCGAGCCCGGCGCGTCTCAACATGGGAAGGTCGTTGGCCTGATCGCCGATCGCGACCACTTGCGCCAGCGGCACGCCGGCCGCCGCGGCGAGCGCCTCGATGCCCGCTCCCTTGTTGGCGGCGAGCGCGGTGACGTCGAGATAGTAAGTCTGGGACTGTGCGACGGTCGCCTGGCCTGCGAACCCCGCATCGATAAGGGCGTGTAGGTCCTGCAGCACCTGCGGTTCGTCGCTGACGAAGGTGATCTTGTCGGCATTGTCGAGCAGCGCCGTGAAGTCGGTGGTGACGATCGGCGCCTGGTTCGAAGCGATACGCTCGTGCTCGACATGGACGCCCTTGTCGGTCGAGCTGTGCCACAGGTCGTCGGCGAACACCCAGATGTCGACCGGCGCGCCGCGGGCCGCATCCAGCGCGCCGCGTGCAACGGCGGGTTCGATGACGTGGTGCTCGTCCACCGTGCCGTCACGATGGAACAGGATGCCGCCGTTGAACGCCGCCATCGGCCCGTCGAGCCCCAGCGCGTCGGCGATCGGCATCATGCCAGACCGCGGCCGTGCCGAGATGATCGTGAAGCGGATACCGGCCGCGGTCAGCCGGCCGACGGCCGCGATTGTGGCGGGGGCAAGCCGCTTTTCATTGTCGACCAGCGTCCCGTCGACATCGGATACCAGCAATCGATAGCTCATCGCGTCACCATCACTGCGGCATCTCGACATGACCGCCGAACCCGAACCGCATCGCCGACAGCACCTGATCGCCGAAGGTATGCTCGACGCGGCTGCGGTAGCGGGCGAACAGCGCGGCGGAGAGGACATTCACGGGCACCGCCTCTTCCATCGCCGCCTCGATCGTCCAGTGCCCCTCGCCTGAATCGGCGACGCGGCCGGAGAACTGCGCCAGCATCATGTCCTTCGCCAGCGCCGCGGCGGTGAGGTCGAGCAGCCAGGACGAGATCACCGACCCGCGCCGCCAGACCTCGGCGATGTCGGTCAGGTTGAGGTCGAACCGCTCGTCCTCGGGCAGCTTGTCGGAGCTCTTGCTCTTCAGAATATCGAAGCCCTCGGCATAGGCCTGCATCAAGCCATATTCGATGCCGTTGTGGATCATCTTGACGAAATGACCTGCTCCCGCTGCACCGGCGTGGATGTAGCCCAGCTCGGCGCGCTCATCCTCACCTTCCTGAGCCATGCGGTTGGGGGTGCGCGCGATCGTACCCCGCCCCGGCGCCAGCGTCTTGAAGATCGGATCGAGCAGAGCGACCGCATCCTTGTCGCCGCCGATCATCATGCAATAACCGCGTTCCAATCCCCAAACGCCGCCCGAGGTGCCGACGTCGATGTAGCGGACGCCATGCTCGCGCAGCGCCTTGGCGCGACGGATGTCGTCTTTGTAGAACGTGTTGCCGCCGTCGATGATGACGTCGCCCGCCTGCGCATGGTCGGCGATCTGCTGGATCGTCTGCTCGGTCGGATCGCCCGCGGGCAGCATGACCCAGTATATTGCGGGCGTGTCCAGCTTGACGCGCAGGGCGTCGAGCGAGTCGGCGCCCTCGGCCCCGTCGGCGACGAGCGCCGCCACCGCGTCCGCGCCACGGTCGAAGCCTACGACCTGATGCCCGTCGCGCATCAGCCGCCGCCCGATATTCGCGCCCATCCGGCCAAGGCCGATGATGCCGATCTTCATATGCTTCGTCCCTTCAGACGTCGTTGGCTACAGGTCGCCGGCGGATCACGCCGTCACGGGCTGCTTCTTCGCGATCGCGCCGAGCAGGTCTTCGAACGCCTTGGCGAAGGAGGCGACGCCCTCTTCCACCAGCGTATCGGTGACGCCGGTCAGGTCGAGCCCGAGCCGTTCCGCCTCGGCCAGAACGTGCCTTGCGCCGGCGACATCCTGCGTCAGCGTCTCGGCGACCGTGCCTTTCTCGCGAAAGGCATCCATTGTCTTGGGCGGCATGGTGTTGACCGTGTCGTGGCCGATCAGCGTGTCGACGTATAGCGTTTCGGGATAAGCCGGGTCCTTCGTGCCGGTCGACGCCCAGAGCAGCCGCTGCGGGCGTGCACCCTTGGCGGCCAGCGCCTGCCAGCGCTCGGACGCGGTGAAGTCCTGAAACCACGCATAGGCCTGCTTCGCGTTGGCGATCGCGACCTTGCCGCGCAATGTCTTCAAGGCGTCGGCGTCCTTGTCGCCCGCCGCGACCCGCTCGTCGATCTTCTTGTCGATGGCACTGTCGATGCGGCTGACGAAGAAGCTGGCGACCGACGCCAGCCGGTCGATCGGCTGGCCCTGCCGCACCCGCTCCTCCAGCCCTGTCACATAGGCCTCGGCGATGCGTTGATAGGCGTCCTGCGCGAACAGCAGCGTGACGTTGACGTTGATCCCGGCCGCGATCGTGGCGCTGATCGCCGGGCCGCCCGCGAGCGTCCCGGGGATCTTGATCATCAGGTTGGGCTTGTCGACCGCGGCCCACAGCTTCTGCGCTTCCGCGATCGTGGCGTCGGTGTCGTCGGCGATGGTCGGCCGCACCTCGAGGCTGACATAGCCGTCGCGCGCGTCGAGCCGATCATAGACGGGGCGCAGCGTGTCGGCCGCAGCCTTGATGTCCTCGATCGCCTGTGCCTCGTAACGGTCGATGGTCGCCGCCCCGGCATGGGCGGCGTCATATTTGGCGAGGCTGGCGTCATAGGCGTCGCCATGCCCCATCGCCTTTTCGAAGATCGACGGGTTGGAGGTAACGCCGGTCAGTCCATCCTCGTCGACCAGCTTCTGCAGACCGCCCGCGGCCAGGAACTTGCGGTCGACGAAATCCAGCCAGACGGCCGTACCGGCGGCGCTGAGGTCACTTAGCTTCGACATGAGCCCATCTCCTGACGGCAGTCACTTAGGATTTTGCTTCGGCGATCAGCTGCTTGGCCTTGGCGACCACCTTGTCGACCGTGAACCCGAACTTGTCCTGCAGCTTCGCAATCGGCGCCGATGCGCCGAACGTCGACATGGTGATGGTGTCGCCGTGGCTGCCGACATACCGGTCCCAGCCGATCTCACCCGCCATCTCGATCGCGAGGCGCGGCTTGATTGCGGGCGGCAACACCGAATCGCGATACGCTTCATCCTGCAACTCGAAACGGTACCAGCTCGGTAGCGACACCACGCGGCTGGACACGCCCTCGGCCTTGAGCTGCTCGTGCGCCTGTACCGCCAGCGCCACCTCGCTGCCGGTCGCGATCAGGATCACTGCCGGCACATCGCTGTCGGCAAGCACATAGCCGCCCTTCAGTACCCCTTCGGCCGAGGCGTATCTTGTCCGGTCGAGCGTCGGCAGCGCCTGGCGCGACAGCACCAGCGCGGCGGGGCGATTGCCCTCCTGCATGATCCCGCGCCACGCCCAGGCTGCTTCGTTGGCGTCGCACGGGCGCAGCATGTCTAGCCCCGGCGTGGCGCGCAGGATCGCCAGCTGCTCGATCGGCTGGTGGGTCGGTCCGTCCTCGCCGACGCCGATCGAGTCGTGCGTGTAGATCCACGCTGTCGCCAGCTCCATGATTGCGGACAGCCGCACCGGCGGCCGCATGTAATCGAGGAAGACGAGGAAGGTGGAGCCGTAGGACCTGAGGTGCGACAGCGCCATGCCGTTCACCACCGCCCCCATGCCGTGCTCGCGGACGCCGAAATGGAAGTTCGAGCCGTCATAGCTGCCGGGCTCGAACGACGGCTTGCCCTTGATGTCGGTCTTGGTCGAGGGCGCGAGGTCGGCCGAGCCGCCGATCAGCCACGGCACCTTGGCGGCGATCGCGTTGAGCACCTTGCCCGCCGAGTCTCGCGTAGCGAGCCCCTTCTCGTCGGCCTCGAACGTTGGAATGTCGGCATCCCAGCCGTCGGGCAACCGGTCCTCCAGCAGCCGGTCTAGCTCGGTGGCGAGATCGGAATGCGCCAACCGGTAGCGGCCAAGGGTAGCCTCCCACGTCTCGCGCAACGGTCGACCGCGATCGGCCACCGCGGCGGAGAACGCCTCCTTGACTCCGTCCGGCACCAGGAACTGCGCGTCTTCGGGCCAGCCATAGGCCTTCTTGGTGCCGCGGACATCGTCGGCGGTCATCGCCTCACCATGTGCTTTCGACGTTCCAGCGATCGAGCTGCCATAGCCGATGATGGAGCGAACGACGATCAGCGTCGGACGGTCGCCGGTGCCCTTGAACGTGTCAATCGCGGCGGCGACCGCCTCGGTGTCGTTGGCGTCGTCGACGTGAATGACCTGCCAGCCATAGCCTTGGAAGCGCTTGCCGACATCCTCGTCGAAGGTGATGCTGGTCCCGCCCTCGATCGTGACGCTGTTCGAATCGTAGATCCAGCACAGGTTCGACAGCTTCAGGTGCCCGGCCAGGCTCGCCGCCTCGCTTGCCACGCCCTCCATCATGTCGCCGTCGCCGCACAGCACGTAGATGTCGTGGTCGAACAGCGTGAAGCCGTCCTGGTTGTAACGCGCCGCCAGCCACCGTTCGGCGATCGCCATGCCGACCGAATTGCCGCAGCCCTGGCCCAGCGGACCGGTCGTGGTCTCGACGCCGGTGGTGTGGCGGTATTCGGGATGACCCGGGGTCTTTGACGACAGCTGCCGAAACTGTTTGATGTCGTCTAGGCTGATGGCCGGCGCGCCCGTCTTGTTGCCCTCGGCATCGATCTCCTCGACGCCCGCCAGATACAGCAAGGCGTACAGCAGCATCGACGCATGACCCACCGACAGCACGAAGCGATCGCGGTTCGGCCAGTCGGGCCTTGCGGGATCGGTGCGCAGGAACCGCGTCCACAGCGTGTGCCCGACGGGCGCCAGCGCCATCGGCGTTCCGATATGGCCCGACTTCGCCTTCACCACCGCGTCCATCGCCAGCGTGCGGATGGTGTCGATCTGAAGACGCTGGGAGCTGCCGTCCTCATGCAGCGCCGGATCGGCGGTAGCGGTATCAGCGTCAGTCATCGGAACCCCTATCCGGCTCGGTCGAGCCCGCCTCCCCAACGAAGCTGCGGCCGTTCGGATGCGCCCCTACCCGCTCGCGTCGCCACGTTCCAGCCTCGTTACGACGCCGTTCGCCGCGATGTAGGCCGCATCCACCTCGTCGAGGAACAGGCCGTGTCCCACCACCGCCGGGATCGCCTGCAGCATCACGGCAAGCGCCTGCGGGTCGGCGCCGCGCCAGCCGGTACAATCGGCGACGAGATTGCCGTTGTCGGTCCGGTAATCGCCCCCATCCCGCCGCTCGACGCTGTCGAACAACGCGCCCAGGCGTGCGAGGACCGATGCTCGGGCGAAGGGCAGCACCTCGACCGGCAGTTTTGCCGACCCGATGCGCTCGACCCGCTTCGATCCGTCGGCGATGACAATCATCCGCGCCGACGCCGCCGCCACCGCCTTTTCGCGGAGCATCGCCCCGCCCGCGCCCTTCACCGCGAGCAGGTGCCGGTCGATTTCGTCGGCGCCGTCGATGGTCAGATCCACCGCCGCCACGCTGGCAAAGTCGAGCACCTCGATCCCTAGCCCGCGCGCCTGCTCCGCGCTGGCCAGCGACGTGGCGACCGCGCGGATGCGCAGCCCCTCCGCCGCCCGCCGCCCAATCGCAGTGATGGCGTGCGCGGCGGTCGAGCCGGTGCCCAGCCCGACCAGCATCCCGTCCCGCACCTCTTCGACCGCGGCCTCAGCCGCCAATCTTTTATCATCATCGCTCATGAGCGGGAGCGATTAGCAGGTCACGCATGTTGTCGCAGCCGAACAATTCATGTCTGCAGCTATGGCAACATCGCTGACCTTCAGGCATGGGCGCCTTCCTTCGCAGGTGACGAGGTTAGTGTTGACGGCATCGCGCGCGAGATGGGCGGTCGGACTGGCGGCGTTGTCGCTGGCGGGATGCGGCGGCAAGGCGGCCGATGGCGGCGGTAGCGCCGGGGGCGGTCGTGGCGGGCGCGGCGGCGGCGGCCCCGCCGAGGTCGGCTTTGTCGTCGTGCAGCAAACCAGCGCGCCCGTGACGGCCGAGCTGTCGGGCCGCACCGCCGCCTATGAGGCGTCCGACGTGCGGCCGCAGGTGTCGGGTATCATCCGCCGCCGCTTTTTCCAGGAGGGCGCGCTGGTCCGGCGCGGGCAGCCGCTCTACGAGATCGATCCGTCGCTGTATCGCGCAGCGGCGGCGCAGGCGTCGGCAAACCTTCAGTCGGCGCAGGCCAGCGCGGCCGCGAGCCAGACCCAGGCGGATCGCTATGCGCCGCTGGCACGCATCCAGGCGGTGTCGCAGCAGGAATATACTAACGCCGTCGGCCAGGCACGGGTCGGCCGCGCGTCGGTGGCGCAGAATCGCGCCGCGCTGGAGACGGCGCGGATCAACCTGCGTTTCACGACCGTTCCGGCGCCGATCAGCGGCCGCATCGGCCGGTCGCTGTTCACCGTCGGCGCCCTGGTCAACGCCGCACAAGCCGACCCGCTGGCCCAGATCCAGCGGCTCGACCCGATCTTTGTCGACATTCAGCAGAGCGCGTCCGACATGCTGGCGCTGCGCCGCAGCCTGACGTCAGGCGGCGTTACGCCGGGCAGCGCAGAGGTGCACATCACGCTTGAGGACGGCAGCACCTATCCGGCGGCCGGCCACATCGAGTTCGCCGAGGCGCTGGTCAGCGTCACGACCGGTACGGTGACGCTGCGAGCCCGTTTCCCCAACCCGCAGGGACTGCTCCTCCCCGGCATGTTCGTCCGCGCCAGCTTCACCGCGGCGGTCGATCGCACGGCCTTTCTGGTGCCGCAGCAGGGCGTGAACCACGATCCGCAGGGACACGCGACGGTGTTTCTGGTCGGCCCGAACAACAAGGCCGTGCAGCGTGTCGTCACCGCCGACCGGACGCTGGGGGCGAACTGGGTCGTCACCGACGGCCTCCGCCCGGGCGATCGCGTCATCACCCAGGGCACCGCCAAGCTGAAGCCCAACGCCCCGATCAGGCCGGTGCCGGCGGCGGCGGCGCAGCAGGTCGCGCCGCCGCGACAGGGCGAAGGCAGGGGCGACGCCGGGGCGCAGGCCGGCCGGTGATCTCCCGCATTTTCATCGACCGCCCGATCTTCGCCTGGGTGATCGCGATCATCATCATGCTGGCTGGGGTCGGCGCGATCACCGCCCTGCCGATCGCGCAATATCCCGACGTTGCGCCGCCCCAGGTCTCGGTACGCGCGACCTATCCTGGCGCATCCGCGGAAACAGTCCAGAACTCGGTCACCCAGATTATCGAACAATCGCTGACCGGGATCGACGGCCTCCTCTATTTCAGCTCGGCCAGCACCTCGCGCGGCACCGTCACCATTACCGCCACGTTTCGCAAGGGCACCAACCCCGACATCGCGCAGGTGCAAGTCCAAAATCAGGTCTCGCAGGCGCTCTCCCGCCTGCCGCAGACGGTGCAGCAGCAGGGCGTGGTGGTCCGCAAATCCAATCCGGACAATCTGCTGATCGTCGGTGTCTATGACGAGACCGACACGCGGACCAATCAGGACGTGTCGGACTGGCTGATTTCCAACCTGCAGGATCCGCTCGGCCGCGTTGCGGGCGTGGGCGACACCAACGTCTTCGGCGCGCAATATGCCATGCGCGTGTGGCTCGATCCGGCGAAGCTCGCTTCCTATCAGCTGATGCCCGGCGATGTGGTCGCCGCCATCACCGCGCAGAACACCGAGGTCGCGGCGGGCGAGATTGGCGGCCTCCCCGCCCCGCCCGGCCAGTATCTCAACGCGACCGTCACCGCCCAGTCGCGCCTGCAGCGGCCCGAGCAGTTCGCGAACATCCTGCTCAAGACCGAGCCGGACGGTGCCGGCGTCCGCATCGGCGACGTCGGGCATGTCGAACTTGGCGCCGAAAACTACAATGCGCGCAGCCGCGTGAACGGCCATCCCGGGGCGGGCATCGCCGTCCTGCTCGCGCCTGGAGCCGACGCGCTGCAGACTGCCGAGCTGGTCAAGGCGGAGATCGCCTCGCGGGCAAGAAGCGCACCCGCCGGGTTCGTCTTCGCCTATGCGCAGGACTCGACCGACTTCATCAAACTGTCGATCCACGAGGTGGTAAAGACGCTGATCGAGGCGATCATCCTCGTCGTCATCGTCATGTTCGTGTTCCTGCAGAGCTGGCGCGCGACGCTGATCCCGACCATCGCCGTCCCGGTCGTGCTGCTCGGCACCTTTGCGGTATTCTATCTGGCGGGCTTCTCGATCAACACGTTGACCCTGTTCGGGCTGGTGCTGGCAATCGGGCTGCTTGTCGACGACGCCATCGTCGTGGTCGAAAATGTCGAACGGCTGATGGAGGAGGACCCGGACCTGACCCCGCACGATGCGACGGTCAAGTCGATGGACGAGATCACCGTCGCGCTGATCGCCATCGCGCTGGTGCTGTCGGCGGTGTTCCTGCCGATGGCGTTCTTCGGCGGCTCGACGGGCGTCATCTACCGTCAGTTCTCGGTCACCATCGTCGCCGCGATGATCCTGTCGGTCGCCGTGGCGCTGATCCTGACCCCGGCGCTGACCGCCAATTTGCTCAAGCAAAAGCACACGAAGGCGGTGGGCGAACCGGAAGACGGCTGGCTCGAACGGCGCGCACCGCGCGTCGGTCATGCGCTGGCGCGGGCGCGCGACGGGTTCAACCGCGGATTCGAGCGCACCACCGACCGCTATATCGGCGCAGTCCAGCGGGTGATCGACAGCAAATGGCTGTTCTTCCTGATCTATGTCGGCGTCGTGGCACTTCTGGCGGTCCTGTTCCTGCGGCTGTCGACCGGCTTTCTGCCGACCGAGGATCAAGGGGCAGCGTCCGTTCAGTTCCAGCTTCCCGCCGGCGCGACCCAGACCCGGACGCTGGAGGTTCAGCGGCAGGTCGAGGAGTATTTCCGCCATTATGAAGGCGCCAACGTCTCGACCATGTTCACCGTCGCCGGCGGCGGAGGCGGCGGCGGCGCATCGGGACAGAATACCGGCCAGGGCTTCATCGCGCTGACCGACTGGGCGAACCGCAAGGGTAAGAAGAACGGCGCGGATGCGATCGTCGCGCGCGCCTCCGCCGCCTTCCGCCACGTCCGTGACGCGCAGGTGTTCGCGCTCGTTCCGCCCGCGATACGCGGGCTCGGCCAATCGAACGGCTTCACCATCGAGCTGCAGAACACGGGCAACCTGTCGCGCGAGGCGTTTGCGGCGGCCAAGGACAGGCTGTTGGCGGCGGCGAGCGGGGACCCGGCCCTGACCGCCGTCCGCGTCAGTGAACTGCCCGACCAGGCGACGCTGCGGGTCGACGCCGACCCCGAACGCCTCGCCGCGCTCGGGCTGGCGCAGGCAGATGTCAACGCGACGCTGTCGACGGCGTGGGGCGGCCGCTATGTCAACGACTTCGTCGACCGCGGGCGCGTCAAGCGGGTTTATGTTCAGGGTGACGCGCCGTATCGCGCGCAGCCGTCCGATATCGGCCAATGGTTCGTGCGCGGCAGCAGCGGCCAGATGGCGCCCTTTTCGGCCTTCGCCACGACCGGCTGGAGCCAGGCGCCGTTTCAACTTTCGCGGTACAACGGCATTCCGTCTTACGAGTTTCAGGGTTCTGCCGCCGAAGGCAAGAGTTCGGGCGACGCCCTGGTGCGGATGGAGCAGCTCGCGGCCGACATCCCGGGCACCAGCGTCGCCCTGTCCGGACTCAGCTATCAGGAGCGGCTGTCGTCGGGGCAGGCGCCGCTGCTGTATGGCCTTTCGCTGCTGGTCGTATTCCTGTGCCTGGCGGCGCTGTACGAAAGCTGGTCGATCCCGGTCGCGGTGCTGCTGATCGTGCCGCTTGGGCTGGTCGGCGCGATCATCGCGGTGACGCTGCGTGGGCTGATCAACGACGTCTACCTGCAGATCGGGTTGCTGACGACGATGGGTCTAGCGTCAAAGAACGCCATCCTGATGATCGAGTTCGCCGAACAGGCTGAACGCAAGGGTGCTCGCGTGATCGATGCCGCGCTAGCGGCGGCGAAGATCAGGCTGCGACCGATTCTGATGACCAGCTTCGCCTTCATCTTCGGTGTGCTGCCGCTGGCCATTTCGACCGGCGCGGGCGCGAACGCGCGCATCGCGATCGGCACGGCGGTGATCGGCGGCATGCTGACCGCGACGCTCCTGGCAGTGTTCTACATTCCCTTCTTCTTCGTGCTGATCCGGCGCGGCGTGCGCGACGGCGTCGCCAAGCTGCGCGGCCGCCCAACTGGGCATCCGAGCACCCACGGCAAAGACGGCGGCGAGGAGAGGCTGGCGCTGCCCGCGCCGCCGGATCGACCGCTATTGCCGGGGACGGCGTGATGCGCGGCCTTCTCGTCGTCGTCGCGGCGCTGCTGACCGGCTGCAGCCTGGCGCCCCGTTACGACCGGCCCGCGCTCCCGGTGCCGCCATCCTGGCCGGTCGGCGATGCCTATCTGCGCCAGTCGGAGGCGGCACTGCCCAGCGTCAGCTATGCGCAGGTCTTCACCGACCCGCGCCTGCAACAGGTGATCGCACAGGCCCTGGCCAACAATCGCGACCTGCGCGTGGCAGCCGCCAATATCGACGCGGCGCGGGCGCGTTATCGCCTTCAGCGCGCCGATCTGCTCCCGGCGGTGGATGCCGACGCCCGGTACAGTCGCTCCTACAGCGGCGGATCGACGGGAGCGGCGTCGGGTGCCGGCACGGGCACGACCACAGGCACCACGACCGGCACCGGCACCAACACGGCCGCGTCGGCGGGCAGTGCGGGCGCCCGCAGCAGTTTCTCGACGCAGGTCGGCGTCACCGCCTTTGAGATCGACCTGTTCGGCCGCGTCCGCTCGCTCACCGGCGCGGCGCTCGACCGTTATTTCGAAACGGAAGCCGCCGCGCGCGCGACGCGACTGACGCTGGTCGGCGATGTGGCCGATGCCTGGCTGCAGCTTGCGGCCGACCGCACGCTGCTGAAGCTGGCGGAGGACACCGCCGCCGCATCCGGGCAAAGCGTTCGCCTCACGCGCGCCCGGCTGGAAGGCGGGATCAGTTCGCGCGTCGACCTGGCGCAGGCAGAGCAGATCCTAGAAACGGCGCAGGCCGATGTTGCGCAGCAAACGACTGCGGCCGCGCAGGATGCCAATGCGCTGCAGCTGCTCGTCGGCACCCCGGTCGCGGGCACGCTGCTGCCGGCGGGGATCGACGACGCGGCTGGCGGCGTGGCGGCGCTGCCGGCCGGCGTCGACAGCACGGTGCTGTTGCGGCGTCCCGATGTGGTACAGGCGGAGTATGAGCTGCGCGCGACGAACGGCGATATCGGTGCCGCGCGAGCGGCACTGTTCCCCCGGCTGTCGCTGACGGGGCTGCTCGGCTTCGCGTCGAACGCCCTGTCGTCGCTCTTCACCGGCGGCGCGTTCAACTATTCGGTCAGTCCGACCGCCAGCTACTCAATCTTCGCGGGTGGCGCGGCGCGCGCCGACGTCGCGCTC
Source organism: Sphingomonas sp. (assembly GCF_965248875.1). GTDB lineage: Bacteria > Pseudomonadota > Alphaproteobacteria > Sphingomonadales > Sphingomonadaceae > Sphingomonas. The sequence continues at coordinate 268,092 of NZ_CBDFKR010000003.1, read as the reverse complement.
GCCCGGGCGCAGCAGCGGGCGGCGCTGGCGAGCTATGAGCGATCGATCCAGGCGGCCTTTCGCGACACGGCGGACGCGCTGGCGCGTCAGGGCACGATCCAGGCGCAGCTCGACGCCAACCGCCGCTTTGCCGCCGCCGCGGCCGACACGCTCCGGCTGACCGACGCGCGCTATCAGGGCGGCATCGACACCTTCCTGTCCAGCCTCGATGCGCAACGGTCGCTGTACAGCGCACAGCGCCTGCTGGTTGCAACGGCGCAGACCCAGGCCAGCAATCGGGTCGCGCTGTACCGCGCGCTCGGCGGCGACGCGACGCTGGACGCCGCGCCCGGCAGCACAACCGCGTCACACCCTTGACGGCGCCGGGCGCTGCGCCGATGCTGCGCAGCATGGCCACGGACCCCGGCGCCTTCTTCCGCACCATGCTCGGCGAATGGGAGAAGCTTGCCAACGGCGTCGGCGGGGAGATGCTCAAGACCGATGGCTGGTCACAGGCGATGAATGCGGGGCAGAACGCGCACATCGAGACACAGGCGGCGATGAAGGCGATGAGCGAACGAGCGCTCGCCGCCGCAAACCTGCCCAGCCGCAGCGAGTTCGCCGACCTCTCGGCGCGGATCGGCCGGATCGAGGCGGCGCTGGAGCGGATCGAGGGGCATCTGACCGGCACACCCGTACCGACGTCTGGGCGGCCGAAACCGACCCGCGGGCGAACGCCGCCGGCCGCCGTCTGATGAGCCTTTTGCCGCGCTGATGGCCACCGCGGCTCCCGACCTTTTCGCTCCCGAGCTGTTCACCGCCGCAGCCAGCGAGTTCGAGCGCGCACTGACGCGCAACATCAAGGGGCTCGAATATTTCACCACCGCCGGCCCGCAGCTCGGCGCGACACCCAAAGACGTGCTCCTCGAACGCGGCACGATGCGGTTATACCATTACCGGCCGCTGGTCGATGACGTCTATCGGGTGCCGATCCTGCTGGTCATGGCGACCACCAACCGCGGTTACATCTTCGACATGGTGCCGGGACAGAGCCTGGTCGAGTATCTCGGCCGCGCCGGCTTCGACGTGTTCATGCTCGACTGGGAGGCGCCCCGCGCCGACGAGAAGTCGCTGACGCTCGACAGCTATGTGCTCGACTTCCTGCCCGCTGCGGTAGAGCGGGTGAAGCGCGAGACCGGCGAGACCGATGTGTCGCTGATCGGCTATTGCTTCGGGGGCGTGCTGTCGCTGCTGTGGGCGGCGCTGGAAGGCAAGGCCGCAGGGCTGAAGAACCTGGTCACGTTCACCACCCCGGTCGATTTCAGCGCGATGGAGATGTTTCAGGCCTGGTCGGACAGGCGGTTCTTTGACGTCGACCGGCTGGTCGATACGCTCGGCAACTGTCCCGGCGACTATCTCTACAGCGCCTTCGACATGCTCCGCCCCGGCGCGCGGATGGCGGGGCAAGTGCGGCTCATCGACCAGCTGCACGACGACGAATTCGTAAAGAGTTTCCGCATGTTCGATCGCTGGGCCAGCGACGTCCTGCCGCTCGCGGGCGAATATTTCCGCGAGACGACCAAGGCGCTGATGTGGGACAACCGCCTGCTCGCCGGGACGATGGAGGTCGGCGGCCGAGCGGTGGACCTGAGCGCGATCAAGGTGCCGTTCCTTCACGTCGCAGCGCTCCACGATCACATCGTCCCGACCGCCGCCTCGGCGCCGCTGATCGGGTTGGTGGGCGCCGCCGACAAGGAAGAGGTGGTGCTCAAGGGCGGGCACGTCAGCTTGGTCGCAGGGGGCAACGCGGTGCGGCGGCTGTGGCCCAAGCTGGTCGACTGGCTGGGCCAACGATCGCTGTGAGTCACACGATCCGCCGCTTCGAGCCCGCCGATCGTGAGCGGGTCGCCGCCTTTGTGGCGACGCTGGACGAGCACGACCTGCTCTTCCTCGGCCGCGACCTGCGCCACCCGCGCGTCATCGAAGCATGGCTCGACGCGATCGGCGAAGGCTGGATCGACAGCCTCATCGCGGAGGATCTGGACGGCGACGGCAAGCCGGTTGTGGGCACCGCAGCGCTGGTGCGCGATCCGCTCGGCTGGAGCGCGCACGTTGGCGAGGTGCGGCTGCTGGTCAGCCCCGAGCGACGCGGCGCGGGCGTAGGGCGCGACCTGCTGGAGGCGGTGTTCGCGATTGCGCACGGCCGTGGCCTCGCCAAGCTGACCGCCCGCATGACGCCCGACCAGAATGGCAGCGTGGCGCTGTTTGAAAGCCTGGGCTTTCGTGCCGAAGCCCTGCTCCGCGACCAGGTGCGCGGGCGTGACGGCACCGCGCACGACCTGGCCATTTTGGCGCACGATCCCGCGCGTGTCGCCGCACAGCATCGTGCATTCGGTATCTAGATGAAACCTAAAACCCTTCAAAGGGTTAGTACGTGACCGCAAGGAGAGTTACCTCATGGCGACCGCCGCCTTAGACCTGAAACAACCGCATGAGATCAAGGCGCCGTCCGCGCTGCTGGCGTTGACCGAGCTGCCGCGTGCGTTGATGGAATGGGGGTCGCTTGCCTGGTCGGCGGGCGCGTTGCTGACGACTGCGCCGCGTGGCGACGGGCACCCCGTTCTGGTCCTGCCCGGGTTCATGACCAGTGATACCTCCACGCGGGTGCTGCGGCGGTTCCTGCGGACGCTGGGCTATGATGCGCATACCTGGAACCTGGGCCGTAACTTGGGGCCGCGCGCGATCGGCGAGTCCGGCGAAAAGCTGGTTGAGCGGCTGCGCGAGGTGCATGCGCTGACCGGGCAGAAGGTATCGATCGTCGGCTGGAGCCTCGGCGGCATCATGGCGCGTCTGCTCGCTCGCCGCGCGCCCGATGCGGTGCGGCAGGTGATCACGCTGGGGTCGCCCTTCGCCGGCAGCCCCAAGGCCTCAAACGTGTGGCGGCTGTACGAAGTGATGAGCGGCAAGCGGATCGACGACAAGCATACGCAGGGTATGATGGCCGAGATCTCGGCGCGGCCGTCGGTGCCGTGCACCGCGATCTTCTCCAAGGCGGACGGGGTGGTCGCATGGCAGAGCTGTCGCGAGGTCGAGTGCGACTTGGCCGAAAATATCGAAGTCCGCGGCTCGCATTGCGGGCTGGGGGTCAATCCGTCGGTCTTGTACGCCGTTGCCGATCGGCTGGCGCGCAAGCCCGGCGAGCAGCGGCGTTTCGATCGCTCCGGCTGGCGGGCGATGGTATACCCGGCAACCGCACACGCCTAAACCAGCCCCGGTTGGCGGCCACACGGCAACCGGCCGGATGTGCACGCCGTCGACTGCCCGACGTCAGGTTCGCCGCCGGTCCAGCTTGGCCCGACAGGGTAGTCGCCGGGCGCGACGGTGGGCGCCGCGCCCGGATAGCGGGCTATTCCCCCCCGGTCCGCTGACTTCCGCCTTCGCCTCCGGCGTCGCCGCGCATCGCGCCGACGGCGTTGCGGCCGAAGTTAACGATCATCTCACCGATCTCGCGCGCCTGTGACATCGAGCGCTGACCCTGCTCGCGCAGATAGTCGCCCTGGACTCGCATAACCTCCGATAGATCCCTGGCCTGTGCCGCCTTGCGCATCGCGGCGAACGCCTCGTGCGTGTTCTGCTCGGCCTGATCGATCATCTTGACGCCGATCTGCTGATTATTCTCGGCGATCTGCTGGCCGCCCTGCCGCATTGCCTCGCCGGCGCGCTTGGCCGGCTCGACGACGCGGTCGTTGAAGGTCTGCTGCGCCTGTTCGGTCGCATTGCGCATCCGGTCCGCGGCGCTCTTGGCGAAGTTCGCGGCCTGGTCGGCGGCGCTCTGGGTGCCCGTGTCGTCAGCCATTGCTCTTCCTCCTGCTGCCTGCATTGCCTGATTTGGCTGCGGGCCTGTTGTCGTTGGTCTCAACCGGCGGCGCGGCGGCGCGTTCCGTCACCGCTGCCTTCAGCGCTTCGAACGATTGGCGCAGCGCTTCGGCATAGGCGGCTGGGTCCGGCATCGCATCACGATCGGAGGTGAAGGAGATCGCGATGGTCGGACCATAACTGTAGATCGTGTTTATCAGCCCCATGCCGTCGAAAATCGGCCCCGTACCGTACATGCCGACCATGCGCGCGCCTGCGAAGAAGAGCGGCACGCGGCTGCCCGGCACGTTGGTCACGACACAGTTGAACACGGGCGCATGCGCGTTCGCCGCGCCGACGCGGGTGTAAAGCCGCGCAGCCAGCCCCGCGAGCGCGCTCGGCATCAACTGCGAATAGTCAGCCAGCGTCCGCGCGCCAACCGCACCGGTCATCGCTTTTGAATTGACGGCCTCGTCATGGACGAAGCGCAGCCGCTCCAGCGGATCCTCGACCTGCGTGCCAAGCCCGACGACCATCGCCGAGACCAGATTGCCCAACGCCGCCTTCTCGCCCTCGCCGCGGACGGAGATCGGCGCCATCGCGGTCAGCGTCTCCTTGGGCAGCTGGTCCTTGCCGTTGAGGTACTGTCGCAAGCCGCCGCCGACGATCGCGAGAATGACGTCGTTGACAGTGGCGCCGTCGACCGCCTCCTTGATCGCACGGATGTCGGTGAGCGCAAACGGCACTGCATCCCACACGCGATGCGCCGAGACTTTGCCGTTGAAGGGTGTCTTCGGTGCAGGCCGCGCGTTGCGGATCGACACGTCGCCGCTACGCACCTGGCTGGCCAGCCGGCCCATGCCGGGCAAAGAACGGCCGATAGTCTCCATGATCCGCATCGGCTGGATCAGGTTGTTGACGTAAGATCGCGCGAGAAGGTCAGCGACCTTGGGCATGTCCTCCGCTTTCCAGCCGTCGATCTTCTCCGGCGTCGTCATCGACGCATCGAGATCATGAACAGCTGCCGACATCTCGACGCCGGACATGCCGTCGATCGCGGCATGATGAACCTTCGACAGCAGCGCGAAACAGCCGGGCGGCAGGCCATCGATATTGTCAAGGCCTTCGATGATTGTGAACTCCCAGAGCGGTTTGGTCAGGTCCATCGGACGCGAATGCAGCCGCGCGACCTGAATGCAGAGCTGACGCCAGTCACCGGGCTTGGGCAGCGCGATGTGGCGGACGTGGTATTCGATGTCGAACTCGGGATCCTCGATCCAGTAAGGATGGTCGAGGTCGAAGGGCACACGCACCAGCCTTTGGCGGAACGACCGCGCGCCGCCCAGCCGCTCACCCACGAAGCGCAGGATGTCCTTGAACCGGACGAACCCGCCCGGCGCGGTGGAGGGATCGTAGATGCCGACCGACCCGATATGCATGGGGGTGTGCGGCGTCTCCAGATAGACGAAGGACGCGTCCTGCGCGGACAGCTGCTGCATGGCTCTCTCCTCAAGCGGACGCCTCTGACGGGCGATGATCTATGTTGGACGGGAGAACGCCGCAGGGCAATGAGTCGTTGCGAAACGGCGTGCGTCGAAGGGACGCTCGCAAGCGCCTACTTGCCGAACCCGAACACATCCTGATGAAAGCGGCCCTCCTCGATCAGTGCCGCCAGCCATGCCGACCCCTGCGCATGCTCGCCGCCGACCTGCTGCATCCAGATACGAATCAGCGTGTCGCGCACCGCTGGCGCCATGTAACGACCGTCGCCGCACAGAAACACCTGCGCGCCTGCTTCCATCGCCCGCCAGAACGCCTCCTGCTCCGCCCAGAGCGCGTCCTGAACGAAACGCCAAGGGTGGGACGGCACCGCTGAAAAGGCGACGTGGAGGTCGATCAGCCCGGTGTCACGCCACCGCTCCATCTCGTCACGGCAGAACCAGTCGTGATCGGGATGGCGGCAGCCGAAGAACAACAGGCTCTTTGCCGCGCCCTCTTGCCGCTGGCGGTGCTGGAGGAAGCCGCGCAACGGCGCAAAACCGGTGCCGGGCCCGATCAGGACAGTCGGCACGCTCGCCTCCTCGGGCGGCGCGAACGGCGGGTTGGGACGACGGACATAGCCGAACAGCTCCGCGCCGGGATCGACACCGGCCATATAGGTGGACGCGAATCCGCGATGCTCGCCCAGCCCCGACCAAGCGGGCGCCTGCGTCGTGCCGACGAGCAGGTCGACGGTATCGGGCGAGACGAGCGGCGACGAGGCGATCGAGTAGAAGCGCGGCGCGATCGGCGCGGACAGCTCGACGAAGCGATCGAGCGGCAGGTCGGCGGCAGGGAACCGATCGAGCAGATCGATCAGCGTCAGCCGCCTGGCCGCGACCTCCTCACCGTATTGGTCCGCGAGCGCGGCAAGCTGGCGCTGTGTGTCGGGACAGCGGGTCTGCACCACCTCGAACGCGCGGCGCGGCAGCGGATCGCTCAGTTCGACAAAATCGGCGAGAAGCTGGCGGACGGTGACCGTCTCGCCCGCGGGCAGATGGCGAAAGCGCGAGCCCTGCCCGTCGACCCGCACCTGGGTCGCGCCGTCGATATCAAGACGGGCGAGGACGCGCTCGACCAGCTCCGGACGATTATGCGCATAGACGGCGATATGGTCGCCGGTGCGGTAGCTCTGGCCGTCGGGCAGCTTCAGCCGGATGAAGCGGGTCGATGGGCGCGGCGGCTCCTCGGCAAAGTCCCACAACCCGTCGGCGGGGCGGACGAGTTCGTCGTTGGCGATCACCGTCAGTCGCTGAGCATGTTCCGGCAGTACCGCAGCGCGGGTGGCGGCGGTGTCGACCGGCATCAGCGTCAGTCCAACCGCGGACGCCGCGCTGGGCTCGGCCGCGCCCAGCGCGCGCCACAGGTCGCGGACGAAGGCTGCCACGGCGCCGTCGAAATCGCCCTGCCCGTCCGCCTCGGCCCGCGGCACCAGCCGCCCTGCCCCGGTCGCCGCAATCGCGGCGTCGATGCGCTTGGGGAAGTTCTGGTAATTTGGCCATTGCGAGTTGCCCACGCCCAGCACCGCGAACGTCGCGCCCGACCAGTCGGCGCCGTCGAACTGCCCCGCGTCGATCGCGCGCTCCACCGCCAGCGCGGTGTCGGGAGCACGACCGTTATAGGTGGCGGTGACGACGACGATCACCTTGTCCTCAGGCTCGGCTCCCGACCGCAGCGACTCGTCCATCGCGCGGACGGTGACGTCAAAACCGTCGACGCGGGCGCGCTCGGCGATCTCCTCGGCAATGTCGCGCGCGGTGCCGAGCGACGAGCCGTAGAGCACAGCGAAGCGCTTTCCCGTCCCCTCCACGGCGGCGACCGGCGCATCGTCTGCGATGAGCGCGGGCGCGCCGACCTGCAGCCGCTCGTGCTCGCCCCGCACGCGCACCCGCATGGTGAAGTTGTCCGGCTTGATCGACAGCGTCTCCTTGACGGTCAGGCGGTAGCCGTGCGGATCGCTGATCGCGAAGCGGCGGAGCAGCAGCGCCATCGCGATCTTCGCCTCCACCATCGCGAACTGCCGCCCGATACAGGCGCGCTCGCCATTGCCGAACGGTTTGTAGGCGTGGGGATGGTGCGCGGCTTCGGCGTCGGGGAGCCAGCGGTCGATGCTGAACTCCTCCGGGTCCGCCCACGCCTTGGCGTTGCGGTGGAGGCCCGGTGAGAAGACGTTGACCGGGCGGTCCTTGCGGAACGTCCAGGCACCGACCTGCTCGTCCTCGAACGGCGCCAGGCTGAACGACGGCGCGGTCGGCCAAAGGCGCAGCGCCTCTTTCAGCACCCGCTCGATCACCTCCAGCCGCGCGACGTGCGCAAAATCCGGCGCGGTGTCGCCGGGCAGCACGCGGTCGACCTCGGCATAGGCCTGCGCCAGGATTGCCGGGTTACGGAGCATGTAGGTAAAGGCGAAGGTCAGCATCCCGGACGTCGTCTCGTGCCCGGCGATAAGAAAGGTCAGCACCTGATAGCGGATGTTGACGTCGTCCAGGCCGTCCCCCGTCTCCGGATCGACCGCGGTCAGCATCAGGTTGAGGAGGTCGCGCGCGCCGGGGTCGGGCTTGGCGCGGCGCTCGGCGATGATGCCGTCGACCTTCGCGTTCATCTCCGCGATCGCGGCGGCAAATCGCGCCTGCGCCTTTTTGGCAAAGGGCTTCTGGAACGGCATTCGGGTGATGGTGCTCATCGACTCGCTCAGGGCGTCACCCAGCGCGACGAGGAAGCTGTCGAGTTCGTCGCGCTCGAAGCTGTTGAAGCGCGTGCCGAACCCCGCGATCGCGATGCTGTCGAGCGTCAGGCGCGTCATGTCGTCGGCGACGTGAACGTCGGTCCCCGCCAGCCGCGTCCATTTCGCGACCAGCTGGTCGCAGACCTCGACGATCAGGTCGAAATAGCCGCGCATCGCGCGCTGGCTGAAGGCAGGGAGCAGGATGCGGTGCGCCTTGCCCCAGTTCGGCTCGTCGCTGAACGCGGTGAACAGGCCATCGCCGGCGAAGCGGCGGACGACGCGCAGGCCGGGACCCGGCATCTTGCGGAAGCGCGTCTCGTCGCTGAGCGCGGCGACGACGTCGGGGTCGGTGACGAAGATGCCGACGCGGCTCCCGAAATTGAGCTGGAACACGCCGCCGGGGAAGCCGCGCGCGACCGTTAGCAGATGGCCGACCAGCCCGGCGCGCGCGATCTGGTGGAGGTGGCCGACGATCGGCAGCCCCTTGGGCGCGGGAAAGCGATCGGCTGCGATGGCCATGACGGTATCCTCTCCTGCCGCCACCTGATCATAGCGGCAAGGGTCGCACAATCCCCCCTCTGGCGCTCGCCGGCCGATCCGGCGAGGGCAACCGGTCAATCCGCGGCGACAGGACCGCTCGATGCGGCTGGACGACGCGTCAGCCAGACAAGGCCGATCAACGCCGCGCACAGCACCGCCGACAGCCAGAACAGATCGGTGGAGGCGAGTAGATAGGCCTGGCCGGTGAGCTGACGCGTGATCGCGCCGACCGCCTGGGTGGCGCTCATGCCGGCTCGGCCGAGCGCGTCGGTCGCCATCTGCAACGGCACTCCGTGGCCGACCTGCTCGGCGATGCGGGTCTGATGCAGCGCCTCGCGCCGATCCCACATCGTCGTCACGATGGAGGCGGCGAACGAGCCGGCGACGATGCGGGTAAAGTTAGACAGGCCGGTCGCCGACGGCAGCCGCTCGGGCGGGATGCGGTCGAGGCAGATCGTCACCATCGCCAGGAAGAAGCAGCTCATGCCCACGCCCTGCACCAGCGCGGTGACGATCAGCGTATGCACATCGATCGCCGTCGTGAACTGCGACCGGAGGTAATAGGAGGTGAAAAAGGCAACAAACGCGACGGTGGCGAGGATGCGGACGTCGACCTTGCCCGACAGGCGCGCCACGAACGGGGTCAAGATCACCGCGACCAGCCCGCCCGGCGCCGCGACCAGCCCCGCCCAGCTGGCGGTGTAGCCCAGCTGGGTCTGGAGCCACAGCGGCAGGATCAGGATGTTGGCGAAGAACACCGCATAGCCGATTGCGAACGCGATGCCGCCGAGCGCGAAGTTGCGGCGGCGGAACAGCGTCAGGTCGACGGTGGGGTTGGCATCGGTCAGCTCCCAGATCACCCATGCGACAAAGGCGATCGCCGCCACGACGGCGAGCAGCACGACGTGCGGCGATGCGAACCAGTCGGCGTTCTTGCCGAGGTCGAGCATCACCTGAAGCGAGCCGACCCACATCACCAGCAGGATCAGCCCGACCGTGTCGATCGGCAGCTTTCGCGTCGGCGTCTCGCGATTCTTCAACCCGTTCCAGCAGACCGCCGTGCAGGCGAGGCCAAACGGCACGTTGATGAGAAAGATCCAGCTCCAGTGGAGATTGTCGGAGATGTAGCCGCCGAGCAGCGGCCCCATGATTGGCCCGACCAGCGTCGTCATCGACCAGATGCCCAGCGCCGCAGAGCGCCGCGAAGCGGGGAATATGGAGATCAGCAGCGCCTGGCTGCCCGGCATCATCGGACCGGACACCGCCCCCTGCATCACTCGAAAGGCGATCAGCGAGGAAAGGCTCCACGCAATCCCGCACAGGAACGACGCAACGGTGAACAGGAACACCGACGTACAGAACACCCGGACCACACCGAAGCGGCCCATCAGCCAGCCGGTGAGCGGCACGGCGATCCCCTGCGCCACGGCAAAGGCGGTGATGATCCAGGTCGATTCGTCCGAAGCGACGCCCAGATTACCGGCGATCGTCGGCAGCGAGACATTGGCGATGGTGGCGTCGAGCACCTGCATGAACGTACCGACGGCAAGCGCAAAGGCGATCAGGCCGAGCCGCCCGCCGGTCAGCGGAGCCTGTTCCGACGCGGCGGCGGCCATCAGCCGATCCTGGCCCAGTCCGCTGGGACGGCGGCGTTGGCAAAGCTAGTCACGGCGGCATCGCCACCAAGGTTTGGCTCGGGGAGAAGCCGCCTCCGCCACGCCTCGCGCGCGGCCCCCTCCCCCGCGGAGCGGCCAGGAAGGCATGGGTGCTCAGGCGTCACTAGCGGTTCGCCGCGACGATCTGCTGAATGCGCGCTTCGACCATTGGGTCGCGCTCGTCGGTTGCGGCGCCCTGATAAGCCTGCTGCGCCGGTGCGCCGAGGCGGGGACCGTTCAGGTCGGCGGTGCTGATCGTCGTCCTGACCGACAGCCCGACACGCAGGGGGTTGCGGCGCAGCTCGCCCGGATCGAGCGCGATACGGACCGGTACGCGCTGGACCACCTTGATCCAGTTGCCGCTGGCGTTCTGCGCCGGCAGCAGTGCGAAGGCCGAGCCGCTGCCCGCGCCGATGCCCTGGACCCGGCCGTGAAAGACGACATCACCCCCATAGATGTCGGCGTGGACGGTCACTGGCTGGCCGAGACGGATATCCTTCAGCTGCGTCTCGCGGAAATTTGCGTCGACCCAGACGCGATCGAGCGGCACCACCGCCATCAGCGGCTGGCCGGCGGCGACCTGCTGCCCGATCTGCACCTGGCGCTGCGCAACGACGCCGTCGATCGGGGCGGTCAGGCGCATATGGCCGCGCATGATCGCAGCACGGCGGTAGGCGGCGATCGCGGCCAGCACCTGCGGATTTGACCCGGTGTCCGTGCCCTCGACCGCAGCCCGGCTCTGGCCGCGCTGCGCGACCGCGGCGTTGAGCTGGGCGCGCGCGACCTTCACCTCGTCGGCGGCATGGGCCAGCTCTTCGCCGGAAATCGCCCCTTCCGCCGCCGCACCGCGGCGACGGCGATAGTCGTCGAGCGCGCGGGCAAGCTCCGCTCGAGCCAACGCGACCTGCGCATCGGTCGCGCCGACACCCGTGATCGCGCCGCGCGTGGTGCGCACCGCGCGCGCCAGATCGGCGGCGGCGGCGGCGAGCCCGACATCGGCGGTGGCCACGTCGAAGTCGATCAGCGACTGTCCGACGCGCACCGTCTGTGTGTTGTCGGCATGAATGGCGAGCACCACGCCCGGCTCGCGCGCGGTGACCGCCACCACGTCGCCCGCGACATAGGCGTCATCGGTCTCCTGTTCCGGCGGCGAGAAGAAAAAATGCATGATCGCCCAGACGATGACGGCGATCAGCACGATGGCGCCGAGGATCAGCAGCCAGCGGCGACGTCCGGACGGATTGCCGGTGGGCGGCGCGGCATGGTCCTCCGGCGGCGCGGCGGCGGGCTTTGGATCAGTGCGGGTATCGGTCATGGGCGTATGTCCTGCTTGGGCCCGGCGGCTATGGGGTCGCCGTCCCAGCCGCCGCCCAGCGCGAGCAGCAGCTGGACGCGCGACCTGGCCGCGTCGATGGCGAGATTGGCGAGCGCCAGGCGAGCGTCGAGCAGACGGACGTCGGTGTCGACCAGGCCCAGCTTTGAATCGAGCCCGGCGCGGACACGCACGCCGTTCAGCCGATCGGTTTCGGCAAGGTCGTGCGCCACTGCCGCGGCGTCCGCTCGCTGCTGCTGCAGATTGCCGCTCAGCGCCAGTGCATCGGCGGCTTCGCGCACTGCGCCGATCACGGCGGCATTATATTGCGCGGTGGTGAGGTCGACGCCCGCCGCGGCCCCTGTCAGGTCGGCGCGCAGGCGGCCGCCGTCGAACAGCGGCAGATGGATCGCGGGCCCGGCGCCGAGCTGCGCTGCATCGAGCGACAGGAGATTGCCGAGGCCGATCGCCTGCAATCCGATCAGCCCGCCCAGATTGACGTTCGGATAGAAAGCGCGCCGGGCAACCTGCCGCGCCGCCTCGGCCGCGTCGATGCGCGCCAGCGAAGCGGCGACGTCCGCGCGCCGTGCGAGCAGGTCGGCAGGCAGCGCCGCTGGCACCGGCAGAGCAGCATCGATGCGGAGCGCAGTCGGCCCGAGTTGCGCCGCATAATCCGGCCCCCGGCCCGCCAGCGCGGCCAGCGCATCAGCCGCCAGTGCCCGGCTGCCCTGCGCGCGGGTCAGCGCGCCGCGCGCCTGATCGAGCAAGGCGAGCGCCGCCTGCTCCTGAACATGGCTGGCGAGCTGGTTCCTGATCTGGATGCGAACGAGCCGCAGTGAGCCTTGGCGCGTGGCTATCGTCTCGCGTGCGATCGTCGCCTGCGCCTCGGCACGCGCCAGCTCCAGATAGGCCTGCGTAACCGATCCGGCGATCGCCAGCCGTGCCGCGGCGGCATCCAGCCCGGCGGCCAGCGCCGTCGCGCGCGCGCCCTCGACCACCGCGCGCTGCCGCCCGAACAGATCGAGGTTGTAGCCGAGGTTGATTCCGGCCGTACCAACCGTCCGCACCGTCCCGCGATAGGGCGGCGGGATAGTGTAACGGCCCGACAGCCGCGCCGCCTGCAGCTGCGCGTCAAGGCTGGCCTGCGGTGCCTCATCGGCGCGGCGGGCGGACAGCTGCGCGTCGGCCTGGGCGAGGCGGGCGAGCGCCTGATCAAGTGTCGGGCTGCCCGCCAGGGCGTCGGCGACGACCCGGTCAAGCTGGGGATCACCGAAACCGCGCCACCATGCTGCGTCGATCGCGGGCGCGGGCACGCCGGTTAGCCCAAGCGCGAGCGCGCTGGCCGGGCGCACCCGCTGGTGCGTCGTCGGTGGTGTGCAGGCGCCGAGAACACCTGCCAGGAGCAAGGCAGCCGCGCGCTTCATGCCGTCACCTTTTCCATCGTGCCGCGCAGCCGCTGCAGGGTCGCGATCGTGTGCGCGACATCAGCATCGGGCCAATCCGCAAGCCAATCGTTCCACGCCTCCAGCACCCTGGCACGGGTGCGGTGCGCGATCTGGCGGCCCTCTGGCGTCAGCTTCAGCGCAACGAGCCGCCGGTCGTCATGCTCACGATGCCGGGTCACCCAACCGCGCGCCTCCAGCACGTCGATCAGCCGAGTTGTCGCGCCCTTGTCGTAGCTGAGATCACGCGCCAACGCCGCCGAGGTCGTGCCGCGGTCGAAATAGATCGAAATCAGCGCGTGCCACTGGACGTAGCTGAGCCCCTCACGCGCGAAGACGGGCTCCAGTCCCGACTGGGCGAGCTGATGCACTCGCTTGCAGAGAAAACCGAGCGAGATGTCAGGCGTGAAATCAGCATCCGAATAGAAGCCCATGAAAGTTGCTTTGGCAACGATCGCTAGTTGGGTCAACAAAGTTTTTGTTTGCTACGGGATTCGGCCGAGAGTGACGTAAGCGTCAGCGATGGCGGACCGTCGCTTAACCAATCGTAGAAGCGTCGACGGTATGAACGCCTCATGGCGACCGACGTCTGGCAATCGGCCTCTGTCCACGCTGCTGCCGAGCGGCGGCGGGCGCGTCGTTCTCTGCTCGTCGGGCGCATCGGCATTGAAGCAGGAAGCGACGGGCCGATCGCGACGGTGCTCGATCTATCGATCTACGGCTGCAGACTGCAAATTCCGGGGTGGCACGACGAGGGCGACCGGTTATGGCTCCGGTTCGACGGCGGCTGGCCGATCGCGGCGACGGTGATGTGGAGCGACGGCGGTCGGATCGGGTGCCGTTTCGACGAGGCGATTTCGCGGGTGTTGATGCGCGAGCTGCATCGGACGCTGCTCTAGCCGTTCTGCCACTCCTTCAACGCAGCGGCATAGTTGCGCTCTGCATCGATGCGCGCCGCGTCGAGACGGCCGCGCTCGGCAAGCCAATCGGCGCGCAGGGTGCGGCGGCGTTCGTTCAGGGCGTCCTCTTCGGCCTGAAGCGCGCGATCGGCGACCCGATGCGCTTCTTCTGCTTTCGTCAGCGCCGCCTCGGCACCGTCGATCGCATCGCGGCCCGGCCGCGGCCCGGGCGCGCGCTTTGCCGCGCCCTTTGCCCTGGGTTTCTTCGCGGACGGCGCAGCGGCGGCGATCTGCTCTTCCGCGGTGCCGCGCAGCCGCCTGATCACCTCACCGGGGCAGGCGAGCGCTTGCGCGGTGAGCCGGGGATCGGTGATCACCTCCGCGATGCCGCGTGCGAACAGGTCGGCGTCGCTGCCCCAGGCCTTCAGCGCCGCCTTCTGGCTGGACGCCGCGACATAGGCGTCGTGGAAGCCGATCGGCGTGCGGTAGACCTTGAGCGCCGCCACTACAGCGCCTGCACCGCCGCCAGCACCTCGGCGGCGTGTCCGGGCACCTTTACCTTGCGCCATGCGCGGGCGACCCGACCGTCGGCGCCAAACAGGAAAGTGGCGCGCTCCAGGCCCAGATAGGTCCGGCCATAAAGCTGTTTCTCGCCCCAGACGCCAAACGCGTCGGACACGGCCCCGCTGTCGTCGCTGGCGAGGCGGACAGCAAGGCCATGCTTGGCGGCGAACTTGCCAAGCCTGGCGGGCGTATCCTTTGACAGGCCGATCACCTGCGCGCCGGCCGCGGCGAAGCCGGGGGCAAGCGCGGTGAAATCAAGCGCTTCGCGGGTGCAGCCGGGCGTATCGGCCTTGGGGTAGAAGTAGAGGATCGCGGGCGCGCCGGCGAGCGTGAGCAGCTTCAGCGGTATGCCATCGGCCAATGTCACGGTCAGATCAGGCAGCTTGTCCATGCGTCACCTCGTTCCAATAGCGCCGCACGTCCTGCCGCGTGGCGTCAAGGGCCGCAACCACGCCTTCCCAGTCCGCAAGACCGACCGCTTCGGCGACCAGCGCCGCGGTCACGGGCTCAGGCGGTTGCGCGTCGGGCGCGAGCAGCCGGAGCGTGACGAGCAGGCGAGTGAGCAGGTCGTGCGCGGACCGCAGGCTGGGCGGCGCCAACCCCGCTGCGGCGAGCGCGTCGATCGCAGCGCCAAGTTCAGGGTCGAGGCCCTGCCCCGTCGTCAGCTGCACGACATGCACTGCAAACTCCAGATCGACGAGGCCGCCCGGCAGCAGCTTCGCGTCGAGCGGCCCGCCGGGCGGCTTGTGCGCAGCCATGTCGTCGCGCATCTTGACCGCGTCGGCGACAATGGGCCGATGGGCGCGGCCGCCCCCCAGCACTGTGGCGATCACGGCCTCAATCGCAGCGCGAGCGCGGGGCGAGCCGTAAACCGGGCGGGCACGGGTCAATGCCATGTGCTCCCACGTCCAGGCATCCTCGCGCTGATAGCGGGCAAAGCTGTCTAGGCTGACCGCGAGCGGGCCGTGTGCACCCTGCGGGCGCAGGCGCGTATCGACCTGGTAGAGCGGGCCGGCGGCGGTGGCGACCGAGAGTGCGGCGGTAACACGCTGCGCCAACCGGTTGTAATATAAGGTCGCGCCGAGCGGTTTGGCGCCGTCTGAGGTTGCCGCGAAGTCGCCGGTGAAGAGGTAGATGAGGTCGAGGTCGGAGGCGTGGGTAAGCGCCGCACCCCCGAACCGCCCGAGCGCGATGATACAGAACTCGCTGTCGGGTACACGGCCGTGCACGGTTTCGAATTGCAGAACTGTGGCATTGACGAGCGCCTCGACGGCCGCTTCGGCGACGCGGGCATAGCCGGCCGCAACGGCCAGCGGGTCGGCGCGCCCGGCGACGATCTGCGCGCCCAGAGCGAACCTTTTCTCGCCCACGACCCGGCGGACGTGATCGAGACGCGCGCCATAATCGGGCGCGTCGCCGCCCGCCATCTCGGCCGCCAACTGCGCTACCGTCCCGATGCCATCAAAGGCGCTGGCGTCGACCAGCCCGTCGAGCAGCGCCGGGCGCCGGCCAAGCTCGTCCGCGAGCGGCGCAGCATGGCTAAGGATCTGGACCAGCAGCGTGAGCAGGCCCGGCCGGGCCTCCAGCAGCCGGAAGATGTTGACCGCGCTCGGCAGTCGTTCGAGCAGCACGTCGAACCGTAGCGTTGCGGCCCGTGGATCGGGCGCGGCGGTCAGGGCAGGCGCCAGCGTCGGCAGTACCGCCTCCAGCGCCGCCTGCGCCGCCGCGGAGCGGGTGGCGGGATAGGTGCCCCCACGCCACGTGGCGACGCGCTGCGCGCCGATCTCGCCGATCAATGCGGTGAGCGTCGCTGTATCGTGCGGCAGCGCGTCTCGGCCGCCGCCATCGAGCGCATCGTAGCGCCAGGCAACCGCATCGACCCGGGGCTGCAGCAGCGCCAGCAGCGCCGCCCCGTCCGCCAGACCATGCAGCCGGGCGACATTGTCCAGCGCGGCGCCGGCCGGCAGCGCGTGGGTCTGCCGATCGTCGACCATCTGCACGCGATGCTCGATCGTGCGGAGCAGCGTATAGGCATCGCTCAGAGCAGCGGCATCGGCTGCGTCGATCCGCTTTGCGGCGCCCAGCGCGGCGAGCGCATCGCGGGTCGCGGGCGCGCGCAGGGCGGGATCGCGGCCGCCATAAACGAGCTGGTGCAGCTGCGCGAAGAACTCGACCTCGCGGATGCCGCCGCGGCCGCGCTTGAGATCGAAACCGGGGCCGAACAGCTGCCCTCCGGCATAGTGGTCGCGGATGCGCCCGGTCAGCGCACGAATCTCGCCCACCGCACCAAAATCGAGCGAACGCCGCCAGACAAAGGGCTTGACCGCATCAAGGAAGCTGTTGCCGAGCGCCTTGTCGCCCGCCGCCGCCCGCGCCCGGATAAAAGCGGCGCGCTCCCAGGGCAGCGCCTGGCTCTCGTAATAGCCGATCGCGGCGTCGACCGGCAAAGCGATCGGCGTCACCTCCGGCGAGGGCCGCAGCCGCAGGTCGACGCGCAGAACATAGCCGTCGGCGTCGCGCGCCGAGAGCAGCTCGACGATGCGGCGGCCGATGCGCACTGCGGCGTCGCCCGGCTCCTCGCGCGGGCGGCAAGGCAGCGTCACGGGGTCGTAGAGGAAGATCGGGTCGATGTCGGAAGAGTAGTTGAGCTCACGGCTGCCCTGCTTGCCGAGCGCGATCACCGCAAATCCCTGCGGCGCGGCGTCGGAGGTGCGCTCGGCGATCGCCCCGGCGATCGCGACGTCGAGCGCCTGGTCGGCAAAGTCGGTGAGGAGGCCGGTGACCGCACTCAGGTCGAGCAGCCCCGCCAGGTCGCCGACCGCGACCGCGAGCGCGAGGGCGCGGCGCTGGCGGCGGAGACGCGCGGCGACGCCGGCGTCGGGCGCGATCGCGTCGAGGTCGAGGTGCAGCCGTCGTGCGGCGAGCCCCTCGGCGAGCGCGGGCTCGCGGCCGAGCAGCATCGCCAGGAAGGGCGAATGCGCCCGCGCTCGTTCCGCGGCGGCGGTAAGGTGCGGGCCTGCGAGCGTGACCTTCATGTCACGCGTGCGCCCTTTTCCGCCGCACTTCCGTCGTGCGGCGGGCAACCAAGACCGAAGCCGCCCGTTATCAACGGCATGTCCCCGCTGTCAGTCCCGGTCGGTTGCGATGCCGTGGAGGTTGTCCCCCGCCCCCGCGCCGCCGATGCGGTGGGCGCGGCGCTGCGCGGCGCGTTCGACCTGTCGCCGTTGCCCGACGAGATGCAGCGGTTGCTGCAGCGGTTGGACCGAGCTTGAAATCGACGCATTCGCTACCGGCTTAACCGTGTCTCTGCCGGAGCGGGAGGGGCGTTTTGCGTGCGATGGTCAATCCAGCCGCGGCGCGGCGGAAACCCGTATCATCGCACGCGTCAACGTCGTCGCCTGGGCTAGCATGCCTGCAGGTCGGCGCGGCTAATCCGTCTCGCGCGCGGTGCCCTGTCGCCCCCGGCTCAGCTGCTCGACATTGCCCATGATCGAGTCCAGGGCGGTGACACCCGGATCGACCTCGTGGTCGCGACGCGACGGCAGAACGCCCTCGCTCAGCAGCGCCTCCAGCGCAACGCGCCCGCGTGCGACGCGGCTCTTGATCGTGCCGACCGCGACCTGACAGATGTCGGCCGCCTCTTCGTAGGCAAAGCCGCCTGCGCCGACCAGGATCAGCGCCTCGCGCTGCGGCTGCGGCAGGTGCATCAGCGCGCGCTGCATGTCGCCGAGCTCGACGTGACGATCTTGGCTGGCGGGCGCGGCGAGGATGCGATCGGCGACGAGATCGTCCCACTCGCCCTTGAAACGCGAGCGGCGCATCTGCGAGAGATACAGATTGCGCAGGATGATGAAGGTCCAGGCACGCATGTTGGTGCCCGCCTGAAAGCGCAGCCGCGCCGCCCATGCCTTGAGCAGCGTTTCCTGCACAAGATCATCGGCAAGGTCGCGGCTGCCCGAAAGCGATCGCCCGAAGGCGCGCAGGTGCGGGATGACCTGCGCCAGCTGAACCTTGAAATCGTCATCGGACAGCGAGACGTGCGGGACCGGCTCCGCTTCGGGCGCGCCCTCTTCATCGTCGTCGTCGAGCAGCGCCTGGGTCACACGGGTCCGATCACGAAAGAAACGGTTCAGCGGAGATGACTTAGGTCAAACCGCCCGCGCAACAAACAACATAGGTAGCAGGAACGCTACTCGCTAGTGGCGCGCAGCCACTAAACGCGCGCGGATGCGGGAGGCGCGGCGTCTAGTGAAAGACGCCGGAGAACAGCAGGGCGAAGAGGATGATGACCAGCACCAGAGAACCGCCCAGGATGTAACGGGTCATGCCCGGGGTGGACCCGCCTCGCGCTTCGGTGGTGTTCAAGTGGATCTGCTCGTTCGGGTCAGCCATGTCCGCTCAACACCTCGCGTTCGTTTTGGGTCCGTTCAGCACCGATCATGCCGTGACGGGCAGCGTATTCTCGTCGAAGAACAGCGCCTGGCTGATCAGCGCTTTGACCGTCGAACGCTGGAACGGCTTGGTGATGAGGAAGGTCGGCTCGGGCCGCTCGCCGGTCAGCAGCCGTTCCGGGAAGGCGGTGATGAAGATCACCGGCACCTGGAACTCGGCCAGGATGTCCTTGACCGCGTCGATGCCGGACGAGTCGTCGGCAAGCTGGATGTCGGCGAGCACCAGGCCGGGCCGGTCTTCCATCGCCAGCGCCACCGCTTCATCACGGGTCACGGCGACGCCGGTCACGTCATGGCCCAGGTCACGGACGATGCTCTCGACGTCCATGGCGATGATCGGCTCGTCCTCGATGATGAGGACGCGGGCGCGGGTCTGCGTCTCGATCTCCTTGAGCGCATCGGCGACCAGCGTGTCGACCTCGTCGCCATCGACCTCGATCAGGTACGCCGCGTCTTCGGGCGTGAAGCCCTCCATCGCGGTCAGCAGCAGCGCCTGACGCGACAGCGGCGTGATCCGCGACAGGCGCGCGCGGGCGACCGCCTCGTGTCCGCCGGCGCCGTCGGGCGCGCCGGTGTCGCCGACCGGCTCCGCACCCGTCTCGTCGAAATTGGCCGAGTTCCAGATGCCCTGGAACATCCGGTACAGCCCCAGCCGCGGGTCGACATCCTTGGGAAACTGATCGGGCGCGGCGACAATCGCCTCCAGCGTCGCGCGCACATATCTGTCACCGCTCTGCTGGTTGCCGGTCAGCGCGCGGCCGTAACGGCGCAAAAAGGGAAGGTGCGGGGCAAGCTGCTGTCCAAGCGACATGGGTATGCGGTACTCCCTAGGATACTCGTCCTCCGGCGTTGCCCGCGCGGCGGCCTGTTTGCTGTTCGATCGGTCGAAACCCCCATGCCCCCCGTGGACGTCAAGGATTTTTCACGCAAGTGCCGGAACAATCGTACGCGTTTTTGGTTTCATCGGCCTCGAATATGACGCGCAGGGATACCGCCAGTTGCGGTGCGCCCCGGGCGTCGCCATGCTGCCCCTGTCCGCTAATGCGCTCTGGTCAGAACATGGTGCGTGGTGGAACAGCGTGGGGGCGACGAAGAGCTTGGCCGAACAGACTGACAAGGCTCCGCGCGACAGCCGGGAATCGGCAGGTCGCTCCGGCTCAAAGCGCGGTCAGCCCGATCGCGGTGCGGGCGATGCGCAGATGGGCGCGGCGCTGCGTTCCGTGTACCAGAAGACCGTTGAAGAGTCGGTGCCTGCCGAGATGCTTGACCTTCTGTCCAAGCTCGACTGACAAGGGCGGCCGATGGCCTCCCAATCAACGCTTGCCCCTCCCGAGTCCGGCGGCCGTGACGGCAAGCTGATTGCACTGCCATGGTTCGCGCGGCTTCCGACCGGCGGAAAGCTGTTCCTGATACTGTCGATCTGGCTTCTCCCGCTGGCGTTGATCGCGATGGCGGCGACGCTGCAGACGACGCGGTTGGCGGATCAGCAGGCGCGGGTGCGGCTGCGGCTGGCGTCGACCGAAAGTGCGCGGGCGCTGGCGATCGAGCTGGTCGGCGACATGACCGCGCTGCGCGCAGCCGCGGCGGCGCTGGCGACCGACGCGGCGGACGCGCCGAGCTGCGCGCGGGCGGAAGGCGTGTTCGCGCAGCAATCGTCGGCGGGAACGCATTTTGCGATCGTTGACCGCGCCGGGCGGGTGGTGTGCGGCGTACCGCTGCCTGCCGTCCGCGGCGATGCTCGCGACCGCGCGGCGATCACGGCGAAGCTGTTACCCGGTGACGGCAATGGCGGCGGCGTGCTGTTGACCCTGCCGCCGTCTCGGACCGGGCTGGTGGCGCGCGCCTTTTTCCCGCAGGGCACGCTGGCGCTGCTTGGCCGGCCGACCAGTCGCGCCACCGCGTTCGCGAGCGCGCTGCAACTGGGCGACATGCGCCTGCCGCTCGAGTCGGCGGCCGATATCGGGCCGTTCGACCGCTTCGAGGCGATGGAGACCGATCTCGGCATCGGCGGGCTGCACCTGACCACCGCGATCCGGGCGGCGCCGATCTCGTCATCGTTCATCGTCGCGATGCTGTTGCCGCTGCTGATGTGGGTCGCGGCGGCGAGCATCGCCTGGTTCGTGGTCGACAGGCTGCTGATCAAACCCCTGCGTCGCCTGCGCGCGAGCGTCGCCCAGTTCACGCCGGGCGAGGTCATCAACCCCGGCAACACCGGTCCGGCGGCGGAAATCCGCGAGCTGGGCGACACGTTCCGCGCCATCAGCCGCACCGTCGCCATCCACGAGAAGGGGCTGGCGGACGGGCTGGTGCGCCAGACCAAGCTGACCAAAGAGGTGCATCACCGGGTCAAGAACAACCTGCAGGTGATCTCCAGCCTTATCAACCTGCACGCGCGCGGCGCGCCGAGCGCCGACGCGACCACCGCCTATTCCTCGATCCAGCGGCGGGTCGACGCACTGGCGGTGGTGCACCGCAATCATTTCGCCGAGAACGAGGAAAATCGCGGGCTCAACCTGCGCACGATGATCGGTGAGCTGGCGGCGAACCTGCGCGCGACGGCGCCGGAGAGCAGCCACGCGCTCGGTATCTCGCTCGACATAGAGCCGCTGATGGCGAACCAGGATGTCGCGGTCGCGATCGCTTTCCTGGTTACCGAGACGGTCGAGCTGGCGATGAACTGCGAACCGGCATGCCAGATCAGGATCGTGATCCGCACCGGCGATGTGCCCGAGCGCGCGGTTCTGCGCGTTGGGTCGCGCGCGCTGGTCGAGAGCGATATCCTGACCGGGATGCTTGGCACGCGTTATGGGCGCGTGATGGAGGGGTTGGCGCGACAGTTGCGCGCTCCCCTGCATTATGATCCGCTGACCGGAGCCTATGAGATCGGATTTGCGGTGCTCGGCCGGGCGTAAGCGCCGCCGATAGCCGAGTGTGAAGCAACCGTCACAGAGGGGAGATCTGGTCCACGCCCGTGTCGTATCCATACAAGAATAATTTCGCGTGATCGTCCCGTTTGGGGAACCTCACTCCGGCTTGCCCGTTGTATATTCCGGATAGCGACCTTATGCCCCCCCGCTCTCGCTATCCACGACATAGGCCCGGAAGCGTCTCCCCTCCCCCCCTTGGAGGCGCTTTCGGGCCTTAATCGTCTCGACGCGCTACCGCGGTTTGTCCGGTGAGGTCGAGGCGTTCAGCGCCAGTCCTATTCGCCTGCAGGCAATTCGATCGCAGTCTGCCGCGCACGGCGGCGCTCGGTGATGAGGATGCCGAACAGCGCCAGCTCGTAGAGCACCACCAGCGGCAGCGCGAGCAGCATCATCGACCAGGGATCGGGGGGCGTCAGCAGCGCCGCCGCCGCGAAGTTCGCCACGATCGCATAGCGCCGCGCCCCGACCAGCTGCTTGCGGGTGACGATCCCAGCCCGCTCCAGCAGCATCAACAGCACCGGCAGCAGGAACGCAAAGCCGAACCCGAACAGGAACTGCATCACGACCTTTAGATAACTGGCGACGTCGGGCAGTGCCTTTTGCGTGACGCCGCCGAGATCGCCCTGGAACCCGAACAGGAATTTGAGCGCCGGCGGAATGACGAAGAAATAGGCGAGCGCGGCCCCCATGCTGAACAGCACCGGCGTCGCGAGCAGGAAGGGCAGCAGCGCGCGGCGTTCGTTGCGGTACAGTCCCGGCGCCACGAAGCGCCAGATCTGGTTGGCGGTGATCGGAAAGGACACCATCACAGCAGTGAAAAAGGCGACCTTCACCTCGACCATGAAGCCGCCATAGACGTCGGTGTTGACCAGAATCAGCTGCCCGGCCTTGCGCAGCGGTGCGACCAGCACCTTCAGGATCGGCCGCGCGAAATACAGCGATGCCCCGAACGCCACGACCAGCGCACCCATCGAATATAGCAGCCGCCGGCGCAGCTCGATCAGATGATCTAGCAACGGCGCCTTGCTCGCCTCGATCTCGCTCCGGTCCTCGATCACCTCCGTCACGACGCGGCCTTGGCGTCGGCCGTCGGAGCAGTTTCGTGCGGCGCGGGCAGGATTAACGGTTTTTCGACCATCAGGGGTGGAGAAGGGTCGGTGGCCTCGGCGGGAGGCGCCGGCAGCTCAGCCGTGGCGATGTCCACCGCCTCCGCTGGCGTCGCGGGATGTTCGGCGAGGATGCGGGCGTTCTCGCTCGCCCACTTCTTCTCCATTTCCTGCAGTTCCGCCTCGCGCACCATCGAGTCGAAGCCGCTGCGGAACTGGCGCGCGACACCACGCGCACGCCCGACCCAATAGCCGAGCACGCGCATCGCCTTGGGCAGGTCTTTCGGCCCGATCACCACCAGCGCGACGATCGCGACCAGCAGGAACTCGGACGGCGCGATGTCGAACATGCGATGCGGTCAGCGGAGCGGGAAACGGATCAGCGGTCGTCGCGAACCCGATTGCCGTCACGATCGAAGGCGGGATCGGCGCTGTTCTGGACGATCGGGCGCGCTGCGTCGGCGGGCTGGTTGCCGATCCGTGACGGCTGGCGCGCGGCGTCGCTGTCCTCCTCCGCCATCCCCTTCTTGAACTGCTTCACGCCCTTTGCGACATCGCCCATCAGGTTGGAGAAGCGCCCGCCGCCGAGAAGGAGGACCACGACGACCGCGAGGATGATCAGGTGGATGGGGCTAAGGCCGCCCATTGGGTATCTCCTGGAAACAGACAGGCTATCTAGGCGTCCTCGCCCGACTTTTCCACCTCTGCGTTGCCGGGCGCGTCGTCCAGCGCGTGGTCGAGCGGATCGAGCAGCCCCGCCGCCTTCAGATCGTCGATGCCCGGCAGGTCGCGGCGGCTCTCCAGCCCGAACTGCTGCAGGAAAGCGGGCGTAGTCACATAGGTGAGCGGGCGGCCCGGCGTCTCGCGGCGGCCGGCCGGCCTGATCCAGCCCGCCTCCATCAGCACGTCAAGCGTGCCCTTCGCGATCTGAACGCCGCGGATCGCCTCGATCTCGGCGCGGGTGACGGGCTCATGATAAGCGATGATCGCCAGCGTCTCGACGCCTGCGCGACTGAGGCGGCGCGTCTCGTCGCGCTCGCGGCGCAGCAGCGGGGCAAGGTCCGGCGCGGTCTGAAAAAGCCAGATGTCGCCGCGCCGGACGAGCTGGATGCCGCGCCCCGCATAATCGTGCTGCAGTCGGGCGAGCGCGGCGGCGATATTGCCCGCGCCCACATGCGCGGCGATGGCGTCGGCGGTCAGCGGTTCGGCGGCGGCGAACAGCACCGCCTCGACCGCGCGGGCGGTCTCGTCGGGTGGAATCATGCCGCTTGTCCCTGCGCCTGCTCGGACGCCGCGCGCAGATAGAGCGGCGCGAACGCCTGCGTCTGGCGCAGCTCCACCCTGCCCTGCCGCGCGAGTTCCAGCACGGCGAGGAAGGAGGAGGCGAGCGACGAACGACGCAGCCGCGGCGACGCGACCTCGGGCAGGAACGCCTCGATCGCCGCCCATGCGCGGCGGGCGCCGATCAACGCCGCGATCCGGGCAAGCGCGTCCTCCAACGTCACCACCTCGCGGTTCTTGATAACGTGGAGCGCCGGTCGGGTGCGGGCGCTGACCCGGCCATAGGCGGCGATCAGGTCATACAGCGACGCCGTCCAGCGCGCGTTGCGGACGGCCCTGACGCCCTCGGGCGCGCCGCGGGCGAACACGTCGCGGCCGAGCCGGTCGCGCGCCAGCAATCGCGCACCCGCCTCGCGCATCGCGTTCAGCCGTTCAAGGCGCAGCTGCAGCCGCAGCGCGAGTTCGTGCGGGTCCGGATCGGCTTCCGGGTCGCGGGGCAGGAGGAGGGCGGATTTCAGATAGGCGAGCCATGCCGCCATCACGAGCCAGTCCGCGGCTGCTTCCAGCTTGAGCACCGCGCTGCCTTCGATCACCGCCAGATATTGCTCGACCAGCTGGAGGATCGAGATCTGGCGCAGGTCCACTTTCTGGGTGCGAGCAAGCGCCAGGAGCAGGTCGAGCGGCCCATCCCAATGCTCGAGTTCGAGGAGGAGCGTGTCGTCCACCGATCAGACGAGCGCCAGGAAGGCGTCGCGCGTCGCCAGCAGCTCGGCCATGTCGCCGCTCGCACGGTCGCGCATCGCCATCGCGCGGTCGAGCCGCGCCAGCGTGGCGGGCAGCGCGTCGTCCAGCCGGTCGGCGATCGCGATCATCTCCTCCATCCGGCCCCAGCAATCGAGCACCACGTCGCATCCCGCCGCGATCGCGTCCGCGGCCTTGTCGGCGGGCGTGCCGCTCAGCGCCTTCATGTCGATATCGTCGGTCATCAGCAGACCGTCGAAGCCGATACGACCGCGGATCACCTGCTCGATGACGACCGGCGACAATGTGGCCGGGCGGCTGGCGTCCCAGGCCTCGAAGACGATGTGCGAGGTCATGCCCATGCCGGCGTGGCGCAGCGTACGGAACGGTTCGAGATCGACCTCCAGCGCGGCATCGTCCGCCGTGACCGTGGGTAGCAGGTGATGGGTGTCGACCTCGGCCAGGCCGTGGCCGGGCATATGCTTGACGACGCCGACCACGCCGCCCGCGCGCAGGCCCTCCAGCATCGCCCGGCCCAAGGCCGCGACCTGCATCGGCTCGGCGCCATAGGTGCGGCTGCTGATCGCGTCGGTCGTGGCCGGGCGGGCGACGTCGAGGATCGGCGCGCAGTCCACGGTGATACCGACGTCGTTCAGCATCAGGCCCAGCGCCTGCGCATTGGCGCGCATCGCCTGGATCGCCGACATCGGCGCGGCTTGGTAGAGCGTATCGAAGACGGGACCGGCGGGAAAGGCGGGCCATTCGGGCGGTTTCATCCGCGCCACGCGGCCGCCCTCCTGATCGATCAGGATCGGCAGGTCGTCGCGCCCGGTCAGTGCGCGCAGAGATCCGGTCAGCGCAAGGACTTGCGCGCGGTTCTCGATATTGCGCCCGAACAGGATAAAGCCGAGCGGCGCGGCGTCGGCGAAGAAGGCACGCTCATCGGGGGTAAGCGCCGGGCCGGCGAGGCCGTAGATAACAGGCTTCATACCGCGCTTGTAGCCCGTCGCGCCGCGGGACGAAACCGCAGCGCGGCCCCGCCTTTGACCTCACGAAGCCACGAAGCAACCTTCGCCTGCAACCTTCAGCCGCCCGCAGATATCGGCCGCCTGGTTGGCCCCACCCGCGTTGACGCGAAGCCGGTAGAGCGTCCGTCCGCCCGTCGCGACCGGCTGGATCGATTTGCCGAGCGGCGCGAGATAGGCGAAGCGATGCGAAAAGGCGGTCCAGGCGCTGTTGGCGATCGCCTCGCTGGGATAGGCGCCGAGCTGGACCAGCGACCCGCCCGACGCGCTGCCCGGTGCCGGGCCGTGGGCGGCGGTGACCGGCGGCGGAGCGACCAGGCGACCGCCCGAAGCGGGGACTGCCACCACCGCGTTGCGTCCGCCGGCCTGCGCAGTCGGCAGCGGCTGCGCCGCGCGGCGGCCGTTGACCGGCGCCTCAGGCACGGCGTTGAGGTCGATCGCCCCCGTATGCGGTCGCCCGGCACTGGTCGCGACCGCGGCCGCGCCCTCACCGTTGACGTGCAGCCCGCCGGGATCGGCGGGCCGGATCTTGTAGTCGCCTTCCTGCGCCGCGATCAGCTCGCCACCGGCTGCGGCGGGAGTATGACGCTGCGCCTTGTATACGCCGAAGATGATCGCGGCGAGCACCGCCAGCCCGAGCAGCACCAAGGCCACGACGCGGCCGACCGACGGCCCGCGGCCGTCCTCCGCGTCGACCGTTTCGAGCCAGGGCAGCCGGTCCTCTTCCCGCAATTCCACCCCGTCGACACTCGTTGCCATCAGCTCATCTCCGCGACCGCCTGGACGCCCATCAGCGCCAGCCCGTTACGGATAATCTGTCCCACGGCGTCCGCCAAGGCGAGACGCGCACGTGTCGCCGCATGGTCGTCCGGCTGCAGGAATCGTCGCGTCACATCGTCGTTGCCCGCGTTCCATTCGGCGTGAAAAGCGGCGGCCAAGTCATAGAGATAGAACGCGATCCGGTGCGGCTCCCGGGCCGCGGCCGCGGTCTCCACCACGCGCGGGAACTGCGCCGCCAGTTTGGCGAGCGTCAGGCTCTCGGTCCCAAGTAGGGACAGGTCGCCTGCGCCCCCGGCAACGCCCGCGTCCGCCGAGCGGCGGTGGAGCGAGCAGATGCGCGCGTGCGCGTACTGGACGTAGAAGACCGGATTGTCCTTCGACGCCTCCACCACCTTGGCGAAATCGAAATCCATCTGAGCGTCCGACCGCCGGGTCAGCATCGTGAAGCGGACGACGTCCTTGCCGACCTCGGTCACCACGTCGGCCAGCGTCACGAAGTTGCCGGAACGCTTGGACATCTTCACCGGCTCGCCGCCACGGAGCAGCCGCACCATCTGCACCAGCTTGACGTCGAGCGGCTTCGCCCCGCCAGGTTCATTGGCCGTCAGCGCCGCCACCGCTGCGACGATCCGCTTGACCGTACCCGCATGGTCCGCGCCCCAGATGTCGATCAGCTGATCCGCCGCCTGCGATTTCTGGAAATGATAGGCCAGGTCCGCGCCGAAATAGGTCCAGCTGCCGTCCGACTTGCGAATCGGCCGGTCCTGATCGTCGCCGAACGCGGTCGAGCGGAACAGCGGCAGTTCCACCGGCTCCCAGTCCTCCGGCGTCTCGCCCTTGGGCGGCGGCAACACGCCATCATAGACCAGCCCGCGCGCGCGCAGCTCCGCCTCGGCGGCGGCGGGCTTGCCCGCGGCCTGCACCGCGGCTTCCGACGCAAAGACCTGGTGATGGATGCCGAGCAGCGCCAGGTCGGCGCGGATCAGGTCCATCATCGCCGCCACCGCGCGGGTGCGGAACAGCGCCAGCCACTCGGCCTCGGGCGCGGCCACATAGCGGTCGCCATACTCTGCCGCGAGCGCCTGCCCGACCGGGACCAGATAGTCGCCGGGATACAGCCCCTCGGGGACGGCGACGGTTTCGCCAAGCGCCTCGCGATAGCGCAGGTGGACCGAGCGCGCGAGGACATCGACCTGCGCGCCCGCGTCGTTGACGTAATATTCGCGCGTCACCCGCGCGCCCGCGAACTCCAGCAGCGTCGCCAGCGCGTCGCCCACCACTGCGCCGCGGCAATGCCCCATGTGCATCGGCCCGGTCGGGTTGGCGGAGACATATTCGACGTTGACGGTGGTTCCGGCGTTGCGATCCGACCGCCCGTAATCCGCCCCGGCCTCCGCAATCGCCGTCAGCTCGTCGCGCCATGCGTCGTCATCGAGCCGCAGGTTGATGAACCCCGGCCCCGCCACGTCGACGCCCGCGACGCCCGCGATCTTCGCCAGCTCGCCCGCCAGCGCCGTCGCGAGCGCGCGCGGGTTGGTCCCCGCCGGCTTGGCGAGCACCATCGCAGCGTTGGTCGCCAGATCGCCGTGGCTGGCGTCGCGCGGCGGCTCGACCGTCACGTTGCGGCGATCGAGCCCGCCCGGCAGCGTCCCGGCGGCGGTCAGGGCATCCAGCGCCGCGTCGATCGCGGCGGCGAAACGGGTGTAGAGCGTCATGGTGGCGCGGGCGTTAGCCGAGACGGCTGCGCGCGACAAACCGCGGCGGCCGGCGACGCACGCTCGCGCTCTTCACTATCCGGCCGGACACCGCGCGGCCGTCGCCTCGTCCTCGGGAAAGCGGATAGATGCTTCATCTGTGTTCGACCCGTCATCAAGGCCATTGGACCCATGTATCGGCCGTAGGACAGCGTCGCATGCCCGATGCCCCCATGCCACCTGCAGGACAGCAGCGGATCGCGCGTTCCCTCGACAGCGCCGACGCCGGTGATAGGTTGAAGACCATGCCGAACCGCCAGATCGCGATCGTCCAGGCGAGCTTCGCGCAACTGCGGCCGATCCCCGACCGCGTCGGCGCGCGCTTCTATCACCGCCTGTTCCAGCTGGCGCCCGAAACACGCGCGATGTTTCCGGACGACATGGCCGTGCAGGGGCGGAAGCTGGTCGACACACTGGCGGCGGTGGTCGACGCGCTGGATCACCTGGACACCATCCTTCCCGCCGTGCGCGCACTGGGTCTTCGGCATCACGCCTACGGCGTCAGGGATGAGCAATACGGCCTGGTCGGCCTGGCGCTGATCGAGACATTGCGCGAGATGCTGGGCGCGCAGTTCGACGACGAGCTTGAGCGGGCATGGCGCGACGCTTACGGGCTGGTTGCGACGGCGATGATCGAGGCGGCGAACGCGCACGCGGCGCGGTAGCGGCGCTTCCGCTAAGCGCGCAACAGCCCCTCGCTCGCCCGTGCACCCGTGCTGCCCGGAAACAGCGCCGGCAGGGTGCGCGCGGGGTCGATCGCGAAGTGGCCCGCCACCGCGCCGGCGATGAAGCCGTCCAGCGATGTCGTCGGCCGCAGATCGCGCGATTCGTACAGCTGTGCGGTCTGAAGCCCAGGCCAGTCGCTCAGCACGCGGCCGCCGCGCACGCCGCCGCCGAACAGCATCGCCGCGGACGCAGTGCCGTGGTCGGTGCCGCCGGTGCCGTTGACCGCCACCGTCCGCCCGAACTCGGTCGCGACCAGCACCATCGTATCGCTCCACAGCGGGCCCATCCCCGTCTGCAACGCGCCGACCAGTGCGTCGAGGCCACGCAGCTGCGCCGCCAGCCGGCCGCGCTGGCCGGCATGGGTGTCCCAGCCGCCGGTCTCCATCATCAACACCCGCGCGCCGTTCTCCGGCCCGAGCAGCCGCGCCGCGAGCGCACCGGTCGCCGCCGCATTGCGGCCGTTGTCGGCGCTGAGATCGCTGGTCAGCGTCCGCGTCTGCATCGCCTCCGACCACAGGGCATGGAGCTGCTGGTCGCCGCCATACAGCGTGCCGACGCGCGTCAGCAGATCGTCGGATGCGGCGGGCAGCGCGCTGGGGGCATAGGAGGCGACGTCGTGCGGTCCGCGCAGCGCCAGCGGCACCGTCGCACTGACCGCGATCGCGCGCGCCTCGTCGGGCGGCAGCAGCCCGAGCAGCCGGTTCATCCAGCCGTCGCGGACCTGATACGCCCCCGCTCCGCCGGTCTCGAGCACATTCTGCCCGTCGAAATGCGACCGGTCGCGATAGGGCGAGGCGACGGCGTGGGCGAACAGCGCCTGGCCGTGCGCGTAGAGCGCCGCGCTGGCCGTCATCGCCGGGTGCAGCGTGAAGCTCGGATCCAGCCGCGCGCCGGTCGCGAAGTCGGCGGCGAGGTCGCCGCGCGCGCCCGCGAACGCAGGGTCGCCGGTCGCGCCGATCGTGCCGAGCCCGTCCGCCGCGCCGCGCTGGATGACGAAGACGAAGCGCTTTTCCGACGCGGCGCGGGCAAAGGCGAGGCGCGGGGTAAAGGCGCTGGCGGCGACTCCGAGCGAGCCGCGGGCCAGCAATGTACGACGAGATAGCATCACCTTACCTCCGCATCATGTCGGGCGAGACGAGCAGCAGCGCGAGCGCCTGCCCCGGGCTTTCGGCGCGCGCCACCGCCTGCGCCGTGGCGGGTGAAAGCGACGCGGGGAACAGTTTGTCGCCCAGCGCACGGGCGTCGATCGGCCCGGCGCGCGACGCCAGCCGCTCGGCCGCCTCGACCCGGCGCAGCACCGCGTCGGGCCCCGCCCAGCTGCCCGCGATGTCGTCATAGCCGGCGGGCGAGCCGGGCCGCCACAGCGGCTGGCCGAGCTGGTTCAGAAGGCCCACCGTCGCCCCCGCCGGCGTCTCGCGATAGCCGAGCGCGCGCAAGCTGCCTACCGCCCACTCCCACGGCGTGCGGAACTTGACCGGCCCCGCCACCCACGCCTCCGGCGAGGCGATCAGCGCGCGATACACGGTCGGCAGGTCGCCGCCGGAGCGCAGGAACGCGGTTTGAAGCCGCGCCACCATTGCCGGCGGCGGGGTGTCGCCCGCAAAATGCCGGGCGAGCTTGGTCGCGACATGCTGCGCGGTCGCTGGGTGGGTGGCGAGCGTGTCGAGCACCGCCTGCGCCTGCCGCTCGCCGTCCTGGGGGTAGCGCCGCCCCATGATCGTGCGGTCGCCGGGTTCGTGCAGCGGCGCGGCGAAGACGAAGCTGCCCGGTTGCCCCGCCGTTCCCGTGAACCGCTGCGCCGCGCCCTGCGCCAGTCCCGCCACCGACCAGCCGGTCAGCGCACGCGCGAACTCGGTCACGTCGGCCTGAGCGTAGCCGGTGCGGACGCCCAGCGTGTGCAGTTCCATGATCTCGCGCGCCAGGTTCTCGTTGAGCCCGATCCGGCGCTGCGCCTGCGGTCCGGTCTGCAGCGCCGCCCGCGCCGCCGCGCGCGCGCCGATCGGACTGTTCGGGCCGACCGACTGCGCCTGATCGAGGTAGAGCAGCATCGCCGGATGCCGCTCGACCGCGCCCAGCATGTCGCCGAACTTCCCGAGCACGTGCGGGCGGATCGCCTCGAACTCCAAGGTCGGCGCGAGGCCGATCACCTCCAGCTTGTCGGCCGACACCGCGAAGTGATTGGCCCAGAAATGCACCAGCCGCTCGACAAATGGCGCCGGGGCGAGCAGCGCCGCGCCCGTGCGGGCGGCGACCGCGCTGCCGTAATATTGCTGCGCCTGTTGCCCCGCGAAGCGCCGCGCGACCATCAGCGCGTCGGGTGTCGCGCCGCCGGGGGTGGGAGCACCGGCTGCGGGTTGCATCGGCGTCATGCCCTGCATCGCGGTAGCCGACACCGGCATGGCAGCCGACTGAGCAGGGCGGCCAGGCGCTCCACCGGCTGCCCGGCGCAGCTGACGCTGCTCGTCGAAATACTGCGCCAGCGCCGTCGAGACGGTAGCGCTCGCCGCCGCGCCCGCGATCGCCGCCGGCCGGGCCTCGAAGCGGCCGAATTGATCCAGCAGCCAGCGTCTGCCGTCCGTCGGCGCAGGTTCGTCGGGCCGCGCGCCAAGCCCGAAGCGGTTGAGTGCGATGCTGGCGTCCGTCATGGCCGGCTCCTCTTGCCTGTCCGTCTAAGCCTGAATTGTCGCAAGATTGTGCCGGTCGGGCGGGCGGGCTGTCGCAGAGCATGGCGGGGTGGTTTGACCCGGGTGCGTTGTCCGGGGAGGCTGCGACGCAGTGCCTTAGAGGGACAAGATCGCGGCGGACGCTTGGCCGTCAGACGGAGACGGCTGCGCCGCCACCGCTGCCCGCCGCAGCGAGGCCTGCGCTTGCTTGCGCGAGCGCAGGCCGCTCGCACCTAAAAGCCTTCCGGCAGCTCCACCGGCCCCACCACCCGCCGGTATTCCTTCACCGCGAACCGGTCGGTCATGCCCGCGATGTAATCTGCGACGTGCCTGCTCCGCCACGGCTCGTCGGCAGGCGCCGCACCCCAGCTCTCGCCCATCAGCGCAGGCTCGGCGTGGAACGCGGCAAACAGCCCGGCGACGATCCGCCGCGCGGCGGCGGCGGCGGCGAGTTGGCGGGGATGGTGGTAGAGGTTTGCGTACATGAAGCGTTTCAGCGCCCGCTCCTCATCGCGCATGGCAGCGGTGAAGCCGACCAGCGCGTGCGGCGTCGCGCGCACTGCGTCCGCCGAGTCTGGACGCGCCGCGGCCAGCCGCGAGTGGGTCTCGCCGAGCAGGTCGTTGACCATCGTCCCGATCTGCGCACGCACCAGCTCGCGGGCGAGGCGATCGGACGCCACACCTGGATAGCGCGCCTGCACCGCCGCCCAGCCGCGCGCCACCAGCGGCACCGCCATCAGCTGATCGAGGCCGAGCAATCCCGCGCGCAGCCCGTCGTCGATGTCGTGATTGTCATAGGCGATGTCGTCCGCAATCGCCGCGACCTGCGCTTCCAGGGACGGCTGGCTGCCCAGCCCAAGCGGATAGCCGGCGTTCGCCGCCGCCATCGCCCAGCCGGGGTTGCGTACCGGCCCGTTATGCTTGGCCAACCCCTCAAGGCATTCCCAGCTGAGGTTGAGCCCGTTCCACGTCGGATAGGGCCGCTCGATCGCGGTCAGGACGCGCAACGTGTGACCGTTGTGATCGAACCCTCCCCGTCCGGCGAGCGCGGCCTTCAGCGCGTCCTCCCCGGCATGGCCAAAGGGCGGGTGGCCGATGTCGTGAGCGAGGCAGATCGCCTCGGTAAGGTCCTCGTTCAATCCCAGCGTGCGCGCGACGGTGCGGCCGATCTGCGCGACCTCAAGGCTGTGGGTCAGGCGGACGCGGAAATGGTCGCCGTCGGGGGCCATGAACACCTGGGTCTTGTGGCGCAGGCGGCGGAAGCTGATCGAGTGGATGACGCGGTCGCGGTCGCGCTGGAACGCGTCGCGCGGACCGCGGCTGGTGTCGGCCGGTTCGGGATGCCGGCGGCCGCGCGTCTGCGCCGGGTCCGACGCATAGGGGGCCGGGGTCAATGTGTCGCGAGCCGGGTGACCTTCTGCCCCGCCTCGCTGGTGAAGGTGAACGCCTGCACACCTGCGTGACCGAGCTGGTTCACCACCGCGCGCGCCTCCGCGTCGGTGTGGAAGGGGCCGGTCAGTACGCGGTTGGTGGCGCGTAGCGGGGTCGTCCACGCCTGGCGGCTGCCGAGCACGTCGGGCGCGCGATCGCGCATCGTGCGCCAGGCGAGCGTCAGCCCCGCTTCGTTGGCGCCGCCCGCAACTTGCACCCAAATGCGGGGAGGTTCGGCACGGGCGATGCGGCGATCCTCGGCAGCCTGCCGGTCGGCTTCTGCCTGCGCGGCGGCGGCCGCGCGGCGGTCGGCCTGCGCCTTGCGGTCGGCGGCGGCGCGGCGTTCGGCGATGCGGCGGTCGGCGGGGGCGACGTCGAGTTCGGACGCCGGGATCGTCAGCCCCGCGACAATCCGCGACAGCACACCGTCGGCTTCACCGCGACCGTTGCGATGCGGCGGCCTGGGCGTGACCACGGCGACGCGCGGCGACGGCGGCGGGGCAGCCGACGTTGTCGCCGCGACAGCGGGTGTACGGGCGAGCGGCTCCGGCGCAGCTTCGACCGCCGCCGGCACGATCGTCTCGGTTGCGACCGGTAGAGGCTCCACGCTGACCGGAGCGGTGAGCGTGGTCGCGAAGCCGGGAGTCGGCATCGGCGTCTGCGTCGTCGCGGCAAGGCCCGGTGAGGACGGTGGCGCGTCCGTCACCGAGGCAAGGGCCGGCGCGTCTCCGGGCACAGGCACGATCGGCGAAAGCGTTACGGGCGGTGGGGTGACGGGCCGAGCGATGGCGACGGTCACGGGGGCGGACGCCGGCGCTTGTGGCGGCCGGGCTATCGTGGCGAACACCCCCGGCTGTTCGGCGGCGGGCAGCACGCGCGCAACGACAACAGGAGGCTGCGAATGGACCGGAGCCGCGGGGACGATGCGATCGGGTGTCGCCGGCGCAGACGCGACGGTGCCGGGTGAGGCGGACGGCGCGAACACCCCCGTCACGCGGGCGCTGCGTACCGGCTCCGGCGGGGTGCGGACGGCCAGCAATGGGCGGCGGGCCGCACGGTCGGTGCCGCCGTCGCCATCGCCTCCGGCGGCGGCGAGGCTACGCTGCTCGGCGGGAGTCAGCGCGCGGGCGGCGACGGGGGTGACGGCGCTCTGTTGCGGGGGTAGTGATTGCGACCGCGATCTATGCCTCGACGGGGTGCCGATCCCCGCCATCGCCAGCGTTGCCTGCTCGCCTGCGGTCAGCGGGCGGTCGCGCATCGGGGTGGTCGCGGCGGGGGTCGTGTAGACCGGCGCCTGATAGGCCGGCGGCGGCGGCAGCGGCGGCGGGGCGGGCGCCATGATCGCCACGGCCACCGGTTCATTGCGGCGGTTGCGGTTGCGCCGGTCACGGCGGCCGGACTGCGGCGGTTGCACCGGCTGCACGGGCTGCACGGCGGCGACCTGCACCGGCGCCGGATCGAGCGGCAACGGCGCCTGATGCGGGGCGAGCCGCGCATCCGCCAGCCGCTGCGGGGTTGCGCGCACCTCACCGAAATGCACCGCAAAGGCACGGTCGATCGCGGGCAGGCGTGGCAGCTCGACAAAGAACTGCTGCAGCGACTGCGCGGCGCCGGGCGGCATCATCGTCTCGGCGATGCGGAGCGCGCCCGCACTGTCGCCACCCATCGCCAGCACGAAGGCGCGGGTGCGCCACGCGGCGCGGTCGTTCTGCCGGATCAGCGGCGCCAGCTCGTCGAGCGCCTGCGCCTGCCGGCCGGCGATGCCGAGCGACAGCGCATAGCGGCGCCGCGCCTCGGGGTCGTCATGCCCCGCCAGCGCCTGACGATAGTCGCGCTGCGCTCGACCGGGGTCGCCGAGCAGATCATAGGCGAGCCCGCGCTCTGCGGCGAAGCGGGCCGGCGCGACACCGAGCTGTTCCGCCGCTGCGAAGAAGCGCAGCGACTCCGCGGGACGCTCCGCATGCACCAGCATGGCCGCCTCGCCCGCCTTGACGCGGCCGTTGCGCGGATCGACCCGCTCCGCGCGCTGGAAGAAGGCGCCTGCCGCGCTGTAATCCTCCAGCCGGATGGAGATTTCACCGGCGTCGAGCAGCGCATCGAGGTCGGTCGGATTGGCGCCGAGCCGCCGCATCTGTTCCGCCAGCGCGTCGGCGTCGGCTTGCGGCGCGGGCTGGAAACTCGCCTGCGCCAATGCGGGAACGGGGGCGAGCAGCAGGGCTGCGATCAGGAGGCGGCGGGCTGGCATCGGAACTCGGCTAGGGCGTTTGGGCGCATCGGCAACGGGTTAGAGGGTAGCGGCGGTTTGGGGGCAAGCATTGGTTTTCGGCCGCACGACGGGCGGTGGCAGGCCGGCGGCGAATGCCGGTATGCGGCTAGCCGCGCCTTCTGCATCGACCGTGACGCGGCGGCGGCGCGTCGCGACGTCGGACGGGTCGGCTTCGCCGCCGGACGGCCGCGCCGGCGCATCTTGCGTGCAGCTGAGCTGCGCGCATGTGCGCTGGCGCGCTACTGGTTCCCTTGCCGATGCAGGAACCGCGGGATCTCCACGCCCTCGTCAGCCGCAGCGCTATCCTCGCGCGCAGCGCCGCGCGCGGCGTTTGACATACGCTCGAACAGCGTGCCGCCGAGCTTCACGCGAGGCGCCGCGGCCGGAGCGGCGGTCTCGATCCCCGTCGCGATCGTGCGGCGCGGTTCCGCATTCGGGGCGGGCGCGCCATAGGCATCGTCGCCGAACACCTTGGGCGGCGACTCCACGATCGCATCGGCGCCCAACACCAGCGCATCGTCGGCGGCATCGGCCGTTTCCGGCGCCTCGTCGGCGACCTGGGCGAGCTCGAGAGGCTCCTCTGCCGCGACCTGCGCGTCGGGTTCGGCCGGCGCGGTGCTCCGTGCTTCGCTCGGGCGGAAGGATTGCGGCTCCTCGCGCCGCCCGCCGCCGAAGGCGAAGGAGCGCGACGGCTCGGGCTGCGCCGCCTGGCCGCCCGCCTGCGCCGGGCGCGCCGCCGCCTCGATCCCGGTCGCGACGACTGAGACGCGAATCTTGCCCTCCAGATCGGGATTAAACGCCGAGCCCCAGATGATGTTGGCGTCGGGATCGACCAGCTCGCGGATGTGGTTGGCCGCCTCGTCGACCTCCAGCAAGCGCATGTCATCGCCGCCGGTGATCGAGATGATCACGCCCTTGGCGCCCTGCATCGACACGCCGTCGAGCAGCGGGTTGGCAATCGCCTTCTGCGCCGCCTCCAGCGCACGGTTGTCGCCGCTCGCCTCGCCGGTGCCCATCATCGCCTTGCCCATCTCCTGCATCACCGATCGCACGTCGGCGAAGTCGAGGTTGATGAGCCCGGGCATGACCATCAGGTCGGTGATGCCGCGAACGCCCTGCTGCAGCACCTCGTCGGCCATTTGAAAGGCTTCGCGGAACGTCGTGTTGGCGTTGGCGATCAGGAACAGGTTCTGATTGGGGATGACGATCAGCGTGTCGACGAACTTCTGCAGCTCCTCGATGCCTTGGTCGGCGGCCTTGGCGCGGCGATTGCCCTCGAAGCTGAATGGCTTGGTGACGACGCCGACGGTCAGGATGCCCATGTCGCGCGCCGCCTTGGCGATGACGGGTGCGGCGCCGGTGCCGGTGCCGCCCCCCATGCCGGCGGCGATGAACACCATGTGGCTGCCCTCCAGCCGCTTGGCGAGGTCGTCGATCGTCTCCTCGGCCGCGGCGCGCCCGATCTCCGGACGCGCGCCCGCGCCCAGCCCCTGCGTGATCTTCGATCCCAGCTGCACCCGCGTCGGCGCAGTCGATTGCTTCAGCGCCTGCGCATCGGTGTTGGCGACCAGGAAGTCGACCCCCTGCACATCAGCGGCCATCATGTTGGCGATGGCGTTGCCGCCCGCGCCGCCGACCCCGACGACGGCGATCCGTGGGGTCAGCTCGTCCACCTCGGGTGCCAGGAACTCGATGCTCATG
Organism: Sphingomonas sp.; assembly: GCF_965248875.1. Classification (GTDB taxonomy): domain Bacteria; phylum Pseudomonadota; class Alphaproteobacteria; order Sphingomonadales; family Sphingomonadaceae; genus Sphingomonas. Next base: position 230,730 of record NZ_CBDFKR010000003.1, on the reverse strand, counting down.
CGCCTTTTACTCCGCCCCTCGCCGACCTGGAAGCCGCCGTTGATTAACCTTTCTGCACCAGCGATTCCCGACATGCCAGCCGAAAAGCGCCGGTGGGCGCCCTTCAATAGTTCGCCCGCGCCGCCTGGATCAACTTGCGCACCAGCCCCGCGCCTTTTGGCCGGTGCACCGTCTGCACGGGCGCGACGGTGCGCAGGTCGATCGGATCGGCGGCGGCGTAGAAGGCGAGCCCCGCCAACGTCGCGAACGCCGGGCCGCTATGCGCATCGGGCAGCCCGGTCAGACCGCGCGGGCGGCCGATCCGGACCGAGCGGCCGAGCGCCTGTTGCGCGTAATCGGCCACGCCCTTCAGCTCCGCACCGCCGCCGGTCAGCACCACCTGCCGGCCCACCGGACCCTCGAACTTGAGCTGGGTCAGCGCCTTCCTCACCTCCGCCATCTGGTGCTCCAGCCGCTGGCGGATGACGCCGATCAGCTGCGCCTTGGTGATCTGCGACGCCTCGCCCTCCTCCTCGCCGATGCCGCCGAGCGGGATCATCTCGTGATTGTCGCGTGGGGATGCGTTGGCGGAGCCGTGGAAGCACTTCATCCGTTCCGCCTGCTGACGCCGCGTCCCGAACGCCGACGCGATGTCGTCGGTGATGTCGGCCGCACCGAACGGCAGCGAGGTCAGCCCGACCAGCATCCCGCCCGCGAACAGCGAAACATTGGTGATCCCCGCGCCCAGCTCGACCAGCGCGACGCCCAGTTCGCGCTCCTCGTCTGAAAGGCAGGCGAGCCCGGTCGCGACCGGCGCGGCGATGATCGACTTCACCTCCAGATGCGCCGAGCGGACGCACAGGTCGAGGTTCCTGACCGGCGATCCGTCCGCGGCGACGACGTGGATGTGGACGCCCAGCCGGTCGGCGTGAAGCCCCAACGGCTTCTTGACACCCGTCAGCCCATCGAGCGTGTAGAGCGCGGGCTGGGCGTGGAGCACCATCCGCCCCTGCGGATCAATCGCGTTGCGCCCGGCCGACAGCAGTGCGTCGATGTCGCCCTGCTCCACCCGGTGCCCGCCCAGCTCGAACTCCACCTCCGCGACGTCGCTGACCAGCCCACCGGCGGAGAAGCCGACCCAGACATTCTCGATATTGAGGCCGGCGATCCGCTCCGCCTGCTCGACCGCCTCGCGCACCGCGGCCTCGGTCGCGCCCATGTCGGCGATGTAGCCGCGCTTGACGCCGCGGCTCTCGCGCTGGCCGGTGCCGAGCACGATCAGCTCGCCCCCGGAGACACTCGCATCGCCGGGCTGCGCGATCATTGCGGAGACCTTGGACGAGCCGATGTCCAGGGCGGTGATAAGGTTCTCGGGTGCTGCGCGCGCCATGTTTCAGCCCTCCATACCGTTGCCGCCCGCGCCCGCCGGCTGGGCGGGGTCCGCCACCTGCCGTTCCGCCCCCGTGGGTGGCCGCCTGACCACCATCTTGCCGGGCAGCCGCAGGTCGAAGCTCAGCCAGCCGCGCCCGAGCAGCGGATGCGCGCCGTCGCGCTTGGCGAAATCGAGCAGCGCGGCGCCCGCGCCTTCCTCCGGCAGCTTGAGCGTCTCGCCTGAATCGAAGCGGAGGTTCCAGCGCCGGTTCTCGACCCAGGTCGCCGCCGCCACTCGCGGCCGGAGCGCGGGCGCCGCGGCCATCAGCTGGTGAAAGCTTGGCGCCTGACGGTTCGCGTCGGGGCCGATCAGCAGCGGCAGGTCGGGCATCGCGTTTCGGTCGACATCGTCGAGGATCACGCCGTCTGCATCGACCAGCTTGAGCTGGCCGTGGAACTGCCAGGTCGCGGCGGGGACGCGCTCGACGATCCGCACCAGCACCTTGTTGGGATAGCGCCGCGAAACCTGCGCGTCCTTGACCCAGCCGAGCGTCAACAGCCGCCGCCGCACCTCGCCCAGATCGAGCAGCGGCAGCGATCGGGTACCCTGCTCCTTCACGACCGCGGTGATGTCGACCAGGCTGAGATGATGGTTCCCCTCCGCCTGCACCTCGTCGTAGCGCAGACCCGCGCGTCCCGCCGCTTCGCCGATCGCGGCGCCGACGGTGGCGGGCACGCCTGCCCAGACCGCGGCGAGCAGCACCGCCGCGCCGCCCGTCGCAAGGATGCCGCGCGTCGCCCAGCGTCGGATCGTCGCCTCGTCGACTGGCAGCCGCGACAGCAGCGCGTCGAGGCGCGACTGCCTGGGCTTGCCGCGCCGCTTGACGGCAGGGCGGCGCACCGGGGCGCCGCGGCGGAGGGTTCGGGTCGTCATTGCCCAACTTTCTCGTGAAGCGCCTCGTCGACGATCATCTGCACCAGGTCCGGATAGGCGATGCCGTTGTGACGCGCCTGTTCGGGAACGAGGCTGAGCGGCGTCATGCCCGGCTGCGTATTCACCTCCAGCAGGAACAGCCCGTCCACGCCGAGATCGTCGTCCCAGCGGAAGTCGGCTCGGCTCGCCCCGCGGCAGCCGAGCAGCCGATGCGCCTCCAGCGCGATGCTCTCGCACCGGCGGGCGACTGCATCGGGGATCGGCGCCGGGTAGAGATGCTCGGTCATGCCCTCGGTGTATTTCGCGTCGTAATCGTAGAAGCCCGCCTTGGGGCGCAGCTCGGTGACGCCGAAGGCCCGCCCTCCCAGTACCGCGGTAGTCAGCTCGCGACCGCGAATGAAGGGCTCGGCGAGCAGCTCGTCGAAGTCTTGCCATGGCCCCGCCACGTCCCGTCCGATCGGGTTGCCGTAATTGCCGCTGGCGGTGACGATCGCGACGCCCACCGACGAGCCTTCGTTGACCGGCTTGACGACATAGGGCCGCGCCAGCGGATCGCCCTCGAACAGCTCGACGGACCGGACCATGCGGCCCCCCGGCATGGGGATGCCATGCGGCACCAGCACCTGCTTGGTCAGCTGCTTGTCGACCGCGATCACCGAGGTCGCCATGCCGCTGTGCGTGTAGCGCAGCCCCATCAGGTCCATCAGCCCCTGGACCGCTCCGTCCTCGCCGGGGGTGCCGTGGAGCGCGTTGAAGACGAGGTCGGGCGAGGCCTCGGTCAGCCGTGCGGCGACGTCGCGCGCCATGTCGATCCGGGTGACGCGATGGCCGAGGCTCTCCAGCGCGTCGGCGACGCCCGCGCCCGACAGCAGCGACACCTCGCGCTCGGCCGACCAGCCGCCCATCAGGACGGCGATGTGAAGGGGGGTCACGACGCTTCCCCCACCCGCTGTATCTCCCATTCCAGCACAACGCCGCTGTGCGCCTTCACCCGCGCGCGCACCTCCTCGCCCAGCGCCTCGATGTCGACGCTCGTCGCCGCGCCCAGGTTGAGCAGGAAGTTGCAATGCTTCTCGCTGACCTGCGCGTCGCCGCGCCGGAGCCCGCGACACCCGGCAGCGTCGATTAGCCGCCATGCTTTATCGCCTGGCGGGTTCTTGAAGGTCGAGCCGCCGGTCCGCGAGCGCAGCGGCTGCGACGCCTCGCGCGCGGCAGCGATCCGGTCCATCTCCGCGCCGATCGCCGCCGGGTCGCCGGGATGCCCGCGGAATACCGCCTCGACCACCACCGCCCCCACCGGCAACGCGGAATGGCGATAGGTGTAGCCGAGCCGCGCGGCGGGCCAGGTCTCGACGGTTCCGTCGCGGGTGACGACGGTCGCCTCGACCAGCACGTCCTTCACCTCGCGGCCATACGCGCCGCCGTTCATCCTGACGAAGCCGCCGACCGTGCCCGGTATCGAGCGCAGGAACTCGACGCCGGCGATGCCCGCGTCGCGCGCGCTGGAGGAGACCAGGATGCCGCTGGCTCCGCCGCCGCAGCGCAGGCCGGTCGCGTCGATGCGTTCGACTTTGGCGAATGCCTTGCCAAGCCGCACGACAACGCCCGGCACCCCGCCGTCGCGCACGATCAGGTTGGAGCCGAGCCCCAGCCCCATCACCGGCACGGCCGGGTCGAGCGCCTCCAGAAAGGCGACGAGGTCGTCGAGGTCCGCCGGCTCGAACAGCCGTTCGGCGGCGCCGCCCGCCTTGAACCAGACCAGTGGCGCGAGCGGGGCACCGGGAGTGAGGCGGCCCCTGAACTCCTCCCCGGGACGGGGAGGGGAACCGCGACGCGAAGCGGCGTGGTGGAGGGGGTTCTTCACCATCGAGCTCGCCTGAGGCATACCCCCTCCACTACCGGCCGCGCCGGCGGTACCCCTCCCCGTGCCGGGGAGGAGCGAAGAAGCGGCCCCGCTCACCGCCGCGCCTCGATCGCATCAGCCAGGCTCGCCGCCCAGCGTGTTATGTCACCCGCACCCAGGCAGACAACCTGATCGCCCGCCTCCAGCGTCCCCGCCAGCGCCGCCGCCAGCGCGTCCGCATCCGCGACCGTCGCCGCCTGCCGGTGCCCGCGCCGCTTCAATCCCTCGACCAGCGCCTCGGCGTCGACGCCAGCGACCGGCGTCTCGCCCGCCGCATAGACCGGCGTCACCAGCACCCGGTCGGCATCGTTGAACGCCGTCTGGAAATCCTCCATGAGGTTGCCGAGCCGCGAATAGCGGTGCGGTTGCACGACGGCGATCACCTGCCCACGCGCGCTCTCGCGGGCCGCGGCGAGGACCGCCCTGATCTCGACCGGGTGGTGGCCGTAATCGTCGATGATCGTCGCCACGCCGCCGGTCACCGGCACCTCGCCGACCTTGGTGAAGCGCCGCTTGACCCCGCCGAACCCGGCGAAGCCGCGCTGGATTGTCGCATCGTCGATGCCGAGTTCAAGCGCCACGCCGATCGCCGCCAGCGCATTCTGGACGTTGTGACGCCCCGGCATCGGCAGCTCGATGCCCTCGATCGACCGCGTCCGCCCGTCGCGGGCACGGACGATGACCTCGAAGGTATTGCCGCCCGCGACCGGCTGGACATTGACGCCGCGAACATCCGCCTGCGCGGAGAAGCCATAGGTGACGATGCGGCGGTCGCGCAGCCGCGGCAGGATGCCCTGCACCTCCGGATGATCGAGGCACAGCAGCGCCGCGCCGTAGAAGGGCACGTTCTCGACGAACGCGACGAACGCATCCTTGACCGCATCGAAGCTGCCATAATGGTCGAGATGCTCGGGGTCGATGTTGGTGACGACCGCGACGGTGCCGTCGAGCCGCAGGAACGAGCCGTCGCTCTCGTCGGCCTCGACCACCATCCAGTCGCTGGCGCCCAGCCGCGCGTTCGAGCCATAGCTGTTGATGATGCCGCCGTTGATTACGGTCGGATCGACCCCGCCGGCGTCCAGCAGCGCCGCGATCATGCTCGTCGTCGTCGTCTTGCCGTGCGTTCCGGCCACCGCGACCGTGGACTTCAACCGCATCAGTTCGGCCAGCATCTCCGCACGCCGCACCACGGGCACACGCCGCTCGATAGCGGCCTCAACCTCAGGGTTGGAGCGGACGATCGCGGTGGAGGTGACGACCACCGCCGCATCGGCCAGGTTCGCCGCGCGATGCCCGATCGCGACCGCGATGCCCTTGTCGCGCAGGCCCTGCACGACATAGCCCTCGGCAACGTCGGAGCCCTGCACGCGATAGCCCAGGTTCTTCATCACCTCGGCGATACCCGACATGCCGATCCCGCCGATGCCGACGAAATGAATGGTGCCGATGTCGGTGGCGAGGGACTTCATGCCGAAGTCCTCCCCGGGACGGGGAGGTGTGACGAAGTCACCCTCACGCGAACGCCTCCCGCAGGCGCTGCGGCGTCGCCACCGGCAGGCGCGACAGCGGCGCGTCCAGGCTTTCGACCAGGTCGGCGAGGTCACTGACCGCGTTCGGCTTGCCCACCGACTTCGCCCGCCCCGCGGCGTTCTCCAGCGCCGACGGGTCGAGCCCCAGCTTCTGCATCTGCTTGGCCAGCTCGACGGCGGTGAATGCGCCTTGCGCGATCGTACGCGCGCCGCCCGCGGCGGTGATCTCACGCGCGTTCGCGGTCTGGTGATCGTCGGTCGCGCCGGGCAGCGGGACAAGGATCGCGGGCCGCCCCGCCGCGGTCAGCTCCGCGATCGTCGACGCGCCCGCCCGGGCGATCACAAGATGCGCCCAGCCAAGCTGCTCGGGTAGATCGGGCAGATAGGTCGCGAGGTCGGCGGGAATGTCATGCGCCTTGTAGCTGGCGCGCGCCGCGTCGATGTCCTCGATCCGCGCCTGGTGCGTCACCTGCAGCCGCCGCCGGAAGGTGACCGGCAGCATCGCCAGCCCGTCGGGCACAACCTGGCTCAGCACGCTCGCCCCCTGTGAACCGCCGGTGACGAGGACACGGAAGATGCCGTCCTCCTCCAGCAGCGGATAGGGCTTGGTGCGCAGCCGCAGCACCGCCTCACGCACCGGGTTGCCGACGACATGGACCTTGCCCGCCAGCCGCGTGGGCAACCGCTCGGTCTCGTCATAGCTGGTCGCGATCGCATCGACCCGGCGCGCCACCAGCCGGTTGACGCGGCCGAGCACTGCGTTCTGTTCGTGCACCGCGGTCGGGATTTTCTCGGCGAAGGCGGCGAGCAGAGCGGGAAACGCGGGATAGCCGCCAAAGCCGATCACCGCGGCGGGGCGAAACGTCCGGTACAGCTCGCGCGCCATCGCGCGGCCGCGCCACATTTCGCGCGCCGCCGGCACCCAGCCGAGCGGCTTCTTCGCCTGAAAGCGCCCGGCGGGGAGGACGTGGGTCTGCACCCCCTCAAACAGCCCGGGAAAACGTACCCCGCGCGCGTCGCTGACCAGCGCGACGCGGTGGCCGCGGCGCATCAACTCCTGCGCCAGCGCCGCCGCCGGCACCATGTGCCCGCCGGTGCCGCCCGCCGCGAGGACGAAATGCTTGCTCACGCCTGCCCCCATTTCACGACATAGGGTGAGCGCGTCAGGAACGGGTTGCGCCGCGTAAAGGCGAGCAACAGCCCCATCCCGATCGACAGCGCGATCATCGACGACCCGCCATAGGAAATGAACGGCAGTGTCATCCCCTTCGACGGCGCCAGTCCGGTGTTGACCGCCATGCTGACCAGCGCCTGCGCCCCGAACTGCACCGCCAGCCCGCTCGCCGCCAGCAGCTTGAACTCGTCCTGCTCGTCCAGCAGCTTGACGAACACCCGCACCACCACCGCCAGGAACACGACCGCGATCACCATGCACGCGATCAGCCCGAACTCCTCGCCGATCACCGAGAAGATATAGTCGGTATGCGCCTCGGGCAGCCCGAACTTGGCGTGCCCGCCGCCCGGCCCGGTGCCGGTCCAGCCGCCCGCGGTCAGCGTCGCATGCGCGGCGTCGACCTGAAAGTGATCGGCCGCGCCCTCGCCGTCGACGCCGGGGAACAGGAATGCGTCGATCCGCGCCCGCGCGGTCGAGTAGAACAGATACGCCGCGCCCAGCCCAACCGGCACGCAGGCGACGATCCCGACCAGCACGCGCGTCGAGGTGCCTGCAATCATCAGCAACGCCAGCCAGACGGTGCAGAAGATGATCGTCTGCCCGAAATCGGGCTGCAGCATCAGCAGCGCCGCGACGACCGCGGTCAGCGCCATCGTGATCGGCACCACCGGCAGCTCCTCGTCCTTCGCCTTGAGGCTGAGCACCCACGCGACCGCGACGATGAAGAAGGGCTTCAGGAACTCGGACGGCTGGAACTGCGCGAAGCCGACGCCGATCCACCGTCGCGCGCCGTTCACCACGACGCCGGCGACCGGCGTGATCGCCAGGCATCCAAGGAAGACGACCGCGCCGATCAGCGCCAGCCGCCGCGCGGTCGCGACCGGCAGCATCGACGTGATGATCAGCACCGGCAGCGACAATCCTACCCAGACCAGCTGCCGCCAGAAATAATATAGCGGCGCGAAATGATGGTGCTCGCCCGAATAGCGCACGGCAGTCGCCGGGCTGGCGGCGGCGACCGCGACCAGCCCGATCGCGATCAGGAAAAAGGTGAGCGCGAGGAGCATCCGGTCGATGTCCCAGAACCAGGTGCCGAGCGGCGATCGGTCGCCCCGCCCGCCGCGGCGACGGACCTTGGCGACCAGCCCGCCCTTTGGCGCCTCGGCGCGCGCCGCGTCGGTCATGGCAGCGCCCTTACAAGCTCGCGGAAGGTCCGGCCACGATCCTCGTAATCGCGGAACTGGTCAAACGAGGCGCAGGCAGGTGACAGCAGCACGGTCTCGCCCGGTTCGGCATTGGCGTGCGCCGCCGCCACCGCATTTGCCAGCGTCTCGTAATAGCCGGTCACCAGCCGGCCCTTGAGCAGGCGGTAGAAGTCGAGCCCCGCCTCCCCGATCGTATAGGCAAAGCGGACATGATCGAAGAAGGGCGCGCAGGCGTCGAGGTTGTCGGCTTTCGCCTGTCCGCCGACAATCCAGTGGATGTCATCGAACGCCGCCAGCGCGGGCGCGGTCGACTCCGGGTTGGTCGCCTTGCTGTCATTGACATAGGTCACGCCGCCGACGACGCCGACCCCCTCCATCCGGTGCGGCAGTCCGGCGAAGCTCTCCAACCCGCGGTCGATGTCGCGCTCCGCCACGCCCAGCACCTTGGCGACGGCGATCGCGGCGAGCGCGTTCTGTGCGTTGTGCGGGCCCTGCAGCGCCGGCCATTTGCGCTGGTCGAGGCACACGCCCGGCGCTACCTTGGTCAGGTATTCCCCGCGGTCGGCGAGACTTCGCGCGATGTGAGATGAGGGCACGTCGCCGATGCCGACGATCGCTTCATTTGCGGGCGACTGCATCGCGAACAGCCGCGCCTTGGATGCGGCATAGGCGTCGAAGCTATCGTAGCGGTCGAGATGGTCGGGGGTGACATTGAGCAGCACCGCGACGTCGCAGTCGAGGCTCTGCGTCAGGTCGAGTTGATAGGAGGACAGCTCCAGCACGTAGACGCCACCTGCCGGCAACGGCGCCTGCGCGAGGATGGGCAGGCCGATATTGCCGCCCATCAGCGCCGGGATGCCCGCGGTCTGGAGGATGTGGTGGACCAGCGCGGTGGTGGTCGACTTGCCGTTGGTGCCGGTGATCCCGACGACCCTGTGCGGCGGCAGCTCGGCGCGGGCCTGGGCGAACAGCTCGATGTCGCCGATGATCGGCACTCCAGCGGCGCGCGCGTGGGCGGCGAGCGGATGCGTGTTGAGCGGGACGCCGGGGGAGACGACGAGGGCGTCGAAGCCGGTCAGGTCGTCCAGCGGGGCGATCGTCAAATCCTCCCCGGGACGGGGAGGGGGACCAGCCGCAGGCAGGTGGAGGGGGCGGGCCGCTGGCGGGAAGGCTCGAGGAGAACCCCCTCCACCATCGGCTGCGCCGGCGGTCCCCCTCCCCGTGCCAGGGAGGATTGCAGAACGCCGTGCCTCATCGTCATCCCACGCAGTCACCTCTGCTCCGCTTGACACCAGCGCGCGCACCGTCGCCGCGCCGGAGCGTGCCAGCCCCAGCACCGCGTAGCGCTTGCCTGCCCAGGTGCGTGAGGTGATCACCGCAGCTTCAACGTGCTGAGGCCCGCCAGTGCCAGCACCAGCGACACGATCCAGAAGCGGATCACCACCGTCGGCTCCGACCAGCCGAGCTGTTCGAAATGATGGTGGATCGGCGCCATGCGGAACACGCGCTTGCCGGTACGCTTGTACCAGAAGACCTGGATGATGACGCTCATCGCCTCCACCACGAACAGCCCGCCGATGATCCCCAGCACGATCTCATGGTGCGCGACGACCGCGATCGTGCCCAGCGCCCCGCCCAGCGCCAGGCTGCCGGTATCGCCCATGAACACCGCCGCCGGCGGCGCATTGTACCACAGGAACGCCAGCCCCGCGCCGATCACCGCGCCGCAGAAGATCGCCAGGTCGCCCGCCCCGCGCACGTGCGGAATGCCCAGATAGGTCGCGAACTTGATGTTGCCGACCAGGTAGACGATGATCATGAACGCGACCGACGCGATGATGACCGGCATCGTCGCCAGCCCGTCCAGCCCGTCGGTCAGGTTCACCGCATTGCCGAACGCCACGATCGTGAAGGCGGCGAAGATTGGGTAGAACCAGCCCACCTCGTAATAGATGCGGCTGGTGAAGGGCAGGTACAGATGCGGCCCGTTCTGGCCCATGATGATCGTCGCGGCGATCCCGGCGATGACGAACTCCAGCAGCAGCCGCACCCGCCCCGGCACGCCTGCCGTGGTCGCCTTCTTCACCTTGTCGTAATCGTCGAGGAAGCCGATCGCGCCGAACCCCAGCGTCACGAACAGGCACGCCCAGACATAGGGGTTGTCGAGGTCCATCCACAGCAGGATCGACAGGCTCATCGCGGTCAGGATCATCAGCCCGCCCATCGTCGGCGTGCCGCGTTTCGCCAGGTGCGACTGCGGCCCGTCGAGGCGGATCGGCTGGCCCTTCCCCTGCCGCACGCGCAGCCAGCCGATGAACCGCGGTCCGATCAGCAGTCCGAAGAACAATGCCGTCGCCACCGCCGCACCGGTGCGGAAGCTCTGATAACGGATCAGGTTGAGGAGCCCGGTAAAACCCAGATGCTCGGCAATCCAGAACAGCATCTACGTCTCACCCCGAAGCGCGGCGACGACCCGCGCCAGCCCCACCGCATTGGACCCCTTGACCAGCACCGCATCGCCCGCACGGATCAGCCCGGGCAGACGCGCCACCGCCGCGGCCGCGTCCGCGTCCGGCACATGCACGACGTTAACCTTTCGCTCAAGCGCGGCGGCAAGCGGTGTCATCGCTTCACCGACGAGCAGAATCGCTTGGACGTGTGCGGCGGTGATCGGGCCCGCCAGATCGAGGTGATAGACCGCTGAATCGACCCCCAGTTCGCCCATCTGGCCAAGGATGGCGACATGCCGCCCCGGCTCCTCCGCCAGCACTGCCAGCGTCGCGCGCATCGACGCGGGGTTGGCATTGTAGCTTTCATCAAGCACCAGCGCGGTCCCGCCCGTGACCGTCGCGGTGAACCGCGCACCGCGCCCGGGCAGCCCGCCGAACTCGGCCAGCGCCAACCCGGCCAGGCCGAGGTCGCCACCCGCCGCGTCGACACAGGCGAGGACGCCGAGCGCGTTCGACACGTGGTGCGCGCCCGGCTGGGCGAGGGTGAAGCTCAGCTCGCGCTCATCGGCTTTGGCGCCCAGCCGAACGGTGACGAAGCTGCCCCCCATCGCGCTGCGCATCACCTCGGTCGCGCGGACGTCCGCGCCGTCGCCGTCGCCGTCGCCGTCGCCGAAGGTGACGACCCGTGCGCCGTGCGCCCGTGCCGCAGCAGCGAGCCGATCGCGATGAGCGTTGTCAAACGGAATCACGGCAGTGCCACCCGGCTCCAGCCCTTCGAAGATTTCCGCCTTGGCGTCGGCGATCGCTTCCTCGTGCGGGAAGAACTCGATGTGGACCGATGCGACCGCCGTCACCAGCGCGATGTGCGGGCGGACGAGGCGGGTCAGGGCGGCGATCTCGCCGGGGTGGTTCATCCCCATCTCCAACACCGCGAACCGGCTCTCGCGCGGCATCCGCGCGAGACTGAGGGGGACGCCGGTGTGGTTGTTGTAGCTCTTGACCGAGCGATGCACCGCGCCCGGATGCGCCCGGTCGAGCGCCGCCCACAGCGCCTCCTTGGCGCTGGTCTTGCCGACCGAGCCGGTGACGCCGATCACCGTCGCGTCCGTGCGCGCGCGCGCGGCGCGGGCGAGGTCGTCGAGCGCAACGGTCGTGTCGGCGACGCGGACGTGCGGGCCGTCACAGTCCTGTGACACCAGCGCCCCCGCTGCGCCCTGCACGAACGCCTGCGTCAGGTGACGATGCCCGTCGCTATGCTCGCCCGCCAGCGCCACGAACAGATCGCCCGAACCGACCTCCCGCGAGTCGAAGGCGACCCCGGTGGCGGTGAAGGCGCCGGACGCGGTGCCGCCCGTAGCGGCCGCAATTTCGGCAGCGGTCCACAGCGGCGTCATGCAAGCCCCTCCCCTTCAGCGGAGGGGTTGGGGTGGGGGCTCTCCGCCAGGCCGATCGCGCGTGGAAAACCCCCACCCCCGACCCCTCCCCTGAAGGGAAGGGGGGAGGCTATCGCCGATCCGATCGCACGCCAGACGCCTTCCAAGTTGCTGATGACGTCTGCATTCGTCACCCGCAGCACATGATAGCCCTTCGCCCCGAGCAGATCGTCCCGCAACCGGTCCTTTTCGCGGTCGTGCGTATCGCCATCCACTTCGACGATCAGGCGAACGGCCGGGCAGAAGAAATCGGCGATGAACGGCGGCAGCACAGCCTGTCGCCTAAACTTGCAGCCGCTCATTCGCGCGCCCGACAGAGCGCGCCACAGCCGCTTCTCCTCCTCGGTCGGGTTGCGGCGCACTTCAGCGGCTCGCCGATGCAACTCGGCCAGCCGCTCCGCTGTCACGTTCCACCCCTTACCCCTGCCGTGACCGGGCGAGACCTCGGTGCGCCGGTCGTTGTCGCGCGGCGAAAGCATTATCCCGCGCACTCCCGCGCCACCTGAACGTCGTCGAACGGCAGCACCAAGTCGCCGACCACTTGGCCCTGCTCGTGGCCCTTGCCCGCGATCAGGACGATGTCGTCCGGTCCGGCGTCCGCGATCGCGGCGGCGATCGCGGCGCGGCGGTCGCCGATCTCGGTCGCATCGCCATCCGCCTGGCGTGCGCCCTTCAGCACCGCGGCGCGGATCAGCGCGGGGTTTTCGCTGCGCGGATTGTCGTCGGTCACGATCACCCGGTCCGCGCCCGCCGCCGCAACCTGTCCCATCGCCTCGCGTTTGCCCGGATCGCGGTCGCCGCCCGCGCCCAGCACCAGGATCAATCGCCCGCCGGCATGCGGCTTCAGCGCCGCCGCCGCCGCCTCGACCGCATCGGGCGTGTGCGCGTAGTCGACATAGACCGGCGCGCCGCTGCGCGTGATCGCCGCCCGCTCCAGCCGCCCACGCACGGGCTGCAGCCGCGCCAGGTTCGCCAGCGTCGCGGCCAACTCGCCGCCGGTCGCGATCACCAGCCCCGCCGCGACCAGCGCGTTCGCCGCCTGATACGCCCCGATCAGCGGCAGGCGCACGCGATGCACCTGCCCGTCCGCCTCGATGCTCAGCATCTGACCGAGCAGCGTTGGATCGCGCCCGACCAGTTTGAGGGCGCACCCGCGCGCGCCGACGGTCAGCAGCCGGTTGCCCCGCTCGCGCGCAAGATCGATCACCCGCGCCGCCTCCGCGTCGTCGGCCCACACCACCGCCGCGCCATCGGGCTGGAGCACCTCGGCGAACAGCCGCAGCTTGGCGGTGAGATATGCGGCCATGTCGCCATGGTAATCGAGATGATCGCGCGACAGGTTGGTGAACGCCGCCGCCGCGACCGGCAGTCCCTCGGTCCTGTACTGGTGCAGCCCGTGACTGGACGCCTCAAAGGCGAGGTGAGTCACCCCCTCTCGCGCCAGTCCGGCGACGTTGGACAGGAAGGTGACGACGTCGGGCGTGGTCAGTCCGGTCGTGACGCGCTCGTCCGCAGTGGTCACGCCCAGCGTGCCCAGCGACGCGGCGGGATGCCCGGCCATACGCCACAGCTGGCGCGTCATCTCGACCGTCGAGGTCTTGCCGTTGGTGCCGGTCACGGCGACGCAGCATTGCGGAAAGGGCGCGAAGAACTGCGCCGCAAGGGCGGCAAACCGCTGCCGAGGCTCGTCGGCTGAGAGGTGCACCGCTCCCTCGACGCGCGCGCCCGGCCGCGCCACGACGGCGACCGCGCCGCTCCTCACCGCGTCGGCGATGAAGTCCTCGCCGTTGACGCGGTTGCCGGGGAAGGCACCGAACACCGTCCCCGGCGCGACCTTGCGATGGTCGATCGCGAAGCCGGTGACCAGGGCCTCCTCCCCGCCGCCGGTCAGCGCGGCCAATCTCATTGCGGGGGAATGCCGCGCTGGGGCCCGGGGGCGTGCCAGATCAGCGGCATCAGCTCGTGGACGTCGATGTCGCGGTTCATGTCGGGCGTCACGCCCAGCATCGCGCCGGTCCGCGCGATCACCCGTCCGACCACGGGCGCGGCGTTCCAGGCGGCGGTCTTCAACCCGAAGGTCTCGTGCGTGCCCAGCGGCGAGTCGAGCATGGCCAACACGACATAGCGCGGCGCGTCCATCGGGAAAGCGGCGGCGAAGGTCGCGACGTTGCGGCTGTGGTCATAGCCGCCACCCGACGCCGCCTCCGCCGTGCCCGTCTTGCCGCCGACCCGATAGCCCGGCGCATCGCCGCGCCGCCCGGTGCCGAGCTGCACGATCAGCCGCAGCAGCTGGCGCATCCGCGCGCTGGTCGCCTCGCTGATGACGCGGCGGCCGGGCACCGCCTGACCCGCAGGCACCTTCATCATCGTCGCCGGGCGCCAGACGCCGCCGTTGACCAGCGCCGCATAGGCCTGGGCGAGCTGCAACGGCGTGATCGCGATGCCATGGCCATAGGCGGTGGTCATTACCGTGGTCCGCGCCCAATAGCCGGGCCAGAGCGGCCGCCCGCGCTCGCGCAGCTCGATCGCAGGCTTCTGATCGAAGCCCATCGCGCGGAACATCGCCTGCATCCGCGCCGCGCCCACCTCGTCCGCGATCCGCGCGGTCGCGATGTTGGAGGAATAGATCAGCGTCTCCGGGATATCGAGCCAGCGCTCCTGTTCGTCTCCGCGGTCGTCATGGATCGTGAAACCGCCGATCTGCATCGGCCGCGTCGCATCGAAGCGGCGGCTCATGTCGGTGACGACGCCGTTGTCGATCGCGGCGGCGACGGTGATCGGCTTGAAGGTCGAGCCCAGCTCATAGACGTTCTGCGTCGTCACGTTGCGCAGCTGCTCCGACCCCGCCATGCCGACACGGTTGGGATTGAAGGTCGGCAGCGAGACCATCGCGATGACCTCGCCGGTGTTGACGTCCAGCACCACGCCCGATGCCGCCCGCGCCGAGAAGGCGGTCATCGCCCGGCCCAGCTCCGACTCCATCGCCGCCTGGACGCGGGTGTCCATCGCCAGCTGCACCGGCGCACCGGCGTTGGCGGGCGACAGCAGCCGCTGGTCGAGCACCCGCTCCATCCCGCTCATGCCGTGGCCGTCGACCGACAGGAAGCCCAGCGCATGCGCCGCCATGTCCGATTGTGGGTACAGCCGCTGCGTCTCGCGCGCGAAGACGATGGCGGGTTCGCCCAATGCGTTGACCTGCTCGACCAGCTGCGGCGACGCGCGATGCTCCAGCCAGACAAAGGAGGTGTCGCGGGTCAGCTGGCTATGGAACCAGTTCTGATCGCCGCGGTCGGGCATGAGCGCCGCCAGCCGTGCGGCCAGCTCGGTCCGGTCGCCCATCAGCTGGCGGGGGTGGACCGCGATCGTCCAGCTGTCGATCGTGCGCGCCAGCGGCTGGCCATTGCGGTCGACGATGTCCCCGCGCGCCGCCAGCGTCGCGACATTCGCGCGCGCCTCCGACCCCCCGAAAGCCGCCAGCATGCTCAGCCGCCCGATCACCAGCAGGACGGCCGCCGCGAACAGCAGCATCAGCATCATCAGCCGCATATGGGCGACCGCGACCAGGGCCCCGCGCGCCTGCGCCCGCCGGGTCGGCGCCGGGCGGGCGACCAGGATGGTGTTGGCGACGCCCCCCACGACGGTCAGCGCTGCGCTTCGCGCCGCGCGCCGCTCGCCAGATCGCCGAAGGTGGTGGGCGACAACAACTGCCGGTCCAGCATCGCCACCGCCTGTGGTCGCACCCGCGCCACCGCCACCATGCCCCGCGCCGCCTCGACCGCGCGGGCGAGGGCCGGCGCGGCGCGGCCGGTAGGCGCGACCATCTCGACCGCGGGGATTACGGCCGGCCTGGGCATCTCGACCCGCGCGACCGCGACCGGCAACGGTTCGGCGGGGGCTGTTGCGGGCCTCGTGGGCAGGGGCGGCGCGACCGCCGCCGGTGCGACCGTCGGCACCAGCAGCGCGGCAGTGCGAACCTGCCCCGGCCCGGTGGGGTCCAGCGCGGCCAGCGCCGCATCGCTCGCGACGAACTGCGCCGCGGTTGGCGCGGCCAGCGCCAGCGTGTCGCCGTTCCACCGCTCCAGCTGCGCCAGATTGGCGCGCGTATCGAACTCGGTCTCCAGCGCGCGGAGATCGCGCTGCGCCACCGCGATCCGCGCATTGGCGTCGTCGAGGCGGCGATGCTCCGCCGCGACCTGCAACGACACCAGGTAACAGCCGAGCGCGACCGCTGCGAGCAGCGCCAGCCAGCCGAACCCCTTCAACCGATAGGTCGCCGCCATCTCAGCTCTCCATCTCTGACTGGTTCCACGCCGCCGCGTTCGTCCGCCGTGCCGTCCGTAACGTGGCCGAGCGCGCGCGGGGGTTGCGCGCCAGCTCCGCCTCGCCGGGCCGCACCGCCTTGCCGACCGCCTCGAAGCTCGGCGCGCGTGCGTCGTTCGCTGCCGGCAGGTGGCGCGATCCGCCGGGGGCTGCGCCCGAGCGGTCGCGCAGGAAGCGCTTCACCAGGCGGTCCTCCAGCGAATGGAACGTCACCACCGCCAGCCGCCCGCCGGGCCTGAGTGCCCGCTCCGCCGCCGCCAGCCCGTCACCCAGCTCGTCCAACTCGCGGTTTACATGGATGCGGATCGCCTGGAACGCGCGGGTCGCCGGGTCCTTCTTGTCGTGCGCCCGATACCCCAGCGCGCGGCGCACCGCTGTCGCCAGCTCGCCGGTCCGCGTCATCGGCCGCGCCGCGACGATCGCGCGCGCGATCCGGCGTGACTTGGGCTCGTCGCCGTAGCGATAGAGCACGTCGGCGATCTCTTCCTCGTCAGCATCGTTGACGAAGTCCGCCGCACTCGGACCGCTGCGGGCCATCCGCATGTCGAGCGGCCCGTCGGCCTGAAAAGAGAAGCCGCGCTCGGCCTGGTCGAGCTGCATCGACGACACGCCGATGTCCATCGTCACGCCGTCAACGGGGTCGTCGGTGGCGGCGTCCAGCGCGGAAAACTGACCCTCGACCAGCGTCAGGCCGTCCAGCCCTGCCGCGCGCCCTGCGGCGATCGCGTCGGGGTCGCGGTCGATGGCGATCACGCGGGCGCCCCGGTCAAGGAGCGCCCGCGTGTACCCGCCCGCCCCGAAGGTCGCGTCGATGAACTGCTCGCCGGGGGAAGGAGCAAGTGCGGCGACGACCTCGTCGAGGAGGACGGGAAGGTGGTGGGGGGCGCTCACAGCGACGCCCCGCGTTCGGCCATGTAAAAGCCGACCATCTCTTTCACGACGTCGGGATAACCGTCGGCTGCGATCAGCGCCTTGGGGTCCCAGATCTCGATATAATCGAGCACGCCGTAGAAGAAGGCGTGCGTCTTGATGCCTGCATAGAAGCGCGCGAACGCAGGCATGATGAAGCGGCCCGAGCCGTCGAACGGGGCCGGCTCGCCCACCGCGGCGCGACGCTTGATGTTATAATCGACGGCGCCGCCCGCGCCGGGATGCTCCGCCTCGCGCTTGGCTGCGCGCTCGGCAAGCTTGTCGACATAGGCGGGGTCATAGGCGATCAGGCAGCGCTGCGTTTCGTGCGTGCCGACGATGACGGTGCCGCCGTCCTTGCCGTTGGCCTTCGGGTAGTTGGCGGACAGCGCCTGGCGGAGTGCGGCAGGGATGGAGACCCGGCCCTTGTCGTCGACAAGGCCGATGCCGTCCCCCTGATACCACCCCCGCTCCGCCACGTCCTTTACCCCTTGCGGCGCACGTTTCCCCGTCACGAAAAGCGGCCATCACCGCCTCCCGCTGCGCTGAACGGCGCAAACGAAGATCATGCCCCTGCTGTTAACTTCCATTACCGATATGGGGGCGGGGACGCAACGGGATTTTACGGGAGACTGCGGAATCTGATGGGTGGGCCGGGATTCGAGTGATCCGTCGCGGGCCGTCGGGGCGCACCTGTGCCGAGGATGACAAGGCTGACGTCACAACGGAGTTACGGGATGATGTGACCGACCGTTCTGTGGGTGACATCACCCGACTGCACGCGGCGCTCAGCGGGCCGCGGCGCTCTCATTCTTGACGCCCGGCGCGACGCCCATGTCCGACAGCGGCCCTGTCTCCGCCGCGGCCTCGTTGCCGCCCGCCATGTTGGCGACGATATCCGGCTTGGCCCCGCCGGGCGCAGTCGCCGGCCGTTCATGCGACACCTGCCGCAGCACCAGGCTGGCCAATGCGATCAGGAGCAGCACCAGCCCCAATCCGATCGCGCCGACCCTGGCGCGATGGCTCGCCTGCGAGGCGTTGGTCTGGGGCGAAGCCGTAGCCAAGCCCGACTTTCTACAGGACCGATCCGGCCGTGTCGACCCGCGCGGCCTGCAACCCTTTGGCGGCGCGCCATTCCGGGTTGTGCAGCGTCGATAGATAACGAAAGCCGGTATCGCACAGGATCGTGGCGACCCGGCTTCCGGCGCCCAACTGCCGTGCGAGCCGCACCGCGCCCGCAATGTTGATCCCGGACGACAGACCCAGGCACAATCCCTCCTCGTCGAGCAGCCGCTTGACCCAGCCCCAGCCCTCCGCGTCCGAAATGCGGAACTGCCGGTCGATCGGCGCGCCTTCCAGATTGGCGGTGATCCGCCCCTGCCCGATCCCCTCCGCCACCGACGAGCCCTCGCTCTTCAGCTCGCCGCAGGCATAATAGTCGTACAGCGCCGCGCCATGCGGGTCGCTCAGCGCGATCGTCACCGCCTCGTCATGCGCCTTCAGCCCCAGTCCGACCCCCGCCAGCGTGCCGCCGGTTCCGACGGCGCAGGTGAAGCCGTCGATGCGGCCGTCCATCTGCGTCCAGATTTCTTCCGCGGTGCCCGTGACATGCGCGCGGCGATTGGCGACGTTGTCGAACTGATTGGCCCACACCGCCCCCCCCGTCTCCTCCGCGATCCGGCGCGACTGGTGGACGAAATGACAGGGCGACGAATAGGGGGCGGCGGGCACCAGCACCAGCTCGGCGCCCAGCGCGCGCAGCGTATCCATCTTCTCGCGCGATTGCGTCTCGGGCATGACGATGACCGTCTTGTACCCCTTGGCGTTGCCGACCAGCGCCAGCCCGATCCCGGTGTTGCCCGCCGTCCCCTCGACGATCGTACCGCCGGGCTTGAGCTGCCCCCGCGCCTCATAATCCTCGACGATGCCGAGCGCCGCGCGATCCTTCACCGACCCGCCCGGGTTGGCGAACTCGCACTTGCCGAAGATGTCGGCGCCGGCCGCCTCGCTCGGCCCCTTCAGGCGGACCAGCGGCGTATTGCCGATAAGGGCGAGAGAGTCGGGAAGAGCGGACATGATCCGGATGTAAGCCGCCCGGGCGCAGGGGGGAAGCGAGCAAGGCTACGCAATCGCCATGCTGAACTTGTCTGGACGGCCGGCGGCAGTCCACGCCGCGCACGCTAGCGCGTCGGCCGGACCTCCTCGCCCTCGATGACGAAGCTCGACGCGCCCAGCGCCACCCGTGTCCCGACCGGCGGCCCTTCGACCAGTTCGACCCAGCCGCCGCCGCGCGTACCGGTGCGCACCCGCACCTCGTGCGCTCGGTTGCGGGCGTCCACCACGGTCAGCCGCGGGCCGTCGGCGGTGAAGACCACCGCTGCCTCGGGCACGGCATGTACTGCCGGGCCAGCCCCGCCAAACCGCGCGCTGGCGAAGCCACCCGCGCGCACATCGGCGCGGACGGGCAGACGGATATAGACCAGCCCCAGCCGCGACTGCGCATCGACCGCCGGACTCACCAGCCGGACGCTGCCGTCGACGGTCGTGCCGTCGGCCAGCCGCACCTGCACCGGCGCCCCGGGCCGCGCCGCGCGCAGATCGCTTTCCGCCAGCTCAGCCTGGAGCTCGACCAGTCCGTCGCGCGCCAGCGTGAGATAGGGCGTCGTCCCCGCCCCCGTCACGTCGCCCGGCCGCACGCCGCGGGTCAGCACCACGCCCGCGACCGGCGAGCGCACGGTCAGCCGCGCCCGCCTGGTCAGGCTGTCGTCCAGCGCCGCGCGCGCCTGGCGCACCGCCCCCGACGCCGCCGCCGCATCGGTGTCGCGCTGGACGATCACCTCGTCAGCGACCACGCCCGAGCCGTTCAACCCGGCGACCCGGCGTGCCTGGTCGGCGGCGTTGCGGGCCCGCGCCTGCGCCTGGTCTAGACTGGCCCGCTCCTGCCCGATCTGCGCCTCCAGCAGTGCCGGGTCGAGCACGATCAACGCCTGGCCCCGCCTGACGGAGGATCCGACATCGACGAGCACGCGCAGCACGCGATAGCCCGCCAGCTCGGCGCCGACCGCGGCTTCCTCACGCGGGCGCAGCGTGCCCGACGCGGTGATCGCCCGGTCGAGCGAGCGCTCCTCCACCGTTGCAACCTGCACCGCGCGCGGCGGCGGGGCGCTCGCCTGCGCATCGGGCTTGCCCTTGCCGCAGCCCGCCAGCGCGATCGCGCCCAGAAGTATCACGCCGCGTCGCATCAATTGGTCCTGCCCGCAAGAGGATCGGCCTGCGCGGGCGACCAGCCGCCGCCCAGCGCCTTGAACAGCTGCACCGACCGGCTGAGCGCATCGACCCGGGCCGCCGACGCCTGCTGACGGGCCGCGCGCCATGTCGCCTCGACGTCGAGCAGCGTCGACAGGTCGGTCAGCCCGAGGCGGTACTGGGTCAGCGCCGCATCATACGACGCCCGTGCCCGCACCTCGCCGGTGGTCAGCGCCGTCACCCGCGCACGATCGGCGGCGAGCTGCGCGATCAGCTGATCGCTTTCGGAAAATGCCGTCTGCACGCTTTGTTCGAAGGACAAGACTGCCTGCTCGGTCCTCGCGTCGGCGATGCCGACTTCGGCGCGCAGCCGGGCGCGATCGAGCAGCGGCACCAGCAGGCTGGCGCCGATCGACCAGAAGCCGGTCGTCGAGGTGAAGGTGCCCCGTTGCGCGTTCAGCCCGGCGCTCGGCGTCAACGTGATCGTCGGCATCTGCGCCAGCTCGGCGGTCTTGAGCCGCCCCAGCGCGCCTTCCAGCCGCGCGCGCGCCTCCAGCACGTCGGGGCGGCGGACGAGCAGATCGGCAGGTAGACCCGCGGGGATGGGCGGCGCGTCGCCCAGGGCGGGCGTGATCGGCACCGTCTCGACCCGGTCGCCGGCTCGCCCGATCAGCGCCAGCAGGCTGCGCCGGGCCGCGTACAGCTGCGCGTCCAGCCGCGCCACCTCTGCCTGCGCGGTCGCAAGGTCGGTGTCGACGCGGTTCAGGTCCGACCGCGGCGCGATCCCGCGTTCCGCCCGCACCGCCACGGCGCGGCGGATATCGCTGCGAATGCGCAGCGTGGCCTGCGCATTCTCCAGTTCGCTGGCGGTGCCGCGCGCCTGGAACAGCTGATCCGCGACATCGCCCGCCAGCGTCGTTCGCGCGCCCTGATACGAATAGCGCGCCGCCGCCAGATCGGCATTGGCATAGCGCCGCGCCGCCGCGACCCGCCCCCACAGGTCCAGCTCCCACCGGACCGGCAGGCTGAGCGAATAGCTCTCGCTTGCGCCGGGCAAGCTGAAGCCGAAGCCGGACGCGCCGGTGGTCGTGCCGGTCGTCGCGCCCGCCCCTGTCCCTGTCCCTGTTCCTGTCCCTGTCCCTGCGCCCGTCGTCGATCCACCGGTGGTCGAAAGGCCCGAGCCGCTGCCCAGATTAAAGGTTTGCGTCCGCGACGCGCTGCCGTTGATGTCGCCCTGCGGCCCGAACTGGCTGCCGACCTGACGTCGCACCGCGCGCGCCTCGTCGAGCCGCGCCAACGCCTCGCGCACCGAGAAGCCTCGGGTCAGCGCCTCGTCCTCCAGCGCGTTCAGCTGCGCATCGCCGTACAGCGTCCACCACCGGTCGAGCGCGACCGGCACCTGGGCGGCGGCCGGCGCCTCGAACTGCAGCGGCAGCGCGATTTCCGGCGTCCGCGGATGTCCAGCGGCGCACCCGGCGAGGAACAGCGTCAGAGCGGCTACTCCTCCTCGAAAACGACGCAGCGGCGACTGGCCCCCGCCGGCATCACCTGCGGCGATGCTGCCTTGGTCCGGGCTGTGGAGCATCGGAGCGGACAGGCTCACGCCATCGCCTCGCGCCGCGCATCGGCATCCGCGCCGTCCCGCTTGCGCGGTGTGATCAGCCGCGCGGCCCTGGGGCGGAGCCAGCGCTCGAAGTCGTCCACGAACTCGTACACCACCGGTACCAGCAGCAGTGAAAGGCCGGTGGACGTGATCAGCCCGCCGATCACCGCGACCGCCATCGGCTGCCGGAACTCAGCCCCTTCGCCGATGCCGAGCGCCGTCGGCAGCATGCCCGCCGCCATCGCAAAGGTCGTCATCACGATCGGCCGCGCGCGCTCGCGGCACGCCTCCAGCAGTGCTTCGCGCTGCGACTTGCCCGCACGCTCCTGTTCGGTGGCGTATTCGACCAGCAGGATCGAGTTTTTCGCCGCCAGCCCCATCAGCATCAGAAAACCGATCATCGAGGGCAGCGATAGATCGAGCCCCGTCACCAGCAGCCCCAGCACCGCGCCGCCGATCGCCAGCGGCAGCGCCGATAGGATCGTCGCGGGCTTGAAGAAACTGCCGAACAGCAGGACCATGACGCCGTACAGCAGGAAGACCGACCCGAAGATCGTGATCCCCAGCGCCGAGAAAAGCTCGCCCAGCGCCTGCGCATCGCCGACCTCAGCCTGGCGCACCCCGGCGGGCAGATGCTGCATCGCGGGCAGCTTGCCGACCGCCGAAAGCGCGGTGCCCAGCGCCACCCCGTCGCCCAGATCGGCGTCGATCGCCTCCTGACGCAGGCGGTTGTAGCGATTGATCTGCGCCGGCCCCGCCTCGAACCGGATGTCGGCCACTGAGTCGAGCGTGGTCGTGCCGCCCGCCGCCATCGGCACCCGCAGCCGCCCCAGGCTGGTGACGTCGCTGCGATCTCCCTGCGGCAGGCGGACGCGCAGCGGGATGCGCCGCTCGCCCTGTGTCACCTTGGCGACATTGGCGTCGATGTCGCCGATCGTCGCCAGCCGCGCGGTCGCCGCCAGGGTCTGCGCGTCGACCCCCAGCCGCGCCATCTCGGCTGGGCGCGGGACGATCTGCACTTCCGGCCCCGCCGATTGCGACGCCGGGCGCGGATCGCGCACCGCGGTCAATCCGCCCATGCCGCGGCGCACGTCCGCCGCCGCGCGGTCCAGCGCCGCGCCATCCTGCGAGGTGAGCGTGATCGTCACCTCCGGCGCACTCTGGTCGGACAGGAAGCTGACCCGCGCGCCGGACACGCCGCGCACGATCGGCCGCATCGCCGCCCTGAATCCGGCGGCGGTTACGTCGCGGTCGTGGTTGAGCACCACGATCAGCGAGCCGGTGCGAAGATCGCTCGACGCGACGCCGCCACCGGGGGTGCCCCCGGCGCTGGCCGACCCGCCGATATTGGCGAAGACATGCGCCACCTCGGGCCGCCGCTTCAGTAGCGCCGTCGTTTCCGCAACCGCCCGGCTCATGTCGGCGGCGGTCGCGCCGGGCGCACCCTGGATCGACGCGAAGACATAATCCGGATTCTGGACCGGCTGGAACCCGACGGGCACCAGCACCAGCAGCCCGACCGAGCCGACGAACAGCAGGGTCGCGCCCAGGAGCGACAGCCAACGGTGATCGAGCGCCCAGCCCAGCATCCGCTTGTACCAGCCGGGCGTGTCGGTCCGGTGTTCGCCCTCCTTGGGCTTGAGCAGATAGGCGGCCATGAGCGGGGTCACGAAGCGCGCGACCGCCAGGCTGAACAGCACCGCCACAGCCACGGTCAGCCCGAACTCCTTGAAGAACTGGCCCGCGATCCCCGGCATCATGCTGACCGGCGCGAACACGACCACGATCGCCGCAGTAGTCGCGATCACCGCCAGGCCGATCGAGTCCGCCCCCTCATAGGCGGCGTCATAGGGCTGCTGCCCGCGCTCGATCCGCTTCTCGATATTCTCGACCTCGACGATCGCGTCGTCGACCAGAATGCCGATCACCAGCGTCAGCGCGAGCAGCGTCACGACGTTGAGGCTGAACCCGAACAGCACCATCGCCGCAAAGGTTGGCGCGAGGCTGAGCGGCATCGCCACCGCCGCGATCGCGGTCGAGCGCCAGTCGCGCAGGAAGAAGAACACCACCAGCGCCGCCAGGATCATCCCCTCCAGCAGCACATGGACGGTGGCGGTGTAGCTCGCGCGGGTTTCATCGACCAGGCTCAGCACCGGCACGAAGCGGATGCCGGGATGACCGCGTCCGAGCTGCGCCACCGCGGCTTTGACCTCGTCCTCCACGCTCACGTCGCTCGACAGCTTGGTCTTGCGGACCTGGAAGCCCACCACCGGCCGCCCGTCGAGCCGCGCCAGATTGCGTTCCTCGCCCGCGCCAAAGCCGATGCTGGCGACGTCGGTCAGGCGGATGTAGCGCCCGCCCGCAACGGGCAGGGTCAACGCCTGCAGC
The DNA here is from genome assembly GCF_965248875.1 of Sphingomonas sp. Taxonomy (GTDB): domain Bacteria; phylum Pseudomonadota; class Alphaproteobacteria; order Sphingomonadales; family Sphingomonadaceae; genus Sphingomonas. The sequence continues at coordinate 206,286 of NZ_CBDFKR010000003.1, read as the reverse complement.
TGTTGCAGCGTATCCGCCTGTCCCAGCACGCGGATGGTCTGCTCGCGCCCGCCGACGTCCAGCCGGCCGCCCGGCGCGTTGACCGAGAACTGCCGCAGCGCGTCGTTCAGCTGCGGCGCAGTCAGGCCGTAGCCGTTGAGCCGATCCAGATCGACGACGATGTTGACCTCCCGGTCGACCCCGCCGACGCGGCTGATCTGGCTGACGCCCTTTTGCCCCAGCAGCGCGCGCGTCACCGTGTCGTCGATGAACCAGCTGAGGTCGGCGTCGCTCATGCCGGGCGCATCGACCGCATAGGTCAGGATCGGCGCCGCGTCGAACTCGACCCGCGCGATGATCGGCTCGTCGATCTCGCGCGGCAGCGACTGGCGGATCTTGTCGACGGCGCTCTGCACTTCGTCTTTGGCGCGCTGTTCGTCCTCGCCGATCTGGAAGTTGACGGTGACGATCGAGGCGCCCTGCGACACGGAGGAGAAGATATCCTTGACCCCGCTGATGCCGGCCACCGCATCCTCGACAGGGCGCGTCACCTCCGTCTCCAGCTCGATCGGACTCGCGCCGTTCTGCGTAATGGTGACGGTCACCGCCGGAAAGCTGACATTGGGAAACTGCTTCACGGGCAGCAGCAGATAGGCGAACACCCCGGCGATGCTCAGCGCCATGAACACGACCGCGACCGAAATCGGATTCTCGATGGCCCAGGCCGAGATGCGGAGGTGGCGCAGGCCGGACGGCTTCGGCTCAGCGGCAGGGGGGCTAGTCGCCATGACGGGGCCCCCTACCCTGTTGTTAGATGGACGTCCATCCATTAAGAGCCAGCTGCATGAGTGATGTCGCCTTCCGCCGTCGTCCGGCCGAACGCGGTGAGGAGATCCTCACCGCGGCGATGGGGCTGTTCGCGGAGAAAGGGTTCGGGGCCACCCGCGTCGTCGACATCGCCCGGCGGGCTGGCGTCAGCCACGGCACCGTCGGCTTTTATTTCGCGACCAAGGAAGCGTTGCTGCGCGCCTGTGTCGATCGCATGGCGCTGGCCGAGTTCGACGATATGCAGCGGCTGGTCGACGCCGATCAGGGCAGCGCAGCCGCGCAACTGCAGCAACTAGGCCGCTTCATGGCCGAGCATTGCCAGTCGGAGGAGATGAGCCGGCTGTTCCGCGTCGTCGAGGGCGAAATCGGCAATTTCCCCGACTTCGCCGCCCATTTTCGCGATCGCGTCTTTGAGCCGATGATGGAGCTGTTCCGTACGCTGATCCGCCGCGGCATCGCCCGCCACGAGTTCGCGTGCGACGATATTGAGACCTGCGCCCAGCTGCTGTTCGGCAGTCTGGTCCACCTGTTCGACTGGAACGCCGCGATGGGCGCCGCGCTGGATCGTCAGATTGACCAGGAGCGGTATTTGCGCGCATGGACGCGGTCGGCAGTGGCAGGACTGCGGCCGTGAACCGTCGACAGGCAGGAAGCGAACGCGGACATGCGATCGATGTGAAGCTGCTATTCGGCGCGATCTTGTTGCTGGCCGCCCCGCCCGCCGGCGGCCGGGCGCAATCGATGCCGGGCATGCCGATGCCGGGCATGCCGATGCCGCCCGCGCCCGCCCGGCCGCCAACGCCCGATCGCCCCGAACCGGCGATGGCGGCAGGTGGCATGGCGATGACCGGCGCGCTCGGCCCTTACTCGATGACCCGCGACGCGTCTGGCACCGCGTGGCAGCCGGACGCCAGCCCGATGCAGGGCGTCATGCGGATGAGCGGCCACTGGACCCTGATGAGCCAGGCGACGCTGAACGGCGTCTATGACCGCCAGAACGGGCCGCGCGGCGACAGCAAGGCGTTCGTGTCGGGCATGGTGATGGGCATGGCTACGGGCAACCTATCCCTGCGCGACACCGTGCAGTTCCGGGCGATGCTGTCTCCCGACCCGCTGATGGGCAGGCGAGGCTACCCGCTGTTGCTGGCGGCAGGCGAGACGGCGAATGGGCGCGATCCATTGATCGACCGGCAGCACCCTCACGACCTGATTATGGAGCTGGCGGCTTCCTACAGCCGCCGGCTCGGCGGCAGCGGCAGTGCGTTCGTCTATATCGGGCTGCCCGGCGAGCCGGCATTCGGGCCGGGCGCGTTCATGCATCGCCTGTCGATCATGGACTCTCCCGAAGCCCCGATCACGCATCACTGGTTCGATTCGACCCACATCACGTTCGGCGTCGTGACGGTGGGCGCGACCTATGGTGGGGTGAAGCTGGAGGCGTCGCGGTTCAAGGGCCGCGAGCCTGACCAGCACCGCTACGACATCGAAAAACCCAGGTTCGACTCCATCGCGATCCGGGCGAGCTGGAACCCGGCCCGCACGCTCGCGCTGCAGGCGTCGTGGATGCGGCTCCACTCACCCGAGCAGCTCACACCGGAAGAGGATCAGGAGCGTCTTTCGGCGAGCGCCATCTATACGCGCCCGATCGGCCGGGACGGCTATGTCTCGGTGACGGCGGCCTGGGGCCGTAAGACGGAAATCGAGGCGGACGGGTATCGCGGCGGCGGCCTCGACGCCTATCTGCTTGAGGCGGCGGTGAAGCCGGATCGGCGCTGGACGGTGTTCGCGCGCGCGGAGCGGATCGACACCGACGAGCTGCTGCCTGCCCGCGGCGGCGTTCACGGCGCTGCGTTCACCGTCGGCAAGGCGTCGATTGGCGCGATCCGCGATTTTCGGGTGGCGAACGGCCCGGTGTTCGGCGTCGGGGCCCTCGTCGCGCGTTCGTTCACGCCGGACAGGCTGGCCCCGTCTCTTGGCGGCGACCGCACCAGCGGCATGGCCTTCGTCCGTTTCCGCCTGTGATGTCGCAACGCTAGCTGCTGACCGGCGCCATCCGCGGCCGGAATAGGCTGCCCCCTTCGACCACGAAGACGATCGCGAGCACGCCAAGCCCGATGCCCAGATAGCCTAGCGCGAAGGGCGTCGTCGTGCCGTCATAGGCCTGGCCGATCGCCGACCCGACCGCGACCGCGCCGATGCTGGTGATGAACCCCTGCACCGACGAGGCCGTGCCCGCGACGTGCCCCACCGGCTCCATCGCCATTGCCCCGAAGTTCGACCCGCACAGCCCGATACAGGTCATGCTCAGCGCCTGCAGCGTCATGTAGCTCGGCAGCGTCTCCAGCCCGGCCCGCGCGATCAGCAGATGCGCGAGCGACAGGCCGATCAGCCCCAGCACCGCAGCCTGGGAGATCAGGCGCGTGCCCAGCCGCTCCACCAGCCGGCTGTTGAGCCAGGCGGCGAACCCCATCGCCGCCGCGCAGATCCCGAACAGCAGCGTGAACCGCTCGCCCGCATGAAAGGTGTCGGCGAACACCTGCTGCGCCGACGACACAAAGGCGATGATCGCGCCGAAGGTCAGCGAGCCGGCGATCGCATAGCCCATCGTGAAGCGGTTGCGCAGGATGGCGCCGTACGCCTCGCCCAGCGTCGCGAACGATATCGCGCGGCGGCGTTCGGGCGGCAGCGTCTCGGGCAGCCGCCACGCCGACCAGACCAGCACGGTCGCGGCGTAGCCCGCCAGCACGTAGAAGATGAACCGCCACGGCCCGACCGCCAGCAGCGCCTGTCCGCCGGTCGGCGCCAGGATCGGCACCAGAAAGAAAACCATCTGCGCCAGGCTGGAGATGCGCGCCATCTGCCGCCCCGAATAGCTGTCGCGCACGATCGCGACCGACAGCACGCGCGTCGACGCCGAGAACAGCCCCTGCAGCACCCGCGCCGCCAGCAGCGCGGCGAAGGTGGCGCTGCTCGCTGCGAACACGCTCGCGCCGACGAACCCCGCCAGCGTCCACAGCAACACGCGGCGGCGCCCTAGCCGGTCGGTCAACGGACCGTAGACGATCTGGCCGACGCCGAACCCGAACAGATAGCTCGTCACCACCCATTGCCGGTGGTTGGGGTTGGCGACGTGCAGCTCGCGCCCGATCGCGGGCAGCGCCGCCAGCATCATGTCGATGCCGAGCGCATTGACCGCCATGATCGCGGCGACGAACGCCACGAACTCGCGGCGGCCGATGGTCGGGTGCGGCTTGACAATGGCGGTCACCCGTCCCCGCCTAGGGTCGCACGCGCCGGGGCGCCACCCCGAAAGCGCGCGGGACAGGCTGTCCTACGGTGTTCTGTTCCGCTAATGTTCCTACGTCATGCTATTGCCCGAGTCGCCGTTGCCCGCCGCTGCGTCTTCACCGGGCGGGCAGGCGCGTGCCGCGGATGATTGCGACCTGCGGCAACTTCGTCAACTTCCGCCGCTCGACCTGCCGCCTCGCCCGCTGCGCTGGCTGTTCCTCGACCTCAATTCCTATTTCGCTAGCGTCGAGCAGCAGCTGCAGCCGTCGCTGCGCGGCAGGCCGGTGATCGTCGCCCCGGTCGGCGCCGACACCACGGTCGCGATCGCCGCCTCGGTCGAGGCCAAGCGCTTCGGGATCAGGACAGGGACGCCGGTCTGGGAGGCGAAGCAGAAATGCCGTGACGTGATCGTCACCCCCGCGCGCCACGATCGCTATGTCGAGTTCCACGAAGCGATCGTCGCCGAGGTCTGGCGCCACGTGCCGGTGACGCGGGTCTGCTCGATCGACGAGATGGCCTGCCGGCTGCTCGACAACGAGAACAGCCGCGACGCCGCGGTGGCGCTGGCGCAGCGGATCAAGGCGGGCATCGTGGCTCGGGTCGGCGAGCGGTTGACCAGCTCGGTCGGGATCGCGCCCAATCGCCTGCTCGCCAAGCTCGCTTCCGACCTGCAGAAACCCGACGGGCTGGTGGTGTTCGAGGCGGCCGACCTCCCCGACGCGCTGTATCCGCTGCGGCTGCGCGAGATCGCGGGGATCGGCGCGAAGATGGAGGCGCGGCTGGCGCGCGACGGCGTCAACGACATTCGCCAGCTGCTCGGCCGCCGCCCGCGCGATGCTGGGCATGCCTGGGGCGGGCGCGACGGCGACCGGCTGTGGTTCCTGCTCCACGGCGTCGACCTGCCCGACAAGCCGACGCAGAGCCGCACGATCGGTCACAGCCATGTCCTCTCCCCGTCGATGCGCGGACCAGAACCCGCCCGCCTGACCGCGCGGCGGCTGGTGCTCAAGGCCGCCAGCCGGCTGCGTCGCAAGGGGTATCGCGCGCGGCTGCTGGTGCTCCACGGCCGGTTCGAGGATGACAAGTCGACCTGGCGCGCGTCGATCCGCCTGCCCGCGACGCAGGACAGCTTCGTCATCCTCGACCGGCTCGACGCGCTGTTTCCGCGGCTGCGCGAGGCCGGGCGAGCGCGTACCGGCGGCTTCCGGCTGCGCATGATCGGCACGACACTGGCCGAGATCGAGCCGGCCGCCGGTGAACAGGCGTCGCTATGGGCGCATCTCGACCCCGAAGACCCGCTGGCGCGGGAGAGCCGCGGCGTCCATCTGTCGCGTGCGCTCGATCGGATCAACGAGCGCTGGGGGCGAAACGCGGTCAGCGTCGGACCGCTCCATGGCGGGCGGCTGGACCGCGTCGGCACCAAGATCGCATTCGGCCGCATCCCGGAGCTCAGCGAGTTCCATGAATGATCGATCCCTGATGGGCTTGACGGCTCATGCTGCATCAGCGAAGCCGCGCGCCGCCATGAAGAGCCTCCTCGCCCTCGCAACCGCCACGGCCGCGCTGCTGCCGCTGGCAGCCTGTCACCAGCCCAATGCCCAGGAGCGCGCCAATGCGAGCGCCGCGAACGAGGCCGCGGCGGAGAACGCCGCCGCCGCCGCTGCGCCGCTGCCGCCGGTCGTCCGCGCCGAAAAGTCGTTCCGGTGCAAGGACAACAGCCTCGCCTTTGTGACCTTTTTCGAAGGCGACACGCAGGCGGTGGTGCGCGACACGCAGGAGGGCTCGCCGACCGCCCTGACCGCCCCCGCGGCGGGCCAGCCCTATGTGGCGGCCGGAGGCTGGACGATGACCGGCAACGATCGCGGCGTCATGCTGACCCGCCCGGGGAAGCCCGCGGTCAGCTGCCACGTTTGAGCCGAAGCGAGGCGCGCTCGCGCGCCGGTCGCGATAGCGGCGCGAACGGCCGGCTAACATGACGCAGTCACGGTCGACGTCACGGGCGGAGCCGCCCAAGGTTCGCCGGTGCGAGGCATCGGTGGAATGGCCTTGCAGGGTTTGCCCGTGACAGCCGCCTTCGCCGGAGCATGACACCCCTTGACCCCGGCCTCGTCCTCGGCGCCTATGCCGTCGGCGTGTTTCCGATGGCCGACGACCGCGACGCGGACGAGGTCTACTGGGTCGAGCCTCGCACCCGCGCGGTGCTGCCGCTCGACGGTTTCCACCTCAGCCGCTCGCTGTCTCGTACACTGGCACGCGACCGCTTTCGCGTCACCGCCGACACCGCCTTCGCCGGCGTCATCCGCCTCTGCGCCGAAAGCGCCGCCGACCGGCCCAGCACCTGGATCAGCGGCGCGATCGAGCAAGCCTTTCTCGCCCTGCACGAACGCGGCCACGCCCATTCGGTCGAATGCTGGGACGGCGACCGGCTCGTTGGCGGCCTATATGGCCTGGCGCTCGGCCGCGCCTTCTTTGGTGAGAGCATGGTCAGCCGCGCGACGGACGCCTCCAAGGTCGCGCTCGCCTGGCTGGTCGCGCGGCTGCGGGCCGGCGGCTTCACCCTGCTCGACTGCCAGTTCCAGACCGCCCACCTCGCCACGCTCGGCGCGGTGGAGATCGACCGTTCGGCCTATCTGGCGGCGCTGTCCGCCGCGTTGGCAGGCGTGGTTGGGGTGGCGGCGCCTTCGTCCGTTCCCGGCGACTGGGCCGCCCTCGACCGCGCCGGCGCCGCCGCGGCGGGCGCGCTCAGCCGCTCGGTGTCGGGGCCGGTCGCGGGAAAGGACATCGTGCAGCTCTTGGTCCAGACATCGTAGATCGGGTGCTGGACAACGTTGAGCGCCGGACGTTCCTTGTAGAGCCAGCCCGAGAAGGGCCGCCGCCACTGGCCGTCGATCCCGCGCACGTCGAGCTGGACGAACGCGCCGGTCAGCTGATCCTGTTCCCACGGCGCCGTCCGCTCGCAGGCGCGCAGGTGGATGCGCACGTCGCCCACCTCCACCGCCTGGCCGGGATGCAGCGTCACATCCTGCGCCCGGCCGTTGCGCTTGTTGAGGAGGCCGATCACCGCGACGCGCTGCGCCATCGGCGTTGTGCCGGCGGTGGCGATCGTCGGCTGGTCGGTCGCGGTCACCGTCTCCACCGTCTGCGCGCCGCCGCCCGCCTCGGGCAGCTCCTGCACCGCTACCGCCGCGGGCGCGGCGCCGCCCTGCCAGGCGCGCCAGCCGAGCCATCCCGCCGCCGCCACCGCCAGCAGCACGATCGCCGCCGCCAGCGGCCGCCACCAGCGGGTCATCCCCAGATTCTCAAACGGCCGGCGCTCATGCGTCCGGGATCCAGGCTTCGTAATCGCCGGTCGCCGCCGCACGCCGGCCGCCCTTCTCCAGCGCGCCGGGCGGGCGATAGGCGAGCGCCGTCCCCGTCATGTTGGGGACCGCCGGCTTCTGCCACGGCCGCGCTGGCGGCAGCGCCCGGTCGGGCACCGTGTCGAGCTGATGATGGAGCCAGGCGAACCAGTCGGGCGGCACCCGGCTGCCGTCGTTCGCACCGGTGTAGATCACCCAGCGCCGCGGATTGCCCGCCGTGTCGCGCCCGCCCTCGTAATAGACGTTGCCGAGCGCATCCTCGCCCACCCGCACCTTGCCGCGCAGGCCGAGCATCGTCCCCCAGGACGCGCCGTTCCACCAGGTGAAGGGGTTGAGGTTGATGCCCATGGCGCCGGGCTTAGCCGCGCTGCGGCGACGCTTCAACGGGCGTGTGGGGATGCGGGTGCACGGCGAGTTTTGGTGGAGCCGGACTTGAAGGCTGCGGCTACGCTCGTATGGTCTTTAGGGTCCAAACTCAATCAGCGCAGGAGCCATGCTGCGGCGAGACCGGCTGCGAACACCCAGTCGAACACGGCGCAGAACGGCACATACCAGGCGGGCATGGCGGTTGCGACGTGACGATGATGGGCTAAATCCCAGAACCCATGCAGGGCGTACGCCGCCGGTATGGCCCAGGCGCTCACCCATAGTCCGGCCAGAGCCGCGGCGGCGAAGACTATGGCGATCGAACCCTCTATCGCTATCGTTTTGGCCCTGCCGTCCTGCACGGCGAAGCCGACGTAGATGCCGGCCACCAGCACCAGCACAATGGCAGCGAGCTGGTGGGAGGCGGTCGAGGACAGCGCGAAGTGGGCGGGCAGACTCGCTAGCGCGAGACCGGCCCCGACACGGGCAGGGTGCCTGCCGACGATGGCGTTTGGCTCTACCTCGGACATTCCGCTCCTCCCGCGCTAGCGAGCAGCATAAGCCGGTTGTGCGGGGCGCGGCACTCTGATTCAACGGTACAGGGCGGGGCTGATGGAGGTCACGCATGGCGCTATTCTGGTTGTCGGACGAGGCCTGGACGGCGATCGAGCCCCACCTGCCCAAGAACCAGCCGGGCGCGCGGCGGGTGGACGACCGTCGCGTGATCTGGGGCATCTTCCACATGCTCAAGACTGGCGGTCGCTGGTGCGACTGCCCGGCCGACTACGGGCCGTCCACGACCGTGTACAACCGGTTCAACCGCTGGTCGGCGCGCGGCTTTTGGCTCGGGCTCCTGGAGGCGTTGGTTGATGCGGGCGCGGTTACGAAGAGCACCGCGATCGACAGCACGTACGTGAAGGCGCAGCGTGCCGCATTCGGGGGTTAAAGGGGGCTAAAGCGCAGGCGATCGGCCGCTCGCGCGGTGGCTGGACGACCAAGATCCACGCCCTCACCGACGTCGTGGGCCGTCCCTTTGCGCTGATGCTCACGCCCGGCAACGTCGCCGACGTGACCGTTGCGCCCGGGCTGCTCGCCCGCATGGGTCGCGCCAAATACGTGCTGGGGGCATAAGGGCTACGACGCCGACCCGCTCCGGCGCTTGCTCCGCCAGGCGGGCACCGTGCCGGTCATCCCCGGCCGGTCCAACCGCAAGCGCCAAGTCCGCTGCGACCGGGAACGCTACCGTGGCCGCCACCTTATCGAAAACGCCTTCTGCCGCCTCAAGGACTTCCGGCGCGTCGCCACCCGCTACGACAAGCTCGCCCGAAACTTCCTTTCAGGCGTGGCACTCGCCATAGCCTTGGTGTTCTGGATGTGAACGAGTCTGGACCCTAGGTGGAGAACGGTCCTACCCGCGCCGCTTTCTGGGCGGATTTCATCCTGAAGCGGTGCGAGTATCCCGCGCCGGACCTTCTTCGGGAACATCTTGCACACGCCACCTTTGCCGAGTTCTGCCGGTGCGAATGCAACAGCTTCGGTGTTCGAAACGGTGGGGAGACCAGATCACTGGTGCCGCCACGAGACGAGGTTCTACCCGGGCGCCACGCCGCAATCTTCGAAGCCGATATCCGCCTTGCCGATAGCAAGACAATTGAGATCATCATCTTTGCCAACGATGAAGGTAATCTGGACTACATCGAGGTCGATTGCTGCGCGAACAGCGAAGCCGTGCCGGATGAGGTAATCGCGCCAGATCGCCCCTTCCACGTGCGCGCGTCCAATAGCCTCAACATGGACGCGTGATCGTCCGCAATTCGGCGGACGCCGCGCCTCGACGCCCATGGCGATAGGCCCGTTGGCGTCATTCCGCTGCCCGCGCGCCGTGGAACGATGCTACCGCTCCGATGCCGATTGCAGCGACGACAGCCCAGAAGATGAGGCTGGTTCGCATACACCAGCGGAACTCCCGCTCGTCGTCAGGAGCGAAGCTGGCGAACCGCGCCGTCGCCAGCGAACCGAGGGCCAAGGCGGCAAGCGCGACTTTTCACCATCCGCTGGTGATGGAGCTGCCATGGACAGAGAGCGCCAAGAGCAGCAACGCCGCCGGGACGGCGGCATTCGTGCCGAACAGAAGAAAATACTCTCTGGGACTCATCTACCGCCCCGGCCAGCTCACCCGGTCCCCCTCGCTAACCCCCGTCTCCGCGGTCCGGCCGCCGACCAGTTCCAGCACCGCCGCCACCGGCTCACCCGAGGGCACGATCGTCTCGGACATCGGAATCGTATTCTCCGCGATGTGGGCGATGGTGCCGTCCGCGCGGATGAAGACGATGTCGAGCGGGGTCGGCGTATTCTTCATCCAGAAGTTCGCCGCCGCCGGGCGGCCGCCGCCGGGCGGATAGGGCGCGAACAGCATGCCGCCATCGGGGGTCAGGTCGGTCCGGTACATCAGCCCGCGCTCCTGCTGCGCCGCGGTTGCGGCAACCTCCGCGCGAAAGACGTGCCGCCCGCCGCCAGCGACGCCCGGCCCGGCGATCGTCACCGGCACCACCCGCGCGGCCCCCGTCGTGCCGGCGTCGCCGTCGCCGTCGCCACGCGCGCATCCCGCCACCAGCGCCAGCAACAGGACCGCACCCAACCGCCTCATTCTTGCATCCCTCCGCCGGGCGCGACGGCCACCGCCAGTGGCCCCTTCTGCCCTTCGACAACGCGCGCGCTCAGCCGCTGGTCGGGCTCCACCACGACGATGCCGCCGCGGCGCAGCGTCTCCATATGGACGAAGACATCCGCGCCATCGGCCGCCCGGATCAGGAAGCCATAGCCTTTCAACCGGTTGAACCATTTGACGGCAACCGGCTCGAACGGCCCGGCGGCATCGACCAGCGTCGCGGGATCGACCCGGTCGCCATCGCGGGCCCGGCGCGGCGGCGGCTCGGGCACGGCGTCGGACAGGTCGATCGCGGTGATCTCACGTGCCTGGAAGCCGCGGCCGCGCTGCACCGCCAGCGACTCGATCCGCGCGCCTTCGGGCAGCGAGCGGCGGCCATGCGGCTGCAGCACCGAGAAATGGACCAGCACGTCGCCGATCGCCGGATCGTCCGCGACCGCGAAGCCGAAGCCGCGGGTCACGTCGAACCATTTGATCACGCCCGCGATCCGGATCGTCCCGGCGGCGTCGGGAGCGTCGCCGGTCAAAGCGTCGGCTCGCGCGCCATCGGGCGGCACGCCGGTCATCCTTTCGCTTCCGGACGCCTCATCACGCATTGCAAAATCCCTGCGCGCGGCACGCTAGAACGGCGGCGCGACGCTCGCAATGCGTTGTCGCGCGAAACCTACTCCAGCGCCCCCGCATCGGGCTCCACGCCGGGGGGCAGCGCCAGGACGCGGCGCGCGAGATCGAGCGGGTGCCCGGCGCGCAGCATCGCCGCGAGCTGCTTCTCGCGCGCCGGCCGGTCGACCTCCCCGCGCGCCCACGGCCCCAGCCGCTTGCGCCGCGCAAAGGCCAGCGCCGCCTCGATCGTGCGCCCGGCGACATCGTCCGCCACCGCCGCGCGGTCATCTTCCTCCACCCGCGCCGCCCGCAGCGCCTCGCCGACGCGGCGCGCGCCCAGCCCGCGCCGTCCCAGCGCCTCCGCCTTCGCCTCCGCCCAGGCGCGGTCGTCGACATAGCCCAGCGCCGCCATGCGCTGCGCTAGCGCATCCGCGTCCGCAGCGGCCTCATCCGCCCAGCCGCGCTCGCGCACCTTGCGCCGGAGATAGTCGGCGAGCTTGCCCCGCGTCGTCGCGAACCGCTCGACATAGCGCAGCGCCAGCCGCTCCAGCGCCGCCGGGTCGAGCGGGGGTGGCGGGCGGCGGGGCTCCCGGCGGGTGGATGGCGGCAGCATGCGCCATGTTTGTGCCACACTACGTCCCGAAAAAGAACGCCCGGTGCGCGCAGAGCAGCGGGCGGGCGCCTCGTGCGCTCGCGATGAAAGGACTTGCATGGCGACCGACCCGAACAAGGCCGACCCCGCCCTCCTACCCACCGTCACCGATGATGCGCTGCCCCGCCGTTTCGCCGACTTCACCACACTCGGTGAGGCGCTGGACTATGCGGCGCGCGGCGGCCGCGGGCTCAACTTCCACGATGGGCGCGGCAATCTGACGCACCCCTATGCCTATGCCGAGCTGCGCGCCGACGCGCTCGCCGCCGCCCGCCGCTTCGTCGCCGCCGGGGTCGCACCCGAGGACCGGATCGCGATGGTTGCAGAGACCGGGCCGGCGTTCGCGGCCCTGTTTTTCGGCGCGGTCTATGCCGGCGCGTGGCCGGTGCCGCTGCCGCTGCCCACCTCGTTCGGCGGGCGCGACTCCTATGTCGAGCAGCTCCGTGTCCAGCTCGCCAGCTGCGACCCCAAGATGCTGCTCTTCCCGCCCGAGCTGGCCGATTTCGCGTCCGAGGCGGCGCGGCTGGCCGGGACCGAGCCATGCGACTGGTCGGCGTTCAACGCCCGCCTAGCTCCCGACGTGACCCTGCCGCAGGCGCGCGGCGACGCTGTCGCCTATCTGCAGTACAGCAGCGGCTCGACCCGCTTCCCGCACGGCGTCGCGATCACCCACCGCGCGCTCCTCAACAACTTGGCGGCGCACGGCCACGGCATGAAGCTGCAGCCGTCCGACCGCTGCGTATCGTGGCTGCCCTGGTATCACGACATGGGGCTGGTCGGCTGTTTCCTTTCGCCGGTCGCGAACCAGGTCTCGACCGACTATCTCAAGACCGAAGATTTCGCCCGCCGCCCGCTCGCCTGGCTCGACCTCATCACGCGCAACCAGGGGACATCGCTCAGCTACTCGCCCACCTTCGGCTACGACATCTGCGCGCGCCGCATGTCGTCGCAGACCAAGGCGTCCGAGCGCTTCGACCTGTCGCGCTGGCGCGTTGCGGGCAACGGCGCCGACATGATCCGCCCCGATGTGATGCAGGCGTTCGTCGACGCCTTTGCGGAGGCCGGGTTCAAGGCGTCGGCCTTCCTGCCCAGCTATGGCCTGGCGGAGGCGACGCTGGCGGTGTCGATCATGCCGCCGGGCGAAGGCATCCGGGTCGAGCTGGTCGAGGAGACGCAGCTGTCGGGTGGCGGGTCGCTCGGCGCCAATGACGGCCCGCGCCCGGCGCGCTACCGTGCCATCGTCAATTGCGGACGACCGGTGCGCGATATGAGGATCGAGATCCGCGAGGAGGACGGCGCCCCGCTCCCCGACGGCGCGATCGGCAAGGTCTGGTGCAAGGGACCGTCGGTGATGGTCGGGTATTTCCGTGACCCGGACGCGACTGCCGGCTGCCTGCAGGATGGCTGGCTCGACACCGGCGACATGGGGTACATGTCCGGCGGCTATATCTACATCGTCGGCCGCGCGAAGGACATGATCATCGTCAACGGCCGCAACCACTGGCCCCAGGACATCGAATGGGCGGTCGAGCAGCTGCCCGGCTTCAAGGCGGGCGACATCGCCGCCTTTGCCGTCACCACGCCCTCGGGCGAGGAGACCCCCGCGGTGCTGGTCCAATGCCGCAGCCTCGACGAAGAGGAGCGCCGCCGCCTGCGCGAGGAAATCCGCGAGCGCGTCCGCGCGGTGACGGGGATGAACTGCGTCATCGAGCTGATTCCGCCGCGCACGCTGCCCCGCACCAGCTCTGGCAAGCTCAGCCGCGCCAAGGCGCGCAACCTCTATCTCAACGGCGACATCAAACCCTATGCCGTCGCCGCCTGATCCCGCCCGCCTTTGGCTGGAATTGGTCAAAGGGCGAATAATAACCGTTTTTTCCGGAATCCGGGCCGTCCCGCGGAAACCTCCCGATAACCGTCGGGCGCTAAAGCTGCGGCGGTGCACCTCCCCCCCACCCTTACCCGCCCGCCACGCGTCGGCGTCACCAGCGTCGGCCTCGCTGCCCTGCTCGGGCTGAAGGAGGGCAGTGATCCGGCCGAGTGGGGCCGCATCCGCGCGACCCAACTCCACGCCGGGCGTGATCTCGCGCTGTTTCTGCTGGCCGCCAACCTGATCGGCGGGTCTGCCGTCGCCCTGCTCCTGTCGCATCGCCCGCTATGGGCGCAGGCGCTCGCCTGGACCGCCGCAACGGGGGTGATCGCGACCATCGTCACCGTCCGTCGCCTCGCATCGCATCATCGTAACGATGGCTACGCACAACCCCAGGATCTGCGCGGCGCCGCCTGGGGCGGGGTCGCGCTCGGGCTCGCCTGGGCTGTCGTGCCGCTGTATTTCTGTCGCGACAGTGCGGCGGGGACCATTGCGGGCCTCGGCCTGGTGCTGGTGGTGCTGATGAGCGCAGCCGCCGTGGCGATGGCGCCGCTGGCGCTGGCCACGCTGGCGTTTCTGGTGATCCTCGGCGCCGCCACGGCGGGATCGCTGGCGCTGCACGCCTCGTATGCGGCGGCCGGCGGGATCGCCCTGTTCACGTCGATCATGGCGATGGTCTGTGTCGGCCGAGCCCGCGCGCTGGTGACGATCCGGGCCAGTCAGATGGCGCTGGAGGAACGCGAAGAGACCGTCAGCCTGCTGCTCCGCGAGTTCGAGGACAAGGACGCCGATTGGCTGTGGGAAACCGACGGCGCGCGTCGCGTCATCAAGGCATCGCCCCGCTTCGCCATCGCCTGCGGACTCGATCCCGTGTCGATCAACGGCATGCCCTTCCTGCAGGTGCTCGCCGGCCCGACTTGGGAGAGCGGCCATTTCGCGCAGGGCCTACGCACGCTCGCCGACAAGATGAAGGGGCGGGAGAGCTTCCGCGACCTCAGGCTGCCCGTCTTCATCGACGGCGAGGAACGCTGGTGGGAGTTGTCCGCCGGGCCACGCTATGACGAGCGCGGCTCCTATGTCGGGTTCAAGGGCGTCGGCTCCGACGTGACCGAACAGCGCGCGTCCGCCGACAAGATCAATCGTATGGCCCGGTTCGATACGCTGACCGGGCTGCCCAACCGCCTCCAGATCAACGAAGCCCTGGTCCGCGCGATGGCGGAGGCGGAGAAATGGGGCAAACGCTGCGCCTTCATGATGATCGACCTCGACCGGTTCAAGGCGGTCAACGACACGCTTGGTCATCCGGTGGGCGACCGCCTGCTCGGCCGCGTCTCGGAGCGGCTGCAGCAGCTGATGGGCGCCAACGAGCTGTGCGGGCGGCTGGGTGGCGACGAGTTCGCGGTGGTCGTGCGCGATGCGACCGACACGACGGCGGTCGAGAAGCTGGCGAGCGAGATCATCGCGGCCCTGTCGAAGCCCTATGAGGTTGACCAGCACACGCTCTATATCGGCGCGTCGGTGGGGCTCGCCACCGGGCCACGCGACGGGCGCACCGCGGAGATGCTGATCCGCTCCGCCGACCTCGCGCTATATCGCGCCAAGGACGCCGGCCGGGGCATCTTCCAATCCTACGAGCCCGCGCTCCACGTTCAGGCGGAAGAGCGCCGCGTGCTCGAGATCGAGCTGCGCGGGGCGCTCGAAAAGGGCGAGATGCACCTTCATTATCAACCGGTGGTCGACGCCGAGCACGGCCGCCTGACCGGCTTCGAGGCGCTGCTGCGCTGGCAGTCGGCGAAATTCGGCAACGTCTCGCCCGCCAAGTTCGTGCCCTTGGCCGAAGAAGCACGGCTGATCGAGCCGATCGGCGAATGGGTGCTGCGCACCGCCTGCGCCGAGGCCGCGCGCTGGCCGGAAACGATACGGATCGCCGTCAACGTCTCGGCCGACCAGCTGCAGAACCCGCAGTTCGTCTCCACCGTCACCAGCGCGCTGGCGAACAGCGGGCTACACGCCGAGCGCCTTGAACTGGAGGTGACGGAAAGCGTCTTCATGCATGAGGAGCTTGGCGCGACCAAGGTGCTCGACCGCGTCCTCGATCTCGGCGTCAAGCTCAGCCTGGACGATTTCGGCACCGGCTATTCGTCGCTCGGCTATCTGTCGCGCACCCGCTTCTCGACCATCAAGATCGACCGCAGCTTCGTCAAGGGCGCGTCGAAGGGCGTGCGAGAGGCGCTGGCGATCATCCGCGCCGTGGTCGCACTCGCCAAGAGCTTGGGCATGGCGACTACGGCCGAGGGCGTCGAGACCGAGGCCGAGCACCGCCTGGTCCAGGAGCTCGGCTGTTCCAAGGTACAGGGCTTCTATTTCGGCCGGCCGCTGCCGGTGGCGGAAGCTCGGACCTTGGCGAACCGCCAATATACCGTCCCCCCGCAACAGGCCGCGGCCTAGACGGTCCTTCCCGCAGAGCGGGGGTGATCTCACCGCGCCGCGGGAATGGTTGCTCAGCCGCCCCGCACCGGGTCATGCCCCCAGTTCATCAGCGAATAGCGCCATCGCGAATGCTCGACATCTTCCGCAGGGCCGCCCTGAGCGAGGTGCCGATGCACATACCCGGCAACCTTCTTCATGTCGGCATAGTCCGCGTCGGTCAGCTCGCCCTTCTTCTTGCGCAGGATCGCCATGATTCTCGCGCCTTCCGTGTGCCCGACGCTCTCGCCGCCGCCACGGCCGTCCGCGCCCTTCCAGCCGACCGCTTTGCTGTCGTCGGTCGCGAGCCACTTCTCCAGCACCGCGGGCGTCATGTTGACGGCGTCGTGGAACGCCTTTGCAATCGCATCGTGATCGTCGGCCATCGCCTGCTCCCGGTTGGACGGAAAAACGCCGGGCCCGCGACTTGGCTCCCGCCTACAGCGCCGGCGCGGCCGGCCAGACGAGCAGCGCGGCATAGTCGTCCGGCGCGCGCGGCAGCGCCAGCCGCGTCGCCGTCCCGGCGAGCAGGACGATCGCGAGTACCGCTCCCCACACCCGCCGCACCTGCTTGGGCGGCGGCCGGTCGGCCAGCAACACCAGCGCCAGCGCCGTCGCGAGCATCGTCCACAGGTGATAGCGCAGGTCCGACGCGATCGAGATCGCCGCAAAGCTCGCCTCCTGCGCCACCGCCGACCCGGCCAGGGCCAGCGCCAGATCGCGCGCCGGTGCGGGCGGCCGTCGCCGCGCGGTGGCGATCGCCGCCATCGCCAGCACCAGCCACACGATCGGCCATGCGACCGGCAGGTCGACGACCCCGCCGGTCCACCGCTGCAGGACCACCGCCGCGGCGCCGGGGTCGGCGAGCCCCAGGCGGTTTGGCTCGCTCCCTTCCGGCGGCGCCGCCCCGCCCAGGCCGGCGGGGACGAGCCAGCGCTCCGTCATGTTGAGGTGTGACAGCCGATGGCGCGCATAGGCGAGCGGGTGCGCCAGCGCGGCGGCGGCAAGCGCCCGATAGAGCGCGCCCGTGGTCTTCGCCTGCAGGTGGCCGATATCCGCCGCACACCCGTCGCCATCGCCCAGCGGATCCCAGAAAAAGGGCGTCGCGCAATGCTTGCGCCGGATCGCGTCACGCTCGGCACGCGTCAGCGGCAGCGTCGCCGTCGCGGGAACGGGGACCGCGATGCCCGCCAGGTCGTACAGCGCCTCGACCCGCTCCACCCCGCTGTGACGCGCGCCGAGCAGCCCGTGATTGATCGGCCCCGCGACCCCGAGCCCGGCCGCGATCAGCGCGACCGCAAGCGCCACCCTCACCCTCGCCCGCAGCCCGGTCGCGAGCAGCGCGATCAGCGGCGCCACTGAAAACACCGCGTTCGCGCGCAGCAGCGCGGCGTAGCCGAGCAGCACCGCCACCGCCGCCCAGCCCCACCACGGTAGGGCCCGCGCGCGCAGCCGCCAGCAGCCGACCAAGCCTGTCGCCGCCAGCAGCGCCCCCGCCAGCTGCGCGTCCTTGAGCACCACCACCTGCCAGCCGAGGAACGGCGGCAGCACGCCGATCGCCAGCGTCGCCGCCGCCGCCCGGCAGCGTCCGGCCGCCGCCAGCGCCGCCGCGATCAGCCCCAGTCCCAGCCACCATCCCGCCAACTGCATCAGCAGCAGCGGCCCTGCGCCGCCGCCCACCAGGCTGTGCAGCTCCTGCCACACCCGCGCCATCACCGGCGGGTGCCAGTCGGAATAGACGCCGCTCAGCGCCTGCCGATACTGGTCGACGCTGTCGTATTCGCTGAACCCCGGCCAGAACAGCGCCGCGCCGCCGGCGAACAGCGCGACGGCGGCCGCAGCCCATGGCGCCGCGCTGCGCGGGCTCGCCCGCAGGTCGCCGGTGGCGACGCCCACGCTATTCCCCGGACGAGAACGCCGGCCGGATGATGTCGCGCTCGATCACCGCAGTTCCCCCGCAGCGATCCTAGGCGGCGCGGCAGCCCGGCGTCCAGCGTTCGCGTGGCTGACCGTCCACCGTGTACAGCCGCTCGGCGGGCACCTTCACCACCAGGCCGCTGCGTTCGAGCGTGAGGTCGTAGACGGCGCCCTTCAGCCCAGCCATCGGCCCGCCGCACACGCGCGCGCCGATCGCCGCGAAGCCGATCGCCAGCCCCTCCCCCATGCTCCCCGTCCAGCGCCCGACCAGCACCGTCACCGGCCCGGGATGGTATCTGCCGGGCCGGGGCAACACCTCCTCCAGCCATTGGCGCGGTACGCCGGTCTCACGCTCTTCGCTCGGCAGATTGTGGACCTGGTACGGCATCGCGCGGCGCACGAACCAGCCCATCATGGCGCGGGCGACGCTGGTGTTGCCGCCGCTCGCGGTGTCGGTCAGATCGACGGTGACGGCGGCGCGCGACGGGAGGGCCGCCATCGCCGCGTCGAATGCGGCGATCGTGGCGTGCTCGCCGAGCGAATCGTTCAGGCGGATGGTGTTCGCTGTGACCGTCAACACGCCGGCGGAGCGATGCTCGGCGTAGAGGCTGGGCAGCGTCACGTCGCGGCTGCGCCCGTCCCGCGTCACGCTCAGTACCCGCGCGGCGTTGCGCCGCCCCGCCGCAAGCACGCGCTCCGCATGGTCGCGCCGCTCGGGCGTCACCGGCAGGCCCAGCCGCGACCAGAACGCCGCCGCCGCCACCGGCAGCGCGACGCCGCCCACCGCCGCCAGCTTGTCGCCGGCCATGATCCCCGCGCGCGCCGCCGGGCTGCGGTCGCGCACCGCCGTGATCCGCCCGTCTTCGACCCACAGATCGGCGAAACTTGGCACCAGCGCCCAGTCGTCGCCGAACGACGCGCCGGTGATCGCGTGGTGATCGGCCAGCGTCGCGATCATGTCCTCGGCATAATGGAGCAGCGTATCGCGGTCGTGAACCGCGTCGCGCTCCGCCTCCAGCGCCGCCGACTGCGGCACCGTCCCGTTCGGCAGGTGATCGGGATAGGCATAATGATCGGCGATCAGCTGCCGCAGATCGCGGGCGTCGGCGGCATAATCCGCAGCGGTCGGCGCCGGCCGGGCCGCTGCCCCGATCGTCACCACCGCCAGCGCTGCAATGAGCGCCCTCAAATGTGGATCGCCCGGCCGTAGGCGCCGAGCACGCTTTCGTGCATCATCTCGCTGAGCGTCGGGTGCGCGAACACCGTCTCCATCAGCTCCGCCTCGGTCGTCTCCAGCTGGCGCGCGACGACATAGCCCTGGATCAGCTCGGTCACCTCCGCGCCGACCATGTGCGCACCGAGCAGCTCGCCCGTCGTCGCGTCGAACACCGTCTTCACGAAGCCGTCCGCCTCGCCCAGCGCGATCGCCTTGCCGTTGCCGATGAAGGGGAACTTGCCGACCTTGACCTGATGCCCCGCTTCTTTGGCTTTGACCTCGGTCAGTCCGACCGACGCGACCTGCGGGCGCGAATAGGTGCAGCCGGGGATGTTCCAGGTCTCGAACGGGTGCGGGTCGCCGCCCGCCAGCTTCTCGACACAGACAATCCCCTCATGGCTCGCCTTGTGCGCCAGCCACGGCGCACCGGTGACGTCGCCGATCGCGTGGATGCCGTCGACATTGGTACGGCCGAACCCGTCGACCTTGACGTGCCCGCGCTCGGTCGCAACGCCCAGCGCCTCCAGACCGATCGCCTCCGTGTTGGGCACGATCCCGATCGCGACGACGACGTGGCTGTAGTCCTCCGGCGCGCTCTTGCCGTCCGCACCCTTGATCGTCGCCTTGACCCCGCTCGCCGAGGTTTCGATCTGCTCGACGCCCGCGCCGGTGACGATGCGGATACCATCCTTCGCCAGCCGCTTCGCCATGAAGGCGCTGACCTCCTCGTCCTCGACCGGGAGGATGCGCGGCAGCATCTCGACGATCGTCACCTCGGCGCCCATGTCGCGGTAGAAGCTTGCGAACTCGACCCCGATCGCGCCCGAGCCGATGACCAGCAGCTTGGGCGGCATCTCAGGCGGCACCATCGCATGGCGATAGGTCCAGATGCGCTTGCCGTCGGCCTTGGCGAACGGCAGGTCGCGTGCCCGCGCGCCGGTCGCGACGATGATGTGCTTGGCGGCGAGTTCGACCGTCTTGTCGCCTTGGACGACCGACAGCTTGTTCTTCGCCGTCAGCGTCCCCGTCCCGGCATGTACCGCAATCTTGTGCTTCTTCATCAGGCCGGCAACGCCGGCGTTGAGCTGCCCCGCTACCTTGCGGCTCCGCTGCACGATCGCGGCCAGGTCGAAGCCGACCTTCTCCGCCTTCAGCCCATAGTCGGCGGCGTGGGTCATGTAGTGATAGACCTCGCTGGTCCGCAGCAGCGCCTTGGTCGGAATGCACCCCCAGTTAAGGCAGATGCCACCCAGCCGCTCGCGCTCGACGATCGCCGTCTTCAGCCCCAGCTGCGCCGCGCGGATGGCGGCGACATAGCCGCCCGGACCGGAACCGAGGACGATGAGGTCGTAGGTGTCAGGCATCCAATGCTCCAAATCCCTCTCCCCTTGCGGGAGAGGGAGGGGCCCGCCGCGAAGCGGTGGGAGGGTGAGGCGTGGCCAAGGCGAGAAGCAATGCCTCACCGACCCGTCTTGGCCGCGCTAGTATGTCGCTGTTCCAGAAACGTAAGGTCTCGAAGCGCTGACGCCGAAGCCACGTATCGCGGCGAATATCGTAGTCGCTCGCAAAGTGCTGAGTACCATCGGCCTCGACAATCGTTCGGTGCTCGAAGCACACGAAGTCGACGATGTACGGCACCAGGGACACCTGTCGCCGAAATTTGTAGGCACCAAGGCGGCGGTCGCGCAGCATTGACCACAGGCGCCTTTCCGCATCGGTCGGATGACGGCGCATATGATCGGCATAATCTTTCAGCCGCTCAAGCCCCTCACCCTCCCACTGCCTTCGGCAGCGGGCCCCTCCCTCTCCCGCAAGGGGAGAGGGGCGGAACTCCTCACCCGCACGCATGCTACGCCAGCAACCCCAAAGGCTTCTCCACCAGCTCCCGGAACGCGCGCATCAGCGCCGCGCCGTCGGCGCCGTCGATCGCGCGGTGGTCGAACGATCCCGTGGCGCTCATGACCGTCGCCACCCCCAGGCTGTCGTCGGGCATGACACAGGGCCGCTTCTCGCCCGCGCCGACCGCCAGGATCATGCCTTGGGGCGGGTTGATGACCGCGTCGAACTGCTTGATCCCGTACATGCCCATGTTGCTGATCGAGGCCGTGCCGCCCTGATATTGCTCCGGCTTCAATTTGCCGTCGCGCGCCAGGCCGGCCAGTTCCTTCACCTCGGTCGCGATGCGGCTGACGCTCTTGGTATCCGCCTCGGTCACGACCGGCGTAATGAGCCCCGTCGGCGTCGACACCGCGACCGAGATATCCGCGCGCCAGAACGTGATAAGCTGGTCGGGGGTGAACATGACGTTGCACTTGGGCTCCGCCATCAGGCTGAGCGCGAGCGCCTTCACCAGCAGGTCGTTGACCGACAGCTTGATCCCGCGGCTCTCCAGCGAGGAGTTCAGCTCGCCGCGCAGCTTCAGCAGCGCGTCCAGGCGCACGTCCACCGTCAGGTAGATGTGCGGCACCGTCTGCTTCGATTCTGTCAGCCGCCGCGCGATCGTCTTGCGGACATTGGACAGCTTCGTCGCCTCGTGCGGGATGTCCGGCACTGCGGCGGCCTTGGGCTGGAGCGGGGGCGGGGGCGGGGGCGCGGGCGCGGGCGCAGCCTCGATGGCCGAGGCCGCTTCCTTCGCCACAGTAACCGGTGCAGCGCCGGGCTCGGCTCTCTCCACATCCGCCTTGACGATCCGCCCGTTCGGCCCCGAGCCGCTCAGCCCCGCCAGTTCCACCCCCTTCGCCGCCGCCAGCCGGCGCGCCAGCGGGGACGCCTTCACCCGCTCGTCCCGCTCGCCGCCAGGCTGCTCGCCCGGCGACGGGGGCAGGCCGTGGTCCTCCGCCTGCTCCTCGGTGCGCGCGGCGGGGGACGCCGCCTCGGCCTTGGCCGGCGCGGGCGAGGGCGCTGGGGAAGCCGCGGGCGAGGGCGGCGGCGCGGCACTCGCCTCCTCCCCCTCCATCGCCAGCGTCGCGATCACCGTTCCGACCTTCACCCCGTCGGTCCCTTCCGGCACCGCCAGCACGACGATCGTCCCCTCGTCGACCGCCTCGAACTCCATCGTCGCCTTGTCGGTCTCGATCTCCGCCAAGATGTCGCCCGACTTGACCACATCACCCGCCTTGACCAGCCATTTGGCGAGCGTGCCCTCCTCCATCGTCGGGGAAAGCGTGGGCATCTTGATCTCGATCGCCATCAGGGTTCCCGTTGCTGAACCCGCTTCCCTTCGCGCCCGTCCGATGCAGGGTCAAGCCTGCCCCTTGCGCCCTGCCCCTTGCGCAATATTGCCCCGGGCCTCACGCTGCTGTCATGCGCACCTACCTCGTGGTCATCGACGACACGCCCGAAGCCGCAGTGGCGCTGCGCTTCGCGGCGCGGCGGGCGGTCAAGACCGGCGGCGGCGTCGAGATCCTGAGCCTGGTCGAGCCGCAGGAGTTCATCGCCTTTGCCGGTGTCCAGGCGACGATCGAGGAGGAAGCGCGCCTGCATGCCGAGGGGCTGGTCGCAGGCGCGGCGGGGACGCTGATCGCGGAATCGGGCCTGCGCCCCGCCATTACCGTGCGCAGCGGCGAGGGGCCCAAGGTGATCCGCGAGCTGATTGCCGCCAACCCCGCCATTGCGGCGCTGGTGCTGGGCGCGGCGGCCAGCGGTGCACCGGGGCCGCTGGTCGCGCATTTCGCCGGCACCGACGCGGGCGCGCTGCCGGTGCCGCTGATGATCGTGCCCGGAAGCTTGACGGTGGAGGGGATCGACCGGCTTTCATAGCGGGCCCTGCGTCCTCGGCGCGGCGGCAGGGATGCTTGCCAAGCCGCTCCGTCGAGCGCAGGCATTCCCGATGCTTAGCTGGTTCCGCCGCCGCTATCTCGACCTGCTCGGGTCGATCTACATCTACAACGAGCATCGCGGCTACACCGCCATTGATCGCGTCCTCGACGCCGTGCGCGCCCGCGCGCCCGACGACATCGCCTTCATCCGCGCGGTGGAGAAGCATCGCGCCGACGAGCGCAAACATTATCTCATGTTCCGCCGCTGGTTCGAGCTGCAGGGACGGATGCCGCTGCTGGTCGACCGGACCTGCGGCCATATCGACCGCTTCGTCGAGATCATGTTCCGCCAGACCATTGACCAGCTCGACACGCAGGCGGTGATCGACCGCGACGAGCTGTTCGAAAAGCTCTGCCGCGTCATCTCGCTCACTGAACAGCGCGGTCACAAGCAGGTCGAAGTCCTGCTCAAGCACCCGCTGGTCCGCAACGACCGCGTCTTGATGAAGATCTTCCGCATCATCGAACGCGACGAGCCGAGCCACTGGGCACCCTATGATGCCTGGCTCCACGCGCACGGCAAGCGCGCGCCGCGATGGTGGGAGCGGGCGGTCGACGCCTTCATCCACTCGGAACTCTTGTTCCTGAAGCTGCCCGTCCTCTTCCTCCGGCCCGGCCTCAAGCGTCGCAACGATTGGGCCGATGCGAGCGACCCGGCGGAGAAGCTGGCGTCGAGCTTCTCGCTGGCGTGAGCGCCCGCAGGCGACCCCGCGCCTAGGCCGCGTAGAGCGTCAGGAACAGGTCCGTCCCGCGGGTGACGCGGTCGGCCATCCCGGCGCGGACGGTCTCTGCTCCGCCGGCAATCGCTAGCTCCAGATTGCTGAAGCCCTGCCACAGGCCGAACAACAGGTCGGCGGCCTGCGCGGCATCGGCGACCGCGATCTCCCCGCGCCCGGCCGCCGCCGCGATCAGCGCGGTCAGGTTGGCGCGCGTGCGGCCCGGGCCGAAGTCCCAGAAGATCGCCGACAAGTCCGGCCGCCGTCGGATCTCCGCCGACAAGGTGCCGTAAAAGGCGACCCCGACCTCACTGGCCAGGAATGCCATGATGCCGATGCCGAACAGGTTCAGCCGGTCGCGCACGCTGCGGCTGTCCGGGCCCGGATCGCCGACCTGCTGATCGGCTTCGATCTTCAGCATCGCGTGCAGCATCGCGGCCTCGAACAGCGCCGACCGGTCCGGGAACGCGGCGTAGAGCGTGCTCTTGGACACTCGCGCTGCCGCCGCCACCGCCTCCATCCGCGTCGCCTCCACACCCGCCGTCACGAACAGGCGCCACGCCGCTTCCATGATGCGCGTCCGGCCGGTGAGGTCGCGCGGCCGCCCGCCCTTGCGCAACGACGCGGGGTTCCCGCTTGACGTCACGACCGCCGGCAAGTTAGCGTACGACATCGTTCTTTAACTCTGCCGGTTCGGTCCGGCCCGGAGACAGCCATGCAGATCAGTGGTCGATGCCTTTGCACAGCAGTAACCTACCGATGCGACGCCGATCCGGCTTTCATGGGCAAATGCTAGTGCCTCGATTGCAGCAATGAAAGCGGGACCGGCCATATCACGACGATCGCCGTTCCCGACGTCGCGTTCAAGGTCGAGGGTGCGACGACCGCGTATCGCAAACAATCCGACGACGGGCACGCGCTCACCAAATATTTCTGCACCACCTGCGGCTCGACCTTGTTCACCCGGCCCGAAAAGCTGGCGGGCCTCGTCGTCGTGCGCGCGGGGACGCTGGACGATCGCTCGGTCATCGTCCCGCAACTGCAGATGTATGTGTCACGCGCGCCGGCCTGGGACCGGCCCGATCCGGCGGTCCATTCCTTTGCGGAGATGGCAAGTGCCTGGTAGGTTCGCGCCGTTCCGGCCTCGGCTGGCGGCGCCGACGGCCGCGAGCGCCGGTTACCGTCGCCAGCCACACGCCGCCGTCACGCCGACGACGGCCTGACGCGAGCGATCAGCTGCCCTGGACGGCCGGCGCGTGGTGGCGCACCGGCGGACGTAGACGCGGCTGGGGGCGGGGCTGGGGACGGGGCCGCGGGCACCAGACATGCACCGGCCGCGCGACGCGGACGACGCGGCGGGAATAGACCGGCCGGCTATAGGTCACGCGGTCCTCGACGGTCTCGGTCGTGGTGGTCGTCACCACGGGCGCGGACTGGACGGTGATCGTCGTGACGGAGCCGCCATACCCATAGCCATAGCCGCTGCCGGTGTTGACGATGATCGGCGCGCCGCCGCCGTAAGCGCCATAGCCGCCGCCCGTCGTGGTGGTGGTCACCACCGTGCGCCCGTCGCTCCCGTGCCAGCTGCGGACCGGGGGCGGGGGCGGATAGTCGCCGCCGTCGTGGCGCACGATCACCTCGCGCCGCTCGCGATAGCGGCGGCCCCCCGGCCCCGCCTCATCGATCATCGGCGGCGGGCCGTGATCCTCGATCTGCGCGTCGGCATAGCCCGCGCCGTCCCAGTTCATGCCGCCGCGCCAGTCGGCGACCTGGCCGTTGCGGTCGACCAGCACCGCGTCGTCATAATAACGGCCCCAGTTGTACCCGGCCATCGGCTGCGGCAGGCCATAGCGCTGCCAGCCCGTGACGTAAAAACGCGGCGCGGCCCAGTAACGCGGCACGCGATAACCGCGATAGGGCTGGCGGTACGCCGCCCAGCCGCCCGGTGCGTTGGTCCCGCCGCCCCCATGGCCGCCGACCTGGCTGCCCCAGCGGCCGTTCGCGGGCCCGGACATCGGTGTCGGCGCCTGCGGTGCCGGCGGCAGCGGCGGATGATAGACGCTGGGTCCCGGCACGACCTGACGCCCCGGCGCCGGATAGGGCGCGCCCGGCCCCGCCTGCGCGCTCGCGCCGCTCGCCGCCATTAGCGCCAGCCCCGCGCCCACGATCACGGACTTCCCCATCGAAACCTCCCTGCCGGCGGGCGCCGCGCGCCCATTCCTTAACGCGCTGCTTACCAATCGGGGGGTCGAACCGCGAGTCCGGGGCGAGTCCCGTTCCGGGTCACGGCATGGTAAAGAGCCGGGTGGCGAGCAGCGCCGCCAGCGCCTCGCACCCTCTCTGATCCGCTGCGTCAAAGCGCGCGGGCGTTGGGCTGTCGAGGTCGAGGACGCCGATCACGCGGCCGCCCTCGCTCTCCGGCGCGATCAGCGGCACCACCAGTTCCGACCGGCTCGCCGCGTCGCAGGCGATGTGGCCGGGAAAGGCGTGAACGTCGTCGACCCGCTGCGTCGCGCGCGCCGCCGCCGCCGTGCCACACACACCGGTGCCCAGAGCGATGCGGATACACGCCACCTTGCCCTGGAACGGCCCGAGCACGAGCTCGCCGCCGACGAGGCGGTAGAACCCCGCCCAGTTGAGGTCGGGCAGATACTGAAAGATCGCCGCCGCCGCATTGGCCATGTTGGCGACGGGGTCCGGCTCCCCCGCGGTGAGCGCGTCGAGTGCGGCGAGGAGATCGCGGTATAGCGCCGGCTTGTCGGCGGTGGAGACAGCGAAGTCGTGCATGGGGCGTCCCTTACTTCACCCCCGCGCAGGCGGGGAACCATCACCTGCCCGCCGGTTCCGCCACGTCTCGAACAGGACGACGGTCAAGCCGCCGACCGCATACGCCACGAAGTCCCGCGGATCGTAGCCGCTCCCCAGCACCACCCGCGCGACCGCGACGCCGTCGAGCCCGACCAGCCGCAGCACACCGATCAGCTGCCCCAGCTCGATCACCACGGCGATCAGCAGCGCCACGCCGACCGCGACCGGCCACCGCCAGCGCGTCGCTGCCATCAGCCCGCAATAGACCAGCACCACCGCCAGCGCGTCGCCGCCGTGGGGCCGCACGAAGCGGTCATCGACCCACAAGGCGATCGCGATCTCGACCAGCAGCAGCATGCCCGCCGCCGCCGCATAGCCGCGCCTCATTCGTCGCGTACCCGCCCCCGCCCCGCCTTGACCGCGGCCCGGCCCTTCTTCTCGTCGACCCGCTTCGCCTTTGCCGCGCGCGACGGCCTGGTCGTCACCCGGCGCGCCTCGCGCTCCGCCGCCGCCGTCAGCAGTGCGGTCAACCGCGCACGGGCGTCGGCGCGGTTCTGCTCCTGCGTCCGATAGCGCCGGGCGGTGATGACCAGCGCGCCCGCCGCGGTCATCCGGCTCCCCGCCAGCAGCTTCAGCCGCCGGAACGTCTCCGGGTGGAGCCCCAGACGGTACACGTCGATGCGCAGCTGGCAGGCGGTCGCGACCTTGTTGACGTTCTGCCCGCCCGGCCCGGAGGCGGCGAGGAACTTCTCCTCGATCAACGCCTCGGGCACCTCGGTCATGCAAAGGTGCCGAACCGCGCCGGGACCGGCGCTTCGGCGATGATCGCCGCCTTGCCCGCCCGCGGCATCGTCAGCGCGCGCGCGTGGAGCAGCATCCCCGCCCCGTCGGCACGTCCATATACCGGATCGCCCACCACCGCCGCGCCCAGTCCGGTCGCCGCATGCACCCTGATCTGATGCGTCCGCCCGGTCTCCGGCCGGAACTCGACCAGCGCGCGCCCGTCCTCGATCCGCAGCACCCGCCACGCCGTCCGCGCGCCCTTGCCTTTGGGATCGGCCACCATCCGCCATCCCGCCGCGCGCGTCGACACCTTGGCCAGCGGCAGATCGACCATCCCCTCCCCCGCCGCGGGCACGCCGTCGAGCACCGCCAGATACAGCTTCCCGACCTCGCCCGCTTCGAACGCCCGCCCAAATCGCGCCGCCGCCTTGGGATTGCGCGCCAGCAACAAGCAGCCGCTGGTGTCGCGGTCCAGCCGGTGCACCGCCACCGGCCAGCGCTGAAAGCCAAAGCGCAGCGACTCCATGTGATTGTCGAGGCTCAGCCCGCCGTCGCGCGGCGCGTCGACCGGCAGGCCCGCGGGCTTGTCGATCACGATCGCCTCGCCGTCGATAAAGAGCACGCGGTCGGGTTCCATAGCGCCAGCGCCTTGCCACCCGGGCGCCGGCGATGCCAGTGGGGCCGCGATGCGCCAGCTCGTCGCCTTGATGCTCCTCTGGCCCGCCGCGGCGCAGGCGCAGCGCTGCATCCCGACCGCCGCGATCGCGCCCGACGGCCGCGTCCTCGGCCACCTCCCCTATGGCGAGACCGCGCCCGACACACTGGTCGACGCGCCCGCCGGTTTCGCGGTGCGCTCGCGCTGCCGCCTGCGCGCGGAGGTCATCCCCGACCTGGAGCGCCTGCTCGCCGCCGCCGCGGCCGATCCCGCAACCGGCGGCGCGCTCCGCGCCGCCTCCTGTTTCCGCAGCCTGACGTGGCAGGAAAGCGTATTCTGCTCGGAAAGCCGCGGCGACCCCGAGCTGCGGGCGATCAGCGTCGCGCCGCCCGGCCACAGCGAGCACGCGACCGGCTATGCGCTCGACTTCGCGGTGCGCCCGTCGCCCAACTGCCCCGACGTCGAGGCGTGCATGGCGGCGCTGCCGGCCGCGCGCTGGCTCCTCGCCAACGCACCGCGCTTCGGGTTCGAGCTGAGCTTCCCCGGCGGCAACCGGCAGCGGGTCAAGTGGGAGCCGTGGCACTGGCGCTGGGTGGGCGCGACCCCCGCCACGTCGGGCGCCCCGACCGCGCGCTTCATCTTCGCGCGGGCGAGGCGGGAGTTCCCGGCGGGGCCGATGGTGGAGTAACCCCCTCTCCCTTCAGGAGAGAGGGAACGGTCACCCCTTCAGCTTCGCCGCCGTCTCTGCGATGCGCTTGCCCTGATAGCGCGCACCTTCCAGCTCCTCTTCGCCCGGCTGACGGCTGCCGTCGCCCGCGATCGTGGTGGCGCCATATGGCGAGCCGCCGACCACCTTGTCGACCCCCATCTGCGCCTTGAAGCCATAGTCGAGCCCGACGATCGTCATGCCGTGGTGCAGCAGGTTGGTGATGATGGAGAACAGCGTCGTCTCCTGCCCGCCATGCTGCGCCGAGGTCGAGGTGAAGGCGCCGCCGACCTTGCCGATCAGCGCGCCCTTCATCCACACCCCGCCCGTCGTGTCCCAGAACGCCGCCATCTGGCTCGGCATCCGTCCATAGCGGGTCGGGGCGCCGACGATGATCGCATCGTAGCCGGCGAGTGCGTCAGGCCCTTCGATGACGGCGTGCGCGGTATCGGTCTTGAAATGCGCCGCGGTCACGATCTCGGACGGCGCAGTCTCGGCGACGCGGCGGATGTCGACCTCGGCCCCGCCCGCGCGCGCGCCCTCCGCGACGGCGTCGGCCATCTGCTCGATATGGCCGTAGGATGAGTAATACAGCACCAGCACCTTGGTCATCGTCATTCTCCTGCAACAGATGAACGTTCGTCAGTTCGCATCGACGAGCACGATTTCGGCCTCGTCCACCGCCTCGATCCGGTATTCGCCGCCGCCCAGCGCCACGCCGTCGCGGGTGTCGACCCGCTCGCCATTGATCATGAGCGCGCCGGTCGCGGGCACCAGATAGGCATGCCGCCCAGCCTGGACGGTCCAGTTCAGCGCCTCACCCGGCCGCAGCGTCGCGCCCAGCACCCGCGCCTCCGCCCGGATCGGCAGGGCTTCGGCCTCCCCGAACCCGCTTGCCAGCACTGCCCAGCCGCCGGCGCGGTCGCCCTTGGGAAACGGTTTTGCGCCCCAGCTCGGCTGACCGCCCTTCGCGGCCGGCTCGATCCAGATCTGGAACAGCGTCGTCGTCTCGTCTTCCACATTGACCTCGGCGTGGCGTACACCGCTGCCGGCACTCATCACCTGCACGTCGCCCGCGGCGGTGCGGCCACGGTTGCCGAGTGAGTCCTCGTGCGTGATCGCGCCCGAGCGGACATAGGTGACGATCTCCATGTCGCGATGCGGGTGCGGTGGGAAGCCGGTGCCTGGCGCGATCGCGTCGTCGTTCCACACCCGGATCGCGCCCCAGCCCATCCGCGCCGGGTCATGGTAGTCCGCGAACGAGAAATGGTGCCGCGCGTCCAGCCAGCCATGATCGGCATGGCCGAGCGAGGCGAACGGACGGCGGTCGATCCGCGTAGCGGTGCGGGTAAGGGTGTCGGTGGTCATCGGGACCTCCTCTCGGTTGGTCCGGAGATAAGCATGCCGCGCTCTCACCGAAACAGAAACAATGGAAACACATCGTTTCTGCAGTTAAACCGTTCCCCGTTGTGAGCGGGATGGTGGTGGAGGAAGAGGATGCTCGATCTGGACGCGTGGGCGATCTTCGCCGCGGTCGCCGACGCCCGCTCCTTCACCGCCGCCGCCGAGGCGCTCGGCGTCAGCAAGGCGACCGTGTCCAAGGCGGTGGCGCGGCTCGAAACCCGGCTCGGCCAGGCCCTGTTCCACCGCACCTCGCGCCGCCTCGCCTTGACCGAGGCGGGTCGCCCGCTCGCCGATCACGCCCGCCGCATCATCGCCGAGGCGCAGGCCGCGGAGGAGGCCGCGCGCGCTGGCGCCGACGGGCTCTCGGGGCGCATCCGCCTGGCCGCGCCGCTTGCCTTCGGCATCGCCGACGTCGCGCCGCTGGTCGCCGCCTTCCTGCTCGCGCACCCGCAGGTTGAGATCGACCTGCAGCTGTCCGACGCCCGCGTCGACATCGTCGCTGACGGCTTCGACCTCGCGCTGCGCATAGCCGACCTGCCCGACAGCTCGCTGCGTGCGCGCCGCCTCTGCGGGGTGGCGGCGTACCTGGTCGCCAGCCCCGCCTACGTGGCCGCGCACGGTGCCCCCGCGCATCCCGCCGACCTCGTCCGCCACCGCCTGCTCGGCTATACCAACGTTCCCGGCCCGTGGCGGTTCAGCGGCCCGGACGGCGAGACCAGCGTCCGTCCAACGGGGCCGCTAGTCGCCAATTCAGGCGACGCGCTGCTGCCCGCACTCCTCGCCGGGCTCGGCATCGCGCGCCTGCCAGACTTCATCCTCGGCGCGCATCTCGCGACCGGCGCGCTCGTTGAGCTTCTTCCCGCCTGGCGCGCCGCGCCGATCGGCCTCCACCTCCTCACCCCGCCAAGTTCCCTGCGCCCCGCGAGGGTCGAGGCGCTCATCGACTGGCTGGCGACGGGGTTGAAGCCGTGACCGCTCGTTCCCCTCTCCCCTTGGGAGAAAAGGCGGCGCGCGCAAAGCGCGTGACGGATGAGGGGGCGTAGCGGCAAACAGCGAGCAAAAGGCTCGCGCCCCTTGCCCTTCCGCCGAATGCGTCGGCTCCGTCCCGTCCCGCAAGGGGAGAGGGAAAACTTGCCTGTCCTACAAGCCCCCGATCTGCCACGACCGCCCGATGCCGCCGCTCGACCGTCTCATTGTGCACGCCGCGCCGCCGGACCGGCGTGTTCGCTCCGGTTCCCACCAAACATCGCGTTGGTGTGACCCTCGTGTGACCTTTGGCGCATGATCGACCGCTCACCGCCTTCGACCGGGCGTAAAGAACGTCAAGATGCCGATGCGGAGCCATCCCGTACCGGACAACACGGACAACACCCGCCCCGCCTCGCACCCGACGCCGACGACGCCCGTTTCGTCCGCCGCCTCCTCCTGCTGATCCTCGTCGCCGCCGTGGTGCTCGCGCTCTATCGCGCCGGCGACCTGCTCATCCTTGCCTTCGGGTCGATGCTCGGCGCGATCGTCATCCATGCCGTCGCCGAGATGTACCGCGACCGGCTGCGCCTGCCCAAGCGACCCGCGCTGCTCGCCGCAATCGCCACCGTGGTCGCCGTCATCGGCTTCCTCGCCTGGCTGTTCGGGGTCGAGTTCCGCGGCCAGGTCAACCTGCTCGTCGTCCGCCTCCCCGGGCTGCTCGATCAGCTTGCCGCCTGGGCGGGGCAGTCGCCGGTCGGCGCCAAGCTGGTCGACGCCGTTCGCGTCGCTTTCGCCGGCAGCCGCGTCGCGCAGGACGCGGGCGGCCTCGTCCAGGGCGCGGGCGAGCTGCTGCTCAACGCGATCCTGGTGCTAATCGGCGCGTTGTTCTTCGCCGCCGATCCCAAGGTCTATGAGCGCGGCTTCCTCTATCTCGTCCCCCGCAGCTACCGCCCGGTGGTCGAGGATGCGCTGTTCGACGCCGGGTCGACGCTCAAGCTGTGGCTGAAGGCCGAGCTGATCCTGATGACGTCGATGGGCCTGCTCGTCGGCGTCGGCCTGTACGTCGCGGGCGTGCCGTCGGCGGCGGCGCTTGGACTGCTTACCGGGCTGAGCGAGTTCGTCCCCTATATCGGCCCGATCGCCGCCATGCTCCCCGCGCTGGGCCTTGCCGCCACCGCCGGGACGGAGCCGATCATCTGGACGCTCGCCACCTTCGCGGCGGTGCGGCTGATCCAGACCAACTTCGTCACCCCCTATGTCACCGCGCGCGTGGTCGCGATCCCGCCGGCGATGACCGTCTTCGCGATCATCGGCATGGGCTATATCTTCGGGGTGTTCGGCCTGTTCTTCTCGGCTGCGCTGCTGGTAGTGATCTTCAGCCTCGTCCGCAGCCTGTACCTGCGCGAGGTGCTGGGCGAGGACATTCCCCGCGCCCGGCATCGCACGCTGCTCGGCCACGACCTGACCCCGACCGGCGGGCCGCCCGAGCAACCGGCCGACGAGCCGTTAGCCCGCGACTCGCGGTGAGTCCTGGCTTAAGGTCAAATTAACCTTTTGCCTTCAGAGGTTCTTTGGTTAATGAATCCGGCCGTTCGGACCAGAATGGCTTACGGGGGAGTGCCGCATGCGTGTGCTGCTGATCGAGGACGAGCCGTCGACCGCCAAGGCGATCGAGCTCATGCTCACGACCGAAGGCTTCAACGTCTACACCACCGATCTCGGTGAGGAAGGCTTGGATCTCGGCAAGCTCTACGACTACGACATCATCTGTCTCGACCTCAACCTGCCCGACATGCACGGCTATGACGTGCTCAAGAAGCTCCGCGTGGCGCGCGTCGCGACCCCGGTGCTGATCCTGTCGGGCGTCAATGAGATGGACTCCAAGGTCCGCTCCTTCGGCTTCGGCGCCGACGACTATGTTACCAAGCCCTTTCATCGCGAAGAGCTGGTCGCGCGCATCCACGCCGTCGTCCGCCGCTCCAAGGGTCACTCGCAATCGGTCATCCGCACAGGGAAGCTGGCGGTCAATCTCGACGCCAAGACCGTCGAGGTCGACGGCAGCCGCGTCCACCTGACCGGCAAGGAATATGCGATGCTGGAGCTGCTGTCGCTCCGCAAGGGCACGACGCTGACCAAGGAGATGTTCCTCAACCACCTGTACGGCGGCATGGACGAGCCCGAGCTGAAGATCATCGACGTGTTCATCTGCAAGCTGCGCAAGAAGCTCAGCCTTGCCTGCGACGGCGAGAACTACATCGAAACCGTTTGGGGCCGCGGCTATGTGCTGCGCGAGCCCGACGAGGTGGTCACCGCGAAGGTCGCCTGATCGCCGGTCGCCGGTCACCGGTAAGTTTTCAGCGACGCGGGATTGTCACAACGCGCCGTTAACCACCCCTGCAACCAACAGGCAGGGGTGGGTCATGAAGTTCTCGATTTTTGTCGGCGCGGGTGCACTCGCGCTGGCCGCCCCGCTTCAGGCGGGCCCGGTGCTGATCGCGAAAGGGTCGATCAGCGGTAGCAGCGCCGGCGCCAACGCCGACCTTTCCGGGCTGACCGGCACGCTGGAGAACGGGCTGCCCGCCAATATTCTCGGCGGCTTCGGCTCCGGCCTTGCCTATGCCGGAGGCAACACCTTCCTGGCGCTGCCCGATCGCGGCCCCAACGCCACGCCGTATAATTCGCTCGTCGACGATACGGTTTCGTACATCGCTCGCTACCAGTCGGTGACGCTGCAGCTGACGCCGCAGGCTGGCGGCGGACTGCCCTTCGCCCTGACGCCGACGCTGACCGGCACAACGCTGCTCTACAGCCCGACGCCGCTCATTTACGGCACTGGCACCGGTCTGGGCAATCGCGCCGACGGCTCGCTGCTCGGCTCGGGCGCGCCGTCCAGCAACACCCCTTTCAGCTTCTACTTCTCCGGCCGTTCGGACAATTTCGGCGCGGGCGGCTCAGGCAATCCCGCCAACGCCCGTTTCGATCCTGAATCGATCCGCGTTTCCAACGACGGCCGCAGCGTCTTCATCTCGGACGAGTACGGCCCCTATGTCCGCCAGTTCGACCGCACCTCAGGCCAGCTGCTTCGCACCTATACGCTTCCCGCCAACCTCGACGTGGCCACCGTCTCCGCGCACGGCAAGGACGAGGAAGCCAACTTGATCGGCCGGGTCGATAACAAGGGGATGGAGGGGCTGGCGATCACGCCCGACGGCAAGACGCTGGTCGGGATCATGCAGGCGCCGTTGCTGCAGGATGTGACGAACGCCCCCAAGCTGCTGCGCATCGTCACGATCGACATCGCGACCGGCACCACGCAGGAGTTCGGCTACTCGCTCACCACGGGCACTGGCGTCAGCGAAATCGTAGCTGTCAACAATCATCAGTTCCTGGTCGACGAACGCGATGGCAAGGGGTTGGGCGACGGCAGCAACGCGGCAGTCAAATCGATCTTCCTAATCGATACCGCGGGCGCGACCGATATCTCGGGAGTCGTCAACGCGACGGCAACCGGCCCGAATGCGACGGCGGTCGTCACCAAGTCGGCAACGCCCTTCCTTGACATCGTCGCGGCGCTCAAGGCGAACGGCCTGACCGCGGCGCAGATCCCCGCCAAGATCGAAGGCCTGGCGTTCGGGCAGGACGTGACGCTGAACGGCCAGCTCCTCCACACCCTGTTTGTCGCCAACGACAATGATTTCGTGCCCGGCACCGCGGGGGCCAATCAGTTCTTCGTCTTCGGTTTTCAGGACAGCGATCTGCAGGGCTTTACCGCGCAGGCGATCGCGGCGCCGGTCCCGGAGCCTGCGACCTGGCTCACCATGCTGCTTGGCTTCGGCCTGCTCGGCGCCGCGCTGCGCCGGTTGGGCGGGGGCGCCCGGCGCGGAACGGTCGGCGCAGCCCGCCGAGGTAGTTAGGCGGCCGGTTTGGCCTCGAGCAGGACAGGCCCGTCGCTGGTTACCGCATATTCGCGGATCGCGGCCATGATCTTGGCGGTGTCGGCATGGCGGAAATGCGCCTGGACCGCCGCCATGTCGCGCCATTCCTCATAAAAGAACAGCCGCGCCGGCACGGCCGCGTCAACATAGCAGCGGTGCGACAAACAGCCCTCCTCGCCGCGCGACCGCTCGCTATGCGCCAGCCCTTCGTTCTTCATCGCCTCGATGCTGCCCGCCCGCGCGGTGACGCTGCCGGTGATCACGATCATGGTGTTCTCTCCCACATTCTCTCGCCGCCGACCCAGGTCTCCAGCACCTGCGTCGCGCGCAGCTCGGTTGGTGATGCAAGCAGTGGATCGCGATCGACGATGATGAAGTCCGCGCGCTGCCCGACCGCCAGAATCCCGAACTTGTCTTCGGCGAACCCGGCATAGGCGGCGCCGCCGGTAAACGCCCACCAGGCCTGTTCGCGGCTGACCCGCTCTTCGGACCGCCAGCCCCCGAACGGCTGACCATCGGGATCTGCGCGCGTGAACGCCGCTGCCCAACCCGCCCAGGGGTCCGGCCGCTCTACCGGGAAGTCCGATCCGAACGCCAGCTTCGCGCCGACCCGTAGCATCGACGCCCACGCATAGGCGCCGGTCAGCCGCGCGCCCTGAATACCCGACGTCCCCAGCCGCGCTTCCGCCATCGTCCGGTCGCTGGTCTGGTGGGTCGGCTGCATCGACGCGATCACGCCATGCTGGCCAAAGCGCGACAGGTCGGCGGGATCGACGATCTGCGCATGTTCGATCCGCCAGCGCCGGTCGCCGCCATAGGTCGGCGCCAGCACGTCGATCGCGTCCAGCACCGCGGCGTTCGCCCGGTCGCCGATCGCGTGCACCGCGACCTGCCAGCCGTCCATCGCCGCCCGGCTCATCCGGTTCTGCAGCTGATCCTCGGTCATCTGCGCCGCGCCGGTTTGCCCCGGCGCGTCCGCATAGGGCGCCTTCAGCCACGCGCCGCGCGATCCGAGCGCGCCGTCCTCATATATCTCGCCGACGCCGCCCATCCGCAGCCGGTCGGCATACAGCCAGGGAGTCGGCCCACGCCCGCCGACCGCCGAGGCGACCTCCTGATCGACCGCATAGGACATGATCCGGACGCGCAGCGCGCCGGCGTCGCCCATTCGCCGGAAGCTCAGCCAGTCATCGATGCTCGTCCCCATGTCGGCGACCGCGGTGATGCCGCTGCGGTGGAGAATGGCCTGCGCGGTCAGGAACGCGGCGTCACGCTCCTTGGGCAGCGGCGGCGGCACGGCATGCTGAATCAGCACCTTGGCCGCATCGACGAAAACGCCGGACGGCGCTCCCCCCGCGCGTTCGATCCGGCCGCCCGGCGGGGCGACGGCGCGCGCCGTGACGCCGCCCGCCCGCATCGCCGCCGTGTTGGCCCAGCTGGCGTGCCCATCGGCGCGCGCCAGCCACACCGGCCGGTCGCCGACCGCAGCGTCAAGCTCGGCCGCGGTGGGGAAGCGGCCGAGATGCCACCGCTCCTGGTTCCAGCCGCCGCCAAGAATCCAGCGCTTATCGGGATTGGCCGCGGCATAGGCTCTGATCATTGCCTGCGCATCCGCCAGGCTGGTCGCATCGGACAGGTCAAGCGCCATCGCGCGGAACCCCAGTTCCATCACATGCCCGTGCGCATCAATCATGCCCGGCAGCATTACCCGCCCATGCATGTCCAGCCGCCAGTCGGGTCGCGCCGGCCGCGCCGCCTCGCGCGCCAGCAGTGCTCGAACCTTGCCATCCGCCAGCAGCAGCCCGGTGAAGCGTAGGACATGCCCCTCCCGATCGAGCGTCACGCCGTTGACGTTGTCGATCAGCCCGTCGGCCAGCGCGGGGCCGGCGAGCGAGAAGGCGGCGAACACGGCGACGGCGGTCCTGAACATCGCCAGCCGGATAGGCGCTGTTCCCCCGCCGCGCCAGATGGCCTAGGGCGCGCTGCATGGCCTCCCTCGCCCGAACCGCCGCGCCCGCTACGGACGCCGAGCCGCTCCCCGTCACCATCGCCGACGTCCACGCGGCGCATGCCCGCATCGCCGATGCGATCGTCCGCACCCCCACGCTGATCAGCAAGACGCTGAGCGACCTGACCGGCGCGACAGTCTATCTCAAGTTCGAGAACCTGCAGTTCACCGCCGCCTACAAGGAGCGCGGCGCGCTCAACACTCTGCTGCTGCTGCCGGACGAGGCCAAAGCGAACGGCGTCATCGCAGCTTCGGCCGGCAATCATGCGCAGGGGCTCGCCTATCACGCGCAGCGGCTCGGGGTTCCGGCGACGATCGTGATGCCGACGACGACGCCGATCGTGAAGGTGACGCAGACGCAGGGGCACGGCGCCGACGTCATCCTGGAGGGCGACACCTTCGACGCCGCCTATGCTCATGCCCGTGTGCTGGAGGAGGAACGCGGCTTCACGTTCGTCCACCCGTTCGATGATCCACGCATCATCGCCGGGGCGGGAACGACGGCGGTCGAGATGTTCGAGGACGTGCCCGCGATCGACACGCTGGTCACGCCGATCGGCGGCGGCGGCCTCATTTCCGGGATGGCGACTGTGGCGCGCGCGCGTGAAGCCGAAACGGGCCGTGCGATCCGCGTCATCGGTGTCGAGGCGGAACTCTTCCCGTCGATGTATAATCGTCTCAACAACACGCATCTTCCCTGTGCGGGCGATACGCTGGCCGAAGGCATCGCAGTCAAGGAACCGGGCGGCGTCACCGCCCGCATGGTCCGTGCGCTGGTCGATGATATCGTGCTGGTGTCGGAACGGCGGCTGGAGGAAGCGGTCAGCCTGCTCCTGCAGATCGAGAAAACGGTGGTGGAGGGCGCCGGCGCAGCCGGGCTGGCGGCGCTGCTCGCCTATCCGGAGAAGTTCGCCGGGCGCACCGTCGGGGTGGTGCTGTGCGGTGGCAACATTGACACGCGGCTGCTCGCCAATGTCCTATTGCGCGATCTCGCGCGGTCGGGCCGCCTTGCGCGGCTGCGCATCCGGCTACAGGATCAGCCCGGCGCGCTCTTCAACGTCGCCCGCATTTTTGATCAGGAGCGGATCAACATCATCGAGGTCTATCACCAGCGCGTCTTCACGACGCTGCCCGCAAAAGGCCTCATCACCGACATCGAGTGTGAAGCACGCGACCGCGGACACCTCGATCGCCTGGTCGCCGCGTTGGGCGAAGCAGGCTATGAGGTATCCGCGGTCGAACTCGCCTGAGCCGTCGCGCGCTGGTCCGCGCAACGGCCGTGAGCGGCGAAGCCTAGGGGCTCTTGGTCTTCGTATCGTTCGACGCGCCGACCGCGATAATCGCGGCGATGCCGGCGACGATCAGCAGCGCATAGATGCCGGCGCTGCCGCCACCCAGATTGCTATGCTTCGCCGACGGGGTCGACGCGCGCTGTGCGGACGCGACCGACAGGCTCGACGCCGGATTGGCATTGGCAGCAACCGGAGCGACGACCATGCCGGCCGCGGCCAGGGAGAAAAGAACCGATTTCAGACGCATGAGCAGAGCCCTCCTTTTACTGCAGTCCCGACAACCAGTCGGCGCTACTAGTGTTCCAACCTTAACGACTTCTATTTCGCGCCGCAACACGGGCTCTGCCTTAACCCTCTTTCGTGGTAAAGCCGCTTTTCAGCAGGGCGCGCACCCGGCATAGCGGCTCGACCCTTTCGAAAGGCCCGCTACCGGTGACTGCGCCGTTCCGTTTCCCGCGCTTCTTCGTCACCAGCCCATCGCCTTGCCCGTACCTGCCTGGCAAGCAGGAGCGCAAGGTGTTCACCGAACTGAACGGCGTTCATGCGGCCGAATTGAACGACGCGCTCGGCCGGATCGGCTTTCGCCGGTCGCAATCGGTGGCCTATCGTCCGAGCTGCGCGGGCTGCACCGCCTGCGTGTCCGTGCGCGTCGTGACGCCCGATTTCCAGCCCAACGCAACGCAGCGCAAGCTCGTCAAGCGCCACGCCGACCTGGAGGTGACGCCCTGCCGCCCCTGGGCCACCGACGAGCAGTACCAGCTCCTTCGCGGCTATCTCGCGACGCGCCATCCGGGCGGCGGCATGGCGCGGATGGACGAGGAGGACTTTGCCGACATGGTCGAGCATTCCCCCGTCAACTCGTTCCTGCTCGAATATCGCGAGCCGGCGCGCTTCGGCCGCCGCGGCAAGCTGATCGGCGCGTGCCTGACCGATCGTCAGGCTGACGGACTGAGCATGATCTACAGCTTCTTCGACGCCGGCGGCGCGGACCGGCCGGGGCTGGGCACCTTCATCATCCTCGACCATATCCTGAAGGCGCGCGAGGCGGGGCTGCCCTATGTCTATCTCGGCTATTGGGTGAAGGGGTCGCAGCGCATGGCGTACAAGGTCCGCTACCGCCCGCTCGAGATCCTCGGCCCGACCGGGTGGCGGCCGCTGGACGAGCGCGAGCTGACACACATCTGATCGCGAACCGAGTCCGGCGCGATTTGTTACACGTTGCGACGATTTGCAACGTGCCGGCTGGCAGCAACTTCGCTTAGGGTGGATGGGCACAATCCCGCCACCCGGCGGGTCGAGGATATCGTTCATGGCAAAGCGCATGCTGCTGCACGACACCCGCCTCAACGGCAACGCGCCGCATATCGCACAGAATATCTACCGCGTCGGTCCCAAGGACAAGATCGCCAATATCGTGAGCTGGGTACAAGCATATGCGGCGTCGCAGGGCGGCCTGGATGAGCTGATCGTCATGTGCCACGGGGGCGAGGCGCATTGGGACATGGAACATCAGATGTCGGTCGCCCGCACGAGCGGCGGCTGGGGGCTGCAGCTCGGCAAACGGGGCCTTGACCTGCGTAACGTCGCCCTGGTCAGGGCGTGGCGCAATCCCAAGCCGCTGATCGGCAAGATCATAATCTATGCGTGCGCGGCAGCGGACACGGGAAAGGGCAACGCCGGCACCGTGGGGGACGGGCGGCGGTTCATGGGCGAGATGGCGCTCTATTCCGGCGCAACCGTCATCGCATCGTCGGCTACCCAGATGTTCAGCCGATCCATGTTTCTGAACCGGATCAATTTCGGCGAATGGGAAGGGCCGGTGTTCAGTTTCAGCCCCGACAGCGGCGCCTCGACGCCGATCTGGGCCGACAAGATGCAGTAATCAGCCCTCCCGGCTGACGCTGACGTCGACGTCCAGCTCCTCTGCCCCTTCCCCCAGCCGCGATCCCGCCACTGGCGCGGCGCCCGCCGCATCCAGCGCGACGGCGACCCGGACATTCTCCTCCTCCGGCGACATGCCCGTCGTCGGGTCGAAGCCGATCCAGCCGATCCCCTCGACATGCGCCTCCGCCCAGCCGTGGGGCGCGGGGCGGTGCGCGCCGCCGACCTCCCACAGGTGATAGCCGGACACGAATCGCGCCGGCGCGCCGAGCGAGCGTGCCGCGACGCAGAAAATCTGCGCCAGCGCCCGCGGCGTCGCGCGTTTGCCTGCGAACGCCCGCGCCGCGGGCTGCTTGGGCTCGCCCCGCTCGCGCGCGATCCCGAACCGCTCGTGGAGCGCGCAATTCAGCCGGTGCAGCCGGTCGAGCGTCCCGCCCTCCCCCGCCGCCTGCCGCGCCCAGTCCGCGATCGCCGTATCCGGCGCCGTCGCCGCGGTCGCGCGCAGATACAGCGCCGGCGGCAACGGCTCGGCCGCACCCAGCACCGCGCCTGCCGAATGGCTGGTCACCACCTCGCCATGCACCGCCAGTTCGATCTCGGTCAGCGGGCCCTCGGCGTAGAGCATGGTGATGCAATTTCCGAACCCATCGGTGCCCTCACGCATCCGCGCATCGCAATCGACATGCACCCGCCACGACGCGACGGTCTGGTCATGGGTGTTGCCCGGCGTGAGCCGCAGCAATTGCACCACCCGCGACTGCGGAACGGTGAAGCGATAGGTCGTGCGATGATCGACCGTCAGGCGCATGCGCGTCGATCCTCCTCGCTGACGCGGAGGGGAACCGCCGCCGCAGGCGGGGGTGGAGGGGGCAGGCCGCGTGTAAGTCGCTCGCGGCGAGCCCCCTCCGTCACGCGTTTCGCACGCGCCACCTCCCCGTCCCGGAGAAGAGTAGCGGGGCCACGCCCCTCACCCAAAGGTGAACTGCCGCCCGACCGCGGCGTGGAGCAGGTCGTTCTCGTCGATGAACGCCTGTAGATATTGGTGCAGCCCCGCCGCGATGACCTCGCCCGAGCGCGTCTTCGCCACCCGGCTGGCGCGCAGCCGCGCCATGCGGTCCGCCTCGCCATGGCGGCCGGTGTGCTTGGCCAGCATCCCCAGCACCTCGACCACCTCCTCCGCCGACGCCGCGAGGCTGCGCGGCATTTCCGGCCGCGCCAGCAGCAGGTCAACGACATTGCCGACTGTCAGCCCTTCCGAATAGAGCCAGCGATAGGCGGTCACCGCCGACACCGTCTGCAGGATCGTCGTCCACTGGTCGCGATCAAGCACGCCGCCGACCGGCTCGCCCTCGGGCAGCAGCAGATGGTATTTGACGTCGACCAGTCGCGCGGTGTTGTCCGCGCGCTCGATCGCTTGCCCCAGCCGCACGAACCACGTCGCCTGGTTGCGCAACATCCGATAGACCGCGCCCTCGAACCCGCGGCTCTCGTTCTGAACCGCCGCCACCATCCTTAGCGTGTCGTCGAGGTCACACCCCTCGGGCCGCGCCTCGAAGGTCAGCCAGGCACGGTTGATCGCAGTCCATGCTTCACGCGTCAGCGCCGTGCGCACCGCCTTCGCATTCTGCCGCGCCATGTCGAGGCAGCGCACGACGGAGCCGGGGTGCGACGCGTCCGTGGTGAGGAAGCACGCCACTTCCGTTTGGGTAGCGGCGGCACCCGTCGCGGCGAACGCCTCGTCATTCTCGGTCACCGCCAGCGCCGACGCCCAGGCCGCCTCGCCCGCCGGCCGCGACGACAGCGTGTCGAGCCGCGCCGTCGCCTCGACCAGCCGCGCGACGAAGTCTGCCCGCTCGAAATAACGACCGAGCCAGTAGAGCGAGGATGCGGTGCGGCTCAGCATGGGCAATCCTCCCCGTTCACGGGGAAGCGGCGCGCGGCGTCAGCCGCGTGACGGAGGGGGCTCTCCGCAAGCGGCGCCGCCTGTGGAAAACCCCCTCCTCCACTCGCGCAAGTGCGAGTGGTCCCCCTCCCCGTAATCGAGGAGGACTTCAAGACGACCGCCCCTGCGACTGCGTCATGCCGCCCATCCGCTGCGTCTGCGTCTGCGTCTGCGCTGGCCCATCCTCCATCAGCACGAAGCTGTCCTTGGTCCCGCCCCCCTGGCTGGAATTGACGACGAGCGACCCTTCGCGCAGCGCGACCCGCGTCAGCCCGCCCGGCACTACCTGCACCCCCTTCGCGCCGGTCAGCACGAAGGGGCGGAAATCGACGTGCCGCGGCGACAGGCCGCTCTCGGCGAGCGTCGGCACCGTCGACAGCGCCAGCGTCGGCTGCGCGATATAGCGGTGCGGCTCCGCCGTCAGCGCGGTGCGGAACGCCTCGATCTCGGCGCGCGACGCGGTCGGCCCGACCAGCATCCCGTACCCACCCGAGCCGTCGACCAGCTTCACCACCAGCCGGTCGAGATGATCGAGGGTATAGCGGAGCGCGTCGGCTTCCCGGCACCGATAGGTCTCGACATTGGGCAACCGCGCCTCGCCGCCGGAATAATAGCGCACGATCTCGGGCATGTAGCTGTAGATCGCCTTGTCGTCGGCGATGCCGTTCCCGGGCGAGTTGAGGATCGCGACGTTGCCCGCGGCATAGGCGGCGATCAGCCCCGGCACGCCGAGCGCCGAATCGGGACGGAAGATCAGCGGGTCGAGAAAGTCGTCGTCGATCCGGCGGTAGATCACGTCTACCCGCACCCGCCCCGCGACCGTACGCATATAAACGACGTCGTCGTCGACCAGCAGGTCAGCCGCCTCGACCAGCTCGACCCCCATCGAGTCCGCCAGGAAGCTGTGCTCGTAATAAGCCGAGTTGAAGTGCCCGGGGGTCAGGACGACGCAGACCGGGGCGCCGGACGGCTTCGGCGCGACCGACTGCATCGTCGCGAGCAGCCGGTCGGGATAGCTGTCCACCGCAGCGACGCGAAGCTGGCGGAACAGCTCGGGGCACAGCCGCAGCATCGCCTCGCGGTTCTCGAGCATATAGCTCACCCCCGACGGCGTGCGGGCATTGTCCTCCAGCACCCAAAAGTCATCGGGCCCGGTCCGAACCAGGTCGATGCCGCAGATATGCGCGCGCACGCCATGCGGGCTGCGCACGCCGTGGACTTCGGGCCGGAACTGCGGGTTGCCGAGCACCAGGTCGGCTGGGAGCACACCGTCGGCCAGGATTTTCTGCGCGCCATAGATGTCGTCGAGGAAGGCGTTGATCGCCTCCACCCGCTGCACCAGCCCTTCGGACAGCCGCGCCCACTCATGCGCCTGGAAAATCCGAGGTACGATGTCGAACGGGATGATCCGCTCCGCCGCCGCCTCGTCGCCATAAACGGCGAAGGTGATGCCGAGCTGGCGGAAGGTCGTCTCCGCCGACTGCTGGCGCCGCCGCAGCTCGCCCGCCTCAGTACCGTCCAGCCAGCCCGCAACCGCGTCGAAGCCGGACCCGCAGCCGTCCCTGATCTCGTCGAACGCGGGTCGCTGCTGCATCGGGCGGATCAAGACTCCGGACGGGGTGACGGTTCCCATGCTGGCCGGGTTCGCTGCGCCGCACAAGGCCTTCTCTCTACCTCCCCGCCGTGGGGCAGAGCTACAGCCCCGTCATCACTCCCGGCGTCAGCACCTGCGGCAATACCCGCGGCATGGCCGCCCCCGGTGCGTAGTAGATATACAACGGGACCCCCGCCCGGCCCTGCGCCTCGATGAACCGCCCCAACGCCGGATCGCCGCCGGTCCAGTCCCCCACCAGCACCGCCACCCCCTTCGCGTGCAACGCCGCCCGCGCAGGCTCGATCGCCACCCGTTCGTTGACCTTGCAGGTCAGGCACCAATCGGCGGTAAAATAGGCGAACACCGGCCGGTGCTGCGCCCGAAGCTGCGCCAGCCGCGCCTCGCTGAACGGCAGGTCGCGGCCAGGCCTGCCGCCATGGACCGACGGACCGGCCGCCCAGAGCACGCTCATTGTGACCACGAAAGCGAGCGCACCCGCCACGCCGGCCAAAGGCATCGTTCTGCCCCGCCGCTGCAACGCGCCGAGTCCCGCGAAGAAGGTTCCGAAGAGCAGCGCGAAGAACACTGCGCCGCCGAGCCGCCCCGTCTCCTGCCACAGCAACCACACCAGCCCCGCCGCGGTCAGCCACATCGGCACCGCCAGCACGCGGCGCGCCCGCTCCATCCACGCGCCCGGCCGCGGCAGCCGCCGCCGCAGCGCCGGTATGAACCCGAGCAGCAGGAACGGCAGCGCCAGCCCAAGGCCGAGCCCCGCAAACACCGCCAGCCCCGCCGCCCAGGGCAAGACCAGCGCCGCGCCCAGCGCTGCCGCCATGAATGG
Source organism: Sphingomonas sp. (assembly GCF_965248875.1). GTDB lineage: Bacteria > Pseudomonadota > Alphaproteobacteria > Sphingomonadales > Sphingomonadaceae > Sphingomonas. The sequence goes on along the minus strand of NZ_CBDFKR010000003.1, from coordinate 161,725 downwards.
CCCGGTGCACGGCGTCGCCACGAACGCCGCCAGCGCCCCGGTCGCGAACGAGCCCAGCCGATTGGCCCCGCCCTCGAACGACAGCGACGGCACCTCCCACAACCCGGACAGATTGGCCGCGATCGCGACGCAGAGCGCCAGCAGCGCGGCGATCATCCGCGGATCCTGCAGCTGGAACGCCCACCCCGCCGCACTCCCCCAGGCGCGCAGCAGCAGGATCGCCCCGCCCAGCCCGACGCACACCAGCACCACCCCCGCCGTGTAGGCCAGCGCCTCGCCCCGCATGTGCGCCTCGCTCTCCCTCGACCGCGCCAGGCTCAGCGCCTTGAGGCTCAGGATGGGAAACACGCACGGCATGACGTTGAGGATCAGCCCGCCCAGCACCGCCAGCCCGAACGCCGCCAACGCCGTGCCCAGCCAGCCGCGCGCGCCGGGCACCGCGCCCGCCCGCGCCGTCAGCCTCAGCCCCCGGCCCTCGCCGACCCGCAGCACCGCCTCGAACGCAGCCGCCGGGTGTCCTGCCGTCTCGATCACCACCCGGTCGCCGTCGCGCGTCACCGTCTGCGCCGCGGCATAGTCGAACGCGTTCGGCGTCACCGGCAACAGCGACGCCCCATCCAGCGGCGCGCCCGCCGGATAGGGCACTGCAATCCGCACCCTGCCGTTCTGCGCCGCAAACGCGGCGTCGCCGCCCAGCGGCTTCGGCACCGCGCGCCTCCAGCCGTCGAAGCGCGGGTCCGCCGCGCCGCCATCGCCGACCGTCAGCTCGGTCGCGACCGTCTGCGCCTCCGGCACGCACAGCGAGCGGGTGCAGACCAGATAGCTGAGCTTCAGCTGCACCGGCAGCCGCGTCCCCACCGCCAGCCCCGCCGGCACCCGCAGCGTCACCAGTGGCGCAAACGGCTGCTCATAGACGTAGTTCATCAGGCCTGAGATCAGCAGCGTCCCCGGCACCGGCCACTGCCAGGCGCCCGCCGTCATGCCAGCGGGCAGAGCCCATTCTAGCTTGGGCGGAAACCCGGCATCGCCCGGATTTTCGCCCCAATAGCCGTGCCATCCGACTTGCGGCCGGGTGTCGAGCGCCAGCGTCACCGCTTCGCCCGCGCGCGGGCGCGCCGTCTCCGGCGCCAGCGTCATCGCCAGATGCGGCGCACCCTGCGCCTGCTGGGCCGGCGCCGCCCCGCCGCACAGCGTCATCAGCAAGCAAAACAGCGCGGCTATTGTCCGGGTCATCGCCCCGGCCCATAGCCGCCCCCGCCAGTCTGCCCAAGGATCAAGGCATGAAAGCATTTGCCGCCGCCCTGCTCGCAGCATCCCTGCTTTGCGCACCCGTCATTGCCCAGACTGCTCCCGCTCCGACTGCTCCCGCCCCCGCCGCCGCTCCGGCCGGGAAGCCGACACTCATCGTCGCGATCTCGGTCGATCAATTCTCCGCCGACCTCTTCGCCGAATACCGCAACCGATTCACCGGCGGCTTCGCGCGGCTGCTCGACGGCGCGGTGTTCCCGTCGGGCTATCAGAGCCACGCCGCGACCGAGACCTGTCCCGGTCATTCCACGCTCATGACGGGCATGCGCCCGGCGCACACGGGGATCGTCCTCAACACCTGGCGCGACGAGCGTTCGCCGCTCGCAGACAAGGTGATTTACTGCGTCGAGGACGAGCACAACGCAGCGAACCGCCACGACCATTACACCGTTGCCAACGATCACCTGCTCGCCCGCACGCTGGGCGAGCGGCTCCGCGCCGCCAACCCCGCCAGCCGCAACGTCGCAGTGTCCGGCAAGGACCGCGCCGCGGTGACGATGGCCGGTCGCACCGCCGACGAGACCTGGTGGTGGGACGCCGATGCGCGCGCCTTCGCGACCTATCCGGGCCGCCCGGCGCCCGCCATCGTCGACCGCGCCAACGCCGCGATCGCGGCCCGCATCGGCGCGGCGCAGCCTGCTCTCGACTTGCCTGCCTGGTGCGCAGGCCGTGCCCGCAGCGTCCCGACCACCGGCCCGACGGTGGGCGACGGCCGCTTTGCGCGCGAGCCGGGCAACGCCGCCGCTTTCCGCGCCTCGCCCGAGTTGGACGGGGCGACGCTGGCGCTCGCCGCCGGGTTCGTTCAGACCATGCGGCTCGGGCGCGGCAGCGCGCCCGACGTGCTCAGCGTCTCACTGTCGGCGACTGATTATGTCGGCCACGCCTATGGCACGCAGGGCGCGGAGATGTGCCTCCAGCTCGCCAGCATCGACCGCGACCTAGGCGATTTCTTCGCGGTGCTCGACCGTGCGGGGATCGACTATCTGGTCGTGCTCGCCGCCGACCACGGCGGCGTCGACCTGCCGGAAAGGGCGCTCGCGCAGGGCGCGGCGGGGGTTTCGCGCTCGCATTTCGACCCTGACGCGGCGATCCGCGCGGCGACGGCGGCGGTCGGCCTGCCCGCGACGGCGCTCCACTTCCAGGAGTCGAACCTCTACGCCGACGCGACGCTGCCGCCCGCCGTCCGCACCCGCCTGATCGCCGCCGCGCGCACGGCGATCCGTGCCCAGCCAGATGTCGCCGCCGTTTTCACCGCCGACGAGATCGCCGCCTCGCCCGAACCCGGCGGCCCGCCCGAGACCTGGCCCCTCATCATGCGCGCCAAGGCGAGCTTCTACCGCCCGCGCTCGGGCGACCTGATCGTGGCACTCGCGCCGCGGGTGTCGGGGGCCAGCGAGCCGCGCCCCGGCTATGTTGCGACGCATGGCAGCTTCTGGGACTATGACCGGCGCGTGCCGATCCTGTTCTGGCGGCGCGGCATGCCCAGCTTCGAACAGCCGCTGTCGGTCGAGACGGTCGACATCATGCCGACACTGGCGGCCGTGCTGGGGCTGCCGGTCAGCGGCGTCGACGGCCGGTGCCTCGATCTCGATCCCGGCCCGGCGAGCACCTGCCCCTGACGTGAAGGTTACACGGCGCGCCGCGCCAAAACCGCGTCGTTGGACGTCGCCGGCTGCCGCGCTTCAGCGCCGCTCGAACATCCTGATCCCCGGCCCCAGCCGGTTCGCGCCGACCGCCAGCCGCTCGCCGCTCAGGTCGGCGACAAAGGCGGGGCCGGTCGGCGCACCAGGCGCCAGCCGCGCGTCGTTGCCCTCGACGCGCAGCCCCGCCGACGGATAGGTCCGCGCCTCCGCCGCCACCACGATCAGCCCCGAATGATTCTCCTTGTGGCTGCCCTGCACGAACGCGTTGCGCGCGATCAGCCCCGTCGCGCCGTCGGGCAGATCGATCATATAATTCGTGCTGCGCCCGGCGGTGTCGTCGAAGCTGTTGCCGGTGATCGTCACACGCGGGCTGCGCAGCTTCACATAGTGCCCGCCCGTTCCGCGCTCGAACCGCGAGTTCGTCACCATCACCTGCCCGCGATTGGCGAGGTAGATGGCGTGCGCGCAGTCGCGCGTCTCGTCGCATTGCCCCAGCCCGGCGAAGGTCGAATGGTCGATCACGATCCGCTGACCGGTCGGCTCGCCGCCCAGGATGCCCTCCTGGCTGTCGAGGAACATCGAGCGCGTCACGGTCAGGTCGCCAAGCTCGGTCCTGATCCCCGCACCGTTGCCGTCGCCGACGCGCAGGTGACGGAACACCAGTCCGTCGACCGCCGAGCTCCGCCCGCGCAGCACCAGCACCGCCTTGTCCTCGCAGGTCGTGCCCTCGAACACCGCCGTCCCCGGCTGCCGCGCACGGAACGTGATGTCACCCCCCGCCTGCACGGCGCAGTCGTGATACACGCCGGGCGCGATCAGAATCGTCCCGGCACCGGTGCGGATCGAGCTCACGGCCTCCTGGAGGCGGGCGAAGCCCTGCCCGGTTTCCGCGATGACGAATGGCGCGGGTTCAGACCTCGCAGCCAGCAAAGCGCACCAGGCGACGGATATGGTCAGGGCTCGCAGCATCGGACAACTCCTCTCGCCCGCTGCTGGCGTGGCGGTTCGCTACATACCAGCCCAGTTCAGGGTTAACGGCCACGGGTCGGCGTCGCAATCGTTGCTGGCGTCGGCGGCCGTACCGGAACGGGACAGGAACCCAGAAACCGTCAACATTGCACCTTTGCAACTTGCGAGCCCATTAAGTGATTGTTCGCAATCATCTAATGGGGCGGAAAACGTCGCCTCGATATTGGGGGAGAGCGATGAAGACCTATCTTTGGGCGGCTGCGGCCGCGACAGTGCTGGTCGGCTCGGCGGCAACTGCGCAGACTGTGAGCAACACCAGCCTGCAGAATCTGAACGGCACCAACGGTGCGGGCGTTGCGACCACGACGACGACGCCCACCGGCACGCGCACCACCGTGGTCGGCCCGGGTGGCGGCGCCAACCGCGTCAGCGGTGCGTTCACCACCAATCAATGGTATCAGAACAATGTCGGCGGCGGCGGTACGGTCGGCATCACGACCGACTACAGCCGCAACGGCAACGGCTCCGCCTTCTTCTCGACGACATCCGCGGACAGCAAAGCCGACCTGCAATATTATCTGAGCAGCCCGATTGCGCTGTCCAGCCTGTCGAGCGTTTCGTTCGACTTCTATCGCGACCCGGCCTCGACCACGACGGCGCTGTTTTCTCCGGTTTTTCGCTTCGACATCTACAAGAATTGCGGATTTGCGGGTGCCCTAGTGCTCGAGAACTACTATCAGGCCAATCAAAACGCCCCGGTCGGCACCTGGACGACGGTATCGGCGACGCTCGGCACCGGTCAGTTCTGGGCCACCAACGCGGCGCTCGGGCCGACCTTCGCGGATGCCAATGGCGGCGTGAAGACGATGGCGGAATGGATTGCCGCCAACTCCACCGCGAACCTCAGCGTCGTCGGGCTGGAAATCGGTGTGGGGTCGGGATGGACCGGCACCTTCTCCGGCGCGGTCGACAATGTGCGGGTTGCGTTTGCGAACGGCCCCAACGTCAACGCCAATTTCGAGGTTGCTGCGGTTGCTGCGGCAGTGCCCGAGCCGGCGAGCTGGGCGATGATGATCGTTGGCTTCGGCGTGGTCGGCTTTGCGCTCCGCCGCCGGGCCAAGGTGCAGACCGCGGTCCGCTTCGCCTGATCGGATAGGTGGGAACGGGCGCGTCGCCTACGGCGGCGCGCCCGTTCCTGCGTCAGTCCAGGTTGGGCCGCAGCCACCGCTCCGCCAGCGCCGGATCCACCCCACGTCGCGCCGCATAGTCCGCGACCTGATCCTGCCCGATCCGCGCCACGCCGAAATATTCGGCCTGTGCGTGCCCGAAATAAAAACCGCTGACCGCCGCGGTCGGCAGCATTGCGAAGCTCTCGGTCAGCGTCAGCCCGGTCGCCTCCGCATCGAGCAGGTCGAACAGCATGGCCTTGAGCGAATGCTCGGGGCAGGCCGGATAGCCGGGCGCTGGGCGGATGCCACGATACTGTTCCTTGATGAGCGCCTCGTTGGTCAGCTGCTCGCCCGCGGCATAGCCCCACAGCGTCGTGCGCACATGCTGGTGCAGCCGCTCGGCGAACGCCTCCGCCAGCCGGTCTGCCAGCGCCTTCAGCAGGATGTCGTTGTAATCGTCGTGCCCCGCCTTGAACCGCGCGAGATGCGGCTCGAGTCCATGGATGCCGACCGCAAACCCGCCGATCCAGTCGCCCGCCGGATCGACGAAATCGGCCAGGCACATGTTGGCGCGCCCCTCGCGCTTCGCGATCTGCTGGCGCAGGAAGGGGAGCCTTAGCTCCTCCCCGGCACGGGGAGGGGGACCGCCAGCCGCAGGCTGGTGGTCGAGGGGGCCCTCCACGCGGGTTGTCGCTTGGGGCTGCGCCCCCTCCACCACGCCCTGCGGGCGCGGTCCCCCTCCCCGTCCCGGGGGGGAGTTTACGAGAACGACATCATCCCCCTCGCGCCGGCACGGCCACAGCCCGACGACGCCACGCGCGGTCAGCCACCCCTCCCCCACGATCCGGTCGAGCATCGCCTGCGCATCTGCGAACAGCGCGGTCGCGCTCTCGCCCACCACCGCGTCGTCGAGGATCGCTGGATAGTTACCCGCCAGCTCCCACGCGCGGAAAAACGGCGTCCAGTCGATCAGAGCGCGGAGATCGGCCAGATCCCAGCCGTCGAACACGTGCCGCCCAGGCGACATCGGCGCCGCCGCCTTGAGCTGCATGTCCGCCGCAAAGCCCCGCACGCGGGCTTCTGCGAGCGGCAGCAGCTCGTTCGCGCCCTTGCCCGCGCGGGCGTCTCGGACCTTCTGATATTCGTCCGCGACACCCGCGACATAGGCGTCGCGGCCGGTGTCGCTGACCAGCGTCGTCGCCACCCCCACCGCGCGCGAGGCGTCGAGCACATGCACGATCGGACCGTCATAAGCTGGCGAAATGCGGAGCGCGGTATGCACCTTCGACGTCGTCGCGCCGCCGATCAGCAGCGGCATCGTCATGCCTGCCCGCTTCATCTCCTCGGCGACGGTCACCATTTCGTCGAGGCTCGGCGTGATCAGCCCGCTCAAGCCGATCATGTCGGCGTCGTTCTCGTTCGCCGCCTCCAGGATGCGCGACCACGGCACCATCACGCCTAGATCGACCACCTCGAAGCCGTTGCACTGGAGGACGACGCCGACGATGTTCTTGCCGATATCGTGAACGTCGCCCTTGACCGTCGCCATGACGATCCGGCCTTTGCCCTTGGCGCCCGGCTCCTTCGCCGCCTCGATGAAAGGGAGAAGGTGGGCGACCGCCTTCTTCATCACCCGCGCCGACTTGACGACCTGCGGCAGGAACATCTTGCCGCTGCCGAACAGGTCGCCGACGACGTTCATGCCGTCCATCAGCGGGCCTTCGATAACCTCGATCGGCCGCGCGAACGCATGGCGGCACTCCTCGGTGTCCTCGACGACATGCAGGTCGATGCCCTTTACGAGTGCATATTCGAGCCGCTTGGTCACCGGCAGCCCGCGCCACTCCGCCGCCGCCTTCTCCGCCACCGCATCGGTGCCGCGGTACCTCTCCGCCAGCGCGACCAGCCGGTCACCCGCCAGCGGGTCGCGGTTGAGGATCACGTCCTCGCACGCCGCCCGCAGTTCGGGGTCGATCGCGTCATACACGTCCAGCTGCCCGGCATTGACGATCGCCATGTCCAGCCCCGCGGGGATGGCATGGTAGAGGAACACCGAATGCATCGCGCGGCGCACCGGCTCGTTGCCGCGGAAGCTGAAGGACAGGTTCGACAGCCCGCCCGAATAATGGGCGTGCGGGCAGCGGACGCGAAGCTGCTTCAGCGCCTCGATAAAGTCGACCGCATAATTGTTGTGCTCCTCGATCCCCGTCGCGACCGCGAAGATATTGGGATCGAAGATGATGTCCTCGGGCGGAAAGCCGATGCCGACGAGGAGGTCATAGGCGCGCTTGCAGATCGCGACCTTGCGCGCCTCCGTATCCGCCTGCCCGGTCTCGTCGAACGCCATCACGACGACCGCGGCGCCGTACGCCATGCACTTGCGCGCGCTGTCGAGGAACGCCGCCTCGCCCTCCTTCATGCTGATCGAATTGACGATCGGCTTGCCGGAGACGCACTTCAGCCCCGCCTCGATCACGCTCCATTTCGAGCTGTCGATCATTACCGGCACGCGCGCGATGTCGGGCTCCGCGGCGATCAGCTTGAGGAAGGTGGTCATCGCGTGCTCGGCGTCGAGCAGCCCCTCGTCCATGTTGACGTCGACGATCTGCGCGCCGTTCTCCACCTGCTGCCGCGCGACCTCCACCGCGCGCGTATAGTCGCCCGCGAGGATCAGCTTCTTGAACGCCGCCGAGCCGGTGACGTTGGTGCGTTCACCGATATTGACGAAGGTGGAGGAGGTCATCTGCTTCTCATTCCTCCCCATTTATGGGGAGGGGAACCGCTCGCGAAGCGAGTGGTGGAGGGGGCCCTCCGCAAAGGTGATCGCCAGCGGAGAGCCCCCTCCACCGGCTTCGCCGGTCCCCCTCCCCGCGCGGCGGGAGGAGTTCAAGCCGCCATCGTCATCGGCTCCAGCCCCGCCAGCCTCGTCCTGACCCCAGGCGTCGGCACCACCCGCGGCGCCAGCCCGCGCACCGCGTCGGCCATCGCCGCGATGTGCGCGGGCGTCGACCCGCAGCACCCGCCCAGTACATTGACCTGCCCGGCCCGCGCCCACTCGCCGACCAGCGCGGCGGTCGTGCCGGGCGCCTCGTCGTAAGCTCCAAGCTCGTTGGGCAACCCGGCATTGGGGTAAATCATCACCAACGTATCGGCGATCTGCGACAGCGTCTTGACATGTGGCCGCAGCTGCTCCGCCCCGAACGAGCAGTTCAGCCCGATCGTTACCGGCTTCGCATGGCGCACCGCGTGCCAGAACGCCTCCACCGTATGCCCCGACAGGTTGCGCCCGCTTAAGTCAGTCAGCGTCATCGACAGCATGATCGGCAGGTCGCGCCCCAGCGCCGCCCGCGCCTCGATCGCCGCCATGATCCCCGCCTTGGCGTTGAGCGTGTCGAACACCGTCTCGATCAGCACGAAGTCGACCCCGCCCTCCACCAGCGCATCGATCTGCTCGCGATAGACCTGCTTGAGGAAGTCGAAGTCGATCTCCCGATAGCCCGGATCATTGACGTCGGGCGACAGCGACAAGGTCTTGTTGGTGGGCCCCAGCGCCCCCGCCACGAAGCGTGGCCGGCCGTCCTGCGCCGCCGCATCCGCCGCAGCCCGCGCGATCCGCGCCGAGGCGACATTGATCTCGCGCACCAGCGCTTCCGCGCCATAATCCGCCTGGCTGATCCGATTCGCCGAGAAGGTGTTGGTCGACACGATGTCCGACCCCGCATCTAGGTACGCCTGCGTGATCGCCTCGATCACCGCCGGCCTGGTCAGCGCCAGGATATCGTTATTGCCCTTCTGGTCGTGGCCCAGCGCCAACGACCCGGCATAGGCCGCCTCGTCCAGCCGCCAGTTCTGGATCTCGGTCCCGAACGCCCCGTCGGTGAGCAGAATGCGCTCGGCTGCGGCGGCATTGAGCTGTTCGCGTTTGGTCATCGTCAACCTCGCTCCTCCCCGCACGCGGGGAGGTGGCGCGCGCAACGCGCGTGACGGAGGGGGCTCTCCAGCAAAGGTGACGCCGGTGGAAAGCCCCCTCCACCATTCGCTTCGCGAGCGGTCCACCTCCCCGTGAACGGGGAGGAGATCATGCCGCCGCCTCTCGGACTGGTGCCCGCGGCCTGACCCCCAGCAGGTGACAGATCGCATAGGCCAGCTCCGCCCGGTTGAGCGTGTAGAAATGGAACTGCCGCACGCCGCCTGCATACAGCTTGCGGCACAGCTCCGCCGCCACCGTCGCCGCGACCAGCTGGCGCGCCTCGGGCCGTTCGTCGAGCCCTTCGAACAGCCGCCCGAGCCAGCCGGGCACCGCCGTCCCGGTCATCGCCGACATCCGCAGCACGCTGGCGACATTCATTACCGGCATGATCCCCGGCACCAGGTCGGCGTCGATCCCCGCCGCCGCCGCTGCATCGCGAAAGCGGAAGAAGGTCTCCGCCTCGAAGAAGAACTGCGTGATCCCGCGCGTCGCGCCCGCGTCCAGCTTGCGCTTGAGGTTGTCGAGATCGGCCCGCGCATGGCCGCTGTCGGGGTGCCGTTCGGGATAGGCGGCAACCGACAGCTCGAACGGGTGGAGCCGCTTCAACCCCGCGACCAGCGCCGCCGCATTCTCATACCCGCCGGGATGCGCGGCATAGCGCGTACCCGCCACGGGCGGATCGCCGCGCAGCGCGACGATGTGCCGCACCCCCGCAGCCCAATATTCCTGCGCGATGCCGTCGATCTCGTCGCGCGTCGCCTCGACGCAGGTCAGGTGCGCGGCCGCCGCCAGCAGCGTTTCGCGCTGAATGCGCGCCACGGTCGCATGCGTCCGCTCGCGCGTCGACCCGCCCGCGCCATAGGTGACGGACACGAAGCGGGGGCCAAGCGGCTCCAGCGTCCGCACCGACGCCCACAGCTGCTCGTCCATCTTTTCCGTCTTGGGCGGGAAGAACTCGAAGCTGACCGCCATGTCGCCCGCGACATCGGCGTAAAGCGGCGCATCTAGAGCGCGGCGCGCTTCCTCCAGCTGGTTGACCGACAGCGTCATGCGACCTCCTTGAGCCGGACGCCGTCTTTGCGCCCGAGCCACAGCTTCACCGTCAGCTCGCCCCCCTCCAGCGTCTCGACCCGCGCCGTCGCCAGCCCCGCCGCGGCGAACCAGGCGGCGATCTGCGCCTCGTCGAAGCCGAGCCGGACGTGCGCGTCGCGCGCGCGCAGCTCCTCGCGATCATGCGCGGCGAAATCGGCGATCAGCAGCCGTCCGCCCGGTCCCAGCACCCGCGCCGCCTCCCCAATCGCTGCCGCCGGGTCTTCGGCGAAATGGAGCACATGGTGCAGGATCGCGACGTCCGCCGCCCCGTCCGCCAGCGGCAGCTGATAGAGGTTCGCCTGCCGCAGCTCGGCATGTGCCAGCCCGTGCAGCTTGGCGCGCGCCAGCCGCAGCATCTCCGGCGAGCGGTCGATCCCCAGCGCCTGCCCGGCCTGCGCGCCGAACAGCTCCAGCATTCGGCCGGTGCCGGTGCCGATGTCGAGCAGCGTGCCGAGCGGCCCCGGCCCGAGCACCGCGGCCATCGCCGCCTCGACCTGTTCCTCCGCAACGTGGAGCGAGCGGATCGCGTCCCACTCGCTGGCATGCCCCTCGAACCACGCCGCCGCCGCCGCCGCGCGATCGGCGCGCACCGCCTGCAACCGGGCCGCGTCCGCGACTCCCCAATGATCCTCACCCCCTGCCCAGCCGTCCAGCGCCACCGCGACCGGCTCCACCGCCTCCGCCGCGCCCAGTGCCACGAACACCCAGCTGCCCTCCTTGCGTCGCGTCAGCAGCCCGGCGTCGCACAGGATCTTGACGTGGCGGCTGACGCGAGGCTGCGACTGGCCCAGCACCTGCGCCAGCTCGCCGACCGAAAGCTCCATCCGCCGCACCAGCTGCAGGATGCGCAGCCGCGTCGCGTCGCCAAGGGCGCGGAAGATGTCGAGGGCGCGCGTCATTCAGGGAGCATATAAAGAAATCTTTATATGACTGTCAACGCTGCGGCGTGGCGGGACCGGAACCGCTGCGCTAGCGTTTGAACACCGATCTGCCCGGGAGTGACCCATGAAGCTTGCCGCCGCCCTGCCCGCCGCCCTCCTCGCCGCGCTCGCGCTCGCCGCCTGCCAGGTGTCGGTCGATAACCAGACCGCCGCCGACACCGGCAACGCCGCCGACGCCGCCGCCGCGACCACCCGCAACGCGGTCGAGGACGTCGACGCCGCTACCGACCGCGCGCTGGGCTCGGCGGAGAACGCGATCGACGATACCGGTAACGCCGCCGCGCCCGCGCTCCACGACGCCGCGACCGCGGTCGATCGCGCCGGCCGCAACGCCAGTCGCGCCGCCGACCGTGCTGGTGACGCGCTCGACCGCGCCGGCGACACCGCCGCGAACGAGGTGGCGCGATAACGCTTCACCTCTCCCGCCCTGCGGGGGAGGTGATTGCTAGCGGCACGGACGCGGCCTATCGCTCGCTGAATGCGCTCCGCCTTGGCCATCCTGCTGGTCCTCACCGCCTGCTCGCATGACGACCCGCAGCCGCGCGGGCTGACCGCCGACGATCAGGCGCAGCTCAACGACGCCGCCGCGATGCTCGACGCCAACAGCGTCGACCTCAACCAGATCACCGCCAATTTCTCCGGCAACGAGGCCCAGCCATGACCGTCCCTACACGCCGCCTCGGCGGCTCCGACCTCAAGATCGCCCCCCTCGTCCTCGGCGGCAACGTGTTCGGCTGGACTGCCGACAAGGCCGCGAGCTTTGCCGTGCTGGACGCCTTCGTCGACGGCGGCGGCACCATGATAGATACCGCCGACGTCTATTCCGCCTGGGTGCCCGGCCATCAGGGCGGCGAGTCGGAGACGGTCATCGGCGAATGGCTGAAGTCGTCGGGCAAACGCGACCGGGTGCTCCTCGCCACCAAGGTCGGGATGCTCCCCGGCGAAGGCGGCGCGAAGCTCGCTCCCGCCCGCATCGCCGCCGCCTGCGACGCCTCGCTCGCACGCCTTGGCACCGACCGGATCGACCTCTATTTCGCGCATCAAGATGACGAGGACACGCCGCAGGCCGACTATCTCGCCGCGTTCGGCAGGTTGATCGATGCCGGCAAGGTGCGCGTCCTCGGCGCGTCCAACTTCACCGCCGCCCGGCTCAAGGCCGCGGTCGACGCGTCGCATGGCGGCGGTCTGCCCCGCGTCCACGCGCTCCAGCCCGAATACAATCTCGTCAGCCGCCACAAATTCGAAGGCGAGCTGCAGGATTATTGCGTCGCCGAGAATATCGGTGTCGTGCCGTATTACGGCCTTGCCAGCGGCTTCCTGACCGGCAAATACCGCTCCGCCGCCGATCAGGGGAAATCGATCCGCGGCGGCCGCATGGCGAAGTTATTGGAGGGGAACGGCGCTGCGGTCCTTGCCGTGATGGACGCGATCGCCGCCGACAGCGGCGCGACACTGGCGCAGATCGCGCTCGCCTGGCTCGCCGCACAGCCCGGCGTGACCGCCCCGATCGCCAGCGCCACGTCCGCGCAGCAGCTGACCGAGCTGCTCCCCGCGATGACACTGGAACTAAGCGAGGATCAGCTCGCCCGCCTCACCAACGCAGGGGCGTAAACCGCTACATCCCGGTGCGCGTCACCGACGTGCGCGTGCCGACGTTCGACACCGCCACCGATACGCCCCGCGGCGCGCGCCAGCGGATCGTGTCGTTGTTGCCTTCGACATCCAGCCTGCCGGGCGACGCAAACGCGATCGTCAACTCATTCCAGTTGCCGGGCACGCTGACCAAGCGGCAGTTCGCGACGCGCAGCCGGTTGTGGTTGCCGTTCACGGTCAGCGCGCCGCCACCGCAGTCGGCCGCGCGGTCGCCATGATTGGTGTCGATTACAATGCCGGCCCCGCCACGCGCCCGGCCGTGCGTGCTGACGCCGTGACCGGTTACGCTCGTCCGGCCGGTATGAACGCCCGTTGCGTCGATCACCGTGCCGCCGCTGCGCACGCCGCGGCTGTGGATCGTACCTGCGCTACCCCTGGCGCGGCGGCGAGCAACAGGGCGGCGGGAAACAGACGGCGCATGGCAGACCCTCGAGCGGTCGGACAGCGAATAGAACGCGCAACCGCGCGCCCGCGTTCCGCCCCATTCCCGCAACGCCCGCGTCGCGCGGCTGTAACACGACTCGGCTAGCGCGACCGCCTACCCACCGCACCGCAGCTCGCGGTCGTTGACGGAGCCGAACGCCATGCAGGACACCCCCACGCCCCGCACGCCCCAGACCAAGCTGACCCCGCGCCACCGCGAAGAGATCGTCCGCCGTTATTGGCTGAAGGGCGAGCTGACCCCGCTCGGCGTCGCCAACTGGCTAGCCGGCCAGCCGACGCCCCAGCACGCCTGACCGCACGCAGCGCAGTCGCTCATGACGAGCGCATCTCGCCGGAATCACCCCTCCCCAACAGGGGGAGGGGACGGGTTGGGGCCTCTCCTCCGGGCGGCTGGCTTGGGGGGCAGCGCCCCACCCCAACCCCTCCACTGAAGGGAGGAGTTGGATTAGTCGAACACGTCCGAAGCGACGCTAATCCCCCGCAAAGGTCAGCGCCGACACCCGCCGCTCGCGCTCGTTGATGGTCAGCACGCGGCCGGCCGGGGGCAGCGAGCGCTGCGGGCAGTCGGGGCGCAGGCAGCGGCGGCAGCCGAGCCCGATCGGCGTCGCTTCGCCCGCCAGTTCGATCCCCCGCGCCGCCGCTAGGCCGCCCGCCTGCCCGGCCTCAACCCCCAGCCCGATCGCGAACTCGGCCACCACCGCGCCGACGCGGCGACCCTGCGGCGTCACCGTGCGCGCCAGCGTAAACCAGCGGGACTCGTCCTCCAGCTCGACCAACTGCGCCGTCATCGCCCCCGGCCGGTCGAACGCGGCGTGTAACCGCCACAGCGGGCAGCGCCCGTCGGCGGTCGCAGGGGCCGCGCCGCTCGCCCCGGCAAAGCGCTTCGACGCCTGACCGGCCCGGTCGACCCGGACCATGAAGAACGGCAGCCCGCGCGCGCCGACGCGCTGCAATGTGGTCAGCCGGTGCGCGACCTGTTCGAACCCCGCGCCGAACCGCCGCTGCAACAGCTCGACGTCATAGCCCGTCGTTTCGCACGCGCGCAGGAAGCGGCCATAGGGCATCATCAGCGCCGCCGCCCAATAGCTCAGCAGGTGGCGGCGAAAGAGCCGCTCCGCCTGCCGGTCGATCAACGCAGCGCCGCGCGCCAACGCCTCCACCTCGCCGCGCGCCTCGATCTGCGCCAGCTGCGTCGCGGCGGCGAAGGTGCGGCTCGCCCGGTCGAGCACCTCCGAAAGCTGCAGCTGCCGGGCATGAAGATCGGTGCGCCGCAGCACGTCGGGCAGCACATCGACCGGCAGCACGCGGATCGTCAGCCCGTGCTTGACCCGCAGCCGCTCGGCGACCGCGCCATACAGGTCGTCGTTGCCGAGCCGCAGTTCGTCGGCCAGCGCCTCGGCATGCGCGTCCAGATCGGGGAAGTGATTGCGCCACCGCTCGATCGCCTCACGCGCCAGCGCCCCCCCATCCGGTGCATCCGCCGTCGGCGCGCCCGCGCCGATCCGGTCGTAAGCCCGCGCGAACGCCTCCGCCCCGCCGGGCGCTGCCGCAAGCCACTCGGCCAGCTCGTGCCGGTCGATCTCCAGGTCGGCGAAGATCGGGTCGGCCAGCCGCCGTCGCAGCGCGTCCGCGCCGCCACCCGGCGCCGCCGCCGCCAGCGCACGCGGGTCGAAGTCGAACTGCTCGGCCAGCCGCACCAGCAGCGCCGCAGTGACCGGCCGCTGGTTGCGCTCGATCAGGTTGAGGTAGCTGGCGCTGATTTCCAGCATCTCCGCCATTGCCGCCTGCGTCAGCCCCGCCTGCCGCCGGGCGCGCCGCACGGCATGACCGGCCAGCAGCTTGCGATGCGCCATGTCCGATAACCTCCTCACAGTGTCAGCCCGCGACTCGGTCGACAAGCCGAGCTTGTAAACTCTTTACATCACGACAGCGGCTCTGGTCATCATCCGTGACAGGAGTACCCCGGAATGTGCGTAATAGCGTGACCTGAGTGTCAGCTTTGGACGTAGGATGGTGCAGAACAAGTCGAATTGTAAAAGGGACCGTACCGTGACCACGACCTTCGAAGACCTGATCCCCGCCCCCGCCGGCCGTTTTGATGGGATCAAGCGACCTTACACCGCCGATGACGTGGCGAAGCTGCGCGGCTCGGTGCCGATCGAGCACACGCTCGCCAAGCGCGGCGCGCTCAAGCTGTGGGAGCTGCTCAGGACCGAGGATTACGTCCATTCGCTCGGCGCAATGACGGGTAACCAGGCGATGCAGATGGTCCGCGCCGGGCTGAAGGCGATCTATCTTTCGGGCTGGCAGGTCGCCGCCGACGCCAACACGGCGGGCGCGATGTACCCTGACCAGTCGCTCTACCCCGCCAATGCCGGGCCGGAGCTGTGCAAGCGGATCAACAACGCGCTCCAGCGCGCCGACCAGATCGAGCATAGCGAAGGCGGCGCGACCCGCGACTGGTTCGCCCCGATCGTCGCCGACGCGGAAGCCGGCTTCGGCGGCCCGCTCAACTGCTTCGAGATCATGAAGGCCTATATCGCCGCGGGTGCCGCGGGCGTCCATTACGAGGACCAGCTCGCTTCCGAGAAGAAGTGCGGCCATCTCGGCGGCAAGGTGCTGATCCCGACCCAGGCGCATATCCGGAACCTCGACGCGGCACGCCTCGCCGCCGATGTGTCAGGCGTCCCGACCGTGATCTGCGCCCGCACCGACGCCGAGAGCGCGAAGCTGATCACGTCGGACGTCGACGAGCGCGACCACGAGTTCCTGACCGGCGAGCGCACGGCAGAGGGCTTCTTCCGCCTCAAGGAAGGTACCGGCGTCGACCATTGCATCAAGCGCGGCCTCGCCTTTGCGGAACATGCCGACCTGCTGTGGTGGGAGACCAGCTACCCCAATCTGGACGATGCGAAGCGCTTCGCCGAGGCGATCCGGAAGCAGTTCCCCAATAAGATGCTGGCGTATAACTGCTCGCCCAGCTTCAACTGGGCGGCGAAGCTCGACGCGGACACGATCGCGAAGTTCCAGCGCGAGATCGGCGCAATGGGGTACAAATACCAGTTCGTGACGCTGGCCGGCTTCCATCAGCTCAACCATGGCATGTTCGAGCTGGCGTCCGGCTATCGCGACCGCGGCATGGCGGCCTATTCCGAGCTGCAGCAGGCCGAGTTCGGCGCGGAGGCCAAGGGCTATACCGCCACCCGCCACCAGCGCGAGGTCGGCACCGGTTATTTCGACCTCGTCGCCCAGGCGGTCGCCGGCGGCGAAAGCTCGACCACCGCACTCGCCGAGTCTACGGAAGCGGCCCAGTTCAAGAAGGAAGCCGCATAATGGCCGAGGATGCCACCGATACGCCGATCGCCGAACGCCCGCGGGCACGGGCGGTGTTCTCCCCCGCCGACTTCGCGCTGATGAAGGACGCCCTGGGCGAGTTCATCCGCACACTCCCCGCCGGGGACCCCCGCGCGCAGCAGGCGTCGAACCTCCACCACAGGCTCGGCCGCATCGACTGACTTCCTGGAGAGGAAGGTGCCCGCCGGCGCAACGAAGCGCCGGCGGGCATTTGCTTGCCTAGACTGGCTCGCCCCGCCACAAGCGCCGCCATGCCCGGGATCGTCGACCGCCTCCGCGCCAACATCGTCCTGTACGGCGCGCTGGCGGCCAATCTGGGGATCGGGGTCGCCAAGTTCGTCGCAGCCGCGATCACCGGCTCGTCGTCGATGCTGTCGGAGGGGGTCCACTCCTGCGTCGACAGCCTCAACCAGGTGCTGCTCCTCTACGGCCAGCACAGCGCCAAACGCCCTGCCGACGCAGCCCACCCGTTCGGCTATGGCCGCGAGCTGTATTTCTGGGCGTTCGTCGTCGCGCTGTTGATCTTCACCGTCGGCGCGGGCGTGTCCTTCTATGAGGGCTATCAGCACATCCGCCATCCGGCCGAGATGACCAATCCGACCGTCAACTATATCGTCCTCGGCTTCTCCATGCTGCTGGAGGGATCGAGCTGGGCGGTGGCCTGGCGCGAGTTCAACCAGGGCCGCGGCAATGTCGGCTGGTGGCAGGCGATCAGGCAATCCAAGGACCCGGCCGGGTTCATCGTCCTGTTCGAGGATTCGGCCGCGTTGATCGGCCTCCTGATCGCGCTAGCCGGCAACGTCGCCGCGCACGCGCTCGCCCGGCCCGAGCTCGACGGCTATGCCTCGATCGCGATCGGCTGTGTCCTGGCCATCGTCGCCATCTTCCTGGCGCGGGAGTCCAAGGGCCTGCTGATCGGCGAACGCGCCGACCCGGCCGTGGTCGCCGAGGTCTACAAGCTGGTCGACGGCCATCCCGCGATCGCGTCGGTCAACCACGTCCGCACCATCCACACCGCGCCGGAAAGCGTGTTCGTCGCGATCAGCGCCGACTTCCACGACGAGGTCACGA
Organism: Sphingomonas sp.; assembly: GCF_965248875.1. Taxonomy (GTDB): domain Bacteria; phylum Pseudomonadota; class Alphaproteobacteria; order Sphingomonadales; family Sphingomonadaceae; genus Sphingomonas. Next base: position 144,111 of record NZ_CBDFKR010000003.1, on the reverse strand, counting down.
TGGGCGAGGGCGAGCGGCTGATCGAGGAGATCGAGACCCGGCTCAAGGCGGCGCTGCCGATCCTGTCGTCAATCTATATCCGGCCCGAAAAGCGTGAGGACGCCGTCGTCTATGTGCCGTCCGCGCACTGAGCCGCCGTTGCGGTGGTCCGTGGCGGCGGTAGGATCGTGCATGCGCAAGCTGCTCCTCCGCGTCTTTGCAGCGCTGTTCCTGGCGCTGAGTGTCGCGCCGGCCGCGCAGGCCGCGGTCACCATCACCTTCTGGAGCCACGAGTTCGGCACTCGCTTCCCGCACGCCTTCTTCACGCTGCGCGGCGTGCCGGACGCAGGCGGGCCATCGATCGATCGCATCTACGGCTTCACCGCTAGGTCGGTCAGCCCGGCTTTGTTGTTCGGCTCCGTCCCCGGCCGCGTCGAGCCCGAGCCGCCGGGCTATGTCGCGTCCAGCGACGCGCAGTTCTCCGTGGTGCTGACCGACGTGCAGTACGGCCAGGTGCTGGCCCTGATCGCCGCCTGGGACGAGCACACCGGCGACGGCCACTACAATCTCAACCGCCGCAATTGCATCCATTTCGTCAAGGAAGCCGCGCGGATCGCGGGGCTGACCGGGCTCGACCAGCCGCGGCTGATGAAGCGCCCGCGGTCCTACCTGCTCGCGGTGCAGGCGGCGAACGCCGGCCATGTCGTCGCGGTCAACCGCCACGGCGACGCCTATCTGGCCGCGCTGCCACCCGTCGAGGCGGCGCAGGCGGTGGCCAGCGCCACCCCCGCCGATCCCGCCGTCGCCGTTCCGGCGGCGCCGGTCCCGCCCGCGTCTCAGCCGGCACCTGCGCCGGTGAACTAGGCCGCGGTCCAGCCGCCATCGACCGACAGGTTCGCGCCCGTGATCGACTGCGCCTCGTCGCGGCACAGGAACAGCGCCAGCGCCGCCACCTCGTCGGGGGTCACGAAGCGCTTGGTCGGCTGCGCGGCGAGCAGCACATCGTTCATCACCTGCTCGCGCGTCAGCCCGCGCGCCTTCATCGTGTCGGGGATCTGCCCCTCCACCAGCGGCGTCCAGACATAGCCGGGCGACACCATATTGACCGTCACCCCATCGGTCGCCGCTTCCAGTGCGATCGCCTTGGTCAGCCCGGCCAGTCCATGTTTCGCCATGACATAGGCCGATTTGTTGGGGCTCGCGACCAGGCTGTGCGCGGAGCCGGTGGTGACGATCCGCCCCCAGCTCCTCGCCCGCATGTGCGGCAGCGCCGCGCGGATCAGGTGCCAAGCAGACGACATCACGATCGCGACGATCGCGTCGTAGCGGTCGACCGGGAAGTCGGTGATCGGCGCGACATGCTGGATGCCGGCGTTGTTGACGATGATGTCGACCGATCCGGTCGCCGCCACCGTGCGCGCCACCATCGCCGCGATCTCATCTGGCTTGCTCATGTCGGCGGCATCATAGAGCGCCTGCGCCCCGCTCGCCGCCGCCAGCTCGCCGCGCGCCGCCTCGATCACCGCGGCGTCGCCGAATCCGTTGAGCACGACGCCAGCGCCCGCGCCTGCCAGCTTGTGCGCCATTGCGAGGCCAATGCCCGACGTGGAGCCGGTGACGATCGCAGTCTTGCCTTGCAGGAACATCGCCCCTCCTATCAGAACGATCGCGCGTGACCGCAGTCGTCGGTGCTTGCAACCGCACGCGGCGCGAAGCATTTCACTTCCGCAACAAGCAGGAAGCACGCCCATGCGCCTCGACGATTTCGACCCGAACATCAATGTCGAGGATCAGCGCGGCCAGGGCGGCGGCGGGTTTGGCTTTGGCGGCGGCGGCGGCGGCGGTGGCGGGCTGCTCTTCAGCCTGCTGCCGATGATCGGCAGCCGCTTCGGCTGCGCGGGCATCGCGGTGGTGCTGCTGATCTTTGGCGCGATCACCTTCATGGGCGGCGGCCTGACCGGCGGCGGCTCGGCGCCGACCGCGACGTCTCGCGCGCACGGCACGGACGTGCGATCGTCGTGCACGCTCAACGCGGAGAGCCGCACCGCCTGCACCGCGTTCAGCTCGGCCGACCATACTTGGGCGGCGCTGTTTCAGCAGCAGGGACGTCAGTTCACCGCGCCCAAACTCGTCTTCTACGACCGTAATGGCCAGTCGGGCTGCGGCGCGGCGCAGTCGGCGATGGGGCCCTTCTACTGCCCGACCGATCAGGGCATCTATCTCGACACCAGCTTCTTCGGCGAGCTGACCAACCGCTTCCACGCCTCGGGCGACTTCGCGCAGGACTATGTCATCGCCCACGAGTTCGGGCACCACATCCAGAACCTGCTCGGCGCGTCCGATCGCGTCCACAACATCCAGCGCAGCGGCAGCGAGACGGAAGGTAACCACGCCTCCGTGCTGCTCGAGCTGCAGGCGGACTGTTACGCCGGGGTATGGGCGGCGCAGAACCGCGACCGGATGGATCAGGGCGACGTTCAGGAAGGCATGACCGCGGCGCACGCGATCGGCGACGACACCCTGCAGCAGGAGGCGCAGGGGCGCGTCGTCCCCGACAGCTTCACCCACGGCACGTCGGCGGAGCGGATGCACTGGCTGCAGACCGGGCTCAACTCGGGCGACCCGGCGCAGTGCGACACCTTCGGCAGGGGCGCCGACGGCTGAGAGCGGAAACGACGGCCGCTAGATCTTGACCAGCATCTTGCCGCGGTTCTCGCCGGTAAAAAGTCCGCGGAAGGCGGCGGGGGTCTGCTCGATCCCTTCGAACACCGTTTCCTCACGCCGGAACCGGCCGTCCGCCAACAGGGCGCCCATCTCGCGATAGAACTCGTCGGCGCGGTCCATATAGTCGCTGACGATGAAGCCCTCGATCTTCAGCCGAGCGCCGATGATCCGCGCGGCATAGCGCAGCGTCGTCGGCGCGCCCGTGTTGTACATGTCGATCATACCGCAGATCGCCAGCCGACCGCGCGGCTTGGCATGCGCGATCGCGGCATCGAGATGCTGGCCGCCGACATTGTCGAAATAAACGTCGATACCCTCCGGCGCGGCGCGGCCGAGCGCCTTCACCAGCGGCTCGTCCGCCTTGTAGTCGATCACCTGATCCGCGCCCAAGTCACGCACCCACGCGCATTTGTCAGAGCCGCCGGCCGACCCGATCACCGTCATGCCCTTGGCCTTCGCGACCTGCACGACCGTCGATCCCACCGCGCCCGCCGCGGCGGAGACGAACACGGTGTCGCCGGGCTTCGCCTCACCGACCGCGAGCAGCCCGAAATAAGCGGTCATGCCCGGCATGCCGAGCTGCCCCAGGAAAGCCTGCGGCGGCACCTCGAGCGCGGGCAGCTTCTGTGCGGCGGCGGCCGGGATCACCGCCGCGTCGCGCCAGCCCGCCATGTGCTGCACCATGTCGCCGGGCCTGAGCGCGTCCGCCCGGCTTTCCACCACTTCGCCGATCGCGCCGCCGTCCATCGGCGCGCCGAGCTGAAAGGGCGGGACATAGCTCTTCACGTCGTTCATCCGGCCACGCATGTACGGGTCGACCGACAGCCAGCGGTTTGCAACCCGCACCTCGCCCTCCTTGAGCGGCGGCAGATCGATGTCGATCAACGCGAAGTCCTCATCCGCCGGTACGCCGCTCGGGCGTGAGGCAAGGGTCCATGCGCGCGTCATCATTTTTCTCCTGTTCTGCGCTACCGTCGCTAGCGCTGCCCCTATGCGAGCGAAAGGGCCCGGGCACAGGCCCGAGCCCCTCGCTCACCCGGTGACCGCGGCTCAGTAGGTGCCGGAGAAGCTCCGGTTGAGGTTTGTCCAGCCCTCGTTCGACGGGCGGTCGCCCCGCTCGCTACCATCGTCCTGGCCGAACAGCGCGCTTCGGTCGCCCTGGCTGCGTTCTTCGTCGCGCCAATGCTGCTTGGCTTCCGCCGCGGTCTTGCGCAGCGTCACCTTGCTCGCGTCGGCCGTCTGGAGCCAGCGCGACGGGATGGAGTGGTGCCGTCCGCCCGCGTCCGCGTCGCTCTTGGTCAGGATAATGCGGTCGCCGCGGACCTTGTCGACGGTGCCGACGTGCTCGCCGTCCGAGCCGACCACGTCCGCATGCTCCTCGACATGCCCGAGCAGGTCGCGCTGACCCTGGCGTTCGGTCCGCCACGACGCGAACTCGTTATGGAACTTGGACTGGTTTTCCTGACGATATTCGTCGTAATCGCGATCGAACGAGGCGATCTGCTGATTGCGCCAGCTGTGATAATGCTGGTCGCGGCTCTGGCCGCCGCGCTCGTCATGCTGCGCGTCCTGTTCGCGGCGGCGCTCGGCGTCCTCGTTGCCGAACCAGGAGCGGACCTCGTCCCCGGCGCGCGCCATGAAGCCTCGATCGTCCTCGCGATCACGCTCGGCGCTTTGCGGCTGACGGCCATAGGTGCCGCGCTGCTGGCGATACGTGTCGCGGCCCTGGCGCGGCTCTTCGCGGCCGCGATTGTCGTCGCGACCCGCATCGCCGCGATGATCATCGCCGCCGCCGCCGAACTCCTGGCGCTGATAGCCCTGGTTGCGGCCCTGCTGGCCACTGGAGCCCTGACCGCGCCATTCGTCACGGCCAAAGCCGCGGTTGCCGTGGTCGCGCTGGCTATCGGCGTCGCGGTTGGCGTAACTCTGACCGCCGCCCTGCTCGCCCGCGGCCAGATAGTCGCGTGCACCGGACCGGTAGCCGTCGCCGGTCGAGCTGTAATCCTGTCCATAGTCCGACAGGTCGTTGCGGTCGGTGTAGCCGCGCGGTCCGTCCGCACGGGGGTAGCGTTCGTAGGCCATCGGTGATCCTCCTGGCGTGTCGCCGTCCTGCGGTTACGCGCACAGCGCTACGGCGCCGCATCGCGTTCCGGGCGACTCAAGGCGCGACGGAAGCTATTGTTCCGCAAGGATCGGTTGGCCGCCGCGAAGCGAGGCTATGGCGCGGCGAATGTCAGGCGTGCGTGGTGGAGCTGAGGGGAATCGAACCCCTGACCTCTGCAGTGCGATTGCAGCGCTCTCCCATCTGAGCTACAGCCCCGCACGCCTGCCAGAGGATCGTTTCCCCCGGGAAGCGATGCCTTTAGCCTCCCGTCGGCAGCGTCGCAAGCCATCCATTTGTGCGCTAGGGCACCTCCATGCCCGATCTTCAGCCCGCCATCCCCGCCGCGACGCTGGTCATCTTCCGCACCCGATCCGACGGCCCGCCAGAGCTGTTGATGGTGGAGCGATCGATGGGCATGGCCTTCGCCGCGGGGGCGCTGGTGTTTCCGGGCGGCCGCATCGATCCGGGCGACCACGACCTCGCCGCTGAACAGGACGGCGATCCCGACGACACCGCCGCGCGCATCGCCGCGATCCGCGAGACGATCGAAGAGGCCGGGCTGCCGATCGGGCTCGAACCGCAGCCCGCGCCCGGGGCGCTGGTCGCGCTTCGGGAGGCGCTACACGCTGGCGCGCCGCTGCGCGATGCGCTTGCCGCTGCCGGAACGCAGCTTGCCCTCCACCGGCTGACACCGTTTGCGCGCTGGCTGCCCCAGCATCAGGGGATGCGCATCTTCGACACCCGCTTCTACCTCGCCGAACTGCCCGCCGACGCGCCGCGCGCCAGCGTCGATGCGACCGAGAACGTCCGGCTGCTCTGGGCAAGCGCGGCTGAGGTGCTGGCCGAGGCCGATGCGGGCCGCGCGACGATCATCTTTCCGACGCGGCGCAATCTGGAGCGGCTGGCGCAGTTCGGTTCGTTCGCCGACGCCGCCGCGCACGCCCGCGCCATCCCGGTCCGCACGATCACGCCCTTCGCCGAGGAACGCGGCGGCCGCCAGCACCTCTGCATCCCCGCAGGGCTCGGCTATCCGGTCACGGGCGAGCCGATGGACGACACGGTCAGGGGTTGATGCGGCGCGCACGGCGGCTCGGATTCGGTGCGGCGCTGGCGCTGTTCGCGGCGGTCGCGGCGCTGCTGACCGGGTGGGCGGCCAGCCGCCAGCATGCGCTTGACCTCGGCGAGGCGCCGGGGCCGCTGACCGGCCGCGCGCTCGCCGGGCTGGGGCGGCAGCCGGCGCGTTGCCGCGCGCTGCTCGACCGGGCCGGGGTCCGCTTCGCAGTGCTATCGCCGCGGCGCGAAGGACCCAGGTGCGGCTGGACGGCAGCGCTCCGGCTCGGTCCCGGCGGCGCGCGTTCGATCGGCCTTGCGCCCAGCGAACCGCCCCTGACCTGCCCGGTCGCGGCGGCGCTGGTGATGTGGGAATGGGCGGTGGTCCAGCCCGCGGCGCGACGGTACCTTGGCGCGCCGGTAACCGGAATCGAGCATCTCGGCAGCTATAATTGCCGCCACATCGCGGGCAGCCAGTCGTGGAGCGAACATGCGGCCGGCAATGCGCTGGACGTCGCGGCGTTCCGGCTGGCGGACGGACGCCGCGTGTCGGTGAGGGACGACTGGCGCGGCCGCGGTCCGGCGGCGACCTTTCTGCGTCAGGTCAGGAACGGCGCTTGCGGCCTGTATGCCACCGTGCTGTCACCCGACTACAACGCTGCACATCGCGATCACCTCCATCTGGATCAGGCGGCGCGGGGCGAATGGCGTTGGCGGGCGTGTCGTTAGGCTGGGAGCGCCCCGCTCGAGTCCACCTTCTCGACCCAATAGGGGAAGAACGCCGGCTGGCGCGCGGACCAGCCCGACGCCGTCGCCGCCGCCTCGCTGATCGACTGGAGCAGCTTGCGGCGCAGCTCCGGGTGGAGATGCGGCAGCGCCGCCGCCGCGCAAAAGGCGGACGGCAGCCAGGGCCGCACCTCGGCGCCGACCAGCCGCTCGTAGAGGAAGCGATAGGCGCCGAAGCTGGTCAGCCGCCCCTGCCCCAAGTCGAAGGCGGCGAGCGTGATCAGCGGCGCGAGGAACGGCTCGACCGAGTCGAGCCCGCTATCCTCCGGCACGTTGTCGCGCAGCACCGTCAGCATCTGGTAATGGCGCGCCTGCGCCCGGATCGACGCGGCTTCCACCACGTCGCGCGACCAGCGTGCCAGCGCGTCGTCACGGTCCAGCCCGATGTCCAGCGAGCGGCGGATATACCGCTGCGTCGCTGCGCCGAAGCTTGCAAACTCCTTCATCTCGGCCAGCGTCATCACGCCTTCGGCCTGCTTCATCTTGGTCATGCCGCTCAACCCCGCCCCACGAAGCCTACGATCCCGTCAACCATGCGCCCCCATGGTTAACAAACCACTGAACATCCCCGTCAGCCGCCGTTTACCAAGCGAACACGGATGATTCCGCAGCGCAACATGCTTTGCGGCGAGTGGAGTCGGGCTGAGCAGAAATGTCGTGAGGTGAAGCTTCGCTGCAACAATGCCGCGGCGGGAACGCAGGGACGCCCGCCTAAGGGAGAGCATCCCCTCGGGTCGCGGGCGATCAGCTGCCGGCCAGCTTCCTCTCGGCCTCTTCGTCATAGCCCGACGATGCGGCCGGCGCATTGTTGTGGACCGGCTGCGTCGACGCGGGCGGATCGCTGGCGTCCATCGACTCGTCCAGCGCATTGTCCAGCCGCGCCTCCTTGCTTTCCGGATCACGCTCCAGCCGCGCGGCGATTGAGGCGTCCTGGCCCGCATCCTGGCGCGGGTCGCGCTCCTGATTGCCGGCGTTGGGCGCGTCCGGCGCTACGGACAGCGTATCGAGCGCAGTGTCGGGATCAGGCATGCGGTGTGCTCCTGCAGAAAACGGGCGCAGGGAAAACGACCGAGGGGCGTCCGCGTTCCTAGTCCGCCCGCACCACCCGCACGGCTTGGCGTACCAGTGTCGCGCGGCCGAACACCGTCATGAACGCGATGTCGACCGCATCGCGCCCAACCGCGACGCGCGCCAGCTCGTCCGCCCGCGCCATGCCGGTCGCGTCCACAAGATGCCATTGCTCCTCTAGCCACAGCTCGGCGACGGCATGAAAGTCGGGCGGATCGACCCCCGGCGCGTAAGCCGACACGCACCGCGCCGGGATGCCGCCAGCGCGCGCGAACGTCACCAGCAGGTGCGCGAAGTCTCGGCATACGCCCGCCCGCTGCCCAAAGGTATCGAGCGCGGTCATGTCGCCATTCGACGCATCGGCGCGATAGGCGATGTTCTCGCCTACCCAGCCGGCCAGCGCGGCGGCGAGTGCGCCGCCGGTCAGCCCGGCGAAACGCTGCTCGACAAAGCCGTAGAGCCGGTCGACCGGGCAATAGCGGCTCGGCAGCAGGTACGCCGTCAAGGCGGCCGGCGCGGCGCGTGCCGGCGTCGCCGCCAGGCCGTCGAGCACGACGGGCGGCCGTTCGATCTCCACGGTGGCGCGATACTCCGCCCGCAGCGGCCCCTCGCCGTCGATCCAGCAGCGCTGCCCGACACCGTCCTCGCCCGGCGCCGCGCGCACCGGCCGATCGGACCACACCGTCAGCCGCTCGGTCACGATCCGCTGGTCCGCCGTCGCCGCCGCCTCGATCTGGAGCAGCACATCGGCGCGTCGATCCAGGCAATATTCCAGGTCCGCCTCGATCAGCAGGCGCATACATCAACTCCCGATGCAGAAAGGGGCCCGGCGGTCGCCCGCCGGGCCCCTTCGCCTGCCTGCCTCGCGCGATCAATTACGGCCGGAACCGAACAGGCGCAGGATGAACAGGAACATGTTGATGAAGTCGAGATACAGCTTCAGCGCCGACATCACCACGACGCGCCCGACCTGATCGGTGCCCGCCACATAGCTGTAGAGGCTCTTGGTCCGCTGCGTGTCATAGGCGGTCAGCCCGGCGAAGATCAGAACACCGACGATGCTGATCACCAGATTGACGACGCTGGACCCGAGGAAGACGTTGATCAGCGACGCGACCAGGATGCCGACCAGCCCCACGATGAGAAAGGTGCCAAAGCCCGACAGGTCACGCTCCGTTGTGTAGCCCCACAGGCTCAGTCCGGCGAAACCTGCCGCGGTGGCGAAGAACGCACCCGCGATCGATCCGACATTGTAGGAGAGGAAGATCGTCGACAGCGACAACCCCATCAGCACCGCATAGGTCCAGAACAGCGCGCGCAGCGTGCCGGTCGCCATGCGGCTCTGGCCAAAGCTCATTGCGAAGACGACGCCCAGCGGCGCGATCGCCACGATCCAGCCGAGCGCCGACAGGCCGCGGCCGCCGTCCGCGATCATCGCGTCGGTGAAGCCGAACCGCGCGGCTACGGCCGCGACGATCCCCGTCAGCAGCACGCCCGACGCCATGTAGTTGTAGACGGACAGCATGTACGCGCGCAGCCCCGCGTCATACGTCACCGACCGCGTATCGGCCGGGGCCCCGGCGAACGGCGATGCGCCGGTACGGGGGTCAGACCAGTTAGCCATCATCAGCTCCTTTGCCCGGCGTGAAGAGCGCACCGGATGTGCGCAATATCGTGCGAAGTGAGAACGTGTTCAAGCGTCATCCGTTGCGCCCTCATTGCGTCCTGTCGAAAGCGCCGTAAACGCGCCGGCATGAGTATCCGCCTGTTCGTCGCGCTGCGCCCGCCCGCGGCGGTCCGCGAGCAGCTGCTGGGGACGATGCGCGGCATTCCCGGCGCGCGCTGGCAGGCAGACGAGCAGCTGCATCTGACGCTGCGCTTCATCGGCGCGGTCGACGAGCGCACCGCCGACGCTGTCGCCGCGGTGCTGGGACAGGTCCATGCGGCCGCGCCCACGGTGCGGATCGCCGGTACCGGCCGCTTCGACGGGCGCAGCGCAGCCCAGGCGCTGTGGGCGGGCGTACAACCGCACGATGCGCTGCAGCAGCTTCACCGCAAGGTCGATGCCGCCTGCGCTCGCGCGGGATTGGAGCCGGAACGCCGCGCCTATCTGCCCCATATCACCCTCGCCCGCTTCGCCGCGCGCTCGGGGCGTGCACCCGAGATCACGGACTGGCTTGCCGACACCGCAGCCCTGGCGAGCACCCCCTTCACCTGCGGGCACCTGATATTGTACGAGGGCGAGCTCGGGCGTGACGGCGCGGCCTATTCGCCGCTCGAACGCTGGCCGCTCGCCGTGCCCGGCTGACCATGTCCGTCTGACGGAGCCGAACCGATGCGCGCGCTTTTCCTCCTCCTGCTTCCGCTCGCCGCCTGTTCGCAGGGGCATGCCGACATGGGCGCGCCGCTGCCCGGCGGGCGGATCGCCACGGCGCAGCTGATCGACGGCGCCGGCCGGCCGATCGGGCACGCCCGGGTGACGGAGGTCGCAGGCGGCCTGCGCATTACCGCCGACGTTCACGGGTTGGCCCCGGGCAATCACGGCGCGCACCTGCATACCGTCGGCCGCTGCGATCGCCCGGATTTCAGCAGCGCCGGGCCGCACTGGAACCCTGCCGGAACCAAGCACGGCGGCATGAACCCGCAGGGGCCGCATGCCGGCGACCTGCCCAACCTGCTCGTCGGCGGCGACGGCCGCGGCACGGTCGGCGTCGTGCTGGCGGGCGCGACGATGGCGGGGCTGCTCGATACCGACGGCGCTGCGCTGGTGGTGCATGCCCAGCCCGACGACCTGATGACGGACCCCAGCGGTAACAGCGGCGCCCGGATCGCCTGCGGCGTGCTGCAGTAGCGGGAACGCTAGACCGCCTCCCCCGCCGCCCTTGCCCGCGCGACCACCGTCGCCTCCGCCTGCGGCACCCTGCCCCACGCCAGCAGCAGCATCAGCGCCGCCAATGGCGACACGACCAGCAGCGCCAGCACGCCGGTGCGCAGGTCGCCGCCGAGGCTCTTCGACACGAAGCCCGCGAAATACGGCCCCAGCGCCAGCCCGACCAGCGTCGTCGCGATGAAGAAGGTCGCGGTCGCGGTGCCGCGCATCCGTGGCAGCACCAGGTCCTGGGTCGTCGCCGCCGCGGGCCCCAGCGCGGCGCTCGCCAGCCCTGCCATCACGAAGCTCGCGAGATAAAAGCCCGTCGCGCTCGCAGTCGTGTACGCAAAGATCAGGAAAGGGGTTGGCAGCAGCACGCCGCACAGGATCACCGGCACCCGTCCCCATGCCACCCGGCTTCGCGCCCAGTCCGCGATCCGCCCGCCAAGCACGATGCCCATGAACCCGCCCGCCGCCGCGCCGCCGCCGAGGTAAAAGCCGATCTGCGTCTTCGGCAGGTGCAGCACCGTCTCGGCATAAAGCGCGCCGAACGCGGCGACGCCGTAGCTGACGAACGCGATCAGCCCATAGCCGAGCGACACCAGGATGAAGGCGGGCGTGCCCCAGATCAGCTGAAAGGCAGGCCGGTCGCGAGACCGGAGCGAGCTGGCCCAGCTGAACACCGCATAGGCGCCGCCGCACACCGCGATCCACTGCGCCGCCGCACCGGTTACGCGCGTCAGCAGCCACCCGGCCGCGACCGCGATGCCCAATCCCAGCAGGTTCGCCGTCAGCGCCCGCCCGCCGCGACGCGCCGCGCCGATCAGCGTCAGCGGCGGGATGATCGCCAGCAGCTCGCCGGCGAAGTCGCGGAAGGGCGTCGCCGACACCGGCGTCACCAGCCCGTCGACCCCGCCCCGCACCGGCTCGCGCAGCGTCGCCACCAGCGCGGCGAGCAGCAGCCCCGGCAGCCCCACCGCCATGAACGCCACCTGCCATCCGACCAGCCCCCAATGGCCGCCCGGAAAATGCGCGTTCCAGGTGTCGACGATCGCACCGCCGATGAACAGCGACACGCCGCCGCCGATGAAGATGCCCGACGAATACAGCGCCAGCGTTGTCGCGCGCTGCCGCTTTGGAAAATAGTCGGAGATCAGCGAATAGGCGCACGGGCTCGCCGTCGCCTCGCCCACCCCGACGCCGATCCGCGCAAAGGTCAGCTGCCCGCCGGTCCGCGCCAGCCCCGAAAAGGCGGTCATCGCCGACCAGATCGCCAGCCCGACGGTGATCAGCCGGACCCGGTTCCAGTTATCCGCCAGCCGCCCGAGCGGAATACCGAACAGCGAATAGAACACCCCGAACGCGGTCCCGAACAGGAAGCCGATATCGGCATCGTTCAGATGCAGGTCGCGCTTCACGTCCTTGGCAAGGATTGACAGGATCTGCCGGTCGATGAAGTTGAGCACATAGACCGCAAACAGCACGCTCAGCACGTACCAGGCATAGCGCGGCGCCCGCGGCTCGGGCGCGTCGGCGTTCGATTCCATGCGGTCATCCTCTCTCCCCGTGACGGGTAACAGAGGCGTGGACGGGAACAACCCCGTCCGATCGCTTGAGGGTATGCTCCCCCTGGTGGTCGCAAAGGCTTAGGCCGCTGTCGCCACCCGCCGGCGGGCGCCCTGCTCCAATCGCCGCAGCAGCGCGTCGATGCTCGGCGGCTCGTCGTAGCGCGTCGCGGGCTGGGTCGGCGGCGGCGGCGCGAGGGTGAATATCTCCAGCCGCTCGCCCGGGGCAAGCGAAGGCGCCAGCGGCTTCAGCGCCCGCACCGGCTGCTGGGGCACGGCGGGCACCGCCGCGGGATCGAACGCCGCCAGCGGCACGTCCAGATCGGCCGGCACCCCCTGCTCGACCGGAGGTGGAGGCGGCGACGCCAGTTCGGCGGCGGTCAGCGGCCGCCGTGGCGGCGCGTCAGGATGCGCGTCGGCGCGGCGCACCGTCGGCGCATCATCCGCCCGGCGCGGCGGCCTCGCGGCGAGGGGCCCGCCCGGTCCGACCAGCAGATACACGGCCGCCCAGAAGACGGCAGCCACTCCGATGCCCCCGCCCAGCGCCATCATCGCCCGCGCGGTCAGCCCCAGCGGCGGTGCCGCCACCGGCAGGATCGCGGGCAGTCCGCTCGCCTCGATCGCGCCATCCAGCCACGCCCCCGGCATGATGGCGCTGGCAAGCGCGACAAGCGCCCCCGCCGCGCTCCCGGCGATTGCGGGCAGGCGGGAGTTCAGCTGTGGGCGGGCTGGTTCGACCATGAAACACTCTTGTTCGCCGCGGCGATCAACCGCTGGTAAACCGGTTCGTAACGACAAATGTTTGCCGACCAGTTACGGTCGGTCTCGACGAACCGCCGCGCCAGCGCCCGCCGCGCGTCCCAGCCGCTGCGGTCGGTGAGCAGCCCGGCGAGCGCCCGCGCGATCGCGACGGGGTCGTCGGCCCGGAACAAGGTGCCTGTGTCACCATCCCGGATCAGCTCGCGATGACCCCCGACGTCGGACGCCGCCACCAGCCGCCCCTGCGCCATCGCCTCCAGCGGCTTGAGCGGCGTGACCAGCTCGGTCAGCCGCATCCGCTTGCGCGGATAGGCGAGCACGTCGACCAACCCATAATAGCGCTCGACCTCGTCATGCGGCACGCGGCCGACAAAGCGGATTCGCCCCGCCACTGGCGACGCCGCCGCCTGCGCGCGCAGCGCCCCCTCCGCCGGGCCGCCGCCGACCAGCAGCAGCGCCGCATCCGGCCGCGCCGCGACCAGCGCGGGCATGGCGGCGATGAGGTCGTCCAGCCCCTCATAGGGATAGAAGCTGCCGATGAACCCGACCACCTCGGCGCCGTCGAGCCCCAGCGCCGCCGCCAGCGCGTCGTCGCGCGGAGCAGGCGTCCCGAACAAGGTCAGGTCGACGCCGTTGGGCACCACCGTCAGCTTGTCCGCCGCCACCCCGCGCCCGATCAGGTCCTGCCGCAGCCCGTCGCAGATCACCGTCACAGCATCGGCGCGCGCCACCGCCCAGTTCTCCAGCGCGCGGGTCGCGCGGCTCCGCCACGATCTCGCGACCCCGGTGCCGTTGCCCGCCGCAGCATCCTCCCAGAAGGCACGGATCTCGTAGACCAGCGGCAGCCGATGCAGCTTCGCCACGGGCCACGCCGCCAGCGCATCGAGCGCCGGCGAGTGGGCATGGAGGATGTCGGGCCGGAAGGCCCGCACCGCCTGTCCGATGCCGCGGCAAAAGCTCAACATGCCCTGCACCTGACCGCCTGCCGGTCCAGAACCGGTCGACGCGCGATAGAAGTGCAGGCCGTCCGCCTCGTCCCAGCCCCAGCCCGGCGCCTCCTGCCGCCGCCCGGTGACCCCCGCCACCTGCCACCCGCGCGCCTCCTGCGCCTTCATGATCGCGCGCGTGCGGAAGGTGTAGCCGCTCTGCAGCGGCAGCGAATGGTCGAGGACGTGGAGGATACGCATGGCTGGCCGGCGGTCTGCACCCCCGGCCGTTAAGGGCCGGTCAACATGGCGCGGCCGACCGTCGCGACGGAAAGCGAGCGGCTTGCCACGCGCGGCGCGGTTGGCACGCTCGACGATAAAGGTGGGAGAGAAGCCATGCGCGTACCAACGGCCGCCCTGGCCCTGCTGCTGATCCTGAACGGCAACGCCACCGCGGCGCGGGCCGGTGCGGGGCGCGGTATGCGCGCTTTCGCCAGCGACGCGACGCTGATTGCTTTCCTGCACCGCCACTCGGGCAACCGCCGCGGTTCGGCCGTGCCGGCGCCACCCCCGCCGCCGGCGGTGGCCGCACCGGCGCCTGCTGTGGAATCCGCGCCAGCCACGCGTTCGTTCGGCTTGTCCAACGTGACCGTCACCGGCGCGCTTGCCCAGCCGTCGATCACCAACACGCAGGAGGCTGATGTCGACGAGGGCGGCATCGTCAAGGTGCACGGCCGCCACCTCGTCATCCTGCGCCGCGGGCGGCTGTTCACCGTCGCGATCGGCGAGCGCACCGCCCACGCGGTGGACCGGATCGATGCCTTTCCGCCCGGCACCTCGGGGGCGGGCGCGTGGTATGACGAAATGCTGGTCGCGGGCGACCGCATCATCGTCGTCGGCTATAGCTACGCGCGCGGCGGGACCGAGATCAACCGCTTCCACATCGGCGACGACGGGCGGCTAGCCTACGAAGACAGCTATCACCTGCGCTCCAACGACTATTATTCGTCCACCAACTATGCCTCGCGGCTGATCGGCCACCGGCTGATCGTCTACACCCCGCTCGGCCTCGACCGCGACGAGCCGATCGCGCGGCAGCTGCCCGCCTTGCGGCGCTGGACGGGCGCGACCGACGGCAAGTTCGCGCGCATCGTCCCCGCGACGCGCATCTTCCTGCCCGAGCCGCTGCGCAACGATCCCACCGCGATGATCGACACGCTTCACACCGTCACCACCTGCGACCTCGCGACGGCGCAGCTCGCCTGCACCGCCACCGGCGTGCTCGGCAGTGGCTCGCGCAGCTTCTACGTGTCGGGCAACGCGGTCTATGTCTGGCTGGGCAACACCTCGTCGGACCCGGCGCGCGAGGCGCGATCGATGGTCTATCGCCTGCCGCTCAACGGCGGGCGGCCGGGGGCGGTGCAGGCGTGGGGCGGCCCGATCGACCAGTTCTCGTTCCGCGAGGACCGGCAGGCCCATGCGCTCGATGTCGTCGTGCGCGCCGATGCGAACGGCGACCGCATGTGGCGGGCGCAGGTGACGGGCGGCAGGACCGCGCTGCTGCACCTGCCGCTGGCGCAGTTCGGCGACGGCTCGGCGACGACCCCGCGCACCGCCTATCGCGCGCTGCCGCTCGACACCGAGCAGGACTGGTCGTTCCACAACCGCTTCGTCGGATCGTACCTGATCTACGCCGCCGGCTCGTTCGCCGCGCAGACGGGAAAGGAAACCGTCTTCGCCGCGCGGGTGGCGGGCGGCCCGATCGCGCGGGTCGCGGCGCCGCACGGGGTCGACCGCATCGATCTGATCGGCGAGGACGCGGTGGTGATCGGCAACGACGCGCGCAGCCGGCTGGGCTTCAGCGCGATCGAGCTGACCGGCGACACGCCGCGGCTGGGCGACACGTCCTTCCTGCCCGCCGCGCGCGAGGGCGAGAACCGCAGCCAGGCGTTCTTCTTCCGTCCCGATCCTGACAGCGCCGACGGCGCGTCGGGAACACTGGGGCTGCCGATCACGACGGCGCTGGGCGACAATCCGGCGCAGCGCTTCCTGGGCAACGGCTCGGCCGTTGCGTTCCTGCGCCGCGACCGGCGTCGCCTGACATCCACGGGCCAGCTCGACGCGCATGCCGCCGACGCCCGTGACGACGGCTGTCAGGCGTCTTGCGTCGACTGGTATGGTAACGCCCGGCCGATCTTCCTTGGCGGACGCATCTTCGCGCTGATGGGCTATGAGCTGGTCGAAGGCCGGATGCAGGGCGGCCGCATCGGCGAGGTCGCGCGGCTGGACTACGCGCCCGGCCCCGAACGCGGCGGCGGCAAGTAGCGCGTTTGACGCCGCCTTAACCCGCCGCCGCTAGGCGGGTGGGGCCGTGATCGACAATCTTGCCCTCGCCATCAGCCACGGGCTCCTCCTGCTCGCTGCGTTCCTCCTGTCGCGCCGCGCCGATCTCGATCGCGAGGACCCGGACACCACCCCGCGTGCGTGACCTCGCCTTCCTCGCCTTCCTCCTTGCGCTGCTCGGGCTCGGCCTCCGGCGGCCGTTCCTGCTCGTGCTGGTCTATGTCTATATCGACATCGTCTCGCCGCAGCGGCTGACCTATTACCTGCTGAACGTCGTGCCGATCTCGCTGATCGCGGTGCTGCTCGCCGTTGCGGGCTGGGCGCTCGCCGACGACAAGCGCGGCCTGCGCCTCGCACCGCGCCAGCTGATGATCGCGGCGCTGCTGGTCTATTGCGGGCTGACCACGCTCACCGCCGAGTTCGCGCTGGAAGCGCAGGAGAAGTGGGATTGGGTGTGGAAGGCGCTGGCCTTTGCCGCCTTCCTGCCGCTGACGTTGCGCACGCGGCTGCGGATCGAGGCGCTGCTGACCTTCATGATCCTGTCGGCGTCGTCGATCATCATCGTCGGCGGCATCAAGACGCTGGCTTCGGGCGGCGGCTATGGCCAGCTCAACCTGATGGTCGACAACAATTCCGGGCTGTACGAGGGTTCGACCATCTCCACCGTCGCGGTCGCGATCGTGCCGCTGATCGCCTGGGTGGCCCGCCACGGGACGATTTTAGGCAGTGGCTTTGGCAGGCGGAGCGCAGAGTCCGGCGATAAGATCCGCCCCTACCCTTCAGGGGAGGGGTTGGGGTGGGGGCCATCCTCATTGCCAATCGCTCGTGGAGAGCCCCCACCCCCAACCCCTCCCCTGAAGGGGAGAGGCGGAAAAATATCGCCGTGGCCCGCCCGCGCCGTCACCCTCTTCTGCTTTGCGCTGGGCTTCGCCTGCCTGCTGATCCCGATCGGCACCTCGACGCGCACCGGCCTGCTCTGCATCGGGCTGGTCGCGCTGCTGTCGCTGCGCAGCGTCAAGCGCCGCGGGCTCTATCTCGGCGCGATGGCGGTAGCGGCGCTGATCGCCGTGCCGCTGCTGCCGTCCGCCTTTATGGAGCGGATGAGCACCATCGGCACCTATCAGGCCGACGAGTCCGCTTCGACGCGTATCGCCGTTTGGCAATGGACCTGGGACTTCGCCAAGTCCCATCCCTTCGGCGGCGGGTTCGAGGCGTATCGGGGCAACCGCATCGTCTACGACCTGCAGACCGCGAGCACGCCCGGCGGCGGGGCCGTCGCCGCCGGTCCGCGGCTGGAGATCGATCAGGGCCGCGCCTATCACTCCGCCTATTTCGAGATGCTGGGCGAACAGGGCTATCCCGGCGTCGCGCTGTGGCTGCTCATCAACCTCGCCGGACTGTGGCGGATGGAGGTGCTGCGCCGCCGCTACCGTGACGGGGGAGACGCTTGGGCCGGCAGTCTCGCCGCCGCGCTGCAGACCGCCCAGCTCGTCTATCTGCTCGGCGCCGGGTTCATCGCGATCGCGTTTCAGCCCTTCATCTACATGCTGATCGGCGCACAGATCGGGCTCGACACCTATCTCGCGCGGCAACGCTCGGCGAGCACGGAGCGGGGGTTCAGGAAGGGCGCTAATCGCCCTGGATCCGTAGAAGGGCACGAGTCCTCCCCAACCGCACGTTGGCCATCGACCGGCCCGGGGCGGACGGCATCGGCCGGACCCGCCGGTGCCTGAACTCCGCCAGCTTACCGGCGCCCGCGGCGTCGCCGCCTGGGCGGTGGTGCTCTATCATGTGCGCCTGTCGGTCCTGGGCCTGCCGCCACCCGTCGTCGCGGTGCTGGCGAAGGGCTATCTCGCGGTCGACTTCTTCTTCCTGCTGTCGGGCTTCGTGATCTGGCTGGCCTGGCACGATCGGGCCGCCGCCTCGCCGCTGCGCTTCTGGCAGAAGCGGGTCGCCCGCATCTGGCCGCTCCACGCCGCGATGCTCGCCTTCGCCGCGCTGCTCGCCATCGTGCTGGCGCTGCGCGGGCCAACGGACAGCGCGTTTCCCTGGCCGGCGCTGCCGCTGCACCTGCTGCTCGTCCAGGCGTGGGGCAGCGCGGCGACGCTGCGCTGGAATATCCCCGCCTGGTCGATCAGCGCGGAGCTTGCCGCCTATCTGTTGTTCCCGCTGCTGACGCGGCTGGTGAACCGGCGGCGCTGGCCGGCGCCTGCGCTGCTGTTCGCCGCCGCCGCCATCCTCGCCATCCTGCCGCTCGCGATGGGGTTCGGCAGCCTCGGGCGCGACATTGGCCGGTTCGGCGTGCTGCGCTGCCTGTGCGAGTTCACCGCGGGCACGATCATCGCCACGCTGTACCGGCGCGGCGGCGGCGCCCGCGCGCCGCTCGCGGTTGGGCTCATCTGCCTCGTGGCCTGGAGCCTAGGCGCTCCCGAGACGCTCGCCGTCCCCCTCGCTTTCGCCGCGCTGCTCCTCGCGCTTGCCCGCAGCCGCGCAGTGTTGCTGGCGAGCCGCCCGGTCCACTGGCTGGGCTCGATCAGCTACGCGACCTACCTCGCCCATTTCCTGCTCTGGAAAGCGATGCGCCTGCCGCTTGCGCCCGGACCGCAGCATTGGACCGTCATCGCCGCTTACCTGCTGCTGGTCCTCTTCGCCTCACACCTGCTCTACCGCTGGCTGGAGCTGCCCGCCCAGCGCTGGATCAACGGCCTGGCCCTGCCGCGGCGGAACGTTCGCGTGGCACAGGCATTGCCCGGCGATGGCCACCAAACTCGTCTACTCGGATGATTCGCTGCCTGGCATCACCCGCAAGAAGGTCCGCAACGGCTGGGGTTACTGGGACGCGGGCGGCGCGCGCATCACCGATCGCGACGAGATCGAACGGCTGAATGCGATCGGCCTGCCGCCCGCCTATCGCGACGCCTGGTTCAATCCCAAGCCGCACGGCCACATCCAGGCAGTCGGCTGGGACGACAAGGGCCGCAAGCAGTACCGTTATCACACCGGCTTTCGCGAGCAGCAGGAACTGGCGAAATACGAGAAGACCGCCGAGTTCGGCCGCGCGCTGCCCCGCCTGCGCCGCCATGTCGAGGCCGATCTGGCCGGCCGCAAGCTCGGCAAGGACCGCGCCGTCGCCGCCGTCGTCCGCCTGCTCGACACCAGCCATATTCGGGTCGGTAATGAGGAATATGCACAGGCGAACGAAAGCTATGGCGCGACGACGCTGCGCACCGAACACGGCTATGTCTGCGGCGACACGCTCCGCCTCCGGTTCAAGGCGAAGTCGGGCAAGCTGTGCGACACCAAGGTCACCGACCGGGGGCTGGCGCGCTTCGTCAAGGCGGCGGGCGACCTGGACGATCAGCACCTCTTCGCCTGGCTCGATGATGCGGGCGAGGCGCACCCCGTCACCTCGTCGGACGTCAACGCCTATATCAAGGACGCGACCGGCGGCGACTTTTCCGCCAAGAACTTCCGCACCTGGGGCGCCAGCCTGCTCGCGTTCGAAGCGCTGGCGGCGGCGCAGGGCAACCTCAGCCTGAAGCAGGTGCTGGAGCCGGTCACGGCGCAGCTCGGCAACACGCCCGCAATCGCGCGGAAATCCTATGTCCATCCCGACCTGATCGCGCTCGTCAAGGAGGGTCAGGCGGCGTTCAGGGAGGGGCTGCAACTGCCCCGTGCGGCCGGCGGCCTGTCGCGCGCGGAGCGCGGCCTGCTCGCGTTTCTGGAGCGCGACGTCGTGCCGGCGGCACAGGCGGCGGTTAACGCCCCCGGGTAGATAAAGAGCTGATGACCACGACGAACACCGCGGCCCAGGCTGCCGCCACGCACAAGCCGATCTTCAAGGGCGCCGACGTTTCCGCCCGGCTGCAGGACACCGCCGCCGCCTCCGCCGCCTGGCTGACCACGCATTGGCTGCAAATCCTGATCGCTACCGCGATCGCGACTGTGGTCGTGCTCGCGCTGCATGCGTTGCGCCGGCTGGCGCGGCGGCTGTGCGACCACAACCCGGCGTCGACGGACTGGCGCGTGGTGATCGGCCGTGCGCTCGTCAGGACCAACAACTTCTTCATGGTGATGCTGGCCGCGAAGCTGGTCGGAGACACCTTCGCCGCCGCCGCGCCGCCGCCGGAGGTTGCGAAGACTATCGGCTTCCTGTGGATCGTCGCCGCCACGTTCCAGGTCGCGATCTGGGCGCGCGAGATCATCCTGGGTGCGATCGAGCACCGCACGTCGGCCGACACCTATCACGGCGAGGCGCTGACCAGCGCGATGGGGCTGATCCGCCTGCTGGTCACCTTTGCGCTGTTCGCGATCGCGCTGGTGGTCGTGCTCGACAATCTCGGTGTCAACGTGACGGGCCTGGTGGCGGGGCTGGGCGTCGGCGGCATCGCCATCGGTCTCGCCGCGCAGGGCATCTTCGCGGACCTCTTCGCGGCGCTCGCGATCATCTTCGACCGCCCCTTCCGCCGCGGCGACACGATCGCCTACGACCAGACCACGGGCACGGTCGAGGAGATCGGGCTCAAATCGACCCGCATCCGCTCGGCGACCGGCGAGGAGCGGATCATCTCCAACAAGAACCTGCTCGACAAGGAGATTCAGAACATTACCCGGCGCGACTATCGCCGCGTCAAGTTCACGCTCGGCGTTGTTCAGTGGACGCCGGTCGAACAGCTGCAGATGCTCCCCCAGATAATGAAGGAGGTGGTCGACGCCGACGGCCGCACCTTCGTCCGCTGCGGCTTCATGGCGTTCGGCCAGTCGTCCTACGATTTTGACCTGGAGTTCGACTCGCCCACCGCCGCCTTTGCTGACTTCTTCGACGCTCGACACACCGTCGGCGTAGCGATCATCAAGCGGCTGAACGACGAAGGCATCGCGCTTGCCTACCCGACCCAGACCGAGTTCAGCGCGCCGGAGGGCGCGATCGCCGCCAGCGCCTGGCCGGCGGCGGTGAAGGCGGGGGGCGCGGCATAACCTTATCAGCGCTACGCGAAACCGAGGGGTCAGGCCTGCGCTTCCCCGTCCCCGCCCTTGCGCCCGAACAGCTTGCCCAATCCCCGCTTCACCGCCGCGCCGGCCACTGCGAGCAGCACCAGCCCCTTCTTGCCGAACCGAAGCACGAGCGCCAGTACGCCCAGCTTCTTCGCCGCCACCACGCCGACGCCCGCCGCGACCAGCCCCGCCAGGCCATAGCCTGCGCGCTTGTCGCCATGCGCCGCGTCGAAATCGGCGTAGCGCTGCCCCGGCTGGAACGCCGCCGTCCGCCCAAAGATCGCCGCCGCTCGCCGGACATCGGGCAGGTCGGCCATGCCGGCGAGCATGTTGAGGCTCAGCACGCCCTCGCGCCCCAGCAGCCGGACGTCGTAGTTGAGCGTATCGTTCGCGGCGCCGTCGACATGCAGGTCGCGCGCCCACACCATCGCGTGCGACGTGCGATCATAGGAAGGCGGCTGCGCCCAGCCGACCAGGTGCATGCCGGGATACCCCTGCTCGTGCCGCTGCCGGTTTTCCTCCGCCTCGCCCGAGCGCAGCTGATCGAGCACGCCGCTATATTCGGCGCTGTTCGCATCGTCGTCGGTGACATAGCCCGACGGCTGCCACGTCACGACCGCGCCCCAGACATTGTCGGTGATGGTCTTGCCAGCGGGCAATACCAGCCCCAGCGCGTCGCTAACCGCCTCGGGCGGATTGCCCCACACCTCCGTCAGCACCCGCTTCGCCTCGGCCGGGTTGAGATAATAGAAGTCGCGTCCCAAGTGCAACGTCGCACCCGCCTGCGGGATGGCGACATCGCCCGTTTGCGGATGCAGGCTCCGCTCCACCGCCTCGACCTGCTGCTCGGTCGGCGCCGTATGTTGCGCTACTGCGGGCGTTGCGCCGGCCAGCCCCAGCACCACCACACCCATCCACCTGTTCATCATCTGCGCCCTCCCGTTCGTCCAAGGCTGCTGTGCGGCAAGCGGCGCGTCAACCGCTCAGATCCCGCCCTCGTCGAGCGACAACAGCGTCGCGTTGCCGCCGGCGCTGGTGGTATCCACCGACACATGCCGCTCGACGCAGAAGCGCGCGAGGTAATGTGGTCCCCCCGCTTTAGGCCCGGTGCCGGACAGCCATTCGCCGCCGAACGGCTGCGAGCCGACCACTGCGCCGATCATCGAACGGTTGACGTACAGATTGCCGACCGCCGCCTGCGCCTCCGCGACCTCTGCCGCGCGCGCGATGCGGCTGTGGAGCCCCATAGTCAGCCCGAAGCCCTTGGCGTTGACCTGCGAGATCGTCTCGCTCAGCTGCCCCGCAGGCCAGGTCGCGACGTGGAGCAGCGGTCCGAACCATTCCTGCGTCAGCGCCTCGATCGTATCGAGCCGGATCAGCGTCGGCGGCACGAACAGGCCGTGCTCGGGCACGCCGATCGTCTTCACCCACTTCCCCTCCACCGACGCGCGATAGCCCATCAACCGGTTATAGGCCGCCCGGTCGATCACCGGCCCGACATCGGTCGCCGGATCGCCGGGATCGCCAACGATCAGCGTCTCCATCGCGCCCGCGAGCATATGGAGCACGGTATCAGCGACCTCCTCCTGCACCAGCAGCAGCCGCAGCGCCGAGCAGCGCTGGCCCGCCGAACGGAAGGCGGACGCGACCACGTCCGCGACCACCTGCTCGGGCAGCGCGGTAGAATCGACGATCATCGCGTTGATCCCGCCTGTCTCCGCGATCAACGGCACGATCGGCCGCGCGTCGTCCGCCAGCAGCGCCCGCGCGATCTTCTTGGCCGTCGCCGTCGAGCCGGTGAACGCCACCCCGGCGACGCGCGCGTCCGCGACCAGCGCCGCGCCGACTTCCGGCCCGCCGGGCGCGAGGGTCAATGCATCGGCGGGCACCCCCGCCCGATGCGCCAGCGCCACTGCGGCGGCGGCGATCCTCGGCGTCTGCGGTGCGGGCTTGGCGACGACAGTGTTGCCCGTGACGAGCGCCGCCGCGCACTGGCCGAGGAAGATCGCCAGCGGAAAGTTCCACGGCGCCACCGTCGCCCACACGCCGCGACCCTCCAGGCGCAGCACATTGCGCTCGCCGGTCGGCCCGGGCAGCTCGACCGGAGCCATCAGCCCCCGCGCCTGCGTCGCGTAATAGCGGCAGAAATCGGCGGCCTCGCGCACCTCGCCGATCGCGTCGGGGATGGTCTTGAACGCCTCCTGCACGCACAGCGCCATCAGCTCGTCGCGATGCTCCTCGAGCAAGTCGGCCAGCCGCTCCAGCGTCGCGGCGCGTTGTTCGACGCCGTTGGCATTCCAAACCGGGAACGCCGCATGCGCCTGTCCGATCGCCTGCGCCACCGCGGCGGTGGGCATCTCGATGGTGCGCGCGGTCAAGTCCGGGTGCGGCGCTCGGACCGCGTCCACCGTCCGCGCCAGCACCTTGCGATCACTCAGGTCCAGCCCCTCGCTGTTCCGCCGCGCTCCGAACAGATCGCGCGGCAGCGGAATGCTCGGATGGCGCGCCCCGCCGACCGCCGCGATCTTCGCCACCGGGTCGGCGAGAATGTCCGCCTCGGTCAGCCGCGTATCCGCCAGCTGATGCACGAAGCTGGAGTTCGCCCCGTTTTCCAGCAGCCGCCGCACCAGATAGGCCAGCAGGTCGCGATGCCCGCCCACCGGCGCATAGATGCGCGTGTGATACCCCCGCTCGCGCACCAGCCGCTCGTACAGCCCATCGCCCATCCCGTGCAGTCGCTGGAACTCGAAATCGCGCGAATTGCCCGCCCATTCGACAATCGTCGCCACCGTCAGCGCATTGTGCGATGCGAAGGCCGGGCGGATATGCTCGGCGTCGAGCATGTCGCGTGCGACCGCCAGATAGCTGACGTCGGTCGCCGCCTTGCGCGTGAACAGCGGATAGTCGCTCAGTCCCTCGACCTGCGTCCGCTTGATCTCCGAATCCCAGTATGCGCCTTTGACCAGCCGCACGTTCATCAGCCGGCCCCGCTCATTGGCCCACGCCACCACCGGCCGCGCGCGCTTGCCATAGGCCTGCACCGCCATGCCGAAGCCGTCCCAGCCGCTAAGCTGCGGCAGCCCCGCGACCGCACCGATGATGTCCAGCGACATTTCCAGCCGTTCGCTTTCCTCCGCGTCGACAGTCAGCGCGATCCCCGCCCCCGCCGCCTGCACAGCCAGCGCCTCCAGCATCTCGGTCAGCGCCGGCACGCACTCGTCCCAACGTGCGACCTCATAGCGTGAGTGCAACGCCGAGAGCTTAACCGAAATCGAGTGTCCAGCGCTTGCTTTACGCCCGACGGCCGCCACCGCATCGGTATACGACCGGAAATAGCGCCCCGCGTCCTCATGTGTCCGCGCCGCCTCGCCCAGCATGTCGAAGCTGGCGGTGAATCCCCGGTGCTCGCTCCGTGCCATCCGCCGCGTCGCCTCGTCGATGGTGCGGCCCATGACGAAGATTTCGCCCATCATCTTCATCGCCGCACCCACCGCCTGGCGCACGAACGGCTCTCCCGCGCGCCCGATTAGCCGCTTGAGCGCGCCCCCATGTTCCTTGGCGCCCTCGCCGACCAGCGCGCGTCCCACCACCAGCCCCCAGGTCGCCGAATTGACCAGCAGCGAAGTCGACTTGCCGCGATGCGCGCGCCAGTCCGCCTCGCCCAGCTTGTCGGCGATCAGCAGGTCGGCGGTCTCCGGGTCCGGCACCCGCAGGAACGCCTCGGCGAGGCTCAGCAGCGCCACGCCCTCGCTGGTGTTGAGCCGATACTCCTGCAGGAACTGGTTCACCCACCCCCTGCTCTGCGCCGCGCGCAGGTCGGCGAGCAGCTCGGACGCCGTATCCATCACCCGATCTTGCGATTCGAGCGTCAGCCGCGCCCGCTTCAGCAGCGGTTTTAGAACATCGGGTTCGGACGCCCGGTGCAGCGCACGCATGGCCTGGAGCGGGTCGGCAGAGGGCATGTTGGAACTTCCGGTTTAGCTTGCGATGTTGGACACGACGTGCCTAGAGCGCGCGGCACACGCGTTTAGCCGAGGGGATTGCCGGTGACCACGATCACGGTGGACGAGATGAAGGGCCGCGTCGGTCAGGAGACCGTCAGCGACTGGGTCGAGGTCACGCAGGACATGATCAATAAGTTCGCCGACGCCACCGGCGATCACCAGTTCATCCACATCGACCCGGAGCGCGCCGCGATGACGCCGTTCGGGGGCACCATCGCCCACGGCTTCCTGACGCTGTCGCTGATGCCGCTCCTGTCGAGCAAGGTCGCCGATGCGCCGCGGCTGGAGGGCGTGAAGATGGGAGTCAACTATGGGGGCAACAAGGTCCGGTTCCTGACCCCCGTCCGCTCCGGATCGAAGGTGCGCGGCCGCTTCAAGCTATTGGAGTTCGACGAAAAGCGCTCGGGTCAGTTCCAGCAGACCAACGAGTTCACCGTCGAGATCGACGGGCAGGACAAGCCGGCGATGATCGCCGAGTGGATCAGCCAGATCTTCGTCTAAGCGCGGTTGGCATGACCCTGATGTGACTTTTGGAGGTGTCGTGGTCCGCATCAAGCCCCTAACCAAACCCTATCCGCCCGAGTTTGAGACGCGGATGAAGGTGCTGATGCGCGGCGCCGAGCCGCTGGTGCTGTTTACCACGCTCGCCAAGCATGAGCGGGCCTGGACGAAGTTCAGCGGCGGCTCACTGCTCGACAAGGGCAGCCCGTTGACGATGCGCCAGCGCGAGATCGTGATCGACCGGACCACGGCAAAATGCGGCTGCGACTATGAATGGGGCGTGCATATCGCCGGGTTCGCCCGCCATGTCGGGCTGACCGACGATCAAGTCCACGCGACCGTTCACGGTGCCGCCGACGATCCCGCCTGGCCAGCGGAAGAGGCGGTGCTGATCGCCAGCGTCGACGCGCTGCTAGACCGAAAGAAACTGTCCGACGCCGAATGGACCGCGCTGCGCGACATCGTCGATGAGGAACAGGCATTCGAAGTGATCCAGCTCGTCGCCTTCTATCATGGCGTTTCATTGATCTGCGGCGCGCTCGACCTGCCGCTCGAAGCTACTGCGGCCCGTTTTCCGGCCGCCTGAGGAGAATCCCATGCGTTCCGCCGTCATCGTTTCCACCGCCCGCACTCCAATCGGCCGCGCCTATCGCGGGGCGTTCAACGCGCTGCCTTCGCCCACCCTCGCCGGCCATGCGATCAAGGCCGCGGTCGAGCGTGCCGGGATCGACGGCGCGGAGGTCCAGGACGTCGTCCTGGGCGCCGCGCTTCAGCAGGGCGTACAGGCGGGCAACATCGCGCGCACCGCGCTGCTCCGCGCCGGACTGCCCGTCTCCGTCTCCGGCCAGTCGATCGACCGGCAATGTTCGTCGGGCATGATGGCGATCGCAACCGCCGCCAAGCAGATCGTCGTCGACAACATGGACGTCGCGATCGGCGGCGGGGTCGAAAGCATCTCGATGGTCCAGACGCCGCAGATGCGCGTCGGCGCCGATCCCGAGCTGCTGGCGATGCACCCCGACATCTATATGCCGATGCTTCAGACCGCCGAGATGGTCGGCAAGCGCTACGGCATCGGCCGCGACGTCTGCGATGCCTATGGCCTTCAGTCGCAACAGCGCACCGCCGCCGCTCAGGCCGCGGGCAAGTTCGACGACGAGATCGTGCCGGTCAGCGCGACGATGAACCTCGTCAACAAGGAAACCAAGGAAGTGACCCAGAAGGAGGTCACGCTCGCCAAGGACGAGGGCAACCGGGCCGACACGACGCTGGAAGGGCTGCAGTCGCTCAAGCCGGTGCTGGAGGGCGGCATCGTCACCGCCGGCAACGCGTCGCAGCTGTCGGATGGCGCGTCGGCAAGCGTGCTGATGGAGGAGAAGGTGGCGGCGGCGAAGGGACTGACGCCGCTCGGCCGCTATGTCGGCATGGCGGTGGCAGGGACCGAGCCCGACGAGATGGGCATCGGCCCGGTCTTCGCGATTCCCAAGCTGCTGGAGCGCACCGGGCTGAAGATGGACGACATCGGCCTGTGGGAGCTGAACGAGGCGTTCGCGGTCCAGGTCCTCTATTGCCGCGACCAGCTCGGCATCCCGGACGAACTGCTCAACGTCAATGGCGGTTCAATCTCGATCGGTCATCCCTATGGCATGACGGGCGCGCGCTGCACCGGTCACGCGCTGATCGAGGGCAAGCGCCGCGGCGCGAAGTACGTCGTCGTGACGATGTGCGTCGGCGGCGGCATGGGCGCGGCGGGGCTGTTCGAGGTGCTGTGAGCCGAACGGCAACCGATCATCGGCTATATCGATTTTGACGACGTAGTGGACATCTTACGTGGAGCCCCGGTCGTGACAACGGCCGGGGCTTTTCCGTTTGGGACCCGGGTTGCAGCCCAGGTCACTCCCGATGCTAGCCCTTCCGGGCAACCTCGATCGCTTTCACGGTCAAGGCCGAGAAGGCGCCCACAACCGCGCACGCTTCGACGAACGCCATGCGCGTTTTCCTTACGTGTTGACGGCGGAACTGCCACCGTCGACCGATATGTAGACCGCGCACGTTTGCGGCGGGCTTCTACAAACGAGCGGGCAGCGCCAAGCCTTCCACATCGCCCAGCGCGCGCTATGGCAACGCCCATGCCTCTCCTCGACGATCAGCAGTCCGCCGCCCGCGCCTGGTTCGAGAGCCTGCGCGATCGCATCTGTGCGGCGTTCGAGGGGATCGAGCGGGAGGCCGGATCGGACGCACGGTTCGCGTTCATCCCCTGGGACCGCGCCGACCCGTCCGGCGAGCCCGGCGGCGGTGGCGTGCGCGGGGTGATGAAGGGGCGGGTGTTCGAGAAGGTCGGGGTCAACGTCTCCACCGTCGGCGGCACGCTGGAGGGCGAGTTCGGACGCACTGTCCACGGTGCGGGCGAGGACCCGCGCTTCTTCGCGACCGGGATCAGCCTGGTCGCGCACGCGGCCAACCCGCACGTTCCCGCGGTCCACATGAACACGCGCTTCCTGCGCACCACCAGGCAATGGTTCGGCGGCGGGGCCGACCTCAATCCGCCGCTGCCGATCGCCGACGATACCGCGGCCTTCCACGCCCGGCTGCGGCAGGGGTGTGACGCCCACGACCCCGCCTACTATCCGCGCTTCAGACAGTGGGCGGACGACTATTTCTACATCCCCCATCGCCAGGTCCATCGCGGCGTCGGCGGCATCTTTTACGATCATCTGGAGAACGGCTTCGACGCCGATTTCGCCTTCACCCGCGACATCGGCGAGGCGTTCCTCGACGTCTATCCGCAAATCGTGCGGCGGCGCATGGCCACGCCCTTCACAGAAGCGGACGTGGCGCAGATGCGGCGGTGGCGCGGGCGCTATGCGGAGTTCAACCTGGTCTATGACCGCGGCACCCTGTTCGGGCTAAAGACTGGCGGTAACATCGAAGCGATCCTGATGAGCTTGCCCCCGGTCGCCGAATGGGACTGACGGCATGGGTCTGACGCCGGTCGCGGACGACCAGCTGGCGACTGTCGTGACCACGCTGGTGATGACCGAACGTCCCCGCCCGCGGCCCTTCCCCGCCTCGCCGCTGCGCCTCCAGCGCTGGCGATCGCCGGCGCCCGCGGCCTACCGCACGTTGTTCCGCCGGGTCGGCGCACCGTGGTTGTGGTATTCGCGCCTCGCCCTCGACGATGCGCAGCTCGGCGCCAGGTTGGTTTCGCCGACCTTACAGCTCTACGCCGCGCGCGACGCCGCCGGCATCGAGGTCGGGATGGTAGAGCTGGACTTCGCCGCCCAGCCCGAGGCCGAACTCGCCTATTTCGGACTGGTGCCGGAACTGACCGGTCAGGGCCATGGCCGCTGGCTGATGGCGCATGCGCTCCCGTTGCTGTGGCGGCCCGGGGTAGAGCGGGTGCGCGTCAACACCTGCACGCTCGACCACCCCTCGGCGCTCGGCTTCTACCGGGCGCAGGGGTTCACGCCGGTCAGGCGCACGGTCGAGACCTTTCCCGATCCGCGCACGCTCGGCCTGCTCCCCGCCGGCGCCGCGCCTCAGATTCCCTTTCTCGCCAGCGCCCGATAGGCCGACACGGCGATCAACGCCGCGCCCAGCGCCGCCGCGGTCGCGGTCAGCGCGATCAGGGCGTCGACGATGACCACCGCCGCGACGTTCTCGCCACCGGGCTGACCGCGCAATATGCCGTCGAGCTGGAGCAACAGCTGCGGCGCGATGACGCCGGGCGCCAGCGTTAACGCAACCAGCGCCATCAGCGGCAGCCCGACGCCGCGGCTCAGCCGCCAGCTGCGCCCGAGCGCCCGCCACACGCCAAGCGGCGCCTCTGCCGCCAGCGCCGGCGCCGCCAGCATGAATCGCGCGAGCAGCCACACTGCCGGCAACACGAACAGGCGCAGGCCGAGCGGCTCCAGTGGCCCGACCACCAGCCCCAGCAACAGAAAGCGCGGCCACAGCCGCACCCCACGCTCCACCGCGCCGCGCACGTCCGGCCGCGCCGGATCGAGGTACAGGAGGTAGAAGACCGCCGATCCCCACGTCATCACGGCCTGCGCCAGCACGATCCAGCCGCCCTGCAGCAGTACCCAGTTGATCGCCTGATCGGCATAGGTGGTGGCCGCCTGGCTGCCGGGCTCCGCATCGGGCAGCGCGGGCGGCTGCGGCACCAGCAGCGCGAGCGCGAACAGCGGCAGGAACCAGAACACGCCCGCGACCGGCACCAGCAGCGTCCCGTCGCGGCGAAAGGCCGCCCAGGCATCCGCCAGCAGCGCGGCGGGACTGATCCTCACGGGCCGGTCCGCGCCGCCAACCCCGTGACCGCGACGTACAGCCTGGCCCCGAACACGCCGATGACGACCATGAAGCTGCTCGTGATCACAGCATCGGCGATCCCGCCGATCCACGCCGCGGTCCCGATCTGGG
The DNA here is from genome assembly GCF_965248875.1 of Sphingomonas sp. Lineage (GTDB taxonomy): Bacteria > Pseudomonadota > Alphaproteobacteria > Sphingomonadales > Sphingomonadaceae > Sphingomonas. The sequence continues at coordinate 114,016 of NZ_CBDFKR010000003.1, read as the reverse complement.
CCGGTCCGAGCAGCAGGCGAACGACGAGGAACACGACCCTGCTGGCCGCGAACGACGCGATCAACAGCACCAGCGACAGGATCAGCTGCACCCCGATCAGCTTGAAGACCAGCCCGCGGGTCAGCGCGAACGACCGCCCGAACGCGCCGATCGCGCGCTGCTCGTTGACGATCACGGCGTTGACCAGGAACAGTCGCGCGCCGATCCACAGCCCCGCCACGACGATCGCCAAAGCATAGAAGAGCAGGAACAGCGCCGCGCCCGGCGCGATCGCCGGCCCCGCGGCGCTGCCCGCCTGCGCCGACGCGGCCTGGAAGTCGAACCCCGACGCGGCGAGCGCCACCCCGACCGGTATAACCGCCAGCAGCGCCGCTGCGATGATGATCAGGGTTACCAGCAGCGCGGCGGGCAGGCGAGCGAGCGCCAGCCGCCCCGCCTCGCCGCGCGTCGTGACCGGGTCGCTCGCCACCGCGATCACCGTCATCACCCCCCAGAGCTGCAACGGCAGCGCCAGCAACGCGATGAACCCGGTAAGCACCACCGCGCCGGTCGAGCCGCCGCCATACGCCTGGATCGCGGCGCGGATCACCAGCGGCAGCGTGAAGGCGCCCGCCGCGACCGGCACGAGCAGCCCCGCCCGCCCCGCCAGCGCGGCTGTCGTGCTGTCCCACACATCACCGATCTTCACCATCGTCCGTCCGCCTCTGCCGTCTTGCTCCGCGTTTAGGGGCCGCCGCAGGACCGGGCAACGGTTGCGCCGTGTCTGGCGAAGACGCAGATGGAAGGCATGTCCTGCCCCGATCCCGAATGGCGCTTCAGCCCCGGGCTGACGCCATATGCCGAGGCGCACGCCGCGATGGAGGCGCGCGCCGCCGCCGTGTCGGTCGGGGCCGCAGCGGAGCTGGTATGGCTGCTCGAACACCCGCCGGTCTACACCGCCGGCACCAGCGCGCGCGCCGGCGACCTGCTCGATCCGCGGTTTCCGGTCGTCGCGGCCGGGCGCGGCGGGCAGTATACGTACCACGGACCCGGGCAGCGCGTCGGCTATCTCGTGCTCGACCTCAACCGCCGCGGCCGCGACGTGCGCTGTTTCGTTCACGGGGTCGAGGGGTGGGTCATCGCCGCGCTGGCGACATTCGGGGTAGAGGCGTTCCGCGCGCCCGGCCGGGTCGGCATATGGACGATCGACCGCGGTCGTGAAGCGAAGATCGGCGCGATCGGCGTGCGCGTGCGACGCTGGGTGACCCTGCACGGGTTCGCGATCAACAACACGCCGGACCTTTTGCACTTCGCCGGCATCGTTCCGTGCGGGCTGCCGGACCATCCCGTCACCAGCCTTCTCGCCTTGGGTCACACCGTGTCGCCAGAAGCGCTCGACACGGCGTTGGCCGCGACGTTTCCGGCCTTCCTTGATAGCTTATCTTGCAGGCGCGAAATGGAGGCTTGAGGCCCCGCGGCAAATAATCTAATGTCCACGGCGATTTGGGTAATAAGGGCCAGCCAGCCGTCCAAATCCTCTTTCCAAGGGAGCTTCCTACATGCGTGCACTTTCCAAGATTCTGACCGGCTCGCTGATCGCCGGCGCCGCCCTGGCCGTTGCGGCCTGCGGTCCGAAGACCGAGACGACGACGACCGACAACACCATGGTCACCGACATGAACACCACCGGCGACATGGGCACAATGAACGACACCATGACGACCACCGACAGCACGTCGAACGGCGGCATGATGGCCAATGACTCGATGGGCGGCAACATGACCACTCATAACGAGACCATGATGACCAACACCACGACCACCAACGCGATGTAAGTCGCCTGTTCCCGCAGCTTGTGGGAACATGGTCAAGGGTTGAAATAGGGGCCGTCCGGGCGACCGGGCGGTCCCTTTTTCTTATGTGCGTGCGTTGGTTGGACGTCGCGACGTGTCCGGTACTGCCGCCGCTGCGACTAACGGCGGCAAAGCTCTTGGTCTCCCGACTCCGGCAGCCTAGGGCGTGCATGACGGCCGTGTTTGAGAGGGGTTGGGCGATGCAGCGTATGGTTCTGGCGGGCGCGGTGCTCGCGCTGGGCGTGACGGCGGCGCCGGCCGCTGCGCAATTCTATCTCCGCAGCCCGACGATGAGCGGCCAGCCGATCCAGGGCGACGAACCCGGCATGGTCCAGCCGATGCCGGGTGCCACCCCGGCCGAGCTGCGCGCCTCGCTGGTGTGGAGCATGCGCGCCGCGCTCAACGTCGCCGCGCTGCAATGCCAGTTCGAGCCGACGCTGCTGACCGTCGCCAACTACAACGCCGTGCTCAAGGATCACGGCGCTGAGTTCAAGGGAGCGTTTGACGCGCTGGGCAGATATTACACCCGGGTCGGCCGGTCGGTGCCGCGCGGTCAGGCGATGCTCGACCAATATGGCACGCGCACCTATTCCAGCTTCGTGACCGTCGGCGGGCAATTCGCCTTTTGCCAGACCGCGGCGGCGATCGGGCGCGACGCGGTATTCACCCCGCGCGGACAGTTCGCGACGCTCGCCGCGAACCGGCTGGCGGAGCTGCGCTCCAGCCTGACGACGGCGTTCGGAGAGATCGGCATCGGCCGCTTCTCGCCCTCGGGCAATTCGGCGCTGCCGCGGCTCGACGCGCAGTGCTGGGACCGGCGCGGCAACTGGGTGCCGCGCAAATGCGGCCCGCTGGTCTGGCCGCCCGCCTGATCGTCAACGCAGGCCGAGGAGCTTGTGGGTCTGCAGGCTGAGCCGCCACCCCGGCCGCGCCATCACCAGCTCGATCGCGGCGCGGGTGTTCGCCTCGGCCTCCCGGTCGTCAAGCGGCTGAAGCAGGCGGTGGGCGAAGTCCCATCGGTACAGGGCATCCGGATCGATGCCCGCCTGCGGCCAGACCAGCTTCAACTCGTCGCCCGAGCGCTGAACGACCTCGCTCCCTGCCTTGGGGCTGATGCAGACCCAGTCGATGCCGGGATGGACCGGCAACGTGCCGTTGCTCTCGATCGCGATCCGGAACCCCGCCGCATGCAGCGCCTCGATCAGCGCGTCGTCGACCTGGAGCATCGGCTCGCCACCCGTCAGCACGACAAAGCGGCCGTCCCGGTTATCGCCCCATGCCTTCACCACAGTCGTGACCAGCGCGGCGGCGTCGACAAACTTGCCGCCGCCCGCGCCATCGGTGCCGACGAAGTCGGTGTCGCAGAAGCGGCATACCGCGGTGGCGCGATCGACCTCGCGCCCAGACCACAGGTTGCACCCGGCAAAGCGCACGAACACCGCGCGGCGGCCGGCGTTCACCCCCTCCCCCTGCAGCGTCAGGAACAGCTCCTTGACGGCGTAGCTCATGGGACGGCGGGCGGCCGCGCATAGCCGGTCGGGTCGGCCACGCCCGCATCCACGAAACCCTTGTGACGCAGCCGGCAGCTGTCGCACAGCCCGCAATGCTCGACCTCGGCGCTCGGATCGTAGCAGGACCAGCTCAGCCCCATGTCGAGACCCAGCCGCGCGCCCTCGCGGACGATGTCGGCCTTGGTCATGTGCTGCAGCGGCGCGCGAATGTGAAAGGGACTGCCCTCCACCCCCGCCTTGGTCGCCAGCTCCGCCAGCGCCTCGAACCCCGCGATGAACGCCGGCCTGCAATCGGGATAGCCCGAGTAATCCAGCGCGTTGACGCCGACGAACAGGTCGCGTGCGCCCGCCGCCTCCGCCCAGCCGAGCGCGAGGCTGAGGAAGATAGTGTTGCGCGCGGGCACATAGGTGATGGGGATACCCGGCCCGACGCCGTCCTTGGGCACGTCGATGTCGGCGGTCAGCGCCGAGCCGCCGAACGCGGAAAGGTCGAGCGGCAGCACGACGTGACGCATCACCCCCAGCGCGTCCGCAATGCGCCGCGCGGCGGCAAGCTCGACCCGATGGCGCTGATTATAGTCGATCGACAGCGCCAGCAGCCGAAAACCCTGCTCGCCTGCCAGGGCGGCAGCAACGAAGGAGTCCAGCCCGCCGGAGACGAGCGCCACGGCCAACGGTGCGTTCATGCCGCGCGGGCTAGGCCGCGTGCACCGGCCCCGCAACGAAAAACGGGCCGCAGTGACGCGGCCCGAGTCTCGATCAAGGGAGAAAAGCGTGCCGACTGAGCACGAGGATCGCGATAGCGCATGGCGGTGAAGGGAAGGTTAACGAGCGCCGCTCATGCCGCCGCCAATCCCGCCGGCACGGCGAATTGCTGGGCGCAGAAATGACAGTCGACGCGGATCATCCCGGCCTCGTCCGCCATCTCGCGCCGTTCCTCGGGCGGGAACTTCGCCAGCACTTCAAAGATATAATCGCCGTCACAGCGACACCCGCGAACGATCGGCGTCGCCGCGAGCACCCGCACCTCGTCCGCGTTGAACAACCGCCATAGCAGCGTCTCCAGCGGGACCGCCGCATCTGCCAGCTCGTCCGCGCCGATCGTCTGACCCAGCGCGGCGACATGCTCCCATTCGGGATGGTCGAGACGCGTGTGCAGCCGCTCGCGCCCATCTTCGCCCTCGGGCAGATGCTGCAGGAATACCCCGCCCGCGACGATGCGGCCGTCGGCGTGCTTCTCGATACCGACGCGGACCAGGCTGGGGATCTGTTCGGACTGGACGAAATAATTCTCCGCCGCCTCGGCGAGGGTCGCGCCGTCGAGCGGGACGATGCCCTGATAGCGCTCGCCGGTCGTCGCGAGGTCGAAAGTGATGGCGAGATAGGTCTCGCCGAACAGCGCCTGCAGCGACGGCGCGGCGGGCACGTCCGCGAGCCGCTCGGCGTTGTATCGGACATAGCCACGCACCTCGCCGCCGCAATAATCGCACACCAGCAGCTCGACGACCGCGCCCTTGCCGCGCGTCTGCCCTCCCCTGCTCTGCATGGTCAGTTGCGCCTGCGGGTCCTTGAGCGTCGACCCGATCAGCGCGACCAGCGTCAGCGCCTCGGCGAGCAACCGCTCGATCACCGACGGATAGGCGTGCGCGGCGAGCACCCGGTCCAACGTCGGCCCGAGCCGGACGAGCCGCCCGCGCGCATGACGCTCGGGAATCGCGAAGCCGAGCGCGCGGTCTAGGTCTGGGCCGAGGTCCGTCACGATTATCCTTCGTCATCCCCGCGCAGGCGGAGATCCATCGCGCCTCGGGCGCCATGTGGAGAGATGGATTCCCGCCCTCGCGAGAATGAGGTAAGTCTGGCTCCTCCGAAATCAACCGATCTGCCCGAAGCACCAGCGGAGCACGCTCTTCTGTGCGTGCAGCCGGTTCTCCGCCTCCGGCCAGATCAGCGATTGCGGCCCGTCGATCACGGCGTCGGTGACCTCCTCGCCGCGATGCGCGGGCAGGCAGTGGAGGAACTTCGCGTCGGGCTTGGCGCGCGCCATCAGCGCCGCGTCGACTTGATAGGCCGCCAGCGCCACCAGCTTGGTCTCGGCCTGCGCCTGCCCCATCGAGATCCAGGTGTCGGTGACGACGATGTCCGCGCCCTCGACCGCCTCCTGCGGGGACGCGACCACGCGCGCACGGCCCCGCCCGGCGGCGAGCGCACCCTCATCGAGCTGGAACCCCTGGGGTGATGCGGCGACCACCTCGAAGTGCAACAGCCCCGCCGCCTCGACGAACGACGCCAGCACGTTGTTGCCGTCGCCCAGCCATGCGACCTTGAGGCCGGGCAGCGCCTTGCCGCTCTCGATGATCGTCAGCAGGTCGGCCATGATCTGGCAGGGGTGCGACGCGTCGGTCAGACCGTTGATGACGGGAACGGACGCGTGGGCGGCCATCTCCATGAGCTTGGCGTGGTCATCGGTGCGGCACATGATCGCGTCGCAATAGCCGGAGAGCACCCGCGCGGTGTCCGCCACCGTCTCGCCGCGGCCGAGCTGCGACGTGCCGCTGTCGAGCACCAGCGCCGACCCGCCGAGCTGGCGCATCGCCATATCGAAGGAGACGCGGGTACGCGTCGAGTTCTTCTCGAACACGCAGGCAAGTGTATGACCGGCAAGCGGCGCGTCGGCGTCCGCGCGGCCCTTGGGCCACCCCGCCCGCGCCGCTTTGCGGTCGAGCGCGTCGGCCAGCATCGCGGCGATCCCATCGGCCCCGGCGTCGGTGAGCGAGAGGAAGTGACGCACGCTAAACTCCTCCCCGGCACGGGGAGGTGGCGCGCGCGCAGCGCGTGACGCAGAGGGCCCGCCGCAAGCGATGCTTGTGGGGCGGGCCCCCTTCACCACCGGCTTTGTCGGCGGTCCCCCTCCCCGTGCCGGGGAGGAGATCAATCATCGCTCGGGCCGACCCAGACCCGTGCCGCGTCGCTCAGCTTCTCGATGCACTCGGCGATCTCCGCCTCGCCGATCGTCAGCGGCGGCAGCAGGCGGACGACATTGTCGCCCGCCGCCACAAGCAGCAGGCCGTGCTCCTCGCGGCAATGCGCGACGAACGCCCGCGGCTCCGCCTTGATGCGGATGCCGAGCATCAGCCCCTTGCCGCGCACTGCCTCGAACAGATGGTCATGGTTCGGGATCATCTGCTCCAGCGCCCCGCGCAGTCGCTCGCCCATCCGCGTCACATGATCGAGGAAGCCCCGCTCCTCCATCACGTCCAGCACCGCCTCCGCCGCCGCCATGGCGAGCGGGTTGCCGCCATAGGTCGACCCGTGCGTGCCCGCGACCATGCCCTTCGCTGCGCGCTCGGTCGCGAGGCAGGCGCCGAGCGGAAAGCCGGCGCCGATTCCCTTCGCTACCGACATGATGTCCGGCGTGATGCCGACCTGTTCGTGGTAGAAGAAGCTGCCGGTGCGCCCGTAGCCGCATTGGACCTCGTCGAACACCAGCATCAACCCATGCTCGTCGCAAGCCGCGCGCAGCCCCTTCAGGAATGCGTCCGTGCCGACCGAGACGCCGCCCTCGCCCTGGATCGGCTCGACCAAGAAACCCGCGGTGTTGTCGTCGACCAGCGCCAGCGCCGCGTCGAGATCGTTGAAGGGCGCGTACTTGAACCCGGGCAGCAGCGGCTCGAACCCATCACGCATCTTCGCCTGGTTGGTCGCGGAGATCGCGCCCAGCGTGCGGCCGTGAAAGGCGGAGTTGAAGCAGATCAGCGTGTTGCGCTGCGGATCGCCGTCGGCATAATGAAAGCGTCGCGCGGTCTTGATCGCGCACTCCACCGCCTCCGCGCCCGAGTTGGTGAAGAACACTGTGTCGGCGAAGGTCTTCGCGACCAACCGCTCGGCCAGCCGCTCCTGATGCGGCGAGCCGTAGAGGTTGGAGACGTGCATCAGCGTCGCCGCCTGCGCCGCGATCGCCTCCACCAGCTTGGGGTGCCCGTGCCCAAGCGCGTTGACCGCGATGCCGCCCGCCATGTCGAGCGCGCGGCCGCCGTCCTCGCCGATCAGATAGCAGCCCTCGCCGCGCACCGGCCTGAACCCGCTGCGCGGATAGACGGGCATCAGGGCGGGGATGGTCACGGGCGCAGCTCCCAAAGCGAAAGGGCGGCCCCATGCGGACCGCCCGCAATGTTCATAGAGCTATGGCGCGATCGTCACAACCCGGCGGTCGGCGCGCGTCATTGCGCCGCCAGTTCCGCCGCGTGGCTTACCAGCAGGATCAACCGTGTCTGATCCACCGCGGCAACCGGGTTGTTCCACCCTGCGGTCAAGACCCGCCACTGCCCGCCTCGCGTTCGCAGCAGCAGTGTCAGGTCAATCACCCCCGGCTCCGACCCGCCCTTGAAGCCGACATAGGCATATCGCCCCGCTATCTGGGGCGGGATGAGTGGATTGATCGCCAAGATCGTCCGCGCCTCCGCGCCTGGCCCGCTCTCCGAATGCCGCCGCAGCCAGTCCATCACCCGCACCAGGTCGGCCGCGCTCGCGAACCATTCCAGCTCGCCGATCCGGACCGGCCGCCCGTCCGCGAACAGCGGCCCGATTGCGCTGCCCGGCATGTGCGCGACCTCGCCCGCCAGCAGCGCCCGCCGCCCTGCGACATCGGCCGCCAGATAACGCACACCCAGCGTGCCGCCGCCGGACCCCTTCAGCTTGAACAGCTCAATCGTCATGAGCCACGGCCGGTTGCGTTCGGGATGCGCCCAGCCGACCGTCGCCTGCATCGCCTCGATCCGTTCGCGTCCCAGCGTGTCGATCAGGATGTCAGTCGCGCTGTTGTCGCTGATCGAGATCATCTGCCGGGCCAGCTCGCGCAGCGGCACGCGCGTGCCCGCCGGGCTGTGATTATAGCCGCCCGCCGGTCGCTCGGTGCCGTCCAGCGTCACGGCGTCGTCCCAATGCCGCCGGCCCGCCTCAATGTCCTGCACCAGCGTGGCGAGCACGACGAGCTTGAACGCGGACCCGAGCGCCAGCGGCTGGTCCGGTTGAAGGCCCAGCGCGACGCGTGGCGCACCGTCGCCCAGATCGGCCAGCGCGAAGTTGGTCTGTCCCGGCAATGCATGGATCGCCTCGATAACCGCGCCCAGCGTTGCCTCCTCAGGTCCGGCAGAGAGGACGCGCAGGCCGATGACCCTGCCGGGTGTGGTCGGCGACACGGCAACCCCCACCCGCGCGGCGCCATGTTCATACCGGACCGTCACCACCGCTTGGTTCGCGTCAACCGGCTCAGTCGGTCCGACCGAGAGCGCCTGTCCGAGGCTGCTCCCCAGCTGAGCGGTGATTGCGCGGAACTGCGCGGCCGGCACCGCGGCGAGGAATGTGGGGTCGAAGGTCGCAGCCAGGTCGCCGCCGCCATTGAGGACAGGGATCAGCTCAGCGATGCGCTGCCTCAGCATCGGTGAAGGCGCGGGAGCCGCAGCCGCAGCAGGTGGCGGCGATACAGGCGCCTGCGCCGCGCCAGTGCTCGCCAGCGCCACGAAGACCGCTGCCAAAACAAAACGCATTTTCATACCCCTTTTCATGTCGCAGATCAGTCTACGGCGAGCCCGTCTCACCGCGGCAAAGCCGCGTCGCCGGACGGCGCAGACGCCGACGGCCGCGCCTGCGCGTCTCGACCACAGCACGGCTGCGGGCGTGCGCGCTACGCGTCAATCGCCTCCTCCTCCAGCCGCCCGGCATTCTCCGTGATGAACGCGAACCGGTGCGCCGGGTTGGTGCCCATCAAGCGGTCGACCAGATCCTTCACCAGCGCGCGATCCTCATATTCCTGCGGCAGGGTGATGCGCAGCATGCCGCGGGTCTTGGGGTCCATCGTCGTTTCGCGCAGCTGCATCGGGTTCATCTCGCCCAGCCCCTTGAAGCGCGCCACCTCCACCTTCTTGCCCTTGAACGACCCGCGCTCGATCTCGGCGCGATGCGCGTCGTCGCGAGCGTAGAGCGAGGTCGCGCCGCTGGTCAGCCGATAGAGCGGCGGCTGCGCAAGATACAGGTGCCCGCGTCGCACCAGGTCGGGCATCTCCTGGAAGAAGAAGGTCATCAGCAGCGTCGCGATGTGCGCACCGTCGACATCGGCGTCGGTCATGATGACGACGCGGTCGTAGCGCAGCGCCTCCTCGACGAAGTCCTTGCGCGTGCCGCAGCCCAGCGCCTGGATCAGGTCGGCGATCTCGCTGTTGGCGCCGATCTTCGCCGCGGTGGCACTGGCGACGTTGAGGATCTTGCCGCGGATCGGCAGGATCGCCTGCGTCTTGCGGTCGCGCGCCTGCTTGGCCGACCCCCCTGCCGAGTCCCCCTCGACGATGAAGATTTCGGTCCCGGCGGGGCTGTCCGACGCGCAGTCGGTCAGCTTGCCGGGCAGCCTGAGCTTGCGTCCCGATGTCGCGGTCTTGCGCTTGACCTCGCGCTCCTGCTTGCGGCGGAGGCGATCCTCCATCCGTTCGACGACATAGCCGAGCAGCGCCTTGCCGCGGTCCATGTGCGCGCTCAGCCAATGATCGAAATGATCGCGCACCGCCTTTTCGACCAGCCCCGCCGCCTCGGGCGAAGTCAGCCGGTCCTTGGTCTGCGACTGGAACTGCGGCTCGCGGACGAAGACCGACAGCATCAGCTCGGCGCCGACCACCACATCGTCAGCGGTCAGCTCCTTGGCGCGCTTGTCCTTGATCAGCTCGCCGAACTGCCGGAGCCCGCGCACCAGCGCCTGGCGCAGCCCCTGTTCGTGGGTGCCCCCGTCGGGGGTCGGGATGGTGTTGCAATACCAGGAAAAGCTGCCGTCGCTCCACAGCGGCCAGGCGACCGCCCATTCGACGCGGCCGTGTTCGTTGGGAAAATCCTGCGACCCGGCGAAGAACTCCGCCGTCGCGCAGTCGCGTCCGGCGATCTGCTCACGTAAATGATCGGCGAGGCCGCCGGGGAACTGGAACACCGCTTCGGCGGGCGTATCGTCGGCGATCAGCTCGGGCGCACACCGCCACCTGATCTCGACGCCTGCGAACAGATACGCCTTCGACCGCGCCAGCCGGTACAGCCGCTGCGGCTTGAAGTGCAGCTCAGGGCCGAAGATGTCGGTGTCGGGCGTGAAGCTGACCGTCGTGCCGCGCCGGTTCGGTGCGCCGCCGACATGCTCCAGCGGGCCGAGCGTCTGGCCCCTGCAGAACCGCTGGCGGTACAGCTGCCGGTCGCGCGCCACCTCCACCACCGTGTCGCTCGACAGCGCGTTGACCACCGACACCCCGACGCCATGCAGCCCGCCCGATGTCGCGTACGCCTTCCCCGCGAACTTCCCGCCCGAGTGCAGCGTCGACAGGATCACCTCCAGCGCGCTCTTGTCGGGGAACTTGGGATGTGGGTCGACCGGGATGCCGCGACCGTTGTCGGTGACGGTCAGGCGCCCCGCATTGCCTTCGGCGTCCGGCTCCAGCACCACCTCGATCCGCGTCGCGTGCCCCGCAACCGCCTCGTCCATCGCGTTGTCGAGTACTTCGGCGGCGAGATGATGGAGCGCACGCTCGTCGGTGCCGCCGACATACATGCCCGGCCGCCGCCGCACCGGCTCCAGCCCCTCCAGCACCTCGATCGATGCGGCATCGTAGCTATCGGCGGCAGCCGAAGAGGAAGCAAACAGGTCATCGGCCATCGCGGAACGTATAGGGGCCGAGGAGTCGGTGGCGCAAGCGGACTGCCAGCAGGCGCGGTGCGGCGTTGAGGTGTTGTTAACGCCCGCACGCTATCGACGATGCAATGAAAGCCGTGATCTTCGCGCTGATCGTGCTGCTGGGAGTGGACATATTCCACTATCACAGCGGCCATCTGCATGCGCTCGGCGACAATCTGGCGGGCATCGGTCACGAGTTCGGCTCCTGGATGTATCAGTAGCCGAACGCCGCCGCCGTTGCCGCCGCGACGGGACGCCACCATTCTAGTCTCGAAAAGCGAGGCTGCCATGAACATCTTACTCACCCGCCGTACCGTAATCGCCGGCGGCGCCGCAGCCTTTGCCGTGCCGCCTTTTCCCGCTTGCGCGGCGACGGTCGCGACGGTTCTTTCGCCGGATGCGATGCGCGCCGACATCGCGCTGCTACGCCGCGCCTATGAAATGCTGCACCCGGGTCTGCTACGATACAATACGCCCGCCCAGAGCGCCGCGCGGTTCGCTACGCTGGCCAACAGCTGCGCCAGGCCCATGACGCTCCCGGCCTTTTACCTGCGGCTGTCCCGCTTCCTCGCGACCGTGCAGTGCGGGCACAGCTACGCCAATTTCTATAATCAGAGCCGCACCGTGCAGGCGGCGCTGTTCGACGCGCCCGACCGGCTGCCGCTGTCGTTCCTGTGGCTCGGGCCGCGGATGATCGTCACCGCCGATCCGTTCGCCACCGGCATTGTGCCCGGCAGCGAGGTGCTTGCAATCGACGGCCGCCCCGCAGGCGAGGTGCTTGCCGCGCTGATGACGATGGCACGCGCCGACGGCGGCAACGACGGCAAGCGCCGGCGATTGATGTCGGTGCAAGGGGAAGACGGGTATGAGAGCTTCGACATCTTCTTCTCGCTGCTGTTCGGCGGCCGCACACGCTATCGGCTGCTCGTCGCCGATCCCGCGGGGCGGCGGCGTACCGCGGTGCTGGAGGCGGTGTCGCTGGCACAGCGCCGCGCGCATCGGCCGCGCGACGTCGACACCAGCGGCGACCGGCCGGTCTGGACGATCGAGCGGCACGGTTCGGCGGCGCTGCTCACCATGCCGACTTGGGCGTTCTACAACACGCACTGGGACTGGGCGGGGTGGTTGAACGAGGAGATCGACCGCCTCTGCGCTGATCGGGTACCCCGCCTCATCGTCGATCTGCGCGGCAACGAGGGCGGCAACGACTGCGGCAACGTGCTCGCCGCCCGGCTGCTCGATCACCCGACCACGCTCGATACCGCCCACCGCCTGGTCCGTTACCGGCGCATCCCGCCCGATCTAAGGCCTGCGCTCGATACCTGGGACCGGCGCTTCGACGATTGGGGCGACGCCGCACAGCCGTTCGACAGCCGCTATCTGGAACTGACCGGCGCGCGCGAACGCTGGGAGACCCTTGCGCCGCGGGGCCCACGCTACACCGGCGCGGTGACCGTGCTGACCGACGCGCAGAACAGCTCCGCCACCTTTGCCTTTGCGCAACTCGCACGCCGCGAACGGCTGGCCACGCTGGTCGGGGAGCCGACTGGGGGCAATCGGCGTGGCATCAACGGCGGCGGGTTCTATTTCTTGCGCCTGCCCGCAACGGGACTGGAAGTCGATTTGCCACTGATCGGCACCTTCCCGCGCGCATCGGAGCCGAACGCCGGGATCGTGCCCGACCGCCGCATCGCGCCGACGATCGCCGACATCACCACCGCGCGCGACCCGGTGATCGCCGCGCTGCTCTGACCGGCTGCGCCGCTCAGCGCACGCGCGGGCCTCCGAACGGCAGCGGCGGCGGCGGCCGCCGGTCGCGCCGCGGCAGCTGCGCCTGATACGCGTGGCCGCAATGCGCGACGCAGTACGGGAAACCCGGGTTCACCTTGTCGCCGCAGAAGTGGAAGTCCGGCTCGCCCGGATGGCCCAGCGGCCATTTGCAGATCCGGTCGTTGAGGTCGAGCAGCGTCGTCTTGCCCGCGATGTCGGGTGAGGGCTTGGCGGGCACCAGCCGCCGCGGCGGCGCCGGCGTGGTCGGCGGATGCTGTTCGCCGGGCGACTGACGCACAAAACCGCCGGGCCCCACCGACCGCATGACCGGCTGCGGATCACTCTCCTCGCGGCGCGGATCGGGCGCGGCGGGTAGTGCCACCGCCGGCCGCGGCGCTGGGGCAGGCGCGGCGGGCTCGTGCCGGACCGGCGCGGGCGGGGCCGCGGCGGGGGGCGGCGGCGCGGGCTCGGGCGCCTTGACCTCGGGCTCGTTGGGCCTGACCGGCGACGGCCGCGCCTGCAGCCCCAGGCGATGCGCCTTGCCGATCACGGCGTTGCGGCTGACCCCGCCGAGCGCCTCGGCAATCTGGCTGGCGGTCTGCCCCGCCTCCCACATCGTCTTCAGCTGGTCGATCCGGTCTTCGGTCCAGGACATAGCATTCCTTACAAGCGTTGCGGCCGGGGGCCACGCCAGCTACCCGCATGGCGATGAGCAGCAGGCCCCCGATCGACGATACAATCGCGCGTCCGACCGCGCCCTTGAACGGTTGGGGCGTGCCGGTGATCCGGAACGTCAACTGGGGCGGCCTGAAGACCCTCTATGTGAAGGAGGTGCGCCGCTTCTTCAAGGTGCAGCTGCAGACGGTATGGGCGCCTGCGATCACGACCTTGCTGTTTCTGGTCGTGTTCACGATCGCGACCGGCGCCCGGCGGCCGGTCCATGTCGGCGGCGTCGACGTGCCGTTCGCCGATTTTATCGCGCCGGGCCTGATCATTTCGCAGGGCATGATGAACCCCGCCTTCGCCAATGCCAGTTTCTCGCTGCTGGTCGGCAAAATCCAGGGCACGATCGTCGACTATCTCCAGCCGCCGCTGTCGAGTGCGGAGCTGCTTGCCGCCCTGGTCGGCGGCGCGATGACGCGGGCGTTTATGGTTGGCTCGATTTGCTGGCTGGCGATGGCCTGCTATCCGGGGCTCCACGTCACGCCCGCACAGCCGCTGGCGGTGTTGTGGTTCGGCTTTCTGGGCGCGATGTTCCTGTCGCTGCTGGGTGTCCTGACCTCGATTTGGGCGGAAAAGTTCGACCATGCCGCCGCGGTCACCAACTTCGTGATCGTGCCGATGGCGCTGCTGTCGGGTACCTTCTATTCGGTCGACCGGCTTGCCCCCGCCTTCCGCGCGTTCAGCCATGCCAATCCCTTCTTCTACATCATCTCGGGGTTTCGTTACGGCTTTCTTGGCGCAAGCGATTCGCCGGTGGCGATCGGCGGCGTCGCGCTGCTGGCGCTCGACGCCGCGCTGGCGGCGCTGTGCTACGGACTGTTGCGGTCGGGCTGGAAGCTCAAGAACTAGCGGTTCGGCTGCTGGACTTCGCCTTATCCGGCGGCCAGGTAATGAAGCGGCAACGGAGGACACGCGTGCCGGGACCCTATGTCTATACGGACGTCGACGACCTGGAAGCAACCGACAAGGTCGGCAGCGGCCAGTGCGTCGTCCTGGTTCAGCATTACGCCGCTGCGCCCGTGACCAGCCAATGGCGCGAGGGCGCGGCGGTGCGCGGGCAGGCCCTGCTCGCCAAGGGCACCGCGATCGCGACCTTTGTCGGCGGCCGGTACGAAAGCCACCGGCACGGCAACCACGCCGCGTTGTATTTGCGTCAGGACGCGACGGGTATCTGGATCATGGACCAGTGGACGAGCGCGAAGACCAAGCCCAGGGTCAGCTCGCGCCACATCGCCTTCAAGGGCAAGGACAAGAACGGCAACTATGTCGATCCGAGCAACAATGCCGACGCGTTCGCCGTCATTAACTGACCGGCTGGCCGCGGCGGCCGCGGTGGCGCTGATCCTGGCGGCAGGCGCTGCCTGGGCCGCCCCGGTCCAGCCGACCGCTCCCGCCGCCACGCTGGCCTGCCCCGTCCGCCTCGACACCAGCCAGTCGGCCGCCGCGGTCGCGGGCTGGGAAAGCGTGCGCTCGCCGCGCGGCGGCCGGCTCGACAGTTTCGGCTTCTACGACGGCCCGGTCGCCGAGGAGGCCGAGCTCGCCCCCACCGGCAGCCGCCGCGCCGGGCGGCTCACCACTGCGAGCTGGACCTTTGCGGGCCATGTCAAGCCGATCTACTTTGCCTGCCGCTATCAGGGCACCGACATCGTGTTGAGCCGCCCGGTCGTGGCCGCAGCGCGCGGTTGCACCGTCACCACGGACACCATGCACCCCGCCGCGAGGGATGCCGCAATCAGTTGCCGCTGAAGCCCCGCCACTCGTCGGCGAGCAGCCCCCAGATGAGCGCGTCGCGCACGCCGAGATGCGTTTCCCACTCCTCGCGTAGGCGGCCCTCCGGCCGGAAGCCGAGCCGCTCCAGCAGCCGGTTGGACGCGACATTATCCGGATCAGTGTCTGCAAAGACGCGGCGGTGGCCTTCGTCGCGGATCAGCCGGTCGATCATCGCCGCCACCGCCTCACGCGCGAGCCCGCCGCCCCAAGAGGTAGGCACGAAGCCATAGCCGATCTCCGCTACTCCCGCACGACGCGCATGCGTGTTGACGGTGCCGATCGCGGTATCGTCGCCGGCCCGCGTCACGACCCACATGCGCCAGCCATCGGCATCAAGGATCGACGCCATCTTGGCCCGGCTCTCTTCGAAAGCGGTGTGCGGCGGATGCGACCAGAAGCGCATCGCCCGCTCGTCGCTCCATAGCGCATGCAGTGCCTCAGCATCACCGGGCCGCCCGCGCCGCAGCACCAGCCGCGCTGTCGTCAGCGTGGGGATCACGCGCCGAGCGCCGCGACCAGCGCCTGCACCTTCTTCTGCCGCCATTGCGGCAGCGGCGCGACCAGCCAATAGCCCGCGGGCGAGGGCACCGCCGCGTCCACCGCGACGACCCGGCCCGCGGCCAGATCGGCGCGCGCGATCAGCTCGGGCACCGTTGCGCGACCGAGCCCCGCCGCCGCCGCATCGACCGCGAGCCCGGCGTCCGCGACGCTGATCGCCGCCGCCGGATCGGCCGCGCCGGGCCAGCCGATCGCCGCCGCCGTCCCGCCGGCCAGCGCGGCACCACCCACCGGGGCCGTAACCGTGACCAGCCCGTCCGCCTCGATCGCTTCCCCCTCCTCCGCACCCGGCCCGGTGCCCCACCGGATCGCGAGGTCCAGATTGGCCTGAGCGAAGTCGAGTTCGGCATCGGCGGAAAGCAGCATGAAGCGCAGGTCGGGGTCCGCCCGGGCGATCGCGGCGAGGCGCGGCATCAGCCACTTCTCGGTCACGTCGCGCGGCGCGGCAATGGTCAGCGACTTGGATGACTGCCCCGCCTGCATCGCGCGCACCGCTTCTTCGAACTGCAAGAATGCATCGCGCAGCGGCGCCAGCCCGGCTTCGGCCTCCGGCGTCAGTTCCAGCCCGCGCGTGGTGCGCCGGAACAGCACCGCGCCAAGTGTGTCCTCCAGCGCCCTGATCTGCTGCCCGACCGCCGCCGGGGTTACCGCCAGCTCGTCGGCCGCGCGCGTGAACGACAAATGCCGCGCCGCGGCGTCGAGCACGCGCAGGCCGTTCAAAGGGAGATGGGTGCGTTTCATCGATCGCTCCTCCCCGGGACGGGGAGGTGGCGCGCGCGCAGCGCGTGACGGCGGGGGCTATCCGGCAGCTGACAGTATGCGGCCCGCCCCCTCCACCACCCGGCTGCGCCGAGCGGTCCCCCTGCCCGTGCCGGGGAGGAGTTCACCCCGCCACCGTCGGCGCGATCAGTGCAAACCGCGGTATCTCCACATCGAAGCTGCGCCCGTCCTCGCCGACCATGCGATACGATCCCTGCATCGCCCCCGTGGGGGTGGCCAGGGGGCACCCCGACACGTAGTCGAACGATCCGCCCGGTTCGATCAGGGGCTGCTCGCCGACCACGCCCTCGCCCTCCACCGTGTGCTTGGCACCGCGGCCGTCGGTGATGACCCAGTGCCGCGTCAGCAGCTGCACCGCGCCGACGCCAATATTCTCAAGCCGGATGTGGTAGGCCCAGAACCAGCGTCCGCGCCGCGGCTCCGACTGTTCGGGCAGGAAGCTGACCGACACCCGTACGTTCACCCCTTCGGTGGTAGCGACATGCGGAAAGAGGAAATTCATCGTCGCCGCCGTGCTCATAGCCCCGCCGCCGTCAACGCACCGTCGAGATCGTCGATCAGATCGAGCGGGTCTTCCAGCCCGACATTCAACCGCAACAGCCCCTCGCCGATCCCCATTTCCGCCCGCGCTTCGGCCGACACGCTGGCATGCGTCGTCGACGCCGGGTGCGTCATCAGCGTGCGTGAGTCGCCGATATTATTGGATATGTCCGCCAGCTCCAGCCCGTTGAGCAGCGCGAACGCCTGCCGCCGGTCGGCCACTTCAAAGGCGAAGATCGCGCCGGCGGCATCCATCTGGCTCATCGCGAGATTGTGCTGCGGATGGCTCGGCAGCCCCGGATGGAGCATCCGCTTGACGCGGTTCTCCAGGAACCGCCCAACGGCCAGCCCATGTTCCGACTGCCGCCGGATGCGCAGGTCCAGCGTCTCCAGCCCCTTCAGCACCACCCAGGCACTGAAAGGCGACAGGTTCGGCCCGGTATGTCGGGTGAAGGCGAGCAGCTGCTTCTCGATCCACTCGGCCGATCCGCACACCGCCCCGGCGAGCACGCGCCCCTGCCCGTCCATCATCTTGGTCGCGGAATAGGCGACGACGTCCGCACCCCATTCCAGCGGCCGCTGCAGCGCTGGCGTCGCAAAGGCGTTGTCGACCACCGTCGTGATCCCGTGCGCCCGCGCGATGCCGCACACGGCCTTCAGGTCGACCACGTCCATCGTCGGGTTAGCGGGGGTCTCGAAGAAGAACGCCTTGGTGTTGGGCCGGACAGCATCCTGCCATTGCTGCGGATCGCGCGCGTCGACGATCGTCGTCTCGATCCCAAAGCGCGGGAGGATGGTGTCGGTCAGCACCCGGCACGAGCCGAAGGCGGCGCGCCCGGCGACCAGATGATCGCCCTGCGACAGCTGGCACATCAGCGCCGCCGTCATCGCCGCCATGCCGCTGGCGGTGACGCGGCAAGCCTCGGCTCCCTCCAGCAACGCGATCCGCTGTTCCAGCATCTCGGTCGAGGGGTTCTGGAGGCGCGAATAGGTCATCCCCGGCGCATCGCCGGCAAAGCGCGCCGCCACCTCCTCGGCGCTGTCATAGCAATAGCCGCTGGTGAGGAAGATCGCCTCGCTGGTTTCCCCCCATTCGGAACGCGCGGTGCCGCCGCGCACGGCGCGGGTGGCGGGGCGCCAGCGGTCGGTGACGGATCGGTCCTGCCCGGTGCGGCGCTTCATGGCGCGCGCCATGCCCGTTGCGCTGCAGCGCCGCAAGGGAGGGGGCCGCGAGGGAGGCGGGCGCCGCGTCCGCCATGCGGCCCCTTGCGCGCGCGCGTCCGCTCGGGAACATCGGCCTGGTGAAACATCTGCAACGTCCTGCCGTCGCGTGCCTGCTCCTCACGCTGGCGACGCAGGCGCTGCTATCGTACCATCTCGCGACGCCGCACAAGCCGATGTTCGACGAGGTTCATTACGTACCCGCCGCGCGGACACTGTGGGCGCTGGCGCGGCCGGTGAACATCGAGCATCCGCTGCTCGGCAAGGCGCTGATCGGACTCGGCATCGCGCTGTTCGGCGACGATCCGTTCGGTTGGCGCATCCTGTCGAGCGTCGCGGGCAGCCTCACCGTCGCGGGGCTGTTCGCGATCGCCTGGCTCACCTTTCGTGACCTCCGGACCGCGGTGCTGACCGCGCTGCTCGCGATCCTCAACTTCACGCTGTTCGTGGAGTCGCGGATCGCGATGCTGGACCCGTTCATGGCGGTTCTGATGGTCGGCGGCGCGGCGGCGATGCTGTGGGCGATGCGTAGCGAGGGTGTGGCGGTCGGACAGCGCTGGCTGCTCGGCGCGGTGCTGCTGGGGCTGGCGGCGGGGTGCAAGTGGCTGGCGGTGCCCTATGGCGTCCTTGCCGCGGCCGGCTTCCTCCTCGCCCGCAACGAACGGCGCTGGCCGAGCATGAGCATCCGGGGGGCGGCGTGGCGGCTCGCGCTGGGCAGCACAGCGGGTTATTTCGTCACTTTCCTTCCCGCCTTCTTCTACGCCGAGCAGCCGCTGACGCTCGCGACTCTGCTGCCGTTCCAGCTCGAGATGCTGCGCGAACAGATGCAGGTGCTGCCGGCCCACACCTATCAGTCCGCCTGGTGGAGCTGGCCGCTGCTGATCCGGCCGATCTGGTATCTGTACGAGCCGGTCGACGGCGCGGTGCGCGGCGTGCTGATGCTCGGCAATCCGGCGGTGATGTGGGGGGGACTGGGGGCGGTGGCGCTGTGCGGCTGGGCGTGGCTGCGCGAGCGGGCAGCGGCCTATGGCGGGGTCGCGGCGCTGTGGTTGGGCGGCTGGGGAATGTGGGCGCTGATCCCGAAGAGCCTGGGCTTCTATTATTATTACTACCTGCCCAGCCTGTGGCTGCCGCTGGCGATCGCGGCTGCCTTTCACCGCTATCGGGGGGTGCGGCGGCAGTGGTGGGACGAGGCGTTCGTGGCGCTGGCGGCGGGGCTGTTCATCCGCTTCTGGCCGATCCTGTCGGCGGCGGCGCTCGACGGGCCGCAGGCCTTTCAGCGCTGGATGTGGTTCAGCACGTGGCCGTAAGCGGTCAGAGCGCCGCCAGCACCGCGTCGCCCATCGCGCTGGTGGACAGTGTGCCGCCCAGGTCCGCCGTGCGCGCGCCGCCCGCAATCGCCGCCGCCACTGCCGCCTCGATCCGGTCGGCCGCCGCGGTCAACCGCAACGAGTGCCGCAGCAGCATCGCCGCGGAAAGGATCGCCGCGCAGGGATTGGCCTTGCCCTGCCCGGCGATATCGGGCGCGGAGCCGTGGATCGGCTCGTACAGCCCCTTGCCGTCCTCATCGAGCGCAGCCGAAGGGAGCATCCCGATCGAGCCGACGCACATGCTCGCCTGATCGGACAGGATGTCGCCGAACAGATTGCCGGTCAGGATGACGTCGAACTGGCCGGGGTCGCGGATCAGCTGCATCGCGGCATTATCGACATACATGTGAGTCAGCGCGACCTCCGGGAAATCGCGCCGTACCTCGTTGACGACCTCGCGCCACACCGCGCTCGTCTCCAGCACATTGGCCTTGTCGACGGAGAGCAGCCGCCCGCGCCGCCCCGCCGCCGCGGTGAAGCCGATATGCGCGATGCGGGCGATCTCCGTCTCGTCATAGCGCATCACATCCTGACCATAGCGCAGCCCGGTATGCGTCCGCCCGCGGCTGTGCTCGCCGAAATAGATGTCGCCGGTCAGCTCGCGCACGATCAGCAGGTCGATCGCGCGTGCGATTTCCGGCTTGAGCGCGGATGCATCCTCCAGCCCCTCGAACAGCCGTACCGGGCGCAGGTTGGCGAACAGGCCGAGCTTCTTGCGCAACCCCAGGATCGCCTGTTCGGGGCGCAGCTCGCGCTCCAGCCCGTCGAACTGCGGGTCGCCGACCGCGCCGAACAGCACCGCGTCAGCACGCTCCGCCAGGTCCAGGCTCTCGGGCGGCAGCGGGTGCGCCGCCGTCAAGTAAGCGGCGCCCCCGACCGCGGCCTCTTCGAACGACAGGTCGAGGCCGAGCGCGTCGAGCACGCGCCGCGCCTCGGCGATGACCTCGGGGCCGATCCCGTCGCCGGGCATGAGTGCGATCAGAGCCATGCGCCACCCTTGCCGGGCGTGATCCGCTCACGCAACCGCGCGGTGCAGCCGCTCGACCAGCCGCTCCCGCGCGGCAAGCGCCGGGGCGCGGCGATCGACCAGGATGTCGCGCGTGAGGAAATGCCCCGTCAGCGCCAGCCCGTCGAAGATCGCCGGCCAATCCGTCGCGCCGCCGGCCCGCAGGAACGGGGGCAGCGCCAGCAGCCGCGCCTCATAGCCTTGCGCCCCCGCCTGGCTGACCGCGCCGCCGCTTTTCGGGCTGACAAAGGCCAGGCCGTCCGCGGCCCCGGTAACGACACAGCGGTCGAGGTCGAGCCCGAATCCCATCTCGGCGAGCAGCAGCAGCTCGTAGCGCACCAGGCTCCCGGCCCAGTCGCGCGCCGCCGTCGCCGCCTCGATCGCGGCGAGCACGCCGGTCAGCCCGTCATGGAGCCGCGGATAGGGCTGCGCCTCGGGCAGCGCCGCCGCGGTCAGCGCGGTCAGCCACTCGAGCGCCCCGGCGGCCAGCGGCTCGGCATGCAATGGCGCGCGGCTCGTCACCAGCTCCACCGTCAGCGCCGCCAGCTGCTCCCCCGTCCGCGCGCGCCAGTCGCCCAGCACGGTATTGGCGGGCTGCAGCACCGGCCGCAGCCGCCGCGACCGGCCGCCGCGGACATAGCCCGGCTGCACCCCGTCGTCGCGGGTGAAGCCGCGCACGACCGCACCATGTTCGCCATGCGCACGAACCGCGAGGACGATGGCTTCGGCGCGCAGGTGCATGAGCCACGCCTAGCACAGCCGCCCCTAGGCCGCGCGTTCCTCCACCCAGTTCGACCAGAGCTGTTCCGCCTGCCGCCAGCCGGTGCGCAGACGATCGGGCGCCAGCGGCCTGTCGGCGCGATCGAGCGGCAGCGCACGGCGATCGCCGAACCACGCCGTCGGCAGCTCCATCCTGCGCGCGTCGAGCAGCCGGCACAGCGCCGCGAAGCGGCGGACATGGACCGCATTGGCGCGCGTCCCCGCCCGGTTCGCGAGTTCGAACGAGTGGCTGACGATCGTCACCGCGGCGTGGTCCGCGCCAACCGCATGGTCGAGCGCCGCCGCCGCTTCGCCGGTCGACAGCGCGCAGGGCTGGAAGATGCGATAATGCCCCGCCCGGTCCTCGATCACCGTCACCGGCACCTCGACGACGGCGCCCCCGCCGGCCAGGGGCACGACCGGCGCGACCTGATCCGGGGGCAGCGCGATACGGCTGATCGCGGGCGCCCCGGCGCCGTTGTGGCTGCTGTCATAAACGAAGCCCAGCGCCGCCAGCGCCGCCAGCGTGGCGTCATCGGCGGCATAGCTGCCCGCGCGGAACGCGATCGGCGGCGGCGCGCCCGCGGCCCCCAGCAGCTGCGCCGCCGCCTCGATCAGCTGCGCCTGTTCGCCGCCGTCATATTCCCATAGCTGAAAGCGGCCATGCGACGCGCCCGCATCGGCGCGCGCGCCCGCCCATTGCGGATGGAGGTGGAGCTGCACCTCCTGCCCGGCAGCGAGGATCGCCTCGACCGCCTGCCGGATCGGCGCGAGGCCGTAGACGAGCGCGGGCAGCGGATCGACGAAGAAGCATGCCTTCAATCCATGCCGCGCGAGCAGATCGAGCTGCCACGCCAGCCCCACCCCGCCCGGCTCGAACGACCGCCCTGCGACCTCCGCCACCGGCAGCCCGGCTGCATGGTGGCGCCAGGCGATCTCGGTATCGATGGTGAGGAACACGGCCGGCACGCGGGCGGGCGTAACGCGCGGGGCGTGAAGATTTTGCGAAGCGGCCGGCCCGGGGCGGTGAGGCGGACATTCGCCATCTTCACGGTCCGGGGTGGAATGCGACGCCGCGCAGGGATCGTAAGCGGGCAAAGCCGGGGCGGCCGTTTGCGATCGTGACGTTCCGGGTCGCGAGCTTGCAGGCCGGCGGGCGGAGGTGACATGTTGTCCATGTTGTCCGCTAAACACGCATCGTCTCCAGCGCGCGCGACACTATCGTCCGCCGTGGCGGGAGCAGGCGCAAAGGAGTGAGTCGTGCCCATGCCACGAACGCTAGGCGCGGGGCGGGTTTGTAGGACAGGCTTATTTCAGCGGCAGCTCAATCGCTGGCGTTACATCTTTGGGCAATCAGGCTTAGGCTTGCGGTCGTCGCGACGCGCGACACGCCGATTGGCCTTCACCCCGCTGGTGGCCAGCGGGTTCACCAGCGCCTCGTAGCGCCCGAACAGATGCTCGACGCGGTCGCGGTCAGAGGCGAAGGGGGCCGGGCGGTAGAGTTTGTCCACGGCCAGATCGAGCGCGTGATGCGCGCGGCGCAGATCGCCGGGCATGGTGTCGGGATCGTAGAGATCGGCGAGACTGGCGGTCGGGTGCGCGGCGCGGGCGTCGAGCACGGCTTGAGCGAGCTGCTCGACCCTCGCGCGCTGCGCGGGGGTGGCGTCGGGCCACGGGAAGGTGTTGTAGTTTAGTCCGATCCCGTATTGAAAATCGCTTTTGAGGCGTCCTCCGATATGGGCCGTCCATGCCACATGAGACCGACTGGTCAGTAGCCCGAAATCCCAAAGAGTGGCGCCGTCGAGCAGTCTTATTTTAGCGCTAGGAATCGTTGGCGGCGCTAGCCAACCGATTGGGACATACTCTCGACGTTCAGAGCTGACTTCGGGAATTGCCAAATAGGGACGCTTTGGAAGGACAGTTACGTGGAAGGCAGTCGGTGTCGATGCAAGCGAGCGCGATGAAGTGCCGGGCTCTTTCATCTTATCTTTTGATTTGCCCTTTGCCGGGATTTCGCCGCTTCTATAGCGGCGTACCCTTGCTATGCGATCCATCAGTTTCGGCATGTTGCGAAGGCGTTCTGGGGAAGCGGATTGCAATGCAGCAATCCATCGCCCACCTCCGTTAATGAAATCTTCGCCGCTCACGTAAGGTCGGATAAACTCGGCGGCATCCGGCTCGCTTTGCAACAAGTCTCTTCGCTCGTTAGCGTCGAAAATGAGGTAGCCACCATCGATTGGCTTCGATCCAATTACGATTCTACCAGCACCGTTGATCGGGCGTGACTCCTCCTTCACTACCAAATGCCGGTTCGTCACCCCACGAGCGTCGAACAGATACGCGGTCAACGCCCCGTGCTGGCTTTCGATCGGCTCGCGGCGGATGTCGGGATAGCTGAACAGCCGCTTCTCGGCGGGTTCGTTGTCGCGGTGCGCCAGCCCGATCACCACGACATGAACGTGCGCTGCGCCGCGCGCCTCGCTGCCCCAAGCGAAGGTGCGGTGCGCGAACGCGATCTCCAGACCGAAGCGGTCAAAAAGAATCGGCCATAACTGCGCCACCTGCTCGCCCTGGCTGACCGAGTTGGTCGACACGAAAGCAATGCGGATACGCGGATTGGCCGAGACCATCTGCCCTGCCTTGATGAACCACGCCGCGACGAAATCGAGCGTGCCGCCGCTGCCGCCCAGCCCGGCGATCGCGCGGACCTCCGCGCGCTGTTCGAGTGTCTGGAACTTGGCGCCCACGAACGGCGGGTTGCCCATTATGTAGCGCAACTGCTCGGGCGCGACGACGCTCGACCAGTCGGTGTCGAGCGCGTCGGCATGGCGGATGTGCGCGGAATGGCGGAGCGGGATGCGTGCCGTGTTTCCCTTGAACGCCTCATTATATTCGTTGTTGGCAAGGTGATCGGTCATCCACATCGCGATCTCGGCAATGCGGGCGGGAAACTCCTCGATCTCGATGCCGTAGAATTGCTCCACGGTGACGCGACTGAGCAGCACCGCGTCAATCGCTTGCGTCGGGTACAGCGCCTTCAGGCAATCGAGTTCGAGCCGCCTGATCTCGCGATAGGCGATGACGAGAAAATTGCCGCAGCCGCACGCCGGGTCGAGGAAGGTCAGACGCGACAGCTTGGCCTGATATTCCAGCAGCGCGCCCTCACGCCCGGTGCGGCGCGCGATCAGCCGGTCCAGCTCGGCGCGCAGATCGTCGAGGAACAGCGGGCCGATCACCTTCATGATGTTGGATTCGGACGTGTAGTGCGCGCCCTTGGCGCGGCGCTCCTTCGCGTCCATCACCGACTGGAAAAGCGAGCCGAAGATCGCGGGGCTGACCCCGGTCCAGTCGTGGCGGCAGGCGTCGATCAGCAGCGTCCGCATCTTCGCGTCGAACACCGGCGTGCGCAGCCGTCCGGCGAACAGCGCGCCGTTGACATAGGGGAAGGCGTTGAGCTCGCCCGACAGGCCGGTCTGGCGATCGCCCTCGGGCGTGTCGAGCACGTCGAACAGCTCCATCAGGATACGGCCGGTGTCGCTGCCGTCCTCGCGCGTGTCGTTCCCGAGCAGTTCGAGGAAGATGTCCTTGGGCTGGAAGATGCCGGTATCGTCGGCGAACATGCAGAACAGCAGGCGGACGAGCAGCTGTTCGAGGTCGTGGCCCTTGTAGTTCGCCGCCTCCAGCGCATCGTGGAGCTTGCCCATCAACTCGGCGGCCTTGATCGTCACTCCGGCCTGGGTCTCGAAGGTGCGATGACGGCCGAGGATGAAGGCGAACGCCTCGACATGCTTGTGCAGATCGGCGAGCCTGAAGGTCAGCGGGTCGCCGGCCTGCTCCAGATCGAGCAGGCACCAGGTCTGGAAATCGCAGGTCAGGACGTAACGCGGCTGCTCGGCCCGGGGGCAGACCGTCGATATAGTCCATCGCCTGCGTGCCGGCGCGGTTCAGGTCGAGCCGGGCACTCTTCTGCTCGACCAGCAGCGTGCGCGGCCAGAACAGGTCCATGAAGCCGGACTTGTTGTTGAGCAGCCTGACGCGCTGTTCATAGGTGGCGACGCGGCGGCGCTTGACGCCGAAGATCTCGAAGAAGTCGTTGTAGAAGGACTGCGTCTCGCCCTTCTCGTAATGAGCGTCCTTCCATTCGTCGCTGAACGTCCGCGCGCGGCGTTTGATCTCGTCCCAGCCCAGCCTCATGCGGCGCGGTTGTGCCGGGGGTGAGAGCGGGGGGCAAGACTTAGGGGCCGTCACGCGCGTAAATCGCGTGACGTCGGACAGGTCGGCTGACGCCGCCTGCCGACCGGCCTTGCGCGTCTCGCTTCCAGCTTGGGCCAGGCGCGTGCGTGCTAGCGGCTGTGATAGAAGTCGTACACCTGCTGCGCCACGGCCGCCGACACGCCGGGCGCCTGTTGCAGGTCTTCCAGGCTGGCGTTGCGCACTGCCCTGCCCGTGCCGAAATGCATCAGCAGCGCCTTCTTGCGCGCGGGACCGATGCCGGGCACCTCGTCCAGCGGCGACGCGCCGATCGCGCGCGCGCGCTTTTCGCGGTGCGCGCCGATCGCGAAGCGGTGGACCTCGTCGCGCAGGCGCTGGAGGTAGAACAGCACGGGCGCGTTGACCGGCAGCATCCGCTCGCGGCCGTCCATCAGGTGGAACACCTCGCGCCCGTCGCGGCCGTGGTCGGGCCCCTTGGCGACGCCGACCATGCAGACGTCCTCGATGCCCAGATCCTCCAGCACCGCCCGCGCCGCGCTCAACTGGCCCTTGCCGCCGTCGAGAAGCACCAGGTCGGGCCAGGTCTGGCCGTCCCGGCCGGTCGCATCGCGATCGGGCGCTTCCTCCAGCTGGCGGGCGAAGCGCCGCGTCAGCACCTCGCGCATCATCGCGAAATCGTCGCCGGGGACGGTGTCCTTGTTGCGGATGTTGAACTTGCGATACTGGCCCTTGCGAAAGCCTTCGGGTCCGGCGACGACCATCGCGCCGACCGCATTGGTCCCCTGGATGTGGCTGTTGTCGTAGATCTCGATGCGATCGGGGGGCTCGGGCAGGTCGAACAGCTCGGCGACCTCGCGCAGCAGCTTCGCCTGCGTCGTGCTCTCCGCCAGCCGCCGGTCGAGCGATTCGGCCGCGTTGCGCTTGGCCTGGTCGAGCAGGCGGCGGCGGGTGCCGCGCTGCGGCGTGCCGAGCGCGACCTTGCGTCCCGCCTGCGCCGCCAGCGCCTCGGCGAGCAGCGCCTGGTCGGGCAGGACGCGATCGATGAAGATCGTGCGCGCGGGCGGCACCTCCTCATAGAACTGGGTCAGGAAGCTCTGCAGCACGTCGGCCTCGGGCACATCGGCGACATGGCCGGGGAAGAAGGAGCGGTGTCCCCAATTCTGCCCGCCGCGGATGAAGAACGCCTCGATCCCGACCACGCCGTCCTTGCTGGCGAGCGCGAAGATGTCCGCGTCGCCGATGCCGTCGGCGTTGATGAACTGGCTGCCCTGGATGAAGGTGAGCGCCTTCAGCCGGTCACGCAGGACGACCGCGCGCTCATAGTCCATCGCCTCGGCGGCTTCGCTCATCTCCGCGCCCAGCTTCGCCTGCACCTGCGTCGCCTTGCCCGCCAGGAACTGCCTGGCCTCGTCGACCAGCCCGGCATAGCCGCCCTGGTCGATCCGACCGACGCACGGCGCCGAACAGCGCTTGATCTGGTACAGCAGGCACGGCCGGTCGCGCGTCTTGAAGAAGCCGTCGGTGCACGACCGCAGCAGGAACAGCTTCTGCAGCGCGTTCAGCGTGTTGTTGACGCTGCCGGCGCTGGCGAAGGGGCCGAAATAGTCGCCCTGATGCCGCCGCGCGCCGCGATGCTTCTGGATGCGCGGAAACGCCTGGTCGCCGCGCAGCAGGATAAAGGGAAAGCTTTTGTCGTCGCGCAGCAGCACGTTGTAGGGCGGGCGATAGCGCTTGATCAGCTGCGCCTCCAGCAGCAGCGCCTCCGCCTCGTTGTTGGTCGTCACCACGGTCATGCCGCGGCACTGCGACACCATCCGCTGCAGCCGCTTGGGCAGGTTCCTGACCTGGGTGTAGTTCGCGACCCGCGCCTTCAGCGCGCGCGCCTTGCCGACGTACAGCACGTCGCCCTTCGCGTCCTGCATCCGGTACACGCCGGGCGCGGGGGGCAGCGTTTTAAGCACGTTGCGGATCGCCGCCACCCCCGCGTCGAGATCGGGCGGATCGGAACCGCGCACCGTGAAGGTCGCCTGCTCTTCGTTGAAGCGGGTGGGCGGGCCGTAGCCGGTCATGCCGGGCGATGTAGGAGTCGGCGCAACCGGGGGCAACGTGCTAGGTGGCGCGCAACAACAGGAGAGAGATCGATGCGATTCGCCACCCCGCTTTTGATCGCCGCCGCGCTGGCGTCGACTGCACTCGCCCGTCCCGTACCGCGCACGGCGCCGCCCGCCGCGTCCATCCGCGCGATCGCGGCTGCGCTGGCCGATCCCGGCCGCCCCGCCGCCGACCGCGAGCGCGACACCTCACGTCACGCCACCGAGCTGCTCGCGTTCATGGGGGTGAAGCCCGGCGACAAGGTGGCGGACTTCATCATGGGCGGCGGCTATTGGACGCGCGTGCTGGCGCCGCTCGTCGGCCCGGCTGGCAAGGTCTACGCCTATCAGCCGGCCGAGTTCATCCAGTACCGCGCCGCCTATGGCACGGAACAGGACGCCGCGGTGGCGGGGCGCGCGAACGTCGTCGCCAATCGCGATTCGCTGGGCGCGATCCACTTCGCCGAGCCGCTCGACGCGATCATCACGGTGCAGAACTGGCACGACCTGCACCTGCACCAGTCGCCGCCGGGCGCGTCGGCGCTGATCGCGCATGAGCTGTTCGCGGCGCTGAAGCCGGGCGGGACGCTGCTGGTGGTCGATCACGTCGGCGCCAACCCGACGCCGTTCGCGGTCGCCGACACGCTGCATCGCGGCGACCCGGCCGCTACGCGCGCGGAGATGGAGGCGGCCGGCTTCCGCTTCGACGGCAGCCTGCCGGTGCTCGCCAACCCGGCCGACCCGCACACCGCACTGGTGTTCGACCCGGCGATCCGGGGGCACACCGATCAGTTCGTCTACCGCTTCCGCAAACCGCGATAGACGAAGATCACCCTCTCCCGCCCGGTGGCGGGAGAGGTGCGGAATCAATGAATGGCGGCGAGGTCCGTCGCCACCCGCGCCAGGTTGGCGTCAGTGAGGCGGTCGGGGGCGTAGCCCTGCAGCTGGTGCAGGCTCATGCCCTTGAAGGTGTCGTACATCTCGTGCGTCGTCAGGCCCGGCAGATCGCGGTCGAGCACCGCCTTGCCGGCCGTGTCGGCGACGATCGTCTCGACCGGCACGTCGAGGTTCAGGCGCGTCGTGGCAGCTGACGCGGTGGGCGCGGGGGTCGGCGTCGGCGCAGCGACGGCGGGAGCAGTCATGGTCTGAGCAGCGGCGAGCATTAGAGCGGCGGCGAGCATGGTGAGCGATCCTCTCGAGGTGGAACGATGACGGCCCAGCGGCTTACACGATCGCGTCGTGCTGAAAAGCCGTTTAGCCAGGCCGACCCAACCCGGCGATCGTGCGGTCAACCAGCGCGCGGTCGGCATCGGCGCCGTGCTTGGCGGCGATCAGCGCGGCTGCGGCCCGTGACGCGGCGTCGGCGGCATGGGCGCGGACCTGCGCCAGTGCGGCGCGCTCGGCGGCGGCGATCTTGTCCTCCGCCATCTTGCCGCGGCGCTCGACCAGTTCGGCCGCGTCGACGTTCGCCTTTGCGATCAGCGCGTCGGCCTCGGCCTGCGCATGGGTCAGCATGCCCGCCGCCGCGTTCTCCGCATCGGCGACGCGCGCCGCATAGCTGTCGCGTAGCGCCTCGGCCTCCGCCCGCAATGTCTTCGCCTCGTCGAGCTGCTGGCGGATCGCGGCGATCTGCCGGTCGAGCGCGCCTGCGATGACCTTGGGCACGCCCTTCCAGAGCAGGATGGCGATGAACACCAGCATCGCCAGCGACACGACGACAGTGGCGTTGACGCCCAACAGTTCGGGCTCGGGACTGTTCTCATGTCCCGTGCCGCCCGCTGCCGCGGTAGTCGCCTGCAGCCCGGTATGCGGAACGCCCTGCGCGTGGTCGGCGCTCGATAGATTAGCCATGAAGCACCTTCTGCACCGCGTCACGCGCTTCGGCGGCGGTAACCTGCGCGCCCGAGACGCGGGTGACGATCGCTTGGGCGGCTTCGGCCGCGACGCCCTCGATCTCGCCGATCGCCTTGGCGGTGGCGGCGCGGATCGACGCCTCACCCGCCGCAAGCCGATCCGCCTGCTGCGCGTTGGCGGCGGCGAGCGTCGCCTCGCTTGCCTTGGTGGCCGTCCCGCGCGCGTCCGCCATCAACGCCTGCGCGCGTTCGCGATTGGCATGATCGCGCGCCTGCCACTCGATTTCGGCCCTGTCGGCGGCATCGCGAGCGGCGGCGGCGGCGGCCAGGTCGCCGCCGATCTTGCCGTCACGGCTGTCGATGGTCGCCTGAACCTTGGGCAGCATGCCGCGGCCGACGACCAGGAAGACCAGGCCGAAGGTGACCACGAGCCAGAAGATCTGCGACATGTACGTCGCGGCGAGCTGGGATATCTGGGGCATCGACTATCCTGAATGGGCCGGGGAACCCCGGCCCCGCGCAGCCTACTTCGCGACGAAGATCAGGATCATCGCCACGACGAACGCGAGCAGGCCGAGGAGCTCGGCGGCCGCGAAGCCGATGAACAGGCGACCCTGCTGCCCGTCCGCGGCGCCCGGATTGCGCAGCGCGCCCTCCAGAAACGAGCCGAAGACATTGCCCACGCCGATCGCGGCCATCCCCGCGCCGATCGCGGCCAGGCCGGCGCCGAGCAGCGCTGCGGTATGTGCGTCCATGATTTCAGTCCCTTGCAGATGTGAGTGAAAAGAAGAGCAGAGCGTCGCGCGCTCAGTGCAGGTTGACCGCGTCGTTGATGTAGAGCGACGTCAGTAGCGCGAACACATAGGCCTGGATCGCCGACACCAGCACCTCCAGCGCGCAGATGCCGATCATCAGCAGGAATGACGGGATGCCGACGCCAAGCCCGATGCCCACGCCCGCATTGCCGCCGTTGATGATGAAGCCCGACAGCACTTCGAGCAGCACGTGCCCGGCCATCATCGCCACGAACAGTCGCAGCGCCAGGCTGAACGGCCGCACCATGAAGCTGATCAGCTCGATGAACGGGATCAGCCAGAGCAGCCATACCGGCGTGCCGTGCGGCACGAACAGGCTGAAGAAATGCAGCCCATGCCGCCAGAAACCGACGATCAGGACGATCGAGAAGGACATGATCGCCAGCACGCCCGTGACGGTGAAATGGCTGGTGAAGGTGAAGGGATGGAGGCCGACGACGCCCAGCGGCAGCAGCCCGAGCATGTTGGCGAACAGGATGAACATAAACAGCGAGAAGACATAGGGGACGTAGCGCTTCCCCTCCGGCCCGACATTCGCCGCCAGCATGTTGTCGATGAACCTGACCGCGCCTTCGGCGGCCATCTGCCAGCGGCCGGGCACCAGGTCGCGCTTCAGCCCGCCGGCCATGAAGACGATCAGCGCCACCACCGTCACGCACATCCACAGCGCGGAGTTGGTGAAGGCGATCTGATGCCCGCCGATGCTGAAGCCATCCCAGATCGTCTGCACCTCGAACTGGTGCATGGGGTCGATCCTGCCGCCGCCGCCTGCCGCCACTGATTCAAAGTCCCTAAACGAAAACGCCCGAAATCAATTCGAGCGTCTGGAAAGCCGAATGATGTTCCTGAACGCAACGCCGATGCCGAGAAACAGCAGCGTCAACAGGAAAGCCGGGGAGGTGTGGAAGACCTTGTCGAGGACAAAGCCGATCGCCGCACCGCCGATCATTCCCCCCAGCAGTTCGGCAAGCACGCGGTTGCCGAGATTGTAACTCTCGTCGGCCTGCCGCTCGCTCGTCCCCGCCCGCTGTTGCTCGGCCGCCTGCGCCTGCCGGAGCCGCTGGTCGAGCGACTGCAGGCGAGGATCGGCGCCGAGGGGGTCTGGTCCGGGTTCGTTCTCGGCCACTCTCGCTCCTCCCGCTGGACAACGGACAAGCTCAAGCGTGCCGAAAGGCGAGCCCGCCAAGGCGAGGGAGCGGTTAGCCGGGGGGTGCGGGGGTGTCAACCGCCGCGGCGCGCACGCGCACAGCCGCGCTGCGCACGACACGCCCGGGCCCGGCTTCGGCCGGGCTTCGACGTCACGGGCCTTGCTCCCGTAACGGCCTCCGCCGTGTCGGACGGGTCGGTTCGTCGTCGCCTGCCGGTCGCGCGCCCGGCCCCGCTGCGCGTGCCGTCTGCGCTAGACGCAGCGGCTGTCGCGCTCCGGCGCCGCCGCGGTGCGCGTCCGCCAGGCGCCGTCGGGGCCGCGGTATTTCTCGCCCGCCGCCGTCCGCTCGATCAGGTTGCAGCCGCTCGTGAACGCCAGCTGCTCCACCGTCGCGCCCGCCGCCTGCGCCCGTTGCGTGTAGACGTTCTTGCGCTGGATGTTGACGCTCGCAACCAGCGCGCGAAGCTCGGCCGAGCCTGCGCCGACCACGCCCAGATAACCGTCGGGCTGCTCGCCGACCTGCCCCGCGGCGCGCGCGGCGGCATAGGCCGGGTCGCGCTGTGCGATCGCGGGCGCCCCGGCCAGCGCGGCGAGAAGGACGGCACTGACAAACCTGCGCATCAGAATATCCCCGGGTTCTGCTGGATGACGGATCTCGCATCCTCGTTGTAGCGCAGCACCACCTGTTGCGTCACGCTGATGTTGAGGTTGATCTCGATCGGCCGGGTCGGCGCGCTGACATTGACGCACCCCCCGGCGGCAAGGCCGAGGCCCAGACAGGTGATCGAAAACGTTGCTCGGGTCATCTTCATCGACGCTGGACTCCTTGTGGCACGGGGGTGCTTGCGGGGGGCTGAATGGGTGCAGGCGCGGGAAGGCCATGCTCGCGCAGATCGGAGAGGTGCTGGTTGATGAGGTTGGTCGGGTCGTAGAAGCTCGCGGTCGCGTCCAGCAGGCCGCGGAACGGCGCGCGGATGCGGATGTTGAAGACGATCGGCAGCCGCTGCAGCCGCCGGATCAGGAAGTTCGACTGCGCGCCCGTGCCCTGCGTCACCCCGGCGAAACGAACGTCGGTGATCATCTCGCCCGCCAGCGGCCCGTTCATGGCGATGCCGAGCGCGCGATAACGGACCGAGCGCAGCGCCTGAAACGCGAAATTTCCCCAGAAGCCCAGGTTCTTCTGACTGACGGGGCCGACATAGGCGAGCGTGCCGCCACCGGGCCGGACGGTCAGGCGGCCGTTTTCGATCCGGCCACCACTCGCGTCGAAAACCATCGGCAGCTCACCGTCGAAGACGCCGGTGGCATTGAGGTTGCCGAAGTCGAATTGCTGGAGGAACCGGTCCGCCTGCGCGCCGGCGACGCGGAAGGTCATGCGCCGTTCGACGTCCTGACCAAAGTCGAGCATCGTCGGCAACAGCGTCAGCTCGCCGCCCGCGAACGGCCAGCGCGCGCCCTCGACGCGGACGCGGGTGCCGGGCAGCGTCTGGAAGCGGACGACGCCGTCGGGGACGAGCACGCCCGGGTTGATCGCGCGGAGGCCGAAAGTCTGCCCCGGCGCGCTCTCCAGCGCGAGCAGGTCGGTGAAGCGGATCGTCCCGGCGATCCCCTGGACCGGGCCGAAGGCGGCGGCGAGGTCCGTGCCCGTCGTCGTGAACCTGCCGGTCGACCTTACGCCTGCGGGCGACCAGTCGATCGCGCCCTCCCCCGTCACCGTGCCGCGGACGTCGGCGATGACGCCGAACGTGAGCGGGGTGAGCTGATCGGGCTGGAGCGCCTGGTCGAAGACGAGGCCCGGCACGGCGAGACGGGCACTGCCGGTGCCGGCGTCGAGATCGTGGTGGAGGCGGAGGTCCGCGACCAGCCGCGGCCCGCCGGGCGCACGCAACGCCCCGGTCGCATCGACCTCGCCGTTGCGCAACGTCAGTGCGACGCCGTCCACCGGCATCGGGCGAAAGCGCGGGTGGGCGGTGTCGGCATCGCCGACGGTCAGCGCGCCATCGAGGCTGAGTCCACCGCGGGTGAACCGCCAGCTGCCGGCCGCATTGGACACCAGCAGCGGCACGGCGCCGATCTGCCCGCCCCCGCCGGTGAACCGCCCCGCCAGACCGCCGGGCCCGGCTCCTCCCTCCAGCGTCGCGAGGTCGAGGCGGGTGATCCGCCCGGTCCGGCCGAGGCGGGCGGCAATCCCCTGCAGCGCGAAGCGGCGGTCGCTCAGCTGCAGCGTCGCGCCGGCGGCGGCGAGCGTCAGCGGCGTACCGCCGAGGCGGCCGGACAGCTGCGTCGCGCGCAGCGACGCGCCGCCGCCGAGCCTGCCGTCTTTGACGGTCAGCAGCGCGTCTCCCGCCGGACACAAGCGCACGCCGCCGGGATCGAGCACCAACCCCGCCACCGCCACCCGTACCCACCGGATCGGCGTACAGGCCCTGCCGACCGACAGCGCGCCGCCGTGCCACTGCGCGTCGAGCGGGAGCGTAAGCATGTCGACCCGGCCGTCGCCGAACGGGCCGGAGAGTGTCGCCACGGTCGCCACGCGCCAGCCGCCGGAAGCCCCGCCGAACGACACCGGCGACAGTGCCAGTTTCGCGTCTGCGGCGGCGTATGGGGCGATCTTGGCGACCCCGTGCAACGGCCCCGCGTCGTGACGCGCCAGCTGCGCGCTGACCGCGGGTAAGCCCCCGCCGCTCGCCGCCAGCGCGCCGTCGAGATCGACCGACGGCGACGATCCCCAGCCTGAGCGTGCCGATCCGGTCCACCGCAGCGTCGCACCCGAGCGCGTCTGCACCGCCGCCGAGGCGATCCGCGCCATTCCTTCGTCGCCCGTTACCGCGACGCTGGCCCGCGCCGCCGCATCGAAATTCTGGCCGGCCCGCCGCGCTGCCTGCGCCCACGCGACGAGCAGCGGTGCGACCGGCGTGCCGGGGGCCGCGATCGCCAGCGCATCGGCCCGGCGTAGCTGCGCCGATCCCAGCCGCACGCCGTTGGCGGTCAGGGCCGCGTCGCCGCCCTCGCCCAACCGCAGCCCCGCGGCATCGATCACGACCGGCCCGGCAATCGCCAGCCGCCGCCCGGCGGCGACCGTCGTTGTCCAGTCGCTCGCGCGCAGGTCGAGCGTGCCGCGTGTGCCCCCGGCGCCGCCGGTCAGCTGCACCCGCGCGGTCGCCGCGCGCGCGGCGGCGATCGGGTGCCGGAGCGCGTTTGCCGCCAGGTCCGCCTGCGCCCGCCATGCCGTCGTGCCGCCCAGCGTGATCTCGCCCGCGCCGTTAAGGTTCGCATAGCCGCTGGTCACCCCCGCACAGGCCAGCGCCTCGGCCTGCGCCGACCCCTCCAGCCGGACGGCGGGCATCCGCCGCAGCAGGCCCGCGCCCAGCGTGCGCACGCGCAGCGCCGCCGCCGGCGCCGTCGCCGCACAGCCCGCGTCCAGTCGCGCCGCCGTCACCGCCAGCCGCCCGTCAAAGCCGCCGTCGAGCGGCCCCTGCCCGCTCAGTCTTGCGCCGACCACGCCCCACGGCGTCTCGATCCTCGCCCGCAGATCCTCGACGTCGAGCGACAGCGCGGGCAGCGTGAACGGCCCGCCGCCCTGCCCCTGCGGCAGCAGCCGGTCGAGGCTGCCCAGCGACAGCCGGCCGTTCAGCCACCGCGCCCTGACCCGCACATGGCCGCCGCGCACGCCAGCCAAATATGGCCCGCTCCGCCCCAGCGCGGTGCGTGTCTCCAGCCAGTCGGCGACGAGATCGGGCGCCGCCGGGTCGCCCAGCACCACGTTGACCAGCCGCTGCCGTCCTGGCCCCAGATCGGCGATATCGTACCGGACAGCGACATGCTTTCCGGCTAGGAAGCTATCGGCGTAATGCGACGCGAGCGGCTTGCGAAACAGCCATAGCCCGCCCAGCAGGACGAGCAGCACGGCCACCGCCGCGCCGACGCGCCGCGGCCAGCGACGGCGCGGCCGCGGCGTCTCCTCTTCCTCCAGAACCGCGGCGCTGCTCACCGGTGCCCTTATGCGCGACAGGGCGCTTGCGTCCAACCGGTCCGGGCCTAGGTTTCGCGCCGATGGCCGACGCCGACCTGTTCCCCGATGCGCCAGGCGACACGCCCAGCGATTATTTGGGTCATCGCGCCCGGCTGCGTGAAAGGCTGGCCGCGGGCGGCGGCGAGGCGTTTCACGATCACGAGCTGCTGGAGTTTCTCCTGTCCCTCGGCCGGCCGCGCGTCGACACCAAGCCGACCGCCAAGGCGCTGCTCAAGGAGTTCGGCGGGCTGGGGGGCGTGTTCGCGGCCGACCACCAGTCGCTGGCGCGCGTCGCCGGCATGGGCGAGCTGTCGATCGCGGCCCTGCGCGCGGTGCAGGCGGTCGCGGTCAGGCTGGTCAAGAGCCGCATCGCCGACCGGCCGGTGCTCGCCAACTGGCAGGCGCTGCTCGATTATCTGCGCGCCGACATGGCGCATCACCCGATCGAGCGGTTTCGTGTCCTCCATCTCAACACGCGCAACACGCTGACCCATGACGAGCTGATGAGCGAGGGCACGGTCGACCAGGCCGCGGTCTATGTCCGCAAGGTCGTGGGCCGCGCGCTGGCGCTGGAGTCGGCAGCCGTGATCCTGGTCCACAACCACCCGTCGGGCGACCCCTCGCCCAGCCGCGCCGACATCGACATCACCAAGGCGATCGCCGCCGCCGGCAAGCCGCTCGGCATCGCGGTGCACGACCACCTCATCATCGGCACGCAGGGGCATGTAAGCCTGCGGGCGCAGGGGCTGTTGTGATGCGCTGCCCCTGCTAGAGGGCCGCCCATGATCGCCCGCTATTCCCGCCCCGTCATGACCGCGATCTGGTCGGCGGAGAACCGCTATCGCATCTGGTTCGAGATCGAGGCGCATGCGACCGATGCGCTTGCCGGGCTTGGCGTCGTGCCGCAGGCGGCGGCGCAGGCGCTGTGGGACTGGTGGGCGGCCGGTCCCGCCATCGACGTTGCCGCGATCGACGCGATCGAGGCGGTGACCAGGCATGACGTCATCGCCTTCCTGACCTGGGTCGCCGAACAGGTCGGCCCGGATGCGCGCTATATGCATCAGGGAATGACGAGTTCCGACGTGCTCGACACCTGTCTCGCAGTGCAGCTGCGCGACGCGGCCGACCTGCTGATCGCCGATCTGGATGCGCTGCTGGCGGTACTGGAGCGCCGCGCGCGCGAGCACAAGCTGACGCCGACGATCGGTCGCAGCCACGGCATCCATGCCGAGCCGGTCACCTTCGGGCTCAAGCTGGCGCAGGCGCATGCCGAGTTCCAGCGCGCACGCGCGCGGCTGGTCGCGGCGCGGGCGGAGGTCGCGACCTGCGCCATTTCTGGCGCGGTCGGCACCTTCGCGAATATTGATCCGGGGGTCGAAGCGCATGTCGCGGCGAAGCTGAGGCTGGCGGTGGAGCCGGTCTCGACCCAAATCATCCCGCGCGACCGGCACGCGATGTTCTTCGCGACGCTCGGCGTGATCGCCGGGTCGGTGGAACGGCTGGCGACCGAGATCCGCCACCTCCAGCGCACCGAGGTGCTGGAGGCGGAGGAGTATTTCGCGCCGGGGCAGAAGGGCTCGTCGGCGATGCCGCACAAGCGCAACCCGGTGCTGACCGAAAACCTGACCGGGCTGGCGCGGATGGTGCGCGGCTATGTCACGCCCGCGCTGGAGAATGTCGCGCTGTGGCACGAGCGCGACATCAGCCACTCGTCGGTCGAGCGGTATATCGGGCCGGACGCGACGATCACCCTAGATTTCGCGCTCGCCCGGCTGACCGGAGTCGTCGACAAGCTGCTCGTCTATCCCGAGCGCATGGCGCGTAACATGGACCGGATGGGCGGGCTGATCCATTCGCAGCGCGTGCTGCTGGCGCTGACGCAGGCGGGGGTCAGCAGGGAGGATTCCTACCGGCTGGTCCAGCGCAACGCGATGAAGGTATGGGAGTCGGACGGCGCGGAGTCGCTGGAGGCGCTGCTTGGAGCCGATCCGGAGGTGGCGGCGGTGCTGACGCCGGCGCAGATCGCAGCCAACTTCGATCTCGGCTATCACTTCAAGCATGTGGATGCGGTGTTCGCGCGGGTGTTCGGCCACTGACGCCGGCGCCGGGAGGGGGACATGAAGCCGTTCGACTATGTGTCGGTTCTGCTGTCGTTCGTCATATCGCTGGTCTTCGCGCAGGTCCTGACCGGGGTCTCGCACATGATCCAGAGCGGGGTCCGACGGCTGTCGATCCCGTTGCTCTACTGGATCAGCTTCGTGCTGTTCCTGTGTGTCGACTATTGGTTCTCGATCTGGGGGCTGCACGACCTGAAGGGCTGGAGTTTCGCCTATGTCAGCCTGCTGCTCGTGTTCGCCGGGCTGCTCTTCCTGGTCGCGCGCGCCGCGGTGCCTGAAGCGGCGTCGAACGATCCGATCGATCTGACCGCCCTGTACGACCGTGACCGGCGCAAGATCATGGTGCTGTTCCTGCTCTTTTCGCTGTGCGGGCTCATCGTCAACCTGACGTTACCCGGCTTTGCGACATCGGAGCTGTTCGCGATCGCGGTCGCGATGATGATGCTGTTCGCGGCGGCCTGGCGGTGGGCCGACGCTCGCGCACAGCTGGTCATCGTCGTGCTGCATGCGGTGCTGATGACCTATTATGCTGTCCGGTACGAGCCGCTGCTCTAACCTGCAGCTTGCGATTGCACTTTCTGCACTCGCGATGACACGTAACAAAATTGCGCTGAGTTGAAATAATCTCCATTTGATCGGCGTCGGCATCGTGCCGGCAAGGAGACCAACAATGCGCGTTATGGAAACGCTGACCGGCGGTATGCTGTCGGTGGCGACCATCGTGCTGGCGGTCGGGGCGGTTTTCGCCTTCTAAGTCAGCCCAATCCCGCCCTCTGCGCCAAATGTTTTTGGGAGGGGGCGGTGCGGCTGCCCTTCTACCCTGCCACCACCTTCAATTCCAGTTTCGCGTCACTCTCGCGCGACGTCAGGCGGCCGTCGATCTGCGCCCCCGCTTCGATCTGGAGGCGGCCATAGCTACAGTCGCCGGTCACGCGCGCGGTCGCCAAGATGATCAGCTCGTCCGCGGTGATCGACCCTTCGAACCGCCCGGCGATGCGGGCGGTCTTTGCCGTGACGCCGCCACGGATAACGCTGTCGGGGCCCTGAACCAGTGCCGCGCAGCTGGTGTCGCCGTCGATCCGCCCGTCGATATGCAGATCGACGGTCGCGGCGATATTGCCGGTGATCACCACATCGCCCCCGATGAGCGAAAAGGGCGTGTTCCTAGCCCCGGTGGCCGGCATGGCGTGGGTCCGGGTTTCTGGCGAGGGCGGTTTGCTGAACATCGCGAAAGTCCTGTGAGGCCTCGAGAAAGCGGCGCGGGTTCACGGCCTCGCCGTTGACCCGCACCTCGAAATGCAGATGCGTGCCCGTCGAGCGGCCGGTCGATCCCATCCGGGCGATCTGGGCGCCCCGCGAGACCTGTTGCCCGACCGCGGTATCGAAGCCGGACAGGTGGGCGTAGCGGGTCAGGAGCCCGTTGCCGTGGTCGATCTCGACGACATTGCCATAGCCGGAGCGCTGGCCGACATAGGCGACGCGCCCCGCCGCGGCGGCACGGATCGGCTGGCCGTAACTCCCTATGAAGTCGAGCCCAGCATGAAAGGCGGCGGCGCCGGTGAACGGGTCGGCGCGGACACCATAGCTGGATGTCACCATCGTCCCGTCGGTCGGCGTGAATGAGGGCACCGCGACAAGATTGTCCTGCAACACCGTCCAGCGCGTGATCGCTGCGGCCAGCAGCCTGATCGCCAGGGGCAGCGCCCGCCCGTCGGCGGGCCAGGGCACCAGCGGCCCGCCCTGCGCCTCGCGTGCGGCGGCGAGCAACCGGCCGGGGTCAAGCCCGAGCCCGCGCAGGGCCGCCTCCGTGCGTGCGGTGCGCGCGTCGAAGCGGGCGGCGAGCGCGGTCGCGAACCGGTCCTGCTGCGCCTCCAGCGCGTGCAGCTGCGCCGCGGTCGGCAAGGCGGCGCTGATCCGCCTGCCGCCGGTCGCAGCGGGGGCGGGCTGCGCGGGCGGAGCGCCGAGGCGCGAGGTGACCAGCGCCTCCATCAACCGCTGGCGCTCGGCCAGATCCTGCAACGTCGCGCCAGCGGCGGCGCGATAGCGGAGCTGCGCCGCCTGCTCCTGCGCCACGACCGCCCGCGCGCGTCGCAGCTGTGCCGACTCGACGGCGGCACCCGCATGCGTGACCAGGCTGACCAGCGTCACGCCCAGCGTCAGTGCGAGCAGCAGCGATCCCATCACGGCGGCACGCAGCTGCGCCCGGCGCGTGACCCGCACGAAACGCACGGCGCCGTCGGCGCGCAGGTACACCTCGCGATCGACGAACAGCGATGACACACGGGCGGGCAACCCGCGCGGGGCGGATAAAACGAACAAGGGTGACATTGCTCCCGGACGTGGCGCACGACCGACGCCCAATCAGGTATTCGACATAGATGCGACGGAGAGCGAGCGCGAATCTTGATCTGCGTCAACGCGGCGGGCTGTGGGAGTCGCGCGGCGAACGTTGGGCGGAGTTTACGCTACAGTGGAACAGCGGACGCCGCATGCCTCATCCCGGCGGCGACTCGGCCGACGTCGCCCGCTCACCAATGATCCTTCGAACGTTGCAGCGATGTAACTTGTAGTTTTGCCCGCCTCCTCGCGCAATCTCTGCGCGACAAGGCGGCGGCAAGAGTGGCTTACAACGACCACATGCGTCGCGTGATCGCGGAGGGGAAGAAACGCGAGGCCGAACGCAAGCGCGAAAGCGAGCGGATGCGCAAAGAGACCAAGGCGCGCATGGATC
Source organism: Sphingomonas sp. (assembly GCF_965248875.1). Taxonomy (GTDB): domain Bacteria; phylum Pseudomonadota; class Alphaproteobacteria; order Sphingomonadales; family Sphingomonadaceae; genus Sphingomonas. Next base: position 73,506 of record NZ_CBDFKR010000003.1, on the reverse strand, counting down.
GCGCCGCAGCCGAGAACAAGCGGCGGTCGGAGCAGATGCAGCGCGAGGCCGAACAGCGTCGCAAGGATCAGCAGCGCGACAATGAGCGGCACAAACGCGACACAGCCGCGGAAATGCGGAGGAGACAGGCCGACCAGGATCGGCGCGCGCGCGACGCACAACAGCAGCGGCAGCGCGCGGACGATCAGCGCCGTCACGATCGCCAGCGCGACCAGGATAACCGCGACACCGAGCGCCGCCATCAGGAGCGATTGCAGGAGGACCGGCGCGCCGCGGAGATGCGAGTCACGTGGCGAGACGACACCCGACCGGGTCTTGAAGATCAGGACGGCTATACCGCGCTTCAGCACGATGCGACACCCTACGGACGATCAGGGCCTGCCGCCGATGATTACGACGTACCCAATCACTACGCCCGATACGCCTCTGCCCGGCGGCCGCGCTGGGGCCGGCGGCTGATCGTGCTCGGCCTGCTGATCGCCGCGATCACCTACGTCGCGCCACTGGACCGCGCGCGGGCTTGGCTTGCGCGAAACAGCGGGATGCCCGCGTTGGCTGGTGCGGCAACGCCCGGATCGCCGCACGCGGTCCGTCAGCACCGGCGGACATACCCGCGCTGTTCGACGACGGTGACTGACGAGTGCCAGCAATAAAGTGAGGAGCACGGAATTGGCCGAGACGAAGATGCAGCACCACCCGCACGTTGGTGTCGACTACCAAAGCGGCCATGGCGGCAAGCGCGTCTCAGTGATGGGCTATTCGCATCATAGCGACGATGACGACCACGAAGACTTCACGACCCGCTGCGTTGCCAACGTCCAGAGCGGCGCGTGGCCGCACATCAGCTTCTTCAACCAGATCGCGTCCTACTTTCACTCCGCCAATGACCGCTTCTGGTCCACCGTAGCTTTCCTCAACTTCCTGCCACGCCGCATCGGCGGGGGCGACGAGCGGTTCGATCATGGTACGGCCGACGACACCGAGGAGGGACGGCATCGGGTGCGCGAATTCCTGGAGCGTCACCGTCCCGATTTCCTGTTCGTGTTCTCGCGCAAGGCGTGGGCGAGCCTGCCCCGGACGCTGGAGGACGAGCGCGACGGGAATGGCGGCGCTCGGATATCGCCCGACCATGACTTCGATCGGCAACACTACCGCCTCAGCGATGGCCATGTTGTACAGGCGATCGGACTCCGCCACCCACAAGGTGCGGAGAAGGATGTAATGCGACGCGCGGTCGCTTCTGCGCTCGCGCTGGAACCCGCTCCCCCGGCTTGATGGCGTCAACGGCCGGGCGGTCGGCGCCGGCAAGAGTGATAGAAGGCGTACCCTTGGTATCCTCCCAATGGTGCGGAGGACGAGGGAGGTATGCGCGATGGGGCGGTATAGGACAGCGGTTTGAGATCAGGTCAGCTGCCGCTCGCGCGACTCCCAGTTCCCCGGCGGGACGTTGGTCCTTCGTTGGCATAGCCGACGCGTTGGCACCGAACCAAGCGGACCAGCAGATAGCCGAAGGGAACGGTGCCGCCGCTGCCATAATCCGCGCATCCCGTTGCCGCGGACCACCGCCGTCATCCTGTACACGGCGGGCAGGTCGGACCGCCCGGGCCGATCCCCATCGCGGATCAGCAGATCGACGGGACAACTTCGGCCGACGTCGCGACGGGTCTCTGTGAAGCAGGACTCCTCCAGCCCGATCGTCAGATAGCCGCTGATCCGCCGGATCGGGAGGTGGCGCATGCATCGTTCGGCGCCGACCAACCACCGTCGCCCATGCAGCTGGACCAGGCACGCATCGGGATTGTAACCGGGGGCATAAGTCATGCCTTGCTGGCCTGAAACCAACCAGAGCAACAACGCCAGCGTCGGCGCGGTCACCTTCGCCTCCATTGCCAATGGGTTGGTCGCCCAACCGTGGAAACCGACCCTCGTCTGCAAAAACTCGACAGCACTCGATCGTAAAGCATGCCGGTCATCGGCATAGCTTGGTTAGGCTGACGACCAACAACCATCGGGATGAGTGTGATGATCCGCTACGGGATCAGGTCTAATTATAAACCGCTCGAAATCTGCTCGCCGAGCATTCTGATCCTGCTGGTCCGTCCAAATTTTCCCGACACCGAACGTCGAATGAGCTACTCGCGAAACTCGGAAACTTCGCTCTAGGCCGTCGCGCAAGGTCTTCGCCCAGTCCAAATACATATCCCCGCGACCAACGGGTGGCCATGATCTCAACCACAAGAGCAGTGTCAGCGTCGCAGAGCTGATCCCAAGCGCGCATCCATGATCGATCGGCGACTACATCGTTGACCGGGCAGGTAGGACCGGCACTCACCTTGCTACCCCGCCACCGCCTTCTTCAGCTTCGCGAAGAAGCCCTGGCTCGCCGGGCACTCGTCGCCCGTCTCGGTCTCGCGGAACATCTCCAGCAGTTCGCGTTGCCGCGTCGAGAGCTTGGTCGGGGTTTCGACCTCGACCTGGATGACGAGATCGCCCTGCCCCCGGCCCTGCAGCACGGGCATGCCGGCGCCGCGCTGCTTGAGCTGCTTGCCCGACTGGATGCCGGGCGGGATGCGGACCTCGTGGGTGACGCCGTCCAGCCCGGGGATGTGGAGCGTGCCGCCGAGTGCAGCGGTGGTGAAGCTGACGGGCGCGCGCGCGAACAGTGTCGTGCCGTCGCGTTCGAACAACGCGTGGCGCTTGACGTGGAGGAAGATGTAGAGGTCGCCGGGCGGTGCACCACGCGCGCCCGCTTCGCCCTCGCCGCCTAGGCGGATGCGCGTGCCCTCATCGACGCCGGCGGGGACGTTGACCTCCAGGGTCTTCGTCTTCTCGATCCGCCCCTCGCCGCGGCAATCGGGGCAGGGATCGGCGATCATCTCGCCCGAACCCTGGCAGACCGGGCAGGCGCGCTCGACCACGAAGAAGCCCTGCTGCGCGCGGACCTTGCCGTGGCCGTTGCACTGACGGCAGGTGGAGACGCTGGTGCCCGGCCGTGCGCCCGCCCCGTGACAGGTGCCGCACTGCGCGGCGACGTCGACGGTGATCTCGGTCGCTTTGCCGTGGAACGCCTCCTCCAGCGTGACGTCCATGTCGTAGCGCAGGTCGGCACCACGCCGCACGGCCTGGCGCCCGCCGCCGCGAGCCTGCCCGCCCATGAACTCGCCAAAGACGGATTCGAAGATGTCGGAGAAGCCGCCGAAATCCTGCGGTCCCCCAGACCCATGGGCGCCGCCGCCATTCTGGAAGGCGGCGTGGCCGTAGCGGTCATAGGCGGCGCGCTTCTGCGGGTCCTTCAGCACCTCATAAGCTTCGGAGACGGCCTTGAACTTGGCCTCGTTCTCCTTGCACCCGGCATTCTTGTCCGGGTGGTGCTTCATCGCGAGCTTGCGATAGGCCGACTTGATCGTCCCCGCGTCTGCGGTGCGCTCACATTCGAGCAGCTCGTAATAATCGATCGTGGTGGTCATCGCCGGTCCCGGATGACGAGCCGGCCGTCACCCTCGCGCGGGCGAGCGTGACGGCCGGGCATCATTATTTGTTCTCGTCGACTTCGGAGAACTCGGCGTCGACCACGTCCTCGCCCTGTGCGTGCGGCTGCGCGCCGTCCGCGGCAGGGGACGCTTCCGCCTGCGCCTGCTTCTCGTAGATCGCCTGGCCAAGCTTCATCGCGACCTGCGCCAGCGCCTGGCCCTTCTCGGTCATCTGATCGGCGTCGCCGCTCTCGACCGCCGCCTTGGCCGCGTCGATCGCGCCCTGGATTTCGGTCTTCAGCGCCTCGTCGACCTTGTCGCCATTGTCCGCCAGCTGCCGCTCGGTGGTGTGGATCAGCGATTCGGCGTTGTTCTTCGCCTCCGCCGCCGCGCGCCGCTTCTTGTCCTCATCGGCGAACTGCTCGGCGTCGCGGACCATCTGCTCGATGTCGTTGTCGCTGAGCCCCCCACTCGCCTGGATGCGGATCTGCTGCTCCTTACCCGTGCCCTTGTCCTTGGCACTGACGTTGACGATGCCGTTGGCGTCGATGTCGAAGGTGACCTCGATCTGCGGCACGCCGCGTGGCGCGGGCGGGATGCCGACCAGGTCGAACTGGCCGAGCATCTTGTTGTCCGCCGCCATCTCGCGCTCGCCCTGGAAGACGCGGATCGTCACCGCGCCCTGATTGTCGTCGGCGGTCGAATAGGTCTGCGACTTCTTGGTCGGGATCGTCGTGTTGCGGTCGATCATCCGCGTGAACACGCCGCCCAGCGTCTCGATGCCGAGCGACAGCGGCGTCACGTCGAGCAGCAGCACGTCCTTTACGTCGCCCTGCAGCACGCCCGCCTGGATGGCGGCGCCCATCGCCACGACCTCGTCGGGGTTGACGCCGGTGTGCGGGTCCTTGCCGAAGAACGCCTTCACCGCGTCACGGACCTTGGGCATCCGGGTCATGCCGCCGACCAGCACCACCTCGGCGATGTCGTCCGCCTTCAGGTTCGCGTCCGCCAGCGCCTTCTTCATCGGCTCGATGGTGCGCTTGATCAGGTCGTCGACCAGCCGCTCCAGATCGGCGCGGTTGATCGTCTTGACCAGATGCTTGGGCCCGTTCTGGTCGGCGGTGATGAAGGGCAGGTTGACCTCGGTCGAGGCCGCGCTCGACAGCTCGATCTTCGCCTTTTCCGCCGCTTCCTTCAGCCGCTGGAGGGCCAGCTTGTCCTTGGTGAGGTCGATCCCCTCATCCTTCCTAAACCCGTCGGCCAGATAGTCGACCAGCTTGTTGTCGAAATCCTCGCCGCCCAGAAAGGTGTCGCCGTTCGTCGCCTTGACCTCGAACACGCCGTCACCGATCTCCAGGACCGATACGTCGAAGGTGCCGCCGCCGAGATCATAGACCGCAATCGTCTTGCCGTCCTGCTTCTCCAGCCCATAGGCGAGCGCGGCCGCGGTCGGCTCGTTGATGATCCGCAGCACTTCCAGCCCTGCGATCTGGCCGGCGTCCTTGGTCGCCTGGCGCTGCGCATCGTTGAAGTACGCAGGAACCGTGATGACCGCCTGCGTCACCGTCTCGCCAAGATACGACTCGGCGGTCTCCTTCATCTTCTGCAAGGTGAAGGCGCTGATCTGCGACGGTGAATAATCCTTGCCGCCCGCCTTGACCCAAGCGTCGCCGTTGGCGCCCTTCACGATCGTGTAGGGGACCAGTTCGGTGTCCTTCTTGGTGATGGGGTCGTCGAAACGGCGGCCGATCAGGCGCTTGACCGCAAAGACGGTATTGTCGCCGTTGGTGACCGCCTGGCGCTTGGCAGGCTGACCGACCAGCCGCTCGCCATCTTTCGCAAAGGCGACGATCGACGGCGTGGTGCGCGCGCCTTCCGCATTCTCGATCACCTTGGGCTTGCCGCCCTCCATCACCGCAACGCAGCTGTTGGTGGTGCCGAGGTCGATACCGATTACTTTAGCCATAGGTCGTAGAGGCCCCTGTCTGAATAAAAACGGATGAGATCACGCCCCGTTACGGCAGCGCAACCTCTCGTGCTGGGCCGGATATAGGTGCAGGTCGGCTTGCCGCAAGACGGGCGCAGGCGTAGCGGCGGCCGCAACGGTAACCGGTTTGGGACAGGGTGGATGCGCCTAGGCCTGACAATGACGGCAGCGATGATGGCGGGGCTGGCGGCGCTCGGCGCGTGTGGCAAGCCCGCGCAGCCATCGGTCGACGGCGCCTGGGTGCGGTTGCCGGCGGTGCCCGGCCGCCCTGCGGCGGCGTACTTCACGCTTCATGGCGGCAGTGCGGACGTAACGCTGGTGGGGGTCGGCGCAACCGGGGCAGCGCGCGCCGAGCTGCACGAAAGCATGGCGAACGGCATGCGTCCGCTCGCCGGCGTGCCGGTGGCGGCGGGGGCCAGCGTCACGTTTGCGCCGGGCGGGAAGCATGTCATGCTGTTCGCGGTCGATCCGCGGCTGACGCCCGGCAAAACGATGCCGCTGCAGCTCCATCTCGCCGACCGCGAGCTGCAGGCGACGGCGATGGTATTGGGGGCGGCCGACCCGGCGCCGTGACGATTGCGCTGCGTCAGCTCAGACCGGACGACTGGGAAGCATTTCGCGCCGTCCGGCTGGCGGCGCTCGCCGACGCGCCGGGCAATTTCTTTGCCTCGCTCGCCGAAGCGCAGGCGCTGCCCGACCCGTGGTGGCGGACCCTGCTCACGAAGCAGCGCACGGCATTGTTCGGCGCGTTCGCCCATGAGGAGGGCAGCGACCGGCTGGTCGGCATCACCGGGGCATTCACCGATCGCGACGACCCGACCGGGCGCACCGCGGCATTCGGCATGACCTGGCTGGCCCCCGGCCATCGCGGCCAGGGCATCGGCCACCGCTTCTATCAGGTGCGGCTCGACTGGGCACGGACACAGGGCTTCGCGCGCGTCGAGGTAAGCCATCGAGGCTCCAACGAACCCTCGCGCCGCGCGATGCTGGCCGCCGGTTTCCGTCACGTCGCGACGCGCCGCCATTGCTGGCCCGACGGCGCAGAGGAAGACGACCTGCTTTACGAACTGCGGCTCGACTGACGGCTATAGCGCCCGCGGCGCCTCCGGTGCGAACTGGCCCTGCAGCCAGGCGCGGCGGAGCACCCACAGGCCCGCGGCGGTGCAGATCAGCAGCGCGGGCAGCGCCGCCTCCGGGCCGAAGCCGCCGCCGTCGAGCCAGTCGGCGACGGACGCCTTGGGCGTCGTCGTCAGCGGCCCGCCCGCAAAGCCGCTGGTGCCGCTGACCGCCGCGCCGAAGATCCAGCCCTGGGTGAAGTTCCAGCCCATGTGGACGCCGATCGACGCCCAGATCCGTCCGGTCAGCATGTAGAAGGCCGCGAGCATGATCCCCGCCTCGAACGCGATGCAGATCGCCGCGAACCAGGAGGCGTTGGGATTGGCGAGGTGCAGCGCCCCGAACAGCAGCGCCGACAGGCCCAGCGCCCACCACGCCCCGAACGCGCGCCACAACAGCCGGAAGACGACGAGGCGGAGCAGCAGTTCCTCGAACGTCCCCGACTGCAACGTGTCGACCAGCGCGGTGCTGATCGTCCTGACCGGCGCGGGCGTCAGGGTGACGAACCCCGCCAGCGCCATGATGCCGACCGTCACCGCCATCAGCACGAAGCCGACGCCGAGCCCGGCCAGCCATTCAGGCAGGAAGCGCGACACGTCCCATTCCGCGGGTCGCGGCCGATCCTCGCCGAAACGCACGGCGAGCAGATAGCCGCCGACGGTGATCGCCAGCACCACCGCCATGCCGATCACCTTGAACCAGCCGGGGAGCTGTTTGGATTGCGACGGGGGCAGACCGGCAATCGCGGTCATCGCGTGCTGGACGGCCCAGGCGGTGCCGGCGAACAGGATGCCGACCGCGAAGAACAGCAGCACCATCCAGCCGACCGCGCGCAGCCAACGCAACCGTCCCGGCTGCAACACCCGCCTGTCGCCCAGCTCCACCATGCCCCACCTCCCTACTGTATTGCCTTGCTAATACAGAATGGAGATCAGGGGAAGCGGGATGTCAGATCGTGTGCGCCATCCTCAGCACGGGCCGCATGCGCGAAGCCTGCTCGGCCTCGACCCGCAGACCGCGATAATGATCGGCGATCTCGTCATGGATGGCGGCGATGGACCGCGACACGGCGCGGGCGGCGAGCTGAGGCTCCTTGGCTTCGCGTGCGGCGTAGTAATCGGGCGAGTTGAGGGTGGACATGGCGGACCCGGCTGGGAGGAGGGTGAACGCGATGGACACACGGGCTTTCTGCCGCCGCCCGGCTCTGCCGCGTCGCACGCGGCCCTCCCATATACTGGATCAAGCTGTTGCCCGGTCTCGATGATTTTCGTTGCGACGGCGTCGTGACTTCAGAGCGCGGCAAGATCGATCGGCACGTCCTTATCGAGCGTCGCGCCCGCCGGCGGGAGCGGGTATTTCAGTCCCGTCGCGCAGTTGAATAGCACCACCTGCTCGTCCGCGTCCACCTCGCCGGTGCGCAGCGCCTCGCGATATGCGGCCAGCGTCGCGCCGCCCTCAGGACACAGCAGCAGGCCGTCCGTCCTCGCGCACTCGTCGACCGCACGCAGGATCGCCGGGTCGCCGACCGCCAGCGCCCTGCCCCCGCTCTCGCGCACCGCGCGCAGGATCAGGAAGTCGCCGACCGCTTTTGGCACCCTGATGCCGGCGGCGACGGTATGCGCGTCCTCCCAACGCCCGGCATGCTCGACGCCCGCCTCGAACGCGCGGACGATCGGCGCACAGCCCGCCGCCTGCACCGCGTACATCCGCGGGCGTTCGGGGCCGATCCAGCCCAGCGCCTCCAGCTCGGCGAACGCCTTCCACATCCCGATCAGGCCGGTGCCGCCGCCGGTCGGGTAGAAGATCGCGTCCGGCAGCCGCCAGCCGAGCTGCGCCGCCAGCTCCAGCCCCATCGTCTTCTTGCCCTCGATCCGGTACGGCTCCTTCAACGTCGAGAAGTCGAACCAGCGTCCCTCCGCCGCACCGCGCCCGACGATCGCGCCGCACTCGTCGATCTGGCCGTTGACGCGGTAGACGCGCGCACCCTGCGCGGCGATCTCGCGGATGTTGACCTCGGGCGTTTCCTGAGGTGCGAGGATGATCGTCTCGATCCCGCACCGGCTCGCATAGGCGGCGAGCGCGGCGCCGGCGTTGCCGTTGGTCGGCATCGCGATCCGCGTCACCCCCAGCTCGCGCGCCATCGCCACCGCCATGACGAGCCCGCGCGCCTTGAAGCTGCCGGTCGGCAGGCGGCCTTCGTCCTTGACCAGGACGCTCGCACCGGCGGAGGCGGGGATCGGGACCAGCGGCGTCTCGATCTCACCCAGGCTGACGATGCTGCGCGGGTGACGGACGGGCAACAGCTCGCGCCAGCGCCACAGGTCGGTGGGGCGGCCTTCGAGCAGCGGCCGGGGGAGCGCCGCACCCACGCCGTCGAGGTCGTAGCGGACCAGCAGCGGGCGTCCGGCGCGGCTGAGGCCGTGCAGTTCGTCCGCCGCGTATCGTTCGCCGGTGAGCGAGCATTCGAGGTGGGTGACGAAGGTCGGGCGGTCGGCGATGAGGTTCGGGTTGGGGTGCATGCCTGGGCGTGTAGCTGTCTCTCCGCCGCAAGAGGAGGGGGGCAGATAGGGACCCATCGCCGCCGCCGTCAGTTGGGCGGTGATGATCCGTTCCTTCCTCATCGGCCTCGTCGCAGGCCAGCGCGCCATGACGCCGCTCGCCGTGCTTGCCGGCGCGGCGCGCAACGGGCTGCTCGCCCCCGACGCGCCGGGCGCGAAGCTGCTCACGCATCCGCTGGTCGCGGCGGGTGCCGTGACGCTCGCGTCGGGCGAGATGGCGGGGGACAAGATGAAGTCCGCGCCCGACCGGATCGTGCCGTCGGGCCTCGCGGCGCGGCTGGCGACCGGGGCGTTCGCGGGCGCGGTGCTGGCGCCGTCCGGCAGGCGGCGGGTGGGCGCGCTGATCGGCGCGGGGACGGCGGTCGCGTCGTCCTATCTCGGCTGGTCGGCGCGGATGGCGGCACTGCGCCGGTTTGGTCAGACGCCGACCGGGATAGTGGAGGATGCGGTGGTGCTCGCCGCCGGACAGGCGATCGCAGGGCGGGGGAACGGCTGATGGCCGAAGTGGAGGCGGCGGAATCGCCACAGGAGGTCGTCCGCACCCGTCAGCGCTGGCTGACCGTCGGCATCATCCTCTTCGCGCTTTACGTCGCCAAGGCGTTCCTGACCCCGATCGCCTGGGCGGCGGTGCTGGCGCTATCGCTATGGCCGCTCTACGCGCGCGCCGTGCGGCGCTTTCCCGGGCGCGAGACGCTGATCGCGTTCGGCTTCGCGGTCGCGACAGCGGTGCTGGTGATGATCCCGATCGCGATCGTCGCGGCATCGGCGGTGCAGGAGAGCCAGGACGCGCTCGGCTGGGTCCAGGGCGTGCAGCGCACGGGGCTGCCGGTGCCGGGCTGGCTCGGCGGCGTGCCGCTGGTCGGCGGCCGGCTGCAGGCGTTCTGGCAGAGCCATGTCGGCAGCCCGCGGGCGGCGGCGGAGCTGCTCGGCGGCATCAACGCCGGCGCGGTGTTCGGTTATACCCGCACCGCCGCGGGTCAGGTCGCCAACGCCGCCGTGCTGTTCCTGATCACGCTGGTGATGCTGGTCGCGATGCTGGCGCGCGGCCGGGAGCTGGCGCGCGAACTGCAGCGGGCGAGCGACCGGTTGCTGGGCACGTTCGGGGGGCACTTCCTCGAACGGTTGGGCGAGGCCGTGCGCGGCACGGTGGTCGGCACCGTGCTGGTCGCGGCGGGCGAGGGCTCGCTGATCGGGATCGGCTATTGGGTCGCGGGCGTGCCGCGGCCGCTGCTGTTCGCGGTGCTGACGATCTTCGTCGCGACCCTGCCGTTCGGCGCATGGTTCGCGTTCGGGATCGCGACGCTGATCCTTGTCATCCAGGGGCATCTGCTCGCGGCGGGGCTGCTGTTCGGCTTCTCAATCGTGGTGATGCTGGTCGGCGACAATGTCGCGCAGCCGGCGTTGATCGGCTCGTCGGTCAAGCTGCCCTTCGTGATGGCATTGCTGGGCGTGTTCGGCGGGCTGGAGACGTTCGGGCTGGTCGGCCTGTTCATCGGCCCCGCAATCATGGCGGCGGTACTGCTCGTCTGGCGGCAATGGACCGACGCCGACCCGGGCCCGCCCGCGCGCCCGGCGGAGGAGGCGCGGGTGGGGCCCGAGGTGGCGGCCTAGCTTACCATTTGCCGCCGGCGTCCTCGATCGCCTTGAGCAGGGCGCGCTTGCTGTCGGTCCGGCGCGCCCCGGCGTTACGCGGCAGGTCGATAGCCGGATTAGCCAAGCGCCGCCGCGCAATATCCGCGGCAAACGCGTCAAAGGCGACCGGCTGATCAGGATTTGAGCTGCGCAAGGGCATAGTCACCTCCGGTCCCGTAGCGGATGCGGCTGTCCAGATACGCGTGATCCACGTCCGGGTGAAGCGCGTACAAGCTCCGCGCCTGCGCCAGCATCTCCGGGGCGCTGCCGCTCGCGAACTGTCCCATCCGGTCCGCGATCATGTCCGCGACCGACACGATAGCAACGGTGCCATCATCGCCCAACCCGAGCAGCACAACGCACTCGCGGTCGGCCATACCACCGTACAAACTTGATGATACGGCCTCGAACCCGAGACGCAAGGTCGGATGCACCCAGCCGAGCACGGTGTGCCCCAGCCCGCCTGGCTTAGTGAAGCCAAGCAGTCGCAGGCTGGCTTCAAACTCCTCCTGCTACGCCGTGACCAGATCCAAGTCGCCGCTCATGATCGTACCCGCGGTGTAGACCTCGACGGCACCGCCACCCACCAGAACGGGGCGGACAAACCCTTGCTCACCATCGCACGGCTGGCTCGCGCCAACAGGCGAAGAGCGGCCTCGAACTCAGGGCGATAGATCGACACTCCGCCTCCAACTATCCCGCCGCTTTCGCCACCCCCACCAGCGCCGGACGCAGCAGGCGGTCCTTGATCATATACCCCGCCTGCATCTCCTGGACGATCGTGCCCGGCGGCTGGTCGCTCGGCACTTCCAGCATCGCCTGGTGGCGGTTGGGGTCGAGCTGTTCGCCGACCGCGTCGATCTTGGTGATGCCGTGGCGCACGAAGACACTCTCCAGCTCGCGGCCGGTCGCTTCCAGCCCGCCGACCAGCCCTTTCATCTTATCGTCCGCGCGCAGCTCGGCGGGGATGGCGGCGAGGCCGCGCTGAAGGTTGTCGGCGACCGACAGGATGTCGCGCGCAAAGCTGGTTGCGGCATATTGCCGTGCGTCGGCGCTTTCCTTTTCCGCGCGGCGGCGGACATTCTGCACCTCCGCCTGCGCATACAGCTTTGCCTGCCGCGCGTCGGCCAGCTCGCGCTCCAGCGCCGCCATACGATCGTCGGCCGCCACTTCCGGCGCGGTCTCGGCAGTTTCCTGACGCAGGTCGTCCGCCTGCGTGGTCGTCTCTTCGGTCATGTAGATCCCTGTGTGTTCAGCTCATCAGCCGGGCGAGCGTCGCCGCCGTGAAATCAACCATGGGCACGACGCGCGCATAGTTCAACCGCGTCGGGCCGATCACCCCGACCACGCCGACCACCCGCCCGTTCGCACCGCGAAAGGGACGCGCGATCACCGACGAACCGCTCAGCGCGAACAGCTTGTTCTCCGCGCCGATGAAGATGCGCGTCGCATCGCCCGCCGCCGCCGAATCGAGCAGCTGCGCGACTTCCTGCTTGCCGTCGAGGTCGTCAAGCAGATCGCGCACCCGCTCCAGGTCGGCGGCGGCGGCGGCGTCGATCAGCCGTCCCTGCCCGCGCACGATCAGCACCGGGCGGCGCGCGCCGTCCTCGCTCCACACCGCCAGGCCGCGTTCGACCAGCGCCGCCGCGGCCCCGTCGAGTGCCGCCCGCCCGGCCGCCAGCTCGCGCGTGACGCGCGCGCGGGCTTCGGCCAGCGTCAGGCCGGCAAGCGTCGCGGTCATGTAGTTGCCCGCCTCGACCAGCGCGCCCGGCGTCATGCCTGCCGGCAGCGCGACGACGCGGTTCTCGACCGCGCCGTCCTCGCCGACGAGCACGGCCAGCGCCTCCCCCGGCCCGAGCGCAACAAAGCCGAGCGAGCGCAGTCGCGCCTCGTGCTTCGGCACCAGCACCAGCCCTGCGCAGGCCGAGAGCCCGCTGAGCGCAGCGGCAGTGGTCGCCAGCGCTTCCTCGACCGGTCCGGCGGCAGCGGCGCGCGCCTCGATCTGCGCGCGTTCCTCGGCGCTGGGCTCGGTCGCCTGCATCATCCCGTCGACGAACAGCCGCAGCCCGCGCTCGGTCGGCATGCGTCCTGCCGAGGTGTGGGGCGCGGCGAGCAGCCCCAGCTCCTCCAATCGCTGCAGTACCGATCGGATCGAGGCCGGGGACAGGTTGGCCCCGGCCCGCGCCAACGCCCTGGACCCGACCGGCTGGCCGCTTTCGAGATAGCCGTCGACCACGCGGCGAAAAATGTCGCGTGCGCGGTCGGACAGCTCGGTCATGGGGACGGACGCCATACCGCTTAGCTAGGCGGCCGTACCCCGTCCGTCACCCCTTAGCGGTAACGACACCCGCCGCGCCGGCGCTCGCGATGCCGCCAATAGCGATGGCCGGCCCAATAGCCGCGGTCATAGCGGTTGCCGATCACCAGCCGGACGCCGGGCGCGGCGGCCAAGGCGGGATCGCGATTGGGGCGGCAGCGGCCATAGGGTCCACGATGGCCGCCTCGGCCGCAGCCATCGGCGGCAGCGCCCGGCGACGCGGCGGCAAGCCCGGTGCCGACGCTAGGCGCGGCGGCGATTATCGTCTTCATCATCTGGTCTCGCCTTTTACTCCGCAACAGGGTCCGTCGCCCGCTCCAACAACGGGGAAGGACCCGGCCCGGTCCGCGACCAAATGGTCTCAGATTGTACCGGACGGCGGCGGTGGCGCGGACGCGGTGTTGCGGCTAGGGCGACCGCTCACGAGCAGGAGTTCCCCATGCGCCCCAGCGGCCGCGCGTCCGACCAGATGCGCCCCATCACCATCGAGCCGCGCTTCACCCGCCATGCCGAAGGCTCGGTGCTGATCGGCTTCGGCGACACCAAGGTTCTCGTCACCGCCAGCATTGAGGAGCGGCTGCCGCCCTGGCTGCGCGGCAAGGGCGAGGGCTGGGTCACGGCCGAATACGGCATGCTGCCCCGCGCGACGCACACCCGCGGCAGCCGCGAGGCGGCGAAGGGCAAGCAATCGGGGCGGACACAGGAGATTCAGCGGCTGATCGGCCGCTCGCTGCGCGCCATCACCGATCTGAAGCTGCTGGGTGAGCGCCAGATCACGCTCGACTGCGACGTCATCCAGGCCGACGGCGGCACCCGTACCGCGTCGATCTCCGGCGCTTGGGTGGCGCTGAGGCTCGCGATCGACGGGCTGATGCGCGACGGCAAGCTCGCCGCCGACCCGCTGACGCAGAAGGTTGCGGCGGTAAGCTGCGGCATCCACGAAGGCACGCCGGTCCTCGACCTCGATTACATCGAGGATTCGAACGCGCACGCCGACGGCAATTTCGTGCTGCTCGAAAACGGCAACATCGCCGAGGCGCAGGTGACCGCCGAGGGCGCGACTTATGACGAAGAGGCGCTGCTCCGCCTGCTCCGCCTCGCGCGGATCGGCTGCTCGGACATCTTCGCCGCGCAGGCCAGGGCGGTGGCGTGAGTCTCGACCTTCCCGGCCCGCAGGCGGTGCGCGCACTCGCGCCCGGCAAGCTGGTGATCGCCAGCCACAACGAGGGCAAGGTGCGCGAGATCAGGGCGCTGCTCGAACCCTTCGGGATCGAGGCGGTGTCGGCGAAGGAGCTGGACCTGCCCGAGCCGGACGAAACCGGCACGACCTTCTTCGCGAATGCCGAGCTGAAGGCGCGGTCGGCGGCGGACCTGAGCGGCCTGCCCGCGCTGGCCGACGACAGCGGGCTGTGCGTCGATGCGCTGAACGGCGAGCCGGGCGTGCTGACCGCCAACTGGGCGGAGACCGGCGACGGCGCGCGCGACTGGCAGCTGGCGATGCGCCGGGTCGAGGACCGGCTGCAGATGATCGGCCCCGCGGCGGGGCGCGACGCGCATTTCGTCTGCGTCCTGGCGCTTGCCTGGCCCGACGGCCATGTCGAATGGTTCGAAGGCGCTGCCTATGGCACGCTGACCTGGCCGCCGCGCGGCACCGTCGGCTTCGGCTACGACCCGGTGTTCGTGCCGCTGGGCGGGACCGAGACATTCGCCGAACTTCCTCCGGCGCAGAAACACGCGATCAGCCACCGCGCCGACGCCTTCGGGAAGCTGGTGGCGGCGGTGTTCTGATGGCCCACGAACTGTCATCGACAGACGTCCGCGAAGCTATCCTGCGCTTCCTTGACGGCGATGTCCGACCCTATGACTGAGACGATTTTACGTCAGCGTGTATTAGAGACCCCTTTCTCAATGCGGTGCGCTTGCTGTGCGTTCACGTTCGCGACGCCTACCCGCCGGTCGTCGCAAATTGTTGTTGCAGCGACGCGGGCGCCGACCTGATGCGGGAGGTAGCGAACCGATTGCCGGTGTCGTGACTGACCTCGCCCTCTACATCCACTGGCCGTTCTGCGTCGCGAAATGTCCGTATTGCGACTTCAACAGCCATGTCCGCGAGGCCGTTGATCAGGATCGCTGGCGCGCGGCGCTGCTCGCCGACCTCGCGCATGAGGCAGGGCTGACGCGCGGGCGGAGCATCGGCTCGATCTTCTTCGGCGGGGGCACGCCATCGCTGATGCCGCCCGCCACTGTCGCGGCGCTGCTGGACGCCGCGGCGGGACAGTGGGCCTTTGCGCCCGACATCGAGATCACGCTGGAGGCGAACCCGTCGTCGGTCGAGGCGGCGCGGTTCGCCGATCTGGCGGCCGCCGGGGTCAACCGCGTCTCGCTGGGGCTGCAGTCGTTCGACGACGCGGCGTTGCGCTTCCTGGGCCGGGCGCACGATGCGGCAGAGGGGCTGGCGGCGCTCGCCACCGCGCAGGCGAGCTTCGCGCGGGTCAGCTTCGACCTGATCTACGCGCTGCCGGGGCAGACGATCGCCGCCTGGGATGCGCAACTAGCGCACGCACTGGCGTTCGGGACCGAGCATCTGTCGCTGTACCAGCTGACGGTGGAGCGGGGCACGCGCTTCGCGACCGATGCGACGGCGGGGCGGCTCCGGCTGCCCGACGCGGATCACGCCGCCGACCTGTTCGAGCTGACCCGCGCCCGCACCGCGGCGGCGGGGCTGCCCGCCTATGAGACGTCGAACCATGCGCGACCGGGAGCGGAGAGCCGTCACAACCTGACCTATTGGCGCTACGGCGAGTACCTGGGCGTCGGGCCGGGTGCGCACGGAAGGCGCGGCGGTCTGGCAACCCAGCGGCGGAAGAAGCCGGAGAACTGGCTGGCGGCGGTCGACCGCAACGGGCACGGGATCGAAGCCGAGACGCTGCTGACCCCGCACGAGCGCGCGACGGAGGCGCTGCTGATGGGACTGCGGCTGACCGAGGGCGTGGACCTCGCGCGCATCGCGGCGCTGGCGGGCGGGGTGGCGCCGGTAGATGCGGCCGCAGTGGCGCGGCTGGCGCGGCTCGGGCTGGTCGCGTGCGACGACGAACGGTTGCGCGTCACCGGCGCCGGGGCGCTGCTGCTCGACGCGATCCTCCCGGAGGTGGTGACGGACGAGACGGTAACGGCGTGAGCCTCGCCTCCGCCGCTCCGCGGGGGAGGGGGGCCACCGCCCGCAGGGCGGTGGTGGAGGGGGCCCCCCACAACAGTAGCCCCCTGCGTCATGCGGCTTGCGCAGCGCGCCACCACCCCCGCAGAGCGGGGGAGGAAATCAATGCGCGAAGCCCGTCGGCGCGGGCGACACCACCACCGTCGTCCCGCCCCTGATCTCCTGCACCTCCAGCGCCCGCTCCGCGACGCCGTCGCGGCCGAACCGGAACGCGCCGTCCAGCCCCGCAAACCCCTCCGGATCGCGCAGCCGGTTTTCCGGAAACCGCGCGCCGATCGGCCAGTCACGTGCGATGCGCACCGTCAGCAGCACCGCGTCATAGCCCAGGCTCGCCAAGCGGTACGGCCCCGCGCCGAAGCGCCCGCGATACTTCGCCGCGAACTGGCGATAGAGCCCGTCGCCGACGCTTGCGAACCAGCCGCCCGCCAGCTGCGGACGCGCGGCGATGCTGCTCTCCGCATTCCACAACTCGGTACCGAGCACATGCGCGCCGGCGCTGCCGCGTTTCGCACCGGCTGCTGCGGAAGCCGCCACCGCGCCGCCATCGGCGATCAGGACCGCGCCATAGGGCGCGCGCGCCGCCACCCGCGCCGCCGCCCCCGCGATCGATGCGGGCGTGCGGGCATAGGTCTGGAGTGACAGCACCTGGCCGCCGCCCGCCTCCACCGCGCGCAGGAAGGCGGTCGACGCGCGTTCGCCATACAGCCCGTTGGGCACCATCCCCGCAAAGGTCGTCACCCCACGGCTGCGCGCATAACCGACCACGCGCTCCACCGATTGCGCGGGGACATATCCCATCACAAAGGTACCGTTGCCGGCGACGCCGCTATCGTTGGAAAAGCTCAGCACCGGCACCCCGGCCGCACGCGCGATCGGCCCGACCTGGCGCGCATCCTCGGCCAGCAGCGGCCCTAGGATCAGCTGCGCGCCGTCGTCGATCGCATGCCGCGCCGCCGCCGCCGCGCCCCCATTGGGTCCACTTGGCGCGGTGTCGTAAGTGGTGACCCGCACCGCCGTCGTCCCCGTATCCAGCATGGCCAGCTGGGTGGCGTTGGCGATCGACTGACCGACGCCCGCATTGCCGCCGCTCATCGGCACCAGCAGCGCGACGCGGTTGCGCTGCGTGTCGTGCGGAATGCCGGCCTCGACGGCCGGCGGCGCATAGACCGGCGGGGGCGGCGCCTGTGCCGGCTCCGCCCCCCGCGGCACCACCGCCGCGCAGGCGGCCAGCGCCAGCCCGGCGGCGAGCACCGCCAGCCGCCCTGCCCGGCGCCTCAAAGCTGCCCGTTGCCGGACCGCACCACCCTCTGTCATGACCCTCTCCCATGAACGCCGCCGCGCCCAAGCTTTCTCCGGGTCTCTACATCGTCGCGACCCCGATCGGCAATCTCGGCGACCTGAGCCCACGCGCGGCCGCGGTGCTGGCGGGGGCCGATCTGCTGGCGGTCGAGGACAGCCGGGTGACGGCCGGGCTGCTCCGCCATATCGGGATGAAGCGACCGATGACGCCCTATCACGATCATAATGCGGAGGAGGTCCGGCCGGGACTGATCGCGCGGCTGGCGACGGAGGCGATCGCGCTGGTCAGCGACGCGGGCACGCCACTGATCTCCGATCCCGGTTTCAAGCTGGTCCGTGACGCGCGCGCGGCGGGGCACAGCGTCGTGACGATTCCTGGGCCATGCGCGGCGGTGGCGGCGCTGACGCTGGCGGGGCTGCCGACCGACCGCTTCCTGTTCCTGGGCTTCCTGCCGCCCAAGGCGGGCGCACGCGCGGCGGCGATCGCGGAAGTGGCGGCGGTGCGCGCGACGCTGGTCCTGTACGAATCGGGGCCGCGGCTTGCTGGCTGCCTCGCCGCGCTGGCGGACGGGCTGGGCTACCGCGAGGCGGCGGTGACGCGGGAGATCACCAAGCGTTTCGAGGAGGCGGTGACCGGCACGCTGTCGACGCTCGCCGCCCGCTACGCCGATACGCCGCCAAGAGGCGAGATCGTGATCGTCGTCGCGCCGCCCGGCGACCCCGCCCCGGCGAGCGCGGACGACGCCGACGCCGCGCTGACCGAAGCGCTGACCCGCCTTTCCGCCGCCAGGGCCGCGGGCGAAGTGGCGAAGCGCCTCGGCCTCGACCGCCGCGCCCTCTACGCCCGCGCGCTCACGCTCAAGGATTGAGCCGAAGAAGCGACGAGCGCCGCCGCCGATCGAGGTCGACGGCTTGCCTTTGGCGGCCGCCGCGTCAGGTTGACCCCACAAGCGAGGCCCCGGGCGCGAGTCCGAGCAGAGCCGCGCGACAGGGTCGCCGGTCTATTCGGTCAAGGAGCATCGGCAATGCCATTCAGGATCTTTGCGTCGGGCCACGGCGCCAGCGGGCACTTCGTCCACGAACGGGTCGACCTCGATTTCGAGAAGGCGGTCGACAAGGCAGCGCAGATTCAGGCGGTGGCCGAGGGCAATTACGGCTCCGTCCAGGGGGTCGCGAAGACCGCCAACGACGTCAGGAATGCTGGACCAGACGACGTCGGCGCGGGCGCGCAGAAGGTCGGCCAGATCGTGATGGCCGAACTGATCCAGACCGGCATCAACTATCTGGCGATGAAGGGCGGCGGGGACAGGCGCAAGGTGATGCTGTCGGCGCGCATGACGCATGCGCTGTGGCCCGACACCATGCGGGTGTTCGAGGTGAGCCTCGACGAGGACGACGCGGGATATAGTTTCATGAAGAAGCTGAAAACCGCGCTGGTCGCCACCGACATGTATACCGTCGGCGTGCTGCGCCACATCAGCGATACGCTGGCGCGCTACGGCACCTGGATGGACGCGCGTGGTGGCGATCCGTGGCTGAGCATCCAGCTCAAGGGGTGAGGCGACTGGCGCGCGCGCGCCGCGGCGGTTAGCGGCGAACGCGATGCGCCGCACCACGCTCGCCCGCCAGCATGCCGACGCCCAGGGCCGCCGCGGCGAGACCTATGCGGCGACATGGCTGGAGCGGCGCGGCTGGACGGTGGTCGACCGGCGGGTGAAGACCAAGGCCGGCGAGGTCGACCTGGTCGCCCGCCGCCCCGGCCTGGTGGCGTTCGTCGAGGTCAAGGTCCGCCGCACCGCCGCCGAGCTTGACCATGCGATCGACGAACCCCGCCTCGCCCGCGTCGCCGCCGCCGCCGAGCTGCTGATGGCGCGCTACGCGGAGCCCGGCGACGACATCCGCATCGACGTGATCCTGCTGGCGCCGGGCAGCCTGCCGCGCCACATCGAGAATGCATGGGTGCCGCAGGATTGAGGCTAGTAGCATGACCGAAAAGCCGCCGAGCATCTGGACAATGGATCGCCCCGCTATCGAGCAGACACTGGTCGAGGGACGCTCGCCGCGAGGAGCTTATTCGGATCGGGAGCTGGTGGCGGTCAGGACGGTCATTGATCGGCCTGATTTTGATCATCTTGATCTGCACGGCCGACAGCTTGCGTTCAAAGAGGCGTGGACCGGTCCCTCGGATTTCCACCCGGCTGCGGCGACGCAGCAAGGCTCGTCGCTCACAGGCGCCGGCTGGTGCCTCATTTTGATGTCGGTCGCGTTCTGCCTCTTCGCATTTTTCGGTTACACTATGACGGCATCGTACAGCGACACGCTCAACATTGGCCTTCTCCAGAACCAGCTCATGTTGTTTCTGCTCGGGCTCGCCGGCCTGCTCAGCGGAGTCGCCGCGCTATTGACCAACTGCATTGTCGCCGCCATCCGTTCGCCTAAGGCGGATGCATGACCACCCCACTTACCGTCGCCGTTCAGATGGACCCGCTCGCCGGCATCAACATCGCGGGGGACTCGACCTTCGCGCTGATGCTGTCCGCGCAGGCGCGCGGGCATCGGCTGTTCCATTATGCGGCCGAGGCGCTGAACTACAGTGCCGGGCGGGTGTGGGCGCGCGCGCATCCGGTTACGGTGCGGCGGGTGGAGGGCGATCACTTCACGCTCGGCGAACCCCTCAGCCTCGATCTGGGCGCCGACGCGGAGGTCGTGCTGATGCGCCAGGACCCGCCCTTCGACCTCGGCTACATCACCGCGACGCACCTGCTGGAGCGGATCGCGGACCGCACTCTCGTCGTCAACGATCCGGTCCAGGTCCGCAACGCGCCCGAAAAGGTGTTCGTCCTCGACTATCCGCAGTTCATGCCGCCGACGCTGGTCACCCGCGACCTCGACGAGGCGCGCGCCTTTCTCGCCGAACATGGCGAGATCGTCGTCAAGCCGCTCCACGGCAACGGCGGCAAGGCGATCTTCAAGGTCGGGCGCGACGGGGCGAACCTGTCGGCGCTGATCGAGGTCTTCAACATGACGTGGCGCGAGCCGCACATGCTGCAGGCGTTCCTGCCGGAGGTCGCGGGGGGCGACAAGCGGATCGTGCTGGTCGACGGCGCGGTCGCGGGCGCGATCAACCGGCTGCCGGGCGAGGGCGAGATCAGGAGCAATCTCGCGGTCGGCGGTTCGGCGCAGCGGACGGTGCTGACCGAGCGCGAACGGGAGATCTGCGCGGTGCTCGGCCCGGAGCTGAAGAAGCGCGGGCTGCTGTTCGTCGGCATCGACGTGATCGGCGGCAAGTGGCTGACGGAGATCAACGTGACGTCGCCGACGGGGATCGTCGCGATCGAGCGGTTCGACGGGACGGACGTGGCGGGGATGATCTGGGACGCCATTGAAGCGAAGGTGGCAGCACGGGGTTCGTAGCTCCTCCCCGGGACGGGGAGGTGGCGCGCGGCGGAGCCGCGCGACGGAGGGAGCTCTCCACCCGCAGATCGACCGCGGCAAGCCCCCTCCACCCCCGCCGCTTCGCGCCGGCGGTCCCCCTCCCCGTCCCGGGGAGGAGCCAGGCGGTTCAACGCTCGTTGAACAAGCCGAGCGTGACGGAGTCCGGCAAACATGACCGAGTTCATCCTCCACTGGATCGCCCGCGGCGGTTACCTTGGCATTGTCGCGCTGATGGCGCTGGAGAACATCTTCCCGCCGATACCGTCCGAGGTCATCATGGGGCTGGGCGGGATGGCGGTGGCGCGCGGCCAGATGGCGCTGATCCCCCTGATCGTTGCGGGGACCGCGGGGACCACCGCGGGCAATTACTTCTGGTACTGGATCGGGCGAAATCTCGGCTATGAGCGATTCCGGCCGTTCGTCGAGCGGCACGGGCGCTGGCTGACGCTCGACTGGCCCACGGTCGAGCGGCTGCACCGCTTCTTCGAGGATCGCGGCGGCTGGGTCGTCTTCGTGTTCCGCTTCATGCCTGCGTTCCGGACGATGGTGTCGCTGCCCGCGGGCATGACGCGGATGCCGCTGTGGCGCTTCCTCCTCTTCACCTTCGCCGGCGCTGCGATCTGGAACAGCGTGCTCGCCTGGGCCGGCCTCTATTTCGGCAGCCGCTTTCAGGAGCTGCATCGCTATGTCGGCCCGGTGACGGTCGCGACCTTCGTGCTGCTGGGGCTCGGCTATGCGTGGCGGGTCCTCCGGTGGAAGCCCGCCGACTGATTTGGCTGTCCTACAGACCCGCGGGCGGGATACGCAGCCAACTCGATCCAAGTCAGTGACTTAGCGGAAAAGCGCGGACACGATCATGCCTCTACTTAGCCTCTACTTCCGGCGCGGGGATGCGCGTTCCGGTACACGTCCATCAGAAGCGCGGCGTCGACCGCCGTATAGATCTGCGTCGACCCCAGGCTGGCATGCCCCAGCAGCTCCTGCAGCGCGCGCAGGTCCGCGCCGCGGCCCAACAGATGCGTCGCGAAGGAATGGCGCAGCGCGTGCGGCGTCGTCCGCTCGCCCAGGCCGAGCCGCCCCCGCGCCGCGCGCACCGACCGCCGCACCACCGCCGCCGCCAGCGGCCCGCCCTTCGCCCCGCGGAACAGCGGCGCGTCGCCCCGGACCGGCCAGGGGGTCGCCGCCACATAGGCTTCGATCGCGGTGCGGATCGCGGGCAGCAACGGCACCACCCGCGTCTTGTCGCGCTTGCCGATGACGCTCAGCGTCTCGCCCAGCGGCAGCACCCGTGCCGGCAGCGCCATGGCCTCGCCGATCCGCAGCCCCGCGCCATAGAGGAGCAGCAGCACCGCCCAGTCGCGCGCGGCGATCCAGGGCTGCGCGGCGTCGTCCGCCACCTCCTCGGCGAGCGCGACGGCATCGGCGGGCGAGACCGGCCGCGGCACCCCCTTCTTGACCCGCGGGCCGCGCAGCCGCGGCGCCTCGACCCCTGAATCCTTCAACGCCCAGGCCAGGAACCCCCGCACCGCCGACAGCTCGCGCGCCGCCGACGCATTGCCCAGCCCCTCCGCCCGTCGCGCGGCGAGGAAGGCGCGCAGATCGGCGGCGGAAACCTTGCCCAGCGCGGCGGCATCCACCGCCTCCCCCCAATGCGCCTGCAGGAAGCCGAGCAGCCGCTCCGCCGTCGCCTGATACGCCCGCACCGTATGCACCGACCGCCGCCGATCGCGCGCGAGATGCTGGGCATAGGCGGCGGGCAGATCGGTCAACGCCGCGGCCGCTGCTTGGCGGAGACCGACTTGATGATGGTCCGGGCCTCGCCCTGCGGGTCGATCGGCGTCTCGACGCTGGCGGCGGCCGCCGCGATCAGCGCCGCGACCGCCGGGCTCGCCATGCGCGCGGCGTCAAGCTTGACGTGCCGGACGGTTCCTCCCGTCCCTTCGAGCAGGCCATCCGGATCGGGCAGGGTCGGCCCGTTCGCCAGGAACAGGCTGACCCAGCGCGGATACACCGCCACCGAACAGGTGATGGCGCGCGCCTTCTCATTGGGCCCGAAGCCGATCGCGAGCGCGTTGTAATTATCATAGACCAGCCGCAGCGCGCCCGGCAGCGCCGCCGTCACCATCGCCAGCGCCGCGCGCGCGTCAGCCGCGACGGCGGGCGTGAAGCGGTCGATGAACTGATCGAGCTGCTCGTCCGGCGTCATTCCCGTCCTCCACCCCCTCTCTTATATGAGCGCGATCACGATGTCCCGCGCCCGCGTCCTGGTCCTCAACTCGGCCCTCGGCCCACTCGACTATCGCGTGCCCCCGGGGATGCAGGTCGAGCCCGGCTCGATCGTCGTCGCGCCGCTGGGGCCGCGCCAGCTGCTGGGTGCGGTTTGGGAACCCGAGCATCTGCCGTCGGCGGCCGAGGTCGGCGACAACCGGCTGCGGCCGCTGCTCGCGGTCGCCGATGTCCCGCCGATCCGCGCAGCCCTGCGCCGGCTGATCGAGTGGACCGCGGATTATTACCTCGCCCCGCCCGCCGCCGTGCTGCGCATGACGCTCGCCAGCACCTCAGCGCTGGAGGGCGCGCGGCTGGTGGTGGAGTATCGCGCCACCGGCGACCAGCCCGACCGCCTCACCCCGCAGCGGGAGCAGGCGCTGGCACGCATCGGCGATCGCCAGGGCCTGATCCGCGAACTCGCCACGATCGCGGGTGTCAGCGACGGCGTCATCCGCGGCCTCGTCAAATGCGGGGCGATCGAGGCGGTCGAGGTCGATATCGACAGCCCCTATCCCGTTCCCGACCCGGACCACGCGCCCCCCGCGCTGTCGCCCGCCCAGGCCGCGGCGGCGGCGCAGCTGGTCGCCGATGTCGACGCCCGCACCTTCGCGCCCACCCTGCTCGACGGCGTCACCGGCTCGGGCAAGACCGAGGTCTATTTCGAGGCCGTCGCCGCCGCGCTGCGCGCCCAAGGATCGGAAGGGGGCCGCCAATGCCTCGTCCTCCTGCCCGAGATCGCGCTGACCGAGCCCTTCCTCCAGCGGTTCGACGCGCGCTTCGGCTGCGCGCCCGTCGCGTGGCACTCCGGCCTGCGCTCGACCCAGCGCCGCCGCGCCTGGCGCGCGATCGCGTCGGGCGAGGCGCGCGTCGTGGTCGGCGCCCGCTCGGCCTTGTTCCTGCCCTATGCCGATCTCGGCCTGATCGTCGTCGACGAGGCGCACGAAACCAGCTTCAAGCAGGAGGAGGGCGTCCACTATCACGCCCGCGACGTCGCGGTGATGCGGGGCAAGTTCGAGGGCTGCCCCGTCATCCTCGCCTCCGCCACCCCCGCGATCGAGACGCGCCAGCAGGTGACGCTGGGCCGCTATGCCGAGGTCCGGCTGCCCGAGCGCCACGGGGCGGCGGAAATGCCGGAGATCGCGGCGATCGACCTCCTCGCCGAACCGCCCGAACGCGGCCGCTGGCTCGCGCCCCGGCTGGTCGCTGCGATGGCAGAGACGCTGGAGCGGCGCGAGCAGGTGCTGCTGTTCCTCAACCGCCGCGGCTATGCGCCGCTGACATTGTGCCGGACCTGCGGGCACCGCTTCCAATGCCCGAACTGCAGCGCCTGGATGGTCGAGCACCGGCTGACGCGCCGCCTCGCCTGTCACCATTGCGGGCATGCCGAGCCGACGCCGCGGCTGTGCCCCGAATGCAAGGGCGAGGAATCGCTCGTCGCCTGCGGTCCCGGGGTCGAGCGGATTGCCGACGAGGTGACGGCGCTGTTCCCCGCCGCGAAGGTTGCGGTAGTGACCAGCGACACGATCTGGTCGCCCGCCCGCGCCGCCGAGTTCGTGGCGCGGATGGAGGCGGGCGACATCGATGTCGTGGTCGGCACGCAGCTGGTGACCAAGGGCTATCACTTCCCCAACCTGACGCTGGTTGGCTGCGTCGACGCGGATCTGGGGCTGGAAGGCGGCGACCTGCGCGCGGCCGAGCGCACCTTTCAGCAGATCAGGCAGGTGTCGGGCCGCGCCGGCCGGGGAGAGAAGCCTGGGCGGGTCTTCATCCAGACGCATTCGCCCGGCGCGCAGGTGATGCGGGCGCTGGTGACGGGCGACGCCGACGCTTTCTACGCGGCAGAGACCGAGTCCCGGCAGGAGGCGGGCGCCCCGCCTTTTGGTCGCTACGCCGCGATCGTCGTGTCGTCGGAGGATCAGGCGTGCGCACACGAGACGGCGCAGCTGATCGGCCGCGCCGCGCCGCGTGTCGAGGGCATGCACAGCTACGGCCCCGCCCCCGCCCCGCTCGCCATGCTGCGCGGACGCCACCGCTACCGCCTCCTCGTCCACGCCCGGCGCGCGCTGGACGTCCAGGACGTGATCCGCGACTGGCTTCACGCGCTCAGCTGGCCCGCGAAGGTGCGGGTGACCGTCGACGTCGACCCCTATTCCTTCCTGTAGACGCTTGAGCCCGGCCGCGCATGACGGTAGCGTGCCTAACATAGGACAAGAGTCGGGACGGGGGTTTACGCATGTTTCGCAAGAGCTTGGCGCTGATTGCGGCGGCGCTGGTTGGGTCGGCGGCGAGCTGGGCGGGCGCGCAGGAAGTCTATGATCACGATGTGGTCGTCACCGGCGCGCGCAGCAACGCGGTCGGCTGGCAGGTTGCAACCTCCAGGCACTTCGTCGTCTACATGCGGGACACGCCCCAGCATGTCGGCCAGTACGCCGCCAAGCTGGAGCATTTCGACAAGGCGATCCGCGTCCTTCACGGCACGCCCGAGGACAATCGCGGCGCCGCCAGCCGCGTCACCGTGTTCATGCTGGACTCGGTCGATGAAGTGCAGCGCATCGCGCACAACGACCGGATCGCGGGCTACTACGAGCCGAACATCCACGCAGTCGCGTTCATGCCGCGCAATACCGGCGAGGGCCGCGACTTCGGTTTCACCTCGCAAGCGGTGATGTTCCACGAATATACCCATCATTGGATGCTGACCAACTGGGTCGATGCCGCCTTTCCGGCTTGGTACACCGAAGGCAATGCCGAGCTGCACGCGACCGCGATCTTCCGGTCCGACGGCAGCGTCACCTTTGGCGCGGTCCCGACCTACCGGCAGAACAGCATGGATTCGGGCGTGGTGCCCGCCTCGATGCTGCTCCGCGGGCGGGTCGATCGGCTCGACGAGCGCCAGGCAGCGACGCTGTATGGTCGCGGCTGGCTGCTGACCCATTATCTCACTTTTGACCCGGCGCGGCGCAACGAGCTGGCCGCCTATGTCGCTGCCGTCAATTCCGGCAAGACCATCGACGAAGCCGCGGCCGTGCTTGGCGATGTCGGCTCGCTGGACGGCCGGATGAACGCCTATGGCCGCCGCGCGCAGCTACCCTCGCTGACCATGCCCGCGGACCAGCTGCAGATCGACCGGGTGGCGGTGCGCGCGCTGTCTGCCGCCGAAGCGGCGGCGATGCCTGCGTTGATCCGCTCCAAGAGCGGCGTCGGCAAGACCACGGCGCCGCAGGTGCTGGCGATGGCCCAGCAGGCGGCGAACGCCTTTCCCAACGACGCCGCGACGCTGAACGAGCTCGCCGAGGCAGAGTATGACGTCGCCTCGACCGGGGCGGAGGCGAACGCGGTGCCGGGCCTGCAACGCGCCATGGCCGCCGCCGATCGCGCCATCGCGGTCGATCCGCATTCGGTGCACGCCCTGCTATACCGCGGCATGGCCGAACAGGGGGTGGCCGAGGCCCAGCACAAGACCGACGATCCGACCTGGCGATCGGTCAGGTCATGGTTCATCCGGGCGAACCGGGCGGATACCGAAGACCCCGAGCCGCTGCTGACCTATTATGAGAGCTTCCGGGTGCCGCATCAGACCCCCTCGGCGGGCGCGTTGAACGGCGTGATTTATGCCTATGCGCTGGCGCCGCACTCGCTCGACGCGCGCTTCGACGCAACCAAGGTGCTGCTCACGCAGGGCAAGCTCCGCGAAGCCCGCGCGGCAATCGCGCCGATCGCCTACCGCGCCGATTTGGGCGATCAGGGCAAGAACTTCCTCAAGGTGCTGACCGCGATCGACGGCGGCAACGCGGCGGCGGCGCTAGCGGCGATCACCGAGATCGAGACCAAGGCGGATGCGGACCGGGCCAAGGCGAGGAACCATGCCTAAGGCGCAGCGCGCACGGCGGTAGCGCCGCTGCCGGCGAGGTGCGCCGTGCGTAACCTCCGGATGGCGCGACGAGCCGGTTGCCGATGCCCTGCTCTGGCGAGCAGATCGTTGAAAGCCGCGCAAGACGCAGCGGCAAAGCCAAGTCCTCACGTCGGACGGGCTCGCCGACGGGCCACGCGGCCGCGTTCGCTCGTCTCGCGAACAGCGCGTCGCGCCATTCGCGTGCGATCAGCGCGTCGCGTTGTAGCGTAGCTGCTCGTCGGTCAGCTGGAACCCGACCAGCGCCTCGAAGGTCGACCGCAGCACCGCCTGGCGAACGTCCGGCTGGGCAAGCGGATCGACGGCCGCATCCTCCTCGCCCGCACGCCGCCGCCGCGTCAGTTGCTGGCGCACCGCATCGGGCAGGGTCGCCGCCGCCCGCGCGATTGTCGTCGATGCGCTGCCCGCCACCTGCGCCCGCGCGGCCCCCGCGTCGAAATGCAGGTGCACCGTCCCGATCCGCTTCGCCACCACTGCGCTGCCGCCGCGCACCACCGTGATGAAATAACGCAGGTCGAGGTCGCGCGGCGTGTCCGTCCGCGTCCGACGCGCCGCCACGTCGAAGGTGACGTTGGTGACGATCTGATCGCCCGCGTCGCCGCAGGTCGAGCGCACGTTGGTCATGTACGCGACCAGATCGATCGCCGAGGCGTCGCGGCTCCCGGCCGGGTCGAACAGCGTGACGTCGCCGGTCGCGGCGGGCACGCCCACCTGCGGGCAGGCGGAGCGCACCGCGCTGACACCGCCGGTCTCGTCCAGCTCGCCGCGGCCGGAGCAGCCGCCCAGCAGCAGGGCGCCGCCCAGGAGCGCCGCCGCCCCGATCATCGATACGCGCACTTGGGGCCACTCCTTCGCCATCGCCGCCGCCATAGGAACCGCCTTCCGCCCGCGCAAGCAATCGCGTAGAGGCGCGCCCGTGACCGAGCCCCTGTCTGATCCGGCGACCAAGCCCCCGATGGCGCTGCTGATCGCCGCGCCGCGCGGCTTCTGCGCCGGGGTCGACCGCGCCATCCGCATTGTCGAGCTGGCGCTGGAAAAGCACAGCGCCCCCGTCTTCGTCCGGCACGAGATCGTCCACAACCGGTTCGTCGTCGATGGCCTCAAGGCGCAGGGCGCGGTGTTCGTCGAGGAGCTGGACCAGGTGCCCGACGGCAAGCCGGTGGTCTTCTCCGCGCACGGCGTGCCCAAATCGGTGCCGGCCGCGGCACAGCACCGCGGTCTCGACTATCTCGACGCGACCTGCCCGCTGGTCAGCAAGGTGCATCGCCAGGCCGAGCGGCTGGTCGCGATGGGCAAGCACATCGTCTTTATCGGCCATGCCGGGCATCCGGAGGTGATCGGCACCTTCGGTCAGGTCCCCGCCGGGTCGATGTCGCTGATCGAGGACGTTGCGGGGGCGGAAGCGTTCGCACCCGCCGATCCCGACAACCTCGCTTTCCTGACCCAGACGACGCTGTCGGTCGACGATACCGCGGCGGTCGTCGCGGTGCTGGCGCGGCGTTTCCCGTTGATCCAGGCGCCCAAGGGCGAGGACATCTGCTACGCGACGTCGAACCGCCAGGCTGCGGTCAAGGCGATCGCGGCGCAGTGCGACGCGATGCTGGTGATCGGCGCCCCCAATTCGTCCAACTCGGTGCGGCTGGTCGAGGTCGCGGAGCGCGAGGGCATCCCCGCCCGCCTGATCCAACGTGCGAGCGACCTCGACTGGAGCTTCCTCGACGGCGTCGGGACGCTGGGCATCACCGCGGGTGCGTCGGCGCCGGAGCTGCTGGTGCGCGAGCTGGTCAACCGGCTGGCGGAGCGCTTCGCGGTGACGGAGCGCGAGGTCGAGACGACGCGGGAGACCATCGCCTTCAAGCTGCCGCGAGGGCTGGAGGCGGCGGCGTAGCCCGCGCGCGCCCAGCGATGCTGGACGCGAGACGGGGCAGCCCGGCCGGCGGGTCGCGCCAGCACCCGTCCGACGACGGGGCTTCGCCGCGGCGGGCTGCTTTGCCGTCGTTGAGTCCCGACCGCTACTTCCCGGACGTGGTCTGTCTAAGCACCCGCCGCCGCGGGGGTGCAGGAAACGTCTCGAGCAGGAGGGAACAGGCAACGATTGTCGTGGCGAGGACTGTCCTACACGCGCCCATCCCGCTACCCCCGGCTCGTGTCCGGCGCTGCCCATCACCCCCACCACGATGCGCCGCGCGTCAGCGGCGTCGGGGAGGCATCGCGCGACCGGTCGCCTTTGCGTGAAGTTCGTCGACTTCGGCGCGAGAATGGCCGCGGCTTGCGGCAAGTTCAACAACTTCCGCGGCCCTGACATGGCCGTCTACACCCACGTCTCCGCCGAATCGCTGGCCGCGTTCCTCACCCGCTACGACGTCGGCGAGCTGGTCAGCGCCAAGGGTATCGCCGAGGGGGTGGAGAACTCCAACTATCTCGTCGACACCACAGGCCCAAAGGGTGAAGGCGGCCGCTACATCCTGACGCTTTACGAAAAGCGCGTCGCGGCGGACGACCTGCCCTTCTTCATGGCGCTGCTCGACCATCTCGACGCCAAGGGCCTGCCGGTGCCGCCTGCGATCAAGGATCGCAGCGGAAAAGCGATCCAGCAGCTGGAAGGGCGCCCGGCATGCCTCATCAAGTTCCTGCCGGGGGTCTCGCTGTCGCACCCGACACCGGCGCAGGCGTGGGCCGCGGGTGAGGCACTAGGACGGATGCATGCCGCGCTGGCCGATTTCGCGCCGGAACGGCCGAACAGCCTTGGCGTCAACAGCTGGCAACCGCTGCTCGACCGCTGCGGAGGCGGTCTGGACCGGATCGCGCCGGGGCTCGACCGCCGCCTGGGGCTGGCGCTCGACGAGGTGTTGGCCTTCTGGCCGCAGGGCTGGGGCGATCGAGCGTCGGCAGGATCGGGGATCACGGACCTGCCGATCGGCGCGATCCACGCTGATCTTTTTCCCGACAACGTCCTGATGCGGGGCAACGACGTGTCGGGTTTGATCGACTTTTACTTCGCCTGCACCGATGTGCGAGCCTATGATCTGGCGGTTACGCACACCGCCTGGGCGTTCGACGCCTTCGGGGGCCCCCTTGCGCCGGCCGTCGGACGCGCGCTGGTTGACGGCTACACTGCTGCCTTTCCGCTTTCAGAGGCCGAGCGCCGTGCGCTGTGGGTGCTCGCGAAGGGCGCATGCCTCCGCTTCGCGCTGACTCGCGCATGGGACTGGCTCAACACCCCAGCTGACGCGCTGGTCACGCGCAAGGATCCGCTCGCCTATGTCCGCCGGCTCGACTGGTACGACGACCACGACAACTGCACGGCGGCCTTTGCATGACCGAGCTCCCCCATGTCGAGGCGTTCACCGATGGCGCGTGCAAGGGCAATCCCGGCCCCGGCGGCTGGGGCGTGCTGCTTCGTCGCGGCGCCACTGAAAAGGAGCTGTCGGGCGGCGAGGCGGCGACGACCAACAATCGCATGGAGCTGACCGCTGCGATCGAAGCGCTCAATGCGCTGACCAAACCCTGCCGCGTCACGGTGTCGACCGACAGCCGCTATGTGATGGACGGGCTGACCAAGTGGATCCACGGCTGGCGGAAGAACGGCTGGCGCACCGCCGACAAGAAGCCGGTCAAGAACGCCGAGCTGTGGCAGGCGCTGCTGGAGGCGTCGGCGCGGCATCGCGTCGAATGGACCTGGGTCAAGGGCCATGCCGGCCACCCGGAGAACGAACGGGCGGACAGACTGGCGAGCGACGCGGCGAAGGTGGCAGGCAAGTCTCACCCCTCCCCTTTAGGGAAGGGGCTGGGGATTGGGGCTGGCCCCAAGCCGTCCGCTCCGAGACCAACCCCCACCCCAACCCCTCCCCTGCAGAGGAGGGGATAAAGGATCAGTCGTCGATCTCTTCGATCGCCGCGCCGGGGCCGTTCTTCAGCACCGAGGCGATCGCGTTGCGCGCCGAGGTCTTGCTCGAATAGCCTTCCGTCCAGAAGATCGTCTCGCTGTTATAGACGAAGCGGGCGACAAACTCGCCGGCCTTGTTCTTCTTGATCGTGAACTTGTGCGCCATGACGGTCTCCCTCGTCGTTTAACCTATGTTACGCTGAAATCGGCCAGGTGCATAGCGGCTCGCATCCACCCCCGCCGGCAGGGCGCCGTTCCCGAGCAGCAGTGTCGCGGCCAGCGCCGCAGCCGCAGGCGCGGTCTGGATGCCGAAGCCGCCCTGCCCCGCCGCCCAGAAGAAGGACGGCACGTCGGGGTCGTAGCCATAGACCGGCAGCCGGTCGGGCGCGAACGACCGCAGCCCCGCCCAGCGCCGCTCGACCGCCGCGACGCGCCAGTCGACGACGTGCTCGAACCGGTCGATGGCGACCGCGACGTCCAGCTCCTCGGGCGCGGTATCGTGCGGGTCGACCGGCGTCTCGTCATGGGGCGACAGCCACAGCCGGCCGCCTGCTTCGGGCTTGAAGTAGAAGCGCCCGGCTATGTCGGCGATATGCGCCATGCCCTCCGGCGGGGGCGGTTCGGTGCGCAGCTGCACGACGGTGCGGCGATAGGGCTGAATGCCGAGCGGCGTCACCTCTGCCAACGCGGCAACCTGATCGGCCCAGGCCCCCGCCGCGTCGACCAGCACGCCCGCGGTGAAGTCACCCGCGGTGGTGGTAAGTAGCCAGCCGTCGCCGCGCCGCTCGGCCCGCGTCAGCCCGGCCCGCGTCGCCAGCACCGCACCGGCCTGCTTGGCCGCCTTGAGCGCCGCGGCGTGCAGCCCGCCCACGTCGATATAGGCGCAGCTCGGCTCGTAGACGCCATGCACCCAGTCCGCCCGCAGCCCCGGTACGAACCGCGCCGGATCGACCCGCTCCAGCACCACGCCGGTGTCGGCGAAGGCGGCCAGGAAGGCGTCGATCGCGCCCTCGTCCTCGGCCCGGCCGATATGGAGCGAGCCCAGCGGCTCCAGGAACCCACCCGCCTGGAACGCCGCGGTCGATGCCGCGGTCAGCGGCTGGATTGCCGGCCCGCCATAGGTTTCCGACCAGAAGGCCGCCGAGCGTCCGGTCGAGTGATAGCCCGGCTGGTCCTCCGCCTCAAGGAGCAGGACACTGGCGCGATCGCCGATCGCGGCGGCGAGCGTCGCCCCGACGATCCCCGCGCCGACGATCGCGTAGTCGTACCGGCTCATGCGTTCCCCCGTTCCCCGACCCGTTCGAGCAGCCGGTCGATGGCCGCGAACGCGCGGTCGCGCACCGCCGCGCCCTCGCGCAACACCTCATGCCCCGATTCTGGTCCGAAGCGCACCACTTCCGCCGTCGGCATCCGCGCCGCGATCTTGAGCGCGGCCCTCGGATCGACGAGCTGGTCGTGCTCCGGCACAAGGAACAAGATCGGTGTCACGACCGTCGCCAGCCGCCCGTCCCGGAGCAACGCCGCGCCAGAGAGGAATGCTTGCGCGACCCAGCCCCAGCTCGGCGCGCCCAGCCTCAGCGCGCCGTCCGCCTCCCACCAGCGGCCGTCCTGGCCGCGCGCTGTGTCGACCGTCAGCCGCCGCAGCCGCTGCTCGACCGCGGCGGGGTGGTCGGGCATCGCCCAGGCGGCGCGGCGCGGCGCGCCGGTCCGGCACATCCAGCGCGCGAACGCAAACCCGCCGCGCTGTCCCAGCGGCGAGCGCACCTGCACCATCGGCGCGCTGAGCACGACCGCGGCGGGAGCGATCCGCCCCGCCGCCAGCGCGCGCAGCACCAAATGCGCGCCCATCGAATGCGCGACGACGACGTGCGGTCCCGGCGCTTCCTGCGCCCATGCATCCCAGAAGGCGGCGAGATCGTCTTCGAACGCCGCGAACCCCGCGACATGGCCGGCGTCGCCGATGCCCAGCCGGCCCGACCCGCCCTGCCCGCGCCAGTCGAACGACGTGACGGTCCAGCCGCGATCATGGAGGTGCGCAGCCAGGTCGAGATATTTCTCGATCACATCGGCACGCCCGCCCTGCAGCAGCACCGATCCGCGCACGGGCTCGGCCGCCCAGTCGAAGCGGCGATGCTCCCAGCCATCGAGCGCGCGCCAGCGGCTCAGCCGCGCGGCCGCGGGCAGGCGATCGGGCAGGAGCGGGACAGCCGGCATGGTCGCCAGCGCGGTTACGTTTTGGAAAGGCGCCGCGTCTAGACCCGATTGCATGGGGGAAAGCGTCTTGCCGCTGGCTTTGCTGGCCGTGCTCGCCCTGCTGCTGCTAGCGGCGGGTGTCGAAGATGCGCGGCAGCGGACCATCGCCAACGGTCTCAACGCCGCGATCGCGCTGCTGGCACCCGCCTGGTGGTGGGCGACCGGCTATGCGCTGTGGCCCGACGTCCCGCTCCAGCTCCTGCTGGCCGCCGCCGCCTTGGCCGCCTTTGCCGGGCTGTTCGCGGCCGGCGCGATGGGGGGCGGCGACGTCAAGCTGATCGCGGCGCTGGCGCTGTGGCTGCCCTTTGCGCCGTTTCTGCGGCTGCTGATGGTGATGTCGCTGGCGGGCGGCGCGGTAACGCTGATCATGATGGTCGAGCGGCGGCTGCACCGCAAAAGCGGGGCGCTGGAGATACCCTATGGCGTGGCGATCGCTTTCGCCGGCCTGCTCGCTCTTCGCGAACCGATATTTAACCAATTGGCGTGATGCTTAACCGCGCATCAACCCCGCTGCCGTCCTGCGGAAAGGCACGAGTGAGACATGGATAGTCGTAAAGTCATCCTTCTGGTGGGCGCGCTGATGGTAGCGGCGCTCACGGCATTTTTCGCGAGGTCGCTGCTGGCCGGCGGCGCTGCGCCGCAGGCGAACGCATCTGGCATGGCGGCCGCGTCGGTCGACGGCCCGGAAGTCCTGGTCGCCACCAGGGCGCTGCCGGTGGGCACGATCATCGATGCAACCGCGCTGCAGTTCAAGCCGTGGCCGCACGAGCTGGTCGACAATGCCTATTTCCTCCGTGCCGGGACCAACGTCCAGTCGCTGCAGGGCACGGTCGTTCGCACCGCCATCACCGCGGGCCAACCGTTGACGCAGGGCGCTTTGGTGCGGCCCGGCGATCGCGGGTTCCTCGCCGCGGCACTTGGGCCGGGCATGCGCGCCGTGACGGTGCCGGTGTCGGCGCAGGCGGCGGTAGCGGGCTTCGTCTTTCCGGGCGATCGCATCGACCTGGTGCTGACCCAGTCGGTCATCGGCGGCGGTGATGGGCCCCCGCTAAAGGTGTCGGAGACGATCGTGCGCAACCTGCGCGTGCTCGCCACCGATCAGCGCACCGACAATGTCGTCGGCGAGGACGGCAAGACGGTCGTCAAGACCTTCTCCACCGTCACGGTCGAATCCACCCCGCACATCGCGGAGCAGATCGCGGTCGCGCAGACCCTGGGACAGATCTCCCTGTCGCTGCGCTCGATCGCCGACAATTCGACGGAACTGGAGCAGGCGATCGCATCGGGCGCCGTGCACGTGCCCGACGGCAGCACACCGCAGGCCGAGCACGCAATGATGATGCAGCTCGCGACGCAGCCTGCCAGCGGTAACTCGACCTTCGCCACGGGCGCCGACGTCTCGCGCTTTCAGCGTCGCACGGTGCCCGGCAAGGGTGCGGGGGCGCCGGGATCGTTCGGCGCGGTGCCGGCCGCTCCCATGCCGGGCGGACCCGGTGCGGGCATGGCGCCCAGCTTTCCTGGCGGCGCACCTGCCTCTGTCGGCCCCGTCGTGCGGATCACGCGCGGCAACGCCACCACACCCGTCCCGGTCGGGGGGAACTGAACCATGCGTAGCTTCCACATGACACGTCACCTGTTGGCTGCGACCGTCGCGACCGTGCTGGTGGCAGGGCCGGCGACCTCCGCCGGCGCCCCCCACCGCCCGCACGCCCCGGTCCGCCGGGCGGCCGGTCCGGTCAGCCGCCATCTCGCCCAGCAGCCTCCGGGCGTACAGCGCCCGACGACGGAGGTTCTCCTCTCGATCGGTCAGGGCGAGCTGATCACGCTGCCAGCCACCGTGTCGGACGTGTGGGTGTCCAATCCGGATGCCGCGGACGTCTATGTCAGCAACCCGCGCCAGATCCATCTGTTCGGAAAGGGTGCTGGCGAGACCACCATCTTCGCCACCGGGGCAGGCGGCACGGTCATCTATGCGACCAATGTCCGCGTCGCGCAGAACCTGACCTCGGTCGACGCGATGCTGCGGCTCGCAATGCCAGAGGCCAACATCCGCGTCGTCACCGCGGGACAGATCGCGGTGCTGACCGGCACCGTCTCCACCCCCGAAGATGCAGCCGAAGCGCAGCGGCTGGTGACGTCGATGCTGAACCCCGGCGTCGACCCCAGCAGCGCGACCGGGCTGCGTATCCAGGTGATCAACCGGCTCAAGGCCGCGACGCCGCTACAGGTCAATCTGCAGGTCCGCATCGCCGAAGTCAGCCGCAGCTTCGCCAAGAACGTCGGGACCAACTTGACCACGCTGGACGGCACCAGCGGCTTTCAGTTCGGGGTCGGCTCCGGCCGCTCCCAGACCAACCAGTTCAATGCGCTGGGCGGTCCACTCGGGATCGGCTCGACCGCATCCCGGTGTCTGCCGCCCGTCTCGTCTGCAGGTCAGTGCGCAGGGACCATTCCGGGTACCGCCATCACGCCCGGCGGCCAGCGCACCACGCTGGGTGCGCTGACCAGGGTCCTCGGTCTCGATCTGCTCGGCAGCTTGGACTTGGGCGAGACGATCGGCCAGGTGTCAACGCTCGCAAATCCCAACCTCACCTGCCTTTCGGGCGAGACCTGCACCTTCCTTGCCGGCGGCGAGATCCCGATCCCGATTGCCCAGCCGGGCGGCGGCGGCTCAGCGATCACGATCGAGTACAAATCCTACGGCATCGGCCTGGCCTATACCGCCACGGTCCTGTCGAACGGCCACATCTCCTTGCGCGTAAAGCCGGAGGTGTCGCAGCTGTCGTCGCAGGGTGCGGTGCAGATCAACGGCACCACGATCCCGGCGCTGACCACCCGGCGCGCAGAGTCAACGCTTGAGCTGGGCTCCGGACAGAGCATGGTGATCGGCGGGCTGCTCCAAAACGATCACCAGAACACGATCGACGGCACGCCCGGGTTGGGCAACATTCCGGTCCTGGGCGCCTTGTTCCGCTCCAACGGCTGGCGCCGCAGCGAGACGGAGCTAATGATCGTCATCACGCCGTATCTGGTCCGTCCCGTGGACAACCCCGGCGACATCGTGCTGCCGACCGACGGCGAGCGTGCGCCGACCGATGCCGGCCGCATCCTGCTCGGTCAGATCGGCAGCGGCGTCAGCGGCCAGCGGCGGCCGGTGCCGACGATGTCGACCCCGAACGCTCCGTCGCCGACTGTCGGCGCGACCGCGCCCACCATGCCGCAGCCGCTGCCTCAATCGGTGCCGGGCGAGCGTCAGGCCGCGTCGATCGAACGTCCGGTGGCGCCAGCACGGCGCGGCGCCGGGCCGACCCCCGGCTTCTCCAATTGACCTTCCGCAGAGGACTTGCCCCCATGAAGCGTTCGCTTCTCCTCCCCCTGTTCATCCCGGCGCTAAGCCTCGGCGCCTGTGCGGGTACGACTAACCGAGGCCTTGAATCGGTCCACCAGGCCGTCGTCTCGCGCCAAGATTTCGTGCTCGACCTCCAAGCCGGCGGCGACGGCCTGGCGGGCGGCGAACGCGGCCGGCTTGACGGTTGGCTCAGTTCCATGCGTCTCGGCTATGGCGACAAGGTCACGATCGACGATCCCGTCGGCCGCGGCGGCGTCAGGACCGATGTCGCGCAGACCGTCGCGGCCTATGGCTTGCTGCTGTCCGAGGAGCGTCCCGTCACCGGCGCCCCGGTCGCGCCTGGTACGATCCGCGTCGTCGTCAGTCGTGCGCATGCGGCCGTGCCGGGCTGTCCCGATTGGAGTCGCGATTCGAGCGTCGACTTCAACCAGAACACCTCTTCCAATTTCGGCTGCGGCGTCAACGCCAGCCTGGCGGCGATGATCGCACAGCCGGAGGACTTGGTCCACGGCTCCGGTCCGGGGGCGGTCGATGCGCGCAGCTCGGCCAAGGCGATCGACGCCTATCGTCGCGCAGCGCCGTCGGGCGCCGGCGGCGCCACGGTACAGAGCCCCGGCACGGGAGGTCATTGAGATGAACGCACCATGGAAGCCCAATGCCGGCACCCGCGAGCCGTTCGTCGCCTATGTCTGCGACGACACGACGGCGGAGAGCATGCGCCCGGTCATCGCCGAACTCGGCTGGTCGGTGGAGAAGATCCACAAGGGCGGGCTGCGCAACGCGGTGCAGACCCTGTCGGTTTCGGCGAGTCCCCAGATCCTGTTCGTCGACCTCGCCGAATCGGGCGATCCGCTCAACGACATCAACGCGCTCGCCGAAGTATGCGAGCCCGGCACGGTGGTGATCGCCGCGGGGCAGGTCAACGATGTCCGCCTGTACCGCGACCTGGTCGCGTCGGGCATTCAGGATTACCTGCTCAAGCCGCTTCACCCCGATCTGCTGCGCGAATCCTTCACACAGGCTCAAGCGATGCTGAACGCGCCGCGTCAGGCCGAAGCCGGCGCCGAGCGCGCGCATTGCGCGATCGCGGTGATCGGTACGCGCGGCGGGGTCGGCGCATCGACGGTCGCGACCTCGCTCGCCTGGCTGATGTCGGCCAAGGAGGGCCGCTCGACCGCACTGCTGGACCTCGACATCCATTTCGGCACCGGCGCACTGGCACTCGATCTGGAGCCGGGTCGCGGCCTGACCGATGCGATCGAGAACCCCAGCCGCATCGACGGGCTGTTCATCGAACGCGCGATGGTCAAGGCGTCGGAAAAGCTGGCGGTGCTGTCGGCCGAGGCACCGATCAATTCACCGCTGCTGACCGACGGCGGCGCGTTTTATCACCTGCAGGAGGAGATGCGGAGCGCGTTCGAGTGCACCGTCATCGATCTGCCCCGCGGCATGCTGGTCCAGCATCCGGCGCTGTTGAGCGACGTGCAGCTGGCGGTGCTCGTGACCGATCTGACGCTGGCGGCGGCGCGTGACACGATCCGCTTCCTGTCGTGGATGAAGAGCAACGCGCCCAACACCGGCGTTCAGGTGCTAGTCAACCGCATGCATGGGGCGGGGGGCCAGCTGGAGATCAGCCGCAAGGACTTCGAAGGCTCGATCGAGCGCCGCGTCGACTTCGCGGTGCCGTTCGACCAGAAGCTGGCGGCGCAGGCGGCCAAGCTGGGCAAGCCTTTCGCGGAAGCGGGGAAAAACTCCAAGACGGTGGCCCCGCTGGTCGCCTTGGCCGATTATCTGGCCGGGGCCGCCGAGGACGCGAGCGCACCGGCGGAAGGCAAGAAGCCCAAGGGCGCCTCGCTAGTCGGCAAGTTCGATCTCAAGGCGCTGATCGGCAAGCGCGCCGCCAAGTGATGGCGCTGCCCGTCCTCCTCCTCGCCGGTAGCGCGTCGTTGATGATGCTGCTGCTGTGGCTCGCCTTTGCGGGCCCCTCGGCGTCACGCGCGCAGACACGGCGGCTCGGCGCAGTGCGTGAACGGCATGGCGACGTGCGCGTCAGCAACGAAGAGAAGATGCGCCGCATCAGCGCCAACCGCGCGACGCGGATGGACCTGGCGGTGGGGCGGCTGTTGCCGAATCCCAAGCAGCTCCAGAAGCGGCTGAATATGACGGGCAAGCCATGGACCGTCGGTCAATATGGCGGCGTTACCGCGGGGCTGTTCGTGGTGATGACGTTGCTGCTCCACTTCAAGGGATTGCCGGTCCTGTTCGCCATTCTGGCTGGGTTGGTGATCGGCGCGGGCATGCCGCACTGGTTCGTCGGCAAGGTCATCAAGCGCCGCGTCAACAAGTTCACGACCAAGTTTCCCGACGCGATCGAGCTCCTAGTCCGCGGCCTGCGCTCCGGCCTGCCGATCTCCGAGACGATGCAGGTCGTCGCCGCCGAGGTCGACGGCCCAGTCGGCGAGGAGTTCCGCATGGTGTCGGACAAGATGAAGATCGGCCGGTCGATGGACGCCGCCCTTCAGGACACCGCCGATCGGCTCGGCACGCCCGAGTTCCAGTTCTTCGTCATCACCATCGCCATCCAGCGCGAGACCGGCGGCAATCTGGCGGAGACGCTGGCGAACCTTGCCAACGTGCTGCGCATGCGGTCGCAGATGAAGCTGAAGATCCGCGCGATGTCGTCGGAATCGAAGGCGTCGGCCTATATCGTCGGCTCGCTGCCGTTCATCGTCTTCACGCTGATCTGGTTCATCAATGCCGAATATATGCAGAACTTCTTCATCGACCAGCGGCTGATGGTCGCCGGTATCGGCGGGCTGATCTGGATGGGTCTTGGCGCCTTCATCATGGCCAAGATGGTCAATTTCGAAATCTGAGGCCGAGCAGCATGACTCCTCCCATCGGCCATCCCACGCTGCTCGGCGTCGACGTGATGTGGGTCGCGACGCTGCTGTGCGGCGTCGCCGCTTTCGCCGTGCTGGTCGCGATCTATGCCGCAACCACGGTGCGCGACCCGATGGCAAAGCGGGTCAAGGCGCTCAACGACCGGCGCGAACAGCTGAAGGCGGGCATCACCGCCTCCACCAAGCGCCGCGCCAAGCTGATCCAGCGCAACGATACCGCCGACCGCATGCGGTCGCTGCTGTCTTCGATGAAGGTGCTGCAGGACAGCCAGGTCAAGGTCGCGCAGCAGAAGCTGATGCAGGCCGGCATCCGTTCGAAGGAATGGGCGGTCGCGGTCATCTTCGGACGGCTGGTGCTGCCGATCGTGTTCGGCGCGTTCATCATCTGGCTGGTCTATATCGACCAGTATTTCCCGGCCTGGGGACCGATCAAGAAATACGGGCTGGTCGCGGGCGTGTTCATCCTCGCCTACAAGACGCCGGACCTGTTCCTCAACAACAAGATCAAGAAGCGCTCGGACGCGATCCGCAAGGGCCTGCCCGACGCGCTTGACCTGCTGGTCATCTGCGCTGAGGCGGGACTGACGGTCGACGCCGCCTTTCACCGGGTGGCGCGCGAGCTGGGCCGCGCCTATCCGGAGCTGGGCGACGAGTTCCAGCTCACCGCGATCGAGCTGGGCTTCCTGACCGAGCGGCGTCAGGCGTTCGAGAACCTGGCGATGCGGGTCAACCTGGACGCGGTGAAGGGCGTGGTCACGACCATGATCCAGACCGAGAAATACGGCACCCCGCTGGCGTCGGCGTTGCGCGTGCTGTCGGCCGAGTTCCGCAACGAGCGGATGATGCGCGCAGAGGAGAAGGCCGCCCGGCTGCCCGCGATCATGACCATCCCGCTGATCCTGTTCATCCTGCCGACTCTGTTCGTGGTCATTCTCGGCCCCGCCGCCTGCTCGATCAAGGACGCGCTGATCCACTGATCGGGATACCGGGCGGGCGATGGTCGTTATGCTCCCGTAACAGGAGGCACCGATGCAACCCTTGCAACTCTTCTCGATCACCGGCGGCGTCATCATGCTGCTGGTCTTCGTCGCCGGCTGGCTGGTCGGGCTGGCCAGCCGCAGCGGCGGGCGCAAGTGGCGGGAGCGCTATGCGGCCGAGCGCGACGCGCACGCCGCCTATCGCCGTGACGCCGATGCCGCGGTCGCCGCAGCCAACGCACGCGCGAAAGAGGTCGAACGCGAGCATGCCCGCCTGGCCGCCGCCGCGCCCGTGACCGCGGCCACCGTCACCCCGGCAGCCGGCGCAAGCTCGGTGGTGACCGCGGCGCCCCGCCCGGGCGAGACGGTGGTGATCCGCCCCGGTCAGCCGGTCGAGGAACGCCGCTAGGCCGGTCCGCAAGAAGCGCCGCGGCGCGCGGTGTCAATGACTGCGAAGCGAGCGCGGTCCTGGACCAGGATGCGGATCAGCGCGATGCCCCTGGCGCCGTCGACGCGCACCACGGTCGCGCCCGGCGGCGTGACCTGACCGGGGCGGGCGAGGAAAACGTCGATCTCCCTGCCGCCGACTTCGCGATTGTTGCGGACATAGACGACATCGGTGCGCGCATCGAACACCGACAGCGACCAATAGGATGACGGCAGCGCGGGCGTTTGGACGCGGATCGGCCCGGCGGACAGGTCGAAGGGGCAGCTGGAATAAGCAAGATCCGGACTGGGCCGGACGATCGCGCGGGCCTTGTCGGTCGCGAGCGGACCGGCGGTCATGCGGTTCATCCCCGCCCGCCCGACCCGCTTGATCGCTGCCGCCATCAGGACGCGCGGCGTCGCGACCAGCGCGAGGTGAAAGGTGACAAAGGTCACACCCAGACCGACCAGCAGCGGCAGCAGCCAGCGGCGCATGTCAGCAGCCCTCCCTGACGATGCTCGGCAGGCCCGCTTGCGGCGGATTGGTGCGGCCGGCGTCAGGCGGCAGATAGGTGCGCAACGTCAGCTCGACATGCTCGCGGCCGCCGGTTGGCAGCCAGTGGCCTGGCTGACGGGCGGGGGCGAGGACGATCTGCCACCGCGGCTCGGCAACGGCAGCGCTCTCCACCGAGAAGATATTCGCCGGGTTGGCGACGAGGTAGCCGTCGGCGTCATAGACGGTCAGGCTCCACCACTTCCCGGGCAGCGCGCCGCCCGCGATGCGGTAACGGCAGCGGCCGTCGAGCAGCTGCCCGGCATCGTCGGTCGCCGCGGTGTAATAGCGCGCCTCGCGCGCCGGCAACGCCAGGAGACCGCGCAGCGCCACGACCGCCCGGGTGCGCGCGCTGGCGTCCGCGGTGCCGAAATCGAGGCCGGTCCGCCACGGGCCGATGGCGACATTCGACCCGAACGCTCCCGCGCGCACGCTGTGCACGGCGAGGCCGACACCCAGGAGTACACCGAGGGCGACAGCCAGGAGATAACGCCAGATGCCGCTCACGTTCTTCTCTCTTCCCCGCCGGGGCCGGGCCCGGCTGCACCCGCCCGGGGGTGTAGGACAGCGCTGGTCACCGATCTCATCGCAACCGGGCCCTTACCTTCGGAGGGGATGAGCGCCCGCGAATCCGGCTGCCTGCCACCTGCTTCCTCACCCCTTCGCCAACGCCGCCTGCGCGGCGGCCAGGCGGGCGATCGGGACGCGGTACGGGCTGGCGCTGACGTAATCCAGGCCGACCTCCTCGCAAAAGGCGATGCTGGCGGGGTCGCCGCCATGTTCGCCGCAGATGCCGAGCTTGATCGCGGCGCGCGTGGCCCGGCCGCGTTCGGCGGCGAGCCTGACCAGCTCGCCGACCCCGTCGACATCGAGGCTGACGAACGGGTCCTTAACGAAGATGCCCTGCTCCACATAGGCGCCGAGGAAGCGGCCGGCGTCGTCGCGGCTGATCCCCAGCGTCGTCTGGGTCAGGTCGTTGGTGCCGAACGAGAAGAACTGGGCCGCCGCCGCGATCTCGCCCGCCTTCAGCGCGGCGCGGGGCAGCTCGATCATCGTGCCGACCAGATAGTCGACCGTCGCGCCGCGCTCGGCGAAGACGGCCTGCGCCGCGCGATCGACCACCGCCTTCATCAGCTCCAGCTCGCGTCGGGTGGCGACCAGCGGGATCATCACTTCGGGCACCGGGGCGTCGCCGCGCGAGGCGACGTCGAGCGCCGCCTCGAAAATGGCGCGCGCCTGCATCTCGTAGATTTCGGGATAGGTCACGCCCAGCCGGCAGCCGCGATGGCCCAGCATCGGATTGAACTCGTGCAGTTCGGCGGCGCGGCGCTTCAACTGCTCGATATCGAGCCCGGACGCGCGCGCGACCTCCGCGAACTCCGCCTCCTCGTGCGGCAGGAACTCGTGGAGCGGCGGATCGAGCAGGCGGATGGTGACCGGCAGTCCCGCCATTACCTCGAAGATGGCGGCGAAGTCGGCGCGCTGTTCGGGCAGCAGCTTGTCGAGCGCGGCGCGGCGGCCCGCTTCGTCCGACGCCAGGATCATCTGGCGGACGGCGGTGATCCGCGCATTGTCGAAGAACATATGCTCGGTGCGGCACAGCCCGATGCCCTCCGCGCCGAAGTCGCGCGCGGTCTGCGCGTCGTTGGGCGTGTCGGCGTTGGTGCGGACCTTCATCCGCCGCAGCGCATCGGCCCAGCCCATCAGCGTGCCGAAATCGCCCGACAGCTCGGGACTGACGGTCGGGACCGTACCCGCCATCACCTCGCCGGTCGCGCCGTCGATGGTGAGGAGGCCGCCCTCCTTCACCTCGCGGCCGGCGACGCGCATCACCTTGTCCTTCGCCGAGATGGCGAGGCTGCCGACGCCGGACACGCAGGGGCGGCCCATCCCGCGCGCGACCACCGCGGCATGGCTGGTCATGCCGCCGCGCGCGGTCAGGATGCCGCGAGCCGCGTGCATGCCGTGAATGTCCTCCGGGCTGGTCTCGGTGCGGACCAGGATCACCGCCTTGCCCTCCGCGGCCCATTTCTCGGCGGTGTCGGCGTCGAACACCGCCGCGCCCGACGCCGCGCCGGGCGACGCGGGCAGGCCCTTGGCGATGACGTCGCGCGGGGCGCCGGGGTCGAGCGTCGGGTGGAGCAGCTGGTCGAGGGCGGCCGGATCGACGCGGGCGATCGCCTCCTCGCGCGTGATGAGCCCGGCTTCGGCCATATCGACCGCGATCTTGAGCGCCGCCTTGGCGGTGCGCTTGCCCGAGCGGGTCTGAAGCATCCACAAATGGCCGCGTTCGACGGTGAACTCGATGTCCTGCATGTCGCGATAATGCTGTTCCAGCGTCGCGAACACCTGCGCCAGCTCGCCATAGACCGCGGGCATCGCCTCTTCCATCGAGGCCGGTCTGGCGCCGGCGGCCTCGCGCGCGGCGCGGGTCAGGTATTGCGGCGTGCGGATGCCGGCGACGACGTCCTCGCCCTGCGCGTTGATCAGGAACTCGCCATAAAAGGCGTCCGCGCCGGTCGAAGGATCGCGGGTGAAGGCGACGCCGGTCGCGCTGGTATCGCCCATGTTGCCGAACACCATCGCCTGAACGTTGACGGCCGTGCCCCAGTCGGCGGGGATGTCGTTCAGGCGCCGGTAGACCTTGGCGCGCTCCGATTGCCACGAGCCAAAGACCGCGCCGACCGCGCCCCACAGCTGGTCGTGCGGGTCCTGCGGGAAGGGCTTGCCCCATTCAGCCTCGACCAGCGTCTTGTAGTCGGCGACCAGCGCCTTGAGGTGAGCGGCGGTCAGCTCGGTGTCGAGGGTGAAGCCGCGGTCCTCCTTGGCGATCTCCAGCGCCTCCTCGAACGCGCCGTGATCCAGCTCCAGCACGACATCGGCGTACATCTGGATGAAGCGGCGATAGCTGTCCCAGGCGAAGCGCTCGTCGCCCGACGCCGCGGCGAGCCCCGCGACGGTGGCGTCGTTCAGGCCGAGGTTGAGGACGGTGTCCATCATCCCGGGCATCGACGCGCGCGCGCCGGAGCGGACCGAGACGAGCAGCGGGTCGGATGCGTCGCCGAAGCGCTTGGCCGTCACCCGTTCGATATGGGCGAGGCCGGTCGCGACCTCGGCACGCAGTGCAGGCGGGAAGCTGCGGCCCTCATCATAATAGACCGCGCAGAAGTCCGTCGAGATGGTGAACCCCGGCGGCACCGGCAGGC
Source organism: Sphingomonas sp. (assembly GCF_965248875.1). GTDB lineage: Bacteria > Pseudomonadota > Alphaproteobacteria > Sphingomonadales > Sphingomonadaceae > Sphingomonas. The sequence continues at coordinate 28,747 of NZ_CBDFKR010000003.1, read as the reverse complement.
CGATCGACGCCATCTCCGCCAGGTTCGCACCCTTGCCGCCGAGCAGGTTGCGATCCCCCCTGCCCCCGTCCGAGACGCCGCCGCCGAACCTGTAGACATATCCCATATCTGGTATCCCTGCGCGGCATTGCGCCTGCGCGATGTTGTCCGTGTTGACCCCACGGATTGTGTTTGCGGGCGGGCGGGCTTGGCTCAGGCGCCCTCGATCCGGGAAAAGTCGGCGACGGCGTGAACGGCGTCGCGCATCCGGGCGAGGAGCGCAAGGCGTGCGGTGCGCTTGGCGGGATCGGAATCGTTCACGGTCACCTCGTCAAAAAAGCGGTCGATCGGCGCGCGCAGCGAGGCGAGGGCCGCCATCGCGCCCTCGAAATCCTCCGCCGCGACCGCCTGGGCGGCACGCGGCTCGGCCGAGTCGAGCGCGATGGCGAGCGCTTCTTCCGCAGGTTCGGGTGTGTAGGACAGCGAATTCTCTCTACCTGCGGGAGCGGGAGGGAGTGGCGCAGCCGCGGAAGAGTGAGGGTGAAGCTCGCTGCGAGGCTCACCCTCACCCCGCGGCGCTGGCGCGCCTTGCCCCTCTCCCGGTGGGAGAGGAGTAAACCCCTCCTTCTTCAGGATATTCGCCGCGCGGCGGTAGCCGGTGAGGAGGTTGGCCCCGTCCGCGGTCGCCATGAACGCCTGCAGCGCGCGGACGCGGGCGAGGAGGCGGACGAGGTCGTCTTCGCCACCGAGCGCGAAGACGGCGTCGATCAGGTCGTGGCGGACACCGGCTTCGCGTTGCTGGACTTTGAGGCGGTCGGCGAAGCTCACAAGTAAGGCTTCGACATCTACCTTGGCCGCATGTGCCGACGATAAAAAAGGGACCGCCAGCAGCTTGCCGAGCGGAATACGCAAGCCATTCTCGACTATTAGTCGGATTATGCCCAGCTCCGTTCGGCGTACCCCAAACTGGTCCCCAGACCCTTTGGCATGAATGTCGCCCGCAAAGAAGGCAGCGCGGGTTTCTACTTTGTACGAGAGAGCCTGGATGACCGATAATGGCGCCGAGGGGACGAAATCGTTTGGTCCACGCGGTCGGTATTGGGTTCGAATTGCCTCGCAAACCTCCGGAAGTTGGCCTTGTGCAGCGGCGTAGTAGCTCCCCATTAAACCCTCAAGTTCTGGGAACTCCCCTACCATACTAGTGGGTAAGTCCGCTAAGCAGAGTTGAGCTCCTTGCCTTGCCGCTTTAGCAAGTTCTTCTGTCGGCGTCGCGATAAGACCCGATAGAGCTAGCCACTCGGCGGTCTTAACCAAGCGAGACGCCTTATCAGCTAGCGTCCCCAGCTTTTCCTCGTAGCGGTCGAGTTTTTTCGCCTGTTCGGCCAGCGGCGTTTTCAGATCCTGCTCGTAGAAGAAGCGTGCGTCGGCCAGGCGGGCGGCGAGCACCTTGCGGTTGCCCTCGACGATCGCGGCGCCGCCGTCGCTCGCGTCGATATTGGCGGTGCAGATGAAGGCGTTTGCCAACGCGCCCGATCCTCCCCGGGACGGGGAGGTGGCATCGCGCAGCGATGACGGAGGGGGGACTGTGGAGACGACAGCGCCTGCCTCGGAGCCCCCTCCACCACTCGGCTGCGCCGGGCGGTGCCCCTCGCCGTCCCCGGGAGGATTGCGCAGGACGAAATATTTCTGGTTCACCCGGGCGGTGAGCTGGATCACCTCGGGGGGGACGTCCAGGAACGCCGGGTCGAAGCGGCCGAGCAGCGGCACCGGCCATTCGGTCAGCCCGGCATTCTCGATCACCAGCCCTTCGTCCTCGACCAGCGCCAGCCCCGCCTCGGCGGCCAGCGTAGCCGCGCGGTCGCGGATCAGCCGGGCGCGCTCGGCCTGGTCGACGATGACGTGGCAGGCGCGGAGCTTCCCGACATAGTCGGCGGCCGAGCCGATCGTGATCGGGCCGGGATGGTGGAAGCGGTGGCCGAACGTCGCGTAGCCGCTGGTGATGCCGGCTATTTCGACCGGCACCAACGCCTCGCCGAACAGCGCGACGATGCCGTGGAGCGGGCGGACCCAGCGCAGGCTCTCGGTCGACGCCGACGCCGCGCCCCAGCGCATCGACTTGGGCCAGGGGAAGGCGCGGATCACGGAGGAGATCGCTTCCGCCAGCACCGCCGCGGCGGCGCGGCCGGGCTTCTGCGTCACGGCAAACAGGATGCCGTCGCGCTCGGTCAGCTGCTCGCGGGTGAGGCCGGTCTTGCGCAGGAAGCCTTCGAGGGCCTGGGGCGGGGCGGACGTTTTCGGGCCCTTTACCTCCACAGTGACGACGTCGGTCGCGTCGGGCAGCCCGCGGGCGATCAGCGCGAGGCGGCGGGGGGTGGCGTAGGTGACGGTCTCGGCGGCGGCGATGCCGGCCCTGGCGAGTTCGGCGGTGAACAGCCGCGCAAGGTCTTCGCGCGCGCGTTCCTGCATCCGCGCGGGAATTTCCTCCGAGCGGAGTTCGAGAAGGAAATCGGTCACTGTTCTGCTCCTCCCCGCTCGCGGGGAGGGGGACCGCCGCGCTTGCGCGGTGGTGGAGGGGGGCCGGCCACGAGCACGCCGATCGACGCTGCCACGTGATCCGGGTTGCGCAGGATGTCCGCAGCCGAGACGCGAATCACACGATAGCTGTCCGCTTCCAAGAAGCGGACGCGCTCCTCATCCCGCGTCGGTCGATCACCACGATTGTGGATCTCGCCGTCGACCTCGATCACCAGCTTGAACGCCGCGCAATAGAAGTCGGCCTTGTACTTGCCGATGGGGTGCTGGTGACGGAAGGATACACCCGTCGCCTTGCGACGGATGCGCTGCCACAGCAGCGTCTCGGGCAGGGTCATCTGCCGCCTTAACGCGCGCGCCTCGTATACTTCGGGCCGCCGGAGTGATCGCGAGCCCTCTCCACCACGCCGCTCCGCGGCGCGGTCCCCCTCCCCGTCCCGGGTAGGAGCGGCGTCGTTCCACCTCACGCCGACCACCCGTGCTTGGTCATCCAGGCGGCGCAGGCGCCCTTCGCCAGGTCGCGGACGCGGCCGATATAGGCCTGGCGTTCGGCGACGGAGATGACGCCGCGCGCCTGGAGGAGGTTGAAGGTGTGGCTGGCCTTGATCGCCTGTTCGTAGGCGGGGATGGGCAGGTCGCGGCCCAGGCAGTTCTCGCACTCGGACGCCGCCTTGCGGAACTGGTCAAACAGCGTGCCGGTGTCCGCCACCTCGAAGTTCCACGCGCTCATCTCGCGTTCGTTTTCCAGGAACACGTCGCCATAGGTCACCCCCGCATCGTTGAAGGCGAGGTCGTACACGCTGTCGACATCCTGAATGTACATCGCCAGCCGCTCCAGCCCGTAGGTCAGCTCGCCCGCGACCGGCTTGCAGTCGAAGCCGCCCATCTGCTGGAAATAGGTGAACTGCGTCACCTCCATCCCGTCGCACCACACTTCCCAGCCGAGCCCCCAGGCGCCCAGCGTCGGCGACTCCCAATCGTCCTCGACGAAGCGGATGTCGTGGGTCCGCATGTCGACGCCGATCGCCGCCAGGCTGCCGAGGTAGAGGTCCTGCAGGTCGGGCGGCGAAGGCTTCAGGATGACCTGATACTGATAGTAATGCTGCAGCCGGTTGGGGTTCTCGCCATAGCGGCCGTCGGTGGGGCGGCGGCAGGGCTGGACGAAGGCGGCGTTCCACGGCTCGGGGCCCAGCGCGCGCAGCGTGGTGGCGGTGTGGAAGGTGCCCGCGCCCATCTCCATGTCGTAGGGCTGGAGGATCAGGCAGCCTCTGTCGCTCCAATAGTCGTGCAGCGTCAGGATCATGCGCTGGAAGGACATGGTCGGTTGTTGGGGCGCGGGCATGGGCGCTGCGGGCTTTGGCGGATGGCCGGACCGGTGGCAAGTGGATGGCGGGGGCAGAGTGGCGGGGACAGAGTGGCGGGGACGGCGGGGACGCGCTAGGGCGGGGCATGACCGCCCTCCCCCGCCTGCGCGCCGCGTTCGCCGCGCTCGTCCTGCTCGCCGCGCCCGCCTGTGCGAAGCCCGCGCCCGCCGCGGCCGCGCACCCGCACGCGCGCGCCGCGACCGACGCCGACCCGGCGCTGTGGGTCGTGCATCAGGGGCCGGCCACCATCTATCTGTTCGGCACGATCCATGTGCTCAAACCCGGGCTGACCTGGTTCGACGAGGCGGTGCGCCAGGCGTTCGACCGCTCCGACGAGCTGAAGCTGGAGATCGTCGAGCCGGACCCGCAGGCGATGGCGGGGCTGGTCCAGACCCAGGGCATGGCGGCGGCCGGCCCGACGCTGACCGACAAGCTGCCGCCGCGCGAACGTCCGGCGCTGCGGCGATGGATGGCGCGGATCGGGATGCAGCCCGCCGCGTACGACCGGATGCGGCCATGGCTGGCGGCGAGCTTCCTGGAGGTGCAGAGCCTGATCCAGGTCGGCTACGATCCCGCCAGCGGGCCGGAGCATGTCCTGACCGCGGCAGCGACGGCGGCGGGCAAGCCGGTCAGCGGGCTGGAGACGGTGGAGCAGCAGATCGGCTTCTTCGCCGGGCTGTCCGACGGCGCGCAGGTGGCGATGCTGGACGAGACGCTGGACGAAATGCCGACGCTCCAGCGGCAGATGGGGCGGATGGCCGACGAATGGGCGGCGGGGCGCAGCGACCTGATCGCGCGCGAGCTGAACGACGGCATCACCCGATCGCCCGAGGCGATGCAGGCGCTGCTGATCGACCGCAACCGGCGCTGGGCGGACTGGATCAAGGCGCGCCTCGCGCGGCCGGGAACGGTGTTCATCGCGGTCGGCGCGGGGCATCTGGCGGGGCCGACCAGCGTCCAGGCGGAGCTGGCGCGGCGGGGGGTGCGGGCGGAGCGGGTGAACTATTGACCCGCTCGCGCCTGCGGGAGCCGGAGGAGTTGCGTTTCGCCCCCTCTCCCGCTAAGCGCCCCCGCTTGCCCGGCCCTGCTACATCCCTGGAGGAGCGGCCGGCAATCAACGCAAACGAACCAAGGAACTGCACATGAGCGACCAGTTGGAGCTCGCAGCCGAGGCGCGTGAGCGGGTTGGCAAGGGAGCCTCCCGCCTGCTGCGCCGTCAGGGCCGCGTCCCCGCCGTGATCTACGGCCAGAATCAAGCCCCGGCGTCCGTCCATCTCGAAGAGAAAGCGCTGATCCGCGCGCTGGGCACCGGGCATTTCATGAACACGGTCGTCACCGTCGGCGGCGTCCGCACGCTGCCCAAGGACGTCGCCTTCGACGTCGTCACCGACCGCCCCGTCCATGTCGACTTCCTGCGCATCGGCGAGCACACCACCGTCCATGTCTCGGTGCCCCTGGTCTTCGCCGACGAGGACGACTGCCCCGGGATCGCCGCGGGCGGCGTGCTCAACATCACCCGCCACGAGGTCGAGCTGGTCGTCGACGCGGCCGACATCCCCAGCGAGCTGACCGTTTCGCTCAAGGGCCGGCAGGTCGGCGATGCGATCCACATCTCCGACGTGCAGCTGCCCGCGGGCGCCAAGCCGGCGATCGAGGACCGCGACTTCGCGGTCGCGACGATCGTGCCGCCGACGGTCCCGACCGCGGCCGACGACGCGGCGGATGCCGAAGTCGCGGCGGCCGGGCCGGAGGCTGCCGAGCCGGCGGCCGAGGGCGAGGGCGATACGACCGAAAGCTGAGGAGTGGAGCCCTCCCCTTCAGGGGAGGGGTTGGGGTGGGGCGCCGCCGCGCGCCGGTCGCCCGGAGGAGAGGCGCCACCCCCCGCCCCTCCCCTGAAGGGGAGGGAAGTCCGACGACATGCAGATCTGGGCCGGGCTGGGCAATCCGGGGCCGTCATACGCGCTGCACCGGCACAATGTCGGCTTCATGGCGGTCGACACGATCGCCGACGTCCACGGCTTTGGCCCGGTGAAGAAGCAGTTCGGCGGCTGGACGCAGGAGGGGCGGATCGGCGCACACAAGGTGCTGCTGCTGAAACCCGCCACCTTCATGAACGACAGCGGCCGGTCGCTGGGCGAGGCGCTGCGCTTCTACAAGCTCGGTCCCGACGCGCTGACCGTGTTCTACGACGAGTTGGACCTGGCGCCGTTCAAGGCCCGGGTGCGTGCCGGGGGCGGTGCTGCGGGGCATAACGGCGTCCGCTCGGCGGTCCAGCACCTCGGCCCCGACTTCCGCCGGGTCAGGCTCGGCATCGGTCATCCGGGGCACAAGGACCGAGTGACCGGGTATGTGCTGGGCAATTTCGCTAAAGCGGAAATGGACCCGCTCAGCGCCATGCTCGGCGCGGTGGCGGCGGCGGCGGGGTGGCTGGCCGATGGCGACGACGCGCGGTTCATGAGCGACGTGGCGCTGCGGCTGCAGGATTGACCTCGCCTCTCCGGCTCGCGAGAGAGGGACAGGCAGCGCAGCTGCCAGGGTGAGGGCTCGGTGCGGACGGAAGCGTCGGCCCCTAGCTTGGGCTCAGGTGGCAGGGCGAATACCGCCGGTGCGTCGCGCCTAACCCTCACCCTGACGCGTTCGACGTCTGTCCCTCTCCCGCAGGCGGGAGAGGGTGGTGCTGCTCGAACCGGTCGAACACCGCGCCGACCACCGCTTCCGCCGCCCAGCCGATCGCCGCGCCGGCGACCACATCTGTCAGATAATGGTTCCCCGCCGGTGCCTGCCCCGCCGCCACGCCGGCCGCCGCGAGCGCGGCCGGGACGGCAGCGCCGTCGATCTCGTGGCTCGCCGCGCGCGCGACCGCGACCGCGCCGGCAGTATGGCCCGAGGGGAAGCTCTTTTCCGCATGCCCGCCTTCGTCGCCTCTCGCGAAGCGGTGGCCGTGCGCCAGCGCCTCGCTGGGCCGGGTGCGGTCGAACTGGTGCTTGATCGCCAGCTTCGCGCCCGTCGCGAGCAGGTGCGAGGCGAGCATCCGCGCGCCGCCGCGCGCCAGGTCGCCGCGCCGCGCCAGCAGCCCGATCGCGAGCGTCCCCGCCGACGCAGCGATCAGCGGCGGCTGGTCGGCGCCTTCGAGCAGCGTAGCGAGCGCCTTCATCACCGGCGAGTCGCGGAAGCGCGCCGCCTGGTGGGTGACCTGCACGTCCGCCCGTGCGACCCGGTTTGCTGCCTTCTTCGCCTTGGTCGCGGTTTTCGTCGCGCGCTTGCCGGTCTCCTTCGACTTGGCGGCCTTGGGCTTGGAGGAACGCGATTTGGTCGGCTTGGTGCTCATGCCGGTGCAAACGGGTGTGCAGCCCGATAGGTCCGCGGCTACAGCGCGCGCATGAACGATCCCGCCACCATTCGCCGCCTGTACGGCCGCCGTCAGGGCCACAAGCTGCGCCAGGGCCAGGCCGCGCTGGTCGAGGCGATGCTGCCGGACGTGAGCGTGCCGGAGGGACCGATCCATGCGCGGACGCTGTTCGGCGACGAACGGCCGCTGGAGCTGGAGATCGGCTTCGGCGGCGGCGAGCACCTTGCCGCACAGGCGGCGGCGCGGCCGGATACCGGCTTCATCGGCTGCGAGCCGTTCCTCAACGGCGTGGTGCAGGCGCTGGGGCATCTGCGCGACGGGGCGCTGGCGAACGTCAGGCTGCACATGGGCGACGCACTGGACGTGATCGAGCGGCTGCCCGACGCCGGCCTGGAGCGCGTTTATCTCCTCCACCCCGATCCGTGGCCCAAGGCGCGCCACGCCAAGCGGCGGATGATCAATCACGGGCCGCTCGACGCGATCGCCGCCAAGCTCAGGTCCGGCGGCGAGTTCCGGCTGGGCACCGACGACCCGACCTATTGCGCCCACGCGATGATGGTGATGGGGCAACGGCACGACTTCGGCTGGACCGCAGAGACCCCGCGCGACTGGCTGCAGCGGCCCGCCGACTGGCCCGAGACGCGCTACGAGCGCAAGGCGCGGCGGCACGGGCATGAGGTGTGGTATTTCCGGTACGTGCGGATCTGATGCCGCGGACGTTGCGCTGGCCCGCTCCGGCGCGGCATAGCGGCGGCCGTGATCCCCTCCCCAGCCGTCTCCACCATCGCGCAGACGATTCAGCTGTCGCTGTCGCCGGTGTTCATGCTGGCTGGGATCGGCGCGCTGCTGAACGTGCTCGCCGGACGGCTGTCGCGGGTCGTCGACCGGGCGCGGGCGCTGGAGCGGCTGCATCCCGCGTCGACCGGGCCGGAGCATGAGCGCCACGTCTGGGAGCTGCGCATCCTGGACCGGCGGATCGCGATCATCAACGCCGGGCTGGCGCTGGCGGTGTCAAGCGCGGTGATGACGTGCTCGGTCGTGGCGCTGCTGTTCGTCGCCGAGCTGGCGAAGCTGCGGCTCGGGCGCGAGGTGGCGGTGGCGTTTATCCTGGCGATGCTGCTGCTGATCGCGGCGCTGGTGAGTTTCCTGCTTGAAGTTCGCACGTCGCTGCGTGCGATCCGCATCCGGCCGGAGCTGCTCGAATGATCGAGAAACGCGTGTTGCAGGTTGTCGTCGCGATCGCCTGCCTGGTGCCGCTCGTCACCGGCGGCGAGTCGATCCTGCGCGGCGCGGCGTGGATGGCGCACGGGCCGGTGTCACGCGATCTCGACAGCCATTTCCGCTACGTGTCGGGGATCTTCTTCGCGCTGGGGGTGGCGTTCACGACCTGCGTGCCCGCGATCGAGCGCAAGGGCGCGCGATTCAGGCTGCTCGGCGCGATGGTGGTGACGGGCGGGCTGGCGCGGCTGCTGTCGCTGGTCGAAGTCGGCCCGCCTGGTCAGGGGCATCTGTTCGGGCTGGCGATGGAGCTGGGCGTCGTGCCGTTGTTGATGGTGTGGCAATCGAGCCTGGCGCGGCGCATGATGCGCATGTAAGCCTCTGTGGAAGCTCTCGCTTCCGGCGCGCGTGACACGGTGAACCTGCCGGCCGTAGGACCGGGCTTCCGCTCGGGATCGCATGCGAGGCATGGCAGACCTCGCCGCGCGCCGTTCTAGCGACCGTGGCCCTCCATCCCCGCACCCACGTCCACCGCCGGCAGATAATGCGGTGCCACGCGCGCCTGCGCCCGCTGCTCATAGGCGTAGCCCGCGCCGAGCACCGTCGCCTCGCCGTTCCGGGTCGCGATGAAGCTGAGCCCGACCGGCAAGCCGCGGACCAGCCCCATCGGCACCGTCAGGTTGGGATAGCCCGCAATCGCGGGCAGTTCGCTCGACGACGGGCCGGGATACTGATCGCCTTGGATCGGATCGGTGAGCCAGGCGGGGCCATAGGCCGGCTCGACCAGTATCGTCGCGTGCGCCCGCGCCAGCATCCCGTCGATCGCCTCGCTAGCCATCCGCAGCGACCGGGCGCGGGCGGCAAGATAATCGGCATCGGCCAGCCCCCGCGTCCGCACCGCCGCCTCGAACGTCTCCTGCGCGAAGAAGGGCATCTCGGCGGCGGCATGGGCGCGGTCAAAGGCGATCACCTGGTCAAGCGTCCGCGCCGTCACCGCGGGCGGCGTGGTCGCCAGATAGGCGTCGAGATCGGCGTGAAGCTCGGTATGGAGCACGATGCCCTCGGCCGCGCCGATCCCGTCCAGCTTGGGCGCCTCGACCGCGACCAGCTCCGCCCCGCCCGCACGCAGCACCGCCAGCGCGCGATCGTAGGCGGCGGCGAGATCGGGCGACATCTCCGGCCGCTGCACCGCGACGCGCAGCCCGGACAGCGCGCTGGTCGACAGCCCCGCGACATAATCGTGCGGCTGCGCCCCAGCCGTCGCCGGGTCGGCGGGATCAGCGCCGACCATCGCGGAGAACAGCAGCGCTACGTCGCGGACCGAGCGCGCCATCGGCCCGGGCGTGTCCTGCGAATGGCTGATCGGCACCACATGCGTGCGGCTGACCAGGCCGATCGACGGCTTCAGCCCGGCCAGCCCGTTGATCGACGACGGGCAGACGACCGAACCGTCGGTCTCCGTTCCCAGCGCCGCCGCCGCAAAGCTGGCCGCCACCGCCGCGCCCGAGCCGGACGATGAGCCGCAGGCGGTGCGGTCGAGCGCATAGGGATTGCGGACCAGGCCGCCGACCGCGCTCCAGCCGCTCATCGCGCGATCGGAGCGGATGTTCGCCCATTCTGACAGGTTGGTCTTGCCGAGGATCACCGCCCCCGCCGCGCGCAGCTGCGCCACCACCGGGGCGTCGCGATGCGTGACGTTGGCGGCGAGCGCGAGGCTGCCCGCGGTGGTCGGCATGGCGTCGGCGGTCTCGATATTGTCCTTGACCAGGATCGGCACGCCGTGGAGCGGCCCGCGGACATGCCCGGCACGCCGCTCGGCGTCGAGCGCGCGCGCCTGCGCCAGCGCGTCCGGGTTGAGCGCGATGACCGCGTGGAGCGCCGGGCCGCGGCGGTCCATCGCGGCGATGCGGCGGAGATAGGAACGGACCAGGTCCTCGCTCGACGCGCGGCCCTGCGTCATCGCCGCCTGGAGCTGCTCGATCGATTGTTCCTCAACCGCGACGGTGCGTGCTGCGGCCGCGGCCGGCAGCAAGGTCGTCAGCGCAACGGCAAGAAGCAGGTGTCGCATCCGTGCAATCTCCATCAACCGGGGCTTGTCCGCACCGACGCCCACCGCATTGGCTCGGCTGCAACCTGCGGCACCGGCGGCGCCGCGACAAGTCCAGGAGGGTGCGATCTTGCCATTTACCGTGGAACCCGTCGGCCATGTACGCGGCGGGCGCGAGGTGGTTGAGGACGACGATTGGGGCGCGGTGACGGCTGCGATCGAGCTGGCCGATGGCTATCCGGCCGAGGCGCTGGCAGGGCTGGCCGACTTCAGCCATGCGGAGATCGTCTTCCTGTTCGATCGCGTGCCGCCAGAGAAGATCGAGACCGGCGCGCGGCGGCCGCGGGGCCGGGCGGACTGGCCGCTGGTCGGCATCTTCGCGCAGCGCGGCAAGAACCGGCCCAACCGGATCGGGCTGACCATCTGCACGATCGTCGGCGTCGAGGGCCGGACGCTCCGCGTCCGCGGGCTGGACGCGGTGGACGGCACGCCGGTCATCGACATCAAGCCGGTGATGACCGGCTTCCTGCCGCGCGGCGAGGTGCGCGAGCCGGCCTGGGCCGGGGAGCTGATGGCGGAATATTGGGATCGTCCGGCTGAACAATAAATGCTGAACAATGACGGGCGCACGGCGTTCACCTCCTCTGCATCCAGGAGCGCGTAACTTTTGACGACGATCCTCAAGATTGTCGGCGGCGTCCTGCTGCTGCTCGTGATCCTGTTCGGGCTGGTGGTGACCATCGTCCCGCGCTTCCTCGACCGCGTCTATTACAAGGGGCCGCCGAGCGACCATTTCGATGGCGAGCGCTTCCATAATCCCGGGCCGGACGACGACACCTTCCGGCCGCCGACGGGGGGCAGCCGGGCGGGGTTCTTCTGGCGCTATCTAACCAAGCGCGACGGGCGCCCGCCCTGGCCAGAGCGCGTGGCCGTGACGCCGTCGAGGCCGCCGGCGCGGGTCGAGGGCGAGCGGATGCTCGTCACCTGGGTTGGTCATGCGACCGTGCTGGTGCAGACGGCCGGGCTCAATATCCTGACCGATCCGGTGTGGAGCGACCGCACCGGGCCGTGGGGTCTCGGGCCGCGCCGCGTGGCGGAGCCGGGGATCAGGTTCGACGACCTGCCGAAGATCGACCTCGTGCTGCTCAGCCACAATCATTACGACCATATGGACCTGCCGACACTGCAGCGGTTGTGGGATCGCGACCGGCCGCGGATCGTCACCAGCCTGGGCAACGACAGCGTGATCGCGCAGACCGGCGCGGCGGCGACCGCGCTCGACTGGGGGGGCCGGGTCGCGGTTCACCCGGGCGTCGAGGTGATCGTGCAGCGCGTCCACCACTGGGGCAGCCGCTGGTTCACCGACCGCAACCGCGCCCTGTGGTCCGGCTTCGTCGTGCGGCTGCCAAGCGGGGGCAACCTGTTCTTCTCGGGCGACACCGGGTTCGGCGAGGGCGAGTGGCCGCGCAAGGCGGCCGCCTATGGGCCGATCCGGCTCGCCATCCTGCCGATCGGCGCGTTCCGTTTCATGCCGGGGCAGATGGAGATCGGCTCGCACATGGGGCCAGTGGAGGCGGTGCAGGTGTTCGACCGCACCGGCGCCGGCATGGCGCTGCCGGTCCATTGGGGAACGTTCCGGCTGTCGTTCGAGGGCTATGACACGCCGCCGAAGATGCTCGCCGCGCTGATGCGCTGCACCGGCAGCGACCCGGCGCGGTTTGCAGGTCACGGTATCGGCGTGGCGTTCGAGCCGCCGCCGGTGACCGCGCCTCGCGCACCGCTAGACCTGTCGCGGCTGGACGCCTGCGCGCGGAGCGAAGAGGTACGCGCGTTGCCATAACGGCAGAGCTCGCTAATGATCTGTGGGCTGCTCCCTTACGGGCTCCTCCAGACCCCACCACGTCACGGCCAGCGCCATCGCCACCACCGCTTCGGTATACCACAGCCCGGCATAGGCGTTTCCCGTCCGCGCCACGAGTGCGGCGCTGATCAGCGGCAGGAAGCCGCCGAAATAGCCTGTCCCGAAATGGTACGGAATCGACAGGGATGAGTAACGGATGCGCGGCGGGAACATCTCCGCCAGCAACGCCGCGACCGAACCGTAAGTCAGGCCCGACAAGGCCATCAGCCCCAGGATGCCGAGCAGGATCAACACGATCGCGCCCGGCCCCGGCACGAAGTGGGCGGGCTGCGCGCCGTCCCCCGCCGCCCAGCCGATCAGCCAGAACAGCGGGAACAGCAGCACCAGCGTCAGCAGATAGCCGATCACGATCGGCCGCTTGCGCCCGATCCGGTCCGACCACGCCCCGGTCAGGAAATAGAAGACCAGCCCGACCAGCGCACCCGCTGCGACGATCAGCTGCGCCGCGCTGTCCTGCATGTGCATCGCCCCGGTCAGGAACGACAGCACCGAGAATAGCGATGTGTACCAGATCACCGTCAGCCCGGCGGCGATCCCGAACAGCGCCACGAACAGCCGCCGGGGATTGCCGGGAAAGGTGAAACTCTCCTTGAGCGGGTTCGCCGCCCCCTCCCCCGCCGCCTGCATCGCGCGGAATACGGGGCTTTCCGACAGCTTCAACCGCATCCACAGCGACACCGCGAGCAGCAGCAGCGAGAACAGGAACGGAAAACGCCACCAGCCCCCTGCCCACGCCGCCGCCGCGACCGACGCCTTGGTCGCGAGCACCACCGCGAGGCTGAGGATGAAGCCCCCGACCACGCCGGCCTGGATGAAGCTGGTGTAGAAGCCCGCCCGGCCGCGCGGCGCGTGCTCGGCGACGTAGATCGCCGCGCCGCCATATTCGCCGCCCAGCGCCAGCCCCTGCGCGACGCGGAGCGCGACGATCAGCAGCGGCGCGGCGGCGCCGATGCTGCGGTAGGTCGGCATCAGGCCGATGCCGGCGGTGGCGACGCCCATCAGCGTGATCGTAACGAGAAAGGTGTATTTGCGCCCGAGCCGGTCGCCCAGATAGCCAAACAGCACCGCGCCCAATGGCCGGAAGGCGAAGCCGATCGCGAAGGTCGCCCAGCTGAGCAGCGTCGCCAACAGCTCGTCGCCGGGCGGGAAGAAGCTGTGCTGGAGGATGCCCGACGCGGTCAGCGTCCCCCAGATGAAGAAGTCATACCATTCGAACACCGTGCCCAGCGACGATGCGGCGATGACGAGGCGCAGATCGGCGCGGGGCTGCCCATCGGACGCTGGCCGCGACGGCAATTCAGCGGCGGTGACGGCCATGCGCTCTCCTCTCCCTACGCCGACCTGTAGCGTGCGCGGACGTGGCGGCAAGGGTGGCGGGGCCGGAGGATTAGGCACTGCCGGAAAGATGTGGCCGCATACTTTCGAAACCTGGACGCGGTCGAAAAGACAGATGATCGTCCGACCATTTAAGAATTATCAGTCATCAATTGTTGTCGAATATCCGAATGAAATACAACTGGTCAAGTATAACGCCGCGTTAACCCTGAATACTGCGGAACAATTAGCAGGTTTCTTGATTGATCTGTACCTTACGACCCGGGTAGCGGGTCGAAGTTTGGAGAGGTTGATCATGGAACGGACATTCATCGTCTGCGCCCGTGGCGCACTTGTTTCAAGTATTGCTCTGGCAGTTGCCGCGTGCTCCAGCACGGGCTCCTATCGCCTGGCATCGGTCGGCGACGTGCCCGGTGATACCGCAAGCGGCTCCGGCACAAACGGCGGCAGCACGGCGGCCGACGGCAGCACGGGCAGCGGCACGGCCACGGCCAGCACAGGCTCTGGCAGCAGCTCGGGCGGCAGCGGTAGCAGTACGGGGACCGGCAGCGGCACAGGCTCGGGCTCGGGCTCGGGCTCGGGCTCCAGCTCAGGCGCCATGAGCACATCGTCGGTCAGCGCGCCGATCCTGGTCAGCGCCGGCAACGCCATGATGGGCGCTGCGAGTACGAGCGGACAGCTTGGCGGCCAGACCGGCACGGCGGGCACCGCGGTAGCGCCGGTGACCGGGCGGATCGTCGCCGTACTGCGGCGCAGCGGCCAGACGCTGGTGGACCTCGGTAACGGACGATCGGTGGTGCTCAACCGCGCCGGCGGGGCGCTCGGCCAGGTCGTCAGCGTCGATCTGGGGGCGGGCCGCGTGGTCAGCGCCCCGTCGGGTTCGTCGCTGCTCGGCGTCGGCATCGCTTCGCCCTCACCTGCGGCGGGAACGCTCGCCTCCGTCAACGTCGCTCCGGGCAGCGGTACGGCCAACTCGGTCGGCACCGTGCTCGGGACGGTCGGGGGCACGCCCTCCGGCGGTGCGGTGAATACCGCCACGGGCGCGGCGAACAGCGTGACGGGGACGGCGGCGGGCATCGTCGCCGGAGCCGCCAGCACCGGGGGCGGCGCGCTTGCCGGATCGCCGGCAGCGACGATCGCGCCGGTGACGAGCACGCTCAACAGCGCCGTCTCGCCGGTGCTCGGCACCGGAGTAGGCGTCGGCGGCGCCCTGGCGGGGGGTGCGGCCGTCAGCAGCGGCAGCACCAGCGCCGCTACCGGCGGCGTGCTCGGCGGCGGGCTGATCGCCAAACGGCACTGATGCCCCGGGCGCGGGGGCCGCATGGCCGCCGCGCCCCAGCATCGACAGGGGGCAATCATGGACATGATCTTGTTGCCGCTCGTCCTCGCGGCGGGCGTACAGGCGACGCCAGGCGCAGTGCTGATCGATCGGCAGCGTGCGGACCGGGCGCCGCCGGCGACCGCGACGGCACCGGCAGGCGCACCGGTCGCCGCGATGGCGGCGGGCGCGCCGGATATCGCCATTGCGGGCATCCGCTTTACCGGCGCCCGCGCACCGGCGCCCGTTGCCGAAGCAGCACGGCGCTTCATCGGGCGGCGCGCCACGCGGCAGACGCTGACCGAACTCGCGGCAGCGCTGTCGTCGGCTTACGGTCGAAGCGCGGTCGCACTCTACACCGTCGCCATCCCCGCGCAGGATTTCGCGCGCGGGGTGGTGATCGTCGATCTGACCGAAGGACGCATCGTGCGCGCACAGCTCAAGCGCGCGCGGCCCGGCCGCAACCGGTTGTTGCGCGCACGCCTGGCGCGGATGGTCGGCGACACGGCGTTGCCGCGGGCGACGTACGAGCGCCAGATCGTGCTGATCCGCGATATCCCGGGGCTGACGCCCACGATCGAGCTGACCGACCCGCATGCCGACGGCGCGCTGGTGATGACCGTCACCCCCCGGCAGCGGCGGACCAGGTTCTCGGCGGGCTTCAGCAACCGCGGCATCGACCTGCTCGGCGCCGGCCAGTTCGATCTGACCGCCATCGCCTATGGTCTGGGCGTCGATGGCGACCAGCTCAGCCTGTCGGCCAGCGCCGCCAGCGACCTCGATCGCTATCGCTACGCGTCCGCCGCCTACACCGCGCCGCTGGGCGCCGACGGGCTGACGGCGTCGATCAGCGCCGCTTATCTGCGCACGCGGCCGCCGCGCTACCCGCTCGAGGGGCGCGCACGCCAGGTCGCGGCGGCACTCGCCTATCCACTGGTGCGCAGCTTTCACCGGTCGGCGGATGTCAGCCTCGGCATCGACGGGCTCAACAGCGACAACGCCGCGTTCGGCAACCTGATCGCCACCGAGCGGACCCGGGCGGTGCGGCTGAGCGGCAGCTTGTCGGACGCGCGGGAACGGCGCAGCTTCAGCATTGCTGGATCGGCGTCGCACGGGCTCGATGTCGCCGGGGCGAGGGTGACGGCGCCGTTCGCCGATGCGACCTTCACCAAGATCACCGCCGCCGCGTCGGTCGATCAAACGATCGGGCAGCGGCTGATCGCGCGGCTATCGGCGTCGGGGCAGTACAGCCGCGACGCGCTGCCCGCGGCCGAGCGGTTCGCGATCGGAGGCCCGGCGATCGGCCGCGCCTTCGACGCCGGGCTGCTGACCGGCGACCGGGGCGTCGGCGGTCTCGTCGAGCTCGCCTGGCGGCCGGTGCAGGCGGCGCGCCTTGCCACTAGCGAGCTATACGGCTTCGTCGATGGCGGCCGCGTCGGCGCGGCCGCCCGCGGGCCGATCGTTGCGCAGCGCTACGGCCTTGCCTCGGCAGGGGCCGGGTTCCGGCTGCGCCATCGCGACAAGGCGGAACTGGGGCTGGAGGCGGCACACGCCATCGACAAGCCCTACCCGACCTATCGCGAGGACTGGCGCGCCTTGGTGGAATGGCGGCTGACCTTGTGACCGGCCAGCCCGCCGGAGCGGCTGGCGGGAGATACTTCCTTTGCATTTCGCGCTATAGCGTCGCGCATCGGGAGGGTTGGTCGTGGTCGGATTCATTGAACGGCTGGAGCGCGATCTGTCGGCGCCGATCGAGGTGCGCGGCTTCGGGTCGGGCTGGTTCGCCGGGTTCTTCGGGTTGGTGACGGCGATCGCCGGGCTGTGCCTGGTCGCGGCGCTGCGCTGGCCCGACTGGTTCTCCATGCCCGAACTCGCCAGCGTCATGACGAGCCGGACGATCCGCGTCGTGGTCCATCTGCTCCTGATCGGCGCTTATGCGCTGGCGCTGCTCAGCCTGTTGCTGCGCCCGCGCAAGGCGATCGGCTTCACGGCGCTGGGCATCGCGCTGCTGGCGACGCTGCTCGGCGGGGCCGGCGTCAGCCCGCGCGAAACGCATGACTGGGGCGTGTTCTTCGGGGTCGACTTCTTCGCGGTGAACATGGTCGCGACCGGCCTGATGTTCGCGCCGATTGAGCGGCTGCTGCCGAGGAACGGCACGCAGCGCCTGTTCCGGCCGGAGTGGCAGGAGGACCTGTTCTACTATCTCATCAGCTCGATGATGGTGCAGCTCATCACCTTCCTCGCGCTGGCGCCGTCGACCTTCATCACCGCGCATACCGGCGGGTGGGGCGCGTTCCGCGCGGGCGTCGCGGGTCAGCCGTGGCTGCTCCAGTTTCTGGAGGTGATGCTGCTGACCGACTTCGCGCAATACTGGTTTCACCGCGCCTTCCACCGTGTCGAGTTCCTGTGGGGCTTCCACGCCGTCCACCATTCGGCAAAGCACATGGACTGGCTGGCGGGCGCGCGGATGCACTTCGTCGAGATCGTGCTGCTGCGCGGGGTGACCAGCCTGCCGCTGCTGACGCTCGGCTTCGCGCCGTCGGTGATGCAGGCCTATATCGCGTTCGTGTACGTCTATTCGTCGCTGGTCCATGCGAACCTTCGCGGCGACTTCGACCGGCTGGGGCGGTGGCTGGTGGTGCCGCGCTTCCACCACTGGCATCACGGGCTGGAGGAGGAGGCGGTCGACGTCAATTTCGCGATCCACTTCCCGTGGCTCGACCGGCTGTTCGGGACGTACCATTTCCCGAAAGGACGCTGGCCGCAGGGCTATGGCGTGCCGGAGAAGGTGCCGAGCGGCTATCGCGCCCAGTTCCTGTATCCGTTCCGGCGCAAGCGGCTGATAGCGGCCGACGCGGCGGACTAGAGCGTGACCGGATCACGTTGTGGTGTATCCTGAGTTGGCGAGGTAGTTGCCGCATTCGTGTGATGAGAAGCATTCGAGGAGGGAGCCGATCCGTTTCCATGTTGCCTCGACAGATCGCTCGTCGGCCTTTCGCAGCAGTGTTTTGAGCTTGGAGAACATCTGCTCGATGGGGTTCAGGTCGGGGCTGTATGGCGGCAGGAACAGGAGATGCGCGCCTGCCTTGCGGATCGCCTGACGGACAGCCTTGCCTTTGTGGCTGCCCAGGTTGTCGAGGATGACGACATCGCCAGGTGTAAGCGTGGGCAGCAGCGCCTGTTCGACATAGGCCGTGAACGTCTCGCCATTGATCGGCTGGTCGAACACGATGGGCGCGGTGATCCGGTCGTGGCGCAGCGCGGCGATGAAGGTCAGCGTGCGCCAGCGACCATGCGGGACCTTGGCCACCAGCCGCTCGCCGCGCAGCGATCGACCGTGGGTCCGCGTCATGTTCGTCTTGGCCCAGGTCTCGTCTATGAAGACCAGACGGCGTGGATCGAGCCTATGCTGATGACGTCGCCAGCGTTCCCGCTTGCGCGCCACGTCCGGTCGGTCCTGTTCGGCCGCATGCAGGCTTTTTTTTGAACGTCATTCCCGCCTGACGATAGAAGCGCCAAACCGCATCATAGCTGACACGGACATCGCGTGCCGCCAGCTCGGCCACGATCGCCCGCAGCGTCAGGTCCGGCTTCTCGGCGATCCGCGCCAGCAACCAGTCACGCTCGCCACCCAGGACCGCACGCCGGCTGCCGCCCATCGGACGCGCCGATGCATCGCCGGTCGTGCGATACCGATGCGACCAGCGCACCGCTGTCGCCAGACCAATATCAAACCGCGCCGCCGCCTCGCGGCACGTTGCTCCCGACGCCACGCACAAAACAACACGCTCACGAAGATCTTGAGAATATGGTCGCGCCATCGCTGCCCGCTCCTGACCAGACAGCAGCTTGAATCACATCTGGCGCTCAAACGAAATCCTGAATCCGTCAGATGCGGTCATGCTCTAGCTGCGCCGGCCCAGGGGCAGATGGATCAGACCGCTTCGCGATCCTCCTTCAGCGACGTCATGTCGATGACGTAGCGGAAGCGGACGTCGCCCGCCTCGACCTTCTTCATCGCGGCGTTGACCTCCTGGATCGGGATGATCTCGATGTCGGGCGCGATGCGATGCTTTGCGCAGAAGTCGAGCACCTCCTGCTGCTCGGCGATCGAGCCGATCAGCGACCCGGCGACCGAGCGGCGGTGGAAGGCGACCTGCTGGTTGTTGACCGGTGCCAGCGGCTCCAGCGCACCGACCACCACCAGCGTCGCGTCGCGCTTGAGCAGGACCATGAACGGGTTGAGATCGTGCTTCTCGGGCACGGTCGACAGGATGAAGTCGAACCGTCCGCCGGTTGCCGCCATCTTCTCCATCTGCGCCTTGGCGTCCTTTTCCAGCTCGACATGCGCCGCGCCCAGCGCCACCGCCGCGCCCTCCTTGTCGGCGCTGGTGGTGAACGCCGTCACCTCCGCGCCCAGCGCGCGGGCGAGCTTGACCGCCATGTGGCCCAGCCCGCCGAGTCCGATCACGCCGACCTTGTCGCCCGCCTTCACACCCCAATGCTTCATCGGTGAGAAGGTGGTGACGCCCGCGCACTGGATCGGCGCGGCGGCGGCGGGGTCGAGCCCGTCGGGGATGCGGACCACGAACTCCTCACGCACCACGATCACGTCCGAATAGCCGCCATAGGTGTTGTCGCGGCCGTACATGTTCGCGCCCGTCGTCGCCTGTGCCGCGGGCAGCATCGGGCCGTTATAGGTCGCCAGGAACGAGTTCGGCCCCTCACAATATTGCTCGTTGCCCTCTTGGCATGACGCGCAGCTGCGGCAGCTGTCGATCATACAGCCGACACCGACCAGGTCGCCGACCTTGAACTTCGTCGCCCCCGCCCCGGCACGCGTCACCCGGCCGGTGATCTCGTGGCCGGGCACGCAAGGGTAGACGGTGTTCGACCACTCGTTCTTCACCTGGTGGATGTCGGAATGGCAGACGCCGCAATATAGGATCTCGATCTCCAGCTCCCCCGGCCCGGCGGGCTCGCGCTGAAAGATCAGCGGCTTGAGGCGCGAGAAGCTGTGCTTGGCGGCATAGCCGATGGCGTCGATCATGGGTGTCTGGCTCCTGAAGGGGTCAGGCACCGCAACCGCCGGGCGGCGGCCCGTGTTCCCGTCAGCGCCGCGCAAACCGTTCGATTATGGCGGAAAAATCCCTGCCGCCCTCGCCGTCGGCGGCCATCGCCTCGTACAGCTCGGCCGCGCGCGCGCCCATCGGCGTGTGCGCGCCCGCCTCCGCCGCGGCCTGTTGCGACAGGCGCAGGTCCTTGAGCATCAGCGCCGCGGCGAACCCGCCTTCATAGTTGCGATCGGCGGGCGTTTCGGGGCCGACGCTGGGGACGGGGCAATAGCTGGTCATGCTCCAGCTCTGCCCCGACGAGACGCTGGAGATGTCGTAGAACGCCTGCGGGTCGAGGCCGAGCTTTTGCGCCAGTACGAACGCCTCGCAGGTCGCGACCATGGTGGCGCCCAGGATCATGTTGTTGCAGATCTTCGCGGCCTGCCCGGCGCCCCTGCCGCCCGCGCGGATCACCGCCTTGCCCATCTGCGCCAGGTACGGCTCGGCGCGGGCGAAGGCGTCCTCCGGGCCGCCGACCATGAAGGTCAGCGCCCCCGCCGCCGCCGCGGCGATGCCGCCCGACACGGGCGCGTCGACCGCGGCGAGGCCGTGCGCGATGGCCGCCGCGGCGACGCGCTTGGCGGTCGCAGGATCGATGGTGGAGCAGTCCATCAGCACCGCGGCGGGGGCGCAGGCGGGGACGATGTCCGCATAGACCTGCTCGACATGCGTGCCCGCGGGCAGCATCGTCACCACCGCCTCCGCGCCGTCGACGGCGCTCACCGCATCGGGCGCGCGGAGGCAGCCCGCCGCCTCGGCACGGGCCAGCGCGTCTTCGCTGAGGTCGAAGGCGCGAACGTCATGCCCCGCCTTCGCCAGGTTCGCAGCCATGCCGCCGCCCATGTTGCCCAGGCCGATGAATGCGATGCGTGCCATTGTTATTCCCCCGGAGAGGCAAAAGCGCTGGCTATAACCCACCAAACGCCTGTCACGAGCGCTCCGATAAAATACAACCCTAGGTAGGTACTCAGAGGGGGAGTGTCAGAACGCCCCCACCAAGTCAGAGGAACGATTAGGGGTACAATCCACCAGAGGATGATGAAGCGACGCATATGCCGGCCTGTACGTCTGCGATAAGCGTTTGCTGGCGCCTTCATCGGCCCTTCCACTGCCCCGACCGCTTCTCCACGAACGCGGCCATCCCCTCCTTCTGGTCCGCGGTTCCGAACAGGCCGTGGAACAGGCGGCGTTCGAAGCGGATGCCTTGGCTGAGCGGCGTCTCGAACGCGGCGTCGACCATCTCCTTGCACGCGATCGCGGCGAGCGGGGCCATGGCGGCAATCTGCGCGGCAACCCTGAGCGCCTCGTCGAGCAGCTCGGCGGCGGGGAGCACGCGGCTTACCAGCCCGGCGCGTTCCGCCTCCTCGGCACCCATCATCCGGCCGGTCAGGCACATCTCCATCGCCTTGGCCTTGCCGACCGCGTGGGTCAGCCGCTGCGAGCCGCCCATGCCGGGGCCGACGCCCAGCTTGATCTCGGGCTGGCCGAACTTCGCGGTGTCGGCGGCGAGGATGAAGTCGCACATCATCGCCAGCTCGCAGCCGCCGCCCAGCGCAAAGCCTGCGACCGCGGCGATCACCGGCTTGCGCGTGGCGGTGAACCGCTCCCAGCCCCCGAAATAGTCAGCCCCGTACATCTCGCCGAACGACTGCGGCTGCATCTCCTTGATGTCCGCGCCGGCGGCAAAGGCCTTTTCGGAACCGGTGAGTACGGCGCAGCGCTGCGACGGATCGGCGTCATAGGCCTGCATCGCCGCGACCAGCTCGCCCAGCACCTGATTGTTGAGCGCGTTGAGCGCCTGCGGACGATTGAGCGTGACCAGCGTTACGGCCTGGCGCTGCTCGACGAGGATGGTTTCGTAGCTCATGCGGGGCTCCATGCCTCGTCGTCGGGGAGAGGGGCGAAGATCTGATCGATCAGATGGTCGCTGACTGTATCGGGCGTCGGCGGGTCCCAGCGCGGGGCGTTGTCCTTGTCGACGATGACCGCGCGGACCCCTTCCAGGAAGTCGTGGCGCTGGACCACGCGCGTGCCGACCGCATATTCCTGGCGCATCTCGTCCTCGAAAGTCGGCATCGTGCGGCCGTCGAGGAGCAGCTTGAGGCTGACCTTCATCGTCTGCGGCGACTTGGCGTGCAGCGTGGTCAGCGTCTTGCGGGCGAAGTCGCTGTCGTCGGCTTCCAGCGCGGCGAACACGTCTTCGAGCTGGTCGGACGCGAACAGCCGGTCGATCGCGTCGCCGTGCGCGAGGATCGGCGCGTCGCCCGGCGGCACGGCAGATCGCTCAAGGACCGCGCCGACCTCCTGCGGGCGCTCGGCGATGAGCGCCTTGGCGCCCGCGACCGCCGCACTGTCGATCAGGTGAGTGGCGAGCCCGAGCGCCAGGCATTCCATGCCGTTCAGCCGATGCCCGGTGAGCGCCAGATACTGCCCCATCCGCCTTGGCAGTCGTGACAGATACCAGCCGCCGCCGACGTCGGGGAACAGCCCGATCCCGGTCTCGGGCATTGCCAGCCGCGTGTTCTCGGTCGCGACGCGGTACTTGCAGGGCAGCGCCAAGCCGACGCCGCCACCCATCGTCACGCCGTCCATGAACGCGATCGTCGGCTTGGCGTAGGTGAAGAGGCGGTGATTGAGCCGGTATTCGGTGTGGAAGAAGGCGCGCGCCGCGACGCCGTCCGCGGCACCGCTGTCGGCGAGCATGCGGATGTCGCCGCCCGCGCAGAACCCCCTGCCCTGCGCATGGTCGATCAGCACCGCTCGCACGTCATCATCGGTGCGCCAGTCTTCGAGCGCCGCCAGCATCGCCTCGCACATCGCGGTGTTGAGCGCGTGGAGCTGTTTGGGCCGATCGAGGCGCAGCCGGCCGACCCTGCCTTCGACGATCGCGAGAACCTCGGTCATGCAGGATCCTCCCCGGGACGGGGAGGGGGACCGCCGGCGCAGCCGGTGGTGGAGGGGGCGCAGCCAGGAGCGTCACGCTCGCGGCGGGCCCCCTTCACCAGCCTGCGGCTGGTCCCCCTCCCCGTCCCGGGGAGGATTGAGATATTCCCGCTCACTGCCGCACCAGGTCGCGGCCGACGATCATGCGCATGACCTGGTTGGTGCCCTCCAGGATCGAATGGACGCGCAGGTCGCGCCAGAAGCGCTCGATCGGGTAATCGCGGAGATAGCCGTAGCCGCCGTGCAGCTGCAATGCGCGGTCGACGATGCTCGACCCGTTGTCCGTCGCCAGCCGCTTCGCCATCGCCGAGAAGCGGCTCTTGTCGGGCGCGTTGGCGTTGACCTTAGCGGCAGCGAGATACAGCAGCGCGCGGGCCGCCTCCAGATCGGTCGCCATGTCGGCGAGCGTGAACTGCGTGTTCTGGAAGTCCGCAATCGGCTGGCCGAACTGCTGGCGTTCCTTGGTGTAGCGGATCGACTCGTCGAGGCAGCGCTGCGCCCCGCCGAGCGAGCAGGCGCCGATGTTGAGCCGGCCGCCGTCGAGTCCCGCCATCGCGATGCGGAACCCCTCGCCCTCCGCGCCGACCAGATTGACGGCGGGCACACGGCAGTCCTCGAAGATCACCTGCGCGGTCGGCGAGGCGTTCCAGCCGAGCTTCTTCTCGGGCGCGCCGAAGCTCAGCCCCGGCGTGCCCTTCTCGACCACCAGCGCGCTGATGCCTTTCGATTTCTCCTCACCGGTACGGACCATGCAGACATAGATGTCGTTATAGCCCGCGCCCGAGATGAACTGCTTGGCACCGTTGATGACGTAATCATCGCCGTCGCGCCGGGCCGTGGTCGCTAGCGCCGCCGCATCGGAGCCGGAACCGGGCTCGGTAAGGCAATAGCTGGCGATCTTGTCCATGCCGACGAGATCGGGCAGAAAACGAGCCTTGATCGCCTCACCTCCGAAACGCTCGATCATCCACGTCGCCATGTTGTGGATCGAGATGAAGGCGCTGGTCGCAGGGCAGCCATAGGCCATCGCCTCCATGATCAACGCGGCCTCCAGCCGGCCGAGCCCGATGCCGCCATTCTCCTCGGCCACATAGATGGCGCCGAACCCGAGCTCGCCGGCCGCCTTCCATACGTCGACCGGATAGTGCGCCTGCTCGTCCCATTCGCCGGCAAAGGGCGTGATGCGATCGGCGGTAAAGCGCTGCGCCAGCGCCTGGATCTCGCGCTGGTCGTCGGTGAGGTCGAACTGGGTCGTCATGGCGCTGCGGTGCTCCCGGGTCGCAGCGAGGTCAACCGGGCGCCAGCATCTCCAGCACCTCGCGGACGCGCGCCAGCCGGACGCCGATGTCATCGATGCCCTCGGTCAGCAGCAGGCGGCCGTTCTTTTCCGTCAAGCCGGCGGCGGCGGGGTCGCCTGCAAAATCGCGGCGTGGAGAAAAGGCGATCGCGGCTGGACCGGCGTCGATGCGCTCGATCCTGGCGTCGCCCGCGAGCAGGCGGATGGCGGCGCGGTCGAGCAGGGCGCGTACCGCGGGCGGCGGCGGGCCGAAGCGATCCTCGACCTCGGCCGTAAAGGCGTCGAGCCCGGCCTGATCGGCGATCCGGGCGAGGCGCGCGTACAGCGTGATCCGTTGCTCCTCCTCGGGCACCCAGTCCGCGGGCCAGCGACCCTGTGCGCCGAGATTGAGCGCGGGCGTCCAGCGCTCGACCTCTTCGCCGCGCGCCGCGCGCAGTCCCGCCTCCAGCAGGAACTGGTACAGGTCGACCCCGATCAGCTTCATGTGCCCCGCCTGCTCGTCGCCGATCAGGTCGCCTGCGCCCCGCATGTCGAGGTCGCGCGCGGCGATCGCGAACCCGGCACCGAGCCGGTCGAACGCTTCGAGCGTGCGCAAACGCTTGAGCGTCGCGGCGGCGATCGGATGATCGGGGTCGGTCAGCAGCAGCACCTGCCCCCGCCGGCCGCCGCGCCCGACCCGCCCGCGCAGCTGGTGCAGCTGAGACAAGCCGAAACGGTCGGCCCGCCACACGATCATCGTGTTGGCGCGCGGCACGTCGAGCCCGGCCTCGATGATGTTGGTTGCGAGCAGGACGTCGCCGCCGCCGCGTTCCGGGCCTGCCGCGAACGCGACCATCGCCTCGTCGATCTCGGCCACGGGCATCTTGCCGTGCGCCTGGACCAGCGTGAGCTCGGGAACGAGCTTGGCGAGCCGATCGCCAATCGCGGCCATATCCTCGATGCGGCTGACGACCACGAAGCTCTGCCCGCCGCGCCCGGCCTCGCGGCGCAGCGCGGTGCGGATCGTGGCGTCGTCCCAGCCTGCGACCGCGGTGCGGATCGGCTGACGGCGCGCGGGCGGGGTAGCGATGATCGACAGCTGCTGCAGTCCGACCAGCGCGGTCTGCAGCGTGCGCGGGATCGGGGTGGCGCTCAGCGACAGGACGTGGGTGGCGTCGCCGCCCAGCGCGCGCAGCTTCGCCTTGTCAGCGGCGCCGAAGCGCTGTTCCTCGTCGATGACCACCAGGGCAAGGTTGCGATACGCGACGCCCTTCGCCGCCACCGCGCCCGTTCCGATCACGACCCCAATCGAACCGTCGGCGAGCCCTGCCTTGACGCGCTTCTTCTCCGCCGCGCTCGACAGGCGCGACAGCCCGGCGACATCGATGCCGGTGCCCTCGAAACGGCGGCGGAAGGTCTCGATATGTTGGCGGACCAGCACCGTGGTCGGCGCGGCGATCGCGACCTGCGCGCCGGCGAGCGCGGCCAGCGCGGCGGCGCGCAACGCCACCTCGGTCTTGCCATAGCCGACATCGCCGATGACGAGGCGGTCCATCGGCTTGCCGCCCGCGAGGTCGGTACGGACAGCGGCGATCGCGCGTGCCTGGTCCGCGGTTTCGGTGAAGGCAAAGCCGGCGGCGAACCGCTCATATGCCGCCGCGTCGGGATCGAGCACCGGCGCGCTGCGTCCGTCGCGCTCGGCGGCGAGGCGGGTAAGCTCCTTGGCGCTCTGCGCAATGGCGGCGTCGATCGCGCCGCGCCGCTTTGTCCAGGAGGACCCGTCGAGCTTGTCGAGCGTCACCGCATCGGCATCCGCGCCGTAGCGCCAGATGCGATCGGCCTCGGCGACCGGGACGAGGCGGCGGTCGTCACCGGCATAGGTCAGTGCGATCGCGTCGCCGCCGTCCTGATCTCTGGCGTGCAGTTCCTCCAGCCCGGCGACGACACCGATGCCGAAATCCTCGTGCACGACGACATCGCCGCGCCGGATCTCGGCTGCATGGGCGGCAAAGGGATCGGCGGAGGCGCCGCCGGGGTCCGTGACCGCCCGGCTGCCGATCAGGTCGGCGGCCGCGACGGCGCTCAGACCCGGTGTCCGCCACCCGGTATCGACGGGCATGATCAGCGCGAGCAGCGCCCCGGCAGGCGCGGCGCGGGCGGCGGCCCAGCTGTCGACGGGTGCGATCTCATGCTTCAATGCAGCGGCAGCGCGGGTGCGCAGGAAGCGCAGGTCGCGTTCGCTCCCGACCAGTACCAGCCGTTCGCCGGCATCAAGCAGAGGGCGGGCAAAACGGGCAAAGGCGCGCGCCGGATTGCGGGCCTCGACGAAGCGCGGCGCCGGGTCGGCGGCGGGGACGAGCGTTTCGGCTGCGCGACCCTGCAAGGCGGCGTCCCAGGCCGCGGCGTCAAGCACCGGCTCGCGTCCGCCGGCGTCGCGAGCAAGTGCCAGGAACCGGTCGCGGCGGCGCTCCACGCCATGGTCGAGCAGCACCGCAGCATCGGGTAGATGGTCGAACAGGGCGACGCCGTCCCCGATCGGCGGCTCACACAGCCGCCCGACTTCCAGCCGCTCGACCTCGCCGGTGCTGAGCTGCGTTGCGGCGTCGTAGCGCCGGATCGCCGCGACATGGCCGTCGGCGATTTCCAGCCGCGCCGGGCAGCCCGCGTCGGCGGGAAAGATGTCGACGGTGGCGCCATGTACCGCCATCTCGCCGGGCTCGTCGACGCGGTCGTCGGCGAGGTAGCCGATCTCAACCAGGGTGGTGGCGAAGTTGTCGACGTCCAGCGGGTCGCCGGCCGCGATCACCGGCGGTGCGACATCATAGGCCTGAGGCGCGGCCTGACGCCGGGCGGCGGCTTCCGCGGTGGTGACCAGCGCCACGCGCTCGCCCGCCAGCTGCGCGACAAAGGCGGCGTGCAGCGCCGCGACGCGCCGCCCGATATTGGCCGGCGAGGCGGGGCTGTTGTCGCCGGGCAGCGCGTCGCTCGACGGGAGATGCAGGACGCGCGCGGCGGGTGCGGCGGTCGCGAGCGCGGCGGCAACGGCCTCGGCGCGCTGTTCGTCGGCGAGGACCAGGATGACGTTGGCCGTTGCAAGTTCGTCGGCCGCGCGTGCAGCCACCGCGCCGACCGGCGCGCGTTCGGTATCGGTCAACTCTGTCCCTCCGCTCCGCCACTTAACGTGGCGAGTGCGGCCCCCGTTCCGCCGCTGCTCGCGCCAGCAGCGAGGACTCAGCCCATCGTCGGGATGACGAACGCATCCTGGACGCGGCTCGGCCCGCCGTCTTCCGACCCGCGCGGCAACGCCGAACCGTCCGGCCAGCGCTGCGTCACCGTCTTGACGCGGGTCCAGAACCGGACGCCCTCCGTCCCGTGCTGGTTGACGTCGCCGAACGCGCTGCGCTTCCAGCCGCCGAAGGTGTGATAGGCGACCGGCACCGGGATCGGCACGTTGATGCCGACCATCCCGACCTCGACCCGCGCGGCGAACTCGCGGGCGGCGTGGCCGTTGCGGGTGAAGATCGCGACGCCGTTGCCATACTGGTGCTCGGACGGCAGGCGGACCGCGGTCTCGAAATCGGGCGCGCGGACGATCTGGAGGACGGGGCCGAAGATTTCCTCCTTGTAGCTCTGCATCGCTGGCGTCACGCGGTCGAACAGCGATGGGCCGATGAAGAAGCCCTGCTCATGGCCTTGCAGGCTGAAGCCGCGGCCATCGACGACCAGCTCCGCGCCCTCGTCGACGCCGGTCTGGATCCAGTTCTCCACCCGCTGCTTATGCGCGGCGTTGACGACCGGGCCGTAATGCGCCTCGGCATCGGTCGAGACGCCGACCCGCAGCGCCGCCATCGCCGGGATCATCTTCTCGCGCAGCGCGTCGGCGGTCTTGTCGCCGACCGGCACGACGACCGGCAGCGCCATGCAGCGCTCGCCCGCCGAGCCGAACGCTGCACCGCTGAGGTCGGCGACGACCTGATCCAGATCGGCGTCGGGCATGACGATGCCGTGGTTCTTCGCCCCGCCCATTGCCTGCACGCGCTTCCCCGCCGCGACGCCGCGGCGATAGACATAATGCGCGATGTCCGACGAGCCGACGAAGCTGACCGCGGCGATCGCGGGATGGTCGAGGATCGCGTCGACCATCTCCTTGTCGCCATGGACGACCTGGAGGATGCCCTCGGGCGCGCCCGCCTCCAGCATCAGCTCGGCGAGGTGGACGGGCACCGACGGGTCGCGCTCCGACGGCTTGAGGATGAACGCGTTGCCGCACGCAATGGCGACGCCGAACATCCACATCGGGATCATCGCCGGAAAGTTGAACGGCGTGATCCCCGCGCCGATCCCGAGCGGC
>NZ_CBDFKR010000002.1:0-39641 GCF_965248875.1 Sphingomonas sp. | reverse complement strand
CCGGCCGGTCGCGAACCAGGTGGTCCAGGAACTGCGGGCCTTCATCATAGGGCACGATGTGGGTCACGACCTGCGCCTTGATCTCCGCCCCGCGCGCGGCGAGCAGCGCCACCGTCTCGCGGGCGAGGCGCGCCTTGTCCCACGCGAAGCCCATGCCGCGTGGCACGCGGTTGATCTGCGCGCAGCGGATCGACAGGCCGTTATGGTGAAACTCCTCGCCCAGCCATGCCGCGTCCGCACCGCCCTGATAAAAGGCGAGATCGACTACCGTGCCCTGCGGGCGCAGCGCTTTCAGCGCGCGGTGGAGGCTGCTGCTGTCGGCGCGCGTCTGGAACACAACGTCCGCGCCGCGATCGTCGCCGCCGTGAAGCCAGCGCGACTTGGCGTGCTGCCACGCCTGCTCCTCGTCCATCGCGGTCATGCCCAGGCACTCGCAACGCAGGCGGCGGAAAGGCGACGGATCGGCGATCACCACCTCGCTCGCCCCCGCCCGTTGCGCGAACAGCGCGACGAAGATGCCGACCACGCCGGCGCCGATGACCAGCACCGGCCGCCCCGCCAGGCTCGCGCCAAGCGACGGCACGACCGGCCCCATCAGTTCGGCATCGGCATGGAGGATGCCGTTCGCCGCAATCGGCCCCATCTGCCCTACATAGATGCCCAGCACGGGATCGAGGTCCGCGGGCAAGTGGGTGAGCACGTCGTGGAACGGATTGGCCGTGTGCCCCGACTTGTGTCCCCAGGCGCCGCCGATCAGGTCGCCCGGAATGAAGCCACCGGCGCGCGATTCCGCAACGCGGCCCATCTCCATATAGCCCAGGAACGGCACCGGGAAATGCTGCTGCGGCTCGTTGGGGATGAAGACGTTGCGGCCCGCGTCCCAGCGATGGCGCAGGTAGACGTTGGTGTCCTTGTAGAAGGTCAACTCGGTCCCCGCCGACAGCCCGGTGTAGAGCGTGTCGAGCCTCACCTCGCCGTCACCCGGCGGCCCCTCGTCATAGCCCGCGAAAAACGCCTGGAGCGGCCGCTCGACGCCGAGCGAGCGGATGTGCCGATGCTCAGACAAGCGCCGGCTCCTTCGCCGCAACGGCGAGCGTCACCGCCTCGCCCGACCGCGCCGACTCACCGATCGCGAGGCACAGCCGCAGCGTCTCCAGCGCTTCCCCATAGGGACAGCGGATGCGGTTCTCCTTGCCCTGCACCGCGTCGATGAAATCGCGGTCCTCCTGCCACACCGGGTCCGATCCGTTGCCGCGCACCGGGCGACCCTGCCCAGTGTCGATCATCACGTCGTGGTCGGTCAGCTCGATGGCCAGCCGATCGCCGAACAGGTGCAGCCCGACGCGGTGGTTCCAGCCGAGCAGGCAGGTCGAGGCGAAGTTGCCGACCGCGCCGCTCGCAAATTGCAGGCTGGCGGTGGAGACGGTGGCGACGTCAAGGTCCGGGAACTCGGCTCGGTCGTCGTGCCCGGCCAGCCCGTACGCCCGGGTCACCGGCCCGAGCAGGTAGCGGGCGAGGTCGATCAGGTGCGTGGTCTGCTCCAGCATCTGCCCACCCGACTGATCCTGATGCCACCACCAGCGGGGCGGCGGGGTCGAGTCGAGCCAATAGCCCGACACCAGCCTGGCAGGGGTGCGCGCGAGCAGGCCCCGAACCTCGTCGACCGTGTCGAGATAGCGCCAGTGATAGCCGACCGCAGTCACCAACCCGCGGCTCTCCACCTCCTCGCCGATCGCTTCGGCGGTGGCAAGGTCGAGCGCGACGGGCTTCTCGACGAAGAACGGCAGCCCCCGCCGGATCGCCGCACGCTCCGGGCCGCCATGCGCAAAGGGCGGCACGCAGATGTAGGCAGCGTCGGCGGCGACCTCGTCCAGCATAGCGTCCGCGTCGGTGAACGCGAGCGCGCCGAAGCGCTCGGCCGCCTCTCGCGCGCGGTCCTCGTCCGTGTCGCAAACACCGACAATCGTGACGTCGTCGAACTGCTCCAGCACCCCGAAATGTCGGTGCGCGATCCCGCCCGCGCCGATGAACGCCACTCTGGTCACACGATGTCCTTCCGGTGATATCCTGTCGGCGAGCACGGCGCGATACAGCGCAGTGGTCTCGTCGGTCATCCGCCTGGCTTGATAGCGATCTTTCCAGACGGCCTGCGCCGCCCGGCCCGCGGCGTTGCGCGCCGCCTCGCCGGCGAGCGCCGCCACGATCGTCCTGCCCAGCGTCTGCGCATCGCCGACCGGCGCGAGCCAGCCGGTAACGCCGTCCTCGACCAGCTCCGCGACGCCGGGCGCGGCGGCGGCGGCGGCGGGAAGCCCGGCAGCAAACGCCTCCAGCACCGCCAGCGGCAGCCCCTCGAACTCCGAGGGCATCACCAGCAGGTCGGCCATCGCGTAGAGTGTGCCGACATCGTCCGACCGCCCGAGCAGCCGCACCGCGCCGCCCAGCCGCTCGCGCCCGATCCGCCGCGCGATGTCGGGCAGCAGCGGCCCGTCGCCCACCATCAGCAGCGTCGCCGTCGGGTATGCCGCCAGCACCGTCGGCAGCGCGTCGAGCGCGCAGCCATGCGCCTTTTGCGGCTCGAACCGCCCGACCATCAGCAACAGCGGGCCACCGTCGAGCCCCATTTCCACCCGCAACGCCGCCGGGTCGCGGCGCACCTCGCGCGCGTCCGCGCCGTTGAGGATGGTAACGACCTTACCCGATTCGATCCCGGCGGCGAGATGGCTGTCGGCCACCGCCTGCGACACACAGATCAGCCGGTCGACTGCGGCGACGGCGGCGCGATGTTCCGCCTGTTGCGCCGGATCGGTGAGGAGGAAGGGTAGATGTTCGGTGCGGATCACCGCGCTGGCTGCCGCCCTCGCGCCGCTGGTCAAGCCGTGCCCTTCCCAACCGATCCCGGCGTGGAGGTGGACCAGATCGAAGCGCGCGCGGCCGAGCCAGCGGGCGAGGTCTCCATCGTCGTCGTCCAGCGCCTTGCCCGCGCATCCCAGCGCCGTCGCCTGCGCCAGCAGCAGACTGCCGCGGGGCGCCGCGACCGTTACGTCGTGGTCCGCCGCAAGCGCCGAGGCGAGCGTCAACAGGTGCTGACCAACACCCGACGGATTGGGGCTGACGGTCGCTAGGCAGAGGCGCCGTCGAGGCTCGGGCGTCATTGGGCGTCGGAGCTGGTCACCGTCGCGCCATGGCGGGCCGGCAGCCGCTCGGCAAGCCGCCGGTAGGTCGCCAGCGCTTGTCCTACCACCTGATCCATATTGTAGTATCGGTATGTGGCGAGCCGGCCGACGAAGCTGGTGTTGAGCTCCGCGTCGGCCAGCGCCTCGTATCGTTTGTACAGCGCCTGCGCCTCCGCGTTCGGGATCGGGTAATAAGGATCGCCGGTCGCCGACGAGAACTCATAGCTGATGCTGGTGCGGCGATGCGCCTGCCCGGTCAGGTGCCTGTACTCGGTGATGCGGGTATAGGGCGTGTCCTCCAGCGGATAATTGACCACCGCGACCGGCTGAAACTGCGCCCGGTCATGCGTCTCGTGGCGGAAGCTGAGGCAGCGATAGGGGAGCGGACCGAAGCAGCCGCCGAAATACTCGTCGACGGGGCCGGTATAGATCACGTGCCCGGCGGTGACGCGGCTGACCACGTCGCGATAATCGACCCCCAGCTCGACGTCGATCAGCGGGTGGTCAAGCATGTTCTCGAACATGCGCGTGTAGCCGTCGGCTGGCATCGCCTGATGCTTGTCGAGGAAATAGCGGTCGTCCGTCGAGATGCGCGTCGGCACCCGCGCCGTGACCGAACGATCGAGCTGCGCAGGATCCAGCCCCCATTGCTTGCGCGTGTAGCCCCGGAAGAAGGTCTCGTAGAGTTCGCGGCCGACCGCTGCAACGACGACGTCCTCCGACGTGCGGATGTCGGCCACCGGTTCCGCACGCGCGGCCAGGAAGGCGGCCGCCGCGGCGTCGTCCTTCAGGCCCAGCCCGTACAGGCCGTTCAACGTCGTGCGGTTGATGGGGATCGGCAGCAGCTTGCCGCGCACCGACGCCAGCACGCGATGTTCGTACGGCCGCCATTTGGTGAAGCGCGACAGGTACGCCCAGACGTCGTCGCTGTTGGTATGGAAGATATGCGGGCCGTAGCGGTGGATCAGGATACCGGCGGCGTCCTGCTCGTCATAGGCGTTGCCGCCGACATGGTCGCGCCGGTCGATCAGCAGCACCCGCTGACCGGAGCCCCCGGCCAGCCGCTCCGCCAGCACCGACCCGGCGAAGCCCGCGCCGACGATCAGTACGTCGTAATCGGGCGCCGTATTGCTCGGCCGGATCGCGGGGGTCGCGGCCGCGCGGCGGCGGTCGATCGCGCCGTCGATCAGCGCCGCCATCGCTGTCTGCGTTTTATCCCACGAGGTCTGCGCCAGCACCGCGTCTGCCGCGCGCAGCCACGCCCCGCCCCGCGGCAACACCAGCGCGCGGGTGCACGCGGCGACGAACTGCTCTGGCGTGCTCGCAATGCCGACCGCGTCAAGCTTGCCGTACTCGGCGACCACATCGGTGATCGGGGTAGATACCACCGGCCGCCCGGCCGCCAGATACTCGGGCGTCTTGGTCGGGCTGATGTACCGCGTCGCCTCGTTTAGCGCGAACGGCATCAGCGCCGCGTCCCAGCCGCCCAGATAGGTGGGCAGCTCGGCATAGCTCTTCGCCCCGAGCCAATGGATATTGACGCGGCGCGGCAGCGTGGCGGGATCGATCTTCACCACCGGCCCGATCATCACGATCTGCCAATCCGGCCGCGCCGTCGCGACCGCGTCGATCAGCGCCAGGTCGAGGCGTTCGTCGATCACGCCGTAATAGCCGAGCCGCGGTCGCGCGGCCCCCCGCTGGTCTACTGGCTCGTCGATCCTGCCACGCGCCTGTGCAAAATGCGCCGCTTCAATCGAGGAGGGGAAGCAATGCGCGTTGTCGTGCCGTCGCCGCTTGGCCTCGTACAGGCTGCGACCGCCGGTGAAGACGAGGTCCGCCGCGCCGAGCAGCGCCGCTTCGCGCGCAACCAGCAACGGGTCGGCGCCGACGAATGCGCTGAGCTCGTCCATGCAGTCATAGACGATCGCCGCAGAATTGAGGTGACGCGCCCACCCCCACATCATCGGTGTGTAGAACCATAGCACCGGCGCGACCGGCACGCCGGTGGCGACGAACTCGTCGAGCAGCCGCCTGAGCCCCGCCTCCTTCTCCTCGGCGCTCCACCAGTGCGGCAGCCGCGGCCGCAGCGCGGTAACGCCGTCGGCGGGAAAGCCGTGGTGCTCAAGATAGGGCAGCGGATGGTCACCCCCGATCGGCTCTTCCCAGAAATACACCCGATGCGTGGCGGCGAACCGCTTCATCAGATGCTGGGGCCGCTGGGTGACGAAATCCCAGC
Source organism: Sphingomonas sp. (assembly GCF_965248875.1). GTDB lineage: Bacteria > Pseudomonadota > Alphaproteobacteria > Sphingomonadales > Sphingomonadaceae > Sphingomonas. Next base: position 34,232 of record NZ_CBDFKR010000002.1, on the reverse strand, counting down.
GCAGGTGGGAGAAGCACAGAAGGATGAGTTGGGAAGGCGCCGGGGCGACAGGGTTCACAGACGGCTCCGAGCAGGATCAGTTCGCGGATGCAGCATAACTGTACTGCAACGCGCATCTACTGATTTCGCTCACGGCGTTTGATCTAGATTATTCAAAATAAGGGTCTTTAGGCGCGCTACGCTATGCGGCCAGGCCCAGCGTGCGAGCACTTCGGCGCGGGGGTCCATCGCCGGCGCGCGGGCAAGCAGATCGACAATGCCCTGTGCAAATCCGTCCGCGGTGGCGAGCGCGCCGGTTTCGGGCAGGATGTACTGGCGGCCGCAGCTCAATTCGGCGTTGGCAAGGACGGGCAGCCCGGCGAGCATATATTCGGTCAGGATCGCCGGCGCGCCGTCGTCGCGCCCGCATACCACGCCGATCCGCGCGCGGTTCATCAGCCGGTTGACCTCCGCGAACGGCACACCCGGCGGTCCGGCGCACTCGATGTTCAGCCCCTCGCGCGCGATCCGCTCGCGATACGCGTCGGCCAGCTCGCCATAGCCGAACACGCACAGCGCGCTGACCGACCGCGGCAGCTGCGCCAGCGCGTCGAACAGGATGTCGTGGCGCTTATAGGGTTGCGCGGCGGCGACGTAGATCAGGTCGTGGGTCTTGGGCTCATCCAGCGGCCGGAACAGGTCGACCGCCGCGAACTCAGGCCCGATCGGCAGTACCGCGGTGCGCATCCCCGGCACGCGCCGCTCGACCTCATCCGACTGCCAGGGCGCACCCGTCAGCACGAGGTCGAAGCGCCGCGCCACGTCGTCCGGCATGCGCAACGCGGGATGGTCGATCGAATTGTAGAGGATGGTCGACCCGGCGCAGGCGTCGAGCACCCCCGCCTCGACGCCGAGCCCGAGCACGACCAGCAGCGCCGGCGCGCCGAGCCGCTCGAAATGCCGCCGCATCGCCCCCGAGCGGACCGGCGGCCCCCCTTCAACTCTTGCGTCGTCGAGCGGAAAAGCGCGGCGGACCAGCAGGTCGTGCTCGACCTTGTAGCGGTGCGGCAGCCCCGGCGCGAGGTGGTGCCAGATCTCCGCCCGGTCGGCGAGCCCCACCTTGACGCACGCCAGCGGCAGTCGCTCCAGATAGCCGCCCGTCACCGCCAGCGCCGGGCGCAGCGACCCGGTGTCGACAGGCGCCGGAGGCCCAGGCTCGGCCTCGACGACCCAGTCGGGCGGGGTACGCCCCTCCACCAGGTCGCTGATGACCACGATCGTCCGCCCGAGCGGCGTCACTCCCTGCCCCATGGCGCGCACCTAGCAGCGCCGGTTCGGCGGCGACAGGGTTGCGGCCGCAACCGCGACCGGGCACGTCCGTTGCACAAGGAGACGGGAATGGCGCGTGCGCAGGCGAACGGGATCGAGATCGAGTGGGAAGCGCGCGGACCGGCGGATGCGCCCGCCATCCTCCTCATTATGGGCCTGGGCGCGCAGCTGACGCTGTGGCCCGACGCGTTGCTGGACGGACTGGTCGCGCAGGGTTTCCGCGCGATCCGCTACGACAATCGTGATGTCGGCCTATCCACCAAGGTCGAGAGCGGCGGCGTGCCGAACCTGATGCAGCTCGGCATGGCGATGATGACGGGCGCGAAGCCCGAAGTCCCGTACACATTGGGCGACATGGCGGCCGACGCGGTCGGGCTGCTCGACGCGCTCGGTATCGCCAAGGCGCATATCGTAGGCGCGTCGATGGGCGGGATGATCGCGCAGCTCGTTGCGGTGACTTATCCCGATCGCGTGCTGTCGCTGACCTCGATCATGTCGACGACTAGCAACCCGGCGCTGCCGCGCGCCTCGGCCGAGGCGAACGCGGTGCTGATGAGCCGGCCGGCGGGTGGCGATGTCGAGGCGCTGGTGGCGTTCGGGGTCAAGGCGGCACAGACGGTCGGCAGTCCCGTCCACCGCACCGATCCGGCGGTGCTGGCGGAGCGGGTGCGCCGCGACCTGACCCGGTCCTATTATCCGCAGGGCTTCGCGCGTCAGCTCGGCGCGATCGTCGCGGACGGCGACCGGCGGGGGCGGCTCGCGACCGTCACCGCGCCGACCCTGGTGATCCATGGCGACGCTGACCCGCTGGTGCCCATTGCGGGCGGGCGCGACACCGCTGCGTCAATACCGGCTGCGCGGCTGGTCGAGCTTGCGGGCATGGGTCACGACCTGCCCGAGCCGCTGTTGCCGCAGGTGGTGGCGCTGATCGCCGGGCATGCTCTCGCCGCCGCAGGGCCTGCCTTCGCCTAGCGCATAAGCGGCTTTGCCGCGACGCGTGCGTTGTGTGGCTGATGTTGTCACCCACCACCTTGCTCTGCGTGATCACCGGACTGGTCCTGACCGGCGTGACGCTTGCCGATATCTTTGCGACGATCCTGGTACCGGGGCCGGCGGAGGGCGTGCTGCGCATCGGCGCGCGCCTTCGCCAGCCGGCGATGCTGGCGGCACGGCTGTTCTCCTTCCGACGGCGCACCCCGCGGCAAGGGCGGTCCAACGTCCTGGCGCCCTTGGTCTTCCTCCTGATCTTCGCCAGCTGGATGCTGCTCCTGCTGCTCGGCTATGGGCTGCTGTTCTTCGGGTTGCGGCATCATTTCACACCGGAGCTCACCGGACTGGACGACGCGCTCTACTTCGCCGGTTCGTCGCTGCTGACGCTGGGCGTAAGCGAGGTCAATGCGCATGGCCCCGCGCGGTGGCTGCTGTTGGCGGCGGGGTTAAGCGGGTTCGGCGTCATCACCGCGACGCTGACCTTCGTCGTCCAGGTGCAGAGCGCGTTACACCAGCGCGAGTCGCGGGTGCTGACGCTCGCCAGCCTCGCGGGGACGCCACCTACCGGGATCGGGTTGTTGCAGGCGGTCGCGTCGCTCGACGTGGGCTCCGAGCTCCACGATTTCTTCCGCATCTGGCGCGACTGGGCCGCGGCGATGCTGCACAGTCACATCGCCTCGCCGATGCTGATCTTTTTCCACTCGGTCGACGCGGAGAGCGATTGGCTAACCTCATTGGAGGCGGTGCTCGACGCGGCGACAATGCTGATGGCGTTGACGCAGCACGAGGCCCGGGGTGCCGCGACACTGATGCACCGCACCGGCAGCCGCACAGCCGCGCGGCTCGCCGGGCTGCTTGGGGTGGAGGCGTTGGACCCGGCACCGCTCGGCGCAGAGGTCGTGCGCAGACTGATCGAGCGGCTGCGGCAAAGCGGCTACGTTGTGGATGATGACGGCGAGGAGGCGATCGCCACGTTTGAGCGGCTGCGCGGCGACTATGCCGGCCGCATCAACGCGCTGGCCAAGGAGCTTGGCGGCTAGGTTGCCGGGGCGAGGCGCACGATTTCCAGCGATAGCGTCTGCTGCTCGCTGCCGACAATCTGCAGCCGGTAGCTGCCGGGCCGAAGATCGAAGTCGACCATCTTCCTGACCGGCGAGCAGGCCGGTCCGTGGCCGTGCGCGACCGAGCTGATCGCGCTGCCATTGGCGGCGACGTCGACCCACACGCTTTCGCCGAGCGCAACGCGATAGCGGCCGGCGGTCGCGACGGTGAAGGCGAACACCGCCGCGCTGCTACCGGGCGCGGGCGGGCGCAGCGTCGGCACCGCGAGGTTGACCGAAGCGGCGGGGAGCAGCGTCGCCAGAACGCCGCGGCCGACCGGCAGCGCCGCCGGGGGCGAGGCGGTGGCGGTGACGTGGGTCTGCGGCGACCAGCCGACCAACTCGGCCGGCGCCGCGACGGGCGTAGCCGGACAGGGTGCCGCTGCCGGCGCGGGCTGAAGCTGGAGCAGGACGGGGAGGAGCATCGGGACGCCTTCGTGTGGAAGTGCGACGCCGCTTGCACCGCGCAGGCGTCCGGGGCAAGCGGGCGCCCTTCGCGGGGCCCTGCCGACCCTCAACGAAAGGCTGAAGACATGATCGACAAGGCGGGCCTTAAGGTCGCCGAGCCGCTGGCGCGCTTCATCGACGAGCAGGCGCTGCCCGCGACGAGGCTGGACGCGGACGCCTTCTGGTCCGGCGTCGCGGCGATCTTCGGCCGCTTCGCGCCGGAAAACCGCGCACTGCTGGCGCGGCGCGACGATCTGCAGGCGCAGATCGACGCCCGCTACCGGGCCGGCCAGCCCGTCGACGAGGCCCTCCTGCGCGAGATCGGCTACCTCGTCCCGGAGCCCGTACCGTTTCAGATCACGACACAGGATGTCGATCCCGAGGTAGGGCAGACCGCCGGGCCGCAGCTGGTCGTTCCCGTGCTCAACGCCCGCTTTCTTTTAAACGCCGCCAATGCGCGCTGGGGTAGCCTCTATGATGCGCTGTACGGGACGGACGTCCTTGGCCCGCATCATCCGGGTGGGCGTTATGACGAGAAGCGCGGCGCGCAGGTGATCGCCTGGGCGAAGGCGTTCCTCGACGACGTCGTACCGCTGCGCGAAATGAGCTGGACACAGTGGACGGGCAAGACGCTGTTCAACCCCGACCCTGTTCCACCCTTGGCCGAACCTTCCCATTTTGTCGGCTTCGGCAGCGAAGTCGATCCGGGTGGCTTCCGGAATGTGCTGCTACGTCACAATGGCCTGCATATCGAGCTGGTCATCGCACCGTCGGAGGCGATTGGTCTGACTGATCCGGCCGGTATCGAAGACATACTTCTCGAATCCGCCATCACCACCATCTGCGATCTGGAGGACTCCATCGCGGCGGTCGACGCCGACGACAAGGTCGCGGCTTACGTCAACTGGCTGGGCGTCATGCGCGGCGACCTGACCGACACGTTCGAGAAGGGCGGTCAGGCGCTCACCCGCCGCCTCAACGAGGATCGCCGCTACACCACGCCAGAAGGCGGCGAGCTGGTCCTGCCCGGCCGGGCGCTGCTGTTCGTGCGCAACGTCGGCCACCTGATGACGACGCCCGCGATGCTGCTGCCCGACGGCGGCGAGGCGCCCGAGGGCATTCTCGACGCGATCGTCACCAGCCTCTGCGCGCGCCACGACAAGGGCATGAACAGCCGCACCGGCAGCATCTATATCGTCAAGCCCAAGATGCACGGCCCTGACGAGGCGGCGTTCACCAACCGCCTGTTCGACGCCGTCGAGAACCTGCTCGGCCTCCCCCGCCACACGATCAAGGTCGGCGTCATGGACGAGGAGCGCCGCACGTCCGCCAATCTCGCCGCGACGATCCACGCGGTGAGGGACCGCATCGTCTTCATCAACACCGGTTTCCTCGACCGCACCGGCGACGAGTTGCACACCGCGATGCGCGCCGGGCCGATGATCCGCAAGGGCGAGATGAAGACGTCCGGCTGGATCAAGGCGTACGAAGACCGTAACGTCCAGATCGGCCTCGCCTGCGGGTTCAGCGGTCGGGCGCAGATCGGCAAGGGCATGTGGGCCGCGCCCGACATGATGGCCGATATGCTCGCCCAGAAGATCGCGCACCCGATGACCGGCGCGACCACCGCCTGGGTGCCGAGCCCCACCGCGGCGACGCTCCACGCGACGCATTATCACCGCGTCAACGTCTTCGCCCGCCAGCAGGCGCGCCGGGCTGAACCGATCGCGCCGCTCGCCGACCTGCTCACCGTGCCGGTCGCGACCGGGCGCAACTGGACGCCCGACGAGGTGCGCGAGGAACTCGATAACAATGCGCAGGGCATCCTGGGCTATGTGGTGCGCTGGATCGATCAGGGCGTCGGCTGCTCCAAGGTGCCCGACATCCACGATATCGGCCTGATGGAGGACCGGGCGACGCTGCGCATCTCGTCGCAGCACATCGCGAACTGGCTGCTCCACGGCGTCACCACCCCGGACGAGGTCGACGCGGCGTTCGCCCGGATGGCGGCCAAGGTCGACGCGCAGAATGCGGGCGACCCGCGCTACCGGCCGCTGACGCCCGACAGCCTGGCAATGCAGGCCGCCCGCGCGCTGGTGTTCCAGGGCGTGGCGCAGCCCAACGGCTATACCGAGCCGCTGCTGCATCGCTTCCGCCGGGCTGCGAAGGCGGCGGAGCCTGGCTGGAGCGATCGATAGCATGCCCCTATATCGCATCGCCGGGCAGGAGCCGACCGTCCATCCTAGGAGCTGGATCGCGCCGTCGGGCGAGCTGATTGGCGACGTCCATCTCGGCGAGGAGGCGTCGGTCTGGTTCGGCGCGGTGATCCGCGCTGACAACACGCCGATCACGATCGGCGCGCAGGCCAACATTCAGGAAGGGGCGATGCTTCACTCCGACCCCGACGTGCCCTGCATCGTCGGCGAGGGCTGCACGGTCGGGCACCATGCGATCCTGCACGGCTGCACGCTCGGCGCGTACGTGCTCGTGGGGATGGGCGCGACGGTGCTCAACGGGGCGGAGATCGGCGAGCATTGTCTGATCGGAGCGGGCGCGCTGGTGACCGAGGGGAAGGTATTTCCGCCTGGCCAGCTGATCGTCGGCAGCCCCGCCCGCGCCGTCCGCGCGTTGACCGACGCGCAGATCGCCGGGCTGAAACTGTCGGCGGCGCATTATGTCGCCAAGGCGAAGGAGTATGCGACGGGGCTGGTCAGGGTGGATTAAGCACCCGATCTTCACGCGATCGAGACATTCTTGCGACAAACGCCCGTTACGGGCGCCCCCTTGCCGACCATTGACCGGAGTTACCATGCGCCGCTGGCCCCTGATGATCGCCGTTGCGATCCCCGCCGCGGCGACCGCGCAACAGGCGCCGCGCGTGCCTGCCGCACCGCAAGCGACCCCCACACCGGCTCCGCAGGACGCTCCGGCCCCGGCCACACGCACGGCGCAGACCGCCCCGCCTGCCGCCACGCCGCAGCGTTCGCCCGCCGCGGAGGATGCCAATTCGGATGAGCCGGACATCATCGTCCGCGGCCAGCGCGGACTGCCGGGCGCCGTCGTCGGCGACATCCCGCCCGAGGAACAGCTCGGCCCCGCCGACATCCGTTCCTACGGCGTCAACTCGGTCGCTGAGCTCCTCAACGAACTCAGCCCCCAGACGCGTTCGGGCCGCGGCTCGGGCGGCGCGCCGGTCGTGCTCCTCAACGGGCGGCGGATCGCGGGATTTCAGGAAATCCGCGACCTGCCGACCGAGGCGATCGCGCGGGTCGATATCCTGCCCGAAGAGGTCGCGCTGAAATACGGCTATCGCGCCGACCAGCGGGTGGTGAACTTCGTGCTGCGCCAGCGCTTCCGCGCCACCACGACCGAGCTGTCCGACCGGATCACCACCCGCGGCGACCGCAACAATCCGCAGGGCGAGCTCGACTGGCTGTCGATCCGCCGCGACCAGCGCTTCAACGTCCATAGCAGTTATCAGCAGAGTGCGGCCGTGCTTGAGGCCGATCGCGACGTGATCACCGCACCTGGCGCGATCGATCAGTCGCAATACCGGACGCTGCTCGGGCAGGCACGGAGCTTCGGCACCAACGCGACCTATGCGCGCAACGTCCTTGGCAGCATTGGCGCGACGCTGAACGGCACGATCGATGCCAAGACCGGGCGCAGCCTGCAGGGGTTGCCGATCGTCAACCTCACGGTGCCCGCGGGCAATCCGTTCACGGCGCCGGGGCTGACCCAGCGCGCAGTCGGCACCGAACCGCTGGCGCAGCGCACCGCGACGATCACCAGTCATGTCGGCTCGACCCTGAACGGCCAGGCCGGCCGGTGGCGTTGGTCGCTGATCGGCGCTTATGATCGGATCGACGGGCGCACCCTGACCGACGGCAATTACGATGCGAGCGGGTTCCAGGCGCGCCTGACCGCCAACGATCCTACCGCGAACCCGAACGGCCCGCTCAATTTAGCGCGTTTGCCCGACAGCCGCGCCATTTCGCGCAGCCAGGATTGGGGGCTGGACGCGCAGGCGAACGGATCGCTGTTTCGGTTGCCCGCTGGCGAGGTGACGACCAGCCTGGCGGCCGGCGGGGATCTGATCGATTTCTTCGGCCGCTCGTCGCGCGCTGGCGTGTCGCAGCGCAGCGACCTGACGCGCGATCAGGCGACCGGGCGCATCAACCTGGACCTGCCGATCACCAGCCGCGCCCAGGCGTTCGGCGGCACGATCGGGACGCTGTCGGCGAACGTCAATGCGGCGGTGCAGACGCTGAGCGACTTCGGCACGCTGACGACGCTGGGCTATGGCGCCAATTGGGCGCCGGTCGACGCGATCCGGCTGATCGTGTCGGTCACCGACGAGGATGGCGCCCCCTCGCCGCAGCAACTCGGCAATCCGCAGGTCGTCACCCCCAACGTCCGCGTGTTCGATTACGTCAACGCCGCCAACGCGGTCGTGACGACGATCAGCGGCGGTAACGCCAATCTGCGCGGATTTGAGACGCATACCGCCAAGATCGGGCTGACGGTGCGGCCGTCACGCGAGCGGGACCTGACCTTCCTGGCCAATTACGTCTCGAGCCATGTCGACGACCCTGTGGCGAGCTTCTCCACCGCCACCGCGGCGATCGCGGGCGCCTTTCCGGGGCGCTTCACCCGCGATGCCGCCGGCCAGCTGACGCGCGTCGACACGCGCCCGATCAACTTCGCGCGGACCGAGCGGTCGGAGCTGCGCTACGGCTTCAACCTGTCGATCCCGTTGAAGTCGCAGCTGCAGCGGCAGATCGAGGCGTTCCGCGCCGGTACCGGACCTAACCCCTTTGCGGGGTTGACCTTTCCGGGGCGGCGGAACGGCGGGCAGAGCGGCCAACCCGGTGCGGCGCCCCAAGGCGGGGCGCCCGCGACCGGGCAGACCGGCGCGCCGACGTCGGGGGCGACGCCCTCTGGCGGTTTCGGCGGACCGGGTGGCGGCGGCGGCTTCCGCGGCGGTGGTGGTGGTGGCGGCTTCGGCGGGCGCGGCGGGCCGGGCGGCGGGCGGCTGCAGTTTGCGCTGTACCACACTTGGCATTTCACCGATTCGGTGCTGGTCGCCAGTGGCGGGCCGCGGCTCGACCTGATCAACGGCGACGCGATCGGATCGAGCGGCGGCCAGCCCCGGCACGAGGTCGAGGGGCAGGCGGGCTACACCAACAACGGGCTGGGCGCGCGGCTGTCCGTCAATTTCCGCAGCGCGACCGAGGTCAACGGCGGCACGGCGGCGGCCCCGACGCGGCTTGATTTCGGCGCGCTGACCACCGCCAGCCTGCGGCTGTTCGCCGATCCCGGCCAGCGGCTGGCTTTGCTCAGGAAGCATCCCTGGCTGCGCGGGTTTCGCGTCACGCTGGCGGTCGACAATGTGTTCGACGCGCGCGAGCGGGTCCGCGATCAGACGGGCGCGACGCCGGTCAACTATCAGCCGGATCTGCTCGACCCGCTGGGCCGGACGGTGCGGCTGGCGGTGCGCAAGCTATTCTTTTGAGCCGAGCCTGCTGGCGAGCCAGCGGGCCGCCTCTTCCGGTGTGCGCTTGGCGGTGTCGCGGTCGACCAGATAGTTGGCCTCGCGCATCGCCTCGACCGGAATGTTGCCGACCAGCGGCGCCAGCGCGGCGGTGAAGCGCGGGTCGTGCGCCTGCCCAGGTGCGACGAGCAGCAGCGCGTCGTAGCGCGGCAGCGCGTGCCGCGTGTCGGCCAGCACCGTCAGCCGGTCCGCCGCGATCCGCCCGTCGGACGAGAAGGCGGTGACGACGTCCGCCGCCCCGCCCTGCAATGCGCGATACATGAAGGTCGGGCTGTACGGCGTCGCACTGCGAAAGCGGAACGGGTAGGCGGCTTGTACCGCGCGCCATTCCGGCCGCTCCAGAAACTCCAGGTCGCTGCCGAGCGCCAGCGTGGGCGAGGCGGCGGCGAGATCGTCCAGCGTGCGGATGCCTCGTGCCGCCGCCGTGTCGCCGCGCATTGCGAAGGCGTAGGCGTTCTCGAACCCCAGCGGCCCGAGCAGCCGCACCTGACGCTCGCGCGCGGTCCAGTCGCCGATCGCGCGCAGCATCGCCTCGCGGTTTGCCACGTCGCCGCGGCGCATCTGGTTGGTCCACAGCGTGCCCGCATAGTCGACATAGACGTCGACCGTCCCGCTCGCGAGCGCGTCGAAGATTACAGCCGACCCCAATCCGTCCCGATACTCGACAGTGTAGCCGGCCCGGGTCAGCCGGTCGCCGATCAGACGGGCAAGGATATATTGCTCGGAGAAGTTCTTGGCGCCGATCACGACCGGGCGTCGCACCGGGTGCCGCCATAGCGGCGCGGTGGCGAGGGCGAGCCCGGCGGCAAGCGCGACCAGCCCGCCGATCCACCAGCGCCGCCGCCGCTTGGCGATGCCGCGCTCGATCGCGCCGAACGCGGCGTCCGCCGCCAGCGCCAGTGCGGCGGCGCTGAGCGAGCCCGCCACCACCAGCGACCAGTTCTGCGTCTGCAGCCCGGCGAAGATCAGGTCGCCCAGGCTTGGGCTGCCGACCGTGGTCGACAGCGTCGCGGCGCCGATCGTCCACACCGCGGCGGTGCGGATGCCCGCGATCACCACCGGCGCGGCGAGCGGCGCCTCGACCAGCCGCAGCTTCTGCCCCCGCGTCATGCCAACCGCATCCGCCGCCTCAAGCACCGCCGGATCGAGCCCGCGCAGCCCCGCGACACCGTTCCGCAGGATCGGCAGCAGCGCGTAGAGCGTCAGCGCCAACAGAGCGGGGAGGAAGCCGAGCGCGGGTAGCCCGAGCGCGAGCAGGAGCGGGAAGAAGAGCGCGAGCAGCGCCAGCGCCGGGATGGTCTGGACGAAGCTTGCGACCCCCAACGCCGCCGCGGCAAGGGCGGGACGACGGGAAGACCAGATCGCGAGCGGCAGGCTGAGCGCGACGCCGAGCGCCAGCGCGCTGAAGGCGAGGAGAACATGGTGCGCGAGCAGCGGGGGGACACGGGCGACGGTGTCGGCGAGGCTCACTTTGCCAGCGCCCGCAAACGCGCTGCCTGCGCCTGCGGCACCGCAACCAGTGCCTGCGCCTCCTGGCCACCGCCGCCCGCCAGCAATTCGGCGGGCGTCAGGTTCGCGACGAGCCGACCCGCCGCCATCACCGCCACGCGATCGGCGAGCAGCAGCGCCTCCGCCATGTCGTGCGTCACCAGCACGGTGGTCAGCCCCAGCTCTTCGTGCAGCCGCCGGATCGCGCCGCCCAGCGCGTTGCGGGTGACCGGGTCGAGCGCGCCGAACGCCTCGTCGAGCAGCAGCAGCTTCGCGCCCGGCGCGAGTGCGCGGGCGATTGCGACCCGCTGGCGCTGACCGCCCGACAGCGCGGCGGGCAGCCGCGTAGCGAAGGCGCTGGGAAGTTCGACCAGATCGAGCAGCGCGGGGACGCGGTTCTCGTTGCGCCGGCCGGCGATCCGCAGCCCGATCGCGATGTTCTCCGCCACCGTCAGGTGCGGAAACAGCCCGAGATGCTGAAAGACATAGCCTACCCGGCGGCGCAGCAGCGGTGCGGGGCCGTCCGCGACATTCGCGCCATCGATCAGGACGCGGCCGCGGCCGGGCTCGACCAGCCGGTTGACGGTCTTGAGCAGCGTCGACTTGCCCGACCCCGATTGGCCGACCAGCGCGACGAAAGCGCCGCCCGGCACCGCCAGGCTGACCCCGTCCACCGCGGCGGCGTCGCCGTAACGCCGGGTCACATCCTCAAAGGCGAGCGCGGGGGCTGGCATGGCCATGCAGGTTGCGGGCATAGCGGCGGCCAAGTCAAACGCGGGGCCAGACATGAGCGAGATAAAGGCGATCTTCATCACCGGCGGCGCGTCGGGCATCGGCAGGGCGACGGCGAAGCTGTTCGCGAGCCGCGGCTGGCGGGTCGGCGTCGCCGACGTCAACGAGCGCGGGCTGAGCGAGACGATCGCCGAACTCGGAGGCGGCATGGCGCAGCGCTACACGCTCGACGTCCGCGACCGCGATGGCTGGGTCGCGGCGCTCGACGCCTTTACCCAAACGTCGGGCGGGCGGCTGGACGTGCTGTTCAACAACGCCGGTATCGGCTCGGGCGGCCCGCTGGCAGAGACCGATTTCGCGGAGATCGACCGGGTGGTGGCGATCAACCTGACCGGCGTCCTCAACGGCGCGCGGATCGGGCACGCCTACCTCAGGCGCACGCCGGGGTCCTGCCTGCTCAACACGGCGTCGGCGTCGGCGATCTATGGCTCGGCCGGGCTGGCGCCCTATTCGGCGACCAAGTTCGGGGTGCGGGCGCTGACGGAGGCGCTCGACGGCGAATGGCATGGCGACGGTATCAGGGTGCGCGACCTGGTACCAGGTTTCATCGAGACGCCGCTGCTCGATGGGCTGGCGGGCGCCAGCAACCGCTCGATCCGCGAGGCGGTGGTCGAGCGCGGGCTGGAGCTGACCGGGGTCGACACGGTGGCGGAAGCGGCGTGGGCGGCGGTGCATGGCGACCGCGTCCACACCTATGTAGGGCCGACCGCGCGGCGCATGGCGTTCGCGGCGCGGTGGATGCCGGGGCGGCTGCGCAAGATGATGCGCCGTGGGATGGGCGACTAATCGCCCAAAATGCCGTCGATCGCCGTCGCCAGCTCGATGTCGCGGTGGCTCAGTCCACCCGCGTCATGGGTGGTCAGCAGGATCTCTACCCGGTTCCAGACATTGGTCCATTCCGGGTGATGGTCCGCCTTCTCGGCGATCAGCGCGACCCGCGCCATGAAGCCGAACGCCGCCGCAAAGTCGGTGAAGACGATCGACCGCCGGATCGCATCGCGGCCGTCTTCATAGTCCCAATCGGGCAGGCCATCCAGCGCATCGGCGCGCTCGGCCTCGCTCAGAGGCTCGATGGGCGGCTCGATCCGGGGCTCGCTCATGGCGTACTCCTTGGGTTCCTGACCGGCGCACGGTAGGGTCGGCAGCGATGCCGGGGCAAGCACCGAGTGCGCAGGGGCGCGACCGCCGGGCGGCGCTGACGTTCGCGGACGTGGCGCTGGTGCGGGGTGGGCGGGTACTCGCGGAAAGAGTGAGTTTCGCGCTCCGGCCGGGTGACGCGGCGGTGGTGACGGGGCCGAACGGCGCGGGCAAGTCGACGCTGATCAGGGTCGCGGCGGGGCTGCTTCGCGCCGGGGCCGGGACGGTGGAGCGCGAGGGCGCGGTGGCGCTGCTCGGCGAGGGGCATGCGCTGGACGGCGAGCGGCGGCTGCGTGATGCGCTCGACTTCTGGGCGAAGCTCGACGGCGGCGAGGCGGCGTTGGCGGCGGTCGGGCTGGCAGCGCTTGGCGAGGTGCCGGTGCGGCTGCTATCGACCGGGCAACGGCGGCGCGCCGGGCTGGCGCGGATGGCAGCGAGCGGCGCGGACCTGTGGCTGCTCGACGAGCCGGCGAACGGCCTCGATACGGATGGCGTGACGATGCTGGAGGGGCTGATCGGGCGGCATCGGGCCGCGGGCGGGGCGGTGCTGATGGCGACCCACCAGCCGCTTGCTGTGCCGAGCGCGTTCGGCCTGCGGCTGCCTGGCGAGGGCGCCGCATGTTGATCGCGCTGATCCGGCGCGACCTCCGGCGGTCGGTTGCGAGTGGGGGGGTGTGGTGGCCGGTCGCCTTTTTCCTCCTGGTCGCGACGCTGTTCCCGTTTGCGGTCGGTCCCGATCCGCGGCTGCTCGCGCGAGTCGGTGGCGGGGTCGTGTGGGCCGCGGCGCTGCTCGCGGCGCTGCTGCCCGTCGAGCGGCTGGTCGCGCCCGACGTCGAGGCGGGAGTCATCGATCAGCTGCTGATCCGCGACGTGCCGCTGCCAATGGTCGCTGCGGCGAAGCTGGTGGCGCACTGGCTCGGCTTCGCGCCGCCGCTCGTGCTGGCGACTGTCGTGGCGGCGGCGCTGCTCGATTTGCCGGGGGCTACGCTGGGCCGGGTCGAGCTGGGGCTGCTGATCGGCACGCCGGGGCTCGCGGCGCTGGGGCTGACAACGGCGGCGCTGGTCGCGGGGCTGCGCGGCGCGGGGGCGGTGGCGGGGCTGGTAATGCTGCCGCTGGCGGTGCCGCTGCTGATCTTCGGGGCGGGGATGGTCGATGCGGGGCCGGGCGCGGCGAAGCTGCTCGCAGCGGTCAGCTTGGTGCTGGTCGCCGGCGCACCGTTCGTGGCCGCGGCGGCGATCCGGGCGGGGATGGACTGACCATCGGAAGTAGAGGCTAAGCAGAGGCTCGCGCGTTGCGCGCGACGCCCCGCCCGAGGTGGCGGGCGACCGATGCGACACTGAGAAAGAACGGTGGCGAGGCTGGCCGAAGCAGGCTGTGTAGGACAGCTAATTCGACCATCGCGCCCAGATCGCGGTCGGCAGGACCAGGCCGCGCGCTTCCTCGCGCACGCCTAGTTCGCCCGCCTCGACCGTGCCCGGCAGGTCGGCAAACGCCTGGCGCAGCATCTCGCCGATCGCGAGCGCGCTCATGCGGACCGCGTAGACGGTGAGGAACAGGCAGCGCGAGCGGTCGTCGAGCAGCGCGCGGCACCCCGCGATCAGCGCGGGCAGGTGCTCCTCCAGCCGCCACACCTCGCCCTCGGGGCCGCGGCCGAACTTGGGGGGGTCGAGCAGGATGCCGTCGTAGCGGCGGCCGCGGCGGCGCTCGCGCGCGACGAACTTCGCGGCGTCGTCGATCAGCCATCGGATGGGCGCATCGGCCAGCCCCGACAGCCGCGCGTTGGCGCGGGCGGCGTCGACCGACTTCTTCGACGCGTCGACATGAGTGACGCGCGCGCCTTTACTAGCCAAGGCAAGGCTGCCGACGCCGGTATAGCCGAACAGGTTGAGCGCCTCCGGGCTATCGACGCCGGCGAGCCGCTCGCGCAGCCACAGCCAGACCGGCGCCATGTCGGGAAAGAAGCCGAGATGGCGGAACGGTGTCGTCTGCGCGGTGAAGCGAACGTCGTCCCACCCTAGCGGCCAGCCGTCGCGCGGGACGGCACGATGGTAGGTCCAGCGCCCGCCGCCCTCCTCGTCGGAGCCGGGGACGAATTCGGCATCGGCGTCCCAGCCGGCCGCCGCGGGCACCCACAGCGCCTGCGGCTCCGGGCGGATGAAATGGTAGGGGCCATACCGCTCCAGCTTGCGGCCATCGCCCGAGTCGATCAGCCCGTAATCGGGCCAGGGCTCACCGACGAGCGTCTGCAGGGTCACGCGGCGGCGTGCTCGGCGATGAAGCCGCCGACCGCTGCGGTTGTCGCGGGCAGCGTCGCGAACCGCTCCTGGCGCTGGAACAGGTCGCCGACGCGCGGCGGCAGCGCCGGGCGGACGCCGGTGGCGCGTTCCACCGCATCGCGAAACTTGGCGGGGTGTGCGGTGGCGAGCGTCACGACCGGCGTTCCCGCGGGGATGGCGGCGCGGCGCGCGGCGGCGAGCGCGATGCCGGTGTGCGGGTCGATCACCTCGCCGCCGCGCTCGTGCGCCCAGCGCATCGCGGTCATCATGTCATCGGCGCGGACCGCGTCGCCCGCGAACAGCGGCGCCGCGCCCGCGTGCTGCTCCGCCGTCAGCCGCATTGCGTGCGTCGCCTCGAATCCAGCCATCTGCGCCGCCAGCGCCGCCCCGTCGCGGCCGTTCAGATCGAACAGCAGCCGCTCGAAATTGGACGAAACCTGGATGTCCATCGACGGGGTGGCGGTGACCTGCACCGCGCCGCGCGAATAGTCGCTTCCGGTCAGCGCGCGCACGAGGATGTCGTTGACGTTGGTGGCGACGATCAGCCGCGCGATCGGCAGGCCCATCTTCGCGGCGACATAGCCGGCGAAGACGTCGCCGAAATTACCCGTCGGTACGCTGAACGCGATCGCGCGCCCGGGCGCGCCGAGCCGGACGGCGGCGTAGAAATAATAGACGACCTGTGCGGCGAGGCGTGCCCAGTTGATCGAGTTGACCGCCGACAAGCGGAACCGGCTTGCAAAGCCGCGGTCGTTGAACATCGCCTTGACCAGCGCCTGGGCCGCGTCGAAGTCGCCCTCCACCGCGATATTGTGGATGTTCGGCGCGGCGACGGTTGTCATCTGCCGCCGTTGGACGTCGGTGACGCGGCCGAGCGGGTGGAGCATGAACACCTCCACCCCGGCGCGTCCCGCCAGGGCGTCGATCGCGGCCGACCCGGTGTCGCCGCTGGTCGCGCCGATGACGGTCAGCGGGCGGCCATCGCGGTTCCCGCCGGCGATGAACCGCTCGAACAGCAGCCCCAGCAGCTGCAGCGCTACGTCCTTGAAGGCGAGCGTTGGGCCGTGGAACAGCTCCAGCATCCACTGGTCGTGGTCAAGCTGGACCAGCGGGGCGACTGCGGCATGAGCGAAGCGGCCATAGGCCTGTTCGCACAGGGCGAGCAGGTCGGCGGGTGGGATGGCGTCGTCCGCAAATGGGGCGAGCACGCGCGCGGCGGTCTGTGGATAGGACAGTCCGGCCAGCGCGGCGATCTCGTCCGCCGACCAGCGCGGCCAGACGTCGGGCACGTACAGCCCGCCATCGGCCGCCAGCCCCGCCAGCGTCACGCCGCGGAAGTCGAGCGTCGGCGCAGTGCCGCGAGTGCTGATGTAGCGCATCGCGGCGGCGGGTAGCGGGCCACTCTGCGCCCGGCAAGTCGGGCCCCCGATTGGCCCGCGTCAGGCGCGGTCGACGCGCGCGGCGTAGCAGCCGGGCCTGGCATAATGGAGGTGAAGATAGGCGACCTGCGGGTGGGCCAGCATTGCGTCGATGGCGGACGCGATCGCCGCGCCGTCGGCCACATCGGCGTCAATCATCATGCCGCCCCCGTCGAACGCGCGCAGCGACAGTAGGCGGGAACGGAGCAGCGCCGGGATCTCGCCGGGCGCGAGGTGCGTGTCGGCGGCCGCCTCACGGACGTAGACGGCGTGGCCCGCGCGGAACGGGGTGTCGGCGGGCTGATGTTCGTAGTGGGTGAGGATCAGCGTCTCTCCGGGCGTGGCGTCCGTCAGGCTGACGCGACAGGGGTAGCCGCCGCTCGCGCCGGCTAGGACGCGGCGGGCGCCGCAGGCGGGCAGCGCCTCGTCGGAGAGGTTGAACAGATGGGCGAAGGCGGCACGGGGCAGCGCGCTGATGCGGAAGGTCATGGGCAATCCTTTCGATCGCTCCGATAGCGGCCCGCCGGTCGCGGGACGTCCCGCTGGTTGCGCTCAAACCGCGCCGCGCGCGCGCCGCCGCAGCGCCAGCGCGTAGATGACGATCGCGATGGCTGCGAAGAAGAACCATTGCACCGCGTAAGCGAGGTGGTTGTTCGGGACCGAGTCGAGATCGGGTGCGGCGTTGCGGGCAAGGCCGGACGGCGGGGTTTCGGCCACGATCATCAGCTGCCTGGGCGTGTGGTCCCACAGCGCGGCGATCAGCGGGCGGGCGTCGGGCGCATGGCCGAGATAGCCGCTCACCGCGCCGCCGGGCCAGCCGACCCGCTGCATCGGATCGCGGGTGGTGCCGAGCGCCACCGTCACGGCGGGGACGCCGCCGCACCGGGCGACCGCGCGAAATCCCGCTGCGCCGCCGCCGACCAGCCGGATTGCGACCGGCGGCACGCAGACCGCGGAGACGCGCCGGAACAACAGCCGGTCGTCGGGGTGGAGCGGAAAGGCGACGGGCGAACGCGACGGGTTGGCGGCGAGCTGTGCCAGCTGCGCTTCCTTGGCAGGCAGGCGGATCAGCAGCTGCCACAATCCCAGCGCGATCATCAGCGCGACGGCCAGCGCGACGACCAGCGTCGGCACGACCGGTACGCGCCTCATTTCTTGAGCCGCCCCTGTTCGGCGCGATTGCGGTATTCGGCGGCGAGCAGAGCCGCCTTGGCAAGACGCAGCGACACGATCACGCCGGCGAAGGTGACGATCGGCCAGAGCAGGATGTGCACCCAGACCGGCGGGTGAACGGCCAGCTCCAGCCAGATGGCAAGCCCGGTGATGACGGTGCCCAGGATCAGCGTCAGGAACGCGGCGGGGCCGTCGCCGACGTTGAAGGCGCCGATGTCGAGTCCGCAGGCGGTGCAGCGGGGCTCGAACTTGATCCAGTGGCGCCCGAACAGCGTCCGCGCGCCGCAGCGGGGGCACAGGCCCTTCAGGCCGGCGTCGAGGATGGTGGGCTCGGTCATGTCGCGATCGCCTTACCCATAAAGAAAAGGGGGACATCCCTCGTCCGAGGAATGTCCCCCAATCGCATCAGCTTGCCGGCGCGACCTCAGCCGCCCTCGACCGGCGCCCCCCAGCCGCCCCAGACGTAGATCGTCACGAACAGGAACAGCCACACCACGTCGACGAAATGCCAGTACCAGGCCGCGGCCTCGAACCCGAAATGCTGGCGCGGGGTGAAGTGACCCTTGTACGCGCGGACCAGGCAGACGATCAGGAAGATCGTCCCGATCAGGACGTGGAAGCCGTGGAACCCGGTCGCCATGAAGAAGCTGGCGCCGTAGTTGATGCCCTTGAACGGGAACGGCGCGTGGGCGTATTCATAGGCCTGGATGCTGGTGAAGGTGATCCCGAGCAGGATCGTCAGCCACAGCCCCTTTAACACGCCGTCGCGGTCGCCGACGCCGATCAGGCCCCACAGCCCCTTCTTCTCGCCGCCGCGCTGGCCGTGGATCAGGGCGTGATGCGCCCAGGTGACGGTGGTGCCGCTGGTCAGGAGGATCAACGTGTTGAGGAGAGGAAAGGCGAAGGGGTTGATGACCTCCAGCCCCTTGGGCGGCCATTGTGCGGCGAGGGCCGCAGCGCCTTCGGTGGCGCGCGTGACCTGCCCGTCGACGAAGCTCATCGCGGTCGGGAACAGCGAGAAGTCGAAGAACGCCCAGAACCAGCCGACGAAGAACATCACTTCCGACGCGATGAACAGGATCATGCCGTAGCGCAGATGAAGCTGGACGACCGGCGTATGATCGCCGTGATGCGCCTCGTTGATGACCTTCGACCACCAGGTATACATGCAGGCGAGCACCGCCACGACGCCCGCGATAAACAGCCAGCCGCCGCCGTTCGGCTTGCCGACATGGCCGCCATGCATCCACGAGATGCCGCCCGCCGCCATCGCCAGTGCCGCAAAGGCGGAGACGATCGGCACCGCATCGGGCGGCAGAATGTGATAATCGTGGTTCTTGGCGCCGGCCATGACGATGTGCTTCCCGTTGGCGTGTCGGACCAACGCTCTAGCGCCGCCGTCCGCTCCGTCAAACCCTTAGCCGCCGCTGTCGGCCGTCGCCTTGGCTTCCGACGTCAGCCGTCGTGCGCCGTCCGCCCCGCCGTGTTCGCCGCGCCCGCGGGCCAGAAAGTGTAGCTCAGCGTGATCGTCTGGATGTCGCGCGCGTCGGGGTCGTGCAGGATCGCCGGGTCGACGTAGAAGATGACCGGCATGCGCTGCGTCTCGCCCGGCTGCAGCGTCTGTTCGGTGAAGCAGAAACACTGGATCTTCTTGAAATAGCGCCCCGCCTGCGCCGGCTGGACGTTGAACGTGGCGGTGCCGGTGATCGGCCGCGTGCCGGTGTTGGTGGCGCTGAAGAATGCCATGTCGCGCGCGCCGATGTCGACCGTGTCGCTGTGGGCTTCGGGGCGGAAGCGCCAGGGCAGGTTGGGCGCGACATTGGCGTCGAACGCGACCTCGATCCGCTGGTCGACCCCGCCCGGGGCGCGCTCGGCACGGCCGGTGGTGCCGTTCAGTCCCGTCGCCTGGCATAACAGGCGGTAGAGCGGCACGCTGGCCCAGGCCAGTCCGGTCATGAAGGCGATGCCGAGCACCGCCAGCATCGCGGTGCGCTGCGGACCGCGTGCTGCGAGGATCATCCGTGCCCGGCCTTGATCTTCACGATCGAAATCGCAAACACCAGGATGACGAAGCTGCCGAGCAGCAGCGCCATGATGATCGAGCGGATGCGCTGGCGCGCGCGGATGACATCGTTATCGGCGGCCGTGTGCTGCTGCCAACGAAAAGGCGGCGGGACATAGCGGCCCTGGCTGATGCCGGGGCGCTCTTCGGGGGCATTCGTCATGCGAAGGTCCAGCGATCGACCACCAGCGCGCCGAACAGCACGAAGAGGTACAGGATGGAAAAGGAGAAGAGCCGCTTCTCGGGCTTCATCGCGTCGCCCGCGCCGGTCCGCCGTGACGCGACGCGCAGCGCCAGCAGGCCAAAGACCGCGGTGGTCACGACCGCCGTGATGCCGTAGACCGGCCCGGCCAGCGCGAGCGCCCAGGGCGCCACCGCAGCGATCGCCATCGGCACCGTGTAGAGCCCGATCTGCACCCGCGTCGTGCGCTCGCCCGCCACGACGGGCAGCATCGGTACGCCTGCCTTGGCGTAATCCGACTGCATGAACAGCGCGAGCGCCCAGAAATGCGGTGGCGTCCACAGGAAGATGAGCAGGAACAGCAGCACCGGCAGCGCCTCGACCCGTCCGGTCGCCGCCGCCCAGCCGATCACCGGCGGAAACGCGCCCGCCGCACCGCCGATCACGATGTTCTGCGGCGTCCGGCGCTTGAGCCAGACAGTGTAGACCAGGACGTAGAAGAGGATGGAGACCGTCAGGATCGCGGCCGCGGCCAGGTTCACCGCGAAGCCCATCAGGATGACGGAGAACGCGCCCAGCCCGACCCCGAAATGGAGCGCCGCCTGCCGGTCCATCCGCCCCGCCGGCAGCGGCCGCGCCTGGGTCCGGCGCATCTGTGCGTCGAGGTCGGCTTCCCACCACTGGTTCAGCGCCCCCGCCGCGCCCGCGCCCAGCGCGATGCAAAGGATGGCGGTGAAGCTGAGCACCGGGTGGAGCTGCACCGGCGCGGCCAGCATCCCGCACAGCCCCGTGAACACCACCAGCGTCATCACCCTGGGCTTGGTCAGGGCCAGGAAGTCGCGCCAGTCGGCGGGGAGGGGAAGGGCGGCGGCGGCCATCACGCCGCGCATATAGGCATGGGCGCGCGGCGGGGAAAGCGGGCGTTCGGCCCGGCGCTATCCCAGTTTGCCGGCGATGCGATCGTCGCGCGCGGCTTCCGGGTCGCGTGCGACCGCGACGGCGAGCGGGGCCAGCTCGCGCGGGACGAACCAATGCAGCCGGTCGCCTTCGTACGCCGCCAACGCCGCTTCGGCGACCGCCTCGGGCGCGATGACGCGGAACGGCCCCTCGGCGGGGAGCATCGCCTTGTGCTCGGGCGCGAGCATGCCGGTGTCGATGATGCCGGGGATCAGCGTCGCCGCGCGGACGCCGCTCGCCGCCAGCTCGACCGCAAGCGCCTCGATCAGCCCGCGCACGCCGTGTTTGGTCGCCGAATAGGTCGCCATCCCCGCCTGGCCGAAGATCGCCGAGGCGGACGCGGTGGCGAGGCACAGCGATCCCGGCGTCGCGCGGAGCAGGGGCAGCGCCGCGTGGATCAGGCTCATCGTGCCGAGCAGGTTGACCTCTACCACCGTGCGAATGCGTTCCCACGGCGCGTCGGCGAACGGGCCCTTGGCGTCGATCCCGGCATTGGCGTGGAGCAGGTCGAGGCGGCCGCCGCTCGCCGCGCCGAACGCGGCAACGGCGGCAAGCACCGCGTCGCGGTCGGCGATGTCGAGCACGCTGGTCTAGACGCCCGTCTCGGCGGCGAGCGCCGCCAGTCCCGCCGCGTCGCGGTCGACCGCGCCGGCGAACCAGCCGCGGTTCGCGAACAGCCGGGCGGTGGCGCGGCCGATCCCGCTCGCCGCGCCCGAGATCAGGATCGCCTTGGATGCGTTCTGCGGGTCGATGCCGGCCTCCTGCCACGTCGTGCGCAGGTGGTTGGAGCCCGTTTACAGTCCCGACGTCAAGCGGCGGCGACGCCCCGCCCTGTCAGCCGGCCTCGGGCTTGCCGAAGAACTTTTCCACCACATCGCGCGCCAGCCGCGCCGGGCGGAGCGTTTCGGCGTCGACGCTGCACCAGCTGGACTTGATCTCGGCCAGCACCTCGTCGCCGCGCCGGATGATCGTCTCGTAGAACGCGCGCGCGCCCTGCACCTTTTCCAGCAGCACGGTCGCGATCACGTCGTCGCCGAGGAAGGTCGGTTTGCGATAGGTGATCTCGTGCTTCAGCGCGACCCACAGATGCTGCGCCACCGCCTCAGGCGGGGCTAGGCGGCGCCAGTGGCTCAACACCGCCTCCTGCACCCACTTCAGATAGCTGGCATTGTTGACATGACCCATGAAGTCGATGTCGGCCGGGTCGATCCCGACGGGATAGTTGTGGGGGAGCGCGGTGGTCACGGGCACGGGCCGTAGCACGGCGCGATTGCAAGATCGTTAGTTTTATATCAGTCCGGGCGAGCTGGTCGGACGCCTGCGCCCCCGGTCCGTCAAGGGCGTAAATGCCGTGACGTCGGTCAGGCCGGCTGCGCCGCCTGCCGCCCGGTCCTGCGCGTCTTGCACGCAAGCGGGCTTGCGCGCATGCGCGCTGCGATGGACCGTATCCTGATCCGCGGCGGACACCGCCTGGCCGGGCGCCTGCCCATCTCGGGCGCGAAGAACGCGGCGCTGACGCTGATGCCGTGCGCGCTCCTGACCGACGAGCCGCTGACGCTGCGCAACCTGCCGCGGCTGGCCGATGTCGACAGTTTCGGGCACCTCCTCAACCAGCTCGGCGCGTCGACCGCGATCGAGGGGACGCGGCCCGAGGATTTCGGGCGGGTGATGACGATCCGCGCCGGCAAGCTGACGTCCAGCGAAGCGCCCTATGACATCGTGCGCAAGATGCGTGCGTCGATCCTGGTGCTGGGGCCGCTGATCGGGCGCTGCGGCGAGGCGAGGGTGTCGCTGCCCGGCGGCTGCGCGATCGGCAACCGGCCGATCGACCTGCACCTGAAAGCGCTGGAGGCGATCGGGGCGGAGCTGGAGACGACGGCGGGCTATGTGCGGGCGTCGGCGCCGGGCGGGCGGCTGAGCGGCGGGCGCTATCGCTTTCCGGTCGTCTCGGTCGGCGCGACCGAGAACGTGGTCATGGCCGCGGTGACGGCGCGGGGCGGCTCGGTGATCGAGAACGCAGCGCGCGAGCCGGAGATCGTCGATCTATGCCGCCTGCTCGTCGCGATGGGGGCGGCGATCGACGGGATCGGCACCGAGACGCTGACGATCGAAGGGCGCGACCGGCTCCACGGCGCGACCTACGCCGTGATGCCCGACCGGATCGAAGCGGGCTCCTATGCCTGTGCGGCGGCGATTACCGGCGGGACGCTGGAGCTGGCGGGCGCGCGGGCCGCGGACATGCGCGCGACGCTGGACGCGCTGGTCGAGGCGGGGGTGACGGTCGAGGAGCTTGCCGACGGGGTGCGGGTCAGCGCCGACGGGCCGCTCAGGCCGATCACGCTCTCGACCGCGCCATTTCCGGGGTTTGCGACCGACATGCAGGCGCAATTCATGGCGATGCTGCTCCGCGCCGAGGGCGCGAGCGTGCTGACCGAGACGATCTTCGAGAACCGCTACATGCACGTCCCCGAGCTGGCGCGGATGGGCGCGGACGTGCAGGTCAGCGGGCGGACCGCGGTGGTGCGCGGCGGCGCGGCGCTGGCGGGCGCGCCGGTGATGGCGACCGACCTGCGCGCGTCGATGAGCCTGATCCTCGCGGGCCTCGCGGCGGCGGGGGAGACGTCGGTGAGCCGGGTGTATCACCTCGACCGCGGATATGAGCGGCTGGAGGAGAAGCTGCAGGCGGTGGGAGCGGATATCGAGCGGGTGGGGGATGGCTAAGCCGTTGCCCCGACGCCGGTTCGTGCAGCGTGTCAGCGAGAGAAACCGATGCGGTGTGTTGACCGTGTTGACCCCACGCAAAGTATGTACGGCGGTGTGGCGGCACATCATCCGGTGATCCGGCGGGACACCTGATCGGAAGCGGCGGAAAAGTGGAGGCGGGATTGCCGGGGCGCGGTTTGCCCGAGGTCTGCGATGGTATCCGAGATGAGAAAGAGCGCGCAGGCCGGCGGTGACCCACCCAAGGAGCGCTGTCATGAACCGGGTCGTGTAGGACAGCTCTTTTTGCAACGCCCTATGAAATTCGCTCAGGCACCGCCATTGCGTCGACTGCCAGACTGTCAGCTGAGCCGAGCGCTTCCCAGGGAAAGACGAACCAGTCCTTGGTCACCCGCCGGTCGATGACGCGCGAGCGGTACTCGACCCGCTGGGTGCTCGCGATGTTGTCGAGCATCGTCGCGAAGCGGACGCTGCCCGGCGCGGCGCTCGCCAGCGCGGCGCGGAGCAGGCCGATGGTGCGGCCCGAATCGTTGATGTCGTCGACGAACAGCAGCCGCTCGCCGGCGTGGGTACGCGCGGCGAGGCGGGCGAGGACGTCGTCGGCGAAATCCTTGACGTTGCTCGACAGGTCGCAGCTCAATGTCGGCAGGCCGCTGGCGTGGCTGAGATAGACCGCCGGCACCAGCCCGCCGCGCCCGACGCCGATCAGGCAGGTCGGCTGCCAGTCGTCCGCCGCGAGCGCGGCGGCGATGGCGAGGACGTCGGCGACGAGCTGGTCATGCCCGATCGGGGTGAAAATCGGCATCAGGCGGCGGCCGCATAGGCGTCGAGGCGGGCGAGATGCGCCGCGACGTCTGCGTCGGGGAGGAACGAACCGAGGAAGCTGTTGCGCGCCAGCCTGACCAGATCGTCGCGCGTCAGCCCCCGCGCCGCCGCCGCTGCGCGGTAATTCTCGGCGATGTAGCCGCCGAAATAGGCGGGATCATCCGAGTTGATCGTCGCGCGCAGCCCTTCGCGCAGCATCCGGTCGATCGGATGTGCGTCGATCGAGGCGACGTTGCACAAGGCGACGTTGGAGAGCGGGCAGACGGTCAGCGTCATGCCGCTGCGTGCGAGGCGAGCGGTCAGCGCCGCGTCCTCCAGGCTGCGGTTGCCATGGTCGATCCGTTCGACGCCGAGCAGGTCCAACGCCTCGCGGACATACTCCGGCGGCCCCTCCTCGCCCGCGTGCGCAGTGAGGCGCAGACCGTGGCGACGCGCCTCCGCGAAGACGCGCGCGAACTTGGCGGGCGGCTGGCCCAGCTCCGACGAATCGAGCCCCACCGCCGCGATCCGGTCGATCCACGGCGTCGCCTGGTCGAGCGTCGCGAACGCCGCCTCCTCCGGCAGGTGGCGGAGGAAGGAAAGGATCAGCCGCGAGGTGATGCCGTGATCGCGCTCGGCCGCGGCGCAGGCGGACAGGAGCCCGCCGATCACCGTCTCGAACGCGACGCCGCGATCGGTATGCGTCTGCGGATCGAACATGATCTCGGCATGGACGACGCCGTCCTGCGCCACCCGCGCAAAATAGGCGGCGGCGAGGTCGTGGAAGTCCTGTTCGGTCAGGAGCACGTTCGCGCCCTGATAATAGATGTCGAGGAAATCCTGGAGGTTGGAGAAGCGATAGGCGGCACGGACCGCCTCGACGCTGACGAAGGGGATCGCGACGCCGTTGCGCCCGGCCAGCGCAAACATCAGCTCGGGTTCGAGGGTCCCCTCGATATGAAGGTGCAGCTCCGCCTTGGGCAGGCCGGCGATGAAGGCGGGCAGGTCGGTCATCGCCGCCTTCATCGCCGCGTCGCTGCGCCGCGACAAGCATTTCTGTCGCGCATCCGCGAGCCGTCCGGTGCTAGGCGGGCCGGATGACGGGTGAGACGATGACGGGTGAGACGATGACGGTCGGGGGCGCGGCGTGGCAGATCGAGCCCTGCGGCCCAGTGCTGGGCGCGGAAGTGTCGGGGGTCCGCGCCGGCGACCCGATGGACGTCGCGACGGCGGCGGCGCTGCGCCACCTGCTCAACCGCTACAAGGTCCTGTTCCTGCGCGACCTCGACCTCAGCCATGCGCAGCATCTGGCGCTCGGCCGCGCCTTCGGGCCGCTGGAAGGCCATCCGGTCATCGCGCATGTCCCCGGCTTTCCCGAGATACTCGACATCCGCGGCGCCGAGGGCCGGGTCGAGGATGCGGACGGCGACCGCCGCTTTCGCGCGCTCGACAAGTGGCACACCGACGTCACCTTTCGCGCCGAGCCCAGCTTCGGCGCGGTGCTCCGCGCGCGCGAACTGCCGCCGGCGGGCGGCGATACGCTGTGGGCCGACGCCGCGGCCGCTTATGCCGGGCTTGCCGACGACGTGAAGAGGGCGATCGAGGGCCGGACGGCGACCCACGACCTGCTGTTCGACTTCGGCGACCGGATCGCGCCCGAGCGCCGCGCCGAAATGGCGGCCGCGTTCCCGCCGCAGCACCATCCGATCGTTCGCACCCATCCCGACACCGGCGAGAAGCTGCTGTTCGTCAACGCCAGCTTCACCAGCCGCCTCGATGACTTCCACGAGGGCGCGGGCGCGGTGCTGCTGCAGCACCTGCTCGACCAGTTCAAAGTGCCCGAATACCAGGTCCGTTTCCGCTGGACGCCCGGTGCCGTGGCGATCTGGGACAATCGTGCGACCCAGCATTACCCCGTCGCCGATTACTGGCCGGCGCGGCGGCGGATGGAGCGGGTGACGATCGCGGGCGAGCGGCCCTTCTGAACCCCCGCGCTGCCTTTACACCGCGTCCAGCGCCTGCGCGAAGTCGGCGATCAGGTCGTCGGCATCCTCCACCCCGATCGAGATGCGCACCAGATTGTCGGTGATCCCCAGCGCCTGCTTGCGCGCGTCGGCGACCGAGAGGTGGGTCATGCCGGCGGGGTGCGAGGCCAGCGTCTCGGTGCCGCCGAGCGACACGGCGAGCTTGGCGATCTCCAGCGCGTCGAGGAAGGCGAACGCCTCCTTCTCGCCGCCCTTCAGATAGAGCGAGAAGGTCGAACCCGCGCCTGTGCAATGGCGGCGGTAGATATCGGCCTGGCGGGGATCGTCCCCGCCTTCGAGGAAGCCGAGATAGCCGACTTTCTCGACCTTGGGATGGGTGCGGAGATATTCGCAGACCTTGACCGCATTCTCGCCCGCGCGGCTCATCCTGAGCTCCAGCGTCTCCAGCGAGCGGAGCAGCATCCAGGCGGTATGCGGATCGGTGATCGTGCCGATCGTGTTGCGCATCAGCCTGAGCGTGTTGATGTGCGCCTTGGAGCCGACGACACTGCCAGCGACCAGGTCGGAATGGCCCCCCGCATATTTTGTCAGCGAATAGACGACGATGTCGGCGCCCTGTTTGAGCGGCTGCGCCCACAGCGGCCCCAGAAAGGTGTTGTCGATGGCGATGGGCGGCTTTTCCTTGCCCGCGAAGATCGCATCGCGTGATGCGGCGACCGCCTCGACGTCGACCAGCGCGTTGGTCGGGTTGGCGGGGCTTTCGAGGTAGATCAGCGCGACGTTGCCGGTCGCCGCCTTCGCCAGCACCGCGTCGATCTCCGCGCGGGTCGCGCCCGCCGGGAAGTCGAGCCAGTGGACCCCGAACCGTCCGAGGATGCGCGCGATCAGCGTCTCGGTCGCGGCGTAGAGCGGGCCGGAATGGACGATGGTATCGCCGGGCTTGACCATCGACAGGAACAGGGTGGCGATGGCGGACATGCCGGAGCTGAAGGCGAGCGCGTCCTCCGCCTCCTCCCAGATCGCGAGCCGGTCCTCCAGGATCTCCTGGTTGGGGCCGTTGAAGCGCGAATAGACCAGCCCCTCCGCGCCGCCCGGCCGCTTGCCGGTGACGCCCTCGAAATGGCGCTTGCCGGCGGCGGCGTTGGGGAAGACGAAGGTCGAGGTGAGGAAGATCGGCGGCTTGAGCGACCCCTCCGACAAGGCCGGGTCGAAGCCGTGGCCCATCATCAGTGTCGACGCCTTGAGCTTGCGCTTGCCGACCGTGGTGGGCGTGCTCGCCGGGGCGGCCGCGTCGACCCCGGTCATGTCGGCTTCGGTCTCGTCGCCCGAAACGGGTCCAGTCGCCATGAAAGTGTATCCTGTCTGCAGTCGTGATAGACCCGCCTTACGGCGCGATCGCCGCCGGGGATACGGGCGCGCGATCTGCCGATGGGGAGAATGGAGATGCCGATTGCCGTGGTGTCGGTGCCGGTCAGCGATGTCGACCGGTCGATCGCCTTTTATCGCGACACGCTGGGGATGACGCTGCTGGAAGATGAGCCGATGGGGCCGGACATGCGCTGGGTGCAGCTGCAGCCGCGCGACGGCGGCGCGACGATCGCGCTCACGACCTGGTTCGACGCGCTGACGTCCGGCGGCCAGCAGGGGCTGATGATCGGGATCGACGACGTCGACGCCGAACATGCGCGGCTCGCCGGTCTGGGCGTCGACGGCTCGCCGCCTGCGGACCAGCCCTGGGGCCGGTTCACGATGATCAAGGACCCCGACGGTAACGGCCTGATCCTGGCGGCGCTGACCGATCCGGCGCAGGTCAGGACGCGCTGAGCCCGATCACGCTAAGCTGGCGGCCATAGGTCGGCTCGCCGCGATGGGTGGCGCGGCGGTAGGAAAAGAAGCGGTCGGCCGACGCATAGGTGTCGAGGCCGAGTGCCTCGACCCGCGCGATTCCGGCGACGGCGAGGCGGTGGGCGACATAGGCTTCGAGGTCGAAACGGTGATGGCCCGGAGCGGCATCGGCAAAGAAGCGTTCGTTCTCCCGGTCTGCTTCCTCGAACCGGCGGCGGAAGGCGTCGTCAACCTCGTAGCTGGCGCGCGCGATGCAGGGGCCAATCGCGGCGGCGATGCGGCTGCGGTCGGCGCCGAGCGCCGCCATCGCTTCGACCGTCGCATCGGTGACGCCCGCGAGCGCGCCCTTCCACCCCGCATGTGCCGCGCCGGCCACGCCGGCTTGCGCATCGGCGAATAGCACCGGCGCGCAGTCGGCGGTGAGGATGCCGAGCAGCACGCCGGGCCGGTCGGTGACGAGCGCGTCGGCGCGCGGGCGGTCGGCGTCGGACCAGGGCTCCCGCACGGTGGCGACATCGCAGCCGTGGACTTGCCAAGCACCGGCCAGCGCTGCGCCGGGGAGGACTGCGGCGGCGGCGCGGCGGCGGTTCCGGGCGACCGCCGCCGGATCGTCGCCCGCACCCAGGCCGCAATTGAGTGACGCGCACGCGCCGGTCGACACGCCGCCGCTGCGGCCGAGGAAGCCGTGGGGCAGGGGCAGGCAGCGTGCGCGAACGAGGTCGACGATCACAGCGACAGCCGCCAGACGCGGTCCATGTCGACGCGCTCGCCGAGCCGGAACGGGACGCAGCCGACATCGACAAAGCCGTAGCGGGCGTAGAACGCCTTGGCGCGGTGATTGAAGTCGAACACCGCGAGGTACAGCGCCGGCGCGCCGGCCGCGCGGGCCTCGGCGATCGTCCAGTCCATCAGCGTCGCGGCGATGCCGCTGCCGTGCCGGTCGCGGAGCAGGTAGAGCTGGCGCAGTTCGGTCGCGCCGGGCTCGGCATCGTCGAGCGGGAGTGCGAGCGGTGACAGCTTGGCATAGCCGACGATCGCCTCGCCGCTCAGTGCGAGACGGAAGCGGACGGCGGGATCGGCCAAGTCGGCGAGCAGCCCCGCCGGCCCGTAGGCGCGGCCGATATATTCCTCCAGGTCGGCTCGCTCGTACTCGGCCGCGAAGGTCTGGCGAAAGGCGAGCGTCGCCATTGCATTGAGGGCTGCACCGTCGGCGGGGGTCGCGTCGCGATAGGCGATCATCGGCGCCGTCTAGCCCGACCCCGCCGGCGCTGGCCAGCCGGGTGCGGCTACCGCCAGCATCTTGAACAGCCGCCCCATCGCGTCGGCGTTGACCAGCCTCATCCGGTCGGCGGCGATGCTCTCGGCCCGGTCGGGCCGGGCGCGGGCGAGCGCGGCGGCGCGGGCGTCGATGCCCAGGCGGACGAGCCACTCGCCCTGCTCTACCGGGCCCCACACGGTTGCGCCCTCCGACTGCGCGGCGGCGGCGAGCGTGGTGAAATCGACCTGCGCCGACAGGTCCTGCTCGCCGGGCAAGTCGTAGGGGTTGGCGTAGCGATGGGCGCGCACCGCCTGCAGCGTGTCGCCGAGCGCCGGGCCTTCATGGCCATAGTCAATCACCAGCAGCGCGCCGCCCTGCGCGACCAGCCGTCGGGCAAGCGCACGGACGATCGCGACGGCGGCGGGCGACACCTCCAGCACCGCGCCCGGCGCGGCGTCGCGCAACGGGGCGGGGATCACCGCGTCGGGCACGGGCGGCCCGGCGATCGGCAGGAACAGCGTGTCCTGGCAGGCGACCAGCCGCTCGCGCCACCCGTCGCCGGCGCGAATGAGCTGGCGAATCGGCAGCGCGTCGAAGAACTCGTTGGCGACGATCAGCAGCGGACGGTCCGCGGGCAGCGTGTCGACCGTGTCGTGCCAGCTCGCCGCGGCCACGCGCGCGGCCTGGGCGGCGCGCAGCGCGGGCGAGGTCTCCACGAGGTGGACCGGCGGCCGCAGCCGTGCCTTCGCCATCGCCCGGAGCGCGTCCGCCGCCAGCGTGCCGCGGCCGGGGCCCAGCTCGACCAGATCGACATCGGGCCGTCCCGCGCGGTCCCACAGATCGGCGGCCCACAGCCCGACCAGCTCGCCGAACATCTGGCTTATCTCGGGCGCGGTGACGAAGTCGCCCGCGCGGCCGAGCGGATCGCGGGTAGCGTAATACTGTGCGTTCGCCGCCGCCATGAACTGCGCCACCGGGATCGGCCCGGCGAGCGCGATGGCGCGCGCGAGGCGTTCGGGGAGGGCGCCTTCTTCTCGTCCCCGGGACGGGGAGGCGGCACCTGCTTCAGCGGCTGACGGAGGGGGCCCGCTCAAGAGCGCGTCGCCCCGCCCCGAGCCCCCTCCACCACCGGCTTTGCCGGCGGTCCCCCTCCCCGCCCCGGGGAGGAGTTCATGCGACGCTTTCGCTACCCGCGATCGGCACGACCCGCTCGCGTCGCCCGGCCGCGGTCCACATCAGCCACGCGCCGATCAGGATCATCGGCACGCACAACCACTGGCCCATGTGAAGCCCGCTTGCCTCGACGAAGGTGCCGCGGAACTGCGCGTCGGGCTCGCGGAAGAACTCGATCACGAAGCGGATCGCGCCGAACCCCGCCAGGCCGAGCCCGACCAGGAAACCGGGCTTGTAGCGCGCATTCGTGCGGTAAAAGGCCCAGGCGAGGACGCAGAACAACAGCACGCCCTCGCCCAGCGCCTCGTAGAGCTGGCTGGGGTGGCGCGCGATCAGCTGCGCGCCGGGCGAGCGGTCGAACACGATCGCCCAGGGCACATCGGCGGGTTTGCCCCACAACTCGCCGTTGACGAAATTGGCGAGGCGGCCGAAGCACTGCCCGATCGGCGCGACGCAGGCGACATAATCGTAGAGGCGCAGCAGCGGCAGGCGGTGTTTGCGCGCGAACAGCCACATCGCCAGCATCACGCCGACCAGCCCGCCGTGGAAGCTCATGCCTCCTTCCCACAGCACGAAGAACTTCAGGCTGGTGAGAAGCGACGGATCATAGAACAGAACATAGCCGACCCGCCCGCCGACGATGATGCCCAGCGTTGCGTAGAAGACGAGGTCGTCGGCATGCCGCCGCGCCATCGGCGCGCCCGGCTTGTCGAGCAGCTTCAGCAGATACCACCAACCCGCGACGATGCCCGCGATATAGGCCAGGCTGTACCAGCGCAGCGTGAAGAAGCCGATCGTGAAGATGTTCGGGCGGAGGTGTAGGCTGGAGAACAGGAGGTGGCCGGCCGGATCGCCGACGCCGGTCACGGGGGGCGTCGATGCCGCGACGGCCGCGGCGAACAAGTGCAGGATCAAGGCTTTTCCCCCGGCATCGCCGCCTGCATAAGGGGGGCGAGGGGCAAAGCCCAAGAGCAAAAGTGGAGAGAGCGATGCCCAGCCGGTTGGACGAGCGGATGGTGGCGGCGATGACGGGGCTGACCGCGGACGGCGGGATGCTGCCGCTGGGCACGGCGCGCTCGCGTTTCGGAGTCGACCTGCCCGTCATCACCGCCACGCCGTCCAGCCTGGTCCACTATTTCGCGCACTACGCGGCCGAGCATGCCGACAAGGAGTTCCTGATCGCCGGGGCCGAGCGGCTGACCTATGCCGACGTCCACCGCGTCGCCGGCCGGGTGGCGCAGGGGCTGGTCGCGCATGGCGTCCGCCGCGGCGACCGGGTCGGGATCGCGATGCGCAATTCGCCCGCGTGGATCGCGGTCTATCTCGGCGTCCTGATGGCGGGTGGGGTCGCGTCGCTGTTGAACGGCTGGTGGCAGGCGGACGAGCTGGCGGCGGCGGTGCATGATGTGGAATGTTCGCTGATCGTCGCCGACGGGCCACGGATGAAGCGGCTCGCCGCAGTCGACCACCTGCCGCCGGTGATCGAACTGGACGATCTCAGGCCGTTTGAACAGGCGGTCGCGCCGTTGCTGCTGGAGGATGGGCGGGACGTGCCGCTGCCGGAACTGGGGCCGGACGACCACGCGACCATCCTGTTCACCTCCGGCTCGACCGGCCAGTCCAAAGGCGCGCTCTCCACCCATGGCGCGGTGCTGCAGGCGATCTTCAATTATCTCGCCCAGGCGTTGATGATGATGACGCTGGCGACCGAGGACGGCAACGCGCCGACGACCCAGCCCTCGACGCTGCTCAACGTGCCGCTGTTCCACGTCACCGCCGAGGTGCCGGTGTTCCTGCAGAGCTTCGCGATGGGGCGCAAACTGGTGCTGATGCCGAAATGGGATGCCGAGGAGGCGATGCGCCTGATCAGCCAGGAGGGCGTGACCTATTTCGTCGGCGTGCCGCTGATGAGCTACGAGATCCTCAACCATCCGCGCCGCCACGACTACGACCTGTCGAGCGTGACCGACTTCGCCGCCGGGGGCGCACCCAGGCCGCCCGAGCACGTCAAGCGGATCAAGGACGAGATGGGCGGCCCGGATGGCAAAGGGGGCGCGCCGCTGATCGGCTATGGACTGACCGAGACCAACGGGGTCGGCACGGGCAACTGGCGCGACAATTACCTGGCCAAGCCCAACTCCGCCGGGCTGCCGTCACGGCCGCTGGTCGACCTGGCGATCCTCGACGACGCGGGGGTGGCGAGGCCCGTGGGCGAGCGCGGTGAGGTGTGCATCCGCACCGCCGCGAACTTCAGCGAATATTGGGGCAAGCCCGAGGCGACGGCGGCGTGCTTCACCGCCGACGGCTATTTCCGCACCGGCGACATCGGCTATCTCGACGCCGACGGCTATCTCTTCATCGTCGACCGCAAGAAGGACATCATCATTCGCGGCGGCGAGAACATCAGCTGCCAGGAGGTGGAGGCGGCGCTGTACGACCATCCCGCGGTGCGCGAGGCGGCGGTGTTCGGGCTGGCCGACGAGCGGCTGGGCGAGGTGCCGGGCGCAGTCGTCAACCTGACCGAGGCGGGCGCAATCGACGAGGACGGGCTGCGCGCGTTCGTGGGCGAGCATATCGCCGCGTTCAAGGTGCCCGCGCGCATCTGGTTCGCCGCCGCGCCCTTGCCGCGGCTGGGAACGGAGAAGATCGACAAGGTCGGGCTGCGCAACCAGTACCGCGCGATCTGGGCGGGGGAGCGGGCGGCAGGCTGACAGCGGCAATCCTCCCCCGGGAAGGGGAGGTGCGCGCGTGCAACGCGTGACGGAGAGGGGCTCGCCGCACGTCAATCCCTCCCGGCGGGCCCCCTCCACCACCGCCTGCGGCGGCGGTCCTGCTCCCCGGGCCGGGTAGGATTGGCGTCGACCGCAGTCCCCCGTTAGAGCAAATGCATGCCGACCCGCCGCCAGTTCCTGATCTCCGGCGGTGTCGGCGTCGGGCTGGTGGTCGGCTGGGCGCTGTGGCCGCGGCGTTATCCGGCGAACCTGACCGCTGGACCGGGCGAGGCGGTATTCGGCGCGTGGCTCAAGATCGGCGAGGACGGGCACGTCACCGTCGCCGTGCCGCAGGCCGAGGGCGGGCAGGGCGTCTTTACCGCGCTGCCGCAGCTGGTCGCGGACGAGCTGGGCGCGGACTGGCGCACCGTCGGGGTCGAGGCGGCGCCGCTCAATCCGCTCTATGCCAATCCGCTGGCGCTGGCCGAGTTGACCGGGGCCGGTCCGTCAAGGCTGATCGACCCGCCGGTACTGACCGGCGGATCGTCGTCGGTGCGGCAATGGGAGGGCGCGTGCCGCCGCGCGGGCGCGGCGGCGCGGTGCCTGCTGCTCCAGGCGGCGGCGCGGCGCTGGGGCGTGGACTGGCAGGCGTGCAGCGTCGCCGAAGGGTTCGTGACGCACGGGCGCGACCGGCTGCGCTTCGCCGTGCTGGCCGCCGGCGCGGCGCGTGAGCGGGTGCCCGACCCGCTGCCGCTCGGCGCGAACGGCGCGGGCAAGCTGGCGGGGCGCGCGCTGCCGCGGCTCGACGCGCCGGCGAAGGTCGACGGCTCGGCCAATTTCGCGGGCGACAT
>NZ_CBDFKR010000001.1:0-6777 GCF_965248875.1 Sphingomonas sp. | reverse complement strand
CTTGCCGCCTGCAGCCCTGCCAAAACCGCGGCGCCGGCCGCCGATACCGCCGCCACCGCGCCCGCCGTCCCGGTGGCGCCCCCCGAGGTCGTGCCGCCTGCGCCGGCCGACAAGCCGTTCGTGCCGACCGATGCGCAGCCGGTTCCAGCCCCGAAGCAGAGCCGCACCACCTATAAATGTGACAATGACGAGACCATCGAGGTGCGTTTCTTCCCCGATCAGGGCGTCGCCGTGCTGGTGCGCGGCGGCCAGAACACCGAGCTGCATCCCGAAACCGTCGCCGACGGCTTCAAATATTCGAACGGCGCGCAGACTTCGATCCGCGGTGTCGGCGATACGCTGACGCTGCAGGTCGGGATGATGGCGGCGGCGAAGTGCACCGCCGTCAAGCCCTGATGCCGGCGAAGACGCTCGCCGACTGGGCGGCGCTGGCGGCGAAGGAAGTCAAGGGTGCCGACCTGACCTGGGCGACGCCCGAGGGGATCACCGTCAAGCCGCTGTACACCGCCGCCGACGTCGCGGGGGTCGACCCCGGGCTGCCGGGATTCGCGCCCTACACGCGCGGCGTCAAGGCGACGATGTACGCCGGGCGGCCGTGGACGATCCGGCAGTATGCAGGCTTCTCGACCGCCGAGGCGTCGAATGCCTTTTACCGGCGCAACCTCGCCGCCGGCCAGAAGGGCCTGTCGGTGGCGTTCGATCTGGCGACGCACCGCGGCTATGACAGCGACCACCCGCGCGTCGCCGGCGACGTCGGCAAGGCCGGCGTGGCGATCGATTCGATCCTCGACATGAAGATCCTGTTCGACGGCATCCCGCTCGACCGGATGAGCGTCAGCATGACGATGAACGGCGCGGTGATTCCGTGCCTGGCGTTCTACATCGTCGCCGCCGAGGAACAGGGGGTGAAGCCCGAGCAGCTCGAAGGCACCATCCAGAACGACGTGCTCAAGGAGTTCATGGTCCGCAACACCTATATCTACCCGCCGGTGCCGTCGATGCGCATCGTCGCCGACATCATCGCCTACACCTCGGCGAACATGCCGCGGTTCAACTCGATCTCGATCAGCGGCTATCACATGCAGGAAGCCGGCGCGACGCAGCTGCAGGAACTGGCGTTCACGCTCGCCGACGGCATCGAATATGTCCGCGCCGCGCAGGCCCGCGGGCTGGCGGTCGACGCGTTCGCGCCGCGGCTGAGCTTCTTCTTCGCCATCGGCATGAACTTCTTCATGGAGGTCGCCAAGCTGCGCGCCGCGCGCCAGTTGTGGGCGAAGATCATGGGCGACTTCGGCGCGACCGACCCCAAATCGCTGATGCTGCGCACGCATTGCCAGACCAGCGGCGTATCCTTGCAGGAGCGCGACCCGTACAACAATGTCGTCCGCACGACGGTCGAGGCGCTCGCCGCCGTGCTGGGGGGCACGCAGTCGCTGCACACCAACGCGCTCGACGAGGCGATCGCGCTGCCCACCGATTTCTCCGCGCGCATCGCCCGCAACACGCAGCTGGTGCTCGCCGAGGAGACCGGGGTGACCCGCGTCGTCGATCCGCTCGGCGGCAGCTATTATGTCGAGGCGCTGACCGCCGAGCTGGCGGACAAGGCATGGGCGCTGATCGAGGAGATCGAGGCGGCGGGCGGCATGACCCGCGCGGTCGAGGCGGGCCTCCCCAAGCTCGCCATCGAGGAGGCGGCGGCAGCGAAGCAGGCGGCGGTCGATCGCGGCGAGACGGTGGTCGTGGGGGTGAACAGATACCAGCCCGCCACCGACGATGCGATCGACATCCTCGATGTCGATTCGGCGGCGGTGCGCGAGGGGCAGATCGCGCGGCTGGCGACGCTCAAGGCCGATCGCGACGAAGCCGCGTGCCGTGCCAGCCTCGACGCGCTGCGCGAGGGCGCGCGCGGCGACGCCAATCTGCTGGCGCTGGCGGTCGAATGCGCCCGCGCCCGCGCCACGCTGGGCGAGATCAGCGCGGCGATGGAGGACATCTTCGGGCGGCACGCGGCGGTCGTCCGCATGGTCAAGGGCATCTACGGCGACGCCTACCGGGGCGACCCGGGCTATGCGCGCGTGCAGGACGGTATCGCCGCGTTCGAACGCCGCAGGGGCCGCCGCCCGCGCGTGCTGATCGCCAAGATGGGGCAGGACGGCCACGACCGCGGTGCCAAGGTCGTCGGCAGCGCGTTCGCCGACCTGGGATTCGAGACCACCGTCGGGCCATTGTTCCAGACCCCGGTCGAGGCGGCCAACCTGGCGATCACGCACGACGTCGATGTCGTCGGCGCGTCGAGCCTCGCCGCGGGCCACAAGACCTTGGTCCCCGAACTGATCGCCGCGCTCAAAGCCGCCGGCCGTTCCGACATCCGGGTGATCGCCGGTGGCGTCATTCCGGCGCAGGACTACGACTTTCTGCGCAGCGTCGGCACCGCGGCGATCTTCGGACCGGGGACCAACATCGTCGACTCGGCAGCCGAGCTGCTGCGGCTATTGGGGCATAACCTGCCGCCGGCGGGGGAAGAGTTGGCGGCGGCGGAATAAGCGGCACCGCCCCCTCGAGCGGCGAGCTCGACTCGCGCGGGACATCGCCGGAGGTCAGAATTCAGCTATCGGACGCGGCGTCATCCGGGCGATGAGGTTCGCCGCGGCCGGCACCGCGGCTCGATCGACGGTCGCCTGCAGCGCGCGATACCCGGCCAGCACCGCTTGTCCGGTCTCGGTCAGCGCTGCGCCGCCGCCGCGCGCACCGCCTTTCGCGGCGGTCACCAGCGGCGCGGCAAACGCGCGGTTCATGGTATCGACCAGCAGCCAGGCGCGGCGATAGCTCAATCCCAGCTGCCGTCCCGCAGCAGAAATCGACCCGGTAGCGGCGATCGCGTCGAGCAGGTCGGCCTTGCCCGGCCCGAGCGCGATCTCGCCGTCGTGGAGCAGGCGGATGCTGATGCGCAGGCAGGAACTCATCGGACGAGCGTAACGCGCAACATCGCCGTTTGCATCCCCCCGCCACTGCGCCATGATGCCGGCAACGAACCGCGGAAGGACCACGCCATCGAGCCAACAGCGGCCAAGCGCCTTGGCGCCGCGGGATGGAGCTGGGCGCTGTTCCAGGGCGTGCGCGATCCGTACGTCATCCTCATCGTCATTTATGTGTTCGTGCCGTATTTCGTCGCCACTATGGTCGGCGATCCGGTGACCGGGCAGGCGCTGGCGGCGGGGTCGGCGAAATATGCCGGCTGGGCGGTGATGCTGACCGCGCCGCTGCTCGGCGCGACGGTCGACCGGATGGGGCCGAGGAAGCCGTGGCTGGGCTGGGTCGTCGCGTTGATGGTGCCGCTGATCGTCAGCCTGTGGTGGGCGCGGCCCGACGGCTCGGGGCTGTCGCTGACGATGGTCGTCGTCATCATCGCAGTGATCAACATCCTGTTTGCCTATTCGGAGACCTTGCACAACGCGCTGCTGCTGCCCGCCGCTGGCATGCACCAGGCGGGCACCGCATCGGGGCTGGGCCTCGCCTTCGGCAATTTCGTCTCGGTGAGCATGCTGGCGTTCGTGCTGTGGGCGTTCGCGCTGCCCGGCAAGGTGGCGTGGGGCTGGGTGCCGCCGGCGCCGCTGTTCGGCCTCGATACCGCGACGCATCAGCAGGAC
The DNA here is from genome assembly GCF_965248875.1 of Sphingomonas sp. GTDB lineage: Bacteria > Pseudomonadota > Alphaproteobacteria > Sphingomonadales > Sphingomonadaceae > Sphingomonas. Next base: position 3,130 of record NZ_CBDFKR010000001.1, on the reverse strand, counting down.
CGCATCACCGGGCCGCTGGTCGCCGCGGTGTTCGCGCTGGGTGCCATCCCGCTGTTCCGCTTCGTCCCCGACGTCCCCGCGACCGGCATGAAGTTCTGGACCGCGGTGCAGCGCGGCGCGGGCGATCTGGTGGCCTTGTTCCGCGAGGCGCGCGGGCATAGCGACGCGCTGGTGTTCCTGCTGGCGCGGATGATCTACACCGATGGGCTGACCGGCATTCTGGTGTTCACCGGGGTCTATGCCGCGGGCGTGTTCAAATGGGGGACGCTGCAGCTCATCGCCTATGGCATGATCCTCAGCGTTTTCGCGGTGGTGGGCGGGCTGCTGGCGGGCTGGCTCGACGGGCGCATCGGCCCCAAGCGCGCGGTGACGTGGCAGCTGATCGGCACGATTACCTCGCAGCTCATCTCGCTCGGCATGACGCCTGCGACCTTCCTCTACCGCCCGTTCGATCCCGCCGCGCACGCACCCTTGTGGAACGGCCCGATGTTCACGACGCTGCCCGAACTCGGCCTGATCGGCGCGGGGTTCCTCGGCGCGATCTCGGTCAGCGGCGCGTACGCTTCGAGCCGCACGCTGCTGACCCGCGTCGCGCCGCGCGACCGCATCGGGGTGTTCTTCGGGCTGTTCGTCATCGCCGGCAACGCGACGATGTGGCTGGGACCGCTGCTCGTCGAACAGGCGACGCTGGCGAGCGGCTCGCAGCGCTGGGGGCTGCTGCCGATCTCGGGGCTGCTGCTGGTGGGGCTGGTGGTGCTGATGTTCGTCAAGGGCGGGGGACGGGTGGTGGGGGAGGTGCCGTAGCGGGTGGCGGCCATCAACCCAAACAGCGCCCCGTCTGGCAAAGCGCCCCTAGCTCCCGATCGCCTCGCCCGGATACACCCCCCACAGCTGGCTGCGCAGGATATAGCCGCCCTTGCCGTCGCGCGTGACGCGGCACCAGGCGGCGTCGCACAGCACGACGCCGACCACCGCGCCGGGCTCGATCCGCCACACCGGCCGCGCCTGCAGGTCGGCGCTGCCGTAGAGCGTGCGCACGTCCTTGGTGACGACGGCGTGGCGCTCGCCCGACAGCAGGTTCTTGTTCATCCAGCCGATAGTGCCGTCGATGTCGCGGACCTGCCGCCAGATTTCCCATTCGCGCAGCACCTCGACCGGCAGCCCGGCGCGGACATAGACGAAGCTGATCGGATATTTGTCGCCGGGGCCGGTACGGAGATAGGCGCGCGCGGGCTTGATCGAGACGAAGCGCGGCGTCGGCAGCCCCGAACGCCCGTCGGCGAGCTCGGCGGCGGGCGCGGGCGCGGCGAGCAGGAGCAGCAGGGCGAGACGGCGCATCCCGCGCTGTGTAGCGCGGGCGATGCGCGGTTGGCCAGTGCGGTCGCAGGTCCGAACCTTGACGCCGCGTCCCCCCGCCAATAGCGCTGTCCGCGATGCACAGCCACGCGCGACCCAAAGTCATCGTCACCCGCCGCCTGCCGCAGGCGGTCGAGACGCGGATGGCCGAGCTGTTCGATGTCGAGCTGAACTTCACCGACACGCCGTTCGACCGCGAAGCGCTCGCCGACGCGGTCGCGCGCGCCGACGTCTTCGTGCCGACGGTCACCGATCACATCGACGCCGGGGTGCTCGCCGCCGCCGGGCCGCAACTGAAGCTGATCGCCAATTTCGGCACCGGCACCGACCACCTCGACCTCGCCGCGGCGCGGGCGCGGAACATCGTCGTCACCAACACGCCCGGCGTGCTCACCGACGACACCGCCGACATGGTGATGGCGCTGATCCTGTTCGTGCCGCGGCGGCTGGCGGAGGGCGAGAAGCTGATCCGCGACGGCTCGTGGGGCGGCTGGGGACCGACCGGCATGCTCGGCCACCGCATCACCGGCAAGCGGCTGGGCATCGTCGGCATGGGGCGGATCGGCCAGGCGGTGGCGGCGCGCGCGCGCAGCTTCGGGCTTAGCGTCCACTATCACAATCGCGAGCGGCTGCCCGCCGCGGTCGAGGGCGCGGTCGAGGCGACGTGGTGGCCGACGCTCGCAGCGATGCTGGCGCGCGTCGACATCGTCAGCATCAACTGCCCGCACACCCCCGAGACGCACCATCTGATCGACGCCGCCGCGCTCGGGGTGATGCAGCCGCACACCTATCTGATCAACGCGGCGCGCGGCGAGATCGTCGACGAGGCGGCGCTGGCGGCGGCGCTGTCCGGCGGCACCATCGCCGGTGCCGGGCTCGACGTGTTCGAGCATGAGCCGGTGGTCCACCCGGCGCTGCTCGGCCTGCCCAACGTCGTGCTGCTGCCGCACATGGGCTCGGCGACGTTCGAGGGGCGGCAGGCGATGGGCGACAAGGTCATCGCCAACATCCAGGTGTGGAAGGACGGCCACCGCCCGCCCGATCAGGTGCTCGAGGGCTGGGTCTGAGGAACGGCGGCGCGCGCGGATGGTTGATGCGGCATCACTGGGAGATGCGTGCCATGTCGAAGATCAGAACCGCGACGATCGCTGCACTGCTGCTGTCGGGCCCCGCGCTCGCCGCGTGCAACACCAACACCGGCAAGGGTGCCGCGGTCGGCGCGCTGGGCGGGGCCGCGGTCGGGGCAATAGCCGGTGACGCCGGCAAGGGGGCGATCATCGGCGCCGCGGGAGGCGCCACGGTCGGCGCGATCAAGGACAGCCAGCGGCACCGCAACTGTTATTATGACAATTACGGCCGCAAGGTCTGCCGCTAACGTTTGCACGTCCGCCCGGGCCCGGGCTATCCTGTTCGCCGGCGGCAGATGCCGCGAGGGTGGGAGAACGGGCATGACGACGATCGGACGTTCGGCGCTTGGCGTCGCGGTGGCGGCGGGACTGGCGCTCGCCGGCTGCGCCAGCAAGATGGGCACCGGCGCGGCGGTCGGTGCCGGCGCGGGTGCCGCGGCGGGCGCGATCACCGGCGGCAGCGCGGTGCAAGGCGCGGCGATCGGGGCCGCGGGTGGCGCGATCGTCGGCGGCATCGAGCAGAACCATCAGAACCAGAACGCCAAGCGCTGCTTCGATCGCGGTGTGGAAGTCGCCTGCCCGAAGTAGGGCAGGCCCTCGCGATGCCGCCGATCCGGCGCGGTTGCACGCGGACGCGTTACGCCCCG